>NZ_JASKUT010000001.1:3742500-5131775 GCF_030167925.1 Paenibacillus silviterrae
ATGGACTCATAGCTTCGGTGGTGTATTTAGCCCCGTTACATTTTCGGCGCAGAGTCACTCGACCAGTGAGCTATTACGCACTCTTTCAATGGTGGCTGCTTCTAAGCCAACATCCTGGTTGTCTTTGCAACTCCACATCCTTTCCCACTTAACACACACTTGGGGACCTTAGCTGATGATCTGGGCTGTTTCCCTCTTGACAATGGATCTTAGCACTCACTGTCTGACTCCCGGGTTAAAGTCTGCGGCATTCAGAGTTTGACTGGACTTGGTAACCCTTGGCGGGCCCCGCACCCAATCAGTGCTTTACCTCCGCGACTCATCACCCGAGGCTAGCCCTAAAGCTATTTCGGGGAGAACCAGCTATCTCCGAGTTCGATTGGAATTTCTCCGCTACCCCCACCTCATCCCCGAATTTTTCAACATTCGTGGGTTCGGGCCTCCAGTGCGTGTTACCGCACCTTCACCCTGGACAGGGGTAGATCACACGGTTTCGGGTCTACGTCTACGTACTTATTCGCCCTATTCAGACTCGCTTTCGCTGCGGCTCCGGCTTCTCACCTTAACCTTGCGCGTAAACGTAACTCGCCGGTTCATTCTACAAAAGGCACGCCATCACTCATTAACGAGCTCTGACTTCTTGTAAGCACACGGTTTCAGGTTCTTTTTCACTCCGCTCCCGCGGTTCTTTTCACCTTTCCCTCACGGTACTGCTTCACTATCGGTCACCAGGGAGTATTTAGCCTTGGCAGATGGTCCTGCCGGATTCCGACGGGGTTTCACGTGTCCCGCCGTACTCAGGATCCGTCTAGAGTCTCGGTTGCTTTCGGTTACGGGGCTGTTACCCACTTTGGCCGGCCTTTCCAGACCTGTTCGCCTACCAACCTGCACTCACATTGACGTCCTACAACCCCAAGGGGCAAGCCCCTTGGTTTGGGCTGTTCCGCTTTCGCTCGCCGCTACTGACGGAATCACTTTTGTTTTCTTTTCCTGAGGGTACTTAGATGTTTCAGTTCCCCTCGTCTGCCTCCTACACAGCTATGTATTCACTGTGTGGTACGTGAGTATTACCTCACGCGGGTTCCCCCATTCGGACATCCCCGGATCAAAGCCTGCTTACGGCTCCCCGAGGCATTTCGTCGTTCGCCACGTCCTTCTTCGGCTCCTGGTGCCTAGGCATCCTCCGTGCGCTCTTATTAGCTTAACCTCAGCTAAAAGATTGTTCATCTCGCATTCGCTCAATAAACCATCGTATAGATGTTTCGACATTTTGCTTTGTTTCGATATCCAGTTTTCAAGGAACAAGAGTTCTGAAAGGCATTGCGCCTTTCAAAACTGAACAACGAAGAGAGTAAATTTTATGTCCGATGGCCTACAGCCATCATGGACTCCATAGAAAGGAGGTGATCCAGCCGCACCTTCCGATACGGCTACCTTGTTACGACTTCACCCCAATCATCTACCCCACCTTCGGCGGCTGGCCCCTTGCGGTTACCCCACCGACTTCGGGTGTTGTAAACTCTCGTGGTGTGACGGGCGGTGTGTACAAGACCCGGGAACGTATTCACCGCGGCATGCTGATCCGCGATTACTAGCAATTCCGACTTCATGCAGGCGAGTTGCAGCCTGCAATCCGAACTGAGACCGGCTTCTAAGGATTCGCTCCGGATCGCTCCTTCGCTGCCCGTTGTACCGGCCATTGTAGTACGTGTGTAGCCCAGGTCATAAGGGGCATGATGATTTGACGTCATCCCCACCTTCCTCCGGTTTGTCACCGGCAGTCACTTCAGAGTGCCCAACTCAATGCTGGCAACTGAAATCAAGGGTTGCGCTCGTTGCGGGACTTAACCCAACATCTCACGACACGAGCTGACGACAACCATGCACCACCTGTCTCCTCTGTCCCGAAGGCCTGCCCTATCTCTAGGACATTCAGAGGGATGTCAAGACCTGGTAAGGTTCTTCGCGTTGCTTCGAATTAAACCACATACTCCACTGCTTGTGCGGGTCCCCGTCAATTCCTTTGAGTTTCACTCTTGCGAGCGTACTCCCCAGGCGGAGTGCTTACTGTGTTTACTTCGGCACCAAGGGTATCGAAACCCCTAACACCTAGCACTCATCGTTTACGGCGTGGACTACCAGGGTATCTAATCCTGTTTGCTCCCCACGCTTTCGCGCCTCAGCGTCAGTTACAGTCCAGAAAGTCGCCTTCGCCACTGGTGTTCCTCCACATCTCTACGCATTTCACCGCTACACGTGGAATTCCACTTTCCTCTCCTGCACTCAAGTCTCCCAGTTTTCAGTGCGAACCAGGGTTGAGCCCTGGGCTTAAACACCAAACTTAACAGACCGCCTGCGCGCGCTTTACGCCCAATAATTCCGGACAACGCTTGCCCCCTACGTATTACCGCGGCTGCTGGCACGTAGTTAGCCGGGGCTTTCTTCTCAGGTACCGTCATTTCCAGGGCAGTTACTCCCCGGAACGTTCTTCCCTGGCAACAGAGCTTTACGATCCGAAAACCTTCATCACTCACGCGGCGTTGCTCCGTCAGACTTTCGTCCATTGCGGAAGATTCCCTACTGCTGCCTCCCGTAGGAGTCTGGGCCGTGTCTCAGTCCCAGTGTGGCCGATCACCCTCTCAGGTCGGCTACGCATCGTCGCCTTGGTGAGCCGTTACCTCACCAACTAGCTAATGCGCCGCAGGCCCATCTGTAAGCCACAGCTTGCGCCGTGTTTCCAAGCTCCTCCATGCGAAGAAGCCATCTATCCGGTCTTAGCTACCGTTTCCGGTAGTTATCCCAGTCTTACAGGCAGGTTGCCTACGTGTTACTCACCCGTCCGCCGCTAGGGTCCGAAGACCCTCGCTCGACTTGCATGTATTAGGCACGCCGCCAGCGTTCGTCCTGAGCCAGGATCAAACTCTCCAATAAAGTAGTTTGACTTGCTCATGTTCAAAGCTAGCACGAATCCGAAGATTCGTTATATTTCACTCTCTCGTTGTTCAGTTTTCAAAGGGCAATTGCTGTCGTATCTTGTCACCCTTTTCAGCGGCGACTTGATTAATATAACACAGATAACAATATAGATGCAAGCTTTTTCTAAAACAAATTTTATCCAACGCCCATCTATACAACCACCCAAAGCTTGAGTGCTGCCAGCATAGCCAGTCCCGGCACGCCAAGAACGCTTACGGTCCCAACGGTTACTGCATTCAACGGAAGCTCCAAGTTGGTGTAGCTGCTGAACAGATTTAGAATATACAGCATAAATGCGGCTAATGCAACCTGCAGACAAACCATACCGATCCATCGGAAAGCAAACGGGTTGCGAAGCAGCGTTATAATCAAAAGCAGCGCCGAACCGAGCAATATTCCCCACAGTACATAGTTCATCCTTTATTCCCCCATCGCTCTGCTGACCGCCACTTCGCCTGCAACGAGCTTTATATCCTTGGCTTGCTTAATCAGCATCTCAAATCGCTTTTCCGCAGCTTCCAAAGCATAAACGGCATAGTCGATCTGTTCCTTCTCCACCACGTAATCGAAGCGCCGTTGTGCCGTTACCCAATCCATATGAGCCTGGCGGATCTCCTGAAGCAGGAGCAGGCGGTCCTGCCGAATTTCCTCGTTCCTTTTGCTTTCCTTCCTGTTCCAATTCTTCAGCCAGCTTCTCATAGCTCGTCTCCTCCTACGTATCCGAAAGTGTTTGTCCACACTTTTATACATATAAGAAGCACCTCTCACTTAGAACCAAAAAAAAGAAGCCTCAAGGGCTCCTTTTATTAATGTTATAGTTCGCGCCGGCCTTCCAGCGCCTTAGTCAGCGTAACTTCGTCCGCATATTCCAAATCGCCGCCTACCGGCAGTCCATGGGCAATCCGGGTAACTTTGAGGCCGAACGGACGTACCAGCCGGGATAAATACATCGCCGTTGCTTCGCCTTCGATATTCGGGTTGGTAGCCAAGATCAGCTCCTGTACCCGTTCATCACTGAGTCTCTTGAGCAGGTCGGCAATTCGAATTTCGTCGGGCCCGATTCCTTCCATCGGTGAGATAGCCCCATGAAGTACATGGTAGTAGCCTTGAAACTCCCGGGTCCGCTCCATTGCAACCAAATCCTTAGGCTCCTGCACAACACAAATGATGGAGGCATCGCGGCTTTTATCCTGACAAATCCGGCAGGGATCCGTATCGGTAATATTGCAGCAAACCGAGCAGTAATGCAAATTTCTTTTGACATTCACCAGAGCCTTGGCAAAATCAATCACGTCTTCCTCCTTCATACGAAGCACATGAAACGCCAGGCGTCCGGCCGTTTTGGGTCCGACTCCGGGTAAGCGGGAGAACGCGTCGATTAGTTTTGATATGGGTTCAGGATAAAACAAGGACGTATCTCCTTACGTAAATAAAATCGTACAAAGAAAAAGAGGCGACTGTACAGCCGCCTTCTGCCTTAAACCTTAGAACAACCCAGGGATATTCATACCGCCTGTCAATTTGGACATTTCTTTACCGGCTGTTTCTTCTGCCTTGGTCATGGCATCGTTGATCGCAGTCAGAACAAGATCCTGCAGCATTTCGACATCGTCGGGATCTACCGCTTCCGGTTTAATTACTACACCGGTTACCTTCTTGTGACCATTCACGGTAACCGCAACGACGCCGCCGCCCGCAGTCCCTTCAAATGTCTTTTGCCCAAGCTCTTCCTGAGCCTTGAGCATTTGCTCCTGCATTTTCTTAACCTGCTTCATCATTTGGTTCATATTGTTCATCGCGATTAGCACTCCTCTACCGAATCAGTCTTCTTTTATTTTCACCAAATCTTCGCCAAACAATTGGATGGCTTCACTAATCCATTCCTTCTTCGTGTCGCTCACCTGCGTGTCCTCAGGCACAAGCTTAAGCTCTTCCTTTGGCGCCTCGGAGGACTGCTGGTCTGCAGCGGCTCTCCAGTCCCGGATCATTACCGTAACCAAGCGGTAAGGCTGCCCAAGCTGTTCCCCGATCACTTGTTCGATCAGCTGCTTGTTGGCTGGCTTCTCCGTGGTCTCTCGGTGCATGGCGCTCTTGAAGGCTACCAATATATTGCCTTCGTTTATTGATACGGGTTCTCCATCGACCAACCAGGCATGAACCGTGATCTTCTGCTCCTTCACGCGACTGAGCACTTGGCTCCATCCGGACAGAATCGTTTTGAATGCAGGATCGTCCCGCCCCTTCAAATAGCCGTCGAGCTTTGCAATGGTATTCTTGGATACCGCAGGCGCCGGGGCTGAGCGAGCTGGCGACGAGGAAGCCGCAGGTGCAGCATTCGCCGGTGCGACACCGTTCTTAATCACCTGGGCCAACTGATCTTCAAGCCGCTGGATCCGGCCCATCAGCTGACTGACAAGACCGTCCTGGCTACCGGTTGAAGCTCCGGCAGTCGTTGCAGCAATAGGAGCTGCGCCAGCCTGGCTGCACAGCTTCATTAACGCTACCTCAAGCAGGGTTTGCGGCTGAACGGAATACTTCATCTCCGTCTGATAATAGTTCAGCGTGTCGATCATAGCAATGAGCGCATCGCTCGAGAAGCGCTGGGCTACCGCTACGAATCGCTGCACGTCGGTAATCCGTTCCGTCACGGCCCCGGAATTCGGAACCATTTTGACAAGAAGCAAGTCCCGGAAATAATAAATCAGGCTTTCCATGCATTTGTCTGCACTCTTGCCCTCCTGCATAAAGGCCTCGATCAGCTGAAGGACAGCGCCGACGTCTTTATTCGTAATAGCTTCTACCAGCCGCTCGAACTGGTCGGAGGCCATGCCGCCGGTAATGGACAGTACATCCTCATAAGTGACCCGTTTACCCGAGAATGCAATAATCTGATCAAGGAGACTTAGAGCATCCCGCATCCCTCCGTCCGATAGCCGGGCAATAAATGATGCCGCCTCATCCTCAATCTCGATTTGCTCCGCCCGGCAGACCTGCTGAATTCGCTCGACCTGCTCTTCCAGCGCGACGCGGCGGAAATCGAAGCGCTGACAACGCGAGATGATCGTGGCCGGCAGCTTGTGCGGCTCCGTCGTTGCAAGAATAAACATGACATGCGCAGGCGGTTCCTCCAGCGTCTTCAGAAGCGCATTGAACGCCTCCGTGGTCAACATGTGCACCTCGTCGATGATGTACACCTTCTGGCGCACCTCAGTAGGTGCATATTTCACCTTGTCCCGAATATCCCGAATCTCTTCGACGCCACGGTTCGAAGCCGCATCGATTTCAACGACATCCATGACGGAACCCTCGGTAATTCGAAGACAAGCATCACAGCGATTACAAGGTTCAATTCCCGGCCCGTTCTGACAGTTAACCGCTTTGGCTAAAATTTTCGCCGCACTGGTCTTCCCGGTTCCCCTCGGGCCATTGAACAAATAAGCATGACTATAGCGTCCTTCGCGAAGCGAATTTTGCAGAGTTTGGACAATATGTTTCTGGCCGACCATGTCTTGGAATGTCTGCGGCCGCCACGTACGGTAAAGCGCGATATGTGCCATCTTGCCCTCTCCAATGATTGTTTATCCCATATATTATACTACACTTGGGGGAAGGTTTGAAGATCAGGATCGAAGATGCGCCGCCGCGCCCTTCAAGAGTAAGGAATGCTAACCGTGAAGGTCGTGCCGAAGCCCTTTGAGGATACCCGTATGTTCCCGCCCACGTCGTGTACAATGCGCTGACAGACCGAAAGACCGAGCCCGGTTCCTTCCGCCTTAGTCGTAAAGAACGGATCGAAAATCTTATCGATGACGAACAGAGGTATGCCCGGACCGGTATCGCGAATGTCGATATTGACCTTTCTTTCCTCCTGATCCACCCGTTCAATAATGGTAAGACGTCCTGCGTCACCCATGGCTTCGATACCATTTTTGCAAATATTAATAAATACCTGCTTCAGCAGCTCTTTGTCGGCAATGACATGAGGAAGTCCGTACAAAGCTTCATATTCCACCGTTATCCCGTGAAGAAGCGCTTCGTTGTTAATAATGGGGAGTATATCCTTCAGCACTTGAGACAAATCGATAGCCTCGAACGAAACATGCTTCGGCTTGCTTAACAAAAGAAATTCATTGACTAACTCATTGATTCGTTTAATCTCCGACAGCATCACATCCGTGTAACCGCTCTCACGATCCATCCCATTTTCCTCAAAGGTTTTCCGCAGCACCTGCAAAAAGCCTTTAATCGAAGTCAGCGGATTACGAATCTCATGGGCCGTGCCCGCTGCAATCTGGCCAATCATCGCCAGGCGGTCGCTTCGTTGTACCTGCTCCTCCAGGGAACGAAGATTCGTCACGTCCTTGAAAATGATGTAGGCTCCCACAATGCGGTCTTCATCATCTCTAAGCACATTCGAATCCAGCAGAAGCTCGTAGCGCTGCTGATTGTTCGTCCAAGACAAGGCGTGATTCCGAATGATCATGCCGTCCAGAATTTGCCGCTGTATCAACTGGTGCTCAGGGGGAAGGGATATAAAAATTTGCTCCATCGGACGGTTCATGACCTTGCTTTTCTGCACTCCAAGCACTTTGCAGGCCATATCACTAATGTCGATCAATTCAAAGTCCGTATTCAAAAGGATCACGCCCAAGTTGACATCCTTAAGAAACGTACCGGCAAATCGCTGCAGCACAGTCAATTCTTGATGCAAGGGGTTCCCTCCTCCGGTTGGGTAAACTTTAGTATAGGAATTCTCCTAAAATTTTCATTTTCCTTCTATAGGTTAACAAAAGAAAACTTAAGGTTGAATTCGCAAAAAGCAAAAAACGTCGATGATGCAAGAGCTGCATCTCGACGTTACCGGATTCATTATGTAAACCGTGCACCTACATGGATATTACGATCCAAGTGGAATTCTTATCGTCAGCTCAAGTTAGGCCACCCTCCGGCACATGGAACATCCTGCTTATGGCTGCTTCCTTCCGGACCTGACCAGATTCGCAGGCATCCATTGCGGAGGACCCGACTCTCAACACCAACTTTAAGACCCAAGCCTCACATCGTAATACCGCTGTTAGGCGATCAACCCCGCTGTAGCGGATTGCGGGTTACAGGGCACCGCTACCTCCCCGTCTAGCACGGCATAGATAGAGTATAGAACATTCGATTCGAAATAGCAACCTGGGGGATTTATTTAGCAGTTACGGTTGTAACCTCCAGATTGTATCGCGGCACATTCTCGATGATACGCTGGTAGACTTCGGCGCGAATCCGTTCGGCTTCAGCCCGGTCCGTCGTTAATACGGAAATACGCACACGGGCATCCAATCCGTCCGCCTGAATGGAAACGCCCGTAACGCCGGATACCTGCCTCGCGGTCCGATCAATCATGGCAAGATCATCCTGGTAATGGTGATACGTCGGGCTGAGCGGATGGTTCGGGTTCACATCGGTAATCCCCAAATATCCGTCCTGAGGATACGATTGCATCCGTGAACCGTTGTCCGAACGGGCTCCGCAGCCGACAAGTCCGGCGCTAAGGGCACACAGGCTGAGGATCAGTCCTATCTTCTTGATGAACATAAAAACACCTCCTACGGGTCGCTAAGATATCAATCTTAGGATGACCCGAGAAGGTGCGATTATGCCGAGATGGCATTGACAACTATTAGATACCGTATTTCTTCTTGAACTTGTCCACACGGCCGCCGGCATCCAGGAATTTTTGCTTCCCAGTGAAGAACGGATGGCAGTTGGAGCAAATTTCAACACGAAGGTTTTGCTTAACGGAGCCTGATTCGAACACGTTACCGCAAGCGCAAGTAACTGTTGTCAGGTGATATTTCGGTTGAATCTCAGTTTTCATTTCTTTCACCTCTTTATGCCCTGAAACACCATGTGAATCAGAGTTATCGTTAGAACACACACGAACGGATTATATCACGGCCTGAGTTACCGTTGCAAGTGTTTCTTCATCAGATCATCCGGGATGTGCGTATAGGAGCCAAGCACCACATTCGGCAGCTCCTGACGGAAAATCTCGAGCATTTGCTTCATGCCATAGATTTCGCCTTGTGCAGGAGGGATAAGCTTCAAATAGCTTTCGGGATCGATGTTCAGATTGCGGAGTTGAATCAGTTTCAGGTCTGTTCGGCGTGCAAACTCGATCATCGCCTCTATCTCTTCCTCACGGTCTGTTACTCCCGGGAAGATCAAGTAATTAATCGAAGTGAACACTCCCTTGTCCGCCGCATAACGAAGCGATTTCTCCACATTCTTGAGCGTATAGCCGCGAGGCTTATAATAGGCGTTATAGTGCTCGTCCAATGCACTGATCGTACTGACCCGCATCAAATTTAATCCCGCATCCACAATGCCGCGAATATGATCCGTCAGGCCGGCATTCGTGTTGATATTAATATATCCCGTATTCGTACGACGGCGGACTTCCCGGATCGCTTCGATGATAATTGGCGCTTGCGTCGAAGGCTCGCCTTCACAGCCCTGGCCGAAGCTGATGATGCTCTCGGGGGTACGCAGATGCTCCATCATGACTTCAACGACCTCTTGTACCGTCGGACGGAAGTTCATCCGCGTCTGCGGCGCAGGAAATCCGCTGTCCTCCGGCTGCTCGGAAATACAACCGAAGCATCCGGCATTACAGGAGAACGATACCGGAACCGCTCCTTCCCAGCGTCCCAGGAATGTGTTCGAGGCAGTGAGACACTCATAGCCCAGAGCACAATTGGAGAGATGCTCGTACAACCGATTCTCGCTATATTTATTCCGGAGCTCGCCCACCTTCAGCTCAAGCTCATCGGGATCGCAGTTACGGGGGTTCCAGCGCTCCGGCTCATCACTTTGCTCCGCAGCTACGTAGAAGCCGCCATCCTTCCATACGACAGCCGTATAGCCGAAGAGCGGAAGCACCTGAGTGGAATCGGATTTCGCATAGCCCGGCAGCATCAAGCGAGTAAAGCCCTGTGGCAGGAGCGCACCTACGGCGGTTACTTCACCGGGAACCACCTGCATTTCTCCGGTACGATTATGGATCCCTACGGGGCGGGTGTGCGGAAGGCTTACCAGCGTAGCACCCTCAGGAAGCGGAATCAGCTCCTCTTCCATAATATCTATGACCATTTCCCCGCTTCGTCCGAGACCGGAGTACTCGGGGTGATCGTATACATTGCCGTCTTTATCGGCATAAACCAAATTCATGATGTGACTCCTTCTGCCGCTTAGATTCAGCGAAGCGAAATTACGAAACGGAATGCTTCACGCGCCGCGAGGAACCGCCGCCTCCGGATTGATTCCCGTTCCCGCCCGGAGTATCGAGGTTATCCAGAAACTCTTGGTTCGTTTTGGAATCCGCCAGCTTCTTGATGAAAGCTTCTACATATTCATGAGAGTCGTTCATGCTCTTGCGGATCGCCCATACCTTATCAAGCTCTTCCTTCGTGAGCAGCATCTCCTCACGACGAGTACCGGAGCGGCGAATATCGATGGCAGGGAAAATCCGTCTTTCCGCCAGCTTGCGGTCCAGATGCAGCTCCAGATTACCGGTTCCCTTGAATTCTTCGTAAATAACATCGTCCATGCGGGAACCTGTTTCAATCAGGGCCGTTGCAAGGATCGTTAAGCTGCCGCCCTCTTCAATGTTCCTGGCCGCTCCGAAGAACCGCTTCGGACGATGGAACGCTCCAGGGTCAATACCGCCGGATAAGGTTCGGCCTGTCGGAGGAACAACCAAGTTGTACGCACGCGCCAAACGAGTGATGCTATCGAGAAGAATGATGACGTCCTTCTTATGCTCCACCAGACGCTGTGCCCGCTCAAGCACAAGCTCCGCAACCTTGATATGGTTCTCCGGCAGCTCGTCGAAGGTGGAAGCCACCACCTCGCCCTTGACGGAACGCTGCATATCCGTTACTTCCTCCGGCCGCTCATCAATCAGCAGCACAAACAGATGGGCATCGGGATAGTTCTCAGAAATGCTGTTAGCGATTTCTTTCAGCAGGAGCGTTTTACCCGCTTTGGGTGGAGCTACAATCAATCCGCGCTGTCCGAAGCCTACTGGGGCCAACAAGTCCATCAATCGAGTGGAGTAACGGGTTGGAGTGGTTTCCAAGCCAAGCTTTTTCTGCGGGTATAGCGGAGTTAGTGCGGCAAAATGAAGTCGTTCTGCGGCCGTTTCCGGATCTTCGCCGTTGACGGCCTCCACATGAAGCAATCCGAAATATCGTTCGTTCTCCTTCGGAGGACGGCACTTCCCGGATACAATGTCTCCGGAGCGAAGATCGAATCTGCGAATTTGCGAAGCGGAGATGTAGATGTCCTCGGAGCTTGGCAAATAGTTGATCGGACGAAGGAAGCCGAAGCCCTCCGGCAGAATATCCAGGACGCCCTGCATAAACATTAGGCCGCCTTGCTCTGCTTGCGCTCGTAAAATAGCAAAAATAAGTTCTTTTTTACGAAGCTGACCGTAATTCGCAATTTGATGCTTTTTGGCCAGCTTGTATAATTCCGTAAGTTTCAGTGCCTCTAGTTGAGCTAGATGCATATCCATTGTTTATAACCACCAAACTATTAAATTTTCATGGCATAGTAAGCCCTATTCATCGATTTTCGGCAAATATACTCTCTAGCATTGCCCAAACGGGTTACAATCTATACCAAACTCTATTCTTCTTCGCGCCAAACTTCCGCACCCAGGTTTGATAGATTCATAACCAGATGGTCATATCCCCGGTCAATATATTCAACGCCGGTGATCTCGGTGATTCCATCCGTTACGGTCAAGCCTGCAATGACAAGCGCCGCGCCGGCCCGCAAATCCGTAGCCTTTACCTTCGCAGCCGTAAGCGGCCCGCCTTCGATCACAGCGGATCGGCCTTCTACCTTAATGCGCGCACCCATTCTAGTTAATTCAGGGATATGCTTGAAACGATTGCTGTATACGAAGTCCGTCAAGACGCTGACACCCTTCGCTTGGGTCAGCAGACTGGTCATTGGGGATTGAAGATCGGTTGCGAAACCGGGATATACCAGAGCTTTTACATCCACCGGCTCATAGAGGGCTTGACCGACGACTCGGATCGATTCGTCCATTTCATAAATATGAACGCCCATTTCTTGCAGCTTGGCCGTCATCGCCTCCATATGCTTCGGGATTACATTGTCTACCACAACGTCTCCGCGAGTTGCCGCAGCGGCGATCATGTATGTGCCCGCTTGAATACGGTCAGGGATAATGGAATGGCGGCAGCCATGCATACTGTCAACGCCTTCGATCCGAATCGTTTCGGTGCCGGCTCCTTTAATCTTGGCTCCCATGGAGTTAAGCAAGGTTGCTACATCTATAATTTCAGGCTCTTTTGCCGCATTTTCGATAATTGTGACGCCTTTGGCTCTTGAAGCCGCCAGCATAATATTAATCGTCGCACCTACACTGACGACATCCAGATAAATCTTGGCCCCGCGCAATTGCTTGGCCTTAATATGCAATGCTCCATGTTCATTGGTAACCTGCGCACCCAGCGCTTCAAAACCCTTCACATGCTGATCGATCGGACGCGGTTCAAAGTTGCAGCCGCCGGGAAGACCGATAACCGCTTCTCCAAAACGCCCAAGAAGCGCACCCATTAAATAATACGAAGCTCTAAGCTTCTTGACGTTGCCGTTAGGCATCGGCTTGGAGGTTAACCGGCTCGGATCGATGACCATCTGATCTTCGTTCCAGGATACCGTAGCACCAAGCTCCTCCAAAATTTCCGTATAAATCACCACATCACTTAAGTGGGGCAAGTTGTCCAGTGTTACCGCCGTCTCTGCCATAATAGCGGCTGGAATCAGGGCTATAGCACTGTTCTTCGCACCGCTGATCGTCACCGTTCCCCGCAGAGGACGTCCGCCGGTCACCATCAATTTCTCCATTCGCTGTTCTTCCTCCCACATCGCTGCTTTAAAGCGTTAACAAACTGAAGCAATCATTCCGAATTGAAGTAAGAGAGGGAAATACACCTTTGCAGGTGCACTTCCCCATTCCTTTATAATTAAGCTTGGTTTGCGCTGCCGAACAATTGGATTTTGGACTTAACTACGTCTACCATGGCGTTGCGGGCTGGAGTGAGGTATTTACGAGGATCGTATACTTTCGCGTCTTTGTTCAGAACTTCGCGGATGGTTTGCGTACAAGCCACTTGGTTCTCTGTGTTCACGTTGATTTTGCCAACACCTGCAGCGATCGACTGACGAATCATTTCATCAGGAACGCCGGAGCCGCCGTGCAATACAACAGGAACAGGAATCGCGCTGGATACCTTCTCAATGATATCGAAACGGATGTTCGGTTCGCCGGCATACATACCATGAGCCGTTCCTACTGCGATAGCAAGGCAATCTACACCGGTTTCTTCGTAGAAGCGGATTGCTTCCTCCGGCTTAGCCAGGTTCGCATCGGACTCGTCCACGCTGATGTCGTCTTCCACCCCGCCGATCGTTCCGAGCTCGCCCTCAACGGACACGCCCATGGCACGAGCTGCCTTAACAACTTCCTTCGTCAAGCGAATGTTCTCTTCGAAGGAGTAGTGAGAACCATCGAACATAACGGAGCTGAAGCCGGCACGGATACACTTCATGGCAACCTCAAAGCTGCTGCCGTGGTCAAGGTGAAGTGCAATCGGCAAACCGGATTTCTTAGCAGCCGCTTCTGCGATAGCTACCGTGTACTCCATACCCATGTACTTCAGGGCGCCTTCGGAAACACCGAAGATGAATGGAGAGTTCAGCTCCATTGCAGCTTCCGTAATAGCTTGGGCAAACTCCAGGTTGTTCATGTTAAACTGACCTACGGCAAACTTATTAGCCTTCGCCTTCGGCAAAAACTCATTCATTGAAACAAGTGGCATGGTTTCGATTCCTCCTATGTATAGTTGACCTATCCGAGTGGAACGTACCGCTCTTTATGTCATACTGACCCATTATAGCATATATGTTTTCAAAGGTTAACAACACGCCAAAAAAAGCCGGTCCGACGGGCTTTATGGAGGAAGCACCGGCATGCTTGGCTTATCGAATGGACAGGAAAGAGCGGATTAACGATAAAAAGAAAAACCGGAGAACCGGCACTCTAAACAAGTGGCTGTTCCCCGGCACTATTGTCAGGAACCTACAGCGAAGGAATTGTTCTTCGGTGTTTTCAAATGATGATTCACGGCTTGTCTCAGCTCATCGATGTCGAAAGGCTTCGTAAAGTGCATGATGGCGCCAAGATCGGTTGCCTCCTTAATCATATCCAGTTCACCGTATGCCGTCATCATAATGACCTTGATCGAAGCGTCGATGCTCTTGATATGCTTAAGAATATCCAAGCCGTCCATTCCGGGAATCTTCATATCCAACAGGACGAGATCCGGCGAGACATTACGGACGATCTCGAGCGCAAGCTTCCCGTTCGAAGCCTGATACGTTTCATACCCTTCACTGCTGAACACTTCCATCAGCAAAATGCGGATCCCGTTCTGGTCGTCAACGATAAGCAGCTTCTTCTTCATTGCGGTACCCTCCCAAGTCAGTAAATTCCGACAGTAATGAAAGCATTGGATGTAAGGTGCAACATCAAAGTGACCGATGTTTATGGTTAAAACAAACTATTCGATACTCGAAGCCCAAATCCTTCTAGCTGCAACAAGAAAAATGAAACTTTTTACAATTTAAGCAGTTACCGGATGAGGCAACAGCGCCGCATACCCTGGAGAGTATGCGGCGCAAAAACCCGGATTAACGGGACAGCTGGAATGCTGCTTGTACGAAATGCTTGAAAAGCGGCTGAGGACGGTTCGGTCTGGAAATAAACTCGGGATGGAATTGTACCGCGAGGAACCAAGGATGGTTCGGGCACTCGATAATTTCCACCAATCGGCCGTCCGGACTTGTACCGGAAATCACGAGGCCTGCGTTCTCGATCATCTCGCGGTACACATTGTTAAATTCATAACGATGACGGTGTCTTTCATAAACAAGCTCATCGTTATAGCATTGCATCGCCAAGGAGCCTTCCTTAAGCTTGCAAGGATACAATCCAAGTCGCATCGTACCGCCCAGGTCCTCTACGTCCTTCTGCTCCGGCAGGAGGTCGATGACCGGGTAAGGTGTCGTAGGATTAATTTCGGAGCTGTTCGCGCCGTCAAGCTTCACTACGGAACGCGCGTATTCGACTACAGCGACCTGCATGCCAAGGCAAATGCCGAAGAACGGAATGTTGTTCTCCCGCGCATATCGAATCGCGCTAACCTTACCTTCGATCCCCCGGTCGCCGAAACCGCCCGGTACCAGAATTCCTTGAACGCCGGCGAGCAATTCCGCCACGTTATGATCGTATACTTCCTCCGCGTTCACCCAGCGGATCTTCACTTCCGTATTGCAATCGATCCCTGCATGGCCAAGCGCCTCCACGATACTCAGGTAGGCGTCGTGCAGGGCGACGTATTTGCCCACAATCGCGATCTCGGTCGTATGCTGCAAGGATTTGACACGGTCGACCATCGCTTCCCACTCCGTCATATCCGGCGCCGGCTTCGGCGAGCTCAGCTTCAGGTGGTTCACCACGATGTCATCCAGCCCCTGCTCGCGAAGCATCATCGGCACCTCGTACAGCGTCTCGGCATCGCGGCACTCTACCACAGCATTAGGATCAATATCGCAGAACAGCGCCAGCTTGCGCTTCATATCTTCCGAAAGCGAGTGCTCCGTACGGCATACGACCACGTTCGGCTGGATCCCGATGCTGCGAAGCTCCTTGACACTATGCTGTGTCGGCTTCGTTTTGACTTCGCCTGCTGCCTTTAAATACGGAATTAAAGTTACATGAATATACATGACGTTATCCCGGCCGATATCGCTCTTGATTTGACGAATGGCCTCCAGGAACGGCAAACTCTCGATATCGCCGACCGTACCGCCGATTTCCGTGATGACCACGTCCGAGTGAGCTTCCCTGCCTGCCCGGAATACGCGTTCTTTGATCTCGTTGGTGATATGAGGAATGACCTGAACCGTTCCGCCCAAATATTCACCGCGGCGCTCCTTGGCTATGACCGAAGAGTATACTTTACCTGTCGTCACATTGCTGTTCTTGGACAGGTTGATGTCAATAAACCGCTCGTAATGGCCCAAATCCAAGTCCGTTTCGGCTCCGTCGTCCGTTACGAAAACCTCACCATGCTGATAAGGACTCATGGTTCCGGGATCCACGTTAATGTACGGGTCAAACTTCTGGATCGTTACCTTCAGCCCGCGGTTCTTCAGCAACCTCCCAAGCGATGCCGCCGTAATCCCCTTCCCAAGCGAGGATACAACGCCCCCCGTCACGAAAATATACTTCGTCATTATGCTATACCTCCCGAATTTGATGAACAGAGCGCGTCCGAATCCGAATTCCAACCATCCTTAGTAAACAAGCATGCCGTCCAAAGACGGCTCGTTTACCGAAGTCATACGATGCAGAGCCTAGGTCAAGACCTGCCGCTTCATTATGACTTGAAAAAGAAAAAAGTCCCCCGTTGGCAAACGGGGCACTTTCATAGTCCGAATCGTCTATCTAAAGCCCAAAAAATAGTTTACTCTTATCCACCTGTGCCTGTCAAGACAACCGGCCATGGTTTTCTCGAAACGGCCTTACTTGTCGTCCTCTTCCTCATCTTCGAATTCATCATCGGCGGCTTCATCCTCGAAATCTTCCTCCGCTTCGCCCTCTTCACCCTCAATGCCGACGTCCTCGATCTCTTCCTCCGCTTCCTCATCCTCGAAGAATTCCGTCTCTTCCTCGGCTTCCTCTACCTCGTCGAAGTCGTCACGCACCTTATCGAAGGAGTCGTAATCCTCCTCTTCCACGTAAGTGTCTTCTTCTTCGGCGAACAGATCCTCGTCGTCGAGATCGTCGTCCTCGTCGTTGATAATGCGCGGACGCTTGCCGGTGCCTACCGCATCCTCGGACTTCTCCACCGGATACCAGCGCTTCAGACCCCAAAGATTCGTGCCTACGCAAGCGAAACGACCGTCAATATTGATTTCCGTATATAGTTGAGCAATCACCTGCATCACTTCATCATCAGACAAACCCTTGATTCTGGCGATCTCCGCCATCAAATCCCTGTAATAAAACGGCGTATTCGCCGACTTCAGCAGCTCAAAAGCAAGGTCCACCATCGGCATTTCTTTGGCCTGCTCGCTGCCTATCTTCAGTTGGTACTGTGAACTCATTCCCAGGGCACATCCCTTCAGACATTGATAACGACATCATCTAAAATATCCACTATCTTCAATAAGTAAACCTTATTTTAGGTAAAAATGCAAGGCGTCCCCGCCGCTTCCGCAGAAAGAAGCGAAGGAACGGCCGGCAGCGTCGACGCCCTCAGGCTAACCTAAGCGCGCTTTGCATTCGTCCGTTCCTTCGCTCCGACTGTATCCCCCAGGCGAGTCTTACGGGACAAAGGATGCCCTCCCCCAACCTGATAGGAAGAGAACAGTATGATGTCCTCCTCTTGTATCGTATGTAGGCTGCGGAATCTTGACACGGCTACGCACCCAATTATTTTAGAAAGGGCCATGTGCTCAGGCGTAGGAGAGGCTTTCCACATAGGATACAAAAAGTGATTCTACAGGAGTGGAGGGATGCTGGTGTTACCTTCAACATTCTTATCCTGGCTCCTCGGTGCCATGGAGGGAGTCTCGGAGCATGCCGATAAACGGCACATCATCCGCTTTGACAGCGTGCAAGAGTTTCGGGCCTGCTCCCGCCTGCTCAGGCAGCGCCGCAAGTCCTTTCCGCAGCTGCGCCGCGTGCAGCCGCTCCCCTTGATCCAGGGGATGGCCTGCACGCTCCGCATCCCCGCCAAACCGGCCGCTTTTCCGTTTATCCGCTCGATTGAAGCCAACATCCGAATGAAGGTTCATCGTTTAAGCAAGAAAACGGCCTCACTGCAGCAGGGAGTGCCCACCCTCGGAGAGGAGCAAACTGTCATCCCTTGGGGAATCAAGCATATTCGGGCACCGGAGGTATGGAGCAAATCGCAAGGGGAGCGGATCCATATCGGCGTGGTGGACACGGGAGCCGATTATTCGCATCCCAACCTTAGGCATTGTCTGGCAGGAGGCTTCAATGTATTGAACCGGCAGCTGCTGCCTATCGACGACAACGGACACGGCACGCATATCGCCGGAACGATTGCCGGGTATACGAGGAGCGGCGGGATTATCGGCGTAGCGCCGCAGGCGTATATACATCCGGTCAAAGCCTTCGACCACCAAGGCAGCGCCTACGTGTCGGACATCATCAGCGGCATCGAGTGGTGCGTAAGAAACGGTATGGACATCATCAACATGAGCTTCGGCATGAAAACGTACAGTAAGGCGCTGGAGGCCGCCGTAAAGAACGCTTACCAGGCCGGTGTGATCATCGTCGCCTCTTCGGGCAACGACGGGAGAAAAACCGAGGTCGATTATCCCGCGCGGCTGAGCCAGGTGATTGCCGTAGGGGCTACCAACCGCAAAGGGCAAGTGGCCAGCTTCAGCAACATCGGCAGGCAGATTGACATCTACGCGCCGGGAGAAAAAATTTATTCCACCTGGTTAAGGGGGAGGTATCATGTACTCAGCGGCACCTCGATGGCCACGTCCCATGTGACAGGCGTCATCGCGCTGCTGCTTGCCAAGCAGCCGGGCATGCGGCCGCGCCAGATCAAAGCGCTGCTGAAGCGCCATGGGCGCATGATTCTTAAGCCCGGCAAGGTGGGCAGCGCCAGGGAGATTCACGCGGTGCGCGTGGTCTCCGCCGCGGCAGCCGGAGACTAGAGAGCAGCGACGGAGAGGCGCAGCCGGTACCGGCCTGCGCTCTCGCCGGCGACGGTAAGGTCGTAGCTCCACCGGACTTCGCCCAGCCCGGCAGCTCCTTGCAGACCGATGGTCAATTCGCCGGTCGCCGTCTCCAGCTCCAGCTTGCCCTGGGGTGTATCGTAATAGCCGAGGCGCTTCCCGCCGGGCACGAAGATCTGCTCGGAACGTACATCGCCTTGGCGAAGGATGCGGACCTGCTCACGGTCGATGCGCATCGTAGTAGCCGTTCTCCCCAGCTGAGCCGATTCCGGCTCGGTATAACGCAGGTACCAGCAGCCCTCCTTGGGATAAAGGTCCGCCTGCACCCGCTGCACGATGGGCTCCCCGCCCTCCGGGGTGCTTTCAATAGTAAGCTGCACGGGAATTTTATCTGAATGGGACATAAGGCTTCACGACGCTCCTTGTTCAAGATCGTGCTTATATTGTATATAGTTTTGCAGCAAGAAGCCAACTGCAGAGCCCCATAACTAAAAATCACCTTCCCTTGCGGACGATGACAATCATCCGCAGGGTAAGGTGATTTTCACATGGGGAAACGCTACTTCAGCTGCACGATGGCAACGCCGTTCGGAGCCAGCTCCAGTTCTCCGCCGACCTGCCTGCCGGACAGGAGATCAAACCCGTCCGCGCCGCCAAGCGGTATCGTAACCGGTGCCGTATTGTGATTAAGCGCGAATACAAAGCGACGATCCTCCAGACTCCGCACGGAGAGCTCGACACCCTCGGGCGCCTGAAGCGGCGCTGCAACACCCAGGTCACCGAGTATGCGGCTCAGCAGGCCGTAGACCAAAGCTTCTTCCGCATGCGTGCCGACATAATAAGCTTTCCCTGAGCCGAAAGAGTTCTTGGTGACCGCCGGAGAGCCGGCATAGAAGTCGGAGGTGAAGGCTGCCAGCGCCTCGGCGCCCTCCAGGCGGATCAGGTCGGCCCACAGCCTGCAGCCGTATTCCCCGTCGGCTTCCTTCAGCCCCTTCACGGCCACTCGGTTCGTCTGGTCGGGCAGCATCGGATCGAACTCCTCCACTGTCAGACCCAGCATCTCGCGGAACGGCGCCGGATAACCGCCTAGATGTATACGATCGTTCTCATCTACAATGCCGCTGAAGAACGTCATGACGACGGTGCCGCCGGCTTGTACATATTGCTTCAAATTGTCCGCTTCACCCGGCTTTACCATGTAGAGCGCCGGTGCGACGACAAGCTTATACTTGCTGAGATCCGCATCCGGCTGCACGAAATCTACGCCTACGTTAAGCTTGAACAGCTGCTTGTAATAGTGCATCACCTGCTCGACGTAACGGACGTCCCGGCTCGGCTTCGAATCCAGCTCCAGCGCCCACCAGTTGTGCCAATCGAAGACGATTGCCACCTTCGCCTCCACTCTCGTGTTCACGACGGCATCCAGCAGCTTCAGCTCATTGCCGAGCTGCTCGACCTCCCGGTAGACCCGGCTGTTCTCATCACCGGTGTGCGTCACCATGGCGCCATGGAATTTCTCCGCCCCGGCCTTCGATTGCCTCCACTGGAAGAACATGACCCCGTCGCCGCCGCGCGCGACCGTCTGGTAGCTCCACAGCCTCATTACCCCCGGACGCTTGAGCGGATTATGATCTCTCCAGTTCACCTGGCTGGTAACCTGTTCCATAAGGATGAACGGTTCCCCGCCCTTCAGGCTGCGCATGAGATCGTGCGCCATGGCCGCCCCGTAAGGGATGCCGCCCGTCGGCTCCGGATAGCTGTCCCAAGTGACTACGTCCATGTGCTTCGCCCACTCGAATTCATCCAGCGGCTTGAATACACCCATGAGGTTAGTCATGATCGGCAGGTCCGGCGTAATCTCCCTCAGGATACGATGCTCGCCCAAATAAGCGTCCAGCAGGCTGTCCGACATAAAGCGGGCATAATCCAGCTGCTGCCCCGGGTTGGCATAGGTAGGCGTTTTGCCCGGCAGACCGATTTCTTCCCAAGCATAATATTTCTGGCTCCAGAAATTGGTTCCCCAACGGGCGTTAAGCTCATCCAATGTACCGTAGCGCTTCTTGAGCCATATCTGGAACTCCGAGGTGCACACCTCGCAGTAGCAGCGCGAAATGTGGCAGCCGTACTCGTTATTGATATGCCACATGGCAAGGGCCGGATGATCCTTGTACCGCTCGGCCAGCCTCCTTACAAGACGTTGGCCGTAGAGGCGGAAGGCCTTGCTGTTCGGGCAGTAGTGCTGGCGGGAGCCCTGCATATAGCGAGCCCCGTCCTGGTCCACGGGAAGCGATTCCGGATGCAGCTTGGCCAGCCATGCCGGAGGAGATGCGGTGGCCGTTGCCAAATCCGCCTTAATGCCGTTCTCATGAAGGAGGTCCATCAGCCGGTCCATCCAGCCGAAATCGTAGGTATCCGGGCCCGGCTGCAGCAGCGACCAGCTGAAAATACCGATACTGACGATGTTGACGCCTGCCTTTTTCATTAAACGCATATCTTCGAGCCACACCTCTTCAGGCCATTGCTCCGGATTATAGTCACCGCCGTAGAACATGTGAGGCAGTCTTGCATTTTTGCTGATGCTCATCGATGTCGAATCCACCTTTCATCTATACAAATGGGTTGATATGAGTATCATAATTGCCCGGGGGATCCCTTTCAATCGAACAATATTCTTGTTAATATGAGAAAATGAAGATGCAGGGAGGTTCACCATGGACAGCAATATCTTTCGGGTGATAACGGATCTCGAGCTCAAGCTCCCGCTGTACGTCACCAGCGCCGGAGGCTGGAACAATCAGGAGGCGATGGATCGGCCGGACGGCTTTCCCGACTATCAATGGATTCAAACCTGGAGCGGCACCGGACAGCTGGAGCTGAAAGACAAGACATATACCGTCGGACCGGGACAAGGCATGCTGCTGTATGCCAGGGAGGCTCACCGCTACCATCCGGTACGCGAGCCGTGGACGGTGCGATGGGTATCCTTCAACGGAGCGCAGGCTGCGAGCATGCTCGCTTCCTTCCGCTTCGAAGCGTCACAGGTGCTGTATTTGACCAACCCCGGCTCCTTATGGAACAAGCTGCACGATATTCAAACAGTGCTTCGCGCACAGGATCCGCTGGGAAGCATCGAATGCTCTTCCCTGACGTATCAATTATTGCTGGACCTGTTTCTTTACGCCTCCACTTCCGAGGTGCGGTCGAAGCAGCAGCATTTTGAACAGCTCGGACCTGTCTTTACTTATATTGCCGAGAATTATGACAAGACCGTCACCCTAGAGGAGATGGCACAGCAGCTAGGTGTGACGCCCCAGCACACGTGTCTGCTGTTTCAGCAAACGCTGGGGATGCGCCCCTTTGCCTATTTGACCCGATACCGACTGCGCAAGGCAAAGGAGCTTCTGCTGCAGGAGCAGCTGGAGGTACGGGAAATCGCAAAACGCGTCGGCTATGAAGATACCAGCTATTTTATTAAGCTGTTTAAGCGGCAGGAAGGCGTGACTCCGATCCGGTTTCGGAAACTTCACGGCCTACCCTAACGAGGAAGGCAGGTTCACGTATGAGGATAGAGGAGCCCAGGCACCAGCCCCCGGTTAAATTGACACGCCGTTCCTTTTTGAAAAAGGCGGCCCTGGCTGCCGGCGGCGTCATGCTTATACCGCCGGGAGGCCTTGCTTATGCCCGGTATGCGGAGCCCCGCTGGCTGGATACGGAGAAGCTGTCGCTCAGCTTCACGCGCTGGCCCGAGGCGCTAAACGGCTTGCGTGTCGTACAGTTCAGCGATTTGCATTTCGGCTATCATTTCGGGGTTGAGGCACTGCGCCGGCTGGTCGACCGAATCAACGGCCTGGAGCCGGATCTCGTGTGCTTCACAGGGGATTTGGTCGATTACGGCGTAGGTCCGGAGGGACCGGCGGCCTCGCACCTATTGCGCGGACTGAAGTCCCGCCTCGGCGTGTATGCAGTGCTCGGCAACCATGATTATTACGGAGGCCTGACGGAGGATGTAGTGAAGGTACTGGCTGAAGGAGGAGTTACGCTGCTCCGCAATCAGTCGGCCAGGCTGGAGCTGAACGGCGCAGCGTTTCGGGTGGCCGGCGTAGAGGATCAGTGGGAGGGCAAGCCGGACCTGGACAAGGCGCTGAACGGCGTCAAGCCGGAGGAGTTCGTGCTGCTGTTGTCGCATTGCCCGGATTATGCCGATCTGGCCGTTCAGCACAACGTGGACCTCCAGCTATCCGGCCATAGCCACGGCGGACAGGTTCGCCTCCCCTTCGTCGGCTCGGTTGTGACCCCGGCTTACAGCAAAAAGTATATTCAAGGGCACTACTCGCTGGAGGCCGGAAAGCTGCAGGTCTACGTCAACCGGGGGATCGGCGTATCGGTGTACCCTATTCGGTTCCTATGCCGACCGGAGCTGACCCTGTTTACGATGAGGAGGGGCTGAGCTTATGGCGGAGCGCGGCGATCGCCATGATCACAGCAGCTCCCAGCGTCTCCAGCTCCATGTCATGATGGGCATCCCACGGATCGCCTTGGGAACCGAGGAACAGCATGCCGAGCTCCGGGGCAGCCAGCAGGACGACCCACATCTCGATCAGCTCGTAGAAGGCTCCCGTGGCCAGAATCGCCATGACCGCAATGCCGTACGACCAGCGGGGGCTCGGCTTTATCCAGGCACAAACAAGCTCCCACACCGGGTAGGCAAAAAGCAGGCCGTAGGCCAAGTGAACGAGCCGGTCGTAGGGATTGCGCTCCAGCCCCCACCACTCTTGAAGCCAGCCGCCCAAGGGCGTAGCGTTATAGCTGTAATGAGATCCCCACGTATGCAGGGTGAGAAAGAGCGCGATTGAGAGGTAGGAAGCCCCTGATAACGGCAGCTTACGATAGCCTGCCGCGAGGGCGGCTACCACAGCGAATACCAGCAAATTTTCCAGAAGCCAGTCTGTCCGATTGAGCGGCCGGATGGCCATCCATCCCCAAAATATCGCGTAGCCCAACCATACCCCTTGAAGCAGCCGACGGGTACGAACGGATATAGTACTCCTCATGGCAATTCCCCCTTTTGGTATAGATTGTAATACGATCCATTACGCCGGAGGAGTACTAACTTCGCGTAGTACCTGGCAGCACGATGAAAAAGCCTGCCCTTCCGCCTTCAACAGGCGGGAGGACAGGCTCTCAAGCAAAGGCTTATTTCACTAAGCCTAGCAATATCTCGCGAATGAGCTTCGCGGCGACAATCTGGGTTTGCTCCGTCGGGTCATACGCAGGAGCTACCTCCACCACGTCGGCACCGACGAAGTTAATATCGGAAGCGGCAAGCGCATGGATGGCTGCGAGCAGCTCCTTCGAGGTAATGCCGCCCGCTTCCGCCGTACCGGTACCCGGAGCGCAGCTCGGATCAAGCACGTCGATGTCGATCGTTAAGTATACCGGACGACCTGCCAGCTCCGGCAGCACCTTCTTCAGCGGCTCCAGCACTTCGAACGGATAGAAGTTCACATTCTCTCGTCCAAATTGGAACTCTTCACGGGAGCCGGAACGGATACCGAATTGGTAAATGTTCTTGCCGCCCATCAGCGCGGCTGCCTTCCGCAGCGGCGTGGAGTGCGACAGAGGCTCTCCTTCATAGCTCTCGCGCAGGTCGGCGTGAGCGTCGAAGTGAATGATCGCCAGATCCGGGTACTTCGCATATACCTCCTGGAACACAGGCCACGAGCACAGATGCTCGCCGCCAAGACCGATCGGGAACTTGCCGTCGGCCAGCAAGCCGCGTACATATTCGCCGATGATCTCGAGGCTGCGTCCTGCGTTACCGAACGGCAGCAGCAGGTCGCCCGCGTCGAAATACGTGATGTCTTCCAGGCTCTTATCCAGATAAGGGCTGTATTCCTCCAGTCCGATGGACACCTCGCGGATGCGCGGAGGGCCGAAACGCGAGCCCGGACGGAAGCTGACCGTGAAGTCCATCGGCATGCCGTAGATGACCGCCTTGGAGGCCGCATAGTCCTCGGAGCTCAGGATAAAGACGTTGCCGGAATATTTTTGATCGATACGCATCGGTTCACAGGCTCCTTACTTCGTTAAATCCTCGACAAACTTCGGCAGCGCGAACGCAGCCTTGTGCAGGCGAGGAGAATAGTATTTGGTGTCGATATCCGGAATCTTCGTCTCGTCGACAGCAAGCGGATCATACTTCTTGCTGCCCATAGTGAAGGTCCACAGACCGCTTGGGTAGGTCGGGATGTTCGCACAGTACACACGCACGATCGGGAATATTTCCTTCACGTCGCGGTTCACGCTTTGGATCAAATCCGCTTTGAACCAAGGGTTGTCGGTTTGGGCTACGAAGATGCCGTCTTCCTTCAACGCGTCGGCAATCGCTTTATAGAAGCCTTGCGTAAACAAGTTGACCGCAGGTCCTACCGGCTCGGTTGAATCCACCATGATAACGTCATATGTATTCTTGAAGTCATGAATGTGCATATAGCCGTCGTTCACAATCACTTCCACACGCGGGTTGTCGAGCTCGCCTGCGATTTCAGGCAAATACTTCTTGGAGTACTCGATGACCTTACCGTCGATTTCGACGAGAACGGCCTTCTCCACTTCCGGGTGCTTCAGCACTTCGCGAATAACACCGCCGTCGCCGCCGCCCACAACGAGGACGTGCTTCGGATTCGGATGCGTGTACAGCGCAGGGTGCGCCACCATTTCATGATATACGAATTCATCCTTAACGGAGGTCATAACCATGCCGTCAAGAACCAGCATGCGACCCCATTCTACTGTATCGATCATCGCCAGGTCTTGGAAATCCGTCTTTTCCGTAACCAAGGTTTCGCGAATTTTCATGGTGATGCCATAGTTTTCGGTTTGCTTCTCTGTGTACCACAATTCCATGTTTACACTCACCCTTTCTTCTATTCGATCAACGTCGACAAAATCTCATTATAGCTCTCAGCCGCTTGGCTTTTCCCGTTTCATTTTACCCACGTCTTTCGCGTCAAATTGTATTATAGAGTATCCTATCTAAAATGCAACTCTCTGCCGGAAAACAGCCTTACATTTACAATAAAAAAATTTGCAAATCTTTCATAATCGCATGAATAGGGCTTGTTATGTTTTTCCATACTGGTTACTATGCACTGATTCTCTTTCTTTTCTTATTTGAAAGGACGGATGCACATGACCGAGGCCAAAGACCAAACCCATCGCAGAAGAGGACGCTTCCGGCGTACTCTGTCCTTTATGTTCACCAGCCTGATTCTCGGTTCGGCGGTCATGATCGTCGGACTGCTGTATATGCGATCTCAGGCGCTTCCCGTCAGCAAAATGGCCGCCGCCTCCGCGCTTTACGATATCAACGGTCAGCTGATCGAGGCTTACGGAAGCAACCAAAGCCGGGAGATCATCCCGCTCACGGACATTTCCCCGCAGCTGGTGGAGGCTACGCTGGCCATCGAGGACCGGAAGTTTTATGAGCATTACGGCTTCGATCTGAAGGGGATCGCCCGCGCCGCTGTTGTCAATATCCAGCATATGGCCAAGGTGCAGGGGGCCGGCACCATCACCCAGCAGCTGGCCAGAAATCTGTACTTGAACCACGAGCGTACCTGGAGCCGCAAAATCAAGGAAACGTATTATGCCGTTCAAATGGAGCTGCAGATGTCCAAGGATCAAATCCTGGAGCAATATTTGAACCAAATTTATTACGGACATTCCACATACGGCATTCAGGCGGCCGCGCAGCTGTTCTTCGGGAAAGACGCCAAGAATCTCTCCCTTGCCGAAAGTGCAATGCTTGCCGGTGTGCCGAAGGGGCCGAGGTATTTCTCCCCTTACTACGATGCAAAGAATGCCAAGGAGCGCCAAGAAACGGTGCTGCAGACCATGGTCGAGGTCGGCTATATCACGCAGCGGGAGGCCGATCAGGCAGCCCGGGAGAAGCTTGACATTAAACCCCTGGATCAGAAAAAGCAGGGCACGACGGCTCCTTACTTCAGCGATTATATCCGCAGCGTAGCGATTGACGAGCTCGGCATCCCGGAAGAGCAGTTCGAGGAGGGCGGCCTCCGAATCCATACCTCCCTTGACCTTCACGCACAGAAGGTTGCGGAGGAGGTCGTCGCCACACAGCTGGCCAAATACCCTCAGCTGCAGACGGCCCTCGTAGCTATCGACCCGCGGAACGGATATATTAAAGCGATGGTCGGCGGACGCAGCTACAAGGAAAATCAGTTTAACCGCGCCGTTGCCGGAAGCAGGCAGCCCGGTTCCTCCTTCAAGCCTATCGTCTACTTGACGGCATTGAAGGAAAAGCAGTTTACGCCGCTGAAGCGCTACAAGAGCGAGCCGACCACGTTCACCTACGATAATGGCAGACAAACGTACACGCCGAATAACTTCGGCAACACTTACTTCGACTGGATCGATATGCGGACGGCCATTGCGAAGTCAGACAATATTTTCGCCGTGCACACGGTGCTGGAGACCGGTCCCGAGCGTGTGATCGAAATGGCGAAGCGGATGGGCATTCACAGCCCGATGAAGCCGGTGCCGTCCCTGGCTCTTGGCACCTTTCCCGTCAGCCCGCTGGAAATGGCTTCCGCTTATAGTATATTCGCCAACCAAGGGGTTCGGGTCAACCCAATCGCCATCGTGCGAATTGAGGACAGCCGCGGCAGAGTGCTCTACGAGGCGGAGCCGCAGAAGGAAACCATCATTGAGCCCGCCTATACTTACGTTCTGACCCATATGATGGAGAGCGTATTCGAATCCGGCGGGACAGGAAGCCGCGTAGCCAGCATCATGAAGCGGCCCGTAGCGGGCAAAACCGGCTCCACCGATGCCGATGCGTGGCTGGTCGGCTTCACACCGGAGCTGTCCACAGCCGTATGGGTCGGATATGACAAGGACCGTAACATCAATGCCGTGGAATCCCATTTGGCCGCGCCGATTTTCGCCGAGTTTACGGAGCGGACGCTGGAGGCGGTTCCTCCGAAGCTATTCGAGATTCCGGAGGGCGTCGTCAATGTCTACGTTGACCCTGCGTCAGGCAAGCTGGCCAACGACGGATGTCCGAACCCGCGGCTGGAGGCCTTCGTTGCCGGTACGGAGCCAACCGAATACTGCACCGAGCAGCCGCCGAAGCCGCGGACCGAAACGGACAAGCCGAAGCCGAGCGGAAGCTGGTGGAACGATCTGAAGCGCTGGTGGAGCGAATAGATCGATGTAAAAGCTGAGCCCGAGGGAACGATCCTCGGGCTCCTTTTCTTTACACTTCCCTTCTGATGCTATAATATGTAAGCTCATTTCACTACACCAGAAATGAGGAGTAACCGTCATGCAAAAGGAGTATTCCCCCCGGGAATGGCTTACAGAAAGATTGGCTCTCCGAACGGCCGGTGAAGCCGATGCTCCGCAAATCATTTCGTTTCTGCACCGGAATCGCGGGTTTTTGGAGCCATGGGAGCCGAAGCGGAGCCCTGAATATTATACGGAGGCCCTGCAGCGAAGGGAGCTGCGTCTCGAGCAGGAGAAGATGGAAAGCGGCCTCATGTGGCGCGTTTGGGTCTATCTGCGGGAGGATGCCGGGCGGCAACAGGTCATTGGAAGCGTCGCCTTGAACAATATTGTGCGCGGAGCTTTCTTGTCCTGCCATCTTGGCTACCGGATGGATCAGGACTACTTGAACAAAGGATATATGACCGAAGCGATACGCGAAGCGGTGAGGTATGCGTTCGAAGAGCTGGGACTGCACCGGATCGAAGCAAACGTCATGCCTCGTAACGCCCCGTCCCTGCGGGTGCTGGAGAAGCTGGGGTTTCAGCCGGAAGGACTCGCGCGCAAGTACCTGAAGATCAACGGCGTCTGGGAGGACCATGTGCATATGACGATGCTCAATGAAGCAATGGAGTAGGCAGTTTCCTCCCTGCGTGCCAAACACAAAAAGGCAGACCATAGGGTCTGCCTTCTTGCTGTCCTAGTATATGATGCATATACTAGGCATTAGTATACACGCTGGTACCGCGGTCACACAACGTTCGTCACATAATGTACAAATTTACCCTGAAACCATTAAATCGGTATAAATCGCCCTTCAACATATCCTGCCTCCAGGAAACGGATGCTCATTACCCTCTCGGTATCCTTATCGAAGCGAATCGCCACGAGAACACCGAATTCCTCTCCGCCTTCCCTTAGCCAGAGCTTGAATTTCTCTTCCATTACCGTAGCGGAAATTTTCCTCCGCATAAGATGCTTATAATCGATGATCTTGGCATTCGGATATTTCTCCTGCGTCTCCTTCATCGCAAGGCGTCCCCACTTGGCATAAGCCGGTTCCGCAGCATAAGCGGAGCCGGGCAGCCATAGGCCGACGGCTATACATAGTGCCAGTACCAGCTTCATAAGCGAAACCTCCCGCTGTTAGGATAAGGAAAGTTTACCCTAAAGGCGGGAGGTTTATGTTGCTTGCTTATGCCAGTGCGTCCTTCAGGTATGCTTCCGAACGCTCCCACATCTCCGGACTGTGCGTCTTCAACAGCTCTCGTAGGGCCGTCTTCTGTTCGGGTCCCAGATTCTCCAGCATGACACGACGCTTCAACGCGTAATCCATGCGGTTCACATGGTCGGGAAGGAACTTCCAGCCCCTTCGGCCTTCGGTATCGATCGTCATCTCGCAAGAGGTGACACCGGCGTAATAGGTTCCGTCCTCCTTGCGGTCTACCGCCACCCACACAATCCAGCACGGCCTTCCGTTCGGAACCTCCTCCTTGTTCGGAGTGAACTTGATCCCCTTCTCCACCTTGCTCTTGGCATGAAGCGCCCCCATATCGAGGTACGCCTCTTCCCCATCGATGATAACGCTGGAGAGCTGGCTCAAGTCGATGGAGCCCGCACCGAAGCCCTTATGCTCTACCTTGCCGCTGACGATATTTAAGTTTAGTTTCTTCGACTTTTCCGTCGAATTCGCTTGATTCGTTTGGTTCGTATCCATAAGCACCCTTCCGTTTCCTTGGGAATTTCCTTCTATCCGTATAATCTAATGTACAATAAAGTCGGAAGAAATGCGAGGCTCCCTCCTGTCTGTTTACAACCGCTGCGTTCCTGGATTATAATGAACGCAAATTCCTAATTATTTATTGAAGCAAACTGATAAACCGTGGATTCAGTGGTCCACTCTCAAGAGGTTATTCTTGGGCCGGTTTCGTACCCCTACATAGGGGGTGTGAAGCCGGCCCTTTCTGCTTTTCACGCATTCTTACTCCAACAGAAGGACTGATCTACATGTCACACCACACGCTGTACCGTTTACAACAAGTCTTCACCGGGTTTCATCCTCTCGTCGTCAGTCTATTTATCGGAACAGCGCTTTCGCGCATCGCTACCTCCATGACCGTGCCTTTCTTCACAATTTATTTAACGGCGCATACGGAGGCCAGCCCGCTTCAGATCGGGGTTACCGTGGGGGCGGCTTCCATTGCCGGGATGATTTTCGGCCTCGCCGGCGGAGCCTTATCCGACCGCTGGGGGAGGCGTAAGCTTATGATGATTTCACTTCTTATGTGGTCAGCTGTCTTTCTTGTGTTTCCATTCACGCAATCCTTCTGGGGGCTTCTCCTGCTGAGCGCGCTTAACGGACTATGCAAAGCCGGCTTCGAGCCCGCCTCCGCCGCCTTGATCAGTGACTTGACGCCTGCCGAGCTGCGATACCGCGCTTACTCCTACCGTTATACGGCAGCCAATATCGGCGTTTCCGTCGGTCCCGTTCTGGGTGCTCTCATCGGCTTCTCCGGCGGTAGCGGCGCTTTTGTATTGACGGGGATAAGCTATCTGCTCTACCTTGCCGTCCTGCTGCTGGTGTTTCGAAGCTATCCCTTTCCGGAAAGCGTTTATGGCTCCAAGAACCCCGTCAAGTCCGATCAAATTACGCTATCTCTTGCCTGGAAGGCCGTTCTTAGCGATCGCAGGCTTCTCTGGTTTCTAGCCGGCGGTGCGCTCATGCAGTTCGCCTATGCCCAAATGCCTACACTATCGCCGTATGTTAGCGAACAATTCGAGAATGGCGTCTTTCTCTTCGCATGGCTGATGACTACGAATGCGGTCACCGTAACGGTTTGCCAGCTTCCCGTCTCGGCGTTCCTGGAGAAACGCAGCCCTTTATTCGCCATCGCACTCGGCAACTCCCTCTATGCCCTGGGAGGCCTGGGCTTTATTCTTGCCGGTAACTCATGGACGATGATCTCGGCCATGGTCGTGTTTTCATTGGGGGAGGTGTTCAGCTTCCCCTCCGGCAGCATCCTGATGGACCGTATTGCTCCGCCCCCCCCTCAAGGGCGCCTATATGGGTGCACAGCAGCTTCGCGAGCTGGGCCGTTTCCTCGGGCCCGTCCTTGGACTGCCTCTGCTGATGCGATACGGAATCGGGCCGGTATTTCTTCTCGTCGGCCTGGTGTGCTGCTTCAGCACCGTCTGCTACTTTATAGGAGGCAGATGCAAGCCAATACGTGACCATAGCGGAGGTAAGACCGCCTTGTGATTCTTTTTGCACGGTAGATATAATCCTCGTCCCACAAACATATACATGCTGTAGAAGCTTGTTTAGGCGGGGTGAAAAGGTAATGAAAAACGTATTCCAGAGCCGTATGATTGCATGGAGCACCGTACTGCTGATAACCTGTGGGGCCGCCCTCCTGACGGATCGGTGGATCGGCGGCGGCGCCTTTCCATCGGACACGCCTGCGGCGGGGTGGAAGCTTCCGTACGGCAGCCATGCTACAGCCGTACGTGAGGACGGCTCCGTGAACCCGCTGCTGCTGAAGCCGACCAGCTCGAACGGCAGAACGGTAGTTGAAGCGCCGGCATGGCCCGATACCGGACCCTATGGAAGGATGGACGGCTCTTCTACAGGCTTGACGGCGGGAGCCCGGCCCGTCTCTGCGGCTGTCCGTGCCGAAGAGCCGATTGCCCCTCCGGCACCGCCAAGTCTGCCGGTGAAGCCGGTAGAGAAGCCGGCTCCGAAGCCGCTCTCCGCCCGCATTGTAGAGTATCACCTGAACGCAGAGCTAAATGCGGAAGGCAAGCTCATCACGGGGACCTCCTCATTAACCTGGAAAAACCCGGGGGCGCTGCCGGTTCAGGAGCTCTACTTCCACCTGTACCCAAACGCCTTCTCCTCCAAGAAGTCCACCTTCATGAAGGAGTCCGGCGGAAAGCTGCGCAGCGACGAGAGCAAGGCCGGCAGCTTCGGCGGGATGGAAATCGCTTTGATGAAGCTGGAGGACGGCACGGACCTCGCCTCCCGCATCAGCTACGTACAGCCGGATGACGACAACAAGGATGATAAAACCTTAATCAAGGTCACGCTGCCGAAGCCGGTGATGCCCGGAGAGAAGACGACGCTGAACACTGCCTTCACCGTGCAGCTGCCCGCTGTGTTCGCCCGAATGGGGTATGCCGGCGATTTCGTAATGGCGGGTCAATGGTTCCCCAAAATCGCCGTCTATGAGCCGGCCGGCACCCGAGGCCGGACGGAAGAGGGCTGGAATCTCCATCAGTATCACGGCAACTCCGAATTTTATGCCAACTTCGGGATCTATGATGTGAAGATCAAGGTTCCATCCGTCTATACCGTTGCGGCTACCGGATTTCCGACCAAGCCTGCCGTGGATGACGGGACAACCAAGACGTACGCCTTTTATGCGGATGACGTACATGACTTTGCCTGGTCCGCTTCCCCTAACTTCGTTTATTACGAAGAGCCGTATGCCACTCAGCATCTGCCGGGGGTAAAGATTAAGCTGTATCTCGATCCGAAGCACGAGCATCTTAAGGCGCGTTACATGACAGCTGCCAAAAAGGCGCTGGCGCGCTATTCCGAGTGGTACGGCAGCTATCCTTACTCTACCTTGAGCGTTGTCGTGCCGCCTGCGGACGGCAATGGCGCGGGAGGGATGGAATACCCGACGTTAGTGACTGCCTGGGGCGCTGCCGAGGAGGATCCGTCGCTGGAGCTCGAGCGTGTAGTCGTGCATGAGATCGGACACCAGTTCTTCTACGGTATGGTAGCCAGCAACGAATTTGAGGAAGCGTGGCTGGATGAAGGCTTTACCTCGTACGCCGAGGATCGGCTCATGGAAGCGGAGTACGGCGTCCGGTCGAACCTCCTCGTGGAGTCCAGCTACATCACCGATCCCGATGCCCTGATGAAAAATTCCTGGAGCTACCACGGCCACAGCCAATATGCGGAGAATGTTTATACCCGTGCCAAGCTGGTGCTGAAAGCCATCGAGCGCCAGGTCGGCCAGGAGAAAATGAACCGGCTCATGAAAAGCTATTTCCAGCGCTGGAAGTTTAAACACCCGTCGACCGGGGACTTCCAGAAGGTGGTCGAGGAGTCTACCGGAAGCAGCTGGAAGGAATTTTTCGACCAATACATTTATAACGGACAAATGGTCGACTACGCGGTTACCGGTATTCAGACCCGGAAGGTGACGGAGAACGGACAGACCTTGTATGAGAATGCGGTGCAAATCCGCCGTCTGGGCGGAACGCATCCCGGCGTGCCGATTCGCTTCCACTTTACGGACGGAACCCAGCTGGATAAGACATGGGAGGGCACGGACAGCGAGGTCATCATGAAGCTGAACTACACATCACCGCTGAAGTGGGTCGCGATCGATCCGCAGCACACCATCGTGCTGGAGAACAAACGGATCAACAGCTTTATGAAGACGGAGGTGGACCCGAAGGTGTCCGTCCGTTGGAATCTGGGCGTTACGAAGCTGCTGGAGACGGTATTCGGCTTGCTCGCTTGGTAGCCGGGGGCGACGCCTTCGGCGTCCCCTGAAGGACGCTGTCGATTACCAAGGTCGTACGAAGCGCTATAACGCCCTTAGCCCTTGGCGATTAACGTTCGGTATGACGAACTGGAGGGGGAATTCACATGTGGAAACGGATCCGTGACGGCGGGGCGATGGCCCTCCGTCAGCCGTTCGCGGTATTTGCTCTGTTTATTTATAACCTGGTGTGGGGGTTAGCTCTCTATAAGTGGATTCAATCGATTGCGGTACCGCTGCTGCACCGATATCCGGGAGGCGAGCTCTCCCGCGAGGCCATCCATCTATTCTGGGTAGAGGGACAATTTCAAATCATGAAGACCGATCTCCTGGAGCCTTATCTCTGGTGGGGGGTGGGCCTGCTGGCGCTTCGCATGGTGCTGAGCCCGCTGATGAATGCGGCCGTGTATTACTCGCTTCGGCACACCAACTTAAACGCCGGCTACCGGTTCGTGGAAGGCATTCGCACATTATCGGTTCCCTACTTCGGACTTTACGTGCTGCAAGTGGCGCTAACACTGGCGCCGCTTGTCTGGCTCGTACCACAGGTCGAGTCTATCTTCGGGCACGCGCGCTCCTACACCGATCTGGGTCTTGAGCTGCTGCCTTCCGCAGGCGGGTATGCGCTTTATGTTTTTCTGCTGCAGCTGCTCTTCCTCTTTCTCCAGATCGGCCGGGCTGACGGCAAGTCAACCATGTACACGCTGCTCTTCTTCTTCCGCCATATCGGCATGATCGTCCTGCTCGGGGGGGCGCTCCTGCTCATGACCCTGCTGCTCTCCGCTGCCGTCATGACCGCCTCGTTCCTGTGGGCAGGCTTCTTGGCTCTCATCGGGTTTCAGATCTACCGTCTTCTGCATATGTTCTGTAAAATGTGGGCTATCACGACGCAGTACTCGCTATGGCAGGAGAAGGCGTGAAAACGTTCGGGGCTATACGAAAAAGGCGTTCCGGTGCGAAGGGCTTGGCCCTCTCGCCGGTACGCCTTTTTTTAGTAATGACGGTTTAAAAGACGACAGCTCCGTCGCTGATTCCCGCCGTTCACTTTATTTATGCTTGATGGAACCGCCTACCGCCTTCGCGGACAAATAATAGCGAAGCCAATCTGCGAGCTGGTGCAGCTTCGTAATGTAGTCGGCAGCATTCCCCGGGTAGGGCTCCCCTTGCATCAAATTCTGAATCGCCTGCTGCAGCTCCCATGCCCGCTGATACACCTTCTGGAACAACTCCTCTTCCATCTTCGGTTTATAAAGGTCCGTACCGTGGGAAATCTCGAAGTCATACACAATCATACCGCGATAGTACGGATGAATATCCACCGCACCGGGAATCCGTTCGACATAAGCGAGTCCCGTCGCCTCCTGCGGAATCCAAAGCAGCGTGGTTTGTCGATCCTCCAGCTGCACAGTGTAAGCCAACCCTTGATTCAGCGTAACCGGCAACGGATAATTTTGAATCTCTCCCCGCTTCACCTGATCCCAGAAATGCTCCAGAAAATTGATCGTTGTGCTCATTCCTTCATCCCGCCTATCGTGATACATGCTAAGTATTATTTTACCATAGGAACCAGTACAGTGGGAACGACATTTTATTATCTTATTCGACTAATATCGACATTTCTCAACTGTTTTTTATGAACTTTTTTTGGTACCAGCATATAGTGTCAACTTACAAAATTTCCGGTTTCTTAATTTTTGTTTATAGTTTGACAATATTGTGACAACGGAAGGAGAACCTCGATGTTAGTCGAATACATGTACACAGCAAGAAAAAAAGAAAATTTTGCCGAATTTCCGTTCGCGGAAAACGGGGGAACCACATTTGGGTGAATTGGTCTCGCTTCAGAGTGACCATAGGGAACCTTCAACCGAACCCTTAAGCTAACCTCGTAGGCACCGGAAGGGGAAGCAGCAGTTGAAAAAGCTAGTCGGTTTTGCACTCTCCATTGCTATGTTCTGTACCATTCAGGTGGGAAGCGCTTTCGCTGAAACCCCACTAAGCCAAGCTGTTAACGACGGATTGGGTTCCCCATACAAATGGGCCGGCACAACGAAGAAAGGCTTCGATTGCTCCGGTTACACCTCGTTCGTATTTGATAAGTTCGGCATCGATCTTCCTCACACGTCCAAGGGACAAGCTGAGAAGGGTACATGGGTGGATAAGAATGATCTTCGTGCAGGAGATCTTGTGTTCTTCAACACGGACGGCAAAGGAATCTCTCACGTAGGTGTGTATGTCGGAGGGGGTTCGTTCTACCACTCGGCTACGAACCAAGGCGTCGTCATCACTAAGATGAGCGACAACTACTACGCTAAGCGTTACGTTACGGCGCGCCGCGTTCTATCGGATGAGCAATACGAGCAGCTGATGACCGACGCGAATTAAGTCCCATGTAATCGAATGAAAGCCTTGTTTTTTATCCGTCCGTCTTCGGACCGCGGATCAAAAGCAGGGCTTTCTTTCTTTGATCTCTTTAGGGTAGAGTAAAATACAGATCCGTTACCCGGTATGATATGTGGAAAGGAGTCGGATGAAGGATGATTCTGTTTCTTCACCGCAAAGATTTGCGTGTGGATGATCTGCCCGGGTTCGACTATATTCGAGAACGCCGCTGCCTCAGCCTGCATGTGCTGATTCTCGACCCGTTCCTGCTGCGGCAGGAGCGGTATCTCGAGCACAGCGGGATCAACTTCCTGCAGCACGCCCGGCGGTTGCAGGAGCAGTATGCCGCCGCGGGAGCCCGGCTGCATATGCTCTGGGGGGAGCCGGCGGAAGTGGTGCGCCGGCTGCTGGCGGAGCATGAGGTGAAGGAGCTCGTGTTCCACGAGGACTTCACCCCGTATGCGATCGCCCGCGATCGGGCGCTGCGTGAGGTAGCGAGCGAAGCCGGTGTGGCCGTCACCGCGCTGCCCGAGCTGCCGCTCGCCGACCTGCGCGACTTCCAGCGCTGGTCAGGGCGGAGCGAGCCGTACAAGGTGTTCACGCCCTTCTACCGCAAGTGGTCCGACTACTTGCGGGAACGCTTCCGCCCGCCGTTCGCGGCGCACGTGCGGGAGCTGCACTGCGCGCCGCTGGCCGCGGGCGCGGCAGGGCTGGCAACGCTGCCTGCTGAGCCGGCAGCGGCGCTGGCGGGCGCGGCTTGGCCGGGGGCCGCGCCCGAGGAGGAGCTCGCCGCGTTCCTCGGCGAGCGGCTTGCCGGCTATGCCGGCGGCCGCGATCGCTACGCGAGCGATCGGACGAGCCGCCTGAGCCGGCACCTGAACGTCGGCGCGCTGTCCATCCGCGCCGTCTATGCGGCGCTGTCGGACGACGACGACGCCGATCCTTGGCGGCGCCAGCTGGCCTGGCGCGACTTCTACCTGTACCAGGCGCGGCTCGATCCGCGCTTCTTCACCTACGAGAAGTCCTATGACCTCTCCTCGCTGTCGGAGCATCACTTCGCGGCCTGGGCGGAGGCCCGCACGGGCATTCCCATCATCGATGCCGCGATGACGGAGCTGAACACAACCGGTTGGATGCCGAACCGGCTCCGTATGATCACCGCCATGTTCCTGACGAAGAACCTGCTGTGTCCGTTCACCTATGGTGAGCGGTACTTCCGCCGGAAGCTCAGCGACTACGATAACTCGCTGAACCGCGGGGGCTGGCTCTGGTGCGCCTCCCTCGGCTTCGACGCGGCGCCGTACTTTCGCATCATGAATCCCGTGACGCAATCGGAGACGCACGATCCGAGCGGAACGTATATTCGGCGGTGGCTGCCGGAGCTGGCGCATCTGCCGGACAAGCTGATTCACAAGCCGCAGCCCCATGCCATTGTAGACCTAAGGGCATCCAGAGCCCGTGCGATCGAGGTATACAAGGAGCTGCTGGCCGGGCGGCGATGGTCCGAAGAGGACGCAGGTACGGAGGAATAGCTTGATCAGCTAAACAAAAACGCCCTGCTGCCTAGTGTGAAGGTAGGCAGGGCGTTTTCACTTACCGGACCTTTGCCGGGCGGATCGTACCGGACACGTCCTCGTCCTTCGGGACGGGAAGCAGCAGCTTTTCCTTGCTCATCAGCAGCACGAATGCGAGGGACAGTACGGCGGGGAGGGTCGCCCACAGAAACGTGTAGGCGATCGAGCCTGCCAACGCATCCTTGATCAAATGCAGCACGGGCTCCGGCAGCTTGAGCCGTTCCTCCGGCTGAAGCAGCTTGCGGGGATCGGCCAGCCCCGCCGGTGCAGCACCTTGACCGGCGAAGGCCTCGGCCAATCGTGCCGTCAGCTCCTCCCTCTGCAAAATCCCGAAGACGGAAATGCCCAGCGTCATCCCGAGCGAACGCAGGAACGAGAAGGTAGAGCTTGCCGAGCCGCGCTGCGTTTCATCGAAATGATGAATCACCGCGTTGGACAGTACGGAGAAGGAAGCGCCGATACCAAGACCTGTGATGATCATATAAACCGTAATCAGCCAGCGGCTGGTTTCCGCCGTAATCGTGGACAGCAGTGCCATCCCTACGACGAAGACGGCGGTAAACGCAAGCATAATCCGCCGGTAGCTCAGCTTGTTCATCAGTATCCCGCCCGTCGTGGCCGCCACTACGGAGGAAAGCATCATCGGCAGCAGGATCAAGCCGGAATTCGTTGCAGAACCCCCAAGCACCCCTTGAATATGTATCGGAATGTAGATCGAGGCGGTAATAAAGGCCGCACCGCTGAAGAGACCAACCAGATTGCTGGCCGCAAACAGCCGGTACCCGAACATACGGAACGAAACTATAGGCTCCAGTGCCTTCGTCTCAACATAAAGAAAGGCAGCAAACAAAACCGCAAAGCCTGCGAATAACGATATGATCTGCGGTGAGCCCCACGCATACTCACTGCCTGCCAGCTCCAGCCCGAACATGAGACATATGACGGCACCTACGAGAGTGATCGCTCCCGACCAATCAATGATCTGACGGGCATGGCGCTTGGATTCATGGTAGTAGAATACCACCAGAGCCAGGGCAACCACCGACAGCGGTACATTAATGTAGAAAATCCAGCGCCAGCCGATATAATCGGTGATATAAGCACCGAGCAGCGGCCCGAAGATACTGGAAAGACCGAAGGTGGCTCCGAACAAGCCGCCCATCTTGCCCCGCTTCTCCGGAGGAATGGCATCAAACATGATGGCGAAGGAGATCGGCATCAGTGCTCCGCCGCCAATTCCCTGAATCGCCCGATAAATGCTAAGCTGCACGATACTGTCTGCCGTTCCGCACAGCATGGAGCCGACCATGAAGGTGGCCAAACCAAACACAAAAAAACGCTTCCGCCCATACATATCGGACAGCTTGCCGAAAATCGGCATCCCCGCCATTTCTGCGACAAGATAGGCAGATGTCACCCAGACGAATTGTTCCAGCCCTCCCAGCTCTCCGACAATCGTCCCCATCGCCGTCGCCACAATCGTGTTATCGATCGCAGCAATGAAAATACCCAACAGCAGTCCCGCCACCACCAGACCCAGCTTACTTTCCTTATCGGCCAAACGTTACGCCTCCTTTGTGCCGAAGCACCATTCAATTCTATTCGTCAGTGTAACACACAGGATCGAATCTTATTTCTTATGTTTTGCTATCTTTCCCTTGTCCATAAAAAAAGAGCCCCCCTCCCCTATAAAGGTTCAGCCCGGCTCTCGATTCGCTATTTTTTCTCAACCATGACAATTTGCGCAGAGTTGTTGAATTTTCCGTAAAATACAGCGGAGCCCAGCGATTCCGCCACCACTCTAAGCGGGATGAACGTCGATCCGTTCACTACCTGCGCAGGCACTTCGAATTCCTTCGTTACGCCATTCAACGTCAGCTTCCTTTCGCCCACCCTCAGCACGAGCTTACGCTCCTGATCGGTCGCCGTTACCGTTTGTGCAGCTTGGTCCCAGCCTACCGCCATCCCGAGCGCCTCGAAAATCGCCCGAAGCGGCACCAGCGTACTTCCGTCTTGAATAAACGGAGGCACCTCTGGCAGCAGCTGCTTGCCTCCTGCGAACAGCTGGATCCCCGAGTTCCAATATAGCCCGCCCTGCTCTCGAAAGGTCAGCTCGGCTACCGTATTTAACCGCGTGACATCAGCACTCCTAAGAGCCCCTGTCAACGGCAGCTCGACCAGCTCTGTCTGTCCGGGATTCAAGCTCAACCCTAGCAGCGTCGGGTCATTCACCCACTCGCCCTCCGACAGGACCTCCCCTTCCGCCCCTGTAACTTTGACCTTCAACCTTTCCAGCTGACTATGCGGCCTTACGCCTGTATTGACGAACAACCCTCTGAGGACCAGATTCCTTCCTTCATAAACGGCCGAGAGCGCGCAAAACTGCACTTCCCCCGTCCCTTCTACGACATCGCAATCCGAGGTTGCGCTTGCCGATACCGGAGAAGGAATGAAGCTTATGATAACAATCGCTAGGACGAAGGAACAAAGAATAGAAAGCCATTTCGACATGCTGAACGTACTCTCCCTTTTTCCCCCCAATATATCACAATTCCCATGCCTATAGAAGGAAAAATACGCAGCCCCGGTTTCCGCACCGCTTAGCTCTTTAGTACATCGAGTACTTTTCGATATCGTAATATCCGGGGTCCTTCGGTACGATCAACGCAGCCAAGGCGTAAAACAGAATCATGCTGCCCCCGGTGAGGAAGGTTAGTATGACAAAGAACAGACGAATGAGTGTTGCATCAAGGCCGATATATTGGGATAAGCCTCCGCACAGTCCTGTAATCTTGCGGTCAGCGTTCGAACGGAACAATTTTTTCATTTGAGTTGCCACCTTTCAAGGTTTGATCATTTATTAAAAATCTCTTGATGGATATAGCATATCACCTTGAAGAGTCCCCCGTAACCGACCCGCGGCGGTCTTCATCCCCGACCATAGTCCAGTTTTTCAAGTCGTGTTTTTACAAGACAAGCTATTGTGGATTGCGCTAAAATATGGGCGTAAATTCGTTTCGTTCAAGGAGGCTGCTGTTATGGAATGGAATTATTACGATACCTTCATCACGGTTGCGGCGGACTGCCCTGCCGAATTCGGCATGATCCCGCCCGCTAAGAAGTCGGGGCTCACCATTCCCGGCATCGAATATGCTTTGGCCGCCGACAGGCCGTATAGATACACCCAGGAGGAATTGCTCTACCAGGTATATGTTCGGCATAAGCAAATTGCAGAATCGGAACTGTCCCTTCGGGATGCTGCACTTCGCGAGGAATTTTACGGGAAGCCCAAGCCCTGTATGAGAGCCTCCATGCTTCCGAAAAAATACGGCTGGGGCATCCATTTTAACCGGGAAGGCAAGCTGGCCCTTGTCCCTATGGAATCTCCGGAATACGCAAGTTTCGTTGAGGGGCGCATGGATGGGGTAAAGCTGGTGCCGGCTATGAGGAATACGAGGAAGAAGTAGATGTAGGCGCCTACCCAGTGATACACTACGCTTAGACGAAGAACGTCCTTTTAAGCCGTGATGGCTAAGGGCGTTCTTTTTTATTTATCTAAAACCCCAAACTAAAGGCAGGCTACCCATGGTAACCTGCCTTATATGCTCAATGCTTCACCTGCATGCCTTCCGCCAGCTGTGCCAGCTTGCTCATAGTGTTCCAATTACGCAAAGTCATCGGCTGTTTTAGCTTCATCAGATGGTTCGGGAGCTTGGAGTCCTGCATCTGCTCGCCGAATTGGAAATAAATCTCCCGTCCGTTGATGTGGAATTTCTCAATGGGGTGCGTCCAGGCAGGAAGCGCCTCAACGGCAGACGCCGCAGGAGCCGCGGTGAGAAGCGCCGCATGGACACGTTTCCCCGCAAGCTCATTCTCCGTATCAAACGGACACTGTGCCAGAATACCGCGCCATTCCTCTAGCGTCCGCACCATTATGGAGACTTCGAAACCAAAGGCTTCCCGGATGGTCTGCTCCATGCGGGCCTGTAACACTTCCTCCGTCTCTTCCGATTCGAACAAAACGTTCCCGCTCTGAATGTACGTTTGCACTCGCACAAGGCCGGCCTGTTCCAGCGCCTCCTTCAGCTCCGACATCTTAATTTTCTTATGTCCTCCCACATTGATGCCGCGCAGCAAGGCGATGTAGATCATTTTTCTTCTCCTGTCGCAATCGGATTATCCTTGTAGGAGATCCAATCGCTCCAGCTCCCGCTGTAGAGCTTAACGCCCTGAAGTCCCGCTTCACTCAGCGCCAGCACGTTAGGACAAGCCGTGACGCCGGAGCCGCAGTACACAATGATCTCCTCGGCATCCTTCAAGCCGGAGAACCTGGCTGCCTGCCGCTCCCCGGGAAGCCAATTTCCGTCGCTATCCAAGCTGTCCTTCCAAAAATAATTTCGGGCGCTCGGTACATGCCCCGCCACCGGATCGATGAGCTCCTCCAGACCGAGATACCGCTTCGCTTCCCGGGAGTCGATGATCACCGTACCGGCCCGGCCGATGCGCGCTTTGACATCCTCCATCCGCGCCAGCATCTCCTTACGGACCTGCGGCTTGAAGGCAGTCGGATGCTCGAGAGGCGGCTCATCCGTAGTCGGATAGCCCGCTTGCTTCCATTTGGCGTATCCTCCGTCCAGCACATATACGTCATCGTGTCCCAAATATTTCAGCATCCACCACAGCCGAGAGGCCATGGCCCCGCCTTGATCATCATAAGCTACCACGGTGGTGTGATCGTCAATCCCGATACGGCCCAGCTTTGCTGCAAATTCATCGATATTCGGAAGCGGATGACGTCCTCCGTGGGGCTCCTTCGGCCCGGACATGTCCTTCTCCAGATCGAGGTAATAAGCTCCCGGGATATGATCCTGCTCGTAAGCATCCTTCCCTGAGCTCGGCTGTCCCAGAGCAAACCGGCAATCGACAATTACGATATCCGCATCATTCCCATGCTCGAAGAGCCATTCTTGACTCACAATATGCTTCATAACGATTGTAATCCCTTCCTTTCGGGGAGTTCCATCCTGTATAGTTACCAGTATACACGGGAAGACCCTGCCAGCAAAGGTTCCCCATGGAAAATTATTACACACGCTATTACCCTGTTCAAGAGGAGTGGAAACATGTCCAGCCCTGCAGCTCCCCCATTTCGACTCGTTCCCTTAACCGAGGCTCATGCCCGTGAAATTTGCGGGTGGCGATATCCTCCGCCTTACGACATTTATAACTGGCAGCCTTGGGAGTTGCTAGTCTCCCGCCAGGAGGAGCTGGGTGATCCCTACATCCGGGAGACACAATACCGGGCGATACTGGACCGGGATGAGCGGCTTTGCGGCTTTGCGCAGCTGTTCCCGATTGTCGGCGTGACACGGCTTGGGCTCGGCATGCGTCCGGACCTGTGCGGGCAAGGTCTCGGGACTTCCTTCGTCCGAGCGATTGCGGAGTACGCAAGGAAAACAAGTCCCGGCAACGAAATCGATTTGGAGGTACTGACCTGGAACGAGCGGGCTTTACGAACCTATCGAGAGGCCGGCTTCGTTGTGACGGACACTTATGTAAGGGGAACGCCGAGCGGTCCCGGTGAGTTTCACTGCATGGTGTGGGAGCCGGCTGCTTTGCAAGAGCATGAGCAAAAGCAAGAAAAAGACCGACTCCAACTTGTCCTGCGGACTATCGCCAAGCTGCTGAACAAGAACAACGTAAGCTGGGGACTCGGCGGCTCCGCCATGCTGGCCTATTACGGTCTGGTATCCGCTGCACGCGATCTTGATTTGTTAGTCAGTGCGGAGGATGCGGAAAAGGCCCATCAGTTTCTCGCGTCCTTAGGAGAAAGCCGCAGCCTTCCGCCGAAGGAGCCCTTTTGCACAGAGCATTTCTACCATTATGTCATTCAAGATACGGAGATTGATCTCATGGGCTTGTTTGGTGTTAGGCATGCCGAAGGGGTATACAAACTCGATTGGCGGCAGGAGCAGGCGGAGCGGATCGTCGTAGAGGATGGCGTTCCCATCCCATTGACCGCCCTTGAGGATTGGTATGTCATGTACAGCTTAATGCCGAAGCGCGAGGAGAAGACGACGATGATCGAACAGTATTGGCAGGCGAACGGAATGACCCGCCCGGACTTGCTGTACAAGGCGCTTCAGCGGGAGCTTCCCGAATCTTTACGAAGGAAGCTCAGGCGGCTTCTGGCTTGAAGCCTTGGCTATACGCACAGCCTCTTCACGATCGGCTGCATGAAGCTTATTAAGAATATTCGCGATGTAATTGGCGATCGTCTTGCCGCTCAGACCCAGCTTTCCTGCGATATCGGCGTTGCTAATCCCCTCCGCCATGAGATAGAGCACCTCGCGCTCTCTGGCGGACAGCTCCGGGAAACAAACCTCGCTTGCAGCAGGCCGGCTCCCGGCAAAGTACTCCATCATCCGGGAGGCGATGCTGCTGCTGAAGATAGCCTGGCCGCTCCCTACGGCACGAATGGCATGCAGAAGCTCCTCCTTTTCCGCATCCTTAAGCACATAACCCTTGGCGCCGCTGCGCATCGCCGTAAAGACGGAAGAGTCGTCCTGGAACATGGTAAGGATCAGAATAGGGACGGAGCCTCCGAGGCGGCTGATCCGCTGCGTCGCCTCGATGCCGTTGAGGCCCGGCATGCGAATGTCCATCAGAAGCACGTCCGGCTGAAGCAGTTCCGCCATGGCGACCGCTTCTTCACCCGAAGCCGCCTCGCCTACCACCTCCATATCGGACACCGTAGACAGAAGGGTGCACACCCCATGCCGAAAGAGCGGATGGTCATCCGCAATCATAATGCGCAGCTTCTTCATACACTTCCTTCCTTTCCTCCAAAGCTTATCGGGAGATAGGCGCGTATCACCGTTCCTTGAGGCGATTGCGCGTCCAGAAAGAAGCTTCCGCCCACCTCTTCCGCTCGTTCCTTCATGGAGGAAAGTCCAATCCCCTCAAGACCGCGTTCTTCGGAGCGCGAACGAAGACCCTCTCCATTGTCGGAAACTTCAACCCACAATCCAAACGAACCCGCGGGCTTCGCCTCATCCCGCTCAACTGAAGCAACAGACAGCTTCACGATGCAGTGCTGTGCCGCAGCATGTCTAAGTGCATTGACCATCGCCTCGGTCGCGATCCGGTAAGCCGCTACTTCAAGCGCTGCCGGAAGCTGGGGCAGCTCTGCGGGAACGGACAAAACAATCTCCATTTCCGAAGCGCTCCTCTTTATCTCCTGTACGCGTTCGCGTAAGGCGCCGATGAGCCCAAGCTCATCCAGCGCCGGAGGACGCATATGGTGAACCATCTCTCGAATATCGGTTACCGTCGAACGAATGACGCTGCGCAGCTCGGAAAGAATCGCCTGCGCCGCTTGTGCATCCTTCTCCACCAAGTCCTCCGCAGCGGAGGCCGTCAGGGCGATCGCGGCGAGTCGCGGAGCAAGATCATCGTGCAAATCCCGGCGCAGCCGCTTACGTTCTTCCTCTCTCGCCATGACGAGCTTTTCCCGGGATTCCTGAAGGGCAGCCGCAGTCAGCCTCAAATCCAGCGTAACCCTCAGGTTCTCCACGACAACACCCGCCTGACGGGCCAGCATCCCCAGCAGCTTGTGGTCGGAGGCGGTGAAGGCTTCTCCTGCCGAGCGCGGTGCCGCATACAAATACCCGAGCAGCTCCCCTCGATGAATGAGCGCCTCCCGATAAGGCGTTCCCTCCTGTACGTCTCCCTCTTCCATGACCACAGCAAGCTCTCCCTCCCGGTATAGAACGATGGCCGCATAGGGCAAGCGAAGTGCCGCCCGCACCGTAGCCACAATTACCTTCAGGGCAGCCTCCGAGGACAGCGGCTCCGCGAGGCTTTGACCTAATCGCCAAAGCACCGAATAAGGGTCGCCTGTGTCCCCGTACATGAGCTGATTGACCGAGCGCTGAAGCCGAACCTTCAGAGGGGCAAAGGAGACGGCTACAATGCTCGTGGCGATCAGAGAAGTCCACCAAGAGCCGGTACGGAAGGCGGTTCCTACATACCAAACCGAGACGGTGTAGATCGCGATCACCCCGATCGTAAGAAGTCCATAGACTAACGTCCGGTTGACCAGCGGATCAATATCCCATAGTCTGGTTCGCAACACGGCGATGCTCAGCGTCACGGGAATCAGCAGGATGCTTCCTTGAATCCCGATTTCAAGCAGATACAATAACAACGGGTTGGCATCGAAAGCGGCCTGCTGCGCAAGATACATGACCGTAAAGGCAAGCAGGCCGAAAACACCTAATGTAACGCCGTAAACCGCCCATTTGGTTTGCTGCCGTTCGACCGGCTTCAGCTCTGTGCAGTAGCGGTACACCTGCAGCGAAATGACGCTCGCCATCCACAGCACCACCCAGCCGGCAAACCATCCCTGAGACCTCCATTGAAGATCAACGGCAGTTTGAGGAAACAAATAGTGCGGAAGCCCTGCGGTCACAATGCCGGCCAGCAGATAGACGGTCCAAGCAGGGCTGAAGCGACCCGTCGGAAACAAAAAGAAAAACAGCAAAAACGCCACAAACCCTAGCGCCGTATGAATACGAAGAGCCGCATCCATAAGCCAATGGCTCTCTCGAAGTCCATCCAAAATCGGAGTAAAGGTAACACCAAGCACCACCAGCATGAAGGTCCCTAGCAGGCTCATGAGATCTCGATTGCTTTTGGCGTATACAATGGCTCCTGCAGTGATAAATACCGTACCCTCCAAGGTGTACAGTCCGACATACGCCAACGCATACTGACTCGCCGTCAAGCCATGCTCTGCCAGCCATAAGGAACCCGGCGGCGGATTATATAACGCCTTGCAGGCTTGATCAATGCATTCGTCCCGAATGTTGCGGTAAGCTTCCGGGATACCGATGAGGAATAGGCCGATACTTGCCGTGCTAACGAGCATGACCAACCGTCGCAGTACATTTACATGCCGGATATGCATCCCTCCCTCCGTTACTGATTGTATTATACAACGCCGTTTTTTCTCCAGTAAACGCCATATAAGCCCGCCTCCGCAGCTTCCCGAATCATTTCCCGGTCTCTGGGAATGACTCGCTCTTCCTTCGGGAAAGCATGCGCTGGTAAGCTACAATCAACTCAATGTTCAGGAGGTTTTGGATCATGATGATTTCCGTTCCACAAGGCTATTTTAAAGCAAGCGGCTGGCTGCTGCTTACCGCAGGCATCATGGGCTTCACCGGTCAAATCGTTCATTTGGAGGATGTCCCGGATTCCGTTGCTCACATTCCGGAGTTTTTGCAAGCGGCTGTCAATACTCACGTGCTGCTCGCCTATGCATCGGCATTTCTTCTTATGGGGCTTATTTCGATTTACCTGAGGCAAGCGGCTCGACTGCCCAAGTGGGGTTGGGCTTCATTTCCGCTCCTATTTCTGGGGCTGCTGCTGGAGATTTTTCATGGACCGGTACAAATCATTGCGTATCCGATTCTCTTCAAAGGGATTACAACGGAGGAGCAGCTCAAAACGGTATCCGATGCTATCATGAACCTGGATCCGTCCGCTCACCCTCTCAGCATGCTGGTCTTCATTCCGATCGTCCCGTTCCTTATGCTCGGACTGCTGCTGCTGGGTCTCGCGACGTTGAAGGCGAAGGTGTTCCCGAAGGCTGTCGGCCTGGTGACGCTCATTATTCTGGCCGTCTGCCTCGCCGGCTTCCCCCTCATGCATCTGCGCGTATTTGCCATCTCGTTCGGGTATATTTATTTGGCGTTCGGTGTGTTCGGAGCTGTGCTGGTGTTCGAAAAACCGGAGAAGTAAGCCTTATCAAACCGTGCAGCGCAGGCAAAATCGAGTAGGGTCAGCCCTCCGGAGGACCAGGTGGTCAGCCGGAGGGTCACCATTTTATAATCAATAGCCATAAGGGGGTGATGGTTCAGCTCTTCCGCGATTCGCGCCACCTCGTTCACGAAGGCGATACCGGTGAGAAACTCAGGAAAGCGGTATTTACGTACAATCCATTGGTCCTCCCGGCTCCATTCCTTCGCTTCGGCCAATCGGGCCTCCACTTCTCGCTCTGAAAGCTTCAAGCGCGAATCGCTCATGCTCCTTCCCCCTCCATCGTTACACTAAATGAATCACGCGCACCAGCGTCTCTCCCTGATTGACGAGAATGAGATGGCGCTTCTTATCGTGGCTGATCGTGCAGTTTCCGACGTTCATGCGCGGATCCGTGCCCAGCCCATAGAACAGATCGTCCGCCAGCGTCTTAACGCATTCCTGCTGCTCCTCGCTGTTCAGATCGGCCCACTCCTCCGGCGTCATCTCGAAAATGGAGTAAGGCTCCTCAATGCCCATCAGCGCCTCGGTGAAATCCGTAATGATATCGTTATATTCCCGGCCAAACTTGATGCCCATAACCATTACCGCCCTTCCGGGTAAATTTGGAAACTTGCCTTTTGCCCCATTGTACTTGGAATCGGATAGCGCTGCAACTTTCTTCGAAAGCGGATACAGTCTGAGCTTCCATGAAAAGTAAATTCATTGTCTTTCGCCGGGCGCTGCTGCATACAATAGACGTGGCGTTCTTTTAAAATGCCAAAAATTCGTCCAAACTAGAATATTGGCATTGTTTTCAAAGGCTGGCGGGGGTACACTAGAAGGATAGACTATTGGCGCGGAGGGCGGTTCTCATTCCCATGCTTAAGCTGCAGATCCCTAAAAACCGAATGAAAGCGCTCATCCACTGGCTGCGTGACGAGTTCGATCCGGACCGGCTGGAGCCCGGCTGGGAGGACTACCATAAGGGCCGTGTGAGCGGAACGGAGCTGCGCCATGGGCTGGAAATCCATGCCCTGGTCAAGGATACGAAGCCTTATGAAGTAATTTTGGACATGGAGAGTCTCGGCAAAAGCGAGTGCAGCTGCACGGAAGGCGCTCACTGCCGACATATGGCTGCCGTTATCTTCTCGTTATATATGTCGTTCGGGCGGCCGGAGCTGCTGCTGCAGCAGCTGAAGAAGGCGATGCTCGTCCGAATCAAGCAGCAGCAGGCAAGGAAAACGCAGGCTCGGCTGGATAAAAAGGCGGCCGATCGGCTGGACCCCCCGAAGCGGAAGCAGAAGCCGGGAGAATGGCAGCGCTATTTCGACCAGCAGTTCTACGGCTTCTCGCTGTCCCAGCAGCATTCGATCGAGCTGTTCCACAGCTCGGTGCGGGAGAAGCTGCTGCCGGTCGCTGCCGAATGGCCTTCCCCGATGGCGGAGCTGTATGAGCTGCACGTGCTCCTGTTCGTCATGCGGAAGATCGAGCAATTTTATCAGGATACGAAAACATCTTATTTATCCTATTATATAGAAACCGGCTGCCGTACGGTGGGCAGGCAGTCCCTCGACCAGCTGCTGGCCTTGATCCCGAGGCTGGATGTGGAGCAGCTGGCGGCAGGGCATGCGGCCGCTTGGAAGGAAACCCTCAGTCTGATCGGGGATTCGGCGCTGTCCGGGAAGGAGTCGCCGCTCTCCTGGTCCACCGTCTACCGGAGCCTCTGGTGGCGGATGGAGAAGCAAGCGGACTGGATCCGGGAGGAGCGAGGTCGCCTGCAGCGGCTGCTCGACAGCCCGGATCTGATGCCGCGGCGCAGGGACGCCCTGCTGCTGGCGGATGCACACTTCGACGTCATGGACGGACGGGAGTCGGAGGCAAGGGCAAGGCTGGAGCGGCTGCACAAGCGTGAAGCGCGGGAGTTTTTCCTGTACCTGCATCGCCGGTATGAGGAAGGGGCTTGGGACTCCATGCTGGCCTGGTTGCGCTGGCTGCTGCCGGCGGTTCAACGGACGCAGCAGGAGGAGCTTCGGCAGTTTTGCCACTACTGGATGGAGGCGGCGAGCCGGCAGAAGGACGACAGCGAGTGGGTCGATGTGATGATCGCTCTGCTGCCGCGCACGTACAACTTTTATACGGCATATTTATTGAAGGCCCGCCGATACAAGGCATGGATTGACCTGCAGCTGTCAAACCGGGTTTCGCCGATGGATTTATTCGCACCGGACCTGCAAACGGTAGAGAAGGAGGATGCTCTCCTCCTGCTGCCGCTGTATTCCCAGGCGGTGGAGCGCTGCATTGCCGAGAAGAACCGGACTGCCTATGCGACGGCCGTCCGGCTGCTGAAGAAGCTTCACTCCCTGTACAGGAAGCTGGAACGGGAAGCGGTGTGGGACGAATACATTCACCGCCTCTCAATGAAATATTCCCGTCTGCGGGCACTGCAAGAAGAGCTGAAGAAGGGGAAATGGATCCCATGAGTGCAGTTAATACAACGGATTCTATGGTCATTGCCGTTCACGTGCGCTGGGCGCCGCAGGGCGGTTTTTTCCTTTGGGGGGCTCGCCCCAACGGGGGCATCTGCGACGCCTACGATCTGCGCGACTGGCTGTTCGCTTGGCATGAGCCGTCGTTCTACGGAACGTTCGTCGACGTGGTCGAGTCACAGAACATCGAAGGGCTGCTGCTGCCGCCGCTGGAGGCGCTGGACTACCTGGTGCGGCCGGGCATGGTGCAGCACCAGCGGCTCGAGCTCAGCCGCGAGCTGCGCGAGCTGCTGCAGCTGGCGCCTCACGTGAAGGAGGCGCTGACGCAGGGCCGCTGCATGCCGGACTACGCCAAGTGGAAGGCGGGCGAGCTCGGCTGGAAGCTGCAGCTGCCGGAGGAGGCCTCCGCCTTGGCGGCGGCGCCTGCAGCGCAGCAGTGGATGGACCGGCTGATCCCGATGTGGATCGAGGTCGACGGCGTCATGCGCGAGAGCCTGGAGCGGCTGGAGCGCTCGTTCCCGCTGCTGCGGCGCAGCCGGGATGCGGCCGACCTGTGGATGGACGAGGAGGACTGGCTCATCTCCATCGGCTGGCAGACGGACGGAACGCCGTTCCGCACATGCCTTAAGCTGGAGGAGCCTGAGGTGCAGGGCAACGCTTGGCCGCTGCGCCTCGTGCTGCAGGATCGGGGCAGCAAGGATGTGCTGCACGAGCTCGAGCCCGCCGTGCTGAACGCGTGGGCGGCCGAGGGCGAAGCCCTGAGCGCCCCGGCGGCGGTGCCCGGCACGGAGACGCTGCCCGCCGCCTGGCGGGAGCACCTCGGCCGCGCGGTGCGCGACGCCGGCAAGTGGCGCCGGCTGCTGCCGTGGCTGGCCGCCGAGGGCGACGGCCTGCGCGGGCAGCTCACGCCGGACGAGGCGTGGCAGCTGCTCACGCAGGGCAGCCTGCGGCTAATGGAGGCGGGCTACTCCGTCTTCCTGCCCGCCTGGTGGGAGCGCATCCGCCGGTGGAAGCCGCGGCTGAAGGCAAGGGTCCGGTCCTCGGTCGGCTCCGGACCGCAGTCCATGTTCGGTCTCACGCAGCTGATGCAGTTCGACTGGAAGATCGCCATCGGCGACATCGAGCTCACCGAAGCGGAGTTCCGCGAGCTGGTGGAGCAGAACCGCCGCCTCGTGCAAATCGGCGGCCAGTGGATCCAGCTCGACCCCGCTCAGCTGGCGCAAATCCAGCAGGTGATGAAGCAGGTGCAGAAGAAGGAGGGTCTCTCCTTCCGCGACGTGCTGGAGCTTCACCTGCTCGGCTCCGTCGAGGGCGAGGAGGAATCCGGCTTCCACCGCGCCCTGCAGATGGAGGTCGAGCTGAACGAGCAGCTGCAGGACATGGTCGACCTGCTGAACCATGTGAAGCGGCCGCCGATGATCGAGCCGCCGGACAGCTTCCGGGGGACGCTGCGGCCCTATCAGCTGGAGGGCATTTCTTGGCTGCTGTTCCTGCGGGAATGCGGCCTTGGCGGCTGCCTGGCGGACGACATGGGTCTTGGCAAAACGATTCAGATGATCACGTATCTTCTTCATCTGAAGGCTCGGCAGGGTGCGGAAGATGGGATAGAAACCGCTGCCCCTTCTCTTCTCATCTGCCCGACCTCCGTCGTCGGCAACTGGCAGAAGGAGCTGCAGCGCTTCGCCCCTGAGCTGCGGGTGTATTTGCACTATGGCCCGGCCCGTTCGAAGGGTGCGGCGTTCGCCGAGAGCATCCGCGGCTACGATCTGGTGCTGACGACCTATACGTTGTCACACCTCGATGAAGCGGAGCTGACGACCGTCGCCTGGGAGTCCATCTGCATCGACGAAGCCCAAAATATCAAAAACGCCTACACAAAGCAGGCGTCCTCTATCCGCAAGCTGACCGGCCGGCATAGGATTGCCCTGACGGGAACCCCTATCGAGAATCGGCTGACCGAGCTGTGGTCGATATTTGATTTTCTCAATCCGGGCTATCTCGGGACGGTCCGCGACTTCACGCATAACTATGTGAATGCCATTGAGCGGACGCAGGACCCCGAGCTGATCGCCAAGGTACAGCGGCTGATTCGCCCCTTCCTGCTGCGCCGCGTCAAGAAGGACCCATCGATTCAGCTTGACCTGCCCGATAAGTACGAATACAAAACGTTCGTCTCTCTTACTTCCGAGCAGGCAACGATGTACGAAACTTACATTCGCGATATGTTCGAGAAGCTCGATACCCTCAGCGTGATGGAGCGTCGGGGGGTAATCCTGTCCGCGCTGACCAAGCTGAAGCAGATCTGCAACCATCCGTCGCTGCTCCACAAGGAGCCGGTCACCGCCCCCTGGCAGGGAAGGTCCAACAAGGTTGAGCGGCTGCTTGAAATGGTACAGGAGCTGCGGCAGGAAGGCGACAAGTGCCTCATCTTCACTCAGTTCGTGGAAACCGGCCATCTGCTTCAGCGAATCCTGGAGCAGGAGCTGGGTCCCCAGGTGCAATTTCTGCACGGAGGAACACCGAAGATCGCCCGTGACCGGATGATCGAGCAGTTCCAGAGCGAGAATCTCCCCGCCTCTGTGCAGCCCGGCATCTTCCTGCTTTCGCTGAAGGCCGGAGGAACCGGCTTAAACCTGACTGCGGCTAACCATGTATTTCATTTTGACCGGTGGTGGAACCCTGCGGTGGAGAATCAAGCGACGGACCGCGCCTTCCGGATCGGCCAGACGCGGCATGTGCAGGTGCACAAATTCGTTACGCTGGGGACGCTGGAGGAGCGGATCGATGAAATGATCGACAGGAAGCTGGGCCTAAGCCAGCAAATTGTCGGAACGGGAGAACAGTGGATCACCGAGCTGTCCACCGAAGATCTCAAGGAGCTGTTCGCCCTCCGCACCGAGTGGGTCGCCCAATCAATCTGACGAATCACCGCTTGTTAGACAACCAAATCAAGGAACAAATAATGCTTCCCCCCGATCGGGCACGAGTACGTCTGCATCGGGCGGGAGCTGTCCAAATCGGTGTAGACCTGCGATAAATTTCCTTGTCGCTGATGATTCATCTGTAGGATGTTCGGAATGAAGTAGGGACGCCAGATCCAGTTTGCGCCCCGATAGCTCGGGTCAATCTCCCAATCGCACCCCTCGCACCTGCTGAAATTGGAAGAGATCTGACGCCCGTCCTCGCGGCATATGTACACTTTGACCACATGGTCCTCCACGCTTTCCAGCAGCTCCTCAATCAGCGAATCCGCATCCGTTTCACTTTCAATGACCGCCTCACCGCTTACCAGATCATTCAGGCTTTCCATCACGGCGAACAAGCTCCGGTGTTTGGCGAGCTCCTGCCTTGTATACTCTGAGAGCTCTTCTTGAAGCATCGCTTCATAAGCAGTCAAGGGCTGAAGAGCGGCTCTTGCCTCGGAAAATAAAAAGCCCTGCACATAGCGCGCGCCTACCTTGAGCGCTTGATGGAGATCCCGCTTCGTTTCCACTCCCTCCACCAGAAGCGAGGAGCCCATCTGAGAGGCAAGGATCGAAAAGGAATTGAGCACCGCTTCGTAGCCGACATGCGTCGCGCTCTTCTTCAGCAGCTTCAGGTCGATCTTCAGGATATGAGGTCTTATGGACGCAATCCGGTCATAGTTGCTGTAGCCGCTGCCGATATCATCGATCGCGATCATACAGCCTGCCCGCCGGTACAGCTCGATTATCGAGGATAGCTCATCCAATCTTCCTTGAAACTCTTCCTCCGTAATTTCAACGACTACGCGGGACGGATCCAAGCCGTGTCTGGCGATATAGTGCAGCGTAGGCAGCTCGCCTGTCGCTTGGAATCGTTGGTAGATCCAGGAAGGCTTCAGATTAATAAACAGCTTCGAGTCCGAACCCGCCTGTGCCATGTATTCGATCGCTCGTTCCCTCAGTACCCGATCGATGGCCAAATGACGCTCATCCGGAATATCCGGATTTTGGAAAAATGGTCCCAGGCTGCGGACTTGGCCGGCCTGCTCCCATCGTCCTAACGATTCATAAGCCACGATTCGCTGCGTTTGCATGGAGACAATCGGCTGAAAATACGGCTTCACCTCGTGCTCCAAAGGAACAGGCACGGTATAACGCGATAGCTCCTTCATTATTTTTCCCCCTTGATGTTCACCTGTGCCCTGCGTCAAAATTCACTACAATGGAAGGAATCATGACATCAGACTAATTGAATTCATTGTAATTCAACAAGGGGGTGTTGGCAATCAGCCACGTTGTTATTTCCGCCCGGAATCCAAATTCAAATCTTCCATCCGATGTTCACTTTGTGTCAGGCTGAGGAAGCCTACTTTTTTATATAGCCCCGAACTTTGATCCAAGCACCTTCATCTAACGGTCTCCTCCCCCTCCGTTTACCTGCTCGGCTGAACATACTCCCGTTCTTCGCCATCCTCGGGGATCCAGACGCGGCTCTCCAAACCCGCCTGCCGCAGATGATGCTTAAGATCCTTGCGCGTAACGAGGCAATGATTCAGTGTGTCCATATGCACTGCCGCCACCTGTGTATACGGTGCATAACGGCATACCTTCTCGACATCCTCTGCATTCATCGTAATCGGCCCTCCTATCCGGAACTGAGCTCCCCCGGCATTCAGAACTGTCAAGTCAGGGCGGTATTGGTCCAATGCCCTCTCCACTTCCTCGCAGTAAACGGTGTCCCCGGCGATATAAATCACAGGCTCTCCCGGAGCTTGCAGCACGAAGCCGGACACCTTGCCCATTCTCGCTCCCACTTCCCCAAAGCCGTGTTCCCCGCCTGTACGGAAGATGCGGATTCCCTTCCATTGCAGCTCTGACGAGATCACATGAATAGGAGCAAAGCCTTGTGCGGCAAGGGACGCCTCGCATTCCTCGGGGCAAATGACGGCTGTCGATTTGGCAATGCTTTGCGCCGCGGCCTCATCCCAGTGGTCCGGGTGCAGATGCGTTACCAGCACAGCGTCCGGCTGCAGAAGCTTCTCGTCAAATTTCGGCAGCGCCACTAAAGGATTTCGGCGCTCATCTGTCGAATTAGAGATAGGGGGATTTACGCCCTGTTCACTCAACATCGGATCCACCAACATGGTCTTGTCACCCGTAACAACGCTAAGCGTTGCATGTCGAATCAATTGCAGCTTCATAATATTCTCTCTCCTCCTCAAATAAAGGTCATGACTTTCATGTATTTATGATAGCTTAGGCATAGGCCCCAACCTATGGTTCAATGAAACAAAACACCTCTCATTCCTTTCACGGTGAATGAGTTATGGCAGGAAAGGAACGGTTGGCATGCTCGACGCAACGGATCGGCGCATCCTTGAGCTTCTCCGGCAGGATGCCCGAAGACAGCATAAGGACATCGGTGAGCAGGTGCATTTGACCGGCCAGGCGGTCGGCGCGCGCATTCGCAAGCTGGAGGAAGCCGGAATCATCGAGGGAGTTACCCTGAAAGTGAACCCCGCTAAGCTGGGGCTTGCCGTCAGCGCTTTAATTACGGTATATATGAAAACCACCAGCTCCCATAGCTCCTTCCAGCAGTGGGTGCTGCAGCAGCCGGGCATCGCCGAAGCCCATCGCGTCAGCGGAGAAGGCTGCTACTGGCTTCACGCGCACACCTCAGATCATGAGGAGCTGAATAGACTGCTGGATGAGCTTCTCCGGTACGGCAATTACAAGGTACAGATCAGCATCGGTCAGATCAAAGGCTGACCTTCTATTAATCGACTAGGTGGATATCTATGAAAATAACCCGTTCACGCATCTCCATGATGTATTTGATTCTTATTTTCACCGTGCTGGCGCTGGTCAGCGTCACCAGCTTCATTGCTTCTAAAAATACAGAGAGGCAATTGAACCGGATTGTGGGTGAAACTATCCCCCTCTCTCATTTGGCCGAGAATATATTATCTAACCTGGTGAATCAGGAAACGGGCATTCGCGGCTTCGAGGTTACCGGGGATGAAGCCTATCTTGAGCCGTATCACAACGGAAGCGCAGCGCTCGAGGCGGACTTGAAGTATATGGAAGCCTTCGAGACGAACTATCCGGAAATCGGCAAAATTATGAGGTATGAGGCTCGTCCCATGATTGAGCGTCTGCGTTTGCATTACGCCTCGCAGCTTAGTCTCGTTCGCACGGGCAACATCGAAACGGCACGAAACCGAATCAGCAACGGGAAAACCGCCATGGATTCCTTCCGCAAGGTGCACGATAAATTAACGGCCGAAATCGACCGGATTACTGCAGAAGCCAACAAGAGCGCACGGGAGGCGGAGCGCAGCGCCCGCACTATCATCTCCATCGGCGGTGCGCTTGCTTTAATCATCAGTATCTTCTCCGCCCTTCTGTTCTTCCGGACGAACCGTGCGGAGGCTGCCCTTCGGAAGAGCGAGGAATCGTTCCGTTTCCTGGCGGAAAGCCTGGAGGCACAGAACGAAGAAATCATCGCCCAGCAGGAGGAGCAGGAACGAACTCTGGAGAAGCTTTCCTTGCGTGAGTACGAGCTTGAGGCAATTAACGGCTTTCAGGAGAAGCTTACCTCCGCGGGAGGGCTGAACGATCTGCTCCAAACCTCGCTGCCAAGGCTTATTGAAGCGTTGCAGCTGGACGCGATCATGGTAGTCATCCGGGAGCCGAACGGGATGTTTGCTGTCCAGCATGCGGTAGGTTATCCTACTAAGCTGGGTCCCGTACTCGAAGAACAATTGTTCGGACCGGCAAGACGCGTCCTTATGGAGAAGCAGCCTATCGAGTGTAAGCGAGAAGCGACGGAGTACGAGAAGGGCTTCCATCAAGGGATCACTTCCGTCATGGATCATTACTTCCCGTTATTCGGGAATGATCAACAGGTGATCGGCTTCCTCCTGCTTACCGGCTATCTTCAGAAAGATAATGAGCAGACCAAACGCATTGCGAAGGGATTAATTCGTCAATTCGAGCTGGCCTTCCTTGCCCAGCAAGTGAACGAAGAGCGATTGCGGCAATCGATCCGGCTGGAGCAGTTGAATCATCAGCTGCAGCAGGAGAAGCTTTTTATCGAGGAACAACGCGATGTGATAGAAAACATCCTCGAATCCACCAATGAAGGTATGGTGCTCTGTGATGCGCGGGGACACCTGCTCTACTCCAATCAGCGCATGAAGGACTTCTTCGGGAAACAGGATCAGAATGGGAAGCATCTGCTAAGCCTCATTCAAAATGTACAAATTCAAGATCAAACCTTATCCCAGGTCACCGCCTCGATCGGCAGACTGCTGCGCGGCGAGCAGGAACGATTGTCCGAACGGTTCTATTTCACAAATCGGGAAGAGGACGGCCAGCTGAGACATCTCGAGCTGTATGCCACTATGGTGGGCAATAACCGTGGAAGTGAGGAGCCCTCTTACCTGTTCGTGTTCCGCGATCGAACCGAGGAAGAGAAGGTCGATGAGATGAAGAATGAATTCATCAGCATCGTATCGCACGAGCTGCGGACACCATTATCCAGTGTGCTTGGGTTTGTTGAGATAATGCTGCACCGGGAGCTGACGCCGGAGAAGCGCAAGCGCTACATGGAAACCATATACAAGGAAGCCAACCGCCTATCCAAGCTCATTAATGATTTTCTGGACCTGCAGCGTATGGAGTCCGGAAAGCAATCATACCATTTCTCGCCGGTGGAATTTAACGGTTTGCTTCAAGAGGTGGCTGAGCAGTGGAAAGGCAAGCAATCGCACGAGATTCACCTTGACGCACCGAGAAGTGAGCTTTGGGTTCGCGGGGATGCGGATCGCCTGAAGCAGGTGGTTCATAATTTGATGAGCAATGCAATCAAGTATTCTCCTCAGGGAGATCGAGTCGATATCCGAGTCGTTCAAACGGACGGCAAGGTACAAATCTCCGTTCAGGATTACGGTTTAGGCATTCCGGAAGAAGCGCGAGGGAAGCTGTTCACGAAGTTTTACCGGGTAGATAACTCCGATCGCAGACAAATCGGCGGTACCGGTCTCGGCCTATCCATCGTGAAAGAGATTATAGAAGGACATGACGGACGCATCTGGTTCGAATCGGTGATGGGAGCCGGGTCTATTTTCACACTGGAGCTTGAACTCACTCAGGTCCAAAATGCCGAGAACGCTATCCTCGTCATTGAGGATGACGATAATTTGGGAGACCTCATTCAAGTTGCATTGACTAAGTTTGATTGTCCTTTTCTGATCGTCCGCTCCGCCGAGGAGGCTATCCTGGCTTTGCAGCAATGCAAGGAAAAGGGGCCCCGATTATGTATCGTCGATATTCATCTGGAGGGCGCACAAAGCGGCTGGGATTTCATAAGCGAGCTCTACCGCCACCCCCGCTATTACCGTACGCCGGTTATCGTCTCCACCGCACTGGAGCCTCCTTCCCACTATCATGAGAAGGATATGGAGAAGTTCCTGCGCAAACCGTTCTCGATGGAGAAGCTTGTCCAGGTGGCAGAGCAGCTTCTGTCGAGCACCGACAGCGCTCCGGCTTATATTTTCCCGGCTCAGGACGAGATTGCCGTCACCAGCTCATTGAATGAAAAGGGCATTGAGATTGAGGGGATTACTCGAAGCGAGGATGTCCTGCGTGTGGAGCCCAAATCCAGAAAAGAATCGTTGTAAAGAGAAACCGGCCCTGACTAGGGGCCGGTTTTGTTTTGAAGAGGAACCATGTAGTCTGCTCCCGTGATCCAGGAGTGCCGCTTGAAGCTGCGGCCGCGAATGCTTACCTCATCGGGACTTACCTGAACGACGATGCCTTCGCTTTCATCCTCGCTTTCAGCGTACGGTTCACGGGCTGCTTTGAAGGGTTCCCTCACGGAAGAGCTGTTCACCATAGTGACGCGGTCGCCGCGAATCACCATGTCAGGCTTCTCCAATTCAAAATGAGTATGCCCGGAAAACAGCAGCACCTGCGGGTGCTTTCGAAGAATAGAACGAAGCTCCTCTAGCTGCACGACCCCTCTCTCGCTGCTGCCCGAGACGGTACCCTGCAGAGGCTGATGCAGGAAGAGGAACACAGGTCTTTGCGGATCCTTCTGCGCATCGTCCTGCAGCTTGCTGCGAAGCCAGCCCAGCTGCTCGTCCGAAAGCCAGGCATCCTCTCCGTTGCCGGGATCGGACTGACGATAGCGCTCCGAGCCCAGGAATATGAAGTGATAACCTTGAAGCCAGCGATCATAATAGACGCGCGGCTCCCCAGTCAACTGAAGAAAGCGCCCGATGGAGGCTTCCTCCGTCTCTCCGTTCGGAAAGCTTGCCTCACTCCATTGCTTGCCGCGATGCCATGCTTTATAAAATTCATGATTGCCGATCGTATAGAATACATAAGGCCAATGCAGATGTGCTGCGATGGTACGCTGTACAGTCGAGTAATCCTCAGGAAACCCGTTGCCTGTGTCCCCGTTCACAATCAATGCGCTTGAACCCGGTGCCGCCTTATGTAAGTCCTCCAAAGCCTGTCTGAACCTGCGAACGGATTCCTTGTCCCAGCTTTGTACGTGAATATCACTGATCACAGCGAAGGTCAACCGCGGCTTCCCCAGGGACTCCGCCATTACCGCTGGCGGGGCTGTTAATAAGACGGCAAGTAACAGAAAGAACGATAGGGCCGGTACTAAGCTTCGTTTCATAGCTCCTCCTACGGAAGGGAAACATCTTTAGTACCTTTTAATATGGCAATCCCGCCCTGATCTTATGCCCTTCCGCTCCTCCTATGCTCCCGGTACGACGCTGCTCACAATGCTTCGCATTTCATCGATATCAAACGGCTTGCTCATATATCCCAACAGCCCAAGCTTCTGGGCTTCCTTTATCAGACTGCTTTCCATATACGCCGTCATCATGACGACAGGCGTCGGAATCCCCTTATGCCTCATGCAAGTCAAAAGCTCAAGACCGTCCATACCCGGCATTTTGAGGTCAAGCAAAGCAATGTCCACCTGCGTCTCTTCCATATACTTTAGAGCGACATGTCCTTCGGCGGTATCGAAAACCTCATGCCCATCCGCCTCTAATGCTACTTTAAGCAGCAGACGGATACTATACTGGTCATCTACGATAACGATGTGCTTATTGCTCAACGATGGTTCCTCTCCTTGTATGTCAAATCCCTGTCTGGAACATGAAGTATAACAGAAGAAGTAAGAAAAAGTTGCCGCAACCTGTCACGTGCTTGAAATCATTCACCGGTTGGTGCCGCTCTGGCCTAAGCTCCTTTGGCCCTTATCCCCCATGCTCGGAAGATATGCGGGAGGAGTTGGATCGTGTGCCTTGAACTCATGCAACGAAAGCCCCGCAAGCGTACCGCCCATCGTTATGAGGGGATCGCCCGCGGGGCTGCTAACTTAAAAGCTTATTCGAATCCAAGCTGTTTCAGGAATGCCCGGAAGCCGCTTCGACCCTGCTCATCTCGCTTATAGACGCCCGCATCCCGCAGCACGTCGGAGAACTTCGTGCCGACCTCGCTCTGAAGGAGCTGCCTTGCCTCCTCTAGATCGACGCTGCCATAACGCGACTGAAGCTCCGAAATCCATGCGCCATGCTTATGCAGCGAATGTTCCTCTGCTTGAACCGCCGCGGTCTCACCGCTTACGAGCAGCTGAGCCAGCTCCTCAAGCTCCTCCTTCAGCCTGCCCGGCAGCACGGCCAAGCCCATCACCTCAATCAAGCCGATGTTCTCTTTCTTGATGTGATGCAGCTCCCGATGCGGGTGGAAAATACCGTCCGGATGCTCTTCGCTCGTCCGGTTATTACGGAGCACCAGGTCCATCTCGTATTCGCCGCTCGTATTGTTACGCGCAATCGGCGTTACGGTATTATGAGGTGTCCGCACGCCGTCCTTCTCCGTATAAGCGAAGATGTCACAGGCCGGATCGCTGTATTCCTTCCACGTCTCCAGAATGCTCGAAGCCAGCTTCAGCAGCTGCACCCGGTTATGGCTTGAAATGCGGATGACCGACATCGGCCACTTCACGATACCCAGCTTCACACCGGCATAGTCCGGATGGGTAAACGACGCTTCTACCGGCGCCTTCTCCATCGGGAACTTATGCTTGCCGCCCTGGAAGTGATCATGGTTCAGAATCGAACCTCCTACAATCGGAAGGTCTGCATTCGAGCCGATAAAATAATGCGGAAACTGTTCAACGAAATCGAGCAATCGCTCGAAGGTTGCCCGTGACATTTTCATCGGGCGGTGTTCCCGGTCAAATATGATACTATGCTCATTGTAGTACACGTACGGCGAGTACTGAAAGAACCAAGGATCCCCGCCGAGCTGCAGAGGTATGACCCGAAGGTTTTGCCGGGCCGGATGATTCAGCCGGCCTGCATAGCCGACGTTGTCGATACAGAGCAGACATTTGGGATAGGACGCCGCCGGCGCATTTTTGAGCATAGCGATTTCCTTCGGATCCTTCTCCGGCTTGGAGAGGTTTACGGTAATCTCCAGCTCCCCATATTCCGTGGGCGCCAGCCAGTACAGGTTCTTGTTAATCCGGTCCATCCGGATGTAGTTGGAGTCGATACACAGCTTATAGAAGTCATTGGTCGCATTCTCTACGCCGACCTTTTTCCCGGTGACCCAGAAGCGACCTGCCACCTCCGACTGCCGCGGCATCAAATACCCCATAATCCGGGCGTCGAGCAGATCGCGGAGCGTCGTGTTGTTGTCCTCCAGAATGCCGGCTTCGGCAGCATAATCCAGCAGCGGCTCCAGCAGCTCCACAGGTGTTGCCGCAACAGGCTCACTTACCTCGCCGCTATACGGTTCTGCGATCCGCAGCAGATCGAGCAAGCCGTTCCTCGCAGCATAAACATCCAGCGGCTCGATCAGCTTATTATGAAGAGCAAACTGAAGCAGCCTTTCGATCCCGTACGCTGCCTTCGTTACGTTATCCATTTCACGTACCCCCTGCGATGCTTATTTGCCGTAGCCGTTCGGATGGGCTTGGTGCCATGCCCACGCGGATGCAATGATCTGTTCAAGCCGATCCCGCTTCGGGTTCCAGCCGAGCTCCGCCCGTGTACGATCCGAGGAGGCGACCAGCGTAGCCGGGTCTCCCGCACGGCGAGGCTCTACCACAGCGGGGATCGCATGGCCCGTAACGGTGCGGGCGATGTCGATGACTTCCTTGACCGAGAAGCCTTTACCGTTGCCAAGATTGTACACGCTGCTTTCACCGCCGGCGCGAAGCTTCTCCACCGCCAGAATGTGCGCATCGGCCAAATCCGACACGTGAATGTAATCGCGAATACAAGTCCCGTCCGGCGTAGCGTAGTCGTCACCGAAGATCGAAATATGCGGGCGCTTGCCCAGCGCCACCTGCAGAATGATAGGCACGAGGTGCGTCTCCGGAGAATGATCCTCACCGATCTTGCCGCTCTCATGAGCCCCTGCAGCATTGAAGTAGCGGAGAGAGACGTATTTGATGCCGTGTGCGGTATCGAACCAGCGCATCATTTTTTCCATAGCCAGCTTCGTCTCGCCATAAGCATTCGTCGGCAGCGTACGATCCGTTTCGAGAATCGGAATGTTCTCCGGCTCCCCGTAGGTTGCGGCGGTCGAGGAGAATACGATTTTGCCGACGCCGTACTCGTTCATCTTCTCCAGCAGGCACAAGGTGCCGTATACGTTGTTGTGATAATATTTGCCGGGATTCTGCATGCTCTCCCCGACCAGCGAATTGGCCGCGAAGTGAATGACCGCATCGATCTCATTTTCCTTAAACACCGTATCCAGAAACGCCTTGTCGCGAATATCGCCTACGTACAGCTTCCCGCCAAGCACCGCCTCACGGTGGCCCTGCTCAAGATTATCGACAACAACTACTTCCTCGCCCTTCGCCAGCAGCTCCGCTACCGTATGGGAGCCGATATAGCCTGCTCCGCCCGTTACCATAATTGCCATGGTCCCTCTCTCCTCTCTCTTATCCGAACCTGTCCCCTTGAAAAATCAGGCCTACAGCTCCTTCACGCCATCGCCGATATCACAGACATAGAAGTCCGCTGCCAGCCCTGTATGCTCCGTATATTGACGACCGACCTCTTCGATGAAGCGATCGACGCTGTCTTGATGCACGAGCGATACGGTACAGCCGCCGAAGCCCGCTCCGGTCATACGGGAGCCAAGCACCCCAGGAATCGTGCGGGCCGCAGCTACCATGGAATCCAGCTCGTGGCCCGTCACCTCGTACAAATCGCGCAGCGAATCGTGGGAAGCATTCATCAGCCGGCCGAAGGCTTCCAGGTCGCCCTGCTCGAGTACACGCATCGATTGCAGCACACGGTCGATCTCTTCGACAACATGCTGTGCCCGGTCCCTTACGACATTATCAGCGATCAGCTGCTTGCCGGCATTGAATTGCTCCAAGGAGAGCTGCCCCAGAAGCGTAATATCCGGGTACTTCGCCTGCAGGTCCTTGACGGCCTGCTCACATTGTGCACGGCGCTCGTTATACTTGGAATCCACCAGCCCGCGCTTCTTGTTCGTATTGCCGATCACCAGCTTGTATTCTCCGCTTTGGAACGGAACATGCTTGTATTCCAGCGTATCGCACATCAGGAGAATCGCGTGGTCCTTCTTGCCGTTCGCAACAGCGAATTGGTCCATGATGCCGCACTTCACACCGATGAATTCGTTCTCGACCTTCTGAGACAGCAGGGCAATCTCCACCGTATCCGTCTTCTCTCCCGCCAGAGTGAGCAGCGCATAAGCGGTCACCACCTCGATGGATGCCGACGAGCTCAGACCTGAGCCGTTCGGGATGGCACCGCTGTAAAGAATATCGCAGCCCTTCACCTTCACGCCGCGCTCCTGCAGCTCCTGGATAATCCCCTTCGGGTAATTCATCCATTCATCCTCTTTGGCATTTACGAGATTTTGAATGGAAATATGTTTGTGTAAGGGGAAGTTTGTCGAAGCAAAGCCTACCTGCTCATCGTCCCGCTGCCGGACGATCATCGTCGTACCGAAGGTCAGTGCTGCCGGAAATACGTAGCCGCCGTTATAATCTGTATGCTCACCGATGAGATTCACGCGGCCAGGCGCATGAAAAACCCGGATCGGATGTGTGCTTTCCTCACCGTACAGCTCTAAGAAACGTTGTTTCAAAGCTTGGATATCTGCCATGTAGGCACCGCCTTTTCCTAATATCGAATCAACTTGCTTCCTATGCCTTCAGTATAGTCTCACCGTCTCCTTCAAGCTATGGAGCGATGTCAGAACCACATGGAAAAATGTTAGATTTTCTATGGTAAGCCTTCGCAAATGGCATGGTATAATGTTAGATACCTATGAGGAAAGGCAGGATCGTCTTATGAGCACAACTCCCCCACTCAAAAAAAACGAAAGCTATTTTGTCGTCTCAAACCCCCAGCCCCGGGAGGAGGGGGAGCTTTCCGTTCTTTTCACCGGCTACAGCCAAACCAAGCCCGGACATAAGCCCGGGCCGAAGGTCGTCGACTATTATTTGCTGCATCATATCTTATCGGGTAAAGGCACCTATACCTGCCAGGGGCATACCTACGAGTTGGGCCAAGGCGATAGCTTTCTCATTGAGCCCGGCAAGCTCATTAATTATATGGCCGATCTCGCCGACCCATGGCACTATCGCTGGATCGCCTTCGAGGGCAAGCAGGCCGAATCTCTCCTGCAGGACATCGGGCTCAGCTCAGGACAGCCCGTTGTGCACACCGGCCGCAAGCGCAGCATTGCTGTCCTGTACCACCAGGTACAAACGGCGTTTCAATCGCGCAGCTCCCAGGCAAGCCTGAAGGCGAACGGCTATCTTCATCTGCTGCTCGCCGAATATGCCGAAGCGCTTCAGCCGCAGCAGGGCGCCGCCCCCCAGATGACCTCGGGAGGCGACCGGACGGTTCAGCAGGCAATCCATTACCTGCAGACGCAGTATGCGGAGCCGATTACCATTGAGCTGATGGCCGAAACGCTCGGCTATAACCGCGCCTACCTGTCCACGCTCTTCAAACAGCATACCGGGCTGACCCCGGTCACCTTCTTGCTGCGGCTACGCTTGGATAAAGCGAGACATCTTCTGCGCGAGCGCACCGAGCTCACCATGGAACAGATCGCTTCGTCGGTCGGCTTCCAGGACCCGCTCTATTTTTCCAAGCAGTTCAAACGGCTGTATCACATTTCTCCTTCTGCCTACCGCGATTCTCTGAAGAAGCTGTAGCCGCCTACTTTTCCTTAATCAACGGAAGCAGGAAGGAGATGCAGGCCCCCTGCCGGACGCGGCTCTGCGCCCAAATCCGGCCGCCATGATAATCAATGATTTCCTTCGCGATCGATAGCCCGAGACCACTGCCGTCACCTGAGGTATTGCGGGACTTGTCACTTTTGTAGAAACGGTCGAAAATATACGGCAAATCCTGCGGATCGATGCCCGTTCCGTTATCCTGTACCTGCACTACAAGGGAGTTCTCGTCCACAATCAAGTGGAGGGCGATGGTCCCTCCCTTCGGTGTATGCTTCATCGCATTATAGATCAGATTGGTCAGCACCTGATCGATTCGATCCACATCCAGTCTCAGCATTTGCTGCTCATCGGGGAAAGGCGGCCTGGTGACAACCGATTGGAACAAGAAGCCTGCATTACTGACCTCAAGCTCATAGCGGTCCTCGAAATAGCGTACAAACTCCTCTGCCGGCACCAGCTGCATATCAAACGCCAGCTGCCTCGCTTCCAGCTTCGAGAGCTGAAACAAATCGTTGATGAGCCGATTCAGGCCCGTAATCCGGTTATGTATGATGCGCAAATACTTATGCTGCTGCTCCCCTCCGGCAACGACGCCGTCCAGCAGCGCCTCGACATATCCCTGAATGAGCGTCATCGGAGTACCCAGATCGTGCGAGATATTGCTGAGCAAGTGCCTTCTCGACAGCTCCAGCCTGGCCAAATCCTCATTGGTTCGCTCCAGACTGGAATTGGTTCTTTCGAGCTCCGCCGTACGTTCCCGAATTTTCTGCTCCAGGCCGCTGTTCATTTCTGTCATTTGGCGGGATAGCAGCTCCACTTCGGAGAACGCTTTGGCGAATTTGACGCTTAAAATAAAGGAGGTCATAATCACCAGCACGATGAGTCCGTAAGAAGTGATTTCACCAATGGAGATCCACTCGTTATAAAATAAAATGTCTATGACAACGGTAATGGTATAGACAATCAATCCGATCAGAGCGAACGTCGCTCCATCCCTCTTGCGAAGTTTAGCGAGCGTTACGCTGTAAAGCAAATAAATCGACAAAGCGATGGTAAGAGCTTGGTACCATGGCGTTGAATAGGTGTAATATTTCGATGGAAGCATTAGCACCGCCAGAGAGAAGGCTATGCCTAATCCCACCGAGAGCCTCGCTACGCTTCGATGAACCTCCTGCGGATACAGGGCTTGGACGAACAGCACCGCCGCAGGAACCCCCAGATAATAGCAGAGGTACTCGGTTCGTAATACGGCGTTCCATGGAAGCTGCTCAAAAAAAACGTAGATAATCCCTTCGCCGATCAACGCAGCACGAATCCCGATGAGGATGCAAAAGAAGCCGAAATAGAGCGAGCCCCGCTCCTTCCTCCGGAGCACATACAACCCCAGATGATGCGTCCCCATAGCCAGCATGGCACCGATTAGCAGCATTTCGAGAAGGATGCTTCTCCTGAAATCTCCTCCCAGCACAGCCGCACTGCCAAGATACACCGTCTTCCAGATCCCCCCGAGCCGGTGCTCATAATTCGAAACCTGAATCACAACATCGATCGAAGATCCGTTATTGGCAAAATAAAGCTCCCTCGCCTGTACCTGCGGCACGGATTCCGCAGGACTTGTCCCCACCTGGCCGTTTCCCTCCATCGGTACGCCGTTGATCCAAACGCGATACGCCGTACGGATGAAAGGAAGATGAACGGCGAGCGGCGATGTGGAATCATCGATAAGAACAGATAATCGATAGGTGGCGTATCCTTCCCCTCCCCGCTTCGTTCCGTCGAAAGTCCGTGCGTTCCAGGAACCGGGCACCTGAATCCATTGCGGCGCCGAGGGCGTCTTGCCTTCAAGGAAGTCGGCAGGCGTCAGCAGATGTCCCCAGTAAAAGCTCCACTCCCCCTTCAGCGGCAGCTTCCCGATCTCGGCAAACCGGTATCCGCGCAGATCCAGCGTGCCTTGCACCGCCTGCGGGACAAGGTCGTTTGTCCTATTTTCGAAAAATTTATATCCAGCCGTTGTCACAAGGAAGAAAACTATGGCGAAACCTAGCCCAAACCATTTATAATAGGAGTATAATTTGGAAATGGATACCACTTTCTTTCATGTTTAAATACATGCGCCGCCTACTTCAACCCGAAGGAGAACCGCTAATGTCGGAAGAAAAAATTTTAATCGTCGATGATGAACCTGAAATTGTGGAATTGATCCGGCTTTATCTTGAAAAGGAAGGCTATGAGGTCATCAGCACCAATAACGGAACACATGCGCTGGAATTGATGCGGGTGCATCGGCCGGATTTGGTGATTCTAGATATTTTGCTTCCTGAGATGGATGGCATAGAAATTTGCAGGCAGCTGCGTAAGACCTACAATACACCCATTCTATTCATCAGCTGCAAGCATGAGGATATGGATATCATTCTGGGATTCAGCATCGGCGGAGACGATTACATCACGAAGCCCTTCAGCCCGGGACAGCTCGTCGCCCGCGTGAAAGCGCATTTACGCCGCAATCAGCTGATCGAGCAGCATAAAGAAGACTCCCAGCAAATCTCCTTCCCCGGTCTTGATATCGATCTGCTCAGCCGGTCGGTACGTGTGGACGGGAAGCCGGTCCTGCTCTCCTCCAAGGAGTTTGATCTGCTTGTGCATTTAGCGAAGTCGCCGAACAAGGTCATTCCCATCGAGCAATTGTACCGCATGACTTGGGGCGTCGACAGCAACGGCGATACCCGTACCTTACTTGTTCATATCAGCAATTTGCGCAAGAAGATCGAGGCCAGCCCTACCGATCCGAAGCATGTCTTAACCGTACGCGGAATCGGATACAAGTTCAACGGCTAACCGAGCTACTGCGCCTCGTGACCGACGAGCTTCATCAAGCGTTCCAGCTCCTGCGGGTCGAGGTCTCTCCACTTCCCTACCGGCAATTCGGCCAGCTTGATGTTCATGATGCGCACTCGCTTCAGTCGTCTCACTTCGTAACCGAAGGCGGCACACATGCGCCGGATTTGCCGGTTCAATCCTTGCGTGAGGATTATGCGGAACACCCGCTCCCCGAGCTGCTGAACCTTGCACGGCTTCGTAATCGTCCCCAGGATTTTGACTCCGCTCGACATTCCTTTCACGAACATCGGCGTAAGGGGCTTATCCACCGTAACGATGTATTCCTTCTCATGCTCGTTCTCCGAACGCAGAATCTTGTTGACAATATCGCCGTCATTGGTGAGAAGAATGAGTCCTTCCGAGTCCTTGTCCAGCCGTCCGATGGGAAAAATACGCTCTTTATGCCCAACGAAGTCCACAATATTGCCCCGCACTTGCCGCTCCGTCGTGCTGGTGATGCCGACCGGCTTATTCAGCGCGATGTAAACGTGCTTCTTCTTCACGCCGATTCTCCGTCCGTCGACGCGCACGTCATCGCCTTCATTAACCTGACTGCCGAGCTCGGCCTTAACACCGTTAATCGTGATTCGCCCGGATTCAACCAGCTTGTCCACTTCACGCCGGGAGCAGAGCCCCGTTTCGCTTATAAATTTATTAATCCGCATGATTGTCGTCACTTTCATCTAGGGTTTGTCCTCATTATATCACGGCGAAGGTTCGATACAAAAATATCCATCCCATTGCAGCTGCCTTACGCGGTGTCGACTGGTGTCGTATGCTAAGACCATCGACTTAAAAACGGCAAGCCTCGGTTTAGGCTTGTCCCTTGCCGGGTAAGGAGACGTACCCCGACATAACGCGGGGCGCTTGACCAATTCAATCGAAGGAGTGTTGCATCCGATGAACACGAGAAAGACGCTGCCGACGATGACCAAGCCGTTTGCCCATGTACACAGCACATTGACCGCTTTGGGCTTTACCGAAGCCCCTTGCCGGGAGGGCTGTCTTTACGAAATTTTGTTTCGCGACCCGCTCACACAGCAGCAATACCCGTTCCGTATCCTCACCCAAACCCGCGATGACGGGCAAACGGAGGTACATCTAGGACAGGCTGGGTTCCATTCGAAGGATAACGTGCCTTCGGAAGCGGAGGACGCGGCCAAAGAAATGCTTGGAGAGCTTATCGCTTACTTAGCCAACGACCCCGGCAAACGACGAAAAAGATCTCTTCAGCACACGATGAACAGCATGGCCAGCTCGGAGGAGGACGTTGTCCGTCTTGGGAAGGTCATGTCCAATATGCCTACGAACAGCCAAGTCCGTGAAAGCGGCATGGTGCCTGACCCGATTCAATAATAACCATCCTTGCGATGGGCTCTTTACGAAAACTCCCCTATGCAGAGGCTTCGGTTTGTAGACCGACTCCCGCCTAGCGGGAGTTTTTTTGTAACTTATGTAACATTTCGAAGCTTGTGCCGCTTGTCAACCTCTCGAAATGTACCGCCGGCTTCGAATGATTTGGAACAAACCTAGATGCAGCTTGCGCGAAAGGGGCTCATGCTCGAATGAATGATCAGCCTACCATGGTTCCAAACAATACAGAGGAACGGCGTACGCCGTCTTTTCACAAGGCAACGCCTTCCGGGAAGCGGACGGCCGCCGGCAAAGCGTGGCGCAAACCTCTCCTATGGGGGCTATTGATTGCCTTGCTCACCACCGTGCTGCTGGGAGGTGCCGGGATGGTCTGGGTGAACGGGCTGGATATCAGCAAGCTGGAGCACCCGCTGCCCGAGCCCACCTTCGTTATCGATGCCGGTGGGCAGCCGGTGTCCCAGCTATCCTCCTCGCGGATCGTTCCGGTCCCGCTGAACGATATCCCCCTAGACCTGCGCAATGCGGTGATCGCCGTGGAGGACCGCCGGTTCTATGACCATGCCGGCTTCGACCTTTGGTCGATCGGGCGTGCTGTGCTGCGGGATCTGAAGCACGGCTCCCTGAAGGAAGGCGGCAGCACGATTACACAGCAGTTGGCCAAAAATTTGTTCCTCGATTCGGATAAGACGTTCAACCGCAAGTTCAAGGAGCTCGGTTACGCGATCAAAATCAATTTCACTTACAGCAAGGACGAAATTCTGGAGCTGTACTTGAACAGCATCTTCTTCGGAGAAGGGCGCTGGGGCGTCGAAGGGGCCGCTCAGCAATATTTCGGCAAGCCCGTGCAGAAGCTGACGCTGCCGGAGTCCGCCCTGCTGGCCGGGCTACCGAAGGCACCAAGCCTGTACTCCCCGATGCGAAATAAAGAAAAAGCGCTCGAGCGGCGAAACCTGGTGCTTTCGATGATGCGGGAACAGCACTTTATTACGGAGGCGGCATATCAGGAGGCCGTCGCCACGCCGATTATGCTGAAGCCCAACCACGGCGAAACGCTGAAGGGCAAGTATCCGTCTTACGTGGATTATGTGCTGGAGGAAGCCGAGCGACTCTACGGCTTCACCGAACAGCAGGTGCTTACGATGGGGCTGCGGATTCATACGGCCATGGATACGTCCGTTCAACAGGCCGCCGAGCAGCTGTACCGGGAGGATTCCTGGTTCCCGGCGGGTCCGGCCGACCAGCCGGTGCAGAGCAGCGTGGTCGTCATTGACCACAAGACGGGAGCCATCCGCGCCATGGTCGGCTCCCGCGGAGAGCAGGTGCAGCGCGGCTTCAACCGGGCTACCCAGCTGAAGCGCCAGCCCGGCTCTTCCTTCAAGCCGCTGGCTGTCTACGGCCCGGCCCTCGAGCGCGGCTACACGCCGGAATCCACGCTGTACGACGGCGACCTGAATATCGGCGGCTATCAGCCGAAGGATTGGGACGGCCAGACCCGCGGCCAAGTCTCGCTGCGGGAAGCCGTGCTGCGCTCGTGGAACATCCCGGCTGTCTGGCTGCTGAACGAGATCGGGCTTGACGCCGGCATGGATTACCTGCGCAGGGCGGGAATTCAGCTGCCGAAGGCGGACCGCAATCTCAGCATGGCGCTGGGCGGCTTATCCGAGGGCGTCTCGCCGCTGCAGATGGCGCAGGCTTACGGCGCCCTCGCCAATCAAGGCGTGCTGCAGCGGGCCCACGCCATCACGAAGATAACGACCAAGGAGGGACACCCCTTGGTCGAAGCGCTGCCGCAGCCGACGCAGCTGACGAAGCCCATGCACGCGTATACGCTGACGCTGTTGCTGCAGGAGGCCGTGGCTTCCGGCTCAGGCAAGGCCGCCGCGCTGGGCGGCAGGCCCGTGGCCGGGAAGACCGGCACCACGCAGCTGCCGGCGACAGCGGAGTTCGCGCAGATCGGCGCCAATGGCGCGAAGGACGCGTGGTTCGTGGGCTTCACGCCGGAGCTGACGGCTGCGATATGGCTCGGTTACGATCAGACGGATCGTAACCATTATTTGACTACCTCCGGAGGAGCGGTTCCAGCCGTGCTGTTCCGAGAGCTGATGACCCGCGTGCTGAAGGACGTGCCGGCATCTCCGTTTCCCGTGCCGCAGGAGGTCCTCGATGCGCAGGCCGCCGCAAAGGCTGCTGCCCAAGCGGCGGCCCAGGCACAGCTCCAGCAGCGGCTGCAGCTCGAAGAGCAATTGAACCTGGCACGGCAGCAGCAGCAAGGAAACGGAGCCAAAGGAAAAGGCAAGAAGAAAGACGATTGAATCACCTAACCTATCTGTTCAGATCGAGCCGCTCATGATATACTGTCCTTTATTTTCCGAGCTTTCTTGAGTGAAATGAAGGAGAGTTTGCTTTGAGCGGTTCTTTAGCGTTCGTAACCGGCTTTCTGTTTTCCCTGTCTTTATGCTTTGACCTGGGAATGGTTAACATCAATATGATCAAAACGGCCATGGAACGCGGTCTTCGTCCGGCGTTTTTGTTCGGCTTCGGCTCCGCAATCGGAGATCTCATTTACCTGTCCTTGGCGCTGCTCGGCTTTTCCGCCATTCTTCAGCTTGATTTCGTGAGGTGGGCCGTCTGGATTGGCGGAACGGCCGTGCTCTTGTATTTTACTTACAGCATGCTGCGCGACACATTCCGTGCCCGCTCCTTTGTGCTGGACGGTGTATCTGTGACGGATAGAACCCCGCTGAGTGATGTGCTCTGGGGAATCGGTATCGCTCTGTCCTCGCCTACAGCCATCCTATGGTTCGCGGCGGCAGCCGGTCCCATCGCGGCCAGCGGTCCTGCCGAGAGCTTGTCCGGTCTCATGCTCTTCATGAGCGGATTTTTCATCGCCGGGCTGCTGTGGTCCTTCGGCATCTCGCTAGTCGGCGCCCGCAGCGGACAAGCCCTTGGTGAACGGTTCGTGCGGACGTTGTCCTTCCTCTCGGCACTCATGTTTCTCTACTTCGCTGCGCACGTATTCTGGGACGGATGGAAGCAGCTGATGTGAGCTCGGGCTACCGGAATGCCGGTAGGCAAAAAAGAGGCTGCCTCCCCGGCAGCCTCTTTTCGTTTCGATCAATCGTCATTATCGTGACCGTTGTCTTTCCCTTTGTCCTTGTTCTTCTCGTAGCCCTTCTCTTTGTCCGGGCCTTTGTCCTTCTCATGGCCCTTTGCCTTGCCCTGGGCCTTCTCGCCTGCTTTCTCCGCCCCTTTTCCCGGAGGACCGGAAGATCCGTCTTCCTTCCACTTGACCTCGACCTTCCAATCCGGGGAAACGCTCTTCAGGCCGAACTGCGCGGACAAACGCTCCTTCAGACCCTTTTCCCAAGCGGCCCGGTCGGAAGGCAAGCCCTGCAGCAGCATTCGCAGGAGCTGCTCCGCGGCGGCATCGGTCAGCCGGATAACCGCGCGGTCCTTCGTCTGCACGTAGATGTCGGTCTTCATCTTCTTGCCGGCATCTTCCGCCTTCTGTTCAATCTTCAGCTTCAGCTCGCGGCTCTCCAGCTCAACCTCCAGCTTCTCCCAGGCCCAGGCTCCTGTCCCTGCCGCAGCGGCAGGAGCTGCCGGGTCTGCCTTAGGTGCTGCTGAGCCGGAAGACGCAGCTGGAGCTGGAGCCGGTGTCGTAACCGGCACCTGTGTTGGCGAGGGCTCCGGTGCCGGCACAGGTACCACGTTCGACACAAGTGCGTCCTCCGACGAAACCGCAGTCTCACTGCTTGCCTTCACGTAGGCGGCCTGTTCCTTGCTGTTCAGGATCAGCTCCACCCGATCCCCCTTCTGCAGATCGCTGAGACTTGCCTTTTGCAGGTTGCGGTATACCCATACGTTTGCAGCGACCGGATACTCTGCCTCCGAACTGCCCGAGGTCAGCTTGATGGATTTATTTCCGTTCTCCAAGCTGACGAATTGCCCCTGCGTGCTCTTCGATACTTCTGCGGATACCGGAGCATCCCCCAGCATTACCGCCCCGTACACCAGGCCGGATGCCAATACACAGGCTATCATAATAAACAGCGTTTTTCGCCAAAGCGAGGACTTCATCTAGTACCCTCCTTCACAAGCCCGAAGCTCATGTAATAATAGAGTACTTATAAGCTTCGCAGACGGCTCCCGTTTTGGGGGCATTGCTGCTTCAAACCCGCACCAGTACAGGCTCCCAGCGGTGTTCATACTCCTGAAGCTTTGGATGAAGTCCACCCGACCCTGCTCCGGTGCCGTCTTCAGCAATGAACAGACGGATGCGTTTTATCCATTCCTCGAACGTGTCATAGCCCGCCATCCGGTTCGCCATCGGCTGTGTCACGTAGGCAAAATGCGGCCCCTTATACTTCTCCTGCAAAAACCGGAACGCAAAATCGACCGGCGTATATTTCTTGCGCTTCGCTTCAAAATTTTCAATCACCCAGTCGATGTCCGTATCGCTTTCGTCCAGCAGCGCCTCCAGCAGCTGTACCCGGCGGTACATAGGCTCCGCTGCCCCGCTGCGGTCCATGCGGCGAAGCGTCTCCTCATGAAGCGGATAGAACACGACCTTCGCGAACCGCCGGTCCTCGGCCGTGTGAAGCACCTGCATCAGCTCCTGGGCCGTATATCCTTCGAAGCTGTCGTAAACCCACATCGTGCCGCGCTCCCCCTGCCGCGGATCAGGCGGCTCATATCCGAAGGGAACCTTGATATTGTCTCTAGCCATACGGTGATCATCTCCCTTTTGTACACCTGTGTAGGGTTAGTATGGATCAGAAGCCGTCAAATTATGGGAGGCTTTCACAATAACCCCCAGGGGCGCTCAGACATTCAGCCAAGCCTCTCGAACGGGCTGCCACAGCTCCAGCTTCGCCTCTAAGGACAGTGTATGCGCCGGGCTCGAAGAGGGAAGCGTCACATAAGCGAGAACTCCTTCCTCCCTAAGTGTCGGAAGCACATGCCGACGATACAGCTCCGACGCCGTTCTTCCGTTAAAGAACACATGACGGATCCCTTGATACCGGCTGTAAAATGCTGCAAAATCCCCCGCCTCCGGCTCCCGGATCGCCGAATCGAGACTGCCCTCCCGCTCGCAGACGGACAGCACGTCCCATAGGGCAACGCCGCGGGATAGAGCGAACCCCATTCGCTCGTCATAGCAGCCGCTTGGTTCCCCGCCGTCAAGCAGCCGGTAAAGCAGCGGCCAGAACCGGTTGCGCGGATGCCCGTAATACTGCTGCGCCTTTAGTGAGGCAACCCCGGGCATGGAACCGAGAATCAACAGCCGGGAGTCCTCCCGGACGAGGGGCGGAAGCCCAACAATTTTCATAGGCGGCTTACCTCCTCTTACAGCTTAATGCTGCCCTGCTCCGCAGCAGCCTGCAGCAGCCTGCAGCCGCACACGTTTTGACGGCAGATTGAGCACCACCAGTCCGACCGTAAACAGCACCGCACCACCGATAATATAGATCGTCACCGGATCTCCATAGAACAGATATCCCCAAAGTATCGTGAAAAGCACCGCCGTGTTGCTCACAATGACAGCGATCGGAAACGCGACCTTCTTCAGCGCCTGCGAGAACCAGTAGAAGCTCAGCCCCGTAATCAGACCGAGCAGCACGAGGGCCAGCCAGACTGTCCAGGTCATCGCTCCCTTTATCTCAAACTGCCAAGGAAGCGGAAGCAGCATGACGAGCGACGCCCAGAAGAAAATGGAGAAGTTCATGGTGCCTGAATCCAGATCGCGAATGAGGAGCTTCTGGCTCAGCACGTGGAAGGTTGCTCCGATCCCCGAGATCACAAAGAGCAGTGTCGTCAACGCTCCTCCGCTGAACAGCTCGGAAAGGGGCACCCCGTTCCAGCTGATAATGAGCACGCCGGCTACACACATTGCCGCAGCGAACCAGCCTCTCGGGGTCACCTTGTCCTTGAGCAGCACAACCGATAGAAGCAGCAGCGATACGGTCTGCACGGGACCGACCAGAATGTTGCCGTAGGAATACCCGATGGAGATGGCGATATTCTCAAAGAAATAATTCATGCATTTCCCAATCGCGCCGATCCATATCCATTTCATATCGAAGCGAAGCTGCAGGCTTCTATCGCGGATGAAAAGAAAAAGCCCCAAGAAAAAAACGCCGAAAGCAAACCGGGCGAGCGTGATCGTGGTGCTGTCCACCGCAGCCGAAGCCGCCTTCACTAGAATGCCGACAAAGCTCCAAGAAAGGGTGGCCAGCATTAATAGAACGTAGCCCATCGTTCGTACTCCCTCTAGGTGAGACATGATGTAGATAATTCATTGTACCACGAAAAAAAACCGCAGGGCGCGGTTACACTCGAAATCGCCCTACGGTTTGCTCTAATTGCTCCGCCGTCTCGCGAAGGCTGCCGGCCTGCGTAGCTGTCTGATCGGCAGAGACCAGCTGCTGCGCGGAAGCGTCTGCGGTCATCTTCATATGCTGTGCCGCCTCGCCGGCGATTCGCGACATCTCCTCGATACCGGCGGTAACCTCTTCCGTACCGGCCGACATTTGCTCGGAAGCGGCGGAAATTTCCTGGATTTGCCCGGACACCTGCTGAGCCGTCGCCACAATCCGTTCAAAGGCCTCGCCGACGCGCTTCACTTCCTCCACGCCGTGCGCAACCTCACGCCCGCCGGTTTCCATGGCGGCAACTGCCTGTTTCATCGAGGCCTGGATCTCCGCAATCTGCTCGTTGATCTCGCGCGACGACTCCTCCGATTGCTCGGCCAGCTTTCTTACTTCGCCGGCCACTACGGCGAAGCCCTTGCCCTGCTCTCCCGCCCGGGCCGCTTCGATGGCCGCATTCAGCGCAAGCAGGCTCGTCTGTGAGGCGATGCCCGTGATCACAGCAGCCATCTCGCCGACGGCATCCATCCGCTCGTTCAGCTGACGGATCGCCGAACCTACGGCATCGGCCGAATCGCTGAGGGTTAGCATCTGTCCCATGGCGCCATGCGAGGCTTCACGACCCAGCTTCGCCTCGTCCACCATGGATAGGGAGGCCTCCGTGACCTGGGCCGAGGACTCCGCGATGCGCTGAATGCCCACAGCCATTTCCTCCATGGCCTTAGCGCTGTCCTCCGCGCTGGTAGCCTGGGTCTCCGCCCCCGCGGCCACCTCGGCTACCGCCCTCGAGATATCGGACGCGGAAGCGGCGGATTGCGCAGCCCCTTCGGACAGCTGCCCCGCTGTAACCGTTACTTGCGAGGTAAGACGGCGAACGGTTCCGATCATCTCCTGCAGATGAGCAATGAAGCCGTTGATCTCCTCCCCGAGCCGGCCCAGCTCATCCTTGCTGCGGATCGGAATACGGTAGGCCAGATTGGCTTCGTGGGAGTTCAGGTTCACGGCGGCCTGCAGCATAAACCGCAGCTTCCGTCCGACCGCGAACTGGGAGAGAGCCCAGATCAGCAGCAGCATCCCCGCGAATAAACCGGTCAGCTCCAGAAGGAGCGTTCGCTGCTGCTTCGCAATCAAAGCATCCGAAGCCTCCTTGGACAGGGCTACCCTAACACCGCCCCAATGCTTCCCGTCCAATAGTAACGGATAGGAGATATCCCACGTTTCAACCGTCTTCCCTTCAAGGATGCGCGGATATTTTTGCAGCAGCACGTCCGAGGTGTTCTGATTCGCGGCCGCCTGATAGCCCGTCGTATCGTTAAAAACGCGGTTGGCCCGGTACTTTTGACTCAAAAGCCCTTCAACGCCCCAATCATCCTTGGAGCTCCCGCCGGTTGCGCTATATTTGGTGTTATGGGTTGCGATATAACCCGCATAATCAGGATTTGCCGAGAACGCGATCGGCAGGGCGAATACGACCTGATCGTCCGTCAGAAACGCATCGATCACCTTTTGCCAGCGGTCGTCCGTGTAGGCATCGTAGGCGCTCCTATATTTGAGCTCATACTGGGAGAGCGGAATTTCCTTGCCGTTAAAAAGCACCTGCTTCCCCGAAGCATAAGCCGGGTCCTTCGAGCGTTTGGCGGCTTCCAGCTCACTCTCTGGAATCAGCTGGAGCTTATCATCAAACAGCCGCTTCTTAACCTCATCCCCCGTGAAGCGCGTTCCATCGGATAAAGTGACACCCGTTTGCATATCCGCTTCCGTCACGCTCTGCACGCTCCTCGACAGAGCCATGGCCAGGCTTCGGCCTTTATCCAGCAGCTGCCCCTCTACGTCTTTACGAATTTCATTGGATTGAAAAAGATAAACCGACCCCATCAATACCAATAATACACCGGTAGTGTAAAGCATAAACCGGCCGGTGAGAGATTGTACCCATTTCCACATCCGTCTAACCTCCTATCCTCGCGGCAGATCTTCATGTCCTTAGTACCATTTTATAATGGTTGCCTGCGAAAGATGGGATAAGATTCGGCCGGAAATGTGACGAAACAGGAAAGTTTTGGTTAAGTAATCATCAAGCCTTCAACTCTTGCTGCAGCGCGCGCTCCAAATAAGGATCCGCCCCAAGAAAATCCCGGAAGGCCTCATAGCCCTGCCGCAGCTTCTCCAGCTCGGCCTGCGGCGGACGCTTGCCCTTTACCGCGCGGATCAAAATATTTTTGGGCGTATGCTCCATATCTATAAATTCAAGCAGCTGCGTGCGATAGCCCATCATATCCAGCAGTCGCGCCCGCATCGCATCCGTAGCTAGGGAAGAGAAGCGCTCCTTCAGGATACCGTGCTGAAGCAGGGGCGACAAGACGTCGCTGCGGACCTGGCGAAACAGCTCGTGCTGGCAGCAGGGCACCGAGAGGATCACATCGGCTCCCCAGCGTACGGCCTTCTCCAGCGCGGCATCGGTGGCCGTGTCGCAGGCATGCAGCGTGACGACCATATCGACCCGGTCCAGTTCATCATATTTCGCAATATCTCCGACCAGGAACCGGAGCCCCCGGTAGTCGAACTTCTCAGCTAGAGCACAGCAGTGTGCTATGACATCCTCCTTTAGATCGAGTCCGATGACCCGGATGTCCAGACCCTGCAGCTCCTTCAAGTAATGGTATAGGGCGAAGGTCAGGTACGACTTGCCGCAGCCGAAGTCGACGATGTTCAGCGTGCGATCCTTGGCCAAATGCGGCACAACGTCGGCAATCATCTCCACGAAGCGGTTGATCTGCCGAAATTTATCATACTTCGCAGCCAACACCTTCCCCTCGGCATTCATGATGCCCAGCTCCACGAGAAAAGGGACCGGAACTCCCTCTTCAAGAAGATACTGCTTCTTCCGATTGTGGGTTAACGTCTTGGGAGCCTCCTTGGTAGGCGGCTTCTTGAGAATCCCGACCTTGCCCTTCTTGCTGATCAATACTTGGTAGTCGGCATCCGCCGACTGCAGCAGCGCCTGACGATACTGCTCGCCAAGAAGCACACTGAGCTTCTCTTGAGCCGCCGCGGGCTCCAGATTGTCGTGAAATACCTTCGGTCCGCAGAAGGAGCTGAATTGATAGTAAAGATCTCCTTTCAATTGTACCGGCTTCACTGTCACCTTCGTACATCCGGATGGATCGCTGCGGCGCGGCTGGCTGACGGTAGCTTGAATCAGCTTACGCTCCTTGATGATCTCTTGTAGTAATTCCTGCAGGTCGTGTTCCATGGCATTGCCATCCCCATTTGCTTAAAAATTCGGCCTCAGCCGGATGATTTTATCGTCGTCCGCCTTCGGCTGTCCGCGGCCGTCGCGATTGTTCGTCAGAAGGTAAACGGACCCGTCCGGCCCTTCGGCCACCGCCCGTATTCTGCCGTATTCTCCCTTATAAAGCGGCTCAATGGCATGGACGCCCTTGCCGTCCTCCGTGAGCGTCACCCGCAGCACCTGCGTCCCCCGAAGGTTAGCCGCCAGCAGGTTGCCCTTCCAGGGCCCTTTCGTCACAAAGGTGATGCCGGAGGGGGCCCAGGTGTCGTCCCCGCTATGCGCGAGCGGCGTCTTGAGCGGTCCGGGACCGAGCTTCCCGGCATCCGCAGGCTTCACCTGGCTCTCATCGCCTTGGATGAGCGGCCAGCCGTAATTCGCCCCGGGCTCGATGAGGTTGATCTCGTCGTGCGCCGTCTGTCCGTGCTCGGTGCTGTAAAGCTGCTTCGTCACCGGATGCCATGCTAGTCCCTGCGGGTTCCGATGCCCTAAGCTGTATACCGGTGAACCGGGAAACGGATTGTCTTTGGGCACCTGGCCGTCCGGCTGCACACGGAAAATTTTGCCCGCCAGCGAGTCCGGCTGCTGTGCCAGGGAGGGGGAGGCGGCATCACCGTTCGTGACATATAGCATACCGTCCGGTCCGAACCTTACACGTCCACCGTCATGAATCCGGTTGCCCGGCAGTCCGTCCATAATGACACGGTCGAGTTTGGCGCTGCCCCCTTGTTCGATGAGGCGAACGACCCGATTGACCGGCTTCCCGCCGCTATCTTGGTACGAATGGTACACATAAATATAGTGGTTTTTGGCAAAATCGGGGTCCAGGGTCAGCCCAAGAACTCCTGCTTCCGCTTCCTTGTAGAGCCCGTCCTCGAAGCGGAACACCGGCTTGTCCGCCAGCTTGCCCTGATCGATCATGCGCAGTGTCCCGCCGCGCTCCGTGAAGAACAGGCGTCCGTCCGGCGCAAAAGCAAGATCCCAAGGTACCTGTAATCCCGATACGAGCACTTCGGCCGTATAGGGGGTCGACTTCGAGCTCGCCGGTGCCTCGGTTTGCTTGCCGGGAGCCGATACGGGAGGAGCCGAAGGCTTGCTCATATCGCAGCCGCTCAGCAGCATCGCCCCCGCTAAGCCGAGCAGAGGCCATTTCGTTTTTCCGATCATGGTAGACAGCACCGCCTTATCCCTTTTGCTATCCATTATAACCCAAGTCAAAAGCTCTAAGCGAACGAGGGCATAGAAAAAGCACAGCTGCACGCTCCGTATACTCGAAGCGTGGCTGTGCTTTCTTCAACCGTCTTACTTGCTCAGGAACGATTCCAGCATCCAAACATGCTTCTCCAGCCCGCTGTGGATGGCCAGCAGCATATCGCCGGTCGTTTCATCACCTGTTTCCTCGGCAATGCTCATTCCCTCACGCAGCTCTTGAATAATGGTCCCGAAATCGTTAACGATCGCCTGGACCATCTGATCCGCGTTCTCGCTGCCGCCGGCCTCCTGAATGCTCGATTTTGCCAAAATTTCCTTCATCGTCGCCACCGGCTGGCCTCTTAATGCCAGCAGGCGCTCCGCGAGATTATCCACATGCAGGGCAGCCTCGGTATACAGCTCCTCAAACTTGGTATGCAGGGTAAAAAATTGCGGCCCTTTAATATACCAATGGTAATTATGAAGCTTGATAAACAGCACACTCCAATTGGCGATCTGGGTGTTCAGTACTTCCGTTAAATTTTTGGACATCGTTTTCGCTCCTCCTTCCAAAACATACAAAACTTATCATTTAACAATAAACCCCATTTCATGTATGCTTCAATGTGCAAATTACAAAAAAAAGCTGCCATAAGGCTCAGGCCTCGGACAGCTTGCAAATCTTCTATGAAGTATGGATGGAAGCCAGTATGCCTGCATGGCCCGTTTCCAGATCCTCCATGCCGGGATGCAGCGGGAAACGAACGCAAAATATCGTGCCGACCTCTCCGGTTTGCCAAGTAATCCGCGCTTGATGCCGCGCTGCGATACTGAAGCAAACGGCGAGCCCAAGCCCCGTGCCTGTTTCCTTCGTAGTAAAGAACGGCGTCCCCAGCTTCTGCAGTACGTTGGGGTTCATCCCATGTCCCTGATCACGTACCTCCAGCATGGCCCCTTCGCCATCCGAATAAGTAGCCAGCGTTAATGTCCCCCCTGCCTCCATAGCTTCCAGACCGTTCAGCGCCAAATTCAAAATCATCTGCCTGATTTCCTTTTCATCCAATGCCAGCTGCGGAACGTCTCCAAGCTTCATGGACACGGTTTTTCCCGCCAGTGTGGCCTCGGCTTGGATCAGCGGAACGATCGCTCCCACAATCCCGTTGAGACTTTGCAGCCTGCGGTCGGTGGTCTTGTTTTTAGCAAGCGCCAAAAACTCCGTAATAATGCCGTTTGCCCGGTTCAGCTCCTCCACCATGATGTCCAGAATCTCCCGGCCCGGAAGCGTTTTCTTCGCCCGCATCAGCTGAAGGAAGCCGCGTACAGTCGTCATTGGATTGCGAATTTCATGGGCAATGCCCGCAGCCATCTCTCCGATCATATGCAGCCGGTCCAGACGGGCAATTTCCCGTTCCAGCTCCACCCGGTCCGTAATATCCGTGATTACCGTGAGTACGCAAGGTTCTCCGAGCGTTTCGATAATTTCCGTGGAAAGCAATCCGACGCGGACTTCTCCTGCCTTGGTCACATAACTAACCTTCAGATCCTGCACGGTGCCTTCTCCGTCTACCGAATAATGCTGACCTTGGGATTCCTGAGGCTCCACCGTCAGCTGCAAATCCGCTTTTCCCTGAATAAGCTCCTCGGGGGTATATCCCGTGTGGCGAACCCAGCTTTCGTTCACGTCCAGATAAGAATGGTCGCTCAGCGATTGAATTCCCATTAAGCTGGGACTTGCTTTAAATATTTTGTAGAACCGTTCCTGCGAATACTGTACGTCGAGCTTCATCCGATTCTGTTCCGAAGTATCCGTCACATAAATGCTGGCCCCATGAGCCGTCGGATAGACGCGGACCTCGATCCAGCCCCCCGTCAGAAGCGAATAGAGCTCCTCCTTGACCGGAAGCTGCTCCGTAATTGATCTTTGTACCAGCTCGAAGGTCCGGCTCTTCTCCTTGGATACGAAGTCCCAAAGCGATCGTCCGTACGCCATATTTAGGCTGACACCAATCTGCTTCTCGGCAGATCCGTTTAAATAGTGAATGCGCATATTCGCATCGAGTGCATAGAACGCATCCGTGATGCTTTCCAGAATGTCGCTGATCTGATCATAAGAGCTCTTCAGCTGCTCAGCCATTCTGGAGCGCTCCTGCATCTCCTCCTTCAGCCTGGCATTGGCCTCCTGCAGGTCGCTTGTCCGCTGCGCCACGGCCTCTTCAAGCCGCATATATTGAAGCTTTCTCTCCGTAATATCTCTTACTGAACATACATAGATGGAACGATCCTCAATACGCGCCTCCCCGAGCTGAACCTCCGTGGGGAACGTGCTTCCATCCTTGCGCACCGCCTGTTTCTCCGAGATGCGTCCGATTCTTCCGATCAGCGCCTCTTGAGCCTTGACACTTGTGCCGAACCATTGCTCGGCATCCGGAAGGAGAACGCTAAGCGGCTTGGTCATCAGCTCCTCCGGCTGGTAGCCCAGCATCGGCTTGATGGCCGGGTTGGCGCTCATGATTTTCCCTTCCGCATCCACAACGAGAATGGAATCTACAGAGGTTTCGCCGACAACACGGGCCAATGCCTCCATCTTCCTCAGTTCCCTAGTCGTCTCAAGAAGCAGAGTGTTCGCCGCTTGCAGCTCCTCCGTCCTGTTAGCAATCAGTTCCTTCTGAGCTTTGAGCCGCTGACGGTCAGCGTACAGCTGCACAAATTGCTCCACCTTATATTTCAAAGCCGCCGGATGAACTGGCTTGAATACAAAATCAATTGCGCCTACTTCATAGCCGCGCACCGTATGCTCCGTTGCATGACTTAACGCCGTGACGAAGATAACGGGAATGTGTTTCGAAAGCTCGCGGGATTTAATCATTTTGACCGTATCGAAGCCATTGAGTCCCGGCATCTGCACATCCATCAAAATCAGCGCAAAGTCATCCTTGAGCACAAGCCGCAAAGCTTCCTCTCCGGATCCGGCCGTGACGATGGCATAGTCGGGGGATTGCAGCGTGGAGGTCATAGCTAGCAAATTTTCCGGTCGGTCATCGACAATCAACACGTTAACCTGCTTTTGATGCATTGCAATTCTCCTGCTTCCCGGTGAAAGTTTAAGTAAGATACTCTTCTGTATTCGATACAGCCCGTTCAATTCCTGCCTTTCCATAACGAAACAAGCCCCCGTTCTTTTTCTAAGAAAAGAACAGAGGCCTGTCAATGTTATGCTTTAGATATAACGTGCAATCAGCTGCTCCAGTCGATCGGCCGCCTCGTAGGCCCCGTGGCGAAGCTCGCTGCCCGGTATAGTAAACCGGATAAAGCTCTCGTCCATCTCCATCGCTTCCGCGAAAATCCCCCTGAGCCCTCGTGCCTTGCGGTCAATCTGCATATACAGCTCAAGGTCATCCCCGCGCGGGAAGAAGAGCACTTCCAGCTCGTCAAGCGAGCCCCGAAACTTGCTGGTCGGCACGAACTCGAACTCTTGGACGAACGGCAAGCCCATACCGAGCCGCGGAGCATACTCGTTCGTCACCTCGCGCAATCGAAAGCCCAGCACATCGAGCGCATCCAGAATCACTTGCATGGAGTCGCTGGCTCGTACCTCCATGTAATCCCGATCCGTCGGGTCAAGGGCCATTTTGATATCAAGCCCTGTTTCAAGCCATACCCTCGTGCTGCGGTACGATACCGGGGTACGATCAGGAACCGGCACAGCGAACGGAATTTCTCTCGTTTCATTCGGCTTCAGAACAAATCCCTCTGTAATGAGGTATTTGGCTACCTCCGCCTCCTTCGTTACCTTGGTATCGTTCTCTTCCTTGATATAATGCGTCTTAATGTATAAGTAAATATTATCGATCTGCTGCTCCAGCTGGCCTCCGCGAATCGCAACTACACCGCGAAGCTCCTCTCCGATGACGACCTCCACCGACTCCAATCGGGTATCCACCGTTGCCGAGCCGATGCCGACGCTAGCCATCATTTTTTTAAAGAAAGACATTTGGAATTCCCCCTCGATTGATAAGCATCCCATGATGCCGATTGATTTACAATACGGAACGGGTCATACGAGGTTTCAATCTCGAAATTTCTTAAGATAACGATAGCCCTTTCGCACCATGTTCAGCACCTTGCCCGGAACCGGTAGATTATGAAACACCGGAAAATAAAAGGTGTCGTAGGCCTTCTTGAGATCGTCCCACATGCTGCACGGCTCCGGCTTCAAAAAATCGGATACATCCACCACCATACCCCGGCCGTCCTTCAGCATCACATTCTTTCCATGGACATCGTGAGGATTCAGTCCCTTGGACCTGGCGTAATCAAGCGCCATGTCGATATCGGCGATCACCTGCCGAGGAATATAAATGCCCCGCCGGATGCAATCATACAGGGTAACCCCCGTTAAGCGCCGCAGAACCAGATAATTGTTCCCATAGTACAGGCATTCGGAAAAAGCGGGATGCTTCCCCAGTCTCCGATACACATCCGCTTCCTCTTCCAGTCCCGGGCGGCCGGGGGCGTACATTTTGACCACCCGGTCAGGGTAGTCGGGATGCATCGCTACCGCGGCGTAATTCCCCGCACCAAGGAGCTTCCATGGCTTTGGCAGGTAATGCACCTCCACCGGGTCGTGCGGATCCTCGCTCTCCACGTGAAATTCGGGAATCAGGCCCTGCTCGATCAGTTGAATATATGTTTGGATCCCGTCCTCCTCGGACGGTTCCTGCCAGTCTTGTTTATCCGCCATAAAAGCTTGTTGCTCTTCCCTTCACACCCGGCCGAATACGGAACAAACCACCTGCATGGGGCTGCTCGGCAAGCTCCTGCTCGGATAAGCCGATCCGGGCGGTTGTAATATACAGCTCGTCATCATTGTCGCCGCCGAACGTGCAGGAGGTGACACGGGCGACCGGCAGCCTGATTTGACCAATGCGCTCGCCCGTCGCCGGGTTCCATCGGGATACCTGCCAGCCGTCCCACTGCGCGACCCAAAGCATGCCTTCGGCATCGACGGTCATGCCATCTGGGAAACCCTCTCCTTCCGGAATCGTGAACAACGTGCGGCCGTTCGAAATAACTCCTGTGGAGAGCTCGAAGTCGAAGGCGCTCACCTTGCGGGTAGGGGAGTCAATGTAGTACATGATCCGGTCATCGGGACTCCAACCCATTCCATTGGAGGTGGTGACACCGGAGATTTTCTTGTGCAGTGTTCCGTCCGGCTCCAAGCAATAGAGCGACCCCCGGGGCGCTTCCTCTTTCATATCCATCGTCCCTGCCCAGAATCGGCCCGCACTGTCGCATTTACCGTCGTTGAAGCGGTTGCCCGGCTGATCCTGCTCCGGATCGACGAGGAATCGGACCTGCTCGGTTTCCAAGTCCAGTAAGTGAAGACCGTTCTGCATGGCCAGTACCAGACCGCCCTCTTTACGAGGCACCGCAGCGCCTACCAGTTGTTCCAGCTGAATCGTGCGATTGCTGCGAAGCTTCGGGTTGTAGAGGTGCACCCTTTTGCCGATAATGTCTACCCAATATAGTAAGCCTTGCCGATGGTCCCATGCCGGGCCTTCGCCAAGCGTCGCTTGTTCGTCATGGAGAAGTTCAAGTCCAGGCTCTGCTATCACAATCGCTACCTCCTCAGATTCGTTCCATTCCTTACCATTGTAGCATAGGCCTTCTGCCTTGTGGCAATGAAAAAAGACTCGGGACGCCCTGATGTACTAAGGACGACCGGAGTCTTTCGGTTACTCTTTCATCGGCTCGATGGCGCTCAAGTCATTCTCATCGTTTGCCAGCTGTTCGGCTGCTAATTGAACGGCCTCCGAATTGCCTTGATCGAGTGCCTGGCTTACAGCCTTCTCGGCCCGATCCACAGCGGCATCCGCTTGGCGAAGCATCTGTCGGGATGGATGCGACTGTGCCTGCGTTACGGCATTATGCGCTGTTGCTACAGAATTTTGAGCCTGCGAGATGGGATTCTGCGACTGAAGACTGGAATCTTGAGTAGTCATGGCGGCTCCACGCCCTCCTTCCTTGATAAGGATCGAAGTTAATGTGGGGTAAAATCAGCCATTTTATGCGGCTATTCCAAGATGCGCTTCACCTTCACGATTCGATTCGTCCAATTGCTGTCCAATTCGGTTACCGTGACGCCGATCCCTACACGGAAGGTATGCAGCATCAAATTGTCTCCTAGGTACATGGATACGTGGCCTATCTGCTCGGTGCCGGATTTATTTTTCCGCTGGGGTGTCGTGAAGAAGATCAGATCGCCCTTGCGAAGCTCCGATAGCTTGATGTCGCTGCCTATGCGGCTTTGCTGGCGGGAATCCCGGGGTAAAGTATAGCCCTCCTGCGCAAATATATGCTTCAGGAAAGACGAGCAGTCGAACGTCGCGGTTTGCTTCGTGGAAGCTCCGAATTCGTAAGGTGCTCCTAGGTAGCGGAGGCCCTCCGCAATGATCGCATCCGCCTTCTGCTCCCACGCCGGACGATCCGCTGCACGCCGGTAAGCTGCGGCAGAGGCCGGAATAAAGCCTGTCTGTCCGTCCATAGAGATCTGCAGCCAATCTGCGTTCTCCTCTTTCGTTACGCTGACGTGAGTGCCTGCGGGAATGATACCGAGCTTCGCCGCAGCCGCGTCGGGCTTAGCCAGCCACATGGCAGCCTTCGTAAGTGTGGCCGGGTTTGGAATATAGGAGACACTTTTCGCGTTGTTGATAGGGATATCCGAGATCGGATCATCTTCGCCGGCAGCCGCATTCGCGATGGTTGCCGTCTTGGTGGCGTCGTTCCATGTGACCTGGTAGCCTAGCGTTTCAGCAAGCAGCCGGATCGGTATGTAGGTTGTGCCTTTATAGTTCAAGCTGGCGGGAAGCTTCTCCGCGCCGTCCTTATAACCTTCCGTAGATTCGAAGGTGCGGTCGTTTACCTTCCAACTAAAGGGGACTACGTTCACCTGCAGCTGCAGAAGCTCAGCGGCCATGGAGAAAGGCGCGATAAGTGAGGCGGCAACAACGCCTGCGGTAATCGTAACGGGGAGCAGCCAATGTTTTTTTGCGCGAGTACGAGTCATGTTGAAATTGATCCTCCTGTTGAATGGACCCGGACGGGCAATTCGTGATCCCGCTTACCCGGGCCGGTCATCCTGATGCTATAAGGTTCGCAAGGGAGGCTTGGTTTGGAGGGAGGGTCTTTGAAAGGGAGCCGGGTGCTGGGGAGTATTGGGGTTTGGCGATCTCGTTTGAACCTTATCCCCATTGCTCAGAACACGGTTAGTAACAAACTTTCTTGAATGCCGTCTGTGCCGCCATCAAGCCTCCCTACTGACAGGTTCCGTCTTTGAAGGAAGCAAAACCGACCTTACCAAATGGTTCACTGCACTAGCTCTGGTTTCCTCCGACATGGGGACTTCGGCCCTACGACTGAGCCAGATCATCTGTGTAACCTACAAAACAGCCTGGACCATGCTGCAAAAAATTCGCTATGCCATTGGTTCCGCTGACATGGAGAACCTCCTGCTGGGCATCGTGCAAGTAAATGCGGCTGTTTATAACCGGCCTTTGAACGCTTCGTTTCAGGCTTCCCCCACAGAGCATCCTTTCTTTGTCGGAACCGGAAGCTCTGCAACCGCACCTGATGGCACGGACTATGTCAAAATGAAGCTGATTTCCAAGAAGCATATTCAGAATCGAATCGTTCACCGTGATGCGATTAAGGCCTTCACACAGAATGAAATCAGCTCCGCAGCCACGGCTGTAACCTGCGTAACCCAAAGGTATAGCTCCGCCAGGCTTGTCCCGCTGCTTCAGCTGGCCGGTCGCGCAAGCCGATGGATGAACCGTACCTTCAAGGGCCTCGGTCGCAAGCATCTGCAGGTCTATCTTGACGAATTTTGTTATCGAATCAACCATTCCAAGGATGGGGCATCTGTGTTGTCTTCGTTAACACACCTGTGCATGAACATGCCTCGTTATACCTACAGGCAGCTGATTAGCTTCTGCTCTTGAGCATCCCCCCTTCTCTAGAAGGGAGGAGGCATTAAACTCCGTGCACCATGGGGCAATTCGTGATCAGAGAATGAGCGGAAGGGGAATTCTGAGTCCCATCGGGCTCTTGACGGCCGATTACTGAGCCACAGGGATAGGGGCCAAAAGCGGCGGTCTACCGCATGACCAAGCATCATCACCGTTCCCTTAGAACAGATCCAGCTGCCTCGGACCCAAGCCTTCGTAGTCAATATCCATGAGCTGCATAAGCTCCTTGGCGTTGCCGGCCGCATGACCGCCGGAATTGTTATTGAAGATGACGGCAATGCGAGCCGTCTGACGCTGCAGCTGCGCAAGGCGGTCTGCCCATTCGGCGAGCTCCGTCTCGCTGTAATGGTAAAGATACCGCACATCGCGCCAATCGGTTTGGCCGGTGTTATTCCACCCGGCGACGTTGCGCCCATGGAAACGTACGACCGTCAGGTCCGGGTGCGTGACCTCCAGCACGGTCGGCACGCTGCCTTCGCCGGCCTGCGGCTCATCGCAGATGCTGTGCGCCCACCCCTCCTTCCTCATGAAGGAGAGGGTGCGCTCCCGCAGCTGCGGCGCAAACCAGCTGCGGTGGCGGAACTCCAGCGCCACCGGCAGCCCCTCCATCGCTGCACGCGCATAGCGCAGCGACTCCACGTTCTCGCGGGTACAGTCGAACCAGGGCGGGTACTGGAACAGTACCGCCAGCAGCTTACCCGCGTGAGCCAGCGGCGCGATCGAGTCGCGGAACGCGCGGAACAGCTCGCTGCGGCTCGGGTGGGCCGCAGCGGGAGAAGGCCGCACCCCGCGGAGGTGCGGATCCACCGGCTTCAGCGCCGCCAGCGCGCGGCGCACCATCTCCGGCCCCCGCTGGTGGCCGGTTAACCCCTGGTAAGCCTTGACTACGAAGCGGAAGCCCGGCGGCGTTTCCTCGGCCCACCGGGCGAAGGTCTCGGGGGACTGGATCGCATAGAAGGAGCTGTCCACCTCGACCACAGGAAAATGCCCGCTGTACGCCCGGAGCTTATCCCTGCCGGTCACGCCCGTATCCGCATAGAGCGAATCGTGGTCGCCCCATCCGGCGAGTCCGATCAGGACCTGCTCTGCGGCTCTGCCGATTGCCCACGTGTCTTTTTCTCCTTTTTCTTCCACCCATCCATCCCCTCCCGATCCTCGCTTCATCGTCCGATAGTTCTCATCCTCGCTAGGTACGCCATAAGCCCGTGTTCTACATCGGCACCAGCTCTTGCATTCATTCTGGCGCTGATGCATCACATGGTTTCCAGCGCCGTCAGCAGCTCATCCGCGCCGCCCAGCTTCTCGACCTTCAGGCGTGCTTGAAAGCCATATGCATCATCGTATCCAACGCCCACTAAGCCTGTCAACGGCCCCCATACCGAAATCATGAAAAACAAAAATCACCCCTAGGTGGAGTGATTTGAGTTGTTCTGCCTACAGCTTGATCTCTAACAGCTCATATTCGATAATCCCGGACGGCGCCGGAACGCTGATTTTACTACCGACTGACTTACCCATTAGCTCCTTGCCCAGGGGACTTTCGTACGAGATCTTGTTGCTCTCCACATCCGCTTCGGCCGGACCTACTAACTGGTACTCTACCTTCTCGTCAAACTCCACATCATGGAGAACCACCTTGCAGCCCACTTGTACCGTCGAAAGATCATTGGCTCCGGCTTCCACGACGCGGGCTTTCTTGAGCATGTTCTCCAGCGTCTTGATACGAGTTTCCAAGAATGCCTGCTCGTCCTTCGCCGAATGATATTCACTGTTTTCCCTTAAATCGCCGTAGCTGATGGCTACCTTAAGGCGCTCGGCCAGCTCTTTACGCTTTACGGTTTTGAGCTCCTCAAGCTCGGCCTCCAAATTCGCAAGCCCCTCTTTGGTCAAAATAACATCTTCGCTAAACATGGTTCATCTCCTATAATCATACTCCTGCCATTGTACCACTACTTTCTTCTTTGCCCAAATCCTAGGCTGAAACCGTTGATCTGTGGTTACACTGAAAAGAGAGGAAAGGAATGAGACTGCACTTATGAAGCTTACTAAACGATATTTATCCAGGGACTTGGTGACGAAGCCCTCTTACGATAAGGAAATGCTTCGAGAAGTATGGGGGGATTATTGGGGGGCATCGAATGAGATCGGCCGCATAGGCAAAATTCTGATGCATCGTCCGGGCCGGGAAGTGCTGCATCTGCACCGCCATGTGGCAGAAATCGAAGCCGGTCCTGTGTTCAACGAAGAGGTAAAGGGCAACACACCTAGTGACTACCAACAAGAGGAGCTCCCTGCTTTGAAACGGCTGCAATCACAATATGACGGCTTGACTCAAGCGTTGAAGAAGGAGGGGATCGAAGTCCTGTCACTGGACGAAGCCTCCGATGGACTCCCGGAGCGAATGTTCACGAGGGACCTTGCTATGGTAATACCCGGAGGTGTTGTCCTGTCCCGTCCGGCCCTTCACTTGCGCTATGGGGAGACACCGCTGGCTACCCGAACATTCGCAGGGCTGGGAATTCCAATCCTAGGCATGGTTCAGGGAACGGGCCTTGCGGAGGGCGGCAGCTTTATGATGCTGGATCCGGCCACTGCGCTAATCGGCCGGTCCGAACGGGTTAATCCTGCGGGGATTGAGCAAATCCGGTTCATTTTATCCTTGCAGCAAATTCGCCTCCTAGTCATCGATTTGCCCTCAACGATCATCCATCTGGACGAAGCCTTTATGCCGATCGATCATCACAAAGCTCTCGTGAACACGGCGCTGCTGCCGTTTTGGTTTCTCGATGAGCTGCACCAGCGCGACATCGAGCTGCTGCATGTAGATCCTAAGGATCCTCCCCTAACGATCAATGCCCTGACCCTCGAACCGGGAAGGGTCTTATTCTCCAGCAGCGGAGCTCGTACGATGGACCTGCTTGCTAAACATGGGATTGACTTCATTCCCGTAGAGGTCGATGAAATCTATAAGCTGGGGGGCGGAATTCACTGTGTCACCTTACCCTTAACCCGGAGTTTATGTTAAAAGCAATCGGCTTCCATAAGGAAAAAAGTCCCTCCTGGGGGGACTGTATTCCTTGTTTGAAAGGTCGCCATGACCCTCTTCAGGCCTATGATGGTATCGGTTACAATTGATTCTCCCTCCTCATATCGATTAGTACGGGCTCTGGTACAATTGATAGTAAGTGAAATTTGACGATGTGTGTAGGAAGCCAAGACAAGGAACAAAGGCAAACCCGTACGAAAGTAGGGGACGCAAAGCCACGGGTCTACCCCATCCCCAGGGATGGCAGGACAGCCGGGTTGCTCGGAGGTGCTTGGCTTTTTTGCGTTCATTTCTAGAGAGAGGAGATCCCTATGCGACTTGGCGAGCTTCTAATCATGAACGGGCTGATTACGAAGGAAACGTTGGAGCAGACCCTTCTGCAGCAGGCGACCACGCCCCGCAAGCTGGGTGAGCTGCTAACCTTAAGCGGCTCTATCACAGAACGGCAGCTTGTAGAGGCGCTCGAATTCCAGCTCGGCGTCCCCGTAGTCAATATGGAGGAGGCTCAGTTCGACGAGCAAACCCTGCAGCTGATCCCAGGGACGTTAGCCCGTAAGCACGGGGTCATGCCGCTGGAGGTCAAAGGGAGAAAACTAAGGGTGGTCATGCTGGACCCCCTGAATCAGGAGGCCCTTAAGGACATCCAAATGACAACCGGCTTGCTGGTACAGCCCTGTCTTGCGACAAGAACGGAAATCGAGCAAGCCGTGCTTCGGCACTACGGTATGCAGGATGCGACGGATCTCTGGGAGCAATTGCTGGAGGAGGCCGTTCGGCAAACGGCTTGCGGTATTTACCTGGAGCCACAGAATGAGGGTGCTTGGGTCCGATTCAAAATCGACCGTTCGATGCGAACCCATACAACGCTGCCCTCTAAACTGCAGCTTGGGCTGACGGAACGGATGAAGAACGCCTTTGCGCTCGACCCTTCGGAGCGTAAGCTCCCTCAGGAAGGATCGCTGCGGGTCCATGTAGCGGACAGGACGGTCGATCTGCGTCTCTCCACTCTGCCAACCACCGCGGGGGAGAGCCTTTTCGTCAGTGTAACCGATGCTTCGGAAGCAATCCGCAAGCTCTCCGAACTATCGCTCAGTGAGCCGAACCTCCATAAATTGGAAAAGTCGGTTCGACGGCCCTCCGGACTGATATTAGTTTCAGGGCCTTGGGGCAGCGGCAAAACGACAACGCTGTACACGCTGATGGAGGAGCTGAACAAAGAAACGCTCCGATGCGCATCGGTCGAGGAACGTGTACTGCGCAGGCTGGACGGCGTTCAGCAAGTGGAAGTGAAGGATGAAGTCGGCCTCACGGCCCCTCTGGCTCTCCGCTCCGTGCTTAGGCAGGAGCCGAACGCCATCCTGATCGATGATCTTTCTTCGCCGGGCATGCTGCAGATGGCGCTCCGCGCCGCAGCTGGGGGAAAGCTGATTATAGGGAGTGTCCTTGGCAGCAGTGCGGCAGAGACCCTTCAGCACTTGCTGGATAGGGGAACGGATCCCTACTTAGCGGCTTCCTCCCTGCATTGTGTCGTTTCCCAGCGTATGGTACGCAGAGTATGCAAGCAATGCGCCCAATCGGTTCCGGTCACGGATGAGGAGGCCGCCCAATTCGAAAGCCATGGGCTGCTTCATCCGGAGGACGGCAAGGCAAGCAAGGGGCTGATCGGAAACTTCCGCTCCTTCGTATCCGCCCAGATCAGCGGCAAGCCTACGGTCATCCGGGGCAGTGGCTGCAGCCTATGCCAGCAGACGGGCTATAGGGGGTATGTTCCTCTTCAAGAGGTGGTGACGGCAGAGGAAGGACTACGAAACTGGATGTTATCGAGGCGCCAACCGGAGGAACTGAAGCAGCAGCTGGAGCAGAGTGGCTCGAAGTCCCTGCTTTATGACGGTCTCATGAAGGCACGCAGCGGCATTACGACAGTGGATGAAGTGCTGCGTGAAGTCAGCAGCGGTTGAGACACAGAATTTGCAGTGAAAACACAAAGGAGGCCACAGAATATGTCCTATCGGGTGCTGGTGGTAGACGATACGAACTTTATGCGAAGAATGGTTGCCGATTGCTTAAGACAGTCCGGATATGAGGTCGTAGGTGAGGCAAGCAACGGCCGCGAGGCCGTTAAGCTCTATGAAGAGCTCATTCCGGATTTTGTCATGATGGACTTGACCATGCCGGAGATGAACGGCGTCGATGCGATTAAGGAAATCCTAAAGCTCGATTCCACAGCGGTTATTTTGATCTGCTCGGCAAGCAACCAGCAGGATCTGATCTTCGACGCACTGGATGCCGGGGCTAAAGGCTATGTGATGAAGCCGTTCAACCCGGAACGGCTGAAGGAGATCATTCGCAAGTACGCAATGCCGCATCTTAAGCCGCTCGCATTCGAGGAGGAGTCGGGCAGCCATGCTGCTATCGCTGCGACGGTGGAGACAACGCCGGAAGTGCAAGCGCAGGCTATGACTGAGGCCCTGCCTGTGGAAGCCTCGGAAGCTGCCGAACCCGTAGCGACCCCTCAGGCAGAGACCGCCGCGTCGGAGCTGGCGGAGGCGCCTAGCTTTGCGGAGGAGAGTAGGCTCACCCCGACGCAGGAGGCGGTAAGCCATGCAGCTGACAGTTTGAAAGTCATTAACTTATTCAAAGGGAGTGGCGTCGTGAAGAGCTTTACCAGCAGTTACCTGTGCAATTGGCAGGAGGAGGCGCAGGGAGAAACTTCGAATTACATTGCCATTTGCACCGAAAGCGAGAACAAGATCGTCATCGAAATGTCCGGTGAAGGGAAGGAAAAACAAATCGTTCACTTCTCGCTCGACGGCTTCCGGCAGCTCAGCAGCTGGCTTGATATCCACACAGGGATCAGCAAGGTGGCTGCAGCCAAGGAAATGGCGCAATAGCACTCCCACCAAACGACCTGAATTCAATTCAAGGTCGTTTTTTTGTTATCCATCCAGGAATATATTTACAAAACAAAACACTTCATGTTATTATTTACGCAGTTACGTAAATACGTATTTTAATAATTTAATGAGGTGATGTATCTTGGCTACCGCCAGAGATTACGGAGCAGAGCTGGATTCACTAAAAGTCCAGTTGGATGATCTTCGTCAGCTTGTCACCCAGCTTGTAGGGTCCTCCCCTTCCAAAAGGATTCAGGAAGGCTTTGAGCAGAGGGATTCGGCTCTCGGAAGCATCCGGGCAGAGGATGACGGGGCGGGGACTATCTATTATTCTGGCCATATCCGCGATGAAGAGCGAAGCTACCGCTGGGACCCCCAAGAAAGGCAGATTCGTCAGCTTCTGGAGCTCGACGGGGAGAAAGCCGCCAAAGTGCTTGCTGCTATTAGTCACAAGCAGCGGCTTGATATTCTCAAGTCAGTCATGGTTCAGCCTCTGACCGGGTCAGAACTGGTGGAGCGCCTGCAGATGGGTACGACGGGGCAGCTTTACCACCATATGAAAGCATTGCTCGGAGCCGGGCTTTTGGTGCAGGAGGACCGCGGCGGCAAGTACTCTCTACCTCCTCATCGCTCCCTGCCCCTGCTTCTGCTGTTGGCGGCAACGTCCGACTTGCTTGATACGAGCGATTATATCGACATGCTGGAAACCAGAAACCACGCCGCCTCCTATATGGGGGCACCTCAAGGAGAGTACGATCCTCACCTGCTGTTTCGGGCCGTCTTACAAAACTGCATTCTTGAGCATCAGGCGGGCTATTGCAGTGAAGTGGGCGTGTTCCTCCAAATGGACGGAGGGATCACCATTGCCGACAATGGGCGCGGCATCCCTCTGCATGTCCTGCCCGGCACGGAGAAATCCCGGGTGCAGGATGTGCTTACGGATCTTAGCCGGCTAAACGCCAGCGCAGCATACCATTCCCCGGGTTCGGAGAAGGGGATCACTATGGGTGTGGTCAACGCCCTATCGGAGAGGCTGTCTGTAGAGGTTCGGCGGGAAGGCAAAATTGTACGGCAGGATTATCAGCACGGCATACCTCAGAGTGACCTGGTAACAGTGGGAGTAACGAAGGAAACGGGAACGAGCATCACCTTCCGGCCGGACCGGGACATTTTCGCTGCGGCGTTCGATAAAGACGTCCTGGCCGGCTTAATCAGCGATATCGGTGCCGCCCATCCTGAGCTGATAATAGCGTTCTATTCATAGATCAGGCGGGAGGAACCGGCTCTTCTACAACAGCAGCGCATGCAGTTCGTTCATTGGGCGCAGGATGTTCCGTTTCATGGCGGCAGCCGCCTTCTCGGTACTGTGCGCCTCCAAAGCAGCGATGACTTCCGCGTGCTCTTCTACAGAAGTGAGCGAGGCCGTCAGCTTCTCCTTCAGAAACACATATTTAAACCTTCTGACGTGCACCTGCAGCGAGGCACTAAATGAAGCGACATAAGGATTATCGGACACTTCCACGATCAAGTTATGGAAAGCCTCATCCTCCTCCATCGCTTGAAAAGGCTGTCCGGCGCGGATCGCTCTTTCGAACAAAGCGTTCCGCTCCCGTAGGGCCTCCAGCTGCTCCGGCGTCGCGACCATAGCGGCCTGCTCCGCCGCAAGTGCGTGAAGCGCCGCCAACACGGGGTACATCTTCAGGATGTCATCCTTCTCGATCATCGTGACACGCGTTTCTTTGCCGGGATGCATGGATACGAGCCCCTGCACCTCCAGCAGCTGCAGCGCTTCCCGGATCGGCGTCCGGCTTACCGCCAGCGACTCCGCCAGCTCGGCGTCGAGCAGCTTCTCTCCCGGCAGCAGGGTGCCCTCAATGATCCAGCGCTGCAGCTGGGAGAAGGCGCGTTCCTTTGCAGACATGCGGATCGGCGAGGCAAAGTTTTTCGGTATCGGCATGATAAAGCTCTCCTACAAACATCGTTTATTTGCAATATATCGCATATATATACCCAGTGCAAGTACTTGTTTCCTGTGCCGCAAAATACATGAAGCCCGCTCGGATCCGAACGGGCTTCATTCCTATAAGCTTACTTTTCTTCTTCCGCCTCATCTTGAATTTGCTTCAGCACCTGAAGGAACGTTTCCGGCGGCTGAGCACCGGTAAGAGCATACTTTCCGTTCATGATGTAGAACGGCACGCCTGTGATTCCGACTTGACGTCCGAAGTCCAGATCCTCCTGTACCTGCTCCGCGCCTTCGCCGCGATCCAGCTGCTCACGCAGCTTCGCAGCATCCAACCCGACGCTCGAGGCGACATCCAGCAGCACCTCCAGCTGCCCTGTGTCCCGCCCTTCGCTGAAGTGAGCCCGGTTCACCGCAATCAGCAGCTCGGTCTGCTTCTCCTCCGGCGCTACCGCGATCAGCCGGTGTGACAGCAGCGTGTTCGGCATCACTTCGATCCGGTCGAACCGGAAGTCCAGACCTGCGGCTTGTCCTGCAGCTGATACCTGGGAGAACATCTGGTCCATCCTGCCGGCTCCGCCGAACTTCGCCTCCAACGTCTCACGGTATGGGAGGCCGCCCTCAGGTGTACCCGGGTCCAGCTGGAAGGCGCGCCACACCAGCTCAACCGGTTCTCCGTCCCATCGCTCCAGCGCGGTGAATAAATGCTGCTCGCCGATCCGGCACCAAGGGCACACCGTATCGTGAAACACTTCGATTCTCATCCTGCTTCGCCTCCTGTCTTTCCTTTACGATAACGGAAGCGGACAAGGAATGCAATTCAAGTGCAAAAGGAGTACAATCGAAGGATAGAACCGCTCGGAACAGCCCTTAGTCGAGGTGACCCCATCTATGTACAAAATCATCCTGTTCGTCGTGCTGATGCTCCTATATCCCTTATTCCTGCAGCAAATTCACATTACGGACCTGCGGGTCGTCCCGCTCGTGATTCCCTATGCACTCGGCTGTTTGGCCGCCATCATAATCGGCTCCGAGTTGGCGGGCCTCTTTTTCAAAAAACGGGAGTAGACCGGACGTAACAGGCAGCCTGCTGACGCGACTGAAAAATTCATACTACAAGAGTAAGGAATGGTAATGACATCATGACAGTGCGGAAGCAAGGAAATCAACTCAAAGCATCTCAAAATCCCTTCGTTCTGATGCCGATTTTATTGCTGATGTGGGGCTCCTTGGCCGCTATCAGCAAATTACTCTTACAACATTTGGACAGCTATCAGCTGCTTTTCTATATGTATGGGATCGGAGTTATCGTATTTTTCATTATTGTTCTTTATAAAGTGCAGCTGCGTGTTATGCTCTCGTGGAAGCGAACGGAATGGCTTCTGCTTGGTTCTTGCGGGGTGCTTACGTTTTTCTATGACTTCTTTTATCTCAAATCGCTTGAGCTGATCCCGGCCGTTGAGGCTTCCATGCTGAATTATTTATTCCCGATTTTCATTGTGCTGCTCGCCGTTCCCATCCACAAAGAACCGTTGCATGGCTCCAAGCTGCTTTCTCTAGGCATGGGGTTCATCGGAACCGTTCTGCTTGTGACCAAAGGTGACCTGTCGAATGTAGCCTTCACGAACCTTAGGGGGGATATCCTTGCTATCTTAGCTGCCGTGAGCTGGGGACTGTTCACCAACCTCATTAAGAAGAATCAAACCGATCTGCTGCTAAGCACGTTCTTCCTTACCTTTGTGGCCTTTTTGTTGTCCGCTTTGGCCCTGCTCGTATCATCCCGCTTCATGATTCCTCAAGGAATCGAGCTGTACGGTGTAATCTGGCTCAGTCTAAGCAACATTATCCTGGGATTTTTCCTGTATTTCCGGGCACTTCAATATTCTTCCGCTTCGTTAATCGCCAGCTTTACCTTCTTTACCCCCTTCGTTACACTGATGTTCATTGTGTTCCTTCTGGGGGAACGGTTGACGTGGACGGACGCGTTGGCAGCCTTGCTTATCATCGGCTGTGTTCCGCTTCAGAAGCTGGGGGAAGCAACGGCCAGGGGCAAGCGCCCCATGACAAAAACTGCCGAGGGCCCTTAAAGCCCGCGGCAGTCCGATCTTTACTTGAATACGCTAAGCAGCGTTTGAATTCCCTCTCGAATCGCTTTCTCAATGCTTGCGATTCCCTCTGATATGTCCTTCATACTGCTGCTGAGTCCGGCCGACATCTCGTTCAGACTGCGCTGGATCGAATTCAGCACGCCGGTTTGCTCCCGGATCGCCCCTGTCTGCTCCTTGACAGCCTCTCCTACCCCGCCGATCCGATCGGATAGCATCGTCATACCGACGATCAGCACTCCAATCCCGATGACCGCTACGATAAGCCACATCCATCCCTGGTTATACCAAATCTTCCGCTGCGGAGCGGTCTTCGCTCCTGTCCCGGCTCCAACACCGCCATTCTTCGATTCACCGTAATAATAATGATGATGATGCTCCACTGCTCTATCCTTCGGTTCCTCGAACCGTACTCCCTGCTGCTCCATGTGCTGCTCATGCTCGGTATGCTTTGGATTCGATGGATTCGTGTGTTCGTTCATCACAGTCACACTCCTCTTAGCGATTAGTATGGTAACCCTGCTACTAGCATCGTTAGCCCTTGCATTCCTTATTCACCCGTTTGGGGTGTTATGAACACGCTTCGGCTCCCCTTTGTCGATATAAGGGGGTAGCCCGACACCTTTTTTCTTTTTTCGAGAAATGTGTTTCACTCCTAGAACTCAAGGTTAATGTATCGACAAGCAAGCAGCTTCACCAAATTAAACTAAGGTGGTGTTCTTCATGGAAGCCTTACTTCTTTTGGCCGTTGCTCTTGGATTGTTGATCTTTTTGTACCGTCGCAGTGCGAATTGGAGAACTTTGATGATAAGCTCGGGAGAGAACATAGAGGAGCTGGAGGCGAGGTTCGCTTTCTTAAAATCTCAACAGGTTCGCTGCCGCGTCCAAACGGAGATGGCCGGACAAATGGGCGCGATTCACGCCTCGCCGCAGCCGCGCACCGAAACGCTGAAGCTGGAGGTGCACGTCAAGGACCTTGACAAGGCGGGACAGCTGCTGGAGCAGTTTGAAGCGGAGCAGCCGGGGAACCCGTTCTGACGAGGAGGCCGGCCGAATCAACCTTAACAATCCCTTGGCTGTCGATCTCCATAGATCGCGCCAAGGGATTGTCGCTATTTCGAGAAGGCCTCGATAAATTGAATCACCGCCGGTCCTAACAGCACAATAAATAAGCTTGGGAAAATAAACAGCACAAGTGGAAACAGCATCTTGATCGGCGCCTTCATGGCCGCCTCCTCCGCCCGCTGCTTCCGCTGCTCCCTCACTTCATGGGACTGCACCCGCAGCACCTGCACGAGCCCGATGCCCAGCTTCTCCGCCTGCAGGATGCTGCTGATCAACGCCCTCACCTCGTCCAGATCGAGCCGCTCGCGGACGCCTTGGAGCGATTCGCGACGGGTTTTGCCGAGGCGGATCTCCTCCAGGCAGCGCTGGAACTCGGCCGTCAGCACGCCCTCCGACTTCGAGACCAGCTTGCTGAGCGCCGCATCGAAGCCAAGCCCCGCTTCCAGGCTGACCGTCAGCATATCCAGCACGTCGGGCAGCTCCTTTAGCACAAGCCTGCTTCTCCCCTGGCTCTTCATCCGAAGGTAATACCCGGGCAGGAACGCGGCCGCCATCCATCCAAGCAGCGCCCCGACGATGACGGTTCCTATACCCTCCCCCAGTGCCGACACATATAGACCTGCCAGCACAGGGAGAAAAAGCGACAGCCCCAGCTGCAGCAGGCGAAACTCTACGGGGCCTAAGCCGAAGGGCCGCCCCGCCTGCAGCAGACGAATCTCCAGACGCTGCTCCTGCCTCTCCGTCAGCCGTCGGCTGAAGCGTCGCTTGATCCCAGCCCAGCCGCGCCCCCCTACTCTTCCTACCAGACCGGCAAGGAAACGGGACTTCTCTTCCGCCTCGTCCGGCTCGGACAGCCCCGCCTTCACGGAGGCCCCCTCCGTGATCAGGGCAATTCGGCGCTTCACCTGCTTGCGGCGATCCTCGCCGAACACCATCAGCGCATAGATCGCCAGTGTAACCGACAGGAAAAAGCTGAAATACAGCATAGCGCCTCACCTCATACTTCTATGGAAGTCAATTTGCGTATCATGACGAAGCCGATCGTTCCTGACACTACGCCCGCCGCGAGCATCATCATGCCCACGGGATGCCGGAACAGGGTGCCGATATAAGAGGGCTCCATCAGATACAGGATCGCCCCGAGCGCGACCGGCAGCAGGCCGATGACGATTCCGGACAATCGCCCTTGCGCGGTTAGGGTCTGCACCTGGCGCTGAATTTTATTACGGTCGCGAATGGTCTGCACGATCGTCTCCAGGACAACCGCAAGGTTGCCGCCCACCTGACGCTGAATGAGAATACATTGAATCATCAGCTCCAGATCGCCGCTCGGCATGCGCTCCTTCAGATTGTGCAGAGCCTCCTCCATCGAAGCCCCATACTGCATCTCCTTCAGCACCAGATCCATCTCCTCGCGTATCGGATCATCCGATTCGTCAACGACGGTCTTCAGCGCCTGTTGAAAGCTAAAGCCCGCCCTCAGGGAGCCGATCACCGTCGTGATCATATCTTGAAGACCGTCGTTGAACGACTGGATCCGCGCACGCTCCTTCTTCCTGACATACCACCGCGGTAGCAGAATTCCGAGCACCACGCCTGCCGGCAGGGAAGCAAGGCTGCCCGTGATCAGCAGCAAAAGCCCCGCCAACACCGCCATAGCAATCCATTGGAACAAGATATACTCCTCCGGCTTGATCGGTAGACCGGCTCTCTTCAGCATGTGCCCTATGCGGTCGTTCTTTTTCTTGGTCAACACCTTATCCTTGACCGTACGCTTATATAATTGTAGATTGACGAGCAGGTTAAACCGATTCCCGCTCAGCTTCCGCTTATCATTTAGCGCCAGGTAATGCTTCAGCCGCTTGTTTAGCTTTCGATCCGACAGCAGCAGCAGTTGAAGCAGCCCGATAAATAAGCAAATGCTTGTCAGGGCGAATAGAAACACAATCAGCCACTTGATCGCCATGGCCTTACTCCCCGTCAATAAAGACAGAAGCCGGAATATGAATGCCCGAGGACTCCAGCCGCTCATAAAATTTCGGACGGACTCCTGTCGGCAGCAGCCTTCCGATGACCTTGCCCTGCTCATCCACACCGTACTGCTGATAAGCGAAAATATCCTGCAGCACGATAACATCCCCTTCCATCCCTTGTACCTCGGTAATGTTGGTGATGCGGCGCGAACCGTCCTTCAGCCTCGACTGCTGAATGATCACGTCGATCGCTCCGGCGATCTGCTCGCGAATCGCTTTGACCGGCAAGTCGATTCCCGCCATCAGGACCATCGTCTCCAGACGGGCGATCATGTCGCGCGGACTGTTGGAGTGGCCTGTCGCCAGCGATCCGTCGTGGCCGGTATTCATCGCCTGCAGCATATCAAGCGCCTCACCTCCCCGCACCTCGCCGATGACAACGCGCTCCGGCCGCATGCGCAGTGAGTTGCGCACGAGATCGCGAATCGTGATGCCCCCCTTGCCCTCAATATTCGGCGGACGCGATTCAAGTGAGACGACATGCTCCTGCCACAGCTGCAGCTCCGCCGCGTCCTCAATTGTTACGATACGCTCATCGCTCGGAATGAAGGAGGAAAGCACGTTGAGTGTGGTTGTTTTCCCCGAGCCGGTGCCTCCGCTGACAAAAATATTGAGCCGCGCCTTCACACAAGCCTCCAGGAACACTGCCATGTCCTTCGTTACCGTCCCGAAGCGGATCAGATCGTCGATCGTATACGGATCCTTTGAGAACTTCCGGATCGTGATCGTCGGCCCCTTCAGCGCCAGCGGCGGGATAATGACGTTCACGCGCGAGCCGTCCGGAAGCCGGGCGTCGACCATCGGACTGCTCTCATCAATCCGCCGGCCGATGGGAGCGACGATTTTCTCAATAATGCTCATCACGTGCTCGTCATCGCGGAACTGCACGTAGCTTAGCTCCAGCTTGCCGCCCCGTTCCACATACACCTGGCTCGGCCCGTTGACCATCACTTCGCTGACCTCCGGATCCAGCAGCAGTGGGTTAATCGGACCGAAGCCGGTCAAATCGTTAATGAGCTCGTCGATAACCTTCTTGCGGTCGATTTTGCCCCGGAACGATTCGTCCTCCTTCATAATCTCTACAGCCATCGCATCGAGCTTGGGAATGATCGCTTCCACATCGTCATCCTTCATTTCGCTCAAAATCTGCTTATACAGCCGATTTTTCAGCTCCTGGTGCTTGGACGGCTGAGCGGCGCGGACCTCCTTCGGACCGCTGCTTTCGCCTCCCCGCCGAATATCTCGAAAGGTGCTGAGCAGATCCTTCTTCCCCGGCTTGGGGCTCGAAGGCGCACTCGTTTGCGGGTGAACGGTCCCCGGCTCCTGGGCTGCATAAAGCGGTTCCGCGCTCTCCGTTGCAGACTCCTCCCGGACAGGCCGCTCCGCCGTTCGCGCTTGGATTTTATTCAGCAGACTCATCTGCGTAGCTCCTTTCGCTTAGAAGAATGACGCGCTGTTCTTCGTCTTATGGAACAGGCTTTGCAGCAGCGACGGCTGCTTCGGCTTGAACAAGGCGATTTCGCGGCGGGAAATCATTTGCTCGGCAATTTTGAAGACCGCCTTCGCGACCTCCGTCTTGCCTTGATTCATTACGAACGGAATGCCGATATTAAGGGACCCGGCCACGGTAGCAAAATCGTTGGGCACATACATCGGCAGCTCCTCGCCTAGAATGTCGGGCACATCAGTCGCCTTGATGACACTTTCCATCGTCGACCGGTTAATGATCACCTGAACCTTATCGCGCAGGCCGAGCAGCGACAGCGTCTCCAGCATCAGCTTCGTATTCTTGATCGCGGCCATTTCCAGCGTCGTCAGCAGGAACACCTGATCCGCCTTCTCAATGACCTGCAGCGTGGCCTCCTGCAAACCTACCCCGGTGTCGACGAGCAAATAATCGTGCTGTGCCAGCAGCAGATTGCAGACCTGCTCCAGCACCTCGGCCGTCACCAGATCCGCCTGTTCAGGACGCTCCGGCGCGGCCAGTACACGAACCCCGCTGCCGTGCTTCATCAGAAAGCCCGATAAGCCGAACGCATCCAAGCCCTCCAGGCTCTCCGCCACATCCTTCATCGTGAAAGCCGAATGCAAATCCATCGCGAGTCCCACATCGCCGAACTGGAAGTCGCCGTCGAGCACGCTGACCTGCAGATGATTGTTCTTGGACAAGGCCACCGCCAGGTTCACGGCCAGCACCGTTCGGCCGATGCCGCCCTTCGCGCTGCATATGGCGATCATCTCTCCCCGTTTGCCTCCGCTGCGACTCTCCTGTCCCGTGTGTTCACTCGTCATTGTCATGGCCTCCTTTATGATCTCCGTTCGCTTCCGCTATTTGGCCGGCGCGGGTGCCGGAGCCGCGGCTCCGGGGGTTGGCGGTGCCGGCGCATTGACCTTCGTGTGAATCGCCAGCGAAATGTTGCCTCGTTCATCGGCATTCACCAGGGTGACCGCCTCCTGCGGCTTCAGCTCCAGGGTAACGGAGCTATATTCCGCATAGGGCGTATCCTTATCGGCCTCCACCATCCGCCTTCCGATCGCCAGCACCCGCACCTTCTCCAGCAGCAGCATGGTGGTTACGACATTGGTGTTCTTGTCTGTCGTAGACAGGATCACATCCACAAGGTCCTCTGGCTCGATCAGGTTGGACACCGTCTGTACGAAGTTCACGCCGACTGATACCGCCCGGTAGCCCTCTTGTACCTTGCGAGCTACCCGAAGCGCCTCCGCCTTTGTATCGCGGATATGCCCGCTCAGAAGCACCTCGCCTTGATGCAGATCCGCCGCCGCAATCTTGCCCTCCGCCTCAGCCAGGGTCATAACCGTCTGCGGATGAACGCCCATCTTCGGCACCTGCACGACCTGCAGCATGGACGAGTTCAGCTGGGTATTTTCCTTCACAGGCTGTTTGACCGATACCACCTCGATCAGCGTCACATTCGCTTCCGACACCATATCGAACCGCTTCATATATTTGGCGAATAAAAAAGTCGTCGCCAGCCCCATGATCAAGGCTACAATCAAGATCAGTTTCGCTCTCATCCTCTTCGGTCACCTACTCTGTCAGTCTGATGGCGTAAGCTCCGCGCGATACCGCGCCAGGATCAACGATTCCCGTATCCGCCCTTTGGATAAACATTCCGGATATGGACGTATCGTTCGCACTCATCGGCTCCATGATGTAAAAATAAGAGAAGCCTGTAATCATCACATTCTTCAACTGATTGCCCTGGGATTCGATCTCCCTATAAACGGGAATCAGCAGGATCCGCGGGCAGTCCCGGTGATGCGTCTCGCCTGGAGGATACGGGCATTCATCCAACCGAAGCTGCACGCCTTCTCTCGTTTTCCCGGCAATGTTACCTGTCTGCGTGTCGATCACCGTACCGATTTTCAGTTCGCTGCTATAGCCTCGTCTCAGGTTGTCCTCATAGGTAGAGGCTCCCGTTCCACCTAACGCCAGCACACCGAAATTACCGGCCTCGACCTGCGTCTGGTCTACCTTCAGCTTATAGACTCTCCCGTACTCCAGCGGGATGTTCTCATTGATGCCCAGCGGTGCCGCTCCGACGGCGCTCCCCATCACACCGATCTCGGCCGTCGCCTTGGCTTGTACCGGCGCCAGCTCCCAGCCGAACATGCGGGCGAAGCCCAGCGGCACCTCTTTGCGGAGCGATACGCTGACCTTCTGTCCCATCGTGACACTCGTGCTTTGCACATGGGTGTGCTCCTCGTGCTTCTGCAGCACCGTTTGCATGACGCCGCTTACCTGCTCTTGCGTGCGGGTCAGCTCCTGAGCGCCGGACAGCACGGCGGCATTGGCGGTTTTCTGCAGATGACTCTTGGTCACGAACAGGATCCCGCCATCCACAACCAGCGCCGCCGTTGCCAGCAGACCCGCCAGCAGCAGGGCGGCCAGCACCAGCGAGCTGCCCTCCTGCTGACGCACGAGCGCTATTCCTCTCGTTCTCATCAAGCTTCCTCCTTTTATGGTGGACATGGACTTACTCTACTCGAATGGTGGAATGGGCTGACACCACGGGGGACGGCAGAAATTTCGATATGACCGGTGTCATGAAGGGCAGCGGGTACCGCAGCGTCACCGTCACGAATTGCCCGGACTTCCGATTCGTTTGCGTCGGGGAAATTTGTACCTGAAGATTTCCGCTGCCGCCGAGTCGGACATAATTCCGTGCGAAGGCGATGATTTCGGCATCTGTCTTGCCAAGCCCCCCTTGCCGGACCGTCTCCTGCGCAGCCAAATTCATATGCAGATAAGCGTACAGCAACCGTCCGAAGTCGAGGGTTCCGCAGGCCAGCAGCAGCAGCACCGGCAGCAGCAGCGCAAGCTCGGTCAGCGATTGGGCCTGCTGGTTCCGCAGAAGACCGTGCAGCCAATGATGTCCCTTGGTTTTCTTTACATCACCAGCCATGTCACGTTCCCCCACTCGTTCGTCGACCAGAAACAGACGAACGTCCCTGCTGCAATAGCAATCCCATAAGGGTAAGTCGTCGTAAGGGCATCCATCTTCCCTTTTAGAGTAAGCCGCACCCCATACCGGTAGCTGTAGAAGGCCATGACCAGATAACGGGCCCAAGCCCAAGCCTCCTTATGAATTACGATTAGCATCAGCGCGATGAGACCGCCGCACAACATCATGCTGAGAGAAGCGGTCAGGACGAACGACGTTCCCTTGCAGGCGCCGATCAGCGCAAGCAGCTTGACGTCTCCGGCCCCCATACCGCCCAGCAGATAAGGAATCAGTAGTACACTGAGTCCAACTGCGAACCCTGCCGCCGCAAAGCCGATGCCCGCCCAGCCGCCGTGGGCCGCATGCAGCACGAACGCAGCCATGAGGGCGGGAAAGATAACGTGATTGTAAATTTTCCGGCTGCGAAGATCCGTCACGACACAGACCGCAAGCACCGTGAGTAACAGCACATTGATCACCATGCTGGAAAGCCCCCCTTCCGGCGAATTACGCCTTCGATAAAAAAAGGGCCTGCGATTCGGCAGCCGAAGCGTCAGACCCTTTGTTTGCCGCTCCCCGCCGTCCCTCAACGGTTCGAAGTATCGAACCACGGAGAGGAGCTGCAGCGCGTTTCCTTGCAGGCCGTGCTTTACGGTGCAGCAGGAGCAGGGGCCTGGTCACGGCTCTGGACATCCGTCAGAGCGTCCGTGAAGATCTCTTGAATTTCCTCCCGCAGCAGAAACAGCGTTCCTACTACGGCAACGCCGATAACCCCCAGCACCAAGCCATACTCTGTCATCCCTTGTCCTTGCTCGTCCTTCACCAACGCCTTCAATTTGTTCAACATAAGTAAACCTCTCCTTTTTCTTGGTTTTTGCCCATGGTCCTGCCCAATCTTAGGTGAGTTCTAGCGGGCTTCAAATCGCACAGCTTGTCCAATCCTGGTCTGTGTCTGCCCCAGCCACCCGGCCGGCAGCTCTACCGCGGAGACGGCGTCAGAATACAGTCTTCCGACCTTACCCGGTGTCATCGCCTGATCCATGGCTATGATGCGCCCTTCAGCATTTAAGTACAGTACATCAATGGCATACTTCATCCCAAACGTATGGACCTGTCGGCAGGGCTGCAGATGAAGCCCGGCCCCCGGCTCCAGCGTCTTGGTGAACATGAGTCCCCGCAGCCGTTGCATGAACGTATGCGCCATTCGGACCTGCCCTGCCAGCAGCTCTCCCGTATCCCGGTTAACCAGCTTCATCATCAACCGTCGACCCTCCTCTCTGTATAACAAAATCCCCTGCCTTTGCGGTCGACCCGAAAGGAGGGGTGCAGAAAAAAACGTGCACAAAACCCGTCGTCTTTCGGTAGCTGGCTGGCGTAGCGTGCGTTATCACGCGGTAGCCCCTGTAGCTTTGCGTCACCGGTTTTCACCGGCTTTGCCTTTATCGAGATCCTGCGAATTTTGTCGCGGGAATCTGATTCGATGTTCACATCATACCTCTGACGGTCATGAATCGACATGCATCTGGAGACGGAATGTTCACAATATTTTTTCTAGTGCTTCCCACACTCGCAATCCCTGTCCAATGGCATACTCTGGAAATAGGGAAAAGAGCCTTTCGCAATAGGAAAGGGCTCTTTCACTCCCTCCGAAAGGAGGATATTGGAAGCGCTTTTATATAATTTGTTAAATCTGGATCGAATTGGCCTGCGGCGCATTTCTTGGGCTTTCAGACACAAGATCAGGCCCTAAGGAGCAAGCTCTTGAAAGAGTCCCATCGCATCAAGGTAATGCCTCTCTACCCTAAACGACACTGCCTGTGATTTTGTTGCAGTACAATTCTTTTCCTCTAAGGGCCGAAGGACTTTCCTCAGGCAACTCAATTTGATACTATGGAAGGAATAAGTTTTTTCAGCGGCACCCCCGCGGTGCGAGTAAAGAGGCCTCTTTTGGTATATGCTAAGTGGTAATCAATTCCTGTCCCTAGAAAGGTTGATCTCTCGTGGAAACGACAAAAACGGCACCTTCCTCATCCTCTAATTTTATTAAGCACATCGTGACGGAAGATCTCAAATCAGGCAAAGTGAAGGAAATCGTCACCCGCTTCCCGCCGGAGCCGAACGGCTACCTGCACATCGGTCACGCCAAATCGATTATCCTCAACTTCGAGCTTGCAGATGAATTCGGCGGCAGAACGAACCTTCGTTTTGACGATACCAACCCGCTGAAGGAAGATACGGAATACGTAAACGCCATTAAAGAGGACGTCAAATGGCTCGGTTTTGACTGGGACGGGTTATTTTTCGCCTCCAATTATTTCGATGAAATGTACAGCCGGGCCGTTCTTCTTATTAAAAAAGGCAAGGCCTACGTCGACGACCTCAGCGCCGATGAAATCCGCGAGACACGCGGTACCCTTACGGTTCCCGGTACCGAGAGCCCATATCGCGGCCGCAGCGTAGAAGAGAATCTTGACCTGTTCGAGCGCATGCGCAAGGGCGAATTCGGCAACGGCGAGAAGGTGCTCCGCGCCAAGATCGATATGAGCTCGCCGAACATCAATATGCGCGATCCGGTCATTTATCGTATCGCCCATGCCCACCATCACAATACCGGGGACAAATGGTGCATCTACCCGATGTATGCTTATGCACATCCGCTCGAGGATGCCATTGAAGGCATTACCCACTCCATCTGTACGCTGGAGTTCGAGGATCAGCGCCCGCTGTATGACTGGGTCGTACAGGAGTGCGAGATGCCGAACGTTCCGCATCAATACGAGTTCGCCAAGCTGCGCCTGACCGACACGATTATGGGCAAGCGCTACCTGCGCCAAATGGTGGAGGACGGTATCGTTGATGGCTGGGACGATCCGCGCCTGCCGACGATCTCGGGTGTACGCCGCCGCGGCTTTACGCCGGAAGCGATCCGCAATTTTATCCGTGAAACCGGGGTGTCCAAGGCGTACAGCACGGTGGATTTTGCCCAGCTGGAGTATTTTGTCCGCGAGGACTTGAAGCTGAAGGCGCTGCGGACGATGGCGGTGCTGCAGCCGCTGAAGGTCGTCATCACCAATTATCCGGAAGGGCAAGTCGAAATGCTGGAGGCGGAGAACAATAGCGAGAACCCGGAAATGGGCCATCGCCAAATCCCGTTCTCCCGCGAGATCTATATCGAGCAGGACGATTTCATGGAGGAGCCGATCAAGGGCTACCACCGCTTATATCCCGGCAACGAAGTGCGCCTCAAGCACGCGTATTTCATCAAGTGCGAGGAAGTCATCAAGGATGCTGCGGGCAACGTCATCGAGCTGCGCTGCACCTACGACCCGGAGACGAAGAGCGGCACCGGCTTCACGGGACGCAAGGTGAAGGGCACGATCCATTGGGTCGAAGCTTCCCGGGCGCAGGCTGCGGAATTCCGCTTGTACGAAGCTCTCGTGCCGGATGACAGCAATCCGGACAGCGAGTCGTTCGCCGACCGGATCAATCCGAATTCGCTTCAGGTGCTTCAAGGCTATGTAGAGGAAAACATGGCGGGCGTAAAAGGGCAAGAGAAATTCCAGTTTTTCCGCCATGGGTACTTTAACGTAGACCCGAAGCATACGACAGCCGAGCGGCCGGTATTCAACCGGATCGTGTCGCTGAAGAGCTCATTTGATGTAAAAAAATAAATATGGAACCGGCAAGGGCCTCCCTCCTCTCACGTCTCACGACGTACGGCAGGGAGGCCTTTGCTTGTTCACCATGTATGTATGATTATGGAACAGAGTGCGGATGATATAGAGTGCAAGGTAACAGCAGATGGAAGAGGACCGGGAAGACCGGCCCACAACTTGGAGGAGGTACCCTACCGATGAGCGAACAACAAGAGAACCGCAAGGAGCAAGAGTACCCGTACAACGATGAGATGACCATTGTGCAGAACTTCTTCCAGAAGCATGCGGATGCCGCGCAATTCATCCGCTCCAGCTTCCCTGACCAGATCGACTTCCTGGATGATGCGGATCCCGAAGCTCTGTTCGAGACAGACAGCTCCGCCGAAGATACGGAGGCATGGGATCATAACGAGACAGCCATGCAGACGGAAGTAGGCCCTGAGGATGCAGACCTTCTTTCGGCGGATCCCATCGATACGGACCATCCGTAGAAGCGGCGAACTTTCGCCGCTTTTTTTTCTTATGGTCTTTACCGCATAAACCCTTTTTTCTAACAAATACTAAATTTAGCAACACACATGAAGGGTGATTGTGAACGTTATGCGCGCAATATCCATGCTTCAGGATGTCTTGGACCAATTCGGAGATTGTTCCGACCTAAGCCAACAATCTCTGCCCGAGCTAGGGATCACCCTTCTCTTTTTCCACGGTCTAGTGGATGTGAAGCTCATGGAGCTTCATGTCTACAGTCCCTTGCATCATATGGATACTCCCGATGGGCTTGTCTCCCTCTTTCAAAGAGGGATTTACCAAAGCTGTCAAGAGCCAGAGAAGGTTACCGAGCTCATCCTAGAGGGGAATTGCGCCGTCTTCCACGCGGATGGGGTCCATCTTGTCAATGTCTCGGGCACCAAAGCAAGACCTGTCAGCAACTCGGACACGGAAACCGTCATCACGGGTCCGCACGATTCCTTCACGGAGGATTCCGACACCAACCTTTCCCTCGTCCGGTCCCGGCTGAAGAGTCCGAAGCTGAGGGTGGTCCAGTTCAAGGTCGGAGAAGTCACCAAAACGAAGGTACACCTGCTCTATATCGAAGGCATCGCCAACGAACAGCTTTTACATGATTTAAAAAGCCGTGTGCAGGATATTGAGTTCGACGGCGTTCTGGACACAAATATTCTCATCCAGATGATTGACGATAATGCCTATTCGTTATTCCCGCAATTTCTGACCTCGGAACGGCCTGATGTGGCGATTTCCAAGCTTCTTGCGGGGAGAATCGTCGGAATCTGTGACGGAAGCCCTTTCGCCTTCTGTGCACCGACAGGCTTCTTTGACTTCTTCCAGTCTGCAGACGATTACAGCCAGCGTTGGCTGCTGGGAAGCGCAACGAGACTGCTGAGGCTGCTTGCTGTGGTGATATCGCTGATGTTTACCGCGTTCTACGTTGCTCTGACCTCCTTTCATTACGAAATGATTCCGGAGGATCTGATCAGCTCCATTGCCAAGTCCCGGGCAAGGGTCCCCTTCCCGCCGGTATTGGAGTCGCTCATTATGGAAGTTACGATAGAGCTGCTTCGAGAGGCCGGCGCCCGTCTTCCCAGCAAGATCGGACAGACCATCGGTATTGTCGGCGGTATTGTCATAGGCACTGCGGCAGTTCAGGCGGGCTTCACGAGCAATATCTTGATTATTGTCGTTGCCATCTCCGCACTGGCCTCCTTCGTCATACCCAGCTATGTTCTGAGCGGATCGATCCGTCTCGCCCGTTTCGGCCTCATCCTGATGGCAGGCATTCTGGGCAATTACGGAATCATCCTTGGCATTTGCATTCTGGTGATTCACTTATCGAGTTTAACGAGCCTAGGCACGTCCTACCTTGTTCCTCTCACACCGCTAAGGCTGAAGGATTGGAAGGATACATTGATCAGAACAGGCTTGAAGTGGATGACAACAAGGCCTTCTCAAGCGAAGTCGAGGAATCGGGTTCGAATGAGAATGAAGCGGTAAGGAGCAAGCATGAACAACGAAAAGCTGCACCATTATCATCTGTTTTTCTTAATGTACATGATTCAATCCGGCATTACCCTGCTCAGCCTTCCCCGATTGCTTGCAGAGACCTACGGTACGAACGGATGGGTGATGCTGGTCTTGCCTTCGGCGGCCAGCGCGCTGGTCATCTATGTGATTACCCTCATCTACAAGCATGGGGGGGGCCTTGGAATCTTTGAGCTTATGGAACGAATGATGAGCAAATATTTGTTGTATCCGATCTACACGCTATTCGTTATCGTCTGGTCCTTCATCGGCGTATTGATATCAAAGGAATATGTCCTTTTGATACAGCTGTATAATTTTCCAACGGTCCCGGAGGATTACTTACTGATCGCCATGATGTTGATCGTGTTCTTCATGCTATCCAAGAAAATCTACAATATGGTTAAGGCAACGACGATTTTTTTCCTGCTTTCCGTTTGGATGATCTTTTTGTCGCTGTATGTCATTCCCCACTTCAGTTTCACTAGGCTAACGCCCTATTTCATGCAATTGGGCAAATTTGATTTCAGCGGCCAGCTGAGCGTGTTTGGAGCCTTTCTCGGATTTGAAATCTTTCTATTCCTGTTTCCCTATGTCGATCGCAAAGCCAAATTCGCCAAATCACTTCAGTACGGAAACCTGTTCACAACAGGTATCTATTTGATCGTTTCCTTTACGAACTTCGGCTTCTTTTGCTTTGAGCAGATAAAGATCGATTATTATCCTGTCATCAGCATGCTTCAGTATATACGGGCACCGTTCGTGGAGCGGCTTGAAACCCTGCTTCTCAGCGTGTTCTTCTTGAAAATGCTGGTTACCGTCTGCATGTATTACTGGATTGCCCTGGAAACCTTCGAACGACTTACACCGCGTGTTTCTTATTTTTGGAGGACATTCATCATTCTCCTTGGCTCTTACCTCTTGTCAACCATGGTCCAAGGGGAACAGGAAACCAAATATTGGCTGAAGCAGATCTTTACGCTGGAGAGCGCCGTAGCCTGCCTGGTTCCCTGCATTCTCTTGCTTCTTATCGTGCTTTTCAGGAGGAACCTAAGCCATGAACAACCGTAGTGCCTGGATCTCCGCTGTGATAGCAGTGATGTTATGCGGAGGCTGCTCCTACCAATTGGTGATTGAGAAGCTATTAACGGTCGAAACGATAGGTTATGACAAAGTGGATGCCAAGCTTGGCCTCGATGCACCGAACAATATCGTCGTAACCGTATCGGGGCCGCATATTTCAGAGGATGGAGAGGACCGGCGAGAGGCCATCAGCACAACCGCTTCCTCAAGCAAGGAAGCGAAGCTTTATCTTTCAAGAAGATCCGATCGGATTATCGTCAGCGGCCAGCTGCGCACGATTCTTTATAATGAGGATATCGCCCGCGAGGGAATATACAAAATATCCGATTCCATGCTCCGCGATCCCCAGATTGGAAACCGTGTCAAACTTACGATGGTGGAAGGCAGCAGCAGTAAGGACTTTCTCTCCGCTCAGTTCAAGCACGATGCCAAGATCGACTCTTTCCTGCATACCATGATGGAAAAAGAACACCAGTTCAACACAATCCCCATGACGACGCTCCATGAATTCACGCGGGACTACTACGATGACGGCATCGATCCGATCATGCCTATCATTAAGAAAACGAAAGACTTTTTCATGGTCAGCGGGATCGCTTTGTTCCAGGACGATCGGTATATTACTCGAATTAACCCGCCGGAAACCCGGGTGTTCCTCTCGATGATGGATCGATACCGGCACGGAGACATCAGCTTTAATTGGAAGGAGCCCGAATCCTCCAAGCAAGAACGGTTGGTTCTCAGCTTCATAGCTAACAAGAGAAAGATCGAAGTACTTGCGCAGCGGGAAGAACCGATCCAGGTGACGGTTGCTATCAGCCTTAAGGGGTATGTTTTGGAGTATTACGGGGGGCACGATCTTAGCAAGAAGGAAGAACAGCATGCCGTTGAAGCGCAGCTGGAGGAGCAATTCGAGAGAAGGGCGGCAGCGATCATTAAGCAACAGCAAACCCACCGTGTCGATAATCTTGGAATCGGTCGTTATGTTAGAAATTCCATTGGCTTGAACCGGTGGAAACAGATGAATTGGCGAGAGGAATTTCCCAACGTGAAAGTGACGGTAAAGGCTACAGTACAAATCGTAGGGACGGGAAGCAGGAACTTCAAGCCCTTGCCGAGTAAAACATAGCTAAAGCCTGAGGTGTGGATCATGCTCACGCCTCAGGCTTTTCTTTGTTTCCGGTTCCAGGTAAGGGCCGCAGCTCTCCTGGTATGCTACGGCGCCACTACACGCATCACTTTCCGGTTCTCCTCATATTGACCGGCTGCGTTCTTCGCCCGGATGACGAGGAAGTACGTTTTGCCTGGAATAAGCCCCTCCACCTTCGCCTCATAAGGGAAGCGTCCTGCGCGTTCCCCCCGGCCCGCGTAATCGGACGGGACTTCCGGGCGAAGATGGACGACCGCTTGACTCTGCTCCGCCAAATCCTTATTGAATCGGAAGGTCTCTCCTTCCTTCACATAAAGCGTGTAACCAACCGGCCTTGCATTGGAATGAGCCACATCCCACTGGATGTACACGTCCTTGCCGCGCCGCTCCAGCTTCTGGGCTCCCTCCCGCGGCGCGGCAAACGGCTTGCCGAACGCCGGGGTCTTCGTGTTGCCCCACACGGGAGGCTGCGGCTCCTTCGGCGTATGCTCCAAGGCAAAGGCGTTCACCTCGGTAAGCTCTGCACTTGAGCTGTAATGCACCATGCCGAGCGACGCCGCCTCCAGCAGATCGTCCAGCAGCATGTCCCTCGCCGTGTTCCGGTCTCCTTGAAGCGCCTTTTTCGCCGCATCACCGTCGGGACCTTCGGCATACCCCAGGCTGAGAACCTTAAAGCCGTCGGGACGATCCGCCTCGGCCAGCAGCTTTTGCCCGTAATTGTATTTGTTGTCGTGGAAGATCGCCTCTTGATACCACTGCCCGCCTCCACTATCCAGCTTGAAGCCGTCATAAAGCACGAAGTCGACGATGCCCCGAAGCGTATATCGGTAAGCCTCCAGATCCGGATGGTAAAAGAAGAGGCCGCGGTTCGCCAGCAGAAGCGAGCCCGGATACTCGCTTCGGATCTTTCGGAGGAGCTCCTGCGTCCCCTTTGCCGTCCATTCAAACTCTCTCGGATTTGCGCCGGACGCGTCAGTGAAGGAGTTCGGAGCTGCGATATCGAGCGTGTCCAGAAACAAGCCGTCACAGCCGTACCCGGCTCCCTCCTTCCGTCCGAGCAGCTCGCTCAGTCCGGACACCCGGTCCTTCGCCTTAGTCATTGTCTTCAGCGCCTCCAGCCATGCCGGATGACCCGGATTGACGAACGCCGCCTTGCTAATGCGGCTGATCTCCGGTTCGGCAGCCTTACCCGAGCTGCCTTCGCTTAGATAAAAGGGGGCATATCCACCCCCGGTCATCTTGCCCAGAGTATCGGTATCTTCCGGTATATTGCTTCCGTCCGGATAAGGCGCTCCCGGCCGCGGATCCGCTGCGGGCCCGGACCCGTCCAGGACGAAGCGCGAATCCTTCTTCATGTCCTCCGGCGTCATGCCGGCCGTCCGGAGGTCCTCCCCAACGGAGAGGTAGCCCAGAACAAGCACCGCCTGGGAAGCGTCATGCGGATCCTTGCCTCCGCGCAAGCGCTGAATTTGTTCGGCCGTGATCTGCCTTTGGGTGTGGAGTACGACCATCTGGTATTTCTGCCGAACCTCGTCCACCAGCGTGTCCGTCCAGTCGCCGTAATAGATCAGGTAATTTTGTACTTGCTGCCTGAGGACTTCGCGGGACTGGAAGCGGACATTACGCACCTCATATTCCGCGGCCGGCGCTTCGCCGGCAGTGACCGACAGCTTCAGATCCACCTTGTCCCCAGCCTTCACCCCATCCTCCGCTTTCTTCCATGTAGCCGAGTAGACATGCTTGCCGGCAGCCGCTTTGTCCGGGGTGTTCTGCAGAGCGGCCTCCTTGTAAGCGGCAGCCCCCTCGGCCTTCACCTGCAGGCGCACCTGAATGGAGCTCTCCTGCGGGGCTGCATACTGGAACGTCAGCTCAATTGCCTCCGCATCCACACGCGGTGGTGTCCATAGCGTAACTTCGTGCCGGACGGAGGTCGGTTTAAGCTCAGCAGCCCCCTCTGTCTTCACAGCGGCGGGCGCCGCCTCCGGAGCCGTCTGCGTCTTTGGGCCTTGACCGTCAAGACCGTTGAAGATGACAAACCCCAGCACAGCCAGGACGCCCATTAGGGCAAGGATTATGGCGAAAGCGCGTACGGGCGGCTTCTTCTTCGGACGTTTGCCTCGAGAGGCTACGCGGGATAAGGTCATCGGAATCTCCTTTATGTTCATACAAGACTTTTAGAAATTAGTATAGAGGACATCCCTTAGCCCAGCAATAGAGAAAAGGACCGAAACAGGACGCTAAAGACCCTCACCTCTGCTAAGGTACTAATCAATTGCGGGGAGTATTGGTCACAATTTTGCGGGGAAATATGGCAATCCCCCCTAGGGTTAACCGGCGATGCCCTGTGATTTTTATCACAGCGGCCCTGCACTTAAAGCTTTACAATATTTCATGCCTACTCATGTACGTGCCGACAAAAGAGAGCTAAAGGTGGGAACTTCCTATGCAGCGCATCAACCCCAAACGATTTCCAGCCGTCGATTCGGTGACGATTCTGTTTGTGCTCTCTAACGTGTTTCTTCTGTTTATCGCCAACCCGTTCATCCAATTCCTTGTGGACCATTATTCTTATCACGGCAAAGACATTCTGAAGATCGGGGCTGTGCTCCGCTTTCTTTTGTTTATCATCAATGCCGTGTTTTTCTTCTACATAGTGAAACGATACAACCGGAAAATGCTGCTGGAGGAGAAGCGGCTGCGCGCCTCCGAGGAACATTACCGGCTTTATGCCCGCGTTTTCGAAGCGTCGCTGGAAGGCATTCTGATCACCGATGCGAGCTCGCGCATCATCGCCGTGAACCACTCCTTCACCCGGACTACCGGCTATACAGCGGAAGAGGTTTACGGACATACGCCGAGCCTATTGCAATCGAAGAAGCATTCCCCGGAATTTTACCGCGCCATGTGGGAATCCATTCGCCAAACGGGGGGCTGGCAAGGGGAGGTTTGGAACCGCCGGAAGGATGGAACGGTCTTCCCGGAATGGCTCATCATCAACGCTGTGACCGACACCAAGGGGGAAATCTCCAATTATGTCGGGATCTTCTCGGATATCTCGGAGCGCAAGAAGGTTGAGGAGAAGCTGCGGATGCACGCCCGCGTCTTCGAAACCTCGCATGAGGGCATTATGATCACGGATACGAAGGGAATGATTCTGTCCGTAAACCCTGCCTTCACGAGCACAACGGGCTACAGCGAGCAGGAGGCGCTTGGACAAACTCCGCGCCTGCTCAATTCCGGACGCCAAACCGCCTCCTTCTACCAAGCCATGTGGAAGTCGATCCACGAAACCGGCAGCTGGCAGGGGGAAATCTGGAATAAGCGAAAGAACGGCGAGCTGTATCCGGAATGGCTGACAATCCAAGCGGTCAAGGATGCGCAGGATCAGGTGAGTAACTATGTAGCGATCTTCACCGATATTACCAAAAGGAAGCAAGCGGAAGAAAAGCTGACCTTTCTCGCTCATTACGACATGCTGACCGGACTGCCGAACCGTCATCATTTTCATGAGAATTTCACGGCGGCACTGCAGGAAGCCAAAAGCAAAGGGGAGCAAGTCGGCCTGCTTTTCATCGATTTGGACCGCTTTAAGGTAATCAACGATACGCTGGGGCACGAAATGGGCGATCGGCTGCTGATCCAGGCGAGCCATAGGCTGCAGGACAGCGTTCGCCTCCATCATACGGTGTTTCGGCTGGGCGGTGATGAATTCACGGTCATGATGCCCCAGCTTCAAGGGTCGGAGGAGGCAGCCAAGGTAGCATCAGGCATCCTTAGAGAGCTTGCGCGCGCTTTCCACATCGATGAGCATGACCTCCATGTCACGGGAAGCATCGGCATCAGTATTTATCCGCAGGACGGCGACGACCTGGATACGCTGCTGCGGAACGCCGATTCGGCGATGTATTCGGCCAAGGAAAACAAGAACGACTTTCAGCGCTTCCTCCCGGATAGTCATGGAGCTCTGGCGCACCGGCTCGAGCTTGAGCAGAGCTTGCGCGGGGCGATGGCCAAGGGCCAGCTCGAGGTCTATTACCAGCCCCAGGTACGCTGCCGCGGCGGCCAGCTGGCCGGACTGGAGGCGCTCGTCCGCTGGAATCATCCGCAATGGGGGCTCGTTCCCCCGCAGGAATTCATCCCTGTCGCCGAGGAGATCGGCATGATTACAGAGATTGACGAATGGGTGATTGAGGAGGCCTGCGCCCAGAGTGCACGCTGGCTTCGCCGCTTTGGCCGGCCGGTCAAGATTGCGGTTAACCTGTCCGCGAAGACGCTTTATCATCCCTCAATGCCCCAATTCATCCAAGCTTGCTTGTCGCGATATGACGTGACTCCCGCTATGCTGGAGATCGAGCTGACGGAAAGCGTAGGACTGCGCCATTTCGACGCGGCGGAGGAGCTTGTAGAGGAGCTTCGCAATCTGGGGGTTCTGCTGTCGATCGATGACTTCGGAACAGGGCATTCGGCACTCTCCTATCTGAAAAGACTTCATTTCGATGTTCTCAAAATCGACAAGTCCTTCATTCAAGATCTTGAGCAGGATTTGACGAACATCACCCTCGTGAAAGCAATGGTAGATATGGCGCATGCGCTGCAGCTGACCGTCGTAGCCGAAGGTGTGGAAACCGAAGAGCAGTATATTCTGCTTCGATCGATCAGCTGCGATGTGATTCAGGGCTACCTGCTGAGCAAACCGCTTCCCGTCGCCGCCATTGAGCCGTATCTGGTTCATAAGCTGACAAACGGCAAACCGGCCTCGGCCTCCTCATCCTAGAGGGGCCGAAGCCGGTTTTTTAGGTTTCTGCGGTTGGGGGATCGAACCGCCCCCCCAACCGAATAAGCAGCAGTGCCAGGGTCACGCCAAAGGCACAAAGCGCGACCCACGGCAGCCACTGGAGACCGGGATGTGCCTGCGCATAGTCGTAGAGTGCTCCGCTGGTTGTGTTCCCCAACATGCCTCCGACTGCCAGTGCAATCCCGTTAAAGCCGAAATAAGTGGCGAACAGCTGCTTATCGGCGAAGCCGGAAATCATTTGATTCATGAAAGGCATAGTGACCATCTGACCCAGGGTAAAAAGAAGGATCGCAAGCAGTAAGGTCCATAAACCCTGCGAAAAGCCGATGGCCAGAAGGCCCAATCCTAACATGACGGCCCCGTACGCCATGATGCGGCTCGGGCGGAGCTTGTCCTGCAGCAGCTTGACCAGCGGAAGCTGCAGCAGCACCATGAAGATGGCCCCGCTCATGTATAGGTACGCCACCATGCCAGCATCCGGCAGGAGCTCTCCCGCCCGAACAGGCACCGCCAGGTACAGCTGAACTTGAAGCGCCCAAAGTCCCATGGCGAACACGTTGAACAGCAGGAAGGTCTTGTCCTGAAGCAGCTTGCTGCACGTCGTGAGAATGGGCGCCGGCTTGTGCTCCCCCTTCATGTCCGGCAAAAACCGCCACGAGATGACGAAGGCTGCGGCAAACATCAGAGCCGATGCGAAGCAGACGAAAGCGAAGCTGAGCTTCATCAGAAGCATCCCGATAACCGGACCTAGAATAAAGCCGACATTGCTGAGCATCTCGCGTAAGCCAAAAATGCGCTGCTTCATCGAGTCGGAGGACAGCCGGGCGTAAGCCGCATAGCTCGCGGGATGGAAGATCGCTCCGGCCAAACCTGAAATGAAGCCCGCCAGGGCGAACATGACCGGATGGCTGACCATACCGTACAACGCATAGCCGGCGATCCTTACGGCCACGCCGATCAGGATCGCCCGCTTGTAGCCGATGCGGTCGGCAAAAATCCCGCTGAAGAACTTGAAGCCCTGCTGGGCGAAGCCGCTGATGGCCATCACGACACCGGCGGAGGCGGCGCTCCAGCCCAGCTCGTGCATCAGATGTACGCCGAGCAAGGGCACCAGCATGAAGAAGCCGATGGCCATGAGCAAAGTGTCGATATACATCGCGAGGAGAGGCCTGGATAGGAACCCGAAGCCCGCCGTTTCCCTGCTCGCCTGACCGCTGAGTGCCGTATTCAAGGAAGCAACCTTCTTTCGATATCGAATGGGTGAATCGGCTTATCTTGAAGAAAAGCCCCTCCCATGATACCAGCTCACTCAGCCGATGACGTTAGGTTTTCTTTGTTTACGGTTGTGAATTTTTCAGCTAAGCGAGCAGCTGACCGGCTTTCCGATGCTTTTGGGCCTCCTCACAAGCTCTCCCCCGCAATTCGGGCACACATAATGCATACCCTTCGCACATTCCTCGCAAAAGGTACATTCATGCGTACAAATATAAGCAACCGCATCCTTGGGAAGATGCTTGGCCGCACATTTCTCACAGTTTTCTCTCATTTCCAATGCCATAGGTAACCCCGCCTCTCTTTGTTTGTATACCTTCATTAAACAAGGGAATTGGATATAGTAAAAGAACCAATTCATGCGTAAATCGCTGTACCATTGCTACTAGCTGCACTCCTGCTAAGCCGGGTCCATGATCGTCAGCTGCAAAGAAAAGGAGCCTAGGCTCTTTCGCCCAGACTCCTCTTCTTCTACCTGCCCTTGTGCTTCAGCTTTGCTTTCTGCACCCAGCGATCTACCCCGCCTTCTCGGCAGGAACGCCAGACTCCTTTGACACATGCATCACCCCTGCCTTCCGCTGCCGGTACAGGAAGTAAATGGTCAACCCCAGTGACAAGGCGCCGAAAAGCAGCACCATAAGCTGCAGACCGATCGTGTCGAGGAACAGCCCGGTCCCCAGCAGAATGACTTGAAATAACACCCGGTCCAGCATGCTGCGGAAAGAGAAGAAGCGGCCATGATACTCCCGGGGAACCTGGGTCTGGAACAGCGTGGACGCCACGGGGAACATGCACCCCGCCGCAAGCCCGAACACCGCGAACGAAGCCACCGAAGCCGGGGCGTAGTTGCTGAAGTATAGCGATAAATGGGCGAAGGCTACGACGAAGGCGAAGAAAAATAGCAGCTTCAGCAAATCCCGCTTCTCGGACAGCCGCTTCACCAAGAAGCCGCCCAGAATAAACAGCGTTCCTTCCGCCGCGTACAGCCAGCCCTTAATTTGGGGGTCATTCTGCAGCTCGCTGATATTAATGACCAGCAGGTTGAACCCTCCGATGAAAAGCGTCGGTACGACCGTCAGGCAGAGCACCATCATCGGCACGGGCAGCTCCTTCAGCACAGGAATCACATCCTTGAAGCTCCCCTTGGGCTTGGAAGCCCCGGCCGGGCTCCCCGCCAGACTGCCTTCCCCATCCTTCACCTGTAAAAAAAAGGTGGACACCAGCAGCAGCACATAAGCCGCAAACGATAAGGCATACAGTGACGATAAACTCATCACCGTAAGCATGAAGCCGCCCAAGGCGGTACCCATGATTCTCGCGATGGTCATAACGTTCATATGTACGCCGTTCATGGTCAGCAGCTGCCTCTCCTCCACTACAAGCGGAATGAGCGATTGCAGCGCCGGGAAGTAGAAAGCGGCGGAAATTTGCAGCGCCACTGCGAACAGCACCATCCACCAGACCGACTCATAATGAATGGCTGCGAACATGAAGGATACGCTGACGAGCCTCCCTACACCGGAATAGAGCAGGATGTGCTTCTTGTTGACGGAGTCAATAACCCTCCCGGCCAATGGCCCGAACAGAACACCCGCAAGCAGCCCGGTAAATAAAATCAAGGACTTCAGGAAGTCGGACGGTACATACCGCTGCATAAATTCCAAATTGGCAATAATCGACATCCATAGCCCGAACCCGGCGATCATCTCGCCGGTCAATATAATCCATACATTACGGCTTTTCCACATAGCTGTGTTTTCTCCTGACGTATTATTTTCCAATGGTCGAATACCAATCCCTTAATCATACTTGATCCGACGAGGTATTACTAAGGAATGTTTCGCCATAAGAAAAGTTTCCCCTTCCCAAGGATGCCTGCAAAAAAGGACCCCGCGGCTGCCCACGGAGTCCTCTACTTTTATTTCATATACCTCGTCTCGACCTTCCGTCCCACAAACCACATCAGCACGAAAAAGACGACGATCAGCCCCAGCTTCCAAGGCTGCTCGAACAGCTTATGCACATCTTGCCCCGCGAACGATACGAGGAAGATCATAACCCCCTTGCCCAGCAGGGTCGCCGTTGCGAACGTATGGAAAGGCACACGGGAGATACCCGAGGCCACGTTAACGAAGAATGACGGCGTAAACGGGAAACAAGCCAGCAGGAAGATCGGCGTAAAGCCATGCTGCTCCACCCACTGAATCCATCTTTGGGCTTGCGGGTATTTCCGCTCAATGAAGCTCCGCAGTCTGCCACCGAACCGGCGGCTGAGCCAGAACACACTGATCGCCCCTATGACGACGCCGACCCATGAGAGCAGGACGCCCTCGACCAGCCCGTACGCATTCACATTCGCAACAAGAATGGCAATTAAAGGTAAAATTGGCAAATAAGATTCGATCATCGGAGCCAGAACCCCGGGAATCGGCCCTAACGCTTCATAATGGTTAAGTATTGTTTCTATATCTTCCCACGATAAGCTTCGTAAATGATCCAACCATGTCATCGCTTGCTATCCACCCTCCGTCTTCACCATTTTCAGTTTACTATTAGTGGATGAGCTATTGCAACGAGATAGAGAGCTTGTCCCTCACCTTTCCTTTATGCGAGCTATTGAACTGCTGTCAAATAAGGTTTACACTACACCTGTTATAAAAACGAAGAAAAGAGAGGTAACCCTATGGATTCATCCATGTATATTATGGTTGTTGTCGTAGCCGGTCTCGTGCTTTGGAGAAGAACCCGATCGATGCGCAGGCCGATCCGGGGACGCGGTTTGCGGCTTCTGCTGCCGTTATTGTTCCTTTTGCCTACGCTACCGCTGATCGCAAACCCTGCCGTGCAAGCCCCAATATGGGAGCTGGCTGCCGCACTGGCAGTCGGCTGCTTGCTGTCGGTTCCGCTCATATGGACCACGCAATATGAGGTTCGAGAAGACGGTAATATCTACGCCGTTCAAAATAAAGGCTTCATCATTGCTTTGGTCGGTATCCTGCTTATTCGGCTTGGTCTGCGCAACTACTTCAGCGAATTGGATCAGCAGACGCTCGGCGCTCTCTTCCTGATGGTTGCGCTCGGATATGTGATTCCTTGGCGGGTCACCTCCTATGCCAAGTTTCGCCGTATCTATAAGCAGAAGCAGCCGTAAGCCACCGGTCATATATGACGGAAGTGACGGTCACAATCTGTCCCTACTTCATTGTATAAACGGGGGCTCCCCCGTATACTTTGATGTAATACTGCTCATGGGGGACGATTGCCTATGATCCACATTCTCATTACAGACGACCAGACGCTGATGCGCGATGCGCTGCAAACCATCATCAGCCTAGAAGAGGATATGAAGGTCGTGGGAATGGCCAAGGACGGGGAGCAAGCCTTGGAGCTTGTCCGCTCCTTGCAGCCCGACCTCATCCTGATGGATATCCAGATGCCCGGAATGACAGGCATCGAATGTACGAAGAGAATTAAGCAGCTTTACCCGGACACCGTAGTGCTAATTCTCACTACCTTCAGCGAGGATGAATATATTGTGGATGCGCTGGCCGGCGGGGCGACCGGTTTCCTGCTGAAGGATATGCCGGGAGACCGGCTCATCCACGCCATCCGGGATGCCGTCAGCGGTCATTATATGCTCCCCTCGGTCATTGCCGCCAAGCTGGCCGCTCGGATCTCACGCGTCAGTCAGACCACCCACGCCCGTCTGGAAGCAGGCCGAAGACAAACGGACAACCCCGCCTTTACCACCCGGGAAAAAAGCATCATTCTGCTCCTGCTTGAGGGCAAGACGAATCGACAGATTGCCGACCTGCTCATCATGAGCGAGGGTACGGTGAAAAACTACGTCAGCAGCATTTATAACAAAATCGGAACGAATGACCGTACGCTGGCCATCATCGCTCTGAAGGAGTGGCTGCAGAACGAGCCCTCCGCGCATTAGACTTTATAACATGCGTTGGAGGCCATTTTACCAGGCGACGTGACCTTACATAACATGTAATTTTTTATTGACAAACCGTAAAATTATGCAAAAATTAAACTACTAGTAAGGTCGGCTTTCGACCAAATCTTGCATAAAGGACGGTTACTGTGACAAAACTCGAAACGATCATTCCGGCAGAAGTGTCAGCCAGGGAATATGTACAAAGTGTGTACGAAACCGTAGTGAAGCGAAATCCCCATGAAAGCGAGTTCCATCAGGCGGTAAAGGAAATTCTGGAGTCGTTGATTCCCGTTATAGCCAAGCACCCCAAATATCGGCAGCACGGCATTCTGGAGCGCATCGTCGAACCGGAGCGCCTGATTACGTTTCGCGTGCCTTGGGTGGATGACCAGGGCGTAACCCATGTCAACCGAGGCTTCCGCGTGCAATTCAACAGCGCCATCGGCCCTTATAAGGGCGGGCTGCGCTTTCACCCGTCCGTTAACGCCAGCATTATTAAATTTTTGGGCTTCGAGCAAACCTTCAAAAATTCGCTTACAGGCCAGCCCATCGGCGGCGGTAAGGGAGGCTCCGACTTCGACCCGAAGGGCAAGTCCGATAACGAAATCATGCGGTTTACTCAAAGCTTCATGACGGAGCTGTATAAGTACATCGGACAGGATACCGACGTTCCTGCCGGCGATATCGGCGTAGGCGCTCGGGAGATCGGCTACATGTTCGGGCAGTACAAAAGAATTCGCGGCGCTTACGAGGCCGGCGTGCTGACAGGGAAAGGCATTATCTACGGAGGCAGTCTTGCCCGTACGGAAGCTACCGGATACGGCTGCGTATACTTCGTCAACGAAATGCTGAAGGCACAGGGCTTGAGCTTTGAAGACAGCACCGTTGTGGTGTCCGGCTCCGGTAATGTCGCCATCTACTCTATGCAAAAAGCGATGCAGCTCGGTGCCACGGTCGTTGCCTGCAGCGATTCGAACGGCTATATCTACGATAAAGACGGAATCAAACTCGACACCGTTCGCAGACTGAAGGAAGTCGAGCGCAAGCGGATCAGCGAATACGTGAAAGAGCATCCGGGCGCCAGCTACCATGAAGGCTGTGACGGCATCTGGTCGATTCCATGCGATATCGCTCTCCCTAGTGCAACCCAGAACGAGATCGACGAAGTCTCTGCCAGAGTGATGGTTGCCAACGGCGTGAAGGCGGTTGGCGAGGGAGCTAACATGCCTTCAACCCTGGAGGCCATTGATGTCTTTCTTCAAGCCGGCGTTCTCTTCGGACCGGCCAAAGCGGCCAACGCGGGCGGCGTGGCGGTATCCGCACTGGAGATGTCACAGAACAGCATGCGTTACTCCTGGAACTTCCATGAGGTCGATGATAAGCTTCATGCCATCATGAAAAATATTTATAGAAGCTCCGTTGCTGCCGCTGAGGAGTACGGGCACCCGGGCAACCTTGTGGTCGGGGCGAACATTGCCGGATTTACCAAAGTAGCTGACGCCATGATTGCTCAGGGAGTCATCTAGACATATCATTTTACGGAAATATCTTGAGGAGCATGCTTCGGCAGTTGCTCCTCTTTTATTTTTACTCCCGGCAATCCGGCGGCGTCCGCCCGTACGGCATTATCGCAGAATACTGGTCACCTTGGATGGGATATAACATTACGTAGGTCAACAGGGGTTAGGGAAGTTTACTTAACATTGGAGCTGCGATGTCATGCACCGAGGACTTGGAGAAACGGTTATCAGTGTGGGTCTAGCACAGTTTGAAGGAGAGAAGACGACATGGAACAAGCCTATACTGTTGTGAGGGACATGTACGACCGGCTGATCCAAGCATGGAATCACCGCGACGCCCGGGGGATGGCAGATTTATTCTCACGGGATGGGGAAAGCATCGGCTTTGACGGCAGCCAATCGATCGGGCGCGAGGAGATCTATGCCCATTTGGCGCCAATCTTTGAGCATCACCCAACCGCCGCCTTCGTGAGCATCGTGAAGGAGATCCGCTTTCCCGCTCCCGAAGTCGCCATCCTTCGGGCCATTGCAGGCATGATACCGCCAGGCCAAAGCGATCTCAACCCGAAGGTAAATACACATCACACGGTGATTGCCGCCATTTCGGAAGGAGCTTGGCGCATTCAGCTGTTTCAGAACACGCCTGCTCAGTTTCACGGCAGACCGGAGCTGGTGGAGCAGATGACCGCAGAATTACGCAGTGCGCTTTACGGGTGATGACGCCTCGCCCCTCTCGGGCATACTACGACTAAGCATCAGCTCTAAGTGCCAAGAGAGGAGATGATTGGATTGCCTAATCGCGAAGAAAATGCTTCCGACGAGCCGCGCAATGATATCATGGCCTTGGTTGAATGGATCAACAGCCAAGGGGATACCGGTGAGGTGAACGAGATTATAGAGCGTACCAACGAAAACGCGGAATCCGAACGCTAAGCAGGCGCAAGTAAAGAGGCAGGTCGCGAATTGCGCCTGCCTCTTTGCTCTGCCTTTCGGGAGCTTCTCCCTTCAACTACACCATCCCTTCCTCTCTTGCCTTCAGCGAGGCCTGTAAACGGTCGCGTACGTCCAGCTTGGCGTAGATGCTGGAGATGTAGTTTTTCACCGTCCCCTCGGATAGAAACAGCTTGCCGGCGATTTCCCGGTTGCTAAGCCCCTCGGATATCGCCTTCAGCACCTGAAATTCCCGCTCGCTCAGCCCGTATTCCTCCGGCTTTCTCCTCTCTTCCGGTACGGCTGCAGAGACCGCAGCGGCTGGCTCCGCCTGAGGCGATTTCAGCTGCTTCACCAGCAGCAGGGCGATCTCCTGCGGGATGAGCGTTCCGCCGCGATGCACCCACTTGAGGCCGGCCGCCAGCTCCTTTGGATGAATCGCCTTGAGCAGGTAGCCCTCCGCACCCGCAGCTAGCGCCTCCACCACATAATTCACTTCCTGAAATGTGGTGAGAATAATGATTTTTGTCTCCGGAAGGAGCCCTTTTATCCGCCGAGTAGCCTCCACACCGTCCATCACAGGCATATGGATATCCATCAGGATGACATCCGGTCGGATGTGCTGCGCAAGCTCCACGGCCGTCTGGCCGTTCTCCGCCAGCCCTTCCACGCTCAGCTCCGGATCCATATCCAGCACGATATGCAGGCTTTCCCTGATTAAGTCCTGGTCGTCCACCAGCATAATTCGGATGTTGTTGGTCACCTAGAGCGCCTCCTGTAAGCTTGTTGTTTCGTTATGCGGCACCGTGCAGTGAACGCTCGTCCCCTTGCCGACCTGAGAGCTGACGGAAATGCCGCCCCCAAGCGCCTGAAGCCGTTCCTTCATGGCGTTCAGCCCGAAGCCGAGGGCTACCTGCGGCATGCCGACCCCGTCATCCTCTATCGTCAGCACCGTACATAGCGGCTCGTGGCGAAGTCCCACCTTCACATGACGCGCCTGTCCGTGACGCTTGGCATTCGTCAGCGCCTCCTGAAGACAGCGGACCAGCGTCAGCTTCGCATGTCCTGACAACTCCGGCTCCGGCCCCTCTTCCGTCACGTCCACCTTGGTGCCCGTATGCAAAGCGAATTCCTCCGCTAACCGCTTCAGCTGCTCCAGCAGGAAGTCATCCGCCCCGTCCGGTGCTATCTGATGAATGCTGCGCCGCACTTCATCGAGTCCGCCGCGCATGACGCCGCGCAGCACCTCCAGCTTCCCCTTGGCCTTCTCCGGCGCTTGCTCCACCAGGTAGGACACCGCATCCATCCCCATGATGACGGAGGTAAACGTATGGCCGACCGTGTCATGAAGCTCGCGTGCCATTCGGTTGCGCTCCTCCAGCAGCGTAATGCGCTCCACCTGTTTCGCGTACTGCTCCAGTGTCCGGTTCTGCTGCTCGATGCGCTCGGCATGTTTCCGATTGACCTCCAGAAGGCTCTTCATTTGCTCATTGGTCTGCTTGATCCGCTGCAAAGCATAACCGATGCCGTACATCAGGCAGTAATCGAACATTCGGCTGACGATGTCGGTAGGCTGCATTTTATCGGCGGCCATGTTGATGGTAATAGGAATGGCGATCAAGTAAACCGGCAGCGTCCAGACCAAGGTTCTCTTCTTGGCCAAATATCCCACAATAATCGTAGGAAGCAGAATAAGTCCGATTCCCGCTTTATTGAGGTAGCTGTAATATACGGCGGGAATGCCGCTACTGAATAAGAGCAGAAAGGCAAAGCCGTCACTATGGATGAACCGCGGCCTCCAGCATAGAAGCGGAAGCGCGTAACAAGCCAGAATCAGCAGCAGGAAGGGACCGGGATCGGGCGAGCCCATTCGCTCCTCCTGGGTAAACAGCATCAAGATCATCAGACCCGTCAGTCCTGTATACACGGAGAACAGCGCCCAATCCACCCAGTGCCATTCGCGTCGCTCAAGCATAGGCCGGAAGCCTCCTTTTTCCATCATTCTAGTCCTCTTGCACCGTAATGTCACCCTTAGTCGAGGACAGACGCAGGGTCGGTCCGCCGGTAGAGATGCCTCCGAGAATGCGATACTTGGTATTTTCCGTAAAAAGCAGCCCCTTCAGCCGCTGGACCGCATCTCCGGATACCGATTCCAGATCCAGCTGTAACGCCGACGGAGTGGTAATAAGCTTCACGGTAACATCGCCGCTTGCCGTCTTCACATTCACCGATTGCTTCAGGTCGGCGGCAAGCAGCTCCACATCTCCGGCAGCTGTGTGCACATCCACCTTGCCCTCCAGCCGCCGGAGCCGCACATCGCCTGAATCCGTCTCCACCTTCAGCGCTTCCGCAGTAAGGCCGTTCAGCTCCACATCCCCTTTGTGAGTTTGGATCTGGAACTTCCCCGTTATCATGTCTTCCGCCGTCACATCGCCCGATCGGGTCACCGTCCTTAGCTGCTCAAATGTCGTTTTAGGCAAGGTAACCTCCAGATCGGGGCTGCTGTAGAAGCCTTCGAACCACCCTCGTTCGTCCAGCACTTGAATTTGCAGCTCTCCTTGGACCACCTGCTTCTCCACCCGAAACCGGCGGCTTTGCTCCTCCTTAATGCTTCCGTACAGCCGAAGGCCAATCCGGTCATCCGACCCTTGCCTCCAGATCACATCGATCGTCGGAGACGATATCGATATGCGGGTAACCCCCTCCGCATTCAGCTGCGAAGACTGATCCATTACCCGGGCCGCATCGCCCGTCCAGCCCTTCTGCCACAAGAGCCCCCCTGCCATTAGCAAAAGCAGTACCATTATCAGCGTCGTTCCCAGCTTATTCATTGCTGTTCCCCCATTGCCGTTTTCTTGCTTCCACTCTACTAAGAAAACGTCACGGCTACTTAGTGCCATCGGTCATATGACGGGGTCACAAAAATAAAGGGGTCGCCGCTTGAGGTGCCGGCCTCAGCTGGATTTCACCCGGTACCACTGCTGATAAGCCTCTTGAAAGCCCAGCTTGGCATACAGTCTCCGTGCTGCCGTATTATTCGCCAGTACCTGCAGGTATGCCTCCTGCGCTCCCTGCCGCTTCGCCCACCCGAGGAGATGGAGGAGCAGCGATTCGCCCAAGCCCTGTCTTCGGTAATCCGGATCCGCCACGATGTCGAAGATGCCGACGCCGCTTCCTTGAAGAACTGCCAGTCCGCAGGCGACCGTCCGGTTCTCCAGCCGTATAGCCGCATAGCCGCAAGGCAGCAAATGCTGCCGGAACAGCACCTTGATGGAATCCCGGTGCCGCGCATGGCTCGGGTTCATACGGCAAAACGATTCGAGCCATGCTTCCGTCAGCCCGGTTTCAATCACGACATCGGAATGCCGCGGCAGCGGAAGCTCTTCAAGCCTTGCAGTCTGCACACTTACCAGATCCACCTGCTCGTAGCCCCGGCCCGCCAATACGGCATCTAGCCCCTTCGGCTCGGATGCTTCGGTAATCTTATAGATAACGGGAAGACCCTTCTGCTGGTAGAAGCCCTCAACCTGATCCATGGCTGCCTCAAGAGCAAGGTCCCCCGCCCAATACAGCGGTTGCACCGAATTGGCCCGCTTGGAGTAGCCCATGCCATACCGTAGCTGCCAGCCCTCCAGACTAAAGGTCTGAAGAGTCGGCCATGCGTTTAGCAGCCGCTCCTCATAATTGCGAATTCGGTTCATGGTCCTGTCCCTACTCATATTGATAACAGCTCCTCTAAACTAGTCACTATTTTCCATTGTTTTATCCTTGATTGTAGCATGTTTCCGAAGCTATGGCTCTGATAAAATGGAACCTCTTCCACCAAGCGAACCGAGCCACACGAATGCCAAAAAGCCATGACGATACTGCATCGCCATGGCCCAATCTTCCTGCTGCTAGTGATACTGCTTAACCTGCAGCTCCTTCAAGCTTTTAAACTCGTACCCTTTCGCTTTCGCGTCATCGATGATTTTCCCTAGCGCCTCCGTGTTATCCTTAGACACCGAGTGCAGAAGAATGACCGCGCCGGGATGCAGCTGAGCCATTACCTGTTTATAGGCATAATCCGAGCCCTTCTGTGCTTTCACATCCCAATCCTTGTAAGCGACGGACCAGAACACCGAAGTATAGCCCAAATCCTTGCTGACCGTAAGCGTTCTGCTGTTAAAAATACCACGCGGCGGCCGCAAATACGCCATTTCCTGCTGGCCCGTAACCTTCTCTACCTCTGTCTTGACCTTGTCAAGCTCCTCCCTAATCTGCTGCTGAGCCAGCTGGGACATATCAGGATGACTCCAGGAGTGGTTTCCGATCAGATGCCCCTCACTGACCATCCGCTTGAGCAGCTCCGGCTGATCCTTAATGTAGTGGCCGGTTACAAAGAAGATTGCCGGCACCTGCTTCTCCCTCAGCACATCCAGAATCTTTGAGGTATACCCGTTCTCATAGCCGTTATCAAACGTAAGGTACAGCTCCTTCTTGGCGGTGTCCCCGAGGAAGATCGCTCCGTTTTTCTGTACCGCGTCATTGAAACGCTCCTGCGCAATCGACGGAAGCTCGCCGTTCTTGCTTTTCTTAAAGCCGAAATGGTAAGCAGGCTCCCCGCTTGCAGCGTAAGCAGCCGATTCCCCTGCTACTCCGCTGAGAAGAACCGCTGCGATAGCTGTTAAGGCAACTAACCGTTTCACGTTGTCCATCACTCCTTGAGCACATAGTTTTACCTATGTACCATGGTTCTCACGGGAGCGGAAAGTTATGTTAGGGAACAACAGGAAATTACCGGTTATAGCAAAAAAGACCCCGATCTAATCGATCGAGGCCATAGTGTTCGTCCGAAAGCTTACTTCTTCGCTGCAAGCCATTCTGCAATGGCGCTGATTTCGTTGTCCTTCAGCTTGTCTTTAAATGCCGTCATGCCCCCGCCGCCATTCGTGATCTTGGTAGCGATCTGATCCTTGCTAAGTCTGGCGCCAACCTTAGTCAAGTTCTTCTTCTCCGCACCCTTGCCGTCAAGAGTGTCGCCGTGGCACGCTATGCAGTTGGCTTTCACTAAAGACTCTGCATTGACTGTTGAAGCTGCCGGTGTTGTGCTTGCAGGCGTTGAGTTCGCAGGCGCTGGATTCTGCTGCCCTGCCGGCTGAGTGGCTGTCGGGGCTGCTGCCGGCTTTTGCTCCTCGGCCTTCGAACCGCAGCCGGATACGGCGAGAGCCGCTACTACTACCGCAGCCAGTGCTGCATACCGCAATGGATGACGCATGAATGATTGCCCCCTTATATTTCTTCTTGGGTGTCTGGCTGTTGACACAGCTTTGACACATATCAATTACATGCTTATCATACTTTGCCGTATGGGCCCTGACAATACAGCATATGGAAACTTAACTAAAACTTTATTTCGCCAGCGAGGCATGCAAACCGCGAATGAACAGGTCCAATAGCTTGCGGAAGCTCTCATCCTTGTTCAGCTCCATCCGGAACCCCTGCTTGAGCTCCAACGACGCATAACCATGCGTCAAGCTGCGCAGTCCCCTCACAATGTGCAATGCCTCTTCCCCTTCCAACTGATAATAGGCCAAGACACGAAGCAGTATCTCTACCACTTCACCCGAGGCCTGCATGATCGCAGGATCCTCGAAGTCCGGAGCCGTCATGGTCGCTTCATACAAGGACGGGTGCTCGCGCACAAAGGCTACGTAAGCGAAGCCCACATCACGTATCGCGTCGTCTCCGGCCTTCCCCATAGCCGCCTTCCCCAGCCGTTGCCCAAGCTGTCGAATGCCGAAAATAGCCAGCCCTTGACGCACACCCGCAAGGCCCTCCACGTGATTATATAAAGAGGGGGTTTTTACCTTCAACTCGGCTGCGATGGAGGCCAGGGTTACATTCTCCAGCCCTTCCGACTCCGCAATACGTGCCGCCGCCCGAATAATCGTTTCCCGGTCCAGACCGGCTCTAGCCACGACGTTCGCCCCCTTTGCTCAAATCTGCTTCCGCTTCTTCAATCGCCTTCTGCATGACAGCAGCAGGATCCAGCACCAGCCGGCCGTGACCGACCGCCAGGCAGCTCGGATTCAGCGCGAGCAGCTTTTTGGCGCTTGCCACTGCCGTACCCCGGTGCCAAGTACCGAACGCCGGAAAAGGAAACAGCGGCTTGAGCGTCCCGGCGACCGCAATGCCGCCGCGAACCTGAAAGGCGTCGCCGGCGATCAAAGCGCGGCTTCGTGTATCCAAGTATGCCATATGTCCCGGCGTATGGCCAGGACAGCCTACAGCCTCCAGCGAGCCCACCCGATCTCCTTCCTGAAGCAGCCGGGTCGGCCGCGCTTTCAAGCTCGCAGGCACACCGCCGCGAATCGGCGCTTGGGCCTCCTCTGCCTCCAGCGACCGATCCCCGGCCATCAGCCGGGCATCCCTCTCCGATATCGCCAGCTCGACCCCCGGAAGCGCCTCCATTAATCGATCCAGCGCTCCTACATGATCGTCATGGGCATGAGTAAGCAAAATGCGGGTAATAGGCTTTCCCATATGTGCGGCTGCTTGCAAAATTCCCTTATGACTGTAAGGCAGTCCGGCATCGATCAGAGTAAGCTCGTTTTCTTCCTCCACCAAATACACATTGACCGGAAACAGCCGCGGCATAAAAGAAACCTGCGACAACTGGCGATATTTCGTAATTTTCATCTTGTCATTCCCCTCTCGATAAACTAATATATACACATAATAAACTAATCATATTAGTTTTGTAAAGGGAGGAATTCATTTTGATTCCGTTACATTATACGAACTTAGCTTTGCGCTTTCTTCTGGAGCTTTGCGCCCTTGCAGCCTTAGGCTATTGGGGTTTTCATACCGGGCAGAGCTCCCTGCTTCGATGGGGACTTGGGCTAGGCTCTCCTTTGGCGGTCGCCGTGCTTTGGGCTATGCTTGGATCGCCGAATGCCGCCTATCCCCTGCATGGGGGACTTCATCTGCTGCTGGAGCTGGCCGTCTTCGGTTCGGGTGCGGTGGCGCTATATTTAGTCGGCCAGCACCGTCTCGCCCTGCTGTATGGAGCCGCGGTCCTCATCAATCGTCTGCTCATGCACCTCTGGGGGCAGTAACGCCAAAAAAGACCGGGTGCATATCGCACCCGGTCCGGCTTAACCCCGAGAATCAGCTCATTCGATTCGTCAACATGGGCAGCATTCTCATATCCTGCACCATGGGGGAGGAGCATATCCTGCAAACCGGTTCTGCCTCAAACGCAAAATTATTTCGCATCCAACCCTTGCAGCTATCTTTCGTACAAGACCAAATTGATGTGTTTTCTTGCGCTACCTCTTCAATAGGCTTTTTACGGTACATTCGTTCGTCCCCCTCTGGTGTTTGTAGTGGCTTCTGAGGCAAAAAAGAAAAACTGCTCCTAACGTTAGGGTTAAGAGCAGTTTATCCGTATCGAACTGTGTTCAGCTTACAGCTTTACAACGTTCTCAGCTTGCGGTCCGCGGTTGCCTTGAACCACATTGAATTGAACGCGTTGGCCTTCGTCCAAAGTCTTGAAGCCATCGCCTTGGATCGCGCTGAAGTGTACGAATACGTCGCTGCCGCCTTCTACCTCGATGAAGCCAAAGCCTTTCTCTGCGTTAAACCATTTCACTGTACCTGTTTGCATGTGTTGAACCTCCAACAATTTTTATTAATATGATCCTTTTTTACAAAAAAAATTCACACATTGAAAAAAGTTCCATTGATGGTAAAATGACACCTTTTTCATTATGTGAATTGGGTTCATATTTATCACTAGAAACATCGTACCACAGGACAGAAAGAAAAGCAAATTTCTGCGAGCGGATTTATTGCCCGGAGAACCCCAGGACTGCAGTATCCGCACAACCGGTACAACATTTACCAAAAACGCTTACATGCACCCTATCATAAGCCATCGTCAGATGCCCGCTCCAGAGGCTGAAGCAGCTTCATCGTACGCGAACAAGGATCAACCAAATGAAAAAAGACGCCCTGCTCCACGGCCTCAATTCACCGCAGAGCAGAGCGATTCTCCTTATGCGCCGGCAAGCTCCAGCTCATCTTCCTCATCCCGATCGAACGAAGCCCGATCAAATTCGCCTTCCGAGTTCGCTACAACCAGCGCGGTTACGGTAGTGCCCGTTGCGTTCACCGCAGTACGGCCCATATCGATCAACGCCTCGACGCCAAGCACCAGGCCCATTCCTTCCAGGGGAAGGCCCATGGCCGTCAGCACGACGGTTGTGGAAATCGCCGCGGGCCCAGGGACACCCGCTACACCGATGGAGGAGATCACACTTACGAGCACCAGCACGATGTAATCGGTAAAATCAAGCGGAATGTTATACACGCGGGCAACGAACACCGCTACGATCGCCGGCCATATGCCGCCGCAGCCGTTGAAGTTCATGGAAGCTCCCAGCGGCGCTACGAAGCTGGCAATTCTCGGCGATACGCGAAGGCGCTTCGTAATAACCTCCAGATTGACAGGAAGCGTTGCATAGCTGCTTCGCGTAGTGAACGCAACCGCTACGGTCGGGTAAGCCTTCTTAAAGAACTTGATCGGATTGACCTTAGCCACGAAGGATACCAGTCCGCCAAACACGAATACAAAATGAAGTATCAATGCAATGTACGAAGCAATAATAACCTTGGCCAGCGGTGTGAGCGTTTCAAGACCGTACCGGGCAGCCATAGCACCAATCAGTGCGTACACACCGTATGGTGTCAAGCGAATCACATACTTGACCACCTGATGAAGCACTTCCGTAGCCGATTTCAGCAGCGTCTTCACCGGCTCCACCGCCTCCGGCTTGCGCGAATTGATATGTACAATCGCGACCGCTACGAAGATGGCGAAGATCAGCACCGGAACCACTTTGCCTCCGGCCATGTCGCCAATCGGATTGGACGGCACCAGATCCAGAATAACCTGAGAGAACGTCGGAATTTCTCTGGCTTTAAAATCCTTTGGCACCGCAGCCTGAATCCCGTTCCCCGGGTCGACGGCCAGCGCGACGAGCAGACCGATAATGGCCGCAACTCCCGTTGTACCCAAAAACCATAAAATCGTCTTCACTCCGAGCTTGCGAAGGTGAGTCATACTTGTTAACGACGAGATACTGTTGATTACCAGTACAAAAACCAACGGCATAACCAGCATTTTGATCAAATTGACATAAATCGTCCCGATCGTGCTGACACTTTTGTATTCCAGCTTAAATGTGTTAAAAGCGATGCCCGCAAGGAGACCAAGCCCCATTGCGATAAAGACACGCGTACCGAAGCTGACGCGCTTCCGGGCAAGCAAAACCAGTATCGCGATGACGGCGATGGAGACCAGCAAGCTGACCCAGTTGGTTTGAAAGGCTGTTAATAAGTTATTCTTCACGGATGTCATTCCTCCCCTTAAAATCCCATGGTGTTACTCGGATTATTGCTAGAGTAAGGCCTCCCTGCCCACTCTGTCAATACATTTTTATGAAATTGTGAAAATTATATGACATTACTTCCCACTGATGACAGAAAGTTCTTTTGCAGGCTTCCATTCCTCCGGCAGCAGCTGCCGGTATTTGGCCTGCAGGAAGCGGTCGTCTACCAGCAGCAGCGTCCCTCTGTCCTCCTCGGTACGAATGAGCCTTCCCCCCGCCTGAAGCACCTTATTCATACCGGGATAGACATAGGCGTAATCAAAGCCGTTTCTTCCCGTCCGGTCAAAATACTCCTTCATAATCTCCCGCTCCAGCCCGACCTGGGGAAGGCCTACGCCGACAACCACCACTCCCGTAAGCCGGTCGCCCGTAAGATCAATGCCTTCGGAGAAGATGCCCCCCATCACGGCAAAGCCGACGGTGGACTGTTCATCGTCCGATTGAAAAGACGCCAGAAACGCTTCCCGCTCCTCCTCGCTCATCCCGCTCTGCTGCACCAATATACGGAGCCGCTGCGGCGCATCCGCCTCCATCCATGTCTCCAGCACCTCTCTCAAGTACTCATAGGAGGGGAAGAATACCAGCACATTTCCCGAATGCTCCTGCAGCAGCTGATGAAGGGCAGCCGCAATGGTCCCTTTTGTCGCAGCCCGGTCCCGATACCGTGTAGACACAGGCAGCAGGCGGACATCCAGCTGCTCCTTGCGAAAGGGCGAAGGGATCGACATTACGTAGTCATCCGCCTCTCCTCCTAACATCTCCCGGAAGTAGGGCAGCGGTGACAGCGTAGCGGAGAAGAACACCTGAGACCGGTAGCCCTTCGTCATCTGCCGCAGCAAGCCGGAAGGATCCAGACACAGCAGCTTCAGACGGACATCGCTTTTGCCGAGCTCCGCATAGGTGACGTAGGCCTCGCTGTAATAGCCGGCGATACGGAGGAAGCTCTGCGCGGCAAAATAAGTGTCGAGCAGCAGCTGCGCCGCCTCGCCTCCGCCTGGCTGCATACCGGCCAGCGTCTTCTCGGCCTCAGCCGCGAAGGTTTCCACGTGAGGAAGCAGCGCTTCCGGGCAAGCCTCCTGCACGACACTGCGCTGATCGGAGGGGTAGCTTTTGCGCAGCGAGAGGAAGAAGTCATTGACGGCCTTCGCCGCTGCAGCCAGTGACGGCAGACTGCGCTTATGCTCGCGGCTCAGCTGCAGGAACGGAGCCTTCGATAGCTCCGCCGAGAACATATCCCGTCCCCGGTCCACTAGGTTATGCGCCTCGTCCACGAGCAGAGCGGTCTCCCGCTTCTGCTCCTCATACTGCCGCTTCAGCGATACCCGAGGATCGAAGATATAGTTATAGTCACAGATGACGGCATCCGCCAAGTAAGCCGTATCGAGCGAGAACTCAAAGGGACACACGCGATGCTTCCTTGCGTACCGCTCGAACACCTCGCGGGTCAGCCGGGTTTCCTGCGTCAACACATCGAGCACCGCCTCATTAATCCGGTCATAGTAGCCGTCGGCGAACTCGCAGTGCTCCTTCCGGCACCGCAGCTCCTCTTGAAAGCAGATCTTCTCCTTCGCCGTAATCGTCGCCGACCAAAGATGCAGACCCTGTGAGCTCATCCGCTCTAAGGCTTCCTCGGCAGCCGTCCGGGTGATCGTCTTGGCGGTCAAATAATAAAACCGCTGCAGCTCGCCCTCCCCGATCGCCTTCACGGCAGGGAACAAGGTCGAGATCGTCTTCCCCGTCCCGGTAGGCGCCTTGGCGAAGAGCCGCTGCCTGTCCGCGATCGATTTATACACCGCCCCCGCCAGCTTCCGCTGTCCCTGCCGGTATGCGTCGAAGGGGAAGCGCAGCTCCCTGCAGCTGCTCCCCCGCTCCTCCGCATGCCGCAGCTGCAGCCTGGCGTAGGGTGCATACCCCGCCGCCAAATGCTGCATGACCGCTTCCAGCTCGGAGAGCGTATACGTCCGCAGATAATGCTTCCGTTCCTGCGTATCCACCTGCACGTAGGTCAGCCTCACCTGCATCCGCTCCAGCCCTTCCTGCCTGGCATGCATAAACGCATAACACTGCGCTTGGGCCCAGTGGACAGGATAGCTGTCCTCCTCGATGAAGTCTAATTCGCCTCTGGTTGATTTAATCTCCTCCACGGTGAGCGCCCCATCCAGCAGAAGCAGTCCATCGCAGCGCCCGTCCATCACGATATGCAGCTCCTCGAAGGAGATGCCCCCTTCCATCGGGACCTCCTTCCGGTCGTGCTCCTCGTAGTCCTGCTGCACCAGCTGATGCGCCTTCGTTCCTTCCTGCAGCGTCGTCAGCGTCCGAAACCCGTCGTCAATGCTTCCGCTGCGATACACATATTCCACTAGGGCACGAACCGACACCTTGACCGTAACCATGATCCGCCTCCGATACAAACATTTGTTCTATTATACCATGAATGCGTTCCGTTGCCAGCTTTCCTTGCTCCGAGAACGGCATTCGGCCCTCTACGCAAAAAACCGTCCTGCCCACCAAAAACGGCGGTAAGCAGAACGGTTCGGTTATGTGGCAAGCTTCAGCTTCGGCTGGTCCTCGGGGAACTGGACCGTAAACGGATATTTGGCCGGATTACGGTCGCATACCCGCTCCCAAGCGGCGACACATTGCCGGCAGAAATGACTGCCTTGATTGGCTGTAATAAACGTCATCGCCTCATCATGCGTCATCGCCTTGCGATACGCGCGATGCGAGGTCAGCGCGTCGTACACATCCGCTACCGCCACGATCCGGGCAAGGAGCGGTATCTGCTCTCCTGCGAGGCGGTCGGGGTAGCCGGTGCCGTCCCATTTTTCATGGTGGTAACGGATGATCTCCAGCTCCTCCTTCATGAAGCCGAGCTCACGGCAAATCTCGTAGCCCTTCATTGGATGCTGCTCGATCACGAGCCGCTCGTCGGGGGTCAACCGGCCGGGCTTGTTCAGGATCGTGTCGGGGATATCGATCTTGCCTACATCGTGGATAATCGTCCCCTGCGCAAGGGCACGCAGCTGATCCGGCGGCAGCCCCAGCTCTTCTCCCAGCTGCAGGGCATACAGCGCTACGCGGAAGTTATGGCCGGCGGTATAAGTGTCCTTCTTCTCCGTTGCGATCATCAAGGCCTTGATGCTCGGGGAGATACAGCTGGTGATCCTCTCTACGGGCTCCGTCGTGAACAAGGCCCGGAAGATGCCGACCAGCGACTGATTCGCCACATACTGGCGGTGTATGCCGACCACCATGCCGATTACGGCCGCCAGCAGCAGGAAGTGATATACCCACCAGCTCAGCATCCATCTCTCTCCCAGTACCATGATCAGCTGGGAATCAATGAGCCAGCCGCAGCTGTACACAATAGCAATCTGCAGCGGAAACCTGGAATATAAATAAGAGCTATAGTAGCGATACAGCGTAAACGCGTTCAGAACTACCGTAAATACCGAGACAAGGTAGTTAAACGGACGGATGGTCAGCGGAATAAAATCCAGGTACGTCGGAACCAGCATGCCGGTTACGCCTATGGCGATCACGATGCTTGTCCATACAGGCAAGAGCCATTTCTCAAAGCGGGATAAGTAACTTACAAGCGGATGGTCCGTAGGCAAAGCGGACAGCCAGAGCCATACGGTTGCAAAAATGATGCTTAGCGGCGCCGCAACCCCGGACAGCATTCCATGATGATGAATAAATCCCGGCGTAGCCATGCCGTGGACCGCAAACAGTCCGCCCAGCGAAACGAAAGCTAAAGATAAGAATGTGACCTTGATATTGCGCAGCCTTCTTCCGGCAATCCCCACTGCCGCTGCGACAGCACCCGCTAAGAGGGCAACCGCGCTGACAATGTAGAAATGCCCCTTAGGCGTATTCATCTGATAGTCGAAGCCGGAGGTTCTTCGCATAAATTCGAACAAAACATATGGCAATACGATAGCCGCCAAAGGGCCGATCAAACTGCGATATCTCATAGCGCAATTCCCCGTTCTTCTATAATTATGACTGTTGGCTGAACCTCTGCTAATATCAGCTCCATCATAACATAAAATTCCAAGGAAGCCTCTAAAAAAATGTCGAATGGCACCGTAAATTTTTTAGGCGGAAACCGCTTTCTTCACTTGTGCGGCCTTTCTTTCCATCCGGCGGTACCACAGGTAAAGCACCAGCAGCTCTAAAGGCGCTACTACGGCTGTGACCAGCCCAGCTATGCCTCCGTTTAAGCCTGGCAGCGTATAGACGCAAACCGCCAGCAGAAGGAGCGAGCAGCTGACCGAGGCGATTTTGCTGGCCATGATCGACTTGGTTTTTCCAATCAGCATGCACTTGCCGGCAATGAAATCAATCCACGGGAACAAGCAGCTCTGCACAGCCAAATATCGCAGCAGCACCTTCACTTCAGCCAGCAGCGGTCCATGCAAGCCGAGCACGCCCTCGAGCAGCCAGCCTCCTGCAGGGGACGAGACGGTTATAAGCAGGCTGGGGGACAACACGGATAGCGCCGTGACGACGATCAGCACGTTTTTTCGCTGCTCCGCATAGAACTGCAGCACGATCTGATGTACGGAAGCGCAGAACCACGCGACCATGTTGGCCAGCTGTATCGCGACCGCATACGCTGCGACCGCTAAGGTCGGATCCTGCGTCATATTCAGGGCCGCCTGAATGGAAGGATTCAGCAGCACCAGGAACAGGGAGGAGTACAGCAGCGGCAGGTAAAAGGGCAGTACCTGAGGAATCCGCGTCACCGCCTCCTCTCGCTTCTCAGGAAGCGCGCGGCGAAGCGACAGTCCTTCGGCAACAGCCACCACGCACTCAATCGCCACGCCGACCACGAAGATCCACGCCCCGATGCGGCCGTCATCCGTCCAGCCAACTTGAATAAAATACCATGACATGGCGAACATCAGGCCGACGCGCACCGCCATACCCACTGTCATCCAGCCGGTGCGCAGCTGGTTGATAATGACCCCCTGAAACAAGCTTCGCAACGCGGTCAGCACATAGAGGAAGGCCAGCACCTGATAAACCTGAACCGTCGGCACCACCAAATGCTCCTTCACGCCGAAAACATAATGAAACAGCATGGCTCCGAGCGGCGTCCATCCGATGACCATGCTGATAGTAAGCAAGATGACTACGACCACTCCCGTCAGTCTCGCCACCGTTCCGAAGGATGTGCGGTCCTTGGCAAATTTGCTGGAGGCCTGACGGACAATATTCATCGGCAGGTCCAGCAGAAACGATAAGCTAAGCGCAACGGCATAGCTGCTGATCGTGATATCCGGATGCGGCGAACGGGCCAGAACACCGTTAATAATGACATGCGTTAGCGCCGCCAGCAGCGCAGAGGTGCCCATCGGCACATAGAAGAAAATGATTCTCAGCATGCGTATCCCTTCCTCGGGCCCAGTCTGGTTGATTGGTTGAAAGCAAATGTCCGGGTCCGCAATCCACTTGATTATACGCCTGCTTACCAAGGATGTTAATAATCATTTGATTTGCTTGTAGGAGGCAGCGGGGGTGGATGCATAGGGATGGCCGTTAGCCTTACATACAAGGAAAAGCCGCTCCCCTCCTATCGAATAGGCTTGGGGCCGCGGCTCTCTTCTGTACTGCGCTTTACTTGTTCAACAGCTTATCCGCCTTCGCACCGGCCTCTGCAATGGCCTTCTCCGCCGTTACCGACGGGTCTACTACCGACAAGGCGATCTGGTCTTTGATAATCTTGGCGATCTCCGGATACACCTTCAGCATCGGACGCGGTCTGGCATATTCCAGCTGGTCGACCGCCACCTTGAAGAGCGGCTTCTCCGCGTACAGTTTCTTCATCTCGTCGCTGTTCACGGCGCTGACCCGGCTCGGGAGATACCCTGTGAAGGAGCTGGCATAGATCGTTTGCTCCTTCGCCGTCATCCACTTGATGAACTTCCAAGCGGCATCCTGCTTCTCTTTGGACAGCTTCGCCGACATGACCAGATTACAGCCGCCCGTAGGCACGCCGTAGCTCTTATTGGCCGGCATGAAGCTTGTGCCCAGCTCGAAGCCCGCATCCTTGGCAACCTGCATTTGCTTCGTCAAGTCCGCCGTCGAGGAGAACAGCATTCCGGAACGCTGGTTTTGGAAGTCCAGCTTCGCCAGGTTGCCTGCATCGTCCGTCGTAGGAACCTTCATGATGCCCTCATTCTTCATCTTGAGAATCATTCTTACCGGCTCGAGACCCGCCTCGGAGTTGAACTCCGCCTTTTTGCCGTCCTCGCTGATCATTTTCCCGCCGCTTTGGGCCACGAAGGCTTCATAGTACCAGATGTCCGGCGGCATCGTAATTCCCACACGCTTCCCGTCCACCGTCAGCTTGCGCGCGAACTCCTCGAATTCCTTCCAGTTCTTCGGTCCGTTCGGATCCAGCCCCGCTTCCTTCAGCATCGTGCGATTGAAGTACAGGATTGGCGTGCTTCGCAAATACGGCAGTCCGTACAGCTTGCCGTCCACATAGGAGTTCCCCATTAAGCCCGGGATAAAATCGTTCATATCCATGTTGTCCCGCTTCACGAACGGCAGCAAATCCTCTGTCATCCCAGCCTTGGCGAAGACGCCGATCGAGGCGATCTCATTTTGCCAAACCTCCGGTGCATTGCCTGCGGCAAAGGCGGCCTGCGCCTTGGAGTGCTGCTCGTCGTAGTTGCCCTGGTAGTGTGCCTTCACCACAATCTCACTTTGCGATTCGTTGAACATTTTGACCAGGTTTTCGTTGTTCTCACCGATCTTGTCGCCCCAGGAGTACCAATAGTTGATCTCGATCTTCTGCTTCGCCGCACCTGTCGTGCCGCCCTGGGATGAAGATGACGCGGGAGCGGCCCCGTTCGTCGCTTGAGTGCCTCCTCCGGCGCATGCCGTCATTGAAATGGCAAGGGATGCTGCTGCAACTGCTTTTACTACTGTTTTCATTGAGAAAGTCCTCCACTCGGTTATTGTATTTGCTGTTACTTCACGCCTGTATACACGAAAGCCTTAATGATCTGCCGCTGTGCCAGGAAGAACACCACAAGAATCGGAAGCACCAGAATCATGTTGCCGGCCATCAGAATGTGCCAAGCGGTGCCTCCGTCCACCTCGCGGATTTTGGAAATGCCGATGGGCAGCGTCCGGGCCGCATCCGTGGTCGTCATGACCAGCGGCCAGAAATAATCGTTCCAATGCGCGATGAAGCTGAACAATGCGAAGGTCACCAGCGTCGGCCGGGCCATCGGAAGCATGATCTTCCAGATGATTTTCCATTCGGTGGCATCATCCAGCCTTGCCGCCTCCAGAAGCTCCTCCTGCACCTGCAGGAACGATTGCCTTAGCAGGAAAATGCCGAAGGCGCTGGAGGAAAAAGGGAGAATGAGCGCCCATAGCGTATTCAGCAGCCCCCACTTGCTCATCAGCAGGTACACCGGCAGAAAGATGAGCTGGCTCGGAATCATCAGGGTGATCATTGTGATGCCGAAGAGCACACGGTCCCCCTTGAAGCGGTACCTCGCGAAGGCATACGAAGCGAAAACAATCGTGCCGAACTGCAGAATCAGAATGCCGATAGAGACAAGCACGCTGTTGAAGAAATAGGAAAGAAAAGGCCCCGAATTCCAGGCAATGGCGAAATTTTCCCAGTGAAACGTTGCGGGAATCCATTTGGGCGGAAAAATGACAGTCTCACTGAAGGACTTGACGGAGGTCGTGATCATCCAGACAAAAGGGATCGCGAACACCGCTACAAGCAGCAGCAGCCCGAGTACATTCAAGGACTTGATTAAAGGTCTGGCGATTGGCATGCTCTCGGGGCCTCCTAACGGTAATGAACTTTACGGCTCAGCAGCTTGAAGTAGACAAGCGTCAGCAGCCCCACGACGACGAGCAGGATGACGCCTGCGGCGGAGGCATAGCCGATTTTGAAGAAGCGGAAGCCGTACTGGTAAATGTAATACACCAGCGTATTGGTCGAATTGACCGGACCGCCCTGCGTCATGATCGCGATCGTCTCGAACACCTGGAACGAGCCGATCATATTGATGATCACCAGAAAGAACAGTGTCGGCGACAGCATCGGCAGGGTGATCTTATAGAAGGTGCGCAGCGGGCCTGACTCGTCGAGCGCGGCCGCTTCGTACATATCCTTCGGGATGCTCTGCAGCCCCGCGATGAACACCAGCGTGTTGAAGCCGACGCCCTTCCATACGGCTACGATCACTAGCGAAAGCAGCGAGCTGCTCGGATGGCTCAACCACTCCAGCTTCGGCAGGCCGACTACCTCCAGCAGCCAGTTGAGCAGACCGAACTGCGGGTCCATCAGCCACATCCAGACGAGCGACACGGAGACGAGCGAAATGATATGCGGGCTGAAGATCGCTCCCTGAACGATGCCGTAGAAAAGCCCCTTGCGGTTCAGCCATAACGCCAGGAACAGCGAAAGGATCGTCGTCAGCGATACGGTGAGAAGGGTATAGTTGAGCGAGTTGTTCAGCACCTGCCGGAACTGCTTCGTCTCGAACAGCTCCACGAAATTATCAAAGCCCACGAAGTCCTTCTCGGGACTGACGAAATCCCAAGAGTGCAGACTCAGGTAAATCATGTAGAAGATCGGGTAAATAAAGAAGATGGAGAAAATGATGATAGACGGCGCTACCATGGCATAAGGACGAAGCCGGTTCCACAGAAGCATTAGACCAAGCCTCCCGCGAGCAGCCTTGGCTCCTCCACCAACTCCACGCTCCGGCTTCGCTGTCCGTTCTCGTAGAAGTAGTAAAGATCTTCATACGCAACGGATACGAGGACCTCCGCGGCTGACTCCAGCGGCTTCAGGAAGGTCTTCACATAGAAGGTTCCCGCCTTGGATTCGAGCTGATAGATGATCTCCGCCCCCAGCGTCTCTCTGGTGACGATACGTGCCGGAATCTGCAGCTCGCCTTCCCGGTATTCCGAGGCGAAGGTTGCCTTCTCCGGACGGAAGCCGACGAACATGCGCTCCCGGACGCCCCGGAGCCGCAGGTCCGTCAGATCCGTGCTGGAGAGCAGATTCATCGGAGGCGATCCGATAAACTGCGCCGTGAAGCGGTTCGCCGGATCCTCGTAGATGTTCATCGGACGATCCGCCTGCTGCACCTGCCCCCGGTCCATAATGACGATGCAGTCTCCCATCGACATGGCTTCGACTTGATCGTGCGTCACATAGACGAATGTGGCCCCGAGCCGCTTATGCAGCTGGATCAGCTCCGTCCTCATCTGGTTCCTGAGCTTGGCGTCCAGATTGGAGAGCGGCTCATCCATCAAGAACACAGCGGGACTTTTCACCATCGCTCTGGCCAAGGCTACACGCTGACGCTGCCCTCCGGATAACGATTGCGGCTTCTTGTGGAGGTACTCCGTCAAACCGACGATCTCCGTAATATCCTTGATGAGACGCTCCCTTTCCGGCTTCGGCACCTTACGGTTCACCAAACCGAACTCAATGTTCTCCTTCACGGTCATCATCGGGTAGAGCGCATAATTCTGGAATACCATGGCGACGTTACGCTTGCCCGGCTCCACCTGATTGACACAGCGGTCTCCGATCCAGATTTCGCCGCCCGTCTGCTTCTCGAGCCCTGCAATCATCCGAAGCGTCGTCGATTTCCCGCAGCCGGAAGGTCCGACCAGCACCGTGAACGAGCCATCCTCGATGGTCAGGTTCAAATCCTTTACTACACTTTCTTGCCCAAAGCTCTTCTCAATGTGTTTCAGCACGATTTGCGCCAAGGAAGCTCCCTCCTGTTATTTCACGGATTCAAGCAGGTTGATCTGTAAGCGCCAATCGGTCTCGACGCCGAGGAAATCCTCGGAAGGCGTGAAGCCCTTCATATTTCTGTGAAAGCGGGCAATCTGCTCCGCCAGCTCCGGATGGCCGATCGGCACCATCTCCACGGACACGTGTCCGTTCTCGACATGGACCGTACGATAAGCAGGGTAGTCCAGACAGGCCGCGGTCATGATATAATGCCAGCCCTCCTGGCGAACGATCGAATTGGCATGGTTGTGCCCGCAGAAGTAGAAGCCGGGGCCTTTTTTCTTATGCAGCACGGCCTTCATATCAATGCTCGGATGGATCGACAGCTTATCCATGGTTGAGCGCGTGGTTGTTCCGTACACCGGATGATGGGCGAATACCAAAGTCGGCTTCTCGCCGGACTTCACCAGCTGCTCCTCCAGCCATTCCAGCTGATCCAGGTCCATCTCGCCGCCCCAGCATTCCTTATTCATTTCCTTGGTAGAATCAAGAAAGATAAGCACGGCCTCTTCCGTCTCAATGGCCCGGCAGCGCTCTTGTCCGGTGATAGCGAGGATGTCGGCCTTCGGTATGGAGTACGTATCATGATTGCCGAGCACATGGATGAAATGACGCTCACTGCGGTTCATTCTGCCGAACACATATTCGAACTCCTCCGGCAAGCCCTCGTGTGTCAGATCGCCTAAGGAGATGTGATAATCCCCCTCCATGTCAAGAAACCGGTCCAGCAGCTCCGCATATACGCGGTCTCTTGCCGCCTTCATCTCTTCTGTTCCATTCTCCATTGATGAAAAATGAAAATCTCCCATGAGCACCAAACGCATGACCCATCGCCTCCGTTATTTTTTTGGAATTTGGTTACGATTGTCTGTCCTGCACGATGTACGATCTACAGCCTTCCGTTAAAGGTTGCCGTGCATCACCTGCTTTCCCGGCCCGATCAGCTCGCCCAACGTCTTCAGCACATAATCGGGTGTAATTTGAAATGCTGCTATATCTGCCTGAGTGGCAATGCCGGTGAGAACAAGGGCCGTCTTCATGCCGCTGTTTCGACCGAGGAGTATGTCTGTTTCGAGCCTGTCTCCAATCATGAGGCAGCGCTCTGCGGGGATACCCAGCTGCTGTAAGGCCTTGTGCGCCATATAGGGGTTGGGCTTGCCGATAACCGTTACCATTTCGGCCTGGCTTGCCGTCTCCAGCGCCTTCAACAAGGCCCCCGTATCGGGAATCAGATCATCTATCACCGGGCAGCACGGGTCGGGATTCGCCGCCATCAGCTTGGCGCCGTGCCGAACGGCCTTCATTCCCTGATGAAGCTTCTCATAGGTGAAAGCGCGGTCCATCCCTACCAGGACATGGGTTGCGAGCAGGGGATCCTGCGTCATACCAATGCCGGCTTCACGCAATTCGGTGCCCATCGCCGATTCGGCTATCAGCAGCACCTTGGCATCAGGGGCGCTCTCCTTCAAGTATTGCCCTGCGGCATACGCAGCGGACATGATTTCATGGATCTCGCACGCAATACCCAGCGCTTCCAGACGCCGCTTGCAATCCTGCCTTGTCCAGATCGACGTATTGGTAAGGAACATCACACCCTTGCTCCGCCTGCGCAGCTCCGACAGCACCAGCCGTACATCCGGAAGCAGTCGACCCTCCAGGTAAATGGTTCCGTCTAAGTCGAAGCAGTACCCGTCATAAGCTGTCATCTCCACCTTGTCTTCTCCCCACCATCGATATTTGGCAACAAAAAAACCAGCAGCAGAAAAATCACCCTCGACGAAGATAAGGTATGTTGATTTTACTGACCGCTGGGTTTTCTCATCGGCTCCACCCGGAGGCTGTAAGTATGCAGTTGAATCGGTTTACCAAAACCGGCTGTCCCCAATCGAAACGAAATCGGCGCCGCTCTTCACAGCCAGCCGGATTTCCTCCTCGTGACGGATCAGCCCGCCCACGATTAAAGGCTGCTTGATCCGTTCCTTCACATCCCGGATCACCCGCGGCATCAGTCCCGGCATGAGCTCAACCTCGTCGGGGCCGCTTGCCTTCACCATACGAATGGCGGTTTCCACCGCTGCGGAATCGATGGCGAAAATTCGCTGGATGCTGCAGATCCCGACCTGCTTTGCCGCAGCGACCGCGTTGCTCTTTGTCGTGACGATGCCGTCAGCCTTGAACACTTCTGCCAAGTATTGTATGGAAGAAGCGTCCCGTCCAAGCCCGTTCACCATCTCGATGTGAACGAACGCCTTCTTCCCTGCTTCGTGCAGCTGAGCGATAATTTGCTTTAGATTCGTAATGTTCCCTGTCATAAGATTCACCCGCTCCACCTTGCTGGCCAATGCTTTAGCGACTTGGTCGGGCTCGGTAATGGACGCGATGATAGGATATGCTGCGGTCATGGCTACGTCCTCTTTTCCGGTGTTCTAGGAATCCTTTGTACTTGCGGTACTAGTCATAGAGTAGAGGATAAATATTTTCGCAGTATCAACCACATGTTAAATTCCTATTAAGGTGGAAAGCTGGAAAGAAGCTTGCAGCTTCTGTCGAATCAATTAACATTTTATTAGGATTTTTGTCGTAAATAGTCGAACTGGAAACAGCAAACCGAACCCGCCTACAAGAGATATTTATAACAAATAGTTAAATCAGATCGCTTCATTATATACCCATAAATTGAAATCGACCGCTGATTTATTCTAATACATAGCAAATACATTTTTATTTTTCTGCACAACACTAAAGAACCAAAAGATAAATAAATATGACCCCTCATATTACAAAAATCGCCTCATACGAAAAAGACCCCTATTATCATTCCGTTGGATTCCGCACAACGATTGGTTCAGAGGGGAAACGCCCCATAGATGATGAAGAAGCTGCGGAGGCTGCCAACGGAGGTGGTGGAACGTAAAGAGAACGTGGATCAAAATTTCCCGGGGTCCGAGCCAAGATCTACTGAGGGAAAGAGTCGGGGGCAGGGATGGAGGATCATGGGGCAGCGCGTATTGGACAATCGATTCAGAGCTCGGCCGAAGGGTGACTAAGAAAAAGGGAAGAGTTTTCTGAGGGAGAAAGGCGACTGAGACCGAAAAACGCCAGTGAATGAAAAAAAATGAACATGAACTAGAGTAAAAAGAGGGAGAGGCCTGACAACTATTTACAGAATGGGGTGCACAAATCTCACAGAAGGTGGAGAGCAAGACGAACCGTTGTTAGTTGTTACGAGTGCCTGCTGAGAAGGGATGTCGACTAATACATAAGAGGACGGTCCGATTGCCGATGTCCGGACAAAAAATAGGCACCCTTTCGGGTGCCGAATCCAGCGTTACCTTTTGCCTGAATCGAACGGTTCTCCCGCCGCCTTCGGGGCATTGGAGGACTTGGAGAACAGGACGAGCGCCAACAGCGTTACCACGTACGGAAATACCTTCAGCAGCACCGGAGGAATAACGGCAAGCGAAGGGATGACCTGCGATACGTTCGCAATGGTGCTGGCGAAGCCGAAGAACAGAGTCGCGGCCAGCACGCCAAGCGGCTTCCATTGGCCAAAGATGAGTGAGGCCAAGGCAAGGAAGCCGAGTCCTGCCACGTTCCCGGTAAACTCCCCGGCATACGTCACCAGAATGATGGCGCCCCCTAATCCGGAGAACGCGCCGGAGATCATGACACCGACATACCGCATCGACTTCACGCGGATCCCGGCCGCCTCTGCCGCATGAGGATGCTCCCCGCAGGCCCGAAGACGAAGCCCAAAGGGCGTCTTGTACAGCACGAAGGCGCTGGCCGCTACGATGAGGAGCACGAGCCACGTGGTCGGATACGTCTTGGAGAAAACCAAATCCCCGATTACAGGAATGGCCGATAATCCCGGCACATCACCGGGGATGAAGCCTGTCGTGATCCGGATGTTGCCGCTTCCCGTCATGTTGCGGGCGAGGAACACCGTCAAGGCGCCGGCAATCAGGTTGATCGCCGTACCGCTGATGATCTGATTTGCGCTCAGATTAATGCTTGCGAACGCGTGCAGCAGGGAGAACAAAATGCCGATCACCATCGCAGCCAGCAGACCGACCCACAGTACCCACCAGGCTTCAGGCCAGATGGCCTGCAATTTGAATATCACAAAGGCTGACATGAACGAACCGACGATCATAAGACCGTCCAAGCCGATATTTACAACCCCGCTCCGTTCGCTGAACAAAGCTCCCAAAGCCGTGATCAGCAGCGGGATGGTGAATACGATCGCATAAGGAAAAATTTGCTCAAGAGTGGCCCACATGCTTCGACTCCCCCTTCCCAGCGCTGACCGCCGTGTGTTTACGCTGCTTCCATTTCTGATACAGCCGCTCGATCAAAATACTCGTTGCCGCAAAATAAATAATAATCGCAATAATCGAATCCGCAATCTCCGGCGGAATTTCCGTCATAGCGTTCATAAAGCCCCGGCCCGAGTACAGCAGACCGAAGAAGACGGCCGCTCCGAGCACCCCCAGCGGTGTATTCGCGCCCAGGAGAGCTACCGCAATGCCATCAAAGCCCTGCGACGGCAAAATCCCGATCTGAATGCTCGACGCATTCCCGACGTACTGCGCCACTCCCCCAAGGCCGGCCAGCCCGCCCGACAAGATCATCGACAGCACGATGCTTCGCTTTACGGCGATCCCGGCGTACTCCGCCGCATGGCGGTTGAAGCCCACTGCCTTCAGCTCGTAGCCAAGCGTCGTTTTGTTGATGATAAAGGCAACCGCTACGACCGCTACCACGGCGATGAGAATGCCCCAGTTGATATACGAGCCGTCAAACAGATCGCTCAGCATCGGCTCGCGAAGCGTTGCCGCATCCGGCAGCTTCTTCGATTCCGTTTCCAGGTAATCTCCCTTAAAGTACCCCGGTACAGCGTAATACACTGTCCAGTAGGCAATCCAGTTCATCATGATCGTAGACACGACCTCATGTACATTGAACCTGGCCTTCAGAATGCCGGGCAGAACCGCCCACAGAGCGCCTCCCAGAAACCCGGCGAGAATCATCACGAGAAGGAGCAGCGCCCGCGGCAGATCTGCAGTCAGCCCTACCGCCGTAGCGCAGAAGCCGCCGAACAGCATTTGGCCTGCTACCCCGATATTGAAGAGGCCCGTTCGAAAGGCAAAAGCCACGGACAAGCCGGTTAAAATGAGCGGCGTAGCGGTTGCCAGTGTATTGCCGATCCGCTCCGGATTCTTCAAGCCCCCCTCAACAAGAAACTTGTAGCCGAGGAAAGGATTATGCCCCGTGACGGCCATCAGCAAAGCGCCCGCCAGGAGGCCCATCAGAACGGCCAGCAGTGATTTGACAGTGGTGTTCATGCGATTCCCTCCTCCTTCGCATAGCCGGCGATCAGAAGACCAAGCTCTTGCTCGTCTGTTTTGGCTGCTTCGACGACTCCGACAATCTCGCCGTTATTCATGACCGCGATGCGATCCGAAAGATTCAGTACCTCATCGAGCTCCAGCGAGACAAGCAGTACCGCCTTGCCTTTGTCGCGATGCTCAATCAGCCGCTTGTGAATGTATTCAATGGAGCCGACATCCAACCCGCGTGTAGGCTGAACCGCGATCAGCAGATCCGGGTCGAGCTCCATCTCCCGCCCGATAATCGCTTTCTGCTGGTTGCCCCCGGACAGCGACCGGACCTCCGAAACGGCCCCGGTCCCGGAGCGGACGTCGAAGCTGCGGATAATTCGCTCTGCGTGCTCGCGGATCGCCCTCCAGTTCAAGAGGCCCCTCTTCGCATAAGGCTCCTGATGATATACTTCCAGAATCATGTTCTCCTCCAGCGTATAGTCCAAGACGAGTCCCCGCTTCTGCCGGTCCTCCGGAATATGCCCGATGCCTCCTGCGATCCGCTCTCGGATGGTCAGCCCCGTAATGTCCCTGCCGTTCAGCTTGACGCTGCCCGACTCCGCCCGCCGAAGCCCCGTAATCGCTTCGATCAGCTCCGTTTGTCCGTTGCCGTCGACCCCGGCGATGCCCACGATTTCCCCGGCGCGCACCTCAAGCGATACCCCCTTGAGTGCCTGCACCTTCTTGTTATTGTTCACGACAAGCGTCTCCACCTGCAGTACGGAACGAGTGGGAACGCTCTCTTTTTTCTGTACCTTGAAGGTGACCTCGCGGCCGACCATCATCTCCGCCATCTTCGCCTGATCGGTTCCCGTTACATCCACCGTTCCGATCGTCCGGCCGCGGCGGATGACCGTGCATCGATCCGCAACCGCCTTAATTTCCTTTAGCTTATGCGTAATGAGAATGATCGATTTGCCCTCGGCAATCAGTCCCATCATAATCTCCTGCAGATCCTCAATTTCCTGAGGAGTCAGCACCGCTGTCGGCTCGTCGAAGATGAGCACCTCCGCATCGCGGTACAGCATCTTAAGAATTTCCACGCGCTGCTGCATACCTACCGATATATCTTCAATCTTTGCATAGGGATCCACATTCAGTCCATACCGCTTGGATAACTCCTCGATCCGTTTAGCTGCCGTTCGCACATCCAGCATCACACCTTTACGTGTTTCCATTCCTAGGACGATATTCTCCGCCACCGTGAAATTTTCCACCAGCTTGAAATGCTGATGCACCATCCCGATCCCGAGCTCCCCCGCCACGTTCGGATTGGCAATACGTACCTCCTTGCCTCGCACGCGAATCATGCCCCGATCCGGCTGATACATCCCGAACAGAATGCTCATCAGCGTTGACTTGCCCGCTCCGTTCTCACCCAGCAGGGCATGAATTTCTCCTTGACGCAGGCAAAGCGTAATGTCGTCGTTAGCCACGATACCGGGAAACTCTTTGCGAATCTCCAGCATTTCGATCACATACTCCATCCTGTCACTCCTCCCTATTACATAAAAAAAGACGGAAACCGTTCGTTCCGTCTCTTTTGTACGTTCTGCTTACTTAATCAAGGAGCCTTGCTCTGCAGCAACCTTAATCTCGCCGGATTTCAGCTTATTGAAGGTTTCGGCAACCTTCTTCACTGTTTCCTCGCTCAGATTCGGGTTCTTGTCAGGAATACCTACTCCATTGTTCTTAGCGTCAAAAGTCAGCGTCTTGCCGCCCGGGAATTTCCCTTCGGTTTCCGCTTTAATCATGTCGTATGCAGCTTGGTCGATTTTCTTCATAGCGGAGGTCAGAATAACGGACTTCTCGCCTTGGTATACGCCGTCCTTGTACTGATCCACGTCAACGCCTACGATCCAGGCCGTTTTGCCTGCGGTTGTGCGGGCTTTCGCCTCGTTGATGGCGCCTACGCCTACGCCGCCGGCCGCTGCGAAGATCACGTTGACACCACGGTCGAACATTTGGGCAGCCAATTGTCCGCCGGCCGCTACGTTGTCAAAGGACCCTTGATACACCACGTTCTCAGATTTCATCGTTACCTTCGTGCCCAGCTTCTCATTGGCATAGTTCACGCCCTGCTGGAAGCCCCAGTTGAACTTCTGTACCGGAGGAATGCTCATGCCGCCGATGAAGCCCGCTTGGCCTTCCTTCAGCTGAACCGCTGCAGCGACTCCCGCCAGGAAGCCGGACTCATGCTCTGCAAAGAAAATGGAAACCGTGTTCTCTTTCACGACCGCTTTGGAATCCCCGTTGTGCGGAGCTCCGTCAATCAGAACGAACTTTGCATCCTTGTACTTGTCCTGGGATTTAAAAATCGCCGTTTCAAACTTGAAGCCCGGTGTCACGATGAACTTAAAGCCCGCATCGTACAGGTTGCCGATTTCCTTCGTGTAGTCCGCCTCCGTCGTACCGGCTGGCTTCAAATATTTGCTTTCCAGCTTCAGCTCCGTGCTGGCTTTCTTAACGCCTTCCCAAGTGCCTTGGTTAAACGATTTGTCATCGATCGTACCGGCATCGGTAACCATACCCACCTTAAACTTCGCTGCCGAGGAAGCGGCGCCGCCTGAACCTGTTCCCGTTCCTGTAGCCGCAGGCTTGTCAGGCGTGCTTCCACATCCCGCCAGCAAGGCAATAGACAAAGCAATGCTGGTTAGTACCGTGAAACCCTTTTTCATGAAAAAATGCCCCCTATGTAATTAGTTAATGGTAAATAATATAGTGCTATATTCACTATATTAGGAAATGGGTCCTTTTTCAACAATTCTGTAATGTAAATTTACATGACACTTCTGTGAAGCTGCTAAGGAAGTTATACGCTTCCATAATTTCACTTTGACTGTGCTATAATGGTAGGCAACATTCCACCTTTCCAGTGCCAAGGGGGCGACGACATTGCTGTTCTTTATTAAATTCTTTCTGCAGATCGTACGGATGAACAACCGATTTATCTTTACCTTGGCCGCGGTTTTCATTGCCTGCAGCTCCCTAGCCGCCTACCTCTTGGAACCGGACAATTTCGGCAGCTGGTTCAATGGCCTCTGGTGGGTAATGACTACGGTAACGACTGTCGGCTATGGCGATTTCGCTCCCAAAACCGTGCTTGGCAAAGTCCTCGGCATGCTGATTTATATCTTCGGCATCGGACTCATCTCGGTAACCATTAGCAAATTTATTGATGCATTGTTTCTTTATCAAAGGAAAAAGGAGGAGGGAAAGTTGCGCTATACCGGAGAGAATCATTTCGTCATGATCGATTGGAGCAAGCATGCGGAACACGCTATTAAGGAGATTCTTCGCACAGACCCTGCCGCGGAGATCGTGTTGATCGATACACTCGAGAAATCCCCGATCGAGCACGAAAAGGTGCACTACATTCAAGGAAATCCTGTGAAGGAAGAAACACTGCAGATGGCCAACCTCGGTAAAGCCCGGGCTGTGTTCATCTTCTCGATGAATATAACGGTGAACCAGCACGTCCTGCAGGACACCTCCTTCATCGACGGCAAGGCTTTATTGATCGCAACGACGATCGAACGATGCTTCAAGCATGTCTATACTGTGGTAGAGATTCAAAACAAGGACCATCTGCCGAATTTTGAGCATATCCAGATAGACGATTTTATTTTTGCCGGTGAGACAATCTCACAGCTCGCCGTCCGGTCAGCCTTCAGTCCGGGGACCTCTAGACTCTTTTCTCAGCTGTTAACGCGTAACGACGGGGATGATCTTTACGAAATTCCTTATGACAAACGCTGGATTACCTTCCGTGATGCCTTTGAAGATCTCCTTAGCCAGGGGGCAACGCTGGTCTCCGACGGCTCCGATCTGAACATTAATCGAAGACTGCAGGAAAGGATGCCTCCTGACGCACGGTTGTTCGTCATCTGTGACAAGGAAACGTATCTCCGGCTGACCGGCAAGTGAAAAAACAGAAGAAAATAACCGGCCAGTGGCCGGTTATCTTCAATTCTTTGTGGCGCAGCATTTTTCTGCAGAAATGCAACTTTATTCTTGATTCCTCATTAAAACTGAACGGATTTCTGCGAATATACAGCTTTTCGAGACCAATTGCCCATTTTCAGCCATTGTACGATCTGAAAGATGCGTTTTATCACAAATCCTATTCTCAACCTGGTTTGGGGTCGTAAATTGCTGCACTTTCGCAGCTTTCACCATTTCCCCTTCCTGCTCAGCCCTTCACAAGCAGCTGCTGGAACACCTCGTCATGCTGCATCTTCTCGCGCAGGTCCGGGCAGTTGTTCTCCTTCGACTCGATCGTCCAGCCTGCCACCTTCGTGCCGCATACAACCGCCTGGCTCAGCGGCAAGCCGCGCACCAAACCCATCACCGTGCCGGAGAAATACGCATCTCCCGCCCCGCTGCTGTCCACAAGCCGTACCGGGAAGACCGGCTGATAGCCCGACTGCTGGGTCCGCGGATCATAATAGATCGAGCCCTCGGCCCCCAACGTGATGACCATGGATTGCAGCCCGTTCGCATCCACGTACTTCACCATCGCTTCGATCTTTGCTTGAATATCCATGCTTCCGAGCTCGCTGCTGACCAGCTTCTCCGCCTCGACGTCGTTGCAGATGAAGCATTCCAGCGCCTGCAGCAGGTCCGGATGCTTCAGCACCACATCCAGGTTGCCCGGGATGCCGTACACCGGCTTCTTCCACTGCTTCGCTTCCTCCAGCAAGCGCCGCGAGATTTGCTCATTCAGGTCAACCTCCAGCACCAGATGCGACGAGCTCTTCACGATTTCCTCGCTGCGCTGCAGCACGAGGTTCTGCATAGTCGTCAGATTCGGCATCTGCGAGATGGAGCCCATCAGATCCCCCTTCTCGTTCAGCACGGCCAGCCACATGCCCATGCCTTCCTTCGGCGTGCGAAGCAGAAATTGCGTCGATACCCCTGCGCTCGTAAGGCGCTTCTGGATTTCCTCTCCCAGGCCCGAATCATCCACCGTCGATACAAATGCAGCCGGCAGCTGCAAATTGGCCAAATTCTCGACCACATTGCGGCCTACGCCGCCATGAACGAACTGAACGCTGCCCAAATTGCGGCCCAGCGCATTATAATTTTCATTTGCGAAACCTTTGCAATCGACGAAAATCGTCCCGATCACCGTAACAAGGCTTGTCATCGTAAGGTTGCTCCTTAATCCGTAAATAATTTCAAACGCTAAAAATTATTATACATGGATTCCCGCTCTGCGTACACGTGAATCTCGCCTGTAATGCCTATCCGATATTGACCTTCTCCACGTCCTTCAAAGTGTCAGGTGCTTTCACGATAACCCTGGGTGATGCGATTATAGGCAAAAAAGCCACCCTGATCCTACATCAGGGCAGCTTTCGTTGTGCGGCTATACCTTTAACAGTCCGACCGAATAGAGAAACACCAGCACAATGAGAACAGGCACGACCAGTCGGAGCAATATCATCCATGTTCGGTACCAGAAGCCGGACAAGCCGACCTCTTCACCGGCTTTCTTCCAGGCGTAACCTGTGAACAGCGTGACAACCAAGCCGCCTACAGGCATCAAAACATACGCAGTCACATAGTCAACCCAGTCAAAAATGGTCTTGCCTCCCGGCTGGAATGAGCCCAGCACCCCACCGACGGACAGTGCCGCCGGAATCCCTACGAAGAAGCACACTAGGGAAACGACAACCGCCGCTTTCTTTCGGCTCCAGCTCCATTTATGCATCGCAAAGGCCACGGGGACCTCCAGAATCGATACGGCTGAGGTTAGTGCGGCAATGGCCAGCAGCAGGAAGAACAGGCCGCCGAACATTGCTCCGAAGGGCATCTGCGTGAATGCTGCAGGGAGCGCCATAAACGCCAAACCGACGCCTTCGCTCGGCTGAAGACCGTAGGAGAACACGGTAGGAAAAATGACGAGTCCGGCGATGAAGGCGTAGACCAAATCCCCGAGCCCGATGGCGATGGTCGCCGTGCCGAGCGATTGTTTTTTGTCAACGTAGGATCCGTACGTCAGCATACAGCCCATCCCGAGAGACAGGGAGAAGAACGCATGCCCTAGCGCGATCAGCATCGATTCGGCATCCAGCTTGGCGAAATCCGGCTTCAAGAAAAACCGGACGCCCTCCATCGCGCCGGGAAGCGTGAGCGACCGAGTCAGCAGGATCAGCAGGATGATCAGGAAGCCGGGAATCAAAATCTTGTTAAACTTCTCGATCCCTCCCGACACGCCTCTCGCGATGACCCATCCGCTGACCAGCATCACGACGGCCTGCCAGAAGATCGGCATGTATCCTGAAGCGAAGCCGGTAAACACGCTCTTGTAATCAAGACCCGGCTTCATAAGAATGCCTGAGAACGATTGAACGGTGTAATGAAGGGTCCAGCCTGCTACCACGGCATAATAAGACATGATTAGGAAGGCCGTGAGAACCGATAGAAAGCCGAAGAAGCTCCAATATTTTTTCCCCGACAGATTGAATAACGAACTTGAGGCATTCCCTCGGCCGCCCCGTCCGATCGCCATCTCTGCGAGCAGAATCGGTAATCCGACGATAACCAGGCAAATAATGAAAAGCAGGAAAAACGCTGCTCCTCCGTGCTTACCCGTAATATAAGGAAACTTCCACAAATTCCCCAGACCGACTGAGCTTCCGATCGCGGCCAGTATGAAGCCTGAGGAAGAAAACCGCTCCTTGCTCCCGTTCTTCTTATGCTCAGGGGTTGTCTTAGGTGACTGACTGCTCATGATGCTTTCCCCATCCTTTCTAATTATACATGTTAGAGTATAGCAAGGAAGCCGCGGCTTCTCATAGGGGGGAATATTTGGAAAAAACCTCTTAAAACATCCCTATATTATTCTGCGAATATCCGCGGCAAGGGATTCTCCTTGATTATAACCGGATTGTTTTGGGAAGAGATAAGGAAGCGTGTCGATCAAGCTTATCTGGGGGAGTTTCTTTGACAGGTCCATATGATACGGATGTCATCATTATTGGGGCAGGTCTGGCGGGCCTAACTGCCGCCATGGAGATCAAGAGACGAGGTGCTGCCTGCATCGTGCTGGAGGCCCGAGACCGGGTTGGGGGAAGAATGTACAGCACGGTAGCTGACGGGGTTGTGATCGATTACGGCGCCCAGTGGGTATCATCCGCGCAGCCCAGGATCATGAGCCTGTTACAGCAGTTCCATATCCCGACAACCCCCACGTATACCGATGGAAAAACATTTTACGAGCTGCTCGGCAGGAGAAAAGCGGCACGCTCCGGCATCCATCCTCTGCCGCTTCCTTCCTTATTCGACTTTTACCGTATGCAAAAAAGACTGGAGCAGCTAAGCGGGCACATCGACAATTGTGCGCCGTGGAGCTCAAAGCAGGCCTCCTCTCTGGATGCCCGAACGGTTCAGTCCTGGCTGGAGACGTCCATGTTCACCCGTTACGGGAAGGCCCTGTTCCGGGTAATTGCCGAGGAAGGCCTGTGCGGAGATTTAAGTGAGTTCTCCTTGCTGGATCTCGCCTGGTCGCTGTCATGCAGCGGCAGCTTCAAGGGGCTCTTCTCTGCTGAGGAATTTTGGATGCTCGGCGGTTCCCAGACACTTCCGCAGCAGATGGCCGCAACGCTTGGGGATTCAGTCAAGCTGAACGAGCGGGTTCGAACCATTGCGTGGCAAGCGGATGCCGTCACGGTCTTTACGGACCAAGAGAAGTGGGTAGGGCGCAAAGTGATTTTGGCCATGCCTCCTGCCTTCACCGCAAGGATTCACTACGAGCCGGCGCTGCCCTTCCTGCGGGACCAATTCACCCAGCGGGTCGGTCAGGGGGCTGCTCTAAAATTCATCCTGGTATACAACAAGCCCTTCTGGCGGAACAACGGATGGAACGGGAAGGCTTACCTGGATCGGGGACCGGTTACTACGACGTTAGACAGCACGGCGCCGGGGCAGCCGCGGGGCGTGCTATCCGCGATCGCCACAGGTACCAACGCACGCTCTTTGGGACTTCTGAAGCCGCAAGAACGGCACGCAAAGGTGCTCCAGAGTGTTGCCCGTGCCTTTGGCACTGAGGCTTTGCAGCCTGCAGCCGTCCACGAGTGGGACTGGCTCTCGGACCCTTGGGCCCGCGGCGGCTATTCGGCCCACCTTGCTCCCGGCGTGCTGACGCAATTCGGTCCGGCACTGCTGCAGCCGATCGGTCCTCTTCACTGGGCTGGAACGGAAACCGCCACCGAATGGCGCATGTACATGGAGGGAGCCGTGCAGTCCGGGTTACGGGCGGCGGAAGAGGTCCTTCTTTCGTTCCGGGAATGAGCCATTAAGCCGCTATTTTAACAAAAAAAGCGGCCCCATGGGGGCCAAGCCAGCACTGCTTTATCTTTACAGCTCCTTAATCAACCGGTCCTTCTGCATCAAATGATGCCGGTAATGCATTTCCACCAGCTCGAACCATTCCCGGGCATTGAGCGCCCCTAGGCGAGGATGAGCCGCCTGCACCCCTTCCGGTGCACCGTCCAAGGCCGGTGCGAGCTCCTTCATCCGGGTCAGCACCTTGTTCAGCCCCCCGATCAGCTGCTCCTTGCTTTCCGGCTGCCCGGGGGTATACTGCGGGGACGGCGCGACTTGAATACGGGCCGGCGGAAAGCCTCCCAGCTCGAAGATCGCTGTCCCCGGCTCAGTTTTCTCCCCTGCCGTCACCGTTCCCTCATCCGCCATGATGCACCGCTCGGCATTGCGAAGCTGCATGAACAAGGCGCTGTTGATCAGGTGCTGAACCATTTGCCCCAGTGACCATTCCTGCTCGCTCGGCTGCCGCGTCAGCCGCTCCATGCTCAGCGGGCTAAGCTCTTCTTCATAATGCTTTGTCAGCTGTTCCATACTCTCTAAGATTTTCGATGTTTTCATAACGTTTGCCAGCTCCCTTTGCTAATGGATAGACCCATTATACAGAAACGCTACTGACAACAGTATGTCAGTAGCGTTTCCACATGTTTTGGGCCTCTTCACGTATCCGGCTCCTCAGCTCTTCCGGCTCAAGAACCACCGCTTTCGCCCCCCAGCCGAGCATCCACTGCAGCACGTCGCCCAGCTCTCTGACGCGAAGCGTTACCTCAAGGCCATCCTCACGATCTGCAAACCCCTCGATGAAAAAGTAGCCCGACTCCCTGATTCTCTCCGCAATATCCGGGTCGGCCAGGATCCGTACGATCGTGTGTCGATCGTCCCGCGGCTTGTACTCCTCCAACCGGAAGTCCGCCGGAAGCTCGAACGAGGTCTCCAGAAGCGTAAGGTCTCGTATGCGCGACAAGCGAAAATGACGGAGCTCCTGCCGCAAATCGCAGTGGGCAACGAGCATCCAGGCGTGCTGGACAAGAGCAAGGCCATAAGGGGCCACATCGCGGACACTGTTGCGTTCTCCATCAGACCCGGGCACGCCCTTCGAATAATCGAGCCTTACCTTTCGTTTCTCCAATATCGCCCGGCGAAGCACCTCCAGGTGCCGTTTCTCTTGCCCGGTGACCCGTGCCTCTCCCGAGTTCAACAGTCTCGTGGTCTTCCGAGCGCGGGATGCCTCTGCCCGTATACCCTCCGGCAGGGTCGCCTCGATCTTCCCCCTTGCGCTGGAGGCTTTCGAGCCCCAGTCGGAGTCGAACCTCATCTCGATAAAATCCGTCCCGAGCAGCAAGGCCACCGCTTCCTCCGGCGTAAAGCTCACCGGGGGCAGGAAATATCCCTCCATCAGAGAATATCCCATTCCGGGGGCCCCCACTACCGGAACACCTGCTTCACATAAGGCCTGAATATCGCGATAGATCGTCCTTGTGCTGATTTCCAGGCTCGCGGCCAGGTCCTCCGCCCGCATAAGTCCTTTCCGTTGAAGCTCCAGGATAATCGCTAACAACCGGTCCGTTTTGTTCATGCGTGCAGCCTAGCTCGATTTTTTCACAAATTCGGATTTCAGCTTCATCGCTCCGAAGCCATCGATCTTGCAGTCAATATTGTGATCGCCATCCACCAAACGAATGTTCTTCACCTTGGTGCCCACCTTCAATACCGAGGAGCTTCCCTTTACCTTCAGATCCTTGATGACCGTTACAGTATCGCCATCCTGCAGGAGATTGCCGTTCGCATCCTTCACGACCGGCTGATCGGAGCCCTGCTCGTTCTCTCCTTCTGGAGAGCCGCTCCATTCATGAGCGCACTCCGGGCACACGTAGAGACTTCCGTCCTCGTAGGTATAGGGGGAATTGCATTTAGGGCAGTTTGGCAGCATAGACACGGATGGATCGTCCTCCTAAGGTTTTCTGCTTATTCTAATACAAAATGGGTTCATTTTCTAATTTATTTGTTTTCTATTAGAATAGAGGCATAGAGATAAGCAAAGTAAAGTGTGGTGATCTGCCTTGTTCAAGCTGTTGTTGATTGAAGATGACGCCACCTTGTTCCACGAGATCAAGGAACGGCTGAGCCAGTGGGCTTACGAGGTTCACGGAGTTACCGATTTCGGCAAAATATTGGAGCAATTCACCCTCGTGCAGCCGGACTTGGTCATCATTGATATTCAGCTGCCGAAGTTCGACGGCTTTCATTGGTGCCGTCAGATTCGGGCTCATTCCAACGTGCCGATCGTTTTCCTCTCCTCGCGCGATCACCCGACGGACATGGTCATGTCGATGCAGCTGGGAGCGGATGATTTCATACAGAAGCCCTTCCACTTCGAGGTGCTCATCGCCAAAATTCAAGCGATGCTCCGGCGTGTCCATAATTATAGCAGTGAGCCGGTGAAACTCCGGACCTGGTGCGGAGCGGCGATAGATTTCGAGAGCAATGCCGTCACGAATGAGGCCGGGACGGTCGAGCTCACGAAGAACGAGCTGTACATCCTCAAGCTGCTGATCGAGCATAAGAACAAAATCGTCAGCCGCGAAGACATCATCACCCGGCTGTGGGACGACCAGCGCTTCGTGAGTGACAATACGTTAACGGTGAATGTCAACCGGCTTCGGAAGAAGCTCGACGAGCTGGGGCTCGGACGGTTTATCGAGACCAAGGTGGGACAGGGCTATATGGCGACGGAAGAGGCGGGCTCCGCCCATGGTTAGCAAATTTATCGCCGAAAGGCGCAGCTGGTTCCTGTTCTTCATCTTCCTCCAGCTGCTCCTCCTCGTGATTGCTTACGTCGATACGACGCTCCCTTTCGCCTCCATGCTCTATATCGTGTTTCTATCGACGCTCCTCTTTGTCGGCTTCACGGTGTACCGTTATCACCGGGAGACCCGGTTCTACCGGCAGCTGGAAGAATGGGACCCCCATATCGGCCTAGCTGGCTTAGGCACAGCAGCCCAGAGCCCGTTCGAGCGGATCGTGGAGAGCAGCTTGACGGACCAGACGAACCAGCTGGAGCGCTCCGCCTCACACCGTTTTACCCTGCTGGAGCAGGAGAAGGACGAGCTGCTCTCCTGGATCCACGAGGTGAAGACGCCATTGACCGCCATGCGCCTCATGATCGACCGATTGAGCGACGAAGCCTTGAAGGCGCCGCTGACCTATGAGTGGCTTCGCATCCACCTGCTGCTGGATCAGCAGCTGCATCAGAAGCGGCTTCCTTTTATGGAGAACGACTTGTTGATCGAGAAGATCGACCTGGAAGCCCTGCTGTTCATGGAGCTCAAGACACTGCAAACCTGGTGCATCCAAAAGGGCATCGGCTTTGACATCGAGCTGGAGGTGAACGAAGTGCTTAGCGATGCGAAATGGCTGGCTTTCATCCTTAGGCAGCTGCTGACGAATGCCGTAAAGTACAGTGACCCGGCTTCCGACATTACGGTAACAAGCTTTAGGGAAAGCGGGCATGTACGGCTTTCGGTCAAGGACCGCGGCCGCGGCATTGATCCGAAGGACATGCCCCGCCTGTTCGATCGCGGTTTTACTTCCACAGGCCATCATGCGGATAGTGCCGCTACCGGAATGGGATTGTACTTAGCCCGGAAAGCGGCGCATGCGCTGCAGATCCATATCGACGTTCAGTCCGAGCTGAAGGCCGGTTCAACCTTCACTCTTACCTTCCCGAGACGTAACGACTTCACTCGTATCACAGGCATGTGACAGCTTTGTCACATGCCCTTCTCTTTTGTTAGGCCGATCGAAGGAAACGGACGGCTGCTTTTTCTATAATAAGGCGAGAAGAAACAAAAGGAGTGAAGAAAACCATGCCAAGCATCTTAGAGGCTGTGAAAATTCATAAGACCTACGGGAATAAGTTCAATAAGCAGGAAGTGCTGAAGGGCCTTGATTTGAGCATTGCGGAAGGGGAATTTGTCAGCATTATGGGCGCGTCCGGTTCCGGGAAGACGACCCTGCTCAACGTGCTCTCCTCGATCGATACGGTCAGCGGGGGCTCCATCCGGATTGAGGGACGGGAAATTACCGGGATGAAGGAAAAGCAGCTCGCGGAATTCCGAAAACAGCATCTGGGGTTTATTTTCCAGGATTACAATCTTCTTGATACGTTAACCGTGAAGGAAAATGTGCTGCTTCCGCTCTCGGTCGCCAAAGTGCCGAAGCAGGAGGCTGAACAAAAGTTCCAGGCGGTAGCCAAGGAGCTTGGTATCTATGAGGTGAAGGATAAATATCCGAACGAGATTTCCGGCGGACAGAAGCAGCGGACCTCGGCAGCAAGAGCCTTCGTCCATGAGCCGAGCCTCATCTTCGCCGATGAGCCGACGGGAGCGCTGGATTCCAAATCCGCCTCCGATCTGCTGAATAAGCTGAGCGGCATGAACGTACAGCGAAAGGCCACGATTGTGATGGTGACGCATGACCCGGTGGCGGCGAGCTACAGCAGCCGAGTTATTTTCATTAAGGACGGGTACATCTATACGCAGCTGTATCGGGGGCAGGAGACCCGGCAGGCGTTCTTCCAGGACATCATGAAAACCCAGGGCGTGTTAGGCGGGGTGCAGGATGAGCAGTAAGCATTTGATTTTTCAAAATCTGAAGTCCAACCTTAAGCATTATTATCTTTACGTGTTCGCCCTAATCTTTAGTGTCGCGCTGTATTTCGCCTTCGTTACGCTGCAATATGACCCTGCCTTGGATGAGACCAAGGGCAGCGTGAAGGGCGCCGCCTCCATCCGCGCGGCCTCCATCCTGCTTGTAGCGATCGTAGGCGTGTTCAATCTGTACGCCAATAACATCTTCGTCAAACGCCGGAGTAAGGAAATCGGCCTGCTCCAGCTCATCGGGATGACGAAGAACACGATCTTTCGCATCCTTAGTGCGGAGAACGGCATGCTGTATTTCGGCTCGCTCGCCGTCGGCACCTTTATCGGCTTCTCCGTATCCAAGCTGATCCTGATGATTTTATTCAAAATCACCGGGGTGAATGGCATCGCAACCCTGCATTTCTCCATGCAGGCCTTGGTGCAAACGTTGATCGTGTTTACAGCCATCTACCTTCTCATCATGCTGGTCAACTACATTTTCATCCGGCGCCAGAGCATCCTGTCGCTATTCCGCTTCCGCTCCTCCACTGAGGACCAAGTGAACCGGATGACCGTGGCTGAAGCGGTGATGGGGGCGGCCGGACTGGCGTTGATCCTGCTTGGCTACTATGTATCGTCGAAGCTGTTCGGCGGAGCCTTCGTCTCTACGACGGAACTCTTCTCGGCCATGGTATTCATTCTGGCTTCGGTCATTATCGGCACGTACTTGTTCTATAAAGGCTCCGTGCTGCTTCTGTTTCAGCTGGCTCGGAGAAGCAAGAACGGCTACCTGACGGTACGGGAGGTGCTGTCCCTCTCTTCGATCATGTTCCGCATGAAGTCGAACGCGCTGCTGCTAACCGTCATTACCACCGTGTCCGCTCTGGCCATCGGGCTGTTATCGCTCAGCTACATCTCGTACTATTCCGCCGAGAAAATCGCCGAGCAATCGGTCCCCGCCCACTTCGCCTTTACGCAGCCTGATGATGCAGAGCGATTCACCGAATCGCTTAAAGCGAAGGGACTTGAGCATCGCACTACCCAAATTGACGTATTGAGAGCTCACGTCAATATATCGGACATTATGGAATCGCGTGTTGAGGGACTTCTACTGGATCCGGCAAAATTAACGATCCCTGTTATTACCGATACCGCTGCGGGCTTAGGGAATTTACCTGCCGACCAGGTGCTCTTCACAGGGTATAACGATCTGCTTCAGAAGTTTCTGCCCTTAAAGTCTACCGGCACGATCGAGCTGTCCATCGGTCAGACTCCGATGCAGCTGAGCTACCTTGGCCTGAAGAAAAATTATGTTCTTCCGCGGTATTTTTCCGACGGCGGCCAGCCGATTGCGATCGTCGATTCATCGGTATTCGAGCGGCTCCGCAAGGAGCTGGATCCATCCATTCAGAAGAAGTCATCGCTTTATATCGGTGTCGATCTGATCCATCCGGAGGAGCTTGAAGCGGCCAATGTGCTGTTTCACGACATGGGGTTCGCCAAGAACCGTGATTATGATTCCCGGCTCGATATCAGCAACACCCAGAAGCAGAATATGGGGCTGATCATGTTCATCGTGGGGTTCCTAGGCCTGGCCTTCCTGGTCACCTCCGGCTGCATTTTGTATTTCAAGCAGATGGAAGAAAGCGAGGACGAGAAGCCGTCCTATACGATCCTGCGCAAGCTCGGCTTCACGCAGAGCGACCTGCTCGGCGGAATCCGGGCCAAGCAGCTGTTCAGCTTCGGCATACCGCTCGTCGTCGGCTTGGTACACAGCTACTTTGCGGTACAATCCGGCTGGTTTCTGTTCGGTACGGAGCTTTGGGCGCCGATGGCCATTGTGATGGCCCTGTACACGGTGCTGTACTCCATCTTCGGCTTCCTTTCCGTGCTGCATTACAAAAAAATCATTCGCGAGTCACTGTAAGCTGTCCGCACGCATGCGAACTGTCATTTCCCGCTCGGAAAGTTTGGGAAAGCTCAGCTCCCTAAGTGGGCTGGGCTTTGCTTCTTTTATGAAAAAAAAAAGGACGTGCCCCGAATGGAGCACGCCTTTGCATACGTTTAATGAAAAATTACGAATTTTAAATGATTCCCTTTGAGTACCTCAATAATCTCCGGCAGCGCTTCAACCGTCACCTTATCCTCATGCATTACGTATACGCCCCCGGACGAATCCACCTCCCGGAAATATCGAACGATATCCTCCGGCTTCTTGGCGTGCCAGTCCTCGGGGTCCCGATTCCACATGAGAAGCTTCATCGGCAGCTCCTTGACGTTTGTCTTAAGCTGCTGATCCACCGCGCCGTACGGCGGTCGAAACAGGGTCACCGGTGTATGAGTAAGTGCCTCCAGCGCCTTGTTCGTTTTCGTTATATTGGTTATCCGCTCTTCAGGAGCTGCCTTCGTAAGAACACTATGATCCCAAGAATGATTGCCGATCGACATGCCCTGCTCGTTCGCGTAGGTAACGGCATCGGGATTGCGTACGACATTCTTGCCGACGAACAGAAAGGTTGCCGCCACGTTGTTCTCTTTCAAAATATCGATAATTCGCTTCGTATATTGCGAGGGCCCGTCATCGAACGATAAGGCCACATACCCCTTAGGCAGCCCGTAAAGACCGTGCCCCTCATCAATTGTAATGACCTCATACTCCTTAGGAGCTGCAGCAGGCGGTGAAGGCGGTGCGGGCTCCTCCCGCTGCTGCCGCTGGTCCGGTGCGGCGACGGCGTGCACCGCTTGACTTACAAGAGCATCGCTTGGGTTCCCGCTCAAGGCTGGCATGGCAACCGTCTGCGGAGACGCCTCCTCGGCAGGATCCCGGACAGGTTCCACCGCCTTGTGGCCGAAGTGGCCGCTAAGGGCCATCGCGCCTTCCGTCAGCCAGCCGGCTTCCAAGCGGAAGCATACGATCACCAGCAGCGCGCTGATGATCAACAGCCGAAGGGCTGCTCTTGCTTTGCGGGCTGGAACGCGTCTTGCATGCCGCGCTTCGGTATGCTCTTCCTCCCGGTCCTCTTGCTCAGTCCTCATTCCTTCGTCGGGAAGGTATGGAGGCGACATATGCCTAAGGCGCTCGAGCTGGGCAATAAACCGTTCGCTGCATTCGAAATCCAGCTTCACCCGTGTATCATTCGTCATCCAGGTAAGAGCGCAATAATAGGTCGTGCGATACGGGTTCCATTTGGGATACGGAGAAATTCGAACCCTCGCTCCATTCAGCGGCGGGAGTCCGGCCAAACGGACATACGTGAATTCATCAATGTCCATCGTATACGAGGCCTGCTCATCCTGCTGTGTTACGCCGATCGTGATGTAATAGCCGCCGCCCGGAGCTTCTCCAAGCGCAAGCAGCTCGATCACCTGTGTGCTTAACGTCTTCATGCCAACCCCAACCTTCTATTCCTTTAACTTCACTCCGGGGAAGCCTGATCCCTGGCGCCGGCTTTCGACATTACTCCCGTTTGTTCTGAGGAAATGTCGTAATCTGTCGTTAGTTTTTCATCAATTATAAAATAATTTCTAGTCATTGAATCGGGACTAAAGCCCTGATTTTTTTTCAAACCCCTTACCTGTAACTACTTCCTTGGTCATTTCATCCCAATGGCTTGTCGTTAACAGAATCAATTACGTTTTGTATCGAAAAACACCCTATTATATGATACAATAAGTATCATTATATCCATGGAATTTTCCTTTTCTCAGGAGGTACGATCGTTTTGAACAGAATAAGCTCCGCCCGGTATGAGCAATTGGATTCTCTTCGAGGCTTGGCCGCCCTCACCGTCGTCATTCATCATCTCTTTCTGGTCCCGTTGGCACTAACGCCTTTCTTCCAGCTCCTATTCCACTTTAAGTCTCCCGTGAAGCTGTTGATTAGCGGCCATGCCGCCGTGCTGTTGTTTTTTGTACTCAGCGGGTTCGTGCTCTCCCTGCCCCTGCACAGACACCAAAGCGTTGACTACCTCCCGTTTCTGCTAAAGAGGCTTTTCCGGATTTACCTTCCCTATCTGGTATCGATTCTGATCGCCATGGGTGCGGCCTCTCTGTTCTATAGCGGCAGCATTGACGGACTCAGCAGCTGGTTTCAATCCTCGTGGAAGCAGCCCCTCAACCCCGCTTCGTTTATGGAGCATATGGTTCACTTGCCCATAAGCTTGCCAAGTCGCCCATTCCAATAAAGGCCTAATCCAGACAAAAAAAACGTCCGTCCCTCAGTCTCAGTAGGGATGGACGTTTTTGCATGCTAGATCGGGACGATCATCAGGTAGAGCAGCAGTACGACCGCCATCGCTGCAGCATATTTGTAGTTCGGCACGGCCAGCTCATGCACCTGCTTCTGAAACAAACCCGCCAGCAAATTATTGACGGCTGAAGCCGGAGAGATGGTATTCGATAAGCCCCAGCTCCCCAGCAAAAGGACAGCCAGCTCCTGCGGACTGATCTGAACGGATGCGGGATCGATCCCAGTGGCGAAAATGGTAATCAGCACGATCGGATGAAGCCCTATCATCGATGTAGCCATGATGAGAACCACCGTCAGGATCGAGAAGGATACCGAAACCGGCAAAGGAATAAAAGACAAAATGGCAGGGATGTAATCTCCGAACCCGGTCGCACCGATCGAACCGCTGAAGAATCCGGCGGCAAGAAACAGCGTCATCTCCTTCTGCAAAGCGGGCAGCGTCACCGTAAGATGATTCGCCAGTCCTTGACGGTAGGTTGCAAAAGCCCCTTTGGCCAGACACCAGCCCAGCGGAAAGAGCACGGCTGCCAGACAGGTGATCAGCACCATAGGCAGCTCAAGCAGCTGCTCCAGCACGAGAACTACGGCGATGGTAGAGACCAAGTAGATGCCAAGCCCAATGGGAAACACCGTTGACTCCTTATCGGCGTTAGCCTCCTCCGGTTCCTTCTCCCCGAACAGGGAGAGAGGATCCTCCTTCTTGAGAAGCTCCTTATACTCTACGGCAAGACTGACAAGAAGGCTTAGGACCGCCAAGCCGAGCATATAAGGAAGCAGGGATGACCAGCGAAGCGAAAGCGAAGAAATCACAACGGCCATCGCTGCAAAATAAGGCGACCATAAGATCGCCCCGGCAAACCCCCGGTTCAACGCATTCGCCAGCAGCAGGTTCATGCCCGGCCGCGGCTTGGCAAAGACGATATGATACACAACGGGAATGGAGCCGACGTTCAGGAATGCCCCCATAATTTGGGTCAACACCTGTGTTCCGGAGAACAACACGGACTTGTTCTTCACGCTCTTCTCATAGAACCGGTTCAAGGCTTCAATATATTCCGGGAGCCGTACCGGGATGCCGAAGAGCGGCGCAAAAATAAACAGGGTGACAATCGTGACATTCATCCCCGCCGCTTGGAACCAGAAGCTCGGCTCTGTCTTCCGAAGGAATAGGAGCACCATCCCTAGGACCAGGAACGAGACCGTAAGCCATAAGGTCATCCCCTTCAACCGGGGAAGCAGCAGGGGGATTGTTACAAACACCAGACCGCCCAGCACCAGGGAAAGCGGCTCCCAGTGCGTAAGCTGCCGGATAATGAACACGACCGCCAATAAGAAAATGGCGGTCCGTTCCAGGGTGGATTTAATAGAGGATCCCTTTAATAAAGACATTCTTATTGGAATTCCCAGCAGCTCAAGCTTAGGCTGCCCAATTGATAGCTTCTATGCAGCAGCTTCGCCTGCCGGTTCTTGTCCCCTGCTCCCATGGCAAGCAGCAAAGGAATGAAGTGCTCATTCGTCGGCACGGCCGCTTCCGCATAAGGCGCTTCTTCCCTGTAGTTGAATAGCGCAGCGGTATCCCAAGCCTCAAGCTTGCTCTGCAGCCAGTTGTCGAAGGCTTCGGCCCATTCGTCCGCCCCATCGCCCTGCCAGCGCAGTCTCCGCAAATTATGAACCGTCCCGCCGCTGCCGATAATGAGAATGTCCTGCTCACGCAGCTCAGACAGAGCTTTGCCTATTTGATACTGCTGCTCATTGCTTAAGTAACGGTTGACGGACAGCGCCACAACGGGAATATCCGCATCGGGATACAGCAATTGAAGGACAGCCCAAGCGCCATGGTCAAGGCCTCTCTCTTCATCCAGCACACTCGGGATGCCGTGCTGTGCGAACAACGATTGAATTTGTTCGCTCAGCGAACGCTCTCCTTTGGCCGGATAAGTGATCCGGTACAATTCCTCCTGAAAGCCCGAGAAATCGTATATCGTACTGTACGTATCCACCGCGCTCACCGTCTGCGACGTTTGCTCCCAATGGGCCGAGAACAGCACGATCGCTTTCGGCCTCGGTTTGCCCGCGGCGAACTTTTTGATAAAATCCGTGTAAGCATTTCGCTCCAAAACAATCGAAGGCGCTCCATGGGCGAAAAAGTAGGATGGCATCATTGATCGCTCACTCCTTTGTATGAAGATGCACTCCGGCATCCTTTATAAGCCATTCCGTGACGTCTCTTTGATTTTCCTCAGACACCCCGTGATCGGTCGGGTAGAGCTTGAAAGTGAATCGCGGTGTCCGCTTCTCCCAGTAGGCCGCGGTTTCGTGCCCGATCGGAACCGGAAACACGGAATCGTACTCCCCGTGGGAAATAAATACCGATACCTCTTGCGTACTCTTCAAAGTATACTCCGTTTTTACAAAATCGGGTACATACCCGTTTAATGCTACAATGCCCTTCAGCTGATCCCCCATCGTTAACGCCAGCGACATCGACAAGATCGCCCCTTGACTGAAGCCGAGCAAATATCGCTTAGCCGGATCGATCGGATATTTCTCCGTAGCGTAATGAATGAAGTGTTCCAGCTGGCGGACTGCTTGGTCAAACAACTCCCGGATGGGATTGCCTAAGCTTTTCAGCTCATAATATTGAAATCCTGCGCCCAGTGTAAGATTCCCGCGAATGCCGACAATAATAAACTCATCTGATAGCGGTGCTGCCAGACCATACATATTCTTCTCATTCGACCCTTTTCCATGAAGCGTGAAGATCGTCGGATAAGTTTTGTTCGGGTCCATCCGGGCCGGCAGATGAATGTCATAAGAATAAACGGGATTCATAGAGACATGCTCTCCCTTCGGCGATTACGCTCTTTGTTTTTTGAAAAAGGCGTGGTCGAGAGACAGTGGTGAAGGCTCGGTTGTCATCAGGTACAGTGCAAGCAAAATAAACGCTATATCCAGCTCATAGCCCGCAGCTTGCCCGTTACCCAGCAATCCGACGGAGAGCTTTGCCGTGAAGATGGCACCGATGAGCATGAGCGCCAGCAAGGCCGATACATACCGGGTAAAGAGCCCGGCAATCAGCAGGATTCCTCCGACCAGCTCAAGAGCCGCTACAGCGTAAGCCAATACGCCGGGGACTCCTATGGAGCTGAACCAAGCCTCTACATTCCCTAATCCCATCTGTAATTTACTGATGCCATGGGCTAGAAATAGGATTCCCAGCACCACACGCGTTATAGTCGATACTACCGTAACTTTCGTCATCTTTTATCTCCCCTTATAAATTATAAGCAATACAAATGTTTATTGCATATGACTAATATACAGGACAGGGCTGTAGCATGTCAACAAAAATATTGCTATTATTAAATTATATTTCGTATTACAAATATTTTTCCGGGGTGAATACGGATGAACATCGGCTCTACTATTAGGACCATCCGCAAGCGCAAAAACATTACCATTGCCCAAATTTGTGAAGAAACCGGGCTCTCCCAAGGCTTCATGAGCCAGGTTGAAACCAATAAAACCTCTCCTTCCATCGCTACGTTGGAAAGCATCGCCAAAGCCTTAAAGGTTCCTTTGGCTTACTTGCTGCTGCAGCAGGAGGAACGGATGGCGATTGTCCGGAAGGACGAACGAAGGATAACGAAGAGCGGAACCGAGCGCCTCAAGGTGGAGCATCTTAGCTCTACGAAAAATGTAAGGATGGTGCTGGTCGAGCTGCCTCCCGGCGGCTCCACAGGGCAAGCCCCCCATGCCCATGAAGGGGAAGAGATCCATTTTGTTATGAAAGGGAAAATCTATGCGGAGCAGGGTGAAGATCACGCTGAATTCGAAGAGGGAGATTCCTTTAGCTGGAACGCCTGCACCCCCCACCTTGTGAAAAATATCGGTGAGGAAACAGCCGTCATTCTCATTGCCGTATATGCTGAGAGCGATAAAGGGACCGATTTTCTGTAAGCTCACAAGCAAAAAAGAGGCGTCTCTTACAGACGCCTCTCTGGGAAGAAGTCGACAAGTATTACTCGGTGTTACTTAGTATGATAAAGAATGACGCCGGACAGCTAATGACGCCCAGTAATCCAAAGTAATACCAGGTACGACTAAGTATTACTTGGTATTCCAGTCTGTTTAGGCTACACCCATGCTTCAATATCCTCATCGGCAATGTCATCGTCAGCCTCATCCGGCTGTACGATTGCGCGGCCCGCTGGGTCGGGTGGTGCAGCTGCTTGCGGCTGGGGCTGCGTTATCCGGACAGGCCTTTCCGGCTCCGCCTGCGGTGCACTGTGGCCAGCAGCCGCAACCTCTCCTCTCCCCTCGCGCATTTCCCGCATTCCTTCATGAGTGAAGGATCCCTTAGGCAATGAAGCTGTCCCCAGCACATTTCGTTCCGTCGGGATAAAGGCTTGCAAATTGCGTACGCCGTTCTGGTAAATTTCATTCTCGATAAGGTACCGGAGCGAATCCATCAAGTTCGTTTGCGCATTGATCCACTGCATCACCGAGGGATCCTCCGTCTTCTTCGTCTTCAGACTAATATTATCACCGGGCTGTTTCGTTTTTTTCACGCGTTCCACCTTCCGGTCGACCTATGATCTATTATCGGGTCGGGTGCTCTTAAGCGGGCTGCGCCGCTTTATTTTTTAGCGCCTCATAAATTTTGCCGCGGACGAAGGCATCCAGCCCCAGCGCGTTCATCTGCACCGCATAGTCATCCGGAATGTAGAGAAGCTGCATTTCCCGCTCCACACACAGCTCATCGAGCCTTGGATACAGAAGGGACCGCATCAGAATGCTTCCTCCCCCATAGACACAGATCAGGTCGATTTCATTCCGCGCTTTGGTCAGCTGCCGCTTCACATTTTGCACGATTTGCTTGACCTGGCTTTCCAGAGGAGTTTTCAACGTTCGAATGGCACGGGCATGATACTTGTGCTTGGGATTTTTAAGGACATCGCTGAAGAACTGTCGGGGACTGTTAGGAAGGTGAATGAGCCTGTTGAATTCATCAAGAGCCTCTTCAATCGCATAGCCTGCTCCATGATGGCTTCCATGCACGAACTGGCGCAGAAACTTATTCCCCTCCGTGATCGGATATTCCGTAGACCCGTCACCGATATCGATATGGAGAATGCGCTTGTCTTTAAAATAAAGACCGTTAAACTTTTTGTCGATTTCATATTTTTCGACAAACTCTTGAAAGATATCCCCTTCTCTCCAATTTCCCTCGGCATCCTTCTGCAGGGCGAAGATCACGGGAGTGGCTTCCGGAACGACCTTGGCAAAAGGGAATGCAATCTTGACCGCCACCCGGTGCGTACCCAAATGTACCGTGACGTGATGGGAGCCGGACGTAAACCGCTTCTCGAACTTGGCCGACGTTTCATCGGTATGCTGCGTAACCGGCAGCGCGGTAGCCATGTCCACTTCGAGGTCGATATGATCGGGAAGCTTCTTCTCCTCCTCGTAAGCCTTCTGAACCGCAACGGCTGCGATCTGTGCCAGCGTATTGACCACAGGCAGATCCATATCGCATTTCATATCAATGCCGATTTGTAAATTATCGAGGATCTCTCCGCTTTCCAGAGCAAACTTGCCGACATAATACATGCCCGGGCGCGCGGCTGGAGAATCGATTGTGACCACCAGCTGATCCTGCAAATTTTTGATAAAGCTCTCAGGCGCCTGCTCCTCGCTCCACGGCAGCTCGTCCACCGTACAATTTACATTGGGCTGCTGCACCAGCTTACCGTCTATGATCAGATCATGCTCACTATTCCCGTTATCATTGCCTACGAAAATATGAAAGTTCATACAATTTTCCTCCCTATTTCAGTAGAATACGTCCCAGTATTACCTTGCCATACCTGGTGTTGTATGGGAATCCACTAATAGGCTCAATAGCTGTCTAAACCTTCTGACCTGTGTGGGGCAAATTTCGACTTTCTATAGAGGGAGAAATTTGACGATTGTTCCTGCTTATCCCGGAATACAAAAGCCCGCGGCGCTTTTTGTTGGCGCCCGGGCCTTTGGTGGTTGGAGCTTTACTTCGCTGTCTCTGTTGTAACGTGGAATGTCACGTCATACTTGTCCTTGACGATACCATAGGCCGGACTCCAGAACGTTTCTTGGATCGGCATGACGGCTTGTCCACCCTCCTGCAGGGCGTTGTAGATCTGCCTCGACTTCTCCGGGTCATTGGAAGTGATACAAATCGTGACATGGTTCCCCTTCTCCACCGGTTGGCCCGGGAAGGTATCGGAAAACATCAGATCCGTATCGCCCACCTTCAGCATGGCGTGAGACACCCGGCCTTTTGCTTCTTCAGGCAGCGGGAATTCAGGGTTGGCCGGCATATCTCCAAAGGTCTGGATACCAATAACCTTAGCATCAAGTGCTTTCTCATAGAACGCAATGGCTTCCTTCGCATTTCCATCCATCACTAAGTAAGGGTTCATTCGTAAAGTCAACTTCGTTCACTCCTGTTCTCGATATGGTTTACTAATCCATTATTGCCTATTTTGCCTGCAAGGAGTACAAAATTTATGTAAAAGCTTGCTTTTCTTGTATAATCCCCTCGGTTTTACTTTTGAGAATCAAGAATAAACATCGATGCATCATGTCCCATGAATATTTTACCTCCAGTATAAAAAGTTTTGGATTGAATACTCCTATACCCTATTTTCGACATCATGCCTGCCAGCTCTGCTTGATCAAATCCGTTATGAACGAGATCTGAAGTTATGTTTTCATTTTTATTAAAATCTACGATCAGTACATGTCCTCCCTCATTCAGAACATCAAATAACCTTGATAAAACCAATTCAACATCTCGAATATGAAGCAGAACCTGAGCCATAAAAATATAGTCGGCATGAAAATTCGGTAGACTTTCCTGTTCAAAATCAAAGCATAATGTCTCTGCATTCTGAATATTCAAAGCAGAAATTTTTTGCTTTATTTGGTTAATCATGTTTTGTGACGTATCCAGAAAAAGCATAGAATGAAAATCGTTTACCAAGTTCATTCCGACAAGACCCGTTCCACAACCAAAATCAATGGCACTCTTACTTTTCGCATCAACTAAATATGTACGAATGGCATCTGATGATTCCTTTGCCATTTGGATTCTTTCAGGAGTGTCATACACAGCAGCTATCATTTCAAACTTATCCGTATTTCCCAATTAGTATCTCTCCCTTAACTGAAGCGTGATTCACTGCTATAATAAGCTTTGGTCAATAATGGAGTCCTAATACGAGAGAGGTGATCAAGTTGATTAAAAATAAATTTCAGCTAAAAAGAGAAGCTACCTATAAGTTGCTCGTTGAAGCGGGTATGACGTGTTTTTCTGAAAAGGGATATGCGGCTACAACGCTCAGTGACATCGTCGCGCGAACAGGGCATACGAAGGGTGCCTTTTACGGCCATTTTACAAGCAAAGAGCAGTTATTCATGCATGTGCTTGATTACCAAATACAATTAACTAACGGATGGACCGACATTCCCAAACAATTTAGTCCTGCGGATACAACACTCGAGGAAGTTCTTTCAATAACCCTACTACGCCTTGGGCAAATGGTAAAGGGGTTCGATAAGTGGATCGTTGTGCTTATTGATTTCTACCAGCAAACCAAACACGATCCGGAGATTCACAGCATGCTCAAGGAGAAGTATCGCGAATGGATTGCAGGAATCGAGGCCTTAGTGATTACCTTGCAAGAGAAGAGATGGATCGCTCCGGATAAGGATCCTCGTCTGATCGCCATGCAAGTGATTGCATTTAACGAAGGGTACGCCGTGTTTTCGATTTTATTTGGAGGGACCGATCCGCAAGCGCATATCCAAGGCTTGGTCAAGTTGATGTCATGAAGCACCGTCCTTTGCTTGTCCGTCTACCTATCTTAGAACTCTTTTCTTGACGAATTCTTCGGGCATCCCATAATATATACTATACAGAATATATTTATTTTAGAGCATAGTAAACGTTTTCGGGAGTCAGTCCGACATTTTCCGCACCGTCCGAGCTTTTACGAATGAAATTCCTAGTAAGTATAGTTAGAGGAGTGATATTCATGGACGGCATGCGGCAAATGGTACGGGCTTTTTTTGCTGCCTCATTATTTACAGCAGTAGTGTTAACGGCATTATCCATGTACAGTCAGTCAGTATTAGCAGCATCATCAAACTGGAGGATGGGCGCTGGGCCAGGAAACCCGACGGCTCTCGGCTTTGATCCGTTCGGAATAGACGTCGATCCGGTCAACCATCACATATTCGTAACGGATGTAGCCAATGCTACTGTGAAAATATTCGACTTGGACGGGAATGCTACACCGATGACGTTAACTGCCACAGACGGCTTCACGAATCTCCTAGCCGTTACATTCGATGGCTTAGGGCATATATATGTAACGGATAAATGGTACCTTTACAGATTTGACGTCACCTTCTCGAGCGGAGCCTACACGTTTACCAATATGATCAAGTGGGACGGCAATAGCACCACCCCTTCGGTAGGCGTGCTTAATTACCCTCAGGGAATCGCCATATACGGCAATGATCTGTATGTCGCGGACACGAATTCCAACCGCGTGCTGAAATTCGATGCGTCCACATTCCATTCAACAAGCAGCCCTGTGGTATGGTCGGGCGATCTGGACCCGGATCCGGCCGTAGATGCGACACTCGATAAGCCTGTCGGTATAGCCGCGGACAGCTCAGGAGTCTATATCGGCAACAGCTCGAGCACGGGAAAAATTATGAAATTGAAGACGGGTGGGGGCACGTTAATCAAAACGGCCTACTTTCCCCGTGGATTCCGCTTGCATTCCGACGGCAATTTATATGTGGCGATGTACGGCAATAATGGAAGTCTTGTGACCCGGTTCGATTCAAGCTTGAACGAGAGCTCGGTGTACTTTACAGGCAATTCGAACGCCATTGCCTCCGCCCATATCGGGTTCGATCATATGGGTGCGATGTATTTAGCCACTTATGCCCAAATGGCTCCATACGATAATGTATATGATACGGTATGGAAGCTTTCACTCGGGTCGCCCGACAATCGATTGTCCGGGCTGACGGCGAGCGGAATTGCGCTTAGCCCTTCTCCATTTTTGCCCAATACGCAGGATTACACGGCCAGCGCGGCGAGCACCGTCACCTCCACTACGGTCACGCCGGTGGTGAGCGACAGCACGGCCAGTGTTACCGTCAAAGGTATGAGCGTACCGAGCGGCAGTGCCTCGTCTCCCATCACACTAAGTAAGGGCGAGAATACAATTCCAGTTGTCGTTACGGCCTTCAACGGTGCATCACGGACCTACACAATTAAGGTAAACCGAGCACCGAATACCGATGCCACATTAAGCGGGCTTACGGTTAGCCCCGGGGCACTCAATCAGACGTTCGCTGGAAGTACACTTGCATATACGGCTAACGTCGCGAATAGCGTTACATCGATTGACGTCACGCCGACGGTCAATAACAGTAGTGCAACGTTGAAAGTGAACAACGCGACGGCAACGAGCGGCAGCGCATCCACCGTTTCTTCGCTGGCCGTCGGACCGAACACGATTACCGTCAGCGTCACTGCCGAGGACGGTACCACATCAAACGAATACACCATCATCGTCACACGGGCACCTTCATCGGTCGCTACACTTGGCTCGCTCACGGTCAGCCCGGGAGTACTCAACGAAACGTTCGCTTCCGGTACGCTGTCCTATACTTCTAATGTCGCGAACAGCGTCGATTGGATCAGCGTAACGCCAAGCGTTTCGGACAGTACGGCGACTTTGACGGTTAACGGCGCTTCATCGGTCAGCGGCAGTGTGTACGGTCCTATTCCTCTTGCTGTTGGTGCGAATACGATTACGATTGGTGTTACCGCTCAAGATGGCTCAACGACTAAATCGTACTCCATCATCGTCACGCGGGCACCTTCATCGGTTGCTACACTTAGCTCACTCACGGTCAGTCCGGGAGTACTCAACGAAACGTTCGCTCCCGGTACGCTGTCCTATACTTCTAATGTCGCGAACAGCGTCGATTGGATCAGCGTAACGCCAAGCGTTTCGGACAGTACGGCGACTTTGACGGTTAACGGCGCTTCATCAGTCAGCGGCAGCGTGTACGGTCCTATTCCTCTTGCTGTTGGTGCGAATACGATTACGATTGGAGTTACCGCTCAAGATGGCTCAACGACTAAATCGTACTCCATCGTCGTCACCCGGGCGCCTTCATCGGTTGCTACACTTAGCTCACTCACAGTCAGTCCGGGAGTACTCAACGAAACGTTCGCTTCCGGTACGCTGTCCTATACTTCTAATGTCGCGAACAGCGTCGATTGGATCAGCGTAACGCCAAGCGTTTCGGACAGTACGGCGACTTTGACGGTTAACGGCGCTTCATCGGTCAGCGGCAGTGTGTACGGTCCTATTCCTCTTGCTGTTGGTGCGAATACGATTACGATTGGTGTTACCGCTCAAGATGGCTCAACGACTACCGCGTACAGCATCGTCGTCACGAGAGCTCCTTCGTCGGTTGCCACACTTGACTCGCTCACAGTCAGTCCGGGTGCACTCAACGAGACGTTCACTTCCGGTACGCTATCCTACACGGCAAACGTAGCGAATAGCGTCGCTGAGATCGGCGTAACACCAACCGTTTCGGACAGTACGGCGACTTTGACGGTTAACGGCACTTCATCGGTCAGCGGGGCGGTGTACGGTCCGATCCCTCTTGCTGTCGGCTCGAATACGATTAAGGTTGTCGTTACCTCCCAGGACGGCTCCACGACTACCCCGTACAGCATCGTCGTCACAAGAGCACCTTCATCGGCTGCCACACTTGGCGCACTAACGATTAGCAACGGAAAGCTGAATGAACCGTTCACTTCCGAAACGTTTGTCTATACGGTTACTGTAGAGGACTATGTCTCTTCCATCAGCGTAACGCCGATCGCCGCCGAGAGCCATGCGACACTCACAATCAATGGTATCCCTGCGGCAACCGGAAGTGCCTCTGGTCCAATAGCGCTCAACGCAGGTTCAAACACCGTTACGGTTACCGTTACCGCTCAGGATGGTATCACGCAGAGGTCTTACCGTCTAGACATTTTTCGGAAGACTATCAACGAATCATCCGAGCCTGCGGAGGTTGATGCGGCAGACTTAAGCTCGCTTAGCTTGCTGGCCGATGAGAAGACGATCGCCTTGAGCCCGGCATTCAAAAAAGATATACGCTCATATACGGCAGAAACGACCGCTAAGAAAGTACATCTTACCGCAAAAACACTCTACATGGATGCCCATGTTAGCCTGCAAGGCAACAAGCTGCAAGACGGGGTAACACTTGAATTGCTTCCTGGAAACAATACCATTGTTCTGCACGTGACACATCCAAGCGGATTGTCGCAAACCTATACCATAACTATTCACCGCTCAACTGCCGAGCAGCCGCCGGTACAGCCTTCAGGCTTGAACGATATCGCTGGAAATTGGGCGGAAGCAGAAATACGCAAAGCCGTGGCGGAAGGATGGGTTACCGGCTATCCGGATGGCTCGTTTCGTCCGGAACGTGAAGTGACAAGAGCCGAGTTCGTGCAGCTGTTGGCTAGATCTCTCGGTTGGAAGGAACCAGAACCACGGAATATGCCTGACTATACCGACATCGACGACATCGGACTGTGGGCACGGGCGGCAATTTCTATGGCAGTTCAGCAGGGCATTATTAATGGCTATGAGGATGGAAGCTTCCGTCCGGCCCGGCCGTTGACTCGTGCGGAAATGACCACGTTGATTATCAGAACGCTTGGCATGCCCGTTGAAACGGATCAATCCACCTTATTCGTCGACAATTCCAGCATACCCCCATGGTCGCTGCCTTATATCGCAGAAGCGGCTAAACGCGGCCTCGTCAACGGGCTGGAAAATAACCGGTTCGAGCCAAACGGTATAGCAACGCGAGCCGAAGCCGTCGTCATCCTAACAAGATTGTTGAATCGTAAGTAGGAGCGCCTTTATGGAGGATAGCCTTGTATAGAACGCAGCAATCCCGCATTCAATTGGATGCGGGATTGCTGTATTCGTTTTATTTATGATGGATGCCCTACTTGTGATACGGTCACCGCGTTTGTCTGCAACGGCGAGTTTTAGGGCCATCTATTCATTTTTCAGCATGAATTATTTTTTGTTGGAGATTATGTTGTCCAGAAACCGATCTGCGTCACTGTTAAATTTCCAGCTCACCCCAAACTTGTCGACTAGCATTCCAAAGCACGAAGACCACGGCATATTCGATAACGGCATAATGACTTGCCCGCCATGGGACAGCTTAAGAAAGTATTCCTCCAATTTAGCCTTGTCATCGATAACCAGACTAATCAGAATGTGATTCCCTTTCACCAACTCACCCGTTACCGACTTCATGGAAGGCAAAATATCAGACATCATGATCTTCCCGCCCGCGAATTCGATCGAAGACTCCATAATCATATTCAACTCATTTTCGGGCAGTGGGTAGCTCGGGTCTTGCGGGATGTCCCCAAACTTTACTTTCTTTACTTCAATTGCGCTTAAAGCCTCCGAGTAAAACTCAATCGCTTGTTCGGCAACCCCATCAAAATTCAAATACGCGATAGCAGACATCAAACAAAACCTCCTTCTTGTGATACATGTAGTATAATGGACAGTAGGTGACATCTTGTTGTCACCATTCTGAAATCGTGTAAAAAAAGAGGACCTTTATGGACAAAGTGGAGAGACTCATTTCGATCATCATGATTTTGCTGAAAAAAGAGGTTGTTTCTACAAAGGAATTCAGTGAATTATTCCATGTATCCAAAAGAACGATCCTTCGCGATATGGAAACCTTGAGCTTATCGAACATTCCAATTTACGCTGTCCATGGGGTGAATGGCGGCTACGGCATCATGAATGAATATAAGGTTGATAAACGCCTGTTAAGCAACTCCGATTTGGAGAATATATTGACTGCGCTCGGCGGACTGGAACAAATCCTCCTTACGGAAGAAGTGGAACGAACAATAAAAAAAATAGAGGCAATGGTTAGTCCATTGTCTCTGAATCGTTTCATGCAACTGTCGTTTTACGATTGGGAAGGTCGGTCCGAGATTCTTGAAACCTTAAAGACGTGCCAAGAATCCATCGTAAAGAAGCAGCTGATTTCGTTTGCTTATACAGATAAAGATGGCGTTGTGACGAATCGAATGATCGAGCCCTATGAGCTGCATTTTAGCGAGTCGAGTTGGTACTTGAGAGGATTCTGTTTACATCGGCAGGAATATCGTACGTTCAAATTGTCTCGGATCGATCACATTGCTGGGAATGAACGTACGTATCACCCTAGAGACGATTGGCCAGAACAAGGACATCGAGCAAGCTATACGCCGCAACTCGTCACGATTAAGGCTTTGATTTCGCCTAGTATAAAAGATCAATTCATTGAAAGGTTTGGTCGGAAGAGTATGGAGGACCATCGTTCTGGTTTATTATTAGCGACCATCCATGTCCCTCAGAACCCTACGGGATTTCAATTTCTGGCCAGCTTCGGCACTCATCTGAAAGTTATAGAGCCCACAAGCTATGTTGAAGACTTTCGAAATTATCTAAATCGAATGATGGAGAACTATTCTTGATAAGTTCCCCCTCGGCATATATGGCCGATTTCAGTTCTCGAGGTTGAAAGAGTATTCAGAACTTAGTCAGTGAAGTTCAATCGGAATCTTCGTCGTAATGTTTGGCGATTCCATAGGCCAATTCCTGGATCTGACGCTTCAGCTCCAGCGGCTCCCGAATGCGAATGGCTGTGCCAAACGTCATTAGATACATCGGAAGGTACTTGTTCATCGTCGGGACGTCGAGCAGAAACCGCACCTCCCGATCGGTCCGTTCCGTCAAATAGTGGCGCATATGCCAGTGGCGAGAAACCGCGTTCAGCGTGTCGGGCTCTCCCTCGATGCGGATGACCGTCAGTGGTCCGTCTGCCTCCCGTTCCCGTTTGGACTGGTCACTGAAATAGACGGACGCGGAGAAACGCTCCGGCTTTTCGAACCATGCTTCAGTCGGCTCCAGCCGCGCGACGCGGTCCACGCGGAATGTCCGAACCGCCTGCGACCGATGGCAGAACGCGACAACGTACCATTCGTTTCGGTCGTAAGCCAGCCCGTACGGATCAACTTCTCGTTCGTCATCCTGCTCCGCATTCGCTTTGCGATAGGTGATGCGAACCGTTAACCCGTCCTTCGCCGCCTGCTCCAGGTCACGTAACAGCGGAACGACGGAAGGTAGACGCGACGGAGAAATCACATCCAAGCCATTCGTACGACAGGACAGATCGTGGCGCTGCTCCTCGTGTAGCCCATTCTCTACCTTCTTAAGCGCGCTTTCCAGCTCCTCTGTATATGGATAACCAGCGCCTTGCGCAAATTTAAACGCATCCAAAAGCGCCTTCACCTCTACGGAGTTGAAGAACAATGGCGTCTCCTTGAAGCTTTCCAGAATACGAATGCCACCGTCATGGCCCGATTCCGCGACGACTGGCACACCACTGGCGCATAATGCATCGATATATCGGTACACGGTGCGAACGCTGATCTCCAAACTGTCCGCGATCTGCGTGGCGGTGAGCTTCCTTCCGGTTCTAAGTATCCAAAGCATCGAAAGCATGTTATCCCATTTCGCTATCGGAAGCACCCTCTTTTTCTCGGGGAAAATGAAACTGATTTGAGCTTTGCGTAATTATGTGAAAAATAGATATTACACTCAGGTGAAAAAGGCTCCATAATTCTACTTTCTACTTCTGACAAATCCTCAAGGCTATGCTTATACCTTTACTGGATTGAATTCATCAACTCATAGAAATTTTTGGGTTCTTGAGACTTATTAAGACTATACCAAGCATCTAATGTTTGTGAAGATAATACGCCCAGAGCTTTCAAGACGTGTATAGAAAATTCCAACGGAGCTATTCCAGATGCAGTGATCAATTTTCCATCAGTTACAACAGACTCCATTTGGTAATACTCTTTACCTGTGTAAGTGGGACAGATCATTTTAAGGTATTCCAGATCATTGCTTGTATGCGGGCGAGAATTCAGCAATCCTGCCTGGGCAAGTCCCATTGTTGCACCACAAATCGCTGCAACCAATATACCTTCCTTTAAACACCTATGAGCGATTTTTAAGATGGGTTGGTGAATGGCTTCTGTCCATGTATCTCCACCGGGTAAAATCAATGCATCTGTGCTTTCAATGCTGCACTCATCCAGTTTAATGTCAGGCAGTATTTTCAATCCGCCCATTGTAGTTACAGGAGTCTTTTCCATTCCAACGGTGACTATTTGGGATGGGGCCAACCCCTTTTTATAATATCTTCCCGAGTTCAGTTCGGCAGTTAAGTAACCTATTTCCCAGTCTGCCATTGTGTCAAACACATAAAGATATACCGTATTCTTCATTTGCAAGTTCTCCCTATTGTACGATTCATCAAGTGATACCAACTATCCATCGGTAATCAATGATTGTCATCATTATAAAACAACTTCACTGACATCTACTGTCAGTGAAGCTATTAAAGCGCTTAATAAGGGTAGACACTCAAAGAGTTTCGTAAGTTATTTTCAATAAAATTTCGCCTTATTTGTGATACGGTTCCCCTTATACGCTATTACGGCTAAATTCCTCGAAACGAAAATAAAGCTAAGCATCTTTGCCCTGCTTAGCCTTGTTTCCAAGTTATCAATTAACTTGTTTAATATATAGTCTTTGCTTTATGCAACCTTCAATTGCCGAGGCGATCTCTTCCATCACAAAAAGAATCCCTTCCTCTAACTTGTAGAATTCTTCATCCTTTAACATGGATATATTTTCGCCGTGAGCCACACTATTACGTCTGTGCACCAACGTATCAATGTCTTTTAATTTTTGCCGATCTATTTCCAGATGTATTCCTAATTCTTGAAATAACTCATTAAGCACTACGGATTTCAAATTTGATTTTGTATCAATCGTTTCATCATCTAACGATAAAGGTAGCACAAAAACTTCTTTTATTTTATTAACAAAATCAATTCGGTTATCCAGGGAACTTTTACCTTGTAAACTACTAAACCTTTTCTTTAAAGAATACACTATTAGCTCATCTTTTAAGGTTATTGCCTTAGCATCAGAACTCTTACAAATATAATCTAAATACTGTGTAAGACAATATTTTACAAATCCCTCAAAATGCGCATATAATAGAACAATTAATGCCCTCTGCATAACTTTTTTTTGGTGTTCATGTTTATTTACAGTTCGAAGTATTGATTTTGCTTCGTACAACTCATGCTGTCTCCAAGTAAAATCTCTTTCCAAAGCAATGAATATTTCGTGATTCATAACCCTTCCAACTTTCTTTCAACGTAATCGATTCGTCCGTTTAATTTAGCTGGAGTATTACTACCCGATCCTAGATAATCTTTGAAATCCAAATCAGTAAATAGATTCGAAAATACATGACGATATTTTTCTAGTCTACTTTCATCCCATTTTGTCATATCATCATCCCACGTACCTAGATACTTTTGAATGCTAATTACAAAGGCTTCATACATACTTATAATAAAACGATTCATTATCTTATCGCCTTTACGACTACAAAAAATAGTATCACCATCAATTTCTTTTAGTAAATTGAAGGTCTTTTCGAATATCTTTTGTTCCTCATCATATTCAAAAGGAAGCTTATTCTCACTTACTTCCCTCATGTAATCGGTTAGAAATCCTTCAACATCATGTCTAAACGAGTCACGTTTATTTTTTAAAGCGAAAAACCTAAGTACTAATTCTTGATCATATCTTTTTTGCAATTTCTCTTCACTAACGGATGAAACACAAGTTTGAAAACTAGCAAATGTTGAGCAAAAAATAATAAACTCACAATACCTTGAGTCAATAATTCTGATGATTGCATTTCGAATCTCTTGTGGCTCTAATAATTCCCCACCAGTATTTAAACGTCTAAAAATTTCAAATCTAACTGACGGAGTGCTATTTTTTCTAACTACATTAAGTCTTATTGGGAATCTCTTTAGTTTTAATCTGAGTGATAAAGGTAATTCCTCTACCGTCATCCCATTTAACTCGGGTACTAATTCACAGTCCTCTAGAGTCAAATATGGTGTTTGTAATCCAAAAAATCTAAGTAATGTGGTAATTCGTTGAAGTCCGTCAATTAGTTCATAGACACCATCATCTCTTTCGATTACATAAACGGGTGGAATAGGAAATTCAAGAAGTATAGATTCAATTAGTCTAGATTGTTTATCAGTGGGCCAACGAAACAAACGCTGAAAATCAGGATTTATTATTAACTCGTCATCTTGATATATGGATAATAACTCACCCACTGAGATATCAAAGCTAAGTGTACTTACTGAAGTAGCTCGATCCTCAAGAATTGAACTTAAGTCCTTTGACAAATTAAGCCCTCCCTAATTTACTGAAAGCAACCACACTTTCCCGATATCGCCTCTTGTCCTTGTACTTTCTAGCACCTGAATTAAGTGAAGTTAGGTACGTTGAGATATCCTCAGTATGCATTATATTCGACTCAAAACCAAGATTCTCTAACATTTCTTTTATTATTATGTCTAGAGGAACCTCTTGCTCTTTATAAAATGAGGATTGTACGACCATTGCACCGTTTCCATTATTACCCATAACCCGAAATATTTCCATCATAGACAAATACAAATCATTAAAGTACTTTGCGTACGTTTTATAATAATAAGTACTAGAAGCATGGGAATGATGATTCGAGACATAATCCAAAATTTTGTCGCATGTGTCTGAAATTCCTGTAACAACCTCTTTTGATTTGAAATTTCTTACAACGGGAGTACCTAGCATATCCATTCGTAATGTTTGCAGATTAGACTCATCAAATCCTAAAAGCAATAGTTCCAACCACGTAGCCTTTAAGTAATCAATCCTTGTAAGATATGGTGGGGAGGTTATTACACAATTAATCGAATCATTCTCTATCGGCAAGGATTTTGAATTAGCTACAGAAAGTGAGACAGTTTCGTTGGCAAAAATCGAGCTATGTCTAAAATAATTTTCCTGCTCGTCTACCGCAGCCATGAATAAATCACTCGCAGACGAAGCTGGATGTACGAGCTCATCGGGAGGTTTAATCCAGGTAGGGTTTGACCCTCTTATATGATACGCACTTTTAATGGTCCGAAATAACATGGTAGTATAAAGCGCGGCTATATTTGATAGCTGATTCCAAGCCATTAAAGAACATTTTTGAAAATCATTTGGATACAAAAAACGCTCGATGGCTCTTTGAATTGCCCTTATTTCTCTTACAAAAGGTTCAACGAACCAATCTAAAAGTGGATCATTTACTAAAATAGGATCTTGATCTTTTGCTGAACTTATGATTTCTAAGGAAAGTGAACGTAGGGATGTTCGAAAATCTAACGATGTATGTCTTGCCTTTGAGATAACAATCATTACTGGATTTAAATCAAATCCTATTGCCTCAAAACCTTGCCGGTTTGCAACATATGTTGTCGTTCCTGTTCCGTTCCAAGGATCAATTATTTTGGCATCTTTTTGAGGATTTAAGACTTTTAATACATCCTCAACAAATTCTGTAGAATACCCCGCATAGTATGGATAAAATATTGGCGTCCTGCTCTTTTTATGAGTGTATAGCTTGGGTGATCGTAACTTCATAACCTGCAACCCCAGTTCCCGTTTTATGCAGAAGAAAACATTATCATTACATTCGGCAGTCTTTTTAATTATTATAAGCCAGTCATTTGCTATATACCAACATAAACTTCCTTGTAGTACCATTAATTTTCATTTTATGCATTATTTATGATACGGTTCCCCCCGCATAATCTTAAACGCCCGGTACACCTGCTCCACCAGCACAAGCCGCATCAGCTGGTGCGGCAGGGTCATGCGCCCGAACGAGAGCTTCAGCTCGGCTCGGGCGAGCACTTCGGGGGCCAGCCCTAGCGAGCCCCCGATCACGAAAGCCACCTGGCTTCGCCCATAGGTGGCCAAATCGGCAAGCTGCCGAGCGAGCTCCTCGCTCGATAGCGGCTTGCCGTCAATCGCGAGCGCCACGACGTAGGCGCCCTCGCGAAGCTGCGCGAGGATGCGCTCGCCCTCGCGCTGACGCACCTGCGCCTCCTCCGCGGCGCTCATGCTCTCCGGTGCCTTCTCATCGGGCACCTCCACAATCTGCACCTTGGCATAAGGACCAAGGCGCTTCACATACTCGGCGATCCCCTGAACCAGATACGCCTCCTTCAACTTCCCGACCGAAACGATTTGAATATGCATTGTCAGACCCCATCTCTCTTTTTTCCTCCATAGTGCCCACTGGCCCCATGCCTCTACCAAACTCCAACACAACAAAAAAGGAAGACCCCTAGGCCTCCCCCGCTCCCACCTTATACGACCAAGAACCGGCCCTCCGCCGCGCATCGCTCACAGCAAGCCGGCGGCTCCCATGCCGTAAAGTGAACCTTCTCTAAATCTACAATATCCGGAGCATCCTCATATTCATCGACGAACATGTCGATCGCCAGCTCCAAATGCTCTTTACAAACCACGTACATGCAGTAGACCCCTTTGTCACGACTAGATGAAAAATAAACAGTACCTATAATGCTAGTTTACCCCAAAAACCGCCGCTTTACTACCTTCTTAGGCACCAAAAAGTGGCACCCATCTCCTACCACAGTACAGCACAAGTCTCGCCGTACTCATTGTTCAACCCTTACCGCTCCTTCATCTCACCCAACGTCACGTTAACGGTATTTTTCTTTCCCGCGCGGTAATACGTGATCGCCATTTTGTCGCCGACCTTCTTCTGCCCGTAGATGTACTTCCGCAGCGACAATGTGCTGTCAACCGCCTTCCCGTCGAGCTCTACGATCACATCGCTCGTTTTCAGTCCCGCATCCTTAGCCGGACCTTGCGCATCCAGAACGATGATCCCCTTCTTCACGTCCCCCGGCAGCTTCAGCGATTCCGTACCGCCACTGAAGCCCTGGAGATCCTGCGTCACCACGCCGATATAAGGGCGCTTTACACGCTGCTCGGTGATGAGGGTTTGCACGATCGTCTTCGCCTGATTGATCGGGATCGCGAAGCCCAAGCCCTCCACGCCCATATCCGATACCTTGAGCGTATTGATGCCGACCACCTTGCCCTCCAAATTCACGAGCGCGCCGCCGCTATTGCCTTGGTTTATGGCCGCATCCGTCTGAATGACGTCCATCTCCCAGTCGTAATCGCCTTCCCCGCTCAAAGATACCGGAATCGTCCGCTTCGGCCAGCTGATGATCCCGCGGGTAACCGTTGGTGCAAAGCCCAATCCCAGAGGGTTCCCGACCGCGATGGCCGTCTCCCCGGCCTTGAGCCCGTCGGAGTCACCGAACTCGGCCAGCTGGGTAATATCTTTGCCGTCCATCTCCAGCACAGCCAAATCAGTAATCGCATCGCGTCCAACCAGCTTGGCGCTGCGATGCTCACCTGTGATCATCACGACATCCAGCTTCGTGAAGCCTTCGACCACGTGATTGTTCGTCACGATCCGAACCTTCTCGCCGTAGCGCGAGAACATAACGCCGGAGCCGAGCCCCATGCCCGAGCCGCCGCGGCCCCCCGAGGTCGCTTCCTTGGAGCCGATAATGCTCACCACCGTAGGTGATACCTTCGCTGCCGCCGACACGACCGAATCACTGAACGCCTTCTGTGCATCGATAGCTGCGCCAGCGCTCCCCGAGCCTGATGACCCGCCCGAAGGAGGCGCCATCACCGCAATAGCCTGCTGCGGCGCTACATCCGTTTCTTCTCCACCGAACAAACTACCCACTCCGAACAGTACCGCTGTCACCAAGGCTCCCCCTAGTGCAGGCACAATCCATGCTGGCACCCGAGCTCCCCCTGAATATCCTCGGCCGGGAAGCTTCCACTCCATCCTCCGCGGGGCTTTCGTCGAATAAAAATCATCATCAAACAGACTCACGTTACAGCCCCTCCTCTCTTCCGCAAGCTGCTTATTTCCGTTAGGCATGCGCGTTACCGCTTATTACCCCTTCCGCGCCTGTCCCTAATCATGCGGGGCTTTTCTTTTTTCCATTGTATCCAAATCTAGTAATGATCATATCACATAGCAACAGTTTTTCTTAAACGATAGAAAAAGAAAAAAGAATAGGAATGATTTCATAGCAACTAGACTAGAATAGAACTATAAGAGTACACAATACAACCCGAAAGGATGACCCCTCCGCCATGAACATTCCAACGAATACGAATACGAACCTCAACAACGCCAACCGCATCCCTGCAGCCTTTGCCGCTAACCCGCTGCAAGAAGTTGAATTCATCGGCCAGCTCGCGGACCTGAAGGAGGGCCATTACCAGAACTCACTGCTCCTGTCGGCGATGATCGAGCTGCTGATTGACAAAGGCGTCTTCACCGCCCAAGAGCTCGCGGTCAAAGCGCAGGCGCTTGATGTCTCGTTCACTCTTCATCCAGCCGATCCCAGTCTGTAGCACGGTCGTAATAAGTATCCATCAGCTTCGCCCGATAATCATCCGGCGCCAGTTTATCCTCTAATACATTATTCACCGTCAGCCTGGCCAAATCCATTAAATTATGGTCACGGCTGAGGTGCGCCAGGTACACCCGCTTCGTTCGCGTGGTCATGACCTCAACCAGCCCTTCGCCGGCCGCCTCATTGGACAAGTGGCCCATATCGCCGAGAATCCGCCGCTTAATGTTCCACGGGTAGCGGCCCATGCGCAGCATCTCGATATCATGGTTTGACTCCAGCACCAGCACATCGCTGTCCCGGATCTTCTCCTTCACCTTCGAGCTCATATACCCGAGGTCCGTGGCCAGGCTAAGCTTCTGCTCCTCATGGTAGAAGCAATACCCTACCGGCTCCGCCGCGTCATGCGAGATCCCGTAGGACTCCACCTGCAGCTCGCCGAAATCGCGAATCTCGCCGGTTTGCATCACGCATTTTTTCTCGTCGGCAATTTCGCCGATATGCTTCTCCAGCGCCTCCCACGTCTTCTCATTGGCATATACGGGGAGATCGAACTTGCGTGCGACCGCCCCCAGCCCTTTGATATGATCGGCGTGCTCGTGCGTCACCAGAATGCCCTGCAGCTGATTAGGCGACATCTCCTTTTCCTTCAGCAGCTGCTCTATCCTCTTGGCGCTCAAGCCCGCATCGACCAGCACCGCCGACTCCCCGTTCGATACCACCATTGCATTGCCGGTCGACCCGCTGGCCAGCACCGTAAATCGTAATCCCATCTCCATAACTCCCTGCTGCATTCACTGCTAGTTTTCCTGCCCAATCTTACCTTCCTTGCCTGGCCTTGCCGGCCTTACCAACCTTACCGATCCACCGCACCCGTAAACGCATGGACAAAATACGGCAGATCCCCGTTCCCCAGCGATACACGCCAGTAAGGAATCATATACAGCTGCTGCGAGTTGAACACCTGCCCGTGATAGCCGAGCTGAACGCTCGTAATAACTGAACCAGCCGGCAAGTAGGTTTCAATCAAGCTGCGAAGCGCGATGTAAGGAGAGATCACCTTCTGCTCCTTCTGCTCGCTCTCCGGCTGTACTTCAACCAAGCCCTGCGAGTAGGACACGATCTGCCCGTTTTTCTCCGTCAGCTTCAGCTGTACCTCGAACATCGGTAAATTCCCATACATCTGGTTAAAAATATACGTTCCATTCCCGCTCATCACTGGATCGAACTGGTATGAATCCGCCTTTGGAATGCCCGTTCGCGACATGACGTCCTTCACGGTTCCCTTCCCGCTAATCAGCGGGTTGAGACGGAAAGGCGTCTTCAGCGCATTCATCCGGTCCGGTGGAATCGACTCATCGAATCGCGCCACGATCTCCTTCAGCCTTGGAACATCCTTCGGTAAATCTACCGGCACGGTAATGTTCTTACTCTTCAAGAGACGCTGCACTTCCTCCACCGCCGTGCTCGGGTTCGCCTCCAGCTCCAGAAGATCGGACCGGCTCGACCACAGCTGGAACGCCAGCACCACATTCAGCAGCAGGAACGAGAAAATCAATATCGTTTTCGCTCGGCTCCAATCCATTCGTGCGCCTCCGTCCTCCCTTCGTCACTCCAGAAACTCATACGAACCGTCCCGCAGCTCCACCGTCCACGCCGGCACCAGCTCGACAGCCTGATCGACTACATTCATTCGATACGCTGGGAAAACGGAGTACACCGTATTTCGCTTCGAATATTCCTTCAGCTTCTCCTCAAGCACCTCACCGCCGGCCAGCTGCGCATCCTTGCGACTCGCAGCCCGTAAGTCCGGGATGATCGTAGATCGCTCATAGTTCGTAACGATCCCTTTTTGCAAAGCCAGCTTAATAAAGCCCTGTTGATCCGATTTCTGATTAATCACCGGGAAGGATTCGTAATACTGACGGAAGATGAACGCCTGATTCACCGGAAGCACCCGCTGCGGCACCCGCTGAACCGTGTAGGTCCCATACCAGCCGCCATGCTGATTCACGAACTGCACCGCCGAGGTCAGGTTCTCCATCACATCAATACGGCCTTCCACCGGCACCACCGGGTCAGAATACGTCAACCAGTGCTGCCCTGTCTTGAGCTGCAGCCCCCGCTTCCCGTCGGTATAAATCTCCGATCCGTCCCGGTCCGCCAGGTTCCTCGTTATCGCCGGATCGACGAAGAAGCTTCGCTTGAGCTGCTCCGCCGAGAACTGCGTGAAAGGCATCCGATAGGCAGATACATTCAGCGGCTTCAAGGGCAAATAAATTTCCCCGCTTGTGGCCTTATAAGGAATATATTCCTCTCCCACCGTTACGAAACGCTCAATATCCTTTACGGTAAAATCGGCCTTCCCGACTTCATACACCGTGCTCGTCGTATCCGTGAACAAAATCGTCCGCACCTCGTTGGCATCCTTGGCGTACAGCCAGATCCGTGTAATCAAATCCGCGTCCGCCGGAATCTCGCCCTTGAGCTGCATGACCTCACCCAAGACCTTCATGGGAATCCCGTCGCGAAAATGAATCTCCACCCCCTGCTGCTTCATCCGGACGTCATCCCAGTTGATCCCAAGAGACGAAGCGCTCACCTTACGGAAGCCCTCCAGCCAACGTTGGTTTACGGTCTCCACGATCTGCCCGTACAGCTTCGTGTTCGGATACACTACGGTGTGCGTGGCGTTGCCCAAATGCAGCACCAGATGATCAGGAAACAATAAATCCTCAAGCTTCGCCTGCGGACCGAGCTGATCGGTCTTCACATACTCCTCACGGGTTACCGGCTCCGGATTCGGGTCGCTGTAAGCCAGCATGTAGCTCTGCAGGAGACTAAGCAGCACCAGCAGCGTTAAGGCAGCCGTCTTCAGCTTCTCGTAGATCATACCGCCGTCACCTCCTGCACGTAAGGCAGGGTGAACGTGACCTTCGTACCCTGACCAAATTCCGATTCCAGTACGATCGTACCGCCGTGGGCCTTCACAATTTCCCGGGCAATGGATAAGCCAAGCCCCGTACCGCCCATACTGCGCGACCTCGCTTTATCAACACGGTAGAATCTCTCGAAGATTCTCGTCAAATCCTTCTTGGGTATCCCGATTCCGTTATCCTGAACCGAGATCTCTAGCAGCTGTGCTTCTGTCCGAGCAGCCCGAATCCGAATATGGCCGCCCTCAGGCGTATACTTGATGGCATTCGAGATAAGATTATCGAGCACCTGATCGATCCGGTCACGGTCTAGCACAATATCACGGACCTGCGGCTCCACATGAATATCCACCGCAATGGAGCGCTGTTCCATCTGGAAGGAGAAGCGGTCGGCAACCTCCTCCAGCATCTCCTCCACGTCCGTGGATTCCTTATTGATAATGGCCTGCTTGGAGTCGAGCCTGGACAGCTGCAGCAGGTCCGTAACGAGCCGGATCATCCGCTCCGTCTCGTTGCGGGCTACGCTGACGAACTTCTCCGCCAGCTGCGGCTCCTCGATCGCTCCATCCTCAAGCGCTTCCAGGTAACTCTTAATGGTTGTCAGCGGCGTCCTCAGCTCGTGGGAGACGTTCGCTACGAATTCGCGGCGGGACATCTCCAGCTTCTCCTGATCGGTTACGTCCTGCAGCACCGCGATCGTTCCGGCCGAGCCTCTGCCCTTGCTCTGAATCGTAGTGAACGTGACCCGCACATAGAGCGGTCCCTCGTCCTCATCGTGGCAGAACTCCAGCATGGCAGCTCGATTTCCCTCCACGTCGATCTGCTTCACAGCCTCCGGCGTTGTGCCGAGAAGAGCACTTAGCTGCATTCCCAGCGTCGTATCCTCGTTCACCTGCAGGATGTGCTTGGCCCTCCGGTTGATCACAATGACCCGGCCCTTCTCGTCCGTCGCGATCAGCCCGTCATTCATGTTGGAGAGAATCGAAGCCAGCTTCTCCTTCTCCTCTTCGTTGAGCGATAACGCCTCGCGCAGCCGCTCCATCATGAAATTGAACGTTTGGCCGAGCTTCCCGATCTCATCGTTGCCGTGCACCGGTACCGGCTCATCGAAGCGTCCCTCCGCCACGGCCGTAGCCCGCTTCGTGATCTGCTTGATCGGGCTTGTAATCGTCCCCGACAGCATGACCCCAAGCAGCGCCGTCAGCACCAACGCGATCAAGGTCCCCGAAATGAACATGCGATTGATCTGGTTCATCGTCTCGTACACGTCTTCCATCGAGGCGATCATGAACACCGCGCCATACACCTTGATGCCGGAGCCGATGGGCGTGGCGATGACCATTTTCCAAGCGCCGTCGACATCGAGGAACATCCGCTGGTTATCCTTAATTCCCTGCAGCGCCCGAATGACCTCAGTCTGCGTATTTTTCTGCCCGATAACAGCCCGGTTCGCATTGTGCGAAATCGACAGAATCATGCCGTTCGCATCGATGACTTGAATTTCCGTCTTGCTGATCGCGAACAGATTGTTGACCACATTATCCAGGTCCGTATAAGACTTCTGGGGGTCAGCCGCCTTCGTCTCCTGACTCTCCTTCGCCAAATACGTCTCCACATACTGCGCCAGCAGCTGCGCCTGCTTATTCCTCGAATCGATGAAATCGTTCTTGAAATAGCTCTCCAGCGTCCGAATAAAATACACCCCGATCAGCTGCATAGCGATCAGGATGAGCAATACATAAATAATAATCAGCTTCGCTTGAATCGATTGGAAGAAGCGCATAACCCGCATCATCATCGCCTCAGAAGCCCCCGGAGCCGAATTTGGAGCTCTTCATCATATAACCGAGACCGCGCCTCGTAATGATATATTCCGGCCGGCTCGGATCATCCTCGAGCTTCTCCCGCAGCCTGCGAATCGTCACATCGACCGTCCGCACGTCGCCGAAATACTCGAAGCCCCACACCGCCTGCAGCAGATGCTCGCGCGTCATGACTTTCCCGCTGTTCTTCGCCATGTACTGCACCAGCTCGAATTCCCGGTGGGTCAGGTCCAGCGGATTGCCGTCCTTATACACCACATACATATCCGTGTCGATAAAAAGGCTCTGCAGCCATATGCCCTGCCGCACGTCGCCTTCCGTAGACCCTGTGCTCGTGGCCGTCTCGGCAGCTACGGGCTGCTGATTCGCCTGTCTGCGCAGATGCGCCTTCACCCTGGCGAGCAGCTCCCTCGTCCCGAACGGCTTCGTGACATAATCGTCGGCTCCAAGCTCCAGCCCAAGCACCTTATCGATCTCATTGTCCTTCGCTGTAAGCATAATGATCGGCGTATTCAGCCTTGTCCGGACCTCCCGGCATACATCCATGCCGTCCTTCACCGGCAACATCAGATCCAGCAGGATCAAGTCCGGTTGCTCCGAGAAGGCCAGCTCTACCGCTTTCCCTCCGTCATAGGCGCAGACCACCTCGTGGCCCTCTTTTTCCAAATTGAATTTCAATATATCTGCGATCGGCTGCTCGTCGTCTACTACCAAGATTTTCGCCATACCAAGTCACCTGCCTATTCAAGGGTTGACCCTTTCTCTCTATTGATCTATTTTACCACATCCCTATGCAAAAAGAGACACGGAAGCGTCGTTTCCCTACGACTTCCATGTCTCTCTCCTGTTGTGCTGCCCGGCGTTTATCGGTTCAAATATTTCAGCGGATTCTCAGGTGTATTGTTCCGTTGGATCTCGAAGTGCAAATGCACTCCCGTCGAGTTGCCGGTGCTTCCCATGATGCCGATTTTCTCGCCCTTCTCCACAATCTTGCCGTTCGTTACGGAGATTTGGCTAAGGTGTCCGTACAGCGTCTTATAACCGTTCATATGATCAAGAATGATTGCATTGCCGTAACCGTCCTTCACTCCCGCAAAAATGACCTTCCCGTTATCGGAAGCAAGGATGTTGCGGTTGCCCGTCAAGTCAATCCCCTTGTGCAGCGCACCCCAACGTGTTCCGAACGTACTGCTGATGGACGAGCCGACAACCGGCCAAGCGAATTTGCCTGTACCCTCGCCTTTGACGACTTTCGTACCCTTTTTCGCTACTGCCTTCACCGGCTGGTCAATGATCTCCTCGCTAAGAACCTCTTCTTCTTCGAGCAGACCATTCACCTTCGTAAGCTGAATGGTCACCTTCTTCAGCCCGTTCTTCCCCGGAGTGATCGTCTGTATCGTCCCAAGGCGCAGCGAATCATCCGTTTGATATTCCGTTTCATATTGAATCTCTTGATTTTCTACAACCTTCTCCACCGTGCGCACAGCTAAGGTTGGTTGCAGTACCGTCAAGTCAAGCTGCTGACCTGCTTTTATGAAATCCCCAGTAATGGACGGATTGTTCTGATAAATCACTTGCTTAGGAATGTTGAATTTCTTCGCGATACAGCCCAAGCAGTCGCCCTGCTCTACCGTATACTTGGTTGGCTGCACATCGCCGGTCTCCAGCTTTTTCCGAAGCTCGTCCGGCTGCACAAGCTCCGACGGTTCTATCGGAATTTCCTGCAGCTCTACCTGCTGCTTGAACTCTGCCTTCAGCAGCTCGCTTTCTACAGGTGCACTTGAGGCTGAGGATGCCGACAGAATGCCTACCTTACCCGGCTCCTTCTTCTTTTGCAACGAATCCAGTGCCGTCGCCTTGATCTGCTCCAGCATCTTCTGCGCCGTCTCCTGGTCCTTCAAAATCCCCATGCGCTTTCCGTCTACCAGCACCTCTACACCTACCGGATAAGCTGTAAAAAAGCCCTCCAGCTTACCTAGCACTTCCTGCTCCTCGGTCCGCGGCTTGAAAGCCCTTTCACGCGTAAATGTGATGTCAGGAGACTCTACGGCCATTTGCACATCGGTACGGCTTTGAGCCAATTGCTTCTTCTTCTCTTCCTTGAAGGTCTCAACTTTCTGCGGATCGCTGACGATCCCGATTGGCGTACCGTTCACAAGGACATGATAATAATCCGTCATCTGCGCCTGCACATATTGATTGCCGCTCCACACCGAAGCAGCTACCAAGCTGAGCGCCGATACCGATTTCAATAAAGTCCATTTATGTGTTAGTACCTTCATCTTTAAACTCAAGGCTGATGCCTTCATTTGTTCTTTACCCACTGGTTTAACCCCTAGCTTGCCAGTCAAGCTGTGAGTTCGAATCGCGGACCAGCGCTGCTTGGCCTTATCCAGCACGTCCTTGATCTTACCCATTCCCCTGAAAACTGTCATCTTCTTCTCCTTTTAAGCCGTTTTTTCTGCTGCGCACATAAAAACACCTAAAATTGGGACAATAACCACTGTGCTTAAACTCCTTAATAAATTTACCATACCAACTCTACTTTTTTCAACATTTTCGTATATTTTGTCACATTTTTAGCTGGAAATCTGACAGGAGTGTGAAGTTAATCAATGGAAAGTTTGTGCGCGGCCTTTCCCAATCCGCAGATTCGGGAACAAGCGGTCGAAGCATTAAGAGCTCAAGGCGCTATCGATATACGTCTCGACGAGGTCGTGGAATTCAGCAAGGACTTGGCTCCGTACGGTATGGTTCAGGGGTACAAGCTGGAGGTTGTGGTGGAATCCTCTCGCCGCGAGCAGGCGGCCGATACGATTTCCCGGTATGGCGGGCAGCTCTAGGAGCTGTCCGTTTTGCTTTCTTCGACTTGTATGCAAAAAACAGGATCACCTGAGAGCCTCCCAGTAATCCTGTTTATCTTAAGCCGCCATTACGGCTTCAACAGCTTTAATAGATCCGCATACTCTTCCGGCTGCAGCCGCTTCTGAAGGATCTGTTCCAGCTCTTTCAGCTCCGAGGCTGTAATGCCATTCTCCATGAGCTTGGATATATACTGAATATCCTCCTGGGGCAGCTTCGAGATCACGCTGAAAATTTTATTCTTCTGCTCCTGCGTGAGCTCGTCCTTCTTCTTTGCGAATTCCTCTCCCGAAACGACAACCTTCCGGTCTTCCTCTGAGGTCATTGATGACACCGATTGACGGCTCCATACCGCAACCGCATCCTCCGGCGGCTTTCGTTCGGTCGTGCTGCTGGGCTTCGGCGTCTGCCCTCCGGTTTCCGTGCCCGTACGCTCCTGCTTCTTCTCATCCGTCGGATTGGCGCTCACCGCAGCTACCTCTCGATCCGCAGGCGGCTTCCCACTTCCCCCCATGCCCACCATCGAATCGAACTGCTTCGCCATATGGGATACCAGTTGATTCCACTGAATCGACTGACCTGCCTGCCTTGGAATATGGTACTGCTCCAATAATAGATCTACGTAGGAATTCACTGCAAAGAATGTCAGCGCCAAACAGCAAAGCGAGGTCACTACGGCGCTTACCGCCAGCTTTGCGAGCCATAGCATTAGTTTCATCCTGTCATCTCCTGCCCGATTTGAAAGTTCTCACCCCTCAGTATTCACTTTTTTCTGGGAAAACAATCCGTCAGGGCAAAGAAAAAAGCCCCCGTTCCCCGTCCGATTCGGATCGGACTTGGCTCGGGAGCCTGCTTGGCTTTATTAGAAAATAGACTTTACTTGGTTTGTCTGCTCGCGGTTGCGGCCTACGGAGAAGATGGCGATCGGAATGCCCGTCAGCTCGGATACGCGATCCACATAACGTCTTGCGTTCGCCGGCAGTTCGTCCAGCGTGCGCACATTGGAAATATCCTCGCTCCAGCCCGGCATTTCCTCATATACCGCTTCACACTCCGCCAGCATTTTCAGGCTTGCCGGATAGTGCTCGATGACTTCGCCGCGGTACTTGTAGGCGGTACAGATCTTTACGGTCTCCAGACCGGACAATACATCGATGGAGTTCAAGGACAAGCCCGTAATTCCGCTCACTCGGCGGGCATGGCGAACAACAACGCTGTCGAACCAGCCTACACGGCGCGGACGGCCTGTTACGGTGCCGTACTCGTTGCCGCGTTCACGAATCCAGTCGCCTGTCTCATTGTTTTGCTCCGTCGGGAACGGACCGTCGCCTACGCGGGTTGTGTAAGCCTTCGCTACACCGATAATTTGCTGAATCTTCGAAGGACCTACGCCGGAGCCGATACATACGCCGCCGGCCGATGGATTCGAGGAAGTAACGTACGGATACGTACCTTGGTCGATATCAAGCATCACGCCCTGTGCGCCTTCGAACAGCACCTTGCGGTTATCATCGATCAGATCGTTCAAAATAACGGATGTATCCGCTACATACGGACGAATCTTCTCGGCATAGCCCAGGTATTCTTGGATAATCGAATCCGCATCCAAACCCTTGGAGCCATATACCTGCTCGATCAGCACGTTCTTCTCCTTCACCAGATGGCGAACCTTCAGCTCAAACTCCTCCGCGTCCATCAGGTCCGCGATCCGGATGCCGTTACGGGCCGCTTTGTCCATATAGCAAGGACCGATCCCTTTGCGGGTCGTACCGATCTTGTTATCGCCCTTGCGCTCTTCTTCCAAGCCGTCGAGCAGCAGATGGTACGGCATGATGACATGCGCCCGGTCGCTGATCTTCAGGTTGTTCGTCGTAAAGCCGTTGTCGTGAATATATTGAATCTCTTCCAGCAGGGCACCCGGGTTGATGACCATGCCATTACCGATTACACAAATTTTATCTTCATAGAAAATGCCCGATGGAATCATCGTCAGCTTGTATTTCTTTCCTTCGATCAGGATCGTATGTCCTGCATTGTTACCGCCTTGATAACGAGCAACAACCTCAGCAGATTCCGCTAAGAAATCGGTAATTTTCCCTTTTCCTTCGTCGCCCCACTGGGTTCCGACTACCACTACCGTTGACATATTGCATTCCTCCGTCAGGTGGAATTTTCACCTAATATTAGCTTTCAGGCGCATAAGCACCCTAACTAGTGTAGCAGTGCAGTGCGTTAAAGTCAATAAAAACGAACAATGATAAAAGCCCCAATATCATTGTTCGGAAAACGTCCTCATATGTAAGGCAATTGCAGCCGCTTCGTTCGGAAACAGGCTGCTTTCACCGTATAGCATGTCACCTAAGCCGACTCATGATGCGTCCGGTCCAGGCTCACAAACTTATTAAAGTTCTTAAGGAATGCCAGCTCCACCGTGCCTACCGGACCGTTACGCTGCTTAGCGATAATAATTTCGATGATGTTCTTCTTCTCCGATTCCTTATCGTAGTAGTCATCCCGGTATAGGAACGCTACGATGTCGGCATCCTGCTCGATTGAACCGGATTCCCGAAGGTCGGACATCATCGGTCGCTTGTCTTGCCGCTGCTCCACGCCCCGGCTGAGCTGGGACAGAGCGATAACCGGCACATCCAGCTCACGAGCGATCTGCTTGAGCGTACGGGAGATCTCGGAGACCTCCTGCTGACGATTATCTCCTTTGCCTCGCCCGTGAATCAGCTGGAGGTAGTCGATCAGGATCATCCCGAGCCCTTTCTCCTTCTTCAGCCTCCGGCACTTGGCGCGAATGTCCGCTACGGTTACGGAAGGAGAATCGTCGATATAGATGTTCGCCTCGGACAGCGAGCCAATCGCCATCGTCAGCTTCTCCCAATCGTCCGGCTCCAGGAAGCCTGTCCGCATCCGTCCCGCATCGACATTGGCCTCGGCGCAGATCATACGCTGTACCAGCTGTGCGGCACCCATCTCGAGGGAAAAGATGGCAACGGTTTCTTTTTCCCGTACGCCGATATTTTGCGCGATATTCAGGGCGAACGCCGTCTTACCTACCGAAGGACGGGCCGCCACGATAATCAAGTCCGAGCGCTGGAAGCCGGACGTCATCTTGTCCAGGTCGGTAAAGCCCGACTTGATCCCCGTCGTACTGCCCTTCTGGTTGTAGAGGAACTCTACCTTGTCGAAGACCTCCATCAGCACATCCCGGATGGCGATGAAGCCGCTGCCCGAGCGCCGCTGCGAGATCTCCATAATGCGGTGCTCGGCATCGCTGAGCAGCATGCCGACCTCGTCCTCGCTGGCATAACCATTGCTGACGATTTGCGTAGCCGTGCGAATCAAGCGGCGAAGCAACGATTTCTCTTCGACGATTTGCGCATAATAATCGACGTTGGCCGCCGTCGGAACCGCATTCGCGAGCTCCGACAAATACTTGATGCCGCCGACCTCCTCCAGCTGCTTCTTGTCCTGCAGCCGGGCCGTCAGCGTCACCAGGTCTACCGGCTCGTTCGCCTCCGCGATCTCGATCATCGCTTCGTAGATCAACTGATGCGCGCCGCGGTAGAAGTCGTCGCTGTTGATGCGCTCCATCGCCGTTACCAGCGCGTCGCCGTCAAGCAAAATAGCGCCGAGCACCGCCTGCTCGGCTTCCAGATTTTGCGGAGGGATGCGATCTGTAAACATTAGCTCGTTGTTCATGCTCATGTCCGTCTCCTCCCCAGGATCAAGCTAAGCTTACTTCTCTTCGACAACATGAACCTTCAGCTTACCGGTCACTTCCGGATGGAGCTTCAAGACCAGCTCGGTCACACCCAGTGTTTTGATCGGCTCGTCCATGACAATCTTGCGTTTGTCCAGCTTGTAGCCCATTTTCTCCAATGCCTCGGCTACCTGCTTGTTCGAAACCGCTCCGAACAGACGTCCGTCCGCTCCCGACTTCGCCTTCACCTGTACACTCAGCTCCTCCAGCTTTCGTGCCAGCTCCTGCGCGTCCGCCTTCTCCTGGGCCTTCTTCTTGTCTTCGGCTTTCTTCTGATTCTCCAGTGTCTTTACCGCACCCTGGCTTGCCGGAGCCGCCAGCTGTTGCTTGAATAGGAAGTTTTGTGCATAGCCTTCGGATACCTCTTTGATTTCACCCTTCTTACCTTGGCCCTTTACATCTTTCAAGAAAATAACCTTCATTCGAAAAGCCCCTCCTCCGCATGTATCTCACTCAAAATTTGCTTTAATTTTTGTGTTGCTTCCCCTACCGTGCCTTCCATTTGGGTTGCGGCATTCGTTAAATGTCCGCCGCCGCCCATCCGTTCCATCACGACCTGGACATTCATCTGACCTAAGGAACGGGCGCTAATGCCAATCATGCCGTCCGGGCGTTCGCTGATCACGAAGGACGCCATAATGCCTGTCATAGTTAACAATGTATCAGCTACCTGAGCAATCAGCAACTGAGAAAATTTACGTCCCGGCTCCGTGACGGCGAGCGCGATGTGGTCGTAAATAACGACCGCGTTCTTCACCATCTCCGCTTTCTTAATGTAAGCGTCCAAGTCCTCCTTCAGCAGCCGCTGAATCAAGGAGGAGTCCGCCCCGTTGCGTCGAAGGAACGATGCCGCTTCGAACGTCCGTGCGCCGGTGCGAAGGCTGAAGCTTCGCGTATCCACCACGATCCCGGCCAGCAGCGCCGTCGCCTCAAGGACGCCCATGGTCATCCGCTCGTGGAAATACTGCAGCAGCTCCGTCACGAGCTCACAGGTGGAAGAAGCATAAGGCTCCATGTACACCAGCGTCGCGTCGTGAATGAACTCCTCGCTTCGGCGGTGATGGTCGACCACAAACTTGCGGTGCGTCAGCTGCAGCAGCTTCGGCTCGGCCACCATAGAGGCCTTGTGCGTATCCACCACCACGGCTAAGGAACGGCTGTTCGTGATCTGCAGCGCCTGCTCCGGTGTAATAAACCATCGGTTCAGCTTTTCATCCTCATACAATGTCTCCATCAGCTTCTGGATCGACGGATTGACGCCCTCCAGCACAATATAGCCCTCTTTATTGCTTATGTGCGCCATCTTGAGCACACCGATCGCAGCACCGATGGAATCCATATCCGGTATGCGATGGCCCATAATGATGACCTTGTCGCTGTCCTTGATTAAGTCTCTTAAGGCATGCGAGATGACCCTCGCTCTTACGCGGGTTCGCTTCTCCACGGCATTCGTTCGTCCGCCGTAGAATGACAGCCGCTCGCCTACCTTGACCGCCGCCTGGTCGCCGCCGCGGCCCAGCGCCATATCCAAGCTCGTCTGCGCCCACAGCCCGAGCTCCGTCAGCGACGTCGAGCCTGAAGCGATTCCGACGCTAAGCGTCATCGGCAGCTTATTCTCGATGGTGATATCTCTGACCTCATCCAGAATTTCAAAGCGCGACTGCTCCAGCGACTTGAGCGCCTTTTGGTCCATCAAAATCAAGTATCTGTCGGAAGCGGTCCGGCGCAAATAAATGTTGTTCTTCTGCGCCCATTCGGAGATTTCTCCCGTCACCTTGGCCATCATAATGCTGCGGGTCTGGTCGTCCATCCCCTGCGTCGCTTCCTCCAGGTTGTCCATCATGACGATACCGATGGCCAGCTTTTCTTCTTCATAGCGGGAGGCGAGCGTTTTGAAGGCCGTGATTTCACGGAAATAAAGCAGCCTCTCATCCGGCTTGATCTGCACCTCGTAGATGCTCTTACCGACGGTCAGCTCCAGCTTCAGCTCTTTCTCCTTCCGGTTCTTCAGTCCCGGGAACATCTCCAGCAGCGATTCGCCGATTAGGGAATCCTCCCCCAGCATTTTGGCTACGAACGGATTATGCCACTCGATGACCTTATCCTCGCTGTACAGCAAAATCCCGAGGGGCAGCTCATGAATGACCTCACTGCCCGCCCGCTTCACTCGATGCGACAGCGTCGTGACATACTCGTTCAAATCCTTGCGGAAAGCTTGCTCCGCCTGAACCGTGAAGTAAACAAGCGCCGCGCATAGAAACAGGGCGATCACGCTGATCACCCAATTGTACAGAAACAAAATAAATATCAAGAGCGTGAGCAAAGCGAATATCCAAACGATATGCATCCCGTGCCATCGCTTCAACAGGAACTTCGGCATTTCATTCGACTCCTATCTTTTCCACCACAAAAGTAATCACTTGCGAGCAGCCAGACGATCGCGGATCGGGAATGCCACATCGAACACACCCAGTAAGCTTATCACAAAATACGCCGGCGGGAAGACGAAGAGCGAGATGATGCCGATAATCGGCAAAGCCCGGTTCCAGCCCTTGGAATACGCCACATAAAACAAGAAGGCAATCCCTTGAACCGCAAATGCAAAGGTGAGCAGCGGCATCAGGTTAAGCAGCAACGTAAAGAATACCGAATGCGTATCTCTCACGAACATCTCCATGATCAGAGAGATGAGGTAGAACCACACGAACGACTTCGGAAGCATCCATTCCCGGATCGGTTTGTATTTCGGAATCGATTCTCCGGAGCGTACAAGCGCTTTGCGAGCCAGCCAATGCGTGACGACCGCGTAAAATAGGCCGAAGCCTATCATATACACCGGCAGCATCTGTGTCATGAGCTGGACCAGGATATCCTTATCCATAGGAATGAGCTCCTGCAGCTGCGGAGGAAGGCTATTCAGGCTCCCCAGCATGAACTGCTTCATCTTCCCCAGCGGGTTCAGCCCAAACAGCTGGCTGACCACCAGGCCCAGCAGCAGCTCTCCAAGCAGGGTTACCGTTCCTGCGGTAATCACCGAGCGTGCGGATGCGCGCTTCTTGTACAGGTTGCCCATCTGGATTACCGGCGGCAGGAAGAACAGCGCGATGGACAGGATAAGCGCTCCTACCCATCCGGCCGAAATCGAGGAGACAACCAGATAAACCACAGCCAAGCTAATCGCATAGTGCAAAGCGAACCGTTTGGCAGGGAGCTTCGTGTACATCACGAGCACAGGCACCATGACCAAGGCGGATGTCACCATATTGATCACAGGCAGGAAAAACATCGAAAGCAAAATAAGAATATACACGATGCTCCATGTGAGCATGCGAGACTTCTGCGTCTCCAAACTGTTCACCTCTTACGCAAATGATCTTCCAATGCGGAAATATCGCCGTACCATTCCTCGAGCTGATGCCCTTCTTCCCGATGCTTCTTCATCTTGTCGAGCACCGCTTCATCGAGGCTGCGCAAGGAGATGCCAAGCCGGCGACCGAGTATATAGCAGCAAGCGACAAGACTTGCCAGGCCGTCTATCATTTTATGCTGGCTGCCTTCCCATATGCCCTTGAGCAAATGAGCCATCTGGTCTACCAGCTCGGTCTTCAGCCATTCGATGATCTTGGCACGCTTGGCCAAATCCATGTCCCTATCCATCCACTACAAGCCGCCTCTCCCCTAATCGGACTTGTTCGTCCGCCGGTCGCCCGACTTGCCAGAAAACCGGCGGCACCTGATTGATTTTCATTTCATTATACCACACTTTTACACTCTTTGTTCGGCTTGCCACAGCTTGAAGCAATAATCGATAATTTCTCTCCTGCGGATAATTCCTATGAAAACCTCATTATCATCAATGACGGGTACATAGTTCTGATTGGTCGCAAGGGTGATCAGGTCCTGCATATTTTGTGCGATCCGGACGGGCTTGATCGTCATATGCTGCGGCACATCCTTCAGCTGCACACGGTGTGCATTCTCGAAGCCTATCTCCGGAGAACGCTTCAGCTTCCATAGCAGGTCCCCCTCGGTAATCGTGCCTACATACTTGCCGTCATCATCCACTAGCGGCACCGCCGAATAGCGGTGATATTCCATCCGTTCCAAGGCTTGACGCATGGTCGAATGAGGAGATAAATAAATAACGTCATCCTTGGGCACGAGAAAAAAAGCAATATTCACAGCTCTCCCTGCCTTTCATCGGGTCTTTGGAATCTCACGAACGATTCACCGGTTCATGCCAACCCCTTCATCATACCATCTTCTCCCCCTCAGGGAAAATGTAGGTGCAGGCTCTACAGCCATTGTCCACTATCTTATCTATATGTTACCGCTGTCATGGAAGATACTTCATTACAACAAAAACAGCAGAACCTCCGGTTCTGCTGCCATACATCTAAAGCAAATCTCCTACGGGAGCTGCTTCTGAATATCCTTTAGGGCAAGCTCGCGTATCACTTTGTTGGTCTGCGCCAAATTCCGCTGTACCACTTGCACGGTATAATACATACTCGATTTCATAGATGAGGTTAAGGACGTATCGTTCTTCGAAGCAACCCATAGCTGAAGAATGCCCTTCGTATTATTCAGCTGCTCTATTGCTTTGCTTTGGCTCTGGATGATGTCGATAATTTTATTTTCGATCTTGACCTTCTCGGCTACCTTTAGCGCCAACACCATGACGTCCGTTTGCTGTTGAGCAAGGCTTTGAAGGTCAGCGTTCAACGTAAAGGAAGCGTCCGTCGTGTTATCCAGCTCCTTGAAAGCACCTAGCCGCTCCGTAAAGGACCATATTTCCTGATCGAGCTCATGCAGCGTCTGATATACCTGCTTGATCAGCTCCAGCTCCTTCTGTTCTTGCGTTAGAACCGGCTGCGGCTGCCCCTGCCCTTGTGCAGGCGATGATGCCCCCGAATTGGCCCCCACGGACTTCGTCTGGTCCAATGCGACACTGACACTATAGGAGGCGTCATTCCATGTCACCTCGGCCCCTAACTGCCTTAGCAGATAGATGGGCACCATAGTCCGCCCTTTGTAATTGATCGCCGGAACATCCTCTACCTTCAGCTCCTGCTCCCCCGCCTGTACCTTTACAACCGGATTTCCTTCGAATTCCCCATTCAAGGTTGAAGCACTGGCTATATTCGTTATACCGAGCAGCAGCAGCATCGTGAGTATCCCTTTTTTCATCTGCGTCCCTCCCCCTTACCTTCGTTTTTCGTATGTATCCAACAATATTACTATAAATCATTTGCCGCACGGAATGATAGTCATGTAAACAACAAAAAACGGCACACCTAGCTGCTAGGTCTGCCGTTCTCTGTCCAATCAACCTATTCGGTTGTGTAAGGAAGCAATGCAATCGTACGAGCACGCTTGATCGCGATAGTCAGCGCACGCTGATACTTCGCGGAAGTTCCTGTTACACGACGAGGCAGGATTTTGCCGCGCTCGCTGATGAACTTCTTAAGCGTCTCGATATCTTTATAATCGATGTGCTTGATCTTGTTCACGGTGAAGTAGCAAACTTTACGGCGCTTGCCGCCTTTTTTGCCACGACCGGAGAACTTGCGCTCGCCGCGATCTTCGCCACCGGATTCTCTCTTTTGGAAAGCCATTCTGTTTCATCCCTTTCTGTTATGGAGTGTTCGTCCACCCTAAGCTAGCTTAGAATGGCAAATCATCATCGGAAATATCAATCGGTCTGCCGTCATCCTGGAATGGATCCTGGTTGTCACGTGCACCACCGCTGTAGCCGCCGCGGTTACCACCGCCGCCTTGACCACCACCGCTGCTAGGAGGAGGCGTAAAGCCACCATCTTCACGGTTTCCGCTATTCGCAGATTCCAAGAAACGCACATTGTCTGCAATGACTTCCGTCACATATACGCGCCGACCTTCATTGTTGTCATAGTTGCGCACTTGAATGCGGCCCTCTACTGCAGCCAATCGTCCTTTACGAAGGTAATTCGCACACGTCTCCGCCAATTGACGCCAAGTTACGACAGGGATAAAATCCGCTTCGCGCTGGCCTCCTTGTCCCGAGAACGGGCGATCCACCGCAAGGGTAAACTGAGTCACTGCAACTCCTGCCGGCGTATAACGCAGCTCAGGGTCGCGGGTCAGTCTGCCGATCAGAATGACACGATTCAACACTGGTAAACCCTCCCGGAATTCGAATTACGAATCAGTAATGCAATTAAGCTACGTCTTTAACGATCAGGTAACGAATGATTTCGTCGGAAATCTTCATCACACGGTCAAGCTCATTGATTACGTCATTGTTAGCATTGAAATGAACCAATACATAATGACCATCACGAAGCTTGTTGATCTCATACGCAAGACGGCGCTTACCCATTACATCGGATTTCGTAATTTCGCCACCGTTGTTGATGATGTTCGCGAACTTCTCCACTGTTGCTGCAACCGCATCTTGGTCCAGCTCGGGACGAATAATGTACATCACTTCATATTTGCGCATGTTGTCACCTCCTTTTGGACTAAACGGCCCCTGGAATCAGGAGCAAGGAGCGAGAAGAAAATACATTCGTATCAAAACTCGCACCATAACACTATAGCAAAAACCAAGCCTCAAGGCAAGCGCATTGCCAGCATGTTCCGACAAAAACCGGTTTGGTAATTATTTATCATCATGCGCGCGCCAGTTCAAGGAGAATCTAACAGCAGAACGACACAGGAGGTGACCTGGCATGGGTGAATGGACACAGTTCCGTCCCGGCGATCATGCGCCGAATGATGGCGAATATATGGAGGTTGGCGAGAACGCGATTCACACAGGGATTAACAATCCTAAGATCGTGACCCTGAAGAAGGGCGATCGTTTCCCGGAAACCACCAACCATAACCGCAAGTGGAAAAAAGTATTCCGCGGCTAACCAGAATCCGGCGGAGCTTGTTGCCAAGGACTTGTCCTGGGCGGAGCTCCGCCCTCATCGACCAAAAGGAGAATCAGCGATGAAATATACGTTAACCTTTTACTTTACCCTGCTGGGGATCGCGCTTTGCTTTCTTCACTTCATCGGACATGAGAACGATGCCGTGTACCTTCTTTTTTATTCCCTTAGCGTTCCTGCCTGGATCTGGCCGCTCTTTGAATATACCGATGTAAACTTCATTATGCTGTATTTGACAACAATCGTATCGTGGACATTGATCGGCTATTTATGCGATCGCTTCGCTTACATGGGCCGTTCCCGCCGAAAACAATCATAATGCTCAATCGATATGTGAACTCACGCTCTTTCCATCGGAACCTTGGAGTGTGAGTTTTTTGTGTTTCTTGACTAAAATCAGTACTATCGAACATAATAGAACATATGTTCTATTATGGGTGGTGATTTCTTTTATGTCAAGGTCGATCACAACCGAAGAACTCCGATTTATTAAACAATTCCTGTTGCTTCCCCTCCTTATTGCAGCTTTTGATCGTGATTCCAAACGGATTGCCGCTGTCGTTAAGACTCCTGGCCCTTATGTACATGCCCTCCACAGGGCAATGAAGCGAGTAACGATCGATTTGAATGAGGTCAGTCTGCATCTTGAGAAGAACGGAATCAAGGTATATGACTGCGAACGTACCTCTGCCGGGATTCGCACGGAATATCAATGTCGCGGCATTCTAGGTGAATTCGGAATACTTAACGATTCTTTACGAAAGGAGGCGGAGACGCTCATGAGGCGTTATCTGGGCGAAGACACTTCTTCTTCCTTTCATACGACGGAGCTTCCCATGTTGGACCTGCAAGAAAAGCTTCCATCGAAACCATTCCATTGAAGCTTTTTTGGGAACATAAGGAATCCCTGAGCACAGACCAGAGTCTCATATTTCTACGGAAAAAGACGGAACGTTCTATTGCTTTTAGACAAATAGTTAGGTATTATACATATTGTATCAACAATGATACAATATGTCTCGTAAAAGGACGGTGATACTTTTGTTTCTACATAGGAGAATGCTGATTTTTTCCGGCTTGATGGCTTCCCTCCTTATCCCAAGCACAGCCCTTGCAGAGGAGATGGTGCCACCCTTGGAAACAGTAACTACCCAGGAAGCGATCACCCAGAATGCAAGTCTGCAGGTCGAAATTGATCAGATCGTTTATGGCGGAGATGAACCCATTCATATAAAGGGCGTCATCCATCAAAACTATCAGATTACGGAAAACGCCAATAAGTCATTGGTAGTCCTTCATTCCAATGCTCATGGCATCAGAGGCACGGGTCTGAACTCAGGAGAGCCTTACGTTGGTGCCGGCAGCACCATATGTATCATTAATGATAACCAATTCTCTTATGAGACGACCTATGTAGATAATTTCCTTCTAATAGGTAAAGGTAAATTAAGCGATTATAAGCTTCATTATAACTACCATCTTACACAGAATGCCAACGGGGTTTGGACGGCACAGGTAGATCACTTGAACATTATAAAAAAATAATGCGAGGGAGTTACGCCAATGAAGAAAAATTATGAAAGTCCGGTAATCACAAAGCACGAAAAAATTGCATTCGAGACATGCATTTCCGGAACATGCGGACCACCGGGCGGACCACCGAACGAATGGCCTTTGCCCAAGCCACCAAAAGGATAACCCATCTCCACCATTTAAAAAATTGAATGAATTCATCAAAGCAGGCCCTGCCTCCACAGAGGAAAGGCTGCTTTTTTCCTTTTCAGCTTCGCCAAAGCAACTTTTCATTCTTATCATCACCGGTTTGCAAGAATGAAAATTCGTTGCATATAAATCAAATAAGGGCCAGCTTGCAAGCTGGCTTTATTTGATGGTTAAGGAGCGATGATTTTGATGACAACCCTATGGCGAGCCCTCCCCATTAGGATCTTGTTTTGGGTCCTGCTGCTTTCTATTTTTCCTTCCCAATGTATTTATTCCGCAGGAACGACTGTGAATGTTTACCTTAATGGGGAACGGATTCACTTCACTGATGTGCAGCCTGTGATTAAAGACGGCAGAACACTCGTCCCCTTTCGAAAGCTATTCGAAACTCTTGGCTTTTCGGTACAATGGTCCGATACCGGTAGTTTACGGCAGGCTATCGGAGTGAAGGAAGGACTCGAAATCAGGTTGACCATCGACCACAACGAAGCGGCCGTAAACGGCAGTACCGTTCCTTTAGACGTTCCTGCACAGATCATCGATAGCAGTACCATGGTTCCGCTTCGCTTTGTCTCCGAGAATAGCGGCTATCAGGTCACTTTCTCCACCACGGGAAGCGAAGCTACCGTTCAAATCCGTACAGCCGTCTCAACTACGCAGGTAGAGCCTTATGTCGTTAAGGGCCGGGTCGTCGATGCCAAGGGCAAGCCTGTAGAAGGAGCCGACATCTTCGCCGATAACCAGCTTCTTTACAACAGCAACCTGCTAACCGTTACCGATGCAAATGGGTATTATCGGATCGAACTGCCGCTTTTGGCCACCACCTGGAATATGGGTGGCTCCCATACCATAGAAGGATATGTTGTGGACCTAACCCCCGAGATCGACAAGCCCTTCGCGGGGAATACAGGCGCCATCCGTAATTTCACCATCGAATCGGAAACCGTCAAGGGTGAGCTGTATCTTTATATGGACTTGAATAGCTTCATAGAGGGGTATAGCGAAAACCAAGTAGAGTTAACTCTTACCCCTGTGGGTCCGTTGGCGGGTGGAAGCTCCGGAAAGGTCATCACTGGGCATGGCTATAACTTCCCAGGCGGCTTCGGCATGAAAGATGTGCCGGTCGGGACATATAAGGTGACTGCCAAACATACTTCAACGGATGGTGCGTCCAAACAGCTTCTCGTCCGTAAAAGAAACAAAGGGCAATTTGCCGAGTCGGCAGAAATTGAATTCAGCCCGCTCGTTGAAGGAATTTATCAGACTGAGGTTGAAGTGAAAGCCCCTAAATAATCGAAAAGCGTCGGCTTCCAGGTGGAATTCCCCCTTCGAACCGGCGCTTGTTCGGCTAACAGAAGCACTACGGATCCGCGGAATGGGAGGGGCGCCATCTCCTGCTGGGGAATGCAGGCTGCTTTGGACAATACGCAGGCATCCTAGCTTCACTTGGGGCTTCTCCCCTCACGCAACCGGACTTTCACCTGCTAGAAGACGAGTTCGCTTTCTGGGCACGCTAAGCACTAAAAAGCGACTCCCTTAGGAGTCGCTTATTTGTATTATATATGGCAGGAAGATTTCACTTCCCACGTGTTCTTTCCCGCCTAACAAAAAAAAACGACCTTACTGGTCGTCGGCTTGTGTATGTATGGCGGAAAGAGTGGGATTCGAACCCACGCACGGCTTGCGCCGCCTAGCTGATTTCGAGTCAGCCCCCTTGGGCCTCTTGGGTACCTTTCCGCGTTTCAAAGGGACAAGGACTATAATAGCACAGGTCTTATCCCTTTGCAACCCCTGTTTAAAGCCTTTTTTTGCCTTGCTTTCCCCTGCTACTCTTTCTCTTTTTCGCCCGCATTCGGCTCGGTTGAAGCCGTCGATCGCAGCACTTTCTTCAGCTTGCTCTCGAACTTCGCTCTAGGCACCAGCACACTATGCTTGCAGCCTACGCACTTGATCCGAATATCCATCCCCATGCGGATAATTTCCATTTCATTTGTTCCACAGGGGTGCGGCTTCTTCATCATGACGACATCGCCCAACTGATATTCTTTCTTTTCCACTACTGCCCGACCGCCCTCTCCGACCTTTGGAAGGTGACCATCTTAGGATAAGGAGCCTCGATCCCATTGGCCTCGAATGCCCTCTTTATCACACCATTCAATTCACGTGCTACCACAGCGTGCATATTTGGCTTGCATTCTACAGTTACTCTCAGGGTTACATCCGTTGCCCCAAGCATCTGTACACCCAGAACATCCGGCGCCTTTACCATATTCACATTCGTTTCGTAATTAGCCTTTACAGCCTCTTCCAATACCCGAACGGCCTTATCCAGATCCGCCTCATAAGCCACCTGCACATCAACGATAGCTAAGGAGTTATGCACAGAAAAATTCGTAACCTGCTGAATAGTCCCATTGGGGATAATATGTACTTCTCCAGTCCAGCTCTTCACTCGGGTAACTCGCAAACCGATTTCCTCCACAGTTCCTTTGAGCTGTCCGATCTGAATTACGTCGCCGACCGCGAATTGATCCTCAAATATAATGAAAAAGCCGGTGATTACATCCTTCACTAAGCTCTGTGCGCCGAACCCGATGGCGAGTCCAAGCACACCGGCCCCTGCCAGCACCGGCGCCAAACTCACGCCGAACTGTGCCAAAATCATCAGAATCATGATAAAATTCACGACATACGTGAGGATATTGCCCATCAGCTTGCCAATGGTTTTCGTCCGCCGCCGATCGAACTTCAGCGGGCTTCGCTCCCGTTCCACCATCATATGCTCCAAGGCTTTCAACGAAACCTTTACAATCACTCTACCTATGATGAAAATAAGAATAATTTTTACAAGAACTAGGAATAGATTTGTCCATACATTCGGGTCCGTGATATAACCGAGCAGCTTTTCTTTAAACTGCAGCCAGGTGGCTTCCATGTTTTCTCCCTCCGCCTCCCCATTGGAAACAAACCATACTAACATTTTATTCAAGCGTCCTTACCTGCCTTACAGATCAATGGTAACATACTTATCATCCTTTTTAAAATAAATGCCCCTTATTTCTACCTTTTCTTCGGCAATAATTTGTTTTACTGCCTCCAGCTCCTCTTCCGGAAACTCTAAGGACAAAGCACAGCCCGCGGTGATTTCCTTTGGTGTCGGGCACATATCGTTCTCGATCTCCGCATACTCCAGAAGCATCTCTGCTCTCAACGCCTGCTGCGTGGAATCAAAAGCCATAAGCATCCAGAAATCAGCCCCTTCCCCGTTCATTCAGCTTGTCTAGCAAACGTAAGAATGAATTTACTAGCCCACGTATAAAAATGGAGTTTCACTCGTATACTAGTAAAAATCGCCTTACCATTCCTTCCCTACTGGAGGACAACCATATGAAACTTCCTTTTCATAGAGACAACCCTAAGCCCAAAGAGAATGAAATCATCAAAATCATGCATTCCGAAACCAACAGCATCGAGCTGCTTTCCGAAAAGCTTTCAACTGCACTTCATTCGGTTTCTCCCGATCAGCCGGTGGTTGTTGTCTGTGTGGGAACGGATCGCTCGACCGGGGACTCGTTAGGACCGCTGGTCGGCACTCACTTAAAAAAATCGAACATTGACGATCTTCATTTATATGGTACGCTGGATCATCCCGTCCATGCCATGAATTTAAATGAAACGTTAACCACCATTTATCAGCATTTCAATAATCCGTTTATCATTGCGGTCGATGCATGTCTTGGTCAGCTCACCAGCGTGGGCTGCATTCAGCTTGGCAATGGTCCGGTGAAGCCCGGTGCCGGCGTCAACAAGGAGCTCCCCCCTGTCGGCAATATGCACGTAACAGGCATTGTCAACGTCGGCGGATTTATGGAGTATTTTGTGCTTCAAAACACGCGGCTCAGCTTAGTTATGAATATGTCTGAGGTCATTGCCAAATCGTTTCAGCAAGCACTAAAAGGTATCAATCGGAGATCTACTGCTTCTTTTGCAAAGATCGAGTAAGCACTTCCTTCTCTTCCGGAGAAAGAGTATATTTCGACTGCCCTTGTTCTACCGGCTTGGCATAAACAAAGGTGTGGTCACGATTGTGTATTCCCGATAAGATGATGCCATCCATCTCGTCATCCACCAAAGCGAGCGAGAAGCTCAGGTCACTTCCGCTCTCAGCAAAAGCGTTATACCGCTGGATCGCGATATTCGATTTCATCTTCTGCATTCGCTGCTGCATAGCCAGTATCGTTTGCTCTTGTTGATCCATTCTTTTTGATTGATCATTACAACGGTTTTGCAAATCAATCAGCACTTGCTCCAAGTCCAAGCTTCCCGATCCGTTCAGCATCTTCTGATAGGATTTGCGAAGCTTATTTATTTTCACCCATAAGCTTATGACTACAATCAAGAACAACAACGTAACGATTCCTGCAAAAAACAGCACTACTTCAACCGGTAATCCGGACAGCGTCTCTCCCATACGGCTATGCCCCCCACGTTTCTTTCTCTATATCACTTCATGTGCTGTGCGATTTCCTTAACGGCACCGATCAATTGGTCAATCTCCGAAGCCTTCGTGTAAAAGCCTACGCTCGCCCGAACCGCCCCTTTATCCAGCGTACCGGCCATTTCGTGAGCAAGCGGTGTACAATGATACCCGGCCCTGACAGCGATTTGAAAGGATTGATCCAAAATAAAAGCCACCTCTGAGGAATCCGCCTGCCCCACGTTAAAGGAGACGATGCCGGTTTTATTTTGTCCGATTTCCGGTCCATATATAGTGATACCTTCAATTTCCTGAAGTCCTTGCATCAGTCTCTGAGTAAGCTCCCACTCTCTCTTGTGAATGCTCTCCACCGTTTCCTCCAGAATAAGCTTCACGCTCTCCGCAAGTCCCGCAATTCCTACTGTATTCGGTGTACCGGCTTCATAACGATCAGGACGCACAAGGGGCTGTTCTATGGCCTCGGACTGGCTCCCTGTTCCGCCATGAAGTAAAGGCTCCAGATCGATCCCAGGATGGATGTACAGCCCTCCTGTGCCCTGTGGACCCAACAGGCTCTTGTGGCCGGGAAAAGCCAGCATGTCGATGCCCATTCCCTCGACATCGATTTCCAGCGTTCCTGCGCTTTGGGCAGCATCAAGCAGCAGCTTGACACCCTTTTTCCGACACAATTCACCAAGCTCTGCAATCGGCAATATGCTCCCCAGCAGATTGGAGCTATGCGTACAAACCATCAATGTGGTTTGGTTCGTCATTTGTCGTTCCACTTCATTCACATCTATGTGACCGCGGTTATCCGTTTGAATATAGGTTACCTGAATGTTTCTGGTTCTCTTCAAATATTCAAGCGGCCTTCTCACCGAATTGTGCTCTACGGCAGTGCAAATTACATGATCTCCTTCTTTTACGAATCCCTTAATGGCAAGATTTAATGCCATGGTCGTATTCAAAGCATATACAATATCATTCGGATTTTTCACTTTAAACAGCTTTGCCAGCCGTTTGCGTCCTTCAAACAGCACACGACTTGCTTGAACAGCCATCTGATGGCTTCCCCGTCCCGGATTTGCCGCGGCTTGTTCCATGCTCAGCCTCATGCCTTCCAACACTTGGGGTGGTTTAGGCCAAGAGGAAGCTGCGTTATCAAGATAGATTAAGCTCATTTCACGTCACCTGCTTTCTTACCAGTATTAGTAATATTGACCTGTATGTACAAGGTCCAGCAATGAAGTACTGTCTATAATCATAAAGATAGCATACCCAGTGTGCCGGACGCCCATTGCATCGGCCATCATCCAGGTATGCTATCTTATATTACGATGTTTTTCCTTGCAGAAGCTCCAATAACCGATCCAAGTCGTCTTTGGAATAATATAAAAGCTCGATCTTTCCTTTATTATTGCTGTGCTTTATTTTCACTGTAGTTCGATACACTTCTCTCAGAGATTCTTCCAGCTGATTAATGTAAGGATCCTTGCGCACCGCTTTCGGTTTGATTTTCTTCATGTCCTGCAGCGTTTCGAGCTTCTTCACTTCTTCCTCCAGCTGACGAACGCTCCACTCTTCGCGAATCGCCGTTTCAGCCAATGCCCGAATCAGCTTTTTATCCTTCAAACCGGCAATTGCTTTGGCATGACCCATCGACAATGTTCCACGTGAAACATATTGCTTCACTTCCTCCGGTAACTGGAGCAGTCTCAAGAAATTCGCAATATGCGATCGGCTCTTTCCCACCTTAACGGAAAGCTCTTCTTGAGTTAAAGAAAATTGATCGATTAACGCTTGATAAGCCGCCGCCACTTCCATGGCATTAAGATCTTCACGCTGAATGTTCTCGATCAAGGCAATTTCCATTACTTGTTGATCGGTAAACTTTTTAACGACAGCTGGTATCGTTGGAAGGTTACAGACCTGGGAAGCACGATACCGCCTTTCCCCGGCTATGATTTCGTAGCCCTTCAGCACGCTTCGAACGATAATCGGTTGAATGACACCATGCTCTTTGATCGAAGTTGCCAACTCTTGAATGGATTCTTCATCGAAATGACGTCTTGGCTGATACGGATTGGCTCTAAGCTGCGATAGCGGAATTTCGACGACTTTATCGTCTTCATTAATGCTAAGTGCCGGCAAGAGTGCATCTAAGCCCTTACCTAAGCCTTTCCCTAACCCCTTACTCACAGTGAGATCACTTCCTTTGCCAGCTCCAGATACACTTCTGCACCTTTAGAGCGAGGATCATAAGTGATGATCGATTGCCCGTGGCTGGGCGCTTCACTTAGTCTGACATTCCGAGGAATAATGGTTTGGTAAACCTTCTGTTGGAAATACTTCTTCACTTCTTCAATGACTTGCATTCCAAGATTCGTGCGTGCATCAAACATGGTTAATAGCACGCCTTCGATTTGAAGAGTGGTATTCAAATGCTTCTGAACCAACCGCACCGTGTTCAACAGCTGACTCAAGCCTTCTAGAGCATAATACTCACATTGGATTGGAATAATTACGGAATCTGCGGCTGTCAACGAGTTGACAGTAAGGATGCCTAACGACGGAGGACAGTCGATCAAGATATAGTCGAATTGGTTCTTCACGAGCTGAAGAGATTTCTTCAGCCTGACTTCCCGAGAAATGGTAGGTACCAGTTCGATCTCCGCACCCGCCAATTGAATGGTTGCAGGAATAATCTTTAAATTCGGAATCGCCGTTTCTACCATCGCATCCTTAGGATGAACATCATTGATTAATACGTCATAGATACAATAATTCACGTCGGCTTTATTGACACCGATGCCGCTAGTCGTATTTCCTTGCGGATCGATATCAACTAACAGCACTCGTTTACCTAGAGATGCCAGTGACGCGCCCAAATTCACAGATGTCGTGGTTTTCCCAACTCCGCCCTTTTGGTTCGTTATGGCGATGGTTTTAGACAAAACATTCACCTCATATTAAAACTGAATACTTCTTCTGCTAGCTTCATAGACAAAAGACGAAAAGAAAAGCCTCTTTCGAGGCTAATGTCGTCTATTACAACAAGAAACTCTTTATTCATTTTATCGCTTCGGAATCCGAATTACAATCTCATAATGATCCTCGTAATCTTGTTCCACCGTATTAATAGGAAGACCGGAGGAAGATACCATATCCACGGACTGGCGAATGGTGTTTAAGGCCAACCGTACATCCTTCGAATAGGAGATTCGTTTCGGCTTACTCTTGGCTTTGATCGCTTCTTTCAACAGAGCGATTCTGGCTTCCGTCTGTTTTACATTCAATTCTTTCGATATAATGTCTTCCAGTACTTTCACCTGAAGCTCTTCTTGGTCAAGTGCCAACAACGCTCGAGCATGGCGTTCCGTTATTTTCCGTTCCATCAAGGCCAATTTGACCGGATCACTTAAATGCAGCAACCGAATCTTGTTGGCAATCGTAGACTGACTCTTTCCTAAACGTTGCGCGAGACTTTCTTGCGTTAAGCTATGCATATCGATTAATTGCTGATAAGCAATAGCTTCTTCTAACGCTGTTAAATTTTCACGCTGAAGGTTTTCGATAAGAGCAATCGAAGCAGCTTGTGAATCATTGAAATCACGAATAATGGCCGGTATGGTGTCATATCCCAGCTTTTTGACCGCCCGCAGACGACGTTCTCCCGCAATCAACTCAAATTGCTGATTACGCACTCGTACTACAATCGGCTGAATGACGCCATGTGTTTTTATCGTCTGACACAATTCTTCAATGCGTTCGTCGTCAAAAATAGTCCTTGGCTGATAAGGACTTGGCACGATGTCATTGACAGGAACATTCTTCACTTCGTCTGCTGCATCTGTTGACGTTTTTTCCGAAAAACCGAACAACTTTGAGATTTGTTCCTTCATCCTGATAACCACCCGATCTTTTTGCCAAGAAATATAAATATCTTAACTACGATGAAAAACGCCCGAATACGTCGTCGTTAGACAAGTTAACGCGGTATCCGAGGCGATTCGATCGACTAACATATATAATTCTCCAAGAACGTGAAAATTCCTGCCGAACCTAGGAAAGAAAAACATTCTTGGAGTTCTTCACAAAAACACATGTAATATGTTCCACGTGGAACACTATTTTACCAGCGGCGACTTTAAAGGGGTTCCCGCTTTGCGTGGATATTTCGCCGGAGTAGCACCCGTCTTTTCAATAATAATAATATGGCGTGTTGAATCCTCAACAGGCAGCTGGAATCGATGCGTGTACTGGTGTTTCGCACGGAGCTCTTTAAAGCTGAATTCCGCTTCCTTCAGTTCCTCATCCACCTCACTGCCTTTCATGGCCACGAAGCGCCCGTGAGGAGTTACAAAAGGAAGACAGAATTCATTTAGTACAGCCATTCGGGCAACCGCACGGGCCGTAACCATATCATATTGGTCCCGGTGAGCCGCTTGCCTGGCAACATCCTCAGCACGACCATGTACGCACTCCACTCCCTGCACGCCCATTGCGTCAACAACATGCTTAAGGAATTGAATTCGCTTATTTAATGAATCTACAATCGTCACTTTAATGTGAGGAAAAGCAATCTTAAGCGGCAGACTTGGGAAGCCGGCGCCCGAACCGATGTCGGCCAGACGCTCCACTCCATCCATATTCACAAAGAACGCGGCAGATAATGAGTCGTAGAAATGCTTGACGTATACCTGCTCCCTCTCCGTAATCCCCGTTAGATTCATCCGCTCGTTCCAATCGACTAGCTCTCGATAATAGATCTCAAATTGCTCCAGCTGTGTCTCCGAAAGGGTAATGCCCCTTGCTGTGAGAAGTTCAACGAATTGGGCTTGAACCGCATCCATCTTCATCTACACTGTACCTCTTGTAGCAAGCACCTTGTTGTAATGCTCCAGATGAACAAGAAGAATCGAGATGTCCGCAGGTGTAACGCCGGATATCCGAGATGCTTGCCCGATGGAGATCGGACGGATCTTTGCCAGCTTTTGCTTCGCTTCCGTAGAAATCCCATGGATATCCTCATATATAATGTCATCCGGAATTTTCTTTTGCTCCATCTTACGAAGCTTTTCTACATGAGCCAGCTGCTTTTCAATATATCCGGTGTACTTCACTTGAATTTCTACTTGCTCCTTCTCTTCTTCCGTCATCTCATACGGTGCGGGAGAAATCTGATGGATATGCTCCAACAGCACCTCAGGTCGACGCAGCAGAGTGAGTAGATCCACCGAGTTCACTAGCTCTGCACTGCCTAATGAAGCAAGCAGCGGCTGGGCCTCCACCGGCTTGACCTTGACCGATTTCAAGCGCTCCTTCTCCTCTTCCACCTTGCGAACCTTCTCTTGGAATCGGCCGTAACGCTCCTCTGTAATCAGACCGATTTCATAACCGATCGGAGTTAGACGAAGATCTGCATTGTCATGACGAAGCAGCAGTCGATATTCAGCACGCGAAGTAAGCAATCGATAAGGCTCATTCGTACCCTTCGTCACCAAATCATCAATTAATACCCCGATGTAGGCCTCCGAGCGATCAAGAATCACCGCTTCTTTTCCTTGCACCTTAAGCGCGGCATTGATTCCCGCCATAATGCCCTGTCCGGCCGCCTCCTCATAACCGGAGGTTCCGTTGATCTGGCCTGCAGTAAACAAACCGTCCACTACCTTCGTCTCTAACGAAGGCTTCAACTGTGTCGGTATTACCGCATCATATTCAATGGCATAGCCGGTACGCATCATTTCAACTTTTTCCAAACCTGGAACGGAACGTAAAATTTGCAGCTGCACATCCTCCGGCATACTCGTCGATAAGCCTTGGACGTAATATTCCTTTGTGTTCCGGCCTTCCGGCTCCAAGAAAATTTGGTGCTTCGGCTTATCGGCGAAGCGTACAATTTTATCTTCGATGGAGGGACAATAGCGCGGCCCCGTTCCCTCGATCGCACCGGAGAACATAGGCGCCCGATGCAGGTTATCATTAATGATCTTATGCGTTTGCTCCGATGTATAAGTCAGCCAGCACGGCAGTTGATTCGGCACCTCTTGCGTCGTTTCGAATGAGAAGAATTTCGGCTTTTCATCCCCAGGTTGAATTTCCGTTTTGGAGAAATCAATGGAGTCCTGGTGGACGCGCGGAGGTGTACCTGTCTTGAAGCGCACAAGCTCCAGACCATGCTTGCGCAAGCTCTCCGACAATTTCACCGCCGGCTGCTGGTTATTCGGGCCGCTCTCGTACATCAGCTCGCCCATAATAATTTTCCCGCGCAAGTAAGTACCCGTAGTCAGTACCACCGCTTTTGCATAGTAGGTAGCTCCGGTTTTCGTTACAACCCCTCTGCAAACCCCTTCCTCTACGATTAGCTCTTCTACAAGACCTTGGCGCAGCGTCAGATGCTCCTGCTTTTCAATCGTCTCTTTCATCGTATGTTGATAAAGGAACTTATCCGCCTGGGCACGAAGCGCATGAACCGCCGGCCCCTTCCCTGTGTTCAGCATTCTCATTTGAATATACGTTTTATCGATGTTGCGCCCCATCTCCCCACCAAGCGCGTCAATCTCCCTCACCACATGACCCTTGGCCGGTCCCCCTACCGAAGGATTACATGGCATGAAGGCTACCATATCCAGGTTAATCGTCAGCAGCAGCGTCTCACAGCCCATCCTCGCCGCGGCTAACGCCGACTCACATCCGGCGTGTCCCGCACCGATGACAATCACATCATATTGTCCCGCTGAGTATCCCATTTTTCCACTTACCCCCTAACAAAATGACAAACGTTTATTTACCCAAACAAAATTGTGAAAAGATTTGATCAATCAACGAATCGCTAACTGAATCTCCAATAATTTCGCCTAGCTGCTCCCAAGCGTTGCGTATATCAATTTGGATCATATCAATCGGCACGAAGCTTTCCGCTGCTTCATAAGCCTCGGATAAAGCGCTATGCGCCTGCTTTAACAAGTGAATATGGCGTACATTACTTACATATGTTAGGTCCCCCGACTCCAGCTGACCGCTGAAGAAGATGCTGGCTATCGCCTTCTCGAGATCGGTAATCCCCTGATTCTCCAGGAGGGACATCCGAACGACCCGTTCATCGCCAAACACTTCTACCAGGTAATTCACTTCAATTTCCTGCGGTAAATCTAACTTATTGACAATTACGATGACCTGACGCTCACGCAGCTGCTCGATCAATTCATGTTCACCCTGCTGGAGCGGCTCCGCTCCGTTTACTACGAAGAGAATGAGATCCGCCTCCGACAAAGCGTTCCTGGAACGCTCGACGCCAATCTGTTCGACCAAGTCTGTCGTTTCCCGAATACCCGCCGTATCCAACAGCTTCAGCGGAATTCCGTTGACGTGCACATACTCCTCAATGACATCCCGTGTGGTACCGGCAATCTCAGTGACAATGGCCTTCTCCTCTTGAGCAAGAGTGTTCATTAAGGAGGACTTCCCTACATTCGGGCGGCCTACGATCGCCGTTGTGATGCCCTCACGTAAAATTTTACCCTGCTGCGCCGTCACCAGCAACCGATCGATTTCAGCTAGTGCATTTGTGCATTTATCCTTAATAAAAGCATTCGTCATCTCTTCGACGTCATGCTCCGGATAATCGATGTTCACTTCAATATGGGCCATAAGCTCTACGAGCTGATGCCGAAGCACTTTAATTTGACGAGACAGACTGCCTTCCGATTGCTTCAAGGCCACCTTGAAGGCACGGTCCGACTTCGCACGGATTAAATCGATAACCGCTTCAGCCTGAGACAGGTCTATTCGCCCGTTCAGGAAAGCCCGCTTCGTGAATTCTCCCGGCTCCGCAATCCGCGCTCCTTGCTCCAGCAGCAGATCCAGCACCTTCTTGACGGAAACAAACCCGCCATGGCAGCTGATCTCCACTACATCCTCGCGGGTAAAGGTTTTGGGAGCCCTCATTACCGTAACCAGTACCTCTTCCACCCGTTCCCCGGTTTTCGGATTATGAATGAAGCCGTACCGCACCGTATGCGATTCCATGTCCGTAAGCTTCGTCTTGCCCCGATATACTCTATCGCTTATCGCTACCGCCTCATCGCCGCTCACCCGGATGACAGCAATTCCGCCTTCTCCCATGGGCGTGGCAATGGCAGCTATCGTATCCTCAATCATCACAAATACCTTCCTCTTCTCTTTCGTAGACGTTCATAATTAAGAAAAAACGCAATGAGTCATAAACATCATGACATCATTGCGGTGGTTTCAGCGTAATACGATAACGACTCTGCGGTTCGGCTCGTCCCCTCGGCTGAAGGTTCGTACCTTGGCGTGGTTTTGAAGCTGGGAATGAATCACTTTGCGCTCTTGCGGTGACATCGGTTCCAAAACAACTTCCTTCTTCGTACGAATGACCCGGTCGGCAAGACGATCCGCCAGTTCGGCCAACGTCTTCTTTCGACGCTCTCGGAACTGCTCTGCATCCAGTAGGATGCGCATATGATGATCGGAATATCGGTTCGCGACAATGTTCACCAGATACTGCAGCGCATCGAGCGTTTGTCCTCGCCTGCCGATCAGCATGCCGAGCTCCGATCCGTGAAGATGAAGCTCGATGCCGTCTCTCGTTTTCTTTTGATCGATGCGCACCTGCAAATTCATCGTCCGGAATACATCCTGGAGAAAAGCATGAACCTCCTCCATCGGATCGGGAATCAGCTCCAGCTCCACCTTCGCCTCTTTAACGCCGAACAGTCCGAACAATCCCTTGCTCGGCTGTTCCAGCACCACCCGTTTCACTCGTTCTTCGGTAACGTTCCATTGCTGGAGGCCGTTTTGAACCGCATCCTCAATCGTTTTACCCGTCACCACGATTTTCTTCATTTCGTCAAGCCACCCTTATTTTGAGGTCCGTAGATAAAATAAGTTTGAACGATCGTGAAGATATTGCTGTATACCCAGTAAAGCGGAAGCGCAGAAGCGAAGTTCATGGCCATCACGAAGATCAGCACCGGGAATATAAACATCAGGCTTTGCATTTGCGGATTCATCTGGGACGACATCATTCTCTGTTGAAGGAATGTTGTGAGTGCTGCAAGCAGCGGCAAAATATAATAAGGATCCTTCGTACCGAGCTGCATCCAAAGGAAAGAATGCTCCCCGATATGCTGATTACGCATAATGGCATTATACAGAGCAATCAGAATCGGCATCTGAACAACGAGCGGTAAACAGCCGGCAAGCGGATTCACGCCTTCCTTCTGGAACAGCTTCATCGTCTCTTCCTGCTGCTTCTTCGCGTCGTCCTTGTATTTCTCCTTAATCTTCTTCAGCTCCGGCTGAACTTCCTGCATCCGTTTGGAGCTCTTATATTGCTTCAGCGTTAATGGAAGAATAATAAGACGGATAATGATGGTTACCGCGAGAATCGCTAACCCGTATTCCCCCCAGAGGAGATCGGCGAACCAGTCCATAGAGACGGACAAAGGATGGACGAAATACTTGTCCCACACACCGCTGTTCGGATCGATCGGCGTAAGCGCCGGACTACAACCCGCAAGCAGTAATAGCAATGAGAAAAGCGGCACATATTTTGCAAATCGACGCGTCAAAATGAGTTCCTCCTAAGCATTCGCTACAAATATAAGCTGCGGAAAAAAAAGAGTCTTTTCCAATTATCAACTATATCATATCTGGCACACTAAAGAAAATTATTCTTTCGTCTTTATAGAAGGAGTACGTACGAGCAGCGACGCCCGTTTCAGGACGTGCAGCATACTTTTCTCGAGCTCCTGATAAGACATCTCCACGACCGGCTTCCGGGCAATGACAATCAAGTCATATCCGGCAGGAAAGCGATCGGCATTCAGTCGCACAATCTCCTTCATCACCCGGCGGATCCGATTGCGGACGACCGCATTCCCCAGCTTCTTGCTGACCGAAACCCCAAGTCGAAACGTGTCCTGGGCAGGCTGCGGCATATAATAAAGTACAAACTGATGATTGGCCGCCGATTTGCCATAACGGTATACCTTGTCGAAATACTCCCTTTTCGTTAAACGATTACTCTTATCCACGGATCATACGCTCCAATATCCTTCAGAATCCGGCAAATCCTTACCTATCCTGCACGTTTCCATGAGATTTTAAACGATTTTGCCCATAATAAGCAAAAAAGACCACCTGATGTGGTCTTTTCATTTTACGCGCTCAGTACTTTTCTGCCTTTAAGACGACGAGCAGCCAAAACCTTGCGGCCGTTCTTCGTGCTCATTCTCTTACGGAAGCCATGATTCTTGCTGCGCTTCCTTACATTCGGTTGAAATGTCGGTCTCATCTATTGCACCTCCTATAGGGATTCGATCTACATTGTGAGTCCTTGGGTCCCCAAAATACCTTCTAACATTAAACCATCTTGAGAGGCAAAAGTCAACGCTGCAGGCGGGCAAAACGGCTATCCACAAACGGTAAATGCTAGAAGCGGAAATCGACAAAATCGCCTGTGAATAAAAAAACGGCAAAACTTCGCCGATTCTGTCGAACTGTGAACAGATTATAAACAATATCTTGTGTTGTTGATAAGTTATGGGCACAATCTATGGGGTTTGTGGATAAATCCAAAACTTCCGTTGCGGAGCAGGGTCTTTTTTGTTATTATGAGTATGTTTTCGTTTGTGGATATCGAAATTCGTCAACAGCTTTATCAACAGCCTGTGGATATCTTTGTGAACAATTTTCCGACCCTCTGAATAGAATTTTCCCCAAGTTTCTGCATATTGTGGATACTTATCGACAAGTTTCCGTTTTATTCTACAAGGTCACGGGTTCCGCCACACCGGTTATTTTTCTGAAGGAGTGAATAGATTGTGGAAAGCCATCCTAACGACCAGTGGCAGCAGGTACTATCCATTATTCAAAAAAGGGTGAGCAAACCAAGCTACGAAACGTGGCTTACTTCCACAAGGGCGGCCCGGTTCACCGATACGACGGTCGTCATCTGCACCCCCAACAATTTCGCAAGAGAATGGCTGGAGAACCGCTACACGAAGCTCATTAGAGATGCGATTCTCGAGTATAACGGCAAGCAGGTGGAGCTGCGCTTTATTATAGAGTCGGAAGATGAGAAGGAAGAGACCTCATCGGCTCCCGCCCCCCAGCCCTCCAAGCCGGCCAAGCAAGCTGCTGCTCCCGCAGCGGGCGAAGAACCCTTTAGTCATATGATGAACCCAAAATATACATTTGATACCTTCGTCATCGGATCCGGCAACCGGTTCGCTCATGCAGCGTCGCTTGCTGTCGCCGAGGCGCCGGCCAAAGCGTATAATCCGCTCTTTCTTTATGGAGGCGTTGGGCTTGGGAAAACGCACTTGATGCATGCGATCGGTCACTATGTGCTAGAGCATAATCCTAGTGCGAAGGTGCTCTATATTTCTTCCGAGAAATTCACCAACGAGTTTATCAATGCCATCCGCGACAATCGCGGGGAAAGCTTCCGCAACAAATACCGCAACATCGATATCCTGCTCATTGATGATATTCAGTTCCTGGCCGGAAAAGAACAAACGCAGGAGGAATTTTTCCATACCTTCAATGCGCTGCATGAAGAACGGAAGCAGATCATTATTTCCAGTGACCGGCCGCCGAAAGAAATACCGACATTGGAGGAACGGCTCAGATCGCGCTTCGAATGGGGCTTAATTACGGATATTCAGCCGCCGGATCTGGAGACGCGGATCGCCATCCTGCGCAAGAAGGCTAAGGCCGAGAACCTTGATATTCCGAATGAGGCGATGGTCTACATAGCCAATCAGATCGATTCGAACATTCGTGAGCTCGAAGGCGCTTTGATTCGAGTTGTGGCTTATTCTTCGCTGATCAATGAAGACATCACCTCGCATTTGGCAGCTGAAGCGCTGAAGGATATTATTCCAAGCAGCCGTCCGAGGGTCATTACGATTCAGGATATCCAGCAGAAGGTCGGGGAGTTCTACGGATTGAAGATTGAGGATTTCAAAGCGAGGAAACGAACCAAATCCGTTGCCTATCCGAGACAAATCGCCATGTATTTGGCAAGAGAGATGACGGACTTCTCTCTTCCTAAGATCGGCGAGGCCTTCGGAGGACGAGATCATACGACCGTGATCCATGCTCATGAGAAGATTTCCGTAGCGTTAAAGAACGATCAGGAATTATTTAAAATTTTACAAAATATCACCGAAAAAATTAAAAACGTGACGATGTAGCGGCCGAAACGAGCGGCCATCTACATCTGCATAAAGGGGAGCCTATGCACAAACTATTCACATGTGGATAGGCTTTCTTTCTGCGCGTTTCATGCACATATCCACATATCCCGGCCCCCTACTACTATTACTAAATAAAAAAAGGTATTATGTAGATATATATGCGAGGTCTGTCCATTTTAGAACCAGTAGGAGTGAAAGTATGAAATTAACCGTACTGAAGGAATTTTTGAATGAATCCATTTCGCATGTTTCCAAAGCGATTACGAGCAAAACGACAATTCCCATTTTGAGCGGAATCAAAATAGATGCAGACACCACAGGGATGACATTAACCGCCAGCGATACGGACATTTCAATCCAAAGCTTTATTCCTATGGAGAAGAACGATATTCGCGTGATCGAGCTGAAGCAATCAGGCAGCGTCGTTCTCCCTTCTAAATTTTTCGTTGAAATCATTCGTAAGCTGCCTGCGCAGCAAATTGAGATCGAAGTGAAGGATCATTTTCAAACGATTATTCGCTCGGGTTCGGCGGAGATCCAGCTGATGGGTCTCGATCCGGAGGAATATCCGATCATGCCGGGGATTGAAGAGAACCGCCGTGTCCAAATTCCGAGCGACCTTTTGAAAACGATGATCAAACAAACGGCCTTCGCCGTATCGACGAATGAAGCAACGCCGATTTTGACTGGTATTTTGTGGACGATCTCCGACGGAAAGCTGAAATTTACCGCGTGCGACCGGCATCGCCTTGCCAGCCGGGAGACGAACATCGATGTAGATGCGGATTTTTCGCTTAACAACATTTCCATTTCAGGGAAGACGATGAACGAGCTTTCCAAAATTTTGCCTGACCAGAATACCTTGATTGACGTGGTATTCGCGGATAATCAGGTGCTTTTCAAGATGAGCTCGATTCTTTTCTATACACGGATTCTGGACGGCACGTACCCGGATACCTCTAAGCTGATTCCGCAGTCGTTCCAAACGGAGCTCGCCGTAGGCACCCAGGAGTTGGCCGATGCGATCGATAGAGCATACGTACTCTCCCGCGAGGAGAAGACGAATATCGTGAAGCTTGTTATGCGGGATGACCAGTCCATAGAGGTCTCTTCCAGCTCCTCCGAGCTTGGGAAGGTAACGGAGGAATTGGTCGTGTCGCGCTTGAACGGAGAGCTGCTCCGTATTTCGTTCAACTCCAAATATATGCTTGATGCACTGAAGGTCATGGACAGCGCGCAGGTCCAAATCGGATTTACGGGCGCCATGCAGCCGATCATTATCCGTCCGGATGAGGAGTCGAGCCTGCTGCAGCTGATCCTGCCATATCGCACGACAAACTGATGGAAGGGCGGATGCCAACATGAAAAAGGTGGAAATCGATACGGAGTACATCACCCTAGGGCAGTTTTTGAAGCTGGCTGACTGCATTTCCACAGGCGGCATGGCGAAGCCTTTTTTACAGGAAAACGAGGTCATCATTAACGGGGAAGCCGACAACCGCCGCGGACGCAAGCTGAGAGATCAGGATGTCATCCAGGTCGAAGGCTGTGGACAATTTCAAGTGGTGCGCAAATAATGCATCTGAAGAGGCTGTCCCTGCAGCATTACCGCAATTATCAACATGTGGAATTCTCAACGGACCACCAGGTAAACATTATCGTCGGACCTAACGCGCAAGGGAAAACGAATTTGCTGGAGTCCATCTTCGTCATGGCGCTAACCAAATCCCATCGCACCCATCAAGATAAGGAGCTTATCCAGTGGGATGCCCCCCATACGCTGCTGCATGCTGAAGTTGTGAAGCGCTACGGGAACGTTCAACTGGATCTGTCCATTACCCGGCAAGGGAAGAAGGCCAAGATCAACGGTCTCGAGCAGAGAAAATTAAGCAACTTCATCGGTACCATGAATGTCGTCATGTTCGCTCCGGAGGATCTGGAGATCGTGAAGGGTTCCCCGGGTGTACGCCGCCGGTTTCTCGATATGGAGATCGGCCAGGTGCACCCTGCCTATCTCTACGACCTGACGCAGTACAACAAAATCCTGCTGCAGCGAAACAATTATTTAAAGCAGCTGTACGCTTCTCCCGGCGGCAAAGCCCCCCTTCTTGAGGTATGGAATGAACAATTAGCGCAGTTTGGTGTTAAAATTATGAAAAAGCGTCAAAGCTTTATTAAGAAGCTGCAAACTTGGGCGGAAAAGATTCATAGCGGCATTACGAACGGACAAGAAACGCTTCGAATCGCTTACGAAAGTTCTCTGCCGGCCGCGCAGACGGAAGATGAAGCTGTTTTATTGGACCAATTTATGATAAAGTTAACACAGGTGAAGGATCAGGAATTGCGCCGCGGCGTCACCCTTGTCGGCCCGCATCGCGATGACCTGCGCTTTTTCATTGATGAGAAAGAAGTGCAAACCTTCGGCTCCCAGGGACAGCAGCGGACAACGGCATTGTCTTTGAAGCTGGCGGAGATCGAGCTTATCAATGAGGAGGTCGGGGAATACCCTCTGCTGCTTCTTGACGACGTCTTGTCGGAGCTGGACCGCTTCCGCCAGACGCAGTTAATCGAGACGTTTCAGAACAAGGTACAAACCTTCATCACGACAACCGGCATTGAGGGGATCGATCTTTCCAAGCTGGAGAGCGCCTCAGTCATTCATGTAAAGAGCGGCAGTATCGTGTAATGGTTCACCAAGGCTTACGCCCGGACTTGTACGAGCGTAGCTTTTATCATAGATCGTCTGACGGGTAAGGAGCTGAACGGGATGTTCATCCACTTGGGCGGAGAAAAGATTATTCGCGCTTCAGAGCTTGTCGCTATTTTTGACTTATCTATCGAAAAATCCTCTAAAGTCTCGAAGCAATTTATCACGTATGCCAATAAAGAAAAGCGGGTGGAAGTCATCGGCGAGGAGGAAAGCAAGTCGCTCGTCGTAACGCAGACGAAGGTCTATTATTCTCCCATCTCCTCCATGACTCTGAAGAAACGAGCCCATCAGCTGTTAACAAACTAGATTGATCAAGAAAAGTAGGTGTCAAGATGTCTGTCAATCCTAATGCTGCGACATATGATGAAAGTCAGATTCAGGTGTTGGAAGGCCTGGAAGCCGTTCGAAAACGTCCGGGGATGTACATTGGTTCCACGAGCGCCCGCGGTCTTCATCATCTGGTGTGGGAAGTAGTAGATAACAGTATCGACGAGGCGCTAGCCGGCTATTGTACCAAAATTCAAGTCACAGTCCATAAGGACAACAGCATTACGGTTGTCGATAATGGCCGGGGCATTCCTGTCGGCGAGAATCCGAAGCTGAAGAAGTCTACTTTGGAAGTCGTGCTTACCGTACTCCACGCAGGCGGAAAGTTTGGCGGCGAAGGCTATAAGGTATCCGGAGGTCTGCACGGCGTAGGTGTGTCTGTTGTTAACGCGCTATCCAAGAAGCTCGTCGTACAGGTAAAGCTTAAAGGCAAGATCTATCAGCAGGAGTATCACTGTGGTGTTCCGCAATACGACGTCAAGGTGATCGGCGAAACGGATGAAACAGGGACAACCGTTACCTTCTGGCCGGACGAGGAAATTTTTACGGAGACCACGGAATACGACTACGATACGCTACAAGGGCGCATTCGCGAGCTTGCCTTTCTGAACAAGGGCATCGAGATCATTCTGACGGATGAGCGTACGGAACAGTCCCAAAGTTTCCTGTATGAGGGTGGGATTATCTCGTTCGTCGAATATTTGAACCGGAATCGGGAAGCGGTGCACCAACCGCCGATTTATACGGAGGGTATGAAGGATAACATTCAAGTGGAGATCGCCCTGCAATATAACGATTCCTATACAGAGAACATTTATTCGTTTGCCAACAACATCAATACCCATGAGGGCGGTACGCACGAATCGGGCTTTAAAAGCGCATTGACCCGTATTTTGAACGACTATGCCCGTAAGCATAATGCCATTAAGGACAGCGATTCGAACCTATCCGGGGATGACGTACGGGAAGGCTTGACAGCGATCATATCCGTGAAAATCCCGGAGCCGCAGTTTGAAGGGCAGACCAAGACGAAGCTTGGCAACAGCGAGGTGCGAGGTATCGTCGAATCCCTGTTTGCTGAGAAGCTGCAGGAATTCATGGATGAGAACCCGGCAATTGCCAAGAAAATCTTGGAGAAGGGTGTGCAAGCCCAGCGTGCCCGTGAAGCAGCGAGAAAGGCTCGTGAGCTGACGCGCCGCAAGAGCGCGCTCGAAGTAAGCTCCCTCCCTGGTAAGCTGGCTGACTGTTCCTCCAAGGATGCCTCGATCAGTGAGGTGTATATCGTTGAGGGTGATTCCGCAGGCGGATCAGCCAAGCAAGGACGCGACCGGCATTTTCAAGCGATTCTCCCGCTGCGCGGTAAGATTCTGAACGTAGAAAAAGCCCGTTTGGACAAAATTTTGTCCAATGCGGAGATTCGCGCCATCATCACAGCCCTGGGTACGGGCATTGCGGATGATTTCGATATTTCGAAGGCGCGCTACCACAAGATCATTATCATGACCGATGCGGACGTAGACGGTGCTCATATCAGGACCTTGCTGCTCACGTTCTTCTACCGCTACATGCGCAAGCTGATCGAGTACGGCTATGTCTATATCGCGCAGCCGCCGCTCTACAAGCTGGAGCGTAACAAAACGATTCGATATGCTTATAACGATAAGCAGAGAGAAGCGATTATGGCGGAGTTCGGCGAGGGCTCCAAAGTCAATGTCCAGCGCTACAAGGGTCTTGGAGAGATGAATCCGTCCCAGCTGTGGGAGACAACGATGGATCCGGAGAGCCGTACGCTGCTGCAAGTAACGATCGAGGATGCGAAGCTGGCTGACGACCTGTTCGATACGTTAATGGGCGATGCCGTAGAGCCACGTCGTGATTTTATTCAAGAGCATGCGAAGTACGTAAAGAACTTGGACATTTAAAAGCTGGAATGACGACGCAGACATCTGCTGGTGGGATAGCCATCTATCTTTCACCGGCAGTTTCGTGCGTTTACGTCTGTACTCATAGAGATTTATCGTTTTCATTGCGTAGTAGTGCTAGCTTACGAAAGCTTGAAGGAGGTAACCATGTCAGAAGAACCGCGTTCGCAAGTAAAAGAAATCGATATCGGCTCGGAGATGCGCACGTCCTTTATGGATTATGCCATGAGTATCATCGTCAGCCGTGCTTTGCCGGATGTACGTGACGGATTGAAGCCGGTTCACCGCCGTATTCTTTATGCCATGTCAGAGCTGGGGATGTCCCCGGACAAGCCCTATAAGAAATCGGCGAGGATCGTCGGCGAAGTCATCGGTAAATACCATCCTCACGGGGACTCTGCCGTGTACGAAACGATGGTGCGGATGGCGCAGGATTTCTCGCTTCGCTATATGCTTGTCGACGGTCACGGGAACTTTGGTTCGATAGATGGCGATATGGCTGCGGCGATGCGTTATACCGAAGCCAGACTTTCCAAGATTGCGATGGAGCTGCTTCGCGACATTAACAAGGATACGATTGATTTTGCACCTAACTATGACGGCGAAGAACAAGAGCCCGTCGTTCTGCCAGCGCGTTTTCCGAACCTGCTGGTAAACGGATTGTCGGGGATTGCGGTAGGGATGGCAACGAACATTCCTCCTCATAACTTAACCGAAGTCATTAACGGGGTTCAGCAGCTGATCGAGAACCCGGACGTTGCTCCACTTGACCTCATGCAGTCGATCAAGGGTCCAGACTTCCCTACGGGCGGGTTCATTCTGGGAAGGGAAGGCATTAAGCAAGCTTATGCAACCGGCCGCGGCTCCGTAACTATGCGCGCTAAGGCTACGATTGAAGAGAACAATAACAAGGCGCGTATCATCGTGTACGAACTGCCTTACCAAGTGAACAAAGCCCGACTGATTGAGAAGATTGCCGAGCTGGTGCGAGAGAAGAAAATCGACGGCATCACAGATCTGCGTGACGAGTCCGACCGTAACGGGATGCGGATTGTCATTGAGCTTCGCCGCGATGTGAATCCGAATGTCGTGCTCAATAATCTCTACAAGCAGACGGCAATGCAGTCTAACTTCGGGATCATTATGCTGGCGCTTGTCAATGGCGAGCCGAAGGTGTTGAACCTGAAGGAAATGCTCTATCACTATCTTGAGCACCAGAAGGTCGTTATCCGCAGACGGACCGAATTCGAGCTGAAGAAGGCTGAGGCCCGAGCACACATCCTGGAGGGCTTGCGTATTGCGCTGGACCACCTGGATGAGGTTATCGCGCTGATTCGCGCTTCCCGAACGACGGAGGAAGCACGCGACGGCTTGATGGAGCGCTTCACCTTAAGCTATGACCAAGCCCAGGCAATTCTCGATATGCGCTTACAGCGCCTGACCGGTTTGGAGCGCGACAAGATTGAAGAGGAATACGCAGAGCTGTTAAAGAAAATTGCGGAATACAAAGCGATCCTAGCCGATGAGAAGCTTGTTCTCGACATCATCAGTACAGAACTGAATGAAATCAAGGATAAGTTCGGCGATGAACGCCGCTCCGAGATCACTTTCGGCGGCGAAAGCATCGAGGATGAGGATCTGATTCCTCAGAGCGATGTCGTCATTACGATTACCCATACGGGATATATTAAACGTTTGCCGGTATCCACCTACCGCAGCCAGAAGCGCGGAGGCAAGGGTGTCATAGGGATGGACACGAAGGACAACGACTTCGTTGAGCATTTGTTCGTGACCAACACGCACCATTACCTAATGTTCTTCACGAACAAAGGGAAGGCCTACCGTCTCAAGGCTTACGAGATTCCGGATCTCAGCCGGACGGCTCGGGGAACACCGATTATCAATCTGATTCAGATTGAACAAGGTGAAACGATCAATGCCGTGATTCCGGTAGAAAATTTCGAGGACGATAAGTACCTATTCTTCGCAACCAAGAAAGGGATCGTCAAGAAAACTCCGCTGGAGGACTATTCGAATATTCGCAAAGGCGGATTGATTGCTCTATCGCTTCGCGAGGATGATGACCTGATCAGCGTTCGTCTTACGGATGGCCATCAGTCGATTATTATGGGTACGAAGGAAGGCATCTCGATCCAATTCCCTGAAGAGGAAGTGCGTCCGATGGGCCGTGCGGCTACAGGGGTGAAAGGGATCGACCTGTCCGATGAGGATGCCGTAATCGACATGGATGTCGTTCATCCGGATAACAGCGTGCTGATCGTAACCTCCAAGGGATTCGGTAAACGTACGCCGATTTCCGAGTACCGCCTTCAGTCCCGCGGCGGTAAAGGGATCAAGACGCTCAATGTCACTCCTAAGAACGGCACCGTTGTCGGCCTTAAGATTGTTAACGATGACGAGGACCTGATGATTATTACGGCGATGGGAACCGTAATTCGGACAAGCATGTCCGGGATCTCGCTCATGGGACGCAATACGCAGGGCGTTAAACTCATCAATATCAAAGATGAAGACGAAGTTTCGACTTTGGCTCGTGTAGACAAAAGCGAGGAACCGGATTCCGATGAGGAAGAGCTGGAAGGCAGCGAGTCTGAAAGCACTACAGAAACAGAAACAGAATAAAGAAAAGAAGTAAACCATGAAGAATGGGGGCTTACATCCCCATTCTTTTTCGTTTATAATACAAGAATATAGGTCTTAAGTATGACTAATCGGGCGGAAGAACCCCTATAGTTAATGCAAGCTAAGTTAAGGACAGGTGAGGGATAACATGAGGACTATTCCCGTTTCCCAGGTAAAGGCCGGAGAGAAAATTGTAGAGAATGTCATCACCAAATTCGATAATGTTTTGTTTACTAAGGGTCGGGTGATTAGCGAGCGGGATTTGGAGGTCCTTCGGGCGTTTCTCATTCCATCTGTAACGATTGAATCGAAGCCGGAAGAGGCGGCGGCAAATCAAGAGCCGGTAGAGGATGCCTCCAAGAGCATTCTTCCCTTCTTTGAACACTATGAAAAAATGCTCCATTTGTTGAAAAAAGTATTTACCATAGCGGATGCCGGCGGAGCCAACCTGCCGATCCTAGAGATTCGAACTACGCTAGAATCGTTGATTCAGTACATTGACTCGTATAATATTTTAACCTTTAACCCGAGAAGCTTTCAGCTCCGCGACTTTATTTATCACAACAGCATTATGGTGAGTCTAACCTCGTACTACCTGGCTAAATGGCACAACGTGCCCTCCAAGGATTTAATGCCGATTGCTTTAGGCGGACTCTTGCACGATATAGGCAATGCCAAGGTAGATCCCAATATCCTGTTTAAGCCTTCTAAGCTTAGCCTGGAGGAGACTGAGGATATGAAGAAGCATACCGTCATCGGGTACAATATTCTCAAATCCGTACCGGCTATCAATGAAGGGGTGAAGCTTAGCGCGCTGCAGCATCATGAACGGGAAGACGGCAGCGGCTACCCGCTCGGGATCCGCGGAGATAAGATTCATCCGTATTCCAAGATCATTGCGATCACGGATATGTTCCATGCGATGACGACAGACCGCTTCCACAAAAAAGGTACTTCTCCGTACTTGGTTTTGGAGCAGCTCTTTAACGAAGCGTTCGGCAAGATGGATCCCGCATTAATTCAGACGTTTATCGCTAAGGTGACCTCCTTCCATAATGGAACACTGGTGAAGCTGAACGATAACCGGATTGGAGAGATTGTATTCTCCGATCGAGCCAATCCTACGAGACCATGGGTCAATGTAAACGGAAAAATTATTAACCTCACACTCGAGAGGAGCCTTTATATTCAGGAAGTGCTTCAGTAGAGATTCTCATCCTTACAGCTTGACTCTTCCAATGGTTTATGATAAATTAATCTTCGCTGCTCCGGTGGCGAGGATTTTTCTTTTTCTAGGACGTTAGAGATGACAAGAGTTTCGGCTGACTGGATAAAAAAAGAACTTGCATTGGGTTAGGCAAATGTGTTATATTAATCAAGTCGCCGCTGAAACGGCTGATAACATTGCCCTTTGAAAACTGAACAACGAGAGAGTGAAAATAAAACGAATCTTCGGATTCGTGCTAGCTTTGAATGAGCAAGTCGAACTTTACTTTATTGGAGAGTTTGATCCTGGCTCAGGACGAACGCTGGCGGCGTGCCTAATACATGCAAGTCGAGCGAGGGTCTTCGGACCCTAGCGGCGGACGGGTGAGTAACACGTAGGCAACCTGCCTGTAAGACTGGGATAACTACCGGAAACGGTAGCTAAGACCGGATAGATGGCTTCTCCGCATGGTGGAGCTTGGAAACACGGCGCAAGCTGTGGCTTACAGATGGGCCTGCGGCGCATTAGCTAGTTGGTGAGGTAACGGCTCACCAAGGCGACGATGCGTAGCCGACCTGAGAGGGTGATCGGCCACACTGGGACTGAGACACGGCCCAGACTCCTACGGGAGGCAGCAGTAGGGAATCTTCCGCAATGGACGAAAGTCTGACGGAGCAACGCCGCGTGAGTGATGAAGGTTTTCGGATCGTAAAGCTCTGTTGCCAGGGAAGAACGTTCCGGGGAGTAACTGTCCTGGAAATGACGGTACCTGAGAAGAAAGCCCCGGCTAACTACGTGCCAGCAGCCGCGGTAATACGTAGGGGGCAAGCGTTGTCCGGAATTATTGGGCGTAAAGCGCGCGCAGGCGGTCTTTTAAGTTTGGTGTTTAAGCCCAGGGCTCAACCCTGGTTCGCACTGAAAACTGGGAGACTTGAGTGCAGGAGAGGAAAGTGGAATTCCACGTGTAGCGGTGAAATGCGTAGAGATGTGGAGGAACACCAGTGGCGAAGGCGACTTTCTGGGACTGTAACTGACGCTGAGGCGCGAAAGCGTGGGGAGCAAACAGGATTAGATACCCTGTAGTCCACGCCGTAAACGATGAGTGCTAGGTGTTAGGGGTTTCGATACCCTTGGTGCCGAAGTAAACACAGTAAGCACTCCGCTGGGGAGTACGCTCGCAAGAGTGAAACTCAAAGGAATTGACGGGACCCGCACAAGCAGTGGAGTATGTGGTTTAATTCGAAGCAACGCGAAGAACCTTACCAGGTCTTGACATCCCTCTGAATACGGTAGAGATATCGTAGGCCTTCGGGACAGAGGAGACAGGTGGTGCATGGTTGTCGTCAGCTCGTGTCGTGAGATGTTGGGTTAAGTCCCGCAACGAGCGCAACCCTTGATTTCAGTTGCCAGCATTAAGTTGGGCACTCTGAAGTGACTGCCGGTGACAAACCGGAGGAAGGTGGGGATGACGTCAAATCATCATGCCCTTATGACCCTGGGCTACACACGTACTACAATGGCCGGTACAACGGGCAGCGAAGGAGCGATCCGGAGCGAATCCTTAGAAGCCGGTCTCAGTTCGGATTGCAGGCTGCAACTCGCCTGCATGAAGTCGGAATTGCTAGTAATCGCGGATCAGCATGCCGCGGTGAATACGTTCCCGGGTCTTGTACACACCGCCCGTCACACCACGAGAGTTTACAACACCCGAAGTCGGTGGGGTAACCGCAAGGAGCCAGCCGCCGAAGGTGGGGTAGATGATTGGGGTGAAGTCGTAACAAGGTAGCCGTATCGGAAGGTGCGGCTGGATCACCTCCTTTCTATGGAGTCCATGATGGCTGCAGGCCATCGGACATAATAGCTGACAACTGACATCGTTCAACGATGTAACAGTTGCAGCGAACTCACTCTCCTCGTTGTTCAGTTTTGAAAGGTGCAATGCCTTTCAAGTAAATCGTTTGGTGATGATGGCGGAAGGGAACCACGCGTACCCATACCGAACACGACCGTTAAGCCTTCCAGCGTCGATGGTACTTGGACCGAAGGGTCCTGGGAGAGTAGAACGTCGCCAAGCACATGAGAAAGCCCACCAAGGGTGGGCTTTTCTTGTGAGTATTTTACTGCATACGGGCCCTTAGCTCAGCTGGTTAGAGCGCACCCCTGATAAGGGTGAGGTCGGTGGTTCGAGTCCACTAGGGCCCACCATATAAGTTAATATTTCCTTGGGGCCATAGCTCAGCTGGGAGAGCGCCTGCCTTGCAAGCAGGAGGTCAGCGGTTCGATCCCGCTTGGCTCCACCATAACCTACCACTTGCATCATGACTGTCGGTATGGTAAGATTGTTTTTGTCGCAATTTGTGACAAAAGATCTTGTTCCTTGAAAACTGGATATCGAAACAAAGCAAAATGTCGAAACATCTATACGATGGTTTATCGAGCGAATGCGAGATGAACAATCTTTTAGCTGCTAGTGAGAATGTCTTGAGTTTGGAGTGACTTTGTGCGTAGCACAACGGAACGGAGAACCAAGATCATTCGAACGATTGGTTAAGCTAATAAGAGCACACGGAGGATGCCTAGGCACCAGGAGCCGAAGAAGGACGTGGCGAACGACGAAATGCCTCGGGGAGCCGTAAGCAGGCTTTGATCCGGGGATGTCCGAATGGGGGAACCCGCGTGAGGTAATACTCACGTACCACACAGTGAATACATAGCTGTGTAGGAGGCAGACGAGGGGAACTGAAACATCTAAGTACCCTCAGGAAAAGAAAACAAAAGTGATTCCGTCAGTAGCGGCGAGCGAAAGCGGAACAGCCCAAACCAAGGGGCTTGCCCCTTGGGGTTGTAGGACGTCAATATGAGTGCAGGTTGGTAGGCGAACAGGTCTGGAAAGGCCGGCCAAAGTGGGTAACAGCCCCGTAACCGAAAGCAACCGAGACTCTAGACGGATCCTGAGTACGGCGGGACACGTGAAACCCCGTCGGAATCCGGCAGGACCATCTGCCAAGGCTAAATACTCCCTGGTGACCGATAGTGAAGCAGTACCGTGAGGAAAGGTGAAAAGAACCGCGGGAGCGGAGTGAAAAAGAACCTGAAACCGTGTGCTTACAAGAAGTCAGAGCTCGTTAAAGAGTGATGGCGTGCCTTTTGTAGAATGAACCGGCGAGTTACGTTTACGCGCAAGGTTAAGGTGAGAAGCCGGAGCCGCAGCGAAAGCGAGTCTGAATAGGGCGAATAAGTACGTAGACGTAGACCCGAAACCGTGTGATCTACCCCTGTCCAGGGTGAAGGTGCGGTAACACGCACTGGAGGCCCGAACCCACGAATGTTGAAAAATTCGGGGATGAGGTGGGGGTAGCGGAGAAATTCCAATCGAACTCGGAGATAGCTGGTTCTCCCGAAATAGCTTTTAGGGCTAGCCTCGGGTGATGAGTCGCGGAGGTAAAGCACTGATTGGGTGCGGGGCCCGCCAAGGGTTACCAAGTCCAGTCAAACTCTGAATGCCGCAGACTTTAACCCGGGAGTCAGACAGTGAGTGCTAAGATCCATTGTCAAGAGGGGAAACAGCCCAGATCATCAGCTAAGGTCCCAAGTGTGTGTTAAGTGGGAAAGGATGTGGAGTTGCAAAGACAACCAGGATGTTGGCTTAGAAGCAGCCACCATTGAAAGAGTGCGTAATAGCTCACTGGTCGAGTGACTCTGCGCCGAAAATGTAACGGGGCTAAACACACCACCGAAGCTATGAGTCCAGGTGCAAACAAGTTTGCACCGAGGGCAGTAGGGGAGCGTTGTAACAGCAGTGAAGGTTGATCGTGAGGACAGCTGGAGCGGTTACAAGTGAGAATGCCGGTATGAGTAACGAAAAGACAAGTGAGAATCTTGTCCGCCGTAAGCCTAAGGGTTCCTGAGGAAGGTTTCGTCCGCTCAGGGTAAGTCGGGACCTAAGGCGAGGCCGAAAGGCGTAGTCGAAGGACAACAGGTTGAAATTCCTGTACCACCGTGAACCGTTATGAGCAATGGGGTGACGCAGAAGGATAGTGACGCGGACTGATGGATGTCCGTCCAAGCAGCGAGGCTGGTTAGTAGGCAAATCCGCTAACTGTTAAGGCTGGGCTGTGATGGGGAGCGAAATTCAAGTAGCGAAGGTCATGAGTTCAAGCTGCCAAGAAAAGCCTCTAGCCAGGGAGAAGGTGCCCGTACCGCAAACCGACACAGGTAGGCGAGCAGAGCATGCTAAGGCGCTCGGAAGAACTCTCGTTAAGGAACTCGGCAAAATGACCCCGTAACTTCGGGAGAAGGGGTGCCTCGGTAGGGTGAATAGCCCGAGGGGGCCGCAGTGAAAAGGCCCAAGCGACTGTTTAGCAAAAACACAGGTCTGTGCGAAGCCGCAAGGCGAAGTATACGGGCTGACGCCTGCCCGGTGCTGGAAGGTTAAGGGGAGCGGTTAGGAGCAATCCGAAGCTGTGAACCGAAGCCCCAGTAAACGGCGGCCGTAACTATAACGGTCCTAAGGTAGCGAAATTCCTTGTCAGGTAAATTCTGACCCGCACGAATGGCGTAACGACTTGGGCGCTGTCTCGACGAGAGATCCGGTGAAATTTTAATACCTGTGAAGATGCAGGTTACCCGCGACAAGACGGAAAGACCCATGGAGCTTTACTGCAGCTTGATATTGGACTTTGGTACGATCTGTACAGGATAGGTGGGAGCCCTAGGAAGCCGGGAGCGCCAGCTTCGGTGGAGGCGCCGTTGGGATACCACCCTGATCGTATCGGAGTTCTAACCTGGCACCATTAGCTGGTGTGGGGACAGTGTCAGGTAGGCAGTTTGACTGGGGCGGTCGCCTCCTAAAGAGTAACGGAGGCGCCCCAAGGTTCCCTCAGAATGGTTGGAAATCATTCGAAGAGTGCAAAGGCATAAGGGAGCTTGACTGCGAGACATACAGGTCGAGCAGGGACGAAAGTCGGGCTTAGTGATCCGGTGGTACCGAATGGAAGGGCCATCGCTCAACGGATAAAAGCTACCCTGGGGATAACAGGCTTATCTCCCCCAAGAGTCCACATCGACGGGGAGGTTTGGCACCTCGATGTCGGCTCATCGCATCCTGGGGCTGAAGTAGGTCCCAAGGGTTGGGCTGTTCGCCCATTAAAGCGGTACGCGAGCTGGGTTCAGAACGTCGTGAGACAGTTCGGTCCCTATCTGTCGCGGGCGTAGGAAATTTGAGAGGAGCTGTCCTTAGTACGAGAGGACCGGGATGGACGTACCGCTGGTGTACCAGTTGTCTCGCCAGAGGCACGGCTGGATAGCCAAGTACGGAAGGGATAAGCGCTGAAAGCATCTAAGCGTGAAGCCCCCCTCAAGATGAGATTTCCCAATTCGTAAGACCCCTTGTAGACGACGAGGTAGATAGGTTCGGGGTGGAAGCGCGGCAACGTGTGGAGCTGACGAATACTAATCGGTCGAGGGCTTATCCTATAAAGCATATGACATTTGCTGAAGTTTCGAATCCAGTTTTCAAGGCGCAAGCCTTGATGGATATTTTCTGACGAAAAATCCGGTTTGGTGATGATGGCGGAAGGGAACCACGCGTACCCATACCGAACACGACCGTTAAGCCTTCCAGCGTCGATGGTACTTGGACCGAAGGGTCCTGGGAGAGTAGAACGTCGCCAAGCAGCACAAGAGCCTTATGGGGTGAAACCCGGAAGGCTCTTTTTCTCATATTCAAGGCATACTAAAGGTGATTAGAACTTTAAGCTTGACACCAATTTTGGGCTTTTGTTAAGATTGCAATAATATCTTTCGGTAGGTATAGAAATAAAGGAGGATTAAGGTTGTGTGGGAAACCAAATTTGGTAAAGAAGGCTTGACGTTCGATGATGTATTGCTTGTTCCTAGAAAGTCTCAGGTATTCGGTAAGGAGATCGACATCTCTACGGAGCTGGCGGGAAGTATTAAACTGAACATTCCACTCTTGAGCTCTGCAATGGATACGGTAACGGAATCCGCGCTGGCCATTGCTATGGCACGGGAGGGCGGTATCGGTATCATTCATAAGAACATGCCGATCGCTCAGCAAGCGGAGGAAGTAGATCGTGTGAAACGCTCGGAAAGCGGCGTTATAACGAATCCCTTTTATTTAACGCCTGACCATCATGTTTACGACGCGGAAGCCTTAATGGCCAAGTACCGGATCTCTGGGGTACCTATCTGCGATCAGCAGAAGAAGCTGGTTGGTATTCTTACGAACCGTGACCTGCGCTTTGTACATGATTACTCAATCAAGATCAGTGAAGTGATGACGCAGCAGAACTTGGTAACGGCTCCTGTAGGAACTACATTGCAGCAAGCAGAGATCATTTTGCAGCAGCATAAGATTGAAAAGCTCCCTTTGGTGGATGAGAACAACATTCTGAAGGGGCTCATCACGATCAAGGATATTGAGAAGGCCATCCAGTTCCCGAACTCAGCGAAGGACGCTCAAGGACGGCTTCTGGTCGGTGCAGCGCTCGGTGTGTCGAAGGATGTCATGGAGCGTGCCGCGGCTCTCGTAGAGGCCGGTGTGGACCTTATCGTAGTGGATTCCGCTCATGGTCACCACGTCAATATCCTGAATACAGTACGCCGCTTGCGTGATCAATATCCGGATATGCCGATTTGTGCGGGGAACGTGGCGACCGGAGACGGTACACGGGATCTGATTGAAGCAGGTGCTTCCATCGTAAAGGTCGGAATCGGTCCTGGCTCGATCTGTACTACACGGGTTATTGCCGGTATCGGCGTGCCTCAAATTACAGCTATCTACGATTGTGCAGCGGTAGCAAGAGAATACAATGTACCGATCATCGCGGATGGCGGTATTAAGTATTCCGGTGATGTAGCGAAGGCAATCGCAGCAGGCGCAAGTGCAGTAATGATCGGAAGCTTATTCGCAGGAACGGATGAGAGTCCTGGGGAATCGGAGATTTTCCAAGGACGGAAGTTCAAGGTGTATCGCGGTATGGGTTCCCTTGGAGCAATGAAGGAAGGCAGCAAGGACCGTTATTTCCAAGAGAACGAAAGTAAGCTGGTACCTGAGGGCATTGAAGGCCGTGTGGCTTACAAGGGACCACTTGCGGATACCATCTACCAGTTGATCGGCGGACTTCGTTCGGGTATGGGCTACTGTGGTGCAGCTACCATCCAAGAGCTGATCAATGATACAACGTTCATTCGCATTACCGGTGCCGGCCTTCGTGAGAGCCATCCTCATGATGTTCAGATTACGAAGGAAGCGCCAAACTACTCCCTTTAATTTATTGCAAACCACAGGAGGAAACTTCCTCCTGTTTTTTCTTTTTTGTACAGCATTAGGGCTTATGGTAAAATAGATGTTGCTTGTTTTCAAAGAATCACAATACGAATAATGGGAGTGAGAGGATGTTTAAGTCAGTGAAGCGCGTTTCCACTTCGTTTATGGCTCTTATTGTACTTACTACGTCTCTGGCTTGGACACAACCCCAGGCAGCTATGGCAGCAGACCCTGTGGATTTGAAGCTGGATGTGAAATCGGCCATTCTAATGGAAGCATCGACGGGTCAGGTGCTCTATGAGCTTAATGCTGACGAAGCGCTGCCACCGGCAAGTATGGCCAAAATGATGACGGAGTATCTGGTCATGGATGCCGTAAAGAACGGTAAGATCAAGATGACCGATATGGTGAATACGACTGCTAATGCTGCAACGGTTATTGGTTCCGGTGACCTTCTGGCAGAGAATGAGAAGGCCACGGTTAAGGATATGTTCTCGGCGATGTCGATTTATTCGGGTAATGACGCTTCGGTTGCATTGGCGGAGTTTCTTGAGGGCACCGAGGAAAACTTCGCAAAGAAAATGAATGAAAAGGCTAGAGAGATGGGGATGTCCCAAACAGCCAACTTTATTAATGCCACAGGGTTGTCCCGCGCAGATATGAAGGCTCCTTACGTACCGAAAGAAATTCAAGGCGAGACGTTAATGACCGCCAGAGATGCCGCCATTCTAGCATACAATATTGTTAAAGATCATAAAGATGTGCTTGATTTTACGAAAATTCCTTCTCAGAAATTTAGACCTACAGATAAAGCACCAATGGTCAATTGGAACTGGATGCTGGAGGGCAATAAGGATATTCTCAATTTCAAACGATATGCCTATCCTGGATTGGACGGTCTAAAGACAGGACATACCAACGAGGCGGGCTGGTGCTTTACCGGTACGGCCGAACGTGACGGAATTCGTTTGATTAGTGTTATCATGGGAGCGAAAACTGAGCCGAAGCGGTTTGAGGAAAGCCGGAAGATCCTGGATTATGGATTTAATAATTTTCAGCTGAAGCAAGTGCTTACGGCAAAGTCGGAAATAGATTCCTTGAAAACCGTCCATATTAAAAAAGGTGTAGAGCTGCAGGTACCTGTGGTGACGCAGACTGGTTTGAATATTGTTGCTAAAAAGGATGCAAAGCCTGAAGAATTCGTTGTGACTGCAGAGCCTGTTGAAGCAAGCAAGCTGGAGGCGCCGATTCAGAAGGATCAGGTGCTTGGTATTGCCAAGGTTACTTACAATGGCAAAGAGTACCCTGTGAACCTCATTGCGACTCAGGATGTGGAGAAGGGCGGCTGGTTCCGATTGTTTTTCCGGGCGATTAAAAACTTTTTTGTAGATATGCTCGGCGGAACGCCTCAGGGATAAGGGGAATGTCGGCATAGTTATTGTATATTTATGAAGATTCATGTAAAATATTTGTTTAGTTAGTTTGGCCTAAATTTGGCATTTGACTTTAGTTTATTGTATAGATTAGGAGGAGTTCGGACATGGAGACAGGAACGTCCAGAGTGAAAAAGGGTATGGCTGAAATGCAAAAGGGTGGCGTCATCATGGACGTCATGAATGCAGAGCAGGCGAGAATTGCGGAAGCGGCAGGAGCTTCGGCTGTTATGGCTTTGGAGCGGGTACCTTCCGATATTCGTGCGGCGGGCGGCGTAGCTCGTATGGCTGACCCTACGGTGATGGAAGAGGTAATGAAGGCCGTTTCCATCCCCGTTATGGCAAAGGCACGGATCGGACATTTTGTCGAAGCAAAAATCCTTGAATCTATGGGTGTAGACTACATCGATGAGAGTGAAGTACTGACACCTGCTGACGAAGTGTACCATATCAATAAGAGCGAGTTTACGGTTCCGTTCGTATGCGGAGCAAGAGATCTGGGAGAAGCGCTGCGGAGAATCGGGGAAGGTGCTTCCATGATCCGTACGAAGGGCGAACCGGGAACAGGAAACATCGTAGAGGCCGTTCGTCATATGCGTATGATGGTTTCCCAAATTCGCAAGGTACAAGCTATGTCCCGCGATGAGCTGATGAATGAAGCAAAGCTGCTGGGCGCTCCTTACAACCTGCTGCTTCAGGTTCATGAGACAGGCAAACTGCCGGTAGTAAACTTCGCTGCAGGCGGAGTTGCAACACCTGCTGATGCGGCTTTGATGATGCATTTGGGTTCTGATGGTGTATTCGTGGGCTCCGGTATTTTCAAATCGGATAATCCTGAAAAGTTTGCCAAAGCGATTGTGGAGGCTACTACACACTATACAGACTATGAGTTGATCGCCAGAGTATCCAAGAATTTGGGTACGCCGATGAAAGGGATCGAGATCTCCAAGCTGCAAGCCTCCGAGCGGATGTCCGAACGCGGCTGGTAAGATTAACGAAGCCAAGGTAAGCGAAGGAAGAAGGTAACTGGTATGAAAATCGGTGTATTGGCACTGCAGGGTGCAGTAGCTGAGCATATCCGTTTAATAGAAAAGGCCGGTGCCGAGGGCGTTGTTGTCAAGAAAAGGGAACAGCTGGCCGAGGTGGACGGCATCATCATTCCCGGCGGGGAAAGCACGACAATTGGAAAATTAATGCGTACTTACGGGTTCATTGACGGACTTCGCGAGTTTTCTTCCCAAGGCAAACCGATGTTCGGAACTTGCGCCGGATTGATTGTCTTGGCTAAGGAGATTTCTGGTCAGGATGAAGCTCATCTCGGCGTGATGGATATTCAGGTGGCCCGCAATGCCTTTGGCAGACAGAGAGAGAGCTTTGAAACGGATCTGAAGGTCAAGGGGATCGGTGAGGATGTACGGGCTGTCTTTATCAGGGCTCCTTTGATTGAATCGGTAGGCACAGGTGTGGAAATTTTATCGACTTATCAGGATCAGATTGTAGCAGCCCGCCAAGGGCACTTGCTCGCAGCCTCGTTTCATCCGGAGTTGACCGATGATGAACGGATGCATGCATATTTCCTAGACATGGTACGTGACACGAGGTAGGAGGGGTTTCCCTTGTTGGATGTAAAGCTGTTGCGCAGTGATATGGAGAAAGTAAAGCAAGGCATGGCCAACCGGGGCAGCGTTCCTGCAGAGCTGGATCGTTTCACGGAATTGGATGCTAAGCGCAGAGAGCTGCTTCAAGAGGTGGAGCAGCTTAAGAATAGACGGAATGTTGTGTCTCAAGAGGTCGCGGCACTGAAGAAGGCGAAGGAAAATGCGGACCACCTTATTGAAGAAATGAAGGTTGTCGGTGATCGCATAAAAGGGCTCGACGATGAGATTCGTGTGCTGGAAGCGGAATTAGACGCGATTGTCATGTCAATTCCGAATGTTCCACATGGAACAGTGCCCGTAGGACATTCCGAGGAGGAGAATGTAGAAATTCGCCGTATCGGGGAACCAACCGCATTCTCCTATGAACCAAAGCCTCATTGGGAATTGGCACAGCAGTTGAACATTCTTGACTTCGAGGCGGCGGCGAAGGTAACAGGATCCAGGTTCGTGTTTTATAAGGGACTCGGTGCGCGCTTAGAGCGTGCTCTCATGAACTTTATGATGGACCTGCATGCGGATCAGCACGGCTATGAGGAAATGCTTCCTCCTTATATCGTCAACCGGGATAGCCTGACAGGGACAGGACAGCTTCCAAAGTTTGAAGAGGATGTCTTTAAGCTGACGGATACGGATTATTACTTAATCCCGACAGCTGAGGTTCCTGTAACCAACTATCACCGGGAGGATATTCTTGCCGTTGAGGACTTGCCGAAGTACTTCGTAGCCTTCAGTGCCTGCTTCCGGTCTGAGGCAGGCTCCGCCGGGAGAGATACGCGCGGCTTGATTCGCCAGCATCAATTCAATAAGATTGAATTAGTAAAGCTGGTGGCTCCGGAAACGTCCTATGACGAGCTGGAGAAGCTGACGGCGGATGCCGAGAAGGTGCTGCAGCTGCTGAAGCTGCCGTACCGTGTACTGAGCCTCTGTACGGGCGATATCGGGTTCTCCTCGGCCAAGACGTATGACCTTGAGGTATGGCTCCCAAGCGGGAATTCCTATCGCGAGATTTCGTCCTGCAGCAACTTTGAGGATTTCCAAGCACGACGTGCCAATATTCGTTTCCGCCGCGATGCCAAAGCGAAGCCGGAGTTTGTGCATACGTTGAACGGCTCAGGCCTTGCCCTTGGCCGCACAGTTGCTGCAATCCTTGAGAACTATCAGCAGGAGGACGGCAGTATTGTGATACCGGAGGTTCTACGCCCTTATATGGGTGGAATTGACCGGATCAGCAGAAAATAACGCTTGATAATCGTTTTTGATCTGTGATACAATGCTTCTTGTCACCAATTGGAGAGGTGGTCGAGTGGTTTAAGGCAGCGGTCTTGAAAACCGCCGAGGTGCAAGCCTCCGTGGGTTCGAATCCCACCCTCTCCGCCATACATATAAACATAACGACCCCGCGGGGTCGTTTTTTTGTTGGCGGACGGGGACGGGGGGATGAGAACCGCAGGTTCGTCGGAGCAAGAGCTTCGGGAGGATTACATCGTAGTCGGCTGCAGGCAGCCGTATCCCACCCTCTCCGCCATACATATAAGCATAACGACCCTGCGGGATCGTTTTTTGTTGGTGGACAGGGACGGTGGGATGAGAACCGCAGGTTCGTCAGAGCATGGCTGCGGGAGGAATACATCGCAGTCGGCTGCCAGCAGCCGTATCCCCACCCTCTCCGCCATACATAAAAGGTAACGGCCCTACGGGGTCGTTTTTTTGTTGGCGGACGGGGACGGGGGGATGAGAACCGCAGGTTCGTCGGAGCAAGAGCTTCGGAGGAATACATCCCAGTCGGCTGCCAGCAGCCGTATCCCACCCTCTCCGCCATACATATAAGATGACGACCCTGCGGGGTCGTTTTTTGTTGGCGGACAGGGACGGTGGGATGAGAACCGCAGGTTCGTTGGAGCATGGCTGCGGGAGGAATACATCGCAGTCGGCTGCCAGCAGCCGTATCCCACCGGACAGAGCTGACTGTGCTGTCTAAAATTCCCCTGCGGCTTTTCCGTATAAAGGGGTCTGGGATTCCGCATTTTAAGTACGTGGAGGTGGAATCTCATGAGCAGAACAGATACGCTGCAAATTAGCCAGCAGAAGCTTGCCGAAGCGTGGGATAAGACGCTGCCGAATGTGTTAAATTCATCGGATAAGGCAAAGGTGGTAGCCGATGAGGCAGACGAGAAGGTGCTCCGCATTACCATTGAAACGGCTGGGCACAGCGGTTACAGCTTTGACTTTAAATGTACTTATGTGGACTCGAGAGAAGTGAAGGTTGAGCTGGTTGATGTGGAAAGTGCGGGAATGCATGTCGATGAACGCACAGCGACGATTCAAACACTAATTGATGATTATGTTCGTCACATTCACGAGTGTGCTTCGCAGCTGCATGATCTTACAAGCTAGAGTGGAGGTCGCCCTACGATGACGAAAAATAAAAGCAACGTCGATAAGAACCTGCAAAACGTGGTGAAGGATTTGGAAAAGAACACGGTAAATAGTCTGCAGGCCCAGCAAAGTCAGCAGCAAACCAATGATCACCGTCATCAGGACGCATTAAACCATGATAAAGAACCCGGCGGCACAATGCTGTTAGATAAAGAATAAGGAGGAGACGCGATATGCCTAAGAATAAGACGCAGGTAGTTAACCCTCCAAGCGGACGTCAGAATCAAGAAGAACATGCCGCTCAAAATGAGCCGTTATCCGGATCGAAGCGTGTAAAAAATCAAAACCATTCCCGTCATAACAACGGGGAAGGCTAATAAGGAAATGAACGTTAAAAAAAGGACCCCTTCCTTCAAGAGAAAGGGGTCTTTTTACTTCGTATATGCAAGCTTCTTATCTTTGGTAAGAAGATGTTGTTTTTATATGACATATGAATTACTTTTTTTCAAGAATATGAAAGCATTCCGTCATCAATAACTGCGCAAGCTGCTCATCATCGGTATAGCCGTAAAGATTCGACCCGCCGGCAAGAGCTTCAAACACTTCTTCAAGCAAGGTACAAATCGAGATCGTAAATTCATCGTAAACTACATAATAGCGGCTATTAAGCGGCATGCTGTCTACACCTCGCAACACAGAATGCCACTATTTTACCATGCACCCTAAGAAAAGAGAATCGTCAAAAGACGATTCTCTGCTCATTTTAGCAAATCTTTAGGTGTTTCCAGCAGGTGGAAGAAAAGGAGAAGGTTCACCCGTGTAAAATATAGACAGGTGGTGCATAGCCCGGGTACAAGCGGTATATAGAAGCTTACGTTCACTTTCTTTAGCGTACTTGTCTTGCCCGGCATCGAAAAGAAGTACAGCGTCAAATTCCAATCCTTTGGCCAAGTACACCGGGATCACCAGGAGCCCTCCGTGGAAGTCCCGGGATTCCTTCGTAATAAGCTCGACCGATATACAGTCCTTGAGAAGCTCGTGGGCCTCAGCAGCCTCTTGAGCCGTTTTGCAGATGATTGCTATGGAGGTAACCCCTTTAGCCAGCAGTAAGCCCGTTTCCTCAGCAATGGCTGCTGCCAGGGCACCGGAGTCAGAAGCCGCAGTCACCTTAGGAGGCTGACCGCTGCGGCGGAAGGGCTCTACAGGCTCCCCGTCAGGAAGAATCGATTTGGAATACGTTACGATTTCTTCCGTGGAACGATAACTGCGGACCAACTGGATCATCCGAACCTGCTCCGGACTATAACGCCGGTAAAGCACGTTATAACCGTCCTGCTCCGACGCATGGGCATAGATGGCTTGATTGAAATCCCCGAGAAGCGTCAGCCGGCTGCGCGGAAACAATCGCCCGAGGAAAGCATACTGGAATGCGGTGTAATCCTGTGCCTCGTCTATGAATACATGCTTGACCGTATTGTATGACTGAAAGCCTTCAATGAGCTCGTTGAGATAGAGCATAGGGGTAGCATCCTCATAGTGCAGGTGTCCGGATTGGATCTGGGTAAGGGTAAACCGGGCCACATCATCCATTCCTTCAGGCAGCACGATGCCCGCCTGTTCGGCTGCCTCCTGAAGCCAGGAGCCGGTAAACAGCTGCTCGTACATCGCCGTTACCGATAGAAACCGCAGCTTACGGATCGTTTGGCGCAGCGGCTTAAAACGTTCATGAACGATAAATTTGGCAAGAAACTGTGTCTCCAGACGGGCATCGTCAAAACTGATTTCCCGCTCATCATTTACCTTCCGCATAGCCTCATAAGCCCGCTGGTAGTCCTCCTTATCCAGCAGCTCAAGCTCATCCTTGACCCAATCGGCTTGACGTTCCTTCTTGGCTGCGACTTTAAGCTCCTTCAGAAGCCAGTCCTTAAGCAAACCGAGCCGGTTCGTTATCTTGAGGCTCGGGTCCATTCCGTAGAACTGTTCACGTATAGCTGGACCTGAGATAAGGATACGACCTTGGAAAGCCAGATCATGGAACAGCATGCCCCTCTCTTGCTCCAAACGGGCGGCGTAGGCATCCATAATGGCCAGAAACGCTTCGGAAGACTTAAAACGGATCGAGAGACGGCGTACCTCCAGCTCCCTGCCGGCTGGGGCCGTTAAGATGTATTCCATCTGAGAGTAAGGGTCTTCGATATCGAATCGCGAGCCCAATCGCAGCTGCAAATATTCCTGGTAGGTCGTCTGGTGCATATTCGCTTCTCCCATTTCGGGAAGCACGCTCGAAACGTAGCTGTTAAACAGCGTGTTCGGTGAAAATAAGACCACATTATCCGCATTCAGCGTATTTCTGTGCTTATATAGCAGGTAGGCGATACGCTGCAACGCGACCGAGGTTTTGCCGCTGCCGGCCGAGCCTTGAACGATCAAAACCTGATGCTTGTCGTCGCGAATAATTTGGTTCTGCTCCTTCTGGATGGTCGCGACAATACTTTTCATTCGATCATCCGCACTTTGCCCGAGCAGATGCTGCAGTACCTCGTCGCCAATGGTCACCCCGGTATCGAACATGGCTTGCAGCTCACCATTACGGATAACGTATTGGCGCTTAAGGTTGAGCATGCCGGAGATCGTACCGGATGGGGTTTCATAGGAGGCGGGGCCCGGCGGGTAATCATAAAAAAGGTTCGAGATCGGCGCCCGCCAGTCATAGACCAAGTATTCTTGCGTCTCCTCGTTCAATACGGAAGCGATCCCGATGTAGATTTGCTCCCGGTCGTTAGTCCCTTCCTCTGTGAAGTCGATTCGACCGAAGTAGGGGGTACGGTACATACGAACGATCCGATGGCGTGTGGCTTCTGCGTGCATCAAGCTTCGCTCCTGGCCTGCCAGCATCATCTGCTGTTGGGTGATGCTCGTCACCGTTTCCATAATATCGTCCGGGTTCGCCATGTTCACGGAGATGTCTTCCCAGAAGTCTTTCAGCGCTTCAAATACCGTAGACTTTCGTTGATCGCTGAGATCCTCCGTCTTATCGAGAATTTTTTTGACTTCCCGTAAGACAAGCTTCAGCCGCTTGCGTTCCTCCTGCCAATCGGCATCCTGAATCATTCGGTCAGGCCCCCTTGAACAGATCATTGTGTGGTTATGGTACCACAGTGCAACTTTCTCATGCAATTGCGTACTATGGAGCAAGGGAGGCTGACGGGCGGAAGGAGGGGAACCAAATGAAGCGACCTAAAGGCTATATCAAACGACCGGAGGAGATTCAGAAGATTCAAAAGGCAGGCGCCATCCTGTCGGCGTTTCATTCGCATATCGCGGCCTGGATGAAACCGGGCGTGTCCACAATGGAAATCAATGAGGAAGCCGAACGATTCCTGGAGAAGTATGGGGCCAAACCGGCCACCAAAGGTTATCAAGGATTTCCTTATGCCACGTGTATCTCGATTAACGATGAAGCGGCACACGGATTTCCAAGAGAAGCTCCTTTACAAAGCGGAGATATCGTAAAGCTGGATATCGTATGCAGCTTTCAGGGCTGGCTGGCGGATTCGGCCCGTACGTATCTCATAGGGGAAGCTACTCCCGAGGCCAAGAAGCTTGTTCGCACGGCGAAAGAATGCTTAGAGCTGGGACTGCGGAGGGCGATTGCAGGGAACCGGATAGGGGATGTCATGTATCCGCTGCAGAAGCACGTAGAACAGGCAGGCTATTCGATCGTTCAGGAGCTGAGGGGGCACGGGATCGGGCGGGCGATCCATGAGCAGCCTCTCTTTACCCATACGGGCAGACCGGGAACCGGCTTTTTGCTACAGGAAGGCATGGTTCTCACCATTGAGCCGATCGTGAATGAGGGAGGACCTGATGTATACCTGGAGGCGGACGGATGGACCCTGCGTACCTGGGATGGAAGTCTCTCGGCACAATTTGAGCATACGATCGTCATAACCAAGAAGGAGCCCATCATAGTTACGCGATAAAAAAAGAGGCCTACAGCGTGCCGAATAACTACAGCATGCAGTAAGCCTCTTTCTTTTAAATACCTTATTTACGTCCCCGAGAGGACTCGAACCACTATCTGTCCTTTAGGAGAGGACTGCTCTATCCTGTTGAGCTACGGGGACCTATGCTGGGGATATTATATCATAATATGACGCAATGTCACCAGACACAAATCATGATGGTCGAGACGAGGATTTGAACCTGCGACCTCTTGGTCCCGAACCAAGCGCTCTACCAAGCTGAGCCACGTCTCGATTTGCTTTAGTATTGTTATTTTAGCAAAGGAGGATTTCGCTGTAAATACGGTTTGGGCCTACTTGCCTCGTAATTTGCGGAAAAAATCGGTCAGTAAACGGCTGCACTCCTCCTGAAGAACACCACTTACGATATCCACCTGATGATTGAAACGTTCCTCCTGCAACAAATTCATGAGCGTCCCCGCACACCCGGCTTTAGGGTCCGTAGTGCCGTAGACTACCTGGGGAATGCGCGCTTGGACAATGGCGCCGGCGCACATGGGGCACGGCTCAAGCGTAACGTACAACCGGCACTCCAGCAGCCGCCATGCATCAAGTGCTTCGCTAGCCTGCTTGATAGCAATTAGCTCGGCGTGGGCTAAAGGATCCTTGGACGTTTCACGCAGATTATAGCCGCGGCCAATGATCGTCCCGTCCCGCACGACCACAGCCCCGATCGGAACCTCTCGTAGCGCCTCTGCCTTTCGTGCTTCTTCAATAGCAGCCTGCATATAGTAAACGTGTTGTTCTGTTGTTGACAACTTAAAACCTCCAGTTATACCGATGTGGACAAAGAAACGAACAAATATTCGTTGTTAACATGGTGTGGATAAGTATGTGGATAACTCTCATGTTATTCACACCTTATTGTAGAAAAAATGGACAAAGCCTGCAACTATAAGACATTTATTCCTGCGTTGGATAAAATATCGTTCTGTGGAAAACAGTTGTTGCAGGACTTTCTACCCGGTATAATAGTAATACCTTAGAGCAACCGGCAAGGGCGTATGTCGAAGAGTGGAGATGGTATGTCGGGCCACAAGGGTATTTATCGTGAAAAATCCCGTTCAACAGAGAGGTGGTCTAAGTGACGTTTCGATTCAATACCTCCGCACCAAAAAAAGAAATGTACAATACTTCTCACGGGATTATGCTGAACAGCCGTACCGCGGTAGAGAAGAAGGATTACGTTGCTACAGGCATTCTTACCTACGCGGAAGGGGATATTCTGGAGATTGAGCTTCTGGAGTATAAAATGTTCAAGCTCGGCGACCAAGTGAAGCTGATGGTATATTCCAAAGGCGGCATCTACACGTTTCAATCCACGGTCGTCGCGATGGATCACGGAGCCTTAATGGTGATTATTCCCCCACAGACGAAGGACCGATTCCCGGAGAAGCGGGAGCATCCGAGAATTGAAATCAGTCAAGAAGGAAAGCTCCAGGCGATCGCCCATGGGGCAGGCAGCCCGAAGCAGCAATTAGAGAATGAAGTTGGTTTGCAGGTAAAAAATATAAGCATCAGCGGGATCGGGTTTGTTCTTCAGGATCAAGCCGACCGGCTGAGCAGCAGCTCGCTTGTTGAGATGGAGATGGATCTTGGGTTTTCCTTCCGTTGCGTAGCGGAGATCGTTAGAAAGGAACGGGCGGAGTACGGGATCTATTTTGGTGCCCGTTACGTAGACCTACAACCGGAGAAGGTGAACGCGGTTCGGGCGTTTGTTCTCAGGAAGCAAGTGGAGTGGTACTTTGTTAAGAAACGGCTGGAGCAGAAAAATGAGCTGGAAAAGAAATAACTTCAAATAGGGGCTGTCCTGAGGGACAGCCTTTCATTTTATACATGTAGGGGGACCATTCCTGCAGCTGCGGCATATTGTATATGTAAAAGCATTGGGGTGATGCGCAAGTGCCGTTTCTCATGAAGTACGAAATCATACGGAGGTATTTGCCAGGACCAAGCAACCGCAGACCGATCCTGCCGATGGACGGCGTCCGCTTTATGGTCGCTCATGATACGGGGAACCCCGGGTCAACCGCGGCGAACAATGTGACTTATTTTGAAAGAACGGCGTATGACATGTCCGCTTCCGCTCATATTTTTGTAGATGATCAGCAAATTATCGAGTGTATTCCTTTCTTGACCGGATCGCCCGAAAAGGCGTTTCATGTAGGGTACAACGTGACAACGGACAATGAACGGTACGGAGATGATGCGAATGACACGGCAGGGGGCGTAGAGCTGTGTTACGGCGGAAAAATCAATCTTCAGGAATCGTATCAACGATATGTCTGGGTCATGGCGTATGCCTGCTATCAATACGGCTTGAACCCGCTCACCGATATTGTCGGCCACAATACGCTCGATCCGGCGCGGCGGACGGACCCGACCGAGCCCTTACGCTTGCTAGGCAAAAGCTTCAGTGATTTCCTGAATGATGTGTCCCGTGAATACCGGGCGAGTGCCGTACCTGATCCGATTCCTGAGCCGGAGCCGGACATTCTGATCCGTGCCGAGGATGCGAATAAATTGATCGGCTTCCTGTCCGCCGGGTGGTATGCGACGGAGGTGCCGGAGGCAAGGGCGGAATTCAACCGTTTGGCGAATGAGCTGCGCCGGATTTCGGGACAGCTGGGACAGTGAATAAGGGGAGCCTGTTTGGACAAAATGGGAAATAAAAGGCGATGCCGGGCCTGCGTTCACGCGGGTGCCGGCTTTTTGTTCCACCGGAAGATTAGGTGACATGTGGGCAGCTTTTGTAGTATAATCTTTATTTAGGGATTTACCTAGTTGAACTGATGAGGAGTTGTCCTTGGGTATGGCTTTGAAAGCAGGAATCGTCGGGCTGCCGAATGTCGGAAAGTCCACTTTATTTAATGCAATTACACAGGCTGGGGCCGAATCGGCGAACTACCCTTTCTGTACAATAGATCCGAACGTAGGCGTCGTTGAGGTGCCGGACGAGCGCCTGGTGAAGCTCACCGAGCTGGTACAGCCGAAGAACGTCGTTCCGACGGCTTTTGAATTCGTGGATATTGCCGGATTGGTAAAGGGCGCGAGCAAGGGTGAAGGACTGGGTAACAAGTTCCTTGCTCATATCCGCGAGGTGGATGCGATCGTGCATGTGGTTCGCTGCTTTGTCGACGAGAATATCACGCATGTATCCGGTAAGATTGATCCGCTCGGTGATATCGAGACGATCAATTTGGAGCTGATTTTTGCTGACCTTGATTCGGTGGAGAAGCGCATCGATCGCTCCCGCAAGAACATGAAGGGCGGAGACAAGAAGTACGCTCAGGAAGTGGAAGTGCTGGAGCGGGTGAAGGAAGCGCTCGAGAACGGCCATTCGGCGCGAAGTGTCGAGCTGTCGGACGATGAGAAGCTGCTGATTCGCGACCTGCATCTGATTACGCTGAAGCCGGTGCTGTACGCGGCGAACGTAAGCGAGGCGGAGGTAGCGGACGCGGACGACAACGAGTATGTGCAGAAGGTGCGGGAATTCGCAGCGGCGGAAAACGCGGAAGTGGTACCGATCAGCGCGAAGGTGGAGTCCGAGATTGCAGAGCTGGAGGGCGAGGATAAGGAAATGTTCCTTGAGGAGCTCGGCCTTCAGGAATCCGGCTTGAACCGTTTGATCCGTGCGGCATATAAGCTGCTCGGGCTGTATACGTATTTTACAGCGGGTGTGCAGGAGGTTCGTGCCTGGACGATCCGCAAGGGGACGAAGGCTCCGCAAGCGGCAGGTGTGATTCATACCGACTTCGAGCGTGGATTTATTCGGGCGGAAGTTGTGGCTTATGAGGATCTGATGAACGCAGGATCGATGAATGCGGCCAAGGAAAAAGGACAAGTACGTCTTGAGGGAAAAGACTATGTGGTGCAGGACGGCGATGTCATGCATTTCCGCTTCAACGTATAGCGGACCGGTGAGGATGCGGCCGGACAAGTTCATCCCCGGCGATTAGAGATATGATGAAGACTAAGGAAAGGGTGAATGATCTATGTTGGACCGACTCCAAGCACTGGCAGACCGTTATGAGAAGCTGAGCGAGCTGCTGTGCGATCCGGATGTAGCGAACGATTCGAAAAAATTGCGTGAGTATTCCAAGGAGCAATCCGATCTTCAGGAAACTTACGATGCCTATATGGAATACAAGAGCGTAGTGGAGCAGTATGATGCCGCTCGCATTATGCAGAACGAAAAGCTCGACGATGAAATGAAAGAGCTTGTGAAGATGGAGCTTGAAGAGCTATCCGAACGCAAGACGGAGCTCGAAGAAAAGATCAAAATCCTCATGATGCCGAAGGACCCGAACGATGATAAGAACGTCATCGTGGAGATTCGCGGCGCGGCCGGCGGAGACGAAGCGGCGCTGTTCGCAGCGGATCTGTACCGCATGTATTCGAAATTCGCCGATGCGCAAGGCTGGAGGACGGAAGTGCTGGATGCCAGCATGAACGATCTCGGCGGCTTCAAGGAAATCATCTTTACCGTAAACGGTAAGGGTGCGTACTCCAAGCTGAAATTCGAATCCGGAGCCCACCGCGTTCAGCGGATTCCAACGACGGAGTCCGGTGGACGGATTCATACCTCCACCTCGACGGTAGCGGTGATGCCGGAGATGGAAGAGTTCGATATCGAGATCAACGAGAATGATATCCGCGTGGATACCTTCTGTTCGAGCGGTGCGGGCGGTCAGTCCGTTAACACGACGAAATCGGCGGTTCGCGTGACGCACATTCCTACGGGCATCGTGGCTACGTGTCAGGACGGCAAGTCGCAGAACTCGAACAAAGAGAAGGCACTGCAGGTATTGCGTGCGCGGATCTACGATAAGTTCCAACAGGAAGAGATGGAGAAGTACGGCGCCGAGCGGAAGAGCAAGGTCGGAACGGGCGACCGCTCCGAGCGCATTCGGACCTACAACTTCCCGCAAAGCCGCGTGACGGATCACCGTATCGGCTTGACGCTGCATCGGCTGGATGCGGTATTGAACGGCGACATGGATGAGATCGTATCGGCGCTCACGATCGCTTCCCAGACGGAGCAGATGGAAAAAGGAGAATACGCGAACCATGCCTAATGTGCGCAAGCGTTCGATTCGTGAAGCCTTCGCGGAGGCTTCTTCTTTTTTGCGGGAGCGCGGGGTGATGGAGCCCGAATCGAACGCGCAGCTGCTGCTTGAGCACCTGCTCGGCACCGATCGAACGGGACTGCTGCTTCGCTGGGCGGAAATGTTCCCCGTGGAACGCGAAGGGGATTGGCAGGCGCTGCTGGAACGGAAGGCAGCCGGCGAACCGGTGCAATATATCCGCGGGGAGCAGGAGTTTTACGGGCTTCCCTTTGCCGTGACGCCGGCCGTGCTGATTCCGCGGCCGGAGACGGAGCTGCTGGTGGAGCGGGTCATGGAGCTGGGGCGGCAGCTGTGGCCGGAGGCACGAAAGGATGCCGACGCGGAGGATACTGGGAAGCCGATAGCTGGAAACGCAGGCGTGCCGGGAGGAGATGGTCCGCTGGTCGCGGACATCGGTGTAGGCAGCGGGGCGATCGCGGTGAGCCTCGCGGTGCATTGTGGGGGCTGGAGGCTGGTCGCGAGCGACATCTCGCCGGAAGCCTTAACGGTGGCGCAGGGCAATGCCGAGCGCCACGGCGTGGGTCAGCGGGTCGCCTTCTGGGAAGGGGACCTGCTGGCTCCGTTCATCGAGCGCGGCGTACGCCTCGATGCGGTGGTGTCCAATCCGCCGTACATTCCGGAAGCGGATGAAGCGGGGTTGCAGCCGGAGGTGCGGCTGTATGAGCCGCGGACGGCGCTGTATGGCGGCGCCGACGGGCTGGAGCCGTACCGAAGGCTGACGGTGCAGCTGGCGAAGCTGCCGGCGCTGCCGGCGCTGGTCGGCTTTGAGGTCGGCCGGGGGCAGGCGGAGGAAGTGCAGCTGCTGCTGGCGGAAGCCGCGGATTGGGATGCGATCGAGATCATCCCGGATTTGGCCGGCATCGGGCGGCATGTGGTGGCCTATCGGCTGCCTGGAGCGGATAGAGTGAAATAATCATTTAAGGTGCTTAGGTAGTTCAAACAGACTGGGATAAGGTTATAGAATCACTTTACAGAGTCCAATGGGTTGGTCCCGTCTTTCTTTTGATCGCTGTAAGGTGAAAAAATCATCTATCAACGGAGATTGAGTGATTTTATGTGCTTTTAGCGGTAAAATCACTTTATCGAGTGGCTGGGAATCTAGTATTTTCAAAAATAATAGATTGCTAGGTTTAAACTCTCTCAAACCGGACATACTGAGAATCATAGAGTCACAAGAGGTTGAGAGGGGCTGACGAAGATGGTTAAACGATTCGCGTGGAGACAATACGCATATATGGTGTTCGCTCTTATGGTACTGCTGATGTGCTGGGAAGCAAACCGCTCTCAGGCAGCGCTGTATCTGGCTCCAGCCGGTACGGATGCGGCAGTGATCCCGCAGGAATCGATTCGTCTTCGTATTTTGGCCAACTCGGATGCTCCGGAGGATCAATGGATTAAGCGCCAGGTCCGTGATGCTATCATCGAACAGATGAATGCTTGGGTCACGGCACCGCAAGGCATTGAAGAAGCTCGTGCGGTAGTGACCGCCCGTCTGCCTGAATTGAACGGTGTAGTAGGAGCAACGCTGGAGAAGTACGGCTTCGATTATAGCTATAACGTGGAGCTGGGCGTGGTCCCGTTCCCTACGAAAATGTACGGCAATCAAGTATATCCAGCAGGCGAGTATGAGGCGCTTCGCGTTTCGATCGGTGCGGCGGAAGGGCAAAACTGGTGGTGTGTGCTGTTCCCGCCGCTGTGCTTCGTCGATTCGGAGATGATTGCCAAGAAGAAAACCAGTAACACGGCATATGCCGCTTCTGCGGAAGAAGTGGAAGAAAAGCCGGCTGCTGAACCAAAGGGTAAGGAAAAGGGCAAGACTCCTGCTGCATCGGTGGCCAAAGCGGAAGTGGAGAAGACGGATGCTGCCGGCGAAAAACCGGAGGTACGTTTCTTCCTGTGGGATCTGATGAAGAAGATCGGTTCGTTATTCGCATAGTATCGTAAGAAGGACGGGAAGACATGACGAAAACATGGGTTGTGGATTCGGAGCAGGCATCGCCGGTAGGATTGGCTGAAGCCGGGATGCTGCTCCGGGATGGCGGGACGATAGCGTTCCCTACGGAAACGGTATACGGGCTTGGGGCGGATGCGCGCAGTTCGGAGGCCGTGGCCAAAATATTCGAGGCAAAAGGACGACCGTCGGATAATCCGCTGATCGTTCACATCGCCGACCGGTCTCAGCTTGAGGAGCTCGCCGCTCCTGCGGATGAGGCCGTTTCGCGTTTGCTGGACGCGTTCTGGCCCGGCCCGCTGACCGTAGTGCTCCCGGTCCGCGAGGGCGTGCTATCCCCGCTGGTCACCGCGGGGCTGAACACCGTCGGTGTGCGCATGCCCGCACACCCGGTGGCGCTGCAGCTGATCGCCGCTGCAGGCTGCCCTGTCGCGGCCCCGAGCGCCAATCGCTCCGGCCGCCCCAGCCCCACACAGGCCCGCCACGTGTGGGAGGATCTTGCAGGCCGCATCGACGGCCTCGTCGACGGCGGCCCGACCGGCGTCGGCCTTGAGTCGACGGTCGTGCAGCTCGCCGAAGGCGTCCTGCACATCCTGCGGCCCGGCGGCGTGACGGCAGATCAGCTTCGCGAAGCGCTGCCGGACATCCCCGTGCGGGAGGGGGAAGCCACGCCGCATGAAGCCGAGGCTCCGCGCGCTCCGGGGATGAAGTACACGCACTACGCGCCCCGCGGCCGTGCCGTGCTCGTTCAAGGCCGGCCGGGCACCGGCCCCGAACAAGTGCTCGCTCGCATCCAGAGCGAGCTCGACCAAGCGCATGCCCGTGGCGAGCGCACCGGCGTCCTCACGTACCGTGAGCACGCCGGCCGCCTCCGGGCGGATCACGTCGCGCTCTGCGGCGCCCTCAGCGACCTCGAGGAGGTCGCCCACGGGCTCTACGCAGCGCTCCGCAGCTTCGATGAAGCGGAGTCCGGCTTCATCGTGATCGAGGCCTGCCCGGAGGACGGGCTCGGCGCGGCGATCATGAACCGGCTGCGCAAGGCGGCCGGCAACGAAATCATCCTCGTGTAATCCCGGAGCATGCCCCGGCACCGTGCCAAGCCTAGGCATGTTTCCCCCTTGTCCCGCATAAGTTGATGAGGAACAGGACAGGGGGTTGAGGAGAAGCATGACTTGGGCGTCGCCGCTATTTTGGGGACATTTTGTAACGATACTAATCATGGCTGTAGCCCTTGGTCTGGACGCACTGTCGCTTGGCCTGGGCATTGGTATGAAGGGAATTCGCAAGCTGGATATACTGAAGATCAGCCTGGTAATCGCGTTCTTCCACATGATTATGCCGCTTGGCGGGATGTGGATGGGGGGCGTCGTGAGCGGACTGCTCGGGCAGGTCGCGACGATCTGCGGAGGCATTCTGCTGCTGCTGCTGGGTGCTCATATGGTGTACAGCTCTCTCAAGGGAGACGAGGTGCAATCGTTCGATCATCGGACGCTCTGGGGGATTACCTTGTTTTCTCTGAGTGTCAGCATTGATTCCTTTTCCGTGGGTGTATCGCTCGGGATGTTTGCAGGGGACCCGCTGCTGACCGTACTGGTGTTCGGCGCGGTAGGAGGCTTGATGTCGGTGACCGGCTTGATGATGGGCCGTCATGTAGGGTCTTGGGTGGGCGAGTACGGAGAGACGTTTGGCGGCATTATCCTGCTGGCCTTCGGATTGAAATTCGTATTTGCTTGAAGCGGCTGCATTCCCCTATCCATATTTATCTCCATTTGAGGTACAATAAGGAGTAGGGTATCGATGTAAATCGGCATCATCCAAAGCATGAAGGAGACGGCACGCAGCCGATCCTAATCTTCTTAACAAGGAGGCAGGCCCATTCCGATGAAGCATAACAAAAGGATTTTGTTCGTCTGCACCGGCAACACCTGCCGAAGTCCGATGGCGGAAGGCATGATGCGCTTGCTGCTGCAGGAGCAAGGACTTCAAGATATGGAGGTGCGCTCGGCGGGAGTGGCGGCCTATGATGGTACGGCGATGTCCGATCACGCAGCGACCATACTGAAAGAGAAGGGCTTCGGGGAGGAGCTTCGATCCACTCAGCTGAATGAGACGCTGGTGGATTGGGCGGACTTGATTCTAACGATGACGAATAATCATAAGCGTCATACGATTCAGCTCTATCCGCATGCGGTGGACAAGGTGGCAACCTTGAAGGAATACGTTGATGATAAGCTGGAGGCGGCAGGCAAAATCGCAGAGATGAACAGCTTGCTCACCGAGCTGCAGCTGAAGCGGGCCTTGGCGCAGCCGGTGACCGACGAAGAACGGGCGCGTCTGATGACTCTGGAGCGGGAGCTTCCGAATCAAGACATCGCCGATCCGTTCGGCGGGCCGGTGTCGCTTTATCGGCAGTGCGCCGTGGAGATTGAGGAGCAGCTTCACAAATTGGTCCGAAAGCTGAAGCAAGGCGGGCAACAATAGGGCTTTACAGAGCCGCCGGAATCCGATATGATAAATGTATCAAATAAGACCTGATGTAACTGGCGACGAGTGGAACCAACCACAGTGGAGCATCAGGGAATACGGCCGGTCGCCTGGGCAAAGAGCATTGGAATGCTGTGAACAGCATTCGACATGCTCTTTTTTCGTTTTTGTCGAAGCTTTCGGTTATAATGGAGCTATGGAAATATCAATCTCCAAGGAGGACGAAAGTTATGAAGGTAGCCGTAGGCGCAGATCACGCAGGTGTACGCTTGAAGGATGAATTGATCAGCTTTATCGAATCGCTGGGACATCAAGTGGAGGATCTCGGTTGCAATTGCACCGATTCCGTTGACTATCCGGACTATGCGATCGCGGTATGCGAGAAGGTGACGCAGGGGGAAGCGGATAAGGGAATTCTGATCTGCGGAACCGGGATCGGAATGACAATCGCGGCGAACAAGGTGCCGGGTATTCGCTGCGCTTTGGTTCACGATCTGTTCTCGGCGAAGGCTACACGGGAGCATAATGATTCGAACGTGCTGGCCATGGGAGAGCGTATTATCGGCCCCGGCGTTGCACAGGAAATCATCCGGATCTGGCTCGAAACGGAGTTTTCCCAAGGCGAGCGCCATCAGAACCGTGTGAGCAAAGTGAAGGCGATCGAAGATAAGTTCGCACTTCATCCATAGGTCGGGAAGAGGGGGAACGAACGATGACGGTTCAGCTTTCCCAGATCAAGGAGCAGGTAAGGCAAATTATTGAGGAGCTTGCACGCGCAGGAGGCCTGGAGCGGGAACAGCTTCTCGTGATCGGCACCAGCACCAGCGAGATTCTCGGTCACCATATCGGTACCTCAGGAACCGAGGAGGTTGCTCGTCACATTTACGAAGGAGTCGAGGAGGCCCGGCAAGCGATCGGCTTCTACCCGGTCTACCAATGCTGCGAGCATTTGAATCGAGCGCTTGTTATAGAGCGCGATGCGATGCGCAGGTATCAGCTGGAGCAGGTTTCCGTCATCCCGGTGCCGAAGGCCGGAGGTTCGATGGCATCCTATGCCTACAAGCATCTCCGGGAGGCGGTCGTCGTTGAAACGGTGCAGGCTCATGCGGGCATCGATCTCGGAGGTACTTTGATCGGCATGCATCTCAAGCGGGTAGCGGTGCCGTATCGGCCGTCGATCCGAACCATCGGACAGGCGACCGTCCAGGCGGCCTATACCCGACCTAAACTGATTGGCGGAGCTAGAGCGGTGTACACCGCAGAAGCACCCCATCCAGACAGCAACTGCAATTAATTATATACATCAATCATTGGGGAGGAATTTACCATGGAACAATTACGCAAGCAGGATCCTAAAATCGTAGAAGCCCTGAACCTCGAGCTCGGCCGTCAACGCGACAAAATCGAGCTGATCGCATCCGAGAACTTCGTTAGCGAAGCGGTGATGCAGGCCATGGGCACTGTGCTGACGAACAAATATGCGGAAGGTTACCCAAGCAAGCGTTACTATGGCGGTTGTGAATACGTGGATATCGTGGAGGATATTGCCCGTGACCGTGCGAAGGAGCTGTTCGGTGCCGAGCATGCGAACGTTCAGCCTCACTCCGGCGCACAAGCGAACCTTGCCGTTTACTTGGCGGCAGTCAACGCAGGCGATACCATTCTGGGTATGAACCTGGCGCATGGCGGTCACTTGACTCACGGCAGCCCGGTAAACGCATCCGGTATTCTTTATAACTTCGTGGCTTACGGCGTAAGCGAGTCCGACTCCCGCATCGATTATGATGATGTTCGTAAGGTAGCTTTCAAGCACAAGCCTCGTCTGATCGTGGCTGGCGCAAGTGCTTACCCTCGCATCATCGATTTTGAGAAAATGGCGCAAATCGCTAATGATGTAGGCGCGCTGTTCATGGTAGACATGGCGCATATCGCCGGTCTGGTTGCAGCCGGCTTGCATCCGAATCCGGTGCCTTATGCTCATTTCGTTACAACGACAACTCACAAAACGCTCCGCGGTCCTCGCGGCGGTATGATCCTGTGCCGAAAGCCATGGGCTGCAGCGATTGATAAAGCGGTGTTCCCAGGTACACAGGGCGGTCCTCTAATGCACGTGATCGCAGCGAAGGCCGTTGCGCTTGGCGAAGCACTGCAGCCTGACTTCAAGACGTACGCCCAGAACGTAGTGACTAATGCGAAGGTATTGTCCGAAAGCTTGCTCGCCGAGGGTGTGAACCTGGTGTCCGGCGGTACGGACAACCACCTGATGCTGATCGACCTGCGCAGCCTGAACATTTCCGGTAAGGATGCGGAACACCTTCTGGACGAAATCGGCGTAACGGTGAACAAGAACGCCATTCCTTTCGATCCGGCGAAGCCGATGATCACAAGCGGTATCCGTGTTGGTACGGCGGCTGTGACTTCCCGCGGTATGGACCAGGAAGCGATGAAGACGATCGCCAAGATCATTGCGTTGACGCTGAAGAACCCTACCGATACGACAGTGCATGAGAAGGTTCGCGGTATGGTGAAGGATTTGACAGCGCAGTTCCCAATGTACCCGGGCTTGGGCTATTAATAAATAGGGAGGCAGCCACAATGGTGGCTGCCTCCGTTTATTTTTTGCGAACAGGCCGCCTTGAGGCGCCCTTTATTCTATGTGTGAAAACCATAGGTAATTCGATTAGAATATTTTAGGTACCCTGTGGTATAATAGATAAGATTTTGGGTTTTTCATAGGGGGAAGCAGGAGTATGGGAAAAGTGTTTGTATGCGATCACCCGCTGATTCAGCACAAGCTGACCTACATACGGGATGAGAATACGACAACGAAGGATTTCCGGGAGCTTGTCGATGAGGTGGCCACCTTGATGGCCTATGAAATTACTAGGGATATTCCTTTGGAAAAGGTAGAAGTTCGCACGCCGGTAGCAACAACCGAGTGTCGTGTCATCTCCGGCCGCATGCTGGGATTGATTCCGATTCTGCGTGCAGGACTAGGCATGGTGGACGGCATTCTGAAGCTGGTTCCTGCGGCGAAGGTAGGTCATATCGGCTTGTATCGCGACCCGCAAACGCTTCAACCGGTGGAGTATTACGCGAAGCTGCCGACGGACGTACAGGAGCGGGAGCTCATCGTAATCGACCCGATGCTGGCAACCGGCGGCTCGGCCAATGCAGCCATTCAAGCGCTGAAGAACCGCAACTGTACTCAAATCAAACTGATGTGCTTAATTGCCGCACCGGAGGGCGTACAAGCTGTTCAACAGGCCCATCCCGATGTGGATATTTATGTTGCCGCCATTGATGAATACCTGAATGACCACGGATACATTATTCCGGGGCTGGGGGATGCCGGGGACAGGCTGTTCGGCACGAAGTAAAGCTGATGATGCTTAATGAGGAGAGGAGCTTCCTAGCATGAAGAAAACGAAGGTCATTACGATTTTTGGAACGAGACCCGAGGCCATTAAGATGGCACCGCTCGTCAAAGAGCTGGAGAAGCATCCGGAACAGATCGATTCGCTGGTATGCGTAACCGCGCAGCACCGCCAAATGCTCGATCAAGTGCTTGATATTTTTCAAATCAAACCGAATTACGACCTCGATGTGATGAAGGATCGCCAGACGCTGAACGAAATTTCGATTCGCGTGCTTCAAGGCCTTGATCCTGTCTTCAAGGAAGAGAAGCCGGATCTGATTCTGGTGCACGGGGATACGCTGACGACCTTCCTGGCCAGCTATGCGGCATTCCTGCAGCAGATCCAGGTAGGCCATGTGGAAGCGGGGCTTCGTACATGGAACAAGCTGTCGCCTTATCCGGAGGAAATGAACCGGCAGCTGACCGGAGTGCTGGCGGATCTTCATTTTGCTCCGACGGACTGGTCTGCGGGCAATCTGCGGAAAGAAAACAAATCGGAAAAGACGATCTTCATCACAGGCAATACGGTTACCGATGTGTTCCAGTATACGCTGAAGGAGGACTTCCATCATCCGGTTCTGGAATGGGCACAGGGCAAGCGCCTCGTGCTGATGACAGCGCATCGGCGGGAGTCGCAAGGAGAGCCGCATCGTCAGATATTCCGTGCGGTTCGTCGTCTGGCCGATGAGTTTGAGGATATCGCAATCGTATATCCGGTTCATCTCTCCCCTGCGGTAAGGGAGCCGGCTCATGAAATTCTCGGAGGTCATGACCGCATTAAGCTGATCGACCCGCTCGATGTGTTCGAGCTTCACAATCTGTACCCGCATACTCACATGATCCTTACGGATTCGGGTGGCTTACAGGAGGAAGCGCCGTCGTTCGGCGTACCGGTGTTGGTTCTACGTGAAACAACGGAGCGTCCGGAAGGCATCGATGCAGGGACGCTGGAGCTGGTTGGAACGGATGAGCAGAAGGTGTATGATCGTGCCCGCGCTCTGTTAACCGACCGGGCATTGTACGACCGGATGAGCAAATCAGCCAACCCTTACGGCGACGGGAAAGCCTCCGAACGCATCGTAGATGCCATCTTGTACCACTTCGGGCACACCAAAGAAAGACCGGAACCGTTCCAACCGTGACAATCTCATGACAAACGTTACAGCATACAGTGCTACTGTTTGGTTTGAAGACGCGGAAACCCTTGGTATTACTGGGTTTGCGTGATTTAGGTCACAGACGGTACACAATTATGTGTAATTGACAAAGCGTCCTACGCTTAGCTAAAATAAACTAGGGTTACGGTAGACATGGAATGTAAGCGGCCAACAAAGCCCACATGTCGGCAGTGTTAGGAGGATTATGAAGAGATTCCGTTCGAAGGATAATCCCTGGCGTGCCGTCGCGATGCTTGGCGGTATCGGTGTTGACCTTGGCGTTTGCATGCTTGCCGGTTTTTGGCTGGGCGATTGGTTCAGCGATTACCGGGGCGGAGAGCCGATCTGGATCGCACTTGGAATGATGCTCGGTTTTATTCTAGGCATTGTCAGCGTGGTCCTAATCATTCGACGCGTAATGCAAGGAGGCTCCAATGGATGAGTTTGCAGCCCATCTGAAAACGGTTCAACGCTTTGTGTGCCTTTTTTTGTCCGTGTGCTTCTTTGCGTGGGCATTACTGCCGGCTTATCGGCCGATCATCGCGGGTTTGATTTTGGGGACCGTTTTTAGTTTCGTGAACGCTATGTACTTGGCTTGGAAAATTCGTCAGCTATCGGAGAGCGCCCTTCAGGGCAAGCGAAAGCGAGGCCTGGGATTCGGTAACAGGACGGCGATTGCGATCATTGCTATGATCATCGCTTACAAATTGCCGGAGCACTTTGCCATGTGGTCTGTGATCGCAGGTTTAATCTCCGTTCAGTTGGCAACACTCCTATTGGGTATTATTTCAAATAAAAAATAATTCCATCATGCCTTGGAAAGGGGTGAAACTACTACACATGCATGAATTTCCGATAGTCAATTGGTTAGGTCTGAGTTGGGATTTGTCTGTCGTCATTACCATTTCAGTAACCTGCTTAATTGTACTAATCCTCTCCATTGCCGGAACGCGCAATTTGTCTGTACACAACCCCGGCAAATTACAAAACTTCTTGGAGTGGTTAGTCGAGTTCGTTCACAATATCATCTCCAGCTCTATGGATATGAAGAAGGGTAAGACCTTCATTATGCTCGGCATTACGCTGATCATGTTCATTTTCGTGGGCAACATGCTGGGACTGCCGCTTGTCATCATCACGGATGTTACCGGACCGATTCCGCAATTAGGCATCACGAAAGAGGAATACGATGCTGCGCATGCAGCAGGGAAGCATCTTGGGCTGAGCTGGTGGAAATCTCCTACAGCAGACTTGTCCGTGACGATGGGTCTTGCCTTCATGGTCATCTTCCTGGTGCACTTCCTAGGATTGACTCGCAACACCAAGCATTATCTTCGCCATTACTTTGAGCCGTACGCTGTGATGTTTCCATTGCACATCGTTGAGCAGATTTCCAAGCTCTTGACGCTCGGTATGCGTCTATTCGGTAACATTTTTGCCGGTGAGGTTCTCATTGGGGTGATTCTGCTTGCCGGGATCGGAGGGGTAATCCCGCTGATCATATGGCAAGGCTTCTCGGTCTTCGTCGGGGCGATCCAAGCGTTCGTTTTCACGACGTTGACGATGGTTTACTTATCTCAGGCACTCGAAAAACACGAGGAACACTGACATGCGGACGGCTTAAGCGAGTTATCCACTTGACCGCAACCGCTTTTTAACACCACAAACCTAAATTTTATTATTCTAAGGAGGATTTACACAATGGCAGGTATGGCATTAGCAGCAGCAATCGCAATCGGTTTGGCAGCACTTGGTGCAGGTATTGGTAACGGTTTGATCGTAAGTAAGACAGTTGACGGTATCGCTCGTCAGCCAGAGCAAAAAGCTACTCTTCAAACAGTTATGTTTATCGGTGTAGGTCTCGTCGAGGCGATTCCAATCATCGCGGTTGTATTCGCATTGCTCTTCACTTTCGTAATCCAACCTTAATAGCGCACAAGGCGGGGAAGCCCTCTAAGCCTCCACGCCTTCCTTTTGTCCGAATGCTTGCATTCGTGTCTGGATTTGCCAATAGCCCCTTGAAGGGAGTGACGTATAGATGCATTTCAATATAACTTCGTTCGGTATTGCCATCGTGTCCTTTTTGGTATTGATGTGGCTGATCAGCAAATATGCTTTCGGTCCATTGATGGGGATCATGGAGCAACGCCGTCAACTGGTGAAGGATCAGCTTGATAGCGCGGAATCGAACCGCAAGCAAGCCGATGCCCTCCTTGCTGAGCAGAAGGCTGCCTTGGAGCAAGTGCGCAGCGAAGCGAAGCAAATGATGGAGCAAGCCCGCGTAACCAGCAGCAAGCAGGCGGAGGACATTATTCAACAAGCGAAAGAAGAAGCGAGCCGTCTGAAGCAGGACGCGCTTCGTGATATCGAGACGGAGAAGAACAAGGCTGTTGCCGCTCTGCGTAGTCAGGTGAGCGCCATGTCCGTTCTGATCGCCTCCAAAATTATCGAAAAGCAAATCGATGAGAAGTCGCAGGAGCAGCTGGTTGAGCAATACCTCAAAGAGGTAGGAGGCAACCAATGAGCAAGGACATCATCGTAGCCAAAAGATATGCCAAAGCACTGTTCGCCGCCGCCAAGGATCAAAATCTGGTCCAGCAGGTTGAGGCAGAGCTGAAAGCTATAATTGCTGTGCTTCAAGAGCAAAGAGATCTGCATAAGCTGATTCAGCATCCAGGTGTTGACGTGTCGGCGAAGACGAACCTGCTGAAGGAAATTTTCGGCGGTACGGTTTCGGAGCTCGTTTTCGCTACGCTGGTTCTTCTTGTGGAGAGAAGAAGAGAAGGTGCATTGGAAGCCGTAGTGGATTCCTATGTTGCCATTGCCAATGAGGCGCTAGGTCAGGCGAATGCAACGGTTTACACGCCGGTAGCTTTGTCTGAAACGGAGCTCTCCGGCATTGCGGCAGCCTTCAGCCAAATTACGGGCAAACAAATCCGTGTGGAATCGGTTCTCGATAAAAGCTTGCTGGGCGGCATTCAAGTTCGGATCGGCGATCGTCTGTATGACGGAAGCTTGTCCGGCAAACTTCAGCGCCTGGAAAAAACGTTGAATCAATCTCAAGCACTGTAGATAGGGGTGAGCAAGTTGAGTATCAAACCTGAAGAAATCAGCACGCTGATTAGACAGCAGATTGAAAAATATAAGTCTGACATTCAAGTCGTTGACGTTGGTACGGTCATTCAGGTCGGTGACGGTATCGCCCGTGCACACGGCCTCGAGAACGTAATGGCGGGTGAGCTCGTAGAGTTCTCCAACGGCGTTTTGGGTTATGCGTTCAACCTGGAGGAAAGTAACGTTGGTATCGTTATCTTGGGCCCTTACACGGATATCCGTGAAGGCGACCAAGTAAAGCGTACCGGCCGTATCATGGAAATCCCGGTTGGCGAAGCTTTGCTCGGCCGTGTGGTTAACGCACTAGGCCAACCGGTAGACGGCAAAGGTCCAATCGAAACAACGACCTTCCGTCCGATTGAGTCCCCGGCTCCGGGCGTTATGGCGCGTAAATCCGTACATGAGCCAATGCAAACCGGTATCAAAGCGATCGACGCGATGATCCCAGTTGGTCGCGGTCAGCGCGAGCTCATCATCGGTGACCGTCAAACGGGTAAAACCTCCATTGCCGTTGATACGATCATCAACCAAAAGGGCAATGGCGTAAAATGTATCTACGTTGCGATCGGTCAGAAGCAATCTACGGTTGTAGCTTTGGTTGAAACGCTTCGTAAAGCAGGCGCACTCGACTATACTATCGTAGTAACGGCGTCCGCTTCCGAGCCGGCTCCGATGCTGTGGCTTGCTCCATATGCTGGCTGCTCGATGGGTGAATACTTCATGTACAAAGGCGAGCACGTGCTCGTAGTATATGACGATTTGTCCAAGCAAGCGGCTGCTTACCGTGAGCTTTCCTTGCTCCTCAGACGTCCTCCGGGTCGGGAAGCTTACCCAGGTGACGTATTCTATCTGCACTCCCGTTTGCTGGAGCGCTCCGCGAAGCTGAACGATGAGCTCGGCGGCGGTTCGATGACTGCATTGCCGTTTATCGAGACGCAAGCGGGCGACGTTTCCGCATATATTCCGACGAACGTGATCTCGATCACGGACGGTCAGATCTTCCTGGAGTCCGACTTGTTCTACTCCGGTCAGCGTCCAGCCGTTAACGTCGGTATCTCGGTATCCCGTGTAGGGGGTTCCGCTCAAATCAAAGCGATGAAGAAGGTTGCCGGTACGCTCCGTCTTGACTTGGCGCAATACCGTGAGCTTGCTGCGTTCGCAGCGTTCGGCTCCGACCTTGACAAAGCGACACAAACTCGTTTGAACCGCGGTATTCGTACACTCGAGCTGCTAAAGCAGGGTGTTAACCAGCCGATGCCTGTTGAGAAGCAGGTTGTAGCGATCTACGCTGTAACGAGAGGTTATGTTGATGAACTTCCGGTACAAGACGTGCGCCGTTTCGAGGCTGAGTTCCTGGCATACCTCGATTCCAACCGTCCGGAGATTCTTACGAACATCCGCGATACGAAGGATCTCACGTCGGATAACGAGAACGCATTGAAAGATGCGATCGCACAGTTCAAAAAAGGATTCGCTCCTTCTGCGTAATAAACCTAAGTGAAGAGCTCTTCTTTCGAGGAAAGAGGAGCTTGGCGCTTGGTCGGATAATGATAAATGGCTTATCGATTGGGGCTCCCTAGCGGGGCGCTTGGAGAGAGAGGTGAGCAGGCATGGCTAAAGGTATGCGCGAGATTAAACGCTCGATTAAATCGAAGCAAAATACGCGCCAAATTACGAAGGCGATGGAGCTGGTTGCTGCTGCGAAGCTGAAAAGAGCGCAGGATGCAGCGCAGTCTTCCCGACCTTATGCGGAGAAGATGAAAGAGGTCGTAGCGAGCATTGCGGCAGGCACGAAGGGTGTGAAGCACCCGATGCTGCAAAGCCGGGCGATTAAGAGAACAGGGTATCTCGTGATCACATCTGACCGCGGTTTGGCCGGTGGTTACAACGCGAACGTGCTTCGTAAGGTAACGGCTACGATTAAGGAAAGGCATACATCGACGAATGAGTATTCGATTTTTGTAATCGGCCGTAAGGGTCGCGACTTCTTCAAGAAGCGCAACATTCCGATCGTAGAGGAAGTCACCGGATTACCGGATTCCCCTTCCTTCGCTGATATTAAATCAGTAGCGTCGGCAGCGGTCGGCAATTTCGAAAACGGCACGTACGATGAGCTTTACCTTGTATATAACGAGTTCAAAAACGCAATTACGCAAATTCCTGTAATGAAGCGGCTGCTTCCGCTTGAGGATGTCAGCGTAAGCAACACTGCGAATTACGAGTATGAGCCGTCCCCGGAAGGCGTACTTGAAGTACTGCTTCCGAGATATGCGGAAACATTGATTTACAGTGCGCTCTTAGACGGTAAGGCAAGTGAATTTGGGGCAAGAATGACAGCGATGAGTAACGCAACGAAGAACGCATCGAAGATGATCAGCTCGCTGACCCTTGTTTACAACCGTGCCCGTCAGGCTGCTATTACCCAGGAAATTTCGGAGATCGTAGCCGGAGCAAACGCACAAGCGTAAGAACGGATTTTTAAAGCAGTTTTACTAAGGCAAAACGTAGGTTTAGCTTACGAAGTAGTTTCGTTAAAGCGAAACTTAGGTTATGCTTACGACGCAACTTTGCCCAAGGGCAAAGTTTTTAGGAGGGAAAACAGTGAGCAAAGGGCGCGTTGTTAATATAACGGGACCGGTTGTCGACATCGAGTTCGAGCGTGGACACCTCCCTGAGATCTTGAACGCAATCAAGATTGAAAGAAAAGCGCAAAACGCAAGTGAACAAGACATCAAACTGACGCTGGAAGCGGCCGTTCATCTTGGTGACAACATGGTTCGCTGTATTGCGATGTCCACTACGGACGGTCTGGTGCGTGGTACCGAGGCGATCGATACCGGAGCTCCTATCACCGTTGCCGTAGGTGCAGCGACTTTGGGCCGCGTATTTAACGTAGTAGGCGAGCCGATCGACGGCGACGCTAACGTCGATCGTACGCTGAGCAGCCCGATCCATAAACCGGCTCCTGCGTTCGAGAACCTTTCCACGCAAGCGGAAATTCTCGAAACCGGGATCAAGGTTATCGACCTGATGGCTCCTTATGCCAAGGGTGGTAAGATCGGTCTCTTCGGTGGTGCGGGTGTAGGTAAAACCGTTACGATGCAGGAGCTCATTCACAACATCGCACAAGAGCACGGCGGTATCTCCGTATTCGCGGGCGTAGGCGAGCGTACTCGTGAAGGTAACGACTTGTACCATGAAATGAAGGACTCCGGCGTTATCTCCAAAACGGCGATGGTATTCGGTCAGATGAACGAGCCGCCAGGCGCGCGTCTTCGCGTAGCTTTGACTGGCTTGACAATGGCAGAATACTTCCGTGACGAAGAGGGCCGTGACGTACTTCTGTTTATCGATAACATCTTCCGCTTTACTCAAGCGGGTTCTGAAGTATCCGCCTTGCTCGGCCGTATGCCTTCCGCGGTAGGTTACCAGCCGACACTGGCTACCGAGATGGGTCAGCTGCAAGAGCGTATCACTTCCACGAAAAAAGGTTCCGTAACGTCGATCCAAGCGATCTACGTTCCTGCGGATGACTATACGGATCCGGCTCCTGCTACGGCGTTTGCTCACTTGGATGCAACGACGAACCTGGAGCGCGGTATCGCAGCGAAGGGTATCTTCCCTGCGGTTGACCCGTTGGCTTCCTCCTCCCGGATTCTGACACCGGAAATCCTGGGCGAAGAGCACTACCAAGTAGCGCAAGGCGTTAAGCGTCTGCTTCAGCGCTATAAGGAATTGCTCGATATCATCGCGATCTTGGGTATGGACGAGTTGTCCGATGAGGACAAATTGGTCGTACACCGTGCGCGTCGCGTAGAATTGTTCCTGTCTCAGCCTCTGCACGTTGCGGAAGCGTTCAACGGGATCCCAGGCTTGTACGTACCGGTTAAAGAAACCGTGCGCAGCTTCAAGGAAATCCTTGACGGCAAGCACGACGATCTTCCTGAACCGGCGTTCCACAACGTGGGCACAATCGAAGACGCTGTCGCTAAGGCGAAGACGCTCTAATATAAAGGTAAGCTTTTGTTGAAAAAGGTTATGCTTTTTATTGCCTCGGCAGTCCGTAGTGCCGTAGGGAAAAAGAAGCTTCGCGCGAGTTTTATTTTTCGATCCATTCCTATCCTATTCTAATCAGGGATCGAAAAATAACTGTCTGAGGTTAGCGAAGCTCTTTTTCCCGGAGGCCGTCGGATGCCGATGCAATAAGTAGCTCCACCTTTTTCACAAAAAGCTTCGAAAGGGGAATCCAAGTGAGTACATTCCTGCTGGAAGTGGTAACCCCGGAACGCAAGGTGTATTCCGATCATGTCAACATGATCATCGCTAAAGGTGTCGAAGGGGAGCTTGGGATTCTGCCGAATCACATTCCGCTAGTCACTCCGCTGAAGATCGCTCCGTTTACTGTGAAGAGACAAGGCCAGAAGGACGAAGTCATCGCAGTGCACGGCGGTTTTATGGAAGTGCGGAAGGACAAGGTGGTTATTTTGGCGGAAAGCGCCGAGCTGCCGGGTCAAATCGATATCGATCGGGCGCAAGCAGCGAAGGAACGTGCTGAGAAGCGCTTAGCGGCGAAAAGAGATGAGATCGATTTCCGTCGTGCCGAATTAGCGCTGCAACGCGCCATGAATCGACTTGACGTATCTGGGAAACAATAGTATAAGGAACGGGAAAAGCGGGGGAAATGGGTTCCTTCGCTTTTTTTTGCATCTGGGGGAGTAGAAACTGTTTCGTGCAGGAAGGAAAATGTTAGACACCCCTTAGGGCTTTTGATATAATTGTTAGGGCATATATGGAAGGAATTAGCGCAGGTCAATCTTGCGCTATACAAATGGATAAGGCAGGAGGCGGTTCGTTTACGATGTACACGAATAACTACGTGGTCGTTGCGATTTTTCTGTTCTTGGGTGTGCTGCTTCCCATAGCAGCGCTTACAATCGGTAAACTGTTACGACCGAACAAGCCGACAACAGAAAAGTATACGACTTATGAAAGCGGTAACGAGCCGGTGGGTGAAGGACAAGTACGCTTTAACATTCGGTACTACTTGTTCGCCTTGATGTTTGTTATTTTCGATGTTGAAACTGTTTTCTTGTATCCGTGGGCCGTTGCGTACAAGCAATTGGGCTTGTTTGCGCTTGTGGAGATGTGCATTTTTATCGGATTGTTGATCATAGGATTAGTTTATGCCTATAAGAAGAAGGTGCTGCAATGGACTTCAATCTAGAATCAATTTCGCCAGAGGAACGCCAGGAGCTGGAACGCAACGTATTTATGACAACGCTGGAGCAGGTAAAGGCATGGGCCCGAAGCAATTCGCTTTGGCCGCTTACGTTCGGTCTGGCTTGCTGTGCGATCGAGATGATGGGAACGGGCGCCTCGCATTATGACTTGGACCGCTTCGGTGTCATCTTCCGTACCTCGCCTCGGCAATCCGATGTTATGATCGTTGCAGGTACCGTCACGAAGAAGATGGCTCCGCTGCTTCGCCGTCTCTATGATCAGATGCCGGAGCCGAAGTGGGTTATTGCCATGGGTTCATGTGCAACCGCAGGAGGCCCGTACGTGAAGTCGTATGCCGTGGTCAAAGGGGTAGACCAGGTTGTGCCTGTAGATGTATACATCCCAGGCTGTCCGCCGAATCCGGCGGCGCTTATCTACGGGATCAACAAGCTCCAGGAGAAGATCCGCTACGAAGCGAAAACCGGTAAGCAGGTGACGAATGCATGAGTGACGAGGTCAAAAAGAACCCGGACGCGGAAGACGTGACCGCTCCGGAAGAGCAGAAGCCGAAGGGAGAGGCTGCGGCTGAATCGACTGCGCCGAGCGGTGAGGCGCAGTCAGGAGGAGGCGTCGGCAGCCCGGCCGACGTGCGTGTGGCCGGCGGCGCCGGAGAGCCGCCGACGGGCGATGCGGCGCGCGAGCCGCAGCCGGGCGTAAGCGCCGACGCAGGCGAAGCCGCAGCCGGTGCCGCAGGCACGGCGGAGGCTGCTGCGGAGGCGAAAGCGCCGAAGGCGGAGCCAGCCGCAACAGGGGAGCCGAGCGACCCGCCGGCAGTTGAGCGGGCGGCCCCGACGGACGCGGAGAAAGAGGCGAAGGCGAAGGCCGCCGCCGAGGCGAGAGCCGCGCGGGCGAATGCGCGCGCAGCCGCCAAGGAAGGCGATGCGCCGGAAGCGCCGAAGGAGCCGTCGCCGAAGCAGCCGTTGTTGGATCGCGCCGCAGCGATTCTGCGGGAAGCGGTCGGCAGCGATGCGGTGGAGCAAGCCTTTATTAATGAGAAGAACGATCACATGCCATGTCTTGTGGTGAAGAATGATCATTGGTATGAAGCAGCCAAGGTGCTGCAGCAGCATCCGGAGCTAAAGCTGAACTACCTGCGCAACCTGTCCGGTGTCGATATGGAAAGCCACATGGAAGTGGTATATCATCTCATATCACTCGAGAGCAAGCAGGAATACAGTATTAAGGTGAAGACGGACCGGGATAATCCTTCCGTGGCATCGGTAACGCCGTTGTGGCCGACGGCGAATTGGAATGAGCGGGAAGCGTATGACCTGTTCGGGATCGATTTCCCAGGTCATCCGGACCTGCGAAGAATCATGATGTCTGACGATTGGGTCGGCCATCCGCTGCGCAAAGATTATGAACCGCTTGACCCGGAGGTGTAGGACACGTTGATTAGAACGGAAGAATTGCTACTAAACGTAGGTCCGCAGCATCCTAGTACACACGGGGTATTCCGGATTGTCGTGAAGCTGGACGGCGAGGTCATTACGGAAGCCAACCCGGTGATGGGTTATCTGCATCGGGGTACGGAGAAGCTGGCGGAAAACTTGACGTACACCCAAATTATCCCTTACACGGACCGGATGGACTACGTGTCGGCGATGACCAATAACTACGTGCTGGTGAACGCCGTAGAAAAATTGATGCAGCTCGAAATTCCCGAGCGTGCGGAGTATCTCCGGCTGATTGTCATGGAGCTGCAGCGCATTGCCAGCCATATGGTATGGTGGGGCACCTATTTGCTCGATATCGGGGCGATGAGCCCGTTCTTGTTTGCTTTTCGCGACCGGGAAATCATCATTAATTTGTTCAACGAGCTGTGCGGCGCCCGTTTAACGTACAACTACATGCGTGTCGGCGGAGTGAAATGGGACGCGCCTGAGGGCTGGATTCAGAAGGTCCGCGATTTCGTTCCGTATATGAGAGAGAAGCTGGAGGAATATCACCAGCTGGTGAGCGGCAATGAAATTTTCTTGGCGCGGATCAAGGGCGTCGGAAAATACGATGCGGAAACCGCCATCGCGTATGGCTTAAGCGGCGCCAATCTGCGCTGTACCGGCGTGAATTGGGATTTGCGCAAGGCGCAGCCTTATAGTATCTACGATCGATTCGATTTCGATGTTCCGGTATCGACGAACGGAGATTGCTATGACCGGTACGTGCTTCGCCTGGAAGAGATTAAGCAGTCCCTTCGCATTCTGGAGCAGGCCGTCGAGCAATTCCCTGCCGAGGGAGAAATTATGGGCAAGGTGCCTCGTGTGCTTCGTCCGGCGGAAGGGGAAGTGTACTCGGCCATTGAATCTCCGCGGGGGGAGATCGGCTGTTATATTATTTCCAAGGGCAAGGATAAGCCGTATCGCCTGAAGTTCCGGCGTCCGTCCTTTGTGAATTTGCAAATCTTGCCGAAGCTCCTGGTCGGTGAAACCATGACCAACTTAATCACAATTCTCGGCGGTATCGATATCGTCGTCGGGGAGGTGGATGCGTAATGATGGATTTATTGGAGCAGCAGCTGACTTGGACGAACTTTGCCATCCTTTTCGGCTGGGGAGTCGTTCTGCTTCTCGTAGTACTCGGTTTCGTTACGTATGCCATTTACTTTGAGCGGAAGGTCATCGGGTGGATGCAGCTGCGGATCGGTCCGAATCGCGTAGGTCCGCTGGGACTTCTACAGACAGTTGCCGACGTAACGAAGCTGCTGATTAAGGAAGATACGATACCGCATAAGGCGGAACGGGAGCTTTTTATATTGGCTCCGGTCATTACGTTCATTCCTGCCTTTACGGTCATCGCGGCCATTCCTTTTGCACCGAACCTGCTGTCGAGCAATATGAATGTCGGCATTCTGTACTATGTCGCCCTGTCCGGGATTTCTACCATCGGTATCGTGCTTGGGGGATGGGCGTCCAATAACAAATATGCGCTGCTTGGCGGGATGCGGTCCGCTGCACAGATGATCAGCTACGAGATTCCACTGGTTATCTCCGTCGTTGGCGTCATCATGATGACGGGCAGCATGAATTTGAATGCGATTGTCCTGCAGCAGGAGGGCGGCTTCTGGCATTGGAACTTCCTCCCGCAGATTATCGGGTTCTGTGTTTTCATCGTAGCTGCGGTTTCTGAGCTGAATCGTACACCGTTCGACTTGCCGGAGGCGGAGTCGGAGCTCGTAGCGGGGTATCATGTTGAATACTCCGGCTTCCGGTTTGCCTTCTTCATGCTGGCCGAATACGTATACGTGTTCGCTATCGCAGGCCTGACGACAACCTTGTTCTTAGGCGGATGGCATGCACCGTTCCCATTCCTTAGCTTCATCCCGGGAATCATCTGGTTCTTGCTGAAATTTTCTTTTATCGTGTTCTGCCTGTTCTGGTTCCGCGCAACGCTTCCGCGTATCCGTGTAGACCAGCTGATGGGACTCGGCTGGAGAGTATTGCTGCCGCTGGCGCTGGTGAATATCTTCGTTACAGCGATTTATATGGCGATCGCGATGTAAAGCGTTGCAACGCTTGGAAAGGGTGAAACAGTCATGAAAGGCATTATCAAGGGGCTCGGCTTTACCCTGAAGGCCATGACGCAGAAAAAAGTAACGTATGCGTACCCCGATGTTCCGCTCGAGATGCCGGACCGCTTCCGCGGTATTCAGCATTTCGACCCTGAAAAATGCATCGTCTGCAACCAATGCGCGCGCATTTGTCCGACCGAGTGCATCAACCTGATCGGGAAGCCGAATCCGGACCCGGAGAAAAAGGGCAAGGTCATCGACACGTACGATATTAATTTCGAAATCTGCATCCTTTGCGATTTGTGTACGGAGGTATGTCCTACGGAAGCGATCGTAATGACGAATAACTTCGAGCTCAGCACCTACAGCCGGGACGATCTGTTCAAGAACCTGCAGTGGCTGAACGAGAACAATCAGAACATCCGCAAGGAAAACAACTCGGCGCTTCCGAAAGGCGGGGCGAAGTAGATGATTCAGAACATCGGCAATTTTTTATCGAGCGGGGAAAATATCGCCTTTTTCCTTTGCGCACTGCTGGCCATCGGCGGAGCGATCTTCATGATCAGCTTCGAGAAGGTCGTGCACATGGTGCTGGCGCTCGCCTGTACCTTCATAAGCTTGGGTGCGCTCTATGTCGTGCTGGAGGCGGAGTTTGTCGCATTCGTACAAATTCTGATCTATGCCGGTGCCATCACCATTCTGATGATCTTCGGGATTATGATGACAAAGCATAAAGGCGCTGAGGAAGAACCGAAGCGGCCGGCGCATAACGTGCTGGCTTTTATCGGATGCCTGGCGCTCTTCGGATTGATCTTCTATGCGATTCAAAATTCCGAGCTGCCTGCTTCAGCAGGAACCTTCCAGGCAGGGCAGGACAACACGATGGAGATCGGCAAGCTGTTATTCGGCGCTCATGTCATTCCATTCGAATTGATGTCTGTTCTGCTGACGGTGGCCTTCATTGGAGCCATTATCGTGGCGAAGAGGGAGGAGGACTAACGGATGGAGTTCAACAGCGGACTGGCTACACCTTATCTGACGCTGGCAGCGATTCTGTTCTGTATCGGTCTATACGGCGCACTGACGAAAAAGAACGCGGTCGTGGTCCTGCTGTCCATTGAGCTGATGCTCAACAGCGTGAACCTGAATCTCGTCGCATTTTCCAAATTAGGTGTGAACCCGAACTTAACCGGTCAAATCTTTAGTTTGTTCAACATAACCGTCGCAGCGGCGGAAGCGGCCGTGGGCATTGCCATCTTGATTGCTCTCTACCGCAATAAAGGGACAACGGATGTAAATGAAATGGATTCGTTGAAACGATAAATTGTACGCTTACGAAGTGCTTGCGCTTAGCAAGCTTTGAGAAGGGAGCAGCACTATGGTATCGGCTTATTCGCAATACGCCTGGCTCATCCCGTTGTTTCCGCTGCTGTCGTTTCTAATCCTGACGGCGGTAGGACGGCAGCTGAAGGATGTGGGCGCCTATATCAGCATTGTGGCCGTGTTTGCTTCGTTTGCCCTGTCAGTGCTTATTTTCATTGAGCGCGTCGGAGGTCAAGTCGGAGACTATACATGGAACCAGCTGCACTGGCTGAAGCTGGGCACGACAACACTGACAATGGGCTTCGAAGTAACCAACCTGAATGCTTTAATGCTGGTGGTGGTTACGCTCGTCAGTTTGCTGGTCAATTTGTATTCCAAAGGATACATGCACGGAGATGAACGGATCAATACGTTCTTCGCATACATAGCCTTATTTACCTTTTCGATGCTGGGACTCGTTATATCCGAGAACCTGGTACAGTTCTTTATTTTCTGGGAGCTGGTCGGCGTTTGTTCGTTCTTGCTGGTCGGGTTCTGGTATTTCAAGCCGGAGGCAAGAGCTGCCGCGAAAAAGGCGTTTATCGTCACCCGTATCGGGGATGTCGGTTTATTCATTGCCATTCTTCTGTTGTATAAAGTCATGCCAAACCACGCGCTGGACTTTAATTCTATTCATAACGCTTTCTCCAGCGGAGCCATCTCAGCAAGTATGGCAACGACCATCGCGATCTTGATTTTCGTAGGGGCGGTCGGCAAATCGGGTCAGTTCCCGCTGCATACGTGGCTTCCAGATGCGATGGAAGGTCCGACGCCGATCAGTGCGCTGATCCATGCCGCTACGATGGTAGCTGCAGGTGTCTACTTGGTGGCTCGTACCTATGAAGTATTCATTGCTTCTCCAACGGCCTTAACGGTGGTAGCGATTATTGGAGGCTTCACAGCGATTTTCGCAGCGACCATCGGTACGGCGCAGAACGACATCAAGCGGATTCTCGCTTATTCCACCGTCAGCCAATTGGGCTACATGATGATGGCACTAGGTCTTGGTTCGACGATTGCGTATACGGCGGGCATTTTTCACCTGTTTACCCATGCATTCTTCAAAGCCTTACTGTTCTTGGGGGCGGGCAGCGTCATTCACGCGGTACATACACAAGACATCCATGAGATGGGCGGCATCGGCGGCAAAATGAAGATCACCACATGGACCTTCGCCATCGGTACGCTGGCTCTTTCCGGGATTGCGCCCTTGTCCGGCTTCTGGTCCAAGGATGCGATTCTCGCGGAGGCTTATCATCACAATCAGCTGCTGTTCTGGATCGGATTGATCGCTGCGTTCTTCACAGCCTTCTATATGTCCCGATTGTTCTTCCTGGTGTTCACGGGCAAGCCCCGCCACCATGCGGATGTACATGAATCACCGGCCTCTATGACCATACCTCTGCTTGTCTTGGCGGTATTGGCTGTAGCAGCGGGCTTTGTCTTTACACCGTTCAACCCATGGCTTGGCACGTGGCTTACAGGGGAAACGATTGAGGAGCATGCGAACTGGGTTGTGATCCTATTATCGAATCTGGTAGGTCTGCTGGGCATCGGTCTCGGGTATTTACTCTATGTGAAGAAATCACTCGACCCGAATGCACTTCCAAGCAATGCTCCTTGGCTATACCGGCTGCTGAATCGCAAATATTACATCGATGAGCTGTATCAAGCCGTTATCGTAGTTCCGTTAGGGGGCCTCGGCAAGCTGCTGCATCTGTTCGATGTGTATGTTGTAGACGGAGTGGTTCGCCTCTCGAGCTATGCGGTCTGGGGAATCGGTCGTCTCGGATCCCGAATGCAGAACGGGCAAATGCAGTCCTATGGATTGGCTACCCTGCTCGGATTGCTTATTCTGATCTTGGCGATTGCAGGAAGGAGGTTCATCGATGCCGGATAATTTCCCTATACTTTCACTGATCACGTTTACGCCGCTCATCGGTGTTCTCGTTCTTATGTTCCTGCCCAAGACACAAGGAGGCATGATCAAGGCGGTAGCGATAACCGCTACCTTGATACCGCTTGTGCTTTCCGGCTGGCTCTACTCGCAGTTTACCAATCAAAATGCGGGTCTCCAGTTCCGTGAAGATGTACCTTGGATCGTCGTTCCGCTGAATAAGGAGACCTTGAACGGGCTAACCTCCTTCTTCTTCGAATTCAAGTATTCCATGGCGGTGGACGGCTTGTCACTGCCGCTTGTGTTCTTGACTGCTTTGGTCGCAACGATGGCGGCTCTTGCTTCGGTCTATATCAAGAAGCGCTGGAAATCGTACTTCATTCTTTTCCTCCTATTGGAGACAGGGATGTTCGGGGTGTTTCTGGCACAGGATTTGTTCCTGTTCTTCGTGTTCTTCGAAATTACGCTCATTCCGATGTTCTTCCTTATCGGGATCTGGGGCTATATGGACAGGGAGCGGGCTGCAAATAAGTTTTTGATCTACAACGGTCTTGGTTCGGCTGTTATGCTGATTGCCTTCCTGATTCTCGTAAGCACAGCCGGCTTCAATCAGGTGAATGATGCTAACGGAGCTTCCTTGTTCTATAGTGGAAGCCTGCAGGTGATTCAGGAAAACCTGTTACAGAATGCAAATGCGCTCGTGAACCAAGGGGAGATTCCGGATAATCCGTTTTTCCTGAGTGAAACAATGAGATGGGCTCTCTTTATTCTGATGCTCGTCGCTTTCGGCATTAAGCTGCCGATCTTCCCGTTCCATACATGGATGCTGAAGGTGCATACGGAAGCTCCTCCGTCCATTGTTATGATCCACTCGGGAATTCTTTTGAAAATGGGCGCCTACGGACTTATCCGCTTTGGGATTCTGCTGTTTCCTCAAGAGGCTTATGCATGGGCTGGCGTTCTCGCAACGCTGGGCGTCATCAACATTATTTACGGGGCTGTGCTGGCCTTCGTGCAGAAGGACTTCAAGCTGGTGCTTGCGTATTCCAGTATCAGCCACATGGGTATCGTGCTGCTCGGACTCGCTGCATTCAATATGGAAGGCATGGAGGGGGCCATCTTCCAACTTGTGTCTCACGGCTTGATCTCGGCGCTCATGTTCCTTCTGGTAGGTGCGATTTTCGAGCGTACGCAGACGACGCGGCTGGATGAGCTGGGCGGATTGGCGAAGTCGATTCCGTTTATTTCAGGAATTTTACTGGTTTCCGGTATGGCCTCTTTAGGTCTTCCGGGCTTGTCCGGTTTTATTGCCGAATTTATGGCGTTTCTCGGCTTGTTCCAAAGAATTCCGGCAGCCGCCGTTGTCGGGGCGCTTGGCATTATTCTCGCGGCCGTCTATGTGCTTCGCGGGGTGCTCGGGATCACATACGGGCCTGTCCGCGTGGAGCGGCCCGAAATGCGCGATGCCCGTCTCATAGAGGCGATTCCGATGATTACGCTCGTTGCCTTTATCGTTGTTCTCGGGATCTACCCGAGTGTAGTAAGTGAACCGCTTCATCACACCGTCAGCGGCTTCGATCAATTCATTCGAAGCTTAGCGAAGATGGGAGGCTAGACCGGTGGAACCATTACGTCTTCAAGTTAGCGATCTGGGACTGCTGGCACCGGAGCTGACGCTTGTCACCGCTGCTGTGGTACTTTCCCTGTTAGATCTATTCCTGCCGCGGAACGTAAGCCGTACGTGGCTTGGATATTTGTCTCTTCTCGGTATTGTGGTTTCCGCCTTCTTCGTGGTAACCTATCTGGCTCCTGCAGAGCCGAAGCAGCTGCTTAACTACAGCTACCGCATCGACGATTTCGGTAATATTATTAAGCTGATCCTGCTTACCGGCGCAGGTCTCATTACACTCATGAGCCTTGGTACGGTAAAGGAAGAAGAAGTCCATCACGTCGGGGAATATTATTACCTTCTGCTTCCGGCTACACTAGGCGGCATGATCATGGCGTCCTCGGGCGACTTGATCACCCTGTTCGTAGGTCTTGAGTTGCTCAGCATCACATCCTACATTTTGGTAGCGATGCGTAAAAAGAGCCTCACTTCCAATGAAGGGGCCTTCAAGTATATTGTCCTTGGGGGCATTTCGTCAGCGATTATCCTGTACGGGATGTCGTTCCTGTACGGTATTTCCGGCTCGACGTCGATCCAGGAAATTAACGCTGCCGTAGGCCAGTCTGCCGCGACGTCGCTGCCCTTTATTTATCTGAGCTTCTTCCTGCTTCTCGCAGGCTTTAGCTTCAAGGTGGCGGCAGCACCGTTCCATATGTGGGCTCCGGATGTGTATCAAGGTGCTCCTACACCTATTACCGCCTTCTTGGCGACGGTATCGAAGGCAGCCGCCTTTGCCATCCTGTTCCGCGTCATGTACGGCGTATACGGCGTCGGCGAGCTCATGGGCCAGCCGGTTCATGGCGATGTGCTTACAGCCTTAATGGTCGTGGCTGCACTGGCTATGATTATCGGTAACTTCGTGGCGCTGCGCCAAACGAATATGAAGCGTCTCTTGGCCTACTCGGGAATAGCCAACTCCGGTTATTTGCTCGTGCCGATCGGCATTCAGTTTTCGATGGTGCACTTCTCTAACTTCTCGGAGTTCGCCTTTTACCTGATCGCGTACCTGTTTATGAACATCGGGGCTTTTGCGCTGATCATGATTCTGGAGCGATCGACGGGGGAAGACACACTGAACGGACTGGCGGGCTTGTATTATAGAGCTCCCGCAACGGCTATCGCTGCCGTATTGCTTGTCCTTTCCTTGGCAGGCTTACCGCTATCAGGGGGGTTCTTCGGAAAACTGTACATTATGATGGGGACACTGCAGACGCAGCATTATTGGCTTGCGGCAGTCTTAATCGGGACCAGCGTCGTGTCCTTCTACTACTATTTCGGATTGATCCGTCAGATGTTCATGCGCAGCGAGCTGGAGTCACGTGAAGTGATCGTGCCGCTGCCGTTAGGGATTACCCTCTGGCTGTGCGCCGGGATCAGCTTGTTGCTCGGGATTGTACCGCATTGGGTGCTTGGCTACATCGAGCGTATCTTCTCCTTAACGCAAGACTTGTTTTTCTTCTATTAAAAATAAATCAAGCCGTTTCTTCAGTAATTTACCTGAGGAGGCGGCTTTTTTCATACCTGTTTTCAACAGTTTCGTGACATTAGAGCTGAGAGCAACGTTAGGTTCTCTTTTCCAGTTGCAGGGAGCCTAGGTGCACTATAGAATTAGATATGATTGTTTCCAAGGGGAAAGGAAACCATATCTATGAAACCTACTAGATTTACATATGTGCTGACGATCCTACTAAGCCTATGGTTCCTGGCATCCGGGCAGACGTCGGCGAATGCTCAGCTTGCAGATGACCCGTTCTATGAAAAACAAACCTATTTAAAGCAAATTGGCATAGAGGAAGCTTGGAAGGTAACGAACAGCAACACTAACATCATTATTGCTGTGGTTGATACCGGCGTGGAGCTGGACCATCCGGATCTGAAGAAGAATCTGGTGCCCGGTGTGAATCTGGTGCAGCCGGGCTTGATGCCGGCCGATGATAACGGACATGGTACTAATGTGGCCGGTGTGATAGCGGCCCAAGGCAATAACGACCGGGGGATATCAGGCATTCTATGGAACGCCAAGATTATGCCGATCAAGGCGCTGGAAGCAGATGGAACCGGGGGAGAAGCCAAGCTGGGGGAAGGCATCCGATATGCGGTGGACCACGGAGCCAAAATTGTGGTACTGTCGCTTGGCTTGAATAAGTACTCGGATTATATGAGCGAGATTATCAGCTATGCCGAGGAACGCGGTGTGCTGCTGGTCGCTGCCACCGGGAATGAAGGCAATGTGGTGAAATACCCTGCTGCGTACTCGACGGTGCTGAGTGTAGGCGGTATGGGTGTGGATGGACGGGTTCATGACCGGTCCAACAGGGGGCCTGAGCTGGACCTGGTTGCACCTTGGGATGTGTTCACGACCGCGATGGGTCATTCGTACGAATACATGGACGGCACCTCCATGGCGGCTCCCCAAGTTGCAGCGGTAGCGGCGCTCGTATGGAACAAGTACCCATGGTACACTCCCTTTGAGATTCGGCAGCTGCTGCGGCAGACGGCTGAGAACCTGGGAGACGCAGGCTGGGACCCGGAGACCGGCTTCGGGCTGCTGCGTGCCGACCGGGCATTGAAAGAGCCGCTGCTGGCGGATATGTATGAGCCGAATCAGCGGAAGGACCAGGCGAAGCCGATCTCGGTAAGCCATCGGGTGGGCGCTGCTTTCTCAAGCGGAACGGATACCGATTGGTACTACTGGGACTCGATCTATGATGGAGCAATGGACTTGAGATTCGTCATGGAAAGCGGGGTTTCCGTTCAGCTGCAGTACACGGATGCCAACGGAGTTCTAAGCAGCAGAACCGTTGCAGCGGGACAAACCTTGACGCTCCCCGTTCGCAAAGGACGAAGCTACATCCAATTGCAGCTTAGCGATCGCAATCGTAAGAATGAAACAAAGTATCAGCTGATCACCTCCTTCGGGATGAATGCCGATGCTTATGAGGACAACGATAAGCAATACAAGGCGTTTGTTCTTCCTGCGCGAAGCCAAACGATTAAAGGCACCTTCCATCAGTGGAATGATACCGACTGGTTCGAGCTGCCGATCCCGGAATCGGGGACCTTGGGAATCCGTTTAACCACGGATACCGCCAGAATGGACCCTGTCCTTCTGGTGCAAAAGCAGGGGGAGCGCTCTGTGGTTTATGACGACGGGGATGACGGGGAAGCGGAGTCTGTTTATTTGTCCCAAGTCTTCCCCGGGAGCTATTACCTTCGGGTGACGAACGTAAAAGAATACGCCAATCCTGTAGTAGGCGAATATACGCTTACGATTGAGTATAATGCGCGTTTGCTTGATCCTCACGAGCCGAACAACCGATCTTATCAAGCGACGACTGTCTCTATGGATACGGTCTACAGCGGCTTGCTGGATCGGGCGGACGATATCGACTGGTTCCAATTCCGGGTGGATGAGGAGAGTCTGGTGACGATTCGGCTGAATGATATCCCAGCCCCGGCAAGCATTTATATGCACCTGTACGACGGTACTTTGAAGCCGATGGCATCGTCAATGAATGCGACGTATCAGGCGGATCAGCAGCTGAAGGGACGATTCAGTCCGGGCATTTATTATGTGAGATTGACAACCAATTTGCCTTTCACCGACCGAATGTACCAATTCCAAGTGGATGCAAAGCCCTTGGACGGCGGGTATGCCGACATTCGTTCGCACTGGGCGCTGCCGGCGATTCTCACGATGACGAAAAAACAAATTGTAGAGGGCTACGGCGACTACCTGTTTCAGCCGGACCGGCCGATCACTCGCGCTGAAGTGACAGCGGTGCTTTCACGCGCTTTTCACTGGAGCAAGCAGCGGCCGATTCAGTATCGCGACCTGGATCCGAACCATTGGGCGTACGAATACATTAGTAAAGCCGCGCAGGCCGGCGTCGTGGATGGATATCCCGACGGGACCTTCGCTTCAGACCAGCCGGTGAGCCGTATGGAAATGACCGCGATGCTGGCGAGAAGCATGAATATGACAGGCAAGCATCGTGGGCTGCTTCCTTTTACCGACGTAGATGAGACCTACTGGGGGACGGGTCTGCTCAAGCAGATGAAAGCGGAAGGCTGGATTACGGGGTATGAAGACGGTTCGTTCCGTCCGGACCAGCAGGCAACAAGGGCTGAATTCGTTGCCATCCTGGCGAGAATTCTGCCATAATGGGGTATGGAACATTTTGCATCATTCGGAACCACTTGTGCGATTAAACCGGCGGCGGGCTGGGTAAGTATGCATGACGGACAGCGCAGAGCCCAGCCTGCCTGAATCAGGCTTGATTTGCACGGCAAGGAGGACCGTTACGGTCATGGAATACGTCGATCAAATGAACAATTCCCTTGGAATCAGCGGCGTGCTTAACATATTTATTGCACTAATGTGTATCGGGTTCTCCTGGTGGGCATTGCAGGGGATCAAGCTCGAGGCCATTTTTAAGCATCCGAAGGGTCCGCAAGCGAAGCTGCTGCAAATCTTTTTATCGGTGGCGCTAGGCTATCAACTGGCACGCTTTATCATCGACTACCTGCAGTGGTCGACCTGGCTCGGGGGAATGTTCTAAATGCATTCCATCCGAATAACCAAGGACAATATTGTCAACAATGGATAGTACAACCGCTTTAAAAGCTGAACATGATTCGAATCTTATCATTATGTTACAAAAAGAAATACGCGGAGGGGGACCATGATGAACAAAATTATCGTCCGCGGCGGCAAACCACTAACTGGCAGAGTGAAGATCCACGGTGCCAAAAATGCCGTACTGCCGATTATTGCAGCATCCATCCTAGGAACGGAGGGAGAGAGCATCATACATGATGCGCCTCCATTAGACGATGTCCTGGTCATTAACCAAGTGCTCGGAAGCTTAGGAATTAAGGTTGAATATTATAATGAAACCATCCGCGTCAATGCGGAACGCATCAACACTTGCGAAGCTTCCTACGAGCTGGTTCGCAAAATGAGGGCTTCTTTTCTCGTGATGGGACCTTTATTGGCCCGGATGGGACAGGCGCGCATTTCTTTACCAGGCGGCTGTGCTATCGGCACGCGACCGATCGATCAGCACCTCAAGGGCTTTGAAGCTATGGGTGCGGAGATCGAGCTGGGGCAGGGCTACATTGAAGCCCGGGTGAAAGGCCGTCTGCAGGGAGCGAAGATTTATCTTGATGTGGCCAGTGTCGGTGCTACGGAGAACATCATGATGGCCGCGGCTCTTGCCGAAGGTACCACCTTGATCGAGAACGCCGCGAAAGAACCGGAAATCGTCGATCTCGCGAACTATTTGAATGCGATGGGGGCGAAGATTCGCGGCGCGGGTACCGGTCTGATTCGGATCGATGGCGTGGAGCAGCTGCGCGGAGCGGTACATACGGTAATCCCGGATCGCATTGAAGCGGGTACTTATATGATCGCGGCTGCCATTACAGGCAGTAATCTCTACATAGAAAATGCTATCGCCGATCATCTTCGGCCGGTCATTTCGAAAATGCAGGAGATGGGCGTCAAGATCGCCGAGGATGAGAATGGCATTCGCGTATACCGGGAAGGGCCGCTGCGCGCGGTGGATGTGAAAACACTGCCGTATCCGGGCTTTCCTACGGATATGCAGGCACAGATGATGGCGCTCTTGCTTCAGGCGGAGGGCACTAGCCTCGTGACGGAGACTGTCTTCGAGAACCGGTTCATGCACGTAGAGCAGCTGCTCAACATGGATGCTCAGATTAAAGTAGAGGGACGTACGGCTATTGTGACCGGTGGGAATCGGCTTCAGGGCGGGAAAGTATGCGCCACGGACTTGAGAGCGGGTGCGGCCTTAATTCTTGCAGCGCTTGCGGCCGAGGGCGAAACAGAAATTACCGGACTGCACCATATCGACCGAGGCTACGTCGGTATCGAGGAGAAGCTGAGGCTTCTGGGTGCGGATATTGAGCGAATTACCCCGGAGAAATACAACGAAGAGGAAGCGACGCTTCCGATCTTCACCATACAGCCTAGCTTGGCCTAGAGCTTGCTGAAGAGAACCCGACTTTCCTGAGAAAGGAGAGACGGGTTCTCTTTCTTTTTTCACAGGTCTAATCTATCTTTCGATTTCATATGATGATGTTACCTGCAGCCACAGCATCTCGTTACGAAAACCAGCGGAATCGACAAAAGATGGAGGATTTTATGACAGCGAAATACAAGGTAATGCACAAAAAGCGTCACTGGCTGCAGCTGGTGTTGATCGGACTGGCCAGCTTTCTAGCAATTGTTGTGCTTGTGCCGGTTCTGACGACGAAGGGTCTGCCCTCTAGTAAAAGCACGGAGGTACCCGGTGCTGCCGAGCCTTATAACACCAAAGGGCTTCCTGCCGGAGGAGAGCCGGGTTTAACGATTCCTGTCTATCTGAGTAAGGACAAGAAGGTGCAGCAGCTAGATTTGGAGCAATACGTCCGGGGCGTGGTCGCTGCCGAAATGCCGATAGACTTCGAGCTGGAAGCCTTGAAGGCACAGGCGATGGCAGCCAGGACATACATTGTTCGGCGCCTGCTGGAGAAGGACTTGTCGGGTGTGCCGGTGGAGGGCGCGGTGGTGACGGATACGATCACGCATCAGGCGTATGTCAGCGAGCAGGAGCTGAAGCAGCGCTGGAGCGGGGCTCAGTATGTGGCCAATATGGACAAGTTGAACCGGGCCGTTGAGGAAACGAAGGACATGATTCTCACGTATGAGGGAAAGCCGATTCAAGCGACCTTCTTCTCCACTAGTAATGGCTACACCGAGAATTCGGAGGATTATTGGGGCGACCGCATTCCTTATTTGCGCAGCGTGCCCAGCCCGTGGGATGTGAAGCTGTCTCCTCGTTATAAGGAGACGATTTCGATCTCAAGCAAGGAGCTCGGGCAGAAGCTCGGTCTTCGGACGGCGACACCGGTATCGGCCAACCAGAGCAATAGCTTACGGGTGATAGGGAAGACAGAAGGCAATCGGATCAAAACCTTAACCGTCGGAGGCAAAACGTTCTCCGGCCGCGAATTCCGGGAGAAGCTGGGACTGAACTCGACTCATTTTCAATGGTCATGGAAGGGTTCGGAGCTGCAGATTACCACCTTCGGTTATGGGCATGGAGTCGGGATGAGCCAGTGGGGCGCGAACGGAATGGCAAAGGAAGGGAAGAAAGCGGAGGAAATCGTAAAGTACTTTTATACAGGGATTCAGGTCAGTTCCGACACGCCACTACTAAAAGGAAAATCATTCTAAAAAAATAGTAGATCACGCTGTATAAATCTCGCGAATCCGGCAAGACTGGTTAGCGAGGTGATATAAAATGAATGATAAAAACAGAGATTTGCCAAACCAAGAAGAAGCTCCTAAATCCTACGAAGGAGCCCCAGTAACACAAGCGCAAGGCGGTAATGCATGGAAACGACTGCTCGCCAAGAAATGGGTATTTCCAGCAACGTACATGGCAGCTGCGGCAATTATTTTAACGTTAATGTGGGTGTACCAGGGTTCGGGCATCACTGACAAGCAAGTCAGTATCGATTCCGCCAAAACGGTCACCGACAGCGTATCCAGCCCGGATGCCTTGGCAACCAACGCCAAGACGGAAACCATGCAGTGGCCGTTCAAGGACAGAAACGAGCTTGAATTGGTGCTTCACTTCTTCGACAAGAATGCTTCTAATGATGTTCGTCAAGCTGCGATGGTAGAGTACGGCGAAACGTTCACCCCGCACATGGGTATGGACTTCGCGAAGAAAGACAATCAGCCTTTCGAGGTGCTGGCTGTAGCTAGCGGGAAAGTAACGGCCGTGGAGAAAAACCCTGTGGTCGGCAATTTGGTCGAGATCACGCACAGCAATGGGCTTGTATCTGTGTACCAAAGCTTATCCGAGGTAACGGTTACGAAGGATGCTGACGTGAAAAAGGGCGACGTGATCGCGAAGGCCGGCCGTAACGAGCTGGAGAAGGAGCAAGGCGTTCACCTGCACTTCGAGCTGAGACAAGGGCAAGGCGGTCCGGCCGTCAATCCGGAGCAGCATCTGGGAACCAACTAAGGCATACATAAGAAAGGGCAGGAGGCGGGAGCTTCCTGCTTTTTTCTTTGTTCAGAGAGCGGTTTGCCTACTTGTCCCGAAAATAAATGTGACTTGTCAAGCTTGTCAGGCTTGGAAACAAAGAATATAAGTAAACGCCCCTCATATAATGTACCAAACTAACTCGAGTAGGGAGGCGAGGGGAGTGCACGATTACATTAAGGAGCGAACCATCAAAATCGGCCGCTGTCTGGTTGAGACCAAGCACACGGTTCGCACCATAGCCAAGGAATTCGGTGTTTCCAAGAGCACGGTGCATAAAGATTTAACGGAGCGGCTTCCGGAAATCAATCCGGAGCTTGCGAATCAGGTAAAGCACATTCTAGAGTATCACAAGTCGATTCGTCACCTGCGCGGAGGAGAAGCGACGAAGATCAAGTACCGGAAGACACGCAGTCCGAAATCGCAAGAAAAGCTCGTTTCCGTTAAATAAACTTGCCTTACTGGCCGTACCGTGAGCCGCTCGTCTGCTGGCGGTACGTTCCCCTCCTGCCGCCCCTCCCAAATGCCAGCTTTTCTTGTCGAAAAAAAGATTTGGAAAAAGGATTTTGCATTTTTATAGCGAAATGTTCTAAGTAAGGCTTATAATAGGGAAAGTGCCGCTTCTACATATGTGAGGATGGACGGAATGGTTTAGGGAGGATATTCGAATGTTGAGCAAGGATATTGGCATTGACTTAGGGACCGCGAACGTCCTGATTCATGTTAAGGGACGCGGTGTCGTATTGAATGAACCTTCCGTAGTCGCGATCGAAAGCGATACTAAGCGAGTGCTCGCCGTTGGTGAGGAAGCTCGCCGGATGGTAGGGCGTACGCCCGGTAATATTATCGCCATTAGACCGCTGCGTGACGGGGTCATTGCCGATTTTGAAGTAACCGAAATGATGCTGAAGTATTTTATCGAGAAGGTTGGAGGCCGCAAGTGGTACAGCCACCCGCGCATCCTTATTTGTGCCCCGACGAACATTACCTCCGTGGAGCAGAAGGCCATTCGGGAAGCTGCCGAGCGGAGCGGGGCGCGTGAGGTGTTTATGGAAGAAGAGCCTAAAGCTGCAGCGATTGGCGCCGGTATGGACATTTATCAGCCAAGCGGCAACATGGTTGTAGACATCGGCGGAGGGACGACGGATGTTGCCGTGCTTTCCATGGGCGATATCGTCACCTCCTCTTCTATTAAAATTGCGGGGGACAAGTTCGACTCGGCCATCATGAAATATATCAAAACGAAGTACAAGCTCTTGATCGGCGAACGGACGAGCGAGGATATTAAGGTGAAGATCGGCACGGTGTATCCGGACGGACGGAAGGAAAAGATGGATATCCGCGGCAGGGATATGGTGAGCGGGCTGCCGCAAACGATCTCCGTCAGCTCGAATGAGATCCAAGAGGCGCTGTGGGATCCGGTTTCTTCGATCGTTACTGCAGCGAAAACGGTGTTGGAGAAGACGCCTCCGGAGCTGTCGGCCGACATCATTGACCGAGGTGTGATTCTGACCGGCGGCGGTGCTCTGCTGCATGGCATCGACCAGCTGCTGGCGGACGAGCTTAAGGTGCCGGTGCTAGTGGCAGAAGATCCCATGGGCTGTGTTGTTAAAGGAACGGGCATTATGCTCGATAATTTAGATAGAGTATCCAAGCGTAAATTTTAGAAGGGACTGACCATCCGATGTTAAGAGGCCTCTATACGGCAGCTTCCGGTATGATTGCACAGCAGCGCAGACACGACATCGTAACGAACAATATTGCGAATATTAACACGCCCGGCTTCAAGCAGGGCAACGCCATCAACCGTTCGTTCCCGGAGATGCTGGTAGCACGGATTCGCAACGGTCAAGGAGAGCCGGCCTCTGTGCCTATGGGCCGGATCAATACCGGCGTATTAGCCGAGGAGAACGTATCTCTCCATGCGGAAGGGGACGTGCAGGAGACGAACAATCCGTTCGACTTCGCACTGATCTCGAACATTCAAGTGCCGGGAGCGTTCTTTGACGCATCCGGTAAGTATGTGGGCCCTGACGGGGAGCGCATCATTCAGCCGCAGGCCTTCTTCACGATCATGAACGCGGAAGGCGAGCTGCGCTACTCCGGAAACGGCAAATTCTCCGTTGATGTGAACGGGGAGCTTATCGATTCCGAAGGCCATCGGGTTGTAGGTCAAGACGGACAACCTATCGTCCTGCTGCAGACCGGACCGAACGGGGAACGGACGCCGATAACGAATTTCCGCATCACCAAGGGAGGCATGTTTACGGATATCGATGGACAACCCTTGAACGGGCCTGGCGGACAACCGTTGAACCTGCTTGTCACGCGTGTGGAGGACCCCAATAAGCTGGTGCGTGAAGGGAACGGTTTGTATCGTTTGAATGAAAACGATGCCGGCATCGCCAGACAGGTGATTGCTACGGACGAGGTAGAGGTGCGGCAAGGCTTCATCGAGCGTTCCAATGTAGACCCGAGCCAATCCATGGTAGATATGATGGCGGCTTTGCGGGCGTATGAGGCCAATCAAAAGATGGTCCAATATTACGACAAGAGCATGGAAAAGGCCGTCAATGACATCGGCAGAGTGTAGGAGGGTAGACAATGAACCATTCGATGATTAATTCCTTCGTGTCGATGCACGCGCTGCAGCAGAAGCTCGATTTGGTTGCGAACAATATGGCGAATCTCAACACGAACGGCTACAAGCGGAAGGAAGCGTCCTTTCAGGACGTGCTAACCAGCTTGAAGCAGCAGCCGCAGAGCTTCGAGAAGAACGGGCGTCTGACACCGCTCGGTTATAATCAGGGCTGGGGCGCCAAGCTGGTAAGCGCGCAGGTCAATATGGCTCAAGGCTCGCTGGTCGCCTCCGAGAACCCTCTCGACATGGCTATTGAAGGTCAGGGTTTGTTCGAGATCAATACGTATACGCGGGATGAGAACAATAATTTGGTGCCTCAGACGGTATGGACACGTAATGGCTCCTTCAACTACTCTCCGCCGGATGTTAACGATCCCGATCGGAATTTGTTCCTGACTACGAAGGACGGGCGTTTTGTGATGGGGGCCGATAATAATCCGATTCGTGTGCCGGAAGGCCATTCGCTGCAAATCGGCACCGACGGTACGATCATGGCTTATAATGACGCCGACAAGATGGCACCGCCCATTAACCTCGGCCAGCTGAAGCTGGTCCGCGTGGTTCGCCCTCAGCTGCTCGAGCAGCTCGGGGATAATTTGTATGGCTTGCCTGCGAGCGTAACGCCGCAAGTGCGTGAGGAAATTCTCCAGACGGTTACCGCAGCGAACAATGCGGTGGATCCGATCACGGTGCGACAGGGCTTTATTGAGCAATCGAACGTGGTAATGGCTGACGAGATGACGGAGCTGATGCAGGTGCAGAGGGCGTTCCAGCTGAGCTCGAGAGCAATATCGTCCGCCGACCAATTGATGAATCTTGCTAATAACCTTCGCGGTTAACCGGCAACGGGTAAAGTGAGGTAACGATAGATGAGTGAAACCGCTTCGAAGAAAACTGTTGCAGAGAGGAAGCCTTGGCAGAGGGCGCTTCTTGGGGTCATCCGATGGACCTGGCTTCCGCTCGCCTGTGTAGCGGCTGTCATCATCGGTATGGTCGTAGGGTACGTTTATCTCGGCAAGCAGGAGCCAGGGGAAATGCTGGACATGGGTACCTGGCGGCATTTATTCGATCTGATTTTTGCGGACAATTGAATCCGGAGGATTCTCCCGAACTCCCGTAAGGGAGTTTTATTTTTTTCCTGATAAAGGTATAATGTATGGATGGGACCGGATGCCGGCGTAAGCCCATAATGGAGGGGGAAAGAAACCATGTGGAATGTACCCAATCTGTTGACCCTGTGCCGCTTTATGCTCATCCCCGTCTATTTAGTGGTATTTGAGGCCGGTTATGTGAAGACGGCGTTCTTCGTTCTGCTGCTTGCCGGGCTGACGGATGTATTGGATGGGTACATTGCAAGATCAAGGAAGCTGGTTACCCAGCTAGGAAGCATGCTGGATCCGCTAGCTGACAAGTCGATGATGATCACGGTCATTTTATCGCTTGTATTCTCGCAAATGATCTCATGGCAGGCGGCGGTGGCTATGTTTATTAGGGACGCAGGGATGATCGCCGGTTCGGCATTCTTTCATTTCCGAGGAAAAAAAACAGTGCCGGCCAATGCCTTAGGCAAGCTCACTACGGTGCTTTATTATGTGGCCATCTTGCTGATCGTCTTTGAATTGCCCTACGCCCATGTGTATCTATGGTTTGTCATCGGCGTGTCCTTCGTGGCCTCCGTCATTTACATTTTGCAATTTAACCTGCTGAACAAGAAGAAAGCGAACGCATAAGTTTCCCATGATAAAAAGAGCCCATGTCTTCACCGTCATACAATGAACGGTAAGGACATAAGCTCCCTTATATCAACCTTCATTACTGCAGCTCATGAAGGGACATTTCTAGTCTAAGTTGAAACGTCAAATTTTATACCATACCGGAAGGAGCAACATCCTTTGTTAGACGCCGTTCAAATCCAACAAATCATCCCTCATCGATACCCTTTTCTGCTCGTAGACCGCATACTTGAGGTAGAAGCGGGAGTCAAAGCAATTGGCCTTAAAAATGTCACCATCAATGAACCGTTTTTTGCCGGGCATTTCCCCGGTTATCCGGTAATGCCGGGCGTTCTGATCGTAGAAGCGCTGGCGCAGGTAGGCGCCGTAGCCATGCTTCAGCTGGAGGCGAACCAAGGCAAGCTGGCCTTCTTCGCGGGCATTGATAACTTCCGTTTCCGGGGCCAAGTGGTGCCGGGAGACAGCCTCACGCTTGAGGTCGTGATTACTCGCTTGAAGGGTACGGTAGGTAAAGGACAGGCTACCGCCAAGGTAGGAGACCGGGTCGTAGCTGAAGGGGAATTGATGTTTGCCCTGTCTGCGGAAAAGCAAGAGAAATAACGTATCAGTCATCATTGATAACATTATCAATTTTGAAGATAAAGGAGCTAGATGATGAGTACTCAAATTCGCGTTCAGGAGCAATACGAGCTTTGGTTGCAGGATGCAGCCATTGACGAAAACACCAAAGCGGAGCTTCGGGCTATCGGCGATCAGCCGAAGGAGATTGAGGATCGCTTTTACCGTGACCTGGAATTCGGGACTGGAGGGCTTCGGGGAGTCATTGGCGCCGGAACGAACCGGATGAATGCTTACACCATCGCTCGGGCAACGCAGGGTCTGGCTCAATTCTTGCTTCAAACGGGCCAATCGGACTTGGCCGTAGTGATTGCATATGATTCCCGAAATCAGTCACCGGAGTTTGCCTTGGAGACAGCGAAGGTGCTCGCAGGCAACGGGATTAAAGCGTACGTTTTCGAATCGCTTCGGACGACGCCGGAGCTGTCCTTTGCCGTTCGGTATCTGAAGGCGAATGCAGGGGTTGTCATTACGGCAAGCCATAATCCGCCGGAGTACAACGGGTACAAGGTCTATGGAGCCGATGGCGGTCAGCTGGTTCCGGATCAGGCAGAGCGTGTTATCGCAGAGATTCGCGACATCGGGTCATTCTCCGACGTGAAACGCCTCTCGCGGGCAGATGCGGAAGCGCAAGGCCTCCTGGAGTGGATCGGGGATGCGGTAGATAAGGCTTATATTGCCGAAGTGACGGCGGTAAGCCGCAATCGTGAAATCATCAGCCGTATTAGCGATGACTTCCACATCGTGTATACTCCGCTGCATGGGGCCGGCAATTTGTCCGTTCGCGCTGCCCTGGCCGGTGTGGGCTTCACGCAAGTACACGTCGTGCCGGAGCAAGAGCTGCCGGATGCGAATTTTTCGACGGTGAAGTCGCCGAATCCGGAGGAGCGGGAAGCATTTACCTTAGCCATTGCCCAAGCGAAGAAGCTGAATGCCGATATTATCATTGGTACGGATCCGGACTGTGACCGGATGGGCGCTGTGGTGAAAGATGCGGACGGGGAATACTTCGTGCTGACGGGCAACCAGTCGGGTGCGCTGATGGTGGACTACTTACTCAGCAGCTTGAAGGACCGGGGCGAGCTCCCGCAGAACGGCGTTGTCATTAAAACCATCGTGACCAGTGAGATGGGAGCCGAAGTGGCTAAGCATTATGGCGTACAGACGCTCAACACGCTAACCGGCTTTAAGTACATCGGTGAGAAAATGACGCAATTTGAGAAGACCGGCGAAGCTTCCTTCCTGTTCGGATATGAAGAGAGCTACGGTTATCTGGCAGGGACCTATGCGCGTGATAAGGATGCGGTCATCGCCTCGATGCTGATTGCCGAAGCGGCCGCTTATTATAAGAGCCAGGGCAAGACGCTGTATGACGTGCTGCAGGAGCTGTACGAGCGGCACGGCTACTTCCTGGAGAAGCTTGAATCCCGTACGATGAAGGGGAAGGACGGCGTCGAGCAAATCCAGGGCATTATGCGTGACTGGCGCTCGACCCCTCCGACCGAATGGAACGGGTTGAAGGTGACGAAGGTGGAGGATTTCTCGCAGGGGCTGTACGGACTGCCGGCTGAGAATGTTTTGAAATACACACTGGAAGACGACTCGTGGTTCTGCCTTCGTCCGTCCGGGACGGAGCCGAAGATCAAGGTGTACTTTGCTGTCCGCGGGACCTCGTCTGAAGCTGCAGCTGAATCCATACATGGCCTTGTCACAACCGTTATGGCTCGGGTCGACCAAAACTAAACTAGGAGTGACCGTCTTTTGCGAGCCAGGTATTTGAGCTTAAATAAACAGTTTTTGCGTGTGGTTTGGTGGCTGGTCATCGTAGGGATGCTGGCCGCCATTCCTGTTGCTTATGAGCGTCATCAAACCGAGCAAGGCTCGGGACGCAAAGTGGAGTTCGTCATGGATTACCGGGATTTGCTGGAGATATCCGATACCCAGGCGGATCCCCGCAAGTTCATGGAGGATCAGCTTCGTCTGTTGAAGCAGAACGGCATTCGTTCCGTTGCCGTCTATGAGTCTACCCTGAACGAGCTGCGCCTAAGCCGGAGAATTGAAATGTTCACCTCTCACGAGGCGATGGCCTTGACACAGGCGCCGATATCGCCGAATGAGAATTTCTCCTATCTGATTTTTGCCGATAAAGAAGCGCAGCAGCGGCTGGAGCCGCTCATTACGCAAACCTTTTCTTCGCTCAAGGTAAGAACGCGTCCGTGGTCCTATAAGAATCAGCCGGGCATGATCATTGAGATGGCGAGAGAAGAGGCGCTGCTGAAAACGATGGATCCCGATCCGTTTGTACTGCAGTCGTTAAAGGAGCAGGGCTACCAAATCGTGGTTCGGATGTCGAACCGTAGGCCGTTCGATGCCGATGCGATGGACAAGCTTCTTGCTTCTCTGCAGCAGTATGGTGTGAAGCGGTTTATCGTGGATGGGGAGACGGTTCCCGGCTTTGTCAACGACAAGGACATGGAGAACCTGGATAAGATGGGCGAATTGATGCTCAAATACGATATTGGACTAGCCAATATCGAGCTTCAGAAGGCCCAGCAAAGAGGCTTTAACCGTCTGGCCAAAACGATCCATCATAACGTGGTCCGTTTGCACTCCTTCACGGAAAGTGACGGAGAGAAGCTGACTCAGAACTTGACGGAAGCGGAGCTGAGAGATCGTATTCAGGGAGTTTCGGACCGTTTCGTCTTAGCTGTGAAGGACCGGAACATTCGGATGGTATTCCTGAATGCCAGAGCGGTTCGCAACTTGGATAAAGGGATGATTCTTCATCCGTTGAACTCCATCTATGAGGCTGTGAAAGGGAGTCCGGTTACCGAGGGGGCATTACCTCGCATCCTGGATGCAGGCTACGTGCTTGGCCCTGCAGGTGAGTTCACCTTAGTCCATTCCGGCTGGCAAAGCCTTGCAAAGGGCTTGCTTTGGATGGGTGCCGTTGCGCTGATTGCTCTATTGATAGCTTATTTCTTCCCTGAATTGGCTTTAGCTGCATTTGTCCTGGGAATGGTCGGTACGGCGGGACTTATGGTCATGAGTTCCAGTCTGTTCGGACAAGCCCTTGCTTTAGGGGCGGGAACGAGTGCGCCGACCGTCGCGATCATGTACGCCATCCAAGCCGCTAATCGCAAGCGTGAGAACCCGACAGGCTTGAAGCTTGGTTTCGCACTGGGCTTGCTGCTGCGAACATCAGCGATTTCGGCGATTGGGATTTTGTTCATCGTCGGTTTGCTTAATCAGATTACGTACATGTTAGTCTTGGAGCAATTTCGGGGAGTAAGTGTGTTACACCTTGCACCGATAGCATTGGTAGCCGTGTACTGGCTGCTGTTTAGTCAGAAGCTGAGCTATCGAGAGAGAATAGGTAAAGCGAGACAGTTGCTTTCGGCTCATATCAGTGTCTTATGGGTCATCACCGCGGCCGTTCTGGCAGCTGTTGGCTTCTATTATTTATCCCGCACAGGGAATGAAGGACAAGCCTCGACTTTCGAACGTTTGTTCCGATCATTCCTGGAGAACACACTGGGAGTTCGCCCAAGAACGAAGGAGTTCTTGATCGCCCATCCGTTGTTCCTGCTAGGTGCCTATTTGAGCTATAAGTACCGAAGCGCCGTGCTGTTCATTCTGGCAGGTGTCATCGGACAAGCCTCGATTGTCGATACGTTCGCCCATCTGCATACCCCGCTAATGATCTCTTCGATTCGTGTGGTTTACGGATTAGCGTTCGGTATGGTGATCGGTATTGCTTTCATTATCGTTTGGGAGATTGTTTCAAGGAGTTGGCAGCGTTGGGTACCCCGACTAAACGAATAGTAATTTCCGGATATTACGGTTTTCAAAATAGCGGTGACGAAGCGGTGCTGCAATCCATTCTGCTCGCACTGCGGGAGCAAGGAGAGCGACAGGGCGTCCACATCGTCCCTGTCGTTTTGTCCATCCAGCCGGAATCTACGGCAGCTACCTACGGAGTAGAATCCGTTCATCGCTACCGCATGGCAGAGGTGTGGCGAGCCATCAAGGGGGCCGACGGCTTAATCAGCGGTGGCGGCAGCCTGCTTCAGGACGAGACAGGATGGAAAACGATCCCTTATTACCTAGCCATCCTGAAATTGGCCCAATGGCTCGGTAAGCCGACCTTCATCTACTCGCAAGGCATCGGACCGGTTCACCGGCCCATGTTCTACGGCTGGATTCACTCCGTATTCCGCAAGTGCGCAGTGGTTTCCGTTCGGGACGAGGAATCCCGTGCTCTGTTGCAGCGTATGGGAATAGAGGCGAATCGGGTGCATGTCGTACCCGACCCGGTTATGGGTATGCCTCTTCGCAAGGAACGGACAGAAACAAACCGTCCGTCTGCGAACCGTATGATTGGTGTATCCGTTCGCTTCTGGAATGAGGACCGGTCCGAACTGAATGCAGTGGCTGAGGCTTTGCGGAACGTGTTGGAGCAAACCGATGCAGGCATCCGCTTCCTTCCCTTCCATCTTCCATCGGATGCAGCAGCTTCCTTGTATGTAAGGGAAAAGCTAGGGGAAACCTACTCTCACCGAATCACAACCGCTGAGAATGTAACCCATCCGCAGGATATGCTGGCAGAGGTACAGGACTGTGATCTCCTCATCGGAATGCGGTTGCACTCTCTGATCTATGCGGCGGGGCAGCAGGTACCGATGGTCGGGATCTCCTACGACCCGAAGATCGATCAGTTCCTGAATCGACTGGATATGCAGTCGGCTTGCAGTACGAAACGCCCTGATGCCGAGGCATTGGCGGCAGAGGTACTGCGAATGCTGCAAGGAGCCGAGCAATGGAGAGAAGAGAAGCAGTCCGTGATCGAACGTCTGAAGAATGAGGCGGCTCGTCCGGCCGAGCTCATCGCTTCATTTTATACCGAAGGACGTGATGTGCAATGAGTTATCCACGGGTGAACATATTCGGCGTTCCCATTTCCAAGATGAATATGCAGCAAACGGTGGACTATATAACGGAAGCGATCGCGTCGCGGGAGCCCCATCAGGTCATAACGGCCAATCCGATTATGGTTACGGCCGCGCTGAATGATCCCTCCTACATGAGGTTGATGAAGGAAGCGGAGCTTATCGTTCCGGATGGAGCCGGGGTGGTGTGGGCAGCAGGCTACGTTGGGAACCCCGTGGCGGAGCGGGTAGCGGGCTTTGACCTGATGCATGAGCTGATGAAGCGAGGGCAGGAACGCGGCTGGAGAGTTTTTCTGGTGGGCTCTTCTCCTGAGAACATTCAGGCGGCAGCCGATCGATTGAAGGAGCTCTACCCTAAGCTTTCGTTAGTCGGTTTCAGAGACGGTTATTTTGGTGAAAAAGAAGACGACTCCGTCATTGAGACCATCCGAGCTGCAAATCCTGACATCTTGCTGGTCGGCCGCTCGGCTGCAACACAAGAGCCATGGATCTGTAAGTATAAGCGGCAGTTGGGCATACCTATTATGATGGGCGTTGGAGGAAGCTTTGACGTATTGTCGGGCAAGCTAAAAAGGGCACCGGAGCTGTTCATTAGGCTGCGGTTGGAATGGTTTTATCGTCTGCTGCAGGAGCCATGGAGATACAAAAGAATGCTTGATCTTCCGAAATTCGCATTGAAAGTCATCCGTGAGAAAGAAAACGTACAGAAACCTTAACTAGAACTGTGAAAACAACCTGAAAACCCCCAAATTACTCAAAAATAACGATGGTGTTTCCGAAACCTTCGGAGTATAATTTGAAGTGTTTGGGGTTTTCATAGAAAAAGGGGCTGTGAGTAAACAGATGAACTTGTTATTCGGAATCGGCTTTGTAGCTGCATTATTTATTGCATTGCTGTTAACGCCGCTAGTCAAGCGCTTTGCCTTCTGGGTAGGGGCTGTGGATGCGCCTAACCAGCGCAAAGTACATAGCCGCATCATGCCAAGGCTTGGCGGATTAGCTATATTCCTTGCTTTTATCGGAGCTTATTTTATTGTCTCGCCCGCTATCGATACACTTCAAGCCGATGTGATCAAGGGATTGCTGATCGGCGGTACGATTGTGGTTATCATCGGTGCTCTGGACGACCGATTCGATTTGTCCCCAAAGGTGAAGCTGCTTGGGCAAATCCTCGCAGCAAGTGTCGTTGTATACAACGGCGTTGTGATTGATCTTGTGAATACGCCTTTTGGCGATACGACGATTTCGTTGTCATGGCTCGCTGTACCGTTGACCATCTTCTGGATTGTCGGTGTGACGAACGCGATTAACTTGATTGACGGTTTGGACGGACTATCTGCTGGCGTCTCCGCGATTGCCACGTTAACAATATTAGTGCTTGCCCTGATGATGGGCAACGTAACCGTTGTACTGCTTTGTGTAATTTTGCTGGGCAGCATCGGGGGTTTCTTGTTTTACAACTTCCACCCGGCCAAGATTTTCATGGGTGATTCCGGGGCGTTGTTCCTAGGCTTTTGCCTGGCCACCTTGTCCGTACTCGGCTTCAAGCAAGCTACGGTCGTATCCCTGCTCGTGCCGATTATGATCCTGGGCGTACCGTTGTCGGATACCTTCTTCGCCATCATGCGCCGCTGGGTGAACAACCTTCCGATTTCCGTAGCGGACAAGAGCCATTTGCACCACTGCTTGCTCCAGTTAGGCTTTAGTCATCGTACAACCGTGTTAATCATTTACGGTATTGCTTCGCTTTTTGGAACGTCGGCTGTGCTGCTGTCTTACATGTCGGAGCAGCAAGCGCTTTGGGGGGCCATTGTACTAATCGCTGTACTCTTATGTGTTCTCGTTCTTGGCGCGGAGGCGATCGGGATCATCAGCAAGACGAAGAAGCCGGTACTGCAATTTTTGAATAAAATCAGGCTCAAGACCCTTGGTTCCCGTATGACGAAATAAGAGTGTATAGGATAAAACCCATACCGCATTGGTGTGGGTTTTTTTGCTATTGTACTTTTCTGCCCAAATACCTAAATTTTTCATCTTTGATAACCGATAAAAAGGTACACGCAACTTTTTGCTTATTTTGGTTGTCTAATTTTGTAATTAACCATATCAAGGGAGGTAGGATTTGCACGAATCGGCTCGAAGCTAGGGAAGTACGCTATTTGTCACCATACATTTATAGTACATAAGGAGGAAATCCACTTGAAACGAATCTTGCGCACATGGACAAGCGCTTGGCTTGTTATGGCCTTGCTCGTGAGCTTATTGCCACCGATGACGGCTTTTGCTGCTGTGCAATTAAACATTACGAATTTAACAGTGAACTCGAGCACTAGCGATGCTGCTCCTGATGACGATGCCAGTGTTATTCGGGTAACGGCGAATCCGATTAGTGTGGCTGTAACCATTGATGGGATCGCAAGTGAAAATGTCAATTCCATCTATTATGAGATCACGAATGTGAACACAAACATCACTTCAGTCAATAAGACAAACAAGGCAATAGCATTAAATGCAAATGAAATTTCATTTAATAACGTAACTTTGCCTGAAGGCTTAAATAAAATTGTAATTAAATACGGAGATACTAGTGTCGTGTCCTCAAGAGCAGGATGGGCATACTTTACTCCGGTCACAAATATTACGAGTCTGAAATTCAACGGAGAGGATTTTGAGGACGGTGGCATGTACCCCAAGGCTCCTCCTTATACAGGATTAAGCGTTACCGGTGTTGCGAATAACTCAAATCAAATCCAGACGTATTATAACGGAAAGTTGTACGGACCAACCGTATTTAACCGCGGGGAATTTACATACCTTACAAACACCAACAGAACTACTGATCTTACCTTTGCACCGGGCGATAATGAAATTAAGATGATTGCCCAGAACAACACGAACAGTTATGTGTTAGATCGATCTTTTGTTTACGACAACGGACGGGCGTTCCCTTACAATTTGTTCATTGATAACGTAACGCCGGATTTGGTAGCCCCTCTGAAGCTGATCTCTACACCAACGATTTCAGAAGCTGGTATAAGCCAAGTGAATGTCACCGGCTTATTAAAAATGCCTGCGACGGTAGGGAACGCTGTTTATTACGATTATGCCCTTCTTTATGTGAATAGCGGGGCAAATAAAATTAAATATGATTTCAACCAAGGGAAAAATTATACTGTAGATGTAGGCAACTCAACCGAGACGGAGATAGGAAACATTACTCCTGACGGTACAAACTCCATATCTGGCAAACAAACGGTCTATTCCTTTAGCCACAACTTTGCCATTAACGGAGGATCTAAAGCACAAGAATTCCGTGTCGAGTTCTACCGAACAGGTAACCTTGTTGATTCTAGCAACTTTGCATTTTATACGGTAGACCCCAATACCGCATATGTTAACTCGGTGGATTATGTTCTTAACAATTCGTCTAATCTTAAGTTAAACGAAGCTGGGACAACCCAAATCAACAGCTTCCCAGCAACCTTTGTGGTCAATACAAACGATCAGGCAAAATCGGTGGAAATAGAGATTGATGGGAAAGTCTTCCCGCTAGCCAGTGATCCGGCCGCTGACGGGGTAGTCACAGGTAATAAAGCAACCATTACACTACAAGGGATAAGCGATGGCATCAAATCGATGCGTGTCATCCCGTATAAGAATGCTGATTTTACAGTCCCGTCCAATGAAGGGATTAAAAACTATACGATTAGCGTATCTGCTGCGCCATACGTCATCGTGAATCAAATCTACTCCGGACAAGTTTTCGCGAAGAAAGAGAATATCGGCTGTGGAATAGATCCGAATTCTTCGGCTACACCGAAGGGTAACTATCCAGCACCATGTTTTTCGGGACGTTTTGTAAACTTACCGGCTAGTGAGTATTCTAATGTACTGATACAATTAAACGGTATTGCTCTTACTCCGACAATTAATGCTGATGGTACCTTTGTAATTCCTAGCACCAATTTTATTGGTTCTGGTGTAGCTGCAGCGGAAATGGACAAGAATGGCAAGAAGACTCTCAAATTCTCCATTGAGCTGAATGGGAAACCTGTAACCGAAACAAGCTATGATATCTTTATACTTAGTGATCACATTCCAACCGTTCTAAAATTTGAGCCTTTGGAGGACACTATTGGTGCTCAGCAATTTAAGAAAACAGCTGACGATACTTATGTAACTTTGGCCTCTAATGTAACATTTGACGGACAGGTAAGGAATTCTAGTCAAACGCATAGCTCTGGGCCACAATACTCCATTAAATACACAGTGCCGGGTGAAACAACGAAACGCACAGTGCCCATTTCGAATGTGGTCAAGGTCATTGATCCCGGTGATCTAAGCTCAACGCCGAACTTTAATGAATCTTTTAAAGCTGTAGTACCGAATATGACCGCTGGCTCTGGGATTGCTCTGGAAAAAGACGGGGATTATTATTTTGAACTTACTGTTTCCAATAGCAGCGGTGTTATTTCAACGAGAACTATTAAAATAACGAAAGAAGTTCAGCCTTATGTTATTAAAACTCCTCAACTGATCAAAAATGCAGAAGGTAAAGATCAGGCCAACATTAATGCAAACTTCCAAACGATTGTGATTGAGGCAATCAAGGCGGATAGTGTGATTTTTGGCAAAGAGGAAGCCGTTAAAAACGGCAGTATCTTTACTTATGAAGCTAAGGACCTGAAACCAGGTAAAAATGAGATTAAATTTACCGTAAATCGTGGTACTGCTAAAACAAGTGGCAGCATCATTCTGTTCCATGTGAATACACCTCTAGAAGGTGCGATGTATAAGAGTGTTTTGTCGAGCAATATGAAAATTTTTGACGGTGATATTGAGCTTAAGTTCCCTAAAGATACAAAACTAATGCGTAATGATCGCAATGCTACGAAGCAGTATGTCAGTACGAATCGGAAGTTACTTTTTGGTATAGCGGACATTGATACAGGGCAAGTAGATAAGCTCAATGGCGAAAGCCCAAGTGGGCAATTCCATCTCAATGGCTCGGTCGAGAGAAATCGATTTAAAGCTGCAAGTAAGCTTTATTGGATTGATGCGGGAACCATCCGTGATCTTTCAACCATTCCAGCAAATAGATACCAGGAGAAGCTTAAGGATGCATTAGAAGGAAGCGGGACAATTCCTGTGCCTACAAATGCAGGTGTTACTTTACCTGAAGATATGCAGCCTGCGTTCTATTCGCGTGATTTAAGCAATCTGGTAGTTCCAACAAAGCGAGTAACTCTTACACTTAAGTATGACCCGTATATAAGAGATGATGCTTGGAAGTATGTTACGGTGTTCCAGTTCAACCGATTCGAGGATATGACCGGAGGCGGCTTCCCGGAACAAGGTTGGAGAAATATTGGAGGTATTGTAGATACTAAGAAAAATACGATTACGGTAGAAGTCGAATCATTTGGTTACTTCCAGGTAATGTATATGAACGACAGCTTTGAAGATGTAACCAATCATCCTTGGGCTCGTAATGAGCTCGATACTTTGTACTCAAAAGGGATGATGAAAAATAAAGACCCGGGTGGACGATTCTTACCAAATGACGCGATCAGCCGCGGTGAGTTTGTCACCATGTTGGTGAAAATTTTCGATATTCCATTGAAGAATTCCGATACGATCTCCCGCGTGAATAATCCGAATGATCCTAATTACCGTGGTACATTCGCGGACGTGCAGAGAGGTTATACAATCCCGAATAGTAATGGATTGTATGATTTCATGCATATCGAGGCTGCTGCACGTGCCGGTATTGTAAGAGGAACATCTCAAGGCTTATTCTTGCCTGGTAATGTCATTACTCGTCAAGATGCTGCTGTTATGATTGCGCGAGCGGCTGATTTGAAGATAGGAACAGATGATAAGAAGCTGCTTGATTCCTTAAATAAAACATTCACTGATGGCAGTACAATCGATTACTATGCTCGTGGAGCAGTTGAAGCGGTCAATAAGGCTGGATTCATTCAAGGGAAACCAAATGAAATGCTGCCGGGACAAAAACAGCAAACAATCCGTTTTGACCCGACTGACAACTTTACTCGAGCCGAGGCATCAGCAGTAGCTATGCGTGTGCTTCAACAACTGAAGAAAGTACCGAAATAAATGAAAAATGCCGCCATTATGGCGGCCCTTTTTATGTAGACCAAATGGAAAATACTTAGTGATGACGAAGTTGATAGATCGTTATATACTAAGTTTCGTAAGCGAGCGATACAACAAGTTGATAGACGAGTTGATACACGCCCCCAAGACCAAGACTCCTCGAAAAAAACATTTAAAAGTTTTTTTCTAAGAGCGCAACTTTTTGAGAAACACAGCGTTTAAATAGGTGTAACTCAAAAGGAACAGTAGAGAAGAGTTAGGTTTTGGAATATTTTTCACAATTTACTCTTTACCTGACTAGAATGCCGTTGTATAATGTTAAATGGCATGCGAGTCTCTACTACCCATTATTATTGTTTACTAGTTTCTGCAATCTTATACGTTGCAGACCTAACTAATAAATCCGCTCTAACTCTGGGAAGGGGGTGAATCGGCTAATGAGGGAATCGAGCTCAAATTTATCTAAACAAAACTCTCAACAACCGAAAGATATTCGAGGAGGAGAAAAAAAGGTTATGAAGAAAAGTTTATCCGCAATCGTGTCCCTGGCTATGGCGTTCTCCATGTTTTCGTCCGTAGCATTTGGTGCAGAAGCAACTACAACTACAAGCACTACTACAACAGCTACAGCTACAGCTGCTAAGAAAACTGTTGCAGATTTCAAAGATCTCGCTGACATCGACGCTGGTCTGAAAGCTAAGATCGAAGCTTTGCTGGCTAAAGGCGTGTTCGAAGGTACTTCCGAAGATTCCTTCGGTATCAAAGAGAACATGACTCGCGCTCAATTCGCAAAAGTTCTTACACTGATCTACGGTGTAGAAGTTGATATGAACGTGAAGGCTTCCAGCTTCTCCGATGTTAAAGCTGACGACAATGCTAACGCATGGGCGATTCCTTTCATCGAAGCTGCTAAGAAAAAAGGCCTGATCGATGGTATGACTGACAGCACTTTCGCTCCTGGCGAAAACGTGACACTTGGCCAATTCGCTACTGCATTGGTTAAAGGTCTTGGCAAAACTGTTAGCACAACAGGTACTCCTTGGTACTCCGATGCTATCAAGCAAGCTGTTGAACTGAAGGTTCTTCCTGAAGGCGTAGACGGCGCTAAGACAGCTACTCGTGCTGACCTGGTTGTTGGTGCTTACGGCGGTCAAGAAGCATACAACGCTCAACAAGGTCTTTCCGTTGAGGCTAAAGCAACTAACGCTAACCGCGTGACTATCAATTTCAGCAAAGAAATCGATACTGCCAAAGCTGTTATCGAGCTGACTAAAGATGGAGTTAAAGTTGCTCACACTGCAAAGTTTGCTGACGACAAGAAATCCGTTAACCTGACTACAGAGGGTAAAATTACTGCTGGAACTTATAAAGTTACAGTAAGTGGCTTGTCTGACAAAGCTATCGAGAAAGAGTTTACTGCTGAAGACGAGAAAATCGCTAAAATCGATTTTGTAACTGCCGGCGATACAATTGCACAAGCAGATAAGGTTAAAGTCAGAGTTAAAGCAACAAACCAATACGGCGAATTTGCTTCCTTCTCTGCAGGCAGCTACAGTACTCCAGGTTCTTCTCAAGTTAACAAAATCACTAAAGACGCTGACGGCTACCTGATTGTTGAAGTTGATACTAAAGACGACAACATCCCTATGGGCGTTGGTATGGTGACTATCACAATCATCAGCAACGAAAACAACAATCCTGTTACTGCAACTAAGACCTATAAAGTAGGTACTCCTCCAATTCTCTCGAAGTTGGAACTGGGTACTCCTAAGTATTCCGTAGGAACTAGCCTTTCCGGCCAGGGTGAAAACGTGAAGTTTGCACTTAACTTCTTCGACCAATACGGAAGCATGATGGATTACACAGATGCAATTTCCGGGACTAACAAGACAACTGTAATTTGGAATGACTTCGTACAAACAGGTACAATCGTTGATGCTGTAGAAGATGATAACGGAAACCCTGTTCTGAAGCTTTCCCTTTCTAAGAACCTTGATAAGTCCGGCGACTATAACTTTACAGTAATTAACTCTGCTGCTTCAGCTACTGGCAAAATTACTGTTAAGTCCAGCAAAGTTGCTACAAAGATTCAAATCGGTGCACTGGATGATGTAATTGCAGCTGGTGACGAAGAAGCATTCGTACCTGTAATTGCATATGATGCACAAGGCAATTTGTTGTCCGCTGAGGACCTCGTAAGTTCTGAAAACCTTGCTCGTATTAAGCTGTCTGGCAACGGATTTAGCAGCTCCACAGCTCAACTGTACCAATACGGAGAGAACAAAGGTAAAATTCGTCTGGATAGAATTCCTAACGAAAAAACTGGCGTAATTTCTGTGACAGCATTCATTGCTGAAGCAAACGTAACGAGCAATGCTACAAAGAACTTCAATGTGTCTGCTGCTCGTACGCCTGATCGTGTTAAAGAAGTAACTGCAATTGCACAAGAGGTAGTACCAGGTGGTTCCACTAAGTTTAAGTATCAAGTTATTGATCAGTACGGCAAGCCTCTTCAAACGTTGAAGAATGTTGACTCCCAAGGTAATGTTAACGCAGGTGGCGCAGCTTACCGCGTAACAGTAACTGCTAACACTTATGGTCAATCAGTTGTTACAGGCACTACAACTCTTGGTACTGCAGGACTCTTGGCTACCGAAGATAAGGATGCTGCAGACGCTCTAGTTGCTAAGTTTGACACTGATGGTGAAGCTAAAACAGCTGCTGACGGTAAGAATGCACTGAAAGACTGGCTGAACAATACAACTTTCCGTGTAGGAGCTTCTAACAGCGCAGCTCCTGGAACTAAGTTAGATCTGACAATTCTCATTGAGAAAGATAACAGAGATACTAAAGGGTTCCAGGAAACTTCTAAGTTGACCAAAACTGTTACTGTAATTCAAGCAGGTAAAGAAGTTGGTCAAAAGGAATTGACTTACTCCTTGAACTCGGTAGCTACACTTTGGAATGCTAAAGACAGTGAACTTACTCGTAAATATGATTATACAGTTCGCGAGTGGGGAAGCGACGGTAATCAAACAGTCGTTGAAAACACCTATTCCCTGACTAATGAAGCTCAATTGCAAGCAAACAGCAAGTTTGGTCGTGAACTTGTAGTTAGTGCGAAGAATGCTGCAGGCGAAACTGTGGGTATTCCTAAGACAATTACAAGCGCGTTCTCTTCCGATACAAACGTTGCTAACACTTATGTTGATGGGGCAGGAAAAGCATGGGTTATCGGTAACAAGGCTGGTACAGCTACTGTTAGCGTAAGCTTCAGAGCAGCTGACGGTTCTTACAAAACTGTAGAACAGCAAGTTACAGTTAAAGCTGATGCACTCAAAGTTGATAGAATTACTTTTGACGACAGAGAGTACAATGAAGACTTCAGCTTCCTTGCTTTCGACAAGATTAATGTATATGATAACTACGGTGTTAACTACGAAAACGGTGATGCTCAGAAGTATAACTACATCCTTGGTGTAAACTTCTCTGTATCTAACGTTAAGAGCGCTGATACAGCAGCTAAAGTTGTTGTAGACGCGTACGGTAACGTAAGAGTTACATCTACTCAGCCTGTAACATTTGACCTGACAGCAACATCTGCAACTGGTAAGTCTGCTGTAGTTACTATCTATGCTAACTCTGCTAATGCTGGGCGTTCTGTCAAGAACTAATTGTATTTAATAAAAGGAAGGCCCTTGTGGCCTTCTTTTTTTATAATTAACAAATTACGTAATATGAGAGGTGATATTGTTGAAAAGATTATTTCTTATAACATGCCTTATTTCGATAATTTTATTGGTAAGCAACTACTCAACAGGTCTAGGTGCAGAGGCAACAAGCCCAATAGAACCTGGTACAGTAAATGACCCCATAATAACAAAAAGTTACTTTGAACTAAATGTAAAAAAACTAATTTCTGATGAAGTAGCAAAGCAAAACGTGCCAAATATTCCTGTTAACCAATCAGAAGTTGAAAATCTGGCTGAATCAAGTAGATTATCTATCATCAAACTCGAGCACGGCCAATCCCTTTACGGTGGCTCAGGCACGGAGTTCATCGTCCGTACCGGGAAAACCATCGTCTTCAGCAATGACGAAAGCGGCATAGCCGACGTTACCATCGGCAAAGATATCATTGCTGGACAAGCCGTCGAGCTCAACCATATGCTCATCGTTCCGCGTGAAGGGCGAGGCATTAAGCCTGATCCTAAGAACAACCAAGAGATCTACGTGATGGTACGCGGCAGCTACCTTTTGACAAATGCTGATGGTTCGAAGGTTTCTCCATAATTTTACCCATGGAACCAATAGTTTATACGTTTCGGCATTCTACATAACCACCATACTAAGGGTACATTCCAACAAGGAGGATATCCATAATGGCTAAAAACGGTGGCAGCAACAACAAGGTCGTACCCGAGAGTAAACAAGCTCTTGATATCATGAAGTACGAAATTGCAGCTGAATTAGGCTTACCTGTTGGAAAACAGCTGGCTAACATGAACGTTGAATTTGCAACGGAGTTAGGTTCTATTCCTTCAGCTTCAATTAAAGAGGATTACTGGGGTCATATTGCAGCAAGAGATGCCGGTGCAGTTGGTGGGCACATTACCAAGCGGCTTATCGGTAAGGCCGAAGAGATGATGTTTAACCTGTCGGGACTATAAAATTTCTTTGAACTTATGCGAATTTATTGACAGTCATCGACATTTCCAGTAACATAAACAAAAGAAGGTAATCGACAAAAGAAACCTTTTCCACTATGGAAAAGGTTGATTTTTTGTATGGGTACATATTCGTTTATCAATACTAGTTGTAGGAGGTAATTCACTATGTCTAACCTTAAAGGCCGTCGTTTGTTTACGTCGGAATCCGTGACAGAGGGACATCCGGATAAGATTTGTGACCAAATCTCGGATGCTGTCCTGGATGCATTCCTTAAGAATGATCCTAACGCTCGTGTAGCTTGTGAGGTTTCCGTTGCTACAGGTCTTGTACTTGTTATCGGTGAAATCACAAGCCAATCCGAGTTTGTTGATATCCAATCCATTGCTCGTCAAACCATTAAAGAGATCGGCTATACTCGTGCTAAGTTTGGCTTTGACTCCCAAACTTGCGCAGTACTCGTTTCCTTGAACGAACAGTCTCCTGACATCGCTCAGGGCGTTAACAAGGCACTGGAAGCTCGCGAAGGGCAAATGACGGATTCGGAAATCGAAGCAATCGGCGCCGGTGATCAGGGCTTGATGTTTGGTTTTGCTACCAACGAAACACCTGAACTGATGCCGTTGCCGATCTCGATCGCTCATCAGTTGGCTCGTCGTTTGACTGAAGTTCGTAAGAACGGTACGCTCGCTTACCTCCGTCCGGACGGCAAGACGCAAGTAACCGTTGAGTACGATGGAGATACACCTGTTCGTATCGATGCTATCGTGGTTTCGACTCAACACGATGAAGCGATCACTTTGGAACAAATCCAAGCGGACATTAAAGAGCATGTCATTAAGCCAATCGTTCCTGCCAAATTTTTGGATGAGAACACCAACTATTTCATCAACCCAACAGGCCGTTTCGTTATTGGCGGACCTCAAGGGGATGCCGGCTTAACAGGCCGTAAAATTATCGTTGATACGTACGGCGGTTACGCTCGTCACGGCGGCGGTGCGTTCTCCGGTAAGGATCCGACGAAGGTTGACCGTTCCGGTGCCTATGCAGCACGTTACGTGGCTAAGAACATTGTTGCTGCCGGCCTTGCAGATAAATGCGAGGTTCAGCTTGCTTACGCTATCGGTGTAGCGAAGCCGGTGTCGATCGCTGTTGACACGTTCGGTACAGGTAAAGTAGAAGAAGAAAAGCTTGTCGAGCTCGTTCGCAAGCACTTTGATCTTCGTCCAGCCGGTATCATCAAGCAGCTTGATTTGCGTCGTCCGATTTACAAGCAAACAGCTGCTTACGGTCACTTTGGCCGTACGGATCTGGATGTTCCTTGGGAGCGCACAGATAAGGCTGAGCTTCTTAAGAAGGACGCTCAGGTTACAGTTTAATACCAGGGAAACCATTTGAAGAACAAATGGAGTGAAGACCCAATGGGTCTTTGCTCCATTTTTTTTGTCACATTTAGACAGTAACTTTTCTATTAATCTAGGAGTCTAATACAAAGGAGAGTGGAACAAGGAGAGGAGTGCTAACATCGTGGTAAAGCAAAAAGCATGGCGAAAAATGTCTGCAATGGTTCTATCAGCTACCATTCTAATGACGCAAGGTTGGTATACAAATAGAGTCGAGGCCGCAGAGCCCGAACCGACCGTAACTATGACGAGCCAGGAGATACTGACCTCTGGCGCGGTTTTGAAGAAATATGTATGGCAGGGGAAACGAAGCAGCAAGGATATCAAAGTAAATGGGAATGTCGTCGAGGTGGATCTGACGAACCCAAATGTAAAGCTGGATGTCATGACGGGGACGGAGAATCAGTTTACCCGCAAACAGACCGTACTCGGTATGGCCACGGAAACAAAAGCAGTTGCCGGTATTAACGGGGACTTCTATAATACGCAAGCCGAGGGGGTACCCATAGGCCCTCAAGTGAGCAATAGTCAGCTCATGGCGACACCGCCCTATCTTCCTGGCTTCTATAGCTTTGCGCTGGATAAGGATAATAAACCGATTGTGGACTTATTTACGTTTGAAGGTTCGATTAAGACCAAGAATGGCTCCAGTTATCCGTTAGGAGGGATCAATAAAACGTATTATTGGTTCGAGCCGGGCGGTGAGCACAGCCATATTGATGCGATGTTCATGTATACGAATGCTTGGGGACAGATCGACCGTTCAAATGATGGTGTCACCACTCCTACAGAAGTACTCGTACAGAATAACATCATTACTCAGATTGCCGAGGGTACGATTCTCCAAATGGTGGCACCCAAGGATGGCTATATTCTAAGAGCCGCGGGAAAAGCCGCCGAATTTGTGAAAGCGAATATGAAGATCGGGGACCCGCTCATCGCGGATTATAAGGTTCTTCCTCAAGACCCGTCCAAGACGTATGATGCGAAAAGCTTCCGGATGATGATCGGCGGCCATACGATAATGGTGGATGAGGGCATGCCGGCCGAATTCTCAAGAGAAGTAGCGAGCTTGTGCTGTTATCGTTCGCGAACAGCAATCGGGTATTCGAAGGATCTCAAAACGGCCTATCTTATCACGGTAGATAATGCAGGAGATAGTAAAGGGCTGAGCATGACGGAGCTTCAGCAATTCATGATTAAGGTTGGCGTGTGGAAAGGAATCAACCTGGATGGGGGCGGATCAACTCAGATGGTGACCCGTCCTCTGGGAGAGGTTACCCCAGTGTTAACGAACAAAACCGAAACCGGTCTGCAGCGTAAGGTGGTTAACGGTGTAGGTGTGTACTCGCTGGCACCGCAGGGAGAGGTCAAGGGATTGTACATTCAGGCTCCGAACGTGCTTTTTATCAATGAACAAGCACCGCTTAGTTTTAAAGCCTACGATATTTACTACAACCCGGTACAAACGGATAAAGTCAAAGCAGAGTGGTCGGCAGCAGATAATGCTGGGGTTTTTGTAGACAATGTATTTAAGCCGCAGAAGGCGGGAACAGCGAAAATCACGGCAAAATCCGGGCAGGGAAGTCAAACAGCTAATATTGAGGTTGCAGGACGCAATGATATCTCCAGTCTGAAGATTCAAGCAGACAACATGGCGCTATCACAAGGCGAAACATACAAGCTTCCGGTCCTTGCCACAACTAAGTCCGGTAAAACACGAGAGGTTCCTGCGGAGCTTATCAGCTGGGAGGTTGCGGGAATTCAAGGGGAAGTGAAGAATGGCGTACTTACAGTGAAAAGCCTGGAGGGCAGCACAGCGGCTCAGTTGATTGCCAGATATGATGGCTACAGCACGATGGTGACCATACCGGTAGGGGTCGATAAGGTGTGGTATGATCTAGATAAGAATGCCGTCATGACTTTGTCGGATGTGAAGCCGCAGGAGGTAACCGCCTCGGTTAATGTAAAGCAAGAACCTTCCGGCAATAAATATCTTGAGCTTGGCTACGATTTTACCAAAGGTACAGGGAACAAGTGGGCGTTCGCTACATTAGATACAAGAGTATGGATTGAAGGAAGTCCGCAATACTTGAAGCTGAAGGTCAATGGCGATGAAAGCTTGAATTGGCTGCGTGCAGAGATTTTGGACAATAAAAACGAGATCCATCGTGTGGACCTGGCCCGGAGCATCAACTGGAAGGGCTGGAAGCTGCTTACGGCCGACCTCTCGGAGTATAAGATCGAGTATCCGATCCGCATGAAGAGCATTTATGTGGTTAACGAGGAAATCGGACAAGACGAGAGAGCCGCCAAAGGGAAAATCGAGATCGATGACATCAGCTTCACCTATAAAGGCTCCGTTCCCCAACCAACCAAAAACAACGTTCAGCTCACCGTAAATAAGACAGCCGTATCCCTGAATGGCAAGGGCATGACGCTGGAGCAAGCGCCTTTCATTACAAAGGGCAATACGCTGGTGCCGATCCGTTTTGTGAGTGAAGCCTTAGGTGGAACGGTTCGGTGGGATGAACAGGAAAGAAAGGTCACTGTCATCCGGGGCGATAAGATGATTGATCTATGGGTCGATAATGTAGACCTAATCGTGAATGGGCAAAGAGTCACAGCGGAGGTTCCTCCAGTGATCATGAACAATCTCACTATGGTGCCTTTAAGGATTTTGTCGGAAAATTTAGGCTGGAAAGTAACCTGGGACGGGAATACCCAGCAAATTACTCTCCAATAATTAGTACTATATGCTCTCACATTGTAATTCAAATATGGTACTATATTGCTAGAACTACAAGAAAAATGTAGAAGGGGCTTTGTTCCGGATGCAGGTGGATGCGTTAGATCGTGTACTCAAAAATGCTATTGATGTTATGGAAAGCAGCAAGTATCAGATTTTTGAGATTTGCGAAAGCGTCCGCGCCGAGAGGGAAGCCTTGAACAAAGAGCTTCAGCAGGTGATTGAGGAAGCCTCAAAGACCATCGAGATGGTCGATCGATTCGAGCTGGAATATCGCCGCTCCCGTGTCCGGCTGACAGAGGTCAGCCGGGATTTCAAGCGGTTCAATGAAGAGGACATCCGTGCTGCCTATGAGGCTGCAACAGGGCTGCAGACTCAGCTTGCAACGTACCGTGAGAAGGAGATTTACCTCAAGGCTCGTCGGGACGATCTTCAGAAGCGGCTTAAGAATCTCGATCGCCAGATGGAGCGCGCGGAAACTCTCGTCTCTCAGGTGAATGTGGTGCTTGAGTACCTCTCCGGCGATCTGGGCCAAGTGACACGCTTGCTGGAATCGGCGAAAAACCGCCAGCTGCTGGGGCTGAAGATCATTCTTGCGCAGGAAGAAGAACGGAAGCGGATTGCCAGGGAAATCCATGACGGACTAGCCCAGAATATGGCCAATGTAGTGCTTCGAACGGAGATTGCTGAACGGATGCTCGGCAAGGAAGCATATAGCGCGGTGAAGGATGAGTTGGTTGACCTCAAGGGGCAGGTTCGCGGCGGGATTGAAGAGGTTCGAAGAATTATTTTCAACCTGCGGCCAATGGCTCTTGATGATCTTGGTTTGGTGCCGACACTTCGCAAATTCGTACAGGATTATGAGGAAAAAGCAAAAATTCGCACGAAGTTTGAAGTCGTGGGTAAAGATTTTCGGTTACCTTCCGGTATGGAAGTGGCGATTTATCGATTGGTACAGGAAGCCTTTTCTAATGTAATGAAGCATGCACAAGCTAGCTTTGTGAGCTTGGAGGTTGCCTTTCAACAGCAGATGGTAAAAATTACCGTTTCCGACAACGGTGTGGGCTTCTCGACAGATACGATAGACCGAAAGCTGGATAAGCGCAGCGGACATTTCGGTTTAATCGGTATGCGTGAGCGAGTGGAGCTCTTGGAAGGGCGACTCGAAATTCAATCGACTGTCGGCGGAGGCACAAAGGTTTCTATGGTTATTCCGATTACATCCGAATCTAAGGAGGAGTAAAGCCGATGGACATTATTGGTACGGCGAAACGTTCGATTAAGCTGGTTTTGGCGGATGATCACCAATTGTTTCGGGAAGGCGTCAAACGCATCCTGAACATGGAGAACGACCTGGAGGTAGTAGGCGAATGCGGCGACGGCATTCAAGTCATTGAGCTGTGCAATACGCTGCACCCGGACATCGTCCTCATGGACATCAACATGCCGATTGAGAACGGCGTTGTGGCAACGGAGAAGCTGAAGGATATTTTCCCGGATATAAAAGTGATCATTCTTTCGATTCATGATGATGAGAGCTATGTTTTTGAGACGCTCCGCAAGGGCGCATCCGGCTATCTGCTGAAGGATATGGAAGCGGAGTCGCTGATCAACGCTATTCGCTCCGTTGTGGCAGGGCACGCTTATATTCACCCGAAGGTGACGGGCAAGCTGATCAACCAGCTTCGTCGAATGACCTATTTGGACGAGGTAGGCGTAGCAGGCGGAGGTACGGTTTCGAAGGAAGCGGGCGTGAAATACGTTCATTCCGATAACAGTCCGCTTACGCGTCGTGAGGCGGAGGTATTACGTTTGATGGCTGAGGGCAAGAGTAACAAGATGATCGGGGAATTCTTATATATCAGTGAGAAAACGGTCAAAAACCACGTCAGCAGCATTTTACAGAAGATGGAAGTAGACGATCGAACACAAGCGGTTATTATCGCGATTAAGAATGGCTGGGTTACACTGTAGATCGGCTAGAATGATCTGTAAAGATTTTGCAAAGGGCATGGAACCAACCTACTCCTAGCGGCATATACTGTTCTTAAGGGAGGGAGCCGCTATGATGTTAGGCTTGGTTGGAATTATGGGTACCTATGCCGTCGGGATCCTGCTGGTCCACTGGCTCCACTGGCGATTTCAGCGCCGCGGTCTGGAACGCATGATGCACTATGTGCTCGTGACGAGGAACAACCAGCTGCAGGTGGAGTGGTACATTCGGTCGCTTGGTTTTTTCTCATGGCTCAAGGGCCGTGCGATTACCGTAACTCTAGTGGATGAAGGCTCGACGGACGAGACGCTCTCTATTGTGGCAAGGTTAAGCGAAGAACATCAATTGCACATCTGCTCAGCAGAAGCATGGAACTGGGACGATTGGGTCCAGGAGCATGAGAATGAGCAAGTGGTTGTCGTTCGGCTTAGCCAAAACGAAGGTTTAGAAACCGCTTACAAATTTATGTAACCATAAAGGAGTCGCATGAAGGCCTATCTTTATGCTGTAATTCGAGAGTCAGCGTGTTCCTGGCATGTATCCTTGGATTTGCGGGCAGACCGGCAGCATTATCTGTCTTTGTATGGCCCGTGCTTCAAGCTGCGTGTACTGGAACCGGCTCTTTCGTTCGGACAAGCTATGGAATTGCAGAAGCGTTTTTCACGTGAAGGGAACACTGTAGTGACTTCAAAGCGGATTCGGGCGTTAGGTCCGGGTGTGCTTGGAGTAGGACCCGGTAGTACGCAAGAATGGGTCATTCGTGAGTGGAAGCCGGGTGCCGAGCATGAAGCCTATGCAAATGAAGTAGATGATGGGAAAAGGATTCGCTACATGGCGATGATGCTTCGAGGGCGGCAGCTCCTCATTGATGAGGTGGTTGCGTTACTGGAGAATGGGAGCGAGGAATCAAAAACCGATACGACGCTTCTATACGATCTTCAACGCGCGTGGCTTGCCGGATTCGTGGAAATTGACCAAGGCGTTTCGGTAAGTAAGCAGGGATTCCTCTTTCGGGAACAGCGATACCAATGCTCCCGTTGCGGCACTAACGCTAAGAAGAAACGGAACGATGGTGGAGTTAACTCCATTCGCTGGTCTGCATGTCCGCACTGCCAACAGGACTGTGCTTATTGTGAAGCATGCCTCACTATGGGAAGAGCCAGATTCTGTTCCATTGTAGTTAGCGGGGTTAGCAGAAGCCCTGAAGTCAAAGAGGATACACAGGAGTTGTCCGACTATACAAGCCCGTGGGGACTTAGCTCGATTCAAGAGGAAGCAGCGGGCGAAGCGCTTCGTTTTTTGAAAGCAAATATATTCCTTTCACCGGCAAAGGAGGAAGAGCCTCGCAAATTTCTGATATGGGCTGTAACCGGTGCTGGGAAGACGGAAATGATTTTTCCCATGATCTCGTATGCACTGGCGCGGGGCGGCAAGGTGGCTGTGGCAACACCGAGAAGAGATGTTGTGCTGGAGCTGATGCCCCGTATACGCAAGGCATTTCCTGATGCGGCGGTAGTTACGTTGTACGGTGGGAGTGAGCAGCGCTGGGAGCAGGGGGAGATTACGATCGCTACGACGCATCAATTGATGCGGTTTCGACATGCCTTCGATTTGGTGATCATCGACGAAATTGATGCGTTTCCTTATCATAATAATCCAATGCTCTTATATGCTGCTGCCAAGGTGTGTAAGCCGTGGGGAGTAAACCTTCTTTTGTCCGCTACGCCACCTGCCCCTTTGAGAAAACTTGCCGCTCGAGGAAAGCTTCCTCACGTTAAGGTAGCTGCGCGGTATCATCGGCAGCCCTTGCCTGAGCCTACGGTGGAGAGGTCACTCGCCTTGCGGACCATCATCCAACAGGGGAATGCTCCCGCCGCGCTCATTGGCAAATTAAAAAAATCCCTGGATCGTGGGGCTCAGTTATTCGTATTCGTTCCGAACATTTCGATGGTGGAGCCTTTGCTGAAGCTGCTGCGAAAGGCACTGCCTGATATACGGGTCGAGGGGACATCCTCAAAGGATGCCGACCGTGGGGAGAAGGTTCTTGCGTTTCGTGCCCGGGAGATCCGACTGCTGATTACGACAACGATTCTAGAGCGGGGAGTGACGATTCCGCAATCCGATGTGTTTATTCTGGACGCGGACTCTCCTGTGTTTGATTCGGCCGCGATGGTACAGATGGCAGGCAGAGCCGGAAGATCGGCACAGGACCCGAACGGCTTTGTTTATTTTTACTCTAAGGAAAAAACAAGATCGCAGGCAGAGGCCATCCAGCAAATTAAAAGCATGAATCGTCTGGCTCGCAAGAAAGGTTTGCTACTGCCCAAAAGCTAAGGGGGGAATTGATTGGTAAGCTTACTTCATTCGTGGCGCAGGTGGGCTTCTGCTCTGCTGGCCACACTGGAGTCTGGTTTGGCAGCAACGTCTAAAGCATGCCTCAGTTGCGGGGGAGCGTATCGAGGGACTAGAGCCTTGCGTGTATGCCAAAGCTGTTGGCAATCCATACCGTGGATTCATGAAGTACAGTGTGAATGCTGTGGCAGATACGAAGCTTGCATGGATTGCAAGCGGAGACCGGTGACTTATTTTACAAGGAATCGAAGCGCGGTGCGGTATGACGAACAAATGAAGTCGTGGCTGGCTTTGTATAAGTATCGGGGACAAGAGAGGCTAAGCGGAGTGCTTGGTCCGATGCTGATGCATGCGCTTCAGCTTCATAGAGCCGACGGGAAGCGGGAGTCCACGGAGTATATAACCTTTGTCCCTCTGAGCAGGGAAAGATTTGACGAACGGGGCTTCAATCAGGCGGAGCAGCTGGCCATAGAACTAGGTAAGCGGGCCCAAATCCCGGTGCTGCCGCTATTCAAACGGAACCGTCATACGAATAAGCAAAGTCTGAAGGCACGTGCGGAGCGGGTGGAGGATATGCGCGGTGTTTTTAGGCTTAAACCGGCGGGCATGGAAGGGATACAACGATTATTGCGGCAGCATTCTAGAATAAAGCTTTATATCGTGGATGACGTTTACACAACGGGAAGCACGCTAAATGAATGTGCGCGGGTGGTGAAGGAGCATTTTCCGGCGATTGATGTATATGGATTGAACTGGGCTCGGTAATTGGCAATCGAGACTGTGAAGGATACCACAAAAAAATCACATGCAAAATGCCGATAGATACAGTAAACTAGAATTATACATCTAGTCCAGGCGCAGGAAATATAGAAAGGGGTTACGGAAATGAGTTTGAATGTCGCCAACTGCTATCGCTGCGGCAAGGTGTTTATGAAGAATCATTACGGGGTTTGCCCTAACTGTATAAAGGACATCGAGCAGCAATACGAAAAGTGTCTAAAGTATTTGCGGGAGAATAAACAGTGCTCTCTACAAGAGCTCAGCGAAGCCACAGAGGTTTCTGTCACTCAGATCACGAAGTTTATCCGCGAAGGGCGCATTTCCATTAAACACAACCCGAACATGTCTTTTGGTTGCGAGGTGTGCGGAACGTCCATTCGTGAGGGAACGATCTGTGAGCCGTGCCGTTCTCGTCTCGCGAAGGATGTATCGAACCTGCAGGAGGATCAGCAGAAAAGACAGGCGAACCAGGCTAATCGCGGCCCGAGCTTCCAGATCAAGGATCGTTTGCATGACAAGTAAGAAATTGTTATCATAATTACATATAAACTTTTGAATAGAGCCCACCGATAAAAGTAGTAACGCTTTTACGGTGGGTTTACTATTTGTGTCGGATGAGGTGGGAATGATGAAGATTAATGGACCGAATCACATCGGAGCCGTCAATCAATATAAGAAGACGCAGGACGCTCAGCAGCAGCATGTTAACGGCAAGAAGGGCAAGCTGGATCAAGTGCATATTTCGAATGAAGCCAAGGAGCTGCTGGAGACGCAAGGAGCGGCTTCCTCGGAGAAGATCGAGTCGCTGAAGAAGTCGGTTGCTGAAGGTACATATCATGTGGATACGAAGAAGCTCGTGGAGAAGCTGTTCCCGTTTTTGAAATAACAAACGAAGAGGTGAATGAGCCTTGTCTTTTCAAGCTCTGTTAGAGACCATGTCGGCCTTGAACGAAATTCACAACACGCTACTAGAACTGGCTGAGCAGAAGAAGCATGTGCTCATTAACAATCAGGTGGAACAGTTAACCCAGATCGTGACAAAGGAGAATAAGCTGCTTAAACAAATCGGAGAGTTGGATGAGCGTCGCGTCGAGGTGATCGGGGAATTCCTAATGGAGAAGGGCTATAAGCCGAATCCTCGGGTAACGGTTGGGGACCTGACGAAGATCATTTTTAACGTGGAAGAGAAGAAGCAGCTGACGGACGCACAGAAGCAACTTATGGGTACGATACGGAAGTTGAGAGATTTGAATCAGTTAAATCAAGAGTTAATTCAGCATTCGCTCGCCTTTGTTAATTATTCATTGGATTTAATTGTAGGTCCACCGGAGGACGACGTGCTTTACCAAAATCCTCAGCTGCAAAGTAACGCTCCAAAACGGCAGGGGCTCTTTGATACAAGGGCATAAGATTCTAGTGATACGGTAGGAAGGGGAGCACATTCATGCGTTCCACATTCGGCGGAATTGAAATATCGAAGCGAAGCTTGTTTACTCAACAGGCTGCATTAACGACGACAGGTCATAATATTGCGAATGCTAATACCAAGGGTTACTCCCGTCAAGTGGTCAATATGGTGGCCTCTCGTCCAATTGAATACCCTGGGCTTATGCGAAGTAACGTCCCTGGCCAGATGGGGCAGGGTGTGGAGTTTGATCAGATTACGAGGATACGTGAGAGATTTCTCGATAACCAAATGCACAACGAAAATAAAAGTCTAGGTGAATGGAGTGTCCGAAAAGATACTTTGGATAAGCTGGAAGCGATCATTAATGAGCCTTCGGATACAGGAATTCGTCAAACGATCGAAGGGTTCTGGAACGCATGGGAAGAGCTTAGTAAATCCCCTGAAAACACAACGGCCCGTGTTTTGGTTAAAGAGCGAGCTTTAGCTATGACGGATGCATTCAATCAAACCTCGCGTCAACTGTCAGATTTGTCGAGAGACTTGACAGAAAACATCGAAGTGAAAGTAACAGATGCGAATCAGAAGGTATCTCAAATAGCCAAGTTAAACGAAGCAATATTCCGTATCGAGGGTCTTGGTAACGATGCGAATGATCTACGCGATCAGCGAGATTTATTGATGGACGAGCTCTCCAAGATCGCGAATATCACGTATACGGAGAATGACCGAGGCTATACCGTAAATATGGGTACCACGCAGTTAGTCTCGGGTAATACGGTAACAACGGTTCTTACATCCGATTTGGTACAGTCTGCCGCGGAGGCGGGGACATTAAACAGTGGCGAGATCTACGGAATGATTCACTCTCGTGACTATAACGTTGCTAATTATCAATACCAGTTAGATAACATGCTGAAAACGATGGTAACCGGTGACATGAAGGTAACGCTTCCGAAAGGAATGGTCATTCCGGCAGGCACTACGATGACGCTAGTGAAAGCAGATGGTACTACGGAAACAAAGAATTTCGCTGGTTCCATTGAGGATCGAACGTTAGGGGATAGTACCGATGTTATCGTTAAGGGCTTTAATGGCCTGCATCAGCTCGGATATTCCTCCTCAGAACCATTGAAATCGGGGGTTTCATTCTTCTCTCTAAAAGAAGGTACCAGTGAATTCACTGCTGCCAGCGTAACGGTGAACCCTGATATCGTAGCTAATGTTGCTAATATCTCCACTTCAACTCGCGTGTATATGGATGGCACAACCCCTAAAGTTGTTAAGGGGAACAATGATATGGCACTTCTGCTTGCTGACGTACGGAATAAGCGTGTGAGTTTTGACCCGGATTCAACCGGGAGACCTGTATTAACGGATGGAACGTTTGATGAGTTCTTCCGCTCCATCGTAGGACAATTGGGGGTGCAATCGCAGGAGGCAGACCGCCAAGCGACGAACCAACAAATTCTTGTGAACCAGGTTGATTCACAAAGACAGGCGGTCAGTGGAGTATCATTGGATGAAGAGATGGCCAATATGATTAAATTCCAGCATGCATACAATGCAGCGGCACGTGCGTTAACCACTTTTGATGAAATGCTCGATAAGGTTATTAATAGTATGGGGCTTGTAGGAAGATAATCAATAAGTAACGAAGTTTAGGTGGGAGGTGTTCTGATGTCGATGCGTGTAACTCAAGGTATGCTGAATAGCCAGCTCCTTCGAAATATAAATACTAATTTGACACGTATGCAGAACAATCAGGAACAATTATCAACAGGCAGAAAAATAAATAGACCATCTGATGATCCTGTGGGTATGGCGTTTTCCCTTCGTTACCGAAGCGAACAATCAGCCAATGAACAATACGAAAGTAATTTGGATGCCGCGATGTCTTTACTAGATTATACGGATACCATGATGGGACAAGCTAATAGTGTTATTCAACGTGTTCGTGAATTGGCTGTTGCTGGTGCTAACGGTACAAACCCGCAACAAGCTCTAGACTCCATTAAGAGCGAAGTGGAACAACTGTACTCCCAGATGGTGAGTATTGGTAACAGTCAGTTCAATGGCCGTTATATCTTTAATGGACAGATGACTGATAAAGCTCCTTACACCGAAGCGAATGCTGCCACAGATAAACCTGACGGAAACGAACTTAAGTTTAACATCGGTGTTGGTGTTCAAATTGCAGCGAATAAGACAGGGGAATCCGTTTTTGGTACACCTGACGACATTAATGCACCTGGTACGAACGATAATATTTTTCGTGTGATGAAGGACTTATCTGCTGCCTTGGGAGCAGGTCTGACTAATGAGGTTAGTGCGTTGCTTGCTCGAATCGATAAGGCTAATGATCAATTTCTTGAGGCCAGAGCTGACGTTGGCGCTAAGATGAACCGTATGGAGTTGGCGCAATCCCGTTTGAGTGACGTTAATGTGAATTTAAAAACACTACAGACAAAAACAGAGGACGCAGATGTAGCCGAGGTAATCACGAACCTCAAGATGGATGAGAATGTGTATCAATCGTCATTATCGGTTGGATCTAAGATTATCAGTGCAACCTTAGTTGACTTTCTAAGATGAGTTAGAGGGATCATTATATGACTATTCCCCAGATACAAATACGGCAGACACCAGCAAGATTAAGTATTGATGCTGACCCTGGGCGTCTAGAAATGAAGCAACCTAAAGCAACATTCGAGCTTAAGACGATTCCAGGGAGACTTCAAATTGAATCAGGTCCTGGACAGCTTATCATTGATAACAGTGCTTGGCATGATGCACTAGGGGTCGGGAATCATTTAGAATCAATGAGCCGTATTTATTCCACCTGTAAACAAATTGCACTGGAAGGAATAGCGAATAGGGTAGCTCAAGGCAACAGAATGGCTGCCATTCACACAGGTGAGAATGTGATAGCAAGTTTAGCAAGAGAAAGTACGAAGGATGTCGATAACTATCAGTTCATGTATATGGGTCCTGCATCCTTTGATAATATCGATATTCGCTATGAGCCGACGGAAGTGAACATTCAGGTAGAAGAAGCAAGAGTCCAAAAGAACATCGAGATGAATCCCGCGGATATACAATATCATCTGGGGAAAAGGGACATCTATATGGCTCAATACCCTAAAGTGGAAATCATCCCTCCGAATATGGATATAAAAATTTAATATGTGCTATCATGAAGCTATAGATCTTAAAATCTATAGCTTCGATTTTTTTAATTGCCATATGTAAATAAGGAGTGTTACTCATGATCACAATAAATACTTCAAGCTTAGGTGAAATGACGATTACGGAAGAACAAATCATTAATTTCCCGGAAGGAATTCCAGGGTTCGTTGAATTACATCGGTTTACGCTACTACCTATTGACCCTGAGTTGCCGTTTGCCTACTTGCAGTCTGTGGATGAAGAGATGATTCATTTCATTGTAGTAAATCCTTTTCACATCTATCCATTATATGATATTCACCTCGACCATGAGATACAGGAGGAGCTTGAAATCGAAGCTCCCGAGGATGTGGAGGTATGGAGTATCCTAACCATTCGTGACTCTTTTGACACAGCTACAGTTAATCTAATGGCACCAGTGATTATCAATTCAAAGAAGCGCTCGGGCAAACAAATTGTGCTGCACCAGTCCAATTACACGACTCGTCATATGCTTTCGGATTTGATACATTCCACCAACACGGAAACGAAGGGGTGAACCTCATATGCTGGTCCTAGCAAGAAAAGTAGGAGAATCCATTATGATTGGTGATCAAGTGGAATTAATCGTTGTAAGCGTAGAGAAGGATGTCGTTCGTCTTGGCATCAAAGCTCCGAAGCATATGCAGGTCTATCGGAAAGAGCTCTACGAGATGGTGAAGCAGTCGAATGAAGAAGCATCTAAAACTGCCTTAAAGCCGGATCAGTTGAAACATCTATTGAAGAAAAAAGGAACATAAAATATTTTTGAGAAGCTATAAACTTTCTCCCAAGGTTCGACGATATATGTATCATAGGGGAACGGGACCTAGGGCGGCCGACCTAAAGGTCCTTAAGTACCTCACTATATCAAATCCACATGGATGTGGGTTTTATCTAACTTCAGGGAGGAAGTATAACAATGAGAATTAACCACAATATCGCAGCTCTTAACACTCACCGTCAACTGAACACTGCAGCAGGAGCACAATCCAAATCCATGGAAAAACTGTCTTCCGGCCTTCGTATCAACCGCGCCGGCGACGATGCAGCAGGTTTGGCAATTTCCGAGAAAATGCGTGGCCAGATTCGTGGTTTGGACATGGCTTCCAAGAACGCTCAAGACGGAATCTCTTTGATCCAAACAGCTGAGGGTGCATTGAACGAGACTCACTCCATCCTGCAGCGTATGCGTGAGCTGGCAGTACAATCGGCAAATGATACGAATACCGATACAGACCGTGCAGAACTTCAAAAAGAAGTTGACCAATTGATTCAAGAGATCGATCGTATCGCTAATACAACCGAGTTCAATACGAAGAAACTTCTCAATGGCAACCTGAGCGGTGTTAATAACGCAGCTCAATCCACAACCTTTAATGAAGTTTCTGATAAAACTGTATTTACAGCAGTTGCTGTTGGTACAACAATCTCTGCTGACTCGTCGTACAACGTTAAGATTACCGGTGCAAATACTGGTGCAGTTACTTACACAGTAACTATTACTGATCAAACAGGAGCAACAACTACAGCGAGTGTTGCTGCTACTGGAGGCGCTATAACAGTTGGTCAATCTTCTGTTACAATCGGTGCGTTGGGAACTGAAGACATCGGCAAGGAAGCTACGCTTACACAGCGGGTGGCGGTAGAAGATAACACTGATACTTCCTTGACTTATCAGATCGGGGCAAACTCCTCTCAGACTATGAATGTATCCATTGAGAACATGAGTTCTAGTGCTCTGAAAGTGAGTTCTGTGAAGGTAACATCCGCGGGTGCTGCAGAAGCTTCTATTTCTGCAATTAACAAGGCAATTGAGGATGTTTCTGCACAACGTTCTAAGCTGGGGGCATTCCAGAATCGCTTGGAACACACAATTAATAACTTGGGTGCTTCTTCCGAGAACTTGACAGCTGCAGAGTCTCGTGTGCGTGATGTAGACATGGCGAAGGAAATGATGGAGTCCACGAAGAACGGAATTCTTTCTCAAGCTGCTCAGGCAATGCTTGCACAAGCTAATCAACAGCCACAAGGCGTACTGCAACTACTTCGTTAATCGAAGGTTAGTAAATAAAATAAAAAGGGCCGGCTAATTTAATTAGTCGGCCTTTTTTAAGAACGGGGATATGATTATGAGAAGTGAGTTGGCTGAACTTAAATCTAGTTTTAAATTTTTAATTCAAAATCTGATTACAAGAATAGATGAAATTTGTAATGACCTTGAGAGTGATGATGTTGATAGACTTATTTTCTGGATTGAGGACTTATCTGTATTAACAGAGAGTATGGTTATTTTATCTCAAAATAAAGAAGTAGAAATTGACGTTGCATTATTTAATGAGAAGGTGGAAATGTTATTAAACAAGTTTGAGGATCAGGATTATATTTATGTAGCAGATATCTTAAAGTTTGAAATTAAACCTTTATTAACATATTGGGATGGATGTATAATACATGACTAAGAAATTAAGTATTTGTATGATAGTAAAGGATGAAGAAAAGAATCTACCCAGATGCCTAGATAGTCTCTCCTTGCTACTAGACAAACCATATACTGAACTAATAATTGTTGACACCGGTTCTAAAGATAAGACTGTTGATATTGCCAAATGTTATACAGATCGGGTCTATTACCATGAATGGAATGGAAATTTCTCCTCAATGAGAAATATTTCAATTTCTTATGCTGTCGGGGAATGGATTTTCATTATAGATGCGGACGAAGAATTAGAGACACCCGAGATTGTATCTGATTTATTCGAAAGTGATGTGTTAAATAAATATAATACTGTCCAAGTCAAAGAGAGAAATTTAGTTTCTGTAAATAATCAAAAATTTATTAATCATGTTCAGGAAAGGTTATTTAAAAATGACGGTTCCTTCAAATACGAAGGGTCAGTTCATAATCAACCCTTATTTAGAGAACCTATTCTACAAACGGAAATATGGCTAATGCATTATGGTTATGTAAATGAAGATAAACAATTAATGAACAAAAAGTTTGAACGCACTGCGGCCATTTTAAAAAAGGAATTGCAAAAGGATCCAGATAATATATACTATCGCTTTCAACTAAGCAGATCGTATGCTATGACGCAAGATTTTTTATCAGCCTATAAAGAGGTGAAGCATGCATATCATACTCTAATGAAAAAAAATAAAAATCTAATTGTCCAACATTACTATGTGTTTGGTGAATTTGCACGTATGAGCTTTAATGTTAATAGATATAATGAAACCATTCAAATCTGTGATGAAGGCATGAATTATAAAAAGAACAGTTTAGATTTATGCTTCTTTAAGGGTCACGCGCAGCTCTTACTGAATAGAACGCAAGAAGGTATTCAAACCTTAATTCAATACTTAAACATTGCAGTGAAATATTGGAATAAAGAAATAAAGCAAACGTCAAAGGATTCTGTCGAACTATACTCGTTAGACGAGCCTTCTTATAATACTTCTTTGGATAGAGTAATCACGATTATTTATCAAAGAAAAAATCTTGAAAAGGCTGATAGTTCAAGTTCAATAAATAAACAGTTCTTTGAGTATATAAGACATGTTAGTAATAATAGCCTTAAATACAATTTATTAATTAAGGTAGCATTCTATATTCTCGATTACAATAGTTTGTATGAGACATATATGGCTTTATCCAATGAAGAAAAGCTTTTATTTATAACCCAATTAGAAATTCTCAAAAAAGATATAACAATGGTAGAAAGAACAAAAATTGAAGAAGTGTTCTCTAATGCTGACAATAATTATGCTCTATTAAATAAACTTCGGACTGCTAGTGAAATTAAAGAAAAACAACGATGGTTATCGTTATTTTTGAATAAATTTAGCTTAAATGATTTGCCCCGAGAGCAAGTTATTGAGTTAATGATATTCTTTATTAACTTTGGGGATATTAAGAAGTTATTAAAACAATATGACAACCAAACTGTAAAAAATATAGTAATTCACTTAGTTGAACATGAAAATAAGGAAGAACTATTCGTTAATATACTTAGTAATGAACTGAACATTCCAGATTATCAAAATTTAAGATTATATATATCTATTGCAAATATAATGCTGCTTCGCTCCATTGAAAAGAACAATAATATCGATTTTATAGATGCTGATTTATTTAATAAATTTTTAATTTACGTTAATAAAGGTATTGAATATATTACTTGTTTGTATAATTTAGAGCGGATTAGGATTACGTATGAAACGTTAACGAATAATGATGATAAATTTTTTTGTATAATGTATCTGGCGAATAACTGTTTTCTTAAGGGAGATACACGAAATTTCCACAAATATATATTAGAAGCCACCAATGAATATCCACATTTTTCAACATTGTTGAAAAGTTATGTATTGAATATGCTAAAAAATGATTAAATTTGTTTCTTTTAGTAAGGAGAAAACTATGACAGCTAATCCTAACGAGCAATTAAAACATAAGGTTGAAAACCTGATAAACAAAGGTTTTGTAAAGGAAGCTGAAGACATTTTAGATAAATATAGTTCTAGGTTTGAGGAGGACCAATGGTTAATAACCACGAAATCAGTAATACATGTTTATAAAGGCGATTTGTTGAATGCAAAGGTTTTATTGCAAAATGCCTTGGTTAAGTACCCATTTAATGCGAATATTTTGTTTAACTTAGCGTATATTAATGAGCTATTACAAAATTACCAAGAAGCATATGATTTTTACCTAGATGCTAATTATGTTTTAAACGAACTCGAGAAAGATGCTGCCCAAAGTGCTATATTAAATCTAAAAAAAACAGTTGATAATATAATAGAAAAGCAGAGGGTGGCGATATTTTGCAAACCTGGCTTAGATAATTTTATTGATGCTATTGTTTCTGGGCTTGAAAGTGAATATAGAGTGAAGAAAATTTTGGTTAATTCTACCGAGCAAATAGATCAAGGGATGGACTGGGCTGATATATGTTGGTTTGAATGGTGTGATGAGTTAGTAATTTATGCAAGTAAAAAGGAAAAGGACTTTAATAAGAAAATATTATGCCGTTTGCATAGCTATGAGGCATTTACTGAATATATAAAAAAGGTTAATTGGCCTAATATTGATAAAGTAATTTTTGTTGCTGAGCATATTAGGGATTACGTTCTTGAGCAAGAATCCTCATTAAGTAAACTTCAAACCGCTGTAATACCAAACGGAATTGATATTTCAAAGTTTTCATTTACTGACAGAAAAAAGGGATACAATATAGCATATGTCGGATACATCAATTATAAAAAGGGACCGATGATGTTATTGCAGGCCTTTAAGGCCATATATGATCAGGATTCGAGATATAAACTTTATATTGCAGGTCAATTTCAAGATCCGAGATATGTACTTTATTTTAGGCAAATGATTGATGAACTTGGGTTAAAGCATAATGTCATTTTTGATGGTTGGCAGGCTGATGTTAATGGTTGGTTAGAAGATAAACAATATATCCTATCTAGCAGCGTATTAGAGGGGATGCCCGTAGGCATTATGGAAGCAATGGCTAAAGGTATTCAACCTTTGATTCATAATTTTGTTGGTGCCAGGAAGATTTACACTGCTGAATATATTTGGAATACACCGGGGGATTGCGTTAGCTTAATTACTAAACACGAGTACAACTCAACAAAGTATAGAAAGTTTATCGAGAACAATTATTCACTAGAAAAACAGTTGGACAGAATAAAAGATCTTTTTCGAAATATATCGCAAATTAATACACTAGATATTGCAAAGCGTATATTTATGACTAACCCGGACAACTTGCTAAACACAGAAAATTACTTTAATCATTTGTTAAGAAACAAGGAAGAAGAAGAATTTGTCAATAATCTAGAAAGCTGGTTCATGAGTAGCAATTTACCAATCACCCCGCGGTTTAGATTTTTTTATAATAATTTATACCGAAAATTTTCGAATTATAATAGGTTTAAGTATTTAACTCCTCGTCCATATGAGAAAATGCTACAAATAAGCGAAGAGTTGTTTCAAAATAAACAAAGTATTAATTCATATGAAGATACAAGCAATAGAGAATTTACAAAAGTTATGATTATACTCCATGGATTAGATTTTGAACAAAGTGTTACTCAGTTTTTCATAAAATTCCTAGAAAATAGTAGAAGTAAACAGTTTAAATATTATGTCTGTTCAGTACTAACCAAAGCTGAGTTTAATCATTACGAAAAGACCATTCAATTTTTTGATGAACACGAAATAGAATATTTCATTCCTGAAAAAGCATTATATGAAGAACGTCTTGAAGAAATCACTTTTTATTTTGATGGAATTAGACCTGACGTTTCTTTTTTTCAAACATTCTATTTTGCTCCTATAAATATCTTACTATATCCTATGATCAAAAAATTTAGTAAAACACTAGGTAGAGTAGTACTACAACAAAGTGAACCTTTCTTAGACGAAAAATTAGACTTTTTATTCTATTATATAACGGATGATAAAACAGTAACCGGTAAAAGTATATTTACTACACCGTGGCCAATAGATACTCAAAAAATCAACAAGAATTTCAATATTCGTGAAAAGCTAGATATTAGAGTTCAAGATAAAATAATGATTTCCATTGGTCGTGAAGTGTTATTTAATAACAAATCCTTTTGGGATTTTGTGATACGGGTTATTACTGAAAACCCTGTCACTTATGTCGTTTTTGGCTGCACTTATGAGAGATATAAGGACTGGATTCCTGAACAATTAATTAAAGATAAAAAGATATTTCTAATTGATTTTGATCCAGATGCTACAGGATACTTGAAAAGTTGCGATTTATTTTTAAATTCATTTCCGACAGGCGGCGGGTTAACTATCGCGGAAGCATATTATGCAAACGTTCCATTGATATCCTTCTATGAAAGAAACGAATATCCTATGTCTCCAGAGGAAATTGGATATCTGATTCCAGGAGTGTTCTACAAAGATTGCAGTATTATTTTTCCTGCAATTGGGGATTTCCGCAATCTGTACATTTTAACACAGCAGGTAATTATTGATCCAAGTACAATTCAAGATAAACGAAGACTAAATCCTCAATTGTTAGAACCTCACGTTTTCGTTGAAGAAGCTGAGAAATTTCTAGCAGATATACTTGCAAGAATTTAATAGTATATCCTACCAAGGAGCATGGTTATATATAGTGAGTGCTCCTTGGGATTCTTGTAAAGATTGGGAATGTTTATTATTTTTAGAGACAACGATAGCCTAATTATCCGTAAAACGGAAGTTAGGCTTTTAACTCTTATAGTGATAAAAAAAGCTGCTTTAAGAACCGATATAAAAATATAGTTACAAAATGATATTTTTCGACAGGAAGGACCATTCGTCATGATTTATATAGCAAAAGTGTCGCTTGGAGAAGAAGAAAAGGCAGCAGTGAACGCAGTTATGGACTCTGGAATGATTGCTTGCGGGGATGTAGTAAAGCATTTTGAGGAGGAGTTTTCTAAATACATCGGGGCTGATTACGGGATTGCGACTACCTCGGGAACGACAGCTCTTGAAGTAGCTCTCAGATCACTTGGCATTGGTCCTGGGGATAAGGTGCTTACTACACCCTATTCCTTTATAGCTTCAACGAATGCCATCCTATACGTGGGGGCTACCCCAGTTTTTGCTGATATAGATGAGAATACCTTTACACTTGATTTTGAGCAAGTAGAGAAGTGTCTCAATGAACAAAGCGGGATTAAAGCACTATTAATTGTGCATCTGTTTGGGCGACCTTGTGACATGGATAGGATACAAGCAATAGTTAAGAAGTATAATATTATGCTTATTGAGGATTGCGCCCAAGCTCATGGGGCTACATGGAATAACAAAAGAATCGGTTCATTTGGAGATGCTGCAGCCTTTAGCTTTTACCCAACCAAGAACATGACGACGGGTGAAGGTGGCATGGTGTTAACAAATCATTCTTACGTAGCTGAGAACGCGCGTTTATTAATTAGTCATGGAATGAAAGTTCGATATTATCATGAATCGATTGGTTTTAATTACCGCATGACAAACATCGCTGCTGCAATAGGTTTGTGTCAATTAGCAAAACTGCCAACGATGAATAATAATCGCTATAAGAATGCTGCATATTACATGGAGAACATAACAAATGATCAAATTATTAAGCCGGGACTAATTGAAGGACATGTATACCATCAATTTACCCTAAGAATTAGAAATTATAGTAGGGATCGTTTCATTGACCATATGAATCGACATCAAATTGGGTCAGGAATTTTTTATCCACTATCCATACCTGAGCAAGAGTGTTATAAAAAATTCCATTTCCAATCTAATTTCACTGTTACGGACCGGATCAAAAATGAGGTGGTTTCCATACCTGTCCATCCATTCCTTTCCGAGGAAGAGCTTGCTAGAGTGACGGGTGTAATAAATGACTTTACTGTATAACGGATAAGGGGGTACGAGTTTTATGGAAAAGAATATATATATTCATCAGTCTGCTTATGTATCCCAGCAAGCTCGCATCGGTTCGGGGACAAAGGTGTGGATCAATAGTCAAATACGTGAAAATGCGATTATCGGTTCCAACTGCATTATCAGTAAAGACACATATATCGATTATGAGGTTACCATAGGTAATGGAGTAAAAATACAAAATGGTGTGTCTGTATATCATGGAGTCACTATTGAAGATGATGTTTTTGTCGGCCCCAACGCAACCTTTACCAATGACTTCTATCCGAGATCCTTTAATAAAGAGTGGAAGGTTCATAACACCGTAATAAAAAAGGGTGCCTCGGTCGGTGCGAATGCAACCATCGTATGTGGTGTGGAGTTAGGGGAATATTGTATGGTCGGAGCGGGAAGTGTCGTGACAAGAACTGTCCCTCCATATGCCTTGGTTGTCGGCAATCCTGCTAGAATCGTGGGTTATGTGTGCAAATGTGGCCATAAGTTAGAGTATGGGGTCTGCTCACAATGTAAGCTTGAGAGGAGCGAGTGACATGAATATTGCACTTATCGGTTATGGCTACTGGGGACCAAATCTTGCCAGAAATATTATGGAGATCAATGCTGTCCGGTTAGTTGGCATTTGTGAAATGAATCACTCGCGACTCGAACGGGCGAAATCCTTGTATGGCGACAGGGTACCGTTATACACGGATAATTATAAAACGCTTATCTCGAATCCTCAAGTTGACGCTGTTGTTATTGCTATCCAAACAGAACCTAGCTACCAAGTAGTCAAAGATGCACTTCAGGCAGGAAAGCATTGCTTTATAGAAAAGCCTATCGCTTCCTCTGTAGAGAGAGCCGAAAATATTAAAATATTAGCGGAGCAAAAACGTTTGATCGTACATTGTGACCATATTATGGTTTTTAATCCCATTATTCGGTATATCAAAAAAATGATTGATAATGCAGAAATTGGTCAGCTCATGTATATTGATATTTCAAGAATTAATTTAGGTCCAATACGTAAAGATGTCAATGCGATGTTAGACCTTGCAGTTCATGATATTGCAGTTATTGATTATTTAACTGATGGTACTAAGCCAAATGAGCTATCAGCACTAGGGCAGGCGCTGTATGGCAAACAGGAGTCGATAACGTACCTGACTTTGAAGTATCCTGACTTTATTGCACATATTAAATCGAGTTGGGTTTCACCATTAAAGGAACGACGTACAATGATCGCTGGTTCCAAGAAAATGGTAATTTTTGATGACGTCAAAGTGACGGAAAAACTAACGATATATGACCATGGCTTCGATGTAACGAGCTACGAGGAATACGGTAATTATGAGGTAGAAACCAGGACTGGGGATATCTTCATACCGAATATTAAGTATGAAGATTCTTTAAGAAATAGTATATTGCACTTTATAGAATGTGCGCAAAAAAAAATACCCTCGTTAACTGGACCAGATCATTCTCTTAGGGTAATGAATTTACTTGAGAACGCAATGAATAACATGAGGAAGTGCTAATGATGAGAAAAGTCCCCGTAATAATTCCGCACTTTACACAGGAAGAGAAGGATGCGGTAAGTGCAGTGATAGAAAGCGGTTGGGTTGCGCAGGGCCCCAAAGTTACAGAATTTGAGAAGGCAATAGCTGCTCATGAGGGTGTTCGTCATGGTATCGCAACCACTTCTTGTACAACGGCCCTCCATCTTGCGATGGTTGCTCTGGGTGTTCAGGCCGGAATGGATGTGATAGCGCCCTCTTTCACATTCGTAGCAACAGTCAACTCAATCAAAATGACTGGTGCGGAACCTGTCCTGGTGGATGTGTGTGAGGATACGTACAATATAAATTCTGCAAACGTTCGTCAATTGATTCATAATCAATACTTTTTAATAGACGGTAAACTACAAAATAAATTGAATGGAAATATTCTTTGGGGAATTGTTGTTGTCCATCAGTTTGGGCTATGTGCCGATATGGAGGCATTCAATAACATTGCTAATGAATTCGGGATTAGTATATTAGAAGATTCAGCTTGTGCAGTAGGGGCGAAAATTGGTAATACACATCAAGGAAGCTTTGGTAACGTTTCATGCTTGAGCTTTCATCCCCGTAAATCTATTACAACGGGGGAAGGTGGAATGGTTTTAACCAATAATGATGAGATTGCAGAAAGAATGAGGATTCTTAGGAGTCATGGTGCATCTGTGTCTGCCGATCAGCGTCATAATGGAAAAGGCTTTCTATTACCCGAGTTCAATGAAGTCGGGTATAATTATCGCATGAATGACATGCAGGCCGCTTTAGGACTGGTACAAGTAAAGAAGCTTGATTGGTTGTTAGAAGAAAGAAACCGCAGAGCTTTGCTTTATAATCAATTGGTAGCCAAGAGTGCTTCCTTCCTCATTGCACCGAGGGCTCCTCAGAACTACTATCATACGTATCAATCCTACGTTTGTATGTTGGATCGTGAGAAACTAGAGATGGATACAATTGAAGCAGCTGGCGAATTTAGAAACGCATTGTTAACTCGACTTGAGGAGCAAGGTGTTTCTACAAGGCAAGGCACGCATGCGGTCCATTTGCTAGGCTATTACCGCGAAGCATATCAATACAAGCCAGAAGATTTTCCTGTCTCCTATGCATGTGATAAGTTATCTATCACATTACCCCTCTACGTTCAAATGTCTGATGAGGATCAATATCACGTTATTGATATGATTTCAAGGATGAAAGAAGAGCTGCTTTGATAAAATGAATGATGCGGAGGTACCTGCGATGGTAAAAGTATATGGAAAACACGTTTTGGTCACAGGTGGATCCGGGTTTATCGGAAGCCATCTATGTGACCTTCTATTGGAACAAGGGGCGGGAAGGGTAGTCGTGCTTGACAATTTTTTTCTGGGTAAACCGGAGAATATTCAAGATGCTTCCCGAGATGAAAGGTTTGTAGTTTATCGAGATGATGCAAGGCATTTTGGAGTGGTTCGATCCATTATAGAAAAAGAAAGAATTGATGTTGTATTTAATCTCGCTACAATCGCGTTAAACTATTCTTTTTTTAACCCATTTGATGCTTATATGGTTAATGTTGAAATAGCAAATGTATTGCTTGAGCTGATTAAATCTGGATGCTACCAAACGTTGATCCATGTTTCGTCCTCTGAGGCTTATGGTACTGCTCAATACTCCCCTATGGATGAGAACCATCCGCTTCACCCAACTACTCCGTACGCAGCTGGGAAAGCCGCGGCTGACCTCATGGTTCAGTCATTTTACAATACAGAAAATATTGATTGTACCATCATTAGACCCTTTAATAACTACGGGCCAAGACAAAATACGGAAGGGGCATTGGCTGCAATCATTCCATTAACCGCCAAGCGTATCGCTAATGGATTGCCGCCGATCATTGAGGGAGACGGGGAACAGACGAGAGACTTCATTTTTGTTAAGGATACAGTAAGAGCGCTCCTTCTGGCGTATAACAATCCCTCTTCAAGAGGGAAGATTATTAATCTCGGCTCCGGCACCGATATATCTATTAATAATCTGATCGACAGGATCTGCAATTATTTCGGATATACTGGGGAGATTGAGCGTAGAACTGAGCGAAAATCAGACGTTAGAAATTTATGTGCCTCCTCGGAGTTGGCAAGGGATATTCTAGGCTTTACACCGGAGTTTGATTTCGATACTGGATTAAGAATAACTTTGGATTGGTACTCCACTGTTTTGAGGTCATTCGGTTAGATGAGCGAGGTGGATTATAGTGAACTGCGTACTCTTCGTTGGATTTAAAATAGGATACATTGCACTTAAAACATTGCTTGAAAGCGACGCAACAATTAGTCATGTTTTTATTGAAAAGGAACATCGTCATGAAATCGAGAAGTATTATGATCTAATAACCGAGTTGTGTATGTCGCATAATATTTCCTGTTCTTATAGTAATCAAAGTACGGAATATTATTCGAAATTATCAAAAATTCAAGTAGATTACTTTTTTGTTTTTGGTTATAGAAGACTAATTAGCGAAAATATTCTCAAACTTGCCCAAAAAGCTAGTGTAGCTTGTCATTTTTCATATTTACCTCAATATCGTGGCTTTGCCCCTGTTAATTGGGCAGTCATCAATGGTGAGAGGGAATCTGGCATTACTTTCTTCCATTTGGAAGGAGAAATGGATAGCGGGGATATCGTGAATCAACGTAAATTCTATATCGGTCTTCATGAGGATATTAATGAAGTGCTGGAGAAATGCTATAGCTTATTTCGCGAGATGTTTGCGGAAATACTAGTGAAATTTAATAATGGTACAGTGGACAGGATTCCACAAAATCATGATGATGCAACGTATACATGTGCCAGATCTCCAGAAGATGGCCAAATTGATTGGAGGGAAAATGTAGAATCCATATATAACCTTATAAGGGGAGTTACGTATCCTTTTCCGGGTGCTTTTACATTTTACAATCAAAAGAAGTTGTTTATTTGGTCAGCGGAAATCATACAGTTACCAAAGTATGTAGGAGTTATCACAGGAAAAATCGTGAAGATTTTACCCGACAAAGGCGTTATTGTCTTAGTAAGTGATGGAGCATTGCTAGTAAAGGATGTTCAATTTGAAAATGAAGAAAGGTGTACGGCTGACACGGTGATAAAAAGTGTCCGAGGAAAATTTGGGGGGGATTTAGCAAATGCCGTCTACTATTAATAAAGATGGGAAGCTACTGCAGATCTGCAGCAGATGCATTTATGACGAGACTCTTTACGGTATTTCCTTTGATGAACAAGGGGTTTGCAGTTATTGTCATACCATGGATGAATTATCAGAGCAATATAAAACGGGGAAGCCGGAAGGGCGAAAGACACTCGAAAGTATCATTGAGCAAATAAAGAAGGATGGAAAAGGAAAGAAGTATGATTGCGTAATAGGTGTTTCTGGTGGTACGGACTCCTCATTCTTATTGGCTAAAGTAGTGGAATGGGGTTTAAGACCGCTCGCTGTTCATTATGATAATACTTGGAATACTGCTATTGCAACTGAGAATATTCGAAAAGTTCTCACAAAGCTAAATGTTGATTTATTCACATATGTAATAGATAACAAGGAAGCCGATGATATCTTTCTTTCTTTTATTAAAGCGGGTGTTCCTGAGCTGGATGCCGCCACTGACTTGGCATTGGCAGAGGTTATGTACCGAGCTGCCTCAAAGTTTGGGGTAAAATACGTAATTGAGGGACACTCATTCGTTACAGAGGGTATTGCACCAATTGGTAGCATGTATTTCGATGGAAAATATATAAAAACGATTCATGAAAAATTTGGGAAAGTCCCCATGAAGACTTATCCTTTGATGGATTTTGTCTCCTTCATGAAATGGACGTTAATTAAGCGAATAAGAAAAATAAGACCTTTCTGGTATATTGATTACTCTAAGGAACAGGCACGAGAGTATCTTCAAAAGGAATTTGACTGGGAGTATTATGGAGGGCATCATTTAGAAAACCGGATTACAGCAATGCAACACACATACTACAATTATCAAAAATTTGGTATTGATAATCGCAATTTAAGCTTAGCTGCCTCAGTAAGGTCAGGCCTAATGCCAAGGGATGAGGCAATTGAAACATTTTTTTTTCAGCCTCCCTATGCCGAAGAAGGTTTAGTAGCGTATTTCAAAGAGCGGATGGGACTATCCGAGCCTGAATTTGAAAAGCTTATGAATATTCCTAATAAAACGTATAGAGAGTATGAAACTTATAAGCCCATATTCGAAGCTCTAAGACCGCTATTCTACTTATTAGCGAAGGCGAGCTTAGTGCCAATGAGCTTTTACATCAAATATACATCGAAAGACCCTGCCCAGCAAAAGAGGAGCTCATGATGATTACTATCGTCAACTATGGTCTTGGTAATCTCGGTTCCGTGGCTAATATGTTCAAACGGATTGGTGTTGAAACAGTAACAACATCAGACCCCGCAATCATTGAGCAAGCTTCAAAGTTGGTGCTGCCCGGGGTTGGTCATTTCGACAAAGCAATGGAAAATATAGAACAACTCAAGCTAAGGGGAATCTTAAACTTTAAAGCCTTGGAGGAAAGGAGACCTCTATTGGGTATATGCTTGGGTATGCAGCTTTTGACAAATGGCAGTGAAGAAGGGACTTCCAAAGGGTTCGGTTGGATTGATGCTGAAACGACAAAGTTCAATTTTCCCGGTAAGACGGAATTAAAAGTACCTCATATGGGCTGGAATACGGTGCAAGTAGCTAAGCCATGTGCACTTACGGATGGATTTGCTGGGGGATTCCGCTTTTATTTTGTTCATTCTTATCACGTACAGGTTAACAACCCAGAGTATTCTATGCTAAAAACCGAATACGGTACAACATATGAATCAGGTATTCATAGAGACAATATATATGGTGTTCAATTCCATCCAGAAAAAAGCCATAAATTCGGAATGAAGCTATTAGCTAATTTCGCTGCTATGTAGACAAATAGGTAAAGGGGATCATCTATGATGTTGCGAACCCGTGTAATCCCATGTTTATTGCTGCGAGATACTGCGCTCGTTAAGACCGAGAGGTTTAACAAGTTTCAATATGTGGGCGATCCTCTTAATACTTGCCGCATCTTCAATGAGCTTGAAGTTGACGAGATGGCGATTCTTGATATTACGGCGAGCCAAGAAAAACGAGAGCCTAATTACAAGCTTCTAACTTCGTTGGTTAGTGAGTGCTTCATGCCACTTTCTTACGGAGGTGGTATTACCTCGCTACTAGACGCAGAAAAATTATTTACAACCGGCTTCGAAAAAATCATCATCAATAGCTCGCTGTATGCCAAACCGGAGCTTGTTACAGAAATAGCTAAAGTATTCGGTTCGCAAAGTATCGTAGTTTCGATTGATGTTCGTAAGAGCTTTTTTAAAGGTTATGAACTCTACTCTCACAGCGGTCATCACAGACAGAAGATACGCCTTCTGGATTGGGTAACTCATGTTGAAGGTTTAGGTGCTGGTGAAATCTTAGTAACAAGCATCGATAGAGAAGGCACATGGAGCGGTTTAGATTGCACTCTCGTGAAAATGGTCGCAGATGCTGTAAACATTCCTGTAATTGCTCATGGAGGAGCGGGAACAATTCAGCACATCGGCGAAGCTGTAAAGAATGGGAAGGCATCGGCTGTAGGTCTTGGAAGTATGGTTGTATTTCAAAATAAGGGCACGGGTGTTCTTGTTAACTTTCCGGACAAGCAGAAACTGGAGCAAGCATTACATTAATGACCATACTAAATATTTTATGAAAGCGATCTGATACCAATGAACTTAACTGAAAAGATTCAGTCTAAATCCGCAAGAATCGGGGTTATTGGTCTTGGGTATGTTGGCCTTCCGCTAGCTGTTGAGAAGGCAAAGGTGGGCTTTCAAGTCTTCGGTTTCGATGTTCAGCAAAAGCGGGTCGACTTTGTCAACCAGGGAATTAATTATATAGGTGATGTGGTTGAAGATGAGCTAAGGGTCTTGGTCAAGAATGGCCGTATACAGGCTACTACAGATTATAGTTTGATGAATGAAGTAGATGTCGTAACAATTTGTGTGCCTACACCACTCGATGACTACCAACAGCCTGATATTAGCTACGTAAGATCCTCTGCGGAGTCAATCGCACAGCATTTACGACCGGGTATGTTAGTAGTCTTAGAAAGCACAACCTATCCGGGAACAACGGAGGAGGTTGTAAAGCCGATATTGGAAAGTACGGGACTTACATGCGGCGTAGACTTCCACCTAGCGTATTCACCGGAGCGCGTGGACCCGGGAAATAAACACTTTAATACGAAGAATACACCTAAAGTGGTCGGTGGCACTACGCCAGAATGCACTGCAGTAGCCGCTGCGCTGTACGAACAAGTTCTCGAAGGAAAAGTTCATCAGGTATCGAGCCCCGCCGTAGCTGAAATGGAGAAAATCCTCGAAAATACATTCCGGAACATTAATATTGCATTAGCCAACGAAATGGCGATTCTTTGCGACCGAATGGGAATCGACGTTTGGGAAGTCATTGACGCAGCGAAAACCAAGCCTTACGGCTTCATGGCCTTCTATCCAGGCCCTGGCTTAGGTGGTCACTGTATACCAGTCGATCCATGGTATCTAACTTGGAAAGCTCGGGAATACAACTATCATACAAGATTGATTGAGATTGCCGGTGAGATCAATAACAGCATGCCGGAGTTCGTGGTGGAACGTATTGGACACCTCTTAAATGAAGAGGCGAAGCCAATTAAGCATTCGAGGGTGCTCCTACTTGGGGTAGCATACAAAAAAGATATTGATGATTATCGGGAATCTCCGATTCTGGACATAATGGAACTGCTAGAGAAAAAGGGCGCCCAAGTCCAGTTTAGTGACCCTCATATTCCTGGATTTACTTATCGCGGCAGAGGGTACGAAGGAATTGAATTAACCGAAGAGGCTGTGGCATCCGCTGATATTGTCGTCATTACAACGGATCATACAAGCTTTGATTATCATATGATTGGTCAGCAAGCTCGATTGATCTTCGATACAAGAAATGCAATGAAAAACGTGCCTGTAGCAAACAAACTTTATCGATTATAGAAGGTGTAAAGTATGAAAAAAGTAGCTGTGGTGGGGGCCGGTCAATGGGGAAAGAACTTGGTTCGCACTTTCTTTGAATTAGAGGCACTACATGCAGTTGTAGATGCAAGCGAAGCGCTTCGTGAAGAAGTAAAGCGTCAATACCCGACTATTCCTGTCTATGATGCTATTGAGGCTGTTCTTGGGGATCAAACCATTTACGGTGTGGTTATTGCAACACCAGCGTTCACTCATTATGAATTAGCTAAGGCTTGTCTATTATCAGGTAAGGATGTTTTCATCGAAAAACCGATGACGTTGTCAAGCGAGGACGGCGAGCAACTCATACGTATAGCTGAAGCCCATAATCGTATTATTATGGTAGGACACCTGCTGCTATACCAACCAGCCATTCAGGAAATGAAAAAGGTTATGGACTCGGGACGAATCGGAAGGGTTATGACTCTTCATCAACAACGTTTGAAACTGGGAAGGGTACGATCCATTGAGAATGTTCTTTGGAGCTTCGGTGTTCATGACCTAGCTGTGTTCCATTACCTGACAGGTGAAGAGCCAACAGAACTGATCACTGTAGGCCAGAATGTAATCCAACCATCGATAGAGGATGACGTCTATTTACACTTGACGTTGGCTAATGGGGTAAAGGCGCACCTGCATACGTCATGGCTTTATCCCGAAGTAGTTCGAAAGCTGACGGTGATTGGTACTGAAGGCATGCTGGTCTATGATGAAGTGGCACAGTCGGTTACCCTTCATAACAAAGGTATCCATTCAGATCTATCTAACAGGGATGCTGGAAGCGAGATTATTTTTGAAGGGGAGAACCAACCGCTCCATATCGAGTGCAGTCACTTCCTTGAGTGCATGGAAACCAGACGAATTCCGATCTCCGATGGGCGAAACGGTGTGGTGGTAGTGAAAATACTAGAACGTGCTTCTGTGAAATAAGGAGGCTTCTATGTCAGACAACGTATTTATTCATGAATCGGCATATGTAGATGAAGGTGCTCAGCTTGGCAAGGGTACGAAGATATGGCATTTCTCTCATGTAATGCCGGGTGCTCGTATTGGGGAGCGTTGTAATTTCGGGCAGAACGTATTTATAGCCAACGGGGTTGTCGTTGGGAATAATGTAAAAATCCAAAACAATGTGTCCGTGTATGAGGGCGTAATATTAGAAGATGACGTGTTTTGCGGCCCAAGTATGGTGTTTACGAATGTGAAAACTCCGCGATCCGCCTTTCCTAGAAATACAAGTGATGACTATAACATCACCCGGGTGAAGAAAGGGGCTTCCATCGGAGCAAACGCAACGGTTGTTTGCGGAGTGACGATCGGACAGTGTGCAATGGTGGCTGCGGGAGCCGTTGTTACCAAGGATGTGCCTGCATATGCTTTAGTCGCCGGATTGCCTGCTCGTCAAATGGGATGGGTTTGTGCATGTGGTGAGCGGTTGGAGTTATTGAAAAATCAGGCATCCTGCCCCCAATGTAAACAGGAGTATCAGCTCATCGACGGGCTGCTGCAAGACCGAGTGTAAAGGAGTATACGAGAATGATAAGAATTCCGATTTTTGATTCCAGCGCAGAAGTGGCAAGTATTCACGAGGAAGTTCTGGCTTCCGTGAAAGACGTTTTATTTTCCGGCCAATTTATTTTAGGTCCCAACGTAAAAGCTTTTGAAAAAGAAGCGGCAGAATATCTAGGAGTAAAATATGCATTTGGCGTCAACTCTGGAACTGATGCACTGGTCATCGGATTGCGCGCAGCTGGAATTGGCAACGGAGATCAAGTTATTACCACCCCCTTTACTTTCTTCGCCACATCGGAGGCTATACAGCAGGTGGGCGCTGATCCAATATTTGTAGATATTGACCCTATAACATTAAATATCAACATCAAAGAACTGCAGAAGGTTATCACACCTAGGACTAAAGCGATCATTCCGGTTCATTTATTCGGTCATGCTTGTGACATGGAAGAGATTCAAGCCATAGCGGCAACGCATGATTTGAAGATTATTGAGGACGTAGCCCAAGGCTTCGGAGGAGAATATAAAGGGCGGAAATTAGGAAGCATGGGTGATGTGGGTTGCTTTTCCTTTTTCCCTACAAAAAACCTGGGCACTTATGGAGATGGTGGTTTAGTTACAACGAATGATGCAGAGATTGCAAGGCTTATCGGCATGCTGCGGGCACACGGCTCTGAGAAAAAATATCACAATGAAATGTTCGGTTATAATTCGCGGTTGGATGAACTTCATGCGGCGATCTTGCGGGTGAAGCTCCCTAAGATAGATGAGTGGAATCAGAAGAGAAGAGAGATCGCTGCTGAGTACAGGCGTGAATTGTGCGAAATTCAAGACATCGTATTACCTGAAGAGAAAGAGAATGTAAAGCATGTGTACCATCAGTTTACCATTCGGGTCAAGAACGGTCATCGTGAGCCATTAAAGCAATTCTTAGCGGATAAAGGCATTGGGTCCATGGTCTATTATCCTGTACCTCTTCATCGGCTGCCGGTGTATCAAGAGGAACATTGGTCCTTTGTATTATCGGAAAAAGCTGCGGAAGAAGTACTGAGTCTTCCAATGTGGCCATTAATGTCAGCAGTCACGCAATCGGAGGTTATATCAGCGGTTAAAGCTTATTTTGGGTACTAACTATTTCTATTAAAGGGAGAGGGGGTGAAAAATAATGCGAATTGGTCATAATTTAATGGCAATGAACTCCTATCGCCAGCTGTCCTTTAATAGCTATCAAGTAGAGAATTCGATGGAGAAACTATCATCAGGGCTGCGTATTAACCGGGCTGGAGATGACGCGGCTGGTCTTGCAATCTCGGAGAAAATGCGTGCGCAAATAAGGGGTTTAGAACAAGAGAAACGTAATATCCAAGATGGTATCTCCTTGATTCAAACTGCTGAGGGAGGGATGGGGGAAGTACATTCCTTACTGCAGCGCGGCAGAGAACTATCCGTACAAGGGAAGAATGATACCCTTTCTGAAGAAGACCGTAAGCATATCCAGAGCGAAATCGACGAAATTGTTAAAGAAGTGGACCGCATCGCAAATACGACGGAGTTTAATACAATAAACCTCCTGAATGTTACCTCTAGTACTGCGAATCAGGACCAAAAGCTTGCCGTGGAAGCACTGCAGAAGTATTGGTTGAAAAACAGTGAAGATCTGATTACGACTCATTATGGTCTAACCGCTGATGGTGCGCCGCTCGACATTCAATTTATTCAAAACTCGGGAGATGGCAGAGTTGCATGGGTTCAAGGCTCTTACTATACAACGGGTACAGACGGGAGATATTTTAATCAAAAGCTCGTACTCGACATGAGTGATTTCTCGCCGATTTCGATGCCGAACGGTGGTGGTTCATGGATCTCTAATGATCGGATCATCGCTCACGAAATGACTCATGCCGTAATGGGAAGAACTACGAACATGCGCGACCTTCCTACATGGTTTGTTGAGGGTGCTGCTGAATTTATTGCGGGTGCGGATGAACGCCTTGCAGTTGATTCAAACAATGGAGCGGATTTTGCCACGCTAAAGAATGAGATTGATGCTTGGAACAGCACCAGTGCTGATTATTCGGCTGCTTATGCTGCGGTTAAATTTCTGGACGCCAAGTTGGGGGCCCCTGGTATTCGCGCTTTATTTGACGATATCAAATTAGTTAGCCTAGGTGGAGCCGGAAAATCATTAAATCAGGCCTTAAACGACCGGCTAGGGTATTCGGGCGGTGTTGCAGATTTTATTGCAGATTTTAAAGCAAATGCCACACTGGCGAATTCCGGTATTAACTTAGCCGACTCAGACACGGGGGCCATTGGTGGAGGAGACGATAATTCTACCGTTCCTGATACCGTGAATAGCGGAACTCTAACGGATCCACTTACGGGTTTTGTAGAAAATTGGCCTTCATTTAATTCCGCTACCTCTTCACCATTAAGAGTCGGACCATCAGTACATATTAGTTTATCTGACGTCAGTAGTAAGACACTAGGCATTGATATGGTTAACATCCTTAGTGCGACGGATGACAACATTTCAATGTTTGACGGAGCCATTGAATATGTATCTGGTGAGAGAGCTCGTTTAGGAGCTTATCAAAATCGGTTGGAGAAGGCCATGGAGGTTACCCTAGGTTCACATGAGAATCTCACAGCAGCCGAATCCCGAATTCGTGACGTCGATATGGCAAGTCAAATGATGACTCAAACGAAGTATTCCATTCTTTCTCAAGCCGCTCAAGCGATGCTATCCCAAGGCAATCAGTCACCGCAGGGGGTACTTCAGCTTCTTCGCTGATGATTATTACGATGAAAGAGACTTTAGTTATGGCTAGAGTCTCTTTTTTTTAATTAAACTAAAGGAACTGCTAGGGATAACCGATATATATGGTAACAAATTGATGGTGGAGGAATTGCGATGGATTTTTCTTCGATCGGAGCAAACCCGTTTCCTGTTGAGCGTCATGGGGCCGATGTGACGGCAAGAAAAATAAGGGAGGAATTACCGTTGGATCAGCAAATAGAATCTACGGTAATTCAGTCCGTTCAGACGGTAGATCAAATCAAAGAGTTAGAGATGCAAGGGGAGAAAATTGGCATCAGCGATGAAGTATTGATTAAAGCCATCGAGAAGGCCGTTAAAGCGGTTCAAGGTCCAACAACTAGTCTACAGCTATCCATACACGAGGAAACAAAGCAGGTTATGGTTAAAGTCGTGGAAAAGGACACTGGCAGACTGATCCGTGAAGTTCCCCCTGAAAAAACGTTAGATTTTATTGCGAGCATGTGGAAAACCATCGGTATTCTAGTCGATGAAAAAAGATAGAGGAAGGAGGGCGTATAATGGTACAACGGATTACAGGGTTGGCCTCGGGCATGGATATTGATAGTGTCGTTAAAGGTATGCTTACAGGGCAGCAAATGAAAGTGGACAAGCTGACGGGAAAAAAGCAGACGATAGAGTGGCAGCGCCAGGCATACTTGGATATGAACACAAAGCTTAACGAATATCGGAATAATAAGCTATATAACTTTAAGCTAGAAGGAACGTTAGCTGCCTCCAAAACGTCGATAACCGGTCCGGAAGTGATTAGTGCGAAGGCTACAGGTGATGCGGTTCCAGGGAACATCGTCGTAAAGGTCAAGAATATGGCGTCAGCAGCGAGCGCGAATAGTTCAGGTTCTGTTGTACCGGTAGATATGAGCAAGACAAATTTAAACCAGCAGTTTGGATTTAGTTTTGGGGCTTCAGATAAAATAACCATTAACGGTAAGACAGTGACCTTTGACCCGGCGACGGAGACACTAAATACTTTAATCAGTAAAATCAATAAGGAAACTAATGTATCTGCTTTCTTTGATACGTCTACGAATAAATTATCTCTTATGTCCAAGCAAACAGGATTAATTAATGGTGCTGCGGGTACGGGAGATAAAATCGTGGTTAGCGGGACTTTAGCAACAGCATTTAAGTTAGATGATGACGGAACAAATCATAAGGCAGCCAAGAATGCTGAGGTCTTCATTAATGACTTACTTACCACTCAAAAAAATAACACATTCCGTGTCAATGGCGTAGATATCACATTGAATGCGGAGAGTCCTTATTTGGGGGGAGTAGCCACAAATCCTAACAGTTACATTGGATCAACAATTTCAATTTCACGTGATACAGATAAGATTATGGAATCTATCAAGGGCTTCGTTAATGATTACAATGAGATTTTAAAAATTCTTCAAGATAAAGTAGGAGAGACCCGCTATCGTGATTTCCAACCATTAACGACCGAACAGAAGGAAAGCATGAAGGATAAAGAGGTTGAGCGTTGGGAAGAAAAGGCCAAAAGCGGGTTACTGCGCAATGATTCTGTGCTTTCCCCCCTAATAAGTGGAATGAGATTGTCAATATCCTCTAAGGTGGACAATGGTTCCAAGTATAACACATTGTCATCAATAGGAATTAAAAGTACGGATTACACCGATAACGGAAAACTGTACATCACAGACGAATCCAAACTGAGAAAGGCTCTGGAAGAGGAACCGCAAGCTGTTCTTGACTTGTTTACGGCCAATGGATCCGGCAGATCCGATCGTTCGGATATGGGGATCGCAGAGCGAATGTATGAAGATCTTAACAAAGCAATGGATCAAATCAAAAAGAAAACGGGTTTATCCTCCATACTCTTGGACGAAACGGTCCTTGGTAAACAAATGGGAACTCTCTCAAAGCAAATCAATAGAGAGAACAGCAGACTCATGGATTTGGAGACCCGATACTATAAACAATTTACCGCAATGGAAAAAGCGATATCGATGTATAATTCGCAGTCAACAAGCTTGTCAGGCTATTTCAGCAAATGATGTAATATCTAAACTGGAGGTATAGGCATGCTACAGATGCAACGCAACAAGTACTTGGAGAATTCCATTCAAACTGCCACTCCTGCCCAATTATTAATCATGCTTTGTGATGGTGCCATTCGATATTGTCGTCAAGGCATAGCAGCAATTAAAGAAAAAAACTATCAAGAAGCAAATTTCAATTTAACGAAAACCCAGGACATCATATCCGAATTTGTGATTACGTTAGATAAAGAATCCTTTCTGGCCGAAAATCTCCTTAAGCTTTACGAATACTTCAATTTTCGTTTAATTGAGGCTAATATCCAGAAGAAGGCGGAGCCTGCGGAAGAAGTTCTAGGATACCTGCTAGATCTGAAACAAACCTGGGTAGAAGCGGCTAAGGCTGTGAATAATGAACATGCGAAGCATGGATGATTTAATAACCCAATTGGAGACCATGACCAAAGGTCTTGTGGAAAGGATATCTTTGGCGGAAATGGAGGACATGGAGGAGTTTGTCACCCAACGTGATTTCTTAATTTCTCGGATTGTGTCAATCCAATTACCGTTGGAAGAACGAGCTGTGTATTTCGAACGTATTAACATGATTAGTGGCTTCGACAGCCTTATTCTAAGCAGAATGAATCAATTAAAGGTCGAGGCCCAAGCAGGGCTTCAAAAAGTGAATTTAGGTAAAGTACAACGTGGCGCATACGAGGTTGCATACACTCCGGATAGTATATTCTTCGACCGTAAAAAATGATGTGGACAGGCCCTTATTCCAAAAGGGTCTATTTTCTTTTGGGGACGACCCTGTGGACAATGTGGACAACTCTGTGTATAACTTTGCGGAAAATGTCGGAAAAGCTTGATGCAGCAAGGTTTTTGTCTGTGTATACAGTTTTCCTCAAATGTTAATACTAGAATTTTCGAAATATTTCGCTAACAGGTACAAGCCTGCATTGACAGGGTAAAAATGGGATGATATAGTCAAAATATGGAGCAAAAGAAAACGCTTCATAAAGTTATTTGACAATGAAGGGAATGTTCGTGCATGCAAGGTAAAGTGAAATGGTTCAACGCAGAAAAAGGCTACGGTTTCATCGAGCGTGAAGACGGCGGCGACGTATTCGTACACTTCTCCGCAATCCAATCCGAAGGCTTCAAGACTTTGGAAGAAGGCCAAGCGGTTGAGTTCGATATCGTAGAGGGCGCACGCGGTCCTCAAGCAGCTAACGTGATCAAGTTGTAATCATCCCGGCTTCTTTAGCCGACCGTATAGATGGTTATTAATTGAACAAATGATTAGCAGCCACAGCACCCTGGAGAGATCCGGGGTGCTTTTTTGCGTAACTACGAACACTCTCTAAATATTTTTTTAAATATTCTGATAATTTAGCAGGATTTGAGGAAGAAAGCGCGAATATATATAAGTGTAGTTTGAAGGGAGGAATTGTACAATGAAATTCAACATTCGCGGCGAAAACATCCAGGTGACAGAAGCACTCAGAGATCATGTTGAAAAAAAGCTGAGCAGGCTGGATCGGTACTTTGAAGCTCCCCTTACTTCAGAAGTTTATGCCACGTTAAGTGTGGTGAAAGGCATGCAATCCGTAGAGGTGACTATTCCACTGACCGGCTTCGTTCTGCGGGCGGAGGAACGGCACTCCGATATGTATGCAGCTATTGATTTGGTTGTGGATAAGCTGGAGCGCCAAATCCGCAAACACAAAACGAAAGCGAACCGTCAAATTCGCGTAGCCGGAGGCAAACGGGATATGTTCCGGATGGATTCCGAAGTTGCGGTTGCTTATGACTACGATGATGAGGACGATTTTGAACTGGTCCGTACGAAGCGATTCACACTGAAGCCGATGGATGTGGAGGAAGCGATCCTGCAGATGAACATGGTAGGGCACAACTTCTTCGTCTTCTCCAATTCAGACACTTCCAAGGTGAACGTGGTGTATAAGCGCAATGACGGACGCTACGGCTTGATCGAGCCGGCCCAATAACACGTAAATTACAGCCTGCCCGAGAAGGGCGGGCTTTTCATTTTTCTTGGCAGAATGGGGAAAAACTAAAGGGAATTGCTCACATTTGTTGCGGCATAGCGTTCAAAAATGCTACAATTTACTTTAGCTAATAAATAGGCTAAGTCTGCCGACTTGCCGTTCTGGACATAGAAAGGGGATTAGCAAGCAATGCTAGGACTCGTGAAGAAGATTTTTGGCGATTCGAATGAACGCGAATTAAAACGTATGTGGAAGGCCGTTGAATATATTAATTCGTTGGAGCCGCAATTTGAGGTGCTGACGGATGATCAGCTTCGGAACAAAACCGTAGAGTTCCGCGAGCGTCTGGAAAAAGGAGAGGACCTCGACGACCTGCTGCCGGAGGCATTCGCTACGGTACGGGAAGCGGGCAAGCGCGTGCTCGGCAAGCGCCATTATGACGTTCAGCTCATCGGCGGTATGACGCTGCATGAAGGCCGTATCGCAGAGATGCGTACAGGGGAAGGGAAGACGCTGGTAGGGACGCTGCCGGTTTATCTTAACGCGCTTGCAGGCAAAGGCGTGCATGTTGTTACGGTCAACGATTACCTTGCTCAGCGTGACAGCGGGGAGATGGGACAGATCTATCATTTCCTTGGCATGACGGTAGGGGTAAACCTACCGAATCTGGAGCACAGCCAGAAGCAAGCGGCATACGCATGTGATGTCACGTACGGAACGAACAATGAGTTCGGTTTCGACTATTTGCGCGACAATATGGTGCTCTACAAGGAGCAAATGGTACAGCGTCCGTTGTCTTACGCGGTCATTGACGAGGTGGACTCCATCCTGGTCGACGAAGCCCGTACGCCGCTGATCATTTCCGGACAAGCTGCCAAATCGACGGACCTGTATTTGCAGGCGGACCGGTTTGTGAGCACGCTGAAGGATGAGGAAGATTATGCGATCGACGTGAAAATGAAGTCGGTTGTACTGACCGAAGCAGGGGTGCAGAAGGCGGAGCGTGCCTTCCATATCGAGAACCTGTTCGATCATGAGAATGTCACGATCAACCACCACATCACCCAAGCGCTGAAGGCACATGCGATCATGAAGCGGGACGTGGACTACGTCGTATCCGAGGGTGAAATCATCATCGTGGACGAGTTTACGGGACGTCTTATGGTAGGCCGCCGTTACAGCGAAGGCTTGCACCAGGCGATCGAAGCGAAGGAGAAGCTGGAGGTTCAGAACGAATCGATGACTCTGGCGACGATCACGCTGCAGAACTACTTCCGGATGTACCGCAAGCTTTCCGGGATGACCGGTACGGCGAAGACGGAGGAAGAAGAGCTTAAGAAGATTTACGGTCTCGAAGTAATCGTGGTTCCGACGAACAGACCGATGATCCGTCAGGATATCCCGGATGTCGTATATAAATCGGTAGGCAGCAAGTTCCGCGCAGTTGTGAACGAGATCGTGGAACGCCACGCCAAAGGACAACCTGTACTTGTAGGTACCGTGTCCATCGAAAACTCGGAGCGTCTGTCCGACATGCTGAAGCGCAAAGGCGTTAAGCACCAGGTGCTGAATGCGAAGAAGCACGCGGAGGAAGCGGAGATCGTATCCCAAGCGGGTCAGCGCGGCGCCGTGACGATCGCCACGAACATGGCAGGACGCGGTACCGACATCATGCTGGGCGAAGGAGTAGCCGAACTCGGCGGTTTGCATATTATAGGTACAGAGCGCCATGAGAGCCGGCGGATCGACAATCAGCTCCGCGGTCGTGCGGGACGTCAGGGTGACCCGGGCTCCTCGCAGTTCTATTTGTCGCTGGAAGATGAGCTTATGCGTCGCTTCGGTGCGGAGAACATCATGGGCATGATGGACCGCCTCGGCTTCGAGGAGGACCAGCCGATTGAGAGCAAGCTGATCTCTAAGGCGATTGAATCCGCGCAGAAGCGCGTAGAGGGCAACAACTTCGACGTGCGGAAGATCGTCCTTCAGTATGACGACGTTATGAACCAGCAGCGTGAAATCATCTACAAGCAGCGCCGCGAGGTCATTGAGTCGGAGAATGTGACGGAAATCGTTCATGGCATGATTATGCCGGTCATTGAGCGTATCGTTGAAGCGCATTGCTCGGATGATCTGGTGCCGGAGGAGTGGGATCTGCAGGCGATTGTGGATTATGCGAACGGAACGTTCCTGCATGAAGGCCAAATCACCAAGGACGATCTCTGGGGCAAAGAGAAAGAAGAGATCATTGAGTTTATTCAGGAGCTTGTCCGCACCTTGTATAAAGAGCGCGAGCAGCATATTGGCGAAACCTTCATGCGCGAATTCGAGAAGGTGGTTGTGCTTCGTGCGGTAGACAGCAAGTGGATGGATCACATCGATGCGATGGATCAGCTGCGTCAAGGGATTCACCTCCGCGCGTACGGCGGTACCGATCCGCTTCGCGAATACCAGTTCGAGGGATATGAGATGTTCCAAGAGATGGTACAGAACATCCAGGAGGAAGTCGCAACTTACATCATGAAGGCGCATGTCGAAACGAATTTGGTGCGTGAGCCGGTGATCGAGATGATCGATCCGTCTGCAGCCGATGCGCCGAAAACACCGGTTACGAACGACGACAAGATCGGCCGGAACGACCTGTGCCCATGCGGCAGCGGCAAGAAGTTCAAGCAATGTCACGGCGCGTAAGCTAACGCACGCCAAGGACTTTAGACAAAAGGAGGTCGGGGCCTGATGCGGCTCCGGTCTCCTTTTTCGCGAAGATAACAGTATAGGGAGTGTTGTAGAGATGTTGGATCCAGAAGTGAAACGTGATTTGCAAGAAACGGCCAAGCGCTTGGCTGAGCTTAGGGGGTCTCTTTGACTTAGATCTGAAGCTGGAGCAGATCGCGGATTTCGAAGAGAGAATGTCGGCTCCGGATTTCTGGGACGACAATGAGAAGGCACAGAAGATCATCGGCGAATCGAACGCGGTCAAAAGCGTGGTGGATCAGTTCCAGGCTCTCGCGTCGGAGTATGACGACCTGGAGGTCATGCAGGAGCTGATGCAGGAGGAGCCGGATGAAAGCATGGCCGCGGAGCTGACGCGAGGCATCACGGCGCTGGTGCGCAAGCTCGAGGAATTTGAGCTGCAGCTCCTGCTCAGTGAGCCGTACGACAAGCTCAACGCCATCCTGGAGCTGCATCCGGGAGCGGGCGGTACGGAATCGCAGGATTGGGCCGAGATGCTGCTGCGCATGTACCGCCGTTGGGCCGAGAAACGAGACTTCAAGGTCGAGGTTCTCGACTACCTGCCGGGCGACGAGGCCGGCGTGAAGAGCGTAACGCTGCTCATCAAGGGCTACAATGCGTACGGCTATCTGAAGGCGGAGAAGGGCGTGCACCGACTGGTGCGCATCTCGCCGTTCGACGCTTCGGGACGACGCCATACGTCGTTCGTATCGTGTGACGTGATGCCGGAGATCGAGGACGACACCGAGATCGAGATTCGCTCGGAGGATCTGAAGGTTGACGTGTACCGAGCGAGCGGCGCCGGCGGACAGCACATCAACACGACGGATTCTGCGGTACGGATGACGCATATCCCGACCGGCATCGTCGTCAGCTGCCAGACGGAACGCTCGCAGATCAAGAACCGGGAGCGATGCCTCAAGATGCTGCGCTCGAAGCTCTACGAGAAGAAGATCGAGGAGCATGAGAAGCAGCTGGCGGAAATCCGCGGCGAGGTATCCGATATCGCATGGGGCAGCCAGATTCGCTCCTACGTATTCCATCCGTACAGCATGGTAAAGGACCACCGGACCTCGGCGGAAACAGGAAACATCGGCGCCGTGATGGACGGCGATCTCGATCTGTTCATCGATGCTTATCTCAGGGCGCAAATTGCGAAGCCTGCGGATAAGGAAGCATAAGGCCAGTTCAACATAAATTCAGCAGTTCCGGCGAATCCTACTTGTATTGGAATCAGGGCGCATTACAGCGTCCCGGCATTCGGATACGGGTAGGATTTTTTGCTATGGAAAGGGGGAGAGCAGCGGTGACGGAAACGACGAAAGAAGAACAGCTGGTAGGACACACCGAACCGTGGCCGTTCGATGACGGGGTCCTGCCCGAGATGGAACGACCGGAATCGCGTGAGCTTATACAGGGGATTGTACGGACCGGGGGATATTCGGTAGCGGCCCTTCAGTCGCGTAAAGAACGGGGAACGAAGGCCCGGATTGCATGGAAGCAGCATGCCGGAGATTACACGCTGCTGCTGGTCGGCTCCTTGCTGATCGCCGTCAGCTTCAATATGTTCTTGAACCCGAACCAGGTGGCATCCGGCGGCGTTTCCGGCATAAGTATTATTACAGAGGAATTGTTCGGCTGGGAGCCAGCGATCACCCAATGGGCGCTCAACATTCCGCTGTTCTTCGCGGGGATGTATTTGCTCGGCGGAGAATTCGGGCTGAAAACATTAGTAGGAACCATTGTTTTGCCCTTACTTGTCCTCTTAACGCGAGGCCTGCCGTCCCTTACGCATGACCTGCTGCTGGCGACCATCTACGGAGGGATGCTCATCGGCTTGGGGCTGGGACTTGTGTTCCGTGCGCGCGGCTCCACCGGCGGCTTGGATGTCGCGGCGCAAATTGTGAATAAATATACGAGTATCGGTTTAGGGGTGTCGGTTGCCTTGTTGGACGGGCTGGTCATCATGACGGCGGCGTTCGTATTTTCTCCGGAAAAGGCGCTCTTCGCCCTCATCGGCCTGTTCGTCACCACCAAAACGATCGGTATCGTGCAGCTGGGCTTCAGCTATTCGAAGGTGGCCTTTATTATTACGGAAGATGCTGAGGCGATAAGAAAGGCCATCCTGTTCAAGCTCGACCGGGGGCTCACCAACCTGCAGGCAACCGGGGGCTATTCGGGAGAATCGCGAACAGTCATTATGGTTGTCGTAAGCCAGACGGAGGTGACCAAGCTGAAGGAGCTTGTAAGGCAGACGGACCCGAAGGCTTTTGTCATCCTAAGCGACACGAATGAGGTGCTGGGAGAAGGCTTCAAGCGGTACGGAACGGTTTAATCCGGGAAGTACCTTTTTTCTATCAAAAAAAGTTGCTCGTACGCCCGGAAATGGATTGAATTTATCCCGGGAATCCGGTACGATTCATTCGTAGCGGCAGCGGATCGGTGCGGGTGCCGGAAGGGGAGCGTTGGGTCGAACGATGAGCAAAAAGTGGATCATGGTGAGTGTCATCATCCTAATTACAATCATGAGCAGTGCCGCCAGCGCATACGAATTGACGGCCCGGGACAGCGACGGGGGCTTCGTGCTTCAAAACCCTTTTGCCAAGCAGGTGGATGTGGTGGTGATCGGGACGGAGCTGGAGGGGATGTATCTGGCCCGAAGGGCGAAGCAGGAGGGGCTAAAGGTGCTCATCCTGGAAACGAAGGAACGCCTCGGCGGTCAGCTGATCCAAGGGGAAATGCTGTATCTGGACGGCGTGTACAACGACAACGGCGACTCGCTGGTGCAGGGCGGCATGAAGGACCTTTTTGACCGGTATGATAAAGGAGATATCCGCAAGAAGGCGCAGTTCGCCGAATATTTCCACCGGCTGATTCATCGCATCCCCATCGATAAGGGTATCGTGATAGAGGACATTGAGACGCAGGAAGGACGCATAACGGCGTTTACATACACGAGAAAAAATGGGGACCTCGTTCGGGTGGAGCCGGGATACGTAGTCGACAATTCGGATGATGCCGCTTTCATAAGCAGGCTGGAAGGGGTAAAACCGCTACCGGGGCTCGAATCGTTGTACGGCTCCAAGGGGTCTCACGAGTTTATGAGCGGCACCTATATGATGAAGTTCAAGAATGTGGACTGGCATCAGTTCTACAGCCACTTTTGGAAGCTGGACAAAGTAGAGCGTGCCAGTCTATACGGACCGGAAACGTATGTCGATTCGAACATCGCCTATGGGTTTCCGCCGATTGTAAACAAGTACGAGCTTCGCAATCCGCAGATGCTGAACCTGCGCGGCTTGAATATTTTGAATCAAGGGGATGGGGAGCTGATCATTAACGCGCTGCAGGTGTACGATGTGGATGCGAGTAAGCCGGAAACGGTGGAGCGCGGCATGCAGGCGGCGCGGGAGGAAGTGCCCCACATTCTGGAGCATCTGCGGAAGTCGATCGTCGGCTTCGAGAAGGCGGAGCTGAACGGGGAGCCGGCTTATCTGTATGTGCGCGAATATCTTCATTATCCGACGGAATATGTTATGGAGTCGACGGATGTGATGAGCGGACGAATGTTCTGGGATAACGTAAGCATCGGCGGTTATTTCATGGACATTCAAGGCTCGCGCTCCAATCGGGAGGGGCTGGCGGTAGGGAAGCCGGACCAATATGGTCTGCCGCTGCGAAGCTACCTGCTCAAGGGCTACGATAATGTCGTCACGGCCGGCAAGCTGGTAGGGTCGTCGGTGGTTGCCTACGGCAGCACGCGGATTCAGCCCAACGGCGCCCTCGCCGCGGAATCGATCGGAGTGCTGATGGGACGGCTCGGAGGCCGAAGCCTGAAATCGGTCACGGAGGAAGATATGAAGTCGCTGCATCAGTATTTGGCGTCGAAATATCATATTCAAGTCGCGCCGCGAGAGGCTAAAAACAAGATCGAATGGATGAACGAGGAGCAGCGGGCGGAGTTGAATGCAGGGAAGGTGACGCTGCTGCCGGGTCATGTCGTGGCGAGGCATTTGCCGGTGATGCGGATGACGGTTGACGGGAAGCCGGCCAAATTCGGCGGGCTGAAGCCACTGGTTATCGAAGGGAAGCCGTGGGCCCCCTTGCAGGAGACTTTTCACTTGCTCGGAGCGCATCATGTGCGGTACGATGTAGAACGGAAGCGGGTTCGCTATCTGCTGTCTCGGCAGGAAGGCGAAGAGGCGCTCGTGGCAGAGGTACCGGTGCATGTGCTGAATAATTTTGCGCTAGTGGATCTGAAGCGGGCCGCTGATTTGCTCGGGTACGAGCTGCAGTGGGATGAGGCTTCCTGGGTCGCGGCGCTGACGAAGAAGGAGCCCGGCTCTCCCTGAGAGAGGGCTCCTTTTCTTAGGAAATTTTTATTGAATTAATATACCGTCGAATGTATAATAATACATAGTTTTTCAAATCGGAGGGAACGGCCATGTCTACAACAACAACTTTACGAGCGGCGATTATCGGTTCTACAGGCTACGGCGGAGTGGAGCTGATCCGGCTTCTGCTGGCACATCCGCATGTGGCGATTACTTCGGTAATCTCCTCTTCCAGCGCAGGAGCGCCGATTGCGGACGGATATCCGCATCTGAATCAAATTCTTACCGACCGTCTGGATGCTATCGATGTGGAGCTGATTCGGGGAAAGGCGGACGTTGTCTTCCTGGCTACACCGCATGGCGTAGCTTCGGAGCTGGCTCCCAAGTTTCTGGATGCGGGCTTGAAGGTCATCGATATTTCCGGGGATTTCCGTTTAACGAACGGAGAGACGTATGAGCAATGGTATAAGCATAAGCCGGCCGATCCGGCCTATGTAGAGCGTGCCGTATACGGGTTAGCGGAGGTATTCGGTGAAGAAGTACACGGAGCGGAGTTTATCTCCAATCCGGGCTGTTATCCGACAGCGACGCTGCTTGGCTTGGCTCCGCTGGCAGCCAACGGCTGGATCGATCTGAAATCGATCATCGTCGATGCCAAATCCGGCGTTTCCGGCGCGGGCCGCGGCTTAAGCCTACTCGTGCATTATTCGGAAATCAACGAGAACTTCCTCGCTTATAAAGTGAACAAACATCAGCATACACCGGAGATCGAGCAGGTGCTGGGACGCCTTGCCGGCGAAGAGGTGGTCATGACCTTCACGACCCATTTGGTACCGATGACGCGGGGCATTTTGTCTACGATCTATGTCAATTTGAAGGAGCAGCGGACGGAAGACGAGATCCTGGAGCTGTTCCGTTCGTACTATGCGGGACGCAAGTTCGTTCGGATCCGCGACAGGGGCAAATGGCCGGCGACGAAGGAAGTATGGGGCTCCAACTATTGCGATATCGGTGTTTCGCTTGACCCGCGTACAGGCCGCTTGACCGTCATTTCGGTCATCGACAACGTAGTGAAGGGCGCTGCCGGTCAGGCAATACAAAATTTGAATTTGATGATGGGCTGGGACGAGGCGACAGGCCTTGCGTTTACCCCGGTATATCCATAAAGGAGAGCGAACGCGGTGGGGAAGGATTATATCGTAGTGCCGGACGGCACAGTGACGACGCCGAAGGGATTTCAAGCAGGCGGACTGCATTGCGGTTTGAAAAAAACGGAGCGCCATGACCTCGGCGTCATCTATTGTGAGGTTCCTGCAGCAGCGGCGGGCGTGTACACGCTGAATCAATTTCAGGCGGCACCCCTGAAGGTGACCCAGGAGAGCATTGCGGCGGAAGGCCGTCTGCAGGTCATGCTGGTCAACAGCGGCAACGCGAACGCTTGTACGGGACAGCAGGGCGAGGACGACGCACGTTCTATGCGTGCCGCTGTGGCTGCGGCCTTCGGCGTGAAGGAGCACTTGGCCGGCGTTACCTCCACAGGCGTGATTGGCGAGCTGCTGCCGATGCCGAAGGTACTGGGCGGCATTGAGAAGCTGCCTGCACGGGTCAGCGTCGAGGGCGGCGACGATTTCTGCCAGGCGATCCTGACCACGGATCTGGTGAAGAAGGAAACCTGCGTAAGCGTAACCGTTGGCGGACGCACGGTACATATTGCGGGAGCGGCGAAGGGCTCGGGCATGATTCATCCGAACATGGCGACGATGCTCGGATTTATGACAACGGATGCGAACATTGAGAGCCAGCATCTGCAGAAGCTGCTGAACGATGTAACGGATTCCACGTTCAATATGATTACGGTAGACGGCGATACGAGCACGAACGATATGGTTGTCGTTATGGCCAGCGGCCTTGCCGGCGGCGATGCCTTGACACCGGAGCACCCGGACTGGGAAGCGTTCCGCGCCGGGTTTGAATACGTAGGCGCATACCTTGCCAAGGCGATTGCCCGCGACGGCGAGGGAGCGACGAAGCTGATCGAGGTGACGGTAAGCGGTGCGGAGTCCCGCGATGCGGCGCGCGCGATCGCGAAGACGGTCATCGGCTCGAGCCTGGTGAAGTCGGCTTGCTTCGGTGCCGATGCGAACTGGGGACGCATAATTGCGGCCGTAGGGCGTGCAGGGCAGCCGGTGAATACGGAAACGGTAGACATTCGTCTCGGCGACATCGTGACGCTGGAGCAGTCCCGTCCGTTGAAGTTCGACGAAGAGAAGGCGCTGGAGTACCTGAAGGGCGACTTCGTGCACATCCATGTCAATCTGAATATGGGCGAGGCTTCGGCTACGGCTTGGGGCTGCGATCTTACCTATGACTACGTCCGCATCAACGCGGCGTATCGGACTTAAGGGCGAAGGAGTAGGACGATGAGCTGTTTTGTTATGAAATGCGGAGGCAGTACGCTGGCGGCGCTGCCGGACGCTTTTTTCGCGGATTTGAAGAAGCTGCAGGAGTCGGGCAACATCCCGGTCATCGTGCACGGAGGCGGTCCGGCGATCTCGGGTACGCTCGAGAAGCTCGGCATCGAGACGGAGTTCGTGAACGGACTTCGCAAGACCAATGAAGCGGTGCTGGATGTCGTGGAGATGGTGCTGGCGGGTCAGATCAACAAGGAGATTGTCCGTAAAATCCAGCTGTCCGGCGCTCAAGCACTGGGCCTAAGCGGTGTGGACGGTCATCTCATTCAAGCCCAGCCGGTGGCGAATGCACATGAAGTGGGCTTGGTGGGCGATGTAACGAACGTGAATGCATCGCTGATCGAGGGCATTGTTGCGATGGGCTACATGCCGGTCATTGCTCCGGTGGGGATCGGTGCGGACGGCGGTCAGCGCTACAACATCAATGCGGATACGGCAGCCGGCGCGGTAGCGTCCCACCTTGGGGTGGAGCGCATGATCGTCGTAACGGATGTGCCGGGTATTATGAGAGTCGTGGATGGGGAGAAGGTCGTCCTGCCTTCCGTTACGGTGGCGCAGATCGACGAAATGATCGCGAGCGGCGAAATTTACGGCGGCATGATCCCGAAGGTGCGGGCAGCCGTGCAGTGCATTCAGGGCCGCGTCCAAGAAGTGGTTATTGTGAACGGGGCAGAGCCGGAAGTATTGAGCAAAGCGCTGGAGGGCGCGGTCGGTACCCGGATTGTCAAATAGATGTGGACTATCAATCGAGAATAAGAAGGAGTGAACGACATGGGAGAGTCTCAGAACGCATTGTTTCCGAACTACGCACGCTATCCGCAAACGTTTGTTAAGGGGGCGGGCAGCCGACTTTGGGATGAGAACGGACGCGAGTACCTGGATCTGATGTGCGGCCTCGCCGTTACGAATTTGGGGCATGCCCCGGTGCAGGTAACGGAACGCCTGAAGGAGCAGATCGATACTTTATGGCATACAAGCAACCTGTTCCACATTCCGAATCAGGAGAAGCTGGCGCAGCTGCTGGTAGACCATAGCTGTGCGGATGCGGTGTTCTTCTGCAACAGCGGGGCGGAGGCGAACGAAGCGGCGATCAAGCTGGCTCGCCGTTTTTTCCAGAAGGTGATCGGGCAGCCAGAGCGTTATGAGATCATTACGTTCCACATGTCGTTCCACGGACGGACCTTAGCGACTTTAACGGCAACAGGCCAGGATAAGGTAAAAGAGGGCTTCGCCCCGCTGCCGGAAGGCTTCGTCTATGCCAACTATAACGACACAGCTTCCGTAGAAGCGCTGATCAGTGAAAAGACATGCGCCGTCATGCTGGAGATGGTACAGGGCGAAGGCGGTGTCAACCCGGCGGACCGGGAGTTCGTTCGCGAGGTAGCTGCGCTGTGCGAGAAGTACGGCCTGCTGCTGATCATTGACGAGATCCAGACGGGCATGGGCCGCACAGGCAAGCTGTTCGCTTATGAGCATTACGGCATCGAGCCGGACCTGTTCACGCTGGCGAAAGGTCTTGGCAGTGGGATGCCGATCGGCGCGCTGCTTGGCAAGGAGAAGCTGCGCCAGGCGTTCAGCGCGGGCAGCCACGGCTCCACCTTCGGCGGCAACTATTTGTCCACCGCGGCAGGGATTGCTACACTGGAGACGATGCTGGCCGAGAAGTTGCCGGAGCGTGCGGCGGAGATGGGCGACTACATTGTCAGAGAGCTTCGCTCGAAGCTGGCGGACAATCCGCTGGTGCAGGAGATCCGCGGGATCGGCCTGCTCATCGGCATCCAGCTGACGGGACCGTCGGCGGAGCCGATCAGCGCCATCCACGGTGAGGGTGTGCTGGTGGTTTCAGCCGGACCGAATGTCATTCGTCTGGCGCCGAGCCTGTTGATTTCGAAGGAAGACGTTGACCGCGGCATTGAGGTCATCTGCTCCGTTCTGGCGCAGAAGGCTGCAGCGGCGGTATAGAGGAGGAAACCACTTGAGTAACGTAACGAAGCAAGACATCGCAGCACAGCTCAGAGGACGCGATTTTATCGGTCTGGTCGATTACACGTCTGAAGAGATTCAATATTTGATCGATCTAGCGATCGAACTGAAGAAGAAGCAGAAGTCCGGTGAGGTATACCAGCCTCTGAAGGGCAAGACCCTCGGCATGATTTTTGAAAAATCGTCCACCAGGACCCGCGTTTCCTTCGAAGTGGGCATGTACCAGCTCGGAGGCCACGCACTTTTCCTGAGCAGGAACGACTTGCAGATCGGCCGCGGTGAAACGATCGGCGATACGGCTCAGACCATGTCCCGTTATTTGGACGGCATCATGATCCGTACGTTCGCCCACCGCACGGTGATCGAGCTGGCCCGCAATGCGACCATTCCGGTCATTAACGGGCTGACGGACCTGTCCCATCCGTGCCAGGCGCTGGCGGATTATCAGACGATCCTTGAGCACAAGGGACGCCTGAAAGGGCTGAAAATGGCGTTTATCGGCGACGGCAACAACATGGTGCATTCCTTGATGATGGGCGCGGCGAAGCTCGGCGTGAACTTCACGGTAGCGACGCCGGAGGGCTATGAACCGGATGCCGAGGTCGTACAGCTTTCCAAGGAGGTAGCTGCTTTGAACGGCTCCACGATCGAGGTCGTATACGATCCGAAGGAAGCGATCGACGGCGCGGATGTCGTTTATACCGACGTATGGGCGAGCATGGGCATGGAAGCGGAGCAGAAGGAGCGGGAAGCGGCCTTCGCGAACTATCAGGTAAACGATGAGCTGGTGAAGTACGCGAAGAAGGACTACCTGTTCATGCACTGTCTGCCGGCGCACCGCGGCGAGGAAGTCAGCGAGGGCGTCATCGACGGGCAAAATTCGATTATTTTCGATCAGGCGGAAAATCGTCTGCACGCGCAAAAAGCGGTTATGGCCGCCATCATGTAGCGATAGATTCCATTAGAAGAGGGAGCAAGGGAAACCATGGCGAAGCAAAAAATCGTATTGGCATATTCGGGCGGTTTGGATACGTCCGTCATTTTGAAATGGCTGAAGGAAACCTATGATGCGGAGATTATCGCGTTCACCGCTGATATCGGGCAAGGAGAAGAGCTCGACGGCCTCGAGGAAAAAGCGCTGAGCACCGGCGCATCCAAGGTGTACATCGATGACCTCCGTGAAGAATTCGCGCGGGATTTCATCTACCCGATGTTCCAGGCAGGCGCGCTGTACGAGGGTCAATACCTCCTCGGTACGAGTATCGCTCGCCCGCTGATTGCCAAGCGTATGGTAGAGATCGCACGCGCAGAAGGCGCTACGGCGATTGCTCACGGAGCAACAGGTAAAGGTAACGACCAAATCCGCTTCGAGCTGACGGCTGCTGCACTGACTCCGGATATCGAAGTCATCGCCCCATGGCGCCTCGAGGAATTCCGCGAGCAGTTCCCGGGACGTGCCGAGATGATCGCCTATGCGGAGAAGCACGGCATTCCGGTGCAGGCGTCCGCTTCCAAGCCTTACTCCATGGACCGCAACCTGCTGCACATCAGCTTCGAAAGCGGTATGCTGGAAGATCCTTGGTTCGATCCTAGCGCGACTTCCAACAAAGACATGTTCGTGCTGAGCGTAGACCCGGAGGATGCTCCGAACGAGGCCGAATACATTGAGCTTGAGTTCGAGCAAGGGAACTGCGTAGCCGTGAACGGCCAACGTCTGGCTCCGCTGCAAATCATGGAGACTCTGAACGCGCTCGGCGGCAAGCACGGGGTAGGCCGCGTCGATATGGTGGAGAACCGCTTCGTAGGCATGAAGAGCCGCGGCGTATATGAGACGCCGGGCGGTACGATTCTGTTCACCGCTCACCGCAAGATGGAGTCCCTGACGATGGACCGCGAGGTTATGCTGCTTCGCGACTCCCTGATTCCGAAATACGCTCAGCTCGTATATAACGGCTTCTGGTTCGCTCCGGAGCGTCTGGCCATGCAAGCTCTGGTAAACGAGAGCCAGAAGAACGTAACCGGCGTAGTACGCCTGAAGCTGTACAAAGGCAACGTCATCGGCGCCGGCGTACAAAGCCCTGTGAGCTTGTACAACCCGCACATCGCAACGATGGAGGCCGATCCGACGAAGGCATACGATCAAGGCGATGCGACAGGCTTCATCCGCCTGAACGCGCTGCGTCTGCGTGTTGCTGCCGGTGTAGAGCAAAGCAAGAAGTAAGCTGCTGTGTCCCTGAGAATAACCCGAGCTTCGGAGCTGCGGGTTATTTTCTTGGTCGCACGCAAGGGGCGGACGCCTTCCTGCTGCGGCCGGCGGCAACAGCCGCAATCGAGACGCTGACAGGCTATTTATGGTATAGTGATGGAAATGAAGTTACGTTAGAGGGGAGCAAGTGATGTGTCTAAGCTTTGGGGTGGGCGTTTTACGAAGAAAACCGACCAATTGGTAGAGGAATACACGGCTTCGATTCTTTTCGATAAGGAGCTGGCCGAGGAGGATATTCAAGGCAGTCTGGCGCACGTGACGATGTTGGGCAAGCAAGGGGTTCTTCCTGCGGATGATGTTGAGAAAATCAAGGACGGGCTGCTGAAGGTGCAGGGCATGATCCGCCGCGGCGAGCTGGAGTTCAACATCGGCGATGAAGACATCCATATGAACATCGAGAAGGCGTTGATCGATGAGGTAGGTCCGGTCGGCGGCAAGCTGCACACGGGACGCAGCCGGAACGACCAGGTGGCGCTGGATATGCATCTGTGGCTGCGGAAGCGGGTTGTCGAGTTCGTCGGGATGCTGAGCAAGCTGCAGGAGGCGCTTCTGGAGCAGGCGAAGCAGAATCTGGATACGATCATCCCGGGCTACACCCACTTGCAGCGTGCCCAGCCGATTCTGTTCGCGCATCATATGATGGCGTACGTATCGATGTTCCAGCGGGATATCGAGCGTCTTAAGGACAGCTACAGCCGGATCAATGTGCTGCCTCTCGGCGCAGGGGCCTTGGCCGGCACGACGTTCCCGATCGACCGCCATTTCGTGGCGAAGCAGCTCGGCTTTGACGCGGTGTACGAGAACTCGCTCGATGCGGTAAGCGACCGTGATTTCATCCTGGAGTTCTTGTCGAACGCATCGATTATCATGATGCACTTGTCCCGTTTGTGCGAGGAATTTGTGCTTTGGTCGAGCACCGAGTTCCATTTTATCGAGCTGGACGATGCTTTCTGTACGGGCAGCAGCATTATGCCGCAGAAGAAGAACCCGGACGTGGCGGAGCTGGTGCGCGGTAAGACCGGACGTGTCTACGGCAACCTGTTCGGTCTGCTGACCGTGCTGAAGTCGCTTCCTCTTGCCTACAACAAGGACATGCAGGAAGACAAGGAAGGCATGTTCGATACCGTTCGTACGCTGCAAGGGGCGCTTCAGCTGTTCGCTCCGATGGTAGCCACGATGAAGGTGAACAAGGACCGGATGCGCCAAGCCGTGAACCAGGACTTCTCCAACGCGACGGATATCGCGGATTACCTTGTGAACAAGGGGCTCCCGTTCCGTCAAGCGCATGAGGTCATCGGCAAAACGGTGCTGTACTGCATTCAGCAGCAGAAATTTCTGCTGGACCTGAAGCTGGAGGAGTACCACCAGTTTTCGACGCTCTTCGAGAGCGACATCTACGAGGTGCTGCAGCCGGAGCGCGTAGTCAACGCACGCAATGTGTACGGCGGAACCGCGACGAATCAGGTGAGCGGCGCCATCGAGCGGGCCGGTAAAGTGCTTGAGAGTACCAATGCTTGGTTTGAAGAGTTCTACAACAAAAGCAGATAACAGAGAAGCCCGGGTCCTTCAGAAATGAAGTGTACCCGGGCTTTGTATTGGTTTAACGGAACGTCGGTCCCTTCACTCCGTCCTCAATCATCGGCCCCCGCGGGTCGGCATTCGGAGCCGGTTCGCCCGATTTAGCCCCATCGCCGCCGTTATTCACGGCAACGACGGTCGGCTGGGCGGAATACGTATCCTTGGAGATCCGCTCTTGTCCTACTACAGTACCGTTTTGTTTCTTGATCCGGTACGTTTCGACCACGTAGCCGGCTTTCCCCTGCGTGATGATCTCCTGCTTGCCCACCCGCAAGGTGGGGTTGTGCACATACTTGACCGGCGGCTGAAGCGTTTCCAGGAGCTTGGACTCCACTTCATACGTAACATCCCTCGGTATTTGGCCGAACAGCTTAACTGTCACCTGAACATCATCCGACTCCGTTCGAATCAGTAAATGGTGCTGCGTGCTGTTGCGAAACTTAAAGTTGATATGTCCGCTGGCGAAGGTGGCGTCCTGACCTAGAGGCACATAACTGACCGGAAGGGAATGGTTGCGCCGTTCGACAATGGCCAAGCCGGCACGCAGCACGGCATTGTACAGGGTCGATGACACCTGGCAGATGCCGCCGCCGATCCCGGGCACCAGCTTACCGTTAAGAATGACGGGTGCCTCGCGGAAGCCGAACTTTTTCTCCGTCTGCTCAATATAGGTGGCGTAATCGAATACCTCTCCCGGCTTGAGCACCACATCGTGAATGCTTGCTGCGGTGGAGCGCACGTTGTGAATGCGTCCTTCACTGCTGACCGCCGCCGATCCAGGCGGATAGCTTGTCGAAAACTCCGTCAGCTTACGCACAATCCCCTGCGCTTGCAGCGAAGCAACGGTTACCTGGGGCTCCAGCCAATAGAGAGGGACCTGCACTGTAACCGGCTGGCCTTCTTCCCCGCAGCCCGTTTCCCCGCCCCGGCAGCGTTCGACTCCCGCCTGCATTTCGGCGGATCCCCACACTGGCAGCAGGCTTCCCAGGAGCGTCAGCAGCTTGCCTTCATCGACCCGCTCGACCTTCACTTCCGGCGTGTATCCGATCGTATCGTCTCCTCGGACGAAGCGTTTCGCATCGACCGGCTTTTTTGTGTAAAGCGTCTGCAGGGCCTCCTGCAGCGAAGCCTTCAGCTTGTCCTCGGCAATCGTCCGTTCGAGTGTCCAAGCGCCTCCCCGCTGCTGCCATCGGTACACAGCCCGCCGGAACAACGAGCCTTCCTTCAGCGGCTTCAATTTCTCCACCGTGTCCCCATCACTCACCACGAGTCCTAGCTGGCCCAAGGTGCGTTCTACGATCAGCGGCTGACCGCCGGACACTGCTGCGACCAGCTGCACCTTTTGACCGAGCAAAAGCTCCTTTTTCCATGCAAGCTGACGTTCAAACTCTTGTATCGGCATGCCTCCGACAGACCAATCCTCCACAGTAACACTTGAAGGTAATGTGGTTTTTGAGCCATACCAGCTGATCGTTAGAAGAACGGACAAGGCAAACACAATCGTGGTCAATGCGATACTTGTCCAGAAGGTTGGGATTCGAAGCTGCATCACCGTTTATCTCCTTTTGCTTCCACGCTTGTACTACTCCGATATATATGCGGCCAAGCCATGAAACTTTCCTATAGTTCTTGGTTCGCTGGGATTTGTCGAATGATCCGACTGCAGGGCCGAGCAGACCCATTTTCAACTTACATTCAGCTACCGTTCACCATTTCTCCACCAAACCTGCGTGAAAGCTGTAGAAAATGTTGGACGTGCAAAGGATTTTCCCCTTTTATGTCGAAGTTTAATAGGCTGGGATTGACCGGCACTACCATTACCGGAAGAACGAGCCGATCGTTCGATATAGATGACAGAAAACGACAAAACGAAACTATCAGGATGTGATGACGTGATCGAAATGCAGGACGTATGGAAAACGTATCCAGACGGCAACCATGCCCTCCGCGGCATCAGCGTGAAGGTAGACCGCAACGAGTTCGTCTACGTGGTAGGCCCGTCCGGCGCCGGCAAATCGACTTTTATGAAGCTTATGTATAGAGAAGAACGGCCTACGAAAGGGCAGATTTTTGTCAACGGCTTTAATCTGGAGAAGCTGAAGCAGCGCAAAATCCCTTATGTACGCAGGAATATCGGGGTTATTTTCCAGGACTTCCGGCTGCTGCCGAAGATGTCCGTGTATGAGAACGTCGCTTTTGCGATGGAGGTTATCGAAGCTCCCAAGAAGATCATCAGGAAGCGCGTGCAAGAGGTGCTGGAGCTGGTTCGCTTGAAGGATAAGGCGGGCTCGCTGCCAACGCAGCTGTCCGGAGGAGAGCAGCAGCGAGTCGCCATTGCCCGGGCAATTGTCAATAATCCCACAGTGATTATCGCGGACGAGCCGACCGGGAACTTAGACCCGGAAACGTCCTGGGGGATCATGAAGCTCATGGAAGAAATCAACTTCCGGGGCACTACGATCGTTATGGCCACACACAACAAGGAAATTGTTAACACGATGCGCAAGCGGGTCATCGCAATCGAGAACGGGAAGATCGCCCGTGATGAAGCAAGGGGTGAATACGGCTATGAGGATTAGTACGGCCGGTCGCCATATTCGCGAAGGCTTCAAGAATGTTGCGCGAAACGGGTGGATGTCCTTTGCCTCGATCAGCTCCATCTCGATTTCGCTCTTCATTCTGGGCGTCTTCCTGCTGCTGACTTTGAACGTGAATTTCTTAGCCCAGCAGATTGAACAGCAGGTGGAAATTAAAGTATACCTGGAGGTCAATACGCCGCAGGACCAAATTCAGCAAATTCAAAATGAAATCGCCGCCATACCTCAAGTGTCGAAGGTGACCTTCGTCTCCAAGGAAGAGGGGCTTAAATATTTGCGGGAAAAGCTGGGGGAAAGCGGGAAACAGCTGCTCGAGGGCTTTGACGGAAGCAACAATCCGTTGAACGACTCTTACACCGTAGAGGTGGCGGAGCCGCGTGAGGTTGCCAGTGTTGCCCAGAAAATCGGCGAGCTGAACAATACCAGGCCGATGAAGCCGATCTATCGGGTCAGCTACGGGCAAGGAACCGTCGAAACGATGTTTAAGGTGACGGAAATCGTGCGCAATGTGGGCCTAGTGCTTGTAGCCGGTTTGGCGCTGACAGCCATGTTTTTGATCTCAAACACAATTAAGATTACGATTGTCGCCCGCCGCCGCGAAATCTCCATCATGAAGCTGGTGGGTGCGACGAATTCATTCATACGCTGGCCGTTCTTTATCGAAGGTGCGCTGCTGGGTCTAATCGGTTCGATCATCCCGGTTGCGATATTGCTGTACGGCTACTGGCAGATGATGAGGCTGATTCAGGTGGATATGAGCCTCTTGCTTATCAAGCTTTTGCCCTTTGAAGCGATCCGCTACGAAACAGCCGGGCTGCTCATCGGGATCGGCATCATGATCGGCGTCTGGGGAAGCACATTATCGGTTCGTAAATTTTTACGGGTGTAGGGAGGATCGGGAATTTGAACAAGTCGTCCGTGTCCATCGTCGTTACGTTAAGTTTGCTGGGAACCTTGCTTACCTCCCAAGCGGGATTTGCCGCAACGGATAAGCAAAAGCAGCTGGAGCAGCAGCTGAAGGATGTGCAGCGTCAGAAGGCGGAAGCAGAGAAAAATGCCGCAAACGCTAAGGCGCAAGCAGAAAAGCTGGAGCAGCAGGAACAGCAGAATATGGCTGAGCTCAACACGATTATGAGTCAGATCGATTCCGTGAACCTGGAGCTGAATAAGCTGAGGGAAAAAGAAACCGTGATTCAGGCGGCAAAAACGGAAAACGAGAAGCAGCTGGCCGAAGCCGAGGAAAGAATGGCCTCGCGCGACCAAATCCTGCGTTCCCGTGTACGTTTAATGTATATGAGCGGCACCGTATCCTACGCGGAGGTGCTCCTAAGCTCAACGAGCTTTACGGATTTCCTCGACCGAATGAATGCGCTGAAGGCGATAGTAAATCAGGACAAGGAAATTCTTGATGCCAACAAGCGTGACCGTGATCTAAAGGCGGAGAAGCAGGAGCAAATCGCCTTGCAGGCGGCGGAGCTCAATCAGCTGATTGCGGAGCGGAACGCAACTAAGGCAAGTTTGTCGGTCAAAGAAAAGGAGAAGGAAGTCAAGATCGCCAGTCTCTCGAAGCAAAAGCGTGAGTTTGCCGAGATTAGCGAAGACGAAGTGAAGGCGCAGGTGAAGCTCGCTTCCCAGGAGTCCGTCATTCTTCGGAGAATTGCCGAAGAGAAGGCGGCTAACACAGCTAAAGCGAAGGGGGAGGCCCCGAAGCCGGTCTTTTCTTACAGCGGCGGCAAGTTCGGCTATCCGCTCGAGCGGGTCGTCAATATGTCTTCCGACTTCGGGGGACGGAAGGACCCGATTACCGGCAAAGGCGCTTCGCACAGCGGGATCGACCTTCCTTCACCGGCAGGTACCGACATCTTAGCAGCCGAGGCTGGAGTGGTAATTGTGGCCTCCTGGTGGAGCGGATACGGAAATACCGTTATAATAGATCATGGCAAGGGCGTTTGGACCTTGTATGGACATATACGCAATGATGGGATTGTCGTGGAGAAGGGCGATGTCGTTAAGCGCGGACAGAAGATCGCCGAGGTAGGCTCTACCGGGCGCTCGACGGGCAATCATCTGCACTTCGAGGTTCGTATCAATGAGGAGCCGGTCGATCCGAAGCCGTACTTGCGATAATCCGCCGACGTTCATATTTTACCAAGGCTTGTCATACACTACACAGACAAGTCTTTTTTTATCAGCCAGCAGCAAAGGCGGTGTAACGAGGAATTATGAATTTTAAAGGACGTACGGTAGTGGCTTTCATTTTGTTGTCCATGTTTGCAAGCAGCATCATGACCTTAACGATCGTGCAGCCGTCGATGCTTTCGGCCCTCGGCAAGAATGGCGAGGTGTCCGCTTCGGTGAAGTCGGGGCTGACCACGAAGGACATCAACAAGCTGGCGACTACGTATCAGCTGATCGAAAGCAAGTTTCTTAGCGAGGTGGACCACGAGAAGGTCATGACCGGAGCGATCAACGGCATGCTCTCGGCGTTGGATGATCCGTTCACCGTGTACATGGACCAGAAGGAAGCACAGCAATTTGATGAGAACATCACCTCCTCGTTCCAAGGCATTGGGGCCGAGGTCAGCTCCGAGGATGGCAAGGTGGTTATCGTAGCGCCGATCAAGGGCTCTCCTGCGGAGAAGGCAGGACTACATGCCAATGACGTCATCCTCTCCGTGAATGGCGAGAAGCTGGATGGCTTAACGCTGAATCAGGCGATTATGAAAATTCGCGGGCCGAAGGGGACCCAGGCGAAGATCGAGATTGCACGGTCCGGCGTGCCGGAGCCGATCGAGGTGATTGTCGTCCGCGACGATATCGATGTAGAGACCGTGCATGCCGAGATGCTGCAGGGCAATATCGGAAAGATCGAAATTCGCCAATTTTCCAGTAACACCTCGAAGCGTTTCGCAGAAGAACTCAAGCTTCTTGAGGGCAAGGGCATGAAGGGTTTGATTATCGACGTGCGCAACGATCCGGGCGGGTTGTTGTCCTCGGTTGTAGAGATTGTGGAGCCTTTCGTACCGAAAGGGAAAAGCATCGTGCAGATCGAGAACCGCAAAGGCGAGAAGGAAGCGACGCCGTCGAACGGAACGGGTAAGCCTTATCCGGTATCGGTGCTTATCAATAAAGGCAGCGCGAGCGCATCGGAAATCCTGGCAGGCGCGCTCAAGGATTCGGCCGGTGGCAAACTGATCGGGGAAAATACGTTCGGCAAAGGGACGGTTCAAGTTACCTTCGAGAAGGAAATGGGAGACGGCAGCAACATCAAAATGACCGTCTACAAGTGGCTGACGCCAAGCGGTACTTGGATCCATAAGAAGGGCATCGCACCTGATCTTCCGGTAGAGCAGCCTGCGTTCTTCAAGGTCGCTCCACTTACGAAGAAAGCGACGCTGAAGCAGGATATGAACAGCGAGGAAGTGAAGAACCTCCAGATCATGCTTCAAGGACTGGGCCTGAACCCGGACCGGACCGACGGCTATTTCAGCGAGAAAACGGCACAAGCGGTCAAGTCGTTCCAACGGATGCACAGCCTTCCGGTGAACGGAGAGGTGGACGTGGAGACGGCCAATAAGCTGGAGAAAGCGATCGTAGGAGAGATCCGGGATCCGAAGAATGACCTGCAGCTCAAGGCGGCAGTGCAATACATGCAGAGCGTCATCAAATAATGTCGATATCTGGGAAGTTGCTTGCTTAAGCAGGAAATAAAATTCCGGTGTCGAATGAATAAAGAAGGTGGGCCTGAGGTTCAGGGCTCAGCCTTCTTTTTTTGTACCAATAATCTGTTCTATCGAAGAGGAGCGGCTTATGATCGTGGTAACGGAATTGGCCTACCGGTTTGTGCAGGCTTTGCTGCAGCTATTGACGCATCCTTTTTATTACATTGGCATTCTGTTCATCATTTTGCAGTATCGGAGGCATATTGCCTTCGAGCGGAAGCTCTTCTCCACGAAGCTCCATTCCTTGCTCCCGGAAACCTGGAGAGCAGTGCTATGGGGCTGGGTCGGAGGCCTGCTGGCCTCGGTGCTCATGGCGCTGGTAGGGGCAACGATTCAGGCGGAAGCGGTGATCCTTCTTTGGATCTTGTCGCTGCTGCTTATTTTCATCCGCGTCCGGTACTTATGCTGGGCTTATGCCGTCGGCGTGATCGGTGTGCTTCAAGTGGCGTTTAAGACCATTCCCGGTCTGAAGGAGACGGAGGCGCTCCAATGGCTTAGCGGTCCGCTGCTCGAGCTGAGTATACCGGCTATGCTGGCGCTGGTGGCGATATTGCATTTCGTCGAGGCGATCTATGTAAGGCGGCAAGGGACACGGCTGGGAATGCCTTTGTTTTTCGAGAGTAAGCGGGGGAAAATCGTCGGCGGATATCATCTGCAAGGCTTCTGGCCGATGGCCCTATTCCTGATTGTCCCGCTGGAGGGCGGCGGTGGAGCTTCCTTACCCTGGACCCCGCTGCTTGGCGGGGATTTGTGGAGCGGCGGCTGGACGATCATCGGCTTTCCGGTTATGATCGGCTTCACGGAGATGACGATGTCGAGACTGCCTCAGGATAAAGTGAAGATCAGCTCGAAGCTCTTAATGGGGTATGCTGTGGTGCTGCTGGGCTTTGCTTATTTGGCTCATCTGTGGCCGGCATTGACGCTCTTGGGGGCGATGCTCAGTATCGGGCTGCACGAGGCGATCATCCTATACAGCCGCTGGGAGGAAACGAATCGCACTCCTTACTATGTGCACAGCTCCAAGGGCTTGAAGATTCTGGGCATACTGCCGGGAAGCGCGGCGGAAGAGCTGGAGCTTCAGGTGGGCGAAGTGCTTCACAAGGTCAATGGAATGCCTGTGCGGACGAAGGATGAGCTTCATCAGGCGATGCAGCTGAATCCGGCTTTTTGCAAGCTGGAGGTGTTGAACCTGGCAGGGGAGAGCAAGTTTGTGAAGCGGGCGATCTTCTCGGACGAGCACCATCAGCTGGGAATTTTGCTGGCTCCGGATCAGAACGCGCCATTCTATGCCGAGGAGCAGCAGAACTCGATCTTAGCGTATTTCAGCCGCAAGCTGACGGGACTGTTAAGCAATCGCTCGGGTCCCGGCTCAACAGGCACGAAGTCACTGTAAAAAAAAGCTGTCCCTGCGCTTCTTCCCAGCGCACCGGACAGCTTTTGTGTTTGTTCAGTGGGAGGCTTCCCGCAGGACGACAATTTCAACGCGGCGGTTTTTGGCTCGGTTTTCGGGACTGCTGTTCTCCACGACAGGCCGCGTATCGGCGAAGGAGGTCGAAATGAACTGCTTCGGCGAAAGCCCGGCCGTATCGACAAAATACCGCAGAACCGACAAGGAGCGTGCCTGCGACAGGCCCCAGTTATCGCGGAACGGGGAGCCGGTGGCAACAGGTACGTCATCGGTATGACCCTCGATGCTGATCGTAGCGTCGGTCAGCGTTGGAAACAGGCTGGCAAGCTGTTCGAGCACCGGATTTGCGCCTGGCTTCAGATCCGCCTTGCCGAGGTCGAACAGGAACAAATCGTTCAAGGTGACCGCAACTCCGCGCTGCGTATTGGCTGCAGAGACCTGCGTCTGCAGGTTGTTCTTATCGATATATTGCTGAACCTGCTGAAGCAGATCGGCCAGCTCCTTATCCTTTTTCTCACGCAAATCCTTCTCGCCCCGGTCTTCCTTCTTCGTCTCCTCGGCCGGCTTGGAAGGAGAAGGAGCGGAGCCCTGAATGCCCTCGCCCATAGGGATAATCGATTCTGCCTTCGCGAACTCCATATGCAAGGATCGCGCCAAAGCTTCATACTTGGCGACATCGATTTTACTCATGGCATACATGATGATGAAGAAAATCAGCACCAGCGTAATAAAGTCGGCATAGCTGAGCAGCCAGCGTTCGTGGTTCGCATGACCTTCTTGCCGTCTTCTTCTATTCCTGGCCACGCGCTTCACCTTCATTCTGTTTCCGACTGCCCGGCTGATGGATGAAGGAAGTCAGCTTCTTTTTGATCAGCGCTGGGTTCTCTCCGGCCTGCAGGGCAAGAATGCCCTCAAGCATCAACTCCATCTCGTCCAGCTGCTGGCCGCTACGGACCTTGATTTTACTGGCGATGGGGAGAAAAATCAGGTTCGCGGATGCGACACCGTATAAGGTAGCGGAGAAGGCGACGGCGATGGCCGGTCCCAGGCTGCCCGGATCCGAGAGATTGCCAAGTACGTGAATCAGCCCCATCACCGTACCGATAATCCCCATGGTAGGAGCGTAGCCCCCCGCGGCTTCGAAGATTTTGGCCCAGCCCTCATGACGTTGGGAGAGCGAGTCCATCTCCAGCTCCAATATTTGGCGGGTCAGCTCCGGGTCCGTCCCATCGACGACCATCACCATGCCTTCGCTGAGAAAAGGGTTCGGGTGTTCATGTGCGCGCTGCTCGAGGGCAAGGACGCCCTCTCTTCGGGCAACGGTCGACATATCGATTATTTCTTCAATAATAGCCTCAGGATTTTGCTCCGAGGATGCGAACGCCATTTTGAGTGCTTTTCCCAGCTCCTTCAGCTGCGACCGCGGAAAGCTGACCACCACCGCTCCGATCGTTCCGCCGAAAATAATCAGCAAAGCGCTTGGCACGAATAGGGCGGATATGTGACCGCCGTCCCATAAGTAACCTCCGATCAAGGCTCCCGCCCCGATAAGTAAACCAAGCACCGTTATGAAATCCACATCAGCCACATCCTAACATTTTCTAATAAATAGCCTGAATAAGGCATCGAAGGAAACGATTTCTCGTTTGCATCCATGTTCGAAAAAAGGTATAATATATGGGAACAAATATTCCTATAACATCCAGATCTTATGTATAGGTACGTCGAATAACGTCAAACAACTACGAATGATGCATATATATTATCGGTTGCAGGGCTGTGAATTTGAATAGAACAGGAATGTTTTGGAAAAGAAGAGGTGAATTTAGTGAATGAAGTGGTGGTAAGCGACCGAAAGTTTGAACTGATTTCCGACTACACGCCTCAGGGGGATCAGCCGCAGGCTATTGAGAAGCTGTTGCAATCGATTCAGTCCGGGAACAGGTATCAGACGCTGCTCGGGGCTACAGGAACGGGGAAGACGTTTACAGCTGCTCAGGTGATTGCGCAGCTGAATCGTCCTACCTTGCTGATTGCACACAACAAGACGCTCGCCGCACAGCTGTGCAGCGAGCTCAAGGAGTTTTTTCCGAACAATGCCGTCGAATATTTCGTCAGTTACTATGACTACTATCAGCCGGAGGCATACATCCCGTCCTCGGACACGTTTATAGAGAAGGATTCAAGCATCAACGACGAGATCGATAAGCTGCGGCACTCGGCGACCAGCGCCTTGTTCGAACGGCGGGACGTGATTATCGTCGCGAGCGTCTCCTGCATTTACGGTCTCGGTTCCCCAATGGAGTACCGGGATTTGGTCGTGTCGTTTCGGGTAGGAATGGAGCGTTCCCGCAACGAGATTCTGCATCGCTTGATAGATATTCAGTATCAACGCAATGACATGAATTTCGTGCGGGGCACATTCCGGGTCCGCGGGGATGTCGTGGAAATCTTCCCTGCTTCTCACAGCGAGCATGCCGTGCGGATCGAGCTGTTCGGAGACGAGATTGAGCGGATCACCGAGATTGATGTGCTCACAGGCGAGATTTTGGGCGAACGCGATCATATTGCGATCTTCCCCGCGTCCCACTTCGTAACGCATGAGGATACGATGAAGCGCGCCCTCGTCAACATCGAGCGGGAGCTGGAGGAGCGTCTGGCCGAGCTGCGGGAGAAGGGCAAGCTGCTGGAGGCGCAGCGGCTGGAGCAGCGGACGCGCTATGACATTGAGATGATGCAGGAGATGGGCTTCTGCTCGGGGATCGAGAACTATTCCGGACCGCTGACCTTCCGGGAGCGAGGCGCGACGCCTTATACGCTGCTGGATTATTTCCCGGATGACATGCTGATCGTGATCGACGAGTCGCACGTGACACTGCCGCAGATTCGCGCCATGTACAACGGGGACAGGGCTCGTAAGGAGGTTCTGGTCGAGCACGGCTTCCGCCTGCCCTCGGCAATGGACAACCGTCCGCTCCGTTTCGAGGAATTCGAGGAAAAGGCGGGGCAGCTGCTGTTTATCTCCGCGACTCCGGGACCTTATGAACTGGAGCATTGCCCTCAGATGGTCGAGCAGATCATCCGGCCTACCGGCTTGATTGATCCGATTATTGAGGTGCGGCCGACGAAGGGACAGATCGACGATCTCCTTGGTGAGATTCATGACCGCATCAAGAAGGACGAACGTGTGCTCGTTACGACGCTGACGAAGAAGATGTCGGAGGACTTGACGGATTACTTGAAGGAAGTCGGCATCAAGGTCAAGTACCTTCACTCTGATATCAAGACGCTGGAGCGGATGCAGATTTTGCGTGAGCTTCGGCTTGGCGTGGTCCATGTTCTCATCGGGATCAACCTCCTGAGGGAGGGCCTTGACCTTCCGGAGGTATCGCTTGTCTCCATCCTGGATGCCGATAAGGAAGGCTTCCTCCGGGCGGAGCGGTCCCTCATACAGACGATCGGACGCGCCGCACGGAATGCCAACGGCCGGGTCATCATGTACGGGGATAAAGTGACGGATTCCATGGATAAGGCGATCCGGGAGACGAACCGCCGCCGCGAAATCCAGCTGGCCTACAATGAAAAACACGGCATTACGCCTCAGACCATACAGAAGAAGATTAGAGACGTCATCGAGGCTACGAAGGTGGCGGAAGAGAAGTCCGATTACTTGGCGGACGTGAAGACGAAGATGTCCAAGAAGGATCGGATGTCGCTCATTGAGCGGATGGAGCAAGAGATGAAGGAAGCAGCCAAGAGCCTGCAGTTTGAACGCGCCGCGGAGCTCCGCGATGCGATTCTCGAGCTGAGGGCGGAGCTGTAAGGAGAAGCGTCTCCAGGAAGGACGGGAAGGGATTCACGTGGCAAGAGATAACATTATTATCAAAGGCGCGAGAGCGCACAATTTGAAAAATATCGACGTCACGATACCGCGCGACAAGTTCGTCGTGCTTACCGGGCTTAGCGGCTCGGGGAAATCGTCGCTAGCCTTCGATACAATCTACGCTGAGGGGCAGCGCAGATACGTCGAGTCGCTGTCCGCGTACGCGCGGCAGTTCCTCGGCCAGATGGACAAGCCTGACGTCGATTCGATCGAGGGCTTATCGCCGGCGATCTCCATCGACCAGAAGACGACGAGCCGTAACCCGCGCTCAACCGTAGGAACGGTAACGGAAATTTACGATTATTTACGTCTGCTCTTCGCACGTGTCGGCAGGCCGCACTGTCCGCAGCACGGTATCGAGATAACCTCCCAAACCGTCGAACAGATGGTAGACCGTATTATGGAGTATCCGGAGCGGACACGTTTGCAGATTCTCGCGCCGATCGTCTCCGGACGTAAGGGTGAGCATTCCAAGCTGCTGGCCGACATCCAGAAGCAGGGCTTCGTTCGTGTACGCGTGAACGGCGAAACGATGGATCTGTCGGAGAAGATTGAGTTGGAGAAGAACAAGAAGCACAACATCGAAGTGGTTGTGGACCGGATCGTGGTGAAGGATGATGTGCAGACACGCCTTGCCGATTCGCTGGAGACGGCTCTGAAGCTGGCGGAAGGCCGGGTCATTGTAGATGTAATGGATAAAGAAGAGCTCCTCTTCAGCCAGAACCTCGCCTGCCCGGAATGCGGCTTCAGCATCGAGGAGCTGGCACCGCGGATGTTTTCCTTCAACAGCCCGTTCGGCGCTTGTCCGGATTGCGACGGTTTGGGGCAGAAGATGATTGTCGACCAAGATCTTCTGGTACCGAATCCGTCCTTGTCCATCGAGGAGGGAGCCTTTGAGGCATGGGCCGGCAGCACTTCCAACTATTATCCGCAGTTCCTGTCCTCCGTTTGTGAGCATTACGGCATACCGCAGAACGTACCGGTATCCGAGCTGACGAAGGAGCAGATGAGCAAGCTGTTGAACGGTACGGGCGGAGAGAAGATCCGTTTTAAATACGAGAATGAGTTCGGCCAAAAGAAAGATGCGATGGTTGCGTTCGAAGGGATTATTAATAACTTGGAGAGACGTTATCGCGAGACGTTCTCCGACGGGATCCGCGAGCACATCGAGTCTTATATGAGCGCGAAGCCATGCGGTAAATGCAAAGGCGCGCGGCTGAAGCCGGAATCGCTGGCGGTTACCGTCAATTCGAAAAATATAGCTCACGTCACGTCGCTCTCCATCGGTGAAGCGCATGACTGGTTCGACTCCTTGGAGCTGACGGATCGGGAGCTGCAGATTGCCCACCTGATCTTGAAGGAGATTAAATCTCGCTTGGGCTTCCTGGTGAATGTAGGGCTGGATTACTTGACCATGCATCGCGCCGCAGGCACCTTATCCGGCGGAGAGGCGCAGCGAATTCGTCTGGCCACGCAAATCGGGTCTAGTCTGATGGGCGTACTCTATATCCTTGATGAGCCGAGTATCGGTTTGCATCAGCGGGATAACGACCGTCTGATCAAAACCCTGGAGCATATGCGGGACCTCGGCAATACGCTGATCGTGGTAGAGCATGATGAGGATACGATGATGGCCGCGGATTATATTATTGATATTGGTCCCGGTGCGGGGATTCATGGCGGGCAGGTCATTGCGCAGGGAACGCCGGCGGAAATTATGGAGGATTCGAAATCTTTAACGGGGCAGTATTTGAGCGGGCGGAAGTTTATTCCGGTGGCAGCCGAACGACGCAAGCCGAACGGAAAGTGGCTGGAGGTCCGAGGCGCCAAGGAGAACAATCTGCGCGGAGTAAACGTTAAGTTCCCGTTAGGCGTGTTCGCTTGCGTGACCGGGGTTTCCGGATCGGGCAAGAGTACGTTGATCAACGAGATTTTGTACAAGACGCTGGCTAAGGAACTGAACGGTGCCAAGGTTCGTCCTGGCGAGTATAAGGAATTTAAGGGCCTGGAGCACGTCGACAAGGTCATTGATATCGATCAGTCGCCGATCGGCCGTACTCCGCGTTCGAATCCGGCTACCTACACGGGAGTATTTGATGACATTCGCGATGTATATTCGGCAACGAACGAAGCGAAGGTGCGAGGCTACAAGAAAGGCCGGTTCAGCTTTAACGTCAAGGGCGGACGCTGCGAAGCCTGCCGCGGGGACGGCATCATTAAGATCGAGATGCACTTCCTGCCGGATGTATACGTGCCTTGTGAGGTTTGTAAGGGCAAGCGATACAACCGCGAAACCTTGGAGATTAAATACAAGGGCAAGAGCATAGCGGACGTGCTGGAGATGACGATTGAGGATGCAACGGAGTTTTTTAAGAACATCCCGAGAATTCATCGGAAGCTTCAAACCTTGATGGATGTAGGACTTAGCTATATGAATCTGGGGCAGCCGGCTACGACCTTGTCCGGCGGCGAAGCACAGCGTGTAAAGCTCGCAGCAGAGCTATACCGTCGCAGCACAGGCAAGACGATTTATATTTTAGATGAGCCGACTACCGGTTTGCATATCGACGATATTGACCGACTGTTGAAGGTGCTTCATCGCTTGGTGGAGAACGGCGACTCCGTTCTGGTCATTGAACACAACCTCGATGTGATCAAGACAGCCGACTACATTGTCGATCTGGGACCTGACGGCGGCAGCCGTGGAGGTACGATCGTGGCGACCGGTACTCCGGAAGAAGTGGTGAAGGTGGAGGGTTCCTATACAGGCAAGTACCTGAAGCCGATTTTGGAGCGGGATAAGGCACGTTCGGCCGATTATGCCAAACGGGTGAAGGAAATGGAAGACGCGGCAGTCTAGCTGCATAGATATAGAACAGCAGGAGATAGCCCTGAACCGGTGAAGATGTGTGGTTCAGGGCTTTTTCGATACTGGGGGTCTAGGCTATGGTAACAAAACAGACTTTCACTTGGCAGGACTACGAGGGGCAGTCGATTTATGTTTACAGCTGGCTGCCCGAACCGGGTCAACCGATAAGAGGCATAGTTCAGATAGTCCATGGTATGGTGGAAACAGCCGCAAGGTATGAGCGGTTCGCACAAGCGCTAGTAAAGGCAGGCTATGGGGTGTATGCGAACGATCATCTTGGTCATGGACGTACGGCAAATTCTGAGGAAGAGCTCGGACATCTGCCGAAGGACGCTTTCCGTCATATGGTTAGCAATGTAGCCGGCATAACAAGCCTCATCCATGATCGTCATCCGGGGCTTCCTGTATTTCTTTTAGGTCACAGCATGGGCTCGATGCTGGCGAAGCATTACATGGTTCGGTATGCGAGCAAAGTCAAGGGAGTCCTGCTTTCCGGGGTTAAGGCAGAGCAGGGACCGGAGCTGGATATCGGTATTGCTTTAACCAAGGTAATCATCTGGTTGAAAGGAGAACGTCATCGCAGCAAGCTGCTCGACCAACTCGCGTTTGGCCCCTACAATAGGCGAATTAAAACGCGAAGAACGAAATTTGATTGGCTGACACGGGATTCATCTGAAGTTGACCATTATCTGCAGGATCCTCATTGCGGGGGAGTACCTACAGTGCGCTTCTTTTATGAGCTCTTCAAGGGGTTAAAGGATTCGTACCGGAAGGATCGTCTGCAGCAAATTTCAAAGGATCTACCTATCTTTTTGTTCTCAGGGGACGACGATCCGGTAGGTAACTATGGGAAGGGAGTCAAGAAGCTGGCAACGATGCTCCGGCTCATGGGCTTTAGGGAGATTGAGATGAAGCTGTATCCCGGCGGAAGACATGAAATGTTGAATGAAATCAACCGGGATGAAGTAACCGTCGATGTCATCGACTGGCTGCAAAGACATAGCTAATAACGAAAAAGCCGAAGCACATCGGATAAGATGTACCTCGGCTTTTTTAAACGAATTAGGATGCAGCAACAGCAAGAACGGAAGTAAGCTTGTCTTGGAATGCGGACACACCCACACGGTTCACGAACTGATTAAACGTTTCTTCAGGGCTGCGGTTCTCTTTATAGAACAAGATGAGCTGCTCCAGAACAGGACCGACATCGTCGCCCTTCACACGTCCTTTAATGACTTGGTTGAACTGAGCGCCAGGCCCGAGAATACCGCCTACAGCGATATCGAATGCGTCGACCATACCTTCCGGCGTTTTCACAAGAGCACCCTGCAGACCGATGTCAGCAATATGCTTTTGTCCGCAAGCGTTCGGGCAGCCGATAAAATGAATGCGAATCTCTTCATCCAGCTCCAGCTTGGAATCGAGGTATTCCGCTACGCGGACCGCTCTTTCCTTCGTCTCTACAACTGCAAGGTTACAGAATTCATTCCCTGTGCAGGAAACGGTACGGCTCATAAAATGCTTCGGATTCGGAGTAATGCGCTCAAGCACCTTCTCAGCAAGCACCTTATCTACGTTCTCGTTCTTCACTCCGGAGATGATGATGTTCTGGGAAACAGTTGTACGCAGCTTGCCTTCGCCGTACTGGTCAGCAATGCGAGCGAGCTCAATCAGCTCATCTCCACTCAAACGACCTACAGGCAAGCTAAGACCGATATAATTCAAGCCCTCTTGCTTCTGCGGATGAACACCGTCGAAATAGGCGGCCTTCCAGCCAATGACGCCTTCTTCGCCGCGGGATGGCATATCGCCGATCAGCTCGACCAGCTTCTCCTTGAACTTCTCTGCGCCCCAATCGGCAACAAGGAACTTCAGACGCGCGTGATGGCGCTTCTCGCGGTAGCCGTAGTCACGATAGATGGTTGTAACGCCCGTTGCTACCTTCAGCACTTCGCCCGGTGTCACGAACATATCAAGTTGCTGAGCCAAATGAGGCTTCGCGGATAAACCGCCGCCCACCCATACATGGAAACCGACGACTTCTTGACCGTCAATCACCTTAGTAGCTGGCGTGAAGGCAAGGCATTGGATTTCCGCATGACCGGAGTTATAAATATTAGAAGAAATGGACATTTTATATTTACGTGGAAGGTTAGAGAAATCACGGTTCATCAGGAAGAAGTCATTGACTTCATTCACCAGATCCGTCGTATCCATCAGCTCGTCCTTGTCGATACCGGCAAGAGGGTTCCCGACAACCGTACGAGGGCAATCGCCGCATGCTTCGAAGGAGTATAAGCCGACCTTCTCCAGACGGTTGAAAATATCCGGCATGTTCTCAATGCGCAGCCAGTGGAACTGAATGGCCTGGCGCGTGGTTACGTCCACCAGGTTGCGACCGTAATCCTTGGCAATCTCAGCCATAGCGCGGGCTTGATCCGAAGTCATGATCCCGGAGTTGATGCGTACGCGCATCATGAAATGGCCGTCTTTCGGCTTTTGCTCGTATACGCCGGCCCACTTAAAGCGGTTCATGTCGTCCTCCGTAATGGAGTCATAACCTTCGTGAGCATATTTTTCAATGATCGTGCGGATGACGTCCAGTCCGTCCTTTTCCAGCTTGACGAACTCGAACTTATTTAGCTTGGACGGGTCTTTCGTCCAAACGGCTTCGTATGCCATGTTGTAGTGCCTCCCTAATTCCGATAAACTTAATATGAAATATCTACATTCATAGTACCACTTTTGAGGCTAGGCGTAAATCGGCAGGGGGATACAACCTATAATGTTTTGTTATACGAATTTGCGATTTCCGTTATACTTGCAATTCCTTCCCGTCAAACGTGACAAACTTGTTACGATTGGGCAAACCCCTTGCACTTCCAATCGTCACAGGCTAAGATAGAAATTAAGTATTTTTCGTATATTGAAGGAGGTCTCTCCAATGTTTTTGGCTGAAGGAGCAGCTACAGCTAGCAAATTTACCGGGTTTGACCCGTTTGTAATTTTGTTTACATTGATCATTGCGATTGGTGTATTCCGCTTGCTGAAGGCGCCGAAGAAGAACCCGTTTGCGATCGGCTTCGGTTTGGTAAGCTTGCTCGTGTTCATGTTCGTGACAGTCGTCATGATCAAGGGCTGGGTTAGCTAAGCGTATCGTTTACTTATGGGGGACAAAAAGAAGCCCTGACCTTACGAATTGTAAAGTCAGGGCTTTTTCGCGTGCCGTGCGGGCTACACCCACCACATTTCGCCGAGCGGCTCCTTGATCAGTACCTGCTGCAGGTTCTGAACCGCCTTCGTGAAGCCTTCGTCGACGGACATCAATCCGTCCTCGTGCTCGATACTGACAACGTAGTCGTAGCCGACAAGACGCAGTGCGCTGATGATGTCAGCCCAGGTCTTGAGGTCATGACCGTAGCCTACTGTGCGGAACTGCCAAGCACGATCAAGCATGTTGGTGTATGGCTGCATATCGGTTACGCCGTAGCGATTCACGTTAATCGGATCGATCGTCGTATCCTTCGCATGGAAGTGATGGATGGCGCCGGCTCGGCCCAGAATTTGCACGGCCTGTACCGGATCGATCCCCTGCCACCACATATGGCTTGGGTCTAGGTTCGCGCCGATCACTTCACCGGCTGCTTCGCGCAGACGCAGCAGTGTAGCCGGAGTATGTACGGAGAAGCCGCCATGAAGCTCCAAGCCGAATTTCACACCGCGGTCGGATGCATACTTACCGGTTTCCTTCCAGTAAGGAATGACCTTCTGGTCCCACTGCCAAGCGAGAATTTCTTGGAATTCCGGAGGCCATGGAGCGACAGGCCAGTTCGGGTACTTGGCGTCTTCAGAGTCTCCCGGGCAGCCGGAGAACGTGTTGACAACCGGCACGCCGAGGCGCTGAGCCAAGTCTACCGTTTTAATAATCGTCTCATGGTATTCCTTCGCAATATGCTTTTGAGGGTGCAGAGGGTTACCATGGCAGCTGAGTGCACTGATGGTAAGTCCGCGGGATTCTACGGCCTTCTGGAACGCCTTCAGCTTGCCTTCGTCGGAAAGGAGAACGTCAGGATTGCAGTGTGCGTTGCCCGGCCAGGCACCGGTGCCGATTTCAACAGCATCAAGGCCCTTGGATGCGATGTAATCCAGTGCTTCTTCGAAAGGCTTTTGCTGGAACAAGACAGTGAAAACGCCTAACTTCATAAGACACCTCCATAAGGGTTCATTAAATGTACGCGTGTACAGTAGAGATACACTTCAACGACGGCTTTTCTAACACGCATCAAACCAAATTATAGCATTACTTGCACGCATCTCAAAGTATGAGTTTCGGACAACCATCGACATGTTGTACGATGGTAAATTAAAAAAAGATCTTTCGACATAACCTCTCGACACCGTTCCTGTTTCTTTTTGATACGCATCGTATACAATAAGCTTGCAAATCGGAAATATGTGGTAAACTTTTTAAAGAGAGGGCGGATCGAATTGAATCTAAGGGAGACTCATATTGTAGAAACGGTATCCGGCAGTTGGCTTCGCTTTCCGAACAGCTTTAAAAAGTTTCATTGTCTGGTTGAACTCACGAGCCAGATCTCACTCAACATTAACATCAAGTCGGGCAGCGTTCAGGTACATAAGAGGGATGCGAACAATGTGTACCAACCTATCGGGGAGCTATTCATCTCCTCATCAGGCAATCAGCTTCAGTGCTCGGTTTCATCACACGGCTATGCCGACCGAATGGAAATGTTGATGGATAAGTCGGACGCGAGTTAGAAGGGGATTCCCTATCCACAGAAAGGCAGCATTTCGGTTGTATTTTAGGCCGGGGAGGCTGCTTTTTTAATGGACGGGAAGCAGGGTCCAGGCGATGTGTTGGGAGCTTATCCCCATGGCTCAGTACGAATGGTTACAGGGGGGGGGGAATGAAACAATACTTCTTCCTCCTTCACGGCACGGGAAATTCGAGAAAACGGTCATCGTGTGCTGCCGAAAGTTTCATAGGGACTGAGCGCTGGGGATAAGGCTTAGAAGCTGCGAACAGACACCGCCCTCTGGACCAGAGGACCTGAGCATTCGGGATACGATCCATAAGCAAAAAGCAGCGGTTGCTCCCCCCTTATGGGGATCCGAGGAGCAACCGCTGCTTTATTACATCAGAACGGCCAGTTCAACAAGCCGCGATAAATTTTCACTACAACCTCAGGGCTGCCGCCATAGACGATAACAGCTGCGGTTACGAACAATTGCGTTAAGGCGCAGCGCGCGTAGAAACAGCCTTTGGAAACCTTTTTCTTGTTGACAATGGTTTTGCCCAGAAGGTTCTCCAAAGCAAGCAGCATCCCGTGATACACGCCCCAGAGCAGGTACAGCCACGAGAAGCCGTGCCAAAGGCCGATTAGAACCATGATCAGCACCGACAAGCCGGCGGCCGTCCATTTGCTCGGCGTTTGGCGGGAGAAGAACATGAAGATATGATCGCGGAACCAATCGCCTAGCGTAGCGTGCCAGTTGCGCCAATATTGCGTGAGCGTAGGAGACTGGAACGGCTTCTTAAAGTTCTCCGGGATATTGTAGCCGAACAAGCGGCCGAAGCCGATGGCGATATCCGAATAACCGGAAAAATCGAAATAGATGAGTGCGTAGAACCACACCATTAAAAACAAGGATTCGTGCGTGTGCAGCTCCTGACCGGATAATTTGGTAAACACATCGGTCATCCAGGTGACGAGCACGATTTTTTTGAACATCCCGAGAATAATGCGTTTGACGCCTTCCTCTACCTGCGCTGCGTTAACCTGATAGGGCTGCTTGGTATCCGCCATAAAATCGCGGAACTTCAGAATCGGTCCGGAAGTAAAGGTCGGTACGAATAAAATATAATTGAAATAATCGATGACCTTCGCTTCGCCGTCCTTACCGAAGAAATAAGCGAAGTAGAGCGCGTCAATCACCTTCAGCACGTTATAGATAAGTCCAAGCGTGATCACCGCGTCCAACACCGGGTGCGTAAACTCTTCCATGAAGAGAATCCGCAATCCGCAGACGATTGCTATATTCAAACCGATCAGAAGGATGAACCAGCCCTGCCGAAAACGGGAGGTGCGGCACAGCATCAGGAACGCCAGGTAATTCAGCGCCGTGTAGGCGAGGTAGAAAACAAAGAGCTTTTGACTGAAGATGACGAGAAAGCCGAGATTGAACGCGAGCAGCAGGTAGCGCTTATTCGGGGTCCACCAGCGGGTGAGGCCGAGCAGCAGCGACATGCCGATCATCGCCAGCACGGCGTTCATATTTAAATACCACATATTAGAACCCCTCGTAAATGAATAAGCCCTTGCCGGTAAAATAAATGAGCACCATGATCAGCATGGCGAGATAAACGATCACTTCGAGGACTTTGCGAGCGATGCGAGCCATGCGTCCACCTCCTTCGTGAATACGGGAGCGCCCTCTTGACGGCTTAGGTGCACCAGGTCATGAAAATACTTGGGATCGTAGGCGGTCAACAAGTCCAGTACGGGCACTCCGGAAGCCTTCAGTCTTGCATTTACGTCCTCCTGCAGCCCTGACATGTAGCGAGGAAGAGGGTATGCGCGATTCCAAGGCATCCAAATCACACGCATGGCAATGTTGTTTGTCCGGCAGTACTCGGTAATCCATTGTAGAGCTTCGACGTCTTCCTTGTACTGGGGCTGAGCGCTCCAGCCGAATCTCTCCTCGTACTCGTCCCACTTCTTCTTCAGCTCCTCATCGGTCTTTCGGCCGAAGTACAGCTCCTTATCAATCCAGCGAGGCTCATACTCAAGGCTCATCTTAAGCGCAAGATTCTTCACAAGCTCCGTACCGCTGTCGCGGAAATAATCCCGATAGGCATAGACATAAGGCTGGTACCAAGGCTTAAACCATGGGTAGGTCGGATCCGTCGGCAGCACGTTAAGCATCGTATGCACGTCAATCCCGATCACAAGCTCGTCCTCTACGCGGAAGCGCTGCTGCTCGAGAATGGCTTTCAGATCGGTAGGTCTGCCATAGGACAAGCCCATTTCCATCAGCTTGGACTTCGAGTCTTGCTCGATGTAAGCGCCAGTGACGGCCGAATTGCCGAAGAATACCGGACCGTGATCCTGCCAGCCGTGGTGGTATAAGGTTTTAGTAAAATCGTTCTTATAAAAACGCCGCGACGTGACCATCGGATCCCAGTAAGCAAGGGCGAGATCCGACAGCACGAATGCGGCTAAGAGTAGAAGCACAAAGCTGTTTTTACGTAAAAAAGCGACCATGGCTGCAGACGTCCTACGCTTTCTAGAGTGACTTCTGCTGCCACGCATGGTATTGCTCCCGGAAAGCGGCAGGCCAATTCGACTCGTCCAAGCCGTACTGAGAGAGGAAGGCGAATGCCCAGCGTTCGATCCCGAAGCCGACACAGCCCGTTACGGCGTTGCGCTTGCCCATTTTGATATTAAAGGCGTTACCGAAGGTATTGCTGTGGAAATTGACCGAGCTGCAGGCGATCGACTTATCGATATAAGGAATGGTCAGGCGAAGCTCGTACTTCATTTCTTGGTTTCGCTGGAATGAAGCCTTGACCTGGAAGTCGTTCGTAAAGAACGGATCGTTCGCGATCTCCAGCATGCTGTCCACGTTCCATTCCACGGCGAGCTCCTTCAGGTACTCGATGGCACGCAGGCGGTTCTCCTTCACGAAATCCGGCTTGCCGACAAAAATAATCTCGCGCATGCTGAAATCGAGCAAACGCCCGAAGTCCGTATGGTTGCGGGATTCGAAGCGATGGCATTTGGAGATGGCGGTTACGATGACGCCTTCCCCTTCCAGAATCTCGTTCTGTAATCCCTCGTAGCAGTGATAGCAGGTTGAAGGGTTCATCGTGAACCGTGGCTTTGCCAGGTTAGCGTCCTGATCCAACGGCGCCTCGTCCTTCCAGCCGCCGATGTCGCGGATCGATTGACTGAAGGCTTCAATGACATCAAGATCCTCGCGAAGATGCGACAAGAAGTGGATATGCTCAGGGAATGAGGTGAAATGATTCGTTTTGTTCAATGTTTCCGCATGAATCACCGCAGGGTAATGCTCTTCCTTCATACCCTCGAAGCGCCCGCCTATCTTGGTGACGAACGAGTAATCCAGAAAACGCATCAAGCTGGAGAACGGTTCCCGGAAAATAAAAAGGCCCGGCTCCAGCACCTTGATGATTTTGCGCTCGGTGAGCTCCGCGATGATATCCTGATTGTACGGCGTCGCTGTGCGATGCTTGAACAGGATGTTCTCTTTAAAGCCGAAATCGCCTTGCGAGAAACGGTCGATCAGCTTGCGCACGCGCTCGGCGATCGCCTCGTTTCCTTTGGGGGATTCGTGGCGGATATGAATGCTTCCGTTCTCAAGACGAATGTCTTGGATCCGCTCATCGATGAAGGCCGCAGCGTATTTCAGCTGTCCGTGCTGGCTGGCCGCCAGACCTTCCAAGGATACTACACATTCCATGAGAGATTACCTCGCAGTCTTTTGGTGAATGAATTGCGCGATTTCGCGTACGGTGTTCATGGGATACAGCATCAAGTCCTGATTGGTTACTTGAATACCGTAGGTTTTTTCGATGTGAGCGATGAGCGCGGTAGCACCGATGGAATCAATATAGCCGTAGTCAAAAAGGTGAACGTCCGTACTGAAATCGTCATCGTCCTCTTCGATTTCGTAACGGCTCTTGATATGAGCTTCCAATTGGTCGATGAGCTCTTGTAGTGACATAGTACAGCTCCTCCTTCTGGATTAGGGCGTGACATGGAAGCGGGACGGCCGGAAGCCGTCCTCGCAGTTAAGGCATGGTCATGGTGATGGTCGTTCTATCGCCAAAATGGGTGATCGTATAGGTGTTTTGCTGCTTGTCCTGCTCCACCGTCATCCCGTCGGGACCTTCAAACTGAAGAGGCGCAGAACTGTAAAGCTTGACCTGCTGCATGCCCGGCGCGTTAAGCTCGAGCGTCCAGCGGTTCTTCTGAGCGTTAAGCTTGTACGGCACATTCACACGAATCAGATGCATATCCGAGGCTTGCTCGGCCTGCTGTTCGAAGCTGACCAAGGTGGAAGCGCCAGCGGCTGCTCCCAAGTACAGCTTGCCTGCCTTCGTATCATGCACCTCGGCGTTAGTGGCCGCCGTCCGGCCCATATAGAAGCCTCCGGGATCTACGACGAGTCCCAGCGTTCCTTTGTATTCCGCCGCCTGATCCGGCACGCGGCTTGTGTCCTGCCGGATCAGGAAGCTTGGGCTAGTCGGTAGATGGAGCGCTTTTTTGATACGGTCGGCGAGGACCGTGCCCCAGGACCGGTACACCTCCACCTTCGTGGTAAGTGTGTTCAAGAAGGAGCGGGCCATCTGCTGCTCCGTCATAAAATTATAATCGTGCGTGTCGCGGAGCTTGTCCAGGTACCGCACGAATTCGAGGAGATTCTCCGGGTGTGCGATCGTCTGGTACTCCACGTGCTCAAAATAATCGATCGGCAGGTCCAGTGCGGTGTACGTTTCGAACAGATCCTCCGTCGAGTACATCGGCTGCTTCTGCCGGGTACGGAGCACGGGAGCGGGCGTATGCAGCAGCATCGGCTGCTGCAGCTCGGGCAGCCCCTCGCTGTCGGTCATAAGAAACGGCAGGCTGACATCATACTCGAATCCCAACCGCGGGTCGTTCGGTGCATAGGGCGAACGGAATCCGAAGTTGAACCAGATATCCGCTTCCCGTTCATTACGCAGCGTCTGGAGGCGGTCCGGATGGCTGATCCGCCAAGTATGCTGATTCGTACCGGTCATTCTCCACGGAATCCCGAGCTTCTCGAATGCCTCTCGATGCAGCGCGATCTCCTGTTTCTCCTGCTCATTGCTTGTATAGTTATGAACAAATATATGCGGGTACAGCTCAAGGTAATGCTCCTTGGTGTACCGGATAAATTCGTTTAGCTGCTCCTTCAAAGGGAACTGCGGGTGATCGATCGGCATCGCCAGTCCGAATTCGAGCTGGCCCACGATCAGATCGTCCTTGCCGTCAGCGTTCACATCGTACCATAGCGGTACGGAATTGTGCCCGCCGACGAGCGCATGGCTGCCGAGCTGGTTCATGCTCGCGCCCTGCAGTGTGCCGGCCTCGCGGAAATCGCCTTGGGCGGTCTGCAGGTACACCCGCAGGTCGCCCTCGAGATTGCCGACCACGAGGTCGGCCCGCCCATCGCCGTCCATATCGCGGACGGACGGCGCCGCAAACGGCGCAGGCACCCTCACGAGAGGGGTGCCCGCCAACCAGGCCAGCGCACCGGAGGTGCTCCGCTGGCCCTTGTACAGCGTCACCTGGCCGCCGCCATCCCCGACCACTAGGTCGGGGATGCCGTCTCCGGTGACGTCGCCGACAGCCGCCGCTACGGGACCGGCGGCGCGTATGGGCTGCCCGCCTGCCCGAAGGGGCGCGGGCTTGCTGTAGCGGCCGCCGGCTTCGCCGTAGGCGGCCAGCAGCGTGCCGTCGGCCGACCCGATGATCAGGTCGGGTCGGCCGTCGGCGTTCAGGTCGTACGCCGCGACGCTGGCGTACGAGCCTACGGCAAGCGGCGTGCCGTCCGTTTGCCGCAGGGGCTCGGGCGCGCCGAAGACGAACGGCGGCGCCTGGATGCCGGCTGGCAGCGGCTGGCCTTCGTACGCGGCGGCACTTGTGCCCGCGTTCATATAGGCCTGCAGGCTGCCGTCGCCGGAGCCGACGATCAGGTCGGCGCGACCGTCGCCGTTCAAGTCTGCCAGCGCGGGGTACGCGCGGTACGGCAGCTCGATGCGATCGCCCAGCGAGCGGTAGGTCGGATACGGCGCAAGCCGCAGAGGACCGTCCGTCGTCATCAGCCGCAGGCCGCTGGAGTAATGCGAGCTCGGCGATTCTCCGGCGAAAGCCGGAGCGGCCTGCGTTCCCGTGTTGAGATGCACGGCGACGCCTTCAACCCATTGCCCCCAGCGAAAGGCGGAGCGGACGAGAGAGAAGGAGGGAATTTGCTGGTACTCCCGAAGCATCTCGGCCCAGCGGATGCCCTCTCCGTCGCGAATCGCTTCCCACGCCTCAAAATGATTCTGATGCGCCATCGCCGGACGGCCATAAGGGCCGAGCACCTTCTTCACGCTGTAGCCGTACAGCTCCTTCGCCACGAAAGCGGCGTATTCGCTGCGGAATAGGGCGCTCTCAGCGGCGAAGGTGAAATGGAAGAACGGCTCTACCGGCAGCTGGGATCGATCGAAATAAAGCGCCCCCTGCACCGGCCCTTTTGCCGTGTTCTTCACCGCGGCGTACCGGTCGAAGCCGAGCTTCGGATCCATGCCCCCGGCCAAGTCATAACCGGTCGGGAAATAGCGGTTCGGCAGCAGCGTGCCGCTGAGGAACACGGTGCCCTTGCCGAAGCGGTTCAGCGAGTAGAGGGCGATATCCGTCCCCTTTAGGGTCATGAGCGGCTGAGCCGTGGAAGGAATCATGCCCTTCCCCCAGGAAAAATGCTTCCATGAATTTTCCGTATCATGCTTCACTAGATGGTCCGCGGCGCTAATGAGAAGCTCCTGCAACGAGCGCAGATTGACCGCAGGCTCGGGGAACGTAAAGAAGATCCCGGCGTCCGGCCGGAGCTCCTTGCCTTCCGTTCCGGCTGCGGTGCCGCTCTGCTGCGCATTAAGGCGAGCTGCCGTAAGCGGACCTTCGTCGGGAGCTTTCACATCGACGATCGCCTGTGCGCCGAGGAATTCCGCAGGAAAATCTGCGGCGAATGTGTTTTCAAGGAACAAATGCCCGCCCTTCGCTACGTAACCCTCAAGCAGCTTCTGCTGCGCTTCGGTTAAACGCTCATGGAGGGACGGGTCCAAGTAGATGCTATGATAGGTCTGAAGACGTTTCTCCGTAAGCTCTTGATCCCATGCCCGGCGCTCCAGCTCGAGGTTCGCAACCAGCGATTGCTGCAGCTGCCCATAGGCGGCTGTATCGAAGCTCGTCTCCGAAGTCAAGTACAGCATGCGCACGGATAGCTTTTTCTCCGCTATAAGCAGCAGGGCAAGGACTGATGCGAGAAGCAGCAGTCCGATCAGAACGAGAACCCGGGAGGCCTTGCGGTGCCTGATCCGTTTCAAAAAAATCCCTCAATTATAGCTTGGTTGGACTACCTTGCCATTATAGCACGGATAGCAGGCTTTGTTAACTTTTGTCGAGCCTTGGACACGAACTTGACACCCGGCTGTCCCAAACGGTAAACTATTATTATCAAAAATGATAATATTGAATGAGGACAAATCATCTCCATTTGAAAGGAGTCCCTTTTCCTATGAAAGACATATCTCCGGGACAAATCCGATCCATGAAGCGAGGTCTGGTTATCGCCATTCCGCTGCTGCTTGCCGTACCCGCGGCTCTTATCTTCTTATTCCAAGCTCTTGGTTATGCTGTAGAATGGGGTGCCTTCGGACTTGGCGCCGCCGGCTGGGTTATCGCGCTTATGCTGCGCACTCCTGTCATCCTGATTGCACGCAAACTGGGTGAACAGCGCGGGCAAACGCTGGTCGTTCTTTCCTCCGGTCTGATGGAGGAGGGCGTCCGCCTCGTCATGCTGCTGCTGCTTTCCACGGCCTTCTCTTATTCGCTCTCCTTCGGACAGGGCTGGGCGGCTATTGAGGTCATCTATGCGATCGTCTCCGGTATCGCTATGATGTCGCTGTATGAGAAGACCGACGAGAAGGCCATGGAGGCGAAGGAGATGCTCGCGGTGCAGGGGCACAGGCCGACCCATCCGATGTGGGGTGTGCCGGAGCGGGTTTTCGCAAGCTTTTTCCATATCGGGGCTGCGCTTCTGCTGGCGAAATCCGCTTGGTTGGTGCTGCTGCTCATCCCGGTCCACAGCTTCTTCAACCTGTTCATGGTGCGTTTATCCAAGCGGTCGATCGCGCTCGCAGAGCTGTTTATCGCCGTGATCGGCACTTCGCTGCTGCTTTGGGGCTGGTATGCTTAAGGTGAGCGGTTGGCGGCAATAAAAAGGCTGATCCCCTGCCAAGTGCCAAGGGATCAGCCTTCGGTCGTATGATAGACCATGACGCGATTGCGTCCTTCCATTTTTGCCTGATACAGTGCCCGGTCCGCCATCTGAAGCAGTACCTCCTGCGGCATTCCCGCGCCGGGAATCAGCGAAGCTACGCCCAAGCTGACGGTGACATGATCGGCAATCTTGGATGCCGTGTGCGCCATGTGCAGCTGCTCGATCCGTCCCCGGATCCGTTCGGCGGTTTCCTTCGCTACTTGAATTCGTGTATTCGGCAGGATGACCGCAAACTCCTCGCCGCCATATCGAGCCGGCAGGTGGGCGGTTCCCTCCATCATGTCGCGGATGACCGAAGCAATATTCCGCAGCGCGACGTCCCCTACCTGATGACCGTAGGTGTCGTTATACAGCTTGAAGTAGTCCACATCGAAGAACACAAGGGACAGATGCTGTGACCGCTCCGCAGCCGCCAGCCAAACCTCTGCCAAGAACCGGTCGAATCTCCTCCGGTTAGGAATCCCCGTCAGCCCGTCCAGATCGGACAGCTTCTGCAAGGCGTCCATCGCCTCCTGGAGCTTTCGCTCCGTCTGCTTTCGCTCCGTAATATCCCGGAATATGGCCAAATAGGCCGATTCCTCATTGTACTTAATCGGTGAGACGGAAACCTCTACATCCAGCTCATTTCCGCTTAGGGTCAAGTATTTTTGGTCCAGCCGAAGAGCTCCATTCTTTTGTAAAATCAGCCTCCACTGCCTCCGGGCTTCCTTCTGGTGGGACGGGTGGATAAAATCATAAACCGATCTCCCCAGCACTTCTTTAGGGCTTGCCGCGTCAAGGAGCCTCAGTCCCTTATCATTAACAAAAAGGATTTCCTTCTCATTATGCACGAAGGTCGCATCAGGAGAATTTTCGATCAGCTTCCTGTAATTTTCCTCGCTTTCCTGAAGAATCCGGCTGAACTCATTGGCCCGGATCATGGAACGGAAAACATACGCAGTCAGCAGGCCGACGGACAAGGAAGCCGCCCAGTGAGCGCCGATAACAGAAGGAAGCATGGATGTCGCCCCTGTACGCTGAAGTCCTGACCAGATGACGACGGACAAAATGGATTCCGACATGATCAGCAGCCATAAGAAACGGATGAGGCTTACCCCCCTCCTGCCGGCGAACAGCATACAGAGTGCGGCCACCAAAAGCATTCCTGCCCCTGATGCAAGCGAGGAGAAGGTAATACCGTAGAGCCCCATTCTGCCGATGACGACGATCAGCACCGAAATGACGGCTGCCGGCCAGCCTCCATACAGGGCGGCAAGGAGCACGGGGATGTGGCGCAGATCTATGATGACGGTTTCCGTTATACGGATGCTATAGACCATCAACAATATCCCTTGGAGCCCGAACAGTATGCCTGCTACAGCTCGAAGGGCCAAGCCGGTCTGTTCCTGCACAGGCCAGCGTTTGAACGAGTATACAATGATTAGTAGTGATGCTATTAAAAGGGAGGCGTTGGTGATGAAATCCTTTAGCATCGTCAGCTCACCGCGATTCGCGAAAAATATATAGATATATTATTCGTCACGATTTGACAAAATCCTCTTTCCACTCATCTCCAATTCGCGTTGCCAGGCGCCTTCTGGTACACTATATAGAAGAGTACGTTTGAAATCGGAGGAACCTTTCATGCGCGAATTACGCAGATCAGATATAGAGCTGCTGGCTCCGGCCGGCGATTGGGATTGCTTGCGGGCGGCAGTGGCCAATGGCGCCGATGCGGTCTTTTTTGGAGTGGAAAAATTCAATGCTCGCGCCCGTGCGCACAATTTTAAGATGGACGAGCTGCCGGATATCATGTCCTTTCTTCATCTATATGGAGTGAAGGGCTTCCTGACGTTTAACATCCTCGTATTCGAGGAGGAGCTGGAGGACGCCAAGCAGCTGATTGAGGCTTGTATTGACGCCGGGGTCGACGCGGTGATTGTGCAGGATCTGGGATTGGTGCGGATGATCCGCGAGCTGTCGCCGGACTTCCCGATTCACGGCTCCACACAGATGACTATCACCTCGCCGGAGGCGGTGGAGTTCACGAAGCCGTTCGATATAGAGCGGGTTGTTCTGGGCCGGGAAAACAATCTGAAGCAAATCAAGCAAATCGGCGATCAGGCCAAGCTTCCGATGGAGGTGTTCGTGCACGGAGCGCTGTGTGTATCTTATTCGGGCCAGTGTCTGACCTCCGAGATGTGGGGCGGCCGTTCCGCGAACCGCGGGGAATGTGCTCAGGCGTGCCGCTTGCCGTACGACCTCATGGTGGACGGGGTACAGAAGCCGATGGGGGATGTCGCCTATCTGCTGTCGCCGAAGGATTTGGCTGCGCTGGAGCTCGTCCCGGAGCTGATCGAGGCGGGAGTCACCTCCTTCAAAATCGAAGGCCGTTTGAAAAGCCCGGAGTATGTGGCGAACGTAGTAAGCAAATACCGTGCTGCGATTGACCGCTATTTCGACGGGAAGGATGCGAAGCCTACGAAGGAGGAGCTGCGGGAGCTGGAACAAAGCTTCTCCCGCGGATTCACGCACGGCTTCCTGAAGGGGACGAACAACAAGCAGCTGGTGGAGGGAACGTATCCGAAGAGCCGCGGCGTCTTCCTGGGCCGGGTGAAGCAGGTGCTTCGTGACGGCGTGGTCTGTGAGCTCGAGGCGCCCCTGAAGCGCGGAGACGGCATCGTGTTCGATGCGGGCGATCCGACGAAGAAGGAAGAGGGCGGCCGAGTGTATGACCTGCGTCGTAAGGGCGTGAAGCTCGAAGGCGAGGCAGAGGGCGGCGCGATTGAGATCGTACCCGGACGCAACGATGTGAACCTGGGCCGTGTGCATGTGGGCGACCGGATTTGGAAGACCAACGACCCTCATTTGGATAAAAGGCTTCGCCAAACCTACGAAACCGACAAGCCGTACCGCGTGTTCCCAGTGCGGGTGAAGGTGACCGGAACGGCAGGGCAGCCGCTGAAGAGCGTATGGACCGACGTGGAAGCCGGGCACACTGTCGTGATCGAATCGGAGCTGCCGCTGGCTCCTGCCGAGAAGCGTCCGATGGATGCGGCGCTGTTCGAGGAGCAGTTCGGGCGCCTCGGCGGCACCGTGTTTGCGCTGGAGTCGGTCGACGTGCATCTGAACGGCGACCTCATCGTGCCGATGCGCGAGCTGAACGCTATGCGCCGCCGCGCCGCGGAGGAGCTGGAGTCGGCGCGCCGCCGGCCGCGCGCCTACGTGAAGCGCAGCCTCGGGGCGTACGACGACGCCGCGGCTGCTGGGGCGTCCGCGCTGCCTTCGGGCGGCACCGCGCGCTCGGGGCTCACGGCCTTGTGCAGGAGCCTTGAGCAGGTGCAGGCGGCGTGCGAGCGGGACGTTGAACTTATCTATGCCGATTTCGAGTTCATCAAGCAGTTCCCCGCCGCCGTAGACGCTGCCCGCGCTGCGGGCAAACGAATCGCGCTGGCTACGCCGCGGATCCATATGCCCGGCGAGACGGGCTACTTCAAGAACATCCTGAACCTGGCGCCGGACGCGGTTCTGGTGCGCAACACCGGCGCGGTGTACTGGTTCCTGCGGCATTTCGCCGAGAACCCGGAAGCGCGCCGCGAGCTCATCGGCGATTTCTCGCTGAACATCGCCAATCACAAGGCGGCTGCGCTGTTCACCGATGCCGGCCTCGACCGGGTCACGCCGTCGTACGACCTGAACATCCAGCAGATGGTGGATTTGCTGCGCCGTACCGACACGAGCCGTCTCGAGATCGTTATCCACCAGCATCTGCCGATGTTCCATACCGAGCATTGTGTCTATTGCACGTTTATGAGCCCCGGCACGGACTACACGAACTGCGGTCGTCCGTGCGAGGAGCATCGCGTGTCCCTGCAGGACCGCGTAGGCTTCTCCCATCCGGTGCGGGTGGACGAGGGCTGCCGCAATACCGTCTACAACGCCATCGATCAATCGGGGGCCGAGTACCTGGCCCATTTCATGGAGCTTGGCGTGTCGCGGTATCGCGTGGAGTTCCTCGAGGAAACACCGGATAAGGTCCACGAGGTGCTCGGGCTGTACGAGCGCGCCTTGCGCGGCGAGATCAGCGGCACCCAGGTGTGGAAGTCGCTGAAGGCCACCAACCAGCTCGGCGTAACGCGCGGGCAGCTGGTGAAATAGAGATATTATCGGTCATGTGACCAATGAAATGATCCCCCTTCATGTAAGATGGAGGGGGATTTTTTATTCGCATGTATGTCGTTTTTTGTCTTTTTATGTAGAATAATAAATAAAATTTCATTTATAATTTACTTTTTTTATGTAAAATGTGAAAAATCTAATATTCTATCAACGAATTATGTAGTATAATTCGAAACAGTGTCGATGTCCGGGGTGATGCTTAAGACCCAGCGTTGCTTTGGAATACACCATGTTCATTGACAACTATATACAGAGGAGGAAAAGATCCATGCTTTCCAGAGTAACTCGCTCTAAGATCAGCGCGCTGCTTGTATTTGCTCTGCTCCTAAGCACATTGATGCCGGTAATGGCATTCGGCGCTTCGGTTCAGCTCAAGGACGTTGCTGACTCTTACGCGCAGAAGGAAATCCAAGCCTTGGTTGATGCGGGCGTGATTTCCGGTTACGAGGATGGCTCTTTCCAGCCGCGTAAAGCTATGACGCGTGCGGAATTAGCCAAAATCATTGTTTTGTCCCTAGGCCTGAAAGAAAATCCAGACAAAGCGGCTCCGTTCAAAGACGTTGACGCTACAAGCTGGTACCGCGGTTACGTAGGTGCGTTGGTGGAGGCCGGTATTACTCAAGGCACTTCCAGTACAACGTTCTCTCCAAATGCCAATGTTACTCGTGAGGAGCTTGTCGTATTCTTCTTACGCGGATTCGGTTTGGACGAGGCTGCTGCGAAGCTAAAAGCTGATGCTGAGCTGAGCGACCTGAACCAGGTTTCGGACTGGGCGAAGGGACATGTATCCCTTGCTTTCAAAATCGGTTTCGTTAACGGAATCGGGAATGGCGACGGTTCCCTGAAGTTCGCTCCGAAGGAAAATGCCGAGCGTCAAGCCCTTGCTCGTCTGGCTTACGAGTTCAAGACGAACAAGTCGAAGTTTATCGACAAGGCGAAGGCAATCGGTAAAACGGCAGGTGTTGCCGTAGAAGTTCTTGAAATTACGGCTGTTACTGCAGTAAGCAACACTTCCGTTGAAGTAACCTTCAACCAAGAGCTTACTGCCGTTAGCAAGGACGATTTCAAGTTTGACAACAACTTGACCGTTACAAACGCCGAGCTGAAGGCAAGCAACAAAAAGGTTGTTGTCCTGACAACCAGCTCCCAAGCTCTGAACACTACATACAAGCTTAGCTACAAAGGCAAAGACACAGGGAAATCTATTGTCGGTAACCCTGGCGGCACTGGTGGCGGTGGCGGCGGTGCTGCTGCAACAACGCCTGCTCAGACTGATGCCCAAAAAATTAACGCGGGTGGTTCTGTCTCCGGCCCATTAACCGTAGCGTCTTCCGATACATTCGGTCCACAAAGTGGAACAACTACGGTAAATGGCAATTTGTTTGTAGGTACTGGCACTAACATTAACGCTACATTGAGAAATGTAGTTGTTAACGGTACTCTTACGCTGAACCCTGGTAGTGCAGGGGTAGTTTCGCTTCAAAACGTAAACGCAGATAATATTGAAGTTTTATCCGGTGCTCCCACTTCGATCAAGCTGCAGCAAACCGTTGTTAAACAGCTTAGAGTTAACGCTGTAAACAACGGTGGTAAAACGGTTAGGATCGCTGCTCAGGAAGGCACAACGGTAGATAGCGTTGAGGTTAGTTCGGATGCTATCGTGGAATCCGAATCTTCTACAGGAAAACTGTCCAAGATCACTTTAACCTCTGCTGCTTCAGGTAAATCGATTTCCCTTCGCGGCAATATCACTGGGGAGATTACTTCCGAAGCTGCTGACGCCGAGATTAAGCTGGACCCTCCAACCAATGGAAATGGAGCAACAGCTTTAAGCAAGCTGACGCTTAACAAAAATGCCAAAATCATCGCTGGTAACGGCACTACCCTGTCTTCTGTTTATGTTGGTGCACCAAACACCAGTGTATCTTTCCAAGGTCAAGGTACGGTAAGCAACGTTGTAGTTGATGCTAACGCTGGCGATTCTTCGCTTGAATTCAGTGCTGAATCCAACGTTCAAAGCGTTGACGCTGCCGCATCGTTCAAAGTAAAAGGTGACGCAGACAAGATCGTCAATTTGAATGTCAAGACTTCCGGTAATGCTACGGTTTCCGTTGACAATACGGTTCAGCCTTCACAAACGGCTAAGGATAATGCTAAGCAGAAGGCCATCGATGCGATCGATGCAATCGGTCAATTGCCTAACGAGTATTCCAAGGAAGTTGAGACGAAAATCAGCTTTGCTCAAAACAAAGTTAGAATTGCCGAGCAATTTGGAGTTCCTCAAAACCAAATTACAAATTATGCTGCATTGACTCATGCGCTTCAATGGCTTGCTTCCTTCCAACAACCTGGAAATGTAGCTGGTTATCATGTGTTCGGTGACGTATTCCTTGTTAATGGTGCTACTAAAGAAAATGTAACACTGATCGTAACGAACAAGGCAACATCTGCTACTGTAGCTACAGTTACCTACGGACAAGAAGGGGTATTGACTTCTGTTGGTAAAGCAGCTCTTGTCCAAACAGGATCCAATAAGCTGCAGTATTCGGTAGATGTTCCGAACGGTACTTATACTATCAAGCTTATGCATGGTTCTCAGTATGCAAGCAAAGATGTTACAACTAGCAGCACGACTGTAGTTGATTTGCCATATGGCAAGTATTACTCTCAGCAAGTTGGTCCAATTGAGTTGTCGGCTGCTACGAAAGGCTCGGTAACAGGGGTTGTCTACGTTGCTGGAACAACAAATGTTATCAGCGGTGCTACGGTTACAGTAACGGGCACAACTTATACTGCTACTACAGATACAGACGGAAAGTACACCCTCAGCAACCTTCCTGCCGGCGATCACACCCTGGAAGTTTCGAAGAACGGTTATAATTCGTTGACTGGTCAAGTGGTAGCTGTAAGTGCCGGGCAAACTGTAACGCGCAACTTCGAACTGGTTGAAGCTGCAGCTACTACTGGTACAGTAACCGGTTATGTTTACGGGCGTCATGGGGTTGGTTTGCAAAATGGCGTACAAGTGAAGCTTGGCTCCGCTACTGCAACAGCTGACCTTCATGGTAAATTTGTATTTGCCAATGTAACACCTGGATTACACGAGCTTTCTGTGAGCAATCTTGTGAGTATTGGATTTGCCGACTATTCTGCACTAGTGAATGTGACGGTAGGTGCGAATGTTTACAATATTCAGTTAACGGCAGTAACCCAAGCAGTATACTTCAACTATGGTGCAACTGCTTCTGTTGCTAACAGCGTGTATGGAAATCCTGCGAGTGCAGGAAATGGTGCAACTGCTCCTTACAAGATTCCAGCTGGCTTGGAATACATCATCGTAACATTCTCTGAAGATGTCGCTGTCCCAGTAGAGGCGAAAGTAACCTTCAAGACAGTAACAGGCGATGTGTACAGCCAAGGAACTGCTGTTCAGGATGCAGTTTACGTTTCTGTAAGATCGAATCTTGCCTTACAACAAGGACATACCTATGGAGTTGAATTGGCTGGGCTGAAATTCGCCAGCGACAATGTACCGATTTCCACGGTTACGTTCTGGGTATATCAAGAGTAGAGAATAGGGGTCAACCTTAGGGTTGACTCCTTTTTCAGTACAACCTTTTGAAAAGCAACTTGAAAAGTGGAAGGTGTGACCGGAATGAAAGAAAATAAACTCCTCCTATTGCTAACTCCTCTGCTGCTGATAGCAGGGTTTTTAATATACCGTGCCGTGGCCATTCCCGACTTGGAGCCCACGACGGACTACTATAGTCAAGGGCAAGCACTCATTCGTCAAGGCAAAATAACTGAGGCTAAGCAAGTGTTATCGTTGGGCAAAGAGAAATATCCCGTTGACGGTAGATACGACTTCGCCCTAGGCAACATATACAGACAAGAAAAAGATATGAAGAATGCTTTACTGTATTACGACCAAGCGATAAAGAAAACTCCGTCTTTACCGGAAGCATATAATAATATCGCAGCTATATTCATGCTGGACAACCGTTTGGACGAAGCGCTAAATACTATTAATGATGGGCTAGCTAAGCAGCCGGATTTTAAGGACCTGCAGTTCAAGAAGGGTCAAATTCTTTTCATGAAGGGAACCTATTCCGATGCGATTCAAGTGCTACAGCCGTTAACAGCAGTCCCGGAATATGTGGATGCTTACCGTTTCATAGGCTTATCATACGTAAAAGATGGAAAGCGAGAACAGGCGGCAGAGGCACTTCAGTTGTATCTGCAAAAGGTACAAGCAACAACACAAGGGTCTCAAGAAATAGAAAAACTCCTCCAAGAGCTCAAGAAATAACGTGAAGACCATCTCGTAGTAATATCTACCGAATGGTTTTAACTATTTTTACCGGTCGATAGTTCACAATTCCGCCACATTTTTTTAAGCCCAATTTAAGCTTTGCTTAAGCTGGGCTTATTCTTTTCTGTCTATATTAATTTCTGTTAAACTCCTACAAAAGATGGAAAAGGGAGGCTTGGGTTACATGCTTGAGGTCAAACAAGTCAGCAAGCTGTATGAGAACCAGCGAGGGGTGCAGAGCATCGATTTCTCCATGAGCCGCGGCGAGATCGTTGGCTTCCTGGGCCCGAACGGAGCGGGAAAAACAACGACCATGCGGATGATCACGGGTTACCTGAACCCGACGCATGGAAGTATCACCATCGACGGATTATCCATGGCGGATCATCCGAAAAAGGCGCGCCAGAAGATCGGCTACCTGCCGGAGACGCCGCCGCTCTATCCGGAGATGTCCATTCGCGCGTACCTTCAATTTATCGCCGACCTGAGGGGCATCCCGGTGAGGGAGCAGAAGAAGCGCATTGAGGAGGTCATCAGCCGCCTCGGGCTGCAAGGCCGTGAGAGGCAGATCATCCGCAGCCTGTCGAAAGGATATAAGCAGCGGATCGGTCTCGCGCAAGCGATCCTCCACAACCCGGATCTGCTGATTCTGGACGAACCAACCTCCGGTCTCGATCCGAAGCAGATCATCGAGATCCGTCAGCTCATCCGGGAGCTCGGCGAGAACCATACCGTGCTGCTCAGCACGCACATCCTGCCGGAGATCAACGCGCTCTGCAACCGCGTGCTGATCATTAACCAGGGCCGCATCGTGATGGACGGGCATCCGGATCAGCTGGCAAGCTCCATGGGCGAATCCTTCGAGGTGTCCATGGAAATCAAGGGACCGCGAGAGGAGATCCTGAGCGAGCTGAGCTCCATGCCGGAGATTGCGAAGGTTGAGGCGCAAGCCGCGGCCGAAGAGGAGGAGCCGCTCAAGGTGCTCGTCACCGCGGCGGAGCATAATGATATTCGGGAAGCTCTCTTCTATCGGATGGCCGAGAAGCGATATCCGATTCTCTCCATGAAGAAGGAGAGCCTCAGTCTCGAGGAGATCTTCCTCAAGCTGACGACGAATGAGTCGCTTGAGCAGCCGGCATCGGCAGAGCAAGAAGAGGAGGTGACTCCACATGCGTAGAACTCTCGCGATTACGAAGAAAGAGCTGCAGATGTACTTTTACTCGCCGGTCGCATATGCGGGCTTCGCGTTCTTTTTCCTGATTGCCGGATACTTCTTCAGCGCGAACTTTCTCTACCCGCCGAACATTATCGACGTTCGCCCGGTGGTAGGGACGATCAGCTTCGTGTTCCTGTTTATCATTCCGCTGCTCACGATGCGATTGGTATCCGATGAGCTTCGCCAAGGGACCGACGAGCTGCTCCTGACCTCGCCGATCAGCATTACGGAGATTGTCACGGGCAAGTATTTGGCGGCGCTGACGGTACAGCTGCTGCTGGTTGTAGGCAGCCTGCTCTATCCGCTTATCATGAGCTTATACGGAACGCTGGATCAGCCTCAGCTGTGGCTTTCCTACCTGGCTATGTTCCTGATGGGCGCGGCGATGATGTCCGTGGGCCTGTTCGCTTCCTCGCTGTCGTCGCACCAGATGGTATCGGGCATTGCGGCGTTTGCGATCCTGCTCGTGTTCTGGACGATCGAATGGCTCGGCGACACCGTCGGCGGCAAAATCAAAGACTTTCTGGGCATGTTCTCCATCGTAGGACGGGCGAATGACCTGCAGAAGGGCGTGCTCGACTTTACGGATGTGCTCTTTTATATCACGCTGATTCTGGTGTTCATCGTCCTTAGCATTCAGGTGCTGGAGCGCAAGCGCTGGAGATAATCCGAGAAGGGGGAAGACCATTGAACAAGTGGATACGCGGAACGAATGCAGCGGTGCTGTCGCTCGCGGTGATCGGGATTTTCATCGTTCTGACCATATTTCTGAATTCCATGAAGAGCATGCAGGTGGACCTCACGGAGAACAAGAAGTTCACCCTTTCCGATCAAACGGTACAAACGCTTCAGGCCCTCGATAAAGAGGTGCGCCTCATTTCGCTGACGAGTGACCAGACTGATCCTTACATCAAACGTCAGGTGAATGAGCTGGTGCAGGAGTACAAGAAGCGCAGCGGCAAGCTGGTGTTTGAGGAATACGATATTGTCAAAAATCCGACCGTCGCCAAGCAGTACGATGTGGATCCTTCCGGTACGCTAGTGGTGGATAACGGTACGCAGAAGAAAACGGTCTATTACGCCGACATGTTCCAATTTGGCCAGCAACAGGGCGATTACAAATTCAGCGGGGAAGAGAAGCTGACGCAGGCGCTGGTCAACCTGAACAACAAGGAGAAGCGCAAGGTGTACTTCTTGTCGGGGCACAACGAGATTCCGCTGCAGCAGATGAGCATTTGGCGGAGCGGCCTCGAAGGCGACAACTACGAGATTAAGGATCTGAACCTGCTGCGTGACGGCAAGGTGCCGGAGGATGCGGCGACGCTGTTCATCATCGGGCCGCAGAACGACCTGACGGATAAGGAAGCCGAGGTCATTAAGGAATACTTGAACGGCAAAGGCAAGCTGTATCTCGCTTTAGGCTTCAACAAGGACATGAAGACGAAGTGGAAAAATATCGACGCCATCATGGCGCAATACGGCATCAAGGATCAGCATGCGGTGGCCATCGATCCGAAGCAGAGCCCAATGCTAGGGCCGCTGGCTATCGTGCCGGATTACGGCTACCACGAAATTACGAAGAAGCTGCAGGAGTACGATCTGCTGACCGTTATCAGCCAGACCATCGCACTGACTACAGAAAACCCGAATACGGATTTCCCGGCAACGGCAGTGCTTAGAACGACGTCTGACGCATACGGAGAAACCGACCTGGAGCAGCTGGTCCGCAATCGCACCAACAAGGATGCAAATGACGTGAATGGTCCGTTCAACATTGGTTATGTGGTGGAGAACAAGGAGGCCAAGCCGAAGGCTGTCGTGCTGGGCGGCTCGATTTTCTTGGCGGATGAATTCATTCAGCTGCAGGGGAACCGTGATTTCGCCCTCAACAGCGTAGGCTGGCTGCAGGAGCAGAAGGATCAGGTAACGATCCGTCCGCGTGAGGGGGATAAGCTGCAGCAGGCGTTGATCGTGGGCAGCGATGCCAATTGGATTTTCTACGGTACGGTACTGATTTTCCCGCTGCTGTTCCTTCTTGTTGGCGGAACCATCTGGTGGAGGAGGAGAAAAGGATGAAGCGGCTCATCCCCACATTCCTGCTGGTGGTGCTTTGTATCGGAGGATTCTGGTATGCCTCCAGCAAGGACTTTTTTAAAGAAAAGAAGGAAGCGGGCCCTTCACTGGCAGCGGTGAAAAAGGAGGAAGTCGTCTCGTACACCATTATAACGCAGGAGGGTACGGTAGAAATGCAGCAATCTGGAGGCAATTGGTCGATGTTGAAGCCGTCGGATCTGCCGCTGAACAACTACAGCCCTCAAGGTTGGGTGGATTCGTTCGCCGCGTTAACGAAGGAGAAGACGGTGGATGAGAACCCGACGGATCTCGCACAATTCGGGCTCGATAAACCGAAGCGGGAATTTACGGTTCAGCTTACGGACGGTACGAAGCATACGCTTTCGATCGGGGACCCGGTAGCCATCCAAGGCTATTCTTATGCCAAATTCAGCGGCTCTCCGGAGGTATTCCGGATCAGTGATTCCTCCGTTACGCCGCTGGCGAAGCAGCCGATCGATTTTATGGAAAAGAGTCCGGTGAAGCTTCAATATGATCAGGTCCAAAGCATGAGCTTAGACTGGAAAGGTGAGAAATGGTCGATCGTGCGGGCGGAGGCCGATAAGGATAAAAAGCCTCATGAAGCGAACTGGAAGCTGGGTGAGAAGGAGCTAAAGGGGACGGATGCAAGCCAATATCTTGACCAGACCATGTTCCTTTCAACAGAGCAGTTAGTGAAAAAGGCGTCGGAAGTAAAGCTTGACCCGCCGGATTTGAAGCTTGAGATCAAGGAAGCGGATGCGGCAGGCAAGGAAGCTGTGTCGGTCTATACCGGAAAAAGCGAGGGAGACCTTGTCTGGATCGCCAAGCAGGGCGGAGAATGGGCTTACGCCGTGCCGCTGCAATCGATTCAAGACTTGGCGGACCTGCCGAAGAAGCAAGAGGAGAAAGCACAATAGGAAGTCGAAAGCCGGTCACTCTTCATGGAAGAGAGGCCGGCTTTGTTGAGTTATTCGCGGTGCTCCATGATCAATTTGGCGAGCTGCGTCCGGTTCTTCAAGCCGGTTTTATGCAGCATGCTGTTGACGTGTTTCTTCACCGCGGCTTCGCTAATATACAGAGCTACTGCAATCTCGGGATTCGTATAGCCCTGGACAAGCTGCTCCGCCACCTCCCGTTCTCTGTCCGTAAAGGGAAGCGGCGGGTCTGTCTGATGTACTTTTGCCGAAGGTGGTGGCTTTAGCGCTGTTTCCTTTTCCAGGTAGGACATCAGCTTGCCTTTGCGGGTGTCCAGAACATAGATGGGCGCTTCCCCAGCTTCCCCATAGAACGTATGGCGGACCCCGGGAAGCTCTTCAAAACCGAGACTAAGATGACCGTCCTTGAAATAGGGCAAAGGCGGCGGAGAGGAAAAGAGCAGACTCCCCTTCAGCATATATTCGAATAAAGGCTGGAGTATGGCCGACCGCTGCTCCGGTCGTTCGATCTCGGCGACATCTCTCATCAAGATAAAATACCCTGCCGGGTTTTCCGGCGGTGAGGTATATCGTTCCCGTTCTTCCGTTTTTAGCTGGCTGAAGTAAGCGGAGGACAAGGGATGGAGCTCGAGATACGGCAGTGTGGCCGCCGAAATCGGACAAAGCGCCAGAAAGCCGGCAAGCGCCCCGTCGGCCGACCGCATGAGCGTTAAGGAGGAGGGGCAGTGACGGTATAACTCCCGAACATCGGTCGAGGTTAACCACAAGCAGCTCTCCTCTGCCGCAAGCGTATACTTGAACTGGGCTCCGGTTTCAGGATCGGCGCAAAGGATTCGCTTTGCTCCTGGGGTTTCCTTGCGGAATGCCATATACCGCTCCAATTCCTCCAAGCTGCTTTCATCCGCCGATTCCATGTAGTAGTCCATTCCCGCATTTTGACGGAAATGCGCCCGAAGGACAGCGTTCCCTCCCAGCCCAAGCAGCTCTGCCACCTCCCAAGTTACATCCCGATGCATGGCTAGTGCTCTCGAGATTCGTTCCAGCAAATAGCGGCTTGAGCGTTCCTTGTACTGATCGAACAGCTCCGGAGAGCGATCCCGAAAGCTGCTGCGTACGGACTCGCGGACCAGCTCATGGAGCTGCCAGCCTTTATCCGTACGTCGTACATAGGACAGTTGAACAAGACGGTCAAACAGAGCCGGCTGCAGCTCATGCCCGGTCATGGCTGAAATCATTTCCTGATGAAAGGACCGGGCGACCGAAGCGGCCATGATAAGGTCGCGCAGCTCGTCACCATGCGTCTCCCTCCACCAATTCTGCAGCAGCTCCTCCATATCGAATGTTTGTTTGGTATTGGACATGGGGCCGGCTTCCTGCCGGCTTACGGTTTCCGCCAGCAAGGTGGCCAGAAGCGGGTGGCCCAGACTTCGCAGCCAAATAGAATCTACGACCTGCTCCTCCGTAATTCCCTCCCCTGAGAGAAATTGCTTTATGCTCTCGTAGTCTAACGCGTCCAAACGAAGAGGTAGAATGAGCCTTCGCCAAGCAGGGGAAAGCCGCCAAGGGCCTTGCAGCGGCTGCCGGCCGGAGATGATGAGAAGCGAATTTACCGGAAGCTGAGGAAAGAGCCACTCGCGGAGCCAAGCATCAAGACCCCCCGCCTCCTCATAATGGTCCAAAGCGATAATGAGTTTCCGGCGGCTTGCTTCAGTATGAAGCTGCTCCATGCAGGGGTCCCAGCCGGACCAATCCGAAGCTTGCGTTTTTGCTTTGAGCTGGGAGGCAAACAACGTACCAAAAGCCTCTTGACTGCCGCGCAGCTCGGACAGGTCTGCATGAAGGTACAGAGCGCCTCTGGCTTCCGCGATGCTGCGGTAACGGTTCAGCAGGGACGTCTTGCCAATACCTCCAATTCCGTAGACGTTGATGATTTTCTCTGCACGGGACTCGACAGGAAGGAGGAAGTGTTCAAACAATTGAAGCTCGAAGACTCTGCCTGTGAAGCTCTGAACTTCAAGCCGCTCGAGCAAGGATTGCAGGTTTTCAGACGCAGGCGCTGAACTTGCCTTTGCCCCGTCCTTGGACTCCATCATGCGATCCCTCCTTTTATTCCGGTCCGTTTTTAACAGAAAGTATACTACGAAACTATCCCATTGGGTAGTAACCTCTTAGCGCCCCGAATGCTAGCATAGATCTAGATCATTGGCGCAGGCCGGGAGGGATGAGGTAAGAATGCAACAATCGAATCAGGAACGCTGGAGCAAGCCGGAACGAATATCCGGCTCGGAGATCTTACTGCGATCGCTGCTGCTGGAGGGGGTGGAATGCGTGTTCGGTTATCCGGGCGGAGCACTCCTTTACATTTATGACGCTATGCACGGCAACCCTGACTTTCATCATCTGCTTACAAGACATGAGCAAGGGGCGATTCATGCGGCGGACGGTTACGCTAGGGCCACCGGCCGAACGGGAGTATGCCTCGCAACGTCAGGTCCGGGGGCGACGAATCTGGTTACGGGGATTGCCACGGCGTATATGGACTCGGTACCACTCGTGGTCATTACCGGGAATGTCGCCACCTCACTTATTGGTACCGATGCCTTTCAGGAAGCGGACATTATCGGCATCACGCAGCCGATTACGAAGCACAGCTACTTTGTCCGAAACGTAGAGGAGCTGGCCGGTGTGCTCAAGGAAGCATTCTCCCTCGCCGGCACCGGAAGGAAGGGACCTGTTCTTGTTGATATTCCGAAGGATGTTTCCGCCGATACGGCGGTGTTTCATTACCCTGACTCTGTCGTAGTCCGTGGGTATGAGCCGATACCGCCCCTCGACAGGACGGCCTTGGAAGAACTCATGAACGCATTGGCAGGAGCGGAGCGTCCCCTGATTTTGGCGGGAAACGGGGTGGTGCAGGCGGATGCCTCTCAGGAGCTTCTAAGGTTGGCAGAGCAGGCGCAGATTCCCGTTACGACTACGCTGCTAGGCTTGGGTGGATTTCCTGGCCATCACCCCTTATGGCTCGGAATGCCGGGGATGCACGGCACGTACGCGGCCAACCAAGCTTTGCTTCACTGCGATTTGCTGTTATCCGTAGGGGCAAGATTTGATGACCGGGTCACCATGAAGCTGGAGGGCTTTGCTCCTAACGCAAGGATTGCGCACGTGGATATCGATGCCGCGGAGCTCGGTAAGCTGGTTCCGACGCTGCTTCCGATACGCGGGGATGCGAAGCAGGCGCTTGCTGCGATGAACGAGCTGATCTCTCAAGAGGCGTACAACCGTCGGGAAGCCTTCGGTCCGTGGATTACCCAATGTGCAAGCTGGAAGGAGGAGAAGCCGCTGCGGTACAAGCAATCCGAAGACAGCTTGAAGCCGCAATACGTCATCGAACTCATCTCCAAGACAACCGACGGCGAGGCCATCATCACCACCGATGTCGGGCAGCACCAGATGTGGACGGCACAGTTTTACCGTTTCAAGCATCCGCGCTCTCTCATCACCTCCGGGGGACTCGGGACCATGGGCTTCGGCTTCCCAGCCGCGATAGGCGCCCAGATCGGCCGACCGGATCGGCTTGTGGTGTCCATTAACGGAGACGGCGGCATGCAGATGTGTGCTCAAGAGCTTGCCGTCTGTGCGCTGCATCGGCTTCCGGTTAAGATTGTCGTCATCAACAATCAGAATCTCGGCATGATCAAGCAGTGGCAGGAGGTTGTGTATGATCGTCGATACAGCCATATCGATCTGTCAGGCAGTCCGGATTTTGTAAAGCTTGCCGAAGCGTACGGGGTGAAGGCTTGGAGAGCGTCTACCGCAGCTGAGGCGGAGCAAGTCTGGCAGCAGGCTTTGCAGACGAAGGAGGCGGCATTGGTGGAGTTCGTTGTCGATAAGGATGAGCTTGTCCTGCCGATGGTACCCCAGGGGATGGCGCTGCGGGATATGATTTTGGAGGTGAGCCGCCCATGAGACGGAGACACACGATTCGACTCCTTGTGAACGACTCCCCGGGAGTGCTGCAGCGGGTAGCCGGGCTGCTTAGCCGGAGAGGCTTCAACATTGACAGCATCACGGTAGGGGGTTCTGAGCAAGAGGGGATTTCTCGGATGGTTGTGATACTGAACGGGGAGTCCGCCGAGCTGATCCAGATGTGCAGGCAGGCTGCGAAGCTGATTGATGTGATTGAGGTAGTCCATCTAAATCCCGATGTCGTCATATTGCGGGAGCTTCTCCTGGTCAAGCTGTCGGCCAAGCCGCATCAGCGGCAGGAGATTCTCGGTATGGTAGAAACGTTCCGCTGCGCTGTCATCGACGTAGCCATGGAGTCTGTCATTATTCAAATCGTGGGGGACGAGGGTAAAAATAATGCCCTGTTACGACTGCTCGAGCCGTATGGGATCATCGAGATCACCCGTACAGGAGAGACGGCGATGGAGCGGGATTAAGCGAAAGCAAAAAAAGGGATCTTACCTTGAAGTGTGGTAAGATCCCTAGCGTTCGTTGATCACAGCTTCTGCCGCTGTTCCTCGATCAGCCTGAGTGGCTTCTGCAGCTCTGCCGCATAAGGGTAGCGTTCCGCCACCGATCTGTAGATCTGAGCAGCATCGCCGAATTTGCCCACGGACCGGGCGATATCGGCGAGCGATACGTCCGCCTTCCACTTGGCGATTTCATGGTCGGGAGTAACCGTTCCGCGGTAGCAGGCGAAATCAGCTTTAGACTGCCGGAGCAGCCCCTCCGCTTCATGAAACAGGGCGTAGCCCCGATGCAGCTTGGCTGCAGCCAAGTAAAATTTCGCGTCCGGAAATTGCGGATGGAGCTCCAAGGCTCTTAAAGCAGCGCCCTCCGTGAGATCCCACTCCCGCTTACCGAGATAAAGCTTAGCTTGAAGCATGTAGACATCAAGCATCCGTGCGAAAGCGGAATTGTCCCTTCCGAGGGCCTCCGCTTTACGAAGCGCCTCCTCGGCTTGCTCCGGCAATCCGGCTGATAACGATTCCCGCCCGTAGAACAGCCACCAGCCGGGGTTGTCCGGCTCTTCCTCCACCATGATTCTGAGCAATGATAGATTTCGCGCGAGCTTATCCTTGGCCTGAATCACCGTCGGCTCATACCCGTCATGCAGGAGGCGGATTCGTACCGGCTTACGGTAGCTTTGCCCGGAGAAGACGCCGCCGCTTCCCGAGCCGACCTGCTCGTGAACTCGCCCATAATACTTTAACCCGTAACGCAGCGGAAACATGCGGGTCTGCGACATCTCGTGCCGAACCGCGCCGTTAATGGAGTTGACCTGCCAAATATAGAGCACGGGAGGGATCGGGAAATCATCGAATAGTCCGGCAGCTTCCCTCACGGCATCCACATCCTCGGGGTGCAGGGCCTCATCGGCATCCACCCAGAGCACCCAATCCGTTTTCATGTGAGCCAGTCCCGTATTGCGCAAGGCCGAGAAGTCTTGTTCCCATGTCGCGTGGACAATGCGAACCCCGGGAAACGAGCCGGCAATCTCCGCTGTGCGATCCGTCGACTCGCAATCGACCAAGACAATCTCGTCGGCCGCTCCCTTGAGGCTTTCTAAGCAGCGTGCGATGGATCTCTCTTCGTTGCGGGCAATGATGCCGATGGTGACGGTAACCTTCTTCACATGCAGCAGCTGGTCGATATCCGCTCTATCTTGCCCTGCGGGAGCTTGCCGGACGGCTTGCTCCACTGCAGTAATCCATTCCGCCTCCGGATCGAGAAGCCACGCCCGGTGAAACACCTTACGTGCTGCGGAGCCGAAACCCTGGTGCAGCAGGGCTTCACCTAGAAGCACCCAAGCCTGCGGAATCAGCGGAGATTTACGGATCTCCGTCAATGCTTGACCTTCCGCTTCCCCGAATCGCTTCTCCTGCAGAGCCCGGATCATCGCTTCATAGTGCTGTTCTGCCAGTTTTCTATCGTGCATACGGTTCCTTGTCATGACGAGCCGGACCCCACGATAACGGTAATCTCATCAATGAAGCCAAGGACTAGGTTTCCGGTTGTTCCAACAATGGTAATATAAGCAGTCCCGGTACCGCCGATAGTTTTCAGCTTGAGATCATTTCCTACCATTGTAGCGGAAACAAGGCTCGAATTCGAAGAAATTACCTGAAATGTCGTATCCGGAGGGAATCCGTACTGCCCCGCCAAATTCGTGATCAGTTTTTCCTCGATGGACGCCATATTTTGCTCGTTCGCAGGCTTCACCGGGAGTGCGTCTTTGATGAAAGAAACAGTGCCTGTGGCCGCTCTCCCCTTTCCGTCCCTGTCGGTCGCGGTAATCTCGATTTGAGCCGTACCTGTGTTGACGGATCCCGTACTGATTACATAGAGGCCCGGATGATCCGCGTTCCCTGTCACTGTAAGCCAATCATGGCCGTTATTGGTCGTCACTTTAGGCTCCTTAACAGATACAGAATATTTGAGTGTATCTCCGCTATCCGGATCGGCGAAAGCATTCGTCAGATCGACGATATACCCCGTCGGCGGCAGCGTACCGTTGGCAGGCCAATTGTTTCCGTCCGTATCGACCTTATACGAAGAAGCCATTTTCAAAACAGGAGTCTGGTTCGGCAGCAGCGTGAAATCCATGGATGCCTGTTTGTTGAAAGGAGAAGCATCCTGCAGCGTTACCGTAAAGGTAGCGGCTTGAGTCGGCTCGTTATTCAAGTACAACACACCCGAATGGATGGAGGCACTAACCCCATAGGAGTTGCTTGGGGTTACAGTAAAGGTAAGAGCCTGACCGTAGCTCGCATCCGCATCGGCAAAATAACCGAATAAATCAAAGGTAGTCAAGCTTCCGTTATAATAAACGGCCTCCTCATCATCGCTGACTGTCGGCGCATGATTGACATATACGGTGTAATTTCCTGTAGCCTGCAGCCCGAAAGGATCCGTCGCTGTAATGGTCATATCGACGGTAGGACTGCTGGTATCGCCGTGCAGCTCAAGCTCATTGCTGGCGTTAATGCTTGCAGTAATGCCACTTGAAGTTGGAAGGCTCACCGAGTATTCCAGAGCTTGGCCGTCTTCATCCGTGAAATCCCCGGCAATCCCAAAGGTTACCTCGTCGCCTACCGTATAATAAATATTTTGCGACGAATTCGGATAGTGAAATGTAGGCGCTGTGTTCGGTTTGGGCTGGAAGATGTAATCGCTGTAGATTTCGCCGCCTTTTCCGTCACTGGCATGGATCCGGGCATAGTAAGTAGCGCCATTCAATTTACCGTAATATGAAAGCTTGCCCCCGTCCACGTAGGCGCCGAAACCGCTCGAAGGGAGATAGGAATTCGAGTAATCGATTTCAAACGTTAAACCATCCTCATCCGGATCGGCAAACAGCTCCGTCAGATCGAGCTCAGTCGAAGGAACGCTAAGATGCGAAGGCAAATAAACCTCATAGGTGCTTTGCGTCACAGTAGGTTTCCGGTTGACCTTAAAGTGATAGTCTGCGCTTACGGATTGGCCGACGGGGTCCGTCGCCGTAACCAGGAAGCTTGCTGTCGCCCCAGCGGATCCTGGCCCGCTTAAGCTAAGCATCCCTCCGCTGACAAAGGCCGATACGCCATTAGATGTAGGAGGATTAACTTCAAAGGTAAGCGAGCCGTGCTCAGGATCGCTGAAATTGCTGTACAAGAGGATCGACTGGCTTGCCGTTTCATTGACTGTGTAATATCCGGAAATAGAGCTTTGCGCAGCCACCGGCGGTAAATTGGCAGCGGAATCCGGGGTGAGAATCAGGCTGGCGGTAACCGGATCGCTTTTGCCGTCTGTGGCACTGATGCTATAGGTGGCGACCCCGGAAACCGCACCGCTAAAGGTCAGATAGCTGCCGGAAATCGAAGCCGGCGGGGCCCCCGGTGTAGAACTGTTTACGTTGAAGGTTAATGGATCTTCATCTGCGTCATGGAACAGCTGCATCAGATGGAAAGGCGCCGGGACCTCACCGGCAGGAGCGTAAACGCTGTAAGTTACATTAGTAACCGTCGGCGGATGGTTTACAGGTGAAGTCACAACGGGCTTTAACGTCAGCATCACCTGCGAATACCCACCCTTGCCGTCTCTCGCGTAAATGAGCAGCACTCCATCCTGACTTAATGCTCCGTTAACAAATAAACTATCGCCGGCAATATAAGCATCCAGGCCGCTGGAAGGCGCCACAACACTAACATCGTATTGCAGTGTATCCCCATCGGCATCCTGGAACCATGAACTGATCGAATTGAAGTACGAGCCGTTGTATGAATTCACTATGTATTGTGCTTGGACCGGCACAGGAGGGTGGTTTTCATGTGCGGTTTGACCCGAAATCCGGCCGGTCAGTCTAGTAACAGCAGTCCTGTCTTGGACGACGCCGGGGTTATCAAACATAAATTTCACCAGATCGCCGACGTCGTAGCGATGGTCTGATCCTATGTCCATAACACGTACTTGGAATACGTCGCTTTTGCTGGAACCATCGAGCGTCACTGTGAAAGTAGTCAGCCCCGGATGCTGCAAATATACATTTAGCCTCGAACCGGAAACGACGGCTTTCGCCGTATCGCCGTCCATTGCTGCAAGACGGTACGTCCCGCTGCTGGATCCGAAGTGATAGTCCAGATTGAGCGTTAGTGATTCTCCCGGCAGACCGATTACGTCTTGAATCGGAATAGGAACGGTGTCCACAGCCGCAGCCGCGGCGGATGGAAATAACGCCGGAGCGACGGACAAGGAGGCGGCTAGAAGCGCGTTTGCCTTTTGCCATGGGGCTGTTGACTTGGAATGGATCCGTTTCTTCAAAATCGTACACCTCGTTTTTCCGCAAACTAGTACTTCTATTCTACCATGCGGTTGGAAGGCTGAATACGACAGATTAGGTGAAAAGTACCACGTTCTCACCTATTTTTCTGCTATAGTAAGTGTATAGGAGCATTCATGTTAGGAGAGTAGAATCAACATGCCTCATATTTATATTACCGGTGCTGCGGGGTTCGTCGGCTCGCATGCTGCCGAAAGATTCATAGAGCTCGGCTGGAAAGTTACGGCGGTTGATAATTTCATCACGGGGCGTCAAGACAACCTGAAAGAGATGATGGCGCACCCGTGCTTTGCCTTCTACGACTCCGATGTCAGTCTTCCGCTGCCGGAGTCCAGGCTCGGTCCCGTGGATGCGGTGCTGCATTTGGCTTGCCCGGCTTCCCCGAGAGATTACTTGAAGCACCCCGTCGAAACGATGAAGGCAGGCAGTCTGGGGACTTTCCATACGCTGGATTTGGCCCGAAGGCATCAAGCACGGTATGTGTTAGCTTCTACGTCGGAGATCTATGGAGACCCTGAAGTGCACCCGCAGCGAGAGGACTACTGGGGACACGTCAATCCGGTAGGGCCCCGGGCTGTATATAATGAAGCGAAGCGGTTCGCCGAAGCGCTCGTAATGGCGCATCATCGGGAATACGGGCTGGATACGGTCATTCTGCGCTTCTTTAATACCTATGGGCCCCGGATGAATCCGGAGGATGGCCGGATCATTCCGAACTTCGCGATGCAGGCCCTAGAGGGCAGGCCGCTTACCGTATACGGCGATGGCAGCCAGACGCGCAGCTTTTGTTATATCGCCGACTTGGTCGAGGGGATTGTACGCAGCATTACCGAACCTCAGGCCATCGGCGAGGTGATGAATTTGGGCAACCCGGCGGAGTATACGGTTCGGGACATGGCGGATATTCTTCTAAGGCTGACCGGACACAAAGGAACCATAGAGCATTTGCCTCCGATGGAGGACGACCCGAAGCGTCGCAGACCGGATATTTCCAAGGCCAAGCGGCTGTTGAAATGGGAGCCCGCTATCGGGCTCGAGGAAGGGCTGCGCCGGACGCTGGATTATTTTGCGGCCTATGCACGGGGAGGGATCCGGTAATGCTGCCGCGCGCGATTTGCTTGCATTTTACGAATGCGTTTGCGAAAGCTTTCTTTGGCAAGCATTATGACCCCGACCGGTTAATAACCGTCGGCTGGGAAGAGAACTGCCGGATCAGGCTGAATGCCGGATGTCATACGATGGAGGCGGTCCGAACGCAGCTTCCGGAGGGATGGGAGCCGGAGCTGGTTTGGGTGTGGTCTCCCGAGTTCCATGCCAATCCTGCCGGCCTGTTCGAGGAACGCGTCCCTCTTGTAGCGCTAATCAGCGATTGGAATTTGGGGTACGGGACGGTTTGCGGTACGCTGCCCGAATATGATGCGATTTTCACCGATAAAAGGGGGGCAGAGCTTCTGCGCAGAAGGGGGCTGAGGCAGGCGGCGTATGCGCCGCTGTACAGCTATGACCCGGCCATCCACTTCCCAGTTTCTTCGGCAGTAAAGGATATCGATGTTTCCATCGTCGGGAATTTGAATCACGAGGTGCAGGAGGAGCGTTCGCTTTGGCTTAAAAAGCTATGTACACTGCGCCGTAAGGGGGTTCGGGTACGGATCGACACGAATCTGTTCGGCGCAGACTATAACGACGTCATGAACCGTTCCAAGATCGTATTCAACCGGTCGATCCGATCCGAAATGAATCTGCGGGCATACGAAGCTCCTGCTGCCGGTGCTCTGATGATGCTGGAGGATGGCAACGGAGAGGTTGAGGAGCATCTGGTCCCCTTCGAGGAGTATGTTCCGTACCATGAGAATAATTATGAACAATTGATCCTTCACTACTTATCGGACCCTGCGGGCCGGGAGGCGATAGCGGCAGCAGGGCACACGAAGATTGTGGAAACCGACAGCTACACGCATCACATGGACCGAATATGGGGACTTCTGCAGAGCAAGGGGATCCTGGAGGCGGGGAGGTCGCCAAGGTCCGATGCCGCGCGGGAGGAACGGGCATTCGCTCATCTTACCCAAGTGTACTATGCTTCTCAAGGCCGATCGTCACAGCTGATGGAACTGTTGCTGAACCGTGCGGGAGGAGCTGAAGCCCGGCGGAAAAATGCCCAAGCCTGCGTTCGGCTGCTTCTATTGGGAGAACCGTCGCTTGGAACGGAGCATAAAACGGCGCTCCTTCAGCTTTCCGTTAGAGACTGGGAGCAGGCGGCTGAGGCTGAACCGGAAAGCGCGCTTCCCTTGTTCAACTTGCTTAGCGCGATGTCCGCCAGCGGCAATCACCGGGTTGTGCTTGATCGTTTCGACCGTTTCCTGAGCCGTTCGGCACAAGCGGGTATCGGTGCATGGGACGGGCTGCTGTTCGCAATCCCCTATGATGATTTCCGTGTGGAGCGGGAGCGGATTCTCGGTGGCACCGAGCAGCTCGAATGGCGGGCTGCCGCTCAGCTGAACGCTTTATTCTTAAGCGAAGCTTATGAATATAAAGGCAAGGCGCACTTGAACTTTAACGAGTGGGAGTCAGCGTATGCCTCTTTCAAGAGAAGCGTGGAATTTCGTTCGAATAATATAGAGTCTCGTTATTTGCTTGCTTCGGCGGCAGCTCAGTTGACCCGCTGGGAAGAGGCGCGGACACACTTGGAGCTGCTTCTGCGCTTTGCACCCTTTCACTGGCAGGGAGTTATGCGGTTGTGTGAGCTGTACCGGGCAACGGGCAAGGAGGAAAGGGCCAAGGGGCTCGCTTTAGAGTATATGGATGTGATCGAAGCCATGTCTGTGTACGAGGTATGGCGGGAACGGTTGTCCGACTATGTATAATCTGTAGCAAGCACGGAAAAGGAAGCGCGATGCTCCCTTCGCCGTGCTTTTTTCGTTTGGTTAAAAAACCTCCACCACGACACTGCCCAGCTTCTTTCCGTCAACCACTGCTTCCAAGCGCCAAATGCCCTTCGTCGGCAGGGAGAACGTGGAGGGGGTGCGAATAACGCGCGGAGGCCCCATACCCGGGCGTCGATTCGGCAGTGCGATATTGCCTTCGAACACGAGGTGCTGCTTAGCCGATTTGCGGTTTGTGGCCATGACCTGAAACGGTTGTCCGAAGAGGGATTGCTCCTGATTCCAGAAGTACCACTGGTACAGGCCGGAGACTCCCGCCTCCATAGCACCGGCGGTTACGCCGATCTGCTCCGGGTTTCCGCGAAGCGTCGTATTGAACATGGTGAAGGTGGGGCTCACCTGCCATATGGACGGGTCGGGGTTCAGAGACCGTTCCGTATAATGAATGCCGGTGACAAACACGGTAATTACGAGCGTAAGCGCAATCAATTGATTTCTCATAGATGATCTCCACCCCCCATGTCAGGTCAAGGCCCAAGCTGCCTATATTTCCAATATATCATAATTTGATTCGAAAAAAATAATGGACTTCCACACATATTTTTCCTCAGAAGGGAAAGGATAATAAAGTCAATCGAAAGGAGGAGTATGCATGTTTACCGGTCAACAGCAACAACAGCAGCAGCAAGGAGCGAACGCCGTCAGCTCCAAGGAACTCGCATACATAACGGATAGCTTGAAGAATGAGGATTTGCTTGCCAAGCTAGCCCTCCAAGGGGTAGTCGAGGCACAAACGCCCCAGCTGAAGCAAAAGTTTACCCAGATCGCGCAGGATCGTTTGCAAAATTCGGATCAATTGCTTAGGGCGCTGCAGCAGCAAACGCAATGGACGCATTAAGACATACATAGGAGGTGCGGTAAGGATGTACCAGCAAAACCAATGGAGTGGACAGCAAAGCTGGCAAGACCAGCAGCAACAACAGCAACATATGCACCTGCAGGAGCAGGATATCGCCAATCTGCTGCTTTCGGAGCTGAAGCGGGCGGCACGTGAGTATACCACTGCGGCTTTGGAGGCGACGCATCCTGCGATTCGCCAAACCTTCGTGAGCTTGGCGAACAAGACGCTTCAGGATCAAGCGGAGCTGTATCATGTGATCGCTCAAATGAAGGATTACGGCAAAGTGCTGATGGCTACGCAGCAGGAAGTACAGCAGGAGATGCAAAAGCAGGTTCAAAGCGTGGAAAAGCTGCAGGGCATGGTACAGCAGGTGCTTCATAATGCTTATGCCGGGGCGAACGTGGCGCAAGCTTACGGCTACGGACAACAGCAGCAGGCTTCTTATCAGCAACAGCAGCAAGCTCAATACCAGCCTTCCTATACAAGCGGGTATAGCTCCTCTCAGCAGGAGTACAACCAATCCGGCAACTGGGAGCAGGGGATGAATGCAAGCTATCCTCAGTCCGCTTCTCAGAATCAAGGGCAAGGTCAAGCGCAAGCGCAAGGGTACAGCTTCAATCCCAGCAGCGCAAGCCAGTTTCGTACGACCGGAGAATACGGCAAGTCCTCTGTTTCCGGCACCGACAGCACCGATGAATATCGGGTGGGAACCAGCGGGTATGCCTCAGGAACCACCGGCTACGGTACCGGAAGCTACGGCAGCAATAACACCGGAGGCTACAGTGCTTCCGGAAGCGGCAGCTATGCCGGACAGCAGAACAATTCCGGTTACAGTGCCGGAAGCTACAGCAGCGACAACTCCCCCAGCAGCATCGGCCACGGGGGCAGCTACAGCAGCACAAGCAACTACGGTACCGGAAGCTACGGCGCCAAGTACGGTGCGGAAAGCTCCGCTTCGAAAAGCGGACAATCCGGGCAATCCGGACAAGGCGGCCAGGACCAAGCCTACAACCGCCAAGGCAGCGGCTACAGCTTCGGCTCCTCGCAGCAAGGGTCCGAGTCGGCAGGCGGCTCTTCCCGAGAGCAAGCCGGAGCCAAGTCGCAGCAGCAATACACGAACCAGGGTAATCAAAAACCGTACCTAATGTAAGCAAGGGCTGGCCCCGCGGAGCAGACTAAGCATCCGCGGGGCTTTTTTCATTCATCACTAACGCTGTCCCCGCACCTGTTGAGACTTGCGTACCCGAGGCAAACGGGAAGGCGGCTGCTTCCGAACCCACCGGAGGTAGCTTACCATACGCTCTTCGCGCTGCAGTTCCTCAATCGTTGTCAGGCCCTGCCCCACCAGCTGCTCGTTCGTGTATAAGGCGTGAATCTGCTTATGACAAGCGATACATAAGTCGGCTGTAGGCAGGAAGGTGCCTCCGAGCTCCTTGGGGGTAAGATGATGCTTGGTCGTCTCCAGTCCTTCCCTGCCGCAGAGCTCGCAGGTGCCCAGCTGCTTCAGCTTTGCCATGTTCTCACCGGCCCTCTTTTCAAAATCTTAGCTATGAGTAGTTTCCTCCATAAGGCCGAAGTATATTTTTTCACTTTTGATCAATAATACGGAAAAGCAGGAAATGCGACAGGAGGAGAGCGCACCATGAGAGGTATTATCATTCTGATGCTGGCCGTCGTAGCCCTGAGTGCCGGATGTCAATCCAGAGCCGATCGAGATACGCAGCTGGACATCAAGTCGTTGCAAAAAACGGTCGGCAAGGAGCGCATATCGATGACGTTGACACAGGTGGCCAACCCTTCGATGGATAAGAGCATCATGGATAAGTCCGACACGGAAATCATCGCTTGGATCAAATCGGTTGATGCCTGGACGCATCAAGTACTGTCGGCTCCGGTTACGGGGGAGATGGATCAGGCGGCCGCGATGGAGATACGCAACCACCTGACTCAGGTTTATACGCAGGACGCCGCAGACAAGCTCATCGACTACTTCTATCGGCGCGACCTGCGCACAGGCACATATCAGGCTAACAGCACGGATGCCATGCTGGGCATGAGAAGCGAATGGGGCAGCTATCAGCTTCGGAAGGAAAAGCCAAGCGGAGACCAATATCGAATTCGGCTTACCGGACGCACGCAGCATGACGTAAGCGAGTCGGTCATGCAGCATATTTCGGTGTATCAGGTGCAGGGAGACAGGCTCGTGATCAAGGAGTTTACAACCCACTCCTAAGGGCGGCTTTCCAAACTGACAGAACGCTAGGGGATTCCCTTCCGTTCTGTTTTTTTATGCCAGAAAATGATCGAACATATTTTCCCCTTTTCATTTGACACGCCCGGCACAGTAGCTTAGACTATTTTTTAGTAGAGTCATGTTAGGTAAGAACAAGGAGGATTTCCCTTTGCTGGTGTCGATAGAACAATGGAAGCATGTCTTTAAGCTGGATCCCGACCGCGAGCTGTCCGATGAGGCTCTCGAACGCCTGTGTCTATCCGGGACGGATGCCGTTATGGTCGGAGGCTCGACGGGCGTCACCTTTGAGAACACAGTGGATCTTCTGGCGAGAATCCGCCGCTACGAGGTGCCTTGTATCCTCGAGATTTCCCATCAGGAGGCGATTGTGCCGGGCTTCGACATGTTCCTGATTCCGATCGTGCTTAATAGCGGGGATCCGCAATGGATCGTCGGACAGCATCATCAGGCGCTCAAGGAATATGGGGCCATGCTGGATTGGAGAGAAATTTTCACGGAGGGATATATCGTGCTGAATGAAAACTCCGCGGTAGCTCAGGTGACGAAGGCGCAAACCGAGCTGGATACGAAAGATGTGGAGGCTTATGTGCGTATGGCGGATCGGCTTTTTCGCTGTCCGATCGTTTATTTGGAGTACAGCGGCTCCTTCGGCGATATGAAGCTGGTGGCGAAGGCCAAGGGTCTGCTGCAGGAGGGCCGGTTGTTCTACGGGGGCGGCATTGACACGCCGGAGAAGGCGAAGGAAGCGGCGGCAGCGGCGCATACCGTTGTTGTCGGGAACGTTGTTTATGAAGACCTGGAGCAGGCTCTTGCTACGGTGGAGGCTGTGAAGGCCGCTGTCTAGAGCCGGATTATGGGGAGAGGAAGGAACAAGCACTATGGCAATGAATCAACCGATAGATATTATGAAGGCGATCACGAAGCTGAACCCGCAGCAGAGGAAGGCTGTAGAGACCGTTGACGGACCGCTGCTCATTATGGCGGGAGCGGGGAGCGGCAAGACGCGGGTGCTGACGCACCGGATCGCGTACCTGGTTGCGACGCGGAAGGCAGCTCCTTGGAGCATTCTGGCCATTACGTTTACGAACAAAGCCGCACGGGAGATGCAGGAGCGTGTCAGCGCTCTCGTTGGCCCGCAGGGGCGGGACATTTGGGTATCTACGTTCCACTCCATGTGCGTACGAATTTTGCGTAAGGATATCGGACGGATCGGTTATTCGCAAAGCTTCTCCATTCTGGATTCGGGCGATCAGCTCTCGGTCATCAAGAACTGCATGAAGGAGCTCAACATCGATACGAAGAAGTTCGAGCCGAAGGCCGTTCAGGCGAAAATGAGCGACGCCAAGAATCAGCTGCAGACACCGGATCAGCTGGAGAAGAAGATCGGGGACTATTTTGACGAGATCGTGGCTAAGGTGTACGCCTTATACCAGAAGAAGCTGAAAGCGAACAATTCGCTTGACTTCGATGATTTGATCATGACGACGATCCAGCTCTTTAAGGAAGTGCCGGAGGTGCTGGAGTTTTACCAGAACAAATTCCTGTATCTGCACGTCGACGAGTACCAGGATACGAACAGGGCACAGTATATGCTCTGCCGGATGCTGGCGGATAAGCACAAGCGCATTTGCGTCGTAGGGGATAGCGACCAGTCGATTTATCGCTGGCGCGGTGCGGACATTACGAACATCCTTGATTTTGAGAAGGACTATCCGAACGCTACAACGATCCTGCTTGAGCAGAACTACCGTTCCACCTCGAACATTCTGAACGCCGCGAACAAGGTCATTGGCAACAACATGGGCCGCAAGGCGAAGAACCTGTGGACCGACAAGGGAGCAGGGGAAAAGATCCGGCTGTACCAAGGGGCTACGGAGCATGAGGAAGGCTATTTCGTTACAAGTGAAATTAAGAAAAATGTAGACAAAGGCCGGCGCTACAGCGATCACGCAATTCTGTATCGAACGAATGCCCAGTCCCGGGTGATCGAGGAAATTTTGATCAAATCGGACATTCCGTATCAGATCGTAGGAGGCATCAAGTTCTATGATCGCAAAGAGATCAAGGACATCCTCGCCTACCTGCGTCTGATTTCCAACCCGGATGATGACATCAGCTTCGCACGGATTGTCAACGTGCCGAAGCGGGGCATCGGGGATACAACGGTAGACCGCATTGCAGAAATGGCCGGCCGTTATGGCGTGTCCATGTTTGCGATGCTGGAAAATGCGGATATGATAGATATAACGGCAAAGGCTCGGGGGGCGCTGTATGAGTTCCGCGACATGATCGAGAACCTTCACCGGATGGTCGAGTACTTGTCCGTGACTGAGCTGACGGAGAAAATGCTGGAGCTGTCGGCCTACCGTGACGAGCTGAAGCGTGAGAAGACGCTCGAATCCGAAGCGCGTCTGGAGAACATCGACGAGTTCCTGTCCGTGACGCAGGACTTCGAGAAGCGCAATGAAGATAAGTCGCTCGTTTCCTTCCTGACGGATCTCGCACTGATCGCGGACATCGACTCGATGAACGACGATCCGGAGGAGAAGGCGAAGAGCGGCGTCACGCTCATGACCATGCACAGCGCCAAGGGCCTCGAATTTCCGGTCGTGTTCATCATCGGCATGGAGGAGAGCGTGTTCCCGCACTCCCGGGCGCTGATGGACAACGAGGAGCTCGAGGAGGAGCGTCGCCTCGCCTACGTCGGCATTACGCGCGCCGAGGAGGAGCTGTTCCTCACGTGCGCGGGCAGCCGCACGCTGTTCGGCCGGACGGCGTCCAACGCGCCGTCCCGGTTCCTCAGCGAGCTCCCGACGGAGCTCGTCGAGGCCACGCGGCCGGGCGGCTTCGCCGGCCGCAGCGCCGGCGCCTTCGGCGGCGGCGGAGACCGCCGCTTCGGCAGCGCCGGCGGGTTTGGCGCGACTAGCGCCGCGGGCAGCACCGCAGGTGCCGCCACGGCCGGCCGCGCGCCGATGTTCCGCAGCCCCGCCGGTGCGGGGGCTGCACCTGCTGCCGCGGCCTCCGGCGGGGCCGCGGTCAGCTACGCCATGGGCGACAAGGTCTCCCATGGCAAGTGGGGCACGGGCACCGTGGTGGCGATCAAGGGCTCGGGGGACGATACCGAGCTGCAAATCGCCTTCCCGGCCCCTACCGGCGTGAAGCGTCTGCTGGCGAAGTTCGCGCCGATTACAAAAGTGTAACCTTATTTTATTGATTCAGGAGAGGGGACGGAAGCCCAATGTCCAATGCTTTGGATACCATGAAAGCCCTCATCGAAGAGATTAACCAGCATAATTACAATTATTATACGCTTGATAAGCCGGCCATTACCGATGCGGAGTGGGATGCTCTGTACGATCGGCTGGTGCAGCTGGAGAAGGAAACCGGCACCGTGCTTCCGAACTCGCCTACCCAGCGGGTGGGCGGGGAGCTGCTGCAGGGCTTCGACGAGCATCGGCACTTGGCCCGGCTCTGGAGCCTGGATAAGGCGCAAAACCATGACGACCTCATGGCCTGGTACAATCGCGCCGTGAAGCTCGTGAACGATTATAACGGACGGCATCCGGAGAACCCGCTACCTCCGCTTTCTTTCGTGCTGGAGCTCAAATTCGACGGGCTGACGCTGAATCTGACCTATGACGGCGGCGAGCTGGTCCAAGCGGCGACACGCGGAACCGGGGCTATCGGCGAAGGCATTCTGGCGAATGTCAAAACGATCAAGTCCATCCCGCTAACTATCCCATACAAGGACGGAATTCTTGAAATCCAAGGCGAAGGCATAATGAACCTGTCGGTGCTGGAGGAGTACAACAAGACAGCGGCGGAGCCTCTGAAGAACGCGCGCAACGCAGCGGCAGGCGCTCTCCGCAACTTGAATCCGAAAGTAACGGCTGAGCGCCGCCTGAATGCTTACTTCTATAATGTAGGTTATTCGGATAACATCCAGTTCACGAACCATCAAGAAATGGTGCATTTCCTGGAGCAGAACCGGTTTCGTGTCAGTCCCTATGTCAAATTTTTTGAGGATATCAGCGAGGTTGAGCAGGAGGTGCAGAAGCTGGCGGCGCAGCGGGGCGAACTGGACTTCCTGATCGATGGCCTGGTCATCAAAATTACAGATATGCGTACGCGCGAAGTGCTTGGCTATACCGATAAATTTCCACGCTGGGCGGTAGCCTATAAGTTCGAGGCGGAAGAAGCGGTCACGAGCATCGTGGGCGTCATCTGGAACGTGGGCCGCACGGGCAAGGTCACACCGGTAGCTCAAGTAGAGCCGGTCGATATTGCCGGAGTAACCGTTAGCAATTGTACGCTCAATAACATGGACGACATCGAACGGAAAAATTTGAAGAACGCCCTCGGCAGCCTGGTGTACATCCGCCGCTCCAATGACGTGATTCCCGAGATTCTCGGCAAAGTAACGGAGGAGCAGGACGGACAGCCGATTACGGCGCCGACGCATTGTCCTTCTTGCGGTACCCCTGTGGAGCTCCGCGGCGCACATCTGTTCTGTCCGAACAAGTATGAATGCCGTCCGCAGCTGATCGGCCGTATTGCGCATTTCGCTTCCCGCGATGCGATGGATATTGAAACCTTCAGCGAAAAGACCGCAGAGCAGCTCTACGACGAGCTCCAGGTTCGTGACCCTGCAGATCTGTACTACTTAACCTTTGAGGACCTGATCAAGCTGGAGCGCTTCGGCGAGAAGAAAGCTACGAAGCTGATTGCCGCCTTTGAGAAAAGCAAAACCTGCGATCTCGCGGAGTTTCTTTATGCCTTAGGTATTCCGAATACGGGCAAGACGACGACCAAAGTGCTCGCCGATCATTTCCGCAGCTTGGATAAGCTGATGCAGACCACGCAGGAGGAGCTTATCACCCTGCAGGACATTGGGGGTATTGTGGCAGACAGCATCGTCGGCTTCTTCCGCGATCCGGCGATGCAGCGCAGTATTGAGCGAATGCTGGCTGTTGGTGTAACACCTTCGGCTCAAGAGCAGGAGGAGATCGTCCATACCGACAGTCTCTTTTTTGGCAAAACTGTCGTCATCACCGGCTCCTTCACAGCTATGGGTCGGGATGAGCTGACCAAGAAGCTCGAGAAGCTGGGTGCTAAGGTCACGGGCTCCGTTTCCAAGAAGACGGACATCGTCGTTGCCGGAGAAGCGGCCGGCAGTAAGCTTACCAAGGCCCAGGAGCTGGGGATTCGCATCATTGATGATGAAGCCGAGCTTTTAGAACTTATCGGAGAATAACCCTAACGTATCATTAATCGTCCCTGCAGGTGTCTCTGCGGGGACTTTTCATGTTTTTTGGGATAAATAAGAGGAATGGTACGCATTCTAAAATTCAATGCCTGTTGGTCTTTTAGGTGTTTTTTCTGGGCTAAAAAAATGGGGGTTGCAAAGTATAGTCGATTTGTGCTACATTATTGCTTGTCGCCGCGAAAGACAGGTGACGCTGGGAAAAACAAGATGTTGCAAAGTTCGAGTGAAAGTGATAAGATATATTCTTGTCACGACAAAAACAACATCGATGACGAAAGCTCTTTGAAAACTGAACAAATGAGTTCGAATGAACGAAATAAACTAGTCAGCAATGACTTTTGAGCTTTAAATCAACTCAACTTTATTGGAGAGTTTGATCCTGGCTCAGGACGAACGCTGGCGGCGTGCCTAATACATGCAAGTCGAGCGAGGGTCTTCGGACCCTAGCGGCGGACGGGTGAGTAACACGTAGGCAACCTGCCTGTAAGACTGGGATAACTACCGGAAACGGTAGCTAAGACCGGATAGATGGCTTCTCCGCATGGAGGAGCTTGGAAACACGGCGCAAGCTGTGGCTTACAGATGGGCCTGCGGCGCATTAGCTAGTTGGTGGGGTAACGGCTCACCAAGGCGACGATGCGTAGCCGACCTGAGAGGGTGATCGGCCACACTGGGACTGAGACACGGCCCAGACTCCTACGGGAGGCAGCAGTAGGGAATCTTCCGCAATGGACGAAAGTCTGACGGAGCAACGCCGCGTGAGTGATGAAGGTTTTCGGATCGTAAAGCTCTGTTGCCAGGGAAGAACGTTCCGGGGAGTAACTGCCCTGGAAATGACGGTACCTGAGAAGAAAGCCCCGGCTAACTACGTGCCAGCAGCCGCGGTAATACGTAGGGGGCAAGCGTTGTCCGGAATTATTGGGCGTAAAGCGCGCGCAGGCGGTCTTTTAAGTTTGGTGTTTAAGCCCAGGGCTCAACCCTGGTTCGCACTGAAAACTGGGAGACTTGAGTGCAGGAGAGGAAAGTGGAATTCCACGTGTAGCGGTGAAATGCGTAGAGATGTGGAGGAACACCAGTGGCGAAGGCGACTTTCTGGACTGTAACTGACGCTGAGGCGCGAAAGCGTGGGGAGCAAACAGGATTAGATACCCTGGTAGTCCACGCCGTAAACGATGAGTGCTAGGTGTTAGGGGTTTCGATACCCTTGGTGCCGAAGTAAACACAGTAAGCACTCCGCCTGGGGAGTACGCTCGCAAGAGTGAAACTCAAAGGAATTGACGGGGACCCGCACAAGCAGTGGAGTATGTGGTTTAATTCGAAGCAACGCGAAGAACCTTACCAGGTCTTGACATCCCTTTGAATACGGTAGAGATATCGTAGGCCTTCGGGACAGAGGAGACAGGTGGTGCATGGTTGTCGTCAGCTCGTGTCGTGAGATGTTGGGTTAAGTCCCGCAACGAGCGCAACCCTTGATTTCAGTTGCCAGCATTAGGTTGGGCACTCTGAAGTGACTGCCGGTGACAAACCGGAGGAAGGTGGGGATGACGTCAAATCATCATGCCCCTTATGACCTGGGCTACACACGTACTACAATGGCCGGTACAACGGGCAGCGAAGGAGCGATCCGGAGCGAATCCTTAGAAGCCGGTCTCAGTTCGGATTGCAGGCTGCAACTCGCCTGCATGAAGTCGGAATTGCTAGTAATCGCGGATCAGCATGCCGCGGTGAATACGTTCCCGGGTCTTGTACACACCGCCCGTCACACCACGAGAGTTTACAACACCCGAAGTCGGTGGGGTAACCGCAAGGGGCCAGCCGCCGAAGGTGGGGTAGATGATTGGGGTGAAGTCGTAACAAGGTAGCCGTATCGGAAGGTGCGGCTGGATCACCTCCTTTCTATGGAGTCCATGATGGCTGCAGGCCATCGGACAAGCATTATAACATTCGACACTCATTTGTTCAGTTTTGATGGAGCTTTCTTATTAAGTGCTGTACGGGGCCATAGCTCAGCTGGGAGAGCGCCTGCCTTGCAAGCAGGAGGTCAGCGGTTCGATCCCGCTTGGCTCCACCAAATATAATTTTTGACAGCTCTTGAAAGACATCCGTCAATGTGGTAATATAGCTTTCGTTGCTGTTTTTAGCGAAGAAAGTAGTTGTTCCTTGAAAACTGGATATCGAAACAAAGCAAAATGTCGAAACATCCTTGATGTTTTAAAAGCTACTAGCGAAATATGCTGTTTAGGAGTGACTTTGTGCGAAGCACAACGGAACGAAGAAATAGCGTATGGAGCGACAGGTTAAGCTAAAAAGAGCACACGGAGGATGCCTAGGCACCAGGAGCCGAAGAAGGACGTGGCGAACGACGAAATGCCTCGGGGAGCCGTAAGCAGGCTTTGATCCGGGGATGTCCGAATGGGGAAACCCGCGTGAGGTAATACTCACGTACCATGTAGTGAATACATAGCTACATAGGAGGCAGACGAGGGGAACTGAAACATCTAAGTACCCTCAGGAAAAGAAAACAAAAGTGATTCCGTCAGTAGCGGCGAGCGAAAGCGGAACAGCCCAAACCAAGGGGCTTGCCCCTTGGGGTTGTAGGACGTCAATGTGAGTGCAGGTTGGTAGGCGAACAGGTCTGGAAAGGCCGGCCAAAGTGGGTAACAGCCCCGTAACCGAAAGCAACCGAGACTCTAGACGGATCCTGAGTACGGCGGGACACGTGAAACCCCGTCGGAATCCGGCAGGACCATCTGCCAAGGCTAAATACTCCCTGGTGACCGATAGTGAAGCAGTACCGTGAGGGAAAGGTGAAAAGAACCGCGGGAGCGGAGTGAAAAAGAACCTGAAACCGTGTGCTTACAAGAAGTCAGAGCTCGTTAAAGAGTGATGGCGTGCCTTTTGTAGAATGAACCGGCGAGTTACGTTTACGCGCAAGGTTAAGGTGAGAAGCCGGAGCCGCAGCGAAAGCGAGTCTGAATAGGGCGAATAAGTACGTAGACGTAGACCCGAAACCGTGTGATCTACCCCTGTCCAGGGTGAAGGTGCGGTAACACGCACTGGAGGCCCGAACCCACGAATGTTGAAAAATTCGGGGATGAGGTGGGGGTAGCGGAGAAATTCCAATCGAACTCGGAGATAGCTGGTTCTCCCCGAAATAGCTTTAGGGCTAGCCTCGGGTGATGAGTCGCGGAGGTAAAGCACTGATTGGGTGCGGGGCCCGCCAAGGGTTACCAAGTCCAGTCAAACTCTGAATGCCGCAGACTTTAACCCGGGAGTCAGACAGTGAGTGCTAAGATCCATTGTCAAGAGGGAAACAGCCCAGATCATCAGCTAAGGTCCCCAAGTGTGTGTTAAGTGGAAAGGATGTGGAGTTGCAAAGACACCAGATGTTGGCTTAGAAGCAGCCACCATTGAAAGAGTGCGTAATAGCTCACTGGTCGAGTGACTCTGCGCCGAAAATGTAACGGGGCTAAACCACCACGAAGCTATGAGTCCAAATTTTGGGCAGTAGGGGAGCGTTTGTAACAGCAGTGAAGGTTGATCGTGAGGACAGCTGGAGCGGTTACAAGTGAGAATGCCGGTATGAGTAACGAAAAGACAGTGAGAATCTTGTCCGCCGTAAGCCTAAGGGTTCCTGAGGAAGGTTCGTCCGCTCAGGGTAAGTCGGGACCTAAGGCGAGGCCGAAAGGCGTAGTCGAAGGACAACAGGTTGAAATTCCTGTACCACCGTGAACCGTTATGAGCAATGGGGTGACGCAGAAGGATAGTGACGCGGACTGATGGATGTCCGTCCAAGCAGCGAGGCTGGTTAGTAGGCAAATCCGCTAACCGTTAAGGCTGGGCTGTGATGGGGAGCGAAATTCAAGTAGCGAAGGTCATGAGTTCAAGCTGCCAAGAAAAGCCTCTAGCCAGGGAGAAGGTGCCCGTACCGCAAACCGACACAGGTAGGCGAGCAGAGCATGCTAAGGCGCTCGGAAGAACTCTCGTTAAGGAACTCGGCAAAATGACCCCGTAACTTCGGGAGAAGGGGTGCCTCGGTAGGGTGAATAGCCCGAGGGGGCCGCAGTGAAAAGGCCCAAGCGACTGTTTAGCAAAAACACAGGTCTGTGCGAAGCCGCAAGGCGAAGTATACGGGCTGACGCCTGCCCGGTGCTGGAAGGTTAAGGGGAGCGGTTAGGAGCAATCCGAAGCTGTGAACCGAAGCCCCAGTAAACGGCGGCCGTAACTATAACGGTCCTAAGGTAGCGAAATTCCTTGTCAGGTAAATTCTGACCCGCACGAATGGCGTAACGACTTGGGCGCTGTCTCGACGAGAGATCCGGTGAAATTTTAATACCTGTGAAGATGCAGGTTACCCGCGACAAGACGGAAAGACCCCATGGAGCTTTACTGCAGCTTGATATTGGACTTTGGTACGATCTGTACAGGATAGGTGGGAGCCTAGGAAGCCGGAGCGCCAGCTTCGGTGGAGGCGCCGTTGGGATACCACCCTGATCGTATCGGAGTTCTAACCTAGCACCCTGATCGGGTGCGGGGACAGTGTCAGGTAGGCAGTTTGACTGGGGCGGTCGCCTCCTAAAGAGTAACGGAGGCGCCCCAAGGTTCCCTCAGAATGGTTGGAAATCATTCGAAGAGTGCAAAGGCATAAGGGAGCTTGACTGCGAGACAAACAGGTCGAGCAGGGACGAAAGTCGGGCTTAGTGATCCGGTGGTACCGAATGGAAGGGCCATCGCTCAACGGATAAAAGCTACCCTGGGGATAACAGGCTTATCTCCCCCAAGAGTCCACATCGACGGGGAGGTTTGGCACCTCGATGTCGGCTCATCGCATCCTGGGGCTGAAGTAGGTCCCAAGGGTTGGGCTGTTCGCCCATTAAAGCGGTACGCGAGCTGGGTTCAGAACGTCGTGAGACAGTTCGGTCCCTATCTGTCGCGGGCGTAGGAAATTTGAGAGGAGCTGTCCTTAGTACGAGAGGACCGGGATGGACGTACCGCTGGTGTACCAGTTGTCTCGCCAGAGGCACGGCTGGATAGCCAAGTACGGAAGGGATAAGCGCTGAAAGCATCTAAGCGTGAAGCCCCCCTCAAGATGAGATTTCCCAATTTAGTAAGACCCCTTGTAGACGACGAGGTAGATAGGTTCGGGGTGGAAGCGCGGCAACGTGTGGAGCTGACGAATACTAATCGGTCGAGGGCTTATCCTACATTAGACAAATTGCTAGCGAAGACATCTCGTTTGGGAGCGACTTTGTGCGAAGCACAACGGAGTGATAAAATGAGATTGTCGGAGCGTTGTTTCGAATCCAGTTTTTAGGGTGCAACTTGCTGCATCCAAGTGATCTTGGAGAGATACCCAAGTGGCTCAAGGGGACCCTCTGCTAAGGGGTTAGACTGCGTAAGTGGTGCGAGGGTTCGAATCCCTCTCTCTCCGTTTCTCATATGGCGGCGTAGCTCAGCTGGCTAGAGCGTACGGTTCATACCCGTAAGGTCGGGGGTTCGATCCCCTCTGCCGCTACTTATTATATGGAGGCTTAGCTCAGCTGGGAGAGCATCTGCCTTACAAGCAGAGGGTCGGCGGTTCGATCCCGTCAGCCTCCACCATATGTTTATTTATGCCGCTGTAGCTCAATTGGTAGAGCAACTGACTTGTAATCAGTAGGTTGGGGGTTCAAGTCCTCTCGGCGGCACTGTTTTACTTAATGTGTGGAGCCGTGGTGTAGAGGCCTAACATGCCTGCCTGTCACGCAGGAGACCGCGGGTTCGAATCCCGTCGGCTCCGCCATTTATAATCTAATACAAGCATATGGCTCGGTAGCTCAGTCGGTAGAGCAGAGGACTGAAAATCCTCGTGTCGGCGGTTCGATTCCGTCCCGAGCCACCATAGGTTATCCTGCTAAGCAGCGATCACCACAACCTGGAGGCTTAGCGAAGTGGCCAAACGCAGCAGACTGTAAATCTGTTCTCGTACGAGTTCGGTGGTTCGAATCCATCAGCCTCCACCAGTTTGCTTTGAGCCATTAGCTCAGTCGGTAGAGCACCTGACTTTTAATCAGGGTGTCGTAGGTTCGAGTCCTACATGGCTCACTTTTCTATACAAAAATAGCAAGAGACCACCTGGGTGGTCTCTTTTTTGTTCTCTGCATGCAAGAGAAGCTAGCGCAGCTTCTCTTCGACGGATTTAAGCTTTTGCGCCATGGAAGCGGCTTTATCACGCCTGTCATCGATTTTAATCGATGTGCTGACGCGGTTGGCGCCTCGCAAGAAAGGGGCTTCATGCAAACGGCGTACGACGGAAAGAAGAACATCCAACTCACCTTCGATAATAGTGCTCATGGGTGTCATTTGAAATTGGATTGTCTCCGGGGCCTCCTCCAGCAGCCGATGAAGATCCGCGACATAAGAGCTTAAGCTGGTGCTCGCCGTCCCAATGGGGATGACTGTAATTTCAATAATCGCCAATGCCTTTTCTCTCCCCTAATCCCAAAATGAAGTTATGTTGCCAATAGATCCTATCTAAGAATAGAGCCAAAAAAGCAACATTACAAGACAAGTCTGCGTTAAATAGATACCTGCCCTGCAAAAGTTAATGAAGCATACGGCATGATTCCGACCTTCATCCCAGGCGTAAGTATTGTATCTATCGTTTGCTGAAGGTCCTCTACCGCGTGCAACCCAAGAAGTTCGGGTAAATAGCTCGGCAGCGACGAATACAGGTAGACCTGATGCTGCAGCAGCAGCTCGTCGATATGCAGTATTTTATGGGCGCCGATAACAAACTGCTCTTTCAGCTTACGAACCATCCAATCCCGGCTCGGCATCGTATCGACCCAATATTGCAAAGTTCCGTTGCCTAGCATTTCACTGCACTGGGCGGCAATGATAATCGTACCTCCCGGCTTTGTAAAAGCGGCGGCATTCTTCATCGATTTAATAGCTTGATACATCTGCTTATCCTTGGGGTCACCTCCCGGAGAAGCAATGACAACATCATAGAGTTCTTCCTCAGTCGGGACTACGAAACGCTGGGAAGCTAAAGCAACACCGGCTCGGTGGGCTTCCATGACGTCGCCCGCAACGGCCTCTAGAACATTCTTATCGATGTCGACGATCGTATTGAGCAAGAAGTGGATCGGCACAAACCGGAGCACCTCTTCCAAATCACGATGAATGGGATTATCGGATTTGCCGGGTTCAGCTTTGTACTTAAGCGAGAGACCGTGATTGTGCTCAATGGTCCGGTGTGAGGCTGTTCCCGGCACCATAGCCTTGACTCCCCCGGAGATGCCGACCAGCGCATGCGGTTCAATATTGCCTGTTGCAATAAGCAAAGGCGCGGTAGCTACAATTCGATTAATTTCCAGCGGCGTGCCTGCGGAAGTGGTCCCAACAAAAACACAGTCCTCCGACAAAGAGGAATGATTATGTACACGGACGCGGCGGTAAATGCTAGACCCGACAAGATGTTCGATTTCCTCCAGGCTATGCTTACGATGGAGGCCCAGTGCAATAACGACATCAACCGCTTCGTCGGGAATGCCGCCGGCATTTAACTCCTCCAGCAGAACCGGAAGCATCAGATGACTTGGGGCCAAGCGACTCCCGTCACTTATGAGAATAACCGCACTTTTTTTACCGTGGGCCAGTTCATTCAATGGCTTACTGCCAATAGGCTGTTTCATGGCTCGCTGTAATACGGAAGGGGAGGAATCCTCCTCGTAAACAGGCTTGTCCCGATAAGTAACCACCTTGGCGGAGACAGATGAGGGAAGCTGGAAGGTTACAGACGCGGTTCCATATCTAAGATGATAAATGGGAGACTTCTCCTCTCTTTTATTCTAACTTTCTAACATTCTTTCCACCAAAAGTGAAAATATCCTTATTACGGTAGGGGTCATTTTTTAAGGCCAATATTATGGTAAGTGAGGGAAATGCTCCTGGTTGATCTTTTAAGACCGGAAGCAGAAGGTGCTCCAACCCCAAAAAGGCCGGTCCTCAAACCTACGAAAATCCAGTAGTGACGCGGCTTATGCACCATACCTACATAATAAATCAATTACAAGTCAAACTCCTTGCTTGGTAGGGGTTTGGCTTATTCTGGTTTCCCTCCCATTAGCTCTCGTATAGAGGAAAAGTTTGAGGAATGCGCACCCGTTTCCTCCCATGGTAATCTGTGAATGCGGGTACAGTGAATACCCAAACATGGAGAATACTACACGAACTGGGAGGAAGCGTTTCATGTTGAAGAAAAGCGCTGTAATTCGTACGGCAGGGCTGACTGCTGCGATGACGGTTATGTTGACAGGGGTTTTTGCGGGCTCGGCCTTTGCCGCCTATGATGATATGGATGCTGTATCCTTGGCTAAAAAGACGGTTGGCAAGGAGTATACCGTCGGCGGGGAAAGCATGAGCAACGGGTTTGATGCTTCCGGTCTGATCCATTATGTATTTGAAAAGATTGATTATAATATGCCTCGTTCCCTGGATGCTCAATACAAGATGAACAAGCCGTTCATAAAAACGCTAAGCAGTGTCAAGCCTGGCGATGTGCTTTTCTTCGGCTCCGGCAGCAGCCCAAGCTTCTCAGGAATTTATATCGGTAATGATAAAATGGTCATGGCGTCCAAAGCGAAGGACGAGGTAATTACTCGTGATGTCGATCTGTATAAGAGTCAGTTTATCGGAGCACGACGCGTACTTAGCAGTGATGACCAGAAGAAAGTCGGCTTGGTGCTGACAGCAAGACAATACTTGGGCACTCCTTATGATTTTGGGGCAAAATATGGGCAAACCCGGACCTTCGATTGCTCTTCCTTTATGAAGTGGATTTATAACAAGCATGGCATTGAGCTCCCTCGTGTATCCCGAGACCAAGCGAAGGAAGGCCGATATGTAAGCAAGAGCAACCTGGAAACCGGGGATCTCGTATTCTTCACAACCAAGGATTCCGGAGGTAAAATCGGACATGTCGGTATGTATGTCGGCAACGGCATGATGATTCATACCTACGGCGAAGGCGGGGTAAAATACAGTACAATCGAAAGCGGTTGGTGGAAGGAGCATTATGTAACGGCCCGCCGCGTTCTATAATTTCGAAGTTATCCGAACCCTGCGAAACGGCAGGGTTTATTTTTTTCCATAAAATTAGATACGGTTGTGATACAATAGAGGTAGTATTCATACGGTGATCACTATTATATAGAGAGTAAGGAGCCTCGGAATGGATTGGGAACAGTTGAGAGAGAAGCTGCAGCAAATTCTGAATGTGCCCGTACAATGGATCCGATGGCCTTGGAGCGATTGGCTTCAGGCCGTAAAGCAAAGTAGTAATCGGGAAGCGGACCAAGCGGTTATGCCGGGTCGAAGCATGGAGCAGGGGGAGAGCCTCTTTTTTCTTGTACAAAAGGAAGGTCAAGAGGCGCATCTATTGCAGCTCCCTTCGGCAGGTGTAACGGCTGTAGAGCGGCAACTGGTTTCATTAACGATAACGTCAGGACTCAAGCGCAGCGGTGACAAGAAGAGTGCAGGCTCAGGTCTTAGCGACGAGGAGCGCAAGGCGGCGCTTGTCCGCGATTGGGTGCGTCAGCAGCAGGAGCTGGGATTCCATCAGGCAGAGATGCCGGACACGCTTGTCTCCCAGATGTCTCTATATTCGAGTAAAATCCCGCTGCTGCTTTACGGTGATTCGACTACTTCCCGCAGGGTGCAATTTCAAGAGCTGAAAAAGCTGCTGGAAAGCTTCTTCGACGCAGAGATCACACTTGTTCCTCTAACGGATAATGAGTGGGTCATTCTTGGTCCGGAAAAGATCCTGTCCGCTGATACGTTGGATGAACGCGATTCCGAGGATGAGGAAAGCTTGGAGGATCAACTTGCCGCGATTGGCTACGGGTTACACGAAATGCTGGAGAGTGAATGGGTGGGAGAGTGCCATCTGGCCATTCATTATCCGATCAAACCGGCCAAATCGTTATACAGCGCGATTCTGCAGCTAAGAGAGACGATCATGCTTGGACGCACTTATCACGTGGGCAGTAATATGCATTTGCCATGGAGCTTGCAGCTTGAGAAGCTGATACATCATATTCCCGAGGCGGAGAAAAGCGGCTTCCTGGAGAGGGTGCTGAAGCGGCTGGATGTGGTGCTCGATTCGGAGACCATGACGACGCTGGAGCAGTTTTTTGCTCTGGATTGCAATGTCAGCGAGACGGCCAAGAAGCTGTATATTCATCGAAACACGCTTTTATACCGACTCGATAAGTTTAAGCAGGAGACGGGTTTGGACGTGCGGACCTTCAACGACGCGGTTCTTGTGAAGATTGCCATGCTATTGTACAAAGTAACGAAAAGGAAGTGATTTTTTTGTGAAGATTGTGCATAGTCATAAGCGTGTCTGTAAGGTAAGATGGATCTATAAGTTGATACTATCTCGTAGGGGGAATGAATCATGGCAGGCGTACGCTTAAACCATATCGTAAAGAAATATCCGGGTGCAGAAGAAGCAACGGTTAAAGATTTCCACTTGGAAATTAAAGATAAAGAATTCTTGGTATTGGTAGGCGCTTCCGGTTGCGGTAAGTCCACAACGCTTCGTATGATCGCAGGTTTGGAAGAAATCACAGAGGGCGAATTGTACATCGGCGACCGTCTTGTGAACGACGTTGCTCCGAAAGACCGCGACATCGCGATGGTGTTCCAGTCCTACGCGTTGTATCCGCACATGAACGTGTATCAAAACATGGCTTTCGGTTTGAAGCTTCGTAAGTTCAAGAAGGCCGATATCGACGCTCGCGTTCGCGAAGCTGCTCGTATCCTCGACATCACTCACTTGCTGGATCGTAAGCCGAAGGCTCTCTCCGGCGGTCAGCGTCAGCGTGTTGCCTTGGGCCGTGCGATTGTCCGTGAACCGCAAGTATTCTTGATGGACGAACCGCTTTCCAACTTGGATGCGAAGCTGCGCGTACAGATGCGTGCTGAGATCGGTAAGCTTCACAAGCGTCTGGAAACAACAATTATCTACGTAACGCATGACCAAACAGAAGCGATGACAATGGGCGATCGTATCGTCGTTATGGATAAAGGGATCATTCAGCAAGCGGCTACACCGGAAGAGATCTATAACTTCCCTCTGAACATGTTCGTTGCGGGCTTTATCGGATCTCCATCCATGAACTTTATTAACGGTACTTTCTCAGAGCAAGGTGGCAGCCTGTACTTCAAGGCTAACGGAGTAAATGTAGAATTGCCTGAAGGCAAAGCAAAGATTCTGCGTGACAAAGGCTATATCGGTAAAGAGGTAGTTATGGGTGTTCGTCCTGAGGATTTCCACGATGAGGCGATCTTCATGGAAGCTTCCCCTAACTCCATCGTGAATGCTCACATTGAAGTGTCCGAGAACCTCGGTCATGAAATGCTCTTGCACTTGACTGGCATCGGTACTCAAGGCGTAGTTGCTCGTGTAGACGGCCGCGCAGGCTTCAAAGAAAACACAAGCGTTAAGCTTGCTATCGACATGAACAAAGTTCATTTCTTCGATAAAGAAACGACTCTGTCCATCTTCGTGAACAACTAATATTATCTTACCCGCCCAGAGACCGTCCGAATAACTCGGACGGTCTCTTTTTGCTTTTTTTTCGCAACATGTTGGACTTGTTCGACAGTCGTAGGATCCTAAGGGTTGGGCCGCGAGTTTTATCCTTCGATCCCATCCATCCACTTTTATTTAAAGGGATCGAAGGATAAGATGTTTGAGTTGAGGCCCACCCTTAGGAATCGGAGACGGAGAAGTAGTCCAACATGCTTGCTTTCCCCGATTAATTCCATTAGGATGAGAATATTGGGATAACAAAAGGAGACGACCTCATCTATGCCGAAGAAGGTAAAAGTATCAGATTTGGTAGCGGAGTTTCATTTGGAGATTATCTGTGGGGAAGGCGGCTTAAAGCGCCCTATTACAGTAGCGGACTTATATAGACCCGGACTTGAAATCGCCGGGTATTTCGAGTTTCATCCGAGAGAGCGCGTACAGATTCTGGGGAAGACGGAGCTAACCTTTTTCGATGGGCTTTCTTCGGATGAGCGTATGGATCGAATGGCCCGACTGTGTAAGCCGGAGGAAACGCCTTGTATTATTTTGAGCCGTGGATTGGAAGCGCCGATTGAGCTATTGGCCGCGGCAAATGACAATCAGATTCCCGTGCTGCGAACAGGGACGGCAACAACGATCTTTACGAGCCGGTTAACAGGTTTCTTGGAGAACCGTCTCGCTCCGACGACAACGATTCATGGGGTATTAGTAGATGTTTATGGCGTTGGTATGCTCATTTCGGGATCAAGCGGGATTGGTAAAAGTGAGACGGCGCTGGAGCTTGTAAAAAGAGGGCATCGATTAATTGCCGACGATGCGGTAGAAATCCGCCAGACGGCCGATCACACTTTGATTGGCAACGCACCGGAGCTGATTCGCCATCTGCTGGAAATTCGCGGAATCGGTATCATCAATGTAATGACGCTCTTCGGTGCGGGAGCCGTGCGCACGGCCAAGAAAATATCCGTCGTGTGCAAGCTGGAAACCTGGCAGCAGGACAAGCAGTATGACCGGCTGGGACTGGATGAAGAGACGACACGCATCATCGATACCGATATCCCATTAGTCACGGTGCCCGTCCGTCCCGGAAGGAACCTTGCGGTCATCATCGAAGTGGCCGCCATGAACTACCGGTTGAAGCGCATGGGGTATAACGCGGCCCTTCAGTTTACGAACAAGCTGACGGAATCGCTCGCCGAGGATATGGATGATATCGAATAAGGGAGGGATGGCGGTATGACGTTAGCAATAGATCCTATCGCAATCGCCTTAGGACCAATCAAGGTTCATTGGTACGGCATCATTCTGGGAACAGCCGTTCTCGTTGGGCTGCTGCTGGCAGTTCAGGAAGGAAAACGATTCAAAATTCCTTCCGATTTTTTCATGGATTTGATTCTTATTGGCGTTCCTTCGGCGATCGTCGGGGCTCGAATTTATTACGTCGCTTTTAAATGGGAAGATTATCGGGATAATTGGTTGGAGATATTTGCCGTCTGGCACGGTGGAATTGCCATCTATGGGGCACTGATCGGGGCGGTCGCAGCAGGCGTCATTTACTCGAGGAAAAAAGGCTACAACTTTTGGCGTATTGCGGATATTTGCGCTCCAGGGTTAATCGTGGGGCAGATGATCGGCCGCTGGGGAAACTTCATGAACCAAGAGGCTCATGGAGGTCCGGTCGATGAAGCATTCCTGCGGGAGACGCTGAATTTGCCGAATTGGATTGTGCAGCAAATGTTCATCGAGGGCACATATTACCATCCGACCTTCTTATATGAGTCGCTATGGAACCTTGTCGGGCTGCTGCTTCTGCTCTGGTTGCGCCGTAGACCGTTTTTACGGGCAGGAGAGCTGTTCGCAGGCTATTTCCTTTGGTATTCCATCGGTCGCTTCTTTGTAGAAGCGCTGCGTACGGACAGTTTGGACTTTACGGGACCGGAGTGGCTTGCAGGGTTTATTAATTGGTTATGGACGCCGATGACGTGGTTCGGCTTTACCCAGGGTACGTTAACATACGGCGGCAATGTGAGAATATCTCAGCTGGTTGCGATCTTGATCTTCTTGGGTGGGATTGCTTTCATAGCGATACGCCGGAAAACAGGGGCAGCATCGGTAAGATATGCGGACCCTATCGTACGCCAAGGCGAAACGGTTATGGAGCCGGAGAACGAAGCCAAGGCTGAGCAGCAGGGCAGCGAGGAAAAAAACGAACGTACAATCGACAGCTAGACAAAGGAGCTTGAAGCATGATTCAAACGGTACTTTTTGATTTGGACGGGACGATAATCGACACGAACGAGCTGATTATTCAATCTTTCCTGCATACGTTCGAAGGGATTGTCGATCCGCCGATGACGCGGGAGTTCATCATCCCAAACATGGGGCGTCCTCTGGTGGAGCAGATGGTGCATTTTTCCGGCCGCGAGCAGGTGGATGATCTGGTGCAAAAATATCGGGAATTTAATGTAACGCGTCATGATGAATTCGTGAAGGAGTTCCCTCACGTGAAGGAGACGCTGGCTGCGCTGCACGCAGCTGGTGTGAAGCTTGGAGTCGTAACCAGCAAAATCCGGCTTACCACCGAGATGGGCTTGAAGCTGTGCGGATTGTATGATTATTTTGGCACGATCGTAACCGTAGAGGATGTGGAGAACCCGAAGCCGCATCCAGAGGGGATTCAGCGGGCCTTGCGCGAGCTCGGCGGAGATGCCTCTTCCGCGGCGATGGTCGGGGACAGCCATTACGATATCGAGGCGGGTAAGAACGCAGGTGTTGTATCCGTCGGCGTGGCTTGGTCCTTGAAGGGAATGGATTACTTGAAGGGCTATGAGCCGACTCATATTATCGATGACATGCGCGAGCTGCTGCAGGTTGTCGGCATTCAAGGTGATGCTCGTTGAGACGAACGGAACGGTACCCGGTAGAAGGGCCGAATTCCTTATGGCAAATGTACAACACGATTTCGAGATGGAAAGCGGTACGAAATTTCGTGTTCATTCAAATTTCAAGGTATGCCCCATCTTTGCCCCTCAAGCGGTGGATTTATCGGCGCGTGTTAGGGATGAAGGTGGGAGAGCATACCTCCTTTGCTTTAATGGTCATGGTGGATGTGTTCTTTCCGGAGCGAATTGAGGTAGGCGAGAACACGATTATCGGGTACAACTCGACGATCCTGACCCATGAGTATTTGATTAAAGAATATCGGCTCGGGAATGTACGGATCGGCTCCCATGTGATGATCGGTGCGAATACGACGATTTTGCCGGGGGTTACCATCGGGGATCATGCTGTGATTGGTGCGGGTTCGGTCGTACATAAGGATGTTGCGCCGTACAGCTTTGTTGCAGGCAACCCTCTGCGGGTCATCCGTGAGGATGTTCGAACAGGATCGGACGAGGGATGACCCGTAGCGGAAAAAGTGAGTGCCGGCGCGGAAAAACCATGGAAAATCCATTGACCGGTCAATGGTTTCCGTGGTAAACTTACGATTACATTCTTTATTTTGGTAGCATGGTAACATATTAGCGAACTAAAGCGAATAAGTTGAGAAGTAAGTTTGCTTGAGGGGCTGTCGCTGGATGCTGCGGGACTCTGCGTAAGGCTTTGGGTAATGGCTGTAAGCTGAGCTCGGAGAAGGTGTTGTTAGAAGTGCGCGCGAAGGTTACCTGTAATTTATACAGTTATATTTCATGCATATTGCCGTTTTTCCGGAAGTAGCGCCCAGGGTCGGGTTGGTCCCGAGAGCTTATAGGAATATCAATAGTGGAAAGTAAGGGTTGGGTGCGAAAAGTGTAACGGCCGCCTTTGGAATCAAGTATATACCGACTCGTTCCATTATGAAAACTTGAATTCAAGCAGCGGCGGAGCATCCCTATTCGTAACGATAATTATAAACGTGGCAGGTGTAGAACAATGTCCAAACCGAAGGTGTTTGAGAAGCCGTCAGGCGTGAAGGATTACTTACCGGAAGCGATCTCGCAGCTGCGCAGGATTGAGCGTAATGTGCTTCAATGCATGGAGCGCTGGGGCTATCGCGAAATTTTAACGCCGACGCTGGAATATTACGACACTGTGGGGGTAGCTAGCTCCACGGAAGATAAGAAGCTGTTCAAGCTGTTGGACCGCAAGGGCACCACACTGGTGCTTCGTTCGGATGTAACTGCTCCGATTGCGCGGGTGGTTTCCTCCCTTCTGAAGGAGGAGACGCTTCCACTGAGACTTTCCTACCACGCGAATGTGTTTCGCGCCATTGAGGCGGAGGCAGGACGCGATGCGGAGTTTTTCCAGACAGGTGTGGAGCTGGTAGGGGATGCCTCCTCGGAATCCGACGCGGAAGTAATCGCTCTAGCGGTTGCCGGCTTGCAAGCGGCTGGAGTGAAGGAATTCAAGATGGCTGTCGGTCATGTGGGTTTCCTGAACGGGCTGTTCCGTGAAACGTTGGCGGATCGTCCGGAAGCGCAGGTTGCGCTGAAGGAATGTCTTCTGGGACGGGACTATGTGGGCTATCGGGAAACGATTCGTCACCTGGGCTTATCCCAAGCGGTGGAATCGGAGCTCGAGGGGATATTACGGCTCCGCGGCGGTCAAGAGATCTGCAGCCAGGCGCGAGAGGTAACGCAGGATCCGACGGCGCAGCAGGCGATTAGCCATCTGTGCGAGGTGTGGGATGTCCTTAAGGCGTACGGAGTAAGCGAGCATGTGGTGATTGATTTAACGATGATTGGGGATTTCTCCTATTATACAGGTATGACGTTCGAAGGCTATGCGGCAGATTTGGGCTTCCCGGTATGCAGCGGCGGCAGGTACGACAACCTCCTATCCCAATTCGGGCGTCCGGCGCCGGCAACGGGCTTTGCATTGAAGACGAATCGCATCCTGGAGGCGGTCAGCAAGTACGGAACGCCGGAAGCGCCATACCGCATCCTTATTGCTTATACGGCAGCACAACGTCAGGAAGCACTGCAAACGGCAGCAGACATGCGTCATCGTGAAGGCGTGATGGTGGAAACGAGGCTGTTAGATGAGGCAGGGAGCTTCCGGGCGGAGCTGCAGCCGGATGAAACGTATCGTGTGAACGGCGTCATTTATCAAGATGTAATAGAGTTCGGCTTGTAAAGGAGGGCGAATCGGATGCAAGACCTATTGAAGGTAGCCATGCCCAAGGGGCGTATCTATAAGCAGGCATCGAAGCTGCTGAGAGAAGCGGGTTACACGATTCCGGAGGATATGGATGATTCGCGGAAGCTGATCATAGCGGTGCCGGAGGCGAACATGGAGTTCATCATGGCGAAGCCGGTGGACGTACCGACTTACGTCGAGTATGGGGTGGCGGACATCGGAATCGTTGGCAAGGATGTCCTCATGGAGGAGAACCGCAACGTGTACGAGCTGCTGGATCTCGGGATCGCGCGCTGCCGCATGTCGGTAATCGGCCTTCCGGACTGGAAGCCGGTATTGAACCCTAGGGTAGCGACGAAGTATCCGAACGTAGCCTCCCAATATTTCCGGGAGCAGGGGCAGCAGGTGGAGGTCATCAAGCTAAACGGCTCGATCGAGCTCGCGCCGCTGATCGGCTTGGCGGACCGAATCGTGGATATGGTGGAAACCGGGACGACGATGCGGGAGAACGGGCTGGCGGAGCACGAAGTGATCTTCCCGATCACAAGCCGTCTGATCGCGAACCGGGTAAGCTACCGGATGAAGAACGAGGCGATTCAAGCGCTGTGCGACAAGCTGCAGCCGGTCATTGCAGCGAAGCTGGAACCAGTTGCGAAGGCCTAGCCTGGCCGATATGGGAGGGACGAAAGAACGATGAGAATCATGGATGCAAACGACTTCTCGCTGAAGCGGGAAGTGGAATACGGCTCCCCGGAGCAAAACGAGCGCGTCAAGCAAATTATCGAAGACGTTCGGGTGAACGGCGACGCGGCGCTGCGTCGGCTGGCGCTCGAATTGGATAAAATGAAGGTAGAGGATCTTCGGGTGAGTGAAGAGGAGATCCAAGCGGCCTATCAGCATGTAGACGCTTCGTTCCTTGAAGCGATTCGCGAGGCGGCTGTGAACATTCGCCGCTTTCACGAGAAGCAGAAGCGTTCGTCTTGGATGGATCTGCAGCCGGATGGAAGTATTCTCGGCCAGGTCATCCGTCCGCTGCGCCGGGTAGGGCTGTACGTGCCGGGTGGCAAGGCAGCCTACCCTTCGTCGGTGCTGATGAACGCGATCCCGGCGCAGGTGGCCGGCGTGCCGGAGATTGTGATGGTCACGCCGCCTTCGACGGCGGGCGTGGAGGGCATTAACCCGCACATCCTCGTAGCGGCAGCCGAAGCCGGCGTGCGGGAGATTTACCGCGTCGGCGGGGCGCAGGCCGTAGCGGCGCTCGCTTACGGCACCGAGTCGATCGCGGCGGCCGACAAGATCGTAGGGCCGGGGAACATCTATGTCGCCTTAGCCAAACGTTACGTGTTTGGCGCCGTCGACATCGACAGCATAGCCGGCCCGAGCGAGATTGTCGTGCTGGCGGATGAGAGCGCGGACGCCGCCTACGTGGCGGCGGACCTGCTCTCGCAGGCGGAGCACGACGAGATGGCTTCGGCGATTCTGGTGACTCCATCGCCGGAGCTGGCCGAGGCGGTCCGCACCGAGGTGGACCGCCAGCTCGCCGCGCTGCCGCGGCGGGACATCGCGGCGCAGTCGATCCGCGATTACGGTGCGATCCTGCGCGTAGCGAGCCTCGACGAGGGCGTGAGCGTCGTCAATCAGCTGGCGCCGGAGCATCTCGAGGTTATCGTGCGGGAGCCGTTCCAGTACCTCGGCAAAATCGAAAACGCCGGCGCCGTGTTCCTCGGTCCTTACAGCTCGGAGCCGGTAGGGGATTATTTTGCCGGTCCGAACCATGTGCTGCCGACGAACGGAACCGCAAGGTTCTCGTCGCCGCTGAACGTGGACGATTTTATGAAAAAATCAAGCGTCATTTACTATAGCAAGGAAGCGCTGCTGCGCGACGGCGAGAAAATTATCGCTCTTGCCCGTCATGAGGGGCTCGAGGCTCACGCGCGCGCGATCCAAATTCGACTGGAGAAGGAAGGGAACACTCGTGGCTGAACAAGAGCAAAAGCAGCAAGCACGCTCGGCAGAGGTAGTAAGAAGAACGAACGAAACGGATATTAAGCTTTCTTTTGCCATCGATGGAACAGGGATTTCGGAGCTTGATACGGATGTACCTTTCTTCAATCATATGCTGGATCTGTTCACGAAGCACGGTCAGTTCGATCTGAACGTGAAGGCGATCGGCGATGTGGAGATTGACGATCATCATACGGTAGAGGATATCGGGATTTGCCTCGGGCAGACGGTCAGAGAAGCGCTCGGCGACAAAAAGGGCATCAAGCGGTACGCGAATGTGTTCATTCCGATGGATGAGGCGCTCGCACAGGTGATCATCGATATCAGTAATCGTCCTCACCTGGAATATCGTGCCCAGTACCCGTCCCAGACGGTCGGCAGCTTCACGACAGAGCTTGTGCATGAGTTTCTGCATAAGTTCGCGCTCGAGGCGCGGATTACGCTGCACGTTATCGTACACTACGGGCACAACACGCACCACATGGTGGAAGCGGTATTCAAGGCACTCGGACGCGCGCTCGACGAGGCAACTACAATCGATCCCCGTGTGAAAGGCGTGCCTTCGACGAAGGGAGTGCTGTAAGCATGATCGCAATCATTGATTACGGTATGGGCAATCTTCACTCCGTGGCGAAGGCCGTGGAGCGTCTCGGCTACGAAGCCGTTGTGACCTCGGAGGAGCGGGTGCTGCTTGAGGCGGACGGTGCGATTCTGCCGGGCGTCGGTGCCTTCGGCGACGCTATGGAGCATCTGCGTGCGTCTCATTTGGACGAAGCCGTGAAGCACTATGCCGAGACGGGCAAGCCGCTGCTGGGCATCTGCCTTGGGATGCAGCTTTTGTTCGGCAGCAGTGAGGAGCACGGACACAATCAAGGCTTGAACCTGTTGCCTGGCAGCGTGGTTCGTTTCCAAGGCGGATACAAAATCCCGCATATGGGCTGGAATCGGTTGGAGTTTAAGCAGGCAAGCCCGCTTTTTCGTGATCTGGAGGAGGGCCATGTGTATTTCGTACACTCCTTCCATGTACTGCCTGAACGTAAAGAGGACCTATTGGCCACAACGGATTACTTCCAACAGGTTACGGCGATTGTGGGAAGAGACAACGTATTCGGCATGCAGTTTCATCCGGAGAAAAGCGGAGACGTCGGCATGAAGCTGCTGGGGAATTTTCTAGCTATGTGTGTCAATGCAGCTTCTGTTAAGGGATAACTTCAAATAATGATTCGATAGGGAGAGGGGGCAATACAAGAGATGTTGGCTAAACGAATCATTCCTTGCCTTGATGTGAAGGACGGCCGTGTCGTAAAGGGTGTGAATTTCGTAAACCTTCGGGATGCAGGAGACCCTGTCGAGCTGGCGGCGATTTACGATAACGAAGGCGCCGACGAGCTGGTATTCCTTGACATTTCGGCTTCCCATGAAGGCAGAGCGACCATGATCGAGGTTGTCAAGCAGACGGCGGGGGAAATCACGATTCCTTTTACCGTAGGCGGCGGCATTGCCAGCGTGGACGATATGAAGCGGCTGCTGCGCGCGGGTGCGGATAAGATCGGGATCAATACGGCGGCGGTGAGAAATCCTCAGCTCGTCTCGGACGGTGCCCGCCGATTCGGCTCCCAATGCATCGTTGTTGCAGTGGATGCCCGGTTTAATAGCGAATGGGGCGAGTGGGAAGTATTCACCCACGGCGGCCGTAACGGCACGGGAATTAGGGCGCTGGAGTGGGTCAAGCGGATTGAGGAGCTCGGCGCGGGGGAAATCCTGCTGACCAGCATGGACGCGGACGGCACAAAGGACGGCTTTGACCTGAAGCTGACCCGGGCGGTATCGGAGACGGTCAGCATTCCGGTGATTGCTTCCGGCGGAGCGGGAAAGAAAGAACACTTCTACGATGTGTTTAGCGAAGGTAAAGCGGATGCAGGATTGGCCGCAACGATTTTTCACTATAAGGAAATGACGATAGGTGAGGTCAAGCAGGACCTCCGAAGCAGAGGAGTGGAAGTACGGTGAGTGAGCAAGCTGGGGGAATCACCAACGGGGAAGAGCTGAATGCAGCGATCAAATGGGACGCTAACGGCCTGGTGCCTGCGATTGTGCAGGATGCCGTAAGCAAGGAAGTCCTCATGATGGCTTATATGAATCAAGAGTCGCTGAAGCTGACGATCGAGTCGGGAGAAACGTGGTTCTGGAGCCGTTCGCGCGGCGAGCTTTGGCATAAGGGCGCGACCAGCGGACACACGCAGAAGGTCAAGGCGCTCCGTTACGACTGCGACGGTGACACGCTGTTGGTGCTGGTCGACCAGGCGGGCGCTGCCTGTCATACCGGCCGGTACAGCTGCTTCTACAATGAAGTGAAGCTTGGCGCGGTTCAGGGCGTCGAAGCTGCAGGCAACGATCGCTTCGCCATTCTGAATGCGCTGGAATCGGTTATCGCTCAGCGGGATGCCGAGCGTCCGGAGGGCGCCTATACTACGTACCTGTTCGAAAAAGGGGTCGACAAAATCCTCAAAAAGGTCGGCGAGGAGGCCGCCGAGGTCATCATCGCCGCGAAGAACCGCGATGCCGACGAGCTTCGCTATGAAGCCAGCGACCTGATCTTCCATCTGATGGTGCTGCTGCGCGAGCAGAAGCTGCCGCTGGATGAGGTTATGCGTGAGCTGGACCGCCGCCACAATACCAAAAAGTAAGGAGCTCCAACATGCTGATCGATTATCATACCCACCACGTTAGGTGTGGTCATGCGTCGGGCGAGCTGGAGGAATACGTGCTGAAGGGCATTGAGATCGGACTCACTCAATTGGGGCTGTCCGATCACATGCCCTTGCTCCATGTAGACCCGGCAACATATCTCCCGGGTATGGCGATGCCGATGGAGGAATTGCCGAACTATGTTGAAGAGGCATTCCGTCTCCAGGAGAAATACAAGCGGCAGATCGACATCCGAGTCGGTTTGGAAGGGGATTACATTGAAGGCTATGAGCGGGACATCGAGCGCATTGTGAAGGCGTATCCGTGGGATTACGTGATCGGCTCGGTGCATTTTCTCGGGGAATGGGATATCACGGATTACCGGCAGACGGACGGATGGAAGGAGCGCGACGCCTACGAGGTGTACGTTCAATATTATGACGCGGTGAAAAAGGCGGCCCGGACGGGCTTCTACGACTACCTCGGTCATATTGACGTCATCAAACGCTTCGGCTTCAAGCCGGAGCAGCCTACTGAGCATCTGGAGCGGGAAGCGCTGGAGGCCGTGAAGACGGCCGGGTTGGCCATTGAACTGAACGCATCGGGACTCCGCATGCCCGTAAACGAAATGTTTCCAAGCCGCCGCATGCTTGAATATGCCCTGCAATTGGGAATACCTATAACGATTGGATCGGACTGCCACCAGCCGGAACGGCTCGCGCAATATCTCGATCAAGCGGTGGCCCTGCTGAAGGACGTCGGTTTTACCGATTTAGCCACATTTAAGGGTCGGAAACGCACGATGGTGCCTATTGGATTTTGACGAATTCATGTATAATGGGAATGTCGGACTTTTTAAATATTGTGTAAATCGTCACAGGGCTGATGATGTAGAAACATGTCAACATGGACTAAGGAATCTAAGATAATATGCGGAGGTTATCATGCACAGCGACAAGGTGAAAATATTCTCGGGATCATCCAATCCCCAATTGGCAGAGCGGATCTGCCGGGAGCTGGGGGTTCCGCTGGGTAACATCAAACTGTCCCGATTCAAAAGCGGCGAGGTCTACTGCCTCTATGAGGAAAGCATTCGGAACTGTGACGTCTTCTTGGTGCAGACGTTCTCTCACCCGATCAACGAACACTTCATGGAGCTGCTCGTCATGATGGATGCGGCGAAGAGAGCATCGGCACGGACGATCAATCTTGTCGTTCCATATTACGGGTATTCCCGCCAAGAGCGCAAGGCGGCTCCACGGGAACCGATCTCGGCTAAGCTGGTAGCTGATCTGCTCACAACGGCAGGCGCACACCGCGTCATTACGATCGATCTGCATGCTCCGGCCATTCAGGGCTTCTTCAATATTCCGGTAGACCACTTGACCGCACTGGATCTTCTCAGCGGTTACATCAAGAAGAAGAATATCGAAGACTTGATCGTGGTTTCCCCGGATGCCGGCGGCGTAACGCGAGCTGAGAACCTGGCGAACGTGATCGAAGCGCCGATCGCAATGATGTTCAAGAAGCGTTATGCGCACAATGAAGCTGTCGTTACTCACGTTATCGGGGATGTGGAGGGCAAAACGCCTGTTATCATCGAAGACTTGATTGATACGGGTACGACAATCGTCAACGTCGTGGAAGGGCTGAAGGAACGCGGCGCCAAGGACGTTTACATTCTTGCCACCCACGCGGTATTCTCCGGGCCAGCCTTGGAGCGCTTGAACCATCCGAACATTAAGGAAGTTATTATTACCGACTCGATTGCGATTCCGGACGATCATCCTGAGAAGTTTAAGGTGCTCTCCGTAGCTCATCTGCTTTCGGATGCTATCCGCATCATCCAATCCGGCGGCTCGATCAGCTCTTTGTTCAAGTACGGCGGCGTATAGATTCCCTATTTCCAATTAAAATATTGCGACACTTCGTGCTCCGGCTCAGGAATCGATTACGATTTTGGGCCGGAGTATGTTACTATAGAGGTACATTAAGATTACCCCGGATTTCTGAGCGAGTTCCGGACGGACCACGGAGGTGCCTTGCATGGAGAAGAAAAAACGCGTACAGCTTAAGCCCACTACGAATATTATCCCGATGAAACTGGACGCTACGTTCTTTTTCGAGAAAGCCGTTCAGTCCATGGACCGATATCGATATGATAAGGCACTGAAGTATTTTAAACGTGCCGCCGAATACGAACCCGAGAATCCTGTAAACCACTGCAATCTGGCAGGACTGCTGTCGGAGATGGGCAATTATGAGGAGTCCAACAAGATATTGCAAAATGTGCTCGATGTCATTGATCCCTCGATGACCGAGTGTTATTTCTATATGGCCAATAATTTTGCCAATATGGAGAATTATGAATCGGCCGAGAAGGCGATTGTGCATTATCTGGAGAATGATCCGAACGGGCAGTTTCTCGAGGAATCGGAAGAGATGATGGAGCTGCTCAGCTACGAGCTCGACCGTCCGACGAAGCTGGCTACGATTAAGTCCCGGGAAGGTCTCTTCGAGCATGACCGCGCCCGCTCGCTGCTGGAGGAAGGCAAGTTCGCGGAAGCGGTTCGGATTATGGAGAAGCTGATTAAGAAGCACCCCGATTTCATGGCGGCCCGGAACAATTTGGCGCTTGCTTATTATTACATGGGGCATTTCGATAAATCCGTCGATATGATCAAACAGGTGCTGGAGCTGGAGCCGGGCAACTTGCACGCGCTTTGCAACCTGGCCATCTTCTATCAGCATTTCGGTGACCGCGACAATCTGAATGAGCTGCTGATGCTGCTGCGCAAGATGTATCCTTTCCATCAGGACCATGTGTTTAAGCTGGCAACCACGATGGGCATTCTTAGCGAGCACGAGGCGGCATATCATTTGTTCAAGCGGTTGCTGAAAACAGGAGAAGCGGGCTTCGACCCTTGTCTGTTCCACTATACGGCGGTGGCTGCTTACCAAACCAAGCGATACGATGAGGCGGAACGCCAGTGGCGGCAGGCGGAGAAGTTTGACCCGGGCTCGGAAATTCCCCGGTTTTATTTAAATCTGCTGCGCAGGTATCGTCATGAAGCGGTAAAGCCTTCGGTAAGCTATCATTACCACCTTCCGTTCGAGGAGCAGTTCCGCGGCTTGGAGCGGTCCGAGAATGGGCTTCCGGAGCATCTGAAGAAGGATCCGCTGGTTCGCTCTTCGTTCTTCTGGGCGCTCCGTCATGGGGATATGGACACGAAGTTGCAGGTCATTCAAGCGTTCAGCCTGATCGGCGACGATGAGGTGAAGGATACGCTGCTCGAATTTATCCAGCAGCCGGAGGAAGACGACTATTTGAAGAAAATGGCTCTCTTCGTCCTCCGAAGCATCGGCTATAAGGACACGGTCAAAGCGGTGCTGGACGGACGTCAGGTTACCGTGGCTCCTTCGCCGTTTTCCCCAGGCTTACCGCGTTGGGACCGCAAGTGGCAGCAGGTCATGGACTGCGCCTTGTCGCACATGAGTCGCAGATACGAGCTGGTGCAGCAGTACGATTTGCAAACGCTATGGGTAGAATACGTAACTAGAGTGTTTCCGGCGGTGCCGAAGATCACGAAGGTGGAAGGCTGGGCGGCAGCGCTGGAATATTTGACCGCCAAAATGCATCGCCGGCCGGTTCCCTTCCATGAGGTAGCCGCGCGTTACGGTGTGTCGGTCGCAACCGTAAGCAAGAATGTGAAGCTGATTGACGAGGCCTGCGGCTTGAAAGAGAAGATGAATGCGATTTTCTCCAAGCTGCCTAGAACTGATTCAAAATCGGAGCGATAGGATAAACTTCTACTATGAGGTTTTCTTTTCGATAGAAGCTTTTCTTAATAAATTTTGGTTTGGCAGCATGTTGGAGGAGGAATTATCCGTATGTACAAAACGATCGTCATCGGGACCGGCCCTGCCGGCTTGACAGCGGCCATTTACTTGGCGCGTGCGAACCTGAATCCGTTGGTTATCGAAGGGCCGGAGCCAGGCGGACAGCTGACGACAACGACGGAGGTCGAGAATTTTCCCGGCTTTCCGGAAGGAATCATGGGACCCGAATTAATGGCCAATATGCGAAAGCAAGCGGAGCGCTTCGGCGCGGAGTTCAAGACCGGCTGGGTGAACAGCGTGGACACGTCCAAGCGCCCATTCAAGCTGACGGTAGAGGGCATGGGAGAGATCGAAGCGGAAACGTTGATCATCTCTACCGGCGCATCTGCGAAGCTGCTAGGCATCGAGAACGAGAAGGAAATGATCGGCCGCGGCGTAAGCACCTGCGCTACCTGCGACGGCTTCTTCTTCCGCGGCAAGAAGATTATCGTGGTCGGCGGCGGCGACTCTGCGATGGAGGAGGCGAATTTCCTTACTCGCTTTGCCACAGAGGTTCAGCTGGTACACCGTCGCAATGAGCTGCGTGCTTCGAAGATCATGCAGGATCGCGCCCGCGAGAATGAAAAGATCAGCTGGAGCTTGAACAAGACGCCTCTTGCCGTCGTTTCCGGCGACAAAGGAGTAACCGGTCTGAAGGTGCGTGACAACGAAACGGGTGCGGAGGAAATCATTGAAACCGACGGGATCTTCGTAGCCATCGGTCATAAGCCGAACACGGATTTCTTGGCAGGTCAGATCACAACGGATGAGGTAGGCTACATTCAAGTGAAGCCAGGCACATCGATGACGAACATTCCGGGCGTCTTCGCCTGCGGCGACGTTCAGGACAGCAAGTACCGCCAGGCGATTACGGCGGCTGGCAGCGGCTGTATGGCGGCGCTGGACTGCGAGAAGTTCCTCGAAGGCCATATGGTGCATGACTGGAGCCAATCGCTGTAAAAAAGCAAAAAGCTGTTCCCACAGGGCTATGGTTGCCTAGCGGGGACAGCTTTTTTGTTGTAACTTTAGAAGAAGGGTCCTTACTGCAGCTCCTCTTGCTGCACGGAAGCCACCGGCTCTGCCGCGTCAGCATTCAGCTGATCCTCTTGGGCCAGAGCCGCCGTATATTCCTGCGCATTCGCGATATCGCGGTCCGTAGCGGTACGGTTCTTCTTGGTCGTGCGGTCCTCGGCAGGGGTGCCATGAAGTGCCATGGGATTCACCTCCTTTTCCTCAAGAATAAGTCTTCGCCCATAATATGACCCGAAACGGAATCGGTTTATCCGCGTAGTACCTATGAATGGAAAATCGGCCCTACTGCCGCGACTCATCTTGACCAATGGAGACCGTTAGCTTAATATTGGTCATAAAGAGTGCATATCGGTTAATCCAGGGAACATTATTTCTTATGAGGTGAAGAGTCAGTGGCGGATAAGGTTTACGTAGGAGTGGATTTAGGCGGTACGGCCATTAAGGTGGGGTTATGTGACGAGCAGGGGAATTTGCTGCAGACATACGAGGGGCCAACGGGAACCGAGCACGGCTCGGACGTAGTGCTTGAGAACATCGCTCAATATGTAAGGAAGCTCGTACAAGAATCACCTTACGAATGGGAGCAGGTTGCCGGAATCGGTGCCGGTATCGCTGGCTTTATGGACATTCCGGAGGGCTTTATCAAGCTGTCTCCCAACCTCGGCTGGCGCAATGTGCCAGTGAAGAAGATCCTCGAAGAGAAGCTCGGGAAAACCGTAAAAATAGACAACGATGCGAACGTCGCTGCGCTTGGTGAAGCATGGGCCGGCGCGGGCAAAGGCGTACCGAACGTAGTGTGCTATACGCTCGGTACGGGTGTCGGAGGCGGCATTATCATTAACGGTCGGATATACCAAGGCTTTAATGGCATGGCAGGCGAGCTGGGGCATATGATTATTGTACCGGACCTCGAGTCCATTGCGTGCGGCTGTGGCCGTAAGGGCTGCCTGGAGACGGTATCCTCAGCGACAGGCATTATCCGGATGGCGAAGGAAGCGGTAGAGCGCGGTGAGCATACGTCCCTAGCGCTGGTAGAGAATATCATGGCGAAGGATGTCTTCGACGCTGCAAAGACCGGCGATGAGGTAGCGCTCCGAATTATTAACCGCGCAGCCATGTATCTTGGCAAGTCAATGGCGACCGTATCCGTGGTCGTTAACCCGCAGCGATTCATCGTAGGGGGCGGCGTATCCAAGGCCGGCGATATACTCTTCGAAGCGATTCGCAAGTATTACTACGGCTGTGCGCAAGAAACGGCGAAGGAAGGCGTGGATATCGTTCCTGCCGTTCTGGGTAACGACGCCGGTGTAGTCGGCGCGGCAGGCCTGAATCTGCGCGGCTAATCAACCTAGACCTATCCAGGGCGGTTCCAGTTGGAACCGCCCGTAGGCAGTATAGGGGTATAGATAGTAAATCGTTCCTGCATGGGAAGCAAAAGGGAGGCCGCTACAGCCATGGAAGAGATGCATACCCTAGGCAAGCTCGTTATCATCACGGGAATGTCCGGTGCGGGCAAGACGATCGCGGTGCAAAGCTTGGAGGATTTGGGCTTTTTCTGCGTGGATAATTTGCCCCCTGTGCTGATCCCGAAATTCGCAGAGCTCATAGAGCAATCCAAGGGCCGGATCGGCAAGGTAGCTCTAGTAATTGACCTTCGCGGCCGTGAGTTTTTCACGTCGCTGTCGGAATCGCTCCGCTATTTAAAGGATAACTATACACTGACGTATGAAATCCTGTTCCTGGATTCGACCGACTCGATCCTAGTCCAGCGATATAAAGAAAGCCGCCGAAAGCATCCGCTTGCACCGACAGGGGCTCCGCTCGAAGGCATCCAACAGGAGCGGAAGCTGCTCGAGGAGCTGAAGGGACTGGCTACACAGGTAATCGACACCAGCAGCATCAAACCGGCGCAGCTCAAAGAGAAAATTATTTCCCGATTCACCAATTTGGACTCGAGCAGCATATCTATAAATGTGATCTCCTTCGGCTTTAAATACGGCGTGCCGATTGATGCAGATTTGATTTTCGATGTTCGTTTCTTGCCGAACCCGCATTATGTAGAGACGCTTCGCCCCAATACAGGGCAGGATCCTGACGTATACGAATACGTGATGAAGTGGAACGAGACGCAGGAATTTCTGGCGAAGCTTCTGGATATGCTTCATTTCCTTGTTCCGCAGTACAAGAAGGAAGGCAAGAGCCAGGTTGTCGTAGGAATCGGCTGTACCGGAGGGAAGCACCGCTCCGTAGCGATTGCCGAATACTTGGGGAAAGTCATGGGCAACAGTGAAACTGAGGTTGTCCGGGTAACGCATCGGGATTCGGAGCGGGATCGGGTTGAGGTGAGGAGATGACCCCGGCTGACAGCTACATCCCTAAGGTAGTCGTTATTGGCGGCGGAACAGGTCTTTCCGTCATGCTTCGAGGTCTCAAGAAGATGCCCGTCGATATTACGGCGATCGTTACCGTGGCGGATGACGGAGGCAGCTCCGGCATTCTGCGCTCGGAGCTTGAGATGGTTCCTCCGGGGGATATCCGCAACGTGCTAACGGCGTTATCCGAGGTAGAGCCGCTGCTGGGGCAGATGCTCGAATATCGTTTTGATCGAGGGAACGGATTAGCCGGTCATAGTTTGGGTAACCTAATTTTGGCTGCAATGAAAGATATTACTGGGGACTTCGTGACCGGCGTGCGGGAGCTCAGCCGCGTGCTCGCGGTACGGGGTCAGGTGCTTCCGACTGCCAACCATGCCATCATTCTCAAAGCGGAAATGACGGACGGTACGATTGTGGAGGGGGAATCGAAGATTCCCAAAGCCGGAGGCGTCATCCGCAGGGTGTTTATCGAGCCTTCGGATGTGAAGCCTCTGCCTGAGGCGTTGGAAGCGCTTCGGCAGGCGGATTCGATCATCGTCGGTCCCGGCAGTCTTTACACCAGTATTATTCCCAACCTGCTGGTTCCGGAAATTGCTCAAACGATCGTGGAGTCCAAGGCCCTGAAGGTGTTTATCTGCAATGTGATGACCCAGCCTGGGGAGACGGACAATTATACGGTTAGCGATCACATTAATGCGATCTACGAGCACGTTGGACATGATCTGTTCGATTATGTCATCATCAATAACGGGGAAATACCGGAAGAGGTACAGCATCGATACGCCGAGAAGGGTGCCAAAGTAGTACCCGTGGATGAAGACAAAATCTCCGGCAAAAGCTACCAAATTATTGCTGACCAGCTGGTGCTGTTTCGCACGTACTTACGCCACGATGCCGAGCGGCTAAGTCAGCATATTTATCAGCTGGTGGAGAGCTGGATGTTCAAGAAGAGGTGATGTTCCATGTCCTTCGCCGCACAAACGAAAAAAGAATTGACGATGATCGAAGCGGACAACTGCTGTGAGAATGCGGAGCTGGCGGCACTGATTCGTATGAACGGCAGCGTTCAGCTGACAAGCCAGCGTGTGGTTCTGGATATCTCTACGGAGAATGCGGCGATCGCGCGCAGGATTTATTCTCTCCTGAAGAAGAAGTTCAAGGTGCATACCGAGCTATTGGTTCGGAAGAAGATGCGTCTCAAGAAGAACAATGTCTACATTGTTCGGGTACCCAGCCAAGTACAGGAAATTTTGGCGAAGCTCAGTATCGTTTCGGAAGGCTTCCTGTTCACGCCCGGCATTGAGTCCAAGATCATTCGCCGCACCTGCTGCAAAAGAGCTTATTTGCGCGGCGCTTTCCTGGCGGGCGGGTCGGTGAATAATCCGGAGGGCTCGTCGTACCATCTGGAGATTTCGTCCATGTATGAAGAGCACTGCAAGGCGCTGTGTCAGCTGGCCAATGAATTCGATCTCAATGCCCGCTGCATTGAACGAAAGAAGGGCTTTGTGCTGTACATTAAGGAAGGCGAGAAAATCATCGAGTTCCTCAACTTGATTGGGGCTCATCAGGCGCTGCTCCGTTTTGAAGACGTACGGATTATGAAGGATATGCGCAATTCCGTGAACCGTTTGGTCAACTGCGAAACAGCGAATTTGAACAAAACGATCGGCGCCTCCGTGCGGCAAATCGAGAACATTCGTCTGCTGCAAAAGGAAATCGGCCTTGGGAATTTACCTGAGAAGCTGAGGGAGGTCGCGGAAATTCGCCTTCAGCATCCGGATATGAACCTCAAGGAAGTCGGCGATCTCTTGAAAGGCCAAGTAAGCAAATCAGGCGTAAATCACCGTCTTCGCAAAATTGATGAGATGGCGGAAAAATTACGCAGGTCATAAATTGTTCATCACTGTTTTTCATTTTTTTGTGTAAATTTTCAATTTTTCTAGTGCAATCTACCGAAAAATGATATAATGGTTGAAAAATCGCTTTTTTTGCAAGATTACAGCTGTCTGTACATGGAATGGTTCGTCACTCTTGGACCGGTAAGATCCATCGAATCTGGGGCGAAAGTCCTTCATCATTTTGCATTATAAAGATTGTAGGGGGTATTGGTTGCATGTCGAGACGCCCAGTAGTCGTCAAGTTGAAAACAGGTCTTCATGCCAGACCGGCGGCGCTTTTCGTTCAGGAGGCTAACAAATTTTCTTCTGAGATCTTTGTGGAAAAGGACGAGAAGAAAGTGAATGCCAAAAGTATCATGGGGATTATGAGTTTGGCGATCAGCACAGGCACAGAAGTACACATTAGTGCGGAAGGTTCGGACGCTGAGCAGGCTGTAAACGCTTTAGTCACATTGGTTAGTAAAGAGGAATTGGAGAACCAATAGCCCGGTCCCATTGCTTCCGCAAGGAAGCTTTTTCTTTTCCTCGGGTTGTTCAATTCCGCGGTGTCCCAACGAAACCTTTTTGCTATGACATGCGTCTAAGATGACGTGTTTGTCTGTGCAGTGAGGTTTTTTTGGCATGGGCAACGAAGGATGTAGAGAGAAGAGGAGAAACGGAAATGAAACCGCTAAGAAGAGAACTGGCCTTATTGTTGATCATCGGTATGCTGTTCACGTTATGCCTGGCCCCGCTGGCGGGAGCCGCAGAGCAAGAGGTGCCGGTATCGTCCGGTACTACGCATATCCTGCTTTATGTGGATAAGGCGGAGGCGTTCTACAACAACACGCAAATCACTTTGGACGCACCGGCGACGATCATTCAGGACAAAATGTTCGTACCTGCCAAATTCCTGGGCGATGCCCTGGGTGTGAAGGTGGAATGGAATGCGGCAACCCGACAAATCGAAATGACGCCTCCAGGAACGAAAATAACGCTCGACAGCGATAATAAATCGGTTTGGATCAATGGCGTCATGGTGCCGTTCGATTCGGTCGCTCATATTACGGCAAACGGGCGTCTGCTGATCAAGCTGACCTGGCTCGCAGATTACATGGGTGCGAGATATGAGTACAACGATGAGCTCCGTCGTGTGGAGATCATCCATGTGAAATCACCTAGCGGCATTGTTAATCCGAATTCCGGCAATTCCAAGCCGGTGGCCAAGTTTACCTTCGCCAAATCGACCTACCAAATCGGGGAAACGATCAAGTATGTGGACTTGAGCTACGACCCGGATGCGGAGGGCATCGCGGACTGGAAGTGGGAAAATAAGAAAGATGTCTACTTCGAGCCGGGAACGTACCCGATTACTCTGACCGTGTCGGATCGCCATGGAAATCAAAGTGCACGATATACGCGAAATCTCGTCATTGAGAATACAACGTACTTGAGCCAGGTGGAATACCCTCTTTATAAGAAGCCGGTCGGCAGCTTCATTAAGACCGACTGGAGTATACTTTACGGCCATTACTGGGACTTGCCGCAGCTGCCTAAGCAGGTTGAGGAGGATAAATCCCGCTTGCTGCTGGTCAGCGATAGTCCGGAGGAATTCACGGAGAAGGGGATTCTGTATCAGGACGAGGTCAACGGCAAGGGACGCTTGTATGCGGATCACATTAACGGAACCAAGGAAAAGGTAACGCTGGCGATCCTCGCGAAAAACATGACGGATAAGCCCGTTACGATCAAAACGACGAACCGCGGCGAGGTATGGCCGTCCGTTTATGCGAATCTCATCGGCAGCGAGGCGACGGTGGATTTCCTGCTGAATGATCCGTTGACGGAAAGCTTGACGGTACCGGCAGGGCAGACATTTACTTACAAGCAATTTCCCGAGTTTTATCCGGGGCAAGGCGTGAACCTGTTCTACGATGTGGAGACCGACGGTAAGGTACAGTTCTCCTTCGTAGCTACGGATAAGGTAACATCGGATACGCTGCAGCGGCTGCCGCTTCTGGCGTTCAACGGCCACGTGCGCGGATCCTTCCCGGTATCCCAGGTGAACTGGACGATTGACGCGACCAACTTCGATAAGGCTTCAAGACTCATCATCGGGGATGGGAAGGAAGATCCGTTTGTTTCCGGCTATGACCCGATGCGCAAGCAGAACGTGCTGAACGAAGGAAACTACGGCGTGGTCTACAAAATCCATGCCGATAAGCCGAGGAAGATGGCGGTGATGATTTTGCCGAAGGGCGGCGTGTTCAAAGGGCCGTTCAAGATCAACGGCGACATCCGTCTGGTGCCGGAGTCCGGTGTCATGACCGCGTTCGACGGCATGCAGATTCTGGCCCGTACGACAGGCAAGGAGGAATCGCTGGACATCGAGTTTAGTCCTCCGGCAGGTTCGGCCTTTCCGATTGATCTCATTTTTTATCCGTTGGATGAAAGAGAATAAGGTGTAAGCTTCATCCCTTCCGGTCCTCGTGACTGGAGGGGATTTTTTGCGTTCCTGATATGCTGCTGATAAACGACTGACAATGTTCTTCGGTGGCGGAACTTTGCAGCGCTGAAAAGCGTTATCCAATTGAATAGATGATACGTGTATAAGGAGGGCCATTAGGGGATGGAAAACAGCGGGATCCAAGCATCAGCGGAAAAATGGATTCGCATTGCGGGCATTTCCGCGATTGCAATCGGCAGCCTCTACGTTCCGAGCGTGCCATGGTACTTGCTCGGTGAGGTGAAGGAGGCGGAGATCGGGCTGTGGGGCACGTTTACAGTATTGGGTGGGCTCCTCTGTATAATAGGGGCTGAAACGGTCAAGCGAGCAGCTGCAAGGTCGGTAAAGCAGGGACTTCTGGTCATAGCTTGTCTAGGAATGGCTGCACTGCTCCTCTCTCAGCTGCCGGCCTTCGTGATGTGGCAATTGTACGATGGGAGCTTCACTCGCGGATGGGCTCCGAACGATACGGCAGGCTGGCTGGCGGGCATGTCATTACACACTTGGCTAGCGGTCACAGGGGCGATCACGTTGTTTACTTCGGTGAGGGCGCTCCTTACCCGCACCTCTACGCTACAGCTTACGGCTAAACAGGGCTTTCGCTCAGTGGGTGTGCTTCTCGTCTGCGGCGTTCTGTGGGTCGTATGGAACTTCTACGAGGAAAAAACCTGGGTTACCTTTACTCATCCTGTGGCCGAAGCGAGAGACGTGTCCAAGGACGTTACGGTAAGCGCCGGGTGGCGGGGGAGCCGGGATAACATAGGAATTCGAGTGAGGTATGCAGATGAGCCGGAGAAGTACATTCCAGGAGTATCGGGCGCTTCCATGACCGGGGTCTCCTTCAAGCCGGATCAGCCCTTTGAGCCGGGTAGGAAATTGAAGATCACAGTTGAGGCAGGGATGCGCAGTCATGTGTTTTATTTTTATACGGGAGAATAAAAAAACCGACTTCATCACATTAGTTATGTGACGGAGTCGGTTTTCTGTTTACACGCGCTCGATAACTTTATCGATCAGACCGTATTCACGTGCTTCTTCAGCACTCATGAAGTTGTCGCGATCGGTGTCCTTCTCAATGCGCTCGAAGGTTTGGCCTGTGCGCTCGGCAAGAATCGTATTCAGCTTATCGCGCATCTTCAGGATGCGCTTCGCGCGAATCTCGATGTCGCTGGCCTGGCCTTCGGCACCGCCAAGCGGCTGATGAATCATCACTTCGCTGTTCGGCAGAGCAAAGCGCTTGCCCTTCGCTCCTGCAGCCAGCAGGAACGCTCCCATGGAAGCGGCCATACCTACGCAGATAGTGGACACATCAGGCTTGATGAATTGCATCGTATCATAAATCGCCATACCGGAAGTGATGGATCCGCCTGGGCTGTTAATGTAGAGGTGAATGTCCTTTTCCGGGTCGGAGGCAGCCAAGAACAGCAATTGCGCAATAATTGCATTGGCTACAACGTCGTTAATCGGGGTTCCGAGAAAAATAATGCGGTCCTTCAGCAGACGGGAGTAAATATCATATGCGCGTTCTCCTCTTGCATCCGGTTCAACAACCATTGGAATGAAACTCATAAGCTGCAGCCTCCTTTTTATCATTACAAGGATTATCACATGCCTGAGTATGTATACGCAAATAATGGGATAACATTCTCAGGCTGTATTTATTTTACCGAATTATCGGTTAAAGGTCAAGAAAGGTCAAACTTTATAAAATAAAAAAACCAGTCAAAAAAGAAACTAGTTAGGTAAAAGTGGCGCGCTCGCAAGGAATCGAACCTTGATCTCAGGCTCCGGAGGCCTACGTCATATCCATTGGACCACGAGCGCACAATATTTATTTAAGTGACAGCGAAACTTATTATATGATACCCGGCGATAAATTGCAAGCCCCAAATGATGAAAGGTATCAAGTGGAATTTTCAAGCACCTCCTTGAAATTTAAACCAAGATTATATATAATGAAATCAGCAAGTGGGACTAAAAATGTAGTACTGGGACGAAAAGTGTCCAACAGAAGCGGCGGGAGTGTACCATGAGAGAAATCCTTGATATTCAGAAGCAGCTTCTGCCGGATTTGCTCGACACCATGAAGAAGCGGTATACCATACTGCAGCACATCATGATTTCCGGTACCGTAGGCCGAAGAACACTTGCCGTATCCTTGAATACGACGGAGCGGATTCTTCGCGGGGAAGTCGATTTCCTGAAGGAGCAAGGGCTGATCGAGATCGAAGCTTCCGGGATGCGCATCAGCTACAGCGGCAGACAGCTGCTGGAGAGCATCGAGCCGCTTGTGAAGGACCTGTTCGGGTTAACGGAGATGGAAGAGCGTATTCGTTCCCACTACGGACTGAAACAGGTTGTAATCGTACCCGGCGATTCGGATGTGTCACCGCACACGAAGAAGGAACTGGGGCGCGCAGGCGCGGCCGTGCTGCGTAAGCAAATGGCAAGCGATGAGGTCATCGCTGTCACGGGAGGCTCGACGCTGGCGGAGGTAGCTTATCATCTGACTGCGACGACGCCGCTGAAGGGCTGCTGGTTCGTTCCGGCGCGCGGCGGACTTGGCGAGAGTGTGGAGCTTCAGGCGAATACTATTGCTTCTACGATGGCTAAGAAGACCGGCGCTCGATATCGGCTGCTTCACGTACCCGATCATCTGGGCGAGGAAGCTTACCAGACGCTGATGCAGGATAATACGATTCTCGAGATTATCCAGTTCATTCGGAAGGCCCGCATCGTGATCCATGGGATCGGGGATGCTCTGGTCATGGCAAGGCGCAGGAAGGTCGATGAAGCTACGAAGGAAAGCTTGCAGCGGGATGGGGCATTGGCTGAGGCATTCGGGTATTATTTTGATCGTGACGGGAACATCCTACATAAGATGCCAACCGTCGGATTACGGATCGAGGATATCCAGCAGATGGATACGGTGATCGGCGTTGCAGGTGGGAAGAGTAAAGGCGAGGCGATTGCTTCGGTGCTGCTGCACGGCCATGAAGACATCCTCATCATTGATGAAGCGGCCGCCATGGAAATCGTGAAGCGAATCGACGGTTTGATATCATGACGGAGCCTAGCTCTGTCTTGACCATAAAAAAACAATTTTTTAGGAGGCCATACACATGGTAAAAGTAGGTATTAACGGATTTGGACGTATCGGACGTAACGTATTCCGCGCAGCTTTGAACAACCCTGAGGTTGAAATCGTTGCTATCAACGACCTGACGGATGTAAATACACTGGCACACCTGCTCAAATATGACACAACTCACGGCAAGTTGGACGCTACTGTAGAAGCTACAGAAGGCGCACTGATCGTTAACGGCAAAGCGGTTAAAGTATTTGCTGAGCGCAACCCTGAGAACCTGCCTTGGGGCGCTAACGGCGTTGAAATCGTAGTTGAATCCACTGGTATTTTCACTGCGAAAGAAAAAGCTGAGCTTCACCTGAAGGGCGGCGCGAAGAAGGTTATCATCTCCGCTCCTGCTACGAACGAAGACATCACCATCGTTATGGGTGTTAACGAAGACAAGTACGATGCAGCTTCTCACACAGTAATCTCCAACGCTTCCTGTACGACAAACTGTTTGGCGCCGTTCGCGAAAGTATTGAACGACAAGTTCGGTATCGTTAAAGGGATGATGACTACTGTTCACTCCTACACGAACGACCAATCCGTTCTTGACCTGCCGCACAAGGATCTTCGCCGTGCCCGCGCAGCTGCCGAGAACATCATTCCTTCCACTACAGGTGCTGCTAAGGCCGTTTCCTTGGTACTGCCTGAGCTGAAAGGCAAGCTGAACGGTATGGCTATGCGTGTTCCTACACCAAACGTTTCCGTTACCGACCTGGTTGTTGAACTGTCCCAGAACGTAACTGTAGATCAAATTAACGCTGCTTTGAAAGAAGCTGCTAACGGTCCTTTGAAAGGTATCTTGAACTACTCCGAAGAGCCGCTCGTATCCAGCGACTACAACGGTGACCCAGCTTCCTCCACAATCGATGCTCTGTCCACTATGGTTGTAGGCGACAACATGGTTAAAGTGGTTTCCTGGTACGACAACGAGTGGGGCTACTCCAACCGCGTAGTGGATCTGGCTAACTTCATCGCGAAAAAAGGTTTGTAAGAAGTTAAAAATTGTGGAAAAACGTAGGTTGTCCTAGGGTGTCCGCTGTCTGACGCGAAGGGGGTGTGCTTACGGTTGCTCCTTGAGTTCGGATTGTATGAATGAGATGGTATGGAAACAATCCGAACTCAAAGGCAACTCGCTGACGCTCTTCAGCACACCCCCGTTCGCTTCGCGCGAAATCCCCTAGGACAAAAACGTTTCTTCCACAATTTTTGTGTGTAAGTAGGAAAGGTCATATAGATACGGAAATTACGACCTCGGGAGGCGTGCGGGATGAACAAGAAAAGCGTACGGGATATCGAAGTTAGCGGCAAAAGAGTGTTTGTACGGGTAGATTTCAACGTACCGCTCGAAAACGGCCAAATTACGGACGATACACGGATTCGTGAAACATTGCCTACAGTAAAATACTTGGTAGAACGCGGCGCGAAGGTGATTCTGGCAAGCCATTTGGGCCGTCCGAAGGGCGAAGTGGTGGAAGAGCTTCGTTTGACTCCGGTAGCCGCCCGTTTGTCCGAATTGCTGGGCAAGCCGGTTGTGAAAGCAGACGAAGCGATCGGCGAAGCGGTAAAAGCAAAAGTTGCTGCATTGAACGATGGCGATGTATTACTGCTTGAGAACGTGCGTTTCTATGCCGGTGAAGAGAAGAATGATGCGGAGCTTGCGAAGGCATTCGCCGAGCTGGCTGATGTTTATGTAAACGATGCGTTCGGCGCAGCTCACCGTGCACACGCTTCTACAGAAGGCATCGCTCATTACTTGCCAGCCGTATCCGGCTTGCTGATGGAGAAGGAGCTGGAGGTACTCGGCAAAGCGCTGAACAACCCGGAGCGTCCGTTCACGGCGATCGTAGGCGGCTCCAAGGTAAAAGATAAAATCGGCGTTATCGAGAAGCTGATCGAGATTGCTGATAACATCATCATCGGGGGCGGGTTGTCCTACACCTTCTTCAAAGCGAAGGGCTACGAGATCGGTAAATCCTTGCTCGATAAGGACCGTCTTGAGCTGGTTCAAGAGTTCGAGCGTCGTGCTAAGGAAAAAGGCGTGAACTTCCTTCTGCCGGTGGACATCGTTGTTGGCGATGACTTCAGCAACAATGCGAATACGAAGGTTGTCCCTGTAGACAGCATCCCTGCAGACTGGGAAGGCTTCGATATCGGACCGGAAACTCGTAAAATTTATGCTGACGTTATCAAAAACTCCAAGCTTGTAGTTTGGAACGGACCGATGGGCGTATTCGAATTGACTCCGTACATGGAAGGAACAAAAGCCGTAGCGGAAGCTTGCGCGGAGACAGCCGGTTATACTGTAATCGGCGGCGGCGACTCTGCAGCGGCAGCGGAGAAGTTCCACCTGGCGGACAAGATGGACCACATCTCGACAGGCGGCGGCGCGTCCTTGGAATTCATGGAAGGCAAGCAGCTTCCAGGCGTAGTAGCCCTGAACGATAAATAAGGAGTGACAGGATCCATGCGGAAACCGATTATTGCGGGTAACTGGAAAATGTTCAAGACCGTTCAAGAATCCATTGCTTTCGTGAACGAGGTTAAGGGCAAAGCGGAAGTAGATGGCGTAGACAGCGTCATTTGCGCACCTTACACAAACCTCCCTGCCTTGGTTGAGGCGGTAAAAGGCACGAACCTGAAGGTCGGCGCACAAAACCTTCATTGGGAAGACAACGGCGCTTACACGGGCGAGATCAGCGGCGTCCAGCTGAAAGATCTCGGCGTTGATTATGTTATCATCGGACACTCGGAGCGTCGTGCATACTTTGCAGAGACAGACGAGACCGTTAACAAAAAAGTAATTGCTTCCTTCAAGCACGGTTTAATTCCTATCGTTTGCGTAGGCGAGAAGCTCGAAGAGCGTGAAGCCGGCCAAACGAAGGAAGTTTGCAAGGTGCAAACGGAAGCGGCTCTCCAAGGCTTGTCCGCTGAACAAGCGGCTCAAGTGGTCATTGCTTACGAGCCGATCTGGGCGATCGGTACGGGCAAGTCCTCTACGGCTGACGATGCAAACGAAGTGATCAGCTACATCCGTCAACTAGTAACAGGCCTATTCGGCCAGCAAGTGGCGGACCAAGTGCGCATTCAATACGGCGGCAGCGTGAAGCCGAACAATATTGCGGAATACATGCAAGCTTCCGATATCGACGGGGCACTCGTAGGCGGCGCCAGCTTGGAACCGGCCTCCTACATCGCACTTGTCGAGGGGGCGAAGTAAGATGAGCAGACCGAAACCGGTAGCGATAATCATTCTCGACGGCTTCGGGCTTCGCGGCGACGTACAGGGCAACGCGGTTGCCCAAGCGAAGAAGCCGAACTACGACCGGTACTGGGCGGAATTCCCTCATACGACGCTGACGGCGTGCGGTGAGGCGGTAGGGCTGCCCGAAGGTCAGATGGGGAACTCTGAGGTAGGTCACTTGAACATCGGCGCAGGCCGAATCGTGTATCAAGACCTGACTCGTATCTCCAAATCCATTCGTGAAGGTGAGTTCTTCGAGAATGAAACGATTCTCGGAGCCATTCGCCACGCGAAGAATAACGGCAAGAAGCTTCACCTGTACGGCTTACTGTCGGACGGCGGCGTTCACAGCCACATCGGGCACCTGTTTGCCTTGCTGGAGGCCTGCAAGAAGGAGCAGCTGGATGATGTTTACATCCATGCTTTCTTGGACGGCCGTGACGTAGCACCTGACAGCGCGAAGGGCTATATGGAGCAGCTTCAAGCGAAAATCGCAGAGCTGGGCGTAGGACACATTGCCACGGTGCAAGGCCGTTACTATGCGATGGACCGCGATAAGCGCTGGGAGCGTACGGAGAAGTCCTATCGTGCCATGGTGTACGGAGACGGACCGAAATACACGGATCCGATGAAGGCGATTGTAGAATCCTATGAGAAATCCGTATTTGACGAATTCGTTATGCCTACGGTCATCGTGAAGGAAGACGGCAGCCCTGTGGGCTTGGTGGAATCCCAAGACGCAGTAGTTTTCTTCAACTTCCGCCCGGACCGTGCGATTCAGCTGTCCCAAGTATTCACGAACAGCGATTTCCGCGGCTTCGATCGCGGCGATAAAGTGCCTTCTGAGCTGTATTATGTGTGCTTAACGCTGTTCAGCGAATCCGTTGACGGGTTTGTTGCGTATAAGCCTAAGAACCTGGATAACACGCTGGGCGAGGTACTGGTTCAGAACAATATGAAGCAGCTGCGTATTGCCGAGACGGAAAAGTACCCGCACGTAACGTTCTTCTTCAGCGGCGGTCGTGATGTCGAGCTTCCGGGCGAAACACGCATTCTGATCAATTCGCCGAAGGTTGCGACTTATGATCTGCAGCCGGAGATGAGCGCTTATGAAGTGGCTGCTGCAGCAGTAGCGGAGATTGAAGCGGAGCGTCAAGATGTGATCATCCTGAACTTTGCGAATCCGGACATGGTAGGTCACTCGGGTTTGCTTGAGCCAACCATTAAGGCGGTTGAAGCTACCGACGATTGTCTCGGCAAGGTGGTCGATGCGATTCTGGCCAAGGGCGGCGTGGCATTGATCACAGCGGACCACGGTAACGCGGATTTGGTTACGAATCCGGACGGGACCCGTAACACGGCGCATACGACAAACCCGGTGCCTTTTATTTTGACCAGCAAAAATGTTACACTAAGAAACGATGGCATTCTGGCGGATATTGCCCCTACGGTCCTTTCTCTGCTTGGCGTAAGCCAGCCGGAAGAAATGACAGGAAAGCCGCTATTCGGTTAAATTCATATCAAAAAAATGGGAGTGTGTATTGTAGTCATGACCACTATTTCTAACGTTTATGCACGCGAAGTATTGGATTCCCGCGGTAACCCGACTGTAGAAGTAGAAGTATACCTGGAGTCCGGCGCACGCGGCCGTGCGATCGTTCCTTCCGGTGCCTCCACAGGCGCATACGAAGCGGTAGAGCTTCGCGACGGCGACAAAGGCCGTTACCTCGGCAAAGGAGTTCTCAAGGCTGTTGAGAACGTGAATGAAATCATCGCTCCTGAGATCCTCGGCATGGACGCTTTGGATCAAGTCGGGATTGACAAGCGCATGATCGAGCTGGACGGCACACCTAACAAAGGCAAGCTGGGTGCTAACGCGATTCTGGCTGTATCCATGGCAGTTGCTCGCGCAGCGGCAGAAGCTCTGGATGTGCCTTTGTACGTATACCTCGGCGGATTCAACTCCAAGCAGCTTCCGGTTCCAATGATGAACATCATCAACGGCGGCGCGCATGCCGACAACAACGTTGACGTTCAAGAATTCATGGTTCTGCCTGTGGGCGCTCCTTCCTTTAAGGAAGCTCTTCGTACAGGTACGGAAATTTTCCACAGCCTGAAGAACGTATTGAAAGAAAAAGGCCTGAACACGGCCGTAGGCGACGAGGGCGGCTTCGCTCCTAACCTGGGCTCCAACGAAGAAGCGATTCAAACGATCATCACAGCAATCGAGCGCGCAGGCTACAAGCCGGGCGTAGACGTATTCCTGGGTATGGACGTTGCTTCCACTGAGTTCTTCAAGGACGGCAAGTACCACCTCGAAGGCGAAGGCAAGTCCTACACGTCCGCTGAGTGGGTAGACTTCCTGGCGGCTTGGGTAGATAAGTACCCGATCATCACTATCGAAGACGGCTGCTCCGAAGACGATTGGGATGGCTGGAAGCTTCTGACCGACCGTCTGGGCAGCAAGGTTCAGCTCGTTGGCGACGACCTGTTCGTTACTAACACAGAGCGTCTGTCCACTGGTATCGAGCAAGGCATCGGTAACTCCATCCTTGTTAAAGTCAACCAAATCGGTACGCTGACAGAAACCTTTGATGCGATCGAAATGGCACAGCGCGCAGGTTACACAGCTGTTATCTCCCACCGTTCCGGTGAGAGCGAAGACAGCACAATCGCTGACATCGCTGTGGCTACCAACGCAGGCCAAATCAAAACAGGTGCTCCTTCCCGTACGGACCGCGTAGCGAAGTACAACCAATTGCTCCGCATTGAAGATCAATTGGCTTCCGTTGCGAAATACCCAGGAAAGAAAGCATTCTACAACCTGAAGAATTTCAAGTAATTTCTTCGCATAGATATAAGCTTCAGGGCCCCTTATGGGGTTCTGGAGCTTTTTTCCCCTCATGCCATGTAGAAGGGTGGACGTATTGCGGATGAGCAATCTGATCAAAACCGTATTGTTTCTAATCCTATCTGCCTTTCTGACGCACCTGATCCCCTTCTCCGATGTGTTCCGCAACTTGGATACGATGATCCATGAGTTTGGCCATGCCGTGACTACCCTGGCACTGCAGGGAGAGGTTATGTACATAGAGCTGTATGCGAACCATAGCGGCGTGACGTATTCTCGCGTGATGGCGAATTGGAGCATGATTCCCATCTCCTTGTCGGGCTATATGATGGCTTCGCTGTTTGCGTTGTTCTTATTCCATGTCCGAGCAAAAGGAAAAGAAAAGCTGGGTCTGCAGCTCATGACACTGATTGCTGTCTTGGCTTTGGTGCTGTTCATCCGCAATGAATTCGGCATCATATGGACCGTTGGCTTTATAGCGTTAAATACGGTCATGCTGGCTTTCGTACCCCGTTGGCTGAGGGATATCTATTACCTTCTGCTGGCGTTCTTAACACTGGAGGAATCGGTGTTCGGGCCGTTCTCGCTGATCTTGTATGCGCTGGAGGACCCGTCTAAGGCGGGGGACGCAACGAATCTTAGTATGGTGACTCCGTTGCCGCCCGTGGTGTGGGGAACGATCTTTACTGTGTTCGCTCTCATGTGTGCGGGGAAGGCAATACGAATCTTCCTGGGGGGCAAAAAGCCCCGTCGTGCCAAGATGCTCTCCGGTCCGGGCTATGGGGAATAGTAAGGATTTGTCATGACTCTCTTCCTATGTTATAATAGACATGCTGTCTTTTCTGGGCTTGACCCGGCATGTTGATGCTAAACGTTACAAATGTAACTTACTTCGTATCAACCTTGGTAAATGGCAGACATTCCGGTAGGAATGCAGCATTTATCCTTGGTTCTCGCAGGAGGTGGAATAATGGAATTAGCGTTGAAAATCATACTGGTTGTGGTTTCTCTCGGTCTGATCGCGGCGGTACTGCTGCAGCAGGGGAAAAGCGCGGGTCTTTCCGGTGCCATCTCCGGAGGTGCGGAGCATTTGTTCGGGAAGCAGAAGGCGCGCGGCTTGGAGCTGTTTTTGTCTCGCTTAACGATGGGTCTGGCGATCGTGTTCTTTCTTTTGACGATTGTTGTGGCATTCTTTGTTAGATCTGCATAAACATAAACGCAAGCAGCAGGGGAAAGCTATACCTGCTGTTTTTTTTTATGCTGGCAGGTGGACAGGCTATGGAACGGATATACAAGACAACGGAGCCTTTTATGCTGGAGGGATCGGGCAAGAGGGCGGATACGCATCTTCTTATGATTCACGGCTTTACGGGATCTCCTTCGGAATTTCGCCGGCTCGGCTATTACTTGAATGATTTGGGCTATACTGTACATGGAGTACTTCTTCCCGGGCATGGGACAACACCAGAGGAAATGATCCGCACCGGGTGGAAGGATTGGTCCGGGCATGTAACGAAGGTCTACGACGCTATGAAGGAGCAAGGGGCGAAACAGATCGTGGCGCTAGGACATTCCATGGGCGGCCTGCTGGCTCTAAGGCTTTCGATGGAACGGCAGCTGGATGCGGTGGTTTCCTTGGCTGCGCCGATTTTCCTCATGAGCAAGAAGACCATCTTCGCGGTGCTGCTGCAGTATGTTATTAAATACATTGAAAAAAAACCTACCGTAGCTGCACATATTATAGAAGAGGCTTGTACATACAGCAAAACCCCAGTGCCGTGCGTGGTGGATTTGCGCAAGCTGCTTAAGATGGTGAAATCTGGGTTAAATAAAGTAAAGGCGCCTATCTTCGTAGGACAAGGAGAGTTGGACGGGCTCGTGCATCCCAAAAGCGCGGGCTATATTTATCAGCACGTATCCTCACCCGTCAGACAGGTTGCGTACTATCCGCTTACCTCCCATGCTATTCTGTTGGATGAGGAGCGGGAGCAGGTGTATGAGGATGTGTATCGATTCCTTGCCCATGTGGAGAATAACGGGACAAATGGAACAAGCGCTGACGGGTGTATTGACATAAGATAAAGAGAACAGGGCAGGTGAAGCTGATGAACGTAACAAAACAAGAATTAGTGGATTTTATGAAGGAGACGGCTTATAAGCCGATGACGTACAGCGAACTGGAGAAGCAGTTCGGTATTGAGAGCGCCGAGGAGTTTAAAGCCTTCTTGAAGCTTCTGAACGAGCTGGAATCGGAAGGACTTATCATGCGCACGCGCAATGACCGTTACGGTGTGCCGGAGCGGATGAATTTGATTCGCGGAAGACTGCAAGCGCATGCCAAGGGTTTTGGGTTTCTGATTCCGGAGGACCGCGACCACCCGGATGTGTACATTCATGCGAACGACATGAATACGGCCATGAATGGAGATACCATTCTCGTTCGTGTGACGTCCAAGAGCCCGGCAGGAGGCCGGCTGGAGGGTGAAGTGGTTCGTGTGGTCAGCCGGGGAAATACGCAGATCGTAGGGCTTTTCTCCTCGCAAGGTGAATATGCTTTCGTGATTCCGGATGACAAGCGGGTGGTTCGGGATATTTTCGTCCCGAAGGATTCGTTCCACGGCGCCATGGACGGCCATAAGGTCGTTGTGAAGATCGTTAACTATCCGGAAGGACGCGCGGCGGCAGAAGGAGAGGTTATCGAAATTCTGGGTCACAAGAACGACCCCGGCGTCGACATTCTTTCTGTCATTCGCAGGCATCAGCTGCCGGAAGGCTTCCCGGACGAAGTGATGGAGGAAGCGACGGCGGTGCCGGATACGATCACCGAAGAAGATCTCGTAGGACGACGGGACCTGCGTCATAAGCGAATTGTCACCATCGACGGTGAAGATGCGAAGGACTTGGATGACGCGGTTAATGTAGAGCTTCTGCCGAACGGAAACCTTCTGCTGGGCGTTCACATTGCGGATGTAGGTTATTATGTCAAGGAAGACTCGGCACTCGATCAAGAGGCGTATGCCCGCGGCTGTTCGGTGTACCTGGTGGACCGGGTCATTCCGATGCTGCCGCACCGGTTGTCGAACGGGATTTGTTCTTTGAATCCACGTGTGGACCGTCTAACAATGTCCTGCGAAATGGAATTCGACGCGGATGCGAATGTGGTTCGGCATGATGTGTTTGCCAGTGTGATCAAGACGAGTGAACGGATGACCTATAAAAATGTACGCTTGCTGCTGAACGAGCCGGATGAGCATCCGGAGCTCGTGGAGCGTTACGCTTACCTGATGGACGACTTCAAGCTGATGGAAGAGCTTGCGATGCGTCTGCGCCGGAAGCGGATGAAACGGGGCGCGATTGATTTTGACTTCCAGGAGTCGAAGATTCTGGTGGATGAGAACGGCAAGCCGACGGATATCGTAAAGCGGGATCGGACGGTGGCGGAGCAGATTATTGAGGAATTCATGCTGGCGGCCAATGAAACGGTGGCGGAGCATTTCCACTGGATGAAGGTTCCGTTCCTGTACCGTGTCCATGACGATCCGGATGCGGAGAAGCTGCAGCACTTTATGGAGTTCATTACGAACTTCGGGTACGTGGTGCGCGGCAAGGGTAACACGGTGCATCCTCGTGCGCTGCAGTCCTTATTGGAAGAAATCAAAGGGACGAAGGAAGAAACGGTCATTAGCACCGTGATGCTGCGTTCCATGAAGCAGGCGAAATACGATTCGCAGAGTCTGGGTCACTACGGCTTGGCTGCGGAGTATTACTCTCATTTCACCTCGCCGATCCGTCGTTATCCGGACTTGGTCATTCACCGCGTTATGCGTGAGGTGATTGAATCGGGGACGCTGAGTGAGGCAAGGCATGAATATTTGGCGTCGAGGATGGACGATATCGCCAAGCAATCTTCGGAGCGGGAGCGTGTCGCCGTCGATGCGGAGCGTGAGGTTGAGGCGCTGAAGAAGGCCGAGTTCATGATGGATAAGGTCGGACAGGAGTTTGACGGCATCATCAGCAGCGTGACGGGTTTCGGGATGTTCGTGGAGCTGGATAATACCGTGGAAGGACTCATTCGTCTGAGCGATCTGACGGACGACTATTACCACTTCCACGACGCCCAGCATGCTCTGATCGGGGAACGCAGCTCGAAGATTTATCGCCTCGGCGATGAAGTGAAGGTGCGTGTAGCCCGGGTGAGCATGGAGGAGAAGACCATCGATTTTGAGATGGTCGATATGAAGCCGCGGAAGACCAAGGTGAGCCTGGTCGACGCGCTGAAGGCCGTCCGCAAGGATAAGCGGGGCGGACGTGAAGGCGAGCGCGGGGCCGCTGCGGCGGGCCGTGGCGCTGGAGGTGCTGCACGCGGCGGTCGCGGCGGTCGCGGTGGCGGTTCGGCTGCCGGCGGGGGCAGCCGGGGTGGTCGCGCCGGAGCCCCTGCGGGGCGTGGCGCGCGTGGTGCAGGCGGCTCAGCAGCTGGCACGGCTGGTGAGCCGGTAGCGGCAGGCGCCCGCGGCAAGGGCCCGGGCGCAGCGAAGGCGCGTGCGCTGGACGCGTCGCGCGAGGGGGTTGGCGCCGCCGGCGGCGGTGGCGGCGGCGGGAAGCCGCGGAAGCGCAAGCGCGTAGCGAAGCGCTGACGCTAGGGCGGCAGCTCTATCCGGTACAGCCCCCGTGGGGCTGGGTCGGCGGGGTTGCCGCTTGCTTTTGCCGGGCGGATTCTGGTACAATTATCTCCATCCCTAGTAGGGTTAGCGCTTGGGGAAGGAGTGAACGCGCGGATGAGCAAGAAGGCAGACGGCAAGGTGCTGGCGCAGAACAAGAAGGCGTCGCATGATTATTTTATCGAAGATACGTATGAATGCGGCTTGGTGCTGACAGGTACCGAGATCAAGTCTTTGCGGGCGGGCAAGGCCAACATCGGCGATGCGTTCGCAACCATTCGCAATGGCGAAGCGTTCATTCACAACATGCATATCAGTCCCTTTGAGCAAGGCAATCGCCACAACCCTACGGACCCGACGCGTACGCGGAAGCTGCTGATGAAGAAGGGCGAGATTAATAAGCTGCTGGGTCAATCGAAGCAAGAGGGCTACACCATAGTGCCGCTGAAGGTATATGTGCGCAATGGCTACGCTAAGCTGTTGGTAGGGCTAGGTAAGGGTAAGAAGCAGTACGACAAGCGTGAATCCGCGGCGAAGAAGGACGCGCAGCGCGATATTCAGCGGGCCCTGCGGGAGAAGCAGAAGATCGCAAGATAACCCATTTCGGGATCGGACTCCCAGTATTGTCATCCGGTTGGAGGATTGCCCAGCATCTGAGGATTTCTTTTTGCCGGAGCTGTGCTATAATAAGTCTTGTAGTTGCTAGTAGTTATGCTTCTTGCATCAAGATTTATGTTTGGGATAAACTTCTGTTGATAACTTTTTTTGTATATGATGATCGGCTGTCCGGACTCCTTGGCAGGAGACGGATGGCCGACTACTTAATGCGGGGACGTTCTTGGATTCGACGGGGATAGTTCGAGCATGAGTAGCGGGTAGTGGGGACGCGTCCGCTTTATCAACGCTACAGCCAATTAACTGGCAACCAACGTACAACTTTAGCAGCAGCTTAATAACCTGTGTGCTAAGCTTCTACCGTCCATCGCCCATGTGGCCGGATAGGGGCTCAACCTTAGTGGGATACGCTGTCTCATCTCCGCCTGCGGTGAGCTGAAGAAGACAATCAGGCTGACCCAAAGGATAGCCGGTTACGGGGCGATTCTAGGGTGACATCAAAACTGTGGCTACACCCGTAGAAGCTTATGTGGCGTTATCTTCGGACAGGGGTTCGACTCCCCTCGTCTCCATAAAGCAAAGAGGCACTGACCTTAATGGTCGGTGCCTCTTTCATTACCATTATTGATTTGCGCCTTCTCTTGAATAGCTGCATTTATCCACAGATCGAATTCATTCTTTTCCATAGGGTGTTCGAAACGCGATTGAATGTATTCCATGTCTAAATCTTCGAAATACATAAGCAGCATGCGGTATCCCCACTCACGGGACTCGCCTGATTTCCAATGAACAGCGGCTCGCAGTCGGTCTAAGATAATATCTTCGATCCCGATTACATAGACTGCTTTATCAGCAACAGTAAGCTCCGTTACTTTATTATAGTCCCCAGCCAAATAATTAGACGGTATCTCTACAGAGACTCCTAGCTTTGCATGGGTCCAGTTTTTCCCTAATTTTGTAAAACCTAAAGAACCAAGTACCTCTCCAGCCAGGTCATACCCATCCATAACAAAATCAATGTCTTGGGTGGCATAACCATTTAAAGTATAGATTTCTACTGAGAGACCTCCAACAATAATAGGTCGAATGCCTTGAGGGAGAAGTAGCTCTGTAATGATTGCGGCAGTGTGAAGCATCTTCTCAAATTTCGTTTTATCTTGAAGCTGTTCAAGGGCTTCTCTAGCTTCTTGCATATTGGTCAATCCGTAGCACCCTCTTTGCTTTATCATAAACAATGGTGCCTGAACGGAGGCCTTCTCGGAGAGTAGTCCGAGCGAGATAGTTTAAAGCTTTGGTCTCATCTTCCGACCTAGGGCGATTACGGGATAAGGACCATCCCTGTTCCTTTGTCTTTTCTCGGAATTTAGCTACTGCCAAGTTTACATCTGGGTTGCTATTTATGAGTTTATTTTGAATATCTTGAAGTGATAGCTTCCGCATGCGATCCCTCCTTAGAGCCCTATACTAACCATTATATACGACCCTCGAAGGTTTAACCATCGGGTGGTTACGGGGCAATCCTAACGAAAAACACATATCAATTATCTGATCTTTAGTTGTAACTTGGAACACCTTCTTCTTGTCCTCTTCACCACCCGACAGGGGTAGGTGTTTCTAATTAAGCCAGTTCTGATGTAAAATTATCAAATGGACTTTACCATATTTCATTTGCGCGACTTGAGGACTCGAATATGCTAGGGCTGGCTTGTCGTTAGATAATAATAATGAACATCATCAATCGTTATTGAAAGAGTTGACTAGAGAGTAAGGGGTGACCAATAAACTTCAGGCCACCTCCCCAAACAACCTCAGCATCACACGTGGGCGAAATGTGGATTTGCACAGCCACGCCTCGGCTCCATAAAGACATGAAAAAACACCATCCGATGAGATGGTGTTTTCTTCATGCCTTCTTTAACAGAACGTTTCTGGAGTGCCTAATTGATATTTGGGCTCTATGGCTGATTGATGAATACCGTGTATTCGATGGGACGGACCCTCGATTCAGCCTGCCTAACGGCAGCAATTACCTCTACGAATAACTGGAGTTCCTTGAGGAGAAGATTTACATAATGCAGCATTAAATCTATCTTTCTTGTGAATAATAGAATAGAAATACATAGAAGTTGTTTAAAGTGCAAATGGAAATATTGCGTAAGCAGGATTGGGAAAGCGAAGATGAAGGTGACGAAATGATAACTTACTTTGTTAAAATTATTATTTCGGCATGTAACGAGGTCATTTCCTGTTCTAATTGTAAACAATCTTATCATATAAGACATTGCAAAAATCCAAGGGAAGGCAGTGATCAAGTGGATCATGCCATTGAAATAAGTTGTAAAAGTTCTGGAGATTTTTTAACGTTGGCTGAAGGTCGAGGATGAATTCGAAGCAGTAAGGCGATAAAAGCATGAAACGAACAGGAACAGAATAAAGATATATACATAACGTACACTATGTACACAATAAAGTTATTTCTATATAATGGAGGTGAGGAGGGGTGTTTATGCAAACAATAATCAATGCTACTGAGGTTAGAGCAAATTTTGGAGGATTTATAGATACAATTGTTAGAGAGAAGCCCCTAGCAGTAAAACGAAATAGAGATACTATTATGGCATTTTCTAAACAGCAGATGAAAGAATTGCTTTCCGTATATGAACTAACGTTTGAATACGACCAAGATGAAGATGGTATTTATGCGGGATCCATTGAGCAAATTGAGGATATCGTTGCAGAGGGTAGGACCCTTGAAGAACTCAAACTTGAGTTGGCAAGACAGCTAATTGAGTATGCAATTGATTATGAGAACAATTATGCGCGGTACTATAACACCCCTAATCGACATAAACATGCTCCGTATGTATTACGTGTGTTATTAGAAGATGATATTGAGTCAGTTATACGTATGTTCCATGCCTAGTTGGAGTGACTTGGACAATTTTTTGAAACGAGACGGATGGATATTGGTGAGGCAGAATGGTAGGGACAAAATTTATGAAAAGACTCTACCTAATGGAGAAGTACTAAGGACTGCTGTGTCGAAAGGAACGGGAGAAATCAGTAAAGGATTATTCAGCAGAATTCTAAAACAACAGCTTCGAGTTGACAAGGAGTACTTCAATTCGAAAAAATAAGTGTTAAGGGCGATCCTAAGGTGACATCAAAACTGTGGCTTCACCCACCGCGAAGCGCAGCTAAAGGGGTTATCTTCGGACAGGGGTTCGATTCTCCGCGTCTCCATAGGGTTTATGTAGAGCACTAATGAGGTGCTCTTTTTCATTACCAAAAAAGAGCCGCCCCAAAGCAGATTTGCTTGCTCGGGACAGCCCTTCCGGAAAAGCTTTATTGATTAATCAACTTCGCAGCCTGCAGGAAGCGGCGTACAAGAGCTGCTGTTTCCGCACGAGTCAGAGTAGCTTCAAGATCAAGCTTGTCGCCTCGACCGTTCATAAGGTTAAGACTGATGGCAGCGGCGACGTTCGTCTGCGCCCAGCTTGCTACATCGCTGCCGTCCGCAAAAGCGGACAACAGGCGGTCGACCTCATCGGAAGACAATTCCGATTTCAATTTCGCAATAGCCGCCGCGCGGGACAATACAGCCGTTGCTTCTTGCCGGCTAATGTTTTGATCCGGACGGAACGTCCCATTTTCATAACCGTCGATCAGCTTGTAATTGACTGCGGCCTGCACTGCTCCTGCGTACCAGCTGTTTGCCGAGACATCGGTAAAGGTGCCTGCATACGGCGCGCCTTGAATGCCAAGACCGCGAGTGACGATTGCCGCGAATTCCGCTCTCGTAATCGGCGCGTTTGGACGGAACTCCGTTGACGATACGCCCTGGATGATCAGACGGGAGGTCATGTCATTCACATCGGCATTCGCCCAGTGACCCTTCACATCGTTCATTTCACGAGGGTTATAAATGACGGAATACGTGCTGTTGGTCAAGCTGTTAATGAGCGCATACGGTTTACCGTTTTGCTGCACGACGATGGTCGGTACGTGGAACAGTTCACCGTTAGCCGACAGGACAACACCTGTCGTTATGTTTTGCGAATTGACCCCATCAGGAAGGGCGATCATCCGTCCGACGTAGCTGTTGAATTGATTCGCTTGTACTGTTTGCGAACCGTAGGAAGCGGAAATTTCAAAGTCGACCGGTTGCACGACAACCTCGAATTGATTGCGCTGCGCAGCCGTTTGTACCTGTGCCGCTTTGTCACCGGACGTTTCGGAGATTTGAATACGAACGGTAATGTCCTCAAGCTTCACGCCGGCGCCAACCTGCGCGGAAATGCTATCGATATTGATTTGTGACGCCGGCAGCGTGTAAGTAGCCTTTTCGGTTACGATCTGAATCTGTGCTTGATTCGATTCCATCGCCTTAACCAAGCTACCGTTCAGTTGGCCGACAACAATCTGGCTATCTCCGCTTAATGGAATGGTCAGAAGCTTGTTGTTTTCCTGCTTGAGCTTGTCGATTACTTTCTGGCTATCCAGCACAACGGTTGCGACTGTTCGTCCGTTCATCGTATCTTGCTGAACGGTTGCCAGTTGGTCCTGCTTCACTCCATCGACAATGACTTCAACACCCGGTTTCGAGTTATTGTTCGTGCCCGAGGGGCTGCCTGAGATGACGCCCGGGCTACCTGGAGATGAATCCGAAGAGGATTCTTCAACCGTTACGGTCACTTTAGCTTGTTTGCCTCCGAATTCAGCAGTAATGATCGTTTGCCCGCTTGAAACAGCGGTCACTAGACCCGTATTGTTTACCGTAGCGACAGCCGCATTGCTCGAAGAATACGAAACTCCTGAGGAAACCGCAGAAGTGGTCTGGTCGGAGTATATTGCAGTCACTACCGTTTGATGCGTAGTGCCTGTACTAAGCGAATAGTTAACGCTGTCCAGAGCAAGACTTGACAATGTTACAGGCGGCTTAAAGTAAGCTGTATACGTACTATTGCTCGTTACAATAATAGATGCCAATTGAGCGTCAGTAAGCAGTGTCGTTCCTCCATCGTTGCTCCAGCCAAGGAAGGTATAGCCCGGATCTGGAGTTGCTGTCGGCACGGAAGCCGGGGAGTGACCACTGTAAACATTTTCGCTGCCCGAACCGTTGATACTGCCGCCTGTTGCTGCCTGGTAGGAGACCGTGTACGAAGGAATTGCCTTCCAAACGGCATACAGCGTTACGCTTTGCGTCATGTTGATGGTGCCACCTGCTGTATGAGAGGCTTCCGTTGCGTTAGGCGCCGTGCCCCAGCCATCAAACACATAACCCGCTTTCACGAGATTGCCTGTATTGCCAAGCACCGTTGCTGTTTGGCCCTGAGTGTACTCATTCGCGTCAACCGGCATACTTCCGCCTGTATTGCCGTTGCCGTTATAGGTGACCGTCATCAGAGGCTTCCAAACGGCATACAGCGTTACGCTTTGCGTCATGTTGATTGTATCGCCTGCTGCATAAGTGGCCTCCGTCACGTTAGGCGAGGTGCTCCAGCCTTCAAACACATAACCCGCTTTCACGAGATTGCCTGTATTGCCAAGCACCGTTGCTGTTTGGCCCTGAGTGTACTCATTCGCGTCAACCGGCATACTTCCGCCTGTATTGCCGTTACCGTTATAGGTGACCGTCATCAGAGGCTTCCAAACGGCATACAGCGTTACGCTTTGCGTCATGTTGATGGTATCGCCTGCTGCATAAGTGGCCTCCGTCACGTTAGGCGAGGTGCTCCAGCCCCCAAATACATGACCTGTTTTCACCAGATTGCCTGTATTGCCATATACAGTAGCGACAACGTTCGGCCCGTACCCGGCCGTGTCGTTCGGAACCGTTCCGCCCGTATTGCCGCTGCCGTTATAAATGACAGACGCCATCAGCTTGGTGATGTTGCCGAGACCTAAATTCGTGGCGTACAAATAACCGGAGCTGTCTGCGGCGACATCGTAACTCATGCTGGAGGTTAGAGTCATGGCAGGAACCTCTTTCCAATCGTTGGTGCCCCCATTATATTTCAGCTTCATGGCTTTACTGATGCCGATACTCATCGTATATAAGTTATCGAATTTATCGACATGGATGCCGTAAGCAATGAACGGCATGGCTCCTGCGGGAGATGTCGGGGCAATGTTCGTCCAAGTGGTTTCCCCGAAAGGAAGCTTAAATATTTTCGTGTTGTTATTGACATTCGTATTCGTTAAGTCACTGACGAAAACATTGCCTTCGCCGTCAACCGCAATATCGACAGGGTAAACGAACGGCGACGGATTACCCGAAATGTTGACCCACGATGTGCCTCCCGCAGGCAGCTTAATTATATGCGGCGTTGCCATGGAATCGGTGTTAAGTTTGCCGTCAACCGCATACACGTTGCCATACTTATCGACCGCCACGCCGTAGGCGTAATTCATAGATTGACCGTAAGTAATGTTTTCCCAGAAATTGGTACCGTAAGGCAGCTTTAAAATCCTGGCGGTATTGGGGCCTGCAGAATTGCTTGTGGACTTGCTGTTATCGGCTACGTAAACATTTCCGTGTTGGTCCACCGCGATGCCTATGGGGAAGATCACGGCAGCATTGTAGGTAATATCGGTGACCGTTTGGCCGTCGCTTGATATTTTCTCCACTTTACCGCTCGAGCCTAACGTGCCGCCAAACTTGGTCACATAGATCGTATTGTTGTCATCCATGTCCATAAAAAAGGGGATGGTATAATTACCCATGACCGGTGGTTGGCCTGGTGCCATTAACGGAGCCGTATGGTTCATCCAGGTCAACGGACCCGTATAAGCCGGGGATACCTCCGGAAGCGGGGTATAGGGAGTCGGTTCCGCATAAGCGCTGCGGCTGCCTGCGGCAAATGGCATCAGCGAAGCCATGATCATAAGAAAGCTCATCAGCATAGCAACCGCTCTAGTTTTCACCGAATTGCGTAGTTTTGTTGACATTCTCTTCTCTCCTCGTAAGTTCGATAACCTCACAGCATTTCAAGTCTTGCTCTGTCTCCGATATGTCCTCCCCTCGTACTAGATATCCTGTGAAAATCGTTATGTAGTTTAGGCCTTAAGAAGTATAATAGCAGTGAGAATAGTAAAGTAACAGTAAATAATTCTTGAATTTCGGCAAAAATACTTCAATTTCGACATGCTTCACATGAGCGGTTGCGAAGGGAAATAAGCGGGCTGGTAACAGGTTTCTCTGCATAAAAACTTGTAAAAGTTACAGGAAGCCTTGTATAATAATATTTTTAAGAAGGCTGTGAGAGAAAGAAGGAGTATTGGTTTAAATGCTAATTGTAGAAGAAAGCATGATGTCGTTAACCGAGTTGTTGACCTCGCTCACCAAGGACGAGCTTCATAACATTCGCCGAACGTTGAATATTCAACAGGCAAGCCAGTTGAACAAAGCGGACCTGGTTCAACGCTTGTATTCTTATATGATGGAGCATCTGAATCAGCATTTGGAAAAGCTGGACCACAACCGATACAACGTATTGGATAAAGTCTCGAAAGCGCCGGGCTGCAAAGTGCCGCTTAGCGAGATGGTGAAAGACGAGAATTATGACCCCGCGTATTTCCAAGCCTATGGCTTGTTGTTAATTAAGAACGATACCGTCCACCTGTCCGAAGAAATTGGGGAAGGCATGCGTCGTTACGACCCGAAACGTTTGAAAATGATCCTGGATCGAAATACGGACTGGGTTAAGCTGACTCAAGGACTTCTCTATTATTACGGATGCATGGGGGGGCAAGAGCTCAAGGAAAAGATAGAGCATTACACGGGTCAAAGCATCGATGGTAACGAGTACGAGCACATGATATCGGAGCTGGAACAGTACGACGGAAGTGTGAGTCACGGTCCGCACGGATTCTCCCACTACACGGTCGATGACCCGAAGCGGATCCTAGGGGAACAGAGCAATAGACCGGAGCTTGATTATTATCCATTCACGAAGGCCCAGGTGCTGAGTGCTTCGGCTGACGGGTTTGTCGACCGCCATGCGGGTTATGTATCGTTTGTTTCCTTTATAAAAAAGCATTGGACTATGGAAGCGGAGGAAGCGGATCTGATGACCGCAGAGCTTGTGGACCGTATCCAACGGGGAGAATCGCCCTCCGAGCTGGTATCGGCTTTACAGGACGAGTTGGACTTTAAGGACATGCAGCTGGTGCAGCAGCTACTAGATGGATTAATGGTGCTTATGAACAATACTCGGCTATGGGAGCTGAAAGGCTATACACCCCAAGAGCTTTCCCGGAATGGACGGAAGCAGTCGATCCCGCAAGCGCCCTCTCCTTTGACACAAGCTGGTTCGAGGCAAGTTGGCACCGGTACAGAAGGAACCGTGTACAGCTTTCAAACCAAGAAGAAAGTGGGCCGTAATGACCCTTGTCCATGCGGAAGCGGGAAAAAGTATAAAAAATGCTGTCTTGGCTAAGGGAAGTTATAGACCCGGACATGTAAGACCAAAAGGAGATTTGCCATCTGTAATGCCGGATTAAAGTGAGGCACAAGCAAAAGGCACGGACCGTTTTCCTCGGGTCCGTGCCTTTGTACGTTTAAATTTTCGCAATCGATTCGGACAAGGCTTCCGCCATCTGGGCAAGCGATTGCGAGGTCGCCGAATTCTCCTCGACGCTGGCGGCGGTCTCTTCCGTTACGGCGGAGATGCTCTCTACCGAACGCAGCACATCGCCCGATTGAGCGGCTTGCTCCTCACAGGCAGCGGCAATTTCCACCACCTTGCTTGCGGTTTCGTTCAGCTTCGCAATAATGCGCTCGAAGGACTCTCCTGTCATCTGCGACAAGGCCACCCCCTCCTTGACGGCAAGAACACTCAGCTCGGTGTTGTGCTGCATCCCCTTGATGATTCCGGAAATTTGCTTCGTGGCCTCCCGGCTGCGCTCGGCCAGCTTACGCACCTCATCGGCGACGACGGCGAAGCCCCGGCCGTGTTCTCCCGCGCGGGCGGCCTCAATGGCGGCATTCAACGCCAGCAGATTCGTTTGATCCGCAATTTCGTCAATGACCTCAATAATGTCACCGATGGTAGCGGAATCCTGCTCCAGCTTGGACATCTGCCGGCTCACCTGATCCATGCCGGTAATCGAGTTGCGTACCGCTTCCCCGCCCTCCTTGGCAATGGAGACGGTTTGGCTGGAAAATTCGGCGGCCTGCTCCGCGTTCTCCGCCACCGAATTGATCGCAATGGAGAGCTCCGTAATCAGCTCCGTCATGTGCTGTGCGGATTGGGATTGATCGTTGGCGCCGCTGGCAATCTCCTCGGTGCTGGCCGAAATCTGCTGTGCCGAAGCGGAAACATTCTGCGCGGAGGCCATTACGGTTCGGATCACGGACCGCAAATTGTTCAGCATGATCCATCCGAAGGCTGCACTAATGGCCAAGCAAACGATGATAATAGTAATAATAATGGTTTGATTCAAGCTTTGGTTGGCTTCCATTTCCTGAAGAGAGACGGCGATCTGGTCATCCAGACTGGTAAGTGAATCCGCTATGATCGGATCCAGCTCCTTACGGGCCTCGCGCTCTTCGCCAAAATGAAGCTTCAGCGCTTCGGCAGGATTGCCTTGATTGTACGCGTCGAGAACTTTTTTGCTGGCGGCGGAGAAGTTAATGAAGTTTCGGCTGATTTTGTCGATCGTCTGCTGCTCCTCAGGACCGAGCTCCTTCATTCTGCGAAGCGTTTGCAAATAACCGTCGATCTCGGCGGTCTTCGCTTTCATTTCCGGCAGGTAGCTTGCATCACCTTGAAGGAGGAAGCCTCTCTCGTCATTGGATAAACCCGTTAACCGAAATTGAATGGATTTCATGTGAAACCGGTACTCCTGCTTTTGCAAGAGGGCATTGTACATCTTCTGATTGTGTTCGGTGTTAATGTAAAAATAAACCCCAATGAAAACAATCATGCTAAGCAATGTTGCGAGAACAAGTAGAAGCTTCGTCTTCAGTCTCATGGATGTTGGCCTCCCGATTTTTGTATGACTGGATATCAATGTAAATAAAAAAACCGCCAGGAAGCCGGTTTTCGTACAGCTTCGGCAGCCCGGCGATCGTAGTTTATGAAACCTTAGACCCGTAGCTTTGCGTCCCCGCCTTTCGAGGGGTTTGCCGTTGACGAAGAATATTCGATTTAGTAGAAAGGACCTAATCCCCCATAGTATAAAGTGTACTTTAGAAATTATCAACAAAAATCGACAAATTTCCCGTTGGTTGAGATAAATTCAGTAAAGCAAACGGATAAAAAAAGATATGTACTTTGGAAAAAACGCATCCTATAATGATAATGATAATTATTATCAATACAATACACCGAAGCAAACGCAGTCCGAGCTGCATTGTCTGCATTAGCTATGGGTAAGGAGGAAGCAACAATATGAAGGCTTTACGATGGATGGTCCTATTGGTACTGGCGCTGGCGGTTTCTGCCTGCGGAAGTACAGCGGCACCGGGAGGAACGGCGGGAAGTACTGTTAATCAGGCAGCTTCTCCGGAAGCGGGGAAATCGAAGGACCAGGGCGGGGCGAGTACAGCGGCAACAGGGGAAAAAATCATTAAGCATGCCATGGGAACGGCAACCTTAAAGAAAAAGCCGGAGCGGGTGGTCGTTCTTTTCAACGGGATGACGGATATTTCGCTTCATCTGGGCGTAAAGCCTGTCGGCTCGGTAGAGTCGTGGGAAGAGAAGCCGTGGTACAACTATTTGCGGGCGCAGATGGACGGGGTAAAAAACCTCGGCGAGGAAACCCAGCCCAATGTAGAGGCCATTATCGCGCTCAAGCCGGATTTGATTATCGGAACGAAAAATCGCCATGAGAAGATTTATCCTCAGCTGGAGAGCATTGCCCCGACGATCATGACGGAAGAGATTTTCGATTGGAAGGCGAACCTGAAGATTGCAGCCGATGCGCTCTACAAGCAGGAGGAAGGCGCTAAGATTCTAAGCGAATGGGATCGCCGTGTGGCGGAGTTTAAGCAGAAGGCGGGAGATAAGCTGGCCAAATCGGAGGTATCGATTGTCCGGTTTGAACGGGACGGCAGCGCGCGCTTCTATGCGACAGGGTTTGCCGGCACGATCTTCAAGGAGCTCGGCTTACCTCGTCCGAAAGCTCAAATGGTGGAAGGCAAGGCCGTGGTGAACCTCACCTCGAAGGAGCAGATGTCGCAGTTGGATGGGGACTACATATTCGATATTACCCGTCTCAATGAGAATGAGCCGACGGTAGCCCAATCACAAAACGATTGGACCTCTCATCCCCTCTGGAAGAGCCTGAAGGGCGTCAAGAACGGGAAGTACTATAAGGTCGACACGATCACCTGGAACTTGGCCGGCGGATCCATGGCGGCAAAGGCGATGCTGGATGACCTCTACCATTATTTTGAAATCAAGTAGTTCCTAGGGAGCGTTTCGCCATGAATCTAATGCATTCGACTGTAGGAAAGGCCGGCGGACTGCTGGCTCTCCTGCTGGTCCTGCTGCTGAGCTTTGTCTCCAGCGTCCTATTCGGTGCGACCCAGTACGATTGGCATACCGCCTGGGCGTCTGTCTTTTATTACGATGAGAATGTCGCCGACCAAATCATTATCCGCACTACTCGAGTGCCGAGAGCATGCATTGCCGCAGCCATAGGGGCCAGCCTTGCCATCGCAGGTACGCTGATGCAGACGCTGACACGCAATCCGCTTGCTTCGCCCAGTGTACTAGGAGTGAATGCCGGGGCTACCTTCTTCGTCGTCCTAGCGGCCATCGCCTTCTCGATTTCATCCATGCAATGGCTGATGTGGATCTCCTTTGCAGGAGCTGCCTTGGCAGCCGTATTCGTCTATGTGCTGGGTTCGATGGGCAGAGACGGTTTGACTCCTCTCAAAATCGTCCTCGCCGGCGCAGCCATGTCCGCCTTATTCGCTTCGTTTACCCAAGCGATTCTGGTGCTGAACAAGCAAGGCCTCGGCACGGTGCTGTATTGGCTGACGGGAACGATTGCGGGCCGCTCTCCCGATATGATTATGGCTGTATTTCCTTATATGGCGGTGAGCTGGGCGGTGGCATGGTTCATTGCAAGAGATATGAATCTGCTCCTGATGGGCGAGGATACGGCGAAAGGCTTAGGACAAAGGACGATGTGGATCAAGCTGACGGCCGGGATCATTATCGTCGTTCTTGCGGGCGGCTCCGTTTCGGTAGCGGGACCGATAGGTTTTATCGGGATTGTAATTCCGCATATTGCGCGTTATATCGGCGGAACGGATCATCGGTGGGTCATTCCGTATTGTGCCGTGCTCGGTGCAACCCTGCTTCTTCTGGCGGATGTGGTCGCAAGATTTATTATGATTCCCTCGGAAATGCCGGTAGGCGTGATGACGGCCGTGATCGGCGCCCCGTTCTTCATTTATATCGCGCGAAGGGGGCTGGCCAAAGCATGATGCAGCATGTTCCTATTCGGTTCCGGCGCCGGGGAATTTCCTTTTTGCTTCATAAAAGAACGGTTGTGACATCCTTCGTTTTGCTGGCTGCTTGCATCCTCATTGCCGTGGCTAGCACAGGTATGGGGGAAATGTACATTTCTCCCGCCGATGTCATTCGAAGCGTATTCGGCATGGGGGCCGAAGAGCATTCCATGGTTATCCAGAAGCTGCGCCTTCCCCGGATTGTCATTTCCCTGCTGGTAGGGAGCTCCTTGGCAGCGGCGGGCGCCATCCTGCAAGGGATCATCCGGAATCCGCTCTCGTCACCCGATATCATGGGCGTTACAGGAGGCGCCTCCGTCGCAGCGGTGTCCTTCCTGACGTTATCCGCAGGCGCGTTCAGCATTCGCTGGCTGCCGGTCAGCGCGATGCTAGGTGCGGGTCTTGTATCGGTCGTCTTGTATTTGCTTGCCTGGAAAAAGGGGGTTACCCCCATCCGGCTCATTCTGGTCGGAATCGGGATGTCGTCCCTGACGTCGGCTGCCACCACGATGATGATCGTCTTTAGCGAGAACAAGGATGTGAGCCAAGCGTACCTATGGCTGACAGGCTCGGTGTACGCCTCCAATTGGGAGAACGTCCTGACGGTGCTGCCTTGGACGGTGATTCTGATTCCTCTCTCCTTCCTGATGGCCCGCCATGTGAACATCGGCCAGCTCGGGGATGACGTAGCGGCAAGCGCAGGAAGCCGGGTTGAACGAAACCGCTTGGTATTGCTGTTCATCAGTGTAGCCTTGGCGGGCTCGGCCGTGTCCGTAGCCGGAGGGATCGGGTTTGTCGGCTTGATAGCCCCGCATATGGCCCGCAAGCTGGTGGGCTCCAGCTTCGAGAGTGTGCTTCCCGTCTCCGCCCTGCTGGGCGGCGCGATTGTTATGCTGGCTGATCTGGCCGGGAGAACCTTCTTCCTTCCGCTCGATATTCCGGTTGGCGTATTTACCTCGGCTGTGGGCGCTCCCTTCTTTATCTATTTGCTGTACACCGAGCGCAATTCCAAATAGGAGAGATGACCATGCATTCCTTAGTGGCTAGAAATCTGCATTTGACCTATGGTAACGAAAGCATTATCGAACAGCTCGATCTGTCCATACCCAAGGGCAAGATTACCGTCTTGATCGGCTCCAACGGCTGCGGCAAATCGACGCTTCTCCGCTCGATGGCCCGCTTATTGAAGCCGTCCAAGGGAGAGGTCGTGCTGGACGGCAAGCAGATTGCGAAGATCCCCACCAAAGAGATCGCAAGGCGCTTGTCCATTTTGCCGCAGGGACCTGTCGCTCCGGAAGGGTTGACCGTATTCCAGCTGGTGAAGCAGGGGAGGTATCCGTATCAGCATTGGCTAAAGCAGTGGACGGAGGAGGATGAGCGTCTTGTCCGGGAGGCGCTGCGCGTCACCAAAACAGAGGCGCTGGCCGAAATGCCCGTTGATTCCTTGTCCGGCGGACAACGGCAGCGTGCGTGGATTGCGATGACCCTGGCTCAAGGGACGGACACGATCCTGCTGGACGAACCGACAACCTATCTGGATATGGCCCACCAAGTGGATATTTTGGATTTGCTGTTCGAATTGAATGAACGGGACCGGCGGACGATTGTCATGGTTCTCCATGATTTGAATCTTGCTTGCCGATACGCGCATCATCTTGTCGCTATCAAGGATAAAACCGTCTATGCGCAAGGAAAGCCGGAGGAGGTGATCCATCCGCAGCTGGTCCGGCATGTATTTGGGATGGAGTGCAGCATCGTGGAGGATCCCTACTTCGGTACGCCGCTCTGTATTCCGCAGGGGAAAGGCCGACGGGCCGAGCGGAAGTACGGTTCGATCGAAACCATCAAGGAGCCTAAGGAGGCGCAAAAAAGTGAGCTTATTAGCGTATAAACATGCCGGGACGATGGCGGAGCTGATCAAGGACAGAAGAACGATCCGCGATTTCAAGAGTGACCCTGTACCGACGGAGTTGATTGTGGAATTGCTGAATGTCGCGGTGTGGGCGCCCAACCACGGCAACAGGCAGCCTTGGCGCTTCCTGCTGTATAAGGGAGAGGGGCGGTCGATCCTGGCGGATGCCATGCTCCGGACCTATTCCGACGAGGAAAAGAAGAAGCACGGGGAGCCCAAGTGGAACTATTTCATGAACGTCCCCGCCCATCTCGTGGTGATTATGAAGGAGGATCCTCGCCGGAAGCAGTGGGAGGAGGACTACTGCGCCGTCAGTGCGCTCATCCAAAATTTCCAGCTGGCGGCATGGGAGCAGCAGCTTGGCGTCGTATGGAAAACGAACCATTATAATTATGACCCCCAGTTCCAGGAAGCGGTGGGCTTGCAGCTGGATGAGAAAATCATCGGCGTTCTGCACATCGGGTACCCGAGGTCCGTTCCGGACGTCCAGCCGCGCAGGAATGCGGAGGAGCTGCTGACGATCATCGGCTGATGAACGGTCCCAAAGAAGAAGGAGGAGTTGCTATGCCAACCGTTCCCAACCAAGCGTACTGCCTGCCGCTGCTCTCCTCCATAAGAAGAAGGCGGTACTTGAAGGGGACATCCTTACTTACCAAGCATATTCCAAGCGATATGCTTATTCTTGTTATCGGGGGCAAAGGCATGCTCTGCACGGGGCAGGAAGTGCTTCCCATCCATCCGGGGCGGTCTTTATTTTTCCCCCGAGGAACGGCAATAGAGGTCATACTTGAGTCTAACCAAGTTGATGTATATCTTATGACGGTGGTCCAAGTAGCGATTGCGAAGCGAAAGGGGCAATGGAGCTGTACGAACGGAGCGAATCCTGACCTTTGGCCAACCGGCAAAATCGGTAAGCGATATGTGAACCCCCTGCTAGAGGAGATGGAGCAGCTCCATGAGCAATGCCGGACTCAAAGGGGCAGCTCTTCCGAACGGCAGCTGAAATTTCAAGCCCTCCTTGAAGCGATGCGGCAGGCTCGGCAGGAGTCGGACGGGAAGGAGGAAGGGGGTAGCGGGATCGATCAAAGCATCGTTTTCATGCACAAGCATTTCCATTCGAAAATAAAGCTGGAGACGCTGTCGGGCATTGCCGGCCTGACCCCCACCTCATATTCGCGGAGCTTTAAGAAGGCGAAGGGAATCTCTCCGCTCGAATATGTGAACCGGCTTCGGATTCACTCCTCCAAGCAGCTGCTGCAGCAGCAGGAGGTAACGATTAAGGATGTGTCCGCCGCATTGGGCTTCAGTAATGAGTTTTATTTCAGCCGATTGTTTAAAAATACGGTAGGCATCTCTCCCGCCTTGTTTATGAAACGAAGGCAGCTGAGAGTTGCCGCAGCCTCCTGTTTCCGGTATCAGGATTGCTTGCGGTCCCTGGGGGTCTCAGTGCCGTTTGAATGGAATGCCTATCAGCTGATGGGCGCGGACGAAGAAGAGCGGAGCCGGATGCTCCAAGCGCAGCTGGAAGCACTGCGAGGATACCGTCCGGAGCTCATTATTGCGGACTCCAGGCATTCGCCCTTCTATGAGCGCTTAAAGCAAATCGCTCCAACGGTGATCGTTGATCTGACCTACGACTGGCGCTCGCACTATATGAGGCTGGCTGAGCTGGTCGGCAGGGAAGAAGAAGCCCGGCGAACGATCGGCCAGCTGGAGCTGAAGGCTAGCTATGCCCGCAAAATACTGGCCCACACGATGAGAGAGGTCCCGGTGTCTCTGATGCGGCTTTATAACGGAAGGATTCGCGTGCAGGGGATGGTGGATCACCCTGTTAGTCACCTGCTTTATACTGAGCTGGGATTACAGCCGGGAAGCTGTGTTCCTCTCCATGAAAGAAACCGGGAATATTGTCTCGAAAGCCTGCCGCCGCTAGATTCGGGCTATTTGTTCGTCTACAAGCATTCGCTGCAGGCGGAGGAAGCCGAGCAGGCGATGAGTGCGTTGGAGGGCTATCCGGTCCGCTCGGTTCCTAACTGGGTCCGGATGAGCTGGTCGCCGGGCGGACAGCATCAAATCATCGATGAGCTGCTGGAATGGCGAGCGTGAACGGAATAAGGCACCAACCTGTCAGGCAGGCTGGTGCCTTATTTAATATATACGCTGCCGAAGGGCAGCACCTCCCGGAGCAGCCGTTTAAACCAGCCGTCGCCCGACAGACGGTCCTCCAGCTGGCGGTCGCGGGAGCCCGATTGAACGAGCACGCTCCCCGTCCCGCGAATTTCCCACTGCACATTCATATGCTGGCTGGCGAGGGAGTTGCCATAAACGGAGAGATGAATGAACGCGTCCTCGGGGTAAGCGATAAGCGCGTTCTTATCGACGAAGAGCGGCTGGGACGGATCAAGCTCCATTACGGCGGCGTCTCCCGCGGCTAGAATACCGAGGGTGCCGGGACCGGAAAATTTCATACGGACCAGCTCCCGAGAGATCCAGGCTGTCTTCAGCTTCAGTATCTTGCTCTTCATGGACATCCCGTCCGTGAAGTAGATGACATGGCGAAAGTCGAACAGCAGGCTGCTGTCGGCGGGAAGCTCGTAAGAAATGAGGGAGTGTCCCGTAGGCAGCCCCAGCAGGAACTCGGAGGGCCCGGTCAGGACGGACCGAACCCATCTTCGCTTGCGATAGGCTCCGCCCAGATCCATCCATCGGTCCTCCCGATGGCCGGGCTGGCCCCGGTAAGCCAGAATGGAGCCGGGATGCAGAACATGCAGCGCTTCCCCGCCGGACAGTTCGATTCGGGCGTGCCCCGTAGGCTGCGGTGCGCTGACCTTCATAGCATCGTCACCTCATGCTCTTCTTTACGCTGCTTGCGCCAGACGGTGTAGCGCCAGATGCGTACGGCCGCCGCGTAGCCAAGGACAAGCAGGATTGCCGTGATACCCGTTGAGGTGAGCTGGCGATATAAGGTGCGGCGGTCCGCATTCATTTCTTCTATGCGGCTCTGCAACTGCTGATTTTGTGCGGCCAAAGCCTCGTTCTGCTTCTGCAGCTCGGCATTCTGCTGCAGGAGCTGCTCCGCTTGCTTTCTGGACTCCTCTATTTGCTGTGTCGCTTCCGTCACATGGGCTTGAAGCTCCTCCACTTTCTCGGGCGCTTGGTAAATACCCTTGATTCGATCCAGTACTCCTGCATGGGCGGAGGCGGCGTCCGTTACTATTCCTAGTAGTACAATGAAAATAATAGAAAAGAGCAGTTTTTGCTTCACGAGTCTATCACCTGCTTTTTCATAGATTTACTTCCATTTTACTTTGTATTTCGATAAAGTTCCATTCCAGTCATGTCCATTGGTGTCGAATCTTCCAATTCACAGCTTTTCCCTTGTTGGGCGGCGGTAAGCTTCATGTCGCTTTTTTACAATACTCCCTCGATGATTCGCCGTATAATAAGATGGAACGAAGGACTCAAGTTCAAACAGGGTAAAGGTGGAGGAGCAATGAGTAGGTTCGGAACCCACGTTACATTTACAACCCAACCAGGCCAGAGGGATCGTCTGCTGGAAATCCTTTTGGAGGCTGGGGCTGCCATGGAGAACGATAAGGAATGCGAATTATACCTTGTCCATGTTTCGGATACAGAGGCGGATACCATCTACGTAACTGAAGTGTGGGGCAGTCAGGAGGCTCATAAGGCTTCCCTCGACGAGGAGGCAACCAAGGCCTCGATTCAAAAGGCCATGCCGCTGATAGCGGGGGTCGAAGCCGTCCGCTTCAGGCCCGTAGGCGGTAAAGGGCTGACAACATAGCCGTACAGGGGAACACCACCCGAAGAGGATGGTGTTTTTTTTAATTGTCATCATGTGAAATACAATGGCAGTGCAGTGCATTTTTCTTTTCAGTCCCGCGGGGGAAGGTATATAATACTTGTAAACCCGCGAGCAATCGCAATAGAAATGCCCTGAGCATACGAAGCCGGGGTCAGCATAGGAAAGAGGAGTCGGTATGGCAGTAACCATTAAAGATATAGCCGATCTGTGCGGCGTTTCTACCGGAACCGTGGATCGGGCGCTAAACAACCGGCCGGGGATCAGCAGCAAGACCAAGAGCAAAATCCTTCGGGTCGCCGAGGAGCTGAATTACAAACCGGACTATATGGCCTCCAGTCTCGCGCGCGGACGGACGATGACCATTGGGGTTGTGCTGTTCGACTTGCATAACCGTTCGTTTGCCCAGCTCATGAATGCAATCGAAAGCCGCTGCCGGGAAAAGGGCTATTTTGTCAATTTGCTGCTCACGGGCAAGGATAAGGAAAACGAGAGTAAATGCATTGAACATTTAGTGAGCCGCAAGGTGGACGGGATTATCCTCTTCACGGTGAATGAAGGGGAGGAGTACGACCGGTTTTTGCAGGAGCAGCAGGTTCCGATCGTCACGATCTGCAATCGCATTTCCGACCGGTGGAGCTATGTAGGGATCAATGATCGTCAGGCGATGAGGGATGCCGTGGATTATATATGCTCCCTGGGCTACGAGGAGTTCATCTATGTTTGCCCGCCGCTGGCCAAGAAGAACGAATCCAACATCTACACGCAGGAAGAGCGTCTGGCCGGCTGTCTGGAGAGCTTAAAGGCAAATGGCGTACGGCGGGAGCCGCTGATCATTACGGAGAAGGACTATGTATCCGTACTGGATAGCATCGATTTACGGGCATCCGGCCGGACGGCTATCATCTGCTCTTGTGACATTTATGCGCTGGAAGTATTGAACCATATCAAGTCCAAAGGGCTGAAGCTGCCGGAAGAGGTTGGAGTCATGGGCTTTGACAATATCGACGTCCTCAAATATGTAACGCCTGCCTTATCCACGGTGGAATATGCGGTAGAGGAGTTTGGGGTCAGGGCGGTGGATGCGTTGATTCATCAGTTGGAAACAGGGGACCTACGTCCTGAGCCGCTGCTGGCTTACCGGATTATCCGGGGAGAATCGATCTAATGGCTGGATGGAAGATTTCGGATTGACGGTGTTGGGGTGCTCTGCTATAGTAAAATTAAATCGTGTGCGCACACGAAACATGGGAATCGATGTGAAATTCGCACGGTCCGACGCCGTTCGTCCATTTTCGTGTGCGCACACGGAACCCGAGGGGAGCCCTGATAAGATATGAAAAAGGCAAGTATGATTATCGACAAGGATTACCAAATCTCCAAGATCGATCCGCGCATTTACGGCTCATTCGTCGAGCATCTGGGGCGTTGCGTCTATGGAGGCATCTATGAGCCTGGACATTCGTCAGCGGACGAGCAAGGCTTCCGCAAGGACGTCATAGACATGGTGAAGGAGCTGAACGTGCCTCTCATCCGTTACCCCGGCGGTAACTTTGTCTCCGGCTATAACTGGGAGGACGGCGTAGGTCCGGTAGAATCCCGCCCTCGCCGGTTGGACCTGGCGTGGAGGACGGTGGAGACGAACGAGGTCGGCACGAACGAATTTGCCGATTGGGCGAAGCGAGTCAACGCGGAAGTGAATATGGCCGTCAATCTGGGCACCCGCGGCATTGATGCCGCAAGAAATTTGGTCGAATACTGCAATCATCCGTCTGGTTCCTATTATAGTGATTTACGCAGATCCCATGGCTATAAGGAGCCGCACAAATTCAAAACCTGGTGTCTCGGCAACGAAATGGACGGCCCGTGGCAGATCGGACACAAAACGGCGGCGGAATACGGTCGGATCGCTACGGAGGCAGCCAAGGTCATGAAATGGGTCGACCCGACCATTGAGCTTGTAGCATGCGGCAGCTCCTCCAGAGGGATGCGTACCTTCGCGGAATGGGAAGCAACGGTTCTGGATCACACCTATGATCATGTTGAGTATATTTCGCTGCATACCTATTACGGAAACCCGCAGAATGATATCTCGAATTTCTTGGCCAAATCGCTCGACATGGATTCTTTCATTAAATCGGTGATTTCGATATGCGATTATGTGAAGGCGAAAAAGCGCAGCAAGAAGCAGATCAATCTTTCCTTCGACGAGTGGAACGTATGGTATCACTCCCACGAGTCCGACAAGCGCTTGGAACCTTGGACTGTAGCTCCTCCTCAGCTGGAAGACGTGTATAATTTCGAAGACGCTTTGTTGGTAGGCTGTATGCTGATTACTCTTCTCCGTCACTCCGACCGGGTGAAGATTGCCTGCCTTGCTCAGCTGGTGAACGTGATTGCTCCAATCATGACGAACAACGGAGGAGAGACTTGGCGCCAAACGATCTTCTATCCGTTCATGCACGCCTCCAATTACGGCCGCGGCACTGCGCTGCAAACGATCGTGAAGTCGCCGGTCTACGACAGCAAGGAATTTACCGATGTGCCGTATCTGGAATCGATCGCCGTACATAATGAAGAGAATGAGGAGCTGACGGTCTTTGCCGTGAATCGGGATACAACGGAAGGACTGCTGCTGGAGTGTGATGCGCGTCAATTCGAGGGATACCGTGTGGTAGAACATCTGGTGCTGGAGAATGATGACATCAAGGCCGCGAATACGGCCGAGCGTCCGGATGCCGTGAAGCCGCACAGCGGCGGAGAAGCGAAGCTGCAGGACGGCCGGCTGACGGCGCCGCTGCCGAAGCTTTCCTGGAACGTGATTCGGATGAAAAAATAGCGATGCTGGAAGGACACCGTAATAGGTGTCCTTCTTCTTTTTTCTCAAAAGTGGTTGGTGTTTCCAGCGGGTAAGCCGCCACGCTATGGAGTGGAGACCACAAGTTCGGTTCGGTACGCAAAGATCTTTGAATGACGCCGAGAGGCGTATTTTGTGGCATTTTCTAGACGTTTCCGTACAGATATTGTTTTATACAAAGGTTTCCATTATGATGGAATTATATGTACGGTATCGTACAGAAGGGAGTGGTCGCTTGCCTAGAATTGTGGTAACGGAAGAGCAATGGATTCAAAAGGGAATGGAACGATTCGCCCTACATGGGGCGGAGGGCTTGGTTATTGAAAAGATGTCGTCGGAACTCGGCTGCAGCAAAAGCAGCTTTTATTGGTACTTTAGCCATCGCGATGAGTTTCTTAAACGGATCATCGACAAATGGACGGAGATCACGACGAGCCAAGTAATCCGGCGTTCGTCCGAGCAGGAGTCGGCTGAGGATAAGATCACCGGGCTGTTGCGGCAGATGTTCTCCGCTACACGCAAAGGGGACTTCCTATTTTATTTGCGAAAGCTATGTGAGCAGCAGTCCGATTACCGGAACGTCATAGATCGGGTGGAGCAGGAGAGAATGAACTACGCTCGCGGACTATTCATGGATGGGGGATTGCCGTCCGAGGCAGCTTATCACAAGTCACACATCCTATATCATTATTACTTGGGATGGTATGAGCGGCATAAGCATGAACTGATAAGCGAAGAGGCATTACAGGAGCATATCGATACGCTTCGGAAGCACCTGCTAGGGATTTGAGGAGGGAGAACATGACGGTTGTTTTTGCTTGGGTGGTTGGCATGATCCTGTTCGCAGTAAGCGGTATTCATCTGTACTGGATGGCGGGAGGGAGGAAAGGCGCTCTAGCCGCCATTCCCAGTACCGGTTCTGAGCCGGTATTCCGTCCGACGAAGATCGCTACGGGGATCGTGGCAGGAGCGCTGGCCGTGGCCGGGTTGTTCGTGCTGCAGCTCGGCGGGGCGGTGCCGGGACTATTGGTGTTTCCCGGCTGGTTCATGACCTACGGCGGCTGGACGTTAGCTCTGGTGTTCTTGATCCGGGCCGTCGGCGATTTTCGCTGGGTAGGCTTCATGAAGCAACGGAGGGGCTCGGTATTTGCCCGTTGGGACACCCTTCTCTACTCTCCGCTTTGCTTATTTTTAGGGCTTTGCCTCATCAGCATCATGCTGGGTTGAGGCATGCTAAGATTTTGTCCAATTCCCCGTATATTCCTAGCCCATTATAACAATAATTAGAAAAAGCCTTTACCGGGGAGGATATATATGGGGTTCGTTGTGATTTTCTCAGCAACTTGGCTTGCCGTCCTTGCCTTTTACATGATGAACAAAAGCTTGTCCTTCATGGATAATACCGTAGTGCTTCTCATGGCGTTGATCTTAGGGGTTAACCTGTCTTGGCTTATTGTCGAGGAGTTTCAGTGGGTTCAGCTGACGAAGGATCCGCTGCTGTATACGGGCTATCTTCTGAACCGGACGTTGCTTCAGCCGTTGATTCTTGTCTTATGGATAAATTACATGGTATTGAAAAAAACGACCGAGGCTTATTTTTTCGCTACCTTGGCGTGTACGGGTCTACTGCTCGGCTTCAACAGCCTTGCCGAATACTACCAGATCTATAGATATGTCCAGTGGAATGTATTATACGACTTTCTGTCCGTGGTGCTTCTGCAAGGGTCGCTGCTTTTGGTTTACAGACTTGCTTCCAAGTGGATGTATGCAGAGGAGGAACCGGCATGATCTTGTGGGAGCATTTTGACAAAAACGAATGGTATATCCTGAGTATGCTTGTTATTACCTATGGTGCCATCTGGCTGCTGCCCAAGAGATTGCCCCGAAGTCTACTGATTGCAGGCTTTGTATGGGGATTCGCCAGCTCGACGCTCTTCGACTTTACGATCGGCGGGGGACTGATGGATTTCTACCGAGTCAACGATACGAACAGGTATGAGCTGACGGATCTTTTGGTGTACTTTATGTTCGCGCCGTTCGGCTATTTCTTCGTCTATTTTTTCGAGGTGATGAAGATTACGAGGAAAACGGTTATACCTTATATTTTGGGCTGGACGGTGCTCGGGGTTGCGGTGGAATGGGTATCGGAGCAGATGGGAATGACCACATATCAGCACGGATATAGGCTGGAATACAATGTCGCGGTGTTCCTGGCTGTCCAAACCGTAATGGCAGTAAGCTATATGTATATGAAAAAGCACCGCCTCATCGGAAGGCAATGAAAGGGCCGCTGATGCGGGTCACCCGAAGCGGTGACTTGCATGAAAAAGACCGCATTACCCCCGAGGGATGCGGTCTTTTGAGCTATCATGCACTGAGCGGAAGCTCGACGATAAAAGTGGTTTGCTTCCCTGCGATGCTCTTCGCATAGATATTTCCCTTATGCTGCTCCACAATGGCCTTTGCAATGGCCAAGCCCAGACCGTAGCCGCCTTGGCTGCGGGAGCGGGAGGCGTCCGTGCGGTAGAAGCGGTCGAAGATTCTCTCCAAATTCGATTCCGAGATCCCTTCTCCCGTATTCGTGACGGTGAGCTGAATACTGTGGTGACGCTTTTTCAGCGCAATATCCACGGATCCGTTCGCATTCGTATACTTCACCGCATTATCCAGCAAAATCATGACCACCTGCTTAAACGGCTCTTGGCTGCCGCGCGCGATGAGTCCAGGCTCAATCTCGTAGGAAAGCTGGATCCGGCTTTCGAAAATGATTGCCTCCATCGTAAGCACCACCTGCTCCACTGCCTCGCTCACATCGAACGGTGAGAATAGGACCGCGGCTTCCGCCTGATCGATTTGGGCTAAGTAAAGCAAGTCGTTAGTCAGCTTGGACATCCGCTCGGACTCTGATTGAATGAACGTCAGCCATTTGGACTGATTGGCAATCGTATCGTCGGCATGGGCCAGCAGGACGTCGACATTCGTTTGGATCACGGCCAGAGGAGTCTTCAGCTCGTGGGAGGCATCGGCAATGAACTGCTTTTGCTTATCAAAGGCCTCCTGAACCGGTTCAATCGAACGATTGGCGAAATAACGGCTAATGAAGTAGATCAGGATCAGCATAATGGATGCAACCAGGAGAAACGCATATATTAAATTCGCCAGAAAGTCTTGCTGCGACGTAATATCGAGAAACGACAGGACATAGCGGTCGGACAGCTTCTGTACTTCAAACGCCCAATGGGTGTCCTCCAGCTTAAATTTGCCCTCCTGCTTGCCGCTGGCAAGGGCTTTCGCCGCCACAGCTCGATAGATCTGCTCCGCTAAGTCAAAGCGGGAAGCGACGCTCTGAACCGTTCCTTCCGAATCCGTAACCACGGAGAAGGAAACGGAACGTGCCATAGGCTGCTGATCATTCCCGCCCGGCTCCGATTTGGGGCCATGCCCCGGCTTGAACGGTCCCGAATTTCCCGCAGGCTTGCGCGCGAATTCTGCCTCCCGATGCAGATCCATCCCGATATCCCGGCTTACATTTTGATACATAATGACATAGATACAAGCGAACGCAATGAGCAGCATCACGGAGATGGTAGCCATATTCAGCAGCAGAAATTTATTGCGGAGCTTGCGAAACATCAGGCCTTCACCTCCAGCACATAACCCACTCCCCGAATCGTGCTGATGGCTACCTCCGATTGCAGGTGGGTCAGCTTTTTCCTCAAGAAGGAGATGTAAACCTCTACATTATTATGCTCCGCCTCGGAATCAAAGCCCCACAGCTTCTCGATAATGAGCTCCTTCGGCGTTACCGCCTGCTTCCTCAGCATCAGCAGCTGCAGCAGCTCGCTTTCCTTCAGGATCAGCTTGATTTCCTTCCCTCCGCAGGTAAGCTTCAGCGTCGATGGATTCAGCTCGATATCGCCGTAACGCAAGGAATTGTCGGCGATGACCTCTCCCTTACGCCTAAGCGCCGCACGGATACGTGCGAGCAATTCTTCCGTAACAAACGGCTTGGCAATATAATCGTCCGCTCCGTAATCCAGCCCCGACACCTTGTCCGAGGTCTCTCCCCTAGCTGTAAGCAGGATTACCGGTGTAGCTATGTTTTCCTTACGGATGGTCTGCAGGATCGTAAGTCCGCTCATGCCTGGAAGCATGATATCGAGCAGCAGCAAATCGTAAATGCCGCTTTGCGCATAATCCAAGCCGGTGGTGCCGTCATGCACGACATCGACGGAGTAATGATGCTTCCTAAGAATCTGAGCCAGCGCCTCCGCCAGATGCTCCTCATCCTCGACGATTAGTATTCGCATCGTTTTTCCTCTCTTTCGGCTTTCGGGCGATGCCCTTTGTAAGTAGTAGCAACAGTATACCATCCTGAACCTTAAAGAAACCTGAAATTCGTATTTAAGGTTCACTAAAGGTTCGCGTCCTAAGATAGGGTCATCGAAAGCGATGAGACAGAAAGGATGAGCGAGAATGGCCATTGAGGTGTTCAATCGATACGAGAATAAGTATCTGCTTGACGATGCCGGCTTTCGGACGATTCATGATCGCCTGCTTGAATATATGGAGCTCGATGAATACAACCGGAAGCATACGTTTTACTCCATCAGTAATATTTACTTTGATACGCAGGACCATGCCTTGATCCGGAATTCGCTGGCGAAGCCCAAATACAAGGAGAAGCTGCGGCTGCGGGCTTACGGTGTTCCGGCGCCGGGCGCCAAGGTATATCTGGAGCTGAAGAAGAAGGTGCATGGGCTGGTGAACAAAAGAAGAACGGCTCTTCGGACCCACGAGGCCTACGAGTTCGTCAGGTCGGGAGTCAAGCCGGAGCCGGCCAGCTACATGAATAAGCAGGTAGTAAGCGAGATTGAGTACTTCCTGCAGCGTTATACCTTGGAGCCGAAGGTGTATCTGGCTTATGACCGCATTGCGATGTTTTGCAAGGAAAGCCGGGATCTGCGCATCACGTTCGACCGGAACATCCGATCGAGACGGTACGACCTGCTGCTGGAGAGCGGCGATCACGGGGAACCGCTGCTGGAGGACAACCGCTGGCTTATGGAGGTCAAGGCGGAGAAGACGATCCCGGTGTGGCTCGCGCGGCTGCTGTCCGAGCACAGTATGTTTCGGACGAGCTTTTCCAAGTACGGCAACGAATTTATCAAGATGAGACAAGAGCAAATGAAAGGAGCACGCGCCTATGCTTGACGCTTTGTTTACCGCAGCAACGACAGATACGACCATGACATTGACCCATGCCCTGCTTACGATTATCGTTTCCTTCCTTCTGGGAGGGGTCATCAGCATGACATATATGAAAACGAGCAGGCAGGCCTACTCTCAAAACTTCGCATTGACGATGATTCTGATTCCTTCGATTATCGCCATTATCATACTGCTGATTGGAAACAACGTGGCGCGGGCCTTCAGCCTCGCCGGGGCGTTCTCGATCATTCGGTTCCGAAGCGCGCCTGGCGACCCTAAGGATATTGCCTATGTCCTGTTCACGATGGCTACCGGTCTTGCCTGCGGCGTCGGGATGTTCGGTTATGCGGTTCTCTTCACCTTCATTCTGTGCGGACTGATGCTCGTGCTTCACAAGCTTCAATTCGGGGCGAAGCGAAGCACACAGAAGCTGCTGAAAATTACGGTGCCGGAGGATTTGGGCTACGAGGAAGCTTTTCATGAGGTATTCGAGAAATATCAGGTCAGCCATGAGCTGAAAAAGGTCAAAACGACCGAGCTGGGCAGCTTGTTTGAGCTGGTTTATACGATTACGATGAACCCGGCCGTGAGCCAGAAGGATTTCATTGACGCCCTGCGATGCAGGAACGGAAATCTGAACATTACCTTATCCATGAGTCCGGAAGCATCGGACTACTAAACCGCAACGGAGGAAATCTCAATGAATAAGAAGCATATGAATGTGAAAAAAGTGATTATGCTAGCGCTGCTCTGCGCATCGGTACTGCCGGCCTGCCAGAGCCTGACGTCTACGGAAGCGGGTAGCTCCGCGGCTTCGGCACCTGTAGCCGCCGCTCAAACAGCTGCCGGTACGGATGCAGCTGCGCAAGCACCGGCGGTTGCGATCCCGGTAGCTTACAGTGAAGATGATGAGTACAGCGACTGGAAGACGGAGAATCCGACCTACCTGGAACTGAGTGCTGGCGGTGCCGCGATTAAGGGAAGCGGGGCTGAGATAAAGGACCGCACGGTTACGATTACTGCCGCAGGTACGTATGTACTGAGCGGTCAGTGGGAGCAGGGGCAGATCGTCGTAGATGCTCCGAAGGACGCGAAGGTGCGTCTGGTTTTGAACGGGATGGAGATTCACAGTAAGGAAAGCTCGGCGATTTACGTGAAGCAGGCGGACAAAGCGATCCTCACGCTTGAAGAAGGAACGAACAACGTGGTGACCGATGCCGCGGAGTATACGCTGACGGATGCTTCGACGGATGAGCCGAATGCGGCCATTTTCAGCAAAGGCGATCTTACGTTCAATGGTGCGGGTGCTCTGACCGTTCGAGGCAATTATAACAACGGCATCACCGGTAAAGACGATCTGAAGGTGCTCGGGGGGACTATCACGGTTTATGCCAAGGACGACGGTGTGATGGGCAAGGATATGGTGGCGGTCAAGGAGGGACGACTGACGATCGAAGCCGGGGGAGACGGCATCAAGGCAACCAATGATGCGGATGCCTCCAAGGGTCTCGTGCAAGTCGATGCCGGAACCGTAACGGTTACTGCAGGGAACGACGGCATCCAAGCGGTGACGACGGTGCAGGTAAACGGCGGAACGTTGACGATTACTTCCGGCGGCGGCAGCGCGAAAGCGCCGGTGAAGGTGGAGCAGCCGCCCGGCGGCATGAGAGGCGGCCCGGGTCAAGGGGCGGCCCCGGCAGCTCCGGCAGCAACAGCTGCTAGTGCTGCTGTGAAGGAAAGCGCCAAGGGGATCAAGGCGGGCACAGGTGTGATGATTGCCAAGGGCAGCATACGTATCGACTCCGCCGATGATGCCGTCCACAGCAATAACAGTGTAACGATTGCGGGGGGAGAGCTGTCCATTACCTCCGGCGATGACGGTATTCATGCGGATTCGTCTCTCCAGATTAATGGAGGAATTGTTCAGATTGCCAAGAGCTATGAAGGCATCGAGGGCTCGAATATTACGATATCCGGCGGGGAAGTGAAGGTGACCTCCAGTGATGACGGCGTCAATGTCTCCGGAGGGGCCGATGGCTCTGCGGTCAACGGACGTCCCGGTCAGAACAGCTTCAGCTCGTCCGGCGGCGGCAAGCTCACGATCACAGGCGGAACGTTACATGTTAACTCCACCGGCGACGGACTCGATTCCAACGGCTCCATTGCGATGTCAGGCGGCACGGTCTTCGTAAGCGGGCCGACGGCGAACAATAACGGTGCGCTCGACTACGACGGAACGTTCGAATTCACAGGCGGTCAGCTGGTGGCTGCGGGAAGCGCAGGCATGGCGCAGGCGCCGTCGGATTCCTCGTCCCAGAACTCGCTGTTGATGACGTATTCCCAGACGCAAAAAGCGGGGACGCTCGTTGAGCTGAAGGATCGGAGCGGGAAGACGCTGGCCACCTTCGCCCCCGATAAGGACTTCCAAACGGTTGTGATCGGTTCGCCGGAGCTGAAGAAGGATGCTGCTTATGCGCTCTATACCGCGGGAGCTAAGACAGTGGAATTCACCGCGGCAAGTGCGACCACTTGGTTGAATGAGTCCGGAGTGACCGCTGCCAGAAGCGCAGGTCCCGGTGGCCCTGGCAGCGCCGGTCCCGGCGGGAATCGAGGTCCGCGGGAGATGAGACTGCCATAGGAAGAAGTGAAGAGACACGGGGTCCCAGTGTTAGGGACTCTGTGTCTTTTTTTGCTTGCCAATGGGTGGAATTGGAAATATAATAGCCATCAATATTGTAGTGGAGGAGGCGATGACCGATGCTTCGACTTATGAAACCGTCAGTGGATTACCGAACGCAGTATCTGGATTTCTATGAGGATTGGATTCGGAGCGGCGAGGACATTGTACCTTGGGTGGTGGAGAAGGAACCGTATGATTTTGGCGCGTACATAGACTTCCTGTATGCCGAAGATAGCGAGGAGAAGCTGAGCACCCCCGGCTGGGTGCCTCACTCGACGTACTGGCTATGGAATGAGGAGGATGTTCTTGTCGGTGCGGTGAATATCCGTCATCGGCTCAATCCGAAGCTGCTGAACTCCGGCGGACATATCGGTTACGGGATCCGACCGTCCTATCGACGGAGGGGCTATGCCGATTTCCTGCTGGGGGAAAGCCTGAAGCTCCTGAAGTCGATGGGAGGCGACAAGGCGCTGCTCGTCTGCGATGACGACAATATCGGGTCGGAGAAGACGATCGTGAAGCACGGCGGCGTCTTCGAATCTGTATTTCGGGAAGACGATGGGAATGTGGTGAAGCGGTTTTGGATCGACTTAGGGAAGTCGCCTGCCGTTGGTGAAACGAAATAATCGCACATGTGCGATTACAACCACCCGAGGTGAGCGGTAATGGGCCGGCAGTGGCAGAAATGCAATTGCATTCGCCAACTGTCTGGCCGAAGAGCGAATCCGGCTGAAATAATGGCACAAATGCCATTGCAGCCACCCGAGGTGAGAGGTAACGGGCCGGCAGTGGCAGAAATGCGATTGCATTCGCCAACTGGCAGGATCGAGATCGCATCCGGCTGAAATAATGGCACAAATGCCATTACAACCACCGGAAGTGAGCGGTAACGGGCCGGCAGTGGCAAAAATGCAATTGCATTCGCCAACTGGCAGGCCCGAGAGCGCATCTTGCTGAAATAGTGACACAAATGCGATAACAGCCACCCGAGGTGAGAGGTAACGGGCCGGCAGGTGCTTGGTTACAGCTCCAAATGCACCGTGCTCTCTGCCAGTTTCCGGCCGTTCACAATAATCGAAAACCGATGCGCGCCCGAATAATGAACGCGCGTAGTGATAGGGACGAACGCGTGCTTCGTTTCCACAGCTGTAAGTCCCGGAGGATACGTGCGCTCGGACAGCTTGAACAGCTTGCGAGAGGTTCGTCCGCTCGCTTTGACAAAGTCGATGCCATACTCGATGCGCAGCTTGACGGGCTCCCCGCTCGTGTTCAGCACGCTGAACGTCAGCTTCACGGCTTCGCCGAGCTTCACCTGTCCGGGAGCCAGCGCAAACCCCTCCACAGACACGGCCTCCGGGGCAGTAAATCCGAAGAAGGATAACGCCACGGGATGACATTGCTTCAGCAAGGTTCTGCAGCCATGACGGACAACCCAGTCCGTATCGGCATTCGTCCCGAACCACCGCCGCGCGGTCTCCAGAATAAGGTCGGGATGATCCTTCGAGATATCGTTCAGACAGTTGCCGACGCTGCGACGGACGTATTCGGAACCATCTGCCTTGAGCTTCTCAAGCACCTCCAGAACCGGACGGGGATCCCGCTTGAAAGCAGGCAGCGCCATGGCCCAAGGCAGGCGGGGGCGACTGCCCTCGCTGGCCAGCCTTCTTACGTGGTGATTGTCATCCTCAGCCCATTCGTGCAAATAACGGAGCGTCAGCTCCGGATAACTCATAAGGAAGGGGCGGATGGCAAACTCCGAACTGGAGAATGGGGTCAGACGGGCAAGCGCCGGGATGGAAAGCTCAGGCTCGTCTAGGCCGCCTATCTCGACGATGTCGGGGAATACCATATAAGCTAGACCGCCAAAATGAGCGGCCACACGGCAAACAATGTCCACCGTCTCGTCCCAGGCTTCCGGCATATCGTTCAGCAGCGTTAGGCTAATGTGGCGCATGCGCTCTTTGAATGCGAGCCGCTCCCAGCGGCTGTCACGGACGATTGCCAAAAATTCCGCTGGGTTGAAAGCGGGATAAGCCTCCCGGAATCGAAAGGCCACTTCCTCGAAGAATCGGTCATTGTATACGTCTTTTATCAACTCGGCCATCGTCGCAGTTACTCCCACTCCACAGGGCTGGCCCAATGCATCCTCAGGGAGGCTTCATCCAGCAGCTCCATACATTGCTGCATGCAGGGGGCATCCTTGATTTCTAAGAACATCGCATCCGCTGCTTCCCGGTTTTGATAAAAGATCGCCTCCAGCCATTCTCCAGTCTCCTGCTCGATATAGACCTCTCTTCGGATGAACGCGGGCATAACCTGCATCTTTTCCGACATGTCCCTAACTGCTCGCCCGTATCGCTCCCCGTTAGCCCCTGGCTTAAGACGATACATCAACAGCTCCACGCAGCCCGCAGAGGTGCCGGCGGCATTCCGTGAGGTCGGTACACTCAGCGCCTCCTGCCGCACATAGTGACGCATCGTAACAGTGGTTTCTTCCAAGCTATCGATCAGTGCCTTCGCCGCCGGATCCTTCATAAAATCTGCAGCCGCCGCTTCCGCTGACAGCAAGTCGGCCCACTGTACCAAGTCGAACCAAAGCTGATGATCGGTATCATGGGCGAGCACTCTGCTTCTGAACCCGGGATAACGCTCCAGTGCCCTTTGGGATTGTCGGATGCCTGAAAGGAACGCTTCTCGACTAACGCCTGACTTCAAATGGGCGGATACAAGCTCAATAATAAGGTGTTGCTTCATGTGGATTGATCCTCCTTTGGAATTGACTTCCTTGTCAGCATACGAAATAATAGTGACAACTAATGGCACATTTGCACGGCGGGAGGACAAGTATCCATGCACAAAGCCCAGAGGCTCATTCAGCTCATTATGCTCGTGAACGAACGCAAGAGGTTTACGGTCCAAGAGCTGGCCGATGAGTGCGGCGTTTCGCGTCGGACGATGCTCCGGGATTTGATGGAGCTAAGCGAGCTGGGGGTCCCGCTCTATTCCGAGGTAGGTGTCGGAGGCGGCTATCGTGTGCTGCGCGAGAAGGTGCTTCCTCCCATCAGCTTTACTGAGCATGAGGCGACGGCTTTGTTTTTTGCCTGCCAATCGCTTAAGAACTACAAGGTTCTTCCCTTTGAGAATGAAGTAGGTACGGCGCTGCAGAAATTTTTTCATTACCTGTCGAGCGACTTGAAGCGAAAGATCGAACGCATGCAGCAGCGGCTTGTTTTCTGGGTGCCCCCGCATGAGCTGGAGGTACGGTTTCTGGAGGAGCTGCTGGAGGCTGCGCTGGATCAGCGTGTCGTCACGATTGTCTATGAAGCGGCCTCGCGCCGGGAACGGATGATTCAGCCGCTGGGGCTGTATACTATGAACGGGCTGTGGTATTGTCAGGCTTACTGCTTTCTGGCCGGGGATTATCGGGTGTTTCGCGTGGACCGGGTCAAGCACTTTTCGGAGGAAGCGGACCAGAGCCTGCGCCTTGATACAAGCGAGGAACGGCTGGAGTCATGGATCATGAGGATGGAGGAAAGCGATGCGGTAGAGCTGGAGGTGGAGCTAACGGCCGAAGGGGTCAGGCGCTGCCAGTCGGATCTATGGCTGTATGGAACGATCGAGCGGAGGGAGGACGGCTCGGGAACCATTCGTACGAGAATGAGCGCATCGTATATCCCATGGGCCGTCCATTATTTTCTCGGCTTCGGGATGGAGGCGAATGTCCGACGTCCGCAGGCCGTTCGGGACGAGATCCGCAGCAAGCTAAGAAGTCTTCAGGAGCAGTATGATCTGGAGGCCTAATCTTTTTTTCACAAATTCGCACCCTGCGTTGTCTTAAGTAGTGTAAAGACCAAAACACGTAGGAGGAGATCCATATGAAAACAAGAATGAATTACCGTGAGGCCAATCCTGCCGTATTCGACATGATGCTGCAGCTGGAAACGACCGTGCAGAGCCTGGGGATCGACAAGACGCTTTACAAGCTTATCAAAATTCGGGCGTCCCAGTTGAACGGCTGCGCGTTCTGCATTGATATGCACGCCAAGGAGCTGCATTCGGCGGGGGAGCAGCTGGAGCGGATTTTGCTGTTAACCGCATGGCGCGAGGTACCGATCTATAGTGATAAGGAAAGGGCGGCGCTCGAGCTGACGGAGTATTTGACCCGGCTGTCCGAATCGGGCTTCCCGGAAGAAGTGTACGAACGCGTAAGAGCGCAATTCAGCGAGGCGGAGATCGCGGCGCTTATCATGGCGGTGAACGTGATCAACGGCTGGAACCGGCTTGGTGTGGCTACCGGTATGTATCCGGGGTGCTTTTTATAGAATGAATCGGGAGGTAGGGAATGATGAATGTCGGAGGAGCCAAGGAGGTGTCTGCGGCTAGTGTGGGGCAGCTGTTTACCGAATATCGGCCTTTGCTGTTCTCCATCGCTTATCGGATGCTCGGAACGGTCGCCGATGCCGAGGATATTGTACAGGAGACATTCGCAGCGATGCAGGCTGCCCAGCTTGAGCGAATTAGCAACATCAAGTCCTACCTTTGCAAAATGGTCATGAACCGCTGCCTGAACGAATGCAAATCAGCCCGCCGGCGCAGAGAGGAATATGCCGGACCGTGGCTCCCCGAGCCGCTGATCGCGGAGCAGGACCTGCCCGCCGCAGCGGCGGAGAATAACGAAGCCTTATCGTATGCGTTTCTGGTTATGCTGGACCGTCTGTCTCCTTTGGAGCGGGCGGTCTTCGTACTGCGGACGGCATACGAATATGATTATGCGGACATCGGGGAGATGGTCGGGCGGACAGAGGTGTATACCCGCAAGCTATTTAGCAACGCCAGGAAAAAGCTGCAGCCGGAAGCGGCGGTGCGGGGAGAAGAGCACGTACCCGCCTCCCGAAGACAGAGGCTGGAGAGATTCGTCGCAGCCTTTCAGCGAAGGGATGTGGAGGGCCTGATGCGCATGCTGAACGAAGACGCCGTGCTCGTCTCGGACGGAGGCGGCAAGGTACGTTCTGCCATGAAGCCGATCTATAGCCGCGGCCGCGTCACCACCCTGCTGGAGGTCATAGCTCGAGGGAATCTTGCCGGGGCTGAGGCGCAGATTAGGCAGGTTAACGGCAGGGAGGAGCTCCTCTTCTACAAGGAGGGTCGGCTCAAGTCGGTCTTTTGTTTTGCTTGGGGAGAGAAGATTGACACCATCTACGCCGTGTTTAACCCGGAAAAGCTGAACGAGGCACAGCCCGAATCGTAGCGGGCGGTGCCTCGTTCTACATATGCTTGCTTCCCTTGACCATCGTACCCTTACAGAGAGGGCAGGTCTTCGAAGCCAGCTTCTCTTCCTCAAGGGGGATGATTCTCTGCCACGCGTGACACGAGCCGCTTGAGCATACCCAGGCAAAGACTGGCTCCCGCCGTCCGGCAGGAGTTGCAGCCGCAGGGACTGCAGCAGCCTTCGGCTCCGGCTTAGGGTAGGCGGCCAGCAGGAAGCGGGACGTCTGCGCTTTCTTGCCGCGGAAGTAATCCGGAGAGCTGATCGTCAGCTCCTCCTTCGCCCGGGTGATCGCGACGTAAGCGAGACGCCGTTCCTCCTCCAGCGCCGACGCCGGCTCCATAGCAGAGCTGTGAGGCAGATTGCCCTCCACGGCTCCGATCAAATAAACGATCGGAAACTCAAGTCCCTTCGACTTATGAATGGTCATGAGCGATACCTTCGCGTCTTCTTGGCTGGCATTCCCGACACGCATCTCCTCTCGCTTCTCCGCCATCTCCTTTACGAAGGCGAGAAACTGCTCTATCGTCCGGAAGCGCTGCGCTGAAGCCTCCAGCTCATCCAACGCTTCCCTGAGCATTTCCTTATGCTGCGTAAGGGAGCTTCGCTTGTTCGTTTCCAGGAACTGATCATAGAAGTCCCTTCGCATCAAGCGGATGGCTTCTACGGGCTGCATGTCTTGAAGCGTACGAATCAGCTTCAGGCGCTCCTTCAGCTTATCCTGCTGGAAGTCCTTCCGGTTCGGCAGCTCCAGCAGGTGGATCATGGGCCACTTTTTCGGCTTGCCGGCGGCCTCCCGATCGTAGATCAGCTTCATCCCCTGCTCACGTCCGATATACAGCGTAGGCAGCACGCTCTCCATGGCTTCGAAGCTCCGGTGATCCAAAACGAGCCGAAGGTGATCGACAAGGGGTCTTACCATCCACTGGTCATAGAACGACTGCCGGTCCCCGTAATCGACGAAAGGGACGCCACGGGAAATCAGCTGCTCGAGGATCGCCCGGTTGCTGCTCTCGGTGCGGTACAGGATGGCGATATCGTTATAGCTTTTTCCTGGAGCACCCGCACCCGCTTTGTCCATGAGGTCATTCACCAGCCACTCGGCTTCCACATCGCTGTTCACCGGGCGGACATAACGCGGTTCGAGCCTGCTTTCCCTTGTAGCCTGTAATGTCTTCGGTCTCCGGTGGAAGTTATGGCGGATCACCTCATTGCCGAGCCCGACAATGGAGGCGGTAGAGCGGTAATTGATATCCAGCACGACAGAAGCCGCCTGGGGGTACAGCCGATCGAACTCCAGGATGAACTCGTGCCGGGCGCCGGCAAAGGAGTAGATCGTCTGGTCGTCATCCCCTACAACCATTAAGTTGGTATGTTCCGCCGCCAGCAGCTGGACCAGCTCATACTGCACCTTGGTCGTATCCTGGAATTCGTCGACGCATACGTAGTGAAACCGCCGCTGCAGCGTGCGGAGCAAAGAAGGCTGCTCCTTCAGCTCGCGATAGGCCAGCAAGAGTACGTCGTCGAAGTCGATTTTGTGATGCTCGGCCTTCCACTGTTCGTACCGGAGCAGCAGAGCCTTCACGTCCTTCTCCTCGGCGGTCTTCTCCGGCAGCTCCGTGAGTTCGAGCATCTGCATTTTGTATGAGGACAGCAGGGAGAGCAGCGCCTCGGGCTGATAGGCGTCCTGGAGTCCCATCTCCAGCATGAAGCGTTTCAGCTGAATGTGCTGATGACGCGTATCGTGCCAAATGTCTTGAGTGTAACCGCGGGAACGCAGAATCCGCAGGCAAAATGCGTGAAAGGTTTTGATTTCCACCTGAGCTGCGACGGAAGCGGACAAACCGGGCATGCGGGCAAGCCGTTCCCTCATTTCCTCGGCGGCTTTCTTGGAGAAGGTGACCAGCAGGAGCTGACGAGGGGGCACACGGTGCACGGTTATCAGATAAGCTGCACGGCATACCAGAGCGGTCGTCTTCCCGGTACCGGCGCCGGCCAAGGTCAGCAAAGGTCCCTGTCCATGGCGGACGGCCTGAATTTGGGGAGCGTTCAAGAGAATGCCATGCTGCTCCAGCGTGCGAAAAAAGGAAGCATCCCCCTCTCGATCGGCTACCAATTCCTTGCTGGTACGCAGCTCGGCAAGGGAAGCCTTAGGGAGGACACGGGGCTCAGCCCCGCAGGGATGACGGTCGATGGGACAAAGAGTCATAGTGCGAATCACCTGAATGTATGAAATAGTGGCAGACGAAGCTGCGCGACTACTTATTGTAGCACAGGATGATCCCGAGCGGACAAATGGAAAAAGAAGGGACGCATTGCAGGCTCAGCCGGCTGCATCCCTTCATTCCCATTATTGCACTACCGACACATCGTCGAACACGACGACGCCTTGGTTCCATAAGCCGATTTTACCTGCGCTGTGGGCACTGTCCGTCACCGAGAGAAGCTCCGTGCCGCCAAGATACACCTTAAGGCTGGTTCCGCTGGCAACGACCCTCAACGTATACCAAGTATTCGCATTGTAGGTTACCGCGGTGGACGCCAAGACAGTGTTCGTTCCGGCAACCTTTTTCTGCAAATACAGCTTCCCGTCATACAGGTACGTCCAATAGTAGTTGTTATTGTCCGTCACCCGGAAAGCAAGCCCGGCCCGGGTTGTACTGGAGGCAGCCTTCAGCTTCAAGCTGTAATCGTAATTCGTCCAGGACGTGCTGCCATTCGTCGCCAAGTAAGTCGAAGCCGTACTGCTGCTCTGTTTGGCTGCCTTGGTGCCGTCTGTCACAATGCTCCATGTGCCGTTGCCCGTGGCGTTCGTCCAGCCTCCGGCCGGGAACGAGCTGTACGATTCGAAGGAATCGCTGAGAAGCGAGGTCGAGCTGCAGCCGGTGTAGGTTGTTACCGCCCCGAGGTACATGTTGCCGGACGGGCTGCGAGTATTGCTGCAAGCTTTGGCGGAGCCCGCTTTGACATTGACTACATAACCGGTGCCGGAATCCATGTAGACCGTATTTTTATAAAAATCGTTGTTAAAGCCCCAGCCGGGCTGCCGTTCGTTGGTTTGGAAGGCATCGTTAATATTGGCGTTGTTGTTGCGGTAGCCGATATTATTGCGGATGATGTTGTCGTTGCCCTTCACGTCCATGAAGCTGTCGGCCGAATTCGCGCCGGAGATGCCCGTTCCGTTGAAAGTATTGCCCTCCACCAGCGTGCCCGTAGACCCTTCCTTGATATCGATCGATTCCGCGGCCACGTTCGGTCCGATCGTATTGTTCCGAATGACGTTATAGTCGGTTTCCTTCACATAAGTGGACCATTTGCCATAATCGGAGCCGACATAGACGCCCTCGCCGTAATCCGGGGTCAGCACGCCGCAGTCGCGTATGGTAGAGCCTTGGATCGTATTATAGGAGCTGCCGTCGCGGAAATGCACGCCTTCCTCTCCAATATTGTACACCTCAACGTTGTCGATGAGACCGTTGTTGGCGTTATCCCACATAATTCCCTTCTTTCCGTTTGTAAGTTTCAGATCTTTAAGCTGGACATAGTTGCCCGTGTTGTGAAAAACATACCCTGAGCTTGTCGTCCCTCCGTTCAGAATGGCCCGATTGCTGCTATCAGCGCTTGTGATGACGATGGGTGCGCCGGAGCTGCCGTCCTTGTTCAGGACGAAGTTCCCCGAGTAGGTTCCTGCCGCCAGTATGATCGTGTCCCCAGCTAGCGCGGTGCTCAGAGCGCTGGAGAGGCAGGAAGCGGTGCTGCAGTTAATGGTCCTTGCTGCCGAAGCCTCCTTCGGCGCGGGGAGGAAGCTTCCCGCGATCACGAGCGACATGCCGATAAGCAATGAAGCCCTTGCTTTGTTCATTAACAAACCACCTTTCGAAGAGTTGTTAGAAATCGCTTACATTCCATAATATAACATCAGGCTGAAAATTGTTGTAGGCGGGTTATTTTTAGGTGGCCTTCGGGGACCTGCAGAAAACACAAGGACAAAGGGGAGAAAGGAACGCGGATCGCTGTGGTATCTACGTTCCTGAGGATTGCGGCTGCTCTCATTCCTCCTCGATTCTAGCTAGTATCGAATACTCGTCTGGATAGATCATCATATACTCGGTAAGTCCAACCATACGAAAGAGCTTCTGATAGTGAGGGGTTACCCCGAATGCGAACGTCTCGAAGCCTGCTTTACGCCCAGCCCGTACAATCCGAATGAGCAGGGCTATTCCGGAGCTGTTGATATAAACGGTCTCTGTAAAATTGATGACGAGAAAACGACGCCCGGACTCGAGTCCTTCCTCCCAGCGCGGCTGCAGCAGCAGCTCCTCCGCCTGCTTGGTGAGATCGCCGTGCAGGTCTAAAGCGATTGCCTTCTCCAGCTTGCGATAAAGGACCTGAAATGAAGATTCCATTGGGGATGCTCCTCCTTTCTTCATTAGGTTGCGAAATGCAGCTCGATGCAAAAGGGGGCCTGGCCCATCCCCACTCGTACTTCGTCGGCGAGCTGAGTCATAAGCAGCATGCCCCATCCACGGGGATTTGCCTCCCCGTATGGATCGCGTCGGGTCAGCTTATCGGGAGTGAAGCCGGTACCTTGGTCGCAAATACGGAATACAACCGATTGCTCCCGTACCAGCATTTCCGTGCTTACCGTGAGTAAAGGGTTCATAGCGTTGCCATGCTCCATGGCATTCAGACAAGCCTCGGATACGGCCGTCAGCATATCATGAAGCCGGGCTGCCGCACCCGGAATACAGGAAAGCTCAGCTTGGATTTGGCTCATAATGTTTTTTTCCCAGCCATATCGGCTGGGAATGGTCCAGCTTCTCTCCAGGCGGCCGATTCCGTCATTCATAGTGGCGCTCCTTTCCTTTGTCCGTCGTCCGTTGCAGCAGACGTCTGGTCTCTACTGAAGGGGTCATCCCCAGCTCATCCGAGAGAACCGCCTCCAGCCTGCGGTAGCAAGCCTCCGCCTCAGCGGGTCGCCCCTGTTTTAGGTGCAGTCTGATGATTTGCTGGTATGCTTCCTCCTGAGCGGGAGCCAGTGAGATCCATTCGGTCCAATAATGCTTGGCCTTCTCTTCGTCTCCGGCGGCAATAGACGCAGCGGCCAGCTTGCTTAGAACGCCGCATTGGAGCTCCTGCAGCTGAGTACGGCACCGTTCGAGCCAATCGGAATAGGGAAGCTCGGGGAGGAGGGGGCCGTACAACAGACTGGCTTTACCGAGCAGCTCCAGGGCTAGATCCGGATCATCGGATCCAAGCTGATGGGCCACCCTCACCTGAATCCGGTACGTTTCCACATCGACCTCCCCGATCAACTGCGGATCGAGATAGAGGGTACCATCGATCATATAGAGACCCCTGTCCGCATGAAGCGATTCCTGAAGCACCTGACGCAGCCGATGAGCGGCCACGTGCAGCTGATTGATTGCTTTGCCGGGCTCCGCATCAGGGAAAAGCACGTCGGCCACAACCTCCCTTACCGCACTGTAGCCGGGCTGCAGCAGCAAATACGCGAATAGCTCCAGCGCTTTCCTTCGCTTCCAATGGATATGGGTGATTTCGGCACCTTGGCTAGTGCAGGCAAGCCCGCCAAAACAGCGGATGCTCCAGCCGCCGGGAAGCATCGGGGAAGAAGCCTCCTGCGAGAGTGGGGCTGCTGAGCTCCTCTCGTCAAGAGGATGCAGATCCTCATAAGGCAGCTGCTGTCTTAACAGCAGGACTCTAGAAGCCGGTGAGACTGCCTCCGATTCCTTTCCTTGGGTCATCAGCTGTTTGTACTGAATCAACGCGTGGTAGTACTGTACCTCTACATCCTCGGACACGGGGTTTGCACTGGTACCCGATGCCTGAAGGGTAAGCAAGTCCCAATGGCGCTTGCTGAGTTCAGCAGGGAGCACTGTGATGCCGGCAGAGCTGTCGATAAGCATCCGGATGCACTCCGCAGCTCCGGCTTGCCGGGCGTGGAGAAGCAGAGCTTCCTTAACCATCGGATGCTTCAGCAGCAGCTTGGGACGGAGTGAAGCTTCCGCTAGGGTATATATGGCAAGGCTGCACAGGTCCGCTTCTCGGAATAACGAAGCCGCGCATTCGTAACGATCCGCCTCCAGCCCAAGATCCTTTCGGGAGCGGGCCAGCACAGCCAAGGCTAAAGGAATACGGCCATCCTTGATTTCCATTTCCTTGAGTTCCCACTCCCGATCCAAGAACGCAAGCATCGTTTCTGCTTCATGCCATTGCCCCAGCTGGGTACGGACGATGGCCAGCGTAGCGAAGGCGGACAGAAAGCGGTCAGATAAGCCTTGCCTGACATAGCCCTTCACGGAAGACTGAAGAGCATCTGCAGCCAAGGAAAGCTTGCCCTCCAGCCAGCGCTTCTCCCCGTACACTTGAAGCAGAAGGGGGGACATCTTCAATTCGCAAAGGGGAAGGAGGTCTACGTATTCGCTTGCCGTCGTGAAGTGGCCCAGGGCAGCAGCTTCCATGCGCCATGCAGCCTCACGAAATAACCCCGAATGGATCAGCTCAAGTACCGATTCGATGATGCTCCCCCCTTCACGTTGTAATCAAATCGGTTATGCAAAGTATAGCTTTCTGCGCCTTACATATTTCTTACAAACCGGTCCCTTATCCCGTGTCGGGCATCTTCCGTACGATCAGGACCACAGTCCAGTCGTCCTCATGGGCCCCGGACCTTGGATGCATCAGCGAGTTGGTCAGAGTATTCAGCTGTTCCTGCGGCTTGCCATGGGCAAGCCGGCTGAGAATGGACTCAAAGCCCTCAAAGCCAAGCATCTCGCCTTGGTCATTCATTGCCTCAATGACCCCATCTGTATAAAGCACCAGCCGACTGCCGGGTAGAAGGTCAATGGTCCGGTGGCCATATACCATCTCCTCATCAATGCCGATGGGAAGGGAAGAACAGTCTATTTGCTGAAAGCTGCCGTTATGCAGAAGATACGGTGCCATATGACCTGCACTGGCATACTCCAGTCGGCCTGTACTGCAATCAATAACAGCGATGCCGAGCGTGACGAACATTTCGCCTTGGAGTGTTTCCGTCATGATACGGTTTAATCTCGTCATCATTTCCCCTGCCGAGCCTCCATTTCGAACCTCTGCCCGAAACAGCACCATAACGGCTGACATGACCAAGGCTGCCGACAGCCCCTTTCCCGAAACGTCCCCATTGATTACGGCGACCCGATGTTCATCGATGGGGACGATATCGTAGAGGTCACCGCCTACCTCCTGGCTTTGGCGGCAGCAGGCACTGATCTCTATATCGCCTGCAGTGTAACAGGCAGGAGGCATCAGCTTTCGTTGTACAACCGAAGCGAGCTGAAGCTCCTGCTGCAATTTGTTGTAATCCGCCCTCATGCGGGTACGGAACCCATTGACAGCAGTGGCGAGCAGCCCCAGCTCATCCTCGGCCAAGACGGGCAGCCTTTGCGCGGCCCCCCTGCTTTCGGAGCTTGTTAGAGCTGCTTTAAAGGAACCGATAATAGTGCGAAGCTCCCTGCGGAACGACAATGCATGCATACAGAAGAGGGTGCCCCCCATAACGCAATAATAGGCAGCAATAGTCCCGATGTCCTGCAGTAACAGCTCCTTCCCGCGAAGGTTCTTGGTATGTACGTAATTAAGCATGCTGAACAGCATGATGAAGAAGCAGATCCCGAAGGTTATCAAGAAGGGATGCAGGAAGCTTCGTGACCTCCGATGCCGTATCAACTCAGCCGAAGCGGGAGAGGCCTGCTGAAGCATAATAATATAAGGCTGCAGGCTGCTGCGTGAAAAAGTATATAGCAGCATGGCCAGTGTAGCGGCCAGTGTCATTTCCTTCAGCAAGGACTCCAGCAATTGCAAGAGTTTCTTAGAAGATATGGAGAACGGGGATTGTCCCTCATAGAGCAAGCTGGCCAAATCATACAGAAGGGAGAAAACGAGTGACAAGCCGAGCATCCCCCACAAGAGCTCCGCGGGAAATCGATACATGCGCCGGAGAGCGGTCGCTGCTCGTTCCTCCTTATGAGGCGCTTCCCAGTAGGAAACTGCCTTGCGAAGGCGAATCCAGGTAAGGAAGGTCAGCAGAAGTAGCATTAGTGCATCCCCGATCAGAATGGCCTTCAGGTTGAACTTCAACAATTTGTCCAGAGAGCTGCCATTAATCAGCATATTATAAATCCAAGTAAGGGTGATCGTTCCGATCGCCAGTGCAGCCGGATAACAAAGGGTTAAGCGCAGCAGCAGCTGTACACCTGTACGGTTCATGCCGTATCCCCCTTCCAGATGACCGTGATGGCGGAGGGCTGTATTTCGTCATCATGGTTCACTCCCGCGGTGAAAAGAAGCTTCTCCCCAGGGAACAGGGGAAGCGCATGTTCCGTGTATAAGACATCAGCTGTCGTGCCCAATAGCGGCGGCGTCTTTTCTGTGTGGAGGCGCAGATGTCCTCCGCTATCAGAGCAAGTGAGACGGCCGGCACTGGCTATCATGACTTGACCGCGGTGGGGGTCGAACCACCCGACAGTCATGGATACCCGCATCCCTTCCTGGAGCGTATCCCACAGCGCACGGTTAAGGGAGGTCACTAATCCCGAGGCGGACGCAGCCTGCTTCACCTCCAGCCGGAACAGCATAAGAACAGCAGACATGATCACTGCGGCAGGCAAGCCCTGCACCCCCGTGACGCATCCGGTCATGATGAGGAAGCGGCCATCCGGGAGAGGGGACACATCGAGCATCTCGCCATGCACGTCGGAGCTTTGCCGAGGAATGCATTGGATAAGGCAGGGGCCGAATTGGTGTTCCTCCGGGGGGAGCAGCCTTAGCTGTGTCTGCTTGGCAAGCTCAAGCTGCTTTTCGAGCTGTTCATGCTCCTTGCGAGAACGCTGCTGCATCTCTTGAAAGGCCGCCGCCAGCTCCCCTGTTTCATAGGGAGAAGCTACAGGAACCTGCGCGTAGTAATCGGAACGGTTATAGCCTGGCAGCAAGAGAATACGGCTTGCCAGCTCCAGTAAATTCCGGCGGAGTCGGTACAGCAGCCATGCAATAAGCAACGTACTGAGCAGAAAACCGAAGCAGGTGGCGAACAGGAGTCTTTCCTCCGTAGGCGCTTTATTCAGTCCCAAGTCATTCAAGATCAGCCAGAAGAGGGCAAAGATAGTGATCAGCGTGAAGCTGCCGGAGGCAAGAAGGAGCGGACGTATATGGCTGGCAGCGGATGGCCACAGAGAATGGAGCTCCATTTCCTTTATTACAAGAGGCCGCAGCCATCTTTCGGCGCAAGCGTACATGAGCAGGCCGAGAGCCAGGCTTATGGATAGCTCCAGAAGGAGGTGCTGCGCTGCAGCATAGCCGTCCATGCGTTGCTCGGAAACGGCGAACCCCCGGGTGGCATAGTAAGCAGCCGAGCAGACTCCGCAGGCGATAACAACCCAGAAAAGTCGCATGGGAAAGCGGACCAGCCGCTGAAGCCGCACACCGTTAACGGCAGTCCTGCCGATAGGCTTTTCAAGTGTCGCAGAACCAAGCTGATAATAGGTGAACGTGGAAAGGACCATCGCTCCGGCCAGGCAGAACAGGATCAGCCCTACCACGCCGGTATTCATATACGGCATGCCGGAGCTCTCCTCCATCAGGTTATAGCTATAGAAGATAAAGAAGCAGAGCACGCCGGCTGCACCGTACATGTAAAAAAACCTGCGCATTAGCTGCGAAAGGGTGTAGGTCATCAGCACTATTCCTATCTGTAGGGGGGATGTCAGTACTCCCACTTATTTTATAACGGGCAGTGCTGATTATCTACAGCAAAGTGTCACATCGTGTAAGAGATTTGTAAGCGACTCCCGGTATACTTCATCCTAACGAAGGAAAGAAGGAGTGGGACTATTGAAAACGATTACTTGGATGCTTGCTTTGCTCCTCATGGCTGCGCTGGTGCCTTTCGGCACTGCAGCCGCCGCCGGCAGCGACGGGAAACTGTACTGGGGGGAAGTGAAAACAGGGACGTATCAGCCCCTTCATCCGAACACATTGAATTGGTCGGGGGATGTGCTGGTTAAAGGCGGATTGGACTTGGAAACGATGGAAATAACGACGGACACCAAGAAGGCAGACCTGGTCATGAACCAGTATGGTTCCATCGGGGCTGCTTCCCTGCGCAAACTGACCGGGGAGCAGCTGGAAGACCCGACACGCAGGGATTTGTCCAACTTTGGCAACTCTTACACCATGGCTAAAGGGGATCTGTATTTGATCGTTCTCAGCGACGGCAAGTATGCCAAGCTTCGAATCGACCGCCTCATGCCGGAAGGGGGCCAGTCTTTCCAGCAAGTAGCTTTCAGCTACGTTATGGAAGGCCCGGCTAAGGAGCCTGCTCCCGCCCCGCTGACATTTGATCCGCCCGCAGCTCCAGCTGTCTCGAAGCAGAAATCGACGATCCGGCTTGCCGTGGGCAAGAAGGAGGCGACCGTGCAAGGAAAGGCGGTAGCGCTGCAGGTGGCGCCGACCATTGTAGACGGAACAACGCTAGTGCCGCTTCGTTTTGTTGCCGAGGCGTTGGGGAGCGAGTTGACTTGGGACGGCGGCGAGAGGAAGATCACCTTGAAGCAGCAGGGTACGATGATCGTGCTGCGGGTCGACCAAACTGCAGCCTCTGTTAACGGCAAGCTCGTTTGGTTGGAGGTAGCGCCGACGATTATGTCGGATACGACAATGGTTCCGATTCGCTTTATCAGCGAGAGCTTCAATCAGCAGGTGGGCTATGATGCAAGCACCAGTACGATTACGATTACAGGGGAGGCACCCGCTGCACAGACTGCCGAGCCGTCCAACTCGGCTTCGAATCAAGGGTTTCTGGTCGGGATGATGGGCAATTGGTCACTCTCTTATTCGGTAGCCGATGCTGCGAATGAGGCGATTGGATCCCTCAGTATATATCAAGACGGCACCTACCTCGTTAAGCTGAAACATCGCGGGGAATTTACCGGAAATTGGACTATAGCTAAAGAATCCGAAGTGGAGGGGCATCCTGAAGCCATTATATTGAGCCATGCGATGGATAAATCCGATTGGGCTGTGGTTCCCGGGCAGAGGGGATCCGTGCAGCTGCTGCAAAAATATGTGTATTCCAACAATGCGTTATACAACACCGTAATCACGACAACATGGCTCCCCGGCTACGGTGGAGTAAAGGCTTCGGACAATCCGGGGGCTATTGAGGATTTTAAACTGAAGGAATTTGATTTCAGCGGCTTCGTGGGCAGCTACGATCTTTGGATCGAGGGCGGTGCGACCAACTTGTATTATAGGGATACAGGGAATTATGCGACGCATGAATACCAAGCAGGCGCTGCGGCAGGTACCTTGACCATCCATGCGGACGGCACCTACACGATGAAGACAAAGGAAGCGGTCTCGGGCAAGTGGAGAGAATCGAAGCTGAACGAGGTATTCGGGTACGAGTACTCGATTATTCTGGAGGATGGACCGGACTCTATCGACTGGACCCTGCTCGTCAATGGCTCTGGCAAAACGATGGTGTCCTACGAGGCGGGCAAATGGGCGGACGGAAGCGTCATGTGGCTGCCTTACTATATAGCAAGCCCTGCGGCCAAGTAAAGAGAAGGGAGCGGATGGTATGAAATATGCAAGGTATCCCTTATTTGTTCTAGCTCTCTGTATCGGTCTATGGTTTCTTCCGTCAGGCGCGACCGGTGCAGCGAATGCGGTTACGTGGGGAGAAGTCCAAACAGGGACGTATGACTCCCCCAGCATTTACACCTTGAATTGGTCGGGCAATGTGCTGGATAAGGGCGGGTACAGCTTAAAGCAGCGCAAGCTGACCTCTTCTGCAGCGGAAGCGGATTTTGTCATCGACGGCAAGGGCAGCATCGGGGCTGCCTCGATTGCCGTGCTGGAGGGAGAGGAGCTGGGGGCGCCGTCTGCGCCGGCCGGCAAAGCCTTCTCCAACACGCAGAAGCTTGTAAGCGGCGGAATCTATTGGATCGAGCGGAGCGACGGCTCTTATGCGAAGCTGCGGGTGGACCGATACAATGCGGATCGCGGCGGGACAATTACCAAGGTGTTCTTCTCTTATGTACTGGAACAAAAGAAGGAGGACATTGCCCAGCCTGCACCGGTACCGGAGCCCGCGCGTCCTCTGCCGCAGCCGGAACCTTCTCCAACGGCTCCGGTAGCGGGTGGTAGAGAATCCGTCGGCCTTCAGGATCCGAGCTTAGACGCCGCCCTTGCGGAATACAGCTATCAAGTGGAAGAAGGGCCGGTAACCGTCCCCTGGAAGGCAGTCGTTTCTGGCAGCAGGTATGACGTATATCGTTCCGACAACGGCGGAGCGTATGTAAAGATGAACGATTTTTCTTTGGAGAAGCCGGAATATACCGATCATTACGCCTTTGCGGAGCATACCTACGTTTACAGGCTGGCATCGCATGGCCCAAGCGGTAAGCTTACGTATTCAGCTCCAATCAAGGTGACGGTCACGAAGAAAAGCACGGAAAAGCCAAAGCAGGTCATTGAACTGAAATTGGATAGCCTTAGTGCTAAGGTTAACGGTAAGGAGCGCACACTGGATGCGGCTCCGACATTAATCAATGGCCGCACGATGGTGCCGCTTCGTTTTATCGGGGAGGCGCTCGGGGCGAAGGTGGAATGGAACGGGGAGGACAGGAGCATTTCCATGCGGCTCGGGGATCAGGCCGTTGGACTGAAGATTGACCAATCCGAAGCAACCCTTAACGGTCAGAAGGTCATGATGGATGTCCCTGCCATGATTATTGGGGAGACTACCATGGTTCCTGTGCGTTTCGTTAGCGAGAGCCTCAAGCAGGAGGTTCGTTTCGACAATGATACGCTAAGCATCATCATTGCCGGTGGCGCTGGCAAGAACGAACCGGAGAAAGAACAACCGCTTCCGCAGGACCCGCCAAAAGTGGATCCTCCGAAGGAGAATACGCCACCCAAAACTACGCCCCCCGCCGTTCCGGAACAGCCGGATCCTTACTACCTGGGAACATGGGAATTATGGGTACCGGGTGTCCCGTCGGATACTCCGGGAGGCGGCGGGCAGTACACCACAGGGAAGCAGGGCGGCATTCTTGTCATTAAGGCGGATAATACATGGCAATATATGCTGGGAACGAAGCAGTACAAGGGCAAGTGGAGCCAGGTAAAGGACAGCAATGAAATCCTGCTTAGCAATTTTCAATACGGCTCCGACTGGCAAGGAAGACTAAAAAATGGCGTATTCCAGATCTATACGTTCGGCATGTACTTTGTAGCTGCCCCCAAATAAGGACTCCATTCAACGGCTAAGCTGGGCGGCGATATGGCAGTCTGGGAAGTTGGGGGCACATGGGAGGTAGGGACTTGCCAACAGTAAGTTGTCTTCAATCCAGCACAATCCCCGCGCCCCGCTCTTTCGCCGCTTTCACATAGTAGGAGGCAACGGCTATATCGAACACCGCCATGCCCATAGGGCAGAACAGGATCGGCTGATCCTCATCGATCCCGGCGAGAGCATCGCGGCAGATGACATCAGCCAGCGTGAGAGTATCGGCTCGGGTCAGCCCCTGCATCTTGTGGAGCAGCTCGATGTCGGTGTTCTCACGGCATACCTCGTCCCAGTCGTCCACAATAATGGCTTCAACCGGGGCCAGCGCTTCCGGCGCATAATCGCGAAGGGACACATGCAGCAGCAGGCTCCCCGGGCGGGGTGGAAGCGTGATGTACCGGTCATCCGATACCGTGCACGTGATACATACCTCGGAGTGAAGATACGCTTCCTCCCAGGCCTTCACAGGCTGAATTCGCTCCTGCCAGCCGGGAGGAAACTCCTCCAGTCCCACCCCCTTCTTATCGTAAACCCGTATTCGTCCGATACGATCCCCGTACAGTGATAACGCCATCCGGGCATGGCAGCGACCGATGGGGCCCCAGCCAATAATCCCAAGCTGAAGCTGTTCATAGCTGCGTGCCTCCATGACACGGCGGAGCAGCAGTCCGCTGACCGAGGCCGTTCTGACGATACTGGGAAGCGGGGAGCAGAGCAGGGCGGACGGTTGTCCTGTCCTGGACTCGTTCAGGACGACGACGCTGTGCGCGCGCGGCAGACCGTAAGCATGATTGCCTGGAAAGCTGGCGATCCATTTGATCCCCGCCGTATGGACCTCTCCCCCCACATAGGCGGGCATGGCAATGATGCGATTGTTCGGGTCGCCGTACCGCAAATACGGCTTCATGGGCTGAGCATAATCACCTGCATCCAGCAGCCGGACGGTGGATTCGATCACCTCCAACAGGGCAGGCCAATCCATACCGAGCGCTTGGATATCCTTATCGTTCAGGTACAGCATGTCGATTCCTCCTTATCGCATACATGCAGCCTACAGTCCCTCGTCCAAGCCGGCCAGGGCATCCTCCGTAAGCTCCGGGCCGAATTCCCGGCGGATCCAAGCATCCGAGTACACCGTATCCAGATAGCGGTCCCCTCTATCATGAACAATGACGGCGCATACCGAACCGGGCTTTAGCTCCTTCCGCAGCTGCATCACCGCAGCCACAACAGCTCCGGACGAGGCCCCGGCCAGAATCGATTCCTTCTGTGCCAAGGCACGACAGCCCTTCACCATGTCCCAGTCGGATACGTGTACGACGCGATCAATCAGCTCCTCCCGGTACAAAGGGGTCACCATTCCGGCGCCAAGCCCCGGGAACCTGCGCTTGCCGTTCGGTCTCCCGAAGATGGCGCTTCCCTCCGCATCGACGGCCACGATCTTGGTTGTGAGCCCGTGGTCCCGGGCATATTCGGCACAGCCCCGAATCGTTCCGCACGTGCTGACAGCGCAGAACAAATAATCGATTCGGCCGAGCCGCTCCACCATCTCTCTCATGGTAGTGTGGTAATGGGACCGGTAATTGTCGGCATTCGTATATTGATTCGGCCAGTAGCTCCCCGGGAGCTCCTTAAGCAGCTGCCGAACTCGGTTCAGCCTGGCGGGCAAAAATTCGCCGGTCACCGGGTCCGGGTCGGCGACATAGTCGATCTCCGCGCCCATGGCCTTCAGAATGCGGATATTGGTTTCCGTCGTTCTCGGATCGATCACACAGACGAAGCGTATGCCGAGATATCTGCTGATCATGGCCAGGCTGATCGCCATATTGCCGGAGCTCGATTCGATAAGGACGGAACCGGGCCCAATCATCCCGGCGTGCCAGGCCTCTTGAATCATTCGCAGGGCCGGGCGATCCTTGGCGCTTCCTCCGGGGTTCAGCAGCTCCAGCTTGGCATGTACCTCCGGCCCGCCGTCAGGGAATAGGCGGCGGAGTCGGAGGAGCGGCGTATTTCCGATTGCGGAAATCATACTACCTTCGGTGTTCATCCTTATCCAACCTTTGTCTTCTAATAATAAAGCTTCTTATTCTTTACCCGGCCGTTCTCCAGCGGCTCGCCTTCCGGTACAACGGTCACCCGAATATTTCCCAGCAGCCGGTTTTGAATCATCAGACCGATTTCCGGGATGCATTCCCCGAGCTCTTTTTGAATGATGCGAGCTGCCTCCTCGGTTGCCGATTTGCTCCGAATCGCCACCACCAGGGCATTGTTCTGCATCTTCACGCGAACCATCGCATCCTCTAGATGCCGGTAGACGACCTGCTCAATATCGTAAACGCTGATTTTTTCCCCGTGCTTCAGCTCGCGGCCAACCCGCTTGACGATCGACTGAAAGCTCATTTTCTCCACGCCATCCACCATGACAGGCCTGAGATCACGCACCACATCATACGTCACAAACCGAAGAGCCGGAAGCATGCTGCGCACAAGGGAGGTCAGTACGAGGACACTTTCATCGGCCCCAAGCGGCTCCAGCGCTTCCCCAAGCTCCTCCGTCCCGATTCCTTCGGCGATCATATCGTCGACAAGAAGGTATCTGCCTATATCATGGGAGTAGTAGGCAATCGTGCCGATCTCGATCGAGCCATAGGTATCAATTACATCACGGGAGTCCAGTCCGAACAAATGAGCCATATTACGCTGCCATTGGGGCGGGGCGATTTCCCCGACCAGGATGATTTGGCGGATGCCGAAGGCACGGGGGTCCCCGGCAGCATGGACGATATGATCGAGGATGGACGGCATCGTATAGAGCAGGTCCGGACGGAACGCCGTCAGCGCTTCGATATGCCGCTCTATCGGCAGCTCGAAGGAGATCGAACGATTGTCGAGGCCCAGACGATCGAAAATCGCCGTAGCGGTACTCGCCGCATGGCCGGTTCCCATATCGGCCAGCGCCCTTCTGCAGCCGCTGCCCTCGAGCAGCTTGCCGAACAGCCGGGTCTTGATCTCGACATAGCGTCTGTCGTCCTCCTCGGAGTAGAAGATCGCCTTCCGGCGGCCGGAGTTGGTGCCAGACGTGCGGTATACCGCAAGAGCGGGATCCGGCGTCTGGTGATAGTAGTGAGCCTCAAGGACGGCCGAAGTGATCAGCGGTAGCTCCTGTAGACTGCTGAACTCCTCGACCTTTCTGCCCCCAAGCAGGCCCTTATACCATGGGTACGTTTCTCCTACCTCCATCAGCTTAGTCTTCCATTGATCCATGGTACATGTCCGACTCCCTTACTTTGAGATAAATGTGCACAGTAAAGCTTATGTAAAAAATGGAATTTCGGTGCCCGCAATAGGTCTTTGCCCAGTCCAATACCCCGTTCTCCCCGTATAGTAACCTAGAGAGTCCATAGAACGGAGGGATCCTATGAAGAGGCATATCCGCCATGTGCCGGATAAGCTGATCAAGACGAAGGTACTGTGTCGATGCGCAGAGGTAAGGAGCCAGATTCCCGTAACGCAGAGCATGAATGGACGCGTTCTCTATGACATGCTGCACAAGTACGGTATGGTCTACATCAAGCCGTGCCAAGGCGCCCAAGGAAACGGCGTCATAAGGGTGGACAAGATCGGCAGAGGGGGGCGGAGGGCACGTACCGTGTACCGCTATCAGGAAGGCACGCGGGTACGCTCCTTTGCGCATTTTGGCAAGGCGTATCAGGAGCTTTATCGATTGACCAAGGGGACGCCGTATTTGGTACAAAAGGGCATCGAGCTGTTAACCTACCGCGGCCGTCCCTTTGATATCCGGGTCATGGTGCAGCGCAGCCGCCGGGGGTCATGGGATGCTACGGGCATTGTCGGCCGGGTGGCCCATCCTCGCAAGGTGGTTACCAACGGAAGCCAGGGGGGTACGATCTATCCGGTGGATGTGATTTTACAGCCCTATGCAAGCCAGGGGAGAAGAAAAGCACTAATCGCGTCCATGCAGCGCATTGGGGTGAAGTCCGCACGGCAGCTCGCCGCCGTCTTTCCCGGGATCCGGGAGATTGGCGCGGATATCGCACTGGACCGTCAGCTGAAGCCCTGGATTCTGGAGGTGAACACCAGCCCCGATCCGTGCCCCTTCACCAAGCTGAGGGATCGGAGCATGCTGCACCGGATTATTCGCTATGGCATCGGGTATGGGCGTAAGTATCGCTTGAAGTGTACGAAATCGAAGCGGGGTATGGTGTGAGGTAGGATGAGATGAATAGTGTTATAGGCCTATTCGGGAGGAATATTTTGTATTGTCAGGGCTCAAATTCCTGTGATAAAATGACTACGTCCCACCATTCAACAAAATTAGACGAATAGTTCCATTGAACGACAAAGGCAAAACCGCCGAAAGACGGTGACGCAAAGCTATGGGTCTAACGAACGCAATCAACGCTCAAGGGCGAATTGCGGGCCAGGATTGCCAGGCTACCGAAACGATGCATGTGATAGGTCCTCTAAGGGTGATCGAGCGCTGCATGATGTTATCGTGCAGCCTTCGGAGCCTTTCAGGGGATTTTTCCGTATTCAGGGGTCCTGGAAGCATAGCCGTTCGATGTAAGCGGACAAGAGGAAGCAGGAGGGAGTCAGATCGATGAAAGTGATGTTTCAACCCAAAGCACTTATGTTGGCCTTGGCCTGGGTGCTTTTCTTCAGCTTTGCCTTGAAGACGAGTGCAGCTACGGACATCAGTAACCATTGGGCGGAAGAAACCATCGCGCAGTGGGTGAAGGAGGGAATGATCGAAGGGTATGAGGACGGGACCTTCCGGCCTGACCATTCGATTTCTAGGGCAGAAATGGCCGCGCTAATTAACCGTAAGTTCCATCTTACTCCGACGAACGGCACGGCTTCTTTCCCGGACGTATCGAAGGACGAGTGGCAGTACAAACCTATCTCAGCGGCGACGGCAGCTGGATATATGAAGGGCTACGAAGACGGGACGATTCGTCCGGGCGATGCCGTCACTCGTCAGGAATTGGCGGTGATGCTCGCAGGGTTACTAAAGCTGGACCCGGGGGACGAGAGCCTCAAGTACCAAGACCAAGCAGTGATCCCTGCATGGAGCAGGAAAGAAGTCGCTGCCGTTTCGGCAAAAGGATTTATGAACGGGTACGGTGACGGAAGCTTCGCTCCGGCCCGCAAGGTGACTCGTGCGGAAGCCGTCGTAACGATCGAGCGCTCGGCTCAGGCGAAGCTGGAGCAGGAGCCTCTCACGTATGCAATGGCTGGAATCTACGGACCGGAGCACGGTACAGAGACTCTACAGCAGGACGTCATTGTCAATGGCTCCGGGGTCACGCTTCGCAATATGAACATCTCCGGAGACCTCTTGCTGGGGGAAGGCATTGGGGAAGGTGATGTGACCCTCGAGAATGTAACGGTGCGCGGCAAAACGACAGTGAAGGGCGGCGGAGCCCATAGTATTCACTTGGTCAACAGTTCGTTTGCCACCGTAATTATTGAGAAAGCAGGCGGAGAGGTTCGTATTGTAGCTGCCGGCACTACGGTGGTGCAGCTGGTGGAGGTATTCTCAGCTGTCAACATTGAAGAGGAAGGCAGCACAGGAGGCGGATTTATAAAGGTAACTCTGCAGCCAAGCTTACCGGCAGGAACCGTGGTGAAGCTGGCGGGGGATTTCCAGGAGGTTCAGATTGCATCCTCCGGGGCAATAATCGAGCTGATTCAAGGTTCGGTCGTGACGCTGGATGTGGCTGATGGAGCGTCAAACAACCTGATCAACTTAGGGACCACTGTGATCATCAAGGAACTGATTGCAAGCGAGGTCATTAAGGTAGAAGGGCAAGGAACCATTGAGAAGGCAACCCTTGGCGAGGGGGCGCAGGCCACCACGTTTGAGAAGCAGCCTTCTTCCTTGGGAAGCCCGGCAACGGCACCACCCGCCTCCAGCGAAAGCGAAGGCGATGGAAGCGGTGGCGGGGGAGGGCAGCAGACGGAGCCGGGTAGCCAGCCTCCATCCATTGTAGTCAAAGGGCTCTATCACTCTTCCAATCAGTTGCTGACGGTTGACTCGAATTTTTCAGAGTTTATGATTTTATTCCGTTGGCAGGGTAGCACCGAGCTTCGGTCTGAAAACTTTGGTATCGTTGCGGGCAAGCCGGAGGTCTTGACTATCAAGCAAAACAATCAGGGTCCTGCTTTCGGCAGCGTGACCGTGAACGGGGAGCAATGGTCGACACTCACGTTGACAAGAGGCAGTGCTCCCTATCCGGGTATAGCTAGTATTTTCTTAGTGGACAAGCTGTCAAAGTATACGGCTGAGCTTCAGGTAACCGTGCATCCGAATCCACAGACCGCTGTCGATGCGGAAGCGGTGTTTGTCGTAGGAGATAAGCTTATTGCCAAATACCCCGCGGCAGGTGATTTTTCCACCTCCAGCTGGGTAGTCAAAGATATTGTGTCGCAAGCGGTGTACCAAGCGTTGTATTCCCGCCAAGACCAGGATGTGGCTGTGTTTACTATTCAAGGGGGCAGCGTATCGGCTGGCAGCTATACGGCGGTTCAGGCAGGTAAGGCAACGGATTATCCCGTCGTTCTAGCGGGTACGTCAACAGTGAACGGTTCCGTCTATGGGAAGCTGTTCTATAACGGACAGGCTCAAGTGACGACAGTTATCAACGCAACCTATGCGGAACTGGCGCCGGCGTTAGTCGTTGATGATGTGATTCAGTTGTATTACGGAAATCAATTTATGGTCAGTGCGGTTTGGGATGGGACGGCATGGGTGTACACTGAGTTGGTGAAAGAGCCTGTCACAGCTCCTGTCAGTGTTAGTGCCGCTGCAATGACGAACCGCAAAATCCAAGTGAGCTGGAGCCCTGTAGGAAATGCGAGCTATTATCATATTTATTCACGTCCGGCAGAAGGCGGCGAGTTTACGCTGCTGAAGGACCTCCAGGGTAATGATGTGAAAGCTACGGGCACCACTTACATTGATGATACGCTTTCACCGAATACGACAAGATTTTATTTGGTGAAGGCAGTGCTTGGAGGTACGGGCTGGGCAATTGAATCGAAGCCGAGCAGCACAGTAACGGCAACAACCTATTATAACGAGCACATCGCACTGGATTTTCAGGTGACTGATTCGGTACAGCATCCCGCTGAGCCGATCCTCTATTTGACGGATAAGCAGAATAAAAAGCTCCATGCGATCAATTATGCAACCGGCGCAAAAAGTGAGCTTTCCTTGGCTCTGCCGCCTGAGAGCCTGACCTTTGCAGGCGGGAGGATCTATGTGTCTCTGCTGAAGGGCGAGCACTCCTCCTACTGGTGGAAGGAATCGCAAGAAGGGGCGGTTGCCATTGTGGATGCCGCATCGTTTACAGTGAGCACCACCTTCGATATCAGTATTGATCCTTATGATATTGCTGTGGATTCATCCGGATATATTTATATTTCCTCCGGCTCGGGTCAATGGACTTGGATGAAATCCTACAACCCGAATGGAGCGGGCGAAGCCGCTACAACCGACATTCGGCAGGCAAGCTATATTCACATGCACCCAACTCTGAACCGGGTTTACTCGATTACTACGGACTCTTCCCCACGGGACATGAGAATGTATCATGTAGCGAACGGTGCATTTGCACCGGCAGGTTACGATTCTCCTTACCATGGAGATTACACGATGGATACCCAGATGAAGTTTTCCCCTGACGGAGAATACATCTTTAATGGAGCGGGAACGGTATTCCGGACCAGCACGACGAAGTACAGCGATATGAGATACATGTACAGCTTGAATCGTGGCTTTACCGACATTGCATTTGATTTGGACAACACACGTTTCTACACTACGAAAGACAAACAGATCGGCGCTTACCGTTATTCCGATTTTGATCAATTCGGTACATTCCATGCCGATGGAACAACAAAGGCTCTATATAATAGCGCGGATCGTATCCTTGCGATATCATCTCTTGGTTCCCGTCAAGTGATTGAGCTAGTTGAGAAGTCTTCCATGGAGACGCTCCCTGCGACAGAACGCCAAGGCATTTACCTTCATGGCTCCGTCTCGGATGTTGTGTATTCCCAGGCGACAGGGAAAGCCTATGCGGTCGATGAAGCGTTCCATAAGCTTTATGTTGTGGATCTGGCCAGCGGGCAAGTGGAGCAGACGAAATCGCTTGATTATAAGCCTTCTGAGTTGGCTCTCTCCGAGGATGGAACGAAGCTGTACATTCGTAATAACGATGCCAATGTACTGGTTACCGAGATCAGCTTGGCGACGATGCAGGTTACCCGTGACATGAATTACCAAGCGGCTGGGGATAGCAGCGACCAGGCTCATGGGCACATTTATCAAAAAGGGAACTATCTCTTCATCTTAACAGGGGAGTTCGAACCCAAGCTTCTTATGTTTAACGCTGCTACGTTTGCACCTGTCAACTACGGGGCTGCCATTGGTGCCATTGGTGACCTAGCGTGGACAAGCGATCGAAGCAAACTGTATTACTGGTATCAATCGGGCTGGGGGGCAGGCAATGCCGGAACCGATGTGTACGAAATATCCGTCTCCGGATCGACCTTAACGCAGTCGGCTCGCTCCCAAATCGGCTACCCGAACTTCTTGAGAGATCCCTTGGATACTCCCATGCTGGTGCTGGAGGAGCAAGGAGTCGTCATCGCGAAAAACCGGGTACTCCGGAAAACGAATTTGAATGAGACGGTGACACTGCTTCCGGAAGCCATCTACGGGGTTAGCCCTGACAGGACCAAGTTGGTGGGCAAAACCGGCATCTACGATGCCGTAACGTATCAGAAGCTTCAGCCGTTATCGCTTTCCGGAGCAAGCCACATCTTCTATGTGAATGATATCTTGTACTATATGATAGGCAATTCGTTATTGCATTTGTAGAAGGATTCAATGAGGCCACCTTAGGGTGGCCTTCTTTTTTCTGTGATACATGAAGTCATTCTTTGACGGAACCTTGAAACGGAGGAGAAACAGCCGGCGCCCGTAAACCCATGAGCAAAATCAGGCTGTAAGCCCACAGCAGCCAGATCGAGAGCAGCGATAATCCCTTTGCAGACATGACCGGGAAAAAGAAGCCGCTCCAATGCATGCCGGCCATATCCAGCAGCATGCCCGGGACCGCCGTGCAGATGGCAGACCGCGCTCTGTCCCCGGCGGGGACACGGCATCCGGCGTATATGAGAGACATAGCGCCATAGATGATGGGGACGATGAGAAGGAAGCTAAGTATTATAGGGACGAGGGAAGCGGGAGGGAGAAGCCGATCGCCGAAAAAGTGAAACACCATGGTCGCTGCGAGCCACAAAAGCACGCCCCATCCGATGAAGAGAATATCCCTTTTTCTCACTTTACCCTTCCTCCCAGATCATGAAGTAGATGGCGAAGAGCCTCAAACAGCTCCTGTTGCGGAAATTCCTTATCCAGAAGTGCTTGCACGGCCAACCCGTCGATCATAGCGTTCATCAGCATCCCCCATTGCTCAAGAGACATTCCTTCGACCGGGGATTGCTTCCAAGCGGAGCTTAAGATCCCGGTCAAATGCCGGTTTTCTTTGGCTAACAGATCGCTAAGGCTTCTACGACTGGACTCCATGTGAAGCCCGGAAGCTAGCGCTGTAAAAAACAGCCGATGGTACACGGAATCATAGCTGCATCGCGATTGGGCGGATTGGAGGACCTCCTCAAGCGTAATGCCTCCTGCTTGCATGGCCTCCCAAGAACTGTCGCATAGATGCTCGACAAGCTCTATCAGAAGCTGTTCCTTGGTGCGAAAATGGTAATACACCGTCCCTTGGCTGACGCCTGCCTGCTCGGCGACCGCCTTCAGTGTGATTTGCTCCAGCCCTTTGTCGGACATGCATTGCTGCGCGGCGCTCAGCAGGTCAAGCTTCGTAATGACATTCGGTTTAGCCATTAGGAACACCTCAATAGTAAGTTAGTTGTATAACTAACTTTAATTATACAACATTTCCCTGTATCTGCAAATAAAATGAAATATCCGCCTAAAGAAGCCGCAATCACGGGAACCGTGAGTCTCGCATCTTCAAGGCGGATAGATGTCTTACTAGAGGCCAACCGCTACATCCTGGCCAGCAAAATCTCGCGCATTACGTTCCGGTCCAGCTGAACGGGGCTCTGCTTATTGTCGGTCGCGCCCAGGACAGCATCGATGTTATGCTCGGTCACTCCATAGGCGCCAAGCCTTGGAATTTCCAGCCGATCCGTCCAATCCTCCAGCGTTTCGACCAAGCGTCTGCAAGCTCCGGCGAGATCGCCGTCCGCATGGCCCGTCAGCAGCCTGCTGACCTTGGCGTACTTGGCCAACGCCTCTGCAGCCTGCTCCGTCCCGGACTGCAGCAGCTGCTCCACGTTACGCTTCGTAACCTCGGCGAGCAGGGTCCCGCAGATGACGCCGTGCGGAATCGGGAAGCTGCCTCCGAGCGGGGAGGCAAAGCCATGCACAAGGCCGAGCCCCGCATGGGCGAGCGTAATCCCCGACAGCATGGAGGCATAGGCCATTTGCCCGTGCAGGACCTCATCCTGAGCTGCCGCATCCGTGCAGATCGGCAGCAGGCTCCCCGCAGCCGCTTCGATACCGGATAGCGCAAGAGCATCTGTCAATGGGGAAGCCTTCGTCGACACGTAGGATTCGATCAGCTGGGTCAGCGCATCCAGCCCGCTGGAGGCCTTCACCGACCTCGGACAGCTGATGGTGAGCCGTCCATCCACAATCGCCGCATCCGGGATGAAGCGATCATGTCGGATGGAACGTTTGAAGCCCCCGCTGATGGAAATGACCGCGTTCTTCGTCATCTCGCTGCCTGTGCCTGAAGTGGTAGGGACCGCCACGAAGAACACTTTATTACCGCTGTGCGGCCGATAAGTCGGCTGCCCCTCCAAGTAATGGAGGACCGTATCTCCCGGTTCGGTACGCAGCATGGCGGATACGGCTTTGCCCGCGTCCATGGCGCTTCCTCCGCCGACGGCAACAACGGCATCGATCCCAGAGGACCGGTAGTGATCCACGACGTCATCCACCCATTCTACCGTCGGTTCATAATGGATATGGGCTACCTCGTATGTCATTTGCTTCTCGGCAAGCAGCGCGGTGATCTGCTCCCATACCGCCGCGTTCGTCCTTGGGAAGCTGCCCGTCACGAACAGAATGCGACGTGTTCCCTGCGGCAGCACCTCAGGCAGCTTCCCTGCCGCCCCACAGCCAAAAGTGATCCCGGGGGTGCCTGCAAACAAAAAGGAGTTCATCACCATTGGGACTTCTCCGCAGGCGCGATCACCCGGTGGGCCGTTCCTTCCCGCGGCTTCGCCATCCAAGGGGCAACGGTATCTCTCCACTCCAAGTAATGTGCGGTTCCTTTATGTTTGGCCGCCGCTTCCTCGGATTCATAAGCTTCGTACAGAGTGAAGCAGGTTGGCTCATCCCGATGCTGCAGAACGTCGAACCGGAGGTTCCCGGGCTCTTGTACGGAGCCTTTATGGTTTTTGCATGTGGCAGCAATAAATTCCTCCACATGCTCCTCTTTCACATATACCTTTACGACTGTAACTATCATGGGCTCCATGGCTCCTCTCACTTTAGAAAATGATCTCAAGCCAAATAGTAGCATATTTGTCATGCCCCGTGTATGCTTTTGAAGTCGAGCAAGTCGAATTGCAGCAGTCAGATCGTCACTCGCAGTAAACCGCGCACAAGAACAATCGGATGTATCACCGGCTGATTCTATCCGAGATCGGCGGTCATACTAAGTAATACCAAGTCTAACGGAGTCAAAGGGAGGTAGCCGACAATGAACGGTACCGAGAGCCATTCGATTACGCTCGGGATGGGATGCTTCTGGAGTCCGGATGCCTTGTTCGGGCAGTTGGCAGGGGTCATAAGGACTCGGGTAGGGTATGCGGGAGGAACTACGGAGCATCCGACCTATCGGGAGATGGGGGACCATTCGGAGGCGGTCCAGATCGAGTACGATCCGGTGAGGCTGTCGTTGGAGGCGCTTCTAGAGCTGTTCTGGAGCAGCCACAAGCCGATCAACATCAATGAGTATAAAGGAAGGCAGTATCAGTCGCTGGTATTGTATCACGATGCCGATCAGCTGGGGGCGATTGAACGGGTGCTGAACGACATAGAGGCACAGGGAGAGGGCAGACCGGACACGGAGGTGGCTCCTCTCACCGCGTTTTATACGGCGGAGGAGCGCCATCAGAAATATTATTTGAAACGGTATCCCGATGCGATCACGAAGCTTGCCTCGTTATACCCGTCCGCGGAGGAGCTGACCCGGGCTACCTTGGCGGCGCGCCTGAACGGCTTGGCAAAGGGATATACGAATCTCGCGAGAGTGTGTGAGGAGCTCCGTACGTGGCCCGTCTCCAAGGAGGATCGGGAGCGGATGATCCGGCTGGTGAAACAAATCAAATGGTGAGCTCTCCTACTGCCGATACTCCAGAAAATAAACAGCGACACAGCCTTGTCCCGGCGAGACGAAGCGTGAGCCCCAGATGCGGCTCGTATCGTAACGAAGCCGGGCGTCGGGCGTAAGCTGAGCCACCGGCGGGCTGAGCTGTACGAAAGATTCATGGGGCTCGAACAGCTTCAGTGCGTTCCCGATTAGCTGATTGGCGGTTTCCTTGACGGCATCGGTCAGGTAGGCCGGACGTTCTTCGGCATCGATCGGTAGAGCATGAATGCTTTCTCCTATCATGGACTGGAGCAAGGTTTCTTGGGCAATCGGATCGGCGGACAGCACAAAGAGTCCGTTCCAGCAGCCCCGCAGCTCCAGGAACACCGACTGCTCCTCCAGCCCGGCGGGACCGCCCCTATACGCTGTTTCCTCCATGGCGCCGAAGCCGGTCCGATAAGGCAAGTACATGCGGACGGCGTCCAGCAGCGGAGCCAGCATAGCGGGGGTGAACCGCGCAGAGCTCCCGCTGGCACCCGGCTCCGTTTCCACTTCGCCATATACGATCAGCTGCCGCACCGTCAGCTCAAGGGAGCTGTCGTCATAGGCGGCCTCCGTCCAAATCCGGCCCTCCGGCGCACACAGCCGGACAAAGTGTCTCGCCACCCAATCATACGGGTTTCGCTCCACTACCTGGCTGAACCGCTCGCGGGCCTCACCCGGCTGATTGTGCATATAGAGCCTTAGCGCTTCATTGAACTGAGGCAGCGTCTCCAGCTTCCCTTGACGGATGTCCGTCGGATCGCCGTCGAATACTTCGTAGATCGGGACGGTCTCCAGCTTGCCCTTCACCGCGGCATGGTCGATAAGTCGTAAGCAGAAGTCCTCCGGCTGCTGCAGCGAGCGGCGGGTTGGCTCCGTGATGAGCAGCGATGTGCCGTACCGCTTGTTCAGCCCCTCGATCCGCGAAGCCAGGTTCACGGCATCGCCGATCACCGTAGCCTGCATACGCTCTCGCCCTCCGACAATCCCCACCATCACCGGTCCCGAATTCAGACCGATGCCGATGCGGATCGGCACATAGCCCGCCCGCAGTCTCCCTAGGTTATATTCATACAGTCTACGCAGCATGTCGAGCGCCGATCTTACGGCGCCGTCCGCTCCACCGTCGAACAGCGCCATGACGGAATCGCCGATGAACTTATCGATGACCCCGCCATGCTCGGTAACGGTTGGCTCCATTTGGTACAAATAGGAGTTGAGGAAGCGAAAGTTTTGCTCCGGAGTCAGCCGCTCCGACAGATCCGTGAAGGAGCGGATGTCGGAGAACAGCACCGTCATCCCCATCTGCCGATGATCTCCGAGCCGCACGGAGTCCATCGAGGACTGCTCTAGAAAGCGGAGCAGCGTGCTGGGCACGAAGCGTTCATAAGCGGCAGCAAGCGCTGTAGGATCTACGGTTGTCTTCTTGTTCTGCGTCAAGGCTGATCCTCTTTTCAATCAAGTCTATGGTTACAAAATAATTTGCGAAATATCGGTGTACACCTTGCCGAACAGCTCGGGATTGAGCTCCTTCAGCTGCTGCGTCAATGCCTTGCCCCTGCAGACCACCTTAGCAGTACCGCCGGCTCCGGTAATGCTGGAGCTAAACTGCTCGAATCGCGCTAACAAATCGCCGTCCATCGAATCGATGCTGTCATGGAAGTGGAACACCACTTTGAGCGGCTTCAGAAACAGGAAGCCCTGCACTGCCATTCCGATGGAATCGAGTTCTTCAGCGCTAATTCCGCCGAACGCAGTGACAATGAAAATGCCATTCTTGTTCTCGATGGCAAAGGCCGGCGCTCCGGCCTCCGGTAGAGCGGTCGCGCCGGCCGCAGTCTCCGCTTTGGCGGCCTGCTGCTCCTCGCGATGAATTTTGAGCACGTCGTCGATCGTCTCCAATATTTTGTCCATCGTAATCGGTTTAAGGATATAGTGCTTGGCGCCGTTCTGAATCGCCTCGAACACCATGCTCTTCTGATCCAGCGCCGAAATCATAATGATATTGGCCGCCGGGTAAGTAGCGATAATTTTCTTCACCGCATCGATGCCGCTCATGACAGGCATTGTGATATCCATGGTGACCAGGTCCGGCATATGCTTGGCGTATTCCTTATAAGCTTCGATGCCGTTGGAAGCTTCAGCCACCACTTGATGTCCTGCTTCAGTGAGCATCATTTTGAGATTGCGGCGCATTAAGATCGAATCATCAACGATTAATATTGTAGCCATGGGATAAGGACTCCTCCTACGAAAGATCAGGTTTCTTGGTTAAAATCAGGCTGAGCTGCAAAGAACCGGCCACGCCCGCCATTCGGCAGGTCCATATCGCGGCGTCGGCATACTTGACCGAAGCGCCCGGGGTTTGGAGCGTAATCGGAGGCTCAATGACGATGTAAGGCTCCAGCTCGGGGAAACGGCTTATCGAATTGCCAAGGATGATGTTGGATGCCTCGGCGAGCGTGTCCTCGGCAAGCTGCAGCTCCTCTTCATCACTAAGGCTGCCGTAAACAAGGGACCGAACGGTTGCGGAGGCCAAAGACTCGTCCATCGTGAGGACGAATCTGCCCTCAAGCGCCCCCTTCACGCCAATGAAGGTTGTGATGTTCCGAAGGGATACCTTATCTTCCGCACTGAGCTGGAACGGGGTCTGCGCATCAAGCGAATGACCGACCTGCTCCCGGAAGAACTGCTTTGCCGTCTCGGCCAGCGGAGTCATCATGGAAACAGCCTCCAGCTGCGGAACCTCGGACACAGCCTCGAACGGCAGGCGGAATGTGAAGGAGGTACCTTGCCCGACTTCTGTAGCCACCTCTACGGTGCCGCCGAGACGTTCGGTTTCCAGCTTCACCGCCGAGAGACCGATCCCACGGCCGGATAGCTCGGTAATGTCCTCTTTCGTGCTAAGCTGCTCATGGAAGATGAATTCCCGCAGCGTCTCCTCCGACATCGCGGCGGCGGCCTCGTCTATGATCAATCCCTTGGCGATCGCCTTAGCCTTCACCAGCTCCGCCGAAATGCCTCGTCCGTCATCGCTGACGGTAACCCGAATCGTATTCTCCTCCTGTCGAACCTCACAGCGGATGCGGCCCAGCTCCGGCTTGCCTTGGGCCTCCCGCTCGTTGCAGCACTCAATGCCGTGATCCGCCATATTGCGGAACACGTGGACCAGCGAGCGGGCAAAGTCGGCATACTTTTCGGAATCGCACAGCACCTCATCGCCTTCGATCTCGAACGGCTCGATCATCTTATCAAGACGCTCCGCCAGCCCTGCCGTATATTCAGGATAGCTGCGCAGCAGCTCTTTAAACGGCTTGAAGCGCAGCTTCCGAAGCTCGGGCAGCAGCACCTGGCAATCCGCGGTCGAGAGGGTGGCGACCATTTTCTTCTCAATCTCCACAATCTTCGTTTTATCGATAAACAGGACATTATCCTGCCCGAAGAACGTATCGCCGAGGAAGCTCTGAAGAACCTCCAGCTCCGGTTCCAGCCATTCGCCCATCCGGAAGCCGGCCAGCACGGACCGCACCTCCTCCAGCGACTGCGTATCGGAGGCTTTGCATAGCTCTGCTACGATGGTTTCCGCCTCATGAAGCTGATCCACAGCGTAGGTCAGGCCGTATTGGGCGAAATTGCCCTTGAACGTATGCAGCTGCCGGAACAGCTCGAACAGAGCCGCATCCAGCGGTACCTCCTCGCTGAATAAGGCATTTACGCGCTCGCCGGTAAATTCCTTATACTCACGGACCAATTCGGAGTAGTCGTTATAGCCGACCACCACCTTCACTACCATCTTGAGCGTATTGCGTTCTTGCTCCATCTGGCTTTGCAAGAGCCGCTTCTCCGTCACGTCGGTCAGGATGACCATGCAGGATTCCCCGTCCCCGGGCTCCGTCTCCGGGATCATTTTGTATTCCAGCTGGATATGACGGTTATCGATCTGAATCTCATCGATGAGCAGCGGCACATATAATCCGCGTTTGGCCGGTTCCGTTTCCTGGAACAGCTTGCTGAGGAGGTTCCTAAGGAAGGTCATTTGTTCCGTGTCAGCGGGAGCAATCAGCTCGGGGAACGGGCGGGAGGCTAATCCTGCCCCGAAGAGCTTCACGCATTCCAGGCTGTATTCCTCGCGAACGCGCAGATCCGCGCCGAAGGAGAGGAAGCCCTGCCCTGCGTTGTTCAGCAGGCTGCGCAGCGACTTCTCCTGAAGGGCGAGCTTGCGCTTCGCCTCCTGGATATGCTCCTGCGATCGGAGGAGCTCCTCCTTCTGCGCCTCGAGCTCATCCCGCTGCGCCTCCATCTCATCCCGCTGTGATTCCAGCTCCAGCTTCTGGGCTTCGAGCTCTTCATTCTGATCTCTCATAAGCTCGGTGTAGCTCTTCATTTTCCCCATGATGGTATTTGTGGAATCAATGAGCGATTCGATTTCGCGCAGGGGGCGCTTCAGCTTGACCGTGGAGCTGATCGTCGTTTCGACGTCTTCTCCGGAGGCGAGCGATTTCATCGTGCATTCCAGCTGGTCGATCGGGGCAATAATCGGCAGGGTAAATAGAGAGCTGACCAGCTTGGACAGGAACAGAACGACAATGATCAGCAGCAGCAGTGAGGCGACGGCCGCCATGAGCAGCCCGAAGCCCACAAGCGGATTAATGCCCACGGTTACGCTGCCGATCGTCTCTCCTTGAGCATCCACTAACGGGTGCTTCGATTCAATATTGTAGAGCTCGACGATCTTGCTTACCCAAGGGCCTGTCTCCTCAAGCGTAGACGTAACGTCCTGCACGTTGGAAAACAGGACCCGGTCCTGAATCCGTACCTCGAGGAGTATGATGTCGTGCCGCTTCTCGCCCCAAACCCCGTGTTCGTCCCTATGCATGGCATAGATGAACTTTTCTTGGGTGGCCACATCCTCCAGATGGGTCTTCATCCACTGCTTAGCACTATCCGCAGCAGGATCGAACTGCTCTAGGCCAGCAATGCCGAATTGATTCAGGAAGGCAGGGGAGTTCATATCCCGCGCGATGCTGCTGCCAATAAATTTAGCGGCGGTCTCCGACAGCGGCCGGAACATCTGGGTGACGATCACCAGAAGAATCACCCCGAACACCAAGATGTTGATCAATGTCGAAAAATACATCAGCCGGCGCACACGCTTACGCAGCGTTCTCCGGTTTCTCTTTGTATGCGGCATGATAGGTTCACCCAATCTCTTACGTATAAATAGGACTTTCTTCTCATTATATACCATCTTTTTGCCCTAGCGTGATATTTTCGTCCCAGGATTCAACAATCTTCACAACTTTATTGCATTGACCATTTTGAATGCGGTAGACTAAGGAGGAACGCTACCATAGATGGGGTTGAACGGATGGAAATAGTAAAGCGGTTTCTAGCGGATTTAACGGTGCGAAGATTTATCATCCTGGCGGTGATATGCCTGCTGCTTTTCAGTATCAGAGATATGCTGAATTTGGTTCTATTAACCTTCCTGATCGCCTACATCATGAACAGCTTCCAGAAGGCGTTATCGAAGCGCTTAAGCAAATTCGTCGTCATCAACAGCAAAGTGATCATCATCTTTCTGTACGCGGCTATGGTGACCATGCTGGTTACCGCCATTATTAATTATTGGCCCAAGGTATTCATTCAGGCGAAGCAGCTTAAGGACTTGCTGGTAGGCTTGAATAACATGCCGATGCCTCAGGATGAAGTGGCTCGGTTCGTTTACCGCTATGTGAAGGATTTGGACCTGCAATCCTACGTCAAGCACAGCTTCGACTATATCCTGAGAATCAGCAATTGGGGAACGACCTTCGTAATGGCTACCATCTTGAGCCTTGTATTTATCCTCGAGAAGAATCGGGTCGTCTCGTTCACCACCAGACTTAGGGCAAGTAAGCTTTCTTGGCTGTACGAGGAGCTGGAGTACTTCGGGAAGAAGTTTATTCTCTCCTTTGGCAAAGTGATCGAGGCGCAGGTGCTTATCGCGCTGTTCAATACGGTATTTACCGTGATCGGCTTATGGATTCTGGGCTTTCCATACTTATTCGCCTTGTCGATCATGATTTTTCTGCTCAGCTTAATCCCGGTTGCCGGCTTTCTGATTTCCTTAATTCCTTTATGTATCATCGGCTATAACCTGGGCGGCGTGACGTTGGTGATCTATGTTTTGGTGGTGATCGCGGTGCTGCACTTTCTGGAAGGGTACTTCCTCAACCCCAAGCTGATGTCACACAAAATGAACCTCCCGATGTTCTATACCTTCATCGTGTTAATTTTCTCTGAGCATTACATGGGGATCTGGGGCTTGATCCTGGGCATACCGATCTTCGTGTTCTTATTGGATGTCATTGATGTAGATACAGCGAATTCGAACGATACCACCGTCTGAGGGCAGACGGTGGTTTTTTCGTGGGAAAAAGCTGCGCAAATGCGGGAAGGCACCAATACAGAAAGCTTCCTAAAAAGTTACTTTAAAGGGCTTCGACAGGGGCGTTTCTTATACGAAAAATAGGTTCATGGAAACATTTGGTGACACAAAAAAACTAGAAAAGTTTGTAGTAAAATGTAGTCGACCTGGAAATGGGTTATCTGCGCGGGTTCGTACTACATGGACTACAACAGCGGCGCTAACGTCGTTCTTACGTATCTCGCCGTGACTGTGTCGATTGCATTGCTCGTCGGCTTGGCCGTTAGCTGGATTCTATCGAGACATATCAGCAAGCCGATCGAAAGGGTCGCGCAAGAGGCTTCGCGGATTGCCGCAGGTGATCTCCAGGCGGTCGGGCTGCCGGTCAAGAATCGGGACGAGGTAGGAGCACTTGCAGCGGACTTCCAGGTCATGGTGGGCAACCTCAAATCTATCATCACCGACGTTGCGCTTGTTTCGCAAACCGTCGCAGCAGCCTCCGAGCAGCTGACCGCTAGCTCTGAGCAGACGATGCAAACTTCAATGTCGATCTCCGAATCCATCTCGGAGGTAGCTGCAGCCTCCGAGGTGGAATCCGAACGAGCAGCACAGAGCTTCGGCATTGTTCGGGAGATGACCAGCCAAATGGCGGAGATTTCGGAGAGCGTACAAAGCGTTACTATGAGTGCGGGTGACTCCTCGGAGAAGTCGCAAGCGGGTAAGGGAATGATTACGAGAAGTGTCCTTCAAACTCGGTCGAGGAGGGCAATACTGCGGTCAAAGAGGGCATCTCCCTTGTTAATGACGCAGGTACGGCCTTTGCCGATATCCATCAATCCATTCAGCATGTCTCTTCGCAGTCTCAAGAGGTTTCCGCCCGAATTGTTCAATTAGCCGATGATGCGGCACAAGTCGTTTCGGCGATTGAGCAGATGAAAGCAATGACCCTTGCCATCGCGGCCAATACTCACGATGTTGCCGCTTCTTCACAACAGCAGACGGCCTCCATACAGGAGATGGCGGCTTCCGCCGCTATGCTGGCCGCCACGGCGGAAGAGCTGCAGGATAAGGTGAGTGCGTTCCAGGTGTAACAGCATATAGAAAATTGGGAGCCCGGCATCATGCCGTGGCTCCCTTTCTTTCTTGCAGATGCGGCTCTCTGCCTAAAAGGCTTCTGTGAAAGCATCCAAATACCTATACCCTGCTTCCATAAATTACAGTACCTCCGCTCTATCTCCGCTGCGTTCCTTTCTTCCGATAAAGCTAGTGTAGGTCAACAACTAGATTAGGGAGGAAGCAGCTTGAGAACAAACCTAGCTTTTCGTTATGTTTTTGTCGTGTCTATGATTGTTGCACTCGTCTTCTCCATCGTCACTCCTCATGCTTATGCCGCAAAGGATAAGCAAGCCCCCACCGCTCCTACAGGACTCAAGGTAACCGGCGTTACCGAGACAACGGCAGCCTTGGCTTGGAACGCCGCAACCGATAATGTGAAGGTCGCCGATTATTGGGTATATCAGGGGACGACACTGAAGGGGAAAACTACATCCCTTTCCTATTCCGTGACGGGGTTAAGCCCAGGTAAGACATATTCATTCAGTGTAAAGGCAGCGGATGCGGCGTGGAACGTATCACCATCCAGCAATGCTGTTACAGTGACCACCTTAGTCACCCCTACCGCTCCTGCGCCGGAACCGAGTCCAACTCCGACCCCAACTCCGACGCCATCGGCGGCGAAGGCGGTGATTGGCTACTATTCCGGCTGGTCTACATACAGCGGCAAGCAAGTTGCCGATTTGGACGGGTCGCAACTGACCCACATCAATTATGCTTTTGCGAACATCGGCCCCGATCTGAAGATCGCCGTGGGTGATTCGTATGCCGACATAGAGAAGCGCTTTCCTGACGATACCGGTACCGAGCCCTTCTTCGGGAATTTCAATCAGCTGCTTAAGCTGAAGCAAAAGTATCCTCATCTGAAGACGCTGATCTCCGTTGGGGGTTGGTCGTGGTCCGGCAAATTTTCCGACGTGGCTCTATCGGATGCTTCCCGCACGGCCTTCGCTGATAGCGTAGTCGCTTTTCTCCTGAAATACGGCTTCGATGGCGTGGACATTGACTGGGAATACCCGGTATCTGGCGGTATGCCGGATAATGTGCGCCGTCCGGAGGACAAACAGAATTTCACGTTACTGATGCAGAAGCTTCGCGAGAAGCTGGATGCCCAGAAGGCGAAGGACGGCAAGACATATCTACTCAGCTTTGCAGGAGCAGCAGGGTCCTACTATCTCAATAATGTTGAGGCCGGCAAGCTGCAGGCTTCCGTAGATTTCGTCAACATCATGAGCTATGACATTCATGGCACCTGGGAGTCGAAGACAGGCCTTAACGCGCCTCTGTACAAGGATCCGGCCAGCGGCTTCGCATACGACATGGGCGTGCAGGATGCCGTGCAGCTGTATCTGAATGCAGGCGTACCGGCAGGCAAGCTGGTCATGGGGGTTCCGTTCTACGGCTACAAATATGATAACGTCAAGAATAGCAATAACGGTTTATACCAAACGTACTCCGGCGGGACCTCCTTGTCCTATGACGAGATCGTGGCGAAATATTTGAATCAGGGGTATACAAGATATTTCCATACGGCCTCGAAGGTACCGTATCTGTTCAACGGAACCAGCTTTATCAGCTACGATGATCCGGAATCCATGGGCTACAAGGCAGCTTATATCAAGAATACCGGTATTGCCGGAGCGATGATCTGGACGCTGCCGCAGGATAACGCGAACCGCGACCTGCTGACGGCACTTTACAAGGGCCTGCAGTAATAAGAAAGCACCGATTCCTCCGCCAAAGGAGACATCGGTGCTTTTCTATTATAGCCAGGATCGCCAGAGCCGAACTGCGAGCTTTCAGCAAATTTTCAGGTTTCCTTCAACTACGATTCATATTCCCGTGCGATAATCTAGGCACATACAAATAGAAAAAGGTTAGAATCACAGCATGACCCCATGCTGCTTGCGCAAATGCTCGGAGATCGACGTGAAGCGGAAGCTGCGCAGGATGTTGTCGAGCTTCGCCTCGGTGCCGCCGACGTTGTAATAATGGATGAATGCTTCCTTAGCCGGCAAGCTGAGCTTCTGCTCTGTGGCATCGATCTCACGAGGGTGCAGATAGACGATAGAGCTCTTGCCATTGCGGTTCGCAGAGCGGATCGCTTGTTTGATCAGCAGTCTCGGGAAGAAGCGGAAGTAGAAGCCGCCGGAGTAGCCGATATTCCGCCCAAGCACCTGCATGACGGACATCGGTACTTCATAAATGCCAAGCTCCTTGCCGTTGACCTTGGGCTTGTGAATGTCCTGAGGGGCATCCGGAATCCCGTACAGGAACGTTTTTACGGGGAAGATGCTCGCATCATACACCATCCCAAGCTCCTCCAGAGCGGTGAGGTAGTGCAGATTACTCTCCACGATCGACCAGGAGGGAGCGCGGTACCCCAGCACCTTCGTTCCGGTGAGATCCTCGAGGATGGCGACGGATTTGGCAACGTCTGCCTTGAACTCCCCGATCGTCTGCTTATAGGCAAGCTGGTGGCCGTAGCCGTGGGAAGCCACGTCATGCCCCTCACGTGCAATGGCCTTCACAACATCGGGATAGTCCTCGCCGATGCAGCCGAGCGTGAAGAAGGTGGCCTTGCAGCCGGTATCGCTGCAGAGCTGCAGCAGCGAATCCATATGCGCGCGGAACTTGGAGCCTTTGCCCCGATAATCATCAGGGTTGATGTGGTCATAGTTCGCGTGAAACCATTCCTCTATATCGAACGTAAGCATATTATCGATGCCGGTCTTAGTCACTTTCGTTTACGCCCCTTAATGGCGAACGAGGTGCAGAACAGGTCGGATAGCGACCCGGTAGAGCTGCCCTTGGTCGTAAATTTGAACGGATGGTACATTTTGAGAAACTCGATATTCTCAAAGCCGTTCTGCTCGAATACTTGCTTCAGCTCGTTCATCGCATACATACGATCGAATTTTTTCGTTTTCTCGAACAGGCGAAGCAGCTTCCTTTGAACCGAGCCCTTATGCAGGGTTTGGATCAGCAGCGTACCGCCCGGCTTCGTCACCCGGCTCAGCTCATCCAGCACCTTACGATACTCTTCAATGAGCTGAATGACGCCGATGCACATCACCACGTCGAATTTGCCTTGCTCGAAGGGGAGCGCCGTCAGATCCTCAGACATCGTCACCAGCCCTCGCTTGGCTGCGAACTCGAGGCTTTTCACGGAGAAGTCTACGCCGTAGACGGTATTGTGCTTCACAAGCGGCTCGCTGAATGCACCGACGCCGCAGCCGGCATCCAGTACCTCGGCGTCCTTCAGCTCACCCAGCCAACGAAGGGTGTTGTCCCGCTGCATGAAGAAGCTTTCGTCGTCGAAGTAATCGGAGGACTTAACCGAGGCGCCGTGCGTTTCCGCTTTGTTATCAAAATATTGCTTCCAACTGTTATGGTTCGAACTCATGGTTACTGTGCATCCTTCCGTGCTGCCTAAGGCATAAGGTACTTGATCAGATAATTCCCTGCGGAATCGGTAATAAAGCTTGGCGCTTTCTTCCACAGCTCGATAAAGAAGCGGAGACTTTCCTTGTCGGGCGGACCGGGGTGGCTTGAGCTGCCGTCTCCGTCATAGATGAGATACGTCAGCTGCTCGGGCTTCGCACCCCATTGCTCCTTGTACTTGTAAGTGCCCGAGCCGGTCTGCGAGCGTCCGAGGTCAAGCGACTTCAGTCCGCTGCGGATGCCGAACCTTATGGCTTCCCAGTACATGTAGTTGTTCAAATACTTATTGTTGTACTCTACAAGATTGGCCCCGTAAGGGTAATACAGGGTGGCGTTGCCGGGACTTGAAATTAGAAGCATGCCGCCGACGACTTGTCCAGCCGACGAATCGTGAATCGTCAACAGGAAGGCGTTGTCCGGCAGGAGCTCAAAGAATCTTTCGAAGAAGCGCAGCTTCGGCGCCGGGGAGCCCAGCTGCTTCATTCGCCGGACATATACCTTGTAAAATTCCGGGAGATGCCCCGGATCGAAGGATGAGGTAAACCATCCGTTCTTATAGGTTTTGCGCACGTGGTTGCGGTTGCTGCCGGTCGAAAGGGCAAGCACCTGCTCTTCATCCTCATAGAGAGGAAGCACAAAGGTGTGATTGTGCAGATGAGACTTCCATCCCGAGGCATCGGGCAGACGGTCCTCCTTCAGGCGAAGCTCTACGTAGGCGAGCTTGTCCTGCTCCCGAAGCCGCTTGAGCGAATCGGCAGCAGCCTGCAGCGCTTCGTCCGACGCCGCACAGAGGTCCATGTAGTTGATAAAGGGCAATGAGACACCGATGCGTCTCAGACCGAGGTTGCGGCCTGCAACCAGAGGAATCAGCGCCTGGATGCTTCCGCGCTCATCTATAACCGCATGATACCTGCACTGATAACCGAAGGAATCGATCAGCAGCTGCCGGAAGGCGGTCGTATGATATATCGTGCCTTGCGAAAGCGCATAGCGATCCCACGCTTCCTTCATGGCTTCGGTATAAGCTACACATTGGAACATCGGTGCACTATCCTTTCATCCACAGGATGACACCGATCATGATGAATGCCGTGCCGGACCATTTCATCAGACTGATGTGTTCATGGAACACAAGCAGGGATACTGCAATCAGCAGTACGTATTGAAAGCTGGAAACGAAGGTGACATAGCTGAGGTCAAACTTAGCAAGGCAATAGACCCAGAGCACGGCTCCTACCGCATACGAGGCGAAGCCCGCGATAATGAGCGGCGAGGTGATGTAGCCCATAAGAATGCCCCATAACGCGCCTTCGAAGTGAATCGATTTGCTGCCGATCTTCAGCAGGGTGCTGGCAAGCACCGTCATGCTGACGCTGGCCAGAAGAATCAAATAATTAATTATAATCCCGCCTCATTTATTTTCTTCTCAAGCTCCTCGAGCTTAAGCTTTGTTAATCCGAGTTCTTGGGTCAGGGCTTTATTATGCATCTTGATGCCGGAGATACTGACGCTCATATTCAGAAGCAGCAGATAAGCGCAAACGATCAAGATCGCAAAGAAAGCCGAAGGAGCATAATCGACGCCGATCAGGTCGGAAAACCAGTCGATCAGGTCCCGGAATACGGACATCACCAGCGTGAAGAGTCCGATCAGGAACCAGACGAGGGCATACTTCTCTCGAATCATGCGCGCTCTAACCATGAAGAAAACGGAAATGATCATGGTCAGACTAAACGCTACGCCCATCAGCTGTACACTGTATAGATGTTCGGCTTGTATAGCGCTTTCACCACCTAGTTCTGGTATAGGAAAAGAAGATCGACAGGATCACCTTCGCCATATAGTAAGGGCTCTTCAGCGGGGTAATGGAGGATTCGCCGTGCTCGCGCTCTCTCATCTCCACGCCGACTTCGCAGATTTGCAGGTTGTGCTTGTTCAGAACGATGATGGCATCCGGCTCCGGGTAGTCGTCCGGGTAAATCCGGCTAAGCAATTCAATGCTCTTGCGGTTATACATGCGAAAGCCCGACGTACTGTCCGTCACCTTGGTCTGAATCAGCATGCGGAACAGGTAGTAGAACACCTTGATGCCCATGCGGCGGGACCAGGAGGTTCGGAACGAGCGAATATCAAGAAAGCGCGAACCGATCACCATGTCGCTGCCTGTGCGCTGCATGGCGTGATACAGCTTCTCTACCTCTTTGGCCATGTGCTGGCCGTCCCCGTCGATTTGAACCATATAATCATAGCCGCGGTTATTGGCGAACTTGAAGCCGGTCTGCACCGCGCCGCCGATCCCCAGATTATACGGAAGGTCCACGACATGAACGCCGGGAGCCGTCCGTGCTACGGAAGACGTGCTGTCCTTGGAGCAGTCGTTGATCACCAGAATGCCGGCATGAGGAAGACTTGTGCGGATATCCGTGATGACCTTCAAGATGTTGTTCTGCTCATTGTAGGCCGGAATGACGATCAAAATTTTTTCTTGTTCCATAATGTCAGCATCCCCGCAAATTTTTTGGAAAACACAATAATGCCTTGAATGATTCTGTCGGTCCCATAAGCAGCCGCAATGGCTAGGAACGGCAATGCGGGTGCCTTATACCTGTACATTCCATCGATGAATAAGAAAATACAAAATAGGAAGACGGCCAAGACGGATAACCAGACAATGGATGCCTTACGAAACAGCCCGTTCTTGATCGCGGCTACCGTTCCGGTAAGAAACAGCACGGTCGGAAGCAGGTGCCAGGCAAAGCTGAGGATGCCGGAAAGGCTCGTCAAACGGACATTCCACACCCACCAGCCGAGAAAGCCGATCATTCGTTTCCCGTATAAGATAGACACATGGTCCCAATTATTGATTATAAAACTTAAAACCAAGCTGTTCAATATATTAATTGCATAATCCGGCTTGTAAAAATAATCATAAGGCGTGGCCTTATCATAAATCCAGCCGTGGGCGTAGACGTTGTACAGCACCATTTTGGCGTTGAACTGCAGGGAGCCGACGAAGGGGTCCAGCTTGCCGGTGAACAAGAGCACGAGGACAGCGAGCAATGCAGTCGCCGTACCGCCCCCGAGCAGCCATTTGTACCTCGCAAGAAAGGCGCGTACAGCAGGCTGGGGCAGGCGAATCAGGATGTACAGGAAAATAAACGCCAAAGAAACGACCCCGGTCGGCCGGAAGATGAGCATATACAATGCGCTTAGAGCGAAGAGGAGGATGTCCTTGCGTCTTCGGGTTTCGAAGGCAACCAAGAGCAAGTACACGCATGCGAGCAGCAGACTGATGAAGAAGCTGTCGGACAGGATGTACATGGACCAGATTGAGACGCCCCAGGAATTAGCATAGAACAGGGAAGCAACAACCGCTGTCGTACGGTTGAACAGCTTCAGCGCGATGTGATATACAAAAAATACCGACAAGCCGGAAACCAGGCATTGCAGGAAAATAATGGCCGTTTGGCTTTTGAGAAGCCCTAGAAGTACGGTGAGGAGTATATTATATCCAAAATATAAAATATCATTAATGGTCAAGCCGATTTGAAAGTCATTCAGCAGACGGTAGGCGTAATCCAGATACCACTTGCTGTCGTCGGAGTGGGGCAGGCCCGCAGGGGAATAGTACACTCGATACAAGTGGCGAAATCGCATGAACAGCGCGAACAGCATCAGCGGGACCAAGTAGAACCATTCGCGGTTTCGGTGGGCAGCGTACAATTGGTGAACACGACGGAACACTAGATCACTTCTCCATTGCGGCAGGGATAATGGTTACATAGCATGTCAATTATGACATAAGTAATAAGGGGCCGCAAGCAGGATTTCTGGATCGGGTTACCAACTATTTTTGTACGTTTTGTGAAAAATAAGGTTTGACAAAACTGTGAACGTGCATACAATAGAAGGTAAGCGTATCCACCTATCCTTTGAAGGAGTGAGGATTATGACCGACAACCAAGCGAGATCGCTGAAGTTCACGAATCGGGTCGCACCGGCCATCTGCATCGCGGGCATGCTCGTCGTGCTGACCAGCTTCTTTACAACCGATATGACAGCGGACTATATCTTATACAGCGGCATTGGCGTTGTTATCTCGTCCGTCTTCCTGTATATGTTCGGCCTTGTGCTTGCACTGGTAGAGGAAAAAGGGCACACCCCAGTCATCGAAGACTGAAGGGCGCGCCCTTTTTTCTTGTTGTTATGCGTAGACAACCAATTAATGATAGTGTCCGCCGCCTCCGAACGACATGACCCAGATCGAGCCGAGTACGATCACAACGGCCATCAGCACTCCATACACGATGTTGATGACCTGGGACTTTTTATCCTCTCCCTCGGTCACGTGCATGAACATGAACAGCTGCAGCCCCGCCTGCACGACAGCCAAAGTGCCGATAATCCACATAATGACCTGGAAGCTGAGATTGGTCTTCAGGGCAACGATGGCTGCCAAGAAGGTCATCAGCAGCGAGAGCAGGAATCCGAGCACATGGCCGAGTGGGAATTTCCCCGTTTGCTTCCGCTCCATCTTATATCACCAGCCCTTTCAGATAGACGAACGTGAAGATGAAAATCCATACCACATCAAGGAAGTGCCAGTACAGCCCGATAATGAACGTCTTGCGTGCCGTCACCGGCGTAATGCCGCGGCGAAGCAGCTGTATGATGATCAGAATCGCCCAGCCGATCCCCATGGAAACGTGAAGTCCGTGGGTCCCAAGCAGAACGAAAAAGCTCGAGAGGAAAGCGCTGGTTTGCATCGTGGCGCCCTCGTGAACGTAGTGCATGAACTCGTTCACTTCCATATAGACGAACCCTGCGCCCAGGAGGAGCGTGATGATCAGCCAAGTGAGCAGCCCCTTCAGGGAGTTCCGGCGCATTTCAAGAATGGCCAGCCCGCAGGTGAAGCTGCTCGTAAGCAGCAGCACCGTCTGGATCATGACATCCTTCATGATAAATAAATCCTTGTGCGTCGGTCCGCCGGCATACCGGTCGAACAGCACGCCATATACGCTGAACAGTGTTGCGAAAAGAATAATCTCCGCGCCGAGGAAAATCCAGAAGCCCAGGATATTCATCCGTCCCTGCGCATCCCGGTATTCCATAGGGAGCGACGAGTTCTCGTGTCCGTGAGCCGTGTTAGCCGACATAACGATTCACCTCACCTTTGCGATTTCTCCACTTGCGTTCCGTTTGTTCGATTTCTTCCTTGTGCACATGGTACCCCTCGTTGTAATCGAACGAGCGAACGATCAGTCCGGCGAAGATGCCGATTGCGGCTACTGCGGCGGCAATATGCCATTCAAAGACAAGGAAGAAGCCCGCGACGCCGAAGACGGCGCTCATGATGATAGGAAGACCCGAGTTGCTAGGCATGTGGATCTCTTCAATTTCTTTATGGTCCAGGGTCAAGCCCTCGTTATTTTTCTTCATATGCCAGAAGGCGTCCAAGCCCTTCACCTCAGGCAGCTTGGCGAAGTTGTAATGCGGCACCGGAGAAGCGGTCGCCCACTCCAGTGTTCTTGCATCCCACGGATCCGACGGCACCTGACGGCTGGCAAAGCGCAGGCTCCAGTAGATGTTGTAGCAGAAGGCCGCGAAGCCGACGGCAAGAATCAGCGCGCCGATAGCCGACAGCAGGAACAGCGGCGCATTGCCGGATTCCGCGGAGAACGTGTAAGCGCGTCTTACGGCACCGTTCAGACCGAGGAAGAACATCGGGAAGAACGTCAGGTTGAAGCCGATCACGAACAGCCAGAAATGCCAGCGTCCGATGCGCTCGTTCAGCATGTGACCGAACATTTTGGGCCACCAGTAGTACAGGCCTGCGAACACCGCGAACACAACGCCCGGAATGAGCACGTAATGGAAGTGCGCCACCAGGAACAAGGTATTGTGGTACTGGTAATCCGCCGAAGCCATTGCAAGCATGACGCCCGTAACCCCGCCGATGACGAAACATGGGACGAAGGCGAGCGCCCACAGCATGGCGGTTGTCATTTTGATGCGGCCTTTGCGCATCGTGAAGAGCCAGTTGAACATCTTCACGCCCGTAGGCACGGCAATCATCATCGTCGTAATCGAGAAAAACGAGTTGACGGCAGGTCCGGCACCCATGGTGTAGAAGTGATGCACCCACACAAGCATACTAAGCAGGGCGATCCCGACGATGGAGACGACCATCGACTTGTAGCCGTACAGCGTTTTGCGTGAGAAGGTGGAGATAACCTCCGAGAAAATACCGAACGCAGGAAGCGCTACGATATACACCTCGGGATGGCCCCACAGCCAGAACAGGTTTGCCCACAGCATATCCATCCCGCCGCCGGACAGCGTGAAGAAGTGCGTTCCGTACAGGCGGTCAAATGTCATTAAAGCAAGCGCAACGGTGAAGATAGGGAACGCAGCGACGATAATGACGGATGTGATGAACGTCGTCCATGTAAACATCGGCATTTTCATCAGCGTCATGCCTTTGGTTCTCATTTTCAGAATCGTGACGATAAAGTTAATCCCGGTCATCAGCGTACCGATCCCCGCGATTTGCAGGGCGACGGCATAATAGTTGTTTCCTATACCCGGACTGAATTCCTTGCCCGCCAGCGGGAAATAGGAAGTCCAGCCTGCATCCGGCGAGCCGCCGATGACGAAGCTGAGATTAAACAGCATCGCTCCGCTGAAGAACAGCCAGAAGCTCAGCGCGTTCAGCTGCGGGAAGGCTACGTCCCGAGCGCCGATCTGCAGTGGAATCACTACGTTCATAAGACCGATCAGGAACGGCATCGCCATGAACAGAATCATGATGACACCATGCGTAGTGAAAATCTCGTTATAGTGCTGCGCATCCAGGAACGTCATATCCGGGCGCGAGGTTTGGGCCTTCATGAGGAGGCCGTCGACGCCGCCGCGGAAAAACATAAGCACGGCGGACAAAATATACATGATGCCGATTTTCTTATGGTCAACGGTAGTCAGCCACTCTCTCCAGAGCCACTTCCACTTCCGAAGATAAGTGACGCCTCCAACGATGCCGAGCATGGTTAATGCAATGGCGATTTGGGAGCCTAAGATCAGCGGATCTCCCGTGATGAAGAATTCATTCCATTTAATGCCCATGGTGCTCACCCCCAGCAGATTTCTCAGTTACGGCAGGCTTCGTCGCCGGTGCAGCTGGCGTTGTCTGCGCAGGCTGGTTAGACGATTCCGTGCCTTTATTTTTGTAGTTGTCTTCTTCTTCGAATATCTTTCCTTTATACCCATGCCCGCTTTGGTACAGCTCCGGGTTGGTGTATGACTTCGAGTCCGGATCCGCGTGGTTCACCCAAGCCAGATGCGTGTTGGAGAATGTCATCCGTCCGAGATGCGTCGGCTTCAGAAGCTCCTCGTACTTCTCTTCGGTCAGCTTCGGTGCGGTACGGCCTACCTCGGCTACCCATTCGTCCCAATCCTTCTGCGTCTGCGACAGCACTTCAAACTCCATATCCGCATAGCCGCGGCCGTTAAAGTTCGTGTTGCGTCCCATGTAAGAGCCCGGATGGTCGGCGACGAGGTACATCTGCGTCTCCATCTTGCCCATCGTATACTTCTGTCCGCCGAGTGCAGGAACCCAGAAGGACTGCATCGTGCTGGCCGAAGTCAGCTTGAACAGCACCGGCGTATCCTCAGGAATGTTGACATAGTTGACGGTCTCGATGCCCTGCTCCGGATAGCTGAAGATCCATTTCCAGTCGGCCGAGGTGACGTGAATCGTGATCGGCTTCTTCTCCTCATAGCCCTTCGGAACACCTTCGAGGTCGTATAAGCTCTTGACCGTCGGGATCGTCAAGGCAATGATGATGAGAATCGGAATCGCCGTCCAGACAATCTCCAGAAGCAGGCTGCCTTCTTCGTTAGGAGGCTCATAGTCCTTGTTCTCCGGCTTCTCCCGGTACTTCCACACAATGTAACCGAACAATCCGAACACTACGACAACAACCAGCAGCATCCAGACGAGCGACCAGTTAATCAGGTCGAGGATGCTTCGCGCCACCGGACCCTGCGGGTTGAAAACCACCATGTTCGGTACGCAGCCGCCAAGCAGCAGAACCAGGATCAGCGACAGCGGCAATGCAATTAGCCTAATTTTACTCATGAGGTAAGCACTCCCTTCACAAAAAAGACACACATTGAGAAAATATTCACAATCTGTTCAAGGTTGTTGTGATTTATTTCACTTATGGATCCATAATAGCATGACGTCTCTTTGGAAGTTGTTACAGATCGGTTAAAACTGTGACAAATCTCGTAAGGTAAACTTAACCCAAACCCTCGGCCGCGAATCGCCTGCCCGGTATTGATGTGCTGCTGCGGTTTCGGGTATACTTTGGGCTAATCAATCATCTTGAAGGATGTGGGCAAAGGTGTCCGAAGAATTATTGAAAAAGCTGAAGTATAAAACAGGACGAGCCCTGGTCATCGGCTCTGTTCCGGAGGGCTTCGATCTCGGGGTCGAAGCGGATCGCACGGCGGACGGGAAGTATGAATTCGTCATGCTGTTTGTCGGCAGCAGCTCGGAGGTGCGGGAGCAATTCCCTCAGGCGCTCGCATTGTTGAAGGAGGATGCGGTATTCTGGGTAACCTATCCGAAGCAATCCTCGAAGGTGAAGACGGACATTAACCGCGACTCGCTGTGGAAGCTGGCGGATGAAATCTCCGACTACCGCCCGGTCAGCAACGTGGCAGTGGACGAGAAATGGTCGGCGCTTCGCTTCCGGCATAAGGATAAGGTGAAGAAGTAGATCAGGAGTTGCGGCAGGGATGAGGAAAGGCGGACGGCCTTCTGACTCCCTGCTTTTTTTGTTACGCTGCAGTGGATTAGAGGACGTCCGGGCTCCATATACATAGGATGGAGGTCCGGCAGATGTCGCTTTGGCGTGTAAGCAGGGAAACGCCGGCCGCTGTAGAATAACTGTAGCAGGAATGAAGTGTGAGGGGGAGAATGGATTCGTGAAAGCGATCACAGTACAGGATTTGGTTACCCGTTTTTCATTAGAGGTGCTGACAGGGGCGGAGGAGCTCCACCGCACGATTGAGAAGCCGCGAGCTTACCGGCCGGGGCTGGAATTTGTCGGCTACTTCGATTTCTTCTCTCATGCGCATGTTCAGGTGCTGGGCAGAAAAGAAATCAACTACCTCCATAAGCTAAGTGAAGAAGAGCGCAACGAGCGCATCGGCAACATCGTGAAATACCATCCGCCCTGCTTTGTGGTGACCCGCAATCAGGAAGGCTTGAAATATTTAATGAAATATTGCGAGGAGGAACGTATTCCGCTGCTTCGTACCGGGGAAGCGACTTATAAGTTTCTGGATCTGCTGGATACGTTCATGGCCAAGGCGATGGCGCCGGAAATTGCCGTTCACGGCGTATGCGTCAACGTCTCCGGTATCGGGATTCTTCTGCGGGGCAAATCCGGCGTCGGCAAGAGCGAAACCGCTCACACGCTGATCCGGCGCGGGCATCGCCTCGTTGCCGATGATCTGGTCGTGCTGAAGAAGATCAGCCCGGAAACCATTCTCGGTACCCACAACGGTACAAGCAAGGAATTTCTGGCTCTTCGCAGTATCGGGCTCATCAATGTGTCCCGGTTGTACGGACGCAAGGCGTTCCAGGATGAAACCCGCATCGTGCTGGACATTGAGCTCACCAAGTGGGAAGAGAACGCGCTGAATAACGATTTGGAGCTCGAACCGAAGTTCACCGAATATATGGATGTCCAAATCCCGCACATGCAAATTCAGCTGCAGCCGGGGAGAGACGTAGCAGGACTTGTTGAGGCGGCGGCGAACAACTGGTACCTCCGTCAGCAGGGCTACAGTGCCGTAGAGGATTTCATGAAACGGCTGGAAGGCGAAAGCCGGTAAATGGCGGGCAGGGTTAAGGCGCTGGGGATCCGGGCGGGCTGGATTCTCATCTACGGGCTTTTGTACTTTTTGATCTACGGTGCGTTCACATTCCTTAGCGGGTTTGCCATCGTTCCTAACGAGCCGGACTTTCTTTATCGCTGGCCTTCGCTGTCCGATACGGGTGTCCTGCTGCTACTGCTGCTTTATAGCTCGGTCATAGGAATGATATTTGTATGGCTCGGTACCCGGGTCTCTCAGATCGCATCGCAGCACCCGGCATGGCTTCCTGCGGCAGGGTCCTTGCTCGTTCCGGCGCTTGGGCTGGTCATCTGGAACGTAACCTTCTTCAGCCTCCGGGGATCCCAGACGGGAATCGCCAGTATGGAATGGCTGTTGTTTACTTTGTATAACATCTGGATGCTGCCCTTGGTGGATACGCTTCAGTACTACGTTACGGATGCAACACGGATGAAATATATCGGCGCGCTGGTATCGCTGCTCCCTACTGCGGCTTTACTGGCAGGGATCCGGCTTCACCGCAAGCCATGGAGGCCGGCCCGGAAGCGGCAGGCTTACAGGCTGGGGGCAGGTGCGGCGGTTGCCCTCGTTCTCATCATTGTGCTGACCGGCCTACTGCCTAAGGGGACGTTGTTCACTTGGAAAACGTACCCTACCGTAGACGGTGCCACCGCAGCCATTCCTTTCGGCAAGCTTATGCTGAGCGAGCTGACCGGCACGAATCGGGCGCACGCCGACCGGGAGCTGCGCTTCTATACCTCGCATGAGGCTTATGTGAACCTCATCGAAAAGCGTGCCGACCTCATCCTAGTCTCCGGTCCGTCAAAGGAGGAGCTGGCCCTGGCTGAGCAGAACGGGGTGAAGCTGAAGCTTACCCCGATCGGGAAGGACGCCTTCATTTTTCTCGTGCATAAGGAAAATCCGGTGAGCAATCTTTCCTTGAAGCAGATCCAGGATATCTATACAGGCGATGCGGATAACTGGAAGCAGCTGGGCGGAGAGGACAGCGCCATCACAGCCTTCCAGCGGGAAGCGAATTCCGGCAGCCAAACCTTCATGGAGAATAAGGTCATGAAGGGACTCACGATGGCCAATCCTCCGATGGACCGCAAGGTCACCGGAATGGGCGGACTGATGGATGCAGTAGCGGATTATAAAAATTCGAAGCATGCGATCGGCTATACGTTCTATTATTTTGCCAATGAGATGCATCGGCGGGAGGAAGTGAAATTCCTCGCACTGGATGGAATTGAGCCGAATAAAGACAACATCCGCTCGGAGAAGTATCCTCTGACGGCTCCGCTGTATGCCGTAACCAGAGAAGGAGAGCCGGAGGACGGGGCGGTCGGCCGATTGCTGGCATGGCTGCAGAGCAGCGATGGGGCGCGGCTGATCGAGCGCGGGGGGTTCGTGCCGATCTGGCCTTAGGCCAACTCGTGCATAGGACCTCTGCCGTGAGAGCATAGTAGTAACGGTTATGCATCTACTTCACCGGCACAGGAGGAACGATATCCATGGCATCGAGCAGAAATCATCAGGGAGCCCACGGCATCGGGCAGGCCGAAGAGCAGCTGAATCAGCAGGCGCAAGCGGCCGCGGAGATTCAGGGGCAGAACGAAACGGATCAGGAGATTCTGGCTGCGGCGAACGAACAGGATTCGGAGCTGGACGAGATCATCGAATCGTAAGTGAATGCTACAGGAACGGGCACTGACCTTGGTAGAGGGTCGGTGCTTTTTTGTGCTACGATGGGAGGAAGAGAGGTGAGACAGGTATGCGAAACTACTTGCGCAAAGCGTATGAGAGCTGGATCGATTATCCGCTTCGGGATGGAAGCAGGCTCGCCGGAGGAGAGTACCGGATCGTACGGTTTCTGGGTGTGGGCAGCTACGGGCTGACGTATCTGTGCGAGCATAGAATCACTGGGGAGCAGGCCGTCGTAAAGCAGGCGAAGCCGAGCAAGGGAAAGCTCGGAGCGGAGCTGCTTCAGCGGGAAGCGGAGGTCATGGCGCTTCTCAGGCATCCGCGTATCCCTAAGCTTGTCGGGACGGTCGCTGCAGGAAAGCATGCCTATCTCATCATGGAGTACGTAGAAGGGGAAACAGTAGAGGATCTGATTTTCGAGCGGGGCATCACTTATACGGAACGGGCGTCTCTGCAAGTCCTTCGGGAGCTGATGGAGATTGTAGCCTACGTACACGACCAAGGGTTCGTCCATTTGGATATCCGCATTCCCAATGTAATTTGGAAGGGAAACGATCTGCATCTGATCGATTTCGGACTGGCGAAGCGGATCGGTGCGCATTTCGTGCCGGAGCGCGGGATGGACGAGGAGCTGGTGCGGCGCCGGACTCCGACGCTTTCGAGCGACTACTATGCGCTCGGTCATTTTTTGCTGTACCTGCTGTACTCCTCTTATCCCAGCGCGGATTCGGATACACAGGAGAGCGCTTCGGAGGGAGACGATTGGGAAAAGGAGCTTGCGCTCTCAGCAGGAACGACGTCCTTGCTGCGCAAGCTCCTCCAAAGAGATGCTCCCTATGATTGTGACGAGACGCTTCTTCTGGACCTGAAGCAATCGATTCAGGAGCTGGAATAGCGGCCGTACTTGTTTTTGTAATGACGGTGCCCTTGCCGGTAGCCGTTGCTCTTATGCACGTCGGAAGACGAGTACTTTTTGTACATCGGCTTGCGCGGATAATGCCCTTGCTTGGAGTGAAGCAGAGAGGATAGTAACTTTCTGAGCAGATGCTTGATCATAACATGGCCTCCTCCGTTGCGAACTGGATTTACCATATATGTACGGTTCGATGCTCCTGCGGTTTCAAGAAAGCTGCTTCGCATAGCAGAGGAGAACCTTGGGAAAGCTGGTAGGGGGGAAGCGAATCGGTAGGATCGGCAAAGAGCGGTTACAGCATATCAGCGGCTATGCCGGGAAGCTGCTGCGGCAGAAATTCGGGCGCGGGCCGGACCCAATCTTCGCTTATGCCGGATAATCGATTCCTCGTTGCGGATGTGCATCGTCCTGAAGTAGGATAGGGGTTGCCTGCAATTTACTGGCCGTTAAGGCGGGCTCAACGGTTTACAGGAATGGCGGCTCCTTTATATAATATGAGCTATATTTCGTTTGCCCGCATTCATTATAGAGAAGAGGATAAGATGCCTTTTCTTGGAAACCTTTAGGCGGGGGAGCGACCATGCAGGAGTTGACAAGTCAAGGGACGGCGGGCGCATCGGCCCAGCAGGCTCAGCAATTGATTGCAAGCTATACCGGCAAGCTGCTGCGGGAGACCTTCGGCAAAGGTCCGGAGTCGGTGTATGTTTCCTTAGGACAAACGTACTTCACGATTTATTTGCGAAATTTCCTCTCTCCTTCCGAACGGGTTCTGCTGGATCAGGATCATGATCGGATCATTCATCAGATGCGGGATCGGCTGATGGATAATATCATTCCTGAGATCAGCACTTATATGAGTATTGTGACGGGAGTGAAGCCGAGGGAGTTTTACTACGATTGGAATTTAAACAACCGGTCGGGTATGATCATGGGGATGACCTCGGAGCCTTTTCCTGATACGTCTGCGCTATGCGAGCATTATGAAGGCCGCGAAGGCCTAGAGGTTGAGATTGTGAAGATCAGCCAGCAAGCCCAGAAGGCCCCGGAGGAAGTCTACTCCTGCGAGATCAATCCCAGAACGCTTATCGTGCTGCGCAACGGGATTCTGGTACGAATTGAGAAAGAGTTCATTCGGCTGGGGCACGGCGATATGCTGCGAACCGTAAAGCGGCAGCTTGAAAAGAGCTACATGCACAATAACAGTGCGTTTGAATCGCTCTTGCAAAAGAGTGTCATCGACTCCTTCGTCGATTGGAACTATCAGCTGGACAAAAGCATGATGGTTTTCGTTCTGAATCCCAAACATCCGCCCGGTGGCAATGTGCTGGACATGGTCGACATGAGCCAGTCATAAACCGAAATAGAAAGCGAATGCGGTTCGCTTTTTATTTCGGTTTTTTTCATTTTTATATTCAACAGGAGGAGGAAATACATCATGAACCGTAATCGCATATCCTCTTTAAGCGAGCAGTTGAAGGAAATGGGAGCAGAGTCCACTGCGGCTTTTTCGATGGATCATCTGGATCTTGTCAACCGCCTGCAGCTGTATGATGAGCTCGCTCCGGCGGCCTACACGGAAATCGGCCGAGCGCTGCTTGAGGTGAAGAAGCTGACGAAGGACATTCCTGCCGAAGAGCTTGGTATGTCAGCCGATGCGTCGATAAGGCAGCTGCGCGAGCTGGAGATAGCGGTATCGGGAGAAGGGGAGCTGTTTATCAGCCGGTTCCGCAGCGCACAGAGGGGGTACGCTTTGCAAAGGGCCTTCGTTTTACTGAAACGGGAGCTGTCCGACTACGGCGGCCTGGAGAAGGAGGAGCACAAGCTTATTCTGGAACGCGTCGCCTATGCAAGTAAGGTGCTGGACCAGCTGATCGACATTTTGGGCTGAAGGAATAATCGGTACCCGTTTATGTAAGTCTATATATCGGGTACCTTCAGGAACCCCGAAAGGAAGGAGACAAGCTCATGGCCCAGCAGCGTAACGATAACGACGCCTTTGTTACCAATAGCAATGAGAAGTATGACCGGTCGCGTATTGTGGAGGATGGAACGAATGCGATTCACAGCCCGGAGGAAGATGCGATAGCGGCTATCAAAGGGCATATCGAAAAGCAGGACGAGGAAAAGTAACTCCTGCGGCAGACAAATGCACGCTCGGCTCCGGGGGAGAGGGCGTGCATTTGTATTTATATGCCTATACTCAAGAGACAAAGCATAGTATACTGTGTAGCAGTTATAGACAGGCCGTCTGTTTATAAGGGCGGCATAACGGGTAAGTGCTTTAATAAGGGACTTGCGGCAAATTTAAGAAAATGTTAAGGCCTTCGACTGAAAAAAGTTCAGTTTTGTCCTATACAATGGGTGTAACGGAACCAAGGGACGAGGAGCGGATCGGATGGAAAACGGGTTTGCTGGGGGCAGAGGAAAACGGAATGTGCTGATCCTGTCGGGCAGCCTGGGCGACGGACATCGTCAGGCTGCGGAAGCACTTGCCGAAGGGTTTCGAAAGTATCGCCCTGAGGTAAACGTGCAAATTGTCGACTCGATGGAATGGATGTACCCCTATGTACATACGCTGGTGAAATACTGCTTCGTGAAGGGAGTAGAGAAGGCGCCGGCTGTTTATGGATATTTGTATCAAAAAACGCGGAGGGCGGAAGCCGTTTCTTTGCCGCTTCGGTCTTTCCTGTGGCTTGGGCTTCAGAAAATGGCAGCGAAGCTTGGAGCGCTGCAGACCGATGAAATTGTATGTACCTTCCCTTTGGCGGCGGCAGCGGTTTCTCTTCTGAAGGACAAGGGACTTTGCGGGCTTCCGCTCATTACCGTAATAACGGATCATACGGATCACAGCCTGTGGATTCACCCGCATACAGATGCCTATCTGGTGGGCTCTCCTCAAGTGAAGTCCGCCCTGGTCCGGCTGGGGATCGAGCCTTCCCATGTAACGGTAACCGGCATTCCGCTGCGCCAGCGCTTTTGCGCGGTACCGGACCGGGAAGGGCTGCGGGCAGCCTTCGGCCTCCCCTCCGATGCCCGTGTTGCCCTGGTGATGGGAGGCGGGTGCGGCTTGCTGGGCGACCTGGTGCGGGAACAGCTGCTGCTTGCGGCGAAACGAGAGGCGGCTCTAAGGCTCGTGATGGTGTGCGGACGAAACGAGTCGTATCGTAAGCAGCTGGAGGAAGAGGTTCAGCTGCTGCGGATCGGGGATCGCGTCCGTGTGCTCGGCTTCGTGGCGGATATCCACCAGTGGATGGCGGTGTCGGATGTGCTCGTCACGAAGCCCGGCGGCTTGACGACAGCGGAGGCGCTGGCCATGAAGCTGCCGATGCTGCTGACGAAGCCGATTCCCGGGCAGGAGGAGGATAATGCTCGTTTCCTGGAGCAGACAGGGGCGGCCGTTCGGGCTGCTGCGGACCGCGGGCTGGACGAGCAGCTGCTGGAGCTGCTTCGGGACCCGCATAGGCTTGCGGCTATGCGCCGCTGTGCAGATGCCTGTGGAAGCCGGCAATCGGCAAGACGGGCGATCGAACAGATCGGCAAGGTTCAACGCGCTTCCGTTACCGCCCGAACGGGCCGAATACCTGCCTTCGTATGAGCCGTAAAATCAAAACACGCTTACAGCCGCCTGGGAACAGGATCAGCAGTAAGCGTGCTTTTTGTTCAAGAGCCGTTTAGCTTGGAGACAGGAGGTACGGGCGATACAGGAGCGGCTGACAACGGACTGAGAGGATAGAAGGTTTCCCCGGTGCATTTCGTACAAGTGCAGCGGTAGCAATCGGCCATCTCCTCCAACACATCACCACAGCGGTCACAGCATTTGGCGGGCAAGGATGCATAGAAGTCGCTTGTTTTCTTTAGCATACCATCATTCCTCCTGCTCCGGCGGCTCTCCAGCCGCCTTTGGCGTTAAGTTGTCTGAATAGTCTAATTATACACGGAAAGCGAGAGAATTGTAAGCGCTTTTTTACCCATCCTTCAGCAGCTCCTGAAGCATTAGAATCGCCTTGGTACGATCGTTGGTGCCAATCTTGCTGTAAATCGTGCTGACGTAATTTTTCACGGTCCCTTCGCTCATGTAAAGCGTGCCTGCAATTTGCCGGTTCGTCTTGCCTTCCAGCATCAGTGCAATAATGCTCTTCTCCCGTTCCGTGAAAGCAATGCCCTCTGCTTTCAGGCGCTGAGCACCCCAATCGGCCATGCCGCCGTTCGCGGATTGCGCCAGCCGGGCAGCCAGCCGGGATGCGACCGCAGCCGGCATCATGAGCTGTCCCCGTAAACCGTCCCGTATCGAGTGAGTCAGCTTATCCCCCGGCATATCCTTAAGCAGGAAGCCGGAGGCGCCGCTCATCAGCCCGTCGATGATATAATCGTCCTCTATGAATGTAGTAAGGATGAGTACGGTTGTATCGGGATAGTCCTTTTTAATCAGCTTCGCACTTTCGATGCCGTTCATGACCGGCATTTGGATATCCATCAGCACGACCCGGGGACGAAGCCTTCCTACGGCCTCATATGCCTGCAGCCCGTTCTCCGCCGTGCCTACTACGTTCATGTCTTCCTCCAGGCTCAGGATCGTCTGAAGTCCGTCCCGCATGAGGGTCTGGTCGTCCGCGATCACAATCGTAATCGGACTGTCATTCACATGGATCCCTCCGTTTCTTCTCATAGTCTATAGTACCTTATCGGCAAATGGCAGGAAAAGGCGAACTTCTTCATTTTCTGTTAAAATAAACATACGGGTGTCCCACTTCCTTCTGGAATAAAAAATCAAAAGAAAGCGATGGAACGATCATGACGGAATTACAAGGAAACAATCGCAAAGAAATTGCGCCGGGACGGGAAGTCCAGATTGTGCTCAAACAGGATCAGCGGACCGGCAAGCTGACCAAAGGAATTGTGAAGGATATCCTCACCAAATCGCCGACGCATCCTCATGGAATCAAAGTGAGACTGACGGACGGACAGGTCGGAAGGGTGAAACAAATTGTGCGCTAGGCATAAGTAGGCCGCATTCCGTATATTACATAATGATACACACTTTATGATTCCACCGGGGGATCCTTATGCCTTTTTCCAAAGTGTTTTTTATGAATATCAGCCTGCTGATCTCACTGGCTTATATAATGAACGTAGGCTATAAATACATACTCAGCCGCGCTCCCCGTAAGGTGAAATTCGTTGCGTCGGTGGTCCTGTTTATATTTGCCGGCTGGCTGACGATGGTGTTCGGATTGCAGATCGGAGAGAACGTGCTTTTCGATCTGCGGATTGTCCCGTTGATTACCGCCATCTTCGTGTATACGAATCCTCTTTTCCCGATGCTGATCGGGATCGGCATCGGCTTGGCGCGATTTACCTTTGGCATGAATGAAGCCGCGATGGCGGGTTTTATTAACCTGACGCTGCTTGGGTTCCTCGCGGCGGCCTTGAATGCCTGGTACCAACGTAAGCCCGACCCATTCTGGCGAAAGGTCGGAGCTGCCATCATCGTCATGAACGTGGTTAACGTAGTGAATATCAGCATCTTCGGTGTTCTGGATTTGCCGACCTACCTGCTGACGATTGTACCGAAGACGCTGCCGCTCAGCTTGGCTCTTAGCTGCCTGTTTATGTTTATTCTGCGTGACTTTTATGTGGAAATGCAGCGTATGCTGGAGCTTCGCAGAACGAACGATCTGCTGGAGCAGCAAACGGCGGCGCTGCTTCATACCAAGTCGGCGCTTGAGGAAAAGGCGAAGCAGCTGGAGCAGGCTTCCCAATATAAGTCGGAGTTTCTGGCAAACATGTCCCATGAGCTGAAAACACCGCTGAACAGCATTATTTTATTGTCCCAGCTGATGCTTGATCGCGCTGAGGTCCCGGGTCACCTGTCCGAAGAGGATCGGCAATACGTTCAAATTATGCATTCCTCGGGAAAAGAGCTGCTTCAGCTGATTAACGATATTTTGGACCTGTCCAAGGTCGAGGCGGGCAAAATGGACATCCTTGACGAGATTGTAAGCGTTCAGGAAATTCCGCAAATTTTGTATCATCAATTTCTGATGATTGCGCAGCAGAAGGGCGTTGCGTTTGAGATCCACATGGAGCCGGGTCTTCCGGAGCTGCTTCGAACCGATGGGATGAGGGTGCACCAAATTTTAAAAAACCTTCTGTCGAATGCGTTTAAGTTTACCCATGAGGGGAAAGTGACTCTAGAGCTGAAGCGGATGAAGACTGCCCCTGAAGAGCTGGAAAACGGTAAGAAGGAATGGCTGGCCATCAGTGTCATAGACACGGGAATCGGCATCGCAGAAGATAAGCAGATGCTTATTTTCCATGCGTTTCAGCAAGGGGATGGGTCTATCCATAAGCAGTATGGAGGAACAGGTTTAGGATTGTCCATCAGCAGGCAGCTAGCCGTGCTCCTAGGGGGGGCTCTAACCGTTGACAGCAAGCTGGGGGAAGGTAGCCGCTTCACGCTGCTGCTGCCGATAGATGACGCAGCCCTGGAACGTGAGGGAGAACAGGATATATTTATGAAGGTGTAACGTCCCGACGCGTAAGGTATGCTATAAGAGTGTCAAACTTAACGATTTTTTTACTTAACAAAAGTAAGTAAGTTATGATATAGTATTTAATGTAAAATAAATAGTTAATTAGGAGTGAAAACCATACGATGGAACATACAACGGAACAATTGTCTGGAGTTCAAGTAATTCGCGAGCGTCATTCGGTGCGCCAATATCAGAAGGGTGTTACCATTCCGAAAGCCGAACTGAACGAGCTTTTTGAACTGGCAGGCCTTGCGCCTTCCTCATGGAATTTGCAGCATTGGCGTTATCTTGTCGTTCAGGATCAAGCTAACAAGGAGAAGCTGCTACCGTTAAGCTTTGGCCAGCAGCAGGTAGTAGATGCTTCCGTTGTTGTCATCGTGCTTGGCGACCTGCAGGCGAACCTGGTAGCTGAAGAGGTATTCGCCGGCGCCCCTGCGGAAATTAAAGAGCGCATGGTTCAGCAGATCAACGGCGCTTACGCAAGCAATCCGCAAGTTGCCCGTGACGAAGCCATCCGCAACGCTTCTCTCGGCGCTATGCAGCTGATGCTTGCCGCCAAGGCGAAAGGTTATGATACCGTACCGATGGGCGGCTTCGACCCGGCTGGCGTAGTGAAGGAATTCGGCATTCCCGAGCGTTATATTCCGGTGATGCTGCTTCCGATCGGTAAGGCGCAGACGCCTGGCCGTGCAACGGAACGATTCCCTCTGGATAAGATCGTCATCCGCGAGCGCTTCTAAATAAAGACCATAAGCCCTGCTTCGGCAATGTGCCGTGAAGCAGGGCTTTGTCATGTCCCGGGCTTATTCTCCCGCTGTCGTGATCATCCAGCCGACCCCGTATTTGTCCTCCAGCTTGCTGAACCAGGAGCCCCAAAATTCCTTCTTCAGCGGCGCAACCACCTTGCCTCCGGCCGACAGCCTATCGAAGGCGGCACGAGCTTCTTCTACCGTGGCATACTCCAGGTTCAAATCCAGGCTATTTCCTTGCTGCAGGGGACCTTGGACCGAATCGGACATGAAGAAGGTCACTCCCGCCACCGTCATGCACAGGTGCATGACCTTATCCTTCATCGCGTCGGGGCAGTTCGGAGTTTCTCCGAAGGTCATGATGCTGTTGATCTCCCCTCCGAGCGCCGACACATAAAATTCCGATTGCGAACGGGCATCCTCTGAAAAGAAATACGGTGTTAATTTGGCCATAAGTCTCAGCTCCTTAGAAGGTGTATAGTTGCTATAGATTTATTATAGCTTTCGGTAGGCCATCCGGTTTCTTACGGATTGCTCTATTTCCATTTCTCATACTGCTCCCGGAGGTTGGCGCGGTTCACCTTCTTACGGTGGAGGGACAGACTGGGCGCCTGATGATTCAGCTCGGCAATCTGGCGGTTGATGTCCTCCATCAGCTCCCCCAGCTTAGGGCTTTCCGGTTCCCGTTCCAGCAGCTTCAGTGCTTCAACTGTGTTTGCTTGAATCTCCCTGCGCAGCATAATGAAGGGGGGCGGAACGTTGGCTTGTTTGAGCAGCGTCGTTAAGATATCTCCCGTAGGCACCTCCAAAGGCTTGCCGTAGCCTGCCAAGGATTCAAGCCCGCCTTTTTTCACAAAGTCCTCGTAGGCTTCGTCCACCCACTGCCGCTGCTGCCGCTCCGCCGCCAGCATCACATCCGTATCCTCGAAGGTTTCCTTCGGAAGCGGGATCAGCGGCCGCTGCCGGGGTTCTTCCTCATGACTCACAAGAATCGTCTCCTCTCCGAAACGAATTTCACATAAGTATCCCCAGCGTAATGGAAAGCAAGAAGCCGGTCAAGGGCGGCAAGGCGTGATTTCCCCTGCATGGCCCCGACCGGCTGATTTATTATACGTATACGGGTTCAACTGAGAGCGGAGCTAAGGCTGTGGTCTCATCCACATGGATAAAAGCATCATACCGCTCCGGCAGCACGGTCGGCACATAGTTGCCGCGCTCGTATTGCGGATGGTAAACGACCCCGATCGCCCGGTGACCGATCACCTGGTTGAACGAATCCTGCCCTTCCTTTCCGAAGATCAGGATCTGATCATGAGCGCCTGCCTGATGCATAAGGTCCTCCCAGCTGTTCCTGCGCCCTTGCGGAACCTCCATGACCTCCAGCGGGGCGCCCCAGGAGGTGGCGGCGATAACCGTACCGCGGTACGTCCCGAATCCCACTGCGTATACATCGCCCGGAGGCTGCTGCTCGCGAAGCAGCTGGCCGACGTTAACCATGCCGTCCCGTGCCATGTCCGTCGCCCTCGCATCTCCGATATGGGTGTTGTGCTCCCACACAATCGCTTTCGTTCCCGGTCCGTGGAACCGGACGATCCGGTTCAGCGCTTCGACCATGTGGCGGTCGCGGATGTTCCAGGACTCGGCGTCCCCGGTAATCATGCTCCGGTAATATTCCTCCGCATGAACCGTCACGAGGCCGTTGATCTCTGCCGCAAGGGCTGCTTCCTCCGGATCATCGGAACGGTGGGCGTCCGTGCGAAGCTTGGTAAGCAGCTGAATCACTTCGTCCACACAGCCTTCATTGAACAGGGAGGCGGACAGGCCGTACGACTGCCCGTCGCGGCCGAACGGCTCGAAGCAAGCGAACGCCTCGCGGGCGGTATCCAGATGGGGAGAGCCCGTTTGCCGCAGATAGTTCAGGATATCATCCATCGATTCCCACAAGCTGTAAACATCAATGCCATAGAAGCCGACACGGTTCGGAAGCTCCTGTCCGTTATTGTAGGTGTGGAGCCATTCGGTGAGGTCTTGTATTTCACGGTTGGCCCACATCCAGGTCGGCCAACGGTTGAAGTCACGCAGCGCCTCCTCTGCGGAAGCCGTAGCGCCGGACAGCCCCTTCACGTAGCGGTTGACGCTGAAGCAAGACGGCCAATCGCCCTCTACGGCGATGACGCGGAACCCTTTGCGCTCGATGAGACGCCGGGTCAGCTCAGCCCGGTACTGATAAAATTCGGATGTGCCGTGGGATGCCTCGCCGAGCAGCACATAATGGGCGTCGCCGATGGCGTCCACAATCCGGTCAAGGTCCTCCGAAGAACGGAGCGCCGTCGCATGATCTTGAATCTCTTCGATAATTTGCTTCGTGTTCATAAGGACTGCAGACTCCTTTAAAGGTAACTTGGAATGAGTTTAGTATGCGCGGAATCGGTGGATAATGAGTAATAATCCGACATGGATATCATTGGAAAGCAGGGGCGATGAATTTGCGTATGACGCTAGCCGAGAAAAACTTGTTTAGCGCAGGTTTTGTCTTGGGATTAGGATTATTAGGAGCCTTTGACGGGATCATGTTTCACCAGCTGCTGCAGTGGCATCATGTTGTGCATCATCCTGATTCGCGGGTGGAGCTGATCTCCGATGGAGTGTTTCACGCCGTTGTTAGCGCTTTGATGCTGTGGGGGGCGATCAGACTGTTTCGCCATGCGCGGGAAGATCAATTATCCGGACGCTCTGCTGTATTTTGGGGCAGTATATGGGTAGGGGGCGGCGTCTTTAATCTAGTGGAGGGGCTTATCAACCATCATTTGCTGCAGCTTCATCACGTGAAGCCGGGAGATCCTTATGAGCTATGGTACGATTTGGCCTACCTGGCATCCGGGCTGCTGCTTGCCTTCATCGGCTGGAGAATGTGCTCTCCGGGAGGGCGCTCGTTTTCTCATGCTGCGAGATCGTGAGGATTTTGCCCCGAGGGTGTGGCGGGAGGAGCCGGCGCCGGAGCATGCGGTAAACTGCATGGCGTGTGAGCTGGCCGGCCAGCGAAGCCGCGTCATCTGGGGCGAAGGCAATCCGAAGGCACCGATTCTCGTGCTGCTCGACAATCCCGGCGACCGGGAGGATCGGGAGGGGAATGCTTTCGTCTGCGGCACCAGGCAAGCGCTGCAGCAGGCGGCCTATGAGACGGGGCTCAGCGAAGAGGACCTGTACGTTACGTACTTGCTGAAGTGCCGACCGAAGCGGGCATACGATAAGGAGCTGGCCCGATCCGCTTGCTCCGGGCATTTGACCGCCCAGCTGGCGCTGCAAAGACCTAAGCTCCTGTTCTGCCTCGGCAATGTGGTGGTGCAATCGTTCTTCGGGAACCCGGAGGCTGAAGTGAAGAACTTAAGAGGCCGGGTGCATCAAGTGGAAGGCTGGGCTGTCGTCGTCTCCTACCATCCGCTTGCGGTGAGGCGGAGGCCGAATCTGCTGCGGCTCTTCCTAGAGGACTGGAGGCTGCTGGCGGAGACGCTTCACGGGTTATAAAATTTTTCCAAAGGATGCAACCTTGTCTTGGATTTCGCGTCTAAGCAGCTAGAGTCCATTATGACAACAGAGGTGATCGGGACGATGAGAAAAACAGTAATCAGCTTCCTGTGCGGAACGCTGCTGTCGCTGACGACCGTAGCCGCGGCAAGCGATACGATTCAGGCGTTTTTGTTTCCGGCGAAGCTGCAAATCAACGGGGTGGAGAAACAGCCGGCCGATGGGAATCCGGTCTTGAACTACAACGGCTCCGTCTATGTGCCACTTCGCTTTGTGGCAGAAGCCTTGGGCTCCAAGGTAAGCTATGAAGAGGAGACCAAGACGGTGATGGTGCGGGCGGAGACCCCCGCCAGCACTTCCGCGAAGGCATTGAAGGTGCAGCCGCTGGAAACACTGGAGGTCGACCTGGATCTCGACGGTACGAAGGAAATCGTGGAGCTGGTAGCAGACGTCAGCGAGGAAGGAGCGCCCTTCGCTTGGCGCATTCTGGTGGACGGCGGGCTGCGGGCGTTCTTGACCCAGCCGGAGGACGGCATGTACGGACCGGTTGCCCATATGGAGACGAATGACCTGACGGGCGACGGCAAGCCGGAGCTGCTGGTGTACCGGTATAATACGGGGACGGCCGGGGCGATCGGATTGACCGTTTACGAGCCGAGCGTGCTCTGGAGGGCGATCTTCGCCGTATCCGATCCGTTCCGCTTCGACGGTCTCGAACGCATGGAGGCAAGGTACGGGGTTCGTTATTTGGGGAATTTGGAGGTAGAGTTCACGGATAAGGAAACCGGTCTTAAGGCGGTCATTCCTCAGAGCCTTGAGAAATACAAGGGCATCCCGAAGAAAGAGCTGGAGCCGATGCTGGAGAAGCTTCATCTGTGGGTGGATCCGGTCAGCTTCTATAAGATTACCGATGACGACAAGGATGGCCGTAAGGAGATCGTAACGCAGCAGCGGGTGATCGGCATCGGGCATCCGGATACGCTTGCGCTGCTGGAGAACGTGTACTGGCTTGGAGAAGACCAGAGCTACCGTCCGGTGAAGCAGAAGGTGTATGACTACAAGGAGAACGTAATGGCGGAGCAGAGCCGCAAGCAGCCGCTGAAATAAAGGATAGGGAACTATCGGGATCCGCACGGAGGTGCGGGTCCTTTTTAGAGCTTGCCTCCATAAAATCTTAACCTTCTGTTAATATCCTGCTGACAATGGCATGGTACCATGGTCCCCAAAGGAGTACCATCACTTAAGCAGGAGGCATCGGGTATGGATTGGCTTCAGGATATCAAGGTAGTTTTGTTCGACCTGGATGGCACATTATATCAGGATGATACCTTCTACAAGCGGTACTTGGGCCATCTGCTGCGGGAGACCGAGTACGAGGGAGCATTGGCTGACGTTACGGAGGAAGTAAGCCGGATCCTGTCGGGACAGCATAGGTGCCGAATCGGCGACTGGTATCATCCGGGCCGGAAGGTGTGGATGCGCTTGTTCCAGGAACAGCGGGCTGTCGCCTTCGATTGGTCGGGTACGCCGGTCGAGCTGGATCTCCATGCCCTGGAGGGCTCGAGAAAGGATCTGATCTATGCGGGAGATGCCTGGAGCGTAACGGACGTTATGGCGAGCCGCCTTCAGATCCGTGAGGAACGGCGGCGGGACGCGTTTTACAGGGTCAGAGAAGAGATGCTGGCCGGCGCCTGCGGACGGGTCAAGCATCCCGAGCTGATCGAAACGATTCACGGTTTAACGAAGCTGAGGACCAAAGTACTGCTGACCAATTCTCCGAGGGATACTGGGGAGGAATTTATCCGTGCGCTGGGCTGCGAGGAATTATTCGATCAGATTCATTATGCAGCCGACAAGCCCAAGGGAATCGAACTGTTCGTACGTGAGCTGGTGAAGCAAGGAGTGGCGGCCCCTTACCAAATCCTGTCCATCGGGGATCATGCCTGGAATGACCTGCATCCGATCCGTAAGCTAGGAGGACGAACGGCATGGATCGCGCCTTACCCGTCCAGCGACCCGGAGGTCTGGGATGTGACGATAACCGGAGTGAAAGAATTGACGCAATTTCTTGGACAGCTCCATGAGGCCGGGATGGCTGCAGCCGCATCATAAGGTACGATAAGAGAACGTACGATTTGGATAAAGCTGGCGAAGTCCGTTATAATAAGAGGGATGTTCTGCGGGACAAGATCTTATTATTCGAAACGGGCTGGAGGTTGAACGAATTCATGATCTATCATCGGATTACGGATATTAGCGATCCTTACTTTAAACAAATGCATGAGCTGATGCAAACGGTGTTTCCTCCGGAAGAGGTGCTGGCCTTCGAGGATTGGGCGGGACCGCTTCAGGATCCGGGCATCCGCGTATTCGTGGCCGTCCGGGACGGACAAGTGGCGGGGGCAACGGAGTACCGCTACTATGAGGACATGCAGGTGGCCATGACTGATTTTACCATCATCGGACGTGATGGCCTCGGTATCGGACCTTTCCTGGCGAAGGAGCGGATGAAGGATCTGCAGGCGGTTGTGGCTGCTGCAGGAGGCCGGCTTCAAGGGATGTTCGCCGAAATCTACAATCCCTATCTGGTGGATGCGCTGGAGTTCGGCGGGGTGAAATCGATGAACCCTTATGTACGGCGTGAGGTTCTGGCACACCTTGGCTACTTAAAGCTGGATGTGGACTACGTGCATCCGTCCTGGCAGCAGGATGGGGAGGCGGTTCAGGGCTTGGACCTATGCTTCATGCCGATCGGGGCGGAAATGTCGGCGGTGCCGGCGGCGCTGGTCGTCAAGTTCCTGGAAACGTATTATGCCGTGCTGCCGGATAAGCCGAAGCTGTGGCATGAGATGGTAGAAGGGCTGAAGCAAAGAGAATCGGTTCCTTTGCTGGCGATCTAAGAGGAGGGGGAGGCGTGATTACGCCTCCTCTTTTGTTTTCGCTTCTGCGCTTTCCAGCTCTTCCAGCGCTTTCTCGAGCCCGTAGTTGAGCAGCAGCGTTTTGAAGCCTTTCCCGCGCCCTTCCGCAACGGCGTCCAGCCGAGCCTTGAGGTCCTTGCGGATGTAAACGCGGTCCTTGTCATGCGTCTCGCTGCGCTCCTTCTTCTTGAGGCCGACCTCAAGCAGGGAAATCAGCGGCTCTTCTTGGGGCTCAGCAGCGACGGGCTCTGCAACGACAACGGAATCATCGGCAACGAGCTCTGCAGCGGAAACCGGCGGGGCGGCTTTAGCCGGTCGTCTGCGCTTTGGGGCCTGCTTCTCCTCGATCACGGACGGAGCCGAGGCTTCCGTTACCGGATTCGTGCCGGCACCCGTATCGATTTGACCCTTTTTTTGCTGTGGCATGGCGAATACCTCCTTCGAGATCACTTGGTATGCTCTTGTGTTCGATTCGGTTGATAACTTTATTGTAGCACAGCCGCCTAAAGCGGAGAATCGTCTTTTCGCAGGGCGGCTACCGCCTGCCGGAAGCCGGGGAGGCCTAGCACTTACCAGTGAAAAGGAGACGGCGCAAGGTTTCCCTTTTCGCATTTTTTCGGTATAGTGGTGGGTAGCAGCTATGGGTGCGCACGGAGTAACCATGAAGGAGCTTGAGCTGATCCATGAGTGAATACCAACCGTTAATTTCTGTTATCATTCCTACTTATAACCGGCCGGATTTCCTGTGCGAGCTCCTTGAATCACTGGCTCGTCAGACGTACAAGCATTTGCAGATCATCGTGGTGAACGACGCCGGAGAGCCGGTGGAGGAAGTCAAGGAGCTTTATCCTGAGCTTGACATCACTATCGTGACTATGCCTTCGAATCAAAAGCACGTCTTTGCCCGTAACCGGGGACTGGAGCTGGTCCGGGGCGAGCTGATCCTGCTTTGCGACGATGACGATTTGCTCCTCCCTACGCATGTAGAGCGGATGGTGGCGGAACTGGCCGATGCCGATCTGGTGTACTCGGATGTGGAGATCTTCGATTATGCCGTCGAGAATCGGGCCCGCCGTGCAACGAAACGATTCGTCTTTGCCTACGAGCACGACGTGGAGGCGATGCGCAAGTTTTCCACCTTCGTGTCGTCGGGCTGTTTGTTCCGTCGCTCCGTTTATGAGGCGCTGGGACCGTTCGATACGGAGATGTATCATTATTGGGATTGGGATTTTTTCCTGCGGGCGGTAGAACGGTTTCGGGTTAAACGGGTGCCGGTCGCCAGTGCTTTGTACGCTTTCTCTGAGGCAGGAGACAACATGTCGGGGAACCACGAGGACATGCGCCCTTACCTCGATAAGCTGTCGGCCAAGCATAGGCTCGGCCACTTGCCGACGAAAAACTTCTTCGTTCTGCTGGAAGAGCCGGAAGTGATGAGCCGCCGGGCGCAGACACAAGTGTTATGGGACGGGGAGCCTGTCATCTCCCGAAGGGTGAGGCAAGCATGAAGGCTCTACACATAGATTTTGGACAAAGGAGGCAGCAGTGATGATTGGCACGATGGAGCAGGCACAAGAGCTGCTGCGCAAATATTACGGCTATCCTGCATTTCGCGACGGACAGAAGAAGGTGATCGACAGTATCCTGTCCGGCTCGGATACGCTGGGCATTATGCCGACCGGGGGCGGCAAATCGATCTGCTATCAGATTCCGGCGATGATGATGTCGGGGACGACGATCGTCATTTCTCCGCTGATTTCGTTGATGAAGGACCAGGTCGACAGCTTGGACAGCATCGGTGTGCCGGCGGCGTATCTCAATAGTGCGCTGACGTACCCGCAGGTGGAGAATCGGATCCGCAAGGCGGCACGCGGCGAATACAAGCTGCTGTACGTAGCGCCGGAGCGTCTGGAGTCGGAGCGGTTCATCGAGCTGCTCGGCGAGCTGCAGGTGCCGATGATTGCGGTGGACGAGGCGCACTGTGTATCCCAGTGGGGACACGATTTCCGCCCGAGCTATATGCGCATTCATGAGCTTGTGAAGCATTTGTCCGGGAGACCGCTGCTTGCTGCCTTTACAGCAACCGCGACGGATCAGGTGCGAGAGGATGTGGTCGCCAATTTGCGGCTGCGGGAGCCGCAAGTGTTCGTCACCGGGTTCGCCCGGGAGAACCTGAGCTTTACGGTGATCAAGGGCGAGAACAAGCGCGATGTGATGCTGGAATATATCCGGGATCATAAGGGCGACGCGGGGATCATCTATGCGGCTACGCGCAAGGACGTCGACCAGCTGCACGACCTGCTTGAGCGCAAAGGGCTGTCCGTCGGCAAATACCATGCCGGGATGACGGATAAGGAGCGGGCGGCCATGCAGGAGCAGTTCCTGTACGACGAGGTGCAGCTGATGGTTGCGACGAACGCGTTCGGGATGGGGATTGATAAATCGAACGTGCGTTACGTCATTCATTACAATATGCCGAAAAACATGGAGGCCTATTATCAGGAAGCCGGTCGTGCGGGCCGTGACGGCGAACCGAGCGAATGCATGCTGCTGTTCAGCCCGCAGGACATTCACATTCAGAAGTTCCTCATCGAGCAGTCGGTGGGCGACCCGGAGCGGCGGGCTCAGGAGTATCGCCGCCTGCAGCAGATGGCCGACTACTGCCACACGGCGCAATGTCTGCAGAGCTATATCGTGCGGTACTTCGGCGGGGAGCCGGCAGGCGATTGCGGCAAGTGCAGCAGCTGCGCAAGTCCCGATCGGCAGCTGACGGATATTACGCTGGAAGCACAGCAGATCTTCTCCTGCGTCCGCCGCATGCGCGAACGGTTCGGTACGACGCTTGTGGCGTCGGTATTGAAGGGCTCCCGCAACAAGAAGGTGCTGGAGTTCGGCTTCGACAGCCTAAGCACGTACGGGCTCATGGCGAAGCGCACGGAGAAGGAGATCGTCGATCTGATTCAGCTGCTCACGGCGGAAGGATATTTGCAGCTGACGGAGGGCAAGTACCCGTTGCTAAAGCTCGGGCCTAAGGCGGCTCCCGTGCTGACGGGCGAGGAACGCGTCGTGCAGAAGGTCCGCGTGAAGCCGGCTGCGGCGACCATGCAGGATGTGGAGAGCGAGCTGTTCGACGAGCTGCGTCGCGTGCGCTCCGAGATCGCGAAGCGCGAGGGCATCCCGCCTTACATCGTGTTCCCGGACAGTACGCTGCGCGAGATGTGCGGCGTGAAGCCGACCAATCCGGCGGCGATGCTGAAGATCAAGGGCGTCGGGGAAGCGAAGTTTTTCAAATACGGGGCGTACTTTATCGACTTTTTCAAGCAGCTGCAGCAGCAGGAAGCAAGGCAAAACGGATAAGGACGGGGACTGGCGTTGGCAAAGTCGAAGTATTATGTAGTATGGGAGGGCCGTCAGCCGGGCATCTACACCTCTTGGGCAGAGTGTCAGGCGCAGACGAACGGTTTCCCGCAAGCGAAATTTAAAGCGTTCGAGAGCGAGGCGGAGGCGAAGGCGGCGCTGGCCCGCGGGTGGAAGGCGACGTTCGGCGCGGCGGCGAAGAGCACTGCGGGAACGGGAGCCAAGACGAAGTCGGCAGGCTCCCCAAGCGGGGAGCTCGCACCCGAGGTGGACCTCGACAGCTTGTCCGTGGATGTGGGCTGCAGCGGCAATCCCGGCATCGTCGAGTACAAGGGCGTGTCCACGCGGACGGGCGAGGTCATTTTCCAGCATCCTCCGATCTCTAAGGGAACGAACAATATGGGCGAATTTCTCGCGATCGTGCACGCGCTGGCCTATCTGAAGAAGAAGGGCAGCAGCATGACGGTGTATAGTGACTCCATGACGGCGATCAGCTGGGTCAAGAAGAAGAAGGTAGCCTCCACTCTGGTGCGCGATGCGTCTACGAAGGAGATCTGGGATTTGGTAGACCGGGCGGAGGCTTGGCTGCAGAACAATAAGTATCCGAACAAGATCATCAAGTGGGATACCAAAGCCTGGGGCGAGATCAAAGCCGACTACGGGCGGAAGTAATCATTCAGGCATTCCGGGAGAAATTTCCGGGGGGTGCCTTTTTTGTCAGTAGGCTGACCGGCTTCCATAACAAAGAGCGTCTTCCGCGGCGGACCGTGAAGGACGCTCTTCTCTTTTGCCTACTGATGGCTTGCTATTCCGCCCGGTTCGGCTCTGCGTGGCCTTGGTTGATGTGCTGGCGCTTCTCCGTGTTGGCTTTGGTGTTCTTAAAGAGCTCCGCTTCCTGGCTCTCGAGAGGGAGACTGACCAGCTCCCACTCCGTCTTCCCGAGCGTCAGATCGGACGGAAACACATCACCGCGCTTTAATGTCTCTTCTCGTCCGTCTTCATTCGCATACACGCCGGTGGTTTCGACTTCTTCCCCGGACATCGGGTTCATGTCTTTGTTGTTTGCCATGGCTTCCATAACCCTCCTTCATCGAATTCGAGCGTTAGTATACCCTGATTGGTGCGAAGTATGAAGGCGGGTGCGAATCAACCCGTTGTCAAAAATCCTCGTCGGCGTTATGATGGTACAAGTATTTTCGGGTCTGCATGACATGCAAGACAACAAGGAAAGGAACAAAAGAATGGCATTGTGGGGAACGATTGTCAACGCGCTGGCGATTATTGCCGGAGGGCTTCTAGGTTTATTTCTGCAGGGAATGCGCGATAGGATTAGACAAACGGTGATGCAGGGGATCGGACTTGCCTTGCTTGCGCTGGGAATTTCCATGACATTGAAGTCAAGCGATTTCCTGCTTATTGTGTCGAGCCTGGTCCTGGGCGGCTTGATCGGGGAGCTGCTGAAGGTGGAGCAGGGATTGGAGCGGCTCGGCAAGCTGCTGGAGCGCGGGGTGAATGCCGTCGTACCCGGCATGAAGCAGGGCGGCATTGCTGCGGGCTTCGTCAGCACAACGCTGCTGTATTGCGTGGGAGCGATGGCTGTACTGGGTGCCATGGACGGAGGGCTGCGCGGCAACCACGATATATTGTATACGAAGGCCATGCTGGACGGCTTTACGGCCATTATTTTTGCTTCGACACTCGGAATCGGGGTGCTGTTCTCGTCCGTGCCGGTATTTCTGTATCAGGGAGCCATCGCCTTGGCCGCTTCGCTCATCGCCGCGTTGATTGATCAAGCGATGCTGACCGAAATGCTGACACAGATCACCGCTGTCGGCGGCGTGCTCATTATGGGGCTGGGTCTGAATGTGCTGGACATTCGCCGGATTCACGTGGCGAATCTGCTGCCGTCGATTCTCATTGCGGCTGCGGCCGTTCCTCTGCTGAATTGGATAAGCGGATAGAAGCTGTACTTAGGAGGGCCCTTCACAGCCGAAGGGCTTCTTTGTCGTGTACGGAATCGTTTAACTTAAACTTTCCGATGGCAAACTACCCAGATTATGGTATGTTAAAAGGTGTGTGAAAAGGAGGCTTACTCACAATGTCGTTTATTATGAGACTTTCATGGTTTTTCCGGGACCGCTGGATCCATTATGCCGTCGCGATCGGATTGATGGCCTTGGTGAACATACTGGGCATTATTCCGCCGCGAATGATCGGGTCGGTCATTGACAGCATTCGCACCGGGTCGCTGACGGCAGCAGAGCTTCAGCAATCCGTGCTCCTCCTCGTCGGGCTGGCGCTGCTTGTCTACGGAATGGTTTACATCTGGATCACAACCTTGTTCGGCAATTCCATCTTATTGGAAAAGCTGCTGCGCACCCGGCTGCTAGCGCATTTGACGCGGATGGCGCCTTCTTTTTTTCAACGCAACAGCACGGGAGAATTGATGGCACTTGCTACGAACGACGTGCTGGCTATCAGCCAGACGGCAGGCTACGGCGTCATGACCTTGGTCAATACCGTCGTCGGCACAGCGGTTGTCATTACGACGATGGTCTCCCTGATCAGCTGGAAGCTGATGTTGGCGGCGCTCATTCCGATGCCTTTCGTCGTAATGGCCATCAGCCGGCTCGGGAAGGAAACCCGGAAGCGGTTCATTGCCGCGCAGGCCGCCTTCGGCAAAATGAACGACCAGGCGCTGGAGTCGATTTCCGGCATGCGGGTAATCCGTTCGTATGTGCAGGAGAAGCATGACCTGGAGTCCTTCGATCGGGTGACGCAGGACGTCATGACGAAGAACATGAAGGTAGCGGCGATCAATGCGCTGTTTCATCCGATTATTTCCCTGATTGTCGGGATGAGCTATGTGATCGGCATCGGCTACGGCTCGTATTTGGTATTTCAGCAGGAGATCACGCTGGGGCAGCTGATTTCCTTTAACATTTACCTCGGGATGCTGATTTGGCCGATGATCGCTTTCGGCGAATTTATTAATGTACTGCAGAGGGGGACGGCTTCGGTGGACCGGCTGTCCGCGAGCTTCGCCCAGCAATCGGACGTTCAGGATCCTTCGCAGCCTGCGCAGGTGGAGATGCCTAGCCGGATTGAGCTGGACCACTTGACGTTCCGTTACCCCGGTGCTTCGAGCGATAGTCTGAGGGATGTGTCCCTGACCCTGGAGCGCGGGCAAACGTTAGGCCTTGTGGGCCGGACCGGCAGCGGCAAGAGTACGCTCCTGAAGCAGCTTCTTCGCTACTATACGGTGGAGCCCGGCAAGGTTCGCATCTCCGGAATCCCTATTGAGCAGCTGACGGTGGAGAGGATTCGCAGCTGGATCGGCTATGTGCCTCAGGAGCATCTTCTGCTCTCGAAGACGGTGCGGCAAAATATTGCCCTAGGCGTGCCGGGAGCCACGGATGAGCAGGTGCGGCACGCTATCGAGATGGCTTCCTTCACGCAGGACATCGCTCAGCTGCCGCAAGGGCTGGAAACGGTCGTCGGCGAGAACGGCGTGATGCTGTCCGGCGGCCAGAAGCAGCGGGTCAGCATTGCGAGAGCGCTGCTGGTGAATCCGGAAATTTTGATTCTCGACGACTCGCTGTCGGCGGTCGATGCGCGGACCGAGAGCGCCATCCTGCAGCATATCCGAACCGAACGGGCAGGAAAAACAACGCTGATCGCCACCCATCGTCTCTCTGCCGTCATGCATGCGGACTGGATCGTAGTGCTGGAGGACGGAAGGATCGTAGAAGAGGGGACGCATGAGCAGCTCATGCTGTTCGGAGGATGGTACAAAGAGCAGTTCGAACGACAGCAGCTGGAGGCGAACCTGCAGGAATAAGCGGGGGGTAAGGAGGGATGGGAATACAATGAAATCCGATAAGCCTTCGAAGGCAAGAAGATTACTGAACTACGCACTTATTTTTAAATATAGAATTTTGGCGGCATTGCTTGTTCTCTGCTGTGCGGTAGGCGTGGAGCTGGCGGGCCCGTTCATCGCTAAAACCATCATCGACAAGCACATCGCGGGTATACAGCAGCCGTGGTACGAAGCGGCGGAGCCCGGCCGGGTGCCTTCCGGAATCAAGCGGGTGGACTGGAGCGGCCGGGCTTACATTCGTCAGGACTGGGCGCCGGCGGGTGGGACGGACTTCGGCAAGCCCGTGCGCATCATGCAGCTGGAGCGGGGGATGTATCTCGTGCGGGAGCCGTCCGACTACAGCGGCGACTGGAAGCTCGCGGAGGAAGCGACTGCTTCGGGCGGTCAAGCGAAGGTACAGGTCACCCGAGCCGGCGGCGTTGTGGAAACCTATTCCGGGACGAAGCTGACGTCGGCGGAGATCGGACTCTTCTACCAGCATGATTTCAAGCCGGTGCTGGGCTGGCTCGGGCTGTTCGTCGGGCTGCTGATCGCCGGCAGCACCATGCACTATATCCAAGGGTATACCCTTCAGACGACGGCGCTTCGTATTATCCAACGGATGCGGATGGACCTTATGAATCATATTCAGCGCATTCCGATCCGCTATTTCGACAGCACGCCGATCGGCCAGGTCGTCTCTCGTATCGCTAACGATACCGAAGCGATCCGCGATCTGTTCATGAGCTTCATGGCCACCTTCGTGGTCAGTACGATCAATATTGCAGGTATTTATATCGCGCTCTTTCTGCTTGATGTTCGCCTTGCTATGGTGGCGCTGCTCTTCGTGCCGCTCTTTACGGTAGTGATGGCGGTGCATCTCAAGTATTCGAGAAAATACATCGAGGTCATGCGTGCCCGTCTGAGCGATATGAACGCGATGATCAGCGAATCGATCGCCGTCATGCCGATCCTGCAGGCGTTCCGGCAGGAGAAGGCGCGCCGGGATGAGTTCGAGGTGCTCAACCACGACAGGTATGTGAACAACATCAAGCAAATACGGGTGTTCTCGTTGTCCTCCCGGAACTTTACGGGATTGGTCGGTTCCCTCTTTACGGCGGGCACGATCTGGTACTTCGGCGGGCAATCGCTGCAGACGGCGATCTCCTTCGGTGTCTTCTACGCCTTCATTGATTACATGGGCCGGTTCTTCCAGCCGATCATCGGGATTTTCGATCAGCTGCTGAATGCGCAGCGCGCGTTGGTTTCGGCCGAGAAGGTGTTTTATTTACTCGATCTGGAGGGCTCCGAGGTGGAGGCAACCGAGGAGGTACAGCGTCCAGAAGGGCATGTGGTGTTCGATAACGTGACCTTTGCCTATAAGGAAGGAGAGCCTGTGCTGCGCGGAATCAACATCGAGGCGCGGCGCGGGGAGACAGTCGCTCTTGTGGGACACACCGGTTCAGGCAAAAGCTCCATCATGAACCTGCTGCTCGGCTTCTACGAGCCTACGGGCGGTTCGATCCGCATCGACGGCCAGGACATCAAGGGCATGTCCAAGCAAGCCCTTCGAAAGCATATGGGCATCGTGCTGCAGGACCCGTTCCTGTTCGCCGGAGATATCAAGTTCAACGTGAGCTTATATAACGACAAGATCGGCATGGATCAGGTGAAAAAAGCGCTGGCTGACGTCGGAGCCGCCTCCTTCATCGAGCAGCTGCCGGGAGGCTACGACGAGCCGGTCGTCGAGCGGGGCAGCACGCTGTCCGCCGGGCAGCGGCAGCTTATTTCGTTCGCGCGGGCGCTCGCCTTCGACCCGGCGATCCTCATCCTCGATGAGGCGACGGCCAGCATCGACAGCGAGACGGAGGGCCTGATCCAGCAGGCGCTGCAGGTGGTGAGCGAGGGGCGGACTACGTTCGTGATCGCCCATCGGCTTTCGACTATCCGCGAAGCGGATCAGATCCTCGTGCTGCACCGCGGAGAGATCGTAGAACGGGGCAATCACGAGCAGCTGATGCAGCTGCAAGGACGGTATTACCGGATGTACCAGCTGCAATCCGGCAACGCGGATCCTACGAGTGCCGTTACCGCATAAATCAACAGACAGGGAACGCTTCTCCTGCCCAAGGCAGACGAAATGTTCCCTGTCTGTTTGTGTTGGCGCTCATTCCTTGGCGGCTGTGTCCGTGCTTTGGATCACCAGCAGCAGCCCCTCACGCAGGGTGATCCTCCCTTCGGAGCCGAGCAGCACGTTGCTGATCCCGAGCGATTGTCCGAGAGTCAGGGTCGCTTCGTAGAGCGGATATTGGAAGCCCAGCAGGGTAATGCCCCTCACTTCCAGGCTTAGCGGCAGCAGCGATACATGGGAGAAGCGCCCCTTGACCACGCTATGCTTCGACGGTCCGCTCAGCAAGGTCAGCTCATTATGAGCATCGACGATCCGGCAGTCAACGCCGGCATCCAAGGCTTGCCGAAGCAGGTGTACATTCGCCAGAGAATGATCCCAGCGGGTGCCGAGCACGCCGCACAGCAGGATTTCGCTCACCTCTTGCTGCAGGGCGAATCGAACCGCCATTTCCGTATCCGTCCAGTCCTTCATGACAGGGTCGCACGCGGTAAAGTGCTTGCTGCAAGCTTCAATCTGCCGCAGCTCGTCTTTGCTAACCGAGTCGAAATCACCTAACGCTACGTCCGGCCGGTACCCCTGCTGTACCAGAAAGAGTGCTCCCCGATCCGCACCGATCAGCATATCGTTGTCCCTTATCTCAGACAATGCCCATTTTCCGAGCTGCCCGCCTGAGAAAATGACGGCTCGTTTGCCGGAACGTTTCATCTTATCACCTGTGTATGCTCATGATAGCTTTATTTTATCATAGTTAGGAAAGAGATTTAAGACCAATGAATAAATAGCAATCGAAGAGAAACGCTTGCCGCTTGGTCATGTTATCTTAGAAGGAACGATGAAATGAAACAATGGAGGTTATGTACATGACTGGAAAATTGTCCAAAGGCCGGCTATGGACGGCACGTATCATGAGCGGGATTACCATTTTATTCATGTTTATGGACAGCATAATGAAGCTGGTGAAGCCCGCACCGGTTATCGAAGGAACCGTTACGCTAGGCTTTGGGGAGCATCACATCGCGATCATTGGGATTCTCGGGCTGCTTTCCACGATCCTGTATGCCGTCCCGCGCACATCGTTCCTGGGAGCGCTGCTGCTGACCGGCTACTTTGGCGGAGTGATCGCAACCCAGCTGCGGATGGATGCCCCGCTGTTTACCCATACGCTGTTTCCTGTTTATTTCGCCGTTCTTGCTTGGGGAGGACTGTGGCTTCGGGATGGGCGAGTACGAGGCCTTCTTCCCGTCCAAGGCAGAGGCTTGGATCAGTAACAAAAATGCGGCCACCGAGAAAAGGCAGCTGCCGGCACGGGATACTAGATTCCCGGGTACGGAAGCTGCCTTTTTTAATCCATTAATGGTGCATATGTCGTGCAAGCTTCTCCATCCGTTTGTCCTGCTTGCGCTCATGAACGACCATGCAGGCATGGATGGCGCCAGGAAGCCAGAAGCATAGGGTCAGAATCAGGTTAAGAAATGCCTGAAACGGCTTGCCGCAGAACAAAACGGCCACAGGAGGAAGCAATATCGCCAGAAGATACATCGTAGATCCACCTCCACTTGAGTATTACTTAGTAATACGTTTTGCGATTGCTTTTGTTTCGCGGCGGCCGCCTAGCTTAGCCCATGGAGAAACAGCGTTGCATTCATATACCTGCGGGCCAGCGAGTGGAAGTAGGCCGTCTGCACGGATACCATCGCGATGAACAGCACATTGCGCACCGCTTCCTTCTGCTCCGCATTCAGCCCCTCCAGACTGCAGGCGTACTGGTCGGCCTTATGCCGGATCGTCGTTTCGGTCAGCGCATCGTAATTTCTTTTGCCGAAGCCGTGTCCTTGAACGTCCATGACTTGGTCGTTATTGGCATCCAGCTCTTCGAACAGCCGTGAATACGCGGCATATAGCTCCGCTGGGCCAAGCAAATCATCGCTGTCCTCCTCCGGCTTGCGAAGGACGACGTGAAGCAGCTTGCGAATCGCTTCAAAATCGAGGCAATGCTTCATATCATCAATAATGAAGAGCAGCGCCGCTTGATCGACCGAGTATTTTTTGCCGAGCTTGGGCGACCCCAAATAATCCTTGAAATCCCGTTTCACCCAGTTTTGCATCGAGGTGATGGAGATATTGGTATATTCAATTTGGTTTCCGAGGGATACTATCTCTTGCAGAGAAAAGCCTTCCATGCTCTCGTGCTTGATCATTTTCTCCATGACCGGAGGAAGATGAGTGGAGAGAAAGGCCGTGAGCGAGCTGCCGTGCTTCATTTGGGTCAGGTGATTCTTTTTCCAGGCCTCCTGCAAAATCATTAACGGACTTCGATCCGCGGCGCCTTTCATGGCCAGGAGCATTTGCGCCATTTCCTTGCGGGTAAGCGTGAAGGTCTCCAAACTCCTGCCACCTCCGTTCATGCTTAAATTTTCGGGTTCATATGAACTCATCATAAATCCAGTCGTAAGCGCTTGTCAAAGGTAGATAATGAAGATGCCGAACTTCTTTTGCGGGAAAATAAACCCGTAGACGCCTTAAATGGTCGAAGGCGCCCTTTTTAGAGCATTTCCTATTTACCTGATCTTTACTATAATAAGTTCATAAGAACTTTATCTGTTCATGGTTTTAAAATCTACTTATGAGGAAGGTTGATATGGCCTTAAATCTGTTTCTCGTCGCGCTGTTGATTCTGCTGACTGCTTTCTTTGTTGCTACGGAGTTTGCTATCATTCGCTTGCGCTCCAGTCGCGTAGATCAGCTGATTGCGGAAGGAAAGAGCAATGCGGTGGCAGTGAGAAGGGTTCAAGCCAATTTGGACGGGTATTTGTCTGCGTGCCAGCTTGGTATTACGATTACAGCGCTTGGCTTAGGCTGGCTCGGGGAGCCGACGGTGGAGAAGCTGCTGCATCCGTTATTTGAAATGTTCGGTGTTCGAGAGGATATCGCCAGCTTGTTATCCTTCGTTATCGCTTTCGCTTCGGTCACCTTTTTGCACGTCGTGTTAGGTGAGCTTGCCCCGAAAACATGGGCAATTCAGAAAGCGGAGGCCGTGAGTCTGTTTACGGCGAAGCCGATCATGTTATTTTATAAGGTGATGTATCCTTTCATTTGGCTGCTTAACGGTTCTGCGAATGGGCTTGTGCGGATGTTTGGCTTGAAGCCGGCAAAGGAGCATGAGGAAGCCCACTCGGAGGAAGAAATCCAAATTATTGTCAACGAAAGCTACCAGAGCGGCAAAATCAACAAGGCGGAATACGGCTACGTGAATCGAATCTTCGCCTTTGACGAGATGCTGGCGCGTGAGATTATGGTGCCGCGTACGGATATGGTATGCTTATATACGAATAACTCACTGGAAGAGAATTTGGAAGTGATCCGCCGGGAGCAATACACACGATTTCCGATTGCTCAGGAAAGCAAGGACAACATCATCGGGATTATTAATACAAAGCAATTTTTCTTAAAATATGATCATCTTTCCGAATCGTTCGATATCTCCGAGCTGCTGCAGCCGGTGCTTAGCGTCCCAGAGTACATGCCGCTGAATCAATTGCTGAAGCGGATGCAGAAGGAGCGTGTTCACATCGCCATTCTGGTCGATGAGTACGGCGGTACCTCCGGGCTGATTACGATGGAGGATATATTAGAGGAGATCGTCGGAGAGATTCGAGACGAATTCGACGCCGACGAGGCCAAAGAGATCGAGCAAATCGATCAAGACAAATACATTCTGGACGGCAAGGTGCTGCTGACCCAATTGAATGCTATCTTCGGCACGGCACTGGAGCACGAGGATGTAGATACCATAGGCGGTTGGCTGTATACGCAGAACCCGGATATCCAGCTGAATATGCCTATCGAGTATGATGGCCTGCGATTCGTCGTGGTGGATAAAGAAGAGCATCGAATTCGAAGGGTCGAGGTAAGCCGTGAAGTGCCTGCTGCACTGCCTGATGCCGCGGATGAATTGCTGATTTAATTGCAGCCGGGAGCAGGACTCCCGGCTTATCGTACATAGAAGGGAAGGAAAGCATGTGCCGCTAAGAACGATTGGCTTCATGGCTGCCGCCATTCTGCTGCTGTACCTGATGTTTACGGTGGGCTTTCCGTTTTTGCTGGCTCTCATCGTAGCGATTTTGCTGGAGCCTTTCGTCGGGTGGCTGCAGAGGGGCCTGAAGCTGAACCGCGTTATGAGTGCTTTGACCGTATGCTCTTTGTTTTTGATCGGCGCATTGGCCCTCGTTATTTTTATCGGGCTGACGATTTTTAATGAATTTGTAGAGTATATGGGGAAGGTCCCCGGGATCATTAGCGAAGCGGACCGGTTTGTAAGAGAGGCTGTAGTGGGTGAGGGGATCCTGTACCGCTCCTTCCCTGAGGATTGGGCGGGTTATATCCAGAGCGGGGTTGAGATGGGGCTCGAATATATTACTCAGGGAATTAACTTCCTTGTTACGTCTTTGTCCGGCATGATGCTGGGCATTGCGAAAACGGTGCCGAATCTGCTCATCTTCCTGATCGTATTTGTGATTGCATTATACTTGATCAGCTTCGGTCTCCCGAATATTAGGCAGGCTTTCCTATCGATCTTCGCGGAGAATACGCGGCATAAGATGGAGGCTGTTCTGGAACACCTTAGAGTCGCAGTGGTCGGGTTCTTAAAAGCGCAAATTTTGCTAAGCTTTCTTACTTACATCGTTTCCCTTGTAGGATTGCTGTTCCTCGGTGTCAGCTATCCGCTGGCGATTGCGCTGCTGATCATCATTGTGGACCTGCTGCCGATTCTGGGTACGGGCTCCGTCCTCGTTCCATGGGCCATCTACAGCTTTGTAGCTGGAGATCAGCGACTTGGGATCGGGCTGATCATTCTCTTTGTTGTCATTACGATCTTCCGCCGCATCGCCGAGCCGAAGATCGTGGCGGATGCCGTGGGTATCAGTGCCTTGGCGGCCCTTGTCAGCTTATATATCGGGCTCCAATTGGCCGGACTGGCGGGGTTGTTCCTAGGTCCGCTGGTCGTCATTTTCTATCAGGCGGTCAAGAAGGCCGGCTTGTTGAAGCTTCGTATTGAACTGTAAGCATCGTAAACACCGGATGGAGGCTTCTTGGAAGCGACCATCCGGTGTTTATTGGTTTACGCTCTATTTTTCCCGGTTGGCCATCTGCTGCCATACGGAGCCCGCGGCAGCTTCACCGCTCTCGATCCGTTCGATGGCCATGCGAATTTGCATGCGAACCTCGAATTCGGGATCCTCCTGCGCAGCCTGCAGGGCAGGGAGAGCCTCGGCATCACCGGCTTCATACAGAAAGCGTGCCGCTCTCCAGCGAACCAACTTATTCGGGTCGCCGAGCGCCTCGACCATAGCATCCTGCGCTTCGGGAAACCCAAGGTCGGAGAGCGTATCGCCGGCCGTTCGGCGAACCGAAACGGAATCGTCCTTCAATGCTTCATAAAGATAGGGAAGCACGGAAGAATCCTTCAAATCGCCGAGATAAACGGTTGCCAGGCGCCGTACTGTGGATTTCTCATCCCGCAGGGCGAGCAAAAGAAGGGGCACGGTTTGCGGCTCCGGCTTGATCTGCTCCAGCGCCGCATAGCGCTTTTTCCAGTCGGGATCCTTTAGCTGGCGTTCCAGCTCTTCGTACGATAGACCGGTTTGCCGATCCACTGCTTCAAGTGCTTCGGCTATGCTAGCTACCGGCGCATCCATAGCTTGTTGAATCAGCTGCTCCAACCGTTCTTGGGGAAAGGAGGCGTCGATTTCCTGCACCAGCTCGTCAAGTACTTCCTGTAAATCGCCGTAACGGACACCCCAATCCTCCAGGCTTCGTTCCCTAATTAAGTTAGGGGCTGCGGCAGCAGCGCGTATGGCCGATTCATTGAATCTTTCGGGAAGCGCCGCCCGTTTCTCTTCAGTGCCGTTGGATGCCCGCAGCTGAAGGGGGATTCCCCGAAAGTGCTGAAGCTTGACATGGACCTCACCGAAGGAGGTTTCTTGCTGCGGGTGATCGGGAGCCGTGCCGGCAGGGTGAGAGGCGGATCCTCCTAATACTTCGCGAACCTCTGCCAGGATTCGCTGCCAATCACCGTGAGCCGTTCGATCCAGGGCGATAAAATCCGCCGAGCGGTACAAGCTCCGGACTCCCTCGATCGCCAGCAAACGGTTCAGCGGCTCGGGAGCGCGGCCGGCCTCCTGCCGGGTATAGGTTTCCCTGACATGCTCCGGGACACGTTCGGTTAATGTAATTTTCATCGTATTCGGGCTAGGGGTAGGTTCAATAGAGATGATGGTCATCGCATGGCTGCTCCTTTCGGATAGGCAAAAGAGACCGCAGACTCGTGAAGGGTCTTAACGGTCTCTTCTGTTAGGTTGTATGTAACCGGCTGCTTCTAATCGAGATCCAGCAGGTTGCGGTGCAAATACTTCTGGTCGAGCGTCTTCGTTAAATCAAAAACGGTATGAGCTAAATCCACATTCTCGAAAACGTGTTCACAAGCATCCTTGTAAGCCATCTCTTCGTCGTAATGCGACATGTACCGGTCAATCAGCTCAGGCGAGTCGCCGCGTTCCTGCTCGCGCCGGAGCACGGTTTGCCGATCTGCATAGATGAAGATCCGTACCGCGTGATTGCCGTAGACCTGCTTCAGTACGTCGGCACCGTACCGGTTCAAGATGAGATAAATCGCGCCGTGCTTCTGAAGCATCGAAGCGACATCCTGTTCCTTGATCCCGTAAAGGTTTCCGTCGATTTCAAGTACCTCAATAAATTGCTTGGCCGCTTCCGCCTCGGCGAACTGATCTCGGGTAATAAAAAAATAATCCTGTCCATCTACTTCAGAAGAGCGTGGTGTACGTGTCGTGTAGGAAAGCACCTGTTTGACTCCAAGCGTATCGCCTGACATTTGTGCAACGGTCCTGCGCCCGGCTCCGTTCGGGCCTGTGAAGATAAAGATTGTATCTGTATCCTTTAACTCGTACATAGAATCCCTCCTTCATGGTAGTGAAAGATCAGATCGTTGACGGCAGCCCACTTCCTTATTTTACATGCTTTCCAGGAAGAGGTAAAGGGCGGAGGGGGAGAGCTTGTGCCCTCCCAAGCGTTTTTCTCCACCCGAACTGGGATCGCCTATCTTCCGCGCCTTCCGCCACCGCTTCGATTCGCACCACCACGCTTCGTATCCGCTCCACGTCCTCGTGCCGCAACACCCGTCCGCGCCGGATTGCCCGTTGCCCAGGTGGCCGCTTTGTCCGTCCCGCGCCCGCGTGCCGCTGTGCCCGCGCCGCGAGCTTGCTCACCGCCGCGCCCGCGCGCAGCTTGCTCGCCGCCGCGCCCCGCGCGGGCTTGCTCGCCGCCGCGTCCACGCGCAGCTTGCTCGCCGCCGCGCCCCGCGCGAGCTTGCTCGCCGCCGCGCCCCGCACGAGCTTGCTCGCCGCCGCGCCCCGCGCGAGCTTGCTCGCCGCCGCGTCCGCGCGCAGCTTGCTCGCCGCCGCGTCCGCGCGTGGCTTGCTCGCCGCCGCGCCCTGCGCGGGCTTGCTCGCCGCCGCGCCCCGCGCGAGCTTGCTCGCCGCCGCGTCCGCGCGTAGCTTGCTCGCCGCCGCGCCCCGCGCGAGCTTGCTCGCCGCCGCGTCCGCGCGTAGCTTGGTCGCCGCCGCGCCCGCGCGCAGCTTGCTCGCCCTCCGGCGCCCGGCCCTGCCGCTTCGCGAGAGTTTGCTTGATCCCTCTCTCGATTTTCTCGAGATGATCGGCATCCCGCGGTGCTGCGAAGGTAATCGCCTTACCGCGCTCGCCCGCACGTCCCGTCCGTCCAATGCGGTGAATATAGCTCTCTGCGTCATGCGGGATGTCGTAGTTATATACATGGGTAATTCCTTCTACATCCAGTCCCCTTGCGGCGATATCCGTCGCTACCAGCAATTGAATTTTTGCATCGCGAAACCGTTTCATGACTTGCTCCCGCTTAGCTTGGGTCAAATCACCGTGCAGCTCATCCGAGCTGTAGCCCCGTTCGTTCAACTCCGCATTCAGCTTCGTGGCCCGCAGCTTCGTCCGGCAGAAGATCATTCCCAAATAAGGAGGATCCTCATCGATCGTTTTACAAAGTGCATCCAGCTTGCCTCGGTCTGTCGTGCGAACGACAACCTGATCAATTTCCTCCAGAGTAATTTTCTTTGCCTGAACGGCGACTTCCTTAGGCGTGCGCATATAGTTCCGCGCCAGCTGCTTGATTTTATCCGGCATCGTCGCGGAGAACAGCATAGTCTGCCGTCGTGTCGGCGTTTGCATAATAATCTCTTGCACCTCGGTTAGAAAGCCCATATGCAGCATTTGATCCGCTTCATCCAATACGAGCACCGACAGCCTTCCGAGATCCACGGTTTCCCTGCGAAGGTGATCAAGCAGACGCCCAGGCGTTGCAATGATCATATGCACCGCACCTTCAAGCTTCCTGATCTGCCTTTCGACATCCTGTCCCCCATAAGCAGACAAAACTCGTAAACCGCGCAGAGGCGCCCATTTCTTCACCTCATCGGTGATTTGAATGGCCAGCTCGCGGGTTGGGGTTATTACCAATCCTTGCACGTGGGACTTATTTGCATCCAGCGACTCCAGCATCGGCAGCAGGAAGGCCAGCGTTTTCCCCGTTCCGGTCTGCGCCTGTGCAATCAAATCATCCCCCGTTAAAGCAAGAGGGATCGCTTGCTTTTGAATGGGCGTGGGATCCGTATATCCTTCCTTTGCCAGCGCCTCCGCCAAATCCGAATCTATGCCTAGCTCCGCAAAACCATTCTTCTTCATGATCATTCTCCTTAGGTGGAAAAACATTCCGGTTATTATATGTAAGCATTCTACAGGAACCGCGGGAAAAAAGAAACTGCATGAGGCCTTAGGCCCCATGCAGCGCTAATTGTTGCCTATTTCTACCTATATATATTGTAGTTTTACATCGATGCTTTCATTCGGTTACCGTCCATTATTCTCCGTTTGCGTAGGGATCGTGACGCCAGTGCCGAATATACGTTCGTTTAATGAAACAAACCGTTCGCGATATGGCTCTAGCGGTCGCCCTTGCCATGCTTCCTGTGCAATGGCATTAAACTCATTGACGTAATCACGGTTGGCCGAAATGTACACATCCTGAACCGATGGCTGGGCCATGCGAATCTTTTCGGCAATTTTTTGCTTAAACATATGGGATAAATACTCATGATGCATCACCGTATCGGCACCTTGCACTCCCGGAATCAGCTGATTAGGATCGGCATAATCGTTCCCCTGGTCGTAGGTGTTGTATAAGCCTCTAACAAGTCCGTAGTTGTTTGTCTCTGAACCGTGACCAGGCACAGCATCTGCACGGCCGCTGCGGGTACCGAAGGCCGTATTGTCGATGGTGATCGCCACATAGGCAATATTATCGCCCATCATGACGATGGCGCTGTTTACGCCGCTCATGCCCTGCACCATGTCGGACAGTGTTTGATTTAGCTGCAGGTTGGTTACTTTATGGGAAACGGTGGCATACTGCTGTTGAGTCTGATAAGCACGGGAGTTGTTTTCCGGCGGAGCATCGCGTCTGGAGCCGTAGTTATTAGCGCTGTTGTAGTCATAGTAAGCGAAGCAGCCGGAAATACCGACGGTCAGCACGCCCAGAGAGACGGTCTTCAGCAAGCGGGATAATTTCATGACCAGGCCTCCTCATAATGAATGAACTACTCTTAGGATTCATTAAATAGGAGGTTTTATGCGTCATAAACATTGGTTCGCAATATGCATAATTTCACCTCTTTTTGGAAATAACCATGAAGAGGAAAAATGACGTCAACAAAGGAAAAATGGCGGACTTCCGAACGTTTTGTGAACTCGTCTAGATTGATTGACAAAAAGTAGGCACGAATTTATAGTTATAATGGTGATTAGGTTCCTTGACAGGAAATGATTTTTTTTGCAAGGGTTTTATGGCAATTTTGTAAGACGGCAAGTGCTCGTTGTTCCGAAACATTTACGTTCTAAGGTGGGATTGATAAGATGATTCGATGGCAAAATCTGTGGCGGCTCATCCCTCTATGGATGGTGTTACTGCTAGCAGGGTGTGGAGATCCGACGACTTCCGCCTTGAGACCAAGAGGACCCGTGGCCAGAGACCAGCTATTCCTGATGAAGCTCAGCTTTGGGATTATGATTCTGGTCGTAGTGGTCGTTTTTGTTATTTACCTGTACGTGCTCGTTCGCTTCAGACAGAAAAAGGGCGAAAAAGATATCGTACCTAAGCAAGTGGAAGGAAGCCATACGCTCGAGCTGATTTGGACGGTTATTCCGATCATTTTGCTGCTCATTCTGGCGGTACCGACAGTTCAGTATACGTTCAAGGCGCTTGAGGACCACCGCGGTAACCAGGATGCGTTGCACGTCAAGGTAACGGCCCATGCTTTCTGGTGGCAGTTTGAATACCCGAGCCTGGGGATTGCGACTGCACAAGACCTGGTCATCCCTACAGGGAAGAAAATCGCTTTTGAAATTACGGCATCCGATGTAAAGCACTCCTTCTGGATTCCATCGCTCGGCGGGAAAATGGATACCAACCCTGGATTGAACAACATCTTCTATCTGCAAGCGGATGAAGTGGATACGTTCAAAGGGATTTGTGCGGAGCTTTGCGGAGCTTCCCACGCATTGATGTTATTTAAAGTAAACAGCTTGGATCCTGCGAACTTCGATAAGTGGGTTGCCGATATGAAAGCTCCGGCTACTATCCCTGCAGACGCGAAGCGCGGCGAGCAAGTGTTTAAAGATAACTGCTTGTCCTGTCACGCAGTCAATGCACAAGGACTTGGCGCCGGACCGAACCTCAACGGATTTGCGAAGCGTGAGATGGTTGCCGGAATTCTGCCGCATAACGATGAGAGCCTGAGAAAGTGGATTCTCGATCCGCAAGCGCAGAAGCCGGGCAACAAGATGCCTGCGTTCGGACCTAACGGACCAAAACCGCTTGGTGAACAAGACGTGAATGATTTGATTAAATATCTGAACGCGCTGCAATAACGGCATCAATGGAAAAAGGAGGTTACATTCGTGGCTCACGCACACACAGTTAAACGTCATACCGGCATCATGGATTGGCTGACGACCGTCGATCACAAGAAGATCGGGATCCTGTACTTGCTTGCAGGCGGATTCTTCTTCCTGATCGGTGGACTGGAAGCGATCCTGATCCGGATTCAGCTGGCCTACCCGGACCAGAAGATTTTTATCGGGGACACTTTTAATCAGTTAACGACGATGCACGGAACAACGATGATCTTCTTGGCGGCCATGCCCGCCATCTTCGGCTTCATGAATGCGATCGTACCACTCCAAATCGGAGCGCGCGACGTAGCGTATCCATTCGTGAACGCCCTTGGTTTTTGGTTGTTCTTCTTCGGGGGCTTGCTCCTCAACACCTCCTGGTTTTTAGGCGGTGCGCCGGATGCGGGCTGGACGGCTTACCCGCCGCTCTCCGGACTTGTCGATCCTACAGGGGCCTTTAAGGGCGTAGACTTTTACGTGCTGGGCTTACAGATCGCCGGTCTCGGTACCTTAATCGGTGGTATTAACTTTATCGTAACGATTATCAACATGCGCGCGCCTGGTATGACTTACATGCGGATGCCGCTGTTTACCTGGACTGCTTTTATTACGTCCATCCTGATCTTGTTCGCGTTCCCTGCCATTACGGTAGGTCTGGTTGAATTGATGTTCGACCGCATTTTTGACGGGGCGTTTTTCGATGTATCGAAGGGCGGTAACCCTGTACTGTGGGAGCATATCTTCTGGATCTTCGGTCATCCGGAGGTATACATTCTGATTCTCCCTGCATTCGGTATGATCTCTGATATCGTATCTACGTTCTCCCGCAAGCGTCTGTTCGGTTACAGCTCCATGGTATTCGCTACAGCGCTTATCGGTTTCCTTGGCTTCATGGTTTGGGCTCACCATATGTTTACAACGGGTATCGGTCCGATCGGGGACGCCATATTCGGGGTAGCGACGATGGCGATCGCAGTACCTACTGGGGTGAAAGTATTTAACTGGCTGTTTACTCTGTGGGGCGGTCAAATCAAGTTTACAACAGCAAGTATTTTTGCGACAGCATTCATCCCGACATTCGTTATGGGTGGGGTAACAGGGGTTATGCTTGCAGTTCCTGCGGCTGACTTCCAATACCACGATACGTATTTCGTTGTAGCTCACTTCCACTATGTTATCGTCGGCGGCTTGGTGCTCGGTTTGTTCGCAGCTGCTTACTACTGGTGGCCTAAGATGTTCGGCCGTCTGCTGAGCGAAACACTCGGAAGAATTCATTTCTGGACCTTCTTCATCGGCTTCCACTTGACCTTCTTCCCGCAGCACTTCCTCGGACTGATGGGTATGCCTCGCCGCGTATTCACTTACGAGCCGGGCGTCGGTTTGGAGCAAGGTAACTTTATTAGTACCATTGGTGCGATTCTGATGGGTATCGGTACGATTGCATTTATCATCAACATCATCGCTACGTCCCGCAAGCCGATGAATGCACCGAACGATCCATGGGATGCACGTACATTGGAGTGGACGATTTCTTCTCCAGCTCCTGAATATAACTTCAAGCAGACTCCGCTGGTTCGCGGCTTGGATGCTTTCTGGAAAGAAAAGATGGCCGGCAACAAAGAAATGACTCCGGCAGAGCCAATCGGCTCGATCCACATGCCATCGCCTTCGATCCTGCCGTTCTTTATGTCGGTTGGCTTGTTCATTTCGGGTTATGGCTTCATGTATCACCACTATGCTGTAAGTATTATCGGTATCGGCATCACCTTGATCTGTATGTTCCTTCGTTCCGTTTACGACGATCACGGCTGGCATATCGAACCGGAAGAGTTAAACGATGATAAGGGGGTTAAGGCATGAGTGCAGCACATCACGAAGTAGGCGGTGCCCTGCCACCTCATCCGGAAACGGCAACCCTGGAAGGTAAGAATAAAGTTCTCGGCTTCTGGCTGTTCCTCGGCGGAGAATGCGTATTGTTCGGTACGCTGTTTGCATCGTTCGTGGCACTTCGTAACCAAGTGCCGGACGGTCCGACGGCTCAGCATTTGTTCCAGCTTGACATTGTTGCTTTGTCAACGTTTATCCTGCTTACAAGCTCCTTGACGAGCGTATTCGCCATCATGGCGATGCACCGCAATAACTTCAAGGCGCTTCAAGGCTGGATGGCGGTAACGATTGCCCTCGGACTTGCGTTCTTGGGTCTTGAGATTTATGAGTTCTATCACTATGTACATGAAGGTCACGGCTTTACGACCAGTGCCTTCTCGACTTCCTTCTATGCATTGGTCGGCTTCCATGGAGGCCACGTTGCTTTCGGGGTGCTTTGGATCGGTCTTCTGATCATTCAGGGCTTCAAGAAGGGGCTGACGGTCGTTACGGCTCCGAAGTATTATGTTGCAGCGCTTTACTGGCACTTTATCGACGTCGTGTGGGTATTCATCTTCACCGTCGTTTACTTGCTCGGAAAGGTGGGGCCGTAAGATGGCAGGACAACATTCATCTTCCGCTGGGAATGAGCGTCACCGGTTAGAAGGCCCTAAGAATCACTATTTGTCGTACATTATCTCGATCGTGCTTACGATGTTGGCCTTCGCAGTCGTTCTTTACGGCGGCTTGGATCGTTCCTTCATCATCCTCTTCTTGGTAGGTCTGGCAGTAGTGCAAATTATTTTCCAGCTGGCCTACTGGATGCATATGAAGGAAAAAGGACATTTGTGGCCGATCGTTGGTCTTCTGTTCGGATCGTTTGTTGCATTGACGGCTCTAGCAGCCGGTGTTTACTGGACATTCTGGTAGGATATGTGGGAGAGGCGGCTTTGATTAGAGAAGGCGCCTCTCTTTTTGGATAAGTATGTAACAGAATTCACAAGTTAGACACAAGCGGAGAAGATGCTCCCTTGGATGAAAAAAAGGTATAGAAAGGAGCGGCCACTCATCATGCTTACCCATCCGATCCACATCGCTCATGAAGAGCATGTGCAAGCTGTGGCGCCTTCGTTCGCTCAGCTGTGGAGTCCCGGTTTTTTGCTGGTGTTGGTTGTTCTCGGTATTTTGTACACGCTGTTTACAGGCTCTTGGAGGCATCGTATTGAAGGTTCGGAGCCGGTGGCGCAGAAGCATCGCCTGTATTTCTGGATTGGCTTGGCCTTCTGGTATGCAGCAGACGGAAGTCCGCTAGCGTACTACGGCCATCACTATTATTTCAGCATTCACATGCTTCAGCAATCGATGCTGTATTTGGTTATGCCGCCGCTTTTCCTTCTGGCCACTCCAGGATGGCTGCTGCAGGCAGGACTGCGCAATGCTGCTGTCGAGAAGGTGTTTCGCTTCATTACCAACCCGATCCTGGCCCTGTTTGTTTTTAACTTTGTATTTTCCGTATATCATGTCCCGATTGTGATGGACTATCTGATGGTGAACGGAACGGTTCATATGTTATATAAAGTGGTATTCCTTCTTGCCGCCTTCATGATGTGGTTCCCGGTATATACGCCGCTGCCACAATACGACCGATTGAGCGACATGAAGAAGCTTGCTTATATTTTCATCAACGGACTGCTGCTTACACCGGCTTGTGCCTTGATTATTTTCGCTAAGGTTCCGTTGTATGCGATGTATGCTGCGATTCCGGATCAGCAGCTTCTGCTCTCTACGGTGAACGATCAGTCGTTTGGCGGCGTAATTATGAAAATCGTACAGGAAATCGTTTACGGCTGGGCTCTCGGGTATATTTTCTACCGCTGGTATCGCCGCGAACGGAAAGATGAACTGCTGCTGGACGCTCCCGAGAATTGGAACCGGGCATAAACTTTATAATTTGTCTATTAGGTGGGATTGTAATGAATTTACCTATACTGCCTACGATCAGTACAAGCTTCATTGTCATCAGCGCCGTATTCGTAGCTTTCGGCTGGTATCAGATTGTGAAGGGAAACCGGGAGACGCATCAGAAGCTAATGCTATGGGGAGCCTTCTTTGCCATTGCCTTCTTTCTCATTTATGCGAGCCGAACGGTATTCGTAGGAAATACATCGTTCGGAGGACCGGAGAGCCTGAAGCTGGCCTATCATCTCTTCTTGTTTTTCCATATTACTCTAGCGACGGTTGCAGCGGTTTTCGGAATTACAACCCTGATCTTCGCTTTCAACAAGAAGTTTGCAAAGCATAGACGTATCGGTAAAATCACAACGGTCGTATGGCTGCTGACGGCGCCAACAGGAGTAGTGGTATATACGCTGCTGTATGTGCTGTACCCGGGAGGGGCAACCAAGCCGGTGATCGATGCGATTCTCGGCACGTAAACCAGCATAAGAAAAGCAGTGAAGTCTCCAAACGGGGACCTCACTGCTTTTTTCATAAAGGCTACTTTAATGCGCTTCCTCCGAAGATGAATCGCTTCTCCCAATGCTTTCCGTCAATCGTATCGATTCGAACGCCTCCTGAGGCCTTGGAATAAGTGTGGAGGATCTTTCCATCCCCTATGTAAATGCCGGCATGCGTAATGCGTTGTCCGGACTTATCCGATGGATAGCTGCCGGAGCTGCGGTACTCCATGAAGAACATCAGGTCGCCTGGCTTCAGATTAGACCAAGTCTTCGTCGTACGTCCGATTGATTTCACATAATCCCCTTGAGCACGCGAATCGCTTGGCAGCGTAATGCCGGCACCATCCTTGAAGGCTTGTTTAATAAAATCGGAGCAGTCAAACGTCTTTGTAGTCGAACGGTCCGATCCGTATTCGTAGGGCGTGCCGAGGTAGGCTCTGCCCGCGTTAATGATTTTCGTGCGAAGTGCCGACGTGTCCGCCGGCTGCGTAGGTGTCACGCTGCCTGATAACACTTTCACATACTGGCTGCTAGTCGAGATATAACCCACTTGACCGCGGGAGTCTTTGATTTTGTACCACCAGGAGTTTACCTTCTCAAGGATGTCGATGTACTCGCCGTCTTGGATATAGCGAATTCGGGAAGAACCTGTATCCGGAGCCGTCCGGAAGCTGACACTGCTAACAATAACGGCATCTGCGGCAGCGCTTACAGGATGAGCCAGCATAGCTTGGGAACCGAATGCAATCGTAGTGGCTAACAAGGCGATCGTCAATTGTTTTTTCATCTTCATGATGTATTGGCCTCCAGTAGTAAGTTATGATTTGACAAGGACGAAGACTCACTCCACAATGTGTGTAAGGACATCTGCGGAATGGAGAACGGACGAACAATGGATACGATAAATGTAGGACCCTTACTTTTAAAAAGAGACATGCTGGAATGGATCCTTGCGGCAGCGGCTGGCTATAGCTTGATGCGGCTAAGAATGAAAGGAACGGCAACAGGAGCGAGAATCGGCTCTCAGCTGCTTAACGCGCTGTTATGCGGCATTGTGGTTTGGAAAGGCAGCTTGCTGCTCTTTAGCCCCATGGAGGTAATCCGGCAGCCGATGTCACTGCTCTATTTTACCGGAGGAGCACGTGGAGCTTGGCTTGGAATGGCCGCTGCTCTTGCCTATGTATGGCTGCAAGCGCGAAAGGAAGAGCGGACGAGCAGACCTCAATACATTGATTCGACATTATTCTTCATTTTGTGTGGGTACTCGATAAAATTGCTGTTGGATGTTCTCTCGGGCGGCGAACACATGCTTCGTGACGGATTGATCGTTTTGTTAGCCGTTCTTGTCGGCAGCCTTTGGCTGCGTCAGGTCGCTCCGGGTCAGCTCAAAGGCGCCGCTCAGCTGGCTGTTATGTTTTTGGTCGGCAGTGCCTTGATTGTTTCGTTTGCTGCGAACCTGTGGGAAAAGCCGGATGCTTCACAGTCATCGGAAGCGGGCTATGGTCTCAATATCGGACAGCAGGCCCCGGATTTTGAGGTACAGAATTTGGAAGGGAAAACCGTTAAGCTTTCCGATTACCGTGGGAAAACCGTTGTGCTAAATTTCTGGGCCACCTGGTGCCCGCCATGTCGTGCGGAAATGCCCCATATGGAGCGATTCCACGAGCAGTATCATGACGATGTAGTGGTCTTGGGGATGAATGCGACGACAACGGAGGCCAGTCCGAATGTGGTTGAGGCTTGGGTCAAGGAGTGGGGACTTCAATTCCCGATTGTGCTGGATTCGCAGGGTAAGGTGATCGAGGCGTATCGGATTAACTCTTATCCGACTACCTATGTGATGGATGCGGAAGGAAAAGTGATTTATCGCTATCAGGGACCGATGAATTTTGATATGCTGAAGGAAGCGACGAGAAAATAAAACGTTTCAATGTTAGGAGAGATAACTTATGGTCAGCTACAGGGAGCTTATCTTGGCAGTACAATCGGTAAAGGAACGTCCGGAGGGCTTGGCTGGAGACGTGCTCGATGAGGCGAGGCTTCAAGCCTTGCGGGAGGCGCCGCATCTGCAGGGGCTTGTAGGCGAAATTCATGAGGAAGCGGTTAAGGCTGGTCGGGAGCCGCTGCCGGAGCTGACATTTGCTGAGTTTCACAAATTTGCTTCCGTGGGAACCCGCAGGGACTACGAGAAGCCATATTTCGAACGAAGAGGACGATTGCTGGCTCTTGTGCTGGCGAGCTTGCTTGAAGATACGGACGCTTATATGGAAACACTAGAGAATGTCATCTGGGCGATCTGCGGCGAGTATGCATGGGCCGTGCCCGCTCACTTGCCGTCGCAGCTGGAGCAGGCCAGAACGTCCAGGCTGCCGATGTGGCAGGTTGTCGACTTGTTTGCGGCAGAGACGGCCCACGCACTGGCGGAAACGCTGTACCTGCTGGAGGACCGGTTGAACCCTTGGGTTGCCGACCGGATCCGGGAGGAGCTGGAGCGCCGGGTTTATCAGCCGCTCTTTAACACACCGCATCATTTCCATTGGGAAGCGGTAACGAACAATTGGTCGGCCGTATGCGCGGGTGCGGTAGGGATGGCCGCTCTTTTGACTGTGGATAACCGGGAACGCTTGGCCGGAATGCTGGATCGAGTGGTTCGAGCCATGGAGAGCTTTCTTGCCGGTTATGGAGAGGATGGCTGTTGTCCCGAGGGCATCGGGTATTGGAGCTACGGGTTCGGCTATTACGTCTTCTTTGCAGAAATGCTGCATACATACACCGGGGGGGAGATCGACCTGCTGCAAGGGGAGAAAATCCGGCGTATCGCCGAATTCCCTACAGGCATTGCCTTGACCTCGCCTCAGTTCGTTAATTTTTCCGACGCCTCGGAAAGTTATATCGTCAATCCCGGCATGTGCAGCCGGCTTACGAAGCGCCTTGGCGTAACGTCGCCACCACTTAAGGGTGTAAGGTCGTTCCATCAGGATCATTGCTACCGTTGGCCGCAGCTGGTTAGAATGATCGTCTGGACGGACCCTGCTCACATAAGTGACACCGTTAAGGAAGGCAGTTATTACTATAAGGATACGGAGTGGCTCATTGATAAACGGAACATTCGAGGGCATTTCATCGCCTTCGCCGCAAAAGGGGGACACAACGATGAACCGCATAACCACAACGATCTGGGGCATTTTATCGTTCATGCAGGCGGAGACAATCTGTTGTCCGATCTGGGGGCAGGCTTGTACACGAAGGATTATTTCGGTCCCTTACGTTATACGCTGATCCATAATAGCGCAGAGGGACATTCCATTCCGCTGGTAAACGGGATCCCTCAGTCGGCGGGCAGCGCCTCGCGTGCCAAGGTGGTTGAGAACGAGGAAGCGGCGGGACGCCGAAGGTTCGGGCTAGAGCTGGGCGGAGCTTATCCGGAGGAGGCAGGGCTTCAAGCATTTCAAAGAAGCTTTGTCTGGAGCACCGACGCGTCGGCAGGGGAAGCCAGATTGGAGCTTACAGACGCATTTCGGTTCGTCGGGGCGAATAATACAGTGGAGGAGCTGTTCATTAGCTTCTACGAGCCTTCGATCGAAGCAAACGGGAAGCGGATCGTATGGCGCGGATCAGGCGGCGAAGCCAGCTTAGAGCTTGGTGCCATTCAGGGGGCTGCTTCTGTGGAACGCATCGAAACGACTAAGCATCTGGGAGAGCCCGTAAACGTGTATCGCACTCGGATTGTTGTTTCTGAGCTTGGAAGCGATGCGGAGCTGACGTTCTTATTGCGAGTTGAAGGAGGAGGGAAACCGGCTTGAACTCGGTGCCCAAGCTGTTGATTATCGGTGGAATCGTGATGATCGTGATCGGGCTGCTTTGGATGGTCGGGGGACGGTTCCTGAACCTGGGCAGGCTGCCGGGCGACATTGCCGTCGAGAAGGAAGGCTTCAAGTTTTATTTTCCGATCGTGACTTGCATCGTTCTTAGCGTAGTGCTATCTCTGGTGATGTATGTGATTCGCTGGTTTATGCGGTAACCTCCGGTTGGTGAATGCCGTGATGCGGAATCGGCCACAATAGGAGATATTGCCCAAATGAGGTGAAGATCCGAATGAAGATCGAGACGCAGGACTACCGCATCGCGCGGCTTATGGATGATCCGCAAGCCGTTGCAGCCATTCAGGAGGCGGAGGAGAAAATTGCCAAGCTGTCAGGGCATGACGTCACTCTGATCGCTTATTCCCGTACAGCGGAGGAAGGCGAAGCGTAAGAAGGAAAAGGAACCCGTTCTGACGGCCAAGGTCAGCGGGTTCCTTTTGCTTATCGTTCGCTGCTATCCATTCTACCGAATGAATCGCAGCCGGCCCTCATCGGGTTGGGGAATGTCGTCCCACGTCCGCCCTTCGCCATTAAACTGGGGGAGCCATGGGGCCAGCGCATCGAACATCTCATCGCACATACGCCATACTTCCTCCGTGGTGCAAACCGCCGCTGTGAGAGGGTCATGCAGCACGGCTTGCTTCACCAGCTCGCGGTTGCCCGTCAGTGCCGCTTCCACAGCCATCTCCTGCACGCTGATGCTGACGCGGCACGTAGCGGCTGCAGCCAGCGGCAGCTTGCCGATGAAGGTCGGCTGAATCCCGTTCCGGTCCACGTAACAAGGAATCTCGATCGTGCAATCGTTCGGAAGATTCGTAATAAGTCCCTGATTTTCTATGTTAAAATGTCCCCGGTACACTCGACCTGTCTCCAGTGCCTCCAAAATGTAAGAGCCATGCTCCTCCGAGCGCTGGCCGAGCTTGATGAATTCCTTCTCGCCGCTGAGCCACTTCGGATAATCCTCCTTGTACTCGTCGCCGCGCGCGAGACAATGCTCAAGGTACCCCCCGGTTTTTCCTCCGATCCATACGTCAGGATAGATCCACTTGCCGATTTCTTCTTTACGCTTTCGATACCACGGCAGGTATTCGCTTAAATGTCCGTTCGACTCGGTAGAGAAGTACCCGAACCGTCTCAGCACATCAATTCTGCACGGCTCCCAGCGCGAGATATCCGGATGCTGCTCCATGGCCGGCAAAATCTCCTCCAGCACGCTGCGGCCATGATGGGATACCTGCACGAACCAGGTTTGATGGTTAATGCCAGCGGCAGTGAAATCCAGCTCCTGCTTAGGAATACCCAGTGCCTTCGCAATCAGGGAATGGCTATGCTGTACGCCGTGACATAAACCGATGATCTTCACGCCGCCCGCACGGCGAACGGCCCATGTATTCATCGCCATCGGGTTCGAGTAATTCAGCAGCAGCGCATTCGGCGCCAGCTCGCGCATGTCCCGTGCGATGTCCAGCAGCACAGGAATGGTGCGCAGGGCGAAGAACACGCCGCCGGGGCCAAGCGTGTCGCCGACACACTGATCGACCCCGTAGCGAAGCGGAATCTCAATGTCATGCCGGAAAGCCTCCAGCCCGCCGACCCGCGCCGTACAGAAGACATAATCTGCCCCGGCGATCGCTTCCCGTTGGTTTAAGGTTGCTGTGATCGTGGCCGGTAAACCATTGTCGGCGATCATTTTTCGACAGAGGTTCGTCACCATGCTCAGATTTTCTTCATGGATATCCATGAAACGGAATTGCGCATCGCGAAATTCCTCCACCGCGAGAATGTCCATTAATAAGCGCCGAGTGAAGCCGATGCTGCCTGCACCGATCATAGCGATTTTTATCATGTGTATAAGCCCTCCAAACAAAGAAATGAAGTTCTCTGAATTGACATGTCATTCCGGATACCTTCATAATAAAGCAAGAGCACGAGGGCGGACAATGATAACATATTTGCGAAAGGGTGCGACAATATTGCTGTATCCACATGAGAGCTGTGAGCGAACCAGCTTTGGCTTTAAGTACTTAAGCGAAGCCGGATTACCCATGCGACTGATCAATATCGGCTGGGATCGCGTGAACCGAAGCGATTACCGTTGGCACGGGCAAAAGCGCGGCGGCGGGTATGCCGTCTTTCAATATACCTTGTCCGGCAGAGGGATGCTGAGGGACGGATCGTCGCTTTACGCCTTGCCTAAGGGAACCGGCTTCTTGACCGTCATACCGGGGGATCAGGAGTATTATTTTCCGGAGGGCGGGGAGGAGTGGGAGTTTCTTTACGTGGTGGTAACGGGCAAGGATGCGCTCAACCACTGCAGCGAGCTGATGCGGAAGATGGGTCCGGTAATTGCCTTTAAAGAGCATGAAGAACCGATTCTCGCGCTTAGCAGGCTGTATTCCGAAATCGCCGGCAACCCGCAGCTGGACAAATATACGATTTCAACGCGGCTGTATGAGTGGATGATGGGTTTGCATAGATTGGCGGAGGGCAGGGATATCGTACGCGCTCCGGAGGAGCTGCCTGCGTCGATTCGGGCGGCTGTGAAGCTGATGAAGTCTTCTTACCGGGAGGACCTGTCCATTGATCAGCTGGCCTTGGCAGCCGGGCTAACCAAATTCCACTTTTGCCGGCAGTTTCTGAAGAAAACGGGCTTAAAGCCCAATCAATACTTGCGCAAGGTAAGGGTGGAGCGGGCAGCCTGGCTGCTGCGGCACACAGAGCAAACGGTGGAGTCGATCGCGGCGGAGGCGGGGTTCGGGTATGCGAATTATTTTAGCAAGGTATTTCGCTCGTTTGTGGGAGTAACGCCGCTTGAATACCGTATGGGGAAGAAGGTCGATCCCGTCTATTTTCTTAGAATCGAACAATAACACCCAAGCCAATTCGGTATTTGGAAATAATATGGAAGAGGGTTGATATTCATAAGCGACCTGCTGATCATTGATTCAGACGGGAGGTGAAGCCGTGCAAGCAATCAGCCCGATTCATGCAGAAGCCATATCCCCATATATCGGGAGACAGGTCTGCGCCGTGCTCCATGATGGAAGCTGCATTTATGGAACCATCACCGGTGTTGACGGCGGACATTTGCTGCTGGGAGGAGCTACGCAAGGAGCCTATACACTCTCTACGAACGAAAAAAAGGCCAAGTCCCAAATCATCCATCGGAACAAGGCGAAGGCGAAAACGAAAGCGTTCGGGTATCCATTTGGCGGAGCTTATGCTCTTAGTTTAGCGCTGATTTCATTGCTCTTTTTGGTTCCTTTCTTCTGGGTGTAATCGTATCAGAACGGCATGAAGCCGGCCTGGCTAATCCGAACCTGATCTTTGGCAAATCGGTGCTTGAGCTGCTCCATGACGCGCAAATAGGCGGAAGGGTCATACCAGTCCGCTGCGTTAAGCGACTGGTATATTGGTTGAAGGCCGAGTCGCGCAGTCCGCTTGCCGAGGCTTCCGTCACCCATGAAGTAATCGTCAAGGCAGATGCGCTGCACTCCCGTATCCGCTAACCGGTCCGCGAAGGCATCACTGCTCGGCAGCAGCGGAGAGACGGCAGCCTGTGCCGGAATGCCGGCATCACATAGCTGACGCAGGGCACGCAGCCGGGCCGGGATCGGCGGCGCAGCCGGAGAGAAGGCCTTACGCACTCCCTCAAGGTCCGTCTCAATGGTCATGCTGACCCGGACACCGCTTCCTAGCTGCCGCAGCACGTCTATATCACGCACGGCCAGCGGGGAGCGGGTCTGCACAAGCACGAAATCAGGGCGAACCTCCAGCATCGTTTCCAGCAAGGAGCGTGTGAGCTTCGTGCGATACTCGATCGGTTGATACGGATCGGTAGCGGACGACAGGAAGATCGTGATCGGTCCGCCTTTCTTCCGCTCTCGAACCAGCTCTTTATGCAGCTTGGCGGCAGCCCCCTCCTTCACATCAACCCACGTTCCCCAGGGGGCCGGGCGGAATTTTGCCACCGGCATTTCTCTGACATAACAATAGGAGCAAGCGAAGGCGCAGCCGGTATAGGGGTTTAAGGTATGCGTATACCCTGCGAGGTACCCGGAAGCCGGGTTGAGGAGCCTTGATGGGGTAGTGAAGGCTATGAAGGGCTTCATAAATAATTCCTCCTTTGCTCAACTAGGGTTTCGTGCCAAACCAAAAGACCGGTGCATTTCCCTCCAAGGGAAACCACCGGTCTTCATAATTATTCGGAATGATTAGCAGGCATCGCTTCAGGGGAGGTCAGTCTATCGTAGAACTCTACGAATTTGTCACGGTCCTCGCCGGCGCGAAGCGCCATGGCAGCACGCGGATGGTCGTTCAGTACGCCCGCGACCATGTAAGGAATAATGTAGCCCCACTCCCACTTCTCACGCATAGCGATCATATGCTTCTCGATAATTTCAAGCACCGGACGCAGATCGTACTTCGGATTTTTCAGGTAGCTTACGAGCAGCTCCGTAGGACAGTTACCTGCCGCACGGCCCATGCCGTATACGGAAGTGTCCAGGAACTGTACGCCCTTATTGGCACCCATGATCGTATTGGAGAAGGCGAGCTGCATGTTGTTGTGCATGTGCAGGCCGAGCTGCTTCTCAGGCAGTAAGCGCTGGAACTTCGCCGCAAGATAATCGATATCCTTGTAATCCATGCTGCCGTAGGAGTCAACGATGTATACTACATCCACCGGGCTTTTGTTGATTTCCTCGAAGGCTTCGTTCAGGTCGTTCTCCATGACATGGGAAAGCGCCATAATGTTGATTGTGGTTTCGTAGCCGTAGTCATGGAACTTCTGTACCAGATCAAGGGCCTTGTCCACATCCTTAATGTAGGTCGCCACGCGAATCAGGTCCAGCTGGCTCTGCTCGCGAGGGAGAATATCCTTCTCATCCACGCGTCCGATATCGACCAGTGCCGAGAGCTTCGTTTCGGTCTTCTGTGAGATAACCTCTTTCAAGAAGTCCTCATTCAGGAAGCGCCATGGGCCCGCATCGGCACCCTTGAGCAGCTTGGCGGAGTTTTTATAGCCGATCTCCATATATTCAACGCCGGCGGCGCTAAGTCCGTAATACATATCCTTTACGAATTGCACGCTGAAATCCCAGTTGTTAACCAAACCTCCGTCGCGGATGGTGCAGTCTAGAATTTTGTGTTGAACGTCTCTAGTCATCTTGAATTGCTCCTCTCCAAGTGTAAACTGCTTTCGTGCTTTTTAGCTTTTAAGCAGTAAAGGATTCATAATATATCCATTACTATTGCATAATATTGACTTTCTGTCAATGATAACAAATTCAAGACCGCCTGACAAACCCGCCCGACCATGCCCATACTATGAAAAAAAGGATTCCGGGATTCTTTGTGGAAGTACCTTGTACCCGAAGATGAGGAGACAACGGCATGCTGAAATATAATCTATGCTTTCTGAAAAAAGGAAATCAAGTGCTGATGCTGAACCGGGCTAAGGCACCGTTGCTAGGCATATGGAATGGAGTCGGAGGGAAGCTGGAGCCGGGAGAGACACCGGAGGAATCCATGCGTCGGGAAATCAGGGAAGAGACGGGGCTGGAAGCGCCGGAGACATTGCGTTTCACGGGCACTGTAACGTGGGATGTGGACGGAAGCTACACAGGGGGCATGTATGTGTATGTGGCTGAGGTCCCCGAGAATACGCTTAGGCAAACACCGCTGGATACGGAGGAGGGCATTCTCGCCTGGAAACCGATCGATTGGGTGTGCGATGCGGAGAATCGGGGCGTGGCCGTTCATGTGAAGTTTTTTCTGCCTTCGATGCTCGAGGGAGGAGAGCCGATGGAATATCGATGCGCCTTCCGGGGAGAGCGGCTTCTAGGGGTTGAGCCAAGGCCGCTCCACCTCCAAACCAGCGAAAAAGCCTGAGACCAAGCCTCAGGCTTTTTCGCATTATTTCAACAGTGTAAACCCGCCGATCAGCGGCAGCGGTTTGGTATAGCCGTTCAGTGCGTTCAGGATACCGATGATCGTCAGCACCAGGAGCCCCAGGTTAGCCAGAGGAACCAGGAACAGGCCTAAGAACGGAATCAAGCCGAGCACGACATTGGAGGCAATAGCGGTAAGCAGCAGCACAAGGCCCTGGTTGGCGTGATACATGGCGAACCGGGAATCTTTGGCGGCGAGTAGCGGGATGAAGAAGAGAAGGTAAGCTACGGCGGCGACCAGCTTGTTTTTCTCAGCGTCGGCTTTGGACTCGGGATCTACCGTCATACAGACACCTCATTTCATACAGAATGGGTTGGGACACGAGCAAGGATGACGGTACATCCTATGCGGGGCTAAGCCAGGTTATGCAAAGATGCCGTCCCTTCGGAGGGATAAACTTCCTGCTAAGGGGCAATCTAAACCTTAGACGTGAAATGCTTAACAGAGAGGACGAATCGCCGATGAGCAGCACACCGATTTTTTTTGAATTTGAAACACGGGATGAGGCGAATATGGCGGCAGGTACCCTGGAAGAGCTCGGCTACGGGGTCGGTCTTCATGACGACGCCGAGAAGTCGACTCTCCACGTAATCGTCGACGGATCGGATCTAACCTCGGCGCTTGAAATCGCACAAGCCCACGGGGGACGACTTGTCGAGCATCCCGGCACCCTGTCCGAGCCTGCAACCTTTGCGATGGCTTACGAAGAGCAGGAGATGATCCCGATCCCGGCGCATTTGGTGAATGAGGATTGGCAGGACGATCAGATCCAAGCTCCCGATTACGTTATGAAAGACCGAGGCTCCTATAATGATACGGATCATGAAGATCCGTTCGACCCGTCTCGCGACAAGTACGATCACTTCGATCCGGGAATTCACGTGTGATCAACGGATGGTTTTCTCATCAGCGGCGGTGCTCTGTTAGAAGTAACGGAGCACTGCTTCTTTTTCGCGGGGGTCATCAGGCAGGTCTGTACGTCATGTGAGTAATAGCTTGGAGGGAAGATAAGTTTGGAAACCTATGACGAGTTAAAAGAGGGCGAGAAGGGAGCATGGACTAGCATCGCCGCCTATCTTCTCTTAGCCGCTGTCAAGATCGGTACAGGCTTCTACACCGGCTCGGAGGCGCTTACCGCCGACGGGGTGAACAATACTACGGATATTCTTGTATCCGTAGCGGTGCTGATCGGGCTTCGAATCTCGCGCAAGCCGCCGGATCTTGATCATCCCTACGGGCACATGCGGGCTCAGACCATCGCTACGTTGGTGGCCTCCTTCGTGATGGCTACGGCGGGCATTCAGGTCGTCATTGAAGCCGGGCGCAGCTTCTTCGAGGCGAATCGCCCCGTTCCCGATATGCTTGCCGCTTGGGTCGCCATAGCCTGTGCCGCCGTCATGTGGGGCGTTTACTTGTATAACAGCCGGTTGGCGAAGCGCATCAATAACCAAGCGCTGGCAGCAGCGGCGCAAGACAATCGCTCCGATGCGTTCGTCAGCATCGGTGCGGCCGTCGGGATCGTCGGAGCAAGCTTCGGGATCGGTTGGCTGGATCCGGCTGCAGCGTTTGCCGTCGGCTTGATTATTTGCAAGACGGCCTGGAGTATTTTCACGGAGGCGACGCATATGCTGTCCGACGGCTTCGACGAGCAGAAGCTCCGGGTGTTCAGCAAAACCGTGAAGGAAACGCCGGGCGTAAAGCGAATCAAGGATATTCGCGCCCGCGCCCACGGCAATAACGTCCTTCTGGATGTGGTAGTTGAGGTAAGCAGGGAGCTTAGTGTAGAGCAAAGTCATGATATCAGCGACGATATTGAGAAGAGAATGATGGAGCAGCATGCGGTAGAAAATGTGCATGTGCATGTGGAGCCCTGCTCCCGTGACACGTAGCGCCGCCGGTGAAGAAAGGCCTGTTACCCAAGCGGTTAGCTGAGGGGAACAGGCCTTTCTAGGCAGGGGGAGAAGCTTCCAGGGGAAACCGGCAGGTGAAGGTGGTTCCGCCGCCCGGCTCGGAATCGACGCGGATTTGGAACCGGTGGCGCTCCGCTATCGCCAAACTAGTAGGCAATCCGAGTCCGGTACCGGTCGGCTTGGTCGTATAGAAAGGCTCGAAGATGCGGCTTAGCTGCTGCTCGTCCATGCCGACCCCGGTGTCCGCTATACGCATTTCGACACTATCCTCGCGGCGGCTTGTAGCAATGGTAAGGATACCTCCCTCTTCCATCGCGTGCATGCCGTTGGAGGCCAAATTCAGAATCAGCTGCTTAATCTCCTTCACATCTAACGGAATCTCCGGAAGCCCTTCCTCCAGAGATAGCCTAAGCGTCATCCCCTTCAGGTTGGCATCCGCCGATAGAAGAGGCGCAAGGGATTCAATCAATTCGTTCAGCTGCTGCTTTTCAACAATCTCCTTATCATCCTGCCTGGCGAGCGACAGATAGTCGGTAATAATGTTGTTGGCGCGGTCCAGTTCGGATAGGATAATGTCGAAGTAATGGTGCTGCTGCCTCTCGCTTTTTTCTTGAAGCACCTGTAGAAAGCCGCGCATGACGGCAAGCGGATTACGGATCTCGTGGGTGATGCCGGCAGCAAGCTGACCGACCAAATTCAGCCGCTCCCGCTCGCTCCATTCCTTCTTGAGCCGCTCCCACTCCGTAATGTCCTGATAGATGCCGACAGCGCCGGTAATGGTGGAGCCGTCCAGGCTGTATAAGGGATACGTGTGGACCATAAAGGTCATGCCCTTGTAGGTCGTCTGAACCTCGCGATACGTTTCCCCGCGCAAAGACCGGGAGAGCTTTACTTCCTCCGGAGGATTCCCGTTCTTGCGATAGAGCTCATTCACATCCATGCCGATCAGCTCGTCCTTCTGCCATTTGGAAAAATACGTTGCCGCTTCATCATTGATAACGGTGATTCTCCCTTGGCTGTCTACAGCCATGACGGAAAGGGGGAGCGAATTCAGCAAGGTTTTCTGCATAACCGATTGCGCCTGATATTTTTGCGACCATTCTTGGGCTTGGCGATACAGCCTCTCGTCCTCCGTAACATCCTCGAGGTAGGCGGCCGCTCCGACAGTATCCCCTGAGTCCGGATCCATAATAGGCGCTGCGCTCACTAGAAATACGCGGCCGGCAGCCGTTTGCAGTTTTCTTTTATTTATGGCAGTCGCTTGCTGCAGAGCTATGGTAATCGGAATTTCCTCGGAAGTATAACCTGCGGTCCGGAGTATTTCGTGAACATCTTGCCCAATACGCACCTCCAGCCCCGTCAACTCGTGCAGTAGCTGCCGTCCGCTGTCATTCATGTAGATCAGCTGATGGGAGCGGTTCATAGCAAAAAAAGCGCAAGGAATCCGCTGCACCATCCAATCAAGCCCGGCTCGGGACAGGGTCCGCCTTCGGGCCGGCCGCCATACGGCATAGACGAGCAGGGCGCCTGCACAGCAAGAGAGAAGAAGAACCGTCCAGCGAAAGGCAGAAGACGTTTCGGGCCACAGGAGAAGCATCCCCTGACTGATCAGGAGGAACAACATAAAATAAACATACCGATTGCTCATGACTGGGACCTACTTTCAAGTAGCGGCTCTCCGCTCTGATTCGTGCAGCTTCATGCCCTGCATAGGGCCTGGCATTCCCTTAGGTAAGAACGGCCGATTCGGAACGTACCCACTCCGCGGCGCTTTTGCCGGCGGTATAACCCGTTGTGAAAGCTGCCGTAATATTATACCCCCCGGTATACCCATGAATGTCCAAAATTTCGCCGCAAAAATACAACCCCTGCATCAGCCTCGACTGCATGGTCTTCGGCTCGATTTCCTTCAGATGAACGCCTCCGCCTGTCACGAACGCCTCTTCGATGGACAGTGTTCCTGCGATCTGAAGAGGAAATGCCTTCAGCAGCTGAGCCAGCTGGAGCCATGGCTGCTTCGGAATGTTATCGAAGGTGATGTGCTCGGACAGCCCCGACTTCTTAAGCAGAATAGGGATCATGCGCTCCGGGACCAGTCCCTTGAGCACATTCTTGATCGCCTTTTTCGGCTCTTGTCTTGCAAGGGACATGGAGTCCTCGAATACTTCATCCGCCGTCCGGTCAGGGAACAGATCGATCGTGATTTTGACGGTAGGCACCTCGAATTGCTTCTTGATCTTATGGATGAATTGGCTGCAGCGAAGCGCCGTCGGACCGGAGACGCCAAAATGGGTAAAGAGCAAATCGCCTTCATGCTCTACGACCTTTTTCCCTTTGGGATTCCACACGGAGACGACGATGTCCCGCAGCGAGAGACCTTGAAGCTCCTTGGATTGGATGAAGGCCTCCCTTGAGACCAGAGGCACCTCCGTCGGATATAACTCCGTGATCGTGTGGCCGGCGTCCTCCGCCCAAGCATAGCCGTCCCCGGTGGAACCGGTGTGAGGCACCGATTTGCCCCCGGAGGCAATGATGACGGCTCGGCTTTTCAAGCGTTCGCCATTCTTCAACTCCACTCCGGACGTTTGTCCGTCCTGATAGAGAACGCGCTTCACGGCGGCATTCACACGCATCGTAACGCCTTGGCTTCGCGCTTTGTTGATCAGAGCCTCGACAACCGTCTTGGCCTTGTCCGAGGCCGGGAACATACGTCCCCGATCCTCCTCCTTCAGAGCAATCCCCATCTGTTCAAAAAAAGCGATAATATCCCGATTGCTGAAATTGGCAAAAGCGCTGTACAGAAACCGGCCGTTGCCCGGAATGTTCTTGATGATTTCCTCAAATTCTTTATTATTGGTCACATTGCACCGCCCGCCGCCCGAGATGCCGAGCTTGCGTCCGAGTTTATCTCCCTTATCGATAAGAAGCACCTTCGCGCCATGAGCGCTGGCCGCAATACCGGCCATGAGCCCTGAAGGCCCTCCTCCGATGACGATCACATCATATAGCATAAATTCACCTTTTCCCGCTTGAGTCAAATAGATTATATTGCCAGTGTAACCAAAATGAAAATAAAACAAAAGACATATCTTAAGCGTCCGAATTTGGCAGGCTGTGCGACTGAATTTGACAAACATCGTAGTATTCTTTGTTGTATAATGGATTTTTCCTTTGGGTATTACTTCCGGATGAGGGGTGACAACATCTATGCTAAGCGATCGGAACATAGGGGAGTCCTACGGCAGTTTGGATCAACTGGAGCAGCGCATGCACGACTTGGCGAGCGGCATTTGCACCTGGTTACTTCACTGACACAGAACGCCGCGACATTAAAACAGACGTGCGATACGGTTCAGATGAACCGCAAACAAATGCGTTCGCTATGGGGACAGCTGAGAGCCAAGCGAACGTCCAAAGGGTAAGGGGAGGCAGCCGGGGTCGGCTGTTTTTTCCTTTTGGCCCCCATTGGAAATGTTACTGAAGATGAAGTAATATGTCTTATATGAATGGTTTCGACAAATATAGGCAGGAATGGCTATTTGAAATCAAGAGGTGATCCGATGAGCGGAAGAGCAAAATACACGGCTGCAGTATCCCTAGGCGTGATGGGGGCAGGGTTTGCCGCAACGCTGCCTTTTACCGGGAATCCTTGGGCAGCCTTCCTTCATAGCGGCTTCGAAGCCGGACTTGTCGGCGGACTGGCGGACTGGTTCGCCGTAACGGCTTTATTCCGCCATCCGCTGGGGCTTCCTATCCCGCATACTGCGCTGCTGCCGAAGAACAGGGACCGGGTAACCAAAGCCTTCGTATCGACGATTGAGAACGATCTGCTCAGCAAGGAAAGCATCATGAATAAGCTGACCGAGTGGCGCATCGTCTCACGGGTATTGGCTGCTGCTGAGAAGCAGTTACATTCGGATGAAGTGAAGAACGCCCTCCAGATGATTAGCGAGCGGTTAGTCGAGCAAATTCCGGTGGAGCAGGCGGTGGCCTTCGCGGAAAGTGAAATTCGCACCAAGCTGGAAACGCTGGATACCCGCAAGGCAATCGAGTTCGTCATGGAGCAGGTCCTTGCGAAGGAATATGACGAGAAGGCTTTTGATTTCGTCTTGGATGTAGCGGAGCAATTCGTCTTCCGGGACGAGACGAGGGATCGTCTTGGCGCGATGGCCTCCCAGGCGATCGGCCAAATGCAAACGGGCGGGTTTATGGGCTTCGCGCTGAATGCCTTCGCCGGCTTCCTCAACGAGGACAAGCTGGGCTCCATGATTCAGCAGTTCATCCTTAAGGCGCTGATGGATCTGCGAAGACAAGGGGACAACAACCGCAGGGCCATCCTGCATGCGGTACGAGGGAAGCTGCAGCAGATCTCGGAGGATCCGGAGCTGCTGGAGACGATTGGCGAGTGGAAGGAAAAACTGCTCGGCGAATGGAATTTGAACGAGCAATTGCACAGTCTTGCCATGCATTTGAAGGAAAAGGCTCTGGAATGGATTCGCAGCGAGCGGTTTGCGGCCTTCGTTCTGCCGCTGCTGGAGCGGATGCTGCAGAAGCTCCAGGAAGATGAGTCGCTCTTAGAGCGGATGGAGGCATACGTACGTGCGCAGCTTGCTCGATGGGTGGAGGCTAACCATCACAAAATCGGCGTGCTCATCCAAGAGAACGTCGAGCGTTTCGATAACGAAACCTTAATCCATCTGATGGAGGACAAGGTAGGAAAGGATCTGCAGTGGATCCGGGTGAACGGGGCCATCTGCGGCTTCCTGATCGGGCTGCTGCTCGAGGGGATTCGCTGGCTGGTGTAGAAGCACAAATTGGAAACGCAGGAGAAGGGAAGTCTAATAGGCTTCCCTTGCTCCTGCGTTTTTTGTTTGTTCCTCCGGTCATCAGAAAACCTTTGTCAGACTTGTAAAAGCAATCTCAACATGAGGGGAAGAGTCCCTCACTGGATCCTAAAAATATGTACTCTGTTCTTGGAAACAATTAAGAAATAATGAAAATGTTGAATATTTTATTATTTTCTCATATAAAGTCGAAATAATAGGAGGATTTCCTTAATTTAAAAAGGAATAATTAGGAATATTGCTACTAAAAGCCTATTAATCTAAAAATCTTTCTCGTGTGAAAGGAGGTAACATACCAGTGACATCTATAGCAAGTGATACTAGCTTTGGTGATGTTATTTCAACTTTAATTGCTACCGGTGTACATGAAGGAGTCCCCTAAAACTCCTACTTATTGATAATTATTTTTATCATTTTTTTGGAGGGTGCAGCTATAATGTTAAGGAGTAAATTAATAAAATATTGTTTATCAGCATTGGTTTTATCGATATTCTTATTACTTAATGGGCACAAAAATGTAAACGCCAGTAGTTCCGATACTGTTCTTGCAGTAAGCTGGGACTCAAAGTACATACTCTATATAACGTCAGATAATAGAATTTTTATAAACAACAAGTTGGTAGGAACCAATTTAAATTGGGAGAGATCGCGTACTACAGACAAATTTATAGAATCTCAAGAAATTAATGCAGGCATGGATAACATTGTATTGCCAATACAGTATGGAAGCTATACCTCTGATTACAAAGGAACTCGATCGCATGTATTTAGAGTTCCGATTAATGGAGCAAAATACTATTATTACCACACTTATGATGGTTTATCTTTTCTTACGACAGGAGTAACCCATTTAATTTTAGATGCAGATATGGCAGAAGTAACAGATTTGGATTCAGACGTTTACAATGTTTACTATTCCTCGGGTTATGAAACAAGGAGTTTTACCAACCAAGGAACTAAATCTGGATTAGCTGCTCCTGCGACAGCTCCTACAGTTTCGGTCACGTCGGTAGGGGCGACAAGTGCATCGATCAGATGGAATCTTGTTGAGAGGGCGACACGTTACGAGATTGAATTAAATGGAGTCATACTAGGAGATACAAATAATCTAAGCTTTTCGCAAAATAAACTTACTACCAATCAACCTTATGTTTACAGGGTAAGAGCAATAAATCCAGCAGGTGAGTCCGATTGGAGTAATTCTATTACAGTAAGAACTCTGTTGGAAAAACCGACCGTAGAAGCAGCAGTGTACAGTGATTCAGTTCGACTTTTTTGGAATGATGTACAAGACGCTACGACTTATCAAATCGAAGTGGACGGCGCTATCATTGAAAATGGGGTAAATACTAACTATACCCATAGTAATTTGTTACCAAGTACATCGCACAAATATAGAGTTAGGGCCCAAAATGGGGATTTATTTAGTGAATGGACAAATCTTGTCACTCTATGGACAACTCCTATAATACCAACTAATATTGTTGCGAACAGTACAAGTTCTGCAATAACTCTAAATTGGACTTCAGTTGCTGGGGCCACAGGATATGATGTCGAAGTAAATGGTACAACTACCGCTACATCTACCAACTCATTTACAAAAAACAATTTAAGCCCCAATACATCTCATATTTTTCGAATTAGGGCAAAAAATGTCGGCAGTACTAGTGAATGGACTTCTGAAATTATAAAGACCACTTTACTTGCAACACCCTCAATAACCGGAGCATCGACGAGCAGCACCATCACGCTAACTTGGCCTTCAATTCAAGGTGCTGCAAACTATGAAGTCGATGTCGATGGAAGTATTATCGATGTTGGAAACAATCCAAGTTATACCCATAGTGATTTAGCCGCGAACACTTCACACACATATAAAGTACGAGCGAAAAGTGCAGACAATTCAAGTGCATGGACTAACGCCATTACGCGTTCGACCTCTCCGGCCGAGCCAACGAATGTAAATGCCAACAGTACGAGCACTAGCGTTACCCTTACTTGGACGGCCATCACTGGAGCTACAGGGTATGACGTGGAAGTCGATGGAACAGTAGTGTCTTCTTCGAATATCAGTTATACGAAGAATAGCTTAACCCCAAACACATCTCATACCTTCCGTGTAAGATCGAAGAATGCCGGAGGCGTCAGCAACTGGACACCAGTTCTGGAGAAGACGACGCTGTTGACCACACCAACCGTAACCGGAGCATCGACGAGCAGCACCATCACGCTAACTTGGTCAGTAATCCAAGATGCTGTAAGCTATGAAGTCGATGTCGATGGAAGCATTATCGATATTGGAAACATTCTTAGCTATACCCATAGTGGTTTAGCTTCGAACACTTCGCACACATACAAAGTGCGGGCGAAAAGTGCGGATAATGCAAGCGCATGGACTAGCGCCATTACGCGTTCGACCTCTCCGGCCGAACCAACGAATGTAAGTGCCAGCAGTACGAGCAGTAGCGTTATCCTTACTTGGATAGCTGCGCCTGGAGCCACAGGGTATGACGTGGAAGTCGATGGAGTGACGGTATCTTCTTCGAATACTAGTTATACGAAGAGCAGCTTAACTCCGAACACAGCTCATACCTTCCGTGTAAGATCGAAGAATGCCGGAGGAGTTAGTGACTGGACACCGGTTCTAGAGAAGACAACGCTGCTGACCACACCCGTAGTAACGGGAGCTTCGACGAGCAGCACCATCACACTTACCTGGCCTTCAATTCAAGATGCTGTAAGCTATGAAGTCGATGTTTATGGAAGCATTATCGATATTGGTAACATTCTTAGCTATATCCAAAGTGGCTTAACCGCGAACACTTCGCACACTTACAAAGTACGGGCGAAGAGTGCAGACAATGTAAGTGCATGGACAAACGCTATTACGCGTTCGACCTCTCCGGCTGAGCCAACGAATGTAAGTGCCAGCAGCACGAGCACCAGTGTTACTCTTACTTGGACAGCTTCTACCGGAGCCACAGGGTATGACGTAGAAGTGGATGGAACGATGGTGTCCACATCGGGTACGGCAGTAAGTTATACGAAGAATAGCTTAGCCCCAAACACAATGCATACCTTCCGTGTAAGATCGAAGAATGCCGGAGGCGTGAGCGACTGGACACCGGTTCTGGAGAAAACGACGCTGCTGACCACACCAACCGTAACCGTAGCATCGACGAGCAGCACCATCACGCTAACTTGGCCTGCAATACAAGACGCTGCAAGCTATGAAGTCGATGTCGATGGAAGCATTAACGATATTGGAAACAATCCAAGCTATACCCATAGTGGCTTAGCCGCGAACACTTCGCACACTTACAAAGTGAGGGCGAAAAGTGCAGACAATGCAAGTGCATGGACTAGCGCAATTAGTCGTTCGACTTCTCCGACCCTGCCAACGAATGTAAGTGCCAGCAATACGAGCACCAGCATCACTCTCACTTGGATTGCTGCCCCTGGGGCCACAGGGTATGATGTGGAAGTGGATGGAGTGGTGGTGTCCCCATCGGGTATAGCAGTAAGTTACACAAAGGGCAGCTTAACCCCGAACACAACACATACCTTTCGTGTAAGATCGAAGAATGCCGGAGGCGTGAGCGACTGGACACCGGTTCTGGAGAAAACGACGCTACTGGCCACACCAACCGTAACCGGAGCATCGACGAGCAGCACCATCACACTAACTTGGCCAGCAATACAAGACGCTGCAAGCTATGAAGTCGATGTCGATGGAAGCATTAACGATATTGGAAACAATCCAAGCTATACCCATAGTGGCTTAGCCGCGAACACTTCGCACACTTACAAAGTGAGGGCGAAAAGTGCAGACAATGCAAGTGCATGGACTAGCATAATTAGTCGTTCGACTTCTCCGACCCTGCCAACGAATGTAAGTGCCAGCAATACGAGCACCAGCATCACTCTCACTTGGATTGCTGCCCCTGGGGCCACAGGGTATGATGTGGAAGTGGATGGAGCGGTGGTGTCCCCATCGGGTATAGCAGTAAGTTACACAAAGGGCAGCTTAACCCCGAACACAACACATACCTTTCGTGTAAGATCGAAGAATGCCGGAGGCGTCAGCGACTGGACACCGGTTCTGGAGAAGACGACGCTGCTGACCACACCCACCGTAACCGGAGCTTCGTCGAGTAGCACCATCACACTAGCTTGGTTTGCAATCCAAGATGCTGTAAGCTATGAAGTCGATGTCGATGGAAGTATTATCGATATTGGAAACATTCTTAGCTATACCCATAGTGGTTTAGCTGCGAACACTTCGCACACTTTTAAAGTACGGGCGAAAAGTGCAGACAATGCAAGTGCATGGACTAGCGAAATTAGTCGTTCGACTTCTCCGGCCACGCCAACAAATGTAAGTGCCAGCAGTACGAGCAGTAGCGTTATCCTTACTTGGACTGCTGCGCCTGGAGCCACAGGGTATGACGTGGAAGTCGATGGAGTGACGGTATCTTCTTCGAATACTAGTTATACGAAGAACAGCTTAACTCCGAACACAGCTCATACCTTCCGTGTAAGATCGAAGAATGCCGGAGGAGTTAGTGACTGGACACCGGTTCTAGAGAAGACAACGCTGCTGACCACACCCGTAGTAACGGGAGCTTCGACGAGCAGCACCATCACACTTACCTGGCCTTCAATTCAAGATGCTGTAAGCTATGAAGTCGATGTTTATGGAAGCATTATCGATATTGGTAACATTCTTAGCTATATCCAAAGTGGCTTAACCGCGAACACTTCGCACACTTACAAAGTACGGGCGAAGAGTGCAGACAATGTAAGTGCATGGACAAACGCTATTACGCGTTCGACCTCTCCGGCTGAGCCAACGAATGTAAGTGCCAGCAGCACGAGCACCAGTGTTACTCTTACTTGGACAGCTTCTACCGGAGCCACAGGGTATGACGTAGAAGTGGATGGAACGATGGTGTCCACATCGGGTACGGCAGTAAGTTATACGAAGAATAGCTTAGCCCCAAACACAATGCATACCTTCCGTGTAAGATCGAAGAATGCCGGAGGCGTGAGCGACTGGACACCGGTTCTGGAGAAAACGACGCTGCTGACCACACCAACCGTAACCGTAGCATCGACGAGCAGCACCATCACGCTAACTTGGCCTGCAATACAAGACGCTGCAAGCTATGAAGTCGATGTCGATGGAAGCATTAACGATATTGGAAACAATCCAAGCTATACCCATAGTAGCTTAGCCGCGAACACTTCGCACACTTACAAAGTGAGGGCGAAAAGTGCAGACAATGCAAGTGCATGGACTAGTGCAATTAGTCGTTCGACTTCTCCGACCCTGCCAACGAATGTAAGTGCCAGCAGTACGAGCACCAGCATCACTCTTACTTGGACTGCTGCCCCTGGAGCCACAGGGTATGACGTGGAAGTGGATGGAATAGTTGTATCTTCTTCGAATACTAGTTATACGAAGAATAGCTTAACCCCGAACACAACACATACCTTTCGTGTAAGATCGAAGAATGCCGGAGGCGTGAGCGACTGGACACCGGTTCTGGAGAAAACGACGCTACTGGCCACACCAACCGTAACCGGAGCATCGACGAGCAGCACCATCACACTAGCTTGGCCTGCAACCCAAGATGCTGTAAGCTACGAAGTCGATGTTGATGGAAGCATTATCGATATTGGAAATAATCCAAGCTATACCCATAGTGGTTTAGCTGCGAACACTTCGCACACTTACAAAGTACGGGCAAAAAGTGCAGACAATGTAAGTGTATGGACAAACGCTATTACACGTTCAACCTCTCCGGCCGAGCCGACGAATGTAAGTGCCAGCAGTACAAGCACCAGTATCACTTTTACTTGGACGGCGGCTATTGGAGCCACAGGGTATGACGTGGAAGTGGATGGAATAGTTGTATCTTCTTCGAAAACTAGTTATACGAAGAATAGCTTAGCCCCGAACACAGTACATACCTTCCGTGTAAGATCGAAAAATACCGGAGGCGTCAGCGACTGGACACTTGCCATAGAGAAAAGCACATTATCCTAAATGGCATCCAAAAGTCGCCTCTTAAAGAAGTAAAAAAAGATGACTTCCAATTAATTGGAGGTCATCTTTTTTTTTCGAAGCCTATCATTGCACCAGGTTTAGGGGTGTTGATATTTCCATTTCCTTTAGTAGGCAGGCAGCACGGCAGAGCCCTTACCCTTATATACCAGCCCTTCCAGCAATCCTACAGCGGCGGGCTATCCGCTCCAAGCCATACTAAATCCTACCCTAGTTAGGATAAAGGAGGGCGGAGCATGAAACGGAAAAGCTATGTTTGGATCGGGGCGGGTGCCCTTACGGCGGTACTGATTGGAATAGGAATACTCGCTTCAGATGACAGCAAGGAGCCGCTTCGGAGGATCTCGCAAAGCAGTCCGTTGAACCTGCTTCCTCATGCCGAGAAACCATCTGAGCCGGTCCCTATCGTTTCCACCCCAACGCATTCATCAGCCCCTGATGCCCGAATGGAGGCAAATCGGCAGCAGACAGTAGAGAACTTTGTCGAGAGCCCTAGTAGCCCGCCTGCCACCGACAAAAGGGCTTATTTGACCTTCGATGACGGTCCGTCCCGAAGCACGCCCCAAATTCTCGAGGTGCTCAAGGAACATAACGTGAAAGCCACCTTCTTCGTCGTGGGAAAGACCTCTGAGGAAAGCAAATCGCTTTATAGGCAAATCGCAAAAGAGGGACACGCGATCGGGAATCATACTTACAGTCATGATTACCGCAAGGTGTACGCATCGGTAGCTGCATTCAAGCAGGACGTTGGGCGCCTGAACGATCTGCTGGAAGAAACGGTCGGCGTTCGTCCGGACATCTTGAGGTTTCCAGGCGGCTCCAACAATCATTTATCGAGAAAAAGCGGCGGTCGTCAGATCATGCCGAATATTGCCCGGGAAATGTCGAATGCTGGATACCAATACTTTGATTGGAATGTCAGCTCTACGGATGCGGCAGCTCCCGTTCAAGAAAAGGAGCTCATTATTCACTCGGTAAAGGCCAATAGTGACGGCAAGAAGGACATCATCGTTCTCATGCATGATATGGATGCGAAGCGGACTACCGTTGAGGCGTTACCCTCTGTTATCCGTTATTTAAAGGAGCAGGGCTATGAATTCCGGACCTTGAAGCGGGACAGCTTTACTTACCAATTTTTGAAACCATGACCGTTCGGTAATTTCCTGCCATATTTCACATACTAAGGAGCAGAAGGGAGTGAGCAGCGATGGTCAAGAAACAGTCCAACAGCTCTGTTGAGCAAGCCAAGCAAGCTCGCGGGAACGGGCAAACGAGCAGCCCGGATCCGACAAGCGCGGCGTTCGATAAGAAGCTGGACGGCCCTAATCGTCCTTCGGTGTAACGATCGCCATCATCCGAGGAGGTTCTCATGAAAGACAAGAATACGCAAACCTATGAGAACGTAGAAACAAACATTGAGTATAACGAAAAGAACGATCCGACCCTCGATCCGTTCGAAATTAACTTTCGTGCGGAGTACCAGCAAGACCGCGGGCCTCGGGAGCCGTTCGTCAACGAGCACGGCGTTCTGATCGGTGACCATGAATATGAATCGGACAATTCCCCGTTGGAGAATTGGAGCAAGGATACGGATCCTTCCGTCATGTCGGGAGACGACTGGGTGCATCCCTATAAAGATGTAGGCTTCCAGACAGCCGAGAACAAGGAATTGTTCGAACAAGGGATTCCTCCGCAGGGTTATCCTTTTATGCATCCGGATAAGGATGTTGCTTACAAGCCGTATCTATTCGAGAGTCAAGAAGGGGATCCCGATGTCAAGAAGAAAGACACGAAGCGCGGACGTCCTTAGGGCCTCCGCCCCTTCTTCTGCAGAAAAGAGGCGCTTGCTTTCATTCCTCCCCGATGTATAATAAGGTCATAAGGATACTTACTATACCGATATGTTGAAAAAGGAGTGAATGGAAGCATGTCTATGTCCTTTGAGGCATTCATGAGAAATAGTGTTCAACCGATGCGCGATGAGCTTACTCGTCTTGGTATCGAAGAGCTGACTACACCGGAGCAAGTGGAGGAAGCGCTCAGCAATCAAGAGGGGACGGCGCTCATCGTTGTCAACTCGGTTTGCGGTTGTGCTGCGGGTCAATGCCGTCCGGGCGTAGCCAAGGCGCTGCAGAACGATGTGAAGCCCGACCGCCTGTTCACCGTGTTCGCAGGCCAAGATAAAGAAGCTACAGCGAAGGCACGCGAATATTTCGCTCCGTATCCGCCGTCGTCGCCTTCCATCGCTTTGATGAAGGACGGTCAGCTGGTGCATTTCATCCAGCGTCATCAGGTGGAGGATCGCTCTGCAGAGATGATCGCCGCCGATTTGATCGGCGCTTTTAACGAATACTGCAAATAATCGCAGTCCCCGGACTCCTGCCGACTTAGCGCGGCGGGAGTTTTTGTATTGTAACGAACGGGGCCGGACGGTTATACTAAATAGAAAAATGAGGAAGAGGTGCTCCCCATGACATTACAGCAGGAGATCATCGCAAAGCTCGGTGTGAAGCCCGAGATTGACGTCGATGCGGAAATTCGCAAGCGGGTTGATTTTTTGAAGGAATATGTTGTGAAGGCGGGCGTAGAGGGTCTGCTGATTGCCATTAGCGGCGGGATTGACAGTGCGGTGGCGACAGGCCTTTGCAAAATGGCGACCGATGAACTGACGGCGGAGAAGGGCCGTGAATATAAGACGGTCGGTGTATTTCAGCCTTATGGCGAGCAGGCGGACATTGCGGACAGCTATGCTACAGCGGAAGCGTTCCAGCTGAAGTACCGCATCGAGACGAACATCGAGGAAGCGGTGAACGAAATCGCGCTTGAAGCGGAGCATGGGCTGAAGTCGATTGGAGTTCACAAGCACCTGAGCCGCGGCGGCAAAGGAAACGTGAAAGCCAGAACCCGGATGGTCATGCAGTATGCCTTAGCCTTCGAGTTGAACCTGCTCGTTGTGGGTACGGACCATGCCTCCGAGGCGATTACCGGCTTCTTCACGAAGTACGGTGACGGTGCCGTAGACATCACGCCGCTAAGCTCGCTGAACAAGCGTCAGGTTAGGCAGCTGGCGTCGAAGCTTGGTGTTCCGCAGAGCGTGCTCGATAAGGCCCCGACGGCAGGCCTCTGGGAAGGCCAGACGGACGAGCAGGAACTCGGCATTACGTACGGCGACAACAGCGATTATCTCGAGGGCAAGCAGATTTCGGCGGATGCGCAAGCGAAGCTGGAGAAGCAGTACTTGCGAACAGAGCATAAGCGCGCTCCGATTCCTGGAATTTAACGATATGCAGCAAAACCATCAATGCCGAGGGCTGCCTCATAAAGCGCGTTGATGGTTTTTTCATTGCACTATCGTTTACACTCAGGAAAAAGGGGAGACTGCCTGTCCGTCGGTGACTGTGATATGATATAACCAAGGATAACAGTTCAACGAGCGGGGGAGACATACGATGTCTAAGTCTGAGGTTAGCGCGATTCAAGTGAAGATCAACAGCTTGAAGAATGCCTTAACAGCCTCTGAGAGCAAGGTAGCGGAGTTTATCCGGGACCGGTTCGAGCAGGTCATTTATTTATCGGTAACCGACCTGGCGGAGCAAGCGGATGTAGGTGAGACGACGGTGCTCCGCTTTTGCCGGAAGCTCGGGTATAAAGGATATCAGGAATTTAAATTGGCGCTCGCGCAAAATCATGCGGTAGCTTCTTCCTCAATAGTTGGCGGCTTCGACGAGAATGACGAAATTCAAGCTATTATGCAGAAGGCAGCCTCGGCGAATATAAAGGCGCTGCAGGAGACGATGACACTGCTCGATTCCAAGAAGGTAGAGGAAGTGGCGATCCTTTTGCTGAGCGCAAGACGAATTCATTTCTATGGCGTGGGAGTGTCGGGAATTACGGCGGTGGATGCCAAGAGCAAATTTCTCCGTATCGGGATCGCAACGGAAGCGGTCACAGACTCCCATCTGCAGGCAATGTCAGCAGCTACGCTGGGGGAAAAGGATGTGGCGATTGGACTCACCGTCTCCGGCAGCACTAAGGATACCATTGATGCGCTTCGGATCGCCAAGGAGAATGGAGCCGGCACAGTAGCAATTACCCAGTTCGCTAAGTCGCCGATTACGAAAACAGCGGATCATATTCTGCTGACTGCGGGAAAGGAGCTTCCTTTTGACGGGGGCTCGGTTGCCGGTAAAATGGCGCAGCTGCTCGTCATCGATATCCTGTTCTCCGTCATTGCGACCCGGATTAAGGAGAAAGCGCAGCTGTATAAGGAGAAAACGGCTAAAGCCGTGGTGGACAAGATCTATTAAGGGGTTTATCCCTATGGCTCAGGGGGTCTGCAGCTGTGTTGGGGGCTTATCCCCACTGCTCAGGTAGGGTGAGCTCATGAGGCTGGGAGAACTCTCTGGGGTTGCCTTATAGACCTCGGAGGAAGGAGGCGGCATATGATCATCGGTGTTGGGACCGATTTGCTGGAGATTGAGCGCATTCGGCGAATATTGAACAGCTCGGCCGGAGACCGTTTCCTCGAGCGGGTGCTGACACCGCCGGAGCGGGAGCTGGCAGCGAAGCGGCGGGGCCGGCTGGCGGAGTTTCTGGCAGGCCGGTTCGCCGCTAAGGAAGCGCTGGTGAAGGCGCTGGGCTGCGGTATCGGCAAAGAGGTCGGCTTCCAGGACCTCTCCGTGCTGCCGGATGCCAAGGGAAAGCCCACGGCGCAGCTCGCTGAGGCCGCCTGGCTGAGAATCGGCCTGGCGCCGGATGCGGTGACACTGCACGTCAGCATTACGCACAGCGAGAGCATGGCCATGGCCTACGCCATTGCCGAGCAGCCGCATAATTAAAGGGAAGGCAGTCCATACTATGGTTACCTTTGTCGAAAGTTCCAGTCCGTAACAGGAGGTGCCCGCCATGTACGATCCCCATGATGAGAGCGTATGTCCGCAATGTGGCTATCGTCTGCTGCAAAGGAAGGAAACGTATGACAGCTTCGAGACGAAAGAGATGGAGCCTTTGGATTGCCCCCGATGCCGGCAGCGCAAGCCCTTCGGCTTTTTTTACTCGGAATAAACGCGAAAACCGTCCCTGCCATGTTTGGTTGCAGGGACGGTTGTTTTTTGTAGTGCGAAGGCGAAAGCTGCAAACGTGCAGAAATTTACGACCCTAATCCAAGTTCAGCATGAGATTTGTGATAAAACGCATCTTTCAGAAGCCACCGTGGCTGAAAATGGGCTAGCAGCCTGGAAATTCTGCATATTCGCAGAAATCTATTCAGTTTTGATAGGCAATCAGGAAAAAAATTGTATTTTTGCAGAAATGCCGTCGCCCTCAGCAGATCTGCTGCCACCGGCAAGCGTTACTTCTTCTCCGCCAGCCAAGCGGCAAGCGCCTCTGCTTCCTCCGGCTTCAGCTTCCCGCCGAATCCCGGCATTCCATTGCCGCCTTGATTGATCTGCTTTGCAATCTGCTCTTTGTTCATTCGAGATCCAACCTTCTGCAGGTTCGTGTTCGGTCCGATCTTCCCTTCCAGACTCCCACCGTGGCAGGAGAGACAGTTTTTGGCATAGACCGTTTGAATCTCATCGGAGGCCCCGGCCATCGCCTGCTCCTTGGTCATGCCGCTGCCACCGCCCTTCCCTCCGCCGCCGAAAGGCTCGGGGCTGTTTTGCGTTCCACAGCCGGACATGAGCACCGCCACCAAAGCCAGTGATACCAACCCTGTAATCCGTTTCATCGCATTCTACGCCTCCTGTTCCATACCGAAATCATCCAGCCGACGGCCAGCAGGCTGAGTCCTCCGAAGCCTCCGACCAGCAGCGAGCTATAACCCAGATAATAAAATGCGGCACAGGCCGTCACAGCAAACATCCATAAGCTGAGCCAGAACAGCGGAAGCCCGAGCCGGGGAGAGGCCAGCGCGAACCCAAAGGAGAGCGCGAAGCCTTGAAGCACGGGCCAGAAGAACCATGTAACGGCTCCGACCCGTTGCAGTACTATGAGTCCGCCGATCCCTATCGCGAGCGGCACCAGCCAAGCGAGCCCATCCCGGGCCGCGGCAGCCGCCACGGAGCGACGGGCTCCCAGAACGACCGTTACCGCCACGGCCGTCCACAACACCACAGCTTGATACAAGCTGACATCCCGCCACTGGCCCATAAATTCCACGATGGCCGCCACAATCCACTGAAGCCCCCACACATACAAAAATGCAGCATAAGGCCGCGCAGCCTCGCGGGACCCCTTAAGCTGCGGTACCCTACTTGTGCCTCCGGAAGCGCCTTTACGCCGGGAAGCCGCGGTTTCCGTCATAATGCTTTTTCACCACACCATCCACCTGTTTTCCCCAGCGTACACTTTTCCCAAAATGAAGTCAAACCGTCAGCGAAACGGGGCAAACCGATGCTTTTTCGCATATTCCCGAGGCGATTGTCCGGTCACCTTCTTGAAAATGCGGCTGAAATAAAACTCATCCGTATAGCCTACACTGCCTGCAATCGATTTCAAACGATAGTCGGACAGCACCAATAGCTCCTTCGCACGGTCCACGCGCAGGTGAGTCAAATAGTCGATCGGGCTGTAGCCGATATATTTTTTGAACAGGCGGGAGTAGTGGCTCACGCTGAGCCCGGCCATTTGGGCGAGACTCTCCAGGGTCAGAGACTCTTGATAATGCTGAGCCATATAATCCTGGGTCAGCTCGATGGCTGCTGTCGTATCGCCGGCGATTTTCTGCGTCCGGAAGTCCTGGATCAAGGCCAGCAGAAATTCATGCAGCAAAATATTGCGCCGCATCGCCGTCATATGCCCGCGCCGCTTCCACAGCGTATCCATCTGCTCGAACAAATAGATCAGTTGAGGCGCATTCGTTACCGTGTACATGCCTTCCAGCGGAAATCCCGTCTCAGCCGCACTGCGATAAATCCACTGTTCCTTCTCCTCGTAACATTCCGTATAATGAAATCGTAGAAAGTAATATTCCAGCGGCTGTTCCGGGTCCGTCTTCCGTTCGACCTTCATACCCGGAGCGAAGCAGAACAGCTTGCCCGGCTCCGCCGGATAATGTGTGCCGCCGATGGTGAAGGTGCCCTTGCCTTTGACGACAAGCCAGATGGAGTGATGCCGAATCTCTCGGGGCTTATGGTACCAGTGAGGCTCGCATTTCTGGTGTCCGACCATCAGGATGGAGATTACCAGCTTATTCAGACGGGAAGCGAGTTCTCCGGGAGTCAGCATGTTCATCGTCCTTTCATGGCGTTTATTCACTACATTATACCCCGATCCTATACCTAAGAGAAGGAGACAACATGTATCCAGCAGAGCAAAAATCTTACTTCAGCCGCGAGCTGTTAGCCTGGTACCGTCAAAGCAAGCGGGACCTGCCGTGGCGTCGCAGCCGAAACCCTTATCACATCTGGGTATCGGAAATTATGCTGCAGCAAACGAGAGTCGAAACGGTCAAGCCGTATTTTCATAGATTCATAGAAAAGTTCCCTACCATTGAAGCGCTGGCCGAGGCGCCGGAAGAGGAGGTGTTGAAGTGCTGGGAGGGACTCGGTTATTACTCGCGGGCCAGGAATCTTCAGACGGCCGTTCGGGAGGTTCAGGAGCGGTATGGCGGCGTCGTGCCGGACACGAAGGAGGGAGTCTCCTCGCTCAGAGGCGTCGGTCCGTACACGGCCGGAGCCATTCTGAGCATCGCGTATAACAAGCCTGAGCCGGCGGTAGACGGGAACGTCATGCGGGTGCTTTCCCGTTACTTCCTGATCGAAGAGGATATTATGAAAGGCAGCACGCGTGTTCTTATGGAAAAGCTGGCGCAGGAGCTCATCCCCGAGGGGGCTGCCGGCGATTTCAACCAAGCGCTCATGGAGCTGGGCGCCATGGTCTGCACTCCGCGCTCGCCGCACTGCCTCACCTGCCCGGTGCTCGCCCACTGTTCCGGCCGGGAGGCCGGAATGGAGGAGGCGCTGCCGGTCAAGAAGAAGGCGAAGCCCCCGCGCCCCGAGCAGCGCCTCGCTGCGCTCGTCGAAGGCACGCGCGAGCACGCCGGGCGCGTGCTCATCCGCCAGCGCCCGGCCGAAGGCCTGCTGGCGCGCATGTGGGAGCTGCCGCACACCGCGGCCCCCGCTGACTCGTCAGCGGGCACCGCGCCTGCGGCAGCGAGCCTTCCGGCCGCCCATGCGGTGCTGGGCGGCCACCTGGCCGCGGACGGCATCGGCGTCCGCCCGGCGGCGTGGCTCCTGCACGCGGAGCACACCTTCAGCCATATCCATTGGGATATGGAGGTGTATGTGTGCCATGCGGAGCCATCGCCCGTGCCGGGCCTGGAGCCGCCCTTGCCGGCGGCGTACCGATGGATCGCGGAGGAGGAGATGGAACAGTACCCGTTCCCTAACGTCTTCCTGCGGATCCTGCGGGAATATTTCCGGCAGCGGCAAAACAATAGCTAGCTGCATTAAAAAGCCCCGCCGAATCAGGCGGGGCTAAATACGTTGAATCTTCGAAACGTATGTTGAGGCCTATCGAATACATACACATCGCCATTGGAATCCACGACAAGCAAGGATTCCTGCGTCATTTCAAATGGCTGCAACGGACGGCTATAACGGAAATCCTCATAGGCCTTCGTTTCAGGATTATATTGTCCCTGTGTGTAATTGAGCTCCTTGAAGGTAACATAGGGAGTGATCTCGCCCTTCGTGCTGATTTGAACCACCTTGTCTTTGTCAGCAGCATAAAAGTATCCATTGGCCGCAGTCACCGCGAGCAAGTCCGGCATTTTGAGCTTTACCCGCTCCTTCACTCCTTCTGGGGCCAATTCATATAAAGTGGAGGAAGTCTGATCCAGCAAAAACGTTTGGTCCCCTAATACCAAGGAGGTAAGCCTCATCGTGGCTTGCAGCCCCGACTCGAAACGGGCAGTGCTCGGTTGGCCTGCTTGATTCGTTGTATGCAAATGCCGGTGGAACACGTCACTGAAAGTAAAGCCTTGCCCGTTTGGGCCTAGGAGCACATTCCGATCGGAATGGAGTATAGTGTCCATATCCGCCGAATAGAAGGCAGCCTTTACCTCAGGCCGCAATTCATAAAAAATCATCCGTTTGAAGTCCGGATCAAAGGATTCCGCAAGAAGAAATACCTTATCCGAAGCTTCATCATAAAAGAGCTTGACTGGTTGCAGCTTGTTAAATATCAGTTCCTTTTCGCTTTGTCTTTGATTTTTGTAGGTCAGGTTGAAACGCTTGTCTATAGTAATGATGGAGGTGGCTGACAACAAATCTTTTTGAGGCCGGTATATTTTTACGGCGAATGTACCGATGTCTTGAGAAGAGCTTTCCCGCTTATTTTCTAGATAGTAAATGTCCCCTCCCTTTGTTATGACCATACCTAATAGGGTCGTTATTCTGTAATCACTCGGTGTTCTGAAGGGGCCGTATGACTGGTATGGTTCGTAAATAGGCACGGACGCCGAAATCTGCATTAAATTATCAACCGTCACCTTTTCGAGCCGCTTTTTGCTGTCAACAGCCGCTGCCGGCTTAGGCTCTTTGCCGGTGTCCTCCTTAGGAGAAAGCGTAATTTTGCGGGAAGCTGCGTCATAGCTTACCTGCTGCCCGAAGTACTCAGAGACGAAGCGTAATGGCACCATGGTCACATCGTTCTGGATAGAAGCAGCTTGTTCCAAGGCAACGGGCTTGCCGTTAACAATGGCTTCCATGCTCCCAACGGTCACCTCAAGTGTTTGGTTCGGGCCTTGCATGGTAATTTTCCTCGAAGGCTCGTCCCATTGAACGCTCACTCCTACTGCTTCGCTAATAAACCGCAACGGAACGAGTGTCGTTGAACCCTCAAGTACGGGAGGCGTTGGGAGCACTACGGCTCTGCTTCCCACATTGGCCTGAACCTCATCCAGGGTTAGTACAATGTCGCTCTCTTTCCCCGCAGAGAAGACCGTGCCCGAGGTCGGAAGCAAGCTAAAGCTCAGCAAAGATAATAGGAAAATGCTCTTTGATTTCATCCGGAAAGCTCCTTCTCTCGCTGCATGTATAGTTAATATTACAAAAAAGCCATCCCCCATTCGCTGGGGGATTACATCGACCTATGAATTAGTAAATCATCTTCTTCAGCCCGTCCACATTTTTTACAAAAATAAACTTCTTTTCGATCGTAATCGTATCGTCCTCCTGCAGCTCCTGCAGCACCTTCGTCACCGATTCCCGCACCGTACCGACCATGTTGGCCAACTGCTGATGGGTCAGCTTCATGTTGATCAAGATGCCGTTCGGCTTCACGATACCGTACTCCTCCGACAGGCGATAAATCGTTTTGATGGTCCGTGTCCGTACATCCAGAAACGTTAAATCATAAATTTGCTCATTGGCCTTCCGCAGCCGTTCCATCGTAACCTCGAGCAGCTTAAGGCTGATGGTCGGGTTCCGTTCCATGAACTGGTAGAACTCGGACCGGACCAGCGTGTAGATCGAGCTGAGCTCAAGCGTCTCGGCTGTGGCGGAACGGGTCAGTCCCTTCTGCATCAGCGACATTTCCCCGAAGAAATCGCCGTCTCGGAACAGGGAGAGGATGATCTCCTTGGCGTTATCGATCCGATAAATTTTGACGACACCGCTCTGAATCAGGAAAAACTCTTCTCCTGTATCGCCCTCGAAGAACAGAATCGTCCCCTTCTTATATTTCCGCTCGACAAATAAGGGGGCGATGGTCTCGAGCTCCGGGACGGTTAAATCTTGGAACAAAGGAACATTTTTCAATAAGGGGATTAACTTGCTCATGGAACACATCACTCTTTTCCGATCATGTATTTCGCAAGCGTGTCAATGGACCAGCGCATCTTCTCCGACTCGGAAAATCATGATGTGCAGATGGCGGGACAAGTCTATTTCGTAAGGATGCTTCAGATCCTCACCGCTTGGGGAGGTCAGCACTCGAACCACGGGACGCTGCTTATAAGAATGGTTAATGCGAGAGACCAAGCCGCTTTCGCCCGTGCTTAGCCGTACGCTTAACCCGACGGGGTATATCGCGACCTTGTTGCGGAAGCCTTCCACCTTACACTTATCATACAACGTTCCGGCTCCGGCGAAAAGCATTTCTAATGCATAATCGGGAGGAATTGCAGACCGATAAGGACGCGGGTTGATCATGGCGTCATAGGCGTCGAGCAAGCCGACCCATTGGGCGAATGAATGAATGCTGCTTCCGGATAGACCGGAGGGGTATCCTCCTCCGCTAAACTTCTCATGATGCTGTAACGCACAGTGTGCGGCCAGCAAGGGCATGCCGGGGAGTTCCTTGAGAATTTTGTAGCCGTACTCGGTGTGCTTCTGAATTTCGCTGTACTCTTGCGGTGAGAGAGAGGAGTCCTTCTGCAGCAGCTTAGGGGATATTAGCGAATTGCCGATATCGTGAAACATACCGCCTAATGCGATGGCGTAGAGATCATCTTTGGTGAACCGCTCCGTCAGGCCGAGCCGGGTTGCATAGACACAAACGTTTACGGCATTTTGCGTAAAATGTTCCATCGGCGAATGGCTTCTTCGGTTGAGGTCCATCAGCACGATCGTATCGTCGTTCGGTCTGGAGCTTGCTTGCACGTCATCCAGTATCCCCTGGACCGATTGGGTTGCCGCTTTAGCAAACATCAGCTTCTCTGTGTTGCTTAACTCGCCTCCGCTGCTCATCATCGTTTGAAAAATGCGGAGCAGGTTCCCGCGAACCAAGGTACGGGTTTCCTCCCGCAGCGGGTCCTCGATCCGGATGTCGTCCGTTCTGGGGTCTTCAATGTATAGCTGATGAAAGCCCATTTGTCTCAGCCGGGTAAGAACTCCTTGGGTTAGCTCGACATGGTACCCGAGAAGCGTCTTTCCTTCCTCGGTGACGATAGGCTTCCCGAGGCGCATGCCAGGTTGTATGAAGGATATGGGAAGTAGTCTCATGAATGGATCACCCTTATTCTGTAGCTTAGAATCAGGCTGCACTACGGCAGGTCGTCGTAGCATCCATTATTTCACAGGCGGTCAAAATAATCTGTGGCGTTTGCAACAAAAATAAGAAAAAAGACATGGGTTTTTACCGGATTCCCCTTATTCTACCATGTAAAAAGTCCTTGAATTCCTTGAAACCAAACTGTTACAAGAGTCTTTATTGGTATTCGGTATGGATAAAAAGACCTGAATGGTGTGCTAAGGAACCTATAGTTATCCATTTGTACCCTGATAGCGGGCTTTTATTGAATGTTGAATATGAAATTAATTTTTGGTGATGGGCAATATCCGCTTTTTAGGATGAAGAAGTGAATTGGTGATTTACTTACATGGTTTGCCTGGGCTACTGTTAGTTTGTCGAAAGCGACGGACTTGGCAACAGGAAATCCAGAAAGGGGATATTTCAAAATGAGAACAACCACAAAGAAATCATTAGCTCTCTCCCTGGCTGTAGTAATGACAGGAAGCTTGGTGGCCGGATGTACAGGCAAGGATGCGGCACCCGCCCAGTCTGCAGAAGGAAGCAAAACTCCGACAAAACCAATCACTTTGACGTACTGGACAGATTTAACGAGCAATGCGGCGGCAAGCGTCACCAGCCTAGGACAGGTTGAAATGTACAAAGAGCTTGAGAAGCGCACGGGAGTGAAGGTGAATTTCAAGCACCCGGCTGCGGGTCAGGTCGCTGAGCAATTCGGATTGCTGGTAGCCTCCAATGATTTGACGGACGTAATCGAGTACGGGTGGGTTAATTATCCCGGTGGCCCGAACAAAGCGATCGAGGATGGAATCATCATCAAGCTTAATGATCTGATCGACAAGCATGCTCCTAATCTCAAAAGGATTCTGGACAGCCATCCTGAGGTGAAGAAGCAAATCAGCACGGATAACGGAAATATTTATGCTTTTCCTTCACTTAACATTCAGAAGAACCGGGTTTTCGGCGGCATCATGGTGCGGAAGGACTGGTTGGATGAGCTTGGACTTGCCCAGCCGGAAACGATCGACGACTGGGAGAAGGTATTAAAGGCATTCAAGGAGAAGAAGGGTGCCACCACTCCATTCACCTTGACCAAAGGACATATAGGCGGGATCCCGGGCTTCTTGGAAGCCTTCGGAGTGAACAACGACTTTTATGTCGATAACGGCGTCGTCAAGTATGGTCCGTATGAGCCGGCCTATCAGCAGTTTCTGACGCTGTTCAGCAAATGGTACAAAGAGGGATTGATCGACAAGGATTTCGCTACCAATGACACTAAAGCGTTCGATTCCAAGGTGACAACGGAGAAAGCGGGAGCCTTCCCAGGTTATATCGGAAGCAGTATGGGCAAGTTTATTCCGGCATTGAAGGGGAAAAGTCCGAACGTCAGCCTGGTGATGGTCCAGTACCCGGTAGCCGTCAAAGGCAGTACACCCAAGTTTATTCCACGAGATTGGGAGTATAACGCCTTTGGAGCCGCCGCCATTTCCACTTCCAATAAGCATCCGGAGGAAACGGTGAAGTGGCTGGACTATCTCTACGGCAGCGAAGGGCATATGCTCAAAAATTTCGGCGTTGAGGGTCTAACTTATAAAATGGAAAACGGGTATCCGAAATATACGGATCTCATTATGAAAAATCCCGATAAGCTGTCGATTGGGGAAGCGATGGGCAAATACTTTAGGGCGAACTATCCGAGCCCTGGATTGGCCGACGATCGGTACCTTGAGCAATATTACGATTTCCCTCAGCAGAAGGAGGCACTGACCACCTTGTCCAAGTACGCGGACAATGCGGTAAAGGTTCTGATGCCTCCCGCGACAAACACGCCGGAGGAGGCAGAGCAGCTTTCCAAAATTATGGCGGAGGTCAAGACCTATCAGAGCGAAATGCTGTTTAAGTTTATTATGGGCGTAGAGCCGGTCGAGAACTTCGATAAATACAGGGAGCAGCTGAAGAAGATGAATATTGAAAAGGCGATCAGCATGAAACAGGCCGCGCTGGACCGCTATAACAAGAGATAGAGCAGAAACCTAAAAGGGAGGTGGATTCCTCCCTTTTTCCATCCGAAAAAGAAGGAGGAGAATCTGACATGCAGCATATCGAACCGGCGTCGGGCTCTGCGAACGTTTCCGCGAAATCGAGTATTACCGGCGGCTTCCGAAGGACGGTAGCTAAAGATTTTGTTCGCAACAAATACATTTACATGATGGTCGTGCCCGTCGTGATCTATTACATCATTATGCATTACATGCCGATGTACGGGGCGGTAATCGCTTTTAAGCAATTTAACATCGCTAAGGGGATTTGGAATTCGCCCTGGGTTGGCTTCAAGCATTTCCAGGAGTTTTTTGAAAGCTATTATTTCTGGAGAGTTGTAAGGAACACGCTGCTGATTAACTTTTACGGCCTGATTTTTGGATTTCCGGCTCCGATTATTCTGGCATTGCTATTGAACGAAATCCGCGCCGCGTTATTCAAAAGAGTGATTCAAACGGCAACCTATTTGCCTCACTTTATTTCGCTCATCGTCATTTGCGGAATGATTATCGATTTCGTAGGCAGAGAAGGTCTAATCAACGATATCATCGTATGGCTTGGCGGCGAGAGGTCTTCGCTGCTGTCCGAAGCAGGCAACTTTCGAACGATTTATATTGCTTCTGGAGTTTGGCAGGAGATCGGCTGGGGCTCCATCATCTATTTGGCTGCGCTCAGCGGCATCAACCCTGAATTGTATGAGGCCTCCAAAGTGGACGGTGCGGGCCGGTGGCGGCAATTGTTTCACATCACGATACCGGGCATCACGCCGATTATTCTTATTTTGCTCATATTGAAAATCGGACACATGATGGACGTAGGATTCGAGAAAATCATTTTGCTTTACAATCCCACTACGTTTGAAACGGCGGATGTCATTTCGTCTTACGTGTACCGCAAGGGCTTAAGCGGCAGCTATGAATACAGCTCCAGCTCGGCCATCGGACTGTTTCAATCCCTCATTAATTTCAGCTTGCTGATCACGGCCAACTGGTTGACCAAAAGAATGAACGGTTCCGGCTTATGGTAGAGAGGAGGGCGACCTATGTTTGCAAAAAAAAGCTATGGGGAATATCTCTTTGATATCCTAAACACGCTGCTCATGTGTTTGTTAATTGTCGTCACCCTATATCCGTTCCTGTACGTTTTTGCCGCTTCCTTAAGCGACTCGAATATGCTATTGAGCCATACGGGAATGTTACTGCTTCCCGTGGGATTTTCCTTGGATGCCTATCAGCTCGTGCTGCAAAATCCGAATATCTTGACCGGATACGCCAATACATTACTCATTGTTACGGTCGGTACGTGCTTAAACATCTTTATGACATCGCTCGGAGCTTATGCCTTATCCAGGAAGCAGGTTCTGTGGAGCACGCCGATCATGTTTATAATCGTATTCACCATGTTTTTCAGCGGCGGTTTGATTCCGACCTATCTGCTTGTTTACAAAACCTTAAACCTGGGCAATACCTTGCTGGCGCTCATCATTCCGGGATTGATATCTACCTGGAACTTGATTGTAATGCGGACTTCCTTCGCTGCGATCCCGGAGGGGCTCATTGAATCCGCGAAGATGGACGGGGCCTCCGATTTCGGCGTCCTGTTCCGGATTGTGCTTCCGTTATCGATGCCGGTGATCTCCGTGATGATCCTGTTCTACGGAGTAGGACATTGGAATTCATGGTTTCCCGCAATGATTTACCTGAGAGAACGAGAATTGTTCCCCTTGCAGCTGATTTTGCGGGAAATTCTCGTTACCAACAGCACGGAGAGCATGATGACCAACATGGGGGATGCCGATAAGCATACCATTGGCGAAAGCATCAAATATGCGACGATTATGGTAGCGACATTACCGATCCTGATCGTGTACCCTTTCCTGCAAAAATATTTTGCCAAAGGTGTGATGATCGGCGCCATCAAAGAATAGCTTGGACGCCTGGATGACTAGTGATAGTATGATGATGTAGCTTGAAATTCAGCTAATGGAGAGTGTGATGGACTTGAAGCAATCGTTACGCCGGTTCCCCAAACAGCGTCTTTTCATTTCATGGATGAGCTCGTACGCCTTCATCCTGGCTATTCCTATGATCATCAGCATCCTTGTCTATTTTCAATCCGGACGTATCATAGAAAATGAGATTAATCGCGCCAATACGGCATTGTTGAAGCAGGTTCAGCAGGTGATGGACAGCCGGATCAAGGAAGTCGAGCGATTCAGCATGCAGCTTGCTTTTAATCCGCAAATCAATGGGCTTATGTATGTGAACGGGGAAATGTCTGATTTTCACCGGTATTCGATGATGCAGCTACTAAATGACTTTAAACTTTATAAAACGGTTAACCCGTTTATCTATGACTTTTATTTATTTTTGCCGAATTCCGGCATTATTCTTAATAGCTTCTCGAAGTATGATGATGCTAAGCTATTTTTCGAATCGTATGAAGGCTTTCAGGGGATGAATTATGCGGAATGGCTGAAACTGATGAACCAAAAGCAGCGTGGTGACTATATGGTATTGGATCGGCAGAGCCTTGGAGAGGAGTCCCGTAAAATCATAGCGTTCGCCCGCTCGCTTCCCTTGGAGGAGCCTAACCGTTCCTATGCCAAAGTCGTGATCATGCTGGATGAAAGGCTGTTTCGCCAGGAAGTGGAGCGGGTGCAGTGGGTTAACCAGGGCATCGTCTTTATGATCGACGAGAATGATCAAGTCCTGGCATCGAGCTCCAGCGGGCGTTCCTATCAGGATCTCGTGACGTACAGCCGGCTGAACGATTCCGAGAATATCCTAAGCACCGAAGCAAACGGGGAATCCGTTACAATATCGTATGTTTCATCGGAAGTGAACAAATGGAAATACGTGTCGGTGCTGCCTTCCTCTATCTTTTTGGAAAAAGCGCAGTACATCCGTAATCTGACGTTGATTAGTCTGGCGATTTGTTTGATTGGCGGCGGTGTACTGGCCTATTATTTCGCGAGAAAAAACTATAATCCTGTTAATGAGCTAGTGGAGCTATTGTCCGAGAAAGCCAAGATTTCCTTTGAGACAACGAAGCATGAATATGAGTTTATCAAGGGAATCGTATACCACACCTTTGACGAGAAGGAAGAAATCAACCGCAGGCTGGAGCAGCAAAATTCGGCCATGAGAGCCAATTTTGTGGAAAGGCTGCTTAAGGGAAGATTGGAGAGAAATTTCCCGCTCGACGACGCGCTGACTTCCTATCACATGAGCTTCGCTTCCGATCGCTTTGCCGTCCTTCTTTTTTATATTGAGGATTACAGCGGTTTATTCAAGGACTCCTCCGAGCAGGATTTGGAGCAGAAGCTGAAGTTTGTGCATCTCATCATTAAGAATATTGTGGAGGAGCTGGCCGGACAGCGGCACAGCAATGGATTTGTCGAAGAAGTGGACGGCATGATGGCTTGTCTGATCAGCTTTCACGGGGATGCCGGCGACACGAAGGCTTTGACGAGCGACATACTGGAGGAAGCCAAAAAGTACATCCAAGACCGGTTTCATATCCGATTCACGGTTGCCGTGAGCGGGACCCACCAAGGCATCGTTGGAATAGCCGCCGCCTATCAGGAAGCGGTTGAAGCGATAGAATACAAGCTGGTGAGGGGCTCCAGCCAAATCATTTATTATGAGGATATAGCGGTTCCGCCGCAGGAGCAGAAGTTTTTTTATCCCATAGGACTGGAGCAGCAGCTAATCAACTTTATTAAAGCCGGGCAATTCGATAATGCCGAACAGGCCGTACAAGACATCTTTGATAAAAATTTTTCGAGGGGACCGGTTTCCACGGATCTGGCCAAATGCCTGATGTTCACGATGATCGGCACGATGCTGAAAACATTGGACGACATCGCCATCTCCGAACAAACGTTTATGGATAAGCTGCAGCCGATGAGCAGACTCTTCGGCTGCGAAAGCGTGCCGGAGATGAAGTCCGTGATGCTCGATATATTAGGTCAGGTTTGCAGTTATATCGATGCGAATAAAAAGAGTCATAATACCGATTTAAGGGATCTCGTGCAGGAGTATATTGCAGAGCGCTACCAGGATGTGAATATAAGCATCTCGTCCGTTGCGGAGCATTTCGGCCTCCATTCGTCGTATTTATCCAAGTTTTATAAGGAACAAACGGGAGAGTCCATGCTGGACGCGATCAATAGAACAAGACTTCAGAAAGCGAAGACGCTTCTGAGCGAAGGCAGCAGTATCGGGGATGCGGCCGTTAAGGTTGGCTTCTATAACAGCAATGCCTTTATCCGCGTTTTTAAGAAGTATGAAGGCATCACTCCAGGTCAATTCAAATCGATGCTATAAATCGTGCAAAGCTACGGACGCCTGAAGCAGAAAAGACACTTGCCGCCCGGCAAGTGTCTTTTTTCTGTGTAGCTCATTCTTCTTTGGCCCATTCCTGCTGCTGTTTGATCTTTCCCGGCGCTTGATTGCAAGCTGCAGGAGGGGACGGGGGTAAACGATCTCCCGGTCGAACCGGATGGGAGCTTAGAACGTTCAAAGCTGCGCTTGGAAGCTGTGGAGGAAAAGAATGCTCCGGTATCGTGATCTCGACGGATGGACCCGTTAAGGTTTCGAGAGCGTCATCCTTCATGGCCTCCACCTTAAATAGATAGGTGCCAGGCCGTAATCCGTCAACCTCGTAGCCATAAGCCGATCCAAAAACACCGAAACCTGCTGTAGTCGCGGAATAGACCCCAGAATAAACGCTTTCGCCAACCGATTTTTTATAGATTGAATAGCCAACCGGTGCTTTATCGGCGTCTGCCGGCGTCCAAGTTAACAGCACCTTGCTGCAGCTGATTGCTTCTGCTTGCAAGACAGCGTGTTCAGGCCACTGCACCTGCGGTTCCGGCTCGCTTAACTGGTAGCTGACCACTTGTAAATAAGGGATTGTATCCGCAGGAGTATTCTCCCGGCTTTTTACACCGACATAATTCCCTGCCCCCAGCTGGCTTAGAGCTATGCTAATCCGTTGATCGCCCGCAAATTCGGCTCGGGTGAAGCCCGTAACGTCAAAGCTGCGTGGCAGCCAGGCATTGTCGATCAGGCTAGAAGCCAGCGCCTTTGTACCGACGGCAGGCTTATTGTTCCAGGTCATTCCGGCCTCGCCCTGTTCGATCCAGGAGTCGTCCTGCACCTCATACACTCCGACTTCTTTGACTCCGCTGTTGGTTGCGGCGGATACGTAGAGAGAGGAGGAATGAATTTCGTTTCCGCTTACGCCGGCAAGCTGGAAGCGCAGATAAGCCTGCTGCGTAGGATAGCCGGAAGCCGTATTGTTGACGTCAAGCTGCGGTTTCGTACCGAAATTGGTATCGGCATATGCGTCCTTGCGCACATAAGTATCCGCTTCGGGAATCAGCTTCGTTACAAAAGGTCCCGCCTGCGGGACAATGATCTCGATGGATGCTGATTTGCTCTCTCCGTTCAGTACAGCCGTTGCGGCAACTGTCGATTTTCCCGGCTTCAAGGCAGTAACCGTACCCGAACCATTCACTGTAAGCACGTCGGGTCTGCTGCTTGTATAGGAGACGGACGATTCGGGGAATTGCACAGGGCTCCCGTCATCCATGCTTCCTTCCGACCGGAGCGTTTGCGATTGCCCGGCGCTCATAAATACGGAATCGGCAGTTACGGTAAAGGACGACCATTCATTCTCCAACCGGTAGGATTGCACCAGCAAGTAAGGTCTTTCGGACGGACGTTCTTTACTGTAGATGGAAATGTACAAGCCTGCGCCCTCCTGCCGCATAGTAAAGCCCGCCTTCCGTTCACCGTTCATCTGCTCTTGAACATAAGAGGTGACATCGAGCGCATGCCATGTAAACCCTGGCGCTATCAATTTCGATTCAAGAAAACGGTCTGCAGCAGGCTTATTATTCCAAGTGATGCTCGGTTCCTCCCAGCCGCCGGGGGCATGCGAATACAATTTATTTTCCTTCTCGCCGCCCCTGCTGTCCGTATTCGAGGCATACAGCATTAGCTTGGCTGAATGCAGCTTTCCTGTCAGAGAGCTCAAATCAAACTTGAAATACGACTCGCGAGTATTGCTGCTTGAGCTTGTCACGGCTAATGTGGTTGCACTGCCATAATTCGTATTCGGGCTGCCGCTCGCCACATACGCATCTGCCAAGATAGGCACTGCGCTCGTTTCGAGACCATGAATTGCAGAAATAACTTCGATCGAAGCTGTGCGAGTTACGCCGTTAAGCGTCACGGTCGCCGTAATACGGCTAATGCCGGCGGATAGGGCTTGAATATTGCCCTCTTGGTCAACCGATAGAACGGACGGATCTTCACTGCTGTAGGTGACGGACGCTTTCGACAGATCGGCTGCCGATCCGTCCTCCAGCTTACCGCTTAGCTCCACTTGGGCGTATGCTCCAACCTTTAGCACGTTCGGATCCAGTGACAGCTCGATCTGATGAAGCTGCGGACCTATGAAGGAGTACGCTTCTACCTCTAAGCGGGGGCGGAGAGCTGCGTCGGCATACTCTTTGCTTCGTATGTTTGTGTACAAGCCCGATTCGCTTTGAAGCACAACGAAGCCGGCTTGCTCCTTCTTGTCGAATTGAGAATATACATAATCGGTCACATCGAGACTTGCCCATTGATAGCTTGGAGTGGCCTCGAAGGAGCCGAGCTTGATGCCGATCGGCGGCTTGCTGTTCCAAGTGATCCCGCCGGTTCCCGATTCGATCCAGCCGTTCTGCATAACCTGGTGAACATGGTTCACCTTTGTTCCCCCCTTGCTGTCGGTTACGGCCGCATAAAGCTTCAACGTAGCATGATCGATCTCGCGAGGCAAGGCGGAGAGATCGAACCTTAGGTAGCTCTGGCGGGCGTTACCGTAATTTACAGCTAAGCTTGGGGACTGGCCGTAATTGATCGTTGGATTCCCGCTCTCAACGTAAGCATCGGCCGCGGGTAACAGCTTCAGATAGGGATTCAGTGCATTCGGGTCGATGGAGAGCCTGATCGTATGAGTGCGTCCTCGCGAGCTGCCGGCGGCTACCATAATCTTGATATTCGGCGACGTATTCAGAACAGTAACGGTTGGATCCTTGCTGATGATGCTGACGCCGACCTTGCTCAGCTCCAGTACGATATATTCGCTCGTTTGGGTTGGATCGGAGATGGATACGGTAAGCTCGCTGCCGCTTTCCTTCACCAGCACAGAGGCAGGCTGATAGCTCTTGATGTACCCCGCCCGTCCCGGCTGCCAGAAGTTAGCCCCGATGATGCCTAGCGAACGGTGTTTAACCGCCTGAACGTTAGCGGAGTTGCTCAAAATCTCCACCGCAGGGTTCGCGCTGTATGCCGCCGTTTGAGCGGCATCCTTGTTCGGCAGCAGGACATAGGAATAGTCTGACTGATTTGGATTGATGCCGTGATTCAGCCATAGATTCACATAATGGTTTGTTATCGGCTGCGGGCTTCCGGAGTTCTGGTTAATATCGCTCCAAGCACCTGTTCGCTGCTCGCGCAGCCCATTGAGGTCCGCCCTTTTCGGAAAATAATACCCGATCCCGGCTTCCGGCGAGCTTCCGGCCAAATGAGCCCACTGCACGGAGGGCATGGTCTCCGACCAGTCCATTTCACTCGGCTTCTCCGTGCCGTCGATCGTTAAGACGTTGCTGCCGGAGGAATTCAGCCGCCGATTTTCGACGATGGTTTCGACGGTTACATTTTCCTGGCTTGTGATTCCCGCCCCTAGAGCTACGATTTCATCATCAAACATAAACCATGATTTCTTCGCCGCCAGATCGCTTCCGTAAGCATCCAGGTCCAAGCCGGATACACCGTATTTGTTATCCAATGAAGCTCCGCCGGCCCATCTGTTAACGGGAACGTAGTCTGAGCCCCAAGGAATCGATTGGGCGGAACGGGGTCTTGTGTCCACAGTGGTTCCCGGAAGCCGATACGGATTGACCGTCGCCCAGTATCCCTCGCTGTAATGGTTCTGATCTCTATTGTACAAATACAGCATACCGTCGGAAGTATACCAGCCCTTCAGGTTCTCGTTATTAATAGACTCGTATTTATAGGTGCGATTAGAGGAAAGGCTTAAGCCCACACCAAAATCCGGGCGATGATGCACGATGCGGTCCATGGACGGAAAAACCTTATGCGTGATCAAATCGTCGGCGGCAGTAATTGCCGTATCGGCCATCAGTGCTTTTACATGTATAAGAAAATTCACGTTGCTGCTGGAGTAATAGTAATCCGGATCGATGGAGATCCATCGCTTCACCATCCGCTGCAGGGTCAGCTGCTCTGCGGAAGAAGCCGCATTCGACAGCTTTATGATGGCAAGAATCGCCGAATTGCCGGCGGCATTATCCTGAAGCTGGGACCGGGCTACTTCCCTTCCGCGCACCATGTCCATAAAAGCGCCGTCGTAGATCAGCGGCTCGAAGGAATCTGTAACCCAGCGATATACGTTTTGTTTGTTCGGGTCCGTCACTTCCCATGGAGTGCCCTTCAACAAAATAAAAATGTTTGCTATGGAATCGAGCAATGCTCGGCCATAGCCTCCGTTATAAGGATGCTTGTTGTGTTGAATAAACGACCCGTCCTCATAAAACCCGTCGCCCTCGGTTACATACATAAATACCTGACTCAGTCCGTCGCGTGCTGTCTCGAGACTTTCCGCACGTTTTGTCAGAGTTCCGTACAAAGCGAGCACCGTGGCCCTCCAGACACGGTTGGCGCCCGTATCCGAACTTAGGATCCCGGGTGAGAATACAGGGATCGGGCGGCTGAACCGTTCGATCTGTTCGGCTGTCAGCGTACCGTACATCATGACCATGATATCGTTCAAATTCATCGGGCTCCCGAGCTCCCAATCGAACCAGTTATCGTACTTGCGGCTGTTCTCGTTGTAGCGGTTCGCATACATCCATTCCAAAGCTCCGATAATATCGCTCTGCAGCGCTGCGTTACGATACAATGACGACCCGGGGGTCGTATATGCCTTTGCCATTACACGCAGACGAGAATATGTGCCGGTGATGTGAGAGGATATACTCGTGCTGGACAAATCATTCCATATACCGGTCCGCTCAGACGTAAGATTCATTGTATCCCATAGGCCGGTTTCCTCCGGATTGGACACTTGAGAAGCAAGGGAAGCAATAGCAGCAGCAATGTCCGGATCTTTCTGATCAATCTGATTGCCGCCGGTCAGTAAATCGCTCCAATTCGAACGCAATAGATCATACGCAGCCACATCATTCTCGGAAGCAGAGACCTTAGCGGATTCAGTGAACGGGAACAAGCCAACCAGCAGCGTGAATGCAAGTAAAACGCTTACAATCATGTTTGCTTTTCGATTCATTATCCGATTCCTCCTTCTTATCTTGGATTTTGCTGCGATTCACCGAACATCGCACGTACTTACTGTAGCGATACAACCGATAACATGTAAATCTTCAATTTTTAATAAGCATCATCAAATGAGGAGATTGATTCAAAGGAAACAAAAACAAGCTGGCACCGGTGGAATTCCGGCGCCAGCTTGGACGAGGGGCTTATATTTACATAAGCCTAGAGTCTTGTCTTACAGTGCTGCTTCGTAACGCTTGCCTACTTCAGCCCAGTTCACAACGTTCCAGAACGCAGCGATGTAGTCAGGACGCTTGTTTTGGTATTTCAGGTAGTATGCATGCTCCCATACATCCAAACCAAGGATTGGCGTTTCGCCTTCCATGATTGGGCTGTCTTGGTTAGGCAGGCTGTAAACCTTCAGCTTGCCGTCTTTGGTAACAGCGAGGAATGCCCAGCCGGAGCCAAAACGAGTTGCGCCTGCTTTAGCGAAATCCTCTTTGAATTTATCGAAGCCGCCGAGCTCGTTGTTGATCGCATCAGCCAGCTTGCCTGTAGGAGCGCCGCCGCCGTTAGGACCGATTGTTTCCCAGAAGAGGGAGTGGTTCGCGTGGCCGCCGCCGTTGTTGCGAACGGCAGTACGGATGCCCTCAGGCACGCTGTTCAGGTCGGCGATCAGCTCTTCAACGCTCTTGTTTTGCAGTTCAGGAGCGGATTCCAGCGCTGCATTCAGGTTCGTTACATATGCATTGTGGTGACGATCGTGGTGGATCATCATAGTCATTTCGTCGATGTGCGGTTCCAGTGCATTGTTCGCGTAAGGCAGTGGCGGTAATTGATGTGCCATGGCTTGAAAAACCTCCTAGAAATATGTAATTTCCTCTACATTATCGCTGATTTTTTATATAAAATCAACATGTATGTATAAAAAGTAACCGAGTGTAGCAAAGCGGCAGGTTATTGGTTATGGACTCCGGGTCCACGGTCCTCAATCTCGGTGATGATCTGATTCAGCATGGCCGTCCCTTGCGCATTCAGCCAAGGAGACATATCGCTCATCACACGCTGATGGTAGTGAAGCTCCTCCGAGGTCCATTCGGAATACTGGTGCGTATGAAGCTCATCAATGGAACGGACCTGCTCCTTATTGTTCGGCATGTAACTACCTCCTTTCCCGGGCCTGCTTAATCTCACACCCGGATTATATTCCCTCTAGAGGTATGATTTTATACGGGAAAAAGCCCGTTCGGGTCACAGTAGCTGTTAACACACTATGCAGTGACTCGTACGGGCTTTAGTCCGGGCCAGCCGGCAGGAAAGAAGGTGTACCTGAACCCGATTATCGCAAATGTGCGATTACTGATGCCCGGGGAGTGCGATTTCGCCCGCGCAGTGGCAGAACTGCCATTATCCGGCCCTCCGCAGGGTGTCCATTCTTCCGTTCTTTGGTGTGCTTACGTATTGCCGCGCCGCGTAAAATCCACCTTACAACCGCCCATGCAAGCGCGCTTACGACCATACCTCCAGCTTAACACCGCTAGCTGCTGCTGCTCGTGCCGGAGCTGCCGATCCCCCCGTGCGAAGACGAGGTGCCGGAGGAAATCCCGCTGCTGGAGCTTGACGACCGTGAGGTACTAGAGGATGACACAGAGGACGAAGACGTGCTGCTTCCCTCTGCAGTGCTGCTCGATCCTCCGTTCTGCGTGAACGTTCCCGTCCGCGCGCTCGTGGCAGGGGTCGCATCCGGCTTCGAAGCCGTCCCGCCCGGCGCGGTACCACTGCTTACGCCCGCACCGCTGCCGCTGCTTGGCGGTAACGTCGTAGTCGCAGGCTGCCGAACAGCTGCCCCTCCTGACGAAAAGCCGCTGCCCCGACGATAATAGGTCATTCCATTATAAATATAAGTCCCGCCGCTGCGGTCGATATCGATGCCGTCATCATCACAGCGATTATCCTGATCGTCATCCCGGCAAGCGTCTGCGGGGGGCATACCGCCCGGTTTCGGATCCGCTTTAACCGCTGCCGGGGGCAAGGGTGCAGGGGAGGGAACAGCCGGCTTCGGAGCCGGTGCGCAGCCCGCCGTTAAGGCCGTTGCCAGAAATAAGCTTACGATCGCAGCCGATCTGCCCGTCCCTGAGGAAGTCTCCTTTTCCATACGTTTCGCTCCAATCCATGATTGCTAAGGATACTCTTAATACGCATATCCACCCTGCAATGTTTCAAGTGTAGAAAAGTAGGCGGATAACACCATGCAAAAAAAGGCATCGCCCTCGCAATCACTGCATATAAAAATGTAATAAGGAAAACCGCATAAAAACGTAGCAAATGAACGCAAACAGCATGAAAACGCTTCATAAAAAGCGCTTTCAACAAATTTCTGAGGTTTTTTGCAGAAATTTAAAGAAATCTTAAAATTTCAGCAGGAATTTTGTGAAATTTGTCGTATTTTTAACTAATACCAAACTTTATGCTGCGGGGAGAGACCATCATGCAGGTGAGCACATATCAGGTTCGGTCCTTTCAACTTTCCGATTATGTTTCCGTTACGGAGCTATTCAGCAAGACATTGTCGGAGGAATGCTACGAAGAGACGATGGCTGCATTCGCTCGGCAATTATCTTGGGATAGCGAGCTCGTCATGGTTGCTCAAGAAGGTGACCGGATTACCGGCGTCATCGTAGGCACCATCGACAATCAGAACGGTTATTTTTACCGTATTGCCGTAGATAAGGATTATCAGCGCCGGGGAATCGGGAAGTCGCTTATCGAGAGCTTACGGGGACGCTTCGAGCAACGTAAGGTAAGACGCATTATGGTAACCGTGGATGTGCATAACGAGATGATCCTGCCTGTTTATGAGAAGGCCGGCTATCAACCGAACGATTTCTCCAGAGCAGCGCATCGGCTGAGCATTGTGGGCGGCTGATCTATAATTCTACATATTGAATGGTAATCCTAAGCATAGACACGAACATCGACCTTCCCAGATCGCTTTCGTTGTTATGCTTTTTTTGTTTTTGCTTGAAAGCGAAGCAACATACGTTTATTCTAGAACAAAGAGACTGTAGAAGGGTCAGGGCGAGTGATGGCTACTTTTTCCGCACATATCATCAAAAGCTTCAAGCACGACGGCCATTTGCATCGAATGTGGCTGGAAAATTGGCTAGTCCCGGAATCCCTTCTGCACAAGGATCACCGGGAGCAGTCGATGCTTGTCTTCATCAACAGCCAGACGAAAATCGTGGAGGCCGACGGGAAGGAATGGGTAAGCCGCATTCCCGGCGTGTCTTTTTTTATCCCAAAGCTGTGGTTCAATGTGGTGGCGCTGATTGAAGAGAACGGCGTAAGGTATTACTGTAATATCGCCTCCCCTCCATATGTCAACGGCAAGGTCATCACCTATATCGATTATGATCTGGACGTCATCCGCATGCCCAGCGGGGATGTGCATGTGGTCGACCAAGAGGAATACGAGCGTCACAAAATAAGCTACCATTATTCCCAAGCTGTCGATACGCTCGTCAAGCAGGGGATGGAGACGCTGCTTGAGCGGCTACAGCGCGGCGCAGCGCCTTTTCAGGATCAAGAGGTGCTGCGTTATTACGCGGAATGGGAGCGATGGAAAGATCGCAAGGACGGTGAATCGCCGTGAGCGCACCGCTGTCCGACGGAGCGAAGCCGAAGACTCCTAAGACGGAGGATCAGGCCGAGCCGGGATTGCTGCTGGAGGTTTGGGATTGGATTAAAGCAGTGGTCGTCGCCATGACGGTCATTATCCTGCTTCACCAATACGGGTTTCATCTGTCTACGGTGAAGGGAGCCTCGATGGAGCCGACGCTCACGGAGGGCGAATGGCTGTTCATTAACAAGACGATCCAATACCTAGGTACGCCGGAGCGCGGTGATATTGTCGTAGTCCGGGATCCTTCGGGGATGGACTCGCCGCATCCATATCTAGTGAAGCGAGTTGTGGCGGTAGGCGGGGATGAGGTGCAAATTATCCGCGGCAAGCTTCTTGTCAACGGAGCAGAGGTGAAGGAAAGCTACATCGATTCACCGATTGAAGACGGACGGTTTGAGCCGTTGACGGTGATGGAAGGTACGGTGTTCGTCATGGGGGATAACCGCCATCGCAGTGCAAGTCATGACAGCCGCAGCTTCGGTCCTGTGCCCGTGGGCCAGATCGAGGGCAGGGCGGAATGGATTGTATGGCCTTTGGCCAAATGGAGCCGATTATAGGCAGTAAACAAACGCGGAGTTACGAATGGGGAGGTCGGACAAGGCAGGAACAGGAGGAGGGCCCGCTTACCGGCGCGGCGAGGTGAACAATGAGCAGAACAGAGCATGACATTGATTGGGGGAAGTTAAAAAACGAGCTTAAAGAGGCGGCGCCTCAGCTGGGTATCGATAAGATCGGGTTTGCCGCCGCAGACCCGTTCACGGAACTGAAGGGCATCCTGCTGAAGCATCGGGCTAAGGGCTTTGAATCCGGCTTCGAGGAGCGGGATATTGAGAAGCGGGTGGATCCGTCGTTAACCTTGGCGGAGCCTCGCTCGATTGTGTCGATTGCTGTCGCCTACCCCTCGAAGCTGAAGGATCCCCCGCGTTCCGAGCCGGGGGCCTACCGCGGGATGTTGTCCCGCTCAGCCTGGGGAACGGATTACCATCATGTGCTGCGCAATCGACTGGAGCGGCTGGCCGATTGGATTCATGCGCGGGTGCCGGATGCCCGGCTGGCCAGCATGGTCGACACCGGGGCTCTAGTGGACCGGGCTGTAGCCGAAAGGGCGGGCATCGGCTGGGTAGGCAAGAACTGCTCCGTGATTACGCCGGAGTTCGGCTCATGGGTCTATCTCGGCGAGATGATCACGAACCTGCCCTTTCCTCCGGATCAGCCAGTGCTGGAAAGCTGCGGCGATTGCACGATTTGCATCGACGCTTGTCCGACCGATGCGCTCGTCGGTCCCGGTCAGTTGAATGCCCAGCGGTGCGTATCGTACCTGACGCAGACAAAGGGCATCATCGAGGACGATAAGCTGAAGGAGAAGATCGGCAATCGCTTGTACGGCTGCGATACATGCCAGATCGTCTGCCCGAAGAACAAGGGCATTCACTTTGACCATCATCCGGAGCTGCAGCCGGATCCGGAGCAGGTCAAGCCGCTCCTGAAGCCGCTGCTGGAAATGTCGAACCGCGAGTTCAAGGAGCGGTTCGGCTCAAGTGCCGCGTCTTGGCGCGGCAAGAAGCCGATCCAGCGCAACGCGATCCTCGCGCTGGGCAACTTCCGGGACGCCAAAGCGGTACCGCAGCTGGCAGAGCTGCTGCGGCGGGACGAGCGTCCCGAGATTCGCGGCACGGCCGCATGGGCATTGGGCCGTATAGGAGGCGCAGCGGCGTGGGAAGCGCTGAACGCCGCCTGGGAGCACGAGCGCGATGACGCCGCTCGCCGCGAGGTGGAGAAGGCGCGGATGAAGTTAAGGGAACGGAAGGATGATCACGTTGGCTCTGCTGAAGTATGATGAAATGGATTCGCCCATCGGTCCGTTGACGCTAGGTATGGTTGGGGAGGGAGCTTCTGCGAAGCTGTGCCAGATCGAGTTCGGTGCCTTCCATGAGGCGGAGGACAAGCTTAGAGCATGGTCGAAGCGCTGGTACGGGGAGACCGAATGGCGGCATGACCCCGGGCACCTGGCGCCGGCCGCCGAGCAGCTGAGGGAGTATTTTGCCGGTATCCGAACCTCCTTTGACCTGCCTTTGGAGCTGCGAGGGACGACATTCCAGCAGAAGGTATGGCAGGCACTGATGGACATTCCTTATGGACAGGCCTGCTCCTACCGGGATATCGGCTATCGAATCGATGCGCCCAAAGCGGTACGTGCGGTAGGAGGGGCGAACCATAACAATCCGGTGCCCATCATCGTGCCCTGCCACCGGGTGATCGGGGCAAGCGGTGCCATGGTTGGATACGGCGGCGGGCTGCAGATCAAAACCTTTTTATTACAGCTGGAGGGATTTCCGGTATGAAGTATGTACACATCGAGACAGTGGAACCGGGTCAGCTCCTGGGGAAAACGATCTTCTCCGCCAACGGCTCCGTGCTGCTCTCTGAGGGCGTTCAGCTGACGGTATTCATGATCACCACGTTGAAGCGCATTGGCGTAACCATGGTGTATATTAAGGATCCAAGCTTTGACGATGTCGAGATTGTCGATCTTGTTTCGGAGGAAACCAAGCGAGCGGTCATTCAGCAGATGTGCCAAAGCTTCGAGTCCATCCGTTCAGGCAAGGATTTTAACACGAAGCATATTGCGCTCAGCGTAGATAACCTGCTGGATGAGATTATGAAAAACAAAGACGTGCTCGTTCAGCTGTCCGATATCCGCACGAAGGATAACCTTATGTACGTCCACGCCATGAATGTGTGTATGATGTCTACCCTCATCGGCATCAATATGGGGCTGCCCGTTCCGCAGATTCGTGAGCTGGCGATCGGCGCCCTGATGCATGATGTAGGGAAGCTCGAGAACATCACTGATGATGAAGCGGGGGATTTGAAGAAGCACCATACATGGCGCGGCTTTGAGGTGATCAAAAATAAACGCGAGCTGAATCTGCTCATCGCTCATGTGGCTTTTCAACATCATGAGACGATGGACGGAGAGGGGCTTCCAAGGCGTCTCCGCGGCGACGATATTCATCTATATGCAAGAATCGTTGCTGTAGCCAATACCTACGACAATTTGCTGTACGATGGACAAAGCGGCAACCGTATGATGCCTCATGAAGCGTGCGAGCATCTGATGGCGCTGGCCGGCAAGAAGCTGGACCGCGAGATTGTCATTCAGTTCCTACGCATCGTGTCGGTTTATCCGACCGGTGCGTCCGTTCGCCTGTCGACCAAGGAAACCGGTGTTGTCGTCGGGCAGCATCGCGGCTTGCCGGGACGCCCTGTCGTGCGGATCGTGAAGCAGGACGCAGAAGGACAACTGGAAGTGAAGGAAGTCGATTTGGCAAAACATAATACTATATTTATCGATAGCGTTATGCTTTAATGGTTTGTATCCAATCTATGGACATGGTATGATGAATTAGGAAAATCTTGGCATCAGGAGTGAAGAACATATGTGGGGTTACATCATTACAGGCTTGCTGGCACTCATTGCAGGTGGCGTTGGCGGCTTTTTTATCGGCGTCTACTACTTGCGTAAACAAATCGAGAACATGCAGAATAACCCGGAGATGCTGCAGCAGATGGCGAAGCAGATGGGTTACAACTTGAATAAACAGCAGATGAACAAGATGCAGCAAGCGATGAAGAAGCAGAAATTCCGCCCGTAATTTGGCATCGCGGTGCGGATCGCTCTTTCGGCTGGCGTTAAGTCGGCCGGAGAGGAGCTTAAGGAGGAGGGGAAAGCATGCCGGCCAAAGATTACAAGAATAGCCGCGTACAGGAGAACAGGGAGCAGATTGAGCACCACGTTCGCGAGATTTTGCGCTTGATCGGCGAGGATGTGGATCGGGAGGGTTTGCTGGAAACGCCCGCTCGGGTAACACGGATGTATGAGGAAATTTTCGCAGGGTATGACGCGAATGTGAAGGATATTCTAGGCGTAGCATTCGACGAGAAGCATGAGGAGCTCGTTATCGTCAAGGATATCGTATACTACAGCCAGTGCGAGCACCACATGGCGCCGTTCTTCGGCAAGGTGCATATCGGCTATATACCGAGCGGCAAGATCGCAGGTCTTAGCAAGTTCGCCCGGCTGGTCGAAGCGGTTACACGTCGTTTGCAGGTACAAGAGAGAATTACATCGGAGCTGGCCGACATTATTGAAGAAGAGCTGACACCGCACGGGTGTATGGTTGTCGTCACAGGCGAACACCTTTGCATGTGCGCACGGGGAGTAAAGAAGTACGGCAGCAAGACCGTGACGTCAGCGGTACGTGGTGTATTCCGTACGGATGCGCCGGCTCGTTCGGAATTTTTATCCTTAATTCGTGAAAATTAAACGGAAAAGCCCATGGAAATCTACCTTGACGGTAGACTTCGATGGGCTTTGTTGTTACAGGGTGGGAGCTAACAAGGGGTCTGGTCGCTTTGCACCGCTTGCAGCACCCCCAAGAAATATTCGGATTCCCTAATGATATGCAGCATGACGGTCTCGATGACCGGATTGGCCTGGATGGGAGCGCTCTGAGCAAGAAGGGCATACAGCTGGTGGATAAACTGCTGGGATTGAGCCATAGATACCCTCAGAAGCTCTTGAATTTGGTTATGTACGGCCGGACTGATCGGAGCCGAGGCCCTAAGCACGGCCTCGATCCATTGTTGAGCTGCGGTTTCGGTCTGAGCGAAGACCTGCTCCCATTTTTCCAGCAAAGCCGCATATGCGGGCTCCAGATTAGGGACAAGCGTACGGATGACAACGGTGTGCTCTCGTTCCTGCATCTTCCAGAAGCGGATTTCTTCCAGCACCCGAAGCGGCATTAGTGCTCCATAGACATATAGCATAAATGAAAAAACCTCCCTATGAATACTTGTACTTGTACGCGGTTTCGTGAAGAACGAACGGCTACGAGACATTGTATTCAGGGAGGCTTGGGTCCTATGTTCCTTCCGGGGTTAGCGGCTGCCGGAATTGGAAATATTTTTCGGCGGGCTTGTCGCCAGAGTACGGAGGAAGCCTGTCGTCATTTGGAGGTAGCTCCGTTTCTGACCGCGATAGATCAGCTCATGATAGTCTTTGTCGGACAGCCATAGCTGCGAGCCCGAATCGGCCTTCTGATTGTGGAAAATTTCTTCCGCTATTTCGTAAGGAGCTTTCAGATCCTTCTTTCCATGAATGAAGAAGATCGGCATCGAATACTGTGTTTCCTTCACTTTATCGTACGGAATCTGGTTCAGGCTCACCCCGTTGATCAACGGGAAAAAGAAATGAACAAGCGGTTGAGAAAGCTTAGGAAGATTGGCTACCTGCTTCATGTTGTGGTATAGCGTAGCCGGCTCCAGAATGAAGGTGCTGTCGAGGATCATGCCGTCGATCTCTCTGGTTTGCAGCGCTGCTTGTAGTGCCGTTCCGGCTCCCATGGAAAAGCCCCAGATGAAGATCTTCTCTGCACCGCGTTCCTTGGCATAGTCGATCGCTCCGAGCAGCTCCTGGGATTCGCGCAGTCCTCCGGTCACGCCGAGCTCCGATTGAACGAAGCCGTAATCGAACATGAGCACATTGTAGCCTTGGTTTTTGGCGGCCTTGGCCAGATCGTAGATCGGCACCCAGATTTCCTCTCGGTTTCCGCCGTAGCCATGCGAGAAGATGACGGTGATCTTGGAGGCTGCCGCCCCTCCTGCAGCTGCTGCCGGAATGTACCACCCGTCCAATCGGGAAGCCTCATCCCTGCTCGGGAACTGAATATCCTCATAAGCCGCGCCGAAGGCTAAGGCCGGATTGGAGGTCAGCGGATCGATATGGGGTCTCGCCAGCGTCCACGCAATGTAAGCATGGAAGCCCAGTACTAAGCTGGAAAGAGCGAGTAATAGGGAGAACAGGGCCAGCAGCCAAGCTCGATAACGCCGGGCAAGTGATAACCGTTTGACAGCGGTTTCAACGGTTGGGTTTTGAAGAGTGACGGGAGTGTACGAGTTCGAATCCATAGAGGTCCCCCCTTATCATGATGAGTCGAAGGTCCTGCCTCTGTTGCTTAAGTGCGTGCCGTTCAAGTGAGTTCCTTCTATTTCTATAGTAAAATGCGGCGGGGGATACCGTCAATCGGCCGCGAAAAATGTAAACTGCTTGTAATCATTCTGTAATACTTCAGGGGATTGTATCCAATTATGCGGGGGACGGTAGGCAATTTGCATGAAATCCGGTATAATAGATTTCAACTAGTGAAACTGTTTTTCGGGAGATGGAATACATGGAGGACGGCAAACTAACAGTGCGCGCTGTGGAGCGGGCGCTGGATATCTTGCTTTGCTTTGCGGAGTCGGAGGACCTCAGCTTAACGGAAATCGCCTCCCGCGTAGGATTGCACAAAAGTACGGTTCATCGGCTGCTGGCCTCTTTGGAAGGGAAGGGCTTCATCATCCGGGACCCGGCATCCGAGCGGTATCGGCTGGGCTTCCGCATTTGGGAGCTGTCCGCCAACTTGTCACACAGCGATGACCCCGAGCTGCTGCTTCTCCCGGAGATGGAGCGGCTGCGCGATCAGCTCGGTGAGACCGTCAGCCTGTACGTGCGCGACGGGATGGAGCGTGTCCGCGTACAGGCCGTGCAGAGCAACCAGGCAATTCGCCGCGTTGCTCCGATTGGGGCGAGACTGCCGTTGTATGTCGGCGCGTCGAGCAAAGTGCTCGTCGCCTTCGCGGAGCCGGAGGTGCAGCAGGCACTGCTGCAGGATCCGGCTTGGCCGAAGGCGGAGGGGGATGCTGCTGCGGCTTACCGCCAGCAGCTGGAGGAGGTTCGCTCGCTCGGCTTCGCGACCAGCGTGGAAGAGCGCGAGCCGGGCGCGGCCGCCGTGGCTGCGCCGATCTTTAACCGGGCGCATCGCCTGGTGGCGGCTCTCGCGGTATCGGGGCCGTCGAACCGGCTGACTCCGGAGATGATGCGCGAGCATGCCCCGCTGCTAATGGAAGCAGCTCGTCGAATGGGGAAAATGGTGAAGTAAACTCCAAAAGGCCCGTAGGTCTGAGAATGCTGTGAACGGTACGGTACTCTCGGCACATACGGGCTTTTTTGCGTACAGCGAAACTCCCCGCGGCTTCAGCCGCGGGGAGGAGATTTGACATGCTTCTATTTACCTGGCACCTACCGCCGCACGACTTTCCGTCACGGCTTCCAGGGCTGTGCTGTTCTTTTCGAACAGGATCATCGTCTCCTCTCCGTTCGGAGGGCAAACCACCGTATGGATGGTCATGGACGCCGGCCGGAGTGCAGTCAGGGTGGTCATCACTTCGTTCCAGTCATAGAAATGATCGATATAGCCGCCTTCGCATTCGGTACGGATACTCTTGGTTGTAGCCCCGAGTCCGTCGAAGAAGTTGACCAATACATATCGGTTGCTTACGCGAACCAGCTCTTGAAAGGCCGCTGCCCAATTGTCCAGATGATTCAGTACATCCTTGCAGTAAACCAAGCTGAATTCACTGTCTTGGAAAGGAAGGTCGAAAATATTGCCTTGGAGGAACGTGCCCTTCGGAAAGCTGGCACGGCAATGCTCTATCATTTGCTCCGTATAATCAACGCCTGTGTAGCGGATCCCCGGGCAAGTAACCGCTGCCCCGATGTAATCTACCCCCGGTCCGCAGCCAACCTCCAGCATATCGTCTACCGATAGACGGGACAAAATCGATCGATACAGCTGCCGAACCGGCTTATCGTAGCCTTCGATTTCCCCTTGCAGAAAATCCCCCGGATTTACCTGGTCCCAAAAATTAATCAAGACACGCCCTCCTGTCATATCTATCCTATTTACCAATCATTTCCTATCATATCACTCAAAAATTGTCATTTCTAGTAGGATCAGCTACATTTTATGGAAGTTTTATATTTTTATAGAGATCCGTGTCGACGTTTACCCGCAGCTTAGGCAAAAAGCCCCTGGCCTCTTGTATGAACAAGAGACTAGGGGCTCGTAAAGCAGCTCTATTTGAATCGATAAAATTAAGCCATGATTTGACGCAATACCGTTTGCAGAATACCGCCGTTACGGTAGTAGTCCACATCAACGAAGCTGTCCAGACGAACGAGCGCTTCGAAGCTGAAGCTGGTGCCGTCTTCGCGCGTAGCCGTTACAGTCACCTTCTGACCAGGCTGTACATCGTTGCTCAGACCGGTGATGTCGAACGCTTCGCGGCCGGTCAGACCAAGAGTCTTCCAGCTTTGGCCTTCCAGGAACTGCAGCGGAAGCACGCCCATGCCTACAAGGTTGGAGCGGTGAATACGCTCGAAGCTTTCAGCAATGACGGCTTTCACGCCGAGAAGGAAAGTACCTTTCGCTGCCCAGTCGCGGGAAGAGCCTGTACCGTACTCTTTTCCTGCGATAACGACAAGGTTCGTGCCGTTTTCTTGATACTTCATGGAAGCATCGTAGATCGACTCAACTTCACCGGTAGGCAGGTAAGTAGTTACGCCGCCCTCCGTGCCAGGTGCTACTTGGTTACGGATCCGGATGTTCGCGAAAGTACCGCGCATCATCACTTCATGGTTACCGCGACGGGAACCGTAAGAGTTAAAGTCTTCCTTCTTCACGCCATGCTCGATCAGATACTTACCGGCAGGGCTGTCAACCTTGATGTTACCTGCAGGGGAGATATGGTCCGTAGTTACGGAGTCACCCAACAGAGCAAGTGTCTTAGCTGCACGGATATCGGCGATATCGTTCAGATCGGAGCCAAGGTTCGTGAAGAACGGCGGGTTCTGAATGTAAGTGGAGCTGTTATCCCACTCGTACAGATCGCCTTCCGGTACGTCGATAGCGTTCCAGCGCTCATTCGCACGGAATACGTTAGAGTACTTCGCACGGTAGATGTCAGCGCTCATAGCGGAAGCCATAGCATCTTGAACTTCCTTGGATGTCGGCCAGATGTCCTTCAGGTACACCGGCTGACCTTGCTGGTCTTGGCCGATCGGATCGTTTGCCAGGTCAATATTCACTGTGCCGGCCAGAGCATAAGCAACGACAAGCGGCGGCGAAGCCAGGTAGTTGGCTTTTACTTGAGCATGTACGCGGCCTTCGAAGTTCCGGTTACCCGACAATACTGCCGCAACCGTCATGTCGTTGTCAGCGATAGCTGCACCGACTTCTTCGGGAAGCGGACCGGAGTTACCGATACAAGTTGCACAGCCGTAGCCTGCTACGTGGAAGCCGAGAGCTTCTAACGGCTCAATTAAGCCCGCTTTTTGCAGGTACTCTGTAACCACCAGGGAACCTGGCGTCAAGCTGCTCTTCACATAACCCGGCTTCATCAAACCGCGCTCAACGGCTTTCTTGGCCACCAAACCGGCACCGATCATAACGCTCGGGTTGGAAGTGTTCGTACAAGAAGTGATCGCCGCGATAACTACCGCACCGGTCCCCATCTTGCTGGTTTCGCCGTTCGGATGCTTCACATCTACGAATTCGGCGATCTTCTCTTCTGTCAGACCGTAACCGCCTTTGTCGATCGGGGTACGGATGATGGAATTGAAGGATTCCTTCATGTTTGTCAGCTCTACGCGGTCTTGAGGACGCTTAGGACCGGCCAAGCTCGGTACTACCGTTGCCAGATCCAGCTCGATCACATCAGTGAACACAGGATCCGGAGTTTCGTCGGTACGGAACATGCCTTGTGCTTTATAGTAAGCCTCAACCAGAGCGATTTGCTCTTCGTCGCGGCCTGTGCCTCTGAGATAGTTCAGGGACTCGCTGTCAACCGGGAAGAAGCCGATGGTTGCGCCGTACTCAGGAGCCATGTTGGCAACTGTCGCACGGTCAGCCAGGCTGATGTTGCTCAAACCAGGACCGTAGAACTCAACGAATTTACCTACAACGCCCTTCTTACGAAGCATTTGGGTAACCGTCAAAGCAAGGTCGGTAGCGGTTGCGCCTTCAGCAAGCGTACCTGTCAGCTTGAAGCCGATAACTTCAGGAGTTACAAAGTACAGAGGCTGGCCAAGCATACCTGCTTCCGCCTCGATACCGCCTACGCCCCAGCCGACGATACCGAGACCGTTGATCATCGTCGTATGGGAGTCTGTACCTACCAGAGAGTCAGGATATACTTCTGTCGCGCCGTCTACCAGCTTGGTAGCTGCTACGGAAGCGAGATACTCCAGGTTTACCTGGTGAACGATACCTGTTGACGGCGGAACCGCACGGAAGTTATCGAACGCCGTTTGAGCCCAGCGAAGGAAACGGTAGCGCTCTTCGTTGCGTTGGAACTCCAGCTCGATGTTTTCTTCCAGAGCGGAGGAGGTACCGAAAGCATCAACCATAACGGAGTGGTCGATAACAAGGTCAACCGGAACAAGCGGGTTGATTCGCTTCGGATCTCCGCCGGCGCGCTTCATGGTATCTCTCATCGCTGCAAGGTCAACGACAACCGGTACACCGGTAAAGTCTTGAAGAACGATACGTGCAGGGATAAAAGGAATTTCTTTGTTGGCATCGCGGTCGGAAGCCCAGTTGGCAATTTGCTTCACATGCTCTTGAGTGATGGCACGGCCGTCGAATTGACGAAGCGCTGCCTCGAGCAATACCTTGATGGAGAAAGGCAGGTTGCTGATCTTACCGTTGCCCTGCTCTTCAAATGCAGGCAAGCTGTAGTAGTTGAACGATTTGTTGCCAACCGACAGCTCTTTGCGGACCGAAAACTGGTCTTGTCTGGACATGGGTCGCTGTTCCTCCTTTTAATAGTGCGGTTAGTCATTTACTCTAATGTAAATGCCGCAAACGGATTCGGTTCGAACTCGTCTTGTTTCATTCTGTGAAACACGATTTCATTAAGTAACTCTATACATAGTATACTGCTGCGACGTCCATTCGTAAAGGTGGATTTCGTTCATTTTTATCATCGGGCTGTCATAAGGATAAGAATGGAAACCTCCGTCCGTATGCCTTTTCCTTTTCGCCGGTGGTTCATCTGTCTCTATGCTTATAGGGGGGCTTATTCATGTCATGGAAAACCGCCTTGTATAATTACGTTCACCATCGAAATCAGTTGGACATGGAATATTCCGTCGAATCCGTGCTGCCGTTCGTGAGTGATCACAATTATTTGAATAAAGAGGCTGACAGACTTCGGCGCAAGTGCGCTATGGATCAAGCCCGGGGGATCACTCCAACGAAAAAGGAAACCCGACTATCCGTTCAAAGGTTTGCAGAAAGGGAAGATCAGGTTACTGCCGATATTAAGCTGGTCTGCAGCACCGTAGGCGTTCAAGCGCAGCAAGAGCTGTCGGAGCAGCGAGTCGAATGGGAGCGGATTACGCTGCGGCCGGAAGAAGATGGCTGGGATATTGTTCGAATCGAGCCTCTCCAAACCGAGCGATCCCTCATAACACTGCCGTCAGACGGAGGTCTGCTGCAGGCTGATGAAGCCTTTCATGCGACTGCGCCGATGCGTCTTCCTTCAAGTCCCTTGCTGAATCCCCAGGTTCAGCCGTGGGCTCCTCGCGCTCGTTATAACCGCGCAGCAGCCGTTGCTTACGCCGATGCTTGGTGGGACAAAGGTAACCCGGACTACATCACCTTCGAGGTGGACTGCACGAATTTTGTGTCCCAGTGCCTCTATGCAGGGGGGGCGGCGATGAACTATACTGGTAGAAGGGATTCGGGCTGGTGGTACAAAGGCCGCTTCGGCGGGCAAGAGCATTGGAGCTACAGCTGGGCTGTAGCCAACAGTCTGCTATATTATTTGCTGCGAAGCCGCACAGGGCTCCGGGCGGAAGAAGTCAATTCGCCGGAGCAGCTTGAGCTGGGCGACGTCATCTGTTACGACTGGAACGGTGACGGAACCTTTCAGCACAACACCATCATAACCGCCAAGGATGCGAACGGCATGCCGCTGGTGAACGCTCATACGACGAACAGCAAGCACCGATTCTGGAGCTACCGAGACTCACCTTCCTGGTCGGAGCGCACACAATATCGTTTCCTTCATATTGTAGAATCCATGTAGCCACTTCGCTTTTCATCCATCTTTAAGCTTTACTATTTGCATGTCCGGCATGCATAAGGAGCTATCCCTTACTACAGATCATCATCGGAGGTTGCTATGAGCGATAAAATACGCGTAGGCTTGATCTACGGCGGCAAGTCCGGAGAGCATGAGGTTTCCTTGCAAACGGCGCTTGCTGTAACCAAAGCATTTGATTTAAACAAATATGAGGTACAGCCTTTTTACATAACGAAACATGGCGAATGGCGTACGGGCCCTGCCCTGACCGGCCCGGCACCATCCGCAGCGGCGTTGACCTTCGCCGATCAGGCCCAGCAGGAAGGCTCGTTCGCTCTTCAGCCGTTCTTTGGAACGGTTCAAGAGGCTGCGGCTAAAGGTAACAAAGCGGCGGTAGATGTTGTGTTTCCATTGCTTCATGGAACCTTCGGAGAAGACGGCACGATCCAGGGGCTTCTGGAAATGGCTAACATCCCTTATGTGGGCGCAGGTGTGCTGGCATCGGCCGTTGGCATGGATAAGGTGATGATGAAGAAGGTTTTTGCCCAGGAGGGGCTTCCGCAGTGCGTATTCCGCCATTTTACACGCAGCCAATGGGAGAAGGACAATGCCTACTTCCTAATGGAAATCGAGATCTCCATCGGGTACCCTTGCTTTGTCAAGCCGGCAAATCTGGGCTCCAGCGTTGGGATCAGCAAGGCGAGAAACCGCGACGAGCTGATCGAGGCCATTCGACTGGCGTTCCAATATGACCGCAAGGTCATTGTGGAGGAGTTTATCAATGCCAGGGAAGTGGAGGTTGCCGTGCTCGGTAATGAGGAGCCGCAAGCCTCCGTTGTCGGCGAGATCGTTTCTTCGAATGAATTCTATGATTACAAAGCAAAATACATCGACGGCAAATCCGCGATGATCATTCCGGCTGAGATTTCTCCGGAGCTGAGCGACCAAATCCGCGATTTGGCCATTCGCGCCTATCTAGCGGTAGATGGAACAGGGCTGTCCCGTTTGGATTTCTTCCTTCGCAAGGATGATAACAAGATATTCATTAATGAAATCAATACGATGCCCGGATTTACCCCGTTCAGTATGTACCCGCTGTTATGGCAGGAGAGCGGCAAGCCTTACCGGGAGCTGCTTGATGATCTGATCCGACTGGCGCTTCAGCGCCATGCCGATAAGCAAGGCTTGGTTTATTCTTTCGATTTGCCCTAGAACGTAAGTCTGGAGGAGCAAAGAACGATGGGTTTTCAAACTGAATTCAATTCCGTATGCAAATTCAAATCCGAACAGGAGCTTTATGAGCTGCTGGAATACGGCCGTGGCAAAATGGTCAAAAGCGGCTTTCGCGTCTTTCCGACGGGACAAAAGGTCTTCGCTTATACCCCCGACAATCAAGCGATTGCTATTGTGAAGATTCTCGCTTCGATCGCCGAGATTAACTTTCAGGGTGAAGAGGTAACTCAAGTGGAGATGGAGCTGGTCCGTAAGCTGACCGACGAGGAAGCCAGGATTCAAACGGCTCTGGCACATGAAATGTTTTTCGGAGAACAGCAAGCTTAAATGTCTAAGTACGAAGCATTCCCTTTCCCATTGGCGGGAAAGGGGATGCTTTTTTCTTTCGAGGGAAGCCTAAGCAGGATGAGCCAATCCGACACAATATGGGAGCGTGACGTTCATGATCGTTCGTCTTGGTTATGTTGCCATGTCCACCATCGTTGCTAACGCGTCTCCGTCCAAGACTATGACCGCAACCAACTTCGCCAAGCTGGATGACCGCGAAGCGGCTGTCCGCAAACTCGAACGTATTGCTGCGGAGAACATACATAATACGCTTCGGCTGCTTCGGCATAACCGCGCCCACGATGTTGAGATGTATCGCATGTCTTCGAAGCTGATTCCGCTCATGGGGCATGAGCTGCTTGCCGGTTGGGATCCGTTTCCCGTCTTGGCTGAGGCTTTCGCCGAGCTGGGCGCATACGCCAAAGAGCATCGGATGAGGCTTAGCTTTCATCCCGATCACTTTACTGTGCTGAGTACGCCGCGGGCTGACGTTTTGCACCATTCCCGCGAAGACCTTGACCGGCATGTAAGTATGCTGGAAGCGATGGGGCTCAATATTACGGCAAAATGTAATATTCATATCGGTGGCACGTATGGTAACAAGGAAACGGCTCGTGCACGCTTTATCGCCAACTTTACCGAGCTGCCGGAACGGATTAAAGAAAGAGTGACACTGGAAAATGACGACAAAACATTCACGGCGTCAGAAACGCTGGAGGTTTGCGAGACGGTCGGCGTCCCAATGGTGTTAGATATACATCACCACCAAGTAAACAATACCGAGGAGTCCCCGACTGAACTGTGGCCTCGAATCCAAGCAACCTGGCAGGAAACAGGGCTGCCGCCGAAGATCCATATCTCCAGTCCCAAAAGCGATAAAGACGTCAGAGCTCATGCAGACTTTATTGAGATAGAGCCTCTAATGAGGTTTTTGCGTGAGATCGCTCCGGTGACTCCGAAGCTCGATATGATGCTGGAGGCAAAGAAGAAGGATGAAGCATTATTCAAGCTGATGGAGGACCTGCAAGGAGAACAGGGAGTAACGGTGCTCACGCAAGCTTCATTCGAGCTGTAGAGGATTTAATTTTTGTCGAGAAACCGCGCGGTTTTTGACGATAAATAATCCTTTCCTTTTACTTGAAATATTCGGTAAAATGGGGTACTTTGAGGAAGGAACGATCGGACAAGCAGCACAGCATTTTTTCATGGAGAGGGGAACGGTTGAAGATGAATTTGGTACAAGGTAAAAATATATTGGTTATGGGTGTTGCCAATGACCGCAGCATCGCTTGGGCCATCGCTCAATCCTTGGCTAGCCAGGGTGCCCGTTTAGTATTTACATATGAAAGCGAGCGTGTGGAAGAGCGTGTTCGCAAGCTGGCGGAGACGATTCCGAATTCCTCGATCCTTCCTTGCAATGTGACGGTTGACGAGGACATTGACCGATTAGCGGAAACGCTTCGTGAGCAGTGCGGTGTGCTTCACGGCATTGTACACAGCATCGCCTTTGCCAAAACGGAAGAGCTCGAAGGCCTGTTCGTCGGCACATCCCGTGAAGGCTTTGCTCTGGCTCACGATATCAGCGCTTATTCACTTGTAGCCGTAGCTCAGAAGCTGTATCCGCTTATGACGGAAGGCGGCAGCATCATGACTATGACCTATCTCGGAGCGGAACGCGCGATGAAGAATTACAATGTCATGGGTGTTGCTAAGGCGGCGCTCGAAGCAAGCGTGCGGTATTTGGCTTCGGATTTGGGACAATTTAATATTCGTGTGAATGCCATTTCTGCAGGGCCTATTCGTACGCTGGCCGCTAAGGGGATCAAGGACTTTAACTCCATCTTGAAAACCGTTGAAGAGAAAGCACCGATGCGTCGCACGACCGAGGTCGCCGAGGTTGGGGATACGGCTCTCTTCCTGATGAGCAACCTGTCCCGGGGGATTACGGGCGAGGTCATCTATGTAGATAACGGCTATCACATCGTCGGTGTGTAGTTTAGCTTTCCAGCTTATATCAAAAGACGCCGGGTCCTTGTAAGGCCCGGCGTCTTTTGCAATATTTACAGATAAAACGAACTAAATTTAACTATATCACAAATTTCGTTGGGCTAATATAGACAATGTGCATCAAAAATGAGGCTGAATTCTAATTATTTTTGTAGCGAAACCCCATGGCTTTTCCGGCGTATAATTGATTATACTTGTGTTACATAAGATGACTGATTTTTAGGAAGAGAGTTGATTGGATTGGCTAGTGAAGAATCGCAATCATTTTCGGTGGGAGGCAAGAGCTTCACTGCCGTAGCCATTAATACCGCGTCCAAGGCGGGAGAATGGATCCAAAGCAAGCTTGGCGATTATCAGAGCCTTTCTACCAAATATTCATCGCACGATCTGGTTACGGAAGTGGACAAGGGTGCTGAAATAATGATTCGTAATTTAATTCATACTCACTTCCCGCACCATACCATATTAGGCGAGGAAGGCGTTGAGCCGGGCCCGGCTGCTTCCGAGCAAGCGCTGCGCCAGATGAAGGATGCCGAGTATCTCTGGATTGTCGATCCGCTTGACGGTACGACTAACTTTGTTCACGGCTTTCCTTTTTTCTCCGTATCCATTGCATTGGCGCATCGAGGTGAAGTAGTTACGGGGGTCGTGTATAACCCGATTCACAATGAGCTGTTTGTTGCTGAGAAGGGGAAGGGTGCTTATTTGAAGGGAAGACGTATTCAGGTTTCCTCGGAGGAAAAGCTGAAAGACAGCTTGATCGCTACAGGCCTGCCCGCTGACCGCGAACGTGCGCTCCCCATGAATCTTGCCGGGATCCAAGCCTTGAGCTCGAAGGTACGTAATTTGCGTGTGGCCGGATCTGCTGCATTACACCTCTCCTATGTAGCTGCAGGGAGATTAAGCGGGTTTTGGGAAATCGGACTGAATTCATGGGATATCGCGGCCGGAGCCTTGATCATTCAAGAGGCGGGCGGACAGGTAACCGATATACATGGGAAGCCATATTCGCTCGAGGTCAGAGATGTGGCGGCCAGCAATACTCGGATTCATTCCGAGCTGCTTGAGCAGTTAAACGAAGTAACGTCGGTTCCTCTTTAAAATGTCACAGGAAGCCTCTTCGGCTTCCTGTTTTTAATTTGATTTTATACTTGCATTCTATTTTGAAACATGCTATATTGTTCTTCCGGCCGTTTGAGCCGGACAAGTTCTTCAAGTGCTGAGGAATTCGAAAAAAAAAGAATTTCAAAAAACACTTGCAATGAACTGGGTGAATGTGATATATTATAAAAGTCGCTTTTGGAGCGGTGCTCGAAAATGCTCGAAACGACGAATTTATTGCCCTTTGAAAACTGAACAACGAGAGAGTGAAATATAACGAATCTTCGGATTCGTGCTAGCTTTGAACATGAGCAAGTCAAACTACTTTATTGGAGAGTTTGATCCTGGCTCAGGACGAACGCTGGCGGCGTGCCTAATACATGCAAGTCGAGCGAGGGTCTTCGGACCCTAGCGGCGGACGGGTGAGTAACACGTAGGCAACCTGCCTGTAAGACTGGGATAACTACCGGAAACGGTAGCTAAGACCGGATAGATGGCTTCTTCGCATGGAGGGGCTTGGAAACACGGCGCAAGCTGTGGCTTACAGATGGGCCTGCGGCGCATTAGCTAGTTGGTGGGGTAACGGCTCACCAAGGCGACGATGCGTAGCCGACCTGAGAGGGTGATCGGCCACACTGGGACTGAGACACGGCCCAGACTCCTACGGGAGGCAGCAGTAGGGAATCTTCCGCAATGGACGAAAGTCTGACGGAGCAACGCCGCGTGAGTGATGAAGGTTTTCGGATCGTAAAGCTCTGTTGCCAGGGAAGAACGTTCCGGGGAGTAACTGCCCTGGAAATGACGGTACCTGAGAAGAAAGCCCCGGCTAACTACGTGCCAGCAGCCGCGGTAATACGTAGGGGGCAAGCGTTGTCCGGAATTATTGGGCGTAAAGCGCGCGCAGGCGGTCTTTTAAGTTTGGTGTTTAAGCCCAGGGCTCAACCCTGGTTCGCACTGAAAACTGGGAGACTTGAGTGCAGGAGAGGAAAGTGGAATTCCACGTGTAGCGGTGAAATGCGTAGAGATGTGGAGGAACACCAGTGGCGAAGGCGACTTTCTGGACTGTAACTGACGCTGAGGCGCGAAAGCGTGGGGAGCAAACAGGATTAGATACCCTGGTAGTCCACGCCGTAAACGATGAGTGCTAGGTGTTAGGGGTTTCGATACCCTTGGTGCCGAAGTAAACACAGTAAGCACTCCGCCTGGGGAGTACGCTCGCAAGAGTGAAACTCAAAGGAATTGACGGGGACCCGCACAAGCAGTGGAGTATGTGGTTTAATTCGAAGCAACGCGAAGAACCTTACCAGGTCTTGACATCCCTCTGAATACGGTAGAGATATCGTAGGCCTTCGGGACAGAGGAGACAGGTGGTGCATGGTTGTCGTCAGCTCGTGTCGTGAGATGTTGGGTTAAGTCCCGCAACGAGCGCAACCCTTGATTTCAGTTGCCAGCATTGAGTTGGGCACTCTGAAGTGACTGCCGGTGACAAACCGGAGGAAGGTGGGGATGACGTCAAATCATCATGCCCCTTATGACCTGGGCTACACACGTACTACAATGGCCGGTACAACGGGCAGCGAAGGAGCGATCCGGAGCGAATCCTTAGAAGCCGGTCTCAGTTCGGATTGCAGGCTGCAACTCGCCTGCATGAAGTCGGAATTGCTAGTAATCGCGGATCAGCATGCCGCGGTGAATACGTTCCCGGGTCTTGTACACACCGCCCGTCACACCACGAGAGTTTACAACACCCGAAGTCGGTGGGGTAACCGCAAGGAGCCAGCCGCCGAAGGTGGGGTAGATGATTGGGGTGAAGTCGTAACAAGGTAGCCGTATCGGAAGGTGCGGCTGGATCACCTCCTTTCTATGGAGTCCATGATGGCTGCAGGCCATCGGACATAATAGCTGACAACTGACATCGTTCTACGATGTAACAGTTGCAGCGAACTCACTCTCCTCGTTGTTCAGTTTTGAAAGGTGCAATAACCTTTCAGAACTCTTGTTCCTTGAAAACTGGATATCGAAACAAAGCAAAATGTCGAAGATCATCCGATCTTACAATAGCTAGTAGCGAAATATGCTGTTTAGGAGTGACTTTGTGCGTAGCACAACGGAACGAAGAAATAGCATATGGAGCGACAGGTTAAGCTAATAAGAGCACACGGAGGATGCCTAGGCACCAGGAGCCGAAGAAGGACGTGGCGAACGACGAAATGCCTCGGGGAGCCGTAAGCAGGCTTTGATCCGGGGATGTCCGAATGGGGAAACCCGCGTGAGGTAATACTCACGTACCACACAGTGAATACATAGCTGTGTAGGAGGCAGACGAGGGGAACTGAAACATCTAAGTACCCTCAGGAAAAGAAAACAAAAGTGATTCCGTCAGTAGCGGCGAGCGAAAGCGGAACAGCCCAAACCAAGGGGCTTGCCCCTTGGGGTTGTAGGACGTCAATGTGAGTGCAGGTTGGTAGGCGAACAGGTCTGGAAAGGCCGGCCAAAGTGGGTAACAGCCCCGTAACCGAAAGCAACCGAGACTCTAGACGGATCCTGAGTACGGCGGGACACGTGAAACCCCGTCGGAATCCGGCAGGACCATCTGCCAAGGCTAAATACTCCCTGGTGACCGATAGTGAAGCAGTACCGTGAGGGAAAGGTGAAAAGAACCGCGGGAGCGGAGTGAAAAAGAACCTGAAACCGTGTGCTTACAAGAAGTCAGAGCTCGTTAATGAGTGATGGCGTGCCTTTTGTAGAATGAACCGGCGAGTTACGTTTACGCGCAAGGTTAAGGTGAGAAGCCGGAGCCGCAGCGAAAGCGAGTCTGAATAGGGCGAATAAGTACGTAGACGTAGACCCGAAACCGTGTGATCTACCCCTGTCCAGGGTGAAGGTGCGGTAACACGCACTGGAGGCCCGAACCCACGAATGTTGAAAAATTCGGGGATGAGGTGGGGGTAGCGGAGAAATTCCAATCGAACTCGGAGATAGCTGGTTCTCCCCGAAATAGCTTTAGGGCTAGCCTCGGGTGATGAGTCGCGGAGGTAAAGCACTGATTGGGTGCGGGGCCCGCCAAGGGTTACCAAGTCCAGTCAAACTCTGAATGCCGCAGACTTTAACCGGGAGTCAGACTGAGTGCTAAGATCCATTGTCAAGAGGGAAACAGCCCAGATCATCAGCTAAGGGTCCCCAAGTGTGTGTTAAGTGGGAAAGGATGTGGAGTTGCAAAGACAACCAGGATGTTGGCTTAGAAGCAGCCACCATTGAAAGAGTGCGTAATAGCTCACTGTGTCGAGTGACTCTGCGCCGAAAATGTAACGGGGCTAAACACACCACCGAAGCTATGAGTCCATTTATGGGCAGTAGGGGAGCGTTGTAACAGCAGTGAAGGTTGATCGTGAGGACAGCTGGAGCGGTTACAAGTGAGAATGCCGGTATGAGTAACGAAAAGACAAGTGAGAATCTTGTCCGCCGTAAGCCTAAGGGTTCCTGAGGAAGGTTCGTCCGCTCAGGGTAAGTCGGGACCTAAGGCGAGGCCGAAAGGCGTAGTCGAAGGACAACAGGTTGAAATTCCTGTACCACCGTGAACCGTTATGAGCAATGGGTGACGCAGAAGGATAGTGACGCGGACTGATGGATGTCCGTCCAAGCAGCGAGGCTGGTTAGTAGGCAAATCGCTAATCGTAAGGCTGGCTGTGATGGGGGAGCGAAATTATAGTAGCGAAGGTCATGAGTTCAAGCTGCCAAGAAAAGCTCTAGCCAGGGAGAAGGTGCCCGTACCGCAAACCGACACAGGTAGGCGAGCAGAGCATGCTAAGGCGCTCGGAAGAACTCTCGTTAAGGAACTCGGCAAAATGACCCGTAACTTCGGGAGAAGGGGTGCCTCGGTAGGGTGAATAGCCCGAGGGGCCGCAGTGAAAGGCCCAAGCGACTGTTTAGCAAAAACACAGGTCTGTGCGAAGCCGCAAGGCGAAGTATACGGGCTGACGCCTGCCCGGTGCTGGAAGGTTAAGGGGAGCGGTTAGGGGTTAAACCCGAAGCTGTGAACCGAAGCCCCAGTAAACGGCGGCCGTAACTATAACGGTCCTAAGGTAGCGAAATTCCTTGTCAGGTAAATTCTGACCCGCACGAATGGCGTAACGACTTGGGCGCTGTCTCGACGAGAGATCCGGTGAAATTTTAATACCTGTGAAGATGCAGGTTACCCGCGACAAGACGGAAAGACCCCATGGAGCTTTACTGCAGCTTGATATTGGACTTTGGTACGATCTGTACAGGATAGGTGGGAGCCTAGGAAGCCGGAGCGCCAGCTTCGTGGAGGCGCCGTTGGGATACCACCCTGATCGTATCGGAGTTCTAACCTGGCACCATTAGCTGGTGTAGGGACAGTGTCAGGTAGGCAGTTTGACTGGGGCGGTCGCCTCCTAAAGAGTAACGGAGGCGCCCCAAGGTTCCCTCAGAATGGTTGGAAATCATTCGAAGAGTGCAAAGGCATAAGGGAGCTTGACTGCGAGACATACAGGTCGAGCAGGGACGAAAGTCGGGCTTAGTGATCCGGTGGTACCGAATGGAAGGGCCATCGCTCAACGGATAAAAGCTACCCTGGGGATAACAGGCTTATCTCCCCCAAGAGTCCACATCGACGGGGAGGTTTGGCACCTCGATGTCGGCTCATCGCATCCTGGGGCTGAAGTAGGTCCCAAGGGTTGGGCTGTTCGCCCATTAAAGCGGTACGCGAGCTGGGTTCAGAACGTCGTGAGACAGTTCGGTCCCTATCTGTCGCGGGCGTAGGAAATTTGAGAGGAGCTGTCCTTAGTACGAGAGGACCGGGATGGACGTACCGCTGGTGTACCAGTTGTCTCGCCAGAGGCACGGCTGGATAGCCAAGTACGGAAGGGATAAGCGCTGAAAGCATCTAAGCGTGAAGCCCCCCTCAAGATGAGATTTCCCAATTTAGTAAGACCCCTTGTAGACGACGAGGTAGATAGGTTCGGGGTGGAAGCGCGGCAACGTGTGGAGCTGACGAATACTAATCGGTCGAGGGCTTATCCAACAAGCATATGACATTTGCTGAAGTTTCGAATCCAGTTTTCAAGGCGCAAGTCGCTTTGAACAACAACCTAGATGTTTCTTAGCAGAAGCATCACGTTTGGTGATGATGGCGGAAGGGAACCACGCGTACCCATACCGAACACGACCGTTAAGCCTTCCAGCGTCGATGGTACTTGGACCGAAGGGTCCTGGGAGAGTAGAACGTCGCCAAGCGAAATACCGCTTTACACTCGTTATTAACATTCCCCGATAGCTCAGTTGGTAGAGCACTCGACTGTTAATCGAGTTGTCACAGGTTCGAGTCCTGTTCGGGGAGCCATTCTAATAAGGCCCGTTGGTCAAGGGGTTAAGACACCTCCCTTTCACGGAGGTAACAGGGGTTCGAATCCCCTACGGGTCATAGCAATACCCTTTAATGAGAACCCTTGGGTTCGTCGGAGCATAAGCTTCGATAGCGATACTTCGCAGTCTCATCACGCAGTGATGAGTATCCCCTACGGGTCATAGCAATATGGAGGCTTAGCTCAGCTGGGAGAGCATCTGCCTTACAAGCAGAGGGTCGGCGGTTCGATCCCGTCAGCCTCCACCATATAAGATTTACACGACGCGGGGTGGAGCAGCCCGGTAGCTCGTCGGGCTCATAACCCGAAGGCCGCAGGTTCAAATCCTGCCCCCGCAACCAATCTTTATCGCGGAGCCGTGGTGTAGAGGCCTAACATGCCTGCCTGTCACGCAGGAGACCGCGGGTTCGAATCCCGTCGGCTCCGCCATTATTTTAATAAACTTGGCGGTCGTGGCGAAGTGGCTAACGCACCGGATTGTGGCTCCGGCATTCGAGGGTTCAATTCCCTTCGATCGCCCCATTATTACCTTATTGGGGATTAGCCAAGCGGTAAGGCAACGGACTTTGACTCCGTCATGCCTAGGTTCGAATCCTAGATCCCCAGCCATGCTTTAAGAGCCATTAGCTCAGTCGGTAGAGCACCTGACTTTTAATCAGGGTGTCGTAGGTTCGAGTCCTACATGGCTCACCATGTTTTACTCCTTGTGCGCGTATGGCGGAATTGGCAGACGCACCAGACTTAGGATCTGGCGGGAGACCGTGGGGGTTCAAGTCCCTCTACGCGCACCATGTTTGCGGAAGTGGCTCAGTGGTAGAGCATCGCCTTGCCAAGGCGAGGGTCGCGGGTTCGAGTCCCGTCTTCCGCTCCAAAACTTTCTATTGAAAGTTAAGTGATTTTATTGTAAAGTATCAAATGTGTCTCACTTAGTGAGTATGCGGAAGTGGCTCAGTGGTAGAGCATCGCCTTGCCAAGGCGAGGGTCGCGGGTTCGAGTCCCGTCTTCCGCTCCATAATAAGCTGGTATGGCGGAATTGGCAGACGCGCGCGACTCAAAATCGTGAGGGAAACCGTGGGGGTTCAAGTCCCTCTACCAGCATTATAACTTCGGGACGTAGCTCAGCTTGGTAGAGCACCTGGTTTGGGACCAGGGGGTCGCATGTTCAAATCGTGTCGTCCCGATTTTTCATATTTATAGTGCGGGTGTAGTTCAATGGTAGAACTCCAGCCTTCCAAGCTGGTAGCGTGGGTTCGATTCCCATCACCCGCTCCATATCGTCCTTTGTTCCAGTAGCTCAGCTGGATAGAGCAACGGCCTTCTAAGCCGTCGGTCGGGGGTTCGAATCCCTCCTGGGACGTAAGATGAAGCCCTTCTCGTGAAGGCTTTTTCTTTATCATAAGAATGTACATGCCAAGACCCTTTGATAAGGGTCTTTTTTTGGTGTGATAAAGTTGACGAATCGGTATATTGCTGGTCATTTCCTAGGCTTTGACTTATAATATAAGGGGCAGACATGTCCGGTATGGTTCATATCGGTTCGAATTGGTTCAATTTCATAAGATGATATAGGGGTGAATGGAACGTGAGTTTTTTTGATTTGAGCGGTAAAGTAGCGATTGTTACAGGTGGAGCAGTGGGTCTTGGTGGCGGCATTTCGATCGGCCTGGCAAAGGCCGGTGCTGATATTGTGATTGTAACAAGTAATGACCGATCCCGTGAGACGCAGGAGCAAATCGAAGCCATGGGACGTAAGGTACACACAGTAGTGGCCAACCTGATGGATGAGAATGCTCTGCAAGGGGTTGTGGATGAGGCACTGAAGGTTTTCGGCAAGATTGATATTTTGGTTAACAATGCAGGGATTATTCGTCGTACGCCTGCAGCGGATCATGCGGCACAGGATTGGCATGATGTATTGCAGCTAAATCTGAACTCCGCTTTCTTCCTTTCCCAATTGGTTGGCCGTGAGATGATTAAACAAGGATCAGGTAAAATCATCAATATTGCATCCATGCTGAGCTACCAGGGCGGCATTAACGTACCGGGCTATACCGCGTCTAAGCATGCAATTGCGGGGGTAACGAAGGCATTAGCAAACGAATGGGCCAGCAAGGGCATTCAAGTCAACGCCATTGCACCAGGTTATATGGAAACGGACAACACAGCGGCTCTGCGTGCCGATGAGGAAAGAAACGCCCAAATCCTTGTAAGAATTCCTGCAGCACGTTGGGGAACACCGGAAGACATGCAAGGTCCAGTTATATTCTTAGCATCGAAGGCTTCTGATTACATGTCCGGACACGTCCTTTGCGTGGATGGCGGATGGATGTCGAGGTAACCCATGACAAACCAAGGACAGCAGATGTTTCAACCGGAGATTATCACTTTTGGGGAAACAATGGCATTAATGATGCCTAATGGTGTCAAAGGAATCGAATACGCAACGGGGTTTCAAGGTTTATTTGGCGGTGCCGAGAGTAATGTAGCGATCGGGGTATCTCGTCTTGGTCATCGCGTGGGATGGTTCAGCCGGTTAGGCAAGGATCCTTTCGGCCGTTTAATTCTGAAGAAAATTCGGGGCGAAGGTGTGGATGTTTCCCGTGTCGAGCTGACTACGGAAGCACCGACGGGCCTAATGCTTCGTGAGGTCGTATCAGGCAAAACATCGGTATACTACTATCGTAAGGGCTCTGCGGCCAGTACGCTGCGTCCTGAGCACCTGGATGAGGAATATATCAAGCAGGCCCAATATCTGCATGTTACGGGCATTACACCGGCTCTCAGCGAATCCTGCCGCGAGACGGCGAAGGAAGCGATTCGTTTAGCCAAAAAACACGGCGTAAAGGTATGCTTTGACCCGAACCTGAGATTGAAGCTGTGGTCTATTGATGAAGCGAGAGATGTCCTGCTGGATTTGGCCAAGGAAGCGGATTATTTCCTACCCGGGCTGGACGAGCTGAAGCTGCTGTATCAAACGGAAAATTTCGACGAGATCGTAGGACATCTGAATCAATTGAATGCTGTATCGATTGTAAAGGGCGGAGACGACGTTACCCTGATCGTTGAGAAGGGAGAAGTTCGTTCCGTACCTTACTTCAAGGCGGAGCAAGTAGTAGATACGGTAGGGGCCGGTGACGGCTTCTGTGCGGGCTTCTTCGTTGGCCTGTTAAAGAACTATAGCTTAGACGAGGCCGTGAAGCTTGGCAATCTGATTGGCTGTATGGTCGTACAAATGGAAGGCGATTGGGAGGGCATTCCGACTTGGGAGCAAGTCGAGGCATTCCTGAATAATGTGAAGCACGTAGAACGCTAAGGGATGGTGTACTAGATGAAAAAGCTAAAATTACTCCAGCAGATTTCGCAAGAAGGCGTGGTTGCCGTTCTTCGCGGGGAAACGCCGGATGAAGTTGTAGAGATGGCGGAGCAATCGATCGAGGGTGGAATCAAGGTTATTGAGGTCACGATGACCGTTCCGTTTGCCCTGCAGGCGATCGAGAAGCTCGCGAAGAAATATTCCAGCAGCTCGTCCGATCCTTCGAAGTACGCCATCATTGGTGTTGGCACGGTGCTTGACCCTGAGACGGCTCGTGCTGCCATTCTAAGTGGTTCCGAGTTCGTGGTAGGTCCGTCGCTCAATCCTGAAACGATCACGCTCTGTAACCGTTACAGAGTGCCTGTCATGCCGGGTGTGATGACAATCCAAGAGATCCAGCGGGCTTTAGAGCTTGGCGTGGATATCGTTAAGCTGTTCCCTGGCAACCTGTACTCCCCATCAATGATCAAAGCGATCAAAGGACCTCTGCCGCAAGCCAATATTATGCCGACCGGCGGGGTATCGCTTAGTAATCTGGGTGAGTGGATTCAAGCCGGAGCGGTGGCCGTGGGTATCGGCTCCGACCTCACCGCCGAAGCTGTGAAAACAGGGGACTACAGTCTTGTAGCGAAAAAAGCTGCACAATATATCGAAGCCTATCGCACGGCAAAAGCTTAATAATAAAAAAAGCGCATCCTTCAACAAATGGGGGGTGCGCCTTTTTTATGCCTTTAAGGGAAAAAGAAAGCCCTCTGGATATCTTTCCAGAGGGCTTAACGCATTACTATTCTGTAGCTACCGATTGATCTGCTTGCAGACCTACAGGAGCAATCCGTACGAAGTGATCTTGCAGGTTAGCGAGAAGAGCCTCGACCTTCGCAGCGGCTTCTGCTTGACCGGAGTTCGCCAGCTCTTCGCGGTAAGCGCCGAGCAGCTCGTTCAGGTCCTTAGTGCTTTGTAAGCCGACCGGTTCGATTTTGACCTTCGCGCCTTTGGCGATACGACGCTCGATAGCAGCCTGGTCCAGACCCATCTCAGGCACCAGACGCTGGTAGATCACGCCGCCTGTCATACCGGCACAAATCCATGGACCTGGGTCGCCCATCACAACGGCACGGCCGTTGGTCATGTACTCGAACGCGAATCCTTTCAGGTTGGCGCGTGCCGCCAATCCGCCAAGCTCATCCTGCAGCGGGCTGGTGATTTCGCCGCCGAAGACAACGTCCGCGCCCGAGAAACGGATACATGCGCGAGTATCAGCATTACCTTGGATCAGGAACAGACCCTTCTGCGCGCCGTAACCGAACGATTTACCGACGGAGCCGTTAATGAATTGCTTGTGCTTGCCAAGCGACTTCAGAACGGCAACCTTACCGCCGAGAGACATCTTCGCTACGCCGTCTTCCGCGCCACCATGTACGGTGATGTTAATGCCGCGAGCGTTGAAGGCTGCAAGACCGTTACCTGGAACGGAACCATCGGTGATGGTGATGTTCGCAGCCGGAAGCTGATCATAGCTGCCGTCATAGCGGTCTCTAACGCGATGGCTGGAGTAACGGCTTCCGAGAATCCGAGTCTCGGCATCCACCTTGGACCAGCGACGCTCAACCGGTGCGCTGTAATCCACAGCATCCGGGAAAAATTCTTGGCCTTCAGCACCGGCTGCGATACGAATATCGGAGGATACCGCTGCTGCCACCTCAGCTTGAGCTTCTTGCGCTGCCGCGAAGGACAGTGGAGCCGGACGCAGCAGATCGCTCAGGTCGATGCGATCGTTATGGCTTACTTGCTGGAGCAGGTCGGAACGACCGACAAGATCCTGCAGGCTGTTGAAGCCCAGCTGAGCTGTGATTTCACGAATTTCTTCACCGATGCCGCTGAACAGGCGGACGAGGGAATCTACAGCCGTGTCGTACACGCGAGGTACGAAGCGGCGAAGACCTTTTTCCTCAGCCTCTTCCATGGAGTCGATCTGAGTAGCGATACCAACGTGACAAGTATCCAAGTGACAGCCGCGGCAAGTCGTACAGCCGACAGCCTGCATGGCGATGGATCCGAAGCCTACGCGGTTTGCGCCGAGCATAATCATTTTGACAACGTCCGCACCGGACTTCATACCGCCGTCAGACCACAGCTCGACGCGATGACGAAGACCTGCTTCGATCAGAGCAATGTGAGCCAGCTTCGTACCGATCTCGGTTGGCAAGCCAACGTGGGTGATGGAGTGAATCCGTGCTGCACCGGTACCGCCGTCAAAGCCGGACAGCGTGATGACATCCGCACCCGCTTTGGCAACGCCGACAGCAATCGTACCGATACCCGGTACTACTGGAACCTTAACGATGATCTTCGCTTTACGTCCGCTTGCTTCCTTCAGCTCGCTGATGATTTGCGCCAGATCCTCGATGGAATAAATATCATGGTTGTTGGACGGCGAGATCAGGTCGGAGCCGATCGTTGCGTTACGAGCAGCAGCGATCTTCGCTGTAACCTTGGAGCCCGGCAGGTGACCGCCTTCGCCCGGCTTCGCGCCTTGACCGATTTTGATCTCGAGGAACGCAACCGCCGTTGCCAGCTCTACGTTCACACCGAAACGTCCGGATGCTACCTGAGCACCGCGAGTACGCTTATAACGTCCGAGCATATCCTTGATCTCTCCGCCTTCACCGTTCATGGTAACCATGTTCAGACGCTCGCCTGCTTCCGCATAGGCACGGAAAGCCGTTTCGTTCTGCGAACCGAAGGACATGGAGGAGATCAACGTAGGCAGATCGTGGCCGCCGATGCTGATATCCACCTGGGACTTATCAAGCGGCTTGCGACCTTCCGCCAAAGCCTTCTCGAAGTTAAAGTCAGCCACGTGACGGATGGAAATGCCGTTCTTTTTCTCTTCTTCACGAAGCTTATCACGGTAATCGGTGTAAGGTGCCGTACCGGAAGCAGCGTCGCCGAGAGCCTTCCACATGCGCTGGAAGAAACGGAAGTTTTTCGCAGCTTTGGCCTTAGCGTTGGAGAAATCGTTATAACGAGCTTCCGCATCCGCTTCAAGCTCTGCAAAGCCGGTACCGACATTGTCACTACCGAGATAGTTCACGATATCAAGAACCTCCGCCACCTCCGGCTTCAAGCCGATGGAAGAGAAGAAGCGAGTATAACCTCTGAGCTCATGCGTACCGATAGTGGAGATAACCTTCTCCAAGCCCTTGGACAGAGCGGTATGCACTTTGCGGGCTGCGACAGCCCCGTCCTTTACGGCTGCTGTTGCAAACATCACGTAAGGAGAGATCAGATCGGCGCCCAAGCCGCATGCCACAGCAATGTCGTGCAGGTTGCGAACGGCCCCGCTGCGAAGCACGATGGAAGCATGACGGCGCAGGTTATCGCCGGAGCCAAGCTTCTCTGCGCGAAGCGCAATGTCCACCTTGGAAACCGCAAGATGCGGATCCAGCCACAAACGATCGTTTTGGTGAGCGTCGCTGTCGTCAAGAACAACAAGCATGGCTCCACCGCGAACGGCAGTAACGGCATCGGCAGCAAGCTGCTCCAAAGCATCTTTCAGCGAAGTACCGCGCGCGAAGGTAGTGGAAAGCGTAGCTACCGCATTGTCCCCATGGCTGCGGAAGAAAGCAGCGATCTGCTCGAAGCTTGGCTGGTGCAGCTGCTCAAGGGAGTCAACCCCGTTGCTGCCCTCCAGTACGAGCGGATACAATACCTCGAAACGAGGACGGGCATCATGAGCGCCGTACACGGTAGGGCGAGGTCCGACGATCACGCGAGTGGAGAAATGCTCCATTTCACGGTCGCGGTCAATCGCCGGGTTGGTAACGACGGCAACACTTTCTTTAATGAAATCAGGAATGTTCACACGTTCCCAAGCCAGAGCGGCATGCGGGCTGTCATGGCCAAGGGATCGAATCGGCTCTGCGCCGGTTTCCGCTGTTGTCTCGATCATGCTGATGCCGTCGCGATCCCAGCCGAATGCACTATAGATGGAATCGGTAGGCACGATGTCGGCATTAGGAGCTGCTTCGACAGCAGGAGCTTCCGCCTTCAGATACTTGTTCAGACCATCCAAAGAAATGCGGGCCTGAGCACGCTTCAAGACGGTGTTCTGTACTTGGTGATATGGAATCACTTGTACATGCTCGCCCGGAGTCAGCAGAACGCCAACCTTCTCGCCCGGAGCGATCGGCTTCGGATCTGCTACCATTTCGTCAACGGTAATGACGCCTTGCTCGGAGGAGAAGTAAAGCGAAGTTTCGCTTTCTACCATCCATACCGGACGAAGACCGAGAGCATCCACGCTGAAAATACATTCATTGCCGTATCGGGATACGATACCCGCAGGACCCTGCGCATAATGACCCCACATTTGACGATAATAAACATACAGATTTTGCAGTTCTTCTCTATACAGCTTCATCTCGTTCAGGATCGGAGGGAAGACGATCTCCATAGCCTCGAACAAGCTGAGGTTGAAGCGGTGGATGAACGTTTCGATCGTACGGTTCATATCCTGGGAGTCGGAACCGCCGTCTACGAGCGGCACGCCGACCATATCCGCCTCGATGCGGAGCTTCTTCACCGTGTTGATCTCTCCGTTATGACCCAGAAGGGAGAACGGCTGAACTCGGAAGAAGCTGGATTGTGTATTAGTGGAATAACGGTTATGGCCGATCGTTACTTGTGCCGCGAAAAGAGGATCACGCGTATCGTTGAAATATTTTGGCAGGATGCTGGCCGCGCCCATGACCTTATAGGCTGCAGTCACATTGCTGAGTGTAGCGACGTGAACGTAGTATTTGGACTCGATGGCAATATGCAGCTCGAACAAGTGATCGGCAACCTTCACACCTTGCTTGTCGCAAAGCGCGGCGATCTGCCAGAACGTAGGCTCATCCGCACGGCCGTTCGGGCCGAGCACGCTGCTGTCCACCTGATTTTCCTGCTCAAGAATAATATTCACACCGAACTGTGCGAACAGCTCGCGGATGCCCTTCTGAATCTCTTCTACGGACTGGTCCAGCTTGCGCGGAACAAAAATATGTCCGACGGAGAAGCGCTCGTCATAAGCAAGCTTGCCGTCCAGGCCGGCGCTGCTAAGCTTGCTTTCCCAGAGGGCCCGAGGAATATCCGTTAAAATACCGCAGCCGTCGCCTTCTCCGTTAATAAAGCCCGAACGATGCTCCATCTTAACCAAAGCGTCGATCGTTTTTTGAATATTGTCGCGGGATGGAAATCCATCCTTCTCTACGATACAGATAATACCGCAACTGTCATGTTCGGTTGCCAGCAAGTTCTGAAAGCGGCCTTCATTGCGCATTACTTCGTTCATTCTATTGGTCAGCAGGCTGACCGTCACCTCCCAAAAAAATAATAGGGCGAACCCTGAAACAAAGGTTACAACATGATCGCTTGTAAGAAAGCGGACAAAGTCATCAGCATGAAAGGCATGAATAAAAATTCAGTTCGATGCATAAATGACCAACTCTGCGATTCTTTGGGCAGGACGGAAACAGACTTGGCATAGGGCTTATAAAAAATAAAGTGCCCTATATCGACAAAATGAGCTCATGTCCCAATAGCTTCCATGACAACAACCTTCCAATAATAGCCGACATTAAAAAGGTAAAAGTATTATTAGAATAACACGAAAATGATGGCTAGACAATAGAACAATCAGGAGAATCGACAAATGTAAGCGCTATATATTCTGTATATCAGGTGAATAAAGGTAAAAACTTAACATATCATGTTAGGTTTATAAAAACGAACGAACTATTACCGTTAACCGATAATAGTTCGTGATTTGGATGATAAATGAAGTTTATTGGCGCTTCAACGCGGCAAAGGACCGATCAGCCGCCTCGATCGTTTGTATAACATCATCTTCCGTGTGGGCGGTGGTCAAAAACCAAGCTTCGTACTTGGAAGGCGCGAGGCAGACGCCCTCGGAAAGCATAAGGCGGAAAAATCTCGCGAACTGCTCGCCGTCGGTATCCTGGGCCTCCTCGTAATTGATGACCGGATGGTCGCAAAAATGAGTGGAGAGCGCGCCGCGGATCCGATTGACCGTCAGCGGAACGCCGTGACGCTGAGCGGAGGCGGTAAGGCCGTCCTCCAGCAGGCGGCCCAGCTCGTCCAGCCGGTCGTAGACGCCCGGCTGCTGCAGCACTTGCAGGCATGCGATGCCTGCGGAGATCGACGCGGGATTGCCCGCCATCGTGCCGGCTTGATAAGCCGGGCCTAAGGGCGCGACCTGCGCCATGATGTCCTTGCGGCCCCCATAAGCTCCGATCGGCAGGCCGCCGCCGATGATTTTGCCGAGGGCCGTCAGGTCGGGCTCGATGGCTGCGGGATCGCCGAGGCCATCGAAGGTGGACGCCGCGCCGTAGTGGAACCGGAAGGCGGTGATCACCTCGTCGTAGATGACGAGGGAACCGTTGCTGCGCGCCAAGGTGCAGAGCCCCTCGAGGAAGCCCGGCTTCGGCATCACCATGCCGAAATTGCCCACGATGGGCTCGACCATCACGGCGGCGACGTCGTCGCCCCAGCGCTCCAGGGCAGCCTCGAGCGCGGCGGGGTCGTTATACGGCACGGTAATCACCTCGTGCGCGATGCTGGTAGGGATGCCGGCACTATCCGGAATCCCGAGGGTTGACGGGCCGGAGCCGGCGGCCACGAGCACTAAGTCGGAGTGGCCGTGATAGCAGCCGGCGAACTTGATGATTTTCGTCCGGTTCGTATAAGCACGGGCAACACGGATGGTGGTCATGACCGCTTCCGTACCCGAATTGACGAAGCGAACCTTATCCAAAGACGGAATAGCGTCCTTCAGCATGCGGGCAAATTCGATCTCAAGCTCGGTAGGCGTCCCGTACAAGGTGCCGTTCTGGGCCGCCCGGACGATGGCCTCCGTCACATGAGGATGGGCATGTCCGACAATGATCGGTCCGTACGCGGCCAAGTAATCGATGTAGCGATTGTCGTCTACATCCCAAAAATACGCGCCCTGTCCGCGCTTCATAAAGACAGGGGCGCCGCCGCCCACAGCTTTAAACGATCGGGAGGGGCTGTTGACCCCTCCGACAATATGGTCAAGCGCTTCTTGATACAGCGCCTCCGATTGTGTTCTTTTCAATGCAAAAAACCTCCCTGCCGGCATCGGCTTTCTGTTCTCCTGATAGAAACTTCTTAAGAGAACATTATAGCCATTTTGCGGAGGGAGGTAAACTGACGGCGGTTACTGCTTGCCTGGAAGCTCATGCTTGGACAGGATGTAGATCCACGTGCCGTCACTGCTGGTGCTGAACAGCATATCGCCTTGGTCCAGTCCGGATACGAGCTGCTGAGCTTTGTGGAGGTCCGCATCATAGACAAAGAGACTTCCTTTCGGCGGGACCTTCTTGGCGTTTGCCTCTTCAAAATTGTAGTCCAAGTAGACATACCGGTGCGTCTTGCCCAGCCATATGCCTTGAAACCCGGAAGGGGCCTTCACCCCCTGAACAAGCTTGTCGTTATGATAAAGTCTGTCGGACGTGTCCACAGCATAGACTCCGTCCCCTGAACGGTTCATCTCAGGCTGTTCCTGCTGCTGCCAGCTTCCTTTGTCCCAGGCGTATACGTTCACGGTCCAGTCGAAGTTGGTATTCTTCATTAATAGCGCACGCACTTCCTTGCCATTGTCCGTAAAAGGAACCGGCATCAGCCCGCTGCTCACCATATTTTCCGGAACGGATCCGAGCAGCGCTTGAGGCATCCGTTTCGCGGTTCCGTCGGACAGCTTATATAAGATGAAATCCAAGTTAGCCGTCGTTTCCTTAGTCTCACCTACGGCCATGAGAACATAGTTTCGGTCCTTGCTGAGAGAGGCACCATGAACGTAGCCATCCACTTTAATTTTATGGGTTGTCGTACTGGATGGAACCGTTTGGTTGGTCTCTTCATAGAAAAAGCCGCGCGTATCGGCCACGAATTGCCCTGGACCTTGATACGTAGTGTGTAAAATAACCGGATAATGCACCAGTTCTTTATTTGCGACATCATAGACGGAGTAATGCTTAAGGGAAGGAGCATCACATTCGCAGTACCCGGTTGTACGAGTAGCGATTACGTAATTCGGATCGCCGTCCAGCCTTTGAAACCAATAAGGCTCTGTAAAGCCGCTGACCTTCTCACGTCTCGCCCCGTCGGCAGATACTCGCCATAGCTGTGACGGAGGATCGACAACGGCCTGAAAGGCGGGCACCTTCCCCAAGACGCTGCCGCCGGCGGTAAGCGATCCGCTTACATCGATTTGATAACGGAATAAAGGGTAATCAGGAAGCTTATTGATCACGGGCTCGGCTGTAACATGGAGCGTCCGATCGCCTTCCCACCGATACTGGAGCTTTACGTCGATTTTGACAGCTGCGGGGGAAGAGGAAGCTTCGGGAATAAAAAGCTGCTTCTGAATCGCTTGCTCCACGGAAGCGGTATTCATCGCATCGCCGAAGCGAACCACGAGCTCTTGTTTCCCCGGGGAAACCAAGGTCGTAATGGGCGATTGCAGCCGGGGGTCCGAGCTTAGATGCATGCGAACCTCACCGGAGGGGATGCCATCCGCTTGGGGAGGCTTCAAGGGCTCCACATTGGCATTGGGAGCCGTTGCCCCCGGTTCTGGTTTCGTAACGCCGGAGGGCGCAGGGGGCGTGTCATTCTCACAGGCAGCAAGGAGCAAGCCGCAGAGCAGAAGGATTCGTCCGATGCCTCGTTTCCGATGGGTGATCTTGTTCTCCATGGTTACCAAACCCCTTTATCCTATTCTGCTCTCATAGACGTTGGCGGCTGGCAAAGGTTACAGCGGCTGCAGCCCAATTTATGGGGAATATTGAGGATGCTGCGTAAAATGGATAGCAAGTAGTAATTTTACGGGATAAAAAAGAGGAATGACAGAAGCGGGGGCTCCGGTCATTCCTTATCAACTTATTGTACTGTTTTTCTTGGCACAGGTGCGCCTGGGGTTGCGGGTTCATCGGTATTCGAGCCCGATGCATCCGTGACTCCTCCCGTACCGGTTGCCGTAGACGGGCTGGCCGAACCGGTGTTCGCCGTTTCCGTACGGGTCGGTGTTGGCGTCGGAGCGGCCTTGGTACCATCCGGCGATGTTGCCGCAGTGCCGCCGGTATTCGAATCCGTTCCTGTTTTTGTACCGGTCGAAGCGGTTGGCTTTGTACCGGTGCTTATTCCGCCCCCGGCCGTTCCGGTTACGGATGTACCCGTGCCCGTTGTGCTTGTGCCGGGCTTGGGCGCTGCGTTAGCCGTACTTGTGCTGCCGTTCCCTGCCGTCGGGTTCGCAGTCGTCCCCTTGACGGATGTCGAGCCTGTGCCCGTGCTTGAGCCTGCTTTCGTACTGCCAGTCCCGCTGACCGTACCCAGAGACGGGGTGCTCTTCACGTTAGTGGTCGTCGCCGGCTTCTCGTGAATCGCCATAATCGGATCTTTGCCTTCAAACAAAGCCTTCACGTAGATCTTTAACCGATTCTGATCGACCCCGAGAACTTCGGCGCCGCCGACGCGTTTCTCCACAAGCAGCTCCTGCGGCGGCACTTGCTGACTGACCATCCCCTCGGTTTTCGCTTCATAGCCAAGCGTTCCCAGCTTAAGCATATCCATCGTCGAGAGGTTCGTCTCAATATAAGGATCGATACTGTTTAAAATTTTGGGAAGCCGGATCAGCGAGCCGGTGCTTTGCATTTTCGCGGCGACAGCCTGAAGGAATTTGCGCTGCCGTTCCGTGCGGGAGAAATCACTTAGGGCATCATGACGGAAGCGGACGTATTGCAGCGCCTTTTTGCCATCCAGCGTCTGCAGTCCTTTCTTCAAATCGATATCATATTCCGGACCGTCATAAGCGTCCTTATATTTCATGTCCTTCTCCACATCGATCTCGATACCGCCGATAGCATCAACCAGAGCAACGAAGCCCTTGAAGTCGGTGTACACGTAATATTGAATCGGAATGCCGAGCAGATCGCTTACCGTCTTCATCGCCAGGTTCGCGCCGCCCAAGGCATAAGCGACATTGATCCGGTCCTCGCCGTGATCGGGAATTTTTACATACGTGTCCCGCAAAATCGAGAACAAATACGCCTTCTTCGTAGCAGGATCAATGGAGGCCACCATAATAGAGTCCGAACGCGGCACCTCATTCTTCTTCAAGCCGCGGGAGTCCCCTCCGAGAATCAGAACATTCACACGGTCCTTGCCCTCCCACTTGGGCGGGAGCAAAGACTCTCCATTTTTACTGCTTAGTTGACTGGGCCGGATACTGCCTATCTTCGTCGCGGGGTCCTCTTGAATGTTCTTTGCAAAGTTTAAAAAGGCATATGTATAATAGCCGATTGCAACCAGTACAATGAGTGACAGCGACAGCAATACCCATTTGAGCTTACGTACCATACGGATCCATTCCTTTCCTCCGTGGATTGTGTGTGAGTCGACGGTCGCTTTTCCTTCTCAGGGAGTTCGTGTATCATTACAAAGTAAACGTATTTAGGATTCGATTTTGTTGCAAAAACATGCTGTTTTTCGGCAGGAAACAATTTCATTCTATTATAAATGCTATGCATTCGACACTGCAAGCATCGTCAAAATATGACAGGAGGAGCAAAAGCATTATGCTGGCTATAGATGTAAAGGATTTGCGCAAGGAGTTTAAGGTGCAGAAAAACCGCGAGGGCCTCGGGGGCGCAATCCGCGATCTGTTTAACCGAGAGTATAACCAAGTTACGGCGGTAAAAGACATTAGCTTTCAAATTCCCCAAGGGGAAATATGCGGATATATCGGTGAGAACGGGGCCGGAAAGTCCACGACGATCAAAATGCTGACAGGCATTCTCGTCCCTACCTCAGGACATATCAAGGTAAACGGTTATATCCCCTTTAAGGAGCGGGAGAAATTCGTCCGAGAGATCGGCGTAGTCTTCGGTCAGCGAAGCCAGCTCTGGTGGGACATCGGCGTGATCGAGTCGTTCCAGCTGCTGCGCAAGGTGTACCGTGTTTCGGAGAGCGACTATAAGAGCCGATTGGACGAGCTCGTCGAGCGTCTACAGCTTGGGGAACTGCTTAACCGCCCGGTGCGTAAGCTTAGTCTCGGTCAGCGCATGCGCTGTGAGCTGGCGGCTTCTCTGCTTCACAATCCGCAGATTTTGTTCCTGGACGAGCCGACGATCGGACTGGACATTGTGGTGAAAACGGAAATTCGCGAGTTTCTCAAATCGATGAACCAACGCTTCGGAACGACAATTCTGCTGACAACGCATGACCTTCAGGATATTGAAGCGCTCTGCTCCAGAGTCATTATGCTCGACGACGGCCGTATTATCTATGACGGCGGATTGGAGGAGCTGAAGGCCAAGTGGGGCAAAGGAAAGGAAGTCGTGCTGCAATTCCCTGAGCCCGTGCTGCTGGAGAGACTGCAGGAGCTGACCCGTGGGCTGGAAGTCGCTTGGAGCCTTGAGAATTCGTTAACCGGGAAAGTATGGATCCCACAGCAGGTGAATGTATCCGAGGTGCTCAGCCGCATCGTCGGTGTAATGAACATTGAAGATATCAAGATCGTCGAGACCAACACCGATGATATCGTACGCGAAATTTATAAGTCCGGCACGGCGAATGTGGAACGGCCCAAGCGGGAGCAGGGAGTGGCTGTTCATGCATAAAGCGTACCTGGATATCATTCGGATGCGGTTTCTTATGATGCTTGCCTATCGTGTCAATTATTACAGCGGCATCATTATTTATGCGCTCAACATCGGCGCATACTATTTTCTATGGAAGGCCATTTACGGAGCCAAGGAATTGCTGGGCGGCATGACCCTTACGCAGATGACGACCTACGTGGCCGTCTCGTGGATGGCACGTGCGTTTTATTTCAATAACTTGGACAGAGAGATTGCGAATGAGATAAAGGACGGCAGCGTGGCGATCCAATTCATTCGTCCTTATAACTATATTATTGTAAAAATGATGCAAGGCCTCGGCGAGGGCTTGTTCCGGCTGCTGCTTTTTACCACGCCGGGGATGGTCATTGTGACTCTGCTTTTCCCGGTTCGCCTTCCGACGGATCCCGGTGTGTGGGCAATCTTTCTCGTTATGCTGTTTTTCAGCTTCCTGATCAATTCGCAGATCAACATTATCACCGGGCTGTTCGCCTTCTTCCTGGAAAACAACGAAGGTATGATGCGCATGAAGCGTGTAGCGGTAGACTTGTTCTCGGGTCTCGTCGTACCGATGTCGTTCTTCCCGGGCTGGGCGGAGAGTGTGATGAAGCTGCTGCCGTTCCAAGCCATCACCTATTTGCCGGGCTCCGTTTTTACCGGGAAGGTCGCAGGCGACGCAGCCTACCATGTGCTTGGCATTCAGCTGCTTTGGTTTGCGATTCTGATTATTCCGCTATGGCTCTTGTGGCGCGGCGCGAGAACCCGTTTGTTCGTGCAGGGAGGGTAAGGGTATGTTCTATGCAGGATTGCTGGTAGACTATTTGAAAAATTACATGAAAACGCGGCTTACGTACCGATCCGATTTCTGGATCGAAGTGATGTCCGACTTGCTTTTTAACGTGCTGAACCTGTTCTTCATCTTAATTGTATTCCAGCATACCGCCAGGATCGATGAGTGGACGGAGCAGCAGGTATTGTTTATCTATGGTTATTTTATGGTGCCGTATGGCTTGTTCATTACTTTTTTTAATTTGTGGGGCTTCAGCGAAAAATATATCGTCAAAGGGGAATTGGATCGGATCCTGACCAGACCGGCATACAATTTGATTCAGCTGATATTGGAAAATATGGATCCGTCGTCTCTCTTCAGCGCACTCGTCGGTTTCCTGATTATGGTGTATTCCGGATCGCAGCTCGGTCTTGACCTGATGTGGTACGATCCTTTCGTATTCGTGGCGCTTGTGCTCGGCTCGATCATGATCTACGGAGGCGTCTATATTTTCTTTACGTCGCTTTCCTTCTTCTCGGACTCGCCTACGGGGATTTTGGCGCTGCTCTGGAACCTTCAGAACTACGGGCGGTATCCGATGACGATCTACAACCGTTTGCTCGGCTTTATGCTGACATGGGTTTTGCCGTTCGGTTTCGTCGGGTTCTACCCGGCGGCGTATTTCCTGGATCGGGCGAATTGGGGAATGTTCGCTCTGCTGACGCCCTTGGTGGGACTCGCATTCCTGACGTTCGGTTTAACGGTATGGAATTATGGTGTGAAAAGGTATCGTGGAGCAGGATCCTAGGCGGCGTAAGGAGCAGGCACGGGCTGGGAGAGAATGGACAGTGTTTGTTGGAGTGTGGTATGATGTGGGTATTGAATGACGTATGATAAAAAGGATCATGTGATGCGGGAACATCACATAATCCTCTAGGCAACAAGCTGTGGACACCCGCGGCGCGCAAGCAAAACGAATGTTTACTGGCGAAAACCACCGAAGGGGGCCAATCCTATACGGTGGTTTTTCGCTTGTTTCGCTTTCTACGGATGAGCTTGTACAGCTTACGACCGCTGAACCAAAGGCTCAGGATTGTGGGAAGTACCTTCAGCATCAGATAAAGCGCACCAAGGGTGACCAGAGGAGCATCACCTCCTCGCAAGAGGGCTGCACCGCGGGTCACTCCACCTATTGTTACCATATGGAAATAGTAGCACGAATGTTCGTTTGGGTCCAGGGAATCTTGAAAGGAGCTGCAGCAAGAATGGCACAAGTGGAAGTGGGCAAGCAGGTACCGAACTTTACGCTCCCCGCATCGAATGGGGAAGAGGTATCGCTGGAGCAATATCGGGGTCAGAAGGTCGTGATCTACTTCTACCCTCAGGATAACACGCCGACCTGCACGCAGGAGTCGTGTGATTTTCGCGATTACCATGGGGACTACCGCAAGCTGAATACGGCGGTTCTCGGCATCAGTCCGGACAAGCTGAGCTCGCACGATAAATTTATTGCAAAGTATGAGCTGCCGTTCCTTCTGCTATCCGATACGGAGCTTACGGTGTGCGAGCTGTTCGGGGTATGGAAGCTGAAGAAGCTTTACGGGAGAGAATACATGGGTGTGGAACGCTCCACCTTTCTCATGGATGAGCAAGGGGTGCTGGTGAAGGAATGGCGCAAGATTCGGATCAAAAACCATGTAGCCGATGTGTTGGAGGCTATCAAGGCGCTGCCGTAAGTGAAGATGCAGGGGACCCGGGACGGGTCTCCTTTTCTTTTTCCAAAGATCGGCATACATTCGCATCGTCTCCCATATATTCTAGTAAACCCAAATTGCTAGAGTATACGGAGGGATTGTTCCATGACATCGAAGCTGAAGCTGTTTGTGAAAAATGGAATCCACAAGGCGATTTCCGCCATGCTGTCTGCAGTGCTGCTGCTGTTGATATGCCCGCCATGGCCTGCGCTGGCTGCAGTGTCATCGGAAGCAGAAGATCGGCAGCTCTTCGAGCAGCTTCAGCAGGGGAAGCGGGTCGATGCGGGACGAACCTATCAAACGGCCGAGAAGCCTACCGTTTATTTGACCTTTGATGACGGACCGAGCAAGCTGACGCCGGAGGTCCTGGATATTTTACATAGAGAGCAGGTTAAGGCCACTTTCTTCGTGCTGGGAGAGCAAGTGGAGGCAAGACCGGAGCTGGTGAAGCGGATGGTCAAAGAGGGGCATGCCGTCGGGAATCACAGCTACAACCATGTGTATTCGGAGCTGTATGCCGGCTTCGGCAACTTCTGGCTGCAGCTGCAAAAGGCGGAGGAGGCGATTGTGAAAGCAGCCGGAATAAGACCGCAGCTCGTAAGGGCACCGGGGGGAACCTACGGGAATTTCGACGCCTTCTATTTCTATTATTTGGAGCAGGCAGGGTATGAGGTACATGACTGGAACATTGACAGCGAGGATGCTCGGCGGGCGGGGATGACGGCGGAGGACATCTATGGGACCGTAGCCAAGGGCCCTTTCCGTAAGGAAATGGTGGTGCTTATGCATGATAGCGGAGGTCATGGGGAAACCGTGAAGGCGCTTCCGAGAATCATCAAGCTGTTTAAGGAGAAAGGCTATGAGTTTGCTTCTCTCACCACGGAAGTGAGGCCGATTCAGTTCTCCTCCGGTAAACCGAAGTGGCCGCGGCAGGTGGCTGTGGAATCGTATCAACGGCAGCTCGCCATGGTTCAGGAGCAAACGGAGAAGAGGAAGGAATGGGCGAAAGGAAACGAGGAGACTCCAACAGGGGAAGCGATCCAGCCAAGTGAAGGGGAGAAGGCCAAAGTAGAAGAGAGAAAGCCGGCCGTGGCGCAGCTGAAGCTGCAGTTCGGCGACAAATCGCTGCTGCTGGAGCAGGACCGCTTCCAGCTGGGGGAACAAAGCGTTCAGGTGCCTTTGCGGCAATTAACGGAGATGCTTGGCGGCAAGGTAGAGTGGAGGGACGAGGCGCGCACAGCGGCTGTACGTTTCGGCTTGTATCAGGCGGAGTATGATCTTGGGCGAAGGGAGCTCCGCGTTACAAGACCAGCAGCAGGAATTTTGAGCTTTGGCTTGGGGCTGCATTTCGGCGGGGAAACCAAGAGACTGACGCTTCCCGAAATGGATGTGCGCGAAGGTACCTTGTACGTTCCGCTCCAGAAGACGCTTGAGCTGTTAGGCCATCAGGTGAAGTCCTTTGAGAAAGGGATCGCCGGCGAAGAGGCGCATGTTCGCATGGCCCTGCACAGCAGCTTCGGTGTGAATTGGAACCGGGGGGCGGAGGCGCCGGTGGTGCCGAAGGATAGCGGTTATGTCATGAACCGGGCGGCGGAGTCTGTCACGGCGGCAGGTTTCTAGCTCTAGTAAGTCTAAGCGGCGGGGATTTTGTCCATACTGAAAAATAATAGAATGCAAGACTAGCAGGTCTTGTCGTTCGTAACTCGTTTAGGAGGATTTTCGGTATGCAAAAGCCATCATCCCTGCCGTCATCATCACCATCGGTAGCGCCGCAGCAGGTGCTCGATAGAATCCGATATCAAGTAGAGAAGGTTATCGTAGGAAAAAGAGAGGTTCTTGATCAGCTGCTCATCGCTTTGCTGTGCGGCGGACATGTGTTATTGGAGGATGTGCCGGGCGTAGGCAAAACGATGATTGTGCGCGCTCTTGCCCGGACGATCGATTGTGATTTCAAACGGGTGCAGTGCACGCCCGACCTGCTTCCGTCGGATGTGACCGGTGTCTCTGTCTATAATCAACGATCCGCAGAATTTGAATTTCGGCCGGGTCCGTTGATGGCCCATATGGTGCTGGCGGACGAGCTGAACCGCACCTCCCCCCGTACGCAATCGGCGCTGCTGGAGGCGATGGAGGAGAAGCGGGTCACGGTCGACGGAACGACCTACCCGCTGCCGGAGCCCTTTTTCCTTATGGCTACGCAGAATCCTGCCGATTTTGAAGGGACGTATTCGCTGCCCGAGGCGCAGCTCGACCGCTTCCTGCTGAAGCTCCGCCTAGGCTATCCTACGGCTTCGGAAGAGGCGGACATGCTCGGACGGATGTCGGAGCGGGAGCCGTTAAGCGCCGTAAGAGCGGTCGTGCTGCGGGAGGAGTTTCTGGCGCTGCAAAGGGAAGCCCAGCAAGCCCATGTCGACGAGGCCATTAAGCTGTATATCGTCGCTTTAACCTCTGCCACCCGCCAGCATGCCGAAGTGGCCTTAGGCGCAAGTCCCCGGGCATCCATCGCGCTTATGCGGGCGGCCCAGGCGAAGGCCTTCCTTCTGGGGCGCACCTACGTCATTCCTGATGATGTAAAAAGCTTGGCCGTTGCCGTACTCGCTCATCGTCTGGTCCTGGCGCCGTCAGCCATCCTGGCAGGTCGTACGGCTGAAGAAGTGATGGCCTCGGTAGCCGCGAGCACCGTCGTTCCCATTCGGCGTATAGCGGCCGGACGTTAGGGGGACGGGCCGATGGGTAACTTTCTTCGTATAGGCAGCCTGCTGATCGTGACGGCGGGCGCTCTGTGGCTCGCCATGGATCGTGGCGGACAAACGGCTTGGTTTGTCGTATATTCCCTTGGCTTCCTATGGGCTTACTTGGGGCTTGTCGTCTGGCAATGGCTCGGTCAGGTGCAGGTGGAGGCTCTTTCCGGTACAGGCTCCTGTGTGCGCGGCGAACGGCTGGAGGCCGGCTATGCGGTGCGGTTTGCCCGGCGTCCTGTCTTGGGCACGTGGATCGGGCTGGAGATCATTTGGCTGCACGCCGTGACGGAGGCGTGCCTCGTCATGCGCGACGCGGTGCCGGCCGGCCGCCGCCGCGAGGTGGTGTTCCGCGGACGGATGACGGCTCCGTCGCGCGGCGTGTATGCGCCGGACGCGGTAGTCGTCCGCGCGGGCGATGCCTTCGGCCTGCTGCGCCTCGAGCGCAGGCTGGAGGAGGGGGCGGCGGCACTGTACGTGCTGCCCCGCCCTTGGGCTGCCGCCGCTGCGGCGGCGGGCGAGATCGGCGGCCGCGGCGACGCGCGGCCGGTGGAGGTGCCGCAGGTGAGCGGCACCCGGCCTTATGCGCCAGGCGATCCGCTACGCCGGATCCATTGGCGCAGCAGTGCGCGCACGGGCGAGCTGCGCGCGAAGGAGCTGGAGCAGCCTGCCGCCGGGCGGCTGCTCCTGGTGCTGGACGCGGCCGGAGGCGCCTCAAGCATGGGCTCCGCGGAGGCGGAGCTGAAGCTGGAGGCGGCGGTCGAGGCCGCGGCGGGATTGGCCAAGCAAGCGCTTGAGCTTGGCCGAGGGGTTCGCCTTGCCGTCGCGGACGGGCAAGGCCGGGTGTGGGAGGCGCAGCGCCGGGAGCGCCTCCCGGAGCTGCTGCAGCTGCTGGCCGCGGTGCCGGGCAGCGATGACCGTCCCGTGGGCGGGCTGCTGCTGCGCGAGGCACAGCAGGCTGCCGGAGGGACGGTCACGCTGGTGACGGCACGCGCGGATGCGCAGCTGCCGGAGCTGCTGCGCCGGCTGCCCCGGGGCGCCGCGCAGGTGGTGTACGTGCACGGCCCGGGCGCGGTATCCGGGGCCGTGCACGCCTGGAGGCGGCAGCTGGAAGCTTGCGGCTGCCGCGTTACGCTGCTGACGGCTCCCGAGCCGTCGCCGCCGAAAGGAGCGGGTGTCCATGCTATCGCCGGAGCATAGCTCGCCCCGCCGCTATCGGGCCACCTGGGCCGGCAATGCGACGCTGAGCTTCCTGCTTTTCTCGCTGCTGCTCGAATGGCTGTATCCGCTGCGTCAGCTGTCGCGGGTGACCGAGGTATATATGATCGGTCCCTTTATTGTCGCCTTCGCGCTGCTCCTGCTGGTCGATTCGATGCGTCCGCCGGGCTGGGTCGGCTGGCCGGTCAAGGTACTGCTCCTTGTCAGCGTCACCGCTTACCTGCACGGAGGGGCGCAGGCGCTGCAGCCCGTCTGGTGGGAGATGTGGGCGGCGGATCTGGCACAGGACGGCATTGAAGCCGTGCAGGGCCGCTGGGGCGCTTGGGAGGCGTCCACGAGGACGATGCTGTTTTTGGCCGGTTGGGCCTTCTTTATATCCATTGTTCAAACCTTTGTGCTGGAGCGGCATTATTTGTTCTGGTTCGTATTGCTCACGCTGGGGTATCTCGGCTTCCTGCAGTGGATGTTTGAGCTGGATCTGTGGTATGCGGTGATCCGGACGGTGGGAATCGGGCTGCTGCTGCAGGGCTGGATTCAATCGGGGATCTGGCGGCGATGGTCCGATGAACCGACCTATCAGCGGGAGAATTCGGAAGGTCGCAAGGTCACCGGGGTGCGTGCTCCCCTTTTGCTTGCCCTGGTTTGTGTCATCCTGGGGAGCTTGGGCGGCATGCTGCATCCGGCCGAGATGCGCCCTATGGATATGTCGAAGTCATATCGGGCTTGGGAGCAGTGGGTTACGGGAAAATACGGCAGCCCGGAGGGAGGAGCTTCTCAAGCCAGGACGGGGTACGGTACGGATGATACGCTCTTGGGACAGCCGCTTACCTTGGATGATAAGCAGGCGTTTACCGCGGTAACACCTAGGCTGACCTACTGGCGAGGCGAATCCAAGAGCTACTATACCGGGCACGGCTGGACGGAGCCGGAAGGCGCCCGCGTTCAAAATCTCAATGGAGCCGCCATGGCCAATCCCGAGGACCCGATCCATCGCAGTAAAGAGCTGCTTACACAGGAGATCCGTTTCCATGATCCTCGGTTGGGCCGGCAGTTATTTACCGGCGGAGAAATAATAAGTGTGGATGCGATGAGTACAGCGGAGGGACGTCTCATTGCGGAGGACTGGGTTTGGCTTGGAGGGGAGTCCGGGAAGTATACGGTTCCGTCTATGGTAGACCCGATGATGTCTTATCGGGTTACGGTGTTGACGCCACCGGATGCCGCGGGGGTCCTTCCTTCTTCCGAACCGCTGTCCCCCGAAATGAAGTCGAAGTATCTGCAGCTTCCGGACGGCTTGCCGGAACGCGTTAGGAGCTTGGCCGGGACCATTACGTCGTCCGGCGGGACGCAGCTGGAGAAGACGCAGGCTGTCGTGCGGTACTTGCAGGAAAATTACAAGTACGCTCTGGACGCTTCCCGGATTCCAAAGAGAGACGAAGATCTGGTCGACCGGTTTCTCTTTGAGCAGAAGGCCGGCTATTGCGATCATTTTTCCTCCGCTATGGTCGTGCTCTTGCGTGCATCGGGTGTGCCGGCCCGCTGGGTCAAGGGGTTCGCTCCAGGGGATGTCAGCAACATCGAGCAGAGGGACGGCAATCCGCAATACACGGTTGAAGTGCGTAATAAGGATGCTCATTCTTGGGTGGAGGTGTATTTTCCGTCCTACGGATGGGTTCCGTTCGAGCCGACGCCCGGTTTCTCCGGGGGAGCGTTAACCGGTGACGGAACGCAGGCTTTGACAGCCGTGGCGGCAGCCACCACCAAAGTAAGCTCTACGGCTTCGGCAAACGCTAGTGCCACAGTTGCAGCTAACGGCTCAGAGGGAACTATGGTCCAACGACTAGCCCCGCTTGTCAGGCAGGCAGCCGTGCTTGCTGCAGAAGCTGCCGACAGAGCAATGTTCTACATCGCTTCGCTTGGCAAACGCGATCTTGTCTACGTTATGGCAGGGACGGTGCTGCTGCCGGTGATGGGAATGCTTCTGCTTTTGGCCTTTTCTTGGCGGCATTGGCGGAAGACTGTTGCTGCCGGAGCGGTTCAACTGCAGGGTGACATGGGGCCTCAGCTCTTTTTCGTCAGCTTACGGCACCGGGCGCTTCTCCTTTACGGCGAACGTCTTTGGAAGCGGATTGAACGTACCTATGGGCGCAGTTCGAATACGCAAACCTTGCGGGAATACGCTGCAATGCATGCCGGGCAGGAGGAGTCCTCTCGACAAGCTTGGCTGCATTTTATTCGGCAGCTGGAGGTCTTGCGATACGAGCGGGAGGGAATTCGATGCTCTCAGGTGAATCGGCGCAGCTTATACGAGGCATGGCGGCAGCTGAAACGGTACAAAGCATCTAAAAATTGATCCTGCCGGATTGGGGGAGCCTAGGGCTCCTCTTTTTTTGGTTTTTGGGAATGGGATGTAGATGTATTTCCTGCAGGTAAATTCTAGCCTACTGTAGCTTTCTATGGAATTTGATGCATTATGCACTTCTAATTTCACGTGTTTTGGATAAGGAACGGCCAATTGGGCTGAATACATGTATGTTTGGACCTCTGTCAAGAAAGTAGACACTCCGTTAAGTGAACCCTTAAGCAGCCTTCTTAAAACGCGCAGCAAATTTAACCGGCGATACATAACCGATTGCACTGTGGATTCGCTTACGGTTGTAGAAGAACTCAATATATTGAAAAATGGCTTCATAAGCCTGCTGCTTCGTTTTAAACTTGGTGCGGTAAATAAGCTCCTTCTTTAATATGCTGTGAAATGACTCGATACAAGCGTTGTCATAGCAGTTCCCTTTTCGGCTCATGCTGGCTTTCATTGAGTAAGCCTTCAACTTCTTACGGTATTCATCTGAGGCATACTGTGAACCGCGGTCTGAATGATGGATGAGCCCTTTCCGAGGTTTCTTGGCCTCATAGGCGGCTTGTAACGTGTCTACAACTAAGTCTGTGGTCATTCGATCGTAAAGGCGCCAGCCGACGATCTCACGCGTGCATAAGTCTAAGATGCTGGCAAGGTACAATCGGCCCTCTCGGCAAGGGATGTAGGTAATGTCTGCTACCCAGACCTTCTCTGGCTTCTTCACATCAAATTCCTGATTCAGGATGTTTGGAGCGATAGGCAGATCATGGTTAGAGTCGGTTGTCTGTACCTTAAATTTTCGAGAAACGCACGAACGCAGCCCTAGCTCTTTCATGTAGAGACTGACTGTGCGCTCTGAAATCTTAAACTGTTCAGCCCATAGTAAACGGGTGATCTTGGGGCTGCCATATCTTCCATGAGAGTCGTGAAAATGGTAGGAAATCCGCTCCATCACCTTCGTCTTCCGTTTCTCTCGCTCACTTGCTGTAGCCGTTTGCCACTTGTAAAACCCGCTCCTGGATACCTGCAGCACTTTGCACATCTTCTCCATTCGAAATTCGGAGCGGTGATCTTCAATGAACTGGAACCTTAGTTCTTTTCTTTGCTGAAGATGTGCAGAGCCTTTTTTAAAATGGCCAGCTCCTCCTGGAGATCGGCTATCTCCTGATCTTTTTTCTTGGCTTCGCGTTCTTTTGCTGCCAATTCTTCTTTCATTTGACGAAGCTTTTCCGGGTTGGCTAGCGGCTCATTTTCAAATGAACGGTACTGAGACATCCAGTTGTGGATTGTTCCTGCCGGAATGTTCAGCTCCGCCGCGATTTCCGGCACCGTCTTGGTCTGTTCTTGTACGTATTTGACTGTCTGCTTTTTAAATTCTTCATTGTAACGCTGCCGTTGATCTCCCATGGTGGACACCTCATTGTTCTTTGCTAAGTTAATTATCTAACTTCACTTAACGATGTGTCCACTTTTTATTCTAGCTGCAGTTATGCATCTATTCACCGTGGGAGCAGGGAAATAGGCAATAATAAATGTACATTTTACAGTTAGAAGAAAGGGTCCAATCCAGCCATCCAGCCTCCTCCGGCGCTATCACACCAATCCAGCAGCCCCAGCCTTCCTCCGCCAATCTTACCTATCTCCCCACCACCACGCCCAAAATCTCCTCCACCCTCATCAACCACCCCCCGGATTATCCACCTGTGCACGCCGCCTAATCTCCATATTCCCACATCCATATTTGCTCACTGGAATCGCCATCCTCTCCACATATCCACACGAGGCAGCGACCGCTTCAATCAAGCTTATCCCCATCTCCCATTGTCCTGCACGCAAGTCGGAGTTATCCAGATATCAACAGGAAGAACATACCTTCGTATACTTTTTCCCGGGTGGGCATTGCTGTTTAAGAAGCGGAAGCTTATAATATTGTCTATTGAATTTAGTCATATTGAACGTATATCGCTTTTGGCTCTATACCGCTTCGCATGACCGAAGGGTAACGCAGCGTCTCAGAACGCTAGGCGTTACTCATGGGAAGAACAAATATAAACAAGTGGAGGAAATCATGGACAAGCCGAATGAAATTATTGTGGTGCTCGACTTTGGCGGACAGTACAACCAGTTGATCGCGCGCCGGATCCGGGATATGGGTGTGTATAGTGAGCTCGTACCTTACAACACGCCTGTGGAGAAAATCAAAGCGCTGCAGCCGAAAGGGATCGTCTTCTCTGGTGGTCCGGCCAGTGTGTACGGGGAGAACTCCCCTCTTGTAGATCCTGAAATCTACAACCTGGGTTTGCCGATCCTCGGCATTTGCTACGGCATGCAGATGATGGCGCACCAGCTGCAAGGCAAGGTGGAACGTGCAGGCAAGCGGGAGTACGGCAAGGCTGAAGTGGATTTCAACGATGCCTGCCATCTGGTGCACGGTCTTGACAAGAAGCAAACGGTCTGGATGAGTCACAGCGACCTCGTCGTAAACCTGCCGGAGGGATTCGTGGTGGATGCCAGCACGGAGCATGCTCCGGTAGCGGCGATGAGCCATCCGGAGAAGCGGATGTTTGCGGTACAGTTCCACCCGGAGGTTCGCCATTCGGTCTACGGGAACGAAATGATTCACAACTTCCTCTATCGCATCTGCGGCTGCGAGGGCAACTGGAGCATGGAGACGTGGATTGAGGACACGGTGAAGGACATTCGTGCCGAGGTTGGCCAAGAGAAGGTGCTGTGTGCGCTAAGCGGCGGCGTAGATTCCTCCGTTGTTGCCATGCTGATTCACAAGGCGATCGGGTCCCAGCTGACCTGTATGTTTATCGATCACGGCTTGCTGCGCAAGGGCGAAGCCGAAAGCGTCATGGAAACCTTCGTCGGCAAGTTCGGTCTGACGGTTGTGAAGATCGATGCTCGCGAACGTTTCATGAGCAAGCTCGCGGGTGTCGATGATCCGGAGCAAAAGCGCAAAATTATCGGTAACGAATTTATCCGCGTGTTTGAGGAAGAATCGGCGAAGTTCGACGACTTTGCATTCCTTGCACAAGGTACGCTGTATACGGATATTGTTGAGAGCGGCACGGCAACCGCCCAAACCATCAAGTCGCACCATAATGTCGGCGGCTTGCCGGAGGACATGAAATTTAAGCTGGTAGAGCCTTTGAAGACGCTGTTCAAGGATGAGGTCCGCAAGGTAGGGGAAGAGTGCGGCTTGCCTCCTGAGATCGTATGGCGTCAGCCGTTCCCAGGTCCTGGTCTGGCGATTCGCGTACTGGGCGAGGTAACCGAGGACAAGCTGAAAATCGTTCGCGATTCGGATGCCATCCTGCGCGACGAAATCGCCAAAGCCGGCCTCGACCGCGAGATCTGGCAGTACTTCACGGCGCTGCCGAACATGAAGAGTGTAGGTGTTATGGGCGATGCCCGGACCTATTCCTACACCGTCGGCATTCGCGCGGTGACTTCCATCGACGGGATGACAGCCGACTGGGCACGCATTCCATGGGATGTGCTGGAGAAAATCTCCGTGCGTATTGTGAATGAAGTCGACAACGTCAACCGCGTAGTGTACGATATTACCTCGAAGCCGCCGGCAACGATCGAGTGGGAATAGCGTAACGGACCCAGTCTCTCCGTAAGGAGCGGCTGGGTCTTTCTTTTTCCGAACAGGAAGAGCATGGGAATACACGAATGTTCGGAAAAACTCGTTGACAAATTTCGTCATGACTCTTAGAATAAGTGTTGAAAAATAAGGGAATAACAGTTTCGTATAATCCCGGGAATCGGCCTGGGAGTTTCTACGAGGTCACCGTAAATGATCTGGCTACGAACAAGAAGAAGAATGGTGGACCGCCATGGGGCGTGTGCAGCTTTCTTTTTGCTTGGGGAGCCCAGGGGCATACGAAACCTGGGTTTTTGTCGTTGTTCCACAAACCGCTGAGGGGGATTTGAGGAATGGATCGGTTTTTTAAGCTAAAGGAGAACGGCACGACGGTACGCACCGAGATTATGGCCGGTCTCACCACGTTCATGACGATGGCTTATATTCTGGCCGTCAACCCGGACATCTTAAGTGCATTTAAGAGCGGGGCGACAGGACTCGACTGGACGTCGGTGTTCTTGGCCACAGCAATCGCGGCAGGCGTGATGACGATTGCGATGGGCTTGTTCGTGAACTTTCCGGTGGCGCTTGCTCCGGGGATGGGACTTAATGCTTATTTTGCTACGGTTGTGTTATCTTCCCAAGGTCAATTTACAGCGCAAATGGCTCTTACGGCTGTATTTTTGTCCGGTTTGATTTTTATCGTGCTGACGGTGACGAAGGTTCGCCAAATTTTGCTCGTTGCGGTTCCTGACAGCATCAAGCATTCGATTACAGTCGGTATCGGTTTGTTTATTACGATTATCGGTTTGAAGAACAGCGGCATCATGACGGTTGCCGTGGAGTCGCAAAATCCGATTCCTGCGCATCAATATACGGACGTACTGGGCTTCGAAACGGTCATTCATATGGGCAGTCTGCACAATCCGGCTGTCATTCTGACCATCATTGGTATCTTGGCGATAGCGATTCTGATGGTGCTGCAGGTGCGCGGCGCGATTCTGATCGGGATCCTGCTTACGACAGTGATCGGTTACTTCATGGGCCAAGTGAACCTTGGCATGTTATCGGATCCTAAGACGACTTGGGTTCCGGATTTTGGAATGTTGAACTTCGGTCATTTTGATTTTGCCGGTATTATGAATGCGGGGATTATTTCCGTTATTTTGACCTTCACTTTCGTAGAGCTGTTTGATACGTTCGGTACGCTGGTCGGTACGGCCAACCGCGCCGGCTTCATGAAGAACAAGGAAGAAGGCAACAAGAAGGTCGGCAAGGCGATGATGGTGGATGCCGTCGGCGTCAGCGCCGGTGCGCTGGTCGGTACCAGTACGGTGACGGCTTTCGTAGAGAGCTCTGCCGGTGTTGCTGAAGGCGGACGCACAGGTTTGACGGCGGTAACGACAGGCGTATGCTTCCTGCTTGCCCTGTTCTTGGCTCCGATTGCCGCTCTGGTTCCGGGCTCGGCTACTGCGGCTGCTCTGATCGTAGTCGGCGTGCTGATGATGCAAGCTGTAAAGGAAATCGATTTCCAGGATTTCGTCTATGCGATTCCTTCGTTCCTGACGATTGCCCTGATGCCTTTCACATATAACATCGCCAACGGGATCTCCTTCGGTATCGTGACGTATGTGGTTCTTGCAACCGCTGCTCAATTGGGCGGCAAAGGCAAGTACCGTGTACATTGGCTGATGTGGGTTTTGGCGGTATTGATCGTGGCCCGTTATTTCTTCTTGACCGGTCACTAATCCAGGTTGGTTTACTAGCTCCGGTGTTCGAATGGATTCGAGCATCGGGGCTTTTTACATTTTTTCTAAATTTTATGAAAAGGGCGGAATGATGTATTGACTTTCGTTCATGTGCATACTATAATCACAAACAATATCTGTAAACGCAACGAACGGGAGCCAGTAACTTGATCTTCCTTGCCAGAGAGCTGCGGGTTGGTGCAACGCAGTCAAGGAATCGGTGAACCTCGCCCGGGAGCGGTGAAGCTGAAGGGACTCTCTGCTAGCGGGAGTGCTTTGTAAGCCTCAACGGGTCGCCCCCGTGATCGGGCGGTGCGGATCGGAGCAGTCAGCCGATGGCACGCTGAGGGGCTTCGCATGAGAATGCGGGGCAACAAGAGTGGTACCGCGATAGGTTGATCAGCCTGTCGTCTCTTATGTTTATAAGAGGCGGCAGGTTTTTTTGATGTTTCGATGATTATTTTTAGCGCTCCGTTGACTTCGTCAAAAGTCGCTGCTAAAAACAATCATCTCCACGTAAGCTAACTAAAAATTTTAACGCGAGGAACGGGAGTAGTAAAGCGGATCGGCTTATCAGAGAGCTGCGGGGTGGTGCGACGCAGTAGGCAGGAAGCTTGAAGCTCGCCCGGGAGCGGCATAACGGAACAGGAGACTCGGCGGATAGCGCGCATCGGCCGAAGTCTTAAGTAGGTTATGACGGATTCGCCCCACGATACGGGGATTGAGCGGACTCTTACTGCACGTAGGAGTCAATCAGAGTGGTACCGCGGTAGGTTAGAGCCTGTCGTCTCTTGAGTTATTCAGGAGACGGCGGGCTTTTTTGCATAGATGACCCAAAATTCCAAGGAGGAATATCCTATGACAAGCACAACATCTACAAACCATAAACGTAAAATTACCATTTTCGATACCACTTTGAGAGACGGGGAACAAGCGCCGGGCGCCATGTTAAGGCCGGAGCAAAAAATTGTGATCGCAAGGCAGCTGGCAAAGCTGGGCGTAGACGTAATCGAGCCGGGCTTTCCGATCTCTAGCCCGGGGGACTTTGCCGCGGTGCAGCAAATTTCACGTGAAATCCGCAGCGTAGAAATTTGCGGCTTCGCTCGAGCAGTGAAAGGCGATATCGATGCGGCGGTCAAGGCGACCCAGGATGCGGAGCGGCGCAGGCTGCATATGTTCCTGTCCTCCTCAAGCATCCACTTGGACTTCCAGCTTCGCAAATCGCGTGAGCAGGTGATTCAAATGGCCCGCGAGATGGTAGCTCACGCCAAGCAGTTCGTGGACCGCGTAGAATTTTCGCCGATGGATGCGACGAGAACCGGGGATGAGTTCCTGTTCGAGATGATCGAGGCGGTTATCGAAGAAGGCGCTACGATCATTAACATCCCCGATACGGTCGGATACGCACTTCCGGAAGAGTACGGCGCCATGTTCTCCCGGGTGAGGAAAAATGTCCGCGGCGGTGATAAGGTGGAATACAGCGCCCATTGCCACAACGACTTGGGTCTTGCCGTAGCCAACAGTCTGGCAGCCATTCAGAACGGCGTTACTCACGTCGAAGTAACGGTGAACGGGGTAGGAGAACGTGCCGGAAACTGCTCTATGGAGGAGCTGGTGATGGCCATTGAGACTCGCGGTGAGGCGATGGGCGTGGAGACAGGCATTCGCGCCGAGCATATTTACGAAACGTCGCAAATGGTAAGCCGGTCGATGAGCTTCCCGATCGCCTTCAATAAACCGATCGTTGGGCGGAATGCCTTCCAGCACGAAGCGGGCATTCATCAGGACGGCTTGCTGAAGAACCGCAGCACCTATGAGATTATGGATCCCGAGAAGCTGGGCATCCCCCGCAGCATGATTATTTTGGGCAAGCATTCCGGCCGTCATGCCATTAAGCACAGGATCGGCCAATTCGGTGTAGAAATGACTGAAACACAGGTCGAGGAAGTGTACGAAGCCTTCAAGGAGCTGGCGGATCGCCAGAAGGTGGTTCACGATCATCAGCTGCTGGGACTGGTCGGTCATGCGGTCAATGTATCCTTGGAGCCGTATAGTCTGGTGTCCGTTCAGCTGGTGACTGGCAATACCGGTCATCGTATGGCTTCCTGCACAATCGCAGACCACGCCACCGGGCAGGAAACAGTGTACACAGGGACAGGCGCCGGGCCGGTGGAGGCGGTGGTTGCAGGAATCAAGCAGGCGCTTCCGTTTGATGTCAAGTTCTCTGATTTGGAGCTGTACTCCTTGTCCTCCGGGGAAGAGGCGAACGGAGAGGCGATCATTACGATAATGGTCGAAGAAAAGAGCTATCGCGGGGTCGCGGAGCATCGGGATATTTTGCTCGCTGCGGCGCATGCCTTTATGGCTGCCTGCAATCAGGCTGCGAGAGACTACAATCGACAACGGTCGGCAGCGGAGGGAAGCATGGAAAAGGCTGTAAAGGCAAGCGTATCCTAAAAGGAAGCTGCAGGGGCTGTGGATACGACTTATCCACAGCCCCTGTGTATAATGTGGGTAAGTCTGAAAAAGCCCGCTGCAAAGCGGAATTGGAGGATAAACTTATCCCGATGGGATGGGAATAGTTTTTCACAGCTCAATTGTGGATAATGTGGATAAGGCTGTGGATTCAAAGAAAAAGCCTGTTTTTTCTAGGGAAAATGACATCTTTTTCTGGGGATAATCTTGTGGATATTGTCTGTGATTGCCACTATTGGATCATGTGTGGGTACGAGTCCAAGAAACGTCCGAGGGATGCTGTCATTTGCGGTCAAGGCAGGAGAAAGCTTGTCATATCAACCGGTTGAATAGCTGCTTCCCCTTGCCGTTCGACGCTTATCAACAAGAGGAAGGGAACCGCTGGAGGAATGTAGAGAAAGTTGTACACCTGTGGATAGTGCCGAGCAGCCCGTTGTCGCGGGGTGTCGATAAAACGGGATTGAGGCGAACCGTGGTTGTTTCTGTTGAAAAAATAGCGGAGGATCGCGATTCACGCTGCGAAGTGCAGCGGATCGTGATCCTCCGTTTCATCTATTCTGCGAGCTGTTCCCACTGCTCGTAGCAATCCGCGAGCTCCACTTTTTTCTTCTCGATCAACTCATTCTTCTCTTGTACAAGGACATAGTTGTTATACACATCCGGCTTCGTCAGCTCCGACTCCAGCTCGCCGATGTCGGACTCCAGCTGCGCAATCTGCTGCTCCAGCTGCTCCAAACGCCTTTGACGATTTCGCTCCTCGCGTTTGGCTTGCTTGCCCGCCTCGTAATCGTTGCCCGCAGCCGGTGCCGAGGTCATTGCTACCCCGGCAGCAGCACTGCGTCTGGCCGCTTCCTGCTCCTGGCGAAGCAGCTCCATTTCGGCGAGTTCCTGTTTTTTCTCCACATAGTCGTCATAGTTGCCGAAATACGCAGATACCCCTTGCGGCGACAGCTCCAGCATTCGCTCGGCCATTTTGTTCAAGAAGTAACGGTCATGAGAGATGAAGAGCAGGGTGCCTTCATAATCGATCAAAGCCGATTCCAGCACTTCTTTACTATAGAGATCGAGGTGGTTGGTCGGCTCGTCCAGGATCAGCACGTTCGCTTTTTCCAGCATGAGCTTGGCCAGAGACACCCGCGCTTTCTCACCGCCGCTGAGAGAGCTGATCTTCTTAAATACATCCTCGCCGCTGAACAGGAAGTTTCCCAGTACCGATCGGATCCGCGCTTCTTCCACATGAGGAAAAGCACTCCACACTTCATCTAAAATCGTATTCTGGGGATTGAGTCCCGTCTGCTCCTGGTCGTAGTAGCCGATCTTCACGTTAGCTCCCCAATGAATCGAACCGGCTTGCGGCTTCAGCCGTCCAATAAGCGCCTTAAGGAGCGTCGATTTGCCTATCCCGTTCGGACCGATCAGTGCCGCGGTTTCGCCTCGTTTCAGCTCAAAGGAAATGTTTCGGGAAAGCGGTTTATGCTCCTCATAGCCGACAGCGACATGCTCCAGCTGCAGCACATCCCGCCCGGTCATCTGCTCGACCTCGAAGGCAAAGCTGGCGCGCTTCAAATCTCCCAGCGGCTTATCGATCCGGTCCATCTTTTCAAGCATCTTCCGGCGGCTTTGCGCCCGCTTTGTGGTGGAGGCACGTACAATATTGCGCTGGATGAAGTCCTCCAGCTTCGCGATCTCCTCCTGCTGCTTTTCATAATGCTTCAGCTCAACCTCGTAGTTGGCCTCTTTAATCTCAACATAGCGGGAATAGTTCCCTGTATATCGGCGAGAGGTGGTACGCTCGATTTCATAAATTGCACCGACCAGAGCGTCCAGGAAGTAGCGGTCATGTGATACGACAAGAATGGCGCCGCTGTAGGATCGCAGATACCCTTCCAGCCAGGTGAGCGTAGCGATATCCAGATGGTTCGTCGGCTCGTCAAGCATAAGCAGGTCGGGTGCCTGCAGCAGCATTTTGGCCAGTGCCAGCCGTGTCTTCTGCCCGCCGCTCAGCGTGTTGACCGGAGTACCCGGATCGAAGTCGCCGAAGCCCATTCCGTGCAGTACGCCGCGGATTTTGGCTTCCATCTCGTAGCCGCCTTGCTCCCGGAACCATTCCGAGCGCGCCGCATAACGCCCCATCGTCTCCTCGTACTTCTTCTCATCAGCCAGCACAGCCGGGTCCGCCATCTGCTCCTCCAGCTTGCGAAGCTCCGCCTCCGTATCCAGCAGGTGAGCGAATACGCTGCGCATTTCCGCTTCGATCGAGCGATCCGAGTGCAAGCCGCTGTTCTGCTTTAGATAGCCGATCTTCGTTTCCTTCGCTTTAAAAATATCGCCGCTATCATATGACATTTCTCCTGCTATGATCTGCAGCAGCGTAGATTTCCCCGCCCCGTTGACGCCGACAAGACCGATCCGTTCCCTCGGCTCGATTTGGAGCGATATATTAGAAAGCACGGTATTGACTCCGTAGCTCTTCGTAATTCCAGACACCTGCAAAAGCATGTACCTAATCCCCCAATTCTGACAAATCTATTAAGAGTGTACCATAAATCACGGCTTTTTTCTTGGAGGGGCCCAAGGTGCATTTTCCGAACGAAGCAATGTATGTTACACTAATAAGAAACCATAGACCGACTTAGACAAAGGAAGACCTTACATGAATATCAAAGAACGCAAAATCGAGCTGAGAAAGGAAGCGGAAGCACGGCGGGCGGCTTTGACGGCTGAGGAGCACCGCAGCAAATCCGCTCTGATCAGCAGGAAGGTGATGGAGCGGCTGGGGGAGCTGCTTCGGCCGGAGGCGGAGCGGGAGCTGGGGCACCGTCCGACGCTGTTTACGTATATGCCGGTCAAAACCGAGGTGGATGTCACGCCGGTGATGGAAACGTGCTGGAAGCGCGGGATTCGTGTCGTGGTTCCCAGGGTATTTCCGGCTAACAAGCAAATGAAGCTGTACGAGATACGTTCCTATGAGGATCTGGAGCAGGGCAGCTGGGGCATCCGGGAGCCGCGAATGTCGCTGCCGCAGGTGACGGAGCTAAGGCAGGTTGACGTCACGCTGGTGCCGGGCTTGTCCTTTGATTTGCGGATGGGACGGCTTGGCTACGGCGGAGGCTTCTACGACCGCTTCATGCAGCAGTATGTTCGATCAAGGCTGCCGAAGCCTTATATTATTGCAGCGGCCTTCGAGCAGCAAATCATTCGCGAGGTGCCGATGGGACTGTTTGATTTTCGCATCGACGAGCTGATTACGGAATCTAGGGTGATAACCCCGAACCGGCAGCTGCCTTCGAAATTTTAGACTGAGGAGTGCGCTAGGATGTCGGATTTAACGCATTTTAACGAGCAAGGCCGCGCACGGATGGTGGATATCTCGGAGAAGCAGGAAACAAGCCGTACGGCTACAGCGAAGACTACGGTAACGATGAGGCCGGATACGTTGGCCTTGATTAAGGAGGGCCGCATCGGCAAAGGGGATGTGCTGGCGGTCTCTCAGGTTGCAGCCATTATGGCTGCTAAGAAAACCTCCGACTGGATTCCAATGTGCCATCCGCTCTCTTTGACCGGAGTGGATGTCAGTTTTGCCGATAACGGGACGAATGAGCTATATATTGAAGCAACGGTAAAAACAAAGGGATTAACCGGTGTGGAGATGGAGGCACTCACAGCCGTTTCGGCTGCTGCTCTCACTGTATATGACATGTGCAAAGCGGCGGAAAAGGGGATGCAGATCGGACCGACGCTGCTGGTGACGAAAACCGGCGGGAAGAGCGGGGATTACCATTTAGGAGACTAGATAAAGGAAGTACATTCTGGAGAGGAGCAGGCTTATGCGCTGGAAAGTGGCTATCTTAACCGCAAGCGACCGGGGATTCCGTGGAGAAAGAGAAGACACTAGTGCACAGGTGATCCGGGAGCTGATTGAAGAAGAGATTCATGGGGAAATCATCGAGTACCGCGTTGTGCCCGACGAGAAGGATGAGATCATGGCCGCGTTGATCGAGATGACCGATTATTTCAGGGCGGATCTGATTCTGACGACCGGCGGCACGGGTCTTGCGATTCGCGATGTGACGCCGGAGGCTACGCTGGCGGTTATCGACCGACAGGCGCCGGGCTTCGCTGAGGCCATGCGTATGATCTCGATGCAAAAGACGCCTCGAGCCATGCTGTCCCGGGCCGTTTCCGGGATTCGCGGCCGTACGCTGATTATCAATCTCCCCGGAAGTCCGAAGGGAGTTTCGGAGAATCTGCTGGCCATCATGGATCAGCTTCCGCATGCGCTGGGCATCCTGACCGGACGGGAAGGGGACCACGGCAATGAAGCCTGACGCCATGCTGCAGGAGGTCAAGGTGGAGGACGCGATCGGCATGGTCCTTGCTCATGATCTGACGCAGATCCTTCCCGGTACCTTCAAGGGGCGCCTGTTTCGTAAAGGGCATGTGATCACGGAAGAGGATATACCGGCATTGCTAAGCATTGGCAAGGAGCATATCTACACATTGAAGCTGGCGGAAGGGTATCTGCACGAGGATGAGGCGGCCTTGCGTTTGGCGGCGGCCGCGCAGGGCAAGCATGTCGAATTGACTCAGCCCCATGAGGGCAAAATCACGCTGAGATCGACGATCCACGGCTTGGCGAAAATCAACAAGCAGCTTATTGATCAAGTCAATTCGCTGGATCAGATCATTATGTCGACGATTAGGACCAATACGGTGGTTCAACCGGGGCAAGCACTCATGGGGACTCGGGTCATTCCCCTTGTGATGGAGGAGGCCTGGATCGCGGAAGCGGAACGGATTGCCGCTGCGGGCGAAGGGGAGCCTCTTGTGGAGGTCAAGTCGTTCCGGAAGCTGCGAGTCGGAATCATCACCACCGGCAGCGAAGTGTTTAAGGGACGGATCACGGATAAATTCGGTCCCGTCGTGAAGCAAAAGGTTGCGGCGCTCGGCTCCGAGGTGGTGGACCAGCGGCTTGCGCCGGACGAGAGCGATGTTATCGTGCAGGAGATCCATCGCTTTCTTCATGAGGATCGCGTGGATCTGATTCTCGTGACGGGCGGGATGTCGGTGGATCCCGATGATCGGACGCCTGGAGCGATTAAGCAGGCCGGCGCCCGAATTGTAAGCTACGGCACGCCGATGCTTCCCGGGTCGATGCTGCTGATGGGATACCTCGAAGGGGAGGTCCCGATCATGGGGCTGCCCGGCTGTGTTATGCATGATCCTTATACGTCGTTTGATGTTTTATTGCCGAGAATATGTGCAGGGGAAACCATTGTTCGATCGGATATAACGGAAATGGGCTATGGCGGACTGCTCGGATGCTAACGCCTCTGCTTCACGGGAAGGAGGAAGGAAAGTCATGTTCGGAAATTTAGGGTTTGGAGAAATTTTGCTGATTGCCTTGATCGCGCTGCTGCTATTCGGCCCGGCGAAGCTGCCGGAGCTCGGGCGTGCTCTGGGTCGTACGCTAAGGGAGTTTAAACAGGGAGCCCGGGATTTGATGTCCACGGATGAGACGGAGCAGCCGTCCCAGCCGCAGCCGCGCAAGGATGTGACGCCGCCGGCAGCGGAGGCCCCGGCTCAACCGTCTGCAGAGCTGCCGCAAGCTGCTGCGGGACAGCCGGAGAAGCCTGCGCCCGATAACCGCCGTTTGCCGGATTGACGCTTTTGGGAGGCACCATTTTAACATAACGGGTTGGTGAAACTTCGCATGGAACATCAGGAAGACGGCATGTCTCTTGTAGAGCACCTGGGCGAGCTGCGCAAGCGCATCATCTGGGTGCTTCTTGTTCTGGTCGTCGGCATGGTTGTAGGGCTTGTGTATGCCCAGCCGCTGATCACTTATCTTCAGAGCATCCCGCCGGCCGATCAAATCGGCTTGAATGTCTTTAATCCGTGGGATGCGATTAAAATCTACATGAACGTTGCACTGGTTACGGGGCTCATTATTACGCTGCCCTTTACTTTGTATCAGGTATGGGCTTTCCTGAAGCCCGGATTGAAGCCGGCGGAGCAAAAGGCGACGCTGCTGTATATTCCGTTCGCGTTCGTTTTGATTCTGATCGGATTGGCGTTCGGGTATTTCGTCGTTTTCCGAATGGCGTTTTTGTTTACTTCAACAATTACGCAAAAGCTTCACCTGCAGGAAACGTACGGGATTTCGGAGTATTTTTCTTTCATGTTCAATATTTTGATTCCTCTGTCGCTCTTGTTTGAGCTGCCTCTAGTGGTGATGTTTCTGACGAAGCTTCGGATTCTGAATCCGGTGCTGCTGAAGAAGCTTCGTCGTTATGCGTATCTCTTGCTCGTTGTGGTAGCGACGATGATTACGCCTCCAGATGCCACCTCGGCTATTCTCGTTTCGCTGCCGATGATTTTGCTGTATGAGTTCAGTGTGATCATGTCGGGGATCATTTACCGCAAGCAGCTGAAGCAGGATATAGAGTGGGAGCGGGAACAGTTGGATCCGGCTAACCGGAATAGGGAAGAGTCCTAGAATGATGATTCTAGGGCTTTTTTGTTATAACATTAGAATTTATAAGTTTTGATGAATGTACATCTCCGAGAGGGCTTCGATAGAAGCTTTTCTTATGTATTGGGGTGGACGTGGGGCCTTCGGTGCTTATCCCGTTGGCTCAGTAAGGGAGAGTTAAATAGCGGCATGGCGTGCCGTTACTGCTGGATTTTACAGGACTTGAGGAGAAGATAACGGCACGCAGGTGCGCTAATGAGGCGGATGGAGGCTTGCATGAGCTTTCGTGGTATGAATAACGGCATGAAAGTACGTTATGTAAGAGCAGCTACCGAGTGAATAAATTACCAATCCATGGGGACAATGTAGGAGGTGTGAAAAAGTAGAGAAAACCACTTGCAAAATATCTCCAAAATCATTATTATAAAAAGTGTTGTTAGCACTAAACAGTTAAGAGTGCTAATAAAATTGCAAACACTGAACCACCAATTTAAAGGAGGCTATTTTCTCATGATCAAACCGTTGGGTGATCGCGTAGTAATCGAAGCTATCGCTAAGGAGGAAACGACAGCAAGCGGTATCGTCCTGCCAGACACGGCGAAAGAAAAGCCGCAAGAAGGCAAAATCGTAGCTGTGGGCAGCGGTACACTCAAAGACGGACAGCGCATTCCGCTTGAAGTGAAGGAAGGCGACCGCGTCATTTACTCCAAGTACGCCGGTACCGAAGTAAAGTTCGACGGCCGCGAGCTGCTGATTATGCGTGAGAGCGACATCCTCGCGATCTTGGCATAACTGACAGGGGAAAAGATTCCGTAAATCCAGTTTTCCACATACTTAACGAATTATGCGAACGACCAAATACACAATCCAATTAATCGGGAGGGTTCTACACAATGGCTAAAGAAATCCGTTTCAGTGAAGAAGCTCGCCGCTCGATGCTTCGTGGTGTCGACGCGCTTGCGAATGCCGTAAAAGTAACACTTGGTCCTAAAGGCCGTAACGTAGTTTTGGAGAAAAAGTTCGGCAGCCCGCTCATCACCAACGACGGTGTAACCATCGCGAAGGAAATCGAGCTGGAAGACGCATTCGAGAACATGGGTGCGCAGCTGGTTAAAGAAGTAGCTACGAAGACAAACGATGTTGCCGGTGACGGTACAACAACAGCTACTGTTCTTGCTCAAGCGATGATCCGCGAGGGTCTGAAGAACGTTACTGCAGGTGCAAACCCAATGGTCGTTCGCAAAGGGATCGATCGTGCGGTTAAAGCAGCTGTAGAAGAGCTGAAGAACATCGCGAAGCCAATCGAAGGCAAGCAATCCATCGCTCAAGTTGCTGCGATCTCCGCTGCTGACGATGAAGTTGGTCAACTGATCGCCGAAGCTATGGAAAAAGTAGGCAAGGACGGCGTTATCACCGTAGAAGAGTCCAAGGGCTTCGCTACGGAGCTGGAAGTTGTAGAAGGTATGCAGTTCGATCGCGGCTACATCTCCCCATACATGATTACTGACACTGACAAGATGGAAGCTGTTCTTGAGAACCCGTTCATCTTGATCACAGATAAGAAAATCGGCAACATCCAAGAGATCCTGCCTGTTCTGGAGAAGGTTGTTCAATCCGGTAAGCAGCTCTTGATCATCGCTGAAGACGTAGAAGGCGAAGCGCTGGCTACACTCGTAGTGAACAGACTGCGCGGTACCTTCACATGCGTAGCGGTAAAAGCACCTGGCTTCGGCGACCGCCGCAAAGCTATGCTGCAGGATATTGCTGCTCTGACCGGCGGCCAAGTAATCACAGAGGAGCTCGGCCTCGAGCTGAAATCTACTCGTCCTGACCAGCTCGGTTCCGCTCGTCAAGTTCGCATAACGAAAGAAAACACCATCATCGTTGATGGCGCTGGCGACAAGAAGGATATCGGCGCACGCGTATCCCAAATCCGTTCCCAGCTGGAAGAAACTACTTCCGACTTCGACCGTGAGAAGCTGCAAGAGCGTCTTGCTAAGCTTGCTGGCGGCGTAGCAGTAATCAAAGTAGGTGCTGCAACAGAGACTGAGCTGAAAGAGCGCAAGCTTCGCATCGAAGACGCTCTGAACGCAACTCGCGCAGCGGTTGAAGAAGGTATCGTATCCGGTGGCGGTACAGCCCTCGTGAACGTATACAATGCTGTAGCGGCAGTACAAGTAGGCGGCGACGAGCAAACCGGCGTAAACATCGTTCTGCGCGCTCTGGAAGAGCCTGTACGTACGATCGCTGCTAACGCAGGTCAAGAAGGCTCCGTCATCGTTGAGCGCATGAAGAAGGAAGCTGTAGGCATCGGCTACAACGCAGCATCCGGCGAGTGGGTGAACATGTTCGAAGCGGGTATCGTTGACCCTGCGAAGGTAACTCGTTCCGCATTGCAGAACGCAGCTTCCGTTGCGGCTATGTTCCTGACAACTGAAGCGGTTATCGCTGACAAGCCAGAAAAAGATAAGCCTGCTATGCCTGATATGGGCGGCATGGGTGGTATGGGTGGCATGGGCGGATTCTAATATCCGACCCTGCTCAAGGGCAGCATTCCCGGTAACGGGGGTGCTGCCTTTTTGTATGCTGTCACGGCTCTGCATGCTATAATATAGGTTATGCGAACAAAATGCCGAACGGAGGTGACAGATCGTGCAGCTGACCATGGCGGAGCTGACCCAATTGGTTTATCGTTATTTTTCCTATTCCATTCTGGAGCGGGGCTGGGCTTATTTCCAGAGAGGTGCCGTCTTATCGGCGGATTATGAAGAAAGCGGAGTTATTTATGGTAGCGTGGCCGGTACGGATGTGTATAATGTGGAGGTCAACCTGAATAAGCTGCCGCAAAGCGAGTGCGATTGTCCTTATGACGGTTACTGCAAGCATATGGCTGCCCTGATCTTTGAATTATGCGAGAAATTGGGGATGGATCCTTATAAGCTGCTGAAGCCGGGAGGTAATGCGTGGGGACAAAGGTCTGTCCGAGGTACGACCGATGCGATGAACGCACTGAACGAGCTGATGGCAAGCCGGGGGTTACCATTGCTATCTGCGGCTTCTGCGAAGGGGAGAACGGCGACGGTTTCCAAGGAAGAGATGATCCCTCCTCCTAGTGAGCAAGGCATGCCGATTGAGTGGCAGCGTTACTTTGAGAGCCGTTATCGAGTGGAACGCTTTGCCAAGCCCCATGACCTGCCTAAGCTGCTTCCGCAGATTACCGAGGAGCTTCATCCTATCGCGGAGATGTGGGAGCCAGCTTATCGACTTATATATGAGATCCAGGTGTATCTGTTTGTTATGAGGCTGACGGATTCGGTTCAGCAGCATCATTATCGTTACCATTACGGTCATTACTATCAGTTGGTGGATCAATATAAAAGGATCGCCAATCAATGCTACGATGAGATTTCCAGCCGACTTCATGAGCTCAATGGAGGGTCTGGCCATGTGCTCGTATTGTCCTTTGCAGAGGGGACGGCGAAATCCTTGGCCGCCTATGCTTTTCCCAGAGAATCAAGCTATATGTACTGGTCGGACGTGTATGCGATGATATGGGGCTTGCTGCTTACGCCACAGGTACAGGCACTGGTCGACAAGGAAATCGAGAGACTGCATCAAGCCCTGGAGGAAACAACGGGAACGGATTCTCCTCACTATACCGACCGATTAAAGCTGGCGCTGCTGTTCTTCGAGATGCGGGTACAGGAGGACCAGCGTGCTATGAGGCTGATCGGAAGCATGTACAGCAAGTCGTTCGGTTTTCTTTTTCCATACCTTCACGGGATGGTGCACTCAGGTACTTGGGACCGATTGCAGATGTGGTTGGAATGGCTGCTGCCCAAAACTCGTCATACGGGGGCCGGGGTGATTCCCGTTTATTTTTCGTTCTGGGAGAAGCTGATGGAGCATCGTCCTGTAGAGAGCCAGTGGAGGCAAGCAGTGTTTGCAGCATTGCCGGGCAGCCACGATTATTACACCACGTACCTGATGGAACGGGGGCAGTACCGGGAATGGATCGACATGAACATGGCCGCCGGCTATTCGCCACTCGATTACCGGGTGGCTGATTTCAAGGAAATCGAAACGAAGCAAAGGGAGCTGCTGCTGCCTTGGTATCATCTTAGTGCGGAGCAGAACATCGCTTTGAAAAATAGACAAGCCTACAAAACGGCGATCCGCTTGTTGCGGAAGCTGAGGCAGCATTATCGTTCTCTTAAGCAAACTGATCGTTGGGAGAAGTATTTGGAGCATTTGACGCAGAAGTATGCAAGACTGCGTGCTTTTCAGGAGGAGCTAGGCAAGCTGAAGAAGGGAGGGGAGAGCTGATGCAAGGAATCAGGACGATTCAGGTGCAAGGCCGGCAGCTGGAGAGCGGAGAATGGGCAATGTGGGCTGAAGGCGAGAACGGGGCACGTTTGCCTGTTCATGAGCTGCGGGTTGGTTTGTTTGCATGGCATCATCGCAGCTTCTATGGAGCTACACTGAAGCAGGGAGTTCAAGAGCTCGAGCATGCGCTTCTTCTCTCACCTTGGGCGGCGGCTGAGTATTTGGCGGCTCCAGCTGCGATGCTGCATCTGCCTGTCGAATGGAGCGGTGGGTTGGAATTAGCAGGTCATGCAGCACGGGTTTTCTTAGAAGCCCTTGAGAAGGGCTGGTATGTCCCGGACAGCGAGTCTTGGCAGAAGGGTACCCCCGGTTGGAGGCTGATGCTGCCGGAAGAGAAGGAGAGGGCGTTCGCGGAGCTGCGGGAGCAGGCGTCCGGGATGTTGATAGATGTGGACGCATGGTTTAGCTCGGCTCTTGTGCAGCTGATTCGCGAGGAGGCTAGTGTAACCGAAGCTTGGGAGGAGCTTGTTGCGGAAGTGCCGCAGCTGCAAGAATTGGACGAGGAAGAACGCGAGACGCGTGTCAGCGGATTTATGTTGAGTGAAGATGAATGGTTAACCGCAGTCGAGTGGAAAAAGGATGAGGTTCCGTTTCGCACCTGTTTCCAGTTGGTTGAACCTGACGGGTCGGATTTGGAGGATTGGCGCCTTCGTCTCGTACTGCAGGATAAGCAGAGAGCCGGATTTCTGGTGGAGTCGGAGCCGGGAGTGGCAGATGTCCTGGCGGTAACGCAGCTTCCGGAGGAATGGAAGGAACAGGTTGAAAAGCGGATTCCTGGGCATCTAGAGCGGCTGCTAGGCATCCTGCCGGAGCTTGAGAGTGCATCGGGTGAAGTCGTGAGCGACCTTAGCGATGAAATGGCGTGGGATTTCTTGAACGAGGGCAGTCTGAAGCTGCTGCAGGCGGGGTATTCCGTTATGCTTCCTGCGTGGTGGGAAGAGCTGAAGAGACAGAAGCCGCGGCTCAAGGCGAAGCTGAAATCGTCTGTTGGCTCGGCTCGCAGCTCCATGTTTGGGCTCGATCAAATCATTCAATTCGATTGGAAAATTGCCATGGGGGGCGTCGAGCTCAGCGAAGAAGAGTTTCTGCAGATTACGGCGGAGAAAAAACGGCTTCTATTCATCCGCGGCCGATGGGTTCAGCTCGACCCTGCCTTCCTGAAGCAGCTTCAGCAGGCCATGAAGCGGGTGGAGAAGGACGGACTCACCTTCCGGGAGGTCATGGAGCTTCATTTGCTCGGAACCCCTGAGGGGGCACAGGATGGTGGTGAGCAGGAGGAGCTGCTTCGGATCGAAGTCGAGCTGAACAAGCACGTAGCCGAAATCATGCATCAGTTGGAGCAGACGGAGCGCATTCCGATTGCGGAGCCTTCTGCGATGCTTCAAGCGGATCTACGCAGGTATCAGAAGGAAGGGATGTCTTGGCTGTTGTTCATGCGTAGGTTCGGACTTGGGGCATGTCTAGCTGACGATATGGGCCTTGGTAAAACCGTACAGTTCATAGCGTATCTCCTAGGGGCAAAGGAGCAGGATCAGGCGGCTGGGCGTCCTCAGACGGCCCCTGCCCTATTAATCTGCCCGACCTCTGTCCTCGGGAACTGGCAGAAGGAGCTGGAGCGCTTCGCTCCGTCGATGCGTGTACACCTTCATTACGGGCCGCAGCGGGCGAAGGGGGAAGATTTTGCAGCTTCGATAGCGGGGTATGATCTTGTGATGACCTCGTATACCCTTGCCCAGTTGGACGAGCAGGAGCTCTCCTCGGTGCGCTGGCAGTCGATCGGACTAGATGAAGCACAAAATATCAAGAACGCCTACACCAAGCAATCCTCGGCGATCAGAAAGCTTGAGGCAGGGCATCGGATCGCGTTGACAGGAACACCGATCGAGAATCGGCTGACCGAGCTATGGTCCATTTTTGACTTTATGAATCCGGGGTACTTGGGCACTTTGAATGAATTTGCGCATAAATTCGTCAATCCTATTGAGAAGAGTGGGGATACGGAGCTTGTGGCGCAAGTGCAGCGTTTGATCCGGCCTTTCCTCCTGCGGCGTGTTAAGAAGGATCCGGCCATTCAGCTCGATCTGCCGGATAAGACGGAGAGCAAGGCGTACGTATCCCTGAGCGTGGAACAGGCCTCTTTGTACGAGAACGTTGTAGAATCGTTAATGAATCGAATCGATGAGCTTACCGGCATGGAGAAAAAGGGATTGATTCTCGCCACCCTAACCAAGCTGAAGCAAATCTGCGATCATCCTGCACTGTATTTGAAGGAGCAAGGCGCCGCGACGCTAGGAGAAGAGGAAGGCCGATCACCGAAGGTCACACGGCTGCTGGAAATGATTGACGAGCTTCGTTCGGAAGGCGATAAATGCTTGATCTTCACGCAATTCGTGGAGATGGGTATGCTGCTTCAGGGAATTCTGGAGCGGGAGCTCGGACAGGCGGTGCCGTTCCTGCATGGTGGCGTACCGAAGAAGAAGCGGGATGAGATGATCGCACAGTTCCAGGAGCCTGGTTCGGGCCGTTCAAGAGATGAGGCCAGTGGGGTGTTCATTCTTTCCCTTAAGGCCGGGGGAACAGGGCTTAACCTGACGGAGGCCAACCACGTGTTCCACTTCGACCGGTGGTGGAATCCGGCTGTGGAGAACCAGGCCACAGACCGTGCGTTCCGGATCGGACAGACGCGCAACGTGCAGGTGCATAAGTTTGTCACCCTGGGCACACTGGAAGAGCGGATCGACGAGATGATCGAGAAGAAATCCGGCCTCAGTAGACAGATCGTAGGTGCGGGCGAGAACTGGGTTACTGAGATGTCTACGGGCGAGCTGCGGGAGTTGTTTTCTCTAAGACGTGAGTGGATTGGGAAGTAAGGGGGAGTGGAAGTAGATGGCGAGAGGGAAAAAAAATGATAGCGAGAAGGATGCTCCTCGGCGGAGTAGCAGGGGGAAGGCTGCTGGGAAGCAGAGGGAAGATGTTTTGCAGTACATGGATGTGGAGGCGAGTCCTCATCTGGAGCAGATGAGTGCGAGCTGGCAGAGGGTTTATGCGAGTGTCGCTGCTGTGGGTAAAGGTTAGGGCTTAAGGAGGCATATGTTCTTAAGGTCAGTTTTTTGTGTGCAGTGTGTCTGGTAAACGAGCATATTCTAACCGGTACATGTCCGTTTACGAGCTAAGTCTATGTGGAGCTATAATGCATAGGTGTGTTGAAATCCGCTTTTAATAGAAGAACGCAATAAGGAGCTAAATCGCTTCCTCATGAAATGAATAAGTTATTTCCGAAGCTAAAAGTCGATTTGTTATAAGTATCCCGGACCGCTGAAGCGATATTTGGTGCGCCTGATGAAGGTATACTCGCCCCTACGCTGCTTTCCAAGTAGAGCATAGCAAACTGCGGGATCGGAAAGAAGCCTGATAAACGAACAAGTTTAATAAAAAAACATTGGTAGTTCTTCATATCTTGTCGGGGAATTAACTTCTTTTTAGGTAATGAATGCAAGTATTTCAACTTGTTAATGCTCAATGTAAGAAGTATACTTGTTAAAGTATAAGAGAATCTAGTAGTATTTTGTTTGATTTTGTCTAAGGAGAGAGAAATCAATGCCGCAGGAAGAGATTAAGTTATCTGAACTTGTAGTAGCCTTATGGAAGGGTAAAAATTTAATCATAGCTATACTTATTACTTCATTACTAATATCAAGTATTTACTCATTTTTTATCGTAAGTCCCGTCTACGAAGCCAACACTTTAGTTACAGTTAACCAGATAAAAACAACAGAGAATAGTCAACTAAAGGACCTTAACGCATTAGTTGCACAAATGGAAAGTGAAAGAACAATTCAAAAAATGAAAAATCAACTTAAGTACACTTCTGCGGTAAGAAGCTTAAAAAAGGCTGTTAAAGTGGAGCTTACAAGAGAGAATTTAGTTACAATCAAAGCTCAAAATAATAAACCGGAAATCGCAGTAGAAATAGCTAACTATATTGCACATGAACTAGCGGCTACCATTGATATTTCTAACAGACTGGACTTTATCCTCGAGAACAAAAAGCTTATTACCACTATTGAGAATGACCTAGCCGCTTTAAACAAAGAATATGAGCAGGCTAAGAATGAGTTGGTAAGTACTCCTGAGAAGGTCACAGTTAAACGTTCATTGGCGGAAGATCCATTTCTTCATTCAATCGTGAATGAAGAAATGAAACAATCAAGTAAAAATACAGGTGCCATCTCGTTTGATTCTGAGCAAGTTAATCCTGTATATATCGATATGAAGAATAAGATAAATGAACAAATGTTAAAAATAAGCAAGCTTAGTGCCGAGAAAGAAAATTATGAGCTAAGGATTAAAGAGAATCAAGATAATATTAATAAATTACAAGATACTGAACACAGTAAAAATTCTACACAACAACAGTATATAACAACAGACCAAGTGGTAGTTATTACATCAGCAATTGAGCCAACTGAACCAACCGGTCCCAATAAGACTTTAATATATATTATATCGATATTCCTCGGCGGACTGCTTTCAATATTCATCGTTATAGTAAGGTTTTTATGGGTAAGAGCAGGAATTTCGTTGAAGTCTGCTTCGAACGGAACTAGCCTCAATGTATAAATGGCACGGGGGGTAAGCATGAACAGATATCAAAGGAAGGTTCTATTGGTATTAATAGATGTAATGACTGTTTCTCTTTCGGTTTATATAGCTTTTTTACTAAGGTTCGATTTTGACATTAAATCGCCTTTTATTGATTATTTGCCGTATGTAATTTTCATGCAAACTTTCATTACTATATTATTCTTCTTTTATCACAATATTTACAAACGCCTATGGCAATATGCTAGTGTAGGGGACATTGTAACAATTTTGAAATCTGTTTTATATTCAACTTCTGTTTTTTTTATCTTTCATCATTATATTGTTAAATTTTATATACCAGAAATTATAGTGCCTAGAAGCATATATATTATCTCGGCTTTAATAACTATTTTCGGCGTTGGCGGTTCTAGGTTTCTTTGGAGATCTTTTAGGTCAGCCCATTATAAGCAACAACCACATCACCGTAGAGCTTTAATAATTGGAGCCGGCAATACTGGAAGCATGGTTTTAAAAGAAATGAAGCATACCACTAATTCCATTTATTTTCCTGTCGCTTTTATTGATGACGATCCTAAAAAATATAAGTTAGAAATACAAGGTGTCTCTGTTCTTGGTAATAGGCATAACATTCCGGCTGTTGTAGAAAAACTAATGATCGAAGACATCATTATTGCAATGCCGTCTGCAACTAGAGCTGAGTTAATTGAAATCATAGATATTTGTAGAACAACGGGAGCCAAAATCAATATTGTCCCACGAATAAATGATTTAATCACGGGGAAATTAAGTATAAGCCATATTAGGGACGTTAGCGTAGAAGATTTGCTAGGCAGAGAACCAGTGAAAATTAATTTAGATGAAATAGCGTCGTATCTTTATGACAAAGTTGTGCTAGTAACAGGGGCAGGCGGATCGATAGGTTCCGAGTTATGTAGGCAAATAGCCAATTTTGGTCCGAAACAGCTCTTGTTATTGGGTCATGGTGAGAACAGCATTTATGAGATTGAACTTGAGCTTAAGAAAAAACACCCTGAATTAATTATTGAGCCCATCATTGCAGATATTCAGGATAAGGGAAGATTAAAAAGAGTCTTCAGTTATTTTCAGCCTGAAGTGGTGTTTCACGCGGCAGCGCATAAACATGTTCCTCTAATGGAAAAAAACCCTATGGAAGCTGTTAAGAATAATATAGTTGGAACTAAAAATGTAGCCGAATGTGCACATGAATTCAACGCATTAAAATTTGTTATGATTTCTACAGATAAAGCTGTAAATCCCACAAATGTAATGGGGGCAACCAAAAGAATTGCAGAATTAATAATCCAATCTCTTGACAAGGTAAGTGATACTCAGTTTTCCGCTGTCCGGTTTGGAAACGTGTTGGGAAGTAGGGGGAGTGTTATCCCTATATTTAAAAAGCAGATTCAAGAGGGTGGTCCAGTTACCATCACTCATCCAGAAATGGTTAGATATTTCATGACAATTCCTGAAGCTGTTCAACTAGTCATTCAGACAGGTGCTTTAGCAATGGGTGGAGAGGTTTTCATCTTAGATATGGGGAAACCTGTGAAAATATCTGATTTAGCAATCGATTTGGTTAAATTATCTGGGTTAGAACCTCACAAGGATATCGAAATCGTTTATTCAGGAATTAGACCTGGTGAAAAGTTGTTTGAAGAGCTGCTAACTAATGAAGAAGGAACAAGTGCTACAAAACATGATCGTATATACGTAGGAATGCCAACGAACTTATCAGATGAAACAATGAAATTGATTATTGAGACTATTGAGGCTCTAGTTCTAAAGGATGGCAATGTTGGCCCAGCAGAAGTTAAAGCAACATTACAAAAAATTCTACCCGCATACGTATCCGCTGAAACAATAAACAGGGCAAGAGAAGAAGCGTTACAAGCTTCTTTAGAGGTTGTAGCAGGAATTAATCGAAAAAGTAAATAAAAAAGGAACTGTTATATGGCTAACAAATATAAAGTCAATAAAAATAGTAAATTAGAGAGTAATGGAATAATATATTGGACACTTATTATAATGGTTTTTTGCTTCTTAATGATTACGCCTTTTTATCGGGGGCTTTTTAATGGTAATTCTCCCGTGTTTGATGGGCCGTTGTTTGGTTCTTTTGTTTTTGGGGCAATTATTTTAGGGATACTTTCGTTTCATATCCTCATTAACAAAGAAGCTTTCAGTAACAAAGCATTCTATGGCGTAGTTATTTTCGTTATACCGCTAAGTTACTTGGTCTCATTTTTGGGTTCTCCTGCATCATATCATTCAGCTCAAGTGGCTATTTTTATTAGTTTACTCTATACCTCCTTCTTTTTAATCGGACTATTCCTTACAAATAAATTGCGTTATTCGAATGTTTTGGTTTTGATTTTAATGGCCGTTTTTTACATGATAGTGTTGTTTGGGCTGATCAATTGGTTCGGATACATTAATTATAGAGATGCTGTATTAAACCAACGTCTTACGAGTGTATTTCAATATCCTAATACTTATGCGGCATTGCTAATGGGAGTACTTTTCGCAGCATCATTTTTAATAACAATTAACAATAATATCTTAAGCAAATTTGTAAATGCATTAATGCTTGTACCCATATTTATTTCCTTTTTTCTTACATTTTCTCGTGGGGCTATGATTTTTATTCCACTTCTATTGATATTCTTCTTATTCTTTATATCTGTTCGAAATCAACTGCAATTTATTTTTAATTTATTGATATCAGGTATTTGTTCACTATCCATTCTTAATATGATGACGCGCTATCAGGCTGAACTGGTACAAGGTACTACTAATAATCAGTTATTGATTACTTTAATAACATTATCACTGCTGTCTCTTGTTTCGGCATTTATCATTATTTTTATTGATAAGCAATTAATAAAAATAAATACTGAAAAATTTGAAAAAAAATCGTTTAGATTTTTAATTCCGGGTTTTTTAATACTAATATTAATCATAACGTTAGCAAGCTTTGATTATATCAAAGGACTTCTACCAGGAAAGTTGCAGGAACGTATCGGTAATATTAGCTTGGAACAAAGTAGTGCTTATTCCAGAAACACTTTCTATGTAGATTCATGGTCAATATTTAAGGAACATCCGTTATTTGGATCAGGTGGAGGGGCTTGGTCCGCACTTTATGAAAAGTTTCAGAGTTACCCATATGTAAGCAGACAAGCTCATAGCTTCTATATGCAATACTTAAATGAAGTAGGATTGTTTGGTTTATTATTTTTTATTACAATAACAGTTATGATTCTAGTGGGCTTTGTTAGATTTAGTTTAAAAAATGAAGATAAGAATGTAAAAAGCTCTTTTATATTTTTTATCATAGCAATTTCTTTACTTGCACACAGTACACTGGATTTCAATATGAGCTTTATATTTATTGGAATTATCCTTTTTCTGTGTTTAGGTTGTCTAGCATCCGTTTCCAGCGGATTTGCTATCCAATTTAAATGGGATCAAAATAACTTCTATCGATACAGTTATGTTGGCTTTTCGCTCATTGTGTTTTTTATCATGATGGTGTACTCAGTAGGGTTTCTTAAAGCACATAACTATTATAGTAAAGCTGTGATAAATTTAGAAACAACAAAAGATTATAATATTGTATCTACAAATTTGAATAAAGCATTGGAGATTATGCCATACCATACTCATTATAATTTGCTAAAAATTGACTTATTAAATCAACTATATAATCAAACTAAATCTGTGGATTGGAATAATCAAATATCTGATACTTTAAATGTTATTATGCCAAAAGAAAAATACAACCCTTTATTGATTGAAAGGGAATACTTTAATTTATATAATCAGGGTGATTTAGAAAGGGCTTTGGAAGTAGCATATAAAGGCCTAAATAACTCTTCATGGAATTTGGCATTTTATGAAAAAATGATATCTATACATGGTTTATTATGGGATACAGCAAGATTAAAGAATGATAACAGATCAATGGATGATCATTTTAACAAAATAACTGAGCTTTATAATCAAATTGGTTTAAAACAGAAACAGTTAACCAATTTGCCAAAAGGTGTAGAACTAGACAAAGCATTCTATATTTCACCTAACATAGCTTTTGAAGTGGGAAAAGTATATTATGCGCGTGGTGAGTTTGCACAGGCTGTAAATATATTTTATCAAGGTGTATCGGAAAAAATGGATTTGCCAATTCATCGATATACTACAAGATGGTATTTAGCTACTTTGATTAAGCTTCAACAAACTAATCAAATTTTATACGATAAATTACTAGCTAAGTATCCTGAAGAGAAAGCAGAAATTGAAAAACTTGTTAACATGAACTTTTAACGATCGGGGTGAATGAAATAAAAACAGTTTTAGTAACTGGGGCTTCAGGATATATTGGCCAGGCAACAGTAAGAGCATTATCTAAGCATTACAATGTCATCGCGGCATCAAGAAGCAATGTATTTTCAGGTGAAACGTTGATAAATGTGCAGCATGCTAAAATTGATGGTTCGATAGAAACTTTCTTTTGGGATTCTATTATGGATGATGTGGATATCGTCATTCATCTTGCCGCAAGAGTGCACGTTATGAAGGATAATGCAAAAACACCACTTGAGGAATTTAGACGTGTCAATGTAGATGGAACAAGAAAATTACTGCTTGCCGCTTCAAATAAGAATGTAAAACAAATCATTTATTTAAGTTCCATTGCTGCGTTAGGAGAAGATGAAGTTGCTCATCTAACGGAAGAAACCGAAGCTAGACCCAGTACTCCTTATGGGGTATCAAAATGGGAAGCAGAAAATTTAATTAAATCCTTTTGTACAGAAAAATCGATAAACTGGGTGATCTTACGACCTCCAATGGTATATGGAAAAGAAGCACCCGGGAATTTTAAGAAAATAAGTAATTTAGTTCAGAGTGGGTTTCCAAATCCCTTAGGAGCAATAGAAAATAAAAGAAGCTTTATTTTTATTGAAAATTTAGTTGATGCCATCATTTCAGTAATCAATGACCCTGCTTCAAATGGAAATATTTTTCATGTTTCTGATAATGAAGCTATATCAACTACGGAGTTAGTAAATGAAATTTCTAAAAACTTAAACAAATCTATAGTTTCGTTACCCATTCCCGTAAATATCTTGAAATTTATAGGAAGATTATTACGTAAAGAAGAAATGATTAAAAAACTCACCAATGATCTTACTGTAAGTAATACGAAAATCAAGGAAAAGATAAATTGGAATCCACCATTTACAGTCTATGAAGCCTTAAAGAAAAGTATATAATTTAGAAGGAGGGAATTATGAATCGATGAGGAAAATAAAATTTGCAATTGTTGGATGCGGACACATTGCCAAAAAGCACATAGAATCTATTGAAAAGTCTAGCATTACAGAATTAGTAGCTGTATGCGACACGAATGTAGATAGACTAAACGAATTTAAAGAAATATACAATGTGGAAGGCTATTTGGATTTAGAAGAAATGCTTCAAAAGCAAGTCGATATTGATGTTGTTAATATTTGTACCCCAAGTGGACTGCATAAAAAGCTAGCAGTTATGGTAGCTAGTTATAAAAAACATGTCGTTGTAGAAAAACCAATCGCGTTAACATTAGAAGATGCTAATGCAATAATCGAGGCGTGTGAAGCAAATAAAGTGAAATTATCAGTAGTTCATCCGAATCGATTTAGACCTGCTGTACAATTATTAAAAGAAGAAATGGAAAAAGAATCACTTGGTAAAATAAGTCATGTAAATGCAACGGTTAGATGGAATCGAAATCAAGCATATTATGATCAAGCAGCATGGAGAGGTACTAAAGAGTTTGATGGTGGAGTTCTGATGAATCAAGCTATTCATAATTTAGATTTATTAATATGGTTGTTTGGAGAAATTGATGAAGTCAAAAGTTTTACAGCAACTAGATTACGTAAAATTGAGGCTGAAGATGTTGCAGTTTCAATACTTAAGTTTAAGAAAGGGTTCTTAGGAATCATTGAAGCAGCTGCAACGATTTATCCCAAGAACCTAGAGGAATCCATTAGTGTTTTTGGGGAACAGGGGACAGTTATTATTGGAGGAACGACTGCGAATTGGGTAAAACATATTCAAATAGAAGGGTATTCGGAAGAATCATTAAAAGAAAAAGTACTTGAAATTGATAACAATCCATACGGAGAGTCAGGGCATTATTTGATTATTGAAGATATGGCTCAATGTGTTTTGCAAAAAGATAGAATCCCTTTAGTTAGTGGTGAAGATGGAAAAGAAGCATTAAAATTAGTTTTGGCGATCTACAAATCAGCCGAATCCAGTAACTTAATTCCTTCATAATTATAAGAAATGTGGTGTTAAAATGGAAAAGAAAAATATTCCTCTGTTAGACTTGACAGCTCAGTATGAACAAATTGAAGAGCAGATTCTTTCTGTAACAAAAAATGTTCTAAAAAGTGGAAACTATATCATGGGACCTGAGGTAAAAAATTTTGAAGATGAAGTGGCAAAATATTGTAATGTAAAGCATGCAATCGGTTTGGCTAATGGAACTGATGCACTTCTTCTCACACTAGATGCTTTAGGTATTAGTCATGGTGATGAGGTTATCACAACTCCATTTACATTTTTCGCAACGGCAGAGGTAATTTCTCAAGTTGGAGCGACTCCTATTTTTGTGGACATTGACCCAGATACTTATAACATTAATGTTAAAAACATTGAAAAGGCAATAACACCAAAAACAAAAGCAATATTACCCGTTCATATTTTCGGCCAGCCTGTTGATATGGATGAAATAATGGAAATTGCAAATAAGCATAGTCTTTATGTTATTGAAGATTCCGCCCAAGCAATGGGTTCAGTTTATAAGGGAAAAAAAATTGGTTCGATAGGAACAGCTGGGACTTTTTCTTTCTTTCCAACTAAAAACCTCGGTGGATACGGGGACGGTGGGATGGTAATCACAAATGATGATGAGTTAGCAAGAAAGCTTAGAATATTAAGAGTACATGGAAGTAATCCCAAATATTATCATTCCATGATTGGATATAATAGTAGACTGGATACACTTCAGGCAGCAATGCTAAGTATAAAGTTACCGTATTTAGATCATTGGAACCAGGCTCGTAGAGAAAAAGCCAAAATTTATGATGAAGCTTTAGTCGGACTTCCGTTAAGAACTCCATACATTAAAGAAGATCGAGAAACTATTTATCATCTTTATATTATTCATACAGACTATAGGGATGAATTGATGAAGTATTTGTCTGAGAAGGGTATATCCTCTGGAGTGTACTATCCTGTACCACTACATCGTCAGAATGTATACTTAAACTTAGGATACGAATTAGGTACTCTGATTAACGCTGAAAATTCGTCTAGTGGAACGATGGCTTTGCCGCTATATCCTGAGTTAACTATCGAGGATCAGCGATATATTATATCGACAATAAAAGATTTTTTTTCAAATGTTAAGAAAGGAAACTAACATATGAATAATGAATACTCTGTAAGATTAATTGAAAAGCTTGAAAAAAAAGAAGCCGTAATCGGTGTTGTTGGATTAGGGTATGTCGGTCTTCCATTAGCTGTTGAAAAAGCAAAGGCAGGATTTGAAGTTATAGGATTTGACGTACAGGCTCAAAAAGTTGATATGGTTAACAAAGGAATAAATTACATTGGTGATGTTGTCGAAGAGGATTTAAAACATATTGTTGAACAAAAAAAATTGAGAGCAACGCTTGATTATTCTTTTATACAAGATGTAGATGCTGTTGCAATATGTGTACCAACCCCTCTTGATATTTATCAACAACCAGATACTAGCTATGTAGAAAATTCAGCTAAGGAAATAGCCAAGTTTATTCATCCAGGCATGCTTGTGGTTCTAGAAAGTACAACTTATCCGGGTACTACTGAGGAATTAGTAAAACCTATACTAGAAGCAAGTGGTTTAGTTTGTGGTACTGATTTCTTTTTAGCCTATTCACCCGAAAGAGTTGACCCAGGCAATAAACATTATAATACAAAGAATACTCCAAAAGTTGTAGGTGGCATCACTCCACAATGTACTAAAGTAGCTTCTACAATGTATTCATCCGTATTAGAAGGAGATGTACATGAAGTATCCAGTCCAGCAATAGCTGAAATGGAAAAGATTTATGAGAATACATTTAGACATATTAACATTGCATTAGCTAATGAAATGGCAATTTTATGTGATAAGATGGGTATTAATGTTTGGGAAGTAATCGATGCAGCCAAAACAAAGCCATATGGTTTTATGGCTTTTTATCCAGGGCCTGGACTAGGTGGTCACTGTATTCCGATAGATCCTTTTTATTTAACATGGAAAGCTCGTGAATACAATTATCACACAAGGTTAATTGAACTTGCTGGCGAGATCAATAATAGTATGCCGGAATTCGTTGTTAATAAAGCAGCAGATATTTTAAATGAAAAGTCTAAAGCACTAAAAGGTTCAAAAATTCACTTGCTTGGGGTAGCGTATAAAAAAGACATAGATGATATAAGAGAATCTCCTGTTCTGAACATTATTGACATATTAGAGGTAAAAGGTGCAAGTATCTCTTATACCGACCACCATATACCTTCGTTTAAAAGAAATGGGAAAAGTTACGAATCATTAGATCTAGCAACTATTTCTGATTGTGATTTAACTATTATTACAACCGATCATTCTGCGTTTGATTATGAAGTTGTTGCAAAACTTTCTAATTTCATTCTTGATACACGAAATGCAATGGCCAAGATTGATTTCAAAGGTAATTATTATTTGTTGTAAAGAGGTGATGATGTGTCAGTATTGTTCAAATTAAAAAATTACTTACAAAATAGATTTTTAAAAAATATCCTTACTTTAATGACTGGGACAATACTGGCACAATTCATCGGTTTTATTACGTTACCAATTATTACAAGACTATACTCCGCTGAACAATTTGGTATTTATCAAAATTTTAGTATGATTATGTCTATACTGATGGTAATAGCATGTTTACGCTACGAACAAGCCATTGTCTTGCCTGAAAAACAAGATGAAGCAAAACATTTGTTTTTTCTTTGTTCCATAATATCAATTGTAGTCGGTGTAATTACTTTTATAATATTCTTAATTTTTGATGATTATTTACTCTCAATGATGAAGTTAGAAGGGCTAAATATATTTTTTTCTTTAGGTATTATAGTGTTAGGCTTTTTTCAAGCTGTTAGTTATTTGATGATAAGAACACAAAAGTATAATTTGCTTGCAAGATCTAAATTTCTACAAATAATTTTGATGTCTTTTTTGCAAATTATTTTATACTATCTTATAAATACTAACTATGGATTAATCCTTGGATATCTACTCGCTAATTTATCTCTTACAATATACTTAGTATCTGTTGTACTAGCAAATGAATTTAAAGATTTTAAGTTCTCATTTAAGACGGTAATAAATCAAATAGTTAAACATAGGAAACTACCACTTATAAACGCTGGTACTTCCATTATTGATAATTTCGCTGCTGCGTTTCCAACGTTTTTTTTTACTAAAATGTTTGGATTAGGTGTTACTGGTTCTTTTGGATTAGCCTATAGAATGGTAAACATCCCTATTTCGTTAATAGGAAACTCATTGTCTCAAGTATTCTTACAAAAAATTTCTGAGGCCTATCGTGAGGAAGCAAATATTCACCACATTATAATACAAGTTATAAAAAAATTGAGCTTCTTTTCTCTAATTTTACTTATACTTATGCAGTTTTCACCATGGATTTTTGGAATAGTTTTTGGAAGTAATTGGAGATTTGCTGGAGAAATAGCACAATTGATGTCTTTTGCGATAGCTATAAGATTTATTGTATCACCCTTAAGTTCGGTTTTTATAATTTGTGAAAAACAAGAAATTATGGCTATTTGGCAAATTTCTTATTTAATAACCACGGTTGGTTTATTGGTTTATAGTTTGAAGTTTGAATCCATATACATTAGTATTATATTTCTAGTTGCAAATGACGTGGTACTTTATAGTTTTTATTTATTTTTATTATTAAGAGTAGTTAAAAGTATTCAAGTGAAAAGAAAAGTTACAGGAGATAACTATGACTAATCTTTTTAATAGACTATCATTAGTAATGGGAGTCTTAGTATATATTATTTTACTTGATTGGTCGTATATTCATATTATTTCACCTTCATATAAGTACATGGGTTTTCATTATTTTAAACCAACTGTTATATCATGGTTTATAAGTTATGTACTTATGATGATGCCCTCAATAAGTATGCCTTTTAATCTTAAAAGACCCTCTTTGATCATATTTTGGCTTTTATATGTTATAGTGGTGATTCCATCAATTTTAATACCATTATATGCTATTCAAATGTCATATGATAACATATTAATTTTTCAGTTTAGTTTATCTATACTGTATATATTAATTGCTTTCATTTATAAGCTGCCATTAATACAAGTTAGAAAACTTAAAATATCTTATCCTTTAATATGGGGAATTATTCTTTTTTTAAATTTATTATTCAGCGCATATATAGTTTCTACATTTGGAGTATCATTAAATTACTTTTCATTTAATGAGGTTTATTCAATAAGAGCAAATTATATTAGTACACTATCAAGGGTGGGAGGATTATTGCCATATATAATAGGATGGCAAGCAAATATTCTAAATCCTGTTATAATTATAGAAGGGTTAATGAGAAGAAATTATTATTATCTAATGATGGGGTTAGTTGGTCAATTAATTATTTATTCGATAACTGGATTTAAAAGTGTATTCTTTTCTGTCGTTCTTATTTTTCTAATTTATATAATCACTTCCTTCTTTAAAAGAGATAAAATAGCAAATATATTTTTATGGGGATCTGCTTTTAGTGTTTTATTAGCTATTGTAACCCATTTTAATAATTCTAACATCCTCTCATCTTTATTGTTACAAAGAACTATTGTCATGCCTGGATTATTATCTGGCCAGTATTATCAATTTTTTTCTGAAAATGCAAAGGCGTTACTTGGCCATTCTATATTTAGAAATATAGTTCAGTATCCTTATTCAGTTCAGCCTCCTTTTCTAATCGGGGATTTTTACTATAATAGTCCTTCAACGGAAGCTAATGCAAATATTTGGGCTGATGCATTTGCTAATTTTGGTAATTGGGGAATTATTATTTATACTATATTATTTGCTTTAGTACTATGGATATATGATAGTATTTCAAAAGATTTAGATTATAGATTCGCTTCAATGATGTTGGCCGTACCTTCCTTTACTTTGGCCAATTCTTCCTTGCTTACATCTATGCTCACACATGGAATTTTATTATGTTTTATTATAATATACTTGTTACCCAGCACAAAGTATTCAAATAAACATAAAAACTATAGCATTACAAATATGATTAATATAATCTTTAAATTTATGAAAGAGATTAAAGACGTTAAATCATTATAAATGTATATAAGGAGAACTATATGTGCGGGATTGCGGGAATTATTGATAAAAAGGGAAACCCAGTAAATGAAGAATTAATTAGAGAAATAACGGATATTGTTATACATCGCGGACCTGATGGAGCTGGATATTACTGTTTTCAAAATTTTGCTTTTGGGCACCGGAGACTGGCGATATTAGATTTATCAGCAGATGGTCATCAACCAATGCATTATCAGGATAATGAATATACCATTACATTTAATGGTGAAGTTTATAATTATTTAGAATTAAAAAAAGAATTAAAAGAATTCGGCTATAAATTTAAATCTAACTCTGACACCGAAGTGATCCTAGCTTCTTATTGCCATTGGGGAACAGATTGTGTTAATAAGTTTAATGGTATGTGGGCTTTTGCTATTTTTGATAAGAAAAAACAGCAAATTTTTTGTTCAAGAGACCGATATGGTGTAAAACCATTTTATTATTACAATAATGATAATCAATTTATTTTTGGATCAGAAATCAAACAACTATTGACTTTTCTCCCATCTAAAAAAGTTAATAAAAGAATATTGTTAGATTTTTTGATCTCAAATTACTCCGATCATACTGAAGAAACATTTTTTCAAAATATAAGGAAGTTAGCAGCGGCTCATAATCTAATTTATGATATAAAAGCAAATAGTTTTAAGATTTATCGTTACTATTCAATAGAAAAAATAACAGAAGTAGAAAATCTTTCTTATGAATCAAGTGAAAAGCTATATGGTGAGGCTTTTAAGAAAGGTATTGCATTACGACTTCGTTCCGACGTTAAAGTGGGTACTTGTTTAAGTGGAGGTTTAGATAGTTCTAGTGTCGCTACGGTTGCTGCCGTGATCAATAATGAAAAAACAGACATACCATTTTCTGCAATAACAGCGGTTAGCACACAAAGTAACAATGATGAGTCTGGTTTTGCCAAAATAGTTGCAGATCATAGCCAAATGAATTGGATTAAGGCTGAACCTACGTATGAAGATTTCGTCAATAGTTTAGATCATATAGTCTATTCCCAAGAAGAACCTTTCGGTAGTCCATCATTAACTATGCAGTATTTTGTTATGAAAGCGGCAAAAGATAATGGTATCACCGTACTTTTAGATGGTCAAGGCGGGGATGAAACATTACTTGGTTATGAAAAATATTATGCCGCATACTACGCTACAATTTTTAGAAAAAAAGGTTTACTAGCTGCTCTTAAAGCTATTAATGATTCCTCTCGGAATAATTCTAAAATGAATATTAAATATATTATAATGTATTTAGTTGGTGGACTTTCATCATCATTAAGATATAAATTTTACTCTTGGAGACATCGATATTTAAAGGAATTCCCAACACAAATACCACAGCATATCAAAGACTTTTCAAAAGCTTGCCTGGATGAATTTGAACTTCAAGAGTTGGAAATCAGAAGTTCGAATTTGCCTATATTGCTAAGATATGAAGATAAAAACTCAATGGCCCACTCAATTGAAGCTAGGTTACCATTTTTAGACTATAAAACCCTGGGCATCGCCTTATCTTTGCCGGGAAATGTTAAAATCCATGAGGGTTGGACTAAATGGATTTTAAGAAAAGTAATGGATAAACAAATGCCTGGAGAAATCATTTGGCGTAAAAATAAATTTGGTTTCGAGGCTCCAGAAGAGCAATGGTTAAAGAAGCATGAGGGAATTATGATTGAAGAAATAATGCAATCTAGAATTCTTGATAGCATATCTAACAAGAACAAACTACAGAGGCTATTTAATTCACTTGATAAAAGGACTAAATGGCGATTGTATAGCATTGCACTCTGGGAAAAAAGGTTTGAGGTTGAAATTTAATGAAAGTTTGCCACTTTACTTCCGTTCATTCCCCTTTAGACGTGAGAATATTCCTAAAGGAATGTGTTACTTTAGCAGAGGCTGGATACGAAACAAATTTAGTAGTAACCGGCTATAAAAATACTATAACTCAGGGAGTTAAAATTTATTCTGTAGAAAAATCACCTGGTAGATTGAAACGAATGTTAGCAACAGCTCGAGAGGTATATAAAGTTGCTAAAAATTTAGATGCTGATATTTATCACTTTCATGACCCGGAGTTATTACCGTATGCCTTATTATTAAGATTAAGTGGAAAGATTGTTATTTATGATGTTCATGAGGATCTACCAAGAGATATTTTATCTAAACATTGGATACCGCGTTTCTTAAGAAAAATAATTTCTTTTTTGGTAGAGAAATTAGAAAATGCAATAGCTAAAAAATGCATTATTGTGGGCGCTACGCCTACGATTACTAAACGTTTTGATGAAATTGGTTGTAAGAGTGTAAATATTAATAATTATCCTATAATGTCTGAGCTATTTTCTACTACCAATGAATGGAACAATAAGAGTAAGCAGGTATGCTATGTAGGAGGTATTAACAAAGTTAGAGGTATTGACCAAATGATTCGTGCTTCGTATAAAACGAACACTCAATTAGTACTTGCTGGAACATTCACAAATATTGAATATAAGAATATTTTACAAGAGCAAGTGGAGTGGCAAAACGTTAAAGAACTTGGTCAAATAGATAGAGAAGGTATAAAAGAGCTTTATAAACAAAGTATCGCAGGATTAGTGGTTCTACAACCTATTGTTACGTTTGTTGATTCTTTACCTATTAAGTTGTTTGAATATATGGCAGCAGGTATTCCAGTCATCTGTTCCAATTTTCCCTTGTGGAAAACAATAGTTGAGGAAAATAATTGTGGTATTTGTGTTGATCCCTCCGACGAGGATGCTATTGCTGCTGCTATTAACTGGATTGTAAACAATCCGGAAGGAGCAGCTATCATGGGGAAAAACGGTCGTTTGGCGGTAGAAAATAAATATAACTGGGAAATTGAAAGTAATAAATTACTTAATTTATACAAGGAGCTTGAAAATGAAAATTTGGATATTTAATCATTATGCAATAGCTCCAGGCACTAGTGGGATTACTAGACATTATGATCTGGCCAAGGAATTGGTGAAGCTAGGTTGCGAAGTAACGATTTTTGCTTCTTCATTTGATCATCAAACCCGGAAAGAGATTCATATCCAAGATGATAATACTAAGGCGTTATTTGAGAACTATTCTGGTGTACGTTTTGTGTGGATAAAAACGCCATCATATATCAAAAATGATATAAAGAGAGTAAATAACATGATTGTATATACGTTAGGTGCATATCGTGAGGCTATGAAAATCAAAGAGAAACCTGATATATGTATAGGATCACTAATGCATCCGTTGGCAGCTTTATTAGGTTATTATGTTGCGGATAAAAAAAAATGTTTATTTTTTTTCGAGGAGAGAGATCTATGGCCTCAGTCTCTCATTGATTTAGGCAAAGTCTCTGCTAAAAGCCCACTAGTATGGTTACTAGGGAAATTAGAAATGTTTCTTTACAATAAGTCTGATAAAATAATAATTTTATTTGATAAAGCCCGAGGTTATATAGAAAGTAAAGGGATTGACTCCGAAAAAATAATTTATTTACCTAATGGTGCTGATTTACAAAGGTATGATAGTGATGAGAAAAAGGAACTACCTTCTGAAGTTGAATCAGCTTTAACAACGCATAAAGATAAATTTCTCGCGATATATACAGGAACTTTAGGAGTAGCAAATAATCTAGATGCTGTTTTAGATGCTGCCTCTGTTTTGAAAGAAGAAAATAGAGAAAATATACATTTCCTACTAATTGGAAATGGTGCAGAAAAAGAAAGACTCCAAAAAAGAAAAGAAAAAGAATCTTTGAATAATGTCACTTTTCTTAATCCTGTTAGTAAGGAATTTATACCAATCATTTTAGATCGTGTCAATGTAGGACTACTGCCATTAGAGGATTCCCCAATATTTAAGTGGGGGATTAGTCCAAATAAAATGTTTGATTATATGGCTGCGTCATTACCGACGATATTGTTGTGTAATTTGGATGGAACACCGTTAGAGAAATCGGGTGGTGGTACTGTAATTAAGGAGAATTTTGTTAGTAATTTAGCTAATCAATTGATCGAATATGCCGCAGATAAATCGCAGACTAGGATAACGGGGGAAAAGGCAAGAAATTATGTTGTAAAACATCATACATGGAGTAAATTAGCTAAAGAATTTTATCAAACTATAAAAAAGATCTAAATAAATTATATTGGAGTAATAATATGAACAAAAAGATAATTACAATCGTGGGAGCGCGTCCTCAATTTATCAAGGTTGCCGCTGTATCTCGGGTTTTGAGAGACTCTTTTAAAGAAATAATTGTCGATACAGGCCAACATTACGATTATAAAATGGCGGGCATTTTTTTTGATGAACTTGGAATTCCAAAACCTGACTATTCATTAAATATCGGCTCGGGTTCCCACGGGCAACAAACTGGAAACATGATGTCACGCATAGAAGAAGTTTTGATAAAAGAAAATCCAGATGCTGTGCTAGTATATGGTGATACGAACTCTACCCTGGCTGGGGCTCTTGTAGCAAGTAAGCTTCATATACCTATTTTTCATGTAGAGGCTGGACTCAGAAGTTATAATAGAAAAATGCCTGAGGAGATCAATCGTCTGCTGACTGATCATATTTCTTCACTTCTCTTTGCTCCTACAAATACGGCAGTAGAAAATCTGGCGAAAGAAGGAATAATAGACAATGTGTTTCAAGTAGGGGACGTTATGTATGATGCTGTTTCTTTTTATGGAAGTACGGCACAAGAGAAATATAACATTGAAATATTTAATGTCAAAAAAGATGAATTCTTATTAGCAACAATTCATCGTGCCGAAAATACTGATGATATTTTGCGTCTAGAAGCAATTATTAACTCTTTAGTACAAATTAATGATACTGTTATCCTACCGCTACATCCTAGGACACAAAAGAAAATAAATGATTCTTCTCTATTAATTGAGAAGTTAAATAAACAGCACAAAGTAAAAATCATTGACCCTGTATCTTATCTTGAAATGTTGCTTCTGGAGAAAAATGCTCGTGCAATAGTTACTGATTCAGGAGGAGTTCAAAAGGAAGCGTATTTTTCTAAAGTTCCATGTTTTACTTTACGAACTGAAACTGAATGGACTGAGACAGTGAAGTCAGGTTGGAACGTTTTAGTAGATCCTTTAGAAGAAAATTTACATGAAGTCATTCTGAACTATAAAAAGCCTGATCAGCATAAATTACTGTATGGCGATGGTAAATCCGCCTATAAGATTGTTGATCATATTAATCAATGGTTTGAAAGCAGAAGGTAGGTAAAACCCAATGTACTTTTTCTACAAGAGATGCTTGGATGTTACCTTAGCATCCATTGCAATTATTATTTCAGCTCCTATTTTATTAATAATATGTTTAGTAATTAAATTTGAATCTACTGGACCTATACTATTTAAGCAAAGAAGAATAGGGAAGGAAGGTAAGCAATTCAACATCTATAAGTTTAGAAGTATGAAGGTGGATACCCCAAATCTTGCAACCGATAAATTAAATAATCCCGAAACCTATATTACTAAGGTTGGGAAATTACTAAGAAAAACAAGTTTGGATGAATTACCTCAACTAATAAACATATTAAAAGGTGATATGTCTATTGTTGGACCTAGGCCCGCTTTATATAACCAATATGAACTAATAGCCACAAGGGAAAAATATGGTATTAACAAAATACGACCAGGCTTAACAGGGTATGCACAAATCATGGGACGGGATTTCATTACTGATGATCAAAAAGTAGCTTATGACAAATATTATTTGGATAATATGTCTATAAAGTTTGATTTTAAAATATGTATTTTAACCTTCATCAAGGTAGTAAAAACCGAAAATATTAGAGGTTAATATTTTATTATTTTATTAAAAGGACGGTAGATTAATGAATAATAACGTCTTTGGGAAAAATATAATTGTTGGTGAAAATGTTAGTTTAGGAGAAAATATTACGATCGGGAATAACGTTATTATTTATGAAGGGTCTATCATCGGAAATGATGTAATTATTCATGATAATGCGGTAATTGGAAAGCAGCCAATGAGAGCTAAAAATTCAGCTCTAAGAACTCCAATAGAGAAAGCAAAGCCTACTGTTATTGGTAGGGGATGTACAATCGGAACTTCTTCAATAGTTTATGCAGGCGCAATTCTGGATGAAGATGTATTTGTCGCAGATTTGGCTTCAATTAGAGAACGTGTATTTATTGGTAATAGAACAATCGTAGGCAGAGGAGTTGCTATTGAAAACGATTGTAAGATTGGTATTAAGTGCAAGCTTGAAACTAACTGTTATATTACTGCTTACTCTGAATTGGAAGACTATGTATTTATAGCACCCTGTGTTGTAACCACAAATGACAATTATATGGCTCGTACGAAAGAAAGATTTGATAAATTTAAAGGAGTAACTATTAAAAAAGGTGGAAGGATTGGAGCTAATGCAACGATCCTACCTGGAAGGGTTATTGCTGAAGACGGGACAGTAGCCGCTGGAAGTATTGTTACTAAGGACGTTATGCAACATGAACTAGTTGTAGGATCCCCAGCTAAAAAATTAAGAGATGTTCCTATTGAACAATTATTAGAGAACCAATAAGTAAATATATGGAACCCCTGTTCGCCGTGCAGGGGTTCCTGTTTATAGTTGTGAACTTTTGTGTTAATAAATATTAGTCGAGTGAGAGGGAATATACTGTGAAGCGATTTCAGGTTTCAAGCATATTGGTTTTAATTGCAATATTGTTATTTGTCTGCCTATTTGTAGAATGGAAAACTAATCATACCGAAATTAATAACATAAAGATTCGACTCAAATCAGGAACTTTAAGCAGTGAACTATTTACATTACCTACTGGAATAAATGAGTTTGATTTATTATATTCTCAAGGTGTTTATCATCTATTCTATGATAATAAAACAAGTTCAAAGCATCGCAGTGCAAATACAATTTATGAACTTCGATATTCAGAAAACGAAGTAACTATTTCTGGGAGATATCCTACGGCATATAGAGATGACAATGGTGATTGGCATATTTGGGTTTACAATCCACAAAAGAAAAGAACTGAGCACCTTTTATCGGTTGATAACCTAAATACATTCACATTTAAAGGTGACTGTCCTACTTATTTAGCTGATTGGCATGTACGAAAGAATCCAGAGGACCAAAAGTTTTATGCGAGTTACAAGAATATACAGACATTAAAAGCCGGAGTAGCTACGGCCGAATCACCTACTGGCCCTTGGGTTGATCTCGGACCGATTTTTAGTGAGATTGGACCAGAATTATGGCACTCGATGGAGGAAGCAGATGCTGCTATTTTTTTTAAAGAATCTAAAGCATTTGTTTCTTTTGCGGGTTGGGATGGTCACAAACAAAGGGTAGGGCTTGTGGAACTTAACCCTACTACGATGAAAGCTTTAGAACCGGCCTTGGTGTTAGTTGAACCAACAGAACCATGGCAAAATAGGAATTCTCAAGCAAAGATTTTTAATCCCGTGTACATTGATGAAACCCATGAACTCAAGCAAGAAAGCATATTTTATTCACATAATTCAGATCCAGGAACTGATAAAGCAATTAGTTCTGGATGGGGTTATTTAGAGGCACGAAAACCATTAAACATAGTAGAGTTATTTTATAAAAAGATTATTGAACTTGTGATGTAAATCCGGTACACCCTCTTCGTAGGAGAGGGGGTACCGAGATCTGGAGCTAGCGGACATCATGGCAGTAGGTAGACAAATTCATTCGTTAGAATGGTTACGACGTTTACGGAACCACCAGAAAGAAGGATGCTTGGAGATTACAGCAAATTAATTTTAAGCATATTGTTGAAGTCGATCTGAATATTGAAACCAGTAGAGACCAAGTAATAGCTCAAATAAAACCCAATTTTATTGCCTACGGCGCTTACTCTTTTGAATAAAACGATAAACAAATTTATGAAACCAATTTTCTAATGGTCGACACCAGTGAAGAAGAGCCTGATACCCGAATGGTTCGTATTCTATTTCGAAAATATCGGAAGCCCAGTTGCTGCTTAATATACCCGATCGGAAGTGGGACACAGCAGATTGGTATACCAAACCTGATAATACGCCTTTGTAGTCGGAATTTATCCGCATAAATGATACTTTAGAAGCAGGACAAATGAGTTTTTTGTCGAATAAATATTAAATTATGTGTATGATTGGAGAGAATATAATTTGGCTTATTTTTTTGAAAGATCAAAATATGATGCTTCGATGAAAACAATTAAAGGATTCAACGGTTTACGAGCCATTTCTGTATTGTTAGTAATCGCGTCTCATGGCGGATGGTTCCAAGCTTTATCAATTACCAACCCCGTAATTAGAGGGATCTTGAGCGCTGACGTTGGCGTCCAGATATTCTTCGTATTATCGGGATTCCTCATCACCAGGTTGTTATTGAAAGAACACAAAGAGTACGGAAACATAAACATTCGCAATTTCTTTATTCGAAGGATATTAAGGATCTTCCCGCTCTATTTCCTAGCACTCTCTGTGGTTCCAATTATGGAGAGCCAAGGTAAGATTGCTGTTAAAGGTTGCGTGTATGAACACGCCTATTTTTTTCTTTACAATTTTACACCGCAAGGCTGCGAACTCAATGCCTATAGCCACTTTTGGTCTCTTGCAGTAGAGGAACATTTTTATTTAATTTGGCCATTAATCTTTCTTTTTAACAAGCGTGTCGCTTTCTTTTTAGTAACACTTTTCGCTATAGTTGCAAGCATATTTGGGCTTAGCTTATGGCCCGATCTCTTGTCAGCCTATAATAGCGGACGATGGACTTATCCAGCAGCTGCGCCGATCGCATTTGGCTGCATCGCGGCGTACTTAGTCACTAGCGAGCGATTTTGTCATTGGGTGTCCACTAGGCTATTCCGAATTATATTGTTAGTATTTTCAGTGGCTACGTTCATCGCAAACGTTTTCGGGGAACCTCGCTTTATTTTTTACCTTGGGATTACTTGCTTGGTGCTGTACGTCTATTTCAGTCAGGATTCCCATGTTATTAAAGTGTTAGAGTTTCAACCATTGGCGTACATCGGTCAAATCAGCTTTGGTCTATATGTGTGGCAGGGGATTCTCGCAGGGAACGGTTCGTACCGTGAGTATCCAGATTATCCATTGCCGCTAGGAGAAGGTATAGCTTTGACGTTTCTTTTGGCGCCTCTTAGTTACCACTTTTTTGAGAAACCGATTCTACGGCTTAAGAAGTACTTTGAATCGTCCCGAGGTACCTCGCTTCCTAACGAGTTGGGAAGAAACAAGCCATTGGCCTAAGGGTTATACGCTGGCATCACGTATTGACATCGGATACCCGCGCTTGCCAGGTAAGGCATTTATCAATCATGAGAACGCCTTAATGTCGAGCTTTTTCACGCATACAACCATAGTGGTTCGAAATTAAAACGGAGTCACACAGCGTGGAGGAAAAATATCATCTACACTATTAGCGATTCCGCATGACACGGGAGATTTCTGTTTGATGGATAAAAAAGTTGTGAAACATATGCTATCCGTCCAGGAAAGAAACTTGTTCTGGAGGGGATAAGAGTGTTTATTGGTTTTAAAACATGTAGATTATATTCATCCGGTGAGAATGTTTGGGAGATAATAACATTTGAAATTAGAAGTAATATTAACTGGGCTAAAAGGCTCTTTCGTATTGTCCTGTATGTAAAAAATTTGCGGGAATTACGAATTCTACGCCAAAGCAAACTATGATTTATATGCCAAAGAAAATCATCCAAGAAATACCGACCCAAACTACATTGTACGAAAAAGCTACGTACGATAGTATGGAAGAAGCATCTTATGCAAGCAAAGCATATGCGAGATTGCTCCCTAAGGCGATGAAAAAACTACCTGATTTCGAAGGGGCACTGGATATTGGTACAGAGAAATGGTTCTTTTTTGGAGGAGCTTTTGGAGGAAGGATTTTAAATGTCATGGAGTGTGTTTGCACGGTACATCCACTCGGAGGCAATGATACATTCGGACCAAGGGATGCACTACACACACCCTAGCTTTCAAAAACGTGTAAAACGAGCAGGTCTTAAGCAGTCGAAAAGAGAAATTGTTGGGACAATGCTACTATGGAGTCTTTTTTAGCTCTTCAGCGGTATGTGATGCAAGCTGTGCCTCCAGCTCAAAAAGTTTGTTGCAATAGGCAACGCCTTTGTTGGCAAGGGACTCTTCCGGATGTTTCACTTCCGGTGGTAATGCACGACAAACTTATGACGAAGATGTACCCAGCATAGACAAGAGGTCGCCCCTGCTAGATTCGCATATCCGAGTAAGCATCCCTGTACTCGATGTTTTTTAGAGGCGGGAAAACAATTAGTAGAAGTTTTTTGTAAGAAGATCATTGATTTAGTTAACTTTCGTAAAACCTTGTTAGAAGCTATGAAACGCATTTCTCAAGCTCAAGTAATCATTTTACACTTCTTTTTGTATACAGAATGATCTATAATTACAAGGACAACATTAGTGTATGAGGGCCAGTTTCCATTTATAAAGGAACGGTGAAATGGAAAGCAAAAATAAAACTGTTTCAATTTATTTTAAAACGGCTTACGAGATACAGGTCGAATTGCAACATTTACAGGATATAATATAAAAATGGGTAACTTGTAGATGTGCTATCCCTCCTAATTGTTAACGACATAAATTATAGATTTCGTGTATTGAATATATATTCTCCTGAGAACTTCTTGTCATGAAAGAATATTCAAAATGTCAGCCCCTGTGACTTTCCATTTCTAACTTTATTACACCCGTGGTTGCGCCGTGAACACCCCCATGGGGAAGCGATTCATTAAATTACGAAAACGCTTCTTATCGAGGGTTGTATCCATGGGTGTAAGTTTAATTACTGCTAAAGGCGGGTTACTTATACGTGCGAATTCTAAAAACGAAAGCATACACAATCACAGCTTATATTATCGCTTTGTTAGTTGTGATGTTTTCATATACTCGCTTATATTTTGGCGTTGACTTTACGGATGAGGCTTTTTATAATTCTATACCATTTATTTTTTCATTAGGTCAAGTGCCTTTTGTTGACGAAATTAATTTGCTACAAACAGCTTCGTTTTTCACTTATCCATTCATAAAGCTTTATATTATTTTTATGGGAAGTTCTGATGGATTGGTATTATTCACAAGGCATTTATATTTTTTCTTTATGTTATTGCTGTCTTATTTTATCTATAACCTAGTAGTAAAAAGTATTAATAAAGATGTGGCAATTCTAGTTTCTTTACCTTCTGTTACTTTTACTCCCTTTAATATCCCGAGCCTTAGTTACAACACATTGGGCATGGGCTTTTTGAGTATAGGTTTATTTTTAGGTGTTTACACACTGCAGTACGTTAGTAATAAAAAGTGGATGGTCCTTACAGGTTTGTCCTTGGGTTTTGCCGTTGTAGCCTATCCGACTCTTATAATGCCCATTATATTTTATGCGTTACTCCTTTTATTGCATAGCATTAGGAAGAAAGTAGCAACTCCTTTTTTATTTTTTACCGTTGGTGGGTGCTTAGCTGTGCTCCCACTACTCCTAATTGCCAATATCGTAGGCATAAAAAATATTTTGCTGTCGTATCAGTATTCAACATCGGTCGGTGTTCAAGGTGGTTCTTTTTCAAAGGTTATTGAAAATATAGAGACGGTATACACCATGTTCAATAATAAATGGGTATTAGTGTTCACTATGTTTGCTTTATGTATCTCTTATAAATATGTAAAAAATCTTTTCTCAATGTTATTATTAATATTCCCGTTTTTAGCATTTGATTATGATAATTATCAACATATTGTTGCTTCCATGGTTTTCATTATATATTATGCATTGCTCGCGCCGTTTTTATTAATATATTTACGTAAGGATGTCCTTAGTAAAAGACTTTTTTTATATGGATGGGTGCCTTCATTCATCGCTGGGATAACAACGCTTTGGTCGAGTAGTAATGGATATAAGTCTGCAGCGATTGGTATATTCCCTGGCGCAATCATTACTTCAATTTATGTAATACTTATTTTAACAAAATTAATGCAAAATAATAAATCGAGTAATGCTGCATTGAAGGGACTTTTGAAAGGCGTTCAATTATTATATCCGCTTTTTTTATTGATGTTATTGATTATGCAACAGTTCTCTTCTGTTTATCGAGATGATAAGATCCCATTGTTAACCCGCAAGGTAGATTTTGGACCGTATAAGGGGATCTATTCAACAGATAAAAAATATGACTTTATGAAAAATCTAACAAAAGATATAAGTCGATATCCGACAGATATGAAAATTTTGTTTTATGATTATTTTCCTGCTGGTTATTTATTTTCTACAAGAATACCAGCTGCAAACACGACCTGGCTTATCTCTATGAAATCATATCCTAAGATAAAAAAATCATTCAACGTAAGTTATTACAATGATATGGCTACCAATCCGGCCATTGTGGTTAGGATGAAAAAAATTCCCTTCACTTCAGTAGAAGCTTTGGATTTAGATTATGTTCCAGTAGACCCAATAAATAATAAAATAAACAAAGAGTTTACCAAGGTTGCCGGAAACGATTCATATGAGATTCTAATAAAATAAGGATTTTCATGAAAAGGCTTGTATGGAAGGGGAAAAGATGAAAGTGGTTCGGGAAAAAAATGTAGAACAATTTAATACTGATGTCTATTCAAATGGAGGATACCTCTATTCACAAACGGATAAATTATCTTGTCAGCTTGCAAACAGCAGATTAAGTCAAGCGGTTATGAGTATTTCGGATTTCCAAGGTAAGAAAGTGCTCGATATTGGCTGTGGCGATGGAAAATATACATTTGAATTGCTAAAGGGAAACCCTGTTTCCATTCTTGGAGTAGATGCTGCCAAGACCGCGATTGAACAGTGCGAGCAAGTAGCGAAGAAAAAAGGATTAACCAATGTAACGTTCAAAACAATTGATATATATAAGCTTGAAGAATTAGGCGAACAATTTGATATTGCAGTTATTAGGGGAGTGTTGCATCATTTACTGGACGCTCCCTCGGCTATAAAAAGTATTGCTAAGGTAACCGATGAGGTGATCGTGGTTGAACCTAATGGTTACAACCCTGTCCTCAAAGTCATTGAAAAAACGTCAAAATATCATATTGAGCATGAAGAAAAATCTTATTTCCCCCATCGACTGGACCAATGGTTTAATCAGGTGGGTGGAGTGGTCCAAAGCTCCAGATATTGTGGGTTAGTTCCTATGTTTTGTCCCGATATCATAGCCAAAACACTTAAAACGGTAGAACCGATAATCGAACGAACTCCAATAATAAATAAGTTAAGCTGCGCAGTTTATGTTCAACATATTAAAATTAGGGGATAACAAAGTCATTTTGAAAATATGCAGTCGGCGGAGGATTGGAATGAAAGGTATCATTCTAGCGGGAGGGCAAGGGACAAGACTTAGCCCTTTAACAGAAATAACAAATAAGCACCTGTTACCAATAGGTAAAGAACCGATGATCTGGCATGGAGTTAAACAACTTGTGTTGGCGGGTATTGAGGAAACTTTAGTTGTTACGTCGACCATTCACATGGGGCACATTGTAAATTCGTTGGGCTCAGGGAAGCGGTTCGGTTGCAAATTAACTTATAAGGTTCAAGACGAACCGCTAGGGATTGCACATGCACTTTCGTTAGCGGAGGATTTTGCAAATCAACAAAAAATCGTTGTTTTGCTAGGGGATAATATCTTTGAAAAGAGTATTAAACAGCACGTGGATGCCTTTCGTCAACAAGATAAAGGTGCGAGAGTTCTATTGAAAAAAGTAGGTGACCCTGAACGATTTGGAATCGCGGCGCTTGATGAGCAGCAAGTAATTTCCATAGAAGAGAAGCCAACTGAACCATCTAGCAATTTTGCTGTCGTAGGATGTTATATGTATGATAGCAAAGTCTTTGATTACATCAAGCAAATACCTCTTTCAGCACGTGGCGAGTTGGAAATCACCTCAGTAAATAATATATATATAAAGAAAAATGAATTAATGTATGGTATTGTGTCTGGAAAATGGATGGATGCGGGAACATTCGAATCAATGAAAAACGCTAATCAAATGATGCTTCAAGCCAATAACAAAATCATGGAGTGAAAATATGGGCAACATATGGCTTATAACCGGGGGAGCTGGTTTTATAGGAGCTAACTTCGTTGAACGTGCTTATCACTGTTATCCTGAGCTTCACTTTGTCATTTTGGATTCGTTAACATATGCTGGGGATACGTACAGAATTCGCGACTTATTGAATTCCAAACGAGTTACGTTCCAACATGGAGATATACGCGATACCAAATTCATTGAGCAATTACTAGAGAACTACGACGTAAGCACGATAGTACATTTTGCCGCTGAAAGTCATGTAGACCGGTCTATAGTAACTCCTTCCCAGTTTATTGAAACGAATGTTGAAGGTACTTATCATTTGCTGGAGGCAGCAAGAAAATATTGGGTAAACATGGATGGGAAAAAGTTTATCCATGTTTCTACAGACGAAGTCTATGGAAGTTTAGAAGGAGATATGCCTCCTTTTACCGAACAATCTACCTATCAACCCAATAGCCCTTATTCCGCCTCGAAGGCAGCCTCGGATCACTTGGTTAGGGCTTGGTTCAAAACGTATCAATTGCCAGCTATAATAACGCACTGTTCGAATAATTATGGTCCATGGCAGCACCCTGAAAAATTGATTCCAAGCATGATCATTAAATGTATAAATGGTCAGAAACTTCCTGTTTATGGAGACGGACTACAAATTAGAGACTGGATATATGTTATAGATCATTGCGACGCCTTATTATCAGTAATTGCCAAAGGTCAGGCGGGTGAGACCTATAACATTGGCGGCGACAACGAAATGACTAATATCGATGTAGTACAACGGATTTGCGACAAGGTGGATGAGTTAACTCAATTGCCTAAGGGGACCAGCAGCAAATTAATCGAACATGTGAAAGATAGACCGGGCCATGATCGTCGTTATGCGATTAGTAACCTTAAGATTAAGAATGAATTGTCATGGACTCCAAAGTACGATTTTAATTATTATTTGGATCTTACGATTCGCTGGTACTTAGAGAATGTTGCGTGGTACCGAAACTTAGAAAAATAACAATTGGTTGCAGGTGGTGTGAAATGGGTACTGCCTATTCGTATGATCGACTAAGAAGGAAAATAAAAGAAGCGAAATTACGATTACTTCAGATGCATTATTCTTGCCGAGTAGGCCATATCGGTGGAAACCTGTCGTGTTTGGATATATTAATGAGTTTGTATCATTCGGTATTGAGGGAGAAAGATTTATTCGTATTATCCAAAGGACACGCGGCTGGAGCGCTATATATCACTTTATGGACGGCTGGAAGAATTCCTGAGTATGAATTGGATACCTTCCATAAAGACGAGACTAGGCTAGGGGGCCATCCCACGTCATCACATTTTCCAGACATTTTGTTCTCTACAGGAAGTCTAGGGCATGGCTTATCATTGGCCGCGGGGCTTGCAATCGGAAAAGTGATAAAAAAGGAAGAAGGTACTGTGTATTGTTTGTTATCCGAAGGTGACTTGAACGAAGGCTCTACCTGGGAAGCTATCTTATTTGCAGTGCAGCAAAGACTGGACAACCTAACCATTATTATCGATGCTAACGGTTTACAGGGATTTGGCACGGTGTCTGAAGTATCCGGATTAATGAATTTACAAGAAAAATTGAGCAGTTTCGGTTTGAAAATAGTGGAAGCAGACGGTCACGATGTGACGCAGCTCCTACCCGCCATCTCGACTAAGGCGGAAAGGCCTGTATGTATTATCGCCCATACCGTTAAAGGTAAAGGGGTTTCATTCATGGAAAATCAAATGGAATGGCATTACTTACCTTTGAACGAAGAGTTGTACAGGCAAGCCAAAGAAGAGGTTGAGCGACTATGAGAAACGAGTTAAGTAAGGTATTGTGCACTTATTCCGACGAGGATTTCCTATTTATAACCGGTGATTTAGGGTTTATGACATTTGAGTCGCTCAAAGAAAAGCTTGGTTCCAGATTTATTAATGCAGGTGTAGCAGAACAAAATATGATTTCGGTATCCGCCGGAATGGCGAAAATGGGACTAAAACCATGGGTCTATAGTATCGGTCCTTTTGTATACGCAAGGCCCTTTGAGCAAATTCGAAACGATGTTGCTTTTCACAACTTATCTGTTAAAATAGTCGGCAATGGCGGTGGGTATGGATACGGTGCAATGGGAAGCACGCATCATTCGCTTGAGGATTATGGTATTCTATCCACTCTCCCTAACATGAAAATCTTTGTTCCCGCTTTTAATGCAGATATTCAGCCGATGGTGGAAAACTGTTTCTATAAACCGGGGCCAGTATATTTTCGATTAGGACGCTGTGAGCTTCCCAAAGAATATGCATTACCTCCGTATGCTTCTTGGAGAAAATTTCTTGACGGGACCGAAACGACGGTTTTGCTGGTGGGTCCTCTTGCAGGCGGTATTATTAATGCCATATTAAAAAGCCATGTTACAATACCGAATGTTTGGGTAGTTTCTGAATTGCCAATAACAGCTGAAAAAATTCCGCAATTATTTATGAGCGATTTGTTGTCATCTCAGCATCTACTCGTGATTGAAGAGCATACATTGCAAGGAAGTGTAGGCCAAGTTTTGGGATATTTCCTGTCCAAACAAGGAATTGCACCCAGGAAATTCACCCATTTGTATGCGAAGGGCTATCCGTCTAAATTAGCGGGGTCACAGCAATTTCATAGAGGTGAAAGCGGATTGCTTCCTGAGCAAGTTCTTTCGATCTTACAGGAGGACGCTCTATGACCATAGAGGAGCACGTTCTTAAAATAAAGGGACCTATTTTAATACTAGGCGCAAGCGGCTTTGTTGGTTCTAACATGCTAATGCATCTGTTGAAGTACAGGGAGGACGTTTACGGAACTACAAGAAAGAAGGACACTTGGAGATTACAGCAAATTGATCCTAGCCACATTGTTGAAGTCGATTTGAATATTGAAGCCAATATCGAACAAATAATTTCCCAATTAAAGCCGAAAACAGTAATCAATTTAATTGCCTACGGGGCTTACTCTTTTGAAAATGACGATGAGAAAATATATAAAACTAATTTTTTAATGGTGGAAAAGTTGGTGAGGGTACTTGAGAAGGAGCCAATATCCGTATTCTTGCATGCGGGAAGTTCCTCAGAGTACGGTGATAATAGTGCCGGACCGAGCGAAGAAGAGCCTTGTTACCCGAACAGTTCATATTCGGTTTCGAAATTATCGGCTGCCCATTTATTAATGTACTATGGAAAAAAGAAAGGGTTTCCTTGTGCCAATTTAAGACTATATTCAGTATATGGACCTTTTGAAGATTCCTCGAGATTGATTCCCCAAGTTGTCATCGAAGGAATGAACGGTAAATATCCGAATTTCGTGAATCCTCTTATATCAAGGGATTTTATTTATATAGACGATGTTATTAAAGCATTTATATTAGCCGCTGTGAACTTATCAAAAGAAAATTACGGAGAGAGTTTTAATATCGGTACCGGCCGTGAGACAACCATTGGAACAGTTGCGGAATTTGCAAAAAGTAAATTTGGCATTCCCATGGAACCGAATTTTAATATGCCCGATCGGAAATGGGATCGATCAAATTGGTATGCCAATCCTGATAAAGCAAATAAGTTGCTATCTTGGAAAGCCACCGTCACGTTTAACGAAGGATTGGATAAATTTATTGAATGGTATAAGAACTATTATCAATCGAACTATCGTTTCAATACGAAATTTGTAGAACCAAAAACCAAAAACTCTGTAAGTGTGATAGTTGCATGTTACAAAGATCAAGAAGCTATCCCCATCATGTACCAGAGATTAAAAACTATCTTTGAAAAGCTGCAAGTTGATTACGAAATTATTTTTGTGAATGACAATAGTCCGGACAATTCGGAAGACGTTATCGCAGGTATAAGTAACGCCGACCCAAGGGTTATAGGCATATCCCACTCACGTAATTTCGGTTCACAGGCTGCATTTAGAAGTGGTATGGAAATGGCAAGCAAGGATTCCTGTGTATTGATGGATGGCGATTTACAGGACCCGCCTGAACTACTGGAATCGTTCATTGCGAAGTGGCGCGAAGGTTATGATGTCGTTTTTGGACGCAGGGTCAAGCGCGAAGCGCCTTTTTACATGCAAGTGGCTTATAAATTCTTTTATCGAGTATTTGATTATTTTTCATATTTAGCGATTCCGCATGATGCGGGAGATTTCTGTTTGATGGATAAAAAAGTTGTGAAACATATGCTATCCTTCCAGGAAAGAGATTTGTTCTGGAGGGGGATAAGAGCGTTTATTGGTTTTAAACAAACAGGTGTAGATTATCTTCGTCCGGAAAGAATGTTCGGAAGATCTACAAATAACCTCAGAAGTAATATTAACTGGGCAAAAAAAGGCATATTGTCCTTTAGTCATACCCCATTAACCATATTAAGTTATACTGGATCTGTACTTTTATTGATAACTACGATTCTTTGCATTATACAGATTATCGGACGAATCCTTTTGCCTAGCTTGGTACCCCAAGGCGTTACTACGATACTATTATCAGTGTTATTTTTCGGATCTGTTAATTTATTTGCCATAGGAATTGTAGGGGAATACATTGCCAAAATTTTTGATGAAGTAAAAGGGCGGCCAGCTTTCATCCGAAAAAATATCATTTCTCATGGCGAAGTTATTCCTGTGGAACATACGGAGCCCAAGTAGAGGAGTCTTTGAACTAATGGTTATTTCAAGGTCCTGTCCTGTATGTGACAACGGCGAGAATTACGAATTATACGCCAAAGCGAACTATGATTTAAGTAAATTAGATGAGTTTGCTTTTGCTTCACGTAAGATGCCCGAATATATGCATTACAATTTAGTGAAATGTAACGAGTGTGACACTGTTTATGCCAATGAAATCATCCATGAAATTCTGAACCTGACAACATTGTACGAAGAAGCTGCATATGACAGTATGGAAGAAGCTTATTATGCAAGCAAAGCATATGCAAGATTGCTTCCAAAGGTGATGAAAAAGTTACCTGATTTCGAAGGGGCTCTGGATATAGGTACAGGGAACGGCTCTTTTTTGGAGGAGCTTTTGGAAGCAGGGTTTTCTAATGTTATGGGTGTGGAACCTTCATCGGCCCCCATTGCTTCTGCTAAAGAACATATCAAGCCATTAATTAAACCCAGCATATTTCTCAAAGAAATGTTTACGCCCGAAAGCTTGAGCCTCGTTACTTGTTTTCAAACATTAGAGCATTTGGATGATCCGTATTCCTTTTGTTTAGACTCGCATTCTCTATTAAAAAAAGACGGTGCTATAATGCTTGTAACTCACTCTCACAAAGCTCTATCAACAAGGGTACTGGGTGAGCGTTCACCGATCTTTGATATTGAGCATCTGCAATTATTTTCTCCAATAAGTTTAAAGTGTTTGTTAAAAAAAGCAGGATTTTGTGAAATTATAGTGAGTGGCATTACCAATTATTATCCATTTCATTATTGGTTCAAACTCGCTCCGATCCCTCAAGATTTCAAGGAAAAAATGTATTTAGGGCTAAAAAAGTCGAGAATAGGAAAAGTAACCTTTCCATTGCCTGCAGGCAATATTGTAGCAATTGGTTTTAAGCGCTAGAGTCATCAGTTTTATACAACTCGTCTGCATAATTGTCCAAGTCCCCACATAGACATGTTAACAGTTGATCTTAATATGTGGTGGAGGGATGTACAAATGCGGCGTTACACGTGGGTGGTGGCCCTGGTAATGTGCTTCAGCTTGGTACTTGCAGGCTGTGGTGTGGGCAAGAAGGATGCAGCGGGGGTAGTCAAGGATCTCGATGGAGTGATGAATAAGCTCCAAAGCTATCATGGAACCGGTACAATGGTACTTCATACGGGACAAGACCCGCAGGAATATGCGGTGGAGGTATGTTATGAGGCTCCGCACTTCTATAGAATCTCGCTGACGAATGAGAAGAAGGATATCACCCAGATTGTGTTGCGCAATGACGATGGCGTGTTTGTACTGACGCCTCATTTGAATAAGAGCTTCCGCTTCCAAAGTGACTGGCCGGAGAACCAAGGTCAAGTGTACCTGTACCAATCCCTCGCTCAGAGCATCCTGATGGACAATGAGCGCCAAATGACAGCTGATGAGAAGGCTTATGTATTCGATGTGGTTGCGAACTACCAGAACGGCTCTCTGGCCCGTCAGAAGGTGTGGCTGGACAAGAAGACCTACGCGCCGCAGCATGTAGAAGTAGCGGACGCTAACGGCAATGTGATGGTTATGATGAAGTTCAATGAGTTCGAATTTGGCGCTAAGTTCGATAAGGATCAGTTTGACATGCAGCGCAACATGACAAGCATGAGCATTCAGTCGCTTCCGACTATGGCGAACGCAGGTAGTGATAAACACAACCATAGCGCAACGGCGACTGGCAAAAATAGCGCTAACAATGGCACCGCGGCAGGCAAGACGGATGTAGCGAAGCAGCAGGAATTCGGAATTATCGAACCGAACTATATGCCAAGCGGTGTAAAGCTGCAGGATAAAACGATGATCAAGCTGGGCGAGGATCAAGGGGTTATGCTCCGCTATTCCGGGAAGTTCAACTATACGTTGGTGGAATCCCGTCCAACGACGCAAACGGTAACGTCGCTTCAAGGCAACGTGATTGACCTCGGGTTTACATTAGGGGTAGTAACAGGTGACTCCAAGAAGACGCTGACATGGACGTACGATGGGGTAGAGTTCCGACTCTCTACTGGCGATCTGCCGGAGACAGAAATGATTAAGGTGGCTCAAGCTGTACAAGGCGAAATGGGCAAATAATAGAAATAAGAGGAGTGTCTTGGACCTAGTGTTCGGGGCACTTCTTTTTTGAGAAAAGGAACCCTTGCGATTCGCTTCCTGCGCATGGTGCTTAGCGAATACATTGGTAAGGGCGCTAGATGTGTTGCAGCTTTAGTGTCTGCTACTTTTTCTCTTTAAGCATCTGAAGTTCGGTTTCCAGCCTCAAAATATTGCGATTCAGAACATCATCCGTGTACTCATGACGATGGAAGCGTTCATCGACTTCCTTGAAACGATCCGTTATCTCTTTGCGCAGCCCTTGCTGTCCTGCATTCAAAACCTGCAAATCCGTACGAACCTCAACCCGGAATTCTTGAAATTGATGCTCAAGTGATGTTACTCGTTCATTAAGTGAAGTCAATTGTCCATTCATTCCCCGCAGCTCTTCCAATATCTTCCCAAGAATCTGCTCGCTCATCGCGCATAACCTCCCTTCCACCGCGGTTTTGCCTTACTTCTACATTATAGAGCACGTCCACATCCCCGTAAATAGTACCGTTTTTGTCGTTGACAGCCATTTGGTATGGGATTAACATGGTTCTATTCCTATGCACATATAATGGGTATTGTGGGCTTCCTTAGATACCTCATAAGAACAAAGAAGGTGGACTAGAGTGGATTCATTTTACCGGCCGACGAGAGTGGAGATATCGCTCGATGCTCTGCGACATAATCTTGAGGCGTTTCGTAAGGCGCTTCCAGAGCATGTAAATATGATGGCGGTAGTGAAGGCGGATGCCTATGGTCACGGCGCGCTGGAGGTAAGCAAGGAGGCGCTGCGCTGCGGCGTTTCGTATATCGCGGTGGCTTTTCTCGATGAAGGGCTTGAGCTCCGTAGACTGGGAATTACAGCGCCGATTCTGGTGCTTGGATATACGCCTCCCGAAGGGCTTCAACCGGCCTGGGAGAACGACATTACAGTGAACATCTATACGGAGGAGCTGCTGAACGCGGCGCAGACCTTGAACACGCAGAACCGTCCGTTAAAAGTACATATGAAAATCGACTCCGGCATGAACCGTATCGGGGTCCCTTCGGAGGAAGAGGCGATCCGCCTCATCACCAAGGCATTAAGCATCCCTTCCATAGAGCTGGAGGGACTGTTTACTCACTACGCTTGTGCCGACGAAGAGGACAAAAGCTATACCGAGGCTCAGCATGAGCGATTTTCACGTGTAGTGGAGCATTTTCAGCAACAAAATATTACCTTCCGATATATCCACGCGGGCAACAGTGCAACGGCCATTGATATGCCGGACAAAACCTTCAATATGGTGCGTCTCGGGATTAGCATGTATGGCTTATACCCTTCGGAAGAGGTCAATCATCAGCAAATCCAGCTCGAGCCTGTGCTCAGCATTAAAACCGGCGTCGTGATGGTCAAACAGGTGCCGCCTGACGAAGGGGTCAGCTACGGAGCGATTTACCGGACGAAGCAGGAGGAGACCATTGCGACGCTACCGATCGGGTATGCCGATGGCTTTTCGCGGATGCTTACGGGCAAGGCGCAGGTGCTGGTACGAGGGCAGCGGGTCCCGATCGTTGGGAGAATTTGCATGGATCAATGTATGATGAATGTGACCGGTCTTGCCGATATTCCTATAGAGGAAGAAGTCGTCATTCTAGGCAGACAAGGGAAGGAGCGGATCACAGCAGAAGAACATGCCGAATGGCTTGGGACGATCAATTATGAGATCACCTGTATGATCTCGCACCGGGTGCCTAGAGTGTATGTCAGGGGCGGCCAAGTAGTATCCATTGTGAATCCGCTAATTCGCTGACCCGTTACACTGAAAGGGTTGGATGCATTTGGCAATGAAGTTTTTCCATGGGTTTGAAAGGATTTTTCACTTATTCCGCGAATATGTTCTATACATACTTTGTGGAGCGACGAAAGGTATAACATAATTGATATACCGCACGCATATACTCAATTTGTATAATTTTGCTGGAATTTTGCCATAATGATAGGTAATAGGCTTTGAATGTTGTTGGGGGTGCATGATAAGGTGGCCAATGCGCATAACACGAAACGGATCATGATCAGCCTGCCGGATAATCTGCTTCAGGAAGTGGATTATTTGGTGGAGAAGGAGAATTCCAATCGCAGCGAATTCATTCGTCAAGCGATGAAGCTCTATCTGGTGGAGCGGAAGAAGCGTCATCTGCGTGAATCGATGCAGCGCGGGTATATGGAAATGGCGAAGATCAACCTGCACATGGCCTCGGAGGCATTTCAGGCGGAGGAAGAAGCGGACCACACTCTTGACCGTTTGGTAAGCGGGGTGTAGCGAGTGATTGTCAAACGTGGCGATGTCTTTTTCGCGGATCTTTCACCGGTCGTTGGATCGGAGCAGGGCGGAATCCGTCCCGTTCTGATTATTCAGAATGATATCGGTAATCGTTTTAGTCCCACGGTGATTGTGGCGGCGATTACAGCACAGATCCAAAAGGCCAAGCTGCCTACGCATGTGGAGATTGAAGCGGAAGCGCACGGTTTTGACAGAGACTCTGTAATTCTTCTTGAGCAGATACGTACGATTGACAAGCAGCGTCTCACGGATAAAATCACGCACTTGGATGAAGAAACCATGCGTAAGGTGGATGAAGCTTTGCAAATCAGTGTTGGACTGATTGAATTTTGAGCATTTCATGCGAAGCGGGGGTCTGAAGCCCTCGTTTTTTATTTGCTGGGGCGTTTATTTGTTGAGGAGGAGTCGTGGGGATGGCGAAGGAGCAAGTGGTAGAGGGACAAGGCAGCCTGGAGCTGACGGAGGAGAAAAAAGCGGCGATCGCCGAGCGCATTCTAAAACAAATCGCGCAGGAGCTGCAGATTGCTGTAGGCCGGGTGAAGACGACGATCGGTCTGCTGGACGAAGGGAATACGATTCCTTTTATCGCGCGGTATCGGAAGGAAATGACAGGTGAGCTGGACGAAAATCAGCTTCGCGATATTGAAGAGCGGCTGGCGTACCTGCGGAACCTGGAGGATCGCAAGCTGGAGGTGCTCCGGCTGATCGATGAGCAGGGCAAGCTGTCGGACGAGCTGCGCGGATCGATTGAGCAGGCGGTGAAGCTGCAGGAAGTGGAAGACCTGTACCGTCCGTATCGCCAGAAGCGCAAAACAAGAGCCAGCGTAGCCAAGGAGAAAGGCTTGGAGCCTCTCTCGGTATGGATCCTGTCTCAGCCTCGGCAAGGCGACCTGCTTGCTGAGGCGCGCAAGTATGTGAACGAGGATAAGGGCGTAGCTGCTGCGGAGGACGCCGTGCAAGGCGCTATGGATATCCTCGCCGAACAAATGGCGGATGATGCCAAGGTACGGGCGTGGGTGCGTAAATATACATATGACAATGGTATTGTACGTACGGAGGCGAAGGATGCTTCCGCCGAAACGGTTTATGAGATGTACTACAGCTATCAGGAGCCGGTAAAAAAGCTGCCTCCCCATCGTATTCTTGCGATTAATCGCGGGGAGCGGGAGGATGTGCTGAAGGTGGCGCTGGACGTCCCAGCAGAACGGATACACGATTATATGGCGAAGCAGTATATCAAAGGCCCTTCAATCGTTAGGGATACGCTTTTTGCCGTCATTGAGGACTCTTATAAGCGATTGATTGCTCCGTCCGTCGAGCGGGAAGTGCGCGGAGAGATGACGGAGAAGGCCGAGGAGAAGGCGATCCAGATTTTTGCGGAAAATCTTCGCAATTTGCTGCTGCAGCCTCCTGTGAAGGGCAAGGTGGTTCTTGGCGTCGATCCGGCCTATCGGACAGGCTGTAAGCTTGCCGTAGTCGATGACACGGGCAAGATGCTGGAGATCGCGGTAACGTATCCTACGCCTCCGAACAATAAGGTAGCGGAAGCGAAGGCGAAGTTTAGGCAACTCATCGAAAAATACGGAGTAGAGCTCATTGTCATCGGAAACGGAACGGCATCGCGGGAGACGGAGCAGTTCGTGGCGGATTTGATCGGCGAGCTGAAGGGACGTCAGCTGCAGTACTTGATTGTAAGCGAAGCGGGGGCATCGGTGTACTCGGCTTCGAAGCTGGCGGCAGCAGAGTTCCCGGAGCTGGACGTAGCGGAACGCAGTGCGATCTCGATTGCACGGCGTCTGCAGGATCCGCTGGCAGAGCTGGTGAAGATCGAGCCGAAGGCTATTGGTGTCGGGCAGTACCAGCATGATGTGACGCAGAAGCGTCTCGATGAGAGCTTGACGTTCGTCGTTGAGTCTGCGGTAAACCATGTCGGCGTAGACGTAAACACCGCATCTCCCTCGCTGTTATCGTATGTGTCGGGAGTAAACAGCACGCTGGCCAAGAATATCGTCAAGTATCGTGAAGAGAACGGGAAGTTCACAAGCCGGATGCAGCTGCAAAAAGTACCTCGACTCGGTGCCAAAGCGTTCGAGCAGTGCGTAGGCTTTATGCGAATTTCGGAAGCGGGCAACCCGCTTGATAATACGCCGATTCACCCGGAATCCTATGACGTGGTGGACAAGCTGTTCCGCGAGCTCAAGCTGGAGCTGTCGCAGCTCGGCAGCACAGAGCTGAAGCAAATGCTGTCCGAGGTGCGCGTGGAGGAGCTGGCGCCGAAGCTGGGCGTAGGCGTGCCTACACTGCGCGACATTATCGACAGCCTGCAGCGTCCCGGACGCGATCCGCGGGAGGAGCTGCCGGCGCCGATTTTCCGGACAGATGTGCTGCAGCTTGAGGATTTGGCTCCAGGCATGGAGCTGAAGGGGACCGTGCGGAATGTGATCGATTTTGGCGCCTTCGTCGACATTGGTATCAAAAATGACGGGCTTGTCCACATTTCACAGCTGAGCAATTCCTTCGTCAAGCACCCGATGGATGTCGTATCCGTCGGGGATGTCGTGACCGTATGGGTGCTGAGCGTCGATGCCAAGAAGGGACGCGTCAGTTTGACGATGAAGAAGCCGCAGTAAAGTCCCCTAAACGGGAAATGAGCTGGGAAATGAATGAATCCATGCCCAGATAAGTAAAATAGAGCATAGGCCGGAAGCAAGGGTGCAGGAGCTCCCTTTCGTCTGGCTTATGCTCTATTGTCGTTGTTAGAGTGGCGTTTGTGACGTAGTGGATTCCGTCTCGGCTTTGGTGTCGTTCTTTCGTGTCCGATAGAAATACCAGCAATCGTTCAATAGGCGAATCTGGCGGCGATTTTTATTGTAGAAGGCACGCATCAGTTGATTGCAAAGCCATTGCGGCACGCGGACCAGCCCCTTTCCCTTCCCAGCTCTATACCCGTTGATAACAATAGCATATGGGCGGATAGGAGGTCAGGTGCAGGTCCCAAGGGATTAATCTATGCTAGAATTAAGCAAAATCCTCTTCTTCCTCGTACCATTGCTCCAGCTGCGCCTGCAAAGCGCGAATTTCGGTGAGCAGCGAGACAAGAGGGTATTCTTTTTCCTGAATCGAAGCAAAGGTCGTCTCCAGCTGATTGATATACTCTAAACCGTGGTGCAGCCGATAGCTGGGATGAACGATATCCAAATTATCGAATTCCGCTATCACAGTAGGAAGGGGCGGGACGTTCGATGCGGTAAGCTTTTCCACTTCCTTATGCAGCCTCTTATTCAGGGCTGTCAGCTGATACATATGGGATGCCGGAAGCTCGACGAACTCGATGCTGTCTTGAAGCTGGAGTAGTGCGTATCTCATTTTGGACATGGCGTTGGATGGGACTCCTCTCTTTCTCTTCGCAGGGCGGATGCCGTGTGTCAGAGATTTCTACTTGACAGTGTAGCCCAAGGTGCGGTTACAATTCAAGTGAGAAATCCATGGATCATTACAAATAGCTGCTGCGTGCAACCGGAAAAGCGCGGCGGCGGAAACAGGTGGGAAGACATGATGGATGACCGGCAGCTGCAGCTGTGGGTAGAGAAAATATCGCTATCGTCGTTCGGTCGGCCTTTTCAGCATCAAGCACGGTTCAATCGCAGGCTGACGGCAACGGGCGGACGCTACTTTACCCGGACTCATGATATTGAGATCAGTTGGGCGCAGTATGAGCAATTCGGAGCCGAGGATGTAGAGAAAATCATTAAACATGAGCTTTGCCATTATCATTTGCATCTGATGAAGCGGGGATACCAGCATCGGGATTCGGATTTTCAAAATCTGCTTGCCCAGGTAGGCGGTACGCGGTATTGCCAATCACTGCCTGCGTCGATGAAGCGCAAGGAGCCTTACCGGTACAAGCTGGTCTGCATGAGCTGCAAGGTGGAATATATGCGTAAACGCAAGCTCGACCCGACCAAGTATGCTTGCGGCAAATGCCGCGGGAAACTGAAGCTATATGCACTTGACTTACAGAAAAATTCATGATAAATTAATTAAACCGTTCCCTGATAGCTCAGTTGGTAGAGCACTCGACTGTTAATCGAGTTGTCACAGGTTCGAGTCCTGTTCGGGGAGCCATTATCTTGGAGAGATACCCAAGTGGCTCAAGGGGACCCTCTGCTAAGGGGTTAGACTGCGTAAGTGGTGCGAGGGTTCGAATCCCTCTCTCTCCGTACATAACGAAAAGCTGCCTATGGCAGCTTTTTTCGTTATGTTACGGAGGATAGAGAGGGATTCGACTACCCGAGAAGAGGGGGCGTCGGAGTGGGAGCAGATGCGACCACGGAGTCTCGTGAGGTGAAACCGCGAGTATCCCTCTCTCTCCGTACATAACGAAAAGCTGCCTATATGGCAGCTTTTTTCGTTATGTACGGAGACTAGAGAGGAGAAGAGGTATGGGAGCCGTATAAATTGAGGGTAGCCCGAGGCTGAGAAGGGACTAACTGTAAATCATACAGTTATGATCAATGGAAACGCCTGTTCCGATGTAAATAGATGCAGAAGCTAACGTTAAATTCACTTTTTTTACCTCAATACTCTACAGTAGGCTATTTTAGCTGCACACAATCCAGGTAAGCAATCAATAAGCCTTCAAGCATCAAGAAATAACTGTACAAATTACAGCTCTGCCCGACATTAGGACATCCGAGCCTCATCGACAACAGTCATTTTTTTACATCAAAAAAAGACTTGCCAAGCTATAGCCTATTCGCTATAATAACACTTGTCGCCAAAAAGAGCGACAGTTCGACATGACGCACGGCCCGTTGGTCAAGGGGTTAAGACACCTCCCTTTCACGGAGGTAACAGGGGTTCGAATCCCCTACGGGTCATAGCATTACCCTGTTTTTAATGAGAACCGGCGGGTTCGTCGAAGCGACACTTCGTTAGCGATACTTCGCAGTCTCGAAGCGTAGCGGAGAGCATCCCCTACGGGTCACCATTTTCATCCATGCAGGGCATGCGATGTCCTTTGTATAAGAGCCATTAGCTCAGTCGGTAGAGCACCTGACTTTTAATCAGGGTGTCGTAGGTTCGAGTCCTACATGGCTCATGTTTATAACCTAATCCTTGCGGTTGTGGTGGAATGGCAGACACGCTATCTTGAGGGGGTAGTGGGCGTACGCTCGTGGAGGTTCGAGTCCTCTCAACCGCATAAAGACCCGTTCACTTTTGTGGGCGGGTTTTTCCTTTTGCGCGGTCTTTACTCCTATCAACAAAACGGATATAATAAAGAAGTACGTCACGCGGTTGTGGTGGAATGGCAGACACGCTATCTTGAGGGGGTAGTGGGCTTACGCCCGTGGAGGTTCGAGTCCTCTCAACCGCATATTACATAACTTACGAATCGGGTGATCCGGTTGAATATCAACGGCGCATTGAATGCAGCCTCCAGCGGAGACGCATTGAAGCAAGCGATCGGCATTACGTTATTGAATCGCGTAAAGGATACGCAGGCTGCTCAGGCGGCGACGCTGCTTCAGGATTTCGCAGCAGCACAGCATCCTTACCTTGGAAAGCAATTGGATATTAAAGTGTAGTAAGAGCAAGCTCCATGCCTATAGCGTGGGGCTTTTCTGTGTTTATCCAACCATTTCACGTAACAGGAGGAACTTTGTTATGAGTACTATGCCTTATCAACGCCCCCTCATTATCGGTCACCGCGGCGCCGCGGGAGAGGCCCCGGAGAACACGCTGACCTCTTTCCAGCTGGCGATGGAGCAAGGGGCGGACATGCTGGAGCTTGATGTGCATTTGACCAAGGACGGCGAAATCATCGTATGCCATGACGAAACGGTCAACCGCACGACGAACGGCAGCGGAGCCATTACTGAGCTCAGGGTGGATGAACTGCAGATGCTGGATGCCGGAAGCTGGTTCCATGAGCGCTTCGCCGGTGAGCGGCTGCCGACGCTGCAGCAGGTGTTCGAGCAGGTTCCTTCCCGCATCAAGATCAACGTAGAGGTGAAGTGCTTGTACAGCACGGCTCTTTCGGAACGGCTTCGGGAGCTTGTGCAGCAGTATGATCGATGGGACAGTGTGGTCCTCTCCGGCTTCAGTCATAAGCTGCTTTATCAGCTGAAGCAGGATGAGCCGCGGTTTTCCGTAGGCCTTTTATATTGCAGTGATTTCGTCCAGCACCGCCTTGCAGCGGAAGCGTCCGGCATGCCTGTGTATTCGCTTCATCCGTTCCATATGTTGATTCAGCCGGAGGATATTGCTGATTTGAACGCCCATGGCATTCAAACCTATCCGTATACGGTGAACCAGGAGACGCATATGCGCAGACTGATTGATGCCGGAGTATCGGGGATTATCACGGATTACCCGGCTAGATTGAAGGAGCTCTTGGAAGAATATGAATAATGGTTAACAAATTGAGCCTCGGCATCCGATAAAGTAAGGGAGATGGGAGGTTTTAGAATCAATGAAATGGTATAGCTTTAAAAGGATACGCGCAGTAACGATTGGATTGTCTCTCGCACTGATGTTCTCGGCGGCCCCTGTGCCTCAGGCGAAGGCTGCCACTCCATTTATAGATGTAGACTCGCAAAGGTACGCCTGGGCTGAGCCGTCGATCAATACGATGTCGGCGAAGCAAATCCTGGTCGGGTATCCTGACGGCACCTTCCGGCCGGATCAGCCGGTGACGAAAGCGGAATGGACGATGATGGTGTATCGGCTGTTTGACTTCTACCGTCCGAATCAGCTTTCGTATTCCTCCAAAAGGCTGCCGCCATTCCAGGATGTCCCGGAGCTGCATTGGGCGGCTAAGCCTATTGCGGAAATCTACGACCGCAGCTTCGAATATGGCGGATACGGGGTGGATGACAGCGGACAGCTGGCGTTTCGGCCGGATAAGAAGCTGACGCGGCTGCAGCTGGCGAATATGCTGTACTCTTTCTTCGATAATAAGCTGCTGAATGAAAAGCTCGGGGATAAGCAGGTGTGCACAATGCTTGAAGCCTACCGCGATATTCGGGTGGAGAAATTCACCGAGTCGGGAGCGATCAAGCAGTATGCGGACTCAGAGCGGCGTTACGAGGCCAGCGGCCTGCAGCATGCGGACTCGAATCGGGTGTATCCGGTGCTGCTCTTTGAATTCTACAACGGCGAATGCGATTTCTCCGTGGATCCTCTAACCAAAATCCAAGCCAAAGCTTTAGCCCATTTGCAGTACAATGGGATTTTGACGGCGGATGAGGACGGCTACTTCCGGCCGAATGATCCGGTGACCCGGGCGGAAGCGGTAACCATTCTAGACAGGATTTATCGATACCTTAAGAAAACGGATGCGCTAAAGCGGTTCTCCTCCCTCGATCTGGATGCACAAGGAGGAACGGCTGCACAGCCTGCTCCGAATCCGGGGCAAGCGGCGCCGGGAACGAACACGGGACAACCGTCGTCTCAAGCGCCTTTCAGCTATAATCCGACCTCCAATGTCATCAACAACCCCACATCGGCCACTGGCGGAACGAGCTCGAGTCTTTCGGTCATTAACGTGAGGGATTATTTTGACGATAAGGGCATAATTACCAAGGATATCCAAGCCAATGGGGAAATTGAAACGGCCGTTATCCCGAAGGACCAGAACTACCTGACCATCGGTCTCAAATCTATCGACAAGATTGACCTGTATATCATCCTCGACGGCAAGATTGCTTTCGTGAAGCAGGAGGAGCTGCCGCTTACGCTGGATGTGAGAGGAATTACTACGGTAGGGTTGCGGACGCAGGTGCGCAAAGGTACCCAAACTGTGGGGGGGACGGTTGCCACACTTTCGGTTCAACTGTCTCAAGAAGAGCCGAAGGTGACCAAGCCCAAAAAATAAAAAAGCTGCCCGATCACCTGCTCAGCAGGAGAAATCGGGCAGCTTCTTTTTTACTGCAATAGATGCTTGTATGCAGTGTAGTCGATCTGTTTTTTATCCAGATAAGAGGTCAAGCTCTTGTAATCCCGTTTGGGCGTTGCCAGAATATAGCCTCGGATGCAGTGGTCTTGGGTGATCTGATCTGCTTTGTCCTCCAGCGCGACCTGTCCGATCTTCGCTGCAATGGAGTGCTTCGCAATATCGCGGAACGGCGTCGGCACCGGCTCCACAAGCATGTCTAAGAAAGCCTTCGAATCCTCCGTCCATAGGTGGCGGGAGGAATCTACGTAATGATTTTGCCAATCGAGCGTGGATTTGCCGTCCTCCTTAGGAAGGACCTTCATAAATTTCCGGAACATGAAGTAGCCGCCGATGGACATGAAAGTAATCAGAACAAACACCCAAAAGAAAATAAACCACATAAACCCGTTATTCGTTGCTTCCATGCACGTATTCACCTCGAATCTATTATACCGCATTTTTTCTTCCTAGAAAAAGTACTGCCGAATTCCTAGATTTATTGCCTCTTTCCTAGTAAAATAGAAACAATGAAAGGAGTGATTGTCTCGACATGTTGAAAATCGGATCTCACGTATCATTTTCAGATAAAGGGTTGTTGAATGCAGCGGAAGAAGCCGTAACTTACGGCTCCAGCACCTTTATGATTTATACCGGAGCCCCTCAGAATACGCGCCGCAAGCCGATCGAAAATCAATTCGTCGAAGAGGGCAAGGCCGTGATGGACAAGCACGGCATCGGAGAAATTATCGTTCATGCTCCGTACATCATTAACCTTGGATCCCACAAAGAGGATACGTTCGAGCTGGCGGTACGCTTCCTGCAGGAGGAGATTCGCCGTACGGATTATTTGGGCGTACGCCAGATCGTGTTGCACCCGGGTGCTTACACCGAAATGGATGTGGAGTACGGCGTTAACCGGATCGCAGAAGGGCTGAATGAAGTGCTGGCCGGCGTGAAGGACACGAACGTGAAGATCGCGCTGGAAACGATGGCCGGCAAAGGAACGGAGATTGGCCGCTCGTTCGAGGAAATCGCGGAGATTATGGAGCGTGTGGAATTTAACGACAGGCTGTCCGTATGTATGGATACGTGCCACATTCACGACGCCGGCTACGACATTGTGAATGATCTCGACGGTGTGCTTGAGCGCTTCGATAAGACGATCGGGCTGGAGCGTATCGGGGTAGTGCACCTGAACGACAGCAAAAATCCGAAGGGCGCGGGCAAGGACCGCCATGCTCCTGTAGGTGCGGGCTGGATCGGGTTTAAGGCAATGCATAGCCTGGTTCACCATGACCAGCTGAAGCATTTGCCTTTCATCCTCGAAACGCCATGGATCGGGAAGCAAGACAACACCCAGCGTCCTATGTACGAGGCGGAGATTGCTCTGCTGAGCGACAATGTGAAGGGCCGCTTCGGGGAAGAGTTCCTGGCCGATGTAGAGAAGCTGAACGCCTTCTTCAAGAAGCAGGAACTGGCGCCGCGGGATTTCGTGCTGCAAACCTGGGAGCTGCTGAAGAACGACGCCAAAGCCAAAAAAGCGGACGGCCGCGAGCCGATGGAGCGCTTGTACGACCTGATAGCTGCGGAGAGCCTGTTCCCGGAGCTGAGCGAGGAGCAGACCAACCAACGCCTGACGGCCTGGTTCGCTTCCGAGCATCTTTTTGCCACTGTGTAATTAAAGGAGAAGACTAGAGACGAAATGATTCCAAATGTAGGTGCTTCTAAAGCTAAGCAAATCAATATGACTAATCGAGCGCGCATGCTCGTATCCTGTCCCGATCAGCCGGGCATCGTTGCCGCGGTATCGCGGTTCCTGTTCGAGCATGGCGCTAATATCATACAGTCCGACCAATATACCATGGAACCGGCGGAGGGCGGATTGTTCTTCATCCGGATCGAATTCGATTTGGAGAACCTGAATGAACAGCGCGAGCAGCTGAAGGCGGATTTCGCCCGGGTGGCCGAGAAGTTTCAGATGAAATGGAGCATTACCCGGGCCAGCCGCAAGAAGCGGTTAGCCATCTTCGTATCGAAGGAGGATCATGCGCTGCTGGAGCTGCTGTGGCACTGGCAATCGGGAGATCTCGATGCGGACATTGCGATGGTCATCAGCAACCACAATGACATGCGCGGCTTGGTAGAGCCCCTTGGCATCCCTTATCATCATATTCCGGTTACGGCGGACACGAAGGCAGAAGCGGAAAAACGTCAGCTGGAGCTGGTGTCGGGTCAAGTGGATGCAGTGGTGCTGGCCCGATATATGCAGATCATTTCGCCGAATTTCATTACCCATTTTCCTAACCGGATTATTAACATCCACCACTCCTTCCTTCCTGCCTTCGTTGGCGGGAAGCCGTATGCGCAGGCTTATAACCGTGGGGTAAAAATCATCGGGGCAACCGCGCATTATGTGACGGAGGAGCTGGACGGCGGTCCGATCATTGAGCAGGACGTACAGCGGGTCAGCCATCGTGACAATGTGGAGGACCTGAAGCGAATCGGCCGGCACATCGAGCGTACGGTGCTGGCTAGAGCTGTGCAGTGGCATGTGGAGGACCGTGTGATTGTGCATGGGAATAAGACGGTAGTGTTTAGTAAGTAATCATAAGTGTAACGGGATCCCTTTCCGGCATTTTGCTGAGAAAGGGATTTTTTTTGTTGTTGCCCAAAGACGAACGGTAACAAGAATATTACATTGGATTGTTCGAGTCTGTCCAACCACAAAGTAAATATGTTAATAAAACTAACATAAAACTATTGAAATTTACGTTTTTATTCGGTATATTTGGGTTAAAGAGAAAACGTGTCATATAATATAACATAAAATACTCGAATGTTGGCGTGGGCTCAAAAATTTTGTTATGGAATATGACGTAAAGTTCGGTGAGGGAGTGGAGAAGGATGAAGAGAAGACTAGTGCTGATAGGTAACGGGATGGCGGGTGTTTGGTGTGTGGAGCATATCCTCAAGCTGGCTCCGCAGCAGTTTGAAGTCACCATTTTCGGCAGTGAGCCGCATCCGAATTATAACCGGATCTTGTTATCCTCCGTTCTGGCGGGCGACTCCAGTATGAAGGACATCGTCCTCAACGACTGGGATTGGTACAAGGACAATCATATTCATTTCCATGCAGGGCATACGGTCACGAAGATCGATACGGAACGAAAGACCGTTACCTCCGACAAGGGCGTTCAGGTGGAATACGATGAGCTCATCCTGGCAACCGGCTCCCTCCCGTTCATGCTGCCGCTGCCGGGAGCGGATAAGGAAGGGGTTATCGCCTTCCGGGATATTAAAGACTGCGAGACGATGATCGATACCGCCAAGAAGTATAAGAAGGCGGTTGTCATCGGTGGAGGACTGCTCGGGCTGGAAGCGGCCAGGGGGCTCCTGAACTTGAACATGGATGTATCGGTGGTCCACATTTACCGGCATCTGATGGAGCGTCAGCTTGATGAGACTGCAGCGCGCATGCTGCAATCGGAGCTCGAAAGCCAAGGGATGAAATTCTTGCTGGAGAAGCAGACGGAGCAGCTGGTGGGTAAGAGGCGGGTAACGGGAGTGAAGTTCAAGGACGGTACCCTGGCGGAGGCCGATCTGGTCGTCATGGCGGTAGGGATCCGGCCGAATGTGCAGCTGGCCAAGGACAGCGGCATCGAAGTCAACCGCGGGATTGTCGTTGATGATTTTCTGCAAACCAATATTCCGAACGTTTATGCGGTGGGGGAATGTGCGGAGCATCGAGGCATCGCATACGGTCTCGTGGCCCCCCTTTACGAGCAAGGCGATGTGCTGGCGAAGAAGCTGTGCGGCCTGGACTGCGAAGGGTATCAGGGCTCCGTAACCTCGACGAAGCTGAAGGTGTCCGGTGTCGATGTATTCTCCGGAGGTCAATATAACGATGTGCCTGGATCCAAATCGATTAAGTTTCAGGACGAATTCTCCGGTATCTATAAGAAAATCGTCATTCAAAACGGGAAAATCGTAGGCGCCGTCATGTTCGGCGATACGAGCGACAGCTCTCGCATCTTCAAGCTGATTCGTACCGGTGAGGATATTACGGGCCGGGAGAAGGAGGCTGTGCTTGGGGAGGGCTTTGGCCAAAGCGCCAGCGGCGGCGGCTCATCCGTCGCGGCTATGAGCGATGAGGAGATTATCTGCGGCTGTAACGGCGTCTCCAAGGGAACGATCGTGCAGGCCATTAGGGAGAAGGGCCTGACCTCCATAGAGGAGATCAAGGCTTGCACCAATGCTTCAAGGTCCTGCGGAGGCTGTAAGCCGCTGGTAGGCGAGGTGCTGAAGTGCACGCTGGGCGATGATGCGGAAATCACCGTAGGCAAGGAAAGCATCTGCGGCTGCACGACGCTTAGCCGTGACGAGGTAGTGGAAGCCATCCGGTCCATGGAGCTCACGACCGGCAAGGAAGTGCGCAACGTGCTGGGTTGGAGCCATCCCGAGGGCTGTTCGAAGTGTCGTCCTGCCCTGAACTACTATTTGGGGATGGTATGGCCGGAAGAGCACGCGGATGAGCGGGAATCGCGGTTCGTCAATGAGCGGAACCACGCGAACATCCAGCATGATGGGACCTACTCGGTCGTACCGAGAATTTACGGTGGCGTGACCTCCCCGCAGGAGTTGAAACGGATAGCCGAAGTAGCCGAGAAGTATGAGGTGCCTATGGTGAAAATCACAGGAGGCCAGCGGATCGACCTTCTTGGTGTAAAGAAGGAGGATCTGCCGTCTATGTGGGAGGATCTCGATATGCCTTCCGGCTACGCTTACGGCAAAGCGCTCCGCACGGTGAAGACTTGCGTCGGTTCCACCTTCTGCCGCTTCGGTACCCAGGATTCCATTGCGATGGGGATCAAGCTGGAGAAACGCTTCGAGCGGCTGAATACTCCGGCCAAGGTGAAGATGGCGGTGTCCGGCTGTCCGCGGAATTGTGCCGAGTCCGTTATTAAAGATTTCGGTGTGGTAGCGATTGACGGCGGCTGGGAGCTCTATGTAGGAGGAAACGGCGGCGTGAAGGTTAGAGCGGGAGACCTGACTTGGAAGGTAAAGACCGAAGAAGAGGTGGAAGAGTACAGCGCAGCTTTCCTGCAATATTATCGGGAGCATGCGAAGTGGAACGAGCGGACCAGCGAATGGGTGGAGCGGGTTGGACTGGATTCCATCAAGGAGGCGCTGGATACCGAAGAGAAGCGTCAAGCTCTGATTGAGCGCATCAATAAAACACTTAGCCTGACGAAGGATCCTTGGAAGGAAATCACACAGAATCAAGCGCTGCGCTCGATGTTCGAGGCGTTACCCGGGCAGGAGGCTGCCGCGGCGAGGGAGCAGTAAGTTTTTTGCAGGTTATAGATAAAGAAAAGTCATGGAGAGGATAGGTGGATGGAGATGGAACGAATCATGGTCGGTCATGTTTCTGACATTCCGGAGCTTAGGTCGAGAACGGTGACGCTGGATGGCGTGGAAGTGGCGGTGTTCAAGCTGTCGGACGGAAGGATTCGCGCTGTGGAGAACCGCTGTCCGCACAAGGGCGGCAAGCTGTCCGAAGGCATCGTATGCGATACGCATGTCTTTTGCCCGCTGCATGATTGGAAGATCAACCTGAAGAACGGCTTGGTCCAAGCGCCGGACGAAGGCTGTGTGACAACCTATGCGGTAGAGGTAGATGAGCAGGGATACATGCACCTGCTGCTGAAGCCGGAGACGAAGTCGGCCTAATCCGATACAAACAGAGCGAGGCTTCCCATGCTTGGAGGAGGGAAGCCTCAGTTTTTGCGCTTGAGGGTAATACCTGCGCCGATCAGCACCAGGCTGTAAAGGAAATGTCCCGCCAGCCACCAGCCGATCGCTTGGACGTCATACAGATCGGGGACCCGGTCCGAGAGCTGGGCCAAAGGGATGTACAGCAGGGACGGAAGCAGCCCGAGCAGCCAGCCCCAAGTCCAGGGAGAGCGGCTGCCGAGCACAAGACCGACGTAGACGATTCCGAGCAGCAGGGAAACGAGGAGATGAAGGGCAAATTCGAACCATTCCGGAAGCGCCAATACACCTAAGGCGTCAGCGACGGGGAGAAAATCAACGTTCAAGAGCAGAGTATACACTTGGCTGCCTGTAAGCTGTTGAACGGTTCGCAGAAACAAGCCCAGCACCACCCCCGCAGCGAGGCCGAGAGTAAGCCCTTGCACAAGCACGCGCCGGCTCATACCCAATACCTCACGCCCGGTAACGATTCCATGCTGCCGGCGAAGGATTGCACAACGGTCTTGTTCTTGCCGGTGCGCTTGGCTGCATACAGCGCAGCGTCCGCTCCCTTAAACAGAGCCTCCTTGCCTTCCCCCTTCTTATACTCGGCGAGTCCGATGCTCAGAGTGGCTGCTTTCGAATCCAGCTCGGTATGGATGGTGGCCGCCAGCTTTTGGCGGATTTGCTCCACGATCCGGTACGATTCCTCCAGCGTCTTTTCTGTGAAAATAACGGCAAACTCCTCGCCGCCGTAGCGGGCGACAAAATCGTTGGGTGTAATCGTTTCCTTAATTATGTGCGAAACGCGCATTAGGATGATATCTCCTACCCAGTGGCCGTAGGTGTCGTTGATGGTTTTGAAATTGTCGATGTCCAGTACGGCCAATTGCAGGGAAAGAGGATTGCTTTGGTTGTGCTCGATCAGCTTCTCCAGGTATTCGTGAAAGGTCTTATGGTTGTACATATCCGTCAGGGCGTCCATCTTAGACAGCTTGTCCATAATAATATTCTGTACAAGCAGATCCTGCTTGGCTTCCGTCGCATGCTTCAGATTATTAAGAAGCTCGATCCCGCTGCCGGCAATGGCCAGGGCAATGACGGTAACGCCGGTATATAGAAACAAAATCCCGATGGTATGGACCGGCTCCAGCGTTTGGCGAAGCTCCGGATTTACGGCATATAACAGAGAAAAACAAACGAGAATAAGAGCGAAGGCGAATAAGATTCGATTTTTGTTAAAGGAAAGAACCGATGTCAGAATGGGGAAAATGTAGATGGCCGGGACGATACCGATGGATGGATTGATGAGAATAATCGATGTCGCGTAGATGATCCCGGTTAGAATGAGCAGCCAGTCGCTTTGCATTTTGCGGTAGCGGTAGAGCAGCTCGGCAAGTCCCGTTACGGCGGCCAATCCGAGGGCTTGCAGCAGAAGCATCTCCTTGATATCGGCTGAATCCGGCTTAGCTTCTATATAGTACAGCGTGTATTCCAGAATGACGGTGAGCACGATGGTCAGCCAGTAGAGGTTGAGCATGCTACGATACGTTCGTCTGGTATTCGCAAGTTCCAGCAGCAGTTGGTTCATACATCGACCCCTACCTTAAGTTCTAAAAATACAGGTATTAAGTACTATGTAACTATTCGCTCCCAAAGGTAAAACTCCTTCGGGAATCTTGAACTTTTTTCCATAAAATTTATAAAAAGGGCCGTTCCGGTTTCCTGTGGCAAACTTCTGAAGAGAATGGTACAATAGGTCAAGTACAAAATTTTGCCTAGACGTTTGTGCACACGTGTGCACTGCTGAAGGATAAAAGGCCAGAAGCTCCCCTTATGCTTCGGCATTGCAATAAGCTGATGCTGTATTGCATTGTCGCGGCAAATTCCAATTTACATTGTAGGAGGATAACTACTATGACGGTAACGAACAAATCGATCGAGCAATTATCCGTGGATACGATCCGTACCCTGTCTATCGATGCTGTACAGAAGGCAAATTCCGGTCACCCGGGCATGCCGATGGGCGCGGCGCCGATGGGGTATCAATTGTATGCGAAGCTGATGACGCACAATCCGGAGCAGCCGGAGTGGATCAACCGCGATCGCTTCGTATTGTCCGCCGGCCACGGCTCCATGTTACTATACAGCCTTCTTCACCTTGCAGGATACGACCTGCCGCTGGAGGAACTGAAAAATTTCCGCCAGTGGGGCAGCCTAACTCCGGGTCACCCGGAAGTCGGACATACGCCGGGTGTGGATGCCACGACAGGTCCATTGGGACAAGGCTTCGGTATGGCGGTCGGTATGGCGCTGGCTGAGGCGCATCTGGCGTCGGTGTACAACCGCGACCAATTCAAAATCATCGACCATTATACCTATGCGATCTGCGGCGACGGCGACCTGATGGAGGGAATTTCCTCCGAGTCCGCATCCCTTGCAGGACATTTGAAGCTGGGCAAGCTGATTGTGTTGTACGATTCGAACGATATCTCGCTGGACGGCGAGCTGAACCTGAGCTTCTCAGAAAATGTGGCCACCCGTTTCGAAGGCTACGGCTGGCAGGTGCTTCGCGTAGAGGACGGCAACGATCTTGACGCGATCAACAAGGCTGTGCTGGAAGGACAAGCTGACCCTCGTCCGACGCTGATCGAAGTGAAAACCGTCATCGGCTACGGCAGCCCGAACAAAGCAGGCAAGGGCGGTCACGTAGGTCCTCACGGCTCACCGCTTGGCGTAGACGAAGTGGCGCTGACGAAGAAAGCCTACGGCTGGGATGAAAGTCAGCATTTCCATGTGCCGGATGAGGTGCGCGCGCATTTCGCCGAGAAGAAGCAGCAGGGCATTGAGGCTTACAAAGCTTGGAAGAACCAATTCGCCGAGTATGCCAAGGCTTACCCTGAGCTTGCAAAGCAATTTGAAATCGCAGCAAACGGCGATCTGCCTGAGGGCTGGGATAAGGATATTCCTGCAGGCGCTTCGGCTGAGAAGGGTACTCGTACCGCTTCCGGCGTCGTGTTGAACGCGATTGCGAAGAACGTGAAATCCCTCGTAGGCGGCTCGGCGGACCTGGAGTCCTCCACGATGACGCACCTGAAGGATCTGGGCGTGGCAACAGCCAAGGATTACAGCGGCCAGAACATCTACTTCGGCGTGCGCGAATTCGGTATGGGCGCGGCTGTGAACGGGATGCTGCTGCATGGCGGCGTGAAGGTATTCTGCGGCACGTTCTTCGTGTTCTCCGACTACCTGCGTCCGGCTATTCGTCTCGCGGCCATCATGGATGTTCCTGCCATCTACGTATTTACGCATGACAGTATCGGTGTCGGCGAGGACGGTCCTACGCATGAGCCGATCGAGCAGCTGGCTGCGCTTCGCGTGATGCCTAACGTAACGGTGATTCGTCCTGCAGACGGCAACGAGACGGCGGCGGCATGGCGCTATGCGGTAGCGAACAAGAATGGCCCTGTGGCGCTGATCTTCTCCCGTCAAGCGGCTCCGACACTGGAGGGTACGGCTTCGGGCGCATTGGATCGCGGTGCGTATGTATTGTCCGACGCAGCCGGCGGCAAACCGCAGGCGCAAATCCTGGCAACCGGTACGGAAGTGCAGCTCGCGGTAGCGGCTCAGAAGCAGCTGGCTGAAGAAGGAATCGCTGCCCGCGTCATCAGCATCCCAAGCTGGGAGCTGTTCGAGAAGCAATCGCAGGAGTACAAGGACTCCGTATTGCTTCCGGATGTGAAGGCGCGCCTGGCCATCGAGATGGGCGTATCCACCGGCTGGCATCGATATGTTGGCGATCAAGGCGCGGTGCTCGGCATCGACACCTTCGGTGCATCCGCTCCAGGCCCTGTGCTTATTAAAGAGTACGGCTTTACGGTAGAAAACGTGGTTGCTAAAGTGAAGCAGCTGCTGAATAAATAAGAAAGACAAGGGAGAACGAGAATATGTCTCAGTTTGAGAACGTAACGGTAGCCACGAAGGCGAACGTATATTTTGACGGCAAAGTAACGAGCCGCACAGTATTGTTCGCAGACGGCACGAAGAAAACCCTCGGCATTATGATGCCGGGGGAGTATGAATTCGGCACGGACGTCAAAGAAATTATGGAAATTCAACAAGGCGAGCTGAAGGTGCTGCTACCGGACCAAACGGAATGGCTGCAAATCAGCGGCTCGGGTGAGTTCACCGTTCCGGCCGGCAAGAAATTCAAGCTGGAAGTAACAACCGTAACGGATTATATCTGCTCTTACATTCAAGAGTAGCTTAAGACGCGAAATACCCCGCCTAGCCTCATATGAGGTCGGACGGGGTATTTTTGTTTGTAAGGAAATAGCGTGAATAAATCACTCTACAACAGGTGGAGCAGCGCACTTGATAGCAGTAGTGGTAAAAAATCACCTTATAGGAACCCCCATGGGAGGAGATGCTCCTCCATGTGGTCCTATAAGGTGAAGCAATCACTTTAAGGCTATGGCTGAGGTTCAGTTTAAGGGCTGTAACGCTACAAAATCACCTTACCACTAGCAAGCATGCATCAGCCTACTCCGATTTCATTCGAATGTATTCCTCCAGCTTCAGCCGCACATAAGGCGGAAGCCCGGAAAGCATACAGCCGTATCGGAACTGGCCTTTGTCATCATGCTCAATGCGGATGATTCTGGCGGTGATCGGAGGCAATCCGGCTTCCGGCTGGAAGTGAATGACAACAAACATGTCCTGCGCAAGCGGGAACGAGGACACGATCTGAATGCCGCTTTCGGACAAGTCCACGAGGGTGGCATCCAGTGTCTGGCCCGAGAAGGAGCCCTCTTGCTCCCACTGATAGACCGACAGATGAAGCTTGATATTCAGTTGAATCCTTGTGCTGCGGCGCCGATCTTGAACGGAGCCCTTCCCAGCCGGTTGTTCCGGCTTGCCGCCTACCTGCTCGCTCATCCAGTCCTCATAGCACTGAACGACGGAGCAGAGGTCCTCATCCCCGAGTCCCTTGGCAAGGCCCATCTGGAAGATGCTTGTCGCCGCGCGCAGCATCGGGGAAGGCAGCTGATAGCCGTTCGCTACGTTGCCCGCAAGCAGCAGGTCCTTCAGCATAAGCTGGAGGGAGAATTGATTGCTGAAATCCCGGTTGATGATCTTGCTGCCCTTAAGCTCCGCCTGTCGGCTGTTCGCTCCCCCGGCCAGCACGATATCCAGGAAATCGGCCGCATTCAAGCCCGCCTTGGTGACCATCGACAGCCCTTCTACCAGACCAAGCGCATTAATACCCACCATCGTATTATGGGCAAGCTTCGCGTGCGACCCTGAACCGGACGGTCCCATGTACACCAGCTTCCGGCCCATGGCTTCGAAGACGCCGCGGACCTCTTCAATCACTTCCTCGTTTCCGCCGAGCATGAATACCAGTGTTCCGTCCTCCGCGGCCGGCTTGCTTCCGGTCACAGGGGCGTCAATGAAATCGACATCATGCGATAGCAGCTCCTTGTAGAGCTTCCGGCTCGTCTCCGGAGAGACGGTGCTGCAATCGATTACGATTTGGCCGGACCGCAGACCTTGGAGAATTCCTTTTTCCCCGTAAAATGTATCCAGCACGACAGCATCCGTAGACAGCATGGTAATGACGATATCAGCCTGCTTGACCGCATCGGAAGGAGTTACCGCCACCTTGGCCCCAAGGTCCAGCAAATCGACCGCCTTGTCAGCGGTACGGTTATAAACAATCACGGGGTAATGTTTTTTCAACAGATTGGCGGCCATAGGTTTACCCATAGTGCCCAACCCGATAAATGCAACAGTTTTCATCGGACAATCACCTCTTGGGAATATTGTAGCATTTCGGGATAAACATGTGAATGTTCACTTGCTTCCCACAGAGAGTTAAAGTATTCTATTTCTATATAAATACATACCTTTTTAGGAGGAAACCGCGCTTATGAGTAATACATTGCGTTTCGACTACAGCAAGGCCATCGGCTTTATCGGGCAGCATGAGGTGGACTACCTGTCAGAGCAGGTAAAGACGGCGCACGAGCAGCTTCATAATCAAACCGGTGCCGGGAACGACTATCTCGGCTGGATCGATCTGCCTGTGAATTATGATAAAGAAGAGTTCGCCCGCATTCAGCAGGCAGCGAAGCAGATTCAATCCGACTCCGATGCGCTTGTCGTGATCGGGATCGGCGGCTCTTACCTGGGCGCTAGAGCGGCGATCGAGATGCTGTCGCACAGCTTCTACAATTTGCTGCCGAAGGAGCAGCGCAAGACGCCGGCGGTATATTTTGTCGGACAAAATATCAGCTCCACTTACGTAACACACCTGCTTCAATTGCTTGAAGGCAAGGACATTTCGGTAAACGTCATCTCCAAGTCGGGGACGACGACGGAGCCGGCGATTGCCTTCCGTATTTTCCGCGAGTATCTGGAGAAGAAGTACGGCAAGGAAGGCGCGCGCAAGCGCATTTATGCAACGACGGACCAAGCGAAGGGCGCACTTAAGAAGCTGGCGACCGAAGAGGGCTATGAGTCTTTCGTGATCCCGGACGATGTAGGCGGACGTTATTCCGTGCTGACAGCGGTAGGCTTACTGCCGATCGCTACCGCAGGAATCGATATCGAAGCGATGATGAAGGGTGCGGCGGATGCCCGCGAAGCATACTCCAACCCGAATCTGGCCGAGAACGAGGCTTATCAATATGCTGCTGTGCGCAACGCCTTGTACCGCAAGGGCAAGACGGTTGAAATCCTCGTGAACTACGAGCCGTCCTTGCACTACGTTTCCGAATGGTGGAAGCAGCTTTACGGCGAGAGCGAAGGGAAGGACAACAAGGGGATTTACCCTGCTTCCGTGGACTTCTCGACGGATCTGCACTCGATGGGCCAGTTCGTACAGGAAGGCAACCGCATTCTGTTCGAAACGGTTATTCAGGTGGCTGAAGTGCCGGAGCATATTACGATCGGTACGGATCCGCAGGATCTGGACGGGCTGAACTTCCTCAGCGGCAAGACCATGGATTTTGTGAACAAGAAGGCGTTCGAGGGCACCATGCTGGCGCATACGGACGGAGGCGTTCCTAACCTCATCGTTACGCTGCCGGATATGTCTCCCTACACGTTCGGATATATGGTATACTTCTTTGAAAAGGCATGCGGCATCAGCGGCTACCTATTGGGTGTGAATCCGTTCGATCAGCCGGGTGTCGAGGCTTATAAGAAAAATATGTTCGCGCTGCTCGGCAAGCCGGGCTTCGAGAAGGAAAAGGCTGCGCTGGAGGCCAGATTGAACGACTAATCCCGCGCCCTTCGATAAAGCGGTTCATCCCGGCCTTAAGGGGCGGGATGGCTGCTTTTTTTCAAAGGAAGGAGGCTGCTTGGCAAACATCATGCTGAACCAATATAAGACGCTGAAGCAGTTCGGACAAGCGGAAATCGTGATCAAGAAATCACGGTTCATCGGCTATGCCAAGCCCGTGGAATCGGAGGAGGAGGCCGTAGCGTTCATCGAGGGGATCAAGAAGGAGCATTGGAACGCAACGCACAATTGCTCCGCTTATATGATCGGTGAACGGGATCAGATCCAGAAGGCCTCGGATGACGGTGAACCAAGCGGTACCGCAGGAAAGCCGATTCTGGAGGTTATTAAGAATCAGGGACTGAAGAATGTCGTTGTCGTGGTTACCCGATACTTCGGAGGCATTATGCTGGGAGCGGGAGGCTTGATACGCGCCTATACGGATGGGGCCGTTATAGGGATTGCCGCGGCCGAGCCTGTGTACCGGGTGCTGCACCAGGAGGTGCAGGTCGAAATCGACTACACCTGGCACGGTAAGGTGGAGAATGAGCTGCGCAATCGCGGCATGCTGATCGCAGAGACTGCTTTTACCGATAAAGTCACGATTCACTGCTTGCCGCTGGCAGCGGATGCCGAACGATTCACGGCCTGGATGACGGATGTAACGCAAGGGCAAGGAACGATTATTTCAGGAGATGCACGCTATATAGAACATGCCGAGCCCCCGATGCAGCTCACGTGACGGAAGAGAGCAGTTCACTGCATTCACCGTCATACACCCGGAATGGGGCCGGCAGCTTTGTAAATATCAGGATGTCACTACATGGGGAATGTAAGGGGGAGCTGGAGAGGTGGCAAGAAAAGCGGTTGCACAGGAGCTGAGCAGGGAGCGGATTTTGGATGAGGCGAGGCTTTTATTCGTAGAGCACGGGTATCACGCTTTAACGATGCGCAGCATCGCCAAGTCTATGGGCTACAGCCATGGAGCGTTGTATTATCATTTTCGGGAAAAAGCGGAGCTGTTCTACGCGCTGGTAACGGACGACTTTAAGCTGCTGCTGGAGCGGCAAAGGGAAATGCTGAGCCGTACGCGCCTTGGCGACCTGGGGCAGCTGGAGAAGCTGATGCTTGAGTTTATCCGCTTCGGGCTGGAAAATCCGAACCATTACGAAATCATGTTCATGATCAAGGACCCGGAATTGCAGCGGTACTCGAGGACGGAACAGGCACAATGCCTGGAGCTGTTCGCTACGGTCGTCCGGTCGGTGATCGCTCGACAGCCGAAGAACGAGCAGAAGATGTACAGCATGCCATGGAGCCTGTTTATGTCAATGCACGGATTCATCTCTTATAATATTCATTATAACCAAACCTTCGATGACGTGAAGAAGCTCGCGGAATCGCATGTGAAGTATTTATGTGAAGGGCTAAAGGAGCAAGCCGGATAACAACCGCTTGGGTGAGAGCCGTTTTTTTTGCTCCTCTCGCTTTATTGCATTGACGCATGACCGCTGTTAGGCTTCACTGCTTTTGGCTAATGGTCTATTCGGACTTCAATAGCCGAACCAGGCAGGTGCGCTCCCGCGGCCCGTCAAATTCGCAGAAGTAAATTCCTTGCCAGCGGCCGAGCAGCAGCCGGGAGCCGGCGATCAGCACGGTTTGTGAGCTGCCCACGGTCATCGCCTTGAGATGGGAAGCGGTATTGCCTTCGGCATGCCGGTATTTCGGGTGCTCCCAGGGGTATACCTCATCGAGCCGCATCAGGACATCATGCTTCACATCCGGATCGGCATTTTCTTGAATCGTGATGCCTGCGGTCGTATGCGGACAATAGATAACGGCGATGCCCTCCTCAATGTTCTCTTGCTTAAGCAAGTCGTGAATCTGGCGGGTGATCTCGATCATTTCGTCCCGCCTAGTCGTCTTGATGTGAAGCGTATGGATCATGGCTGGATTCCCTCCTTAGGAAGCTTATGTAGCGATTGGGAACATTATATTACAGGAAGCGCCCGTACTCCAAACGTGGTACAATAGAATCTTGATGGATGAGACGAGGAAGGTGGAATTCCCCATGGATTTAACGCAGAACACAATGGAAAATACAGAGTTTATGATCGAGGAAATCAAAAAGAGACTTCGCATGGCGACAGGGGCTGCCCTGAAGGCTGCTGCGCTTGGGGATGAGCAATACGAGGACCTGAGGGACATCTATGACATGGTGTGCAGCAAGAATCAGTTCAGCATCAGTGAGATTGAGGCGATCACCAGCGAGCTCGGTAGACTGCGCAAATAGGTACACACATCCATTGTCGGGGCCTATGGACTACTATACAAGCAACATAGCTGCCGTTTCCGTATGATATAGCGTTACACAACCATTCCAAGGGCGATGCCCGGTGCGAATAGGGAGGTGCACGCATATGCAGAAAGCGGTTCGCAAGAAGGACGTAAAGAAACTTGTTGGCAAGCACATCTATGCTGTACGTAAGGACGGCTCCGTTGTAGAAGGAAAGCTGGTTCGCGTCAGCGGCGGGAAGCTGTTTGTAGCCCAGCGCAAGGGGAAACAAGCTAAGACCTCGGCCATTGCCCCTTTAGTGTTGTTTGACCTGTTGGCCATCGGCACAGCGCCGTACGCTTACGGAGGCTATGGTTATGGCGGTTATGGGTATCCGTATGGGGCCGGTTATGGTTTTGGGGCTCCATATGGAGGATTTTTCTGGTAATTGGATGTAGCAGGGTCATGCAAGGGTCTCTGCCTTCTGCGGAAGGTGGAGGCCTTTTTCGCGCGAAAAAAAAGACGGAACCCACCGTTCCGCCTCTGTTCAGGCAATTAGCTCAATGTGTTGTTTTCCTCTTGAGCCTCATTCGTTTGATTCGCACCTTGCTGAAGCTGGGAGGCGAGGGCTTGTACCTGCTGCTGATCCTGCTCGCTCTCTGCATTGGCTTGCGCCGCGTTCAATCCGTGCTGCACAGTGTTTTGTTGGTTTTCCGCCATCAGTATCACCTCCTCATGACTCTTAAAGTATTCCACAGGATTCCCCGGAAATATCCGTCTGTAAAGCGAATTATTTCTTCGTCAGCAGCCAATCCGTTAACGCGTTGATTTCCTGATCCTTTAGCTTCCCCTTAAAAGCGGGCATCCCATTGCCGCCATTCGTAATGCGTCCCGAGATTTCTTCTCTGGACCTCCGAGCGCCTACCTGCTGAAGATTCGAATTACCGCCCATGCGTCCTTCCAGGTTATCCCCGTGACAGCCCACACAGTTGGCCTTGAAAATAGCCTGCGCATCCGCAGCTGTTGCTGTACCACCGGCCGCTGTACCTCCTCCGGCTGTGCCTCCGCCTGCTGTATTGCCGGCTGGGTTGTTCGTTTTGTTGCCGCCGCATGCCGTCAGCTGGGTAAGCACCAGCACCGTGCACAGGATCGTAGTCCATTTGTTCATCATGAGCACCCTTCCTTTGGATATATCGTGGCTAGCTACTCTTTACAGGATACACAACCACTTTAAGGTTATCCGGGTGCCCGGGTGGAAAATAAAACCAAATGGGGGTGGGCTTTATGTCTTCCAGATGCGTTCGATGAAAGGCAAGCCGGTTCGGCTCGAAAAGGTAAGCCGGTATACATCGGGGTTCGTGAGAGCTTCCCATTCCTTGAAGCCAAACCGGTCGTCATAATACCTCAAGAGAAGGGAAATCAGATTGCCGTGAGAGACAAGCACGCAGTGGGTGAAGCCGCCCTGAAGAACATCTTTGACGACTGATACCGCTCTGTTCATCGCATCACGGCTGGATTCGCCGCCTTCGTAGACGCGTTCCAAATCATCGTAGGTCAAGCGAAGCATTTCACGCCACTGCGGGTGACTGCTGCCGGCCAAGACACGTTCCATCAATCGTTTGTCCGTATACACGGGGAGACGGAGCCGTGCGGCTAACGGTTGAATGGTTTGACGAGCTCTTAAGTACGGGCTGGAGAGGATGTGATCGACTGGTGTATTCAATAATAAATCGGCCAGCTGCAGTGCTTGGAGCTGCCCCTTCTCAGTGAGTACCGCTTCGGGCGCTTGCCCTTCGGCTTGGCCGTGTCGTATGAGATAAATATAGTTCATGGGCGCCGCTTCCCAAGGAATGTATTGATTTGATTACGATGATGCTCATCGTGCTCTGTAAAGATGAGGATAAAGCTCTCATAAGTATAAGGCTGCCCATCTACGGTAAAGTGTGTGATCTCATCGTATTGGACGGCCAGGGCGTCCGTAAGCTGCTTACGCGCGTGAGTCACGTCATCGATCAGCTTGTCAAGTGTAGAGTAATCCTGCGCTAAGACAGCGGCTCTTTGGTTATGCTGTTCGATATCTATGAAGGATAACTTGGCGTCGCTCGCTACATGGGGAAGCATCTCCTCGAGCAGATTCCTGTCCCAGTTCATGATGTGGGTCAGAATCTCACGAGGGGACCATTTGCCTGCTGCTATGGGGTCGCGCCATTGGCCGGCGGCGGTTTCCTTGAGCCTTTTCGCCCAAGGGATGAAGTCATAGAGCTGCTGTATAAGATGATGAGTAGTCATTGGTAGGCTCCTCTCATAATAAGGGTTCATGGGGTTCAGCGTTAGGGCCCGAGTACAGAGCGCTTCTCCGATAATTTTTGTCTGGCAAGGGCTGTAAACACGACTGCCGAAACCGCAACTGACGCTGCACAAACGATGAACAAGGCGGCGTATCCGGTGTATTGGGAAACCCAGCCCAGCAAGATGGCACCGAGTCCGATCCCAAGATCGAATGCTGTCAGGAACGATGCGTTGGCCACGCCCTTCTTATCCTGGGGAGCCAAACGGAGATTCGCCGCTTGAAGAGCCGGCTGTGCGGAGCCCATACCGATACCGAACAGTACGGCGGAGACCAGAAGCCCACCCAGCCCGCTAGAGAAGCTCAATACAAGCAAGGAAGAGACGGTAACCGCAAGGGCTGGGACAATGATATAGGCTTCACCGAGCCGATCGGACAGCTTGCCCGCGAAGGGTCTTGTGAGCGTAAGCGCCACGGCGTAGACCAGAAAGAAGGTACCGGGATTGACCTGAATCGAATCTGCGAACAGCGGAAGGAAGGTCGTGATCCCGCCGTAAGCGATCGTCAGGAAAAAAAGCGACGTTGTGACAGGCAATACGGATTTTTCGAATAGTACAATACGCCGGATCTCGGTTTGCGGTTGAGCAGGGAGTTTCGTTGTAAATACAAGCAATAGGGCTACTACAGATAGACCGGCCGCCAAAATAAAAAGGCTGTGGAACGATCCCTTCTGTACAACCCATATGCCAAGCATCGGGCCGATGGCCATCGCGATGGTCATCGCCATGCCGAACCATCCCATACCTTCCCCGCGACGGGCTATAGGAATAATATCGGTAACCGAAGTGCTGACGGCTGTGGTAGAGAAAGCCCAGCTTGCGCCGTGAAGCACCCGCAAGGCAAGAAGGAGGGCAATGCCGCCGATCCAGTTATATAAATACATCGAGAGGACAAAGAAGACCAGTCCCCAGACCATGAACGGCCGTCTGCCATACCGGTCCAGCAAGCCCCCGACAACAGGGCGAAAGATGACCGCAGTCAGAGTGAAGGCTCCTGCAGCCAGACCGACCTGAGATTCGTTGCCGCCCAGCTCTTTAATAAAGAGCGGCATCGTGGGCAGCAGCAAATAAAAGCCGGTGAATAAGACAAGCATGCCTAACGTCATCTGAACAAAGGATTTCGTCCATAATCGTTCCATACGCTTACACCTCCATGGGCTGTCTGAAATGCTTCTTACTCTTCCTTGTTTCGAATGCGGTCGAATTCCGATTCCCAAATAAAACTACCTACAAACCATCGGTTTATGGGTGTACGAAAGTATATGTATTTGGATCTTTCACTGGAATATTGCTCGGACCTGCACGGACCTATCCGAAGAAGCCGGGAAGAGGGAACCCGAGAGGGAAACTTGGATCCACCGGATGCGTCAGGGGATCACTTTGTCAGCTTAGCTGCCTTCTGGCTAACGCGGCTCTTCTGATGCTTTCTTTGGTCCACGGAGGAGCCGTGGGATGGTTCATGATCTCCTCGCTGGTCATCCAGTGGACGGCTTCCACCTCATCGGGACTCTTGCAGTGGGCTGTACCTTGGTTGTACTCGCAGAGGAAGACCACATTGATTACGCTAGATCCATCGTCCGTCACGAATGAGGAGCTATACACGAAAGTAACTGTATCCTTGATTTCAATGCCGACCTCTTCAGACAGCTCTCGTTTTATCGTTCGCTCCAGGATGTCAGCCGAATTTCCTTCGGCATCTACCTTTCCTCCTGCCAGTGACAGAGTCCCCCCTGCGTGTTCTTCTTTCATGCTTCGTGTAATCACGAGCCATTGATCGTTCCGGCAGACGGCGCCTTCCACGTTTACGATGAACATGATGGATTTTTGGCCTCCATTCCAAGTAGAAAGTCATCCATTTTATGGTACCTTAAATATGCATTCATGGGAAGCGGGTGTATGGTGGCAAAGACTCGTTCTTCCATATTATTAATGCAGCTGCAGCCTTTATCTGATACAATAGTCCTACTGGGATTTTGTCGAATTTTGAACTGAGTGCTTCACATCCTGACACCACAGAAAAAGGAGTTTGTCATCTTTGAAAAAGCTGATATTAACTTGCATGAGCTTCATTATTTGGTTCGCCGCCTGGGTCTCGCCTGCCCATGCTGGATTCAAAGATGTGGACAGTGCCCCTGAATATTCCTGGGCCAAGCCGTCCGTTGACGAGATGCAACGGAGAGGCATTCTGACTGGATTTCCCGACGGCACCTTTCGGCCCGGCGAACCCGTAACCAAAGCCGAGTTTACGGTCATGGTATATCGCCTCTTTCCTTTGCTCCGCAGCCCTGAGCCCGCTGCTATTTCAGGCGTGCCGGAGAACCATTGGGCGAGTCGAGAATTTGCCGAGCTGTACAGCACCATCTGGCCTATTTATGCGGCGGATGAGCAAAATTTTTATAACGAAAGCTATACCTACATACCGGAGAAGCAGCTGTCCCGCTGGGAGGTACTAATGACATTGGACGCTCTGTTCAGCGTCATGAGGGGACCTTCAATCGCAGATTTGACTACATCGGATACATTGAAGCAACTGGAAAGGATAAAGGACGTTTCGTGGAACCGTTTCACTTCGTACGAGGAAGTTGAGAAAACCACCCAGAACCTGTCCCTTATGAAGCCGAAACTTGCATTGATTCAGGAGGGGACCGGGTTTGAATGGGCTGGAGATCTGGATTACGTCAAGGCTGAAGCCCTCTACCGTTATATGAAGCTCGGAGTCATCACACCGGATGCACAAGGTTTCTTTTATCCGGACAGGCTTGTCACGCGGGCGGAGGCCGCCACAATTCTGAATCGGATGGTAGCGGCGGCAGGGGAGGATTATGCTTATGTGAAACAGGAGCAGCCTCTATCCGGTGCGTATCTTTCCCCTGGAGGGGGGACAGGCGTCGGAGCGAACTTGTTTTACACGGAACCCGATCAAACGATCATTTTGAGAGAAGCGCCCTCCTGGTATCGGGAACCGGGGAAGGTCCTGACGAAGGTAGCCATTCAGGTGGAATCGGAGCAAATCATGGACGTCTTTGTGACCATGAATGGACAGACCACCAAGTACACCTATGAGCAATTGCTGAACGGCACTGATAAGATCGCCCTGGATGTGACGGGCGTGAAGAGCTTTCATGTCCAAGGCAAAGCCCGTTATCCGGAAAAGCTGCAAGAGACCGGCAACAATGAAGCGATGATCTATGTCATGGATCCGGAAATGGAAAAATAACGGATCGGAGCAGCCATTAGGCTGCTCTTTTTTAATTTGGCTTGACAAATCGAAAGAACCCAAGCATATCCATGCTTGAGCTCAACCGTATTAGGCAAATGCAGAACCATCCCACTGCCTGTTTCATCCGAAACCTGCGGGGTAGGCTCCTCGCCCCAATTTTAGACCCTTAGCGAGCCGCGGAACCCTCTAGCAGCATAGTAGGATTCAGCTCCGTTGTGGTATACGAAGACCGTGTCGTAGCGACGATCACAAAAGATGGCCCCGCCGAGTTTTCTAATATTAGCGGGTGTTGTCACCCAGCTTGAAGTTTTCAAATCGAAATTTCCAAGTTTCTGCAACTCACGGTATTGTTCTTCTGTTAAAAGCTCGATGCCCATAGCAGCTGCCATATCGATCGCATTATTTTGCGGTTTATGTTCCTTCCTTGACTCCAGCGCTTCACGGTCGTAACAAATACTTCTGCGCCCTTTAGGGCTTTCCGCGGAACAATCGTAAAAAATATATTCGTCCGTCTTCGCGTCATGACCAATAACATCCGGTTCACCGCCGGTTCTCTCCATTTCATAGAGTGACCACAGTTTTTCAGGATGCGCTTCGAGCTTTGCTTGTAGGTTTGCCCATTCAAGACCTTGATGGCGATTCATGTGTTTCTCATAACGGGCTTTTAGCGTTTGGAGTAGTTCTTCACGTTGTTCCGGCAATAACTCCTTACTATTGCTAATATCACTCTTTGTCATGTTAATTTCTCCTTTCAAAATATGCTACTTTCTAGTGAGCAAGGAACAGCACTCCACATGTGACGCATGTGGAGGAAACATGTACGCCCAAACCATAGTTGGACATTGATTTAGCCGGATGACGGTCGAAAAGGGTTCAGAAATGATTTGGGAATGTCCGTTTCAAAACGCAAAAGGTCACCTTTAATAGGATGTATAAAAGCTAACACTCGAGCGTGGAGTCCAAGTCGGTTAATTGCATTTGACTTCGAACCGTATTTTTTATCGCCTACAATGGGATGTCCTATGTCTTGCATGTGGACTCGTATTTGATTTTTTCGTCCGGTTTCGAGATGGACCTCCAGTAAGGTGAAGTTTCTATTGGACTGAATGATTTTGTAATGAGTCACAGCGTGTTGACCGTCATTCGGGTGAGGACTGGAGTACATTTTCAGCGTGCTGCTTTCTTTTAACCAAGAAGAAATTGTGCCTTCCGGTTTCTTTACCGCACCTTCAACCAATGCCACATATGTACGCTCTTTCACGGAATCCTGCCAGGAGTTCTGCATTAATTGCTGAACCCTCTCGCTTTTGGCGAACATCATCACGCCGGAAGTATCTCGGTCCAGGCGGTGAACAACAAAAATCCTGCCGCCAGGTTCTTTACTTCGAACATGAGTCATCAGCTGCCGAAAGGCTGTCATTTCATTTTCTTGGGGAGAAGCAATCGATAGCAAACCGGCATTCTTGTGAATGACAATGATGTCCTCGTCCTCATGCAAGATGGTTAACCCGGTGAGCAGCGGCTCTTCAATAACCTTATCCTTTCGAATAGTAATCGTTTGACCGGGTTCAAGTTGATAATTGTATTCCGTCACGACCTTGTCGTTAACCGATACTTGTCCGCGGGCTAATATGGACTTAACAGAATTGCGGCCTAGCTTGGATAGTTTATGCAATAAAAAAGCCAGCAGCTCCGACGGTTCTTTAACAGTATAGTGACTTGTATTGGAACGGCTGGCTTTCGTATGGCTTCTTGTATTTTTATACATTATGAAGGACCTCCTGCTTCAACTGATTAATGAACAACAAACCACATGGCTCGTCTGCGGAAACATATCCACCGGCTGAATCCACTCAAGGCGGAAGCCGCCGTCCAGCAGCACCTTGCAGTCCTTCGCCAGCGTAGACGGGTTACACGATACGTACACGAGCCGCTCAGGCCTAACCGTGATCACGGCGTCGAGCAGCGGACGCTCGCACCCGGTGCGCGGCGGGTCCACGACGACGACTTCGGGCCCGCAGCTGGGCGGGATAGGACATATGCTGCAGCTGGCAGCCGCCGCAGCTCTCATAGACAGGGCAGGGCGGCTTGACCCGATCCGGCGACTTTTTCTCAATGTCGACCAGCTTGGCTGTGAGGAAGCTGGGCTCCACCTTGGTGACGGTAGCCTTCACCACTTCTTCAGGCAAAGCGCCGTCAATGAACGCGGCCTGCGCTTGTAATAGCCGACGCCTTCTCCGTTAATGCCGATCCGCTTAATGGTGACGACATTCCGGTCGCCCGCCTTCACGTCCTCTGCCGTCCCAAGCGAGGGGAGCGGTCGTGAGGCTCCATTATTCCTACCATGTGGCATTACTTTATTCATCAAGGATACGCTCCGTTTCTTACCCGATAGTCGTTCATTTGGATAAAAGCTGCTTCAACAGGCCGGTTAGCGTGTAATAAGGAATCGTGGCTCGAGCCCGCCGGCCCCATCCGAAAGGACGTTCACGGCGCGTCATCGGCGTCAAGCATCATCCATTACACTTCTGCCCGTGGATAGCAAGCCTACCTATTACTATACCACAGCGACCCCTTCAAGCCGAAACGGGCTAACACATGCCGACTTTCCAAAGTAGATCATTCGAACAAACACATATTTTTCACAAATATCGGTAAAACTATATCCAAATCTGAATACAGTATGTATCGGGGAATTTTTAACGGTACGTTTATATTCCTCTAATCTTGTCTTCATATTTAGCGTGTAAGATAGGGGACAGGATAAAACAAACGAAAGGATGTACGATAATGATACTGTACCAAATGGCGAAACGATTGGAGCAGCGCAATCAGCTGAAGGAGACGATCGGCCGGACCGAAGGGAACGTCGAGGAGCTTCTGACACAGAAAGAGCAGGTCGAGGAACAGCTGCAGTCGCAAGCGAATGTATGGACGGAAGAAGGGCAGGACGCTTTTACGCTATCCGCACTAACTCCCGAGATCGACGGAACGCAAACCACTTATACATGGTAGATGGGAAAATGGGATCGAACTTCGGATTCCATTTTCTTTTTTTGTAATCGTGCAGGTTTCCGTGTAGAATTGAGGGATAAATCCACTTGATATAAAGGAATTGCATACCCTTATGAACATCGTTCTATCCACGTTAAACGCCAAATATATTCATATGTCGCTCGCGCTTCGCTATTTGAAATCGTTTGCCGAGAAGGACTTCCCGAGCATTGCTATCGCCGAGTATACGATCAAGGACCCGGCCATGAACATCGTATCGGACCTTTACCAACGAAAGCCGGATGTGATCGGCTTCTCCTGTTATATCTGGAACATTGAAGAGACCATCGTCGTGATCGGAATGCTTCGCAAAATTATGCCGAACGTAACGATCGTACTCGGCGGGCCGGAGGTTTCGTACGATACGGACTATTGGATGAACCGTCTGCCCGAGGTGGATTTCATTGTAATGGGGGAGGGGGAGGAAACCTTCCACCACCTGCTCACGGAGCTCCAAGGAGACAAGGCGTACTACAGCGTCTTCGGGCTTGCTTACCGGAGCAAGAAGGATGGCAGTGTCGTGCTGAACGCACCGCGGCCGAAGCTTCAGCTGGATGACATTCCGTCGCCTCATCGATTTGCCGAGGACGTGCCTAGCCTGGCAAGCCGTGTCGTGTACTTCGAGACGAGCCGAGGCTGTCCGTTCAGCTGTCAATTTTGCCTTTCTTCTATAGAAGTGGGTGTGCGGTATTTCGACATGGAACGGACGAAGAGCGATCTTCTGTATTTGATCGACTCCGGAGCGAAGCTGATTAAGTTCGTTGATCGCACCTTCAATATCAAGCGTGACTATGCGATGGAAATTTTCGAATTCCTGATCCGGAACCATCGCGGCTGCGTGTTCCAGTTCGAGATTACGGCGGATATTATGCGCCCCGAGGTGCTGGACTACTTGGCTGAAAATGCGCCTCCAGGAGTGTTCCGCTTCGAAATCGGCGTGCAGTCGACGAATGATCTCACCAACAGCCTGGTGAAGCGAAGACAAAACTTCTCCAAATTGACACGGACGGTCATGAAGGTGAAGGAAAGCGGCAAGATCGATCAGCATTTGGACCTTATTGCCGGACTGCCGGAGGAGGATTACTACAGCTTCCGCAAAACGTTCAACGACGTATTCGCTTTGCGGCCGGAGGAGCTGCAGCTCGGCTTTCTGAAGATGCTTCGCGGTACCGGCATGAGGCATGATGCGGAGAAATACGGCTACATTTATATGGACCATGCGCCCTACGAAATTTTGGGTAACGACATCCTTCCTTTCTCGGATCTGGTAAGAATCAAGCGGGTGGAGGATGTGCTGGAGAAGTATTGGAATGCGCACCGGATGGATCATACGGTGGAGTATTTGATCACGCGGGAATTTGCTTCGCCCTTCGATTTCTTTCAAGAGTTCGGGGATTATTGGGAAGCGCAGGGCTGGCAGAAGATCGGGCATCAGCTGGAGGATCTTTTCACGCGATTGCTCGCGTTCCTGCAGGATCGGGGAACGGAGCGAATGGATGTGGTTGAAGGGCTCATGAAGCTCGATTACTTCCAGAATCACAAGTACAAGCCGCGGAAAATCTGGTGGGATTTCACTCTCGACAAGGCACAGCAGTTAGCTTACATGCGGCTGCTGGCGGAGCATCCGGAACAGGCGGCAGGCGGTTTCGCTGAGCTGCGGATCAGCGAGAAGGACCTTCACAAGCATGTCATGGTGGAGGTTGTGCCATTCGATCTTGCGCGCTATTTATCCTCGGGTGAGCTAGAGCCGGGCAAGCCGCAGCTGCTCATTGCTTATTTCCCGCCGGACGGGGCGGCAAAAGCCCAAGCCTACGCGATGGATGCAGATGCAGCAGTAGTATAATAAAAACACCGTACCTGGAAAACGCTGCAGCTCAGCGCCAGGTACGGTGTTTTTGCGTTGTGGTTTACGGTAAGTAGCTGCGGAGTACGGTCATGCTTCCCTGCAGCGTGTAATCACCCAGGTTGGCGGGGATCAGATAACAGTCGCCCGGATTGACGGACACTTCGCCGCCGTCCCAACGGATCGCTCCCGTACCGTCGCAAATGATATGAATCAGGAAGCTCTCGGGTGTCGTCTGCAGGCTCCAGGAGCCCTCCACATGCCCTTTCTCCGTAACGAAGAATGGCGTGTCCGCCAAGGTCAGCCAGCTGTTGTCCTGGGACAAGTCCGTCTTCATATAAGTAGCTCCGGAGCCCTCATAGGCCGTTACATTAAGCGAGTCCTCCACGTGCAGCTCACGGGGCTTGCCGTCCAGGCCTAGACGGTTATAGTCGTACACACGATAGGTTGTGTCGGAGTTCTGCTGGATCTCGGCGACCAAAACACCTGCACCCAGAGCATGAACCGTACCCGCCGGAATATAGAAGGAGTCTCCGGCAGCGACTGAAATTTCATTCAGGCAGTCCATGATGCGATTCTCCTCGATCGCCTGCGCAAGCGATTCGCGGGTCACGCCGTCCTTCAGGCCGTAAATGATCTTTGCGCCCGGCTTGGCATCCAGAATATACCACATTTCGGTTTTGCCCAGCTCGCCCGTCTGGAGTCGCTCATAATCGTCATTCGGGTGCACCTGCACCGACAAATCGTCATTGCAATCCAGCAGCTTAATCAGCAGCGGAAAGCGTCCGTTCTTCTTGGAGAAGCCCTTGCTTCCGAAGAAAGCCTCGCCATATTGCTCGCGGATTTGGTCCAGACCGAGGCCGGCAAGCTCGCCGTTCATGACAGAGGTGGTTCCGTTCGGATGGTCTCCGATCATCCAGCCTTCGCCGATATGGCCTTCCGGCAGGTCGAATCCGAATTGCTCCAAAGCCCGGCCGCCCCAGACACGTTCTTTAAATTCCGGCTTGAATTGTAAAGGATATGGTTTCAACTCTCTGCTCCCTGCTTTCTCTATTTGGTAAAAGAACCCTTGATGCTATCTGGATTATAGCTTATCTAGCTATCTCTTTTCTATAGCGATGACATAGGGAGGGTGATTTTTTTGGTTAAGAAAACGGTATTGCAGCACTTGAAATTCCTTCTGAGGAAGCGCCGCAGCCCAAGCCTCGACCGCCTCTGCCTCCTCCATGCCGCCCGGATGACCCGTGTACAGCACGATCGTGATGACCCCGCCGCGGCGAAGCAGCTGAGCGGAGGCATCAAGCGCAGGAAGGGTGGAGGAGGCCGTAGTTATGACGGCATGGTCCTGTCCCGGCAGGTAGCCGAGGTTGTACATGACCGCGGCTACCTTGCCGTGCTGCTCTTGCGGCACGCGCTCAAGCAGCTCCGCGTGGCTGCATAAGTGCAGCCGGACATCGCTGTCCGGCTGTTCTGCTGCGAGGCGCCGAGCGGTTTGCTCCAGCGCCTGGGATTGAATGTCGAAGGCGTGCACGACGCCTGCGGAACCGGCCAGGCGGGACAGGAAGACGGTGTCGACTCCGTTCCCTGCGGTAGCGTCGATGACGATTTCGCCCGGCTGCACACGCACCTCGATCAGTTGATGGGCAAAGCTAAGAATGGATACGAAGCCCACGATGTCTCTAGTCCTTCCGTATATAAGATTCAGAGGAAATAACGAACTTTGAAGGTAAAGGGAAATCAGATAATATAAGCAAAATAAGTCCGTGAAAATCCGTTATTCGTGCGAAATAGGAGCAAGTGTAAGGAATAAGATGCTGAAAGTCCGCTAATTACTTCTGCCATAGGTTCCGAGCGCTTACGTTACTTCCCAGCGCCCGCCCGCGGGACGTCATGCAGCTCTCCTTGACCTGTGCCTGCGCTTACCGTCTCGCCGGGTACTCCCGCCGGCTCCGCCGTCGCCTTCGGCGGCGTCAGCGGCTCGCTCGGCGCTGTCGTGGCCGGCTCGCTCGCCTTGGCGGGCTCCGACGCCGCCTTCGCCGGCTCTTGCACCGGCTGCGCGGCCGGCTTTGGCGTCGGCTGCGTCGGCGGCGGCACCGCGGCCACCGGCGATTGAGCCGGCGCCGTGGGTGCTGCCGCCGGCCCGCCGCTTGCCGCGCTGCCGCCGGCTCCGCCAGCGCCTGCATCCACGCCCGCATTGGCGCTCGCCGCCGCCCCCGGGCTCACCGCGCCGCCCGGCGTGCTAGCGCCGGACTCCGCCTTCGGGGGCGTCGCCAGCTCGCCTACCGCGGGCGCAGTCACCGCCGGCTTGGCCGGCTCCGGCGCCTTCTCGCCGCATGCGGCCAAGGCCAGCACCGCTGTGCCGAGCACAATCCCCGCATACCAAGTTACATTTTTTCTCATGGGCTATCCCCTCTATTCCTCAATCAGTAGATGTCTGTATCCTGGGAAATGAAGCTACCCAATATATCGGCTCCCTTACCGCAGAAATGAACCCTCTAAGGCCGGTAAAGCTTTCCCTGCCAAGTATCGCGGCTTCGCAGCTCGTGATCGAACGCGTTCAGCACTTCCCATTTTTTCAGACTCCACATCGGTCCGATCAATAAATCTCTGGGAGCATCCCCGGTAAGCCGGTGTACGATCATGTCCGGAGGCAGAATCTCCAAAGTGTCGACAACCAGCTTTACATACTCATCCTTTTCCAGAAACCGCAGCAGTCCGGCTTCATATTGCTTGACCATAGGCGTTTTGCGCATCAGGTGGAGAAGATGGATTTTGATTCCTTGCACATCCATTTTGGCTACAGCTCGCCCAGTCTCCAGCATCATTTCATGGCTTTCTTGCGGAAGTCCGTAAATAATATGGGAACATACCCGAATGCCATGCTTGCGTAATCTTCTTACCGCATCCAGGTAACAGTCGGTGTCATGTGCGCGATTGATCAGCTCTGAGGTGCTTTCGTGAATCGTCTGAAGTCCCAGCTCTACCCATAAATAGGTGCGCTGGTTCAGCTCGGCTAAATATTCCACCACGTCATCCGGCAAGCAATCCGGGCGAGTCGCAATGGAAAGTCCCACCACACCCGGCTGCTGCAAAATCACTTCATAGTACTCCCGCAGCTCCTCCACCGGAGCATACGTGTTGGTATAGGCTTGAAAATATCCTATATATTTGGCTTCCGGCCATTTTTTGTGCTGAAGGTCCCGGATGTTGTTGAACTGTGTTACCAGGTCATCCCTGCGGCTGCCGGCAAAATCCCCCGACCCTCGTGCGCTGCAGAACGTGCAGCCTCCGATGGCGATATTACCGTCCCGGTTCGGACAAGTAAATCCGGCATCGAGCATGACTTTGAATACCTTCGTGCCGAACTGCTGCCTCATTTCATAATTCCATGTATGAAAACGCTTGTCCCCCCATAACCGGGGAGACGTCGTTGCTTCCGGCTTCATGATGCGTTCCTCTCCTCGAACAAAGTTTCCTTCATTAATGTATCCGCCTCTATTGTACCGAATCCGCGCCCGAATTGCGAACCATTCCCAGAGCTTCACATGCCCCTGTATCTTCCACAGGATAAGAACCTGCTTCCGAGTCCATGCTATGTTTGCAACAACAAATCAAGCACTTTTGAAGGGAGAAGACAATCGATGAACAAGTTTAACAAGACCGTTCTGGCGTTGGCTTTGACTGCTTCTTTGGGCTTTGGCGGACAGGCGTTTGCTGAAACTTCCGGAACAGGAGCCGCTGGTACTTCCACGAATGGAACGCATACGACCAGCACTTCTTCCGGTACCTACGGTGCAGGAATGACTACGGGCGACTACGGTAATGTAGGTACTACCACCGGTACCTATGGTACTACCGGAACCACCGGTACTACTACCGGAACAACTGGTACTACCGGTACAGCTACAGGAACTACTGGTACTACCGGTACAACTACGGGAACTACCGGTACGACCGGTACAACAGGTGCCGGTACAACAGGCACAGGCATTGGCGCAGGGATCGCTAACATGGGCCACACTGTGCGCAATTACAGCGATAATATGATGGATCGCATGAGCACTCATAGAGCCGCCAATGATACTACTAGCACAGGCTATGGGCATACCGGCAACTACAATACGGGTACCTACCGCACAACAGCGGCAACAACCACCAACAACAGAACGGGTTGGGGTTGGTTGGGTCTTCTGGGTCTGCTGGGCTTGGCTGGTATGCGCAGCCGTAACCGGGACCGCGACTTCAATACTAACAACCGCTAACCTTTCGGAAGGGGATGAATGGCATGAGGATCCCCCAAGGGAACGAAAAGCTGACCATCGAGCTTTCTCTCAAGGAAGCGATGGCGTTAGCCAGCGGCGTACGATTTCATGAGCAGCCGGGTCTGCTTGCTGAAGCGAAGCGTAAGCTTCGCTCCCAGATGGAGCAGCTTCTGCTGCCGGAATCGGATAAGCTGCACTACCAGCTGATCGAAGCGTAATGGGAAAGTCCGGTTAACTGCCGCTCCATGGCGGTTAACCGGTCTTTTATTTCTCCTGAATTAAGGGTATAATCCCTTTGTACAGAAGGAGGCTGCAAGACATGCGGTTACGCGGGAGAAAAGGAATTATAGAAGCGCTCGAGGCACAGCCGGAGCTGGTCGTACTCGATGCGGCACAATATAAAGGGCGATGGGCCGAGGTGTTCGGCAATGAACGTCCGATTCATGTGGAGCTCGGCATGGGCAAGGGACGTTTCATCAGCCAGCTGAGCGCGCTCAATCCGCAAATTAATTACATAGGCGTAGACATGTACGATGAGCTTGTCCGCCGGGCTTCGGAGAAGGCGGCTCAGTCCCGTGAGGAGCATGGCGGGGATTTGTCCAATCTGAAGCTGGCTCGGTTTAACATCGAGACCATTGAGAATATGTTTGCCCCGGGTGAACTGGAACGAGTGTATCTGAACTTTAGTGATCCTTGGCCGAAGAAGCGGCATGCCCGCCGGAGGCTGACCCATCATGCTTTCGTGACGAAATACATGACGATGCTGAATGCGCGCGGCGAGATTCATTTTAAAACAGATTCAAGGTCTTTATTCGAATTCTCTTTGAATTCCTTCGCCGATATGGGACTTCGGATGCGGAACATTTCTCTTGACCTTCATGCCGAAGGAGCGCGTACGGATCTCATAATGACGGAATATGAGACAAAGTTTCACGAGAGAGGCATGCCGATTCATCGTGTCGAGGTAGTGATCGGTGAGCAGGCGCTTGCCGAGCATCTGCAGGCGGTAAAACAATCCATGATGAATGAACCGAAGCCGGAAGAGACCGACACCGACACCGAGTAATAGTAAAAACCTTCGAGCAGGACCTGGTAACAGAGTCCTACACGAAGGTTTTTTGCATGGTCAGCATTTCCATAATGGCCTGAGAGCAGTCCTTGACTTGAGGCTTGCTTTGGCGCTCGGTCAGCATAGCTCTGCGCTGAAGCAGCTCGGGATACCGCATGAGCAGCAACTCGAACCAATGATCGATCGTTTCGGCAGAGGTGATCTGCTGTCCGAATCCGTGCTGAGTGAAGTACTGCAGGTTTTCTTCTTCCTGACCGGGAATCGGTTTGTAGAAAAGCATCGGAATTCCTTTGGCCAGTCCTTCCGTGCAGGTCATTCCGCCAGGCTTCGTAATGAGCAGATCGGATACATCCATCCATTTATCGATTTCATTCGTAAAGCCGAGGAGTCGAATATTGTCGTGCTGAAAACGTGGGTCCTCCGACATCGTATCAAGAGCCTTCTCATTACTGCCTAGGCAGATGATCAGCTGGATCCGGTTTCTCCACCTGGTCAAGTAAGGCAGGAAATCCTCGTCCTTCACCAGACCCCAGCCGCCGCCCATGACAAGCACCGTAGGCATCGGCTTCAGCCGGAAACGAACCCGAAGCTCCTCCCGGTTGTTCTGCTCGAGAAAATTCGGGTGAACGGGAATGCCCGTGACCTCGATGGATTCCTCCGGTACGCCTCGGCTGAGCAGCTTTTCCTTTACAGCGGGGGTCGACACGAGGTATTTATTCACTTCAGGGCTCACCCAGGTACCGTGGGCATCATAGTCCGTAATGACGGTACATAACGGAATATTCAAACCGAAGCGCTTAAGCCGTGAGATCACCACATTCGGAAACGGATGCGTACAGACGATCGTATCCGGCTGCAGCTGATGAATGATCTCCGCTGTTTGTGCGTAGAAAATTCGGTGCAATGCCAGCTGCGTGAAGCGGTTGAGCGATTTTTTATATTGGGAACGATACACCATACCGTAAAGCTTGGGCTGGGTTGTGACGGTTTTCCTGTAGGCGGTGAAGATCCATGGAGCGATCGTAGGATGAAGGAATGAGCCTAGCTCCAGTACGCGGGTCTGAACCTCGGGTGATTGCTGGCGCAGGCGAACGGAAAGCGCGTGTGCGGCCTGAGTGTGGCCGGCACCGAAGCCTTCGGATAATAACAGAACCCTCTTTTTCCGCATGTGCGTCTCACCATACCTTGTACCGAGTGGAATTTACACCATTTTAACATTACTGCTTTTACCCGAAAAATGCAACGGTTCCCAGCGCGGTTACGGTGCCGATGAATGCCCCCGCCATACAGTCCGAAGGATAGTGCAGTCCCAGATAAATGCGCGATAGCCCAACCAGGGAAGCCAAGGGAAGCAGGGCGGTTGCGGCCCAAGGACTTAAGAACATGAAGGGAAGCGCGACCGAAAATACGGCCGTGGTATGCCCCGAAGGGAAGGAGTGGTCGGTTAGCGGGTTCTTGCAGGTATTCGTATCGGGTAGAACAAGATAAGGACGAAGCCGCGGATATTTCCTCTTCATGATGGCGACGGGGATATGGCTTGCCGCCAGGGCGATGCAGCTCTGAATTCCCGCCAGCCTCCAGCTGCCCTGGGCGAATATGGCGAAGCAGAGCGCGATCATGATGGAGGCCGTAGCACCGCCCAAATGGGTCAGCGTGCCGAACAAGCGGTCTAGGATGCCGTGCTGCATCCGCTGGTTCACCCAGCAGAACATACGGCGCTCGCGAGCCTGCAGCCAAGTAACCATTCTGCTCAAGGCTTAAGCCCTCCTTGTAATGGATATCTTCGTTGCTTATTTCATCATATCAGCCGATTGTTAACGCAGTATCATCCGGATATCAAATCTGAAGCTCCGGCATTTTTCACATAGCCATAACTCTCGGTTAACACTCACTTGGTAAGATGATCCTGATACGATACGTATTTGGGGCTGTCCCGTTTCAAATTCCCTTGAGGAGGTTATTATGAGAGTAGCCATCTTCACAGACACGTTCCTGCCGGATATTAACGGTGTGGCGAAAACGCTTGGGCGATGGGTGGACTATTTGGAATCGCGCGGAGTGGAGTGCAAGGTATTCGCACCGCAAAGCCAGTCTCCCGAGAATACGGACCGACAAACAGTGGAAAGGTTTTACAGTATTCCCTTTCTATTGTATCCGGAGTGCAGAATGGCCATTCTAAGCCCGATCAATCTAAGAAGGACATTGAAGGCTTTTGCACCCGATCTCATTCATGTAGCCACTCCCTTTAACCTAGGACTCTTGGGCTTGTTCTATGCCAAGAGAAATCACATTCCCCTCGTAGCCTCCTACCATACTCATTTCGATCAATATTTATCCTATTATAAGCTGCAGTGGATGGAGCCCATGCTTTGGCGATATATGCTGTGGTTTCATCAAGAATGTCGAAAAATTTATGTGCCTTCCAGATCAACCCAGGAGCATCTTTTGGACAAGGGTCTGCATAATCTGGAAATATGGTCGCGCGGTGTGGAGGTGAACCTATTCCATCCGTTCGTGGATCGCCGAAAGGTTCTCGCCGAATGCAACATTGATCCGAGTCATTTCGTCTTGTTATATGTTGGAAGGTTGGCCCCGGAGAAAAGCATCGACGTTTTGCTAGCTGCTTTCGACGGTTTATGCGATGACATACGTACCCGCTCGCATTTGATCATTGCAGGTGACGGCCCTCTGCTCAAGCCGCTCCAGGAGCAGTATGCGGACCGCAAGGACGTTACGTTTACCGGATTTAAGATGGGCAAGGAGTTAAGTGAGCTGTACGCGGCGGCGGATGCCTTCGTCTTTCCGTCGGCAACCGAGACCTTCGGCAATGTGGTGCTGGAGGCAATGGCTTCGGGAACGGCAGTGATCGGGGCCGCGGCAGGCGGAGTGAAGGACAACATCGAGCACGGCCGCACGGGACTGTTATGTCCGCCGGGAGAGCCGGAAGCATTTACACGGGCGATGCAGGTGTTGTATTCCGATCCGCTCTATCGCTTGGAGCTGGCAAGAGAGGGCCGAAGCTACAGCCTTGGCCAATCCTGGGAGCACATCTTCAGCCGCTTGTACGAGAGCTACATGGATGTAGTCTCGGAGGCGAGGGGCAATTATGGATTTTTTTCGAACACCCGCTTATAAAATGATTGAAAAACGATGAAAATAAGAGGTAAAAGGTTGGTTGGCGAAGCGTCTGACCGGAAACCTCATGCTTTTTCGCCAGAACTACAGAATCGACCCTCATTAGCGGTTCAAGGGTGTTTGACAAAAGAGCGTAAAGAGAGGAAAATCATATTCGGCGACCCGCGAAAAACCAATTCAATCCAACGAATAGTCTTACACGATGATGGATTCGAGGCATTTAGAGAGAGACGCAAATACAAGCGAGTAAAAAGGGTACGTACAAAAAAGGGGGATGTTTGTAATGCTGGACAGTATTCTGTTAGGCATCCAGATCGTCTTAGCTGTCATTGGAGCCTATCAGCTGTTGCTGACGTTTTTCGGTTGGTACCGCCGCAAGAATAAACAGCGCCATGCGCCGCAAAAGTCATTTGCCGTGCTGGTAGCCGCTCACAATGAGGAGCAAGTGGTTGGAGCCCTGATTGAGAACCTGAAAACACTGGATTACCCGAAGGAGCTTTACGATATATTCGTCATTTGTGACAACTGCACGGACGGAACGGCGCAAATTGCAAGGGACCACGGCGTATACGCCATGGAACGCAGCAATCCGAAGCTGCGCGGCAAAGGCTACGCTATCGAATGGATGCTCAAGGAGCTCTGGAAGATGGAGCGCCAGTATGATGCGATCGTCATGTTCGATGCCGATAACCTCGTGAGCCCGGATTATCTGACGCACATGAACGACGATCTGTGCAACGGCTCCAAGGTCATTCAAGCCTACCTGGATACGAAGAACCCGCACGACTCTTGGATTACGGCCGCATATGCAACCACTTACTGGTACTGCAACCGCTTGTGGCAGCTGCCTCGGACGAACCTGGGCCTTGCGAACTTCCTTGGAGGCACAGGGATGTGCTTCGATACCAACCTGCTGAAGGAAATGGGCTGGGGCGCAACGAGCCTCGTCGAAGACCTGGAGTTTACCATGCGCTGCGTGCAGCGCGGTGTGAATCCGATTTTTAACTACGATGCGAGAGTGTACGACGAGAAGCCGCTGACCTTCAAGGCTTCCGCCCGCCAGCGTCTGCGCTGGATGCAGGGCCACTTCGACGTAGCCCGCCGCTACTTCTTCCCGCTGCTGTGGCAGGGAATCAAGGAAGGCAACTGGGCGAAGATCGACTCCGCCGTCTATGCGGCGAACGTATATAACCTGTTCATCGGCTCGATCCTGACCATCGTCCTTTGGATTGACCAGCTGCTTCCCGGCGTACCGACCTTCACATCGCTTTATGCGTTCATGCCGGCCGCATTCGCGCTGTTTACAGTCGCAACGTATGCGCAGTTCCCGCTTGCGATGATGATTGAGAAGGCTCCGCTGAAGTCTTACCTGTACATCATCACGTATCCGATCTTCCTGTTGTCTTGGTGGCCTATTACGTTTTATGCGTTCTTCACACAAAACAACAAGCAGTGGAGCCATACGCAGCATACCCGGGTCATTCGCCTCGAGGATATGCAGAGCAAGCAGGCAAGCTAGTACTAGTTGACTTGGGCAATTGTAAGTGATATACTGTTTTAGTGCGAAAAAGTAGAAGCGCCCGCTTCTCACCTGACCGACCTAGGTTGGCTGGTTCATGATCTTGAGTGACCTTATTGGAGATAAGCTGTATGTGCAGCTCTATCATTCACTTGAAACCAAACGGACGTGGGCGATTTACGCCTACGTCCTTTTTTGTACAATCCTTTGGAGGTGGCAGGTTATTAGTACAGAGCACATGATTAACGATGAAATTCGGGCGAAGGAAGTTCGTTTGATCGGTTCGGACGGCGAGCAGTTAGGTATCAAGCCGATTCGTGAAGCGATGCAATTGGCGCTGGATGCGAATATGGATTTGGTTAACGTAGCTCCAACGGCGAAGCCGCCAGTCTGCCGAATCATGGATTACGGGAAGTACCGCTACGAGATGCAGAAGAAAGATAAGGAAGCCCGTAAGAACCAGAAGGTCGTCGAAATGAAAGAAGTTCGCCTGAGCGCAACGATCGATGAACACGATTTTCAAACGAAGCTGCGCAACGTCGTGAAATTTTTGAACGATGGAGACAAAGTGAAGCTGTCGGTTCGTTTCCGCGGCCGGGAAATTGCCCACGCCGAGATCGGACAACGCCAGCTGGAGCGCATGGCAACGGAGGTAGAGGAGCTGTCCGTGATTGAACGGAAGCCGAAGCTCGAGGGCCGTAGCATGATCATGATTTTGTCGCCGAAACCGCAATAAATCACATCTCTTAAGGAGGAAAACCCAAATGCCAAAAATGAAAACTCACAGCAGCTTGAAAGACCGTCTGAAAATCACAGGTACCGGTAAAGTAAAACGCTACAAAGCATACAAAAACCACCTGCTGTCCGGTAAATCCGCTCGTCAAAAGCGCGTGCTCGGCACAAACCCGGTAATGGCTGAAGGCGATGTAAAGCGTCTGAAGCAGCAAATTTCCCTGCTTAAGTAATTTTCGCACGTTCTGATTGACCCGTATATATACTTAAACATTAACTATCTGGAGGTAGATTTCACATGGCAAGAGTGAAAGGCGGCTTTATCCGCACACGTCGTCGTAAGAAAATCCTGAAGCTTGCAAAAGGTTATTTCGGTTCCAAACATAGATTATTTAAAACAGCTAAAGAACAAGTAATGAAGTCCTTGATGTACGCATACCGTGACCGCCGTCAGAAGAAGCGTGACTTCCGCAAATTGTGGATCGTTCGTATCAACGCGGCTGCTCGCCAAAACGGTCTGTCCTACAGCAAGCTGATGCACGGCCTGAAGCTGGCTGGCATCGAAGTAAACCGTAAGATGCTGGCTGACCTGGCGGTTAACGACATCAACTCGTTCAACCAACTGGCTACTGCAGCGAAGGAAAAAGTAAACGCGTAAGACGCGTTTGTATAGAAAAGATCGCAGTACGCCGGCTTCGGCGGATTGCGATCTTTTTTTGTTCGACGCTGGAAGGACTTTGGCTCCAGGACCCGGGGACTTGCAACGTCGGTATTGACTAAACCTCCGAATAAGCATATAATAGCTAAAAAAGTACAACTGCTGACAATAGCTGTGAAGAGGAAAAAGTAATAAGGGCTCTTATGTTCAGAGAGCAGCGGACCTGCTGAAACCGTCGCCTTAATCCCTTATTTGCGAAGTCGCCTCCGAGCTGTTTTCCTGAAAGTGTTGCTGCTCTCGCAGCAAAAGCGACTAGGGAGAATCGGACTGGCACACGTTACCGTGCCTAAGGTAAAGAGAAGCGCCACTACATTGCGGCACTTTACCTGCTAAGGCTATTTGTTGTGAGACAGATGGCAAACCATGGGTGGTACCACGGAGGATTCGAACCCCTTTCGTCCCGGCAGATGCGTTTATGCGCGTCGGGATGAGAGGGGTTTTTTGGTTTTTATTTTTTGAAGAGGAGGAGAAAGAAGATGATCGTTCAAACCACACAGAAGTCGAAGGAGCAGCTGCGTCAGGAGCTGCTGAAGCCGGATGTCGTAACAGGGTCGGAAGCGTTGCTGCGTAGCTTATTGCTGGAGGATGTTGATTGCGTCTTCGGATATCCGGGCGGGGCGGTTTTATATATTTATGATGCAATGCACGGCAATCCGGATTTTAACCACTTGCTGACTCGTCACGAGCAGGGCGCGATTCACGCGGCGGACGGCTATGCCCGTTCCACAGGAAAGGTCGGCGTATGTATCGCCACATCCGGTCCGGGAGCGACCAACCTCGTTACGGGGATCGCTACGGCTTACATGGATTCGGTGCCGTTGGTTGTTATCACAGGAAACGTAGCTACGACGGTGATCGGAACGGATGCCTTCCAGGAGGCGGACATTACCGGCATCACGATGCCGATTACGAAGCACAGCTACCTGGTGCGCGACGTGAAGGACCTGCCACGTATCATGAAAGAGGCGTTCCACATTGCGTCGACAGGACGTAAAGGTCCGGTATTGGTCGATATTCCGAAGGATGTATCCAATGCGCAAATGGAATTCTACTACCCGGAGAAGGTAGACATTCGCGGTTATAAGCCGACGGTGCAGCCGAACAAGCTGCAGGTCGACAAGATGCTGGAGGCCATTGCCGCAGCGGAGCGTCCGGTCATTCTGGCCGGCGGCGGCGTGGTGTATGCAGATGCGGCGAAGGAGCTTATCGAGTTCGTGGAGAAGACACGCATTCCGGTAACGACGACATTGCTCGGCTTGGGCGGCTTCCCTAGCGCGAATGAGCTGTGGATGGGGATGCCGGGAATGCACGGAACGTACACGGCGAACCATGCGCTGCAGAAGTGCGACCTGCTCATCGGGATCGGCGCGCGCTTCGACGATCGCGTGACGATGAAGGTGAACGGCTTTGCGCCTCATGCGAAGATCGTTCATATCGATATTGACCCGGCTGAGGTAGGCAAGATTGTCGAAACCTCGATCCCGGTTGTCGGCGATATCAAGGAAGTGCTGCAGCAGGCGAACCAGAGGGCGAAGCCGGCGAAATCCGAGAAATGGATTGAGTGGGTGCTCGAGACGAAGAAGAACAACCCGCTGACGTATGTGGATTCCGATACGGAGCTGAAGCCGCAATACGTGATCGAGATGATTCATGAGACAACGAACGGCGATGCGATCGTTACGACGGACGTAGGCCAGCATCAGATGTGGACGGCGCAGTACTACAAGTTCAACAACCCTCGCTCCTGGATCACCTCCGGCGGCTTGGGCACCATGGGCTTCGGCTTCCCGTCCGCGATCGGCGCACAGGTTGCAAATCCGGACCGTATGGTCGTATCGGTCAACGGTGACGGCGGGATGCAGATGTGTTCGCAGGAGCTGGCTATCTGCGCCATCAACAAGATTCCGGTGAAGATCGTGGTAATCAACAACCAGGTGCTCGGTATGGTTCGCCAGTGGCAGGAGATCATTTATGACAACCGCTACAGCCACATTGACCTGGCCGGCAGCCCGGACTTCGTGAAGCTCGCAGAGGCTTACGGCGTGAAAGGACTTCGCGCAACCAACAAGGACGAAGCTAGAGCCGCTTGGCAGGAAGCAATGAACACCGATGGACCGGTACTCGTGGAATTCGTCGTCCGCAAGGGAGAGAACGTGTATCCGATGGTTACACAAGGCTCGACGATAGACCAAATGATATTGGGGGACTCGGAATGATTCGCAAACATACCATTTCCGTATTAGTGAACAACCAGCCCGGCGTTCTGCAGCGCGTATCCGGCTTGTTCGGACGCCGCGGCTTCAATATCGAGAGCATTACGGTGGGAGAATCCGAAGAGCAAGGACTCTCCCGGATGGTTATCGTCACTACGGGCGATGACCAGACGCTGGAGCAAATCTCGAAGCAGCTGTATAAGCTGATCGACGTAATCAAGGTCGTTGACCTTAGCGCCAATCCGATGGTGGCCCGCGAGCTTGCCTTGATCAAGGTTACTGCAGAGCCGGCGGCACGTCCGGAGATCCTGGGCGTCGTCGAAACCTTCCGCGCGGCTGTTGTCGATATCGGACCGTCCTCGCTGATCGTTCAGGTCGTAGGGGACTCCGAGAAAATCGATGCGATGGTCGAGCTGCTGAAGCCTTACGGCATTCGGGAGCTGTCCCGTACAGGCGTAACGGCAATGGTTCGCGGCATGTCTGCGAAATAAACATTTCAACTGAAGGCAAAGTGTAGTAAAATGGTTCCTGTGTGCGGGGGTTCAAGCGGATAACGCTTTAACGCGACGCGGCGACTCTAGTCCGTGTTGTCCGGCTGAACACCCGCATACAGGGTTCTAAATTAAAGGAGGAGCTATAATACCATGGCTGTAACATTGTTTTATGAGAAGGATGCTGACTTAAACGTACTGAAGGGCAAAACCATCGCAATTATCGGCTACGGAAGCCAAGGCCACGCACAAGCGCAAAACCTGCGTGACAGCGGTCTGAAAGTAGTTATCGGTCTTCGTCAAGGCCGTTCCTTTGAGCAAGCGAAAAACGACGGTTTCGAAGTATTCAGCGTAGCGGAAGCTACGAAGCTGGCTGATGTGGTGCAAATCCTGATGCCGGACGAAACCCAAGCGTCGGTATATAAGAACGAAATCGAACCGAACCTGAAGCAAGGCGCAACGATCCTGTTCTCCCACGGCTTCAACGTTCACTTCGGTCAAATCAACCCGTCTTCGGACAAGAACGTATTGCTGGTAGCTCCTAAGTCCCCAGGCCACATGGTTCGCCGTGTATATGTTGAAGGCTTCGGCGTACCTGGTCTGATTGCGATCCACCAAGATGCTGACGGACAAGCTAAAGCTATCGGTTTGGCTTATGCGAAGGGTATCGGCTGTACTCGTGCGGGCGTTATCGAAACAACGTTCCGTGAAGAGACAGAAACCGATCTGTTCGGTGAGCAAGCGGTTCTTTGCGGCGGTGCTTCCGCACTGGTTAAAGCAGGCTTCGAAACATTGGTTGAAGCAGGCTATGCTCCTGAGATGGCTTACTTCGAGTGCTTGCACGAGCTGAAGCTGATCGTTGACCTGATGTATGAGGGCGGTCTCGCAACAATGAGACACTCCATCTCCAACACAGCTGAGTACGGTGACTATGTAACAGGTCCTCGCATCATTACAGAAGAAACGAAGAAGGCTATGAAGGAAGTTCTTTCCGACATCCAACAAGGTAAATTCGCTCGCGACTTCATCTTGGAGAACCAATCCGGCCGTGCGTTCCTTACTGCGACTCGCCGTCTGGAATCCGAGCATCCGATCGAGCAAGTCGGTTCCCAGCTGCGTGAACTGATGCACTGGATCAAGAAGTAATAGGTGTTTACATAAGGTACGGTCTCTTTCGGGCCGTGCCTTTTTTGTTTTTCTAAGGAGATGCTTGATATTATGGCTCGCGTGTTATACAATACGTAATAATATGAAAATACGTTGAAGAGGAATAGTAAGGTTTCCCAAGCGTTAAGAGAGCTGTTGGTTGGTGCGAAACAGTCGTGGAGGAGATCTGAACTCGCCTTAGAGTTGCCCGCTGAACGAACAAGTAGGTGGAGCCGGAGCCTGACCGTTATCATCAGGAGGATAGTAGGCTTGTCCGTTAGGCCAGCCCTTATCCGCTAAGTGCATGCTGTCAAAGGCATGAATTGGAGTGGTACCGCGTAAGATGTCACAGTCTTTCGTCTCTGTTTAGGGAGATGAAAGGCTTTTTTTGCGTTCCAGCAGGACGCTACAGGATATGGAAGAGAGGAAGGGAAACCCATGAAAAACGCAGAGAAATATGCTAGAGGGTATTTTATGCCGCCGAAGCAAAGCTTGAAGTGGACCCAAAAGGAATATATTACCGAGGCGCCTACTTGGTGCAGCGTCGACCTTCGTGACGGAAATCAGGCGTTAATCGTTCCGATGAATCTGGAGGAAAAGCTGGAGTACTTCCAGCTGCTCGTAGACATCGGATTCAAGGAGATTGAAGTAGGATTTCCGGCAGCGTCGGAAACGGAGTTCACCTTCCTGCGCACATTGATCGAGCAGAATTTGATCCCGGATGACGTCACGATCCAGGTGCTTACCCAATCGCGGGAGCACATTATCCGCAAAACCTTCGAATCGCTGAGAGGAGCCAAAAAGGCCGTAGTGCACTTGTACAATTCGACCTCCGTGGCGCAGCGGGAGCAGGTTTTCCGCAAATCGAAGGAAGAAATTATCGATATAGCCGTTACCGGAGCGAAGTTGCTGAAGGCCTGTGCGGAAGAGACCGAAGGGAACTTCCAATTCCAATATTCACCGGAGAGCTTCACCGGTACGGAAGTGGAATTTTCACTCGAAATTTGCAATCGGGTACTGGATGTTTGGCAGCCGACTGCTGACAACAAGGTGATTATCAACCTTCCGGCTACCGTATCCATGTCCATGCCGCACGTCTATGCAAGCCAAATTGAATATATGAGCGAGCATCTGAATTATCGCGAGAACGTCATCGTTTCGCTCCATCCGCACAACGACAGAGGTACAGGGGTTGCCGATGCGGAGCTGGGCATGCTCGCGGGAGGACAGCGGGTGGAAGGAACCTTGTTTGGTAACGGGGAAAGAACAGGGAATGTCGACATCATTACGCTGGCGTTGAACATGTACTCGCACGGAGTGGATCCGAAGCTGAATTTCGAGAACATCCCGGGCATCCTCGCCGTATACGAACGGTTGACCAAAATGAGAGTAAGCGAACGACACCCTTACGGCGGCGAGCTCGTATTCACCGCTTTCTCCGGCTCGCATCAGGATGCGATTGCCAAGGGAATGAAGTGGCGCGAGGAGCAGGAGCGCGAGTATTGGTCAGTGCCTTACCTGCCTATCGATCCGAAGGATATCGGCAGAGAGTATGAAGGGGATATTATCCGAATTAACAGTCAGTCCGGTAAGGGCGGAATTGGATACGTGCTGCAGCTGAAGTATGGACTGGATCTTCCCCCGAAAATGCGCGAGCATTTCGGATACTGTGTGAAAAACGTATCGGACCAACAGCAGAAAGAACTGCTGCCGGATGAAATTTACGACATTTTCCAAAAGGAATATGTAAATATCAAAACGCCGGTTGAGTTCGTCAAATACCGTTTTACCGACGATGATGATTTCCAAACCGTAGTTACCATCCGGACGGGCAATGAAGTCAAAGAAATTACGGGAACGGGTAACGGAAGACTGGATGCGATCAGCAATGCGCTTCAGACACATCTTGGTTTGGATTACTCCGATTTATCCTATAAGGAGCATGCTCTGGAAACAGGGTCCAAATCCCAGGCGGTTTCTTATATCGGCATCAAGGCTTCGAACGGCAGCGTACATTGGGGCTGCGGCATCGATGTGGATATCATGACCTCATCTGTCAAAGCGCTGTTCAGTGCCGTCAACCAAATGAGCAAGAACGAGAAATAAAGTGTAAACCGAACCGCCTTCGGCAGAAGGCGGTTTTCTTTGTTTCTATGGTAGAATGGTGTTACACAATTGGAGGAGGAATCGGTGTGACGAAGAAGCTTTCGGATTATGCTTTTGGACAAGCGGTGGACTTCATGAATGTGAAGGCAAGACCGCTGGAGCGTGCCATGCTGGCCTATGAATTCGGTCAGGGCTCGGCGGAGACGGTAGTGGAGGAGCTCATCCAGTACCGGAACGAGGACGGAGGCTTCGGCTTCGGCCTGGAGCCGGATCTGCGGACGGCTGCATCATCGGCTTACGCTACCACGATTGCGCTGCAGTACCTTGTACTGCTGCCGGATGAAGCCGCTAAAGAGCCTGCAGAGAAGGCGCTCGCTTATTTTCGATCGACCTATGATGCCACCGGACAAGGATGGGACCTTATCCCCGAAGCAGCAGAGGAAGCTCCGAGAGCTCCCTGGTGGAGCTACGAAAGCGTCCGTACCCGGCCGCATTGGGGAAACGCGAATGCGGAGATTGCTGGGTACTTCTTGCGTTACGGAAGTGAGTCGGATCGGAATTTGGCAGAAGCCCTAACGGAGACGGCAATACAGAAGTTGGAGGAGGTCAAGCAGCTTGAGTTCCATGAACTGCTTTGCTATTTGCGGCTGGCACGGTATGTGACCCCTGAGCAGTACAGCCGGATGGAGCCATGGCTGCAAGCATCGGTGCAATCGAATGTGATAACCGATCCGGCAAAGTGGACCGGCTACGGCCTACAGCCGATCAAGGTGGTTACATCGCTGGATTCCCCGTATGCCGATATGCTCTCGGAGGCTGTGCAGGCCAATCTTGATTTTGCCGTATCGAAGCAAACCCCGGAAGGCTGCTGGATGCCGGAGTGGAGCTGGGGACAAGACGAAAAGGAGTGGCCCGAGGCCCAAACGGAATGGTGCGGCGTCCTGACCCTAGAGAAGCTGCGGGTGCTCAAAGCTTTTGGACGAATCGAGCGCTATAGTTAAAACCTATCGCGATGATAGATTTTATATCTTGGTCAAGCAAAGAACATATATGATACAACAGAGATAATGAAGACTCGAGGAGTGAATAAAATGACAGACGTGAAAAAGATTGCCGTCATCGCGGGTGACGGAATCGGTCCTGAAGTTGTGAACGAAGCGATTAAGGTGATGAAGAAGACCGAGGACGTTTTCGGACTTCGCTTTGAATTCGAGCATGGTTTGTTCGGCGGTATCGCTATTGATGAGAAAGGCACACCGCTTCCGCAGGAAACGCTCGATATTTGTAAAAAAGCGGATGCGGTACTGCTCGGCGCCGTCGGCGGACCGAAATGGGATAACAACTCGAAGGAGCTTCGCCCGGAAACTGGCTTGCTCGGTATTCGCAAAGCGCTGGGTCTGTTCTCCAACATTCGTCCGGCGAACGTTTTCGATTGCTTGAAGGAAGCTTCCACGCTGAAGCCGGAAGTGCTTGAGGGCACAGACCTGATCGTGGTGCGCGAGCTGACAGGCGGTATCTACTTCGGTGAGAAGTTCCGCCGTGAAGGTGCGAACGGTCAAGAAGCGGTAGATACTTGCGTATATAACGTAGCTGAGGTGGAGCGCATCGTTCGACAAGCGTTCGAAATCGCGCAAACTCGCCGTAAGAAGCTGGCTTCCGTAGATAAAGCCAACGTTCTGGAAACCTCCCGCTTGTGGAGAGAAGTCGTTAACCGGATTGCCCCTGAGTATCCGGATGTAGAACTCGAGCACGTGCTCGTTGACAACTGTGCTATGCAGCTGCTGCGCCGTCCTGCCAGCTTCGACGTTATCGTAACGGAGAACATGTTCGGCGATATCTTGAGCGACGAAGCAGCAATGCTGACAGGCTCCATCGGAATGCTGTCCTCCGCTTCCTTGGGCGAGGGCGCGTTCGGCTTGTACGAGCCGGTACACGGCTCCGCTCCTGACATCGCGGGTCAAGGCATTGCGAACCCTATTGCAACGATCCTGTCAGTAGCGCTGATGTACCGTCTGACCTTCGGTTACCATGAAGCGGCGGAAGCGATCGAGCGCGCCGTGAAGGAAGTGCTGGATGCCGGTCATCGTACAGGCGATATCGCCGTCGATAAGAGCAAAGCCATCGGCACAACTGCAATGGGCGAGCTGATTGTGAACGCAATTCGTAAATAAAATCAACCTGAGAAGACTCTTGAGAAGCGATTCTTGAGAGTCTTTTTTCGTGGAATGTAAGGGTTTGTTGTTAATTATAATTATTCTAAAAATAAAATCGTTCTAATCTTGACTTTCATTTTTTCGAATGATACCATGAATTGCGTAAAGATGAGCTATTCCATCATTTCCATATAGATCCTTAGGAGGCTTTCAGCATGGCAGAACGTTTAGTAGGCAAACCGGCACCAAGCTTCACAATGGATACGGCTCTGGGCAACGGACAAGAATTCGGGCGCGTCAGTCTGGACGATTACAAAGGCAAATGGCTCGTATTGTTCTTTTATCCGCTGGATTTCACTTTCGTGTGCCCGACGGAAATTACGGCGATCAGCGAAGCTGCGGCCCAATTTAAAGCAGTTGACGCAGAGATCCTTGGCGTGTCCGTGGACAGCAAGCATTCCCACCGTGCATGGATCAACACACCGGTTGACCAGAATGGCCTCGGGCAGCTGAATTTCCCGCTGGCATCCGATATGACGAAGCAGGTTTCCCGCGATTACGGCGTATTGATCGAAGAAGAAGGCATCGCGCTTCGCGGTCTGTTCATCATCAATCCGGAAGGCGAGCTGATGTACCAAGTAGTTCACCATAACAACGTGGGTCGCAGTGTCGAGGAGACCTACCGCGTCCTGGAGGCTCTGCAATCCGGCGGTCTGTGTCCGATCGGCTGGAAGAAGGGCGACAAGCACCTGGCAGCGAAGTAATCATCATGCATACAAGAATCCCTCGGGCTGCTGACGGCAGGCGAGGGGTTTATTGCTATAGAGAGGGGCGTTAAGGATGGACGTCATTAGCCATTTAAAATACAGCGAGAACCACGAATGGGTTCGCGTGGAGGGCAAGCGAGCGGTGATCGGCGTGACCGATTTTGCTCAGGATGAGCTTGGCATGGTCGTCTTCGCCGAGCTGCCGGAAATAGGCGATGAGCTGAAGGCAGGGGAGCCGCTGGGCAGTCTGGAGTCGGTGAAGACAGTGTCGGAGCTGTATGCGCCGATTAGCGGCAAGGTAATCGACATCAACGTGAAGCTGCTGGAGAATCCGGGGATCATCAACCTGTCGCCGTATGAGAGCGGATGGCTGATCGTCGTGGAGATGGCCGATCCGTCGGAGCTTGATCAGCTCTGGGATGCCGAGAAGTACAAGGAAACCTACATACATGAGTAAGAGGTGATGGGTAGCGGAGGCAGGACCGGGATGACTCCACCACCATCACCGCCATACCATACAAAAAGGCTTCACTCGCAAGTCAGGGTCGAATCTGACAGGCGGGAAGAAGCCTTTTTCATGAAGAAAATTATACAACGCAAACGCGGTTGCGGCCTGTCCGTTTGGCTTCATAGAGCGCCTGGTCGGCGCGTACGAGCAGGGAGTGCAGCGGCTCGCCGGGGCCCTGCCACTGCGCCGCCCCGATGCTGGTCGTTACGCGGAAGACAGCGCCTTCACCTGAGCGGTGCTCCATCGCCGCCAGCTGCTTGAGCAGCCTTTCCGCTAGCGCCAGTGCGGCATCCAAGCCGGTATCCGGCAGGAGAATCAGGAATTCTTCGCCGCCGAAGCGGGCGATGGCATCGCCCGGCCGGGCTTCCTTCTGCAGCAGTCGGCTAAAGGACTCAAGCAGCCTGTCCCCCGAGTCGTGGCCGTACTGATCGTTGATCTGCTTGAAGTGATCCAAATCCAAAAGCAAGATACAGAACAGCTCCCCCGTACGTTCCGCTCTCTCCCACACCTTGTTCATTCTCTCCTGAATGCTTCGGCGATTCATCAGCCCCGTCAAGTAGTCCGTACGCGCTTCCATTTCCTTCAACAAGTTCAGCCGCTGCAGCTCCTCGAATGCAGCCTCAAGCTCCTTCTGCTGCTGCAGCAGGCGCCGGCCCTGCCGTTCCAGCTTCTCGTTGGACTGCTCCAGCAAGCCGAACAGCCTTCGGTTATCGGCAAGCGTCAGAAACTGCCGGATGATAATGAGAACAAGCGATACGAGGATGCCGATCATCAGCTCGTCCAGCGGGGGGGTGACGAATATCATTACCGCCAGCAGCAGGACGAAAGCGATATAAGGAAGCAAGGGATGTGCCCCGAGCTTACGCCGGGTATCGGGAGCTTGCGGATCCGCCAAAGGGCGGTCTGTGCCGGTCAAGCTGGACAAGCCGAGCATCAGTAGTCCGCAGGCCCATAACGGATCAATCCAATCACCCGAGGCATAACTTCCCGCAATCGTTTTCATTACATAGATCTGAATGGCAATACACCATAGGCCGGAAGCAAATACAATGTGAAGCAGACTTAAACTGCGGCTTCCATGGGGGTGGTAGCTGTAATACATAAATAGGGAACCGAGAAAGCAGCCGAGCGCTCCAATCGGATACATCAGCAGGAGCACAGCCCGACCACTGTCGATGCCGGACGGATTCAAGATCGGTAAAAAAATAAAATGCCAGTTGAGCGTCCCTATCGTCACCATGGTAATTAGAATGTCAAAGGCCGCATGAATCGTAAGCATCGGTCGATAGGAATGCAGTAAGGACAAAATCGCCCCGATAAACACAACGGGCAATACGGCAAAGAACAGATCCGCAGTGGTGTAGGCCGTAGGAACGGAGCCCTGCCATACATAAAGGTCCTGAATGCGCCATAGGGTTTCGCCGATCCCGTAAAGCAGCGCACCGCTGAAAAACAACTGCCATGCTCTTCTCAGCTTCCCTTGCTGATGCCTAAGGCCGTACCCCATCAGAAGCAGGCTTAGCATCACCCCAACCGGGCTTAGCACATCCGAAGCGATTCTGCCGTATGGCGGCTGGAGCACGAGCAATAATCCGAAGTATACGAGAGCGTATACGAGAACAAGCATTCGTGCCCGGCGCAGCAGCGGAAGCTTGTGACGGATGGAAGTACCGATGGGTGGAGGCGCGGCCGAGTAGGTCATGACGGAAAACTCCTTAAACAACAAGTTGAAAAAAGGAACACGCCCCATCGGGGCGTATCCCGGTTATACCTTTAGCATTTGGATTGACTTGTAAGCTTTTGATACTTTTCTATATATTTTACCACAGTTAACACGTATGTGGCATGTGACCAGGTCAGAGGAGCTACCGATACCGGGCTCCCGTCGAACGGATCCAGCTGCTCCGGAAGGACGCCGCTTTCGATGGCGTGAGCCACAACCCATTCCAGCGTACGCCGCGGCGACTCCAGCTCCTCCAGCGACTTGGCGCATTCGATCTCCCACTCCGCGATCCAGAGCGTACAGATAATCCATGGATTACCGGGGATGTTCTCAATGTCCGAGGAGCGCTGGAAGTAGTAGTCGTGATGGTACCGCGCTACACCGCCTACCTCCGTCTTAATGGTCAATCCGGCCTTGTTGGCCTGCATCGTGCTGACGACGCGCGGGTCATCCGCCGGCAGTACGCCGAATTCGAAAATCCCGTACACGCTGCTCTCCAGCGTACGATCCTTCACCCATTGGCCGTTATCGAGATAGAGCCCCCGAACAAAGCGGCCTTCCTCTTCGTCCCACAGATGCTTGAGTATGCCGGACTTGATACGCTCCGCTGTGTGGCGGTAACGGCTGCTGCGCTCCTCGTCGCCGAACAGATTGCTGAAGTTGGCTGCTGCAATCAAGCCGCCGTACACCGCGGAAGCAGTGAACGTATAGATGCCGTAGCGCTCCTCCCACAGGTCGTAGCTCGGCTTCGGCAGGTTCAGGTCGGCTTCAATATAGCTCGACATGAAGCGGGCCGAGCGGCGGATCAAGTCGCGGTAGAGTGACTGCGGGAGCTCGATATCGCCGTGGCGCACGTAGTCCTGCCACAGGGCAAACAGTACGAGCGCCGTTTCGTCTTCCTGAATGGGCAGCTGGGCATTGCCGTTGTTTAAATAAGGATGCCAGCTGGAGCCGACGGTGCCGTCCGGATTGTACTTATGGTGTAAGTAGCCATCCGGTGACAGCGCCTTGGCGCAAAACTCAAAGAACGGTACGATCATCCCTTGATAGCCGGCCATCGACATGGCATAAGCGATCAGGGCGCCGTCACGAGGCCACATGTAGCTGTAATGGTCTCGGTTGCTCTGCATAATATCCGAATCGTTCGCGGCAATGATGGCGCCGTTCGCATCCGTTTGGGTCCGCACGATCAGCAAGCTTTGCTTATACAGCCGGACACAGGCTTCCGTCAGGTCGCCGAAGTTGAGCTCCGCTTTGTTGACCCAGCGCTGCCAGTAAATTTGGGCGCGGTCGAGGAGATTGCCCGGATGGCTTTCCCGAACATAAGCATCCAGCTTCTTCACTTCCTCCAGGCTTTTGCCGGCCGACATCCAGTAGTAGATATGCTCATCACCGTTCGGCGGCACATGGGTGCGGAAGCTGATCGTGCTGTCGACGGAGCCCTGCGAGATCGGATTGCCGGACAGATGTCCGTCCTCGGCGTCCCGCCAGGTTCCTTCCGCATTGTAGAACCGCTTTACACCGGAGGTATATTGGAACATGCCTTCGTTCCCGGCCAAGCCGTTGAACATGAAATAGCTGCTTTTTTTATAATGAAACACCGTATTGTTCTGAGGGTAATAGGCCGCGGTATCACCGACCTCCGTCTCGTTAATCACCAGATCCTGATTGAAGAACATCCGAACCTCGCGCACTTTGTCCCAGTGGTTATGTACGCGGATCCGCTTGAGATATATCGTCTCCCGTTGATGGACGCCGTCATTGATGTAGAGCGTGATGCCAAGATGGTAGTGCGAAGCCGTCACCTGCGTGACCAAGGAGTCCTCTACATAAGAAAGGTGGAAATTCCACTCGGGGTCGGAAAGCCAAGTGAAGGTACCGTCGACCCAGATGCCGACTCTGCATTGGTAACCGCCGACGTGGTTCAGCTGCCCCACATAGGGATAATACAAATCTCGCATGAACGTATGTCGATCTAAGTTGATTAGGAACTTCCCGTTTCCGATTGCTAATGGTCTTGGCAACTCATCCACATCCTTCTTTAAGCGGGGTAACAACTTCTCTATTTGTAGAGTACCTTTTTCTACCAAGCCGGTCAATCCGTGAAAATGAATGAAAACGTATACCGGCGCGGTTTTTTTTCATATTTTTTGGGGAAATCGCTCTAGTAACCTACTATTGCCCAATCCAAGCTTTCTATACGGGTGAAAAAATCTCCGACCCTCGCTGCTCCTCCCAGCGTAAAGTAGGAGATTTTCCTAACGTTCATCCTTTGGGTAGATAAGCGGAGGGCTCTGCGGCCATTTTTACAATGATGTCGTAGGGGTTTGACGACTGCAGCAGGGATTGGTACTGATCGGGTCTTACATTCGTGCAGATATGCGATTGTCCCGTATGGTACTGAATGTGCATCTGGGAGGACTGATCGTCGTATTCGACGAAAGCAATCTGCTTTGAGCTGATCGGGAGAAACTTCCTCATTAGCGATCCTCTCCTTTCGAAGGCGAAGTGACAGCGAAAAATCCGTTAGGCGCGGAAAAAAGTCCGGCAACGGATTTTTCTTCTTATGGTTATGCTTATGTTTACTGCATCGAGTTTAGAATGTGATGGCGATATTCGCTTACCAACGCTTCGGCCAGCTCCGGACGGTCGCCTTGGGCGATCACATTGAAGGTAGGCTCGTCCGAATCGGGAAGCAGCAGCACCCAGCCGCCGTCATGGTGGAATTTGATGCCGTCCACCAGCTCGACCTCGCGTCCTTGCGTCTGCCGCATCATGCGGCGCATGACCTTCCCTTTAGCGTCCCAGGGACATTCGATCCGGTCGCGGTGCAAATAAAAGCTCGGTACCAGCTCCAGCAGCAAGTGAAGAGTAAGTCCGCTCCGATGCATATTCTGCAGTATGAGCCCGGTGGCAAACAGCCCGTCAAACAACGGATGCATAAGCAGCTCGGCCGATACCTCCATGATGCTGCGGGCGCTTTCCTTCGTGCGCTGTACGCGGCAGCCGAGTCCGTCCGCCAAGCTTTCAAGCAAATGGGGGGCGCTGACGGGAGCGCCGATAACCGTATGCTTGAAGCTGTGAAAGAAGGACAAATACTGCAGCACCATGAGCTGATCTCCGTCGATTCGCACGCCCCGTTCGGAGACCAGCGACATCCTGCGTCCGTCGTCATCAAGCCGGAGGCCCATGTCCGCCTGCAGAGCGGTAACGCAGCCGGGAAGCTGATCCTGCTGCGCTTCCCCGGGCAGATGAATCAGCTCGCAATGCAGCCGATCCAGAAGAAGCTTCACCAAGGAAAAAACCTCAGGGTGAGCGCTGACGACGACGCGGTAAGGCCGCGCGGAAGAAGACTCGAAGGAGGTACAGGCCAGAATGGAGCTTAAATAAAGCTCCGTCAAGGAATCATCTTCGTAGTAGGCTCCCAACGCACTAAGCGAGGCGCGTCCATAGTCCTCCTGCCAATAGCTGTTCTCCACCTTGCGTTCCGCTGCCTTGCCGATCGGCAAGCCCTGGTGGTCGTAGCATTCGAATGTGCAGATGCCGGCTTCGGAATGCAGCTGCACATGGAGCCCTCCGCCGGCTTGCAGCTGTCGAACGGCGAAACGGGCGACGGGGGGAAGGACAACGCCCAGATCGATGACCTGGACGCCGACCGACTGCAGAGCCGCCGTAAGGGAGCGCTTCAGTACCTTGGCAAATTCGTGATGCGAGCAGCTGACCGTAACTGCTTTGCCCTTGGCGAGAGTAGCCCCGTAAGCCGTCCCGAAGCGGGAAGCGAATTCCGGCGTGATCTCAATGTTGGGCTTGCCGGAGACGCCATTGGCTTTAAACAGCGATTTGCTGGAGAGGTCTCCCCAGATAAAGGAGGAGGTAAGCCGTGAGCTTTCGCGAATATGCTTTTTCGGCCAGATCTTCACATTCGGCTCGACGGTCGCTTTCGGCCCGATTTCGCAATGGCTCCCGATCACCGACCCGTCGGAGAGCCGGGAATGCTCAAGGCAGTTGATTCGGCTGGCCAAGGTGGCGCCGCGCAGCTCGTTTTGCTCGGCGATGTGGTTGTGGTCCCATAGAATGGTCCGCTCCAGCGAGCTGCCCCGGGCCACCCTATTCCCCCTGCCGATGATGCAATATTCGCCGATCTCAACGCCGTCTTCCAGCTGGGAATCCTCCCCGATATAAGCAGGCCCGGTCCACTTGATCCCAGGGGCAGCCGACACATTCTCGCCGACGAAAACGCGGGGAGCCAACTCCTCCCCGCGGATCTGAACCTTTGCGAGCCCGTCCAGCATATCGAATTGCGTCTGACGGTATTGCTGCAGATTCCCGATATCGGACCAGTACCCTTCCGCAACATAACCATACAACGGCTGCTCCTCTGCCAGCAGCTCGGGGAACAGCTGATTGCTGAAATCATACTCGATGTCCGCGTCGAATCGGTTCAATACGTGCGGCTCCAGGATGTAGATGCCGGTATTCACCGTATCGCTGAATACCTCGCCCCAGCCGGGCTTCTCCAGGAACCGGGTGACGCGGCCGCCTTCATCCGTCATAACGACGCCATACTGGAGAGGCTCCGGAACCTGCGTCAGCACCAGGGTCGCATGAGAACCGCTCTCTTCATGGAAGCGAACCGCCTCGGTAAGATCGAAATCAGTTAACGCATCGCCGCTAATTACGAGGAAGCGTTCGTCAAGGAACGACTGGGCGTTCTTCACGCTGCCGGCTGTTCCCAAAGGAGCCGATTCCTCAAAGTAATGCAGCTTCACGCCGTAGTCGGTTCCGTCACCGAAGTAATCGCGGATTACATCGGGCAAATATTGAATGGTGACGGCAATCTCGGTGATGCCGTGCTTCTTCAGCAAATCAATGATATATTCCATGCAGGGTCTGCCAAGTAACGGAACCATGGGTTTGGGGAGATGACAAGTCAAGGGACGAAGCCGCGTCCCCTTGCCTCCCGCCATAATGACGGCTTTCATATCGGTGTTTCCTCCTCAAAGCTTGGGTTTCGATAATGCTCCCTTCGATACGAAAATCTACTGCGGTACAGTATGTGAAGGGGCCGGCTGCCCGCCGGGCAGCAATTGCCGGTACACCTGTGCGGTTTGCTCGGCGATCGTACTCCATTGATAGTGCTGCACAAGCTTGCGGTAAGCGGCTTCAGCCATCCGGCGACCCAGCTCCGGCTGCAGCAGCAGCTCGCTGACATGCCAGGCCAAGGAGTCGACATGTCCGGGCAGCGCCTTATACCCGTCGATACCGTGCTCCACCGTTTCGGCCAGTCCTCCCGTATCCGAGACGACGACAGGTCTCAAGCTCTTCATGGCCTCCAGGGCCACGATGCCGAACGGCTCATAATAGCTTGGAATGACGCAGACATCCGCTGCCTGGTAGAGTAACGACTTCGTTTCGTCGTCGATGAAGCCTAGGAAGCGGACGTGATCGCCTAAATGAGCCGCCAGCTGCTTAAGCTCGTCCTCCATCGGCCCGGAACCGGCGATCAGCAGTACGGTGCCGGGTACATGGGAAAGCAGCCTAGGCATCGACTGAATCAATGTGGTGAGGCCTTTCTCGTAAACCAGGCGGCCGATGTAGAAGAGGACGGGCCTCCCTTGAACCCCGAAGCGGTGCTTGGCCTCCTTCTGCCGCTCGCCGGCTCCGGCATCGGCGGGCCCGCTGTTCAAGCGAACGCCGTTCGGGAAGATGCGGAGCTTCTCTTCGGGCAGCTGAAACAGGCGAAGAACTTCCTGCTTCATATATTGGCTGCACACAACTACGCGATCCGAATCGTAGGTCAATCTCCATTCCAGATGATGAATTTTATGAGAAAGCGCGGAATGCAGCTTGCCTTGGTTGCGGCCCCATTCCGTAGCATGTATGGTCGATAGTAAAGGAATTCCGTAGCTCATTTTGATTTCCCGTGCGGCATGATACACCATCCAGTCATGCGCATGGAGCAGATCGATCCTCCCGCCGCTCTCCTTCCACTGTACAAGATGGTCTGTCATGGCGAGGTTCATCTCGAAGGTCCAATGATAGAAATCGGTATCATAGGAATACAACACCGGAACGCGGTGTACATAGACGCCATTTCGCTTCTCGAAGGGCGGTGCTCCATAATGGGAGCTTGTAACCACGTGCACTATGATTCCCAGCTCGGCAAGCGATTCCGCCAAATCGCATACGGCGCGTGATAAACCGCCGACATACTTAGGAGGGTATTCCCAAGCCAGCATGAAGATGTTCGGTTGATGCTTCGTCTCATCCAGCATAGTCCCCAAGAGCAACGGGTCGGGCAGAAGGGTAACCTGCGATGCCGGATATATCGAGACATAATCGCGGTAATCGATGTCCGGGAAACAGTTGTCCTTTGCTTCCAGCCGGGCAAGGTAGTCTTCGTCGATGCGGTCCGCTTCGAGCTGATCGCAAAGGCGGTGAAAACAGCCGAGATGATCCTTGGTCCGGCGGCAGGCATACTCCACGACCGTTTGGGAGTCCATGATGAACGCCCAATCGCTGCTTTGGGCCAGCAGCAGCTCGCGTGCCGCCTGGTTCAGGGCCCGTTTCGGCAGAGGGCCGGACGCATGCACGTACTCCGTAGCCAGCCGGATCATCCGCCGCTCCGCTTCGTGAAGATGCCGGTAAATCCAATCGTTATGGCCTTGCAGCCAAACCTCCGAGGAGCTATTGCGACCCCAGCTGGACTCGTTAATTTTTCCCGTATCGGCAACAGGATATTCCTTCAGGTATTCCGACGGGGTGATAAGCTGAATGGCGTCTTGGTCATGGAAAATTTGACGGCACAATATTTCGATGAACATCGGTCCCTCATACCACCAGTGCCCGAAAAGCTCGGCATCGTAAGGGGAGACGATCACCGGCCGCCGGTCCAGATGCTTGTGCCAATGCTCGGCTTGCCGGATCCGGTTATGCATGAAGTGTGCGGCATGGTCAGCCGCCCGCTGCCGGGCCCTTTGGGGATCATAAGGCTCGCGGTGTGTGCCCGGTCCGGTAATCCGGTAATATTTCAATCCCGTATTGACACGCTCATGCGTCGGTAGAACATAAGGACGGATATGCTCCCATTCCTCCGGGTTATGCCAACCCAGATCCCAACCGATATCGCGGTAATATTCCCTATAGTAATAGTCGCCCGGATACCCTTCGGAAGAACTCCATACCTGTTTGGCGGATTCCGGGTCACGGGGGAAGGCGGATACCCCGTAAGGTGTCAACAGCGGTGCATACAGCTCCCGGTTCGGTGATGGGGAGGCGTTGGCAACCGCTGTGTTGTCGCATACAAAATAATCGATTCCGAGTGGTTTGAGTACCCGGTCGATGCCGGTCGTAAAGCCGCATTCGGGAAGCCAGATGCCGCGGGGCTTTCTCCCGAAATGGCGTTCGTAATCCCGTACGGCGGTAACGATCTGGGCACGAATCGCCTCCTCCGTCATCATCAGCGGCAGAAATCCATGAGTTGCCCCGCTAGTCAGAATCTCCAGCTTTCCGATGTCTTGATAGTAACGGAAGCGCCTGACGATATTGCGTCCGCAGTCTTCATAGAGGTCGCGGAGCTTACGGAAGCGGTCGGCATACATCCGTGCCAGCGGCTGAAGCCCCGAATCATCCTGAAGCCGCACAATCTCTTTGTCCGCCAGCTGAATAAGCTTCCGTAAATGCCGGGAATAACGCTCTTGCATCAGAGGATCGGAGCAAAGCGACAGCAGCGTCGGTGTCATGGAGCAAGTCAGGCGAAAATCGACCTGTTCCCTATGAAGCCGGCCGAACACCTCAAGCAGCGGCAAGTACGTTTCCGTCATCGCTTCATAAAACCAGCGTTCTTCCATATAATCGTCCCGGTCGTCATGCCGGATATAGGGCAGGTGAGCATGCAATACCAAAGCCAAATATCCCTTCGGCTCGGGTTTTTGTCTTATGCGATTGATCATAAACAAGCAACCTCACTTCATACAGTTGGAGTAAGCGCCAAAGTTCTCGAAGAAATGCGGCATGATCCGGCCGGTCACCGGCTCAGGGCGGCGAACCTCGGGCACCGTCGGCTGCAGCGGCTCTCCCCACGGCGCTTCGCCGTCTCTCGGCGTCATGACGGCATTCGATCGCAGTAGAGGTACAAACTGGCCCTCAGGGGTGCGGACGCCATAATCAACCATATAGGTTGAGTTGGGTTGCACAGGTCCGATGTACCAGGAGGTCGCTTCCGGAGTAGCCTGTATGTCAAAGAAGCGGTTGGCATTGTGGCCATGGAAGTAAATGGCCGTAACGTCGTACACACGCAGTACCTTGGGCAGCTCGCTCCAGTCGCATTCAAAATGCTGGGAGCAGAGCCATCTCCTGCGATTGCTGATCTCCCAATAGACATGCAGCGTATGGGCATCTCGGACCATCAGGCGGAGCATATCCTTGTGATATCTGTCCGGCAGCTCATACCCGGTTATCCGGGCCGTATCCACTTATGATGTCCCCCTTGCTTCCTTCTTGGTGAATGTCCTTTACAGAATGTACAGGGAGTACCAAGATTATGCATGAAGCCGGGGTTTACGAACTGCGCTGCGCTAAATGGAAGGCGGCAAACCATAGGGGAGGGAACATTTTACAAAGGCCAATTCAGCTGAAAAAAGAGGATTTTTGTCTCTTCTGGTCGAATACGTAGGGTACAGCAGCTGGCGATTTCTCGGTTGGAGAATGATTTGTGCTGGAAGAAGGAAAGAGGAGGCTGCGAAATATGAGCTTTTGCTGCGGCGCGAGCATGCTGGGTACCAAAGGAACGCTCAAGCACATCCGGACCCGGATTCATAATGTACCGATTTTGTTCTGCCCGGTTTGTCATCGGGTGGAGGTGCATCATGCTGTCGAGAACGAATACGAAATTTTGGCCGAATATGCCCATGGCGATGGGGCGCTTGAGGTCGATTTTGGGGAATATGTAGAGGCCCGGGAGCAATCGGAGCTGTATGAGAACTGCGTCAATACCGAGGAGGAGGACCCGCTTGAGGTGGTCCGCAGCCAAATCGATATGTCGCTTGATCTGATGATGGTGGCGAAGCAGATCGGTGACGCGGAATGGGAAGCGCAGCTGAAGAAGCGGCTGCACATTCTCAGCGAGCGCAAGCTGAAGCTGAAGAAGAAGTCGACACGCGGCATGTCGTAGGCTAAGGTTATGATACGGGTCCCTGCCGGGTCCCTGGAACAACAGCATGGAGGCTGCCATATGGACCATCGCCGCCGGTTTCCCTGACGTTTAAGGAAATCGCTGCTTTGCGGTGCGATAAGAACAGGCTGGCTGCTGCTTGAGTTCACAGGCGTTCGGCAGGGATTTTTTTTGGTTTGAGAAGTGGATACGGAGAACGCTGCTCCGTGTCCGTTATACATAGATAAAGAATCGTTAGAACAAGGGGGCATGAAGGATTTCGGGGCAATCGACTCGTGGCCTTCCAAAGGGAAGGTCGATAGAAAAGACGTGCTGGACAGGCTGGCCGGAACATTTTCCACGGACGCCAAAACATTCCTGCAATTCTTTCGTTTAATGCATTAGAGGAACCCCCGTAATCAGATCAGGAACAGCGAAAAATTTAGTGTGAGGTGGAGCGGATTGCTGCTCGTTTTATTTAAAAGATTTTTGGGAAAGCGTCAGTCTCACGATAGCGGTGCTTCCGGTGAAGGATCCTCGCCGGAGCAGATTGTACTTCAAATACAAGAAGGTGATTTACGCCTACGCAACCAGTTCATCACGGATTACCAGCCGTATGTTGCCAAGGTGACGAGCCGATTCTGCAGAAGATATATCGACCCGGCAAGAGATGACGAGTTCAGCATTGCCTTGGGTGCTTTTAACGAAGCGATCAATCAATTCTCCGCACAGGCAGGCCGGTCGTTTTTGGGCTTTGCGGAGCAGGTCATTCGTCGACGGCTGATCGATTATGTGCGCAAGGAGCAGCGGTTTACAGGGCAAATTCCGTACAGCACGTTCGATGTCGAGGATGAGGAAGACAATGTGGTGAATCCGATCGAGATTCATCAGGCTGTAGAGCAGTACGAGAAGCAGCGGGGAGTGGAAGAGCGTCGCAGTGAAATTATGGATTTAAACCGCTGTCTGAAGGAATTCGGCATCAGCTTCTCCGAGCTTGTCGACGCTTCTCCGAAGCATGACGATTCGAGGCAGACGCTGTTCGGGATCGGACGCAAGCTGTCGCGCCATCCGGATCTGATGCGGCTCATGCTGACCAAGCGCATGCTCCCGATTAAGGAGCTTCTGGATCAGGTCGACGTCTCCCGCAAAACGCTGGAGCGTAACCGTAAGTTTATTATCGCCGTTGCGATTATATATCACGGGCCTTATCCGTATCTCAAGGATTACTTGCAAATCAAAGATGACACCGAAGGGGGGGACGCGAGTGAATAAAGGCGTTGTCATGGAAATTTCAGAGAAAAGCATCATCGTGATGCGCCCGGACGGCAAGTTTGACCGGGTTCCGAGAAAAAACCGCAGCTGTGAAATCGGCGAAGAAATCGATTACGCAGCGGTGAAAGGAATGGACTGGCGCAGCCCTTCCATAGCAGGACGTTCGGCGATCGTGGCCGCCGTTGTCTTCTGCCTTGTCTTGTTTGCCAGCTTCAATGGCAAGCTCGGCAGTCCGGAGATCGTAGCGTATGTGTCGATGGATATTAACCCGAGTATTGAAATGGGTATCGACAAGGATGAGAACGTTCTGGAGCTTCGAGGCTTGAACGGTGACGGGCAGGTGCTGATCGAAGCCGTGGAATATAAAGGGAAAAAGCTGGAGGCTGTCACGGCCACGCTGCTCGACAAAGCAGAGCAAACCGCATTAGCCAAAGGGGAAGCGGAAATTATTATCGCCAGCACCACGGTGTCTGACAGCGCCGCCGTAAGCGATACGGTGATTGCCGAGAAGGTGCGCCAGCAGGTAACCAAGCATATTCAGCTGACGCATCCGAATCAAACCGGCTCGTATCAGGTCGCTGCCATCACCGCGCCGCAGGAGGTTCGGGCGGAAGCGGACAAGAACGGCGTTTCCATGGGGAAATATACGGTCTATTTAAATGCTAAAAACAACGGTACGCCGGTAACGATCGAGGAGCTCAAGAAGGATTCCGTATTGAAGCTGTCCAAAGAGAAGCCGGAGGTAAGCAAAGCGCTGGAGCCGGGCAAGCTGCCGGACAAAGCGGCCATCCGCGCACTGGTCGAGGAGGAGAAATCCGGGAAGCTCGATAAGAAGGTGGAGGAGAAGCAGAAGGAGTCCAAGAGCAATAACGGTAACAAAGGCAATAGCAGCGGCAACAATAATAACAACAACAATAATAACAGCAACAGCAAAAATGATTCGAAAAAGCCAAGTACCCCTCCTTCCAACAACGGGAAGCCGGGTACTTCCTCCGGTTCCGGGAATAGCTCGGATAAGAAGGACGATAAGAAGGATGACAAGAAAGACGATAAGAAGGATGACGATAAGGACGACAAGAAAACCCCTCCCAAGCCGGCGGTAACGCCGCCTTCCGGTAAACCTGCCAATCCGGGAACGACTCGACCGCCGAGTGAGAAGAAGGATGAGGATGATAACCGGAAGCAGGAGGAAGCCAAGAAAACGGAAGAGGAGCGCCGGCGCGAGGAAGCCCGGCGCTTAGACGAGCAGAAGAAGAAGGATGAAGCTGCAAAAAAAGAGCAAGAACGCAAGAAGGAAGAGGAAGACCGCAAAAAGGACGAGTCTAAAAAGAAGGACGAGCCGAAGAAAGCGGATTCCTCCGACCGGGATGAGAAGAAGGACGGCAAGGACGACAAACGATAAAAGCAGAGGACACGGCATTTTGCACGTTAAAATGCAGGTGTCCTTTTTGTATGCTCATTGTGACTCCTCCATGTAGGGGATATGTTCATGCTGTGAGGTGTGATAAAATAGGGAGGGACCCTTCTAGAAACGAGGAATGCAGACAGTTTATATCGTACAATCGATTGTTGAAGTGCCGCTCGAGAAGACGGAGGAAGTGATCGGTCTGTACCGTAATCGTTCCCGTTTGGTGGATCGGGCTAAGGGCTTCCAGGGATTTCAGCTGTGGCAGAATGAACAGAAGCCGGGTGAGTTAACGGTACATATGCAATGGGAAACGAAGGAGCATTACGTAGCTTGGGTAACGAGCGATGATTTTAAGCGCATTCACGAGCTGGAGAAGAAATATCCGGATCAGGAGCTTGCCTCTATCAAGCCTAAGGTGAATCGGTATGAGGTGGTGGCGGAATGATTCCGGACGAAGAGCCCATGATTGACGAGATTACGCAGGGCATTTATGAGGCTTATCCGGAGCTGCTGAGCAAATACGGCGAGCAGGGAAAGCAGAAATGCCGCGAGGATAACCGGCATCATTGGCGCCACTTGGAAACCGCTTATCAGGTGGGGAGCGATCAGGTATTCGTGGCCATCTGGCTAAACGGGATTCTCGTTCGGCACGGGATGGGACCGGAGCATCTGATCGATAATTTTGAGCGCATTTATCACGCCCTGCAGGGGAAGGCGCTGCCGGAGGGACTTGCGGAAGCCTACGGGCGGATGCTGGGCAAGGGGGCATCGACGTGCTGCGCCAGGGCTGAGCTGCAAAAGAAGGGTACAGGACTGACTTGCCGCCCTTCTGGTGTAAGGCGTTAAAGAGTTGATGAGTCGAAGAGCAGCAAAATACAACGCTTTTTTTCATGGGAGAGGATGAGGGATATGCGTTATACGGAATTTGGGAAGACGGGATTTCGGGTATCGTCTCTTGGCTTTGGTGCGATGAATTTGCCGGGGGTGCCGCTTGAGCAGGCTCGGGAGGCGCTGAACTATGCGCTGGATCATGGCATCAATTATATCGACACCGCGGCGGGCTACCGCAATAGCGAAGAGATCATCGGGGAGTGCATTTCGCATCGCCGTTCGGAATATTTTTTGGCTACGAAGACGAACAAGCGCAGCTACAAGGAAGCGAAGGAAGAGATTGAGCGCAGTCTGGACCGCATGAAGACCGATGTGATCGACTTGCTTCAGATGCACTATGTGAACTATGTACACGAGTACAAGACGCTTATGGAGGAAGACGGCGCTTACTATGCGGCGCTCGAAATGAAGGAGAAGGGCTACGTTCGTCATATCGGCATTACGGGGCATCGGCCGGAGCTGCTGGCGAAGTGGATTGCCAAGGGGCAGTACGATCAGGTGCTGTTTCACTTGAATTTGGCGCAGCCCTTCGCCTTGAAGGAGCTTATTCCGGAGCTGACGCGGATGAACATGGGGAAGGTGGCGATGAAGCCGCTGTCCGGCGGGTTCATTCAGCCGGTATCGAAGGCGATTCGGTACCCTTACAGCCAGGATGTGCATGTGACGATCTCCGGCATGATCAACGTCGATGAGGTGAAGGAGAATTTGGCGGCTCAGGCAGAGGAAGTGAGCCAGGCGGAGCGTGAGGAGCTGGAGCAGCTGGCTTCGGAGCTGAGCGGACACAACTGCCGCCGCTGCAACTACTGCTCGTGCCCGATCGGCGTCACGATTCCGGACATCATGATATCCAGCCAGGTTCGCGAGGTGCTGGGCCTGCTGCCGAAGGGGAACGGATTTTATGATCGACAAAGGGAAAAAATAACCTCTTGCGCGGATTATGAGCCATGTAAGGAAAAGCCGCTTTGTGAGGAGAAGTGTCCTTATCATCTGCCGATGCAATCGGTAGTGCAGGCGGCCGCAGGGTATTACGATAAGCTTCGGGCTTAATTCCGGTTTGGAGATAGTCAAAAGATAGAGGAGGGCGGCAATTCCTTGGACCTGCTGAGAACCTATGTTACCGAACAGTTGAAGACGGAAATTCGCTTGGTTTGGGAGGAGACCGAGGCTGAGGGGGCGGCATCCGGGGCTTTGGTCGTGCCCGTCAGCGAGGAGGCGCTGGCGTCGGACGGCGCCTTGCTGGCTGCGTCCGGCGAGCTGCTGCCCCCGGCGCTCGTGCAGGAGGTCCGCAGCCTTCAGGCGCGCGGACGCTTCCGGGGCCGCCTCGCCGAGACCGAGGCGCTGCCCACGCTCGGCCTGGTGCCGGGCTACCGGGCCGTGCTGCTGTGCGGGCTTGGCGAAGCCGCCCGCCTCGGGACGGATGCCTGGCGCGCAGCCGGCGTCCATGCGGCACGCGCCGCGCTCCAGCACGGGCTGGAGCGCCTTGCGGTGCCGCTTCACGCGGCGGCTGCGCCGGGCGCCGCGGTGAGCCGCGAGCTCGCGTACGCGCTCGCGGAGGGGCTCTGGCTCGGCAGCTACCGCATGCCGAGCTTTGCCTTGCGCGGGCCGGAGGCGCCCGCGCTGGACGTGACCCTGCTGTGCGGCAGGGTCGCGTCGGACGCGCAGCCGGAGCTGCTGCGCGCCGTGGAGGCCGCGCGGGCGCTCGCGCTGGCCACGTACACGGCCCGCGATCTCACGAATCTGCCCGGCAACCTGCTGGTGCCGGATTCGCTCGCGCGGGCTGCGCAAGACCTGGCCGCCCGGTACGGCCTCGAATGCACGGTGCTGGATGAGCACCGGATTCGAGAGCGCGGCATGGGCGGCTTGTACGCGGTGGGCATGGGCAGCGCCCACCCTCCGCGGATGATCGCCCTGAGGTACCAGGGCGATCCGGGCTCGGCCGACACCGTAGGACTCGTCGGCAAGGGCATCACCTTCGATACCGGCGGCATCTCGCTGAAGAAGCCGGAGGGCATGGAGGAGATGATCAGCGACATGGGCGGGGCGGCCGTGCTGCTTGGATTGATCCATGTCCTGGCTAAGCTCAAGCCGAGGGTCAATGTGGTGATCGTCATTCCTGCGGCGGAGAACATGCCGTCGGGGACGGCATTCAAACCGGGCGACATCGTAACCGTGATGAGCGGGCAGACGATCGAGATCCTTAACACGGATGCGGAGGGCCGTGTCGTGCTGGCGGATGGGGTGCTGTATGCAAAGGAGCTCGGTGCAACGCGCATTGTAGATGTGGCTACGCTCACCGGCGCGGTACTGGTCAGCTTGGCGGATGTGGCGACCGGCGCTGTGGCTAATGACGAGGGCTTGCTGCAGGAGCTGCTCGATTCGGCCAAGCGGGCTGGGGAGAGGCTGTGGGCGTTCCCGAACTATCCGGAATACCACGACATGCTGAAGAGTCAAGTCGCCGACATCAAAAATTCCACCTCGCGAGACCGCTGGGCGGGCAGCATCACGGGTGGTCTGTTCATCGGTTATTTTGCCGGAGACACCCCTTGGCTTCATCTGGACACGGGAGGCACCGCCTGGCTGTGGGATGAGCGGGGAACCGAGCCGCGGGGCGGGACAGGCACCATGACCCGAACGTTGGCTCATTGGCTCTGCGATCCGTTAATCCACTGAGAATGGCACAAGGCACAGCCAAAAAAAGCGGCAGGAGCTCCTGCCGCTTACGCTTGCACACTTTTGCTGCCGGTCTTTGCCGCAGCGGATGAAGAAGAAACCATATCCAAAGCCGCGATCTCCAGCTCGTTCATTCGGATCGTAAGCCTGGTGACTTCGTCTGTCGTGTAGGAAAGCCCCCGCGTACGCTCGACCAGCTGTCCGAGCTCGATCCCGATCCAGCCGGCCTTGCTGGGATGCGGCAGCAGATCGTACGGGAGCACGGCAATCGAGGTAGCCGGCACGGCCTGATGGCTCATCTCCGCATTCACCGCTTCCTCGAAGCGAATGAACAAGCGGCGGCTGCTCCAGCGAACGGCACCGGGTTTGAAGGTGATCGTCAGCAGGGAATCTTCGCCGGCGGATTGGCGATGAAGCTCAAATCGGCTGGATTTGGCGGCGGTAACATATTGATCCCGGCGCCAGTCAGGCAGAAGCAGCACGATGAGAATGGGCAGCGCGCTGGCTGCATATATGAAATGCTGTGATTCGAAATAAACGGCGAGCAGCAGCAATCCGATAAATAATACAATCGAACCGGCCAACAAAAGCTGATTTTTCTTGGTCATGATGAGTAGTCCCCCAGATGGAAGGCAGTAGTTTGCATTGCTGCAACATTCCTATTTTATCATATCGGGCACGGTCTTTGAAGGCTTTCCCTCGGGGATTCCATATCAAATTTTTGTAAGGAGAAAGAACTATGCCTTCTTCCAAGAGCTTGCTCACACAATCGCAGAAAGTCTTCCTCCTTAACGCTTCATCTACATGAACAAAGGGGGATATGAGGATGAGAACGAGAATCGGGATGATCGGTCTTGGAGACATCGCGCAGAAGGCATACCTGCCTATTCTGGCTTCCCACCCGAAGGTTGATATTGTTGGCATTGCCAGTCGTTCGGAAGAGACCGTGTCGCGAGTGGGTGAGCAATACCGTATTGCGGGCCGTTTCACTTCCGTAGAAGAGCTGCTTCGGGCGGAGCCGGAGGCCGTGTTTATTCACAGTCCGACGGAGACGCACCATGAATTGGTGATGACATGCTTGCGTGAAGGCGTTCACGTCTATGTGGACAAACCGCTTTCCTATGTGATCGGCAAGTCGGAGCAAATGGCCGCCTATGCCAAGGAACAAAGCCGATTGCTGGCTGTAGGCTTCAATCGCCGCTTTGCGCCTCTGTATGTAAAGAGCAAAGCGTGGCTGGAAGAGGCGGGAGGGTTTGATCTTTGTGTGGCGCAGAAGCATCGTACGGGCTTGCAGCAGATGACCTCCAAATTCACGCTCTATGATGATCTGATTCATATGCTGGATTTGCTGCTGTGGATCGGGGGAGAGGATTACTCGGTAACCGACTACCGGGAACATACGGATGATCAAGGTCGTCTATGCTTCGGAACAGGAAGCTTAGCCTTTACCCAAGACCGGAGCGGACATGCCCTGCGTTCAAAGCGCGTTCCTACCGTTGGCCAATTTAGTATGGTAAGAACGGCCGGCGTTGATTCCGAGAAGCTCGAACTGCATGGAGGCGGCCGCTCAGTTGAAGTAACGAGCATGGAGACGGCGACTTGGTATGAAAAAGGAGCTCAGCCCCGCATGCATACCTTCGGCAGCTGGGAGACGGTGCTGTATCGGCGCGGCTTCGTTGGCGTCGTGGAGCATTTCCTTGAATCGCTGGAGAAGCCGGAGGCTTGTACCATTCGAGCGGATCAAGTCTTAGCGGTTCACCGGCTGGTGGAGAAGCTGGTATAGCTTATGAATTGGAAGAAACAGCCTCTGTCGGGTTATATTAAATACATAAGCAATGCAGGGAGGGATTATTATGCTTAATGGCGGAAACAAAGAAACGAATGACCGTGTGCCGCCGGGCCAAACGCTGACCGAAGGCTTTCCCGTGCTGCACTACGGCAGCGTGCCTTATTATCATGACATAAGCAAGTGGGATTTGAAAATCTTCGGCTTGGTCGAGGAAGAGCTGACCTTCACCTTCGATGAGTTTATGGCGCTGCCGCGGCGGGAATTCAAGAACGATATCCACTGCGTAACGACCTGGTCGAAGCTGGATAATGTGTGGGAGGGCGTATCGGTGTCCACTCTGATGGAGAAGGTGAAGCTGAAGCCGGAGGCGAAGTATGTGATGTTTCACGCAGAGCACGGCTGGACCACGAATCTGCCGATTGAGGACTTTCTGCTGGATACGACGTTCCTGGGCATCAAGCATAACGGAGAACCGTTGACCCCGGAGCACGGATACCCGGTTCGCACGGTCGTACCGCACCTGTACTTCTGGAAAAGCGCGAAGTGGCTGCGAGGCATTGAATTCATGGAGAAGGATAAGCCGGGCTTCTGGGAGCGTAATGGCTATCACATGTATGGTAATCCTTGGAAGGAACAGAGATACGATTTCGATTAATAGAACACCGCCCTGCTTAAGGGCGGTTGTTTGCATAGGCAATTACTTATCAGGGAGAGCCCTCATACGATTGTTCCTTGGGTTGTGCTCGACTTCAGCAAAGCCTAATGCTTCGAGCAGCGGGGGGATATACATGCCGAATCTGCCGCGAAAGCCTTTCTTTAGGCCATACCATCCGCCAATTGGGTTTTCAGGGGAACGGCCCCAAGCTTCAACAGTCCCTTCTTTAGCCGGTTTTTGTTCATCGGCGCTGCCAAGCTCGATCCAATCTCCATGCTGCCTGAGCATAGCGTGTAAGTCGTCGATGCAGCGATAGTCATAATGCAAAACTGTTTTACCTACCGTGCAAACGAGAATGGCTTTTCCGTCTTTTTCGTCCTTATACATTTCGTATTCGGATGTTTGAGGAGGAGTCTTCAGCTTCCACGGATTTTCTTTTGTACCTGCATCTGTCGGCATCACATTGCTCCTTTATTATGTATAACTTGACTTCAGGTAAGAATATAACAAATGAACCCGCTGTACAACGGAACCTGGACGGGGGAACGAATCTCAGCGCTTTGGAGGTATCCTGCATGGTGGATGTAAAAACGGAAATAATCATTCATTGTCCACTTGATATGGTTTCGGAATATGCGGTTAACCCGGACAACGCGCCTGAATGGTATGTCAATATTACGTCCGTGGAGTGGCGGACACCAAAGCTGCTTCAGGTTGGATCTAAAGTTGCATTTCGAGCTGCTTTCTTGGGGAAGGAGCTATCTTATGTGTATCAAATCAAGGAATACATCCCGCAAAGAAGACTAGTGATGAGCACGGTTGACGGTCCTTTTCCCATGGAAACGACATATACGTGGGAATCTGCGGGTCAACGCTCCACAAGGATGACTTTACGCAACAGAGGGAATCCCAAGGGATTTTCTGCAATAGTTTCTCCCTTTATGTCTATGATGATGAAGAGAGCCAACAACAAAGACTTGAAAAAAATCAAGCTTATACTGGAATCTTCCTCACGGCCCTTTTAGCTACTTCGTGCGTTCGGATAAGGGATGATCCTTTTTCAGCTCCAGAAGATCCCACAGGTTTCCATATAAATCCTTAAATACGGCAACCATGCCGTAGGGCTGTTCTTTGGGCTCTCGAACGAATTCGACCCCTTTGGACACCATGTCATGATAGTCTCTCCAAAAATCATCCGTATTCAAAAACAAGAAAACTCTTCCTCCCGTCTGATTCCCAATATACGACTCTTGCTCGGGCGTTGAGGCTCTTGCTAGTAATATGTTTGTGCCCATGGAGCCGGGAGGAGCCACGACGACCCAACGTTTATTTTGCTCCGGTTGATAGGTATCCTCAAGCAAGGTGAAATGCAGCTTTTTTGTATAGAACTCGATAGCCTCATCATAATCTTTAACGACTAATGCGATATGGACAATGGATTGCAGCATCGTTTCTCAGCTCCTTTCCTACACTCTACACAATGGAAACGCATAATGGAAGGGTGTCATTATTTGGCAAGTATCTGGAAGGAGACTTCGATGAAATGTATCAAATTAATATTGGAACTGTGCTGCTGGAGAAAAACCGGTGGGGCTCAAGACTGCCCAGCTTCCGTGTCAGTGAGTGGATCGACCGATTTCATGCAGACCGCTTTGACGGGATAGAGCTTTGGGAAAATCACGCGATGCTTTGCGAAGAAGAGGAATTGGAGCTTTTGAGGAAGTACGGGGCCCCCATTGAGGTTTTTAATTCCTACGCCAGCTTCGACGAGGAAGGGGCTGCTCATCGGCAAGCCGCAGCGAAACTGATCCGCGCCTTGAGCGCCCGCGGCGTCAAGTACAATCTGGGCAAACAGGCCTCGGACATGGAGACCTACCTCTGTAACCTGTACCGCTGGGCCGAGCAACTGCCTGAGGATTTCCGTCTTCTATGCGAATGTCATCCCGGAACGGTGATGGAGGACCCTGCATTTGCAGAGCAAGTGTTCCGGCAGTTCAGGGATACCCGTTTTCAGGCGATCGTTCATTTCCCGAGCACGCCGGAGCAATTGGACGAATGGTTCGGCCGGTTGGGAGGGACCATCTCACATATTCATGTGCAGCTTCGCAATACGCAGAATGCATGCGTCAAGCTGGAGAGCAATCCGGAGCGGGTCGATCAAGGAATCGAGATTCTTGCGAAATATAATTACCGGGGCACCTTTACGATTGAATTTACAGAAGGCGTAAGCAGCCATGAGAATAAGGAAGAGCTGTACCATGCGGCTGTCGCTGATTCTCGTTATTTAAGAAGCCTGTTGACGTATTAATATGCGAATAGAACGGCCCGACACTTCCTGATGGTGTCGGGTCTTTTTTCGTAGCGTTACTTTTTCACCTTACGGAGATAAGCATAGGCTCTATCACCTTCGTAAGGTGAAAAAATAACGCTACAACGAAGCTTCCCCCGAGTCAGAGGGACGTTTGCACAATGTAAAGCCGTTTTATCACCTTAATGTACCCGCGGGCGGCCTTCCCTTCCGCTGTAAGGTTTAAAAATCATCTTAGCCCACTCGAACTAAGGACCGCCCCTGCATAAGAATTTCAACCCTAAATCGAAGGATTGCCTCCTCTGCAAGCGCTCGCTTTTTTCCTATCATAAAGGAGCAAGGAATTACGTGAAGCACTATGGGAGAGGGGATACGAAAAGATGAAATGGTTGAAAACTTGGGGGAAAACGGGCACGGCCCTTCTGCTGGCAGCGGCTGTTACGGCATGCAGCAGCACACCGGCGGCAGACCCGGGAAAAGCGACAGGAAACGAGACGAAGACGGATAAGCCGGTGGAGCTGATCTTCTGGTCGCTCGGTACGAACGGGTATGAGAAGCTGGCGGAGGAGTATAAGGCTGTGAAGCCGAACGTGACGATCAAGATTCAGAACACGTCGGACCAGACGGTGCATCATAACAATGCGCTTACAGCCTTGTCGGCAGGCAAGGGAGCACCGGATATTTTCATGCTGGAGATCGCCTTCCTGGAAAAGTTCATGGAAGCGAAGGACAAATTCAATAACCTTAATGATCTGGGTGCAGGCAGCATCAAAGGCAACTATCTGGATTGGAAATGGAAGCAGGCTTCCTCGGTGGACGGTAAATTCCAGCTGGGCCTTCCGACAGATGTAGGGCCAACGGTCGTTTATTACCGGACCGACCTGCTGGAGCAAGCGGGGATCCCTAGCAAGCCGGAGGATTTCGCCAAGGAGATTGCCACTTGGGATAAGTTCGCGGAGACGGCAAGGAAGTTCAAGGAGAAGACGGGCAAGACGTTCGTCGACATGCCGGATCTGGTCTTCAATGCCGTGCGTGACCAAGGCACAGAGCTTTACTATAACAGCAATGACGAGTTTATCGGGGATAAGAACCCGCAAGTGAAGAAAGCGTACGACTACACCGCCAAGGCCATTAAGGAAGGCTGGGTAGGCCAGAATACGCTATGGACGCCGGAATGGGCGAAGGAGACGAATACGGGCGGATTCGCAGTGATGCTGGCCCCGGCTTGGATGAGTGGAGTCATTAAGGGCAATGCCAAGGATGCGGCGGGCAAGTGGAGAATTACTCAAATGCCGGAGGGCGCGGGCAACTGGGGCGGCTCCTTCCTGACGATTCCGAAGGAATCCAAGAACGCCAAGGAAGCTTATGAGTTCATCTCGTGGCTGGTAAGCAAGGACGGTCAGCTGAAGTCCTATATCAACAACGGTCTTTTCCCGTCCATTCCTGCGGTTTATGACGATGCGAAGTTCAAGGATCTGAAGGATCCGTTCTTCGGAGACCAGGCGATCTCGGTTCAGTTTGCCCAGGCGGCCAAATCGGTTAAACCGCTTCGTTACGGCAAGCTGCATGACGGTACGGACAGCATCGTGAAGGAAGGCCTCAGGAACGTACTGCAGAAGGGCGGAGACCCGGCGGCCGAGTGGGATAATGCCATCAAGAAAATCAAAGAGCTGAACAAGCGCAGCTAACCGCTTCGTCCGGCAAAGACAGGTTCACGGCACAGCTCCGTGGACCTGTCTTCTTCCGGGAGCTCACTACGAGGAGGGAAACAACCATGAGTACTCAGACCGCTGCAACCGCTGCAGCCGCAACGGCCCGGCCCTGGCTGACGGAACGCCGCAGAGGCCGGCTGGCCGCTTACTTGTTCATCTCGCCGTTTTTTATCCTATTTGCGATCTTCGGGGTTTATCCGATTTTCTTCACCTTTTATCTTTCGCTGTACAAGTGGAACGGACTCGGTCCGAAGAAGTTTGTCGGGCTGCAAAACTTCGAGTTTGTAATGGGCGACCCCACGTTCTGGACCTCGGTCAGCAATACGCTGATCATGGGGGCGATGGGTACGGTTCCCCAGCTCATTCTGGCGCTGATCCTGGCCGTTGCCTTGAATTCGGCATTTTTACGCGGGGCCAAGCTGCTTCGTGCGATCTATTTTCTTCCTAACATTACGTCCATCGTTGCGGTTACCTTAATTTTCAGCGCAGCGTTCGCCAACAAAGGCTTAGCCAACTATCTCGTGTCGCTGATCGACCTGGGCCCGTATTCGTGGAACATTCAGAATTGGCCGCTGAAGATCGCAATTGCCACCATGGTTCTTTGGCGCTGGACAGGGTATAACGCGATTATTTTCCTGTCGGGGATGCAGAGCATTCCGGCAGACCTGTATGAGGCGGCCCGAATCGATGGAGCGAATCGTACGCAGCTGTTTACGTATATTACGGTGCCGCTGCTTAAGCCCTTCATCATCTTTGCGGTGCTAATCTCGACGATCGGCAGCATGCAGCTGTTTACCGAGCCTTACGTGTTCCTCAGCCAAGGCGGTACCGGCTCCACCCGTGCCGAGGGGATTACGATGGTCATTTATTTGTACCAGGAGGCGTTCCGCAACTCCTTCTTCGGAAGCGCCGCGGCGACGGCCGTGATTCTGTTCTTCTTTACGATGATATTCTCATTGCTCAATACATGGATATCCAAGCGAATGGGAGGCGAAGCGTAATGCCGGTAGGGGAAAGGCAGGGAGTCATCTCCCGGTGGCTCACCTATATCATACTCATAGCAGGGGCGGCGGCGTCCGCGTATCCGTTCTACTGGATGCTGGTCATCGCCACACGGACGCGGGATGCCGTCTACTCGATCCCTCCGGCGATCGTGCCCGGTGCGGAGCTGATCACGAATTTTATGAATGCAATCGAACGGATCATTTTTTTCCGCGCGCTGTGGAATTCGTTCGTGGTGTCCAGTCTGACGACACTGTTCGTGCTGTTTTTCTGCTCCCTGGCAGGGTTTGCCTTCGCCAAGTTTGAATTTCCGGGCAAGAAGGTGCTGTTTGCCGTTGTGTTAGGCACCTTGCTCGTGCCGCAGCAGCTCAGCGTACTGCCGAACTACATTCTCATGAGCAAGCTGAGCTGGATCGATTCCTACAAAGCCATTATCGTGCCGGGCATGGTGTCGGCATTTGGGATATTTTGGATGAGACAATACATTCAGGCAAGCATTCATTCCGAGCTGATTGAAGCGAGCCGGATTGACGGCAGCAGCTATTTCCAGACGTATTACCGGATCGTAATGCCAGTCATTTTGCCCGCTACGGCGACGCTCGGAATCTTTACGTTCCTCAACACCTGGAACGATTTCTTCTGGCCGCTCGTCGTGCTGAAGAATAGCGATAATTTCACAATCCAAATTGCGCTTCAGGGCTTGTTCGCGAGAAACGATTCGATCGATTACGGGATGATCATGTCGGCGACCTTCTTTGCTACCATGCCTTTGCTGATTGTGTTTGCCATGTTCAGCCGCTGGTTTATTTCCGGATTGACCTCAGGGGCGGTGAAGAGCTAAGATTTAACTATTAAATTTGATTTCCCTGGAGGAAGGCTGAATGTCGCTGCGCCACAAGATTATGCTGGGCGTGCTGCTCCTTGTATTTATTCCCGTCATCGTGATGGGCGGTGTAACCTACTATCTTTTCTCCGGGGCAATCGAGGAGCAGACGGAGGCCTACTATCGCAGCAGCCTGCTGGAAACCGACCGGAAGATCCAATATGCGCTTGGCGAGCTGAACGGAATATCGGATCTAAGCATTACGCAGCCGGTCGTGCAGCAGTTCCTGAAGCAGACCCGCATGGGCGGACTGCTCTGGGGAGACGGCATGGCCGAGCGGGCCTTGCTGACGGAGCTGAACAATCTGCTGCTGTCTCATCCCAAAATCACCTCGCTGACGCTCTATAACCAGAACGAGCTTGTGCATACGACGGGCTCCGGCACAGCGCTGCCGCTCGATTCGCTGCGGGCGCAGCCTTGGTATGCCAAGGTAAAGGCGCTGAAGGGGAGACCGATGTGGCTAGGACCGTATGAGAATGATCTGCTCGTCGGACAGCAGCTGACGCAGGTGCGCATGGTGAAGGATTATTACTCCTTGGAGGACATCGGAACCCTGGTGCTGACGGTCCGTACGGATGCGATCGACCATATTCTATGGGAGGCCGGCACCATCCAGGAGGGCGAGATGCTCGTGGTGAACCGGGACGGGACGGTCATTTTCAGCAAATCGGGCAAGCATCTAGGGGAAGGGCTGCCGTTTCCCTTCTTGACATCTGCAGGTGAAAGGGAAACCTTCGTAGAAGCCTATGAAGGGAAGGAAACGTTCATTACATACCATCCCTCGCAAGTGGAAGGCTGGTATTTGATCGCGCTTACACCGATCGATAATATGTACGCGGAGATGATCCGCATCCGTAATTTGGCCGTAGGGCTCATTCTGTTAACGCTGTTCAGCGTGATTGTGTTCGACTTACTGTTCCTGCGAAAGCTGGTTCATACGATTATTGCCGTTACGAAGGCGCTTAAGCTGGCGGAAGCCGGAAGCTTTACCGAGGTGAGCATGGGACGCAGAGCATACCAGGACGAATCGGGCCTGCTGGTCAGAGGCTTTAACAGGATGAGCCGCCAAATTCAAGAGCTGATTACCCGTGTGGAGGAGGAGCAGCGCCGCAAGAAGGAAGCGGAGCTGCAAGCGCTGGTCGCTCAGATCAATCCGCACTTTATTTATAATTCCTTGGAAACGATTAATTCGATGGCGGTGCTTCAAGGCAATAGGGAGATCAGCCGGCTGGTCATCTCTCTCGGCAAGCTGCTTCGCATCAGCATCAGCGAAACGCAGGAGCTCATCCCCATCGGTACGGAGCTCGAGCATGTTCGGCATTATTTGTTTATTCAAACGTGCAGGTTCGGAGAGAAGCTGCTGTACGAGCTGGAGGTGCCGGAGCAGTGGAAATATCATTTGTCCCTGAAGCTGATCGTGCAGCCGATCGTTGAGAATGCGCTGTATCATGGGATTGAGCGGCTCCAGGGCCAAGGGGTTATTCGAATCCGGCTGCTGGAATCGTCCGGCGATTTGGTGGTGGAGGTTACGGATAACGGGCTCGGCATCGAACCGGAGCGGCTGGAGGAGCTGTTCGCGGACAAGAAGCCGGAGGTAAGCAAAGCGAAGCATCGGGGCGTTGGGATGAAAAATGTGCATGACCGGCTGCGCATTCGCTTCGGCAGCAGGTACGGCATCATCGTCTGCAGCTCGGCGGGCGAAGGGACGGTTGTCCGCATTCGGATGCCCCGCATCACATCGGGCGGCGGAGGAGGAGGTGCGGCAGGATGATCGGATTCAAGCGAGCACGTTGGAAACGGGGATGGTCCCTGCTTATTGCCGCAGCTCTGCTGCTTGGCACAGCCGGCTGCGGACCCGAGCGGGGCGCTCCCCCGGAGGAGAAGATTCGGCTTACCTTCCGCCATGTATGGGTGCAGCAGCATAATCAGCAGATGCTGAAGATCATGACCGAAGTGATCAAGAACTTCGAGAAGGCGAACCCTAGCATCCGCGTTGACTTCGAAGGGGTGCATCAGACCGTACACCGCGAGCAGAGGCTGAAGAGCGAGATGGTAACGGGCAATCCCCCGGATCTATTCGTTCTCTTCGGCGGCGCCGAGATCGAGCCGTATGTGCGGGCGGAGCGCTTGCTCGACCTGTCCGGGTTCCTGCGGGAGAACGGGTTGTTAAACAGCTTTCATGACCTCAGCTTATGGACGTTCGGGGCGGGCGTCTACGGACTGCCGATCGAGGGCTTCGCCGAGCCGGTTTATTATAACAAACATCTGTTCGCTCAGCTGGGACTAAGCGTACCGACGAATTGGGAGCAGCTGGTGCAGGTGGTCACCAAGCTGAAGGCTGCTGGGAAGGTTCCGTTCGCGCTTGGGAATCAGGAGCGATGGCCGGGGGCGATGCACTATCACTACTTCCTGCAGCGTTATGCCGGCTCCGACGTAATTAACCAGATTGTTCAGGGCAAGGGCACCTTCCTGCAAGCCGATTACGAGAAAGCAACGGAGCGGTTCCTCGAGTTTGCAAGGCTGCAGCCCTTCGCGCCGCAGTCGGACACTCGCAGTATTGCCGATTCCGAGCGGATGTTTCTTGAAGGTGAGGCTGCCATGTTCCTGAACGGGAGCTGGGAGCTGCAGCTGTTCCAGAGCGAGCAGGCGAAGCCGGATTTTGTCAGCGGCGTCGGAGTGTTCAACTTTCCCCAGCTGACGGCGGCCAAGCCGACCTCGGAAGGCCTTGCCAGCGGCTACACGTTCGGTCTGGGGCTGTCCTCCGCGCTGGAGGGAGAACGCCGCAAGGCGGCGCTTTCGCTGCTCAAGGCGATCTATTCGCCGGAGGTGCAGCGCCGGATCGTATACGAGTCCTACCGGCTTCCGTCCATGAAAATTTCGGTGGATTATGAGCGAACCGGACCTGTATACCGGCAAATCGCCGAGCTGATGCAAGCGTCGGCACCCTCTTTCGTGCCGTATGACAACGCGCTGCCCCCGGCTTTGCAGGAGACGTTCTTCCAAGTCACCGAGCAGCTGATCGCGGGCAGGCTTACGTCAAGGGCTGCTCTGGAGCGGATGGAGGAGCAGCTGCGGCAGTATTACGAGCTTGTCGGCAAGTAACGGGCTTAGGAGGAATGAATCAATGTCCGGAGCATATCGAGTGCTGCTCGTCGATGACGAGCCGATTATTCTGCGCAGCTTGAAGGTGGCGCTTCCTTGGGAGGAGCTGCAAATGTCCGTTGTGGGAGAAGCCTCCAACGGACAGGACGCGCTGCAGCGAATTGAGGAGCTGCAGCCGCAGGTGGTGATCAGTGACATCCGCATGCCCGTCATGGACGGCATCTCCATGATGAGGGAAGCGATGCAGCGGCATCCTTCGCTGATCTTTGTGCTGCTCAGCGGTTATGGGGAATTCGAATACGCCAGGGAGGCGCTTCGCTATGGGGCCTTCGATTATTTACTCAAGCCGGTGGATCACGAGGAGCTGGAATCGGTCATGCGCGAAGCGAAGGCGAAGCTTGAGCATGAGGAGGAGCAGCAGTCGGAATGGGAGTTCCTGACGCGTTCCTCCCAAGCGCTCTCCAGTCTGGTAAGAGAGCGTATGATCAGCAGCATGATCGAAGGCAGCCAAGCCTTGTTCCATCCCTCCTATTGGCTGCGGGGCTGGGATTTGGAGCACTCCTATGTCATGCTGGTCATTACCATCGACGATACGCTGGAAGTGGAGAGCTGGAGCAGGGAGGACAGACGGCTGTGGTTTTTCGCCGTAGGCAATGTGCTGACGGAGTTCGGCGAGGCGTGCGGTGCTTACACGGTATTTCCCTTCCGCAGCGGCGAGTGGGTGATGCTTCTTCCGAATGCCGGTGCGGAGCAGGCGCAGCAGGTGGCTCGGGAGATGATCGCGGTCGTCAAGTCGTGCACCAAGCTAAGCTGCTCTGTCGGAATCAGCCGGGAGCACCAGGGACTGGAGGCGCTGTTCGCGTGTTATAGCAGTGCTCAGCGCGGTTTGCTCGGCCGGTTCGCCGGAGGCAGGGAGCAGGTGTATGCCGACCTTCCGGCTGCGGAGCAGGAGCCTGCCTTGCATAAGACCCGGCTGCCGGCCCTTGAGCCCTGGGAGCAGCGGCTGACCCAGGCCCTTGCCGGGTGCGACGGGGAGCGGCTGGCGGCGGGCCTTGAGGAGTGTGTGGAGCAGCTGCGGGCGATCGGGATGCGTTCGCAGGAAGCTGCTGCGCTGCTAGTGGAGCTTTCGGTGGGGATTTCCCGCCGCATGTCGGATGTAAGCGGGATGCCGCTGCCCGGGCTGAAGGAGCTGATCACCAGCCTCCCGCGCTGCGGGACGCTGCAGGAGGCGCACGAGCTTTTGCTGGCGAAGCTGCTGGAATACACCAAGCTCATCTGCGGTGCCGAAGCCTCCCGCGAGGAGGAGCTCCGCTCGATTCGCAAAGCGACCGAGTACATCGAGGGTCGGTTTCACCACGACCTGAGCATCGATGAGGTGTCGGAGTTCATCGGGCTGAGCTGCAGCCACTTCTGCGTGCTGTTCAAGAAGGAGACGGGCATGACGTTCCTCGAGTACGTAACGAAGCTTCGTATGGAAAGGGCGTGCTCGCTTCTCGGCAACACCGACGTGAAGGTGTATCAGGTGTCGCCGATGGTCGGGTATCAGGACCCAAAATATTTTACACAGGTGTTCAAGAAAATGATGGGGGTGACCCCATCGGAATATCGGGCCTCGGTGCAGGTATAAGAACCGCTGAACGGGACATGGGTCGCCGCTCGCTTCTGACAAGGAGGCAGCGGCGTTATTTGCATGGGGGGATGATAGCGTTAATATTTCGTCTTACAGCGATCAAACTCAGGCAGTGGTCATGCGATAAGATGATGAAGTCACGTTACAGGCGAGTATGCACCCTGCTCAGGACCGATGTGCAAGCTGTAACGTTACAAAATCACCTTAAAGCAGCCTTGACTTGCTTTCTCTCGACTGTAAGATGAAAATATAACGTTATCCGGTACCGGGCAATGACATACAAACGAAGGAGCGGACCAAGACCATGAAGCTAAACAAAATTCAACAGCCCTCTTATTGGGGGAGAGAAGTCGTGCAAAGGCACATTACGGTAAACTCAACTACGCTCGTCGTGCAGTTTCCCGGCAAACAATACCCTAACGAGCTGCCCCTGCTGTACTATGCCGCTCAGTCCGCTCTCCAATCGGGGCACGACGTCCTGCTGTTGGAGTACGGCTACCAGGCGGCTAGAGTGGAGCTGAAGAACGAGCAGCTTTCCATCCTGGTGGACGAGTGCATAGCCTCCATCCGCAAGGTCTTGAGCGAGCACACGTATGAACGGATCCTCTTTGTAAGCAAAAGCCTCGGTACCGTGGTGGCCGGCGGCTGCGCCGAGCAGCTGGGCGATGCAGTAATCAAGCATCTCTTCCTGACCCCGATCCAAGCGACGATTCCTTACCTGCAGCAGTCGCAGGGGATGATGATCTACGGAACCGCGGATCCGCTGTTCGGTCCGGACGAGGTGAAGCTTACCGGCAGCCTGCCGAGGATGGTCGTAGTTCCCGTCGAGGGGGGCGATCATTCCCTGGAGACAGGGGATGTGCTGGCGACACTTCACGTCTTGAGGAAGCTCGGTGAGCACTATTTGACGTTTTTTGCAAGCAACTGAGCCGGTTCAGGATATGCTTCCGGGAATTGGGAAAATCTATCCATAGATGTATGAATCCAATCCAAGGAGTGCATATCCGTGACAGTTAAGCTTGCGATTGTGTATTACAGCTCCACCGGAACCAACTACCAGCTGGCTCAATGGGCCGCCGAAGGGGCGAAGGAAGCGGGAGCGGAGGTAAAGATTTTCAAGGTGCAAGAAACGGCTCCGCAGGCTCAGATTGACGGCAACCCGGCATGGAAAGCCCATGTAGAGGCCGCCAAGGACATCCCGGTGGTCACGCAGGATGATATCGTAGAAGCGGATGCCATTATTTTCAGTACGCCTACCCGATTCGGTAATGTCGCGGCGCAGATGAAGCAATTCCTGGACACCACAGGCGGGATATGGTTCCATGGGAAAACGGTCAACAAAGTGGTCAGCGCGATGACCTCCGCACAGAATGCGCATGGCGGCCAAGAAGCAACGATTCTCAGCCTGTACACCTCGATGTACCATTGGGGTGCTATCGTGGCAGCTCCGGGCTATACGGATCCCGCCCTATTTGCGGCTGGAGGCAATCCGTACGGCACCAGCGTCTCGGTGGACCAGAACAATCAGATGGTCGGAGATAAGGAGGCTTACCGTAAGGCGGTGAAGCACCAAGCGGGGCGCGTTGTTACCGTTGCCGGCTGGGTGAAGAAAGGCATGCAATAAATGGTAGACCCTCGATGGATCCCATTCCATGGAGGGTTTATTTTTGTCAAAACGTTTAAGCAAAGGACACAATAGTGCACGTTTCCGTCAAAATCATCTTCTGTCTTCGTCCCTTCGCCGGATTATATTGTAGATACACATCATAACAAAGACGAGGTGAGCTGCATGGAAGCAGAAGCGCGGAAAAGCGCGGCGCGGGGCATGGCGCAGCAAGGGAGGTTCTGGACCAATAGCCGGAAGGACGCACTAACGGGGTGGTTTTTTCTGGCTCCGGAGATGGTCGGCATTCTGGTATTATATGTTTTCCCGGTATTGTTTTCCTTGTATCTGAGTGTAAGCGAATGGAACCTGGTCGGCGGCATATCGGCCATCAAATTCGTCGGCCTGGATAACTTCACACGAATGTTTCAGGACGTCAAGGTGCTGTCCGCGCTGAAAAATAACTTCATCTATACCCTACTGACGGTGCCTGTCGGCATGGCGCTGGCCTTGGTGCTGTCGGTGATCATTCATACGCGGGTGTATGCCCAAAGCTATTTTAAAGTAGCTTTCTTTATCCCTTACATTTCCTCGATCATTGCGGTCGGGGCGGTATGGAGTGCCTTGTACCATCCTTCACTCGGTCCCATTAATCAATTTCTGCGGAGTATCGGCGTGGAGAATCCGCCCTTGTGGCTGGCGGACCCGAAGATGTCCTTGGTCTCGATTGCCATCATCTCCATATGGGCGGGGATCGGCTACCAGATCGTCATCTACTTGGCAGGGCTCAGCGGAATTCCGGACGAGCTGTATGAAGCGGCGGATATTGACGGGGCCTCCAAGCTTCGCCAGTTTTTTGCGATTACACTGCCGCTGCTGGGACCGACGAATTCCTTCCTTTTCATCACGCTGCTTATGGGTTCGTTCAAGGTATTCGATCTGGTGGCTTTCCTGACAGGCGGGGGACCGAACGATTCCTCTACGGTTATCGTGTATCGGATTTATGAGGAGGGCTTCCGTAATTTTCAGATGGGGTATGCCTCCGCGATTTCGTGGCTGCTATTCGCCATCGTTGCCGTGATTACCTTCCTCAGCTGGCAAATTCAGAAGCGGTATGTACATTACTAAGCGAAAAGTGCGGGATAGGAAGGACATTCCCTTGAAAATATAGGAAAGGAGCGGGCTCCATGACAAGAAAGCTGGACAATTATATGAAGCTGGCCACGACGGTGCTGCTTGGGGGATTTTCATTATTTTTTCTAGTGCCGCTCGTATGGATGACATCATCCGCTATGAAATATGAGAAGGATGTGCTTGTGTTTCCGATCCAGTGGATTCCTACCGCTTGGAATACGGTGAATAACTTTAAAGAGGTATGGCTCGGCAAGGTACCGTTCTACTTGTTTTACTTGAACTCGCTGAAGCTGTCATTGATCGTTACGGTGATCACCATCCTGTTCTCCTCCATGGCGGCCTTCGCGTTTACCAAGATTCAATTTCGGGGCAGAGATTGGGCGTTCGGCGTGCTGCTTACCTTCATGATTATTCCGGAGCAGGCTACACTGGTTCCCCGTTTTTTGCTGATCAAGTGGCTCGGACTTTATAATACGCATGCAGCGTTGATCGTTACCATGATGTTCTCCATCTACTTTACGTTCCTGATGCGGCAGTTTATGATGGGGATTCATCCCGAATACATTGAAGCGGCCAAAATCGACGGCGCCGGCTATTTCCGCATTTTCGCCCGGATTGTGCTGCCGCTCTGCAAGCCGATTCTCGCAACGGTGGGCATTATTAAATTCATCTGGACGTGGAACGACTATCAGCATCCCCTGATCTTCCTCCTAAATAAGAAGCTGTTCCCGATTACACTGGGCATGCAGCTGTTCAAGGATGATTACGCGGACAACTTCGCCGTCTTGATGATGGCTTCCCTATCGGCGATTATTCCGCTGGTCCTTATTTTCGTGGTACTGCAAAAGCAGGTCATCAAAGGCATTTCCCTAGGCGGCGTGAAGGGGTAGACATCAGGGCAGAATAGTGCACGTTCTGGATGCAATCGTGCACGTCATTTGAAATCGCGCCATTCTATAATAAAGCCAAGCAAGTCACAAGGAAGAATCACTCTAGGGGGAGTAATCTTATGACATTCAAAGCAGGGAAGCTGATTACCGGATCGATCCTCACACTGGCACTGCTGAGCGGCTGCGCCCAATCGGGGGATCAGCAAGCGTCCGGCGGCGACGGGGCGGGAGATGCATCCAAGCCGGTAACGATCAAGTATTACAATTGGGATAACGAAACGACCGAAGGGGTTACCAAGAAGTTCATCGAGCAATTCCAGGCAAAATATCCGAATATTAAGGTGGAATCGATCCCGCTCGTGCCGGGCAATTCCGAAGAGACGATGAAGAAGCTAGACGTGCTGCTATCGTCAGGAGAGCAAGTAGATGTCATGCTGTTCCCGAATACGCGCCATCTGTTCGCACGGGCGGAGCAGGGAGTGCTTGCGCCGCTTGATGAGCAGTATGCCAAGGAGAAGGTAAAGCCGGAGGACGAATACTATGTGAATCCGCGCTATAAGGACAAATACTATGGCATTCAAAACAATACTACGCTGAATTTCGTGCTCCTCAACAAGGATGCGCTGGATGAAGCGGGGCTTCCGGTTCCGACGCTTGGGTGGACCTACGACGATTACCGTGAATATGCAAAGAAGCTGAACAAAGGCGACGGACCGAGCAAACGCTACGGAACGTACTTCCACAACTGGTCTCTGTATGCGAATCCGACGGCTCAGGTGCATATGCAGCATCCGTTCCTGTACGAGGACGGAAAGACGAATTTCAGTGACCCGACGTACAAAAGGTTCTTCGATTTGCGCCGTGCGATGGAGAAGGAAGACAAATCGGCCAAGCCTTATGCGGACGTGATTGGAGCGAAGCTGAATTACCGCTCCGAGTTCTTCAATGAGAAGGCGGCCATGATCATCGCAGGCAACTGGATGATCAGCGAGGTTGGGGATACGTCGAAGTTCCCGCATAAGTTTAAAACCGCCTTCGCCCCGGTGCCTCTGCCTTCCAAGGATGCCAAGCCGGATTTGTACATGGGCGGGCAGTTCCTGTCCATCGGCAAGGACTCGAAGAACAAGGACGCGGCATACCAGTTCATTCGCTTCGTGTCTACGAATATGACCGATGCGAGAACCGAGCTGCCGGGCTGGAAGAAGGGCGATATGAAGCCGCTGGTGGATCGGCTGATCGGCACGAACAAGGAGCTGTATGATGTGGAATCGCTCATGAATACGCTCTTCGACAAGCGGGTTCAGGCGCTGCCGCCTTCCAAAAACGCCGTTTCCTACGAGAAGGATCTGGACAAGCTGCTGACGGACGGCTTCTCCAAGTTTATTCTGGAGAACAAATCATCCGATGAAGTGCAGGCATGGATGGTTGAAGAAGCGAACAAGATCATCAAGCAAAATACGAAGTAAGCTGGACGCTGAGAGGGCACCCCGGGGGGTGTCCTTTCGCTCGTAGGCGGGAACGGAGAAGCTATCGGCAGCGTGCCGTTCAGGGTATAATAGAGGTATAGGTTCGACAAGAATCGTCACGATTTGACTACTTCAGGGGGGACGGCCGATGCTGCGCAAATCATTTTACCGTCGGATTCAAGCATCCTTTCTTATCCTCATTCTGATTCCGATTCTCGCGTTATCCCTCTTGTCGTATTCCATCATCAAGCAGACGATGATGGACAAGATACGTCAGGCGAATCAATCCGTGCTGGAGCTCATGGTGAAGGATATCAGCAAGCTGGTCGACGAGCTGGCTTCCGCTTCTCATTATTATGCCCGGGACCCTTCGATCCGGCAGCATCTGCATACCTTCGCGGACATGAAGGAAATCGTAACCATCGACGATTATAACAGCTATACGAGGATTCAGAGCTTCTTCGAGCAGGCGGCCGTGAAGTCGGTGAACAAGGATATATGGCTTTTTCTCGTGAACGAGCAGTCCTTTGTTATTCCTTACATGACGGTCAATGAAGGAATGGGCGGAGGCATCGAGCAAATGCAGCGTCACTGGAAGCTCATTCAGCCCCGTGTAGACCAAGGGATTTCGGATAAGCTGCAGTGGATAGGTACGGTTCCTTCCGAGGGCCGACCAGGGGAAACCTATTATTATCTCGGCCGTGTCATTCATGACGGCAGTCCTCAGGGGAGGGTGCTGGCGACCTTCATGGTCGGGATCTCCAGCCGCTACTTTGACAGCTTGTTTGCAGCAGTGGCGGAAGGGCAGTTCGCCCTGTACGATGCCGACGGAGGACGTATTGCCGGCAGCGAGGCGTCTCCCTTTCATAACGACGGGGACGCCGCCGACGGAGATATCCGCAGCGAGGCCGTCATTCCGAAGACCGGCTGGAAGCTGGTTTACCATACCCCGAAACAGGCCGTTACCGGCCAAATCTCTCAAACGTTCTATGTCAGCGGATTGCTTGTGCTGGGGCTATCCGTCGGGTTTCTTCTCTTCGCCGTCGTTCTGGCGAGAAGATTGCACCACCCGATACGGCAGCTTCAGGGTCTTGCGAAGCAGTTCGGCGGCGGGAACCGGAAGGTGCGTTATGTCAGTGAAGGCAGTGACGAATTTGAGGAGCTGGGCCAAGCGGTGAACCTGCTGCTGGGTGAAATCGACGAGCTGATCCAAGGGATTGAGCGGGAGCAGGAGCAAAAGCGCCTTCTGGAGCTGAGGGCTTTGTTCGCGCAGATTCGGCCGCATTTTCTGCTCAATACGCTGAACTCCATTAAGTGCAGTCTTCTGATTGAGCGGGACCGCAAGCATGGAGGCCAGATCGATGCGCTGATGAGCCTGCTCAAGGCCTATATGAAGGTGGACCAGCCCTCGACTTTAGAGAGGGAATGCATTCTGCTGCAGCATTACATTGAGATCATGCAGATGCGCAGCAGCCGGGAAATCCGGCTTCAGGTCCGGCTTGAGGACGAGCTCCGGCAGCTTCCCGTGCCGATGCTGACGCTTCAGCCGCTCGTAGAGAACGCCATTGTCCATGGGCTGGCGGATACGGATGAGCCCGGCTCCATTACGGTTCGCGCATTCCGGGAGCATGGCTGGATTCATCTTCAGGTTTCGGATAATGGAACAGGAATTCCCGAAGAGAAGCTGGAGGCGCTCAATCATCTGTTTGTAGAAGCGGCCTCGGCGGGCGACAGCGGTTACGAACGGGTAGGACTAGTGAATGTGCTTCAGCGGCTTCGGCTGAGCCATGGGACACAGGCAGTACTTCGACTGGAGAATAGACCTGATGGAGGGGCGACCGCAATGCTGCGTTGGCCGGACAACCTTAACTAAGACAGGGGAAGGGGAGCTGTAGGAACATGGTGAAGGTAATGCTGATCGATGACGATGTGCCCATGCTGAGATACTTGAGTCAGCTGACGGATTGGGAGGCGCTCGGATTTCATATTGTTGCACAAACGGATTCGAGCGCTAAGGCACTCAGGCTGTTCGCCGATGTGCTGCCGGATATTGTGATTACGGATATCGGCCTTCCTCAAATCGACGGTTTGGAGCTGGCGGCCGAGTTTCGCCGGAAAAAGCCGGAGGTGCGCATTTTATTTTTGACATGTCATGAGGACTTCGGTTATGTGAAAAAAGCGCTCCAGCTGCAGGCGGATGATTACCTGGTAAAGGATGAGCTCACCAAGGAGCAGCTGGAGCGAAGCTTGCAGGGATGTGCGGCCGCGCTGCAGAAGGCCGGGTGGAAGGCGGAGCAGCACGCTTATAGGGAGGATCTAAGCCGGAACCGGGATCTGCTGAAGGATTCCTTGCTCCAGCAGGTGCTGAAGGGCGAGGAGCCGGAGCGGATTCTCGGCTATGCCAAGCGTCTCGGTATTGAATGGGAGTATCCGGCATTTTTACTCGGCTATGTAAAGCTGCTCGATTCGACGCTGCTGCCCCGCTATCCGTTACACCACGCTTCGCTGATCCGTTACGGCGTGTATAATATAGCGGGCGAGCTGGCCGATACCTACGAGGGCCTGACCGTCTTCCAGAAGGATGGCTTGCTGACGGTGCTGTACAACTATCGCCCCAGCCTCTCCTTCAACGAGCATCAGTACCTCAAGGATTATCTGCAGAAGCTGACGGAGCACTGCCGTGACTATCTGAAGGTGGAGCTCTTCTGTGTCAGCGGGCCCGGCAGGCTGCGCCTGGAGCAAATCGGTAACGCCTACCGGGACCTCCAGCAGCAAAAGCACTTTCTATATTACGGGGGCTCGGCCGGGGTGTTTGGGGCGGAGAAGGCGGAGCCCTATGCGTATATGCCTACGGGAGTGCTGGAGCATGAGCTGCTGGAGCTGACCGAGGCGGTGGAGCAGGGAAGCGAGGAGAAGGTCGAGGAAGCGCTCCAAGCACTTGCCGCGACAGCCTCGGGTAAGAGACTTGCTCCCGCTGATGTCATCCACGCGTGTATGAAGCGGGTGCGGCTGCTGGAGCTGCAGCTTATGCCCGAGCTTGAAGAGGAGGCCTTCTATGACAGCTTCGAACAATCGCTGCTCTGGGAGGATACGAAAGATTTGCTCGCTTGGAGACTGCTTACCTTGATGGCGGCGAACCGACCCGCTGAGGAAGCGGCCCCGAAGGAGCCGAAGCTTCAGGCCATCGACGCTTATATTCATTCGCGATTGTCCGAGAACATCAGCACCGTCGACCTGGCGGCGCATCTGTATATGAGCCCCAGCTATTTCTCAAGGTCCTTCAAGCGGATGACCGGCTACAATTTCATCGACTACTTGAATGTTTATAAGATGAAAATCGCGTCCAAGCTGCTTGAGAATACGGAAGCGACTGTGGAAGCCGTTGCCGCTCAGCTGGGGTACTCGGACCGTACCTACTTCTCGAAGGTCTTCAAACGCTATGTCGGCGTCACCCCGAGGGAGTACCGAAGCAAGCAGACATAGCAGGCAGCGCTGAAAGATCGTCATCCTGGAGCTGCACGGGGCACAAGCGTTTGGGATCACTTTTGCGGATCCCCCTGATCTAGGGAATGTTGTTCCTGGTAAAATATTGTCAAATGTTGGCTGCCGTAACGCGGTTTGGGAATGTTCCGAACCTCGTTACGGCAGCTTTTTTTATTCAAAAATCCCCAAATTATTTGACATTCTCGTGAATTTCTCGATTATCGACATGATTCGTCATAAGTACTCACAATACGACGTTATTACTCATTTACACGCTGTTTTTCAATCCCTATACTTATGAAAAGCGACGTTTCAATCCGGCAATTGGGAGACAGCCATGAAATTATCAAACGAAGCAATGAGACAATTGAATAGGAATACGAGTGATATCCAACTCCTTTGGGACGAATGGTTGCAGGAGATGAGCATCCTGAAAAATGGCCGGTTCGTAAAGGTGGGTCAAGACCTGCTTGAGATCTTCGACTATCTTGATTTCGAACTGGTAGGAGAGAGCTACGAAAAGCTGCTCTGTCCGAATTTTTTAAGTTTGCTCCAAGCCGGCAAGCATTCGTTTTCGTTTTCCGAGAGGGTACACACTCAGGTGAAGGGAGTCAGAAAGGACAGGACTCCTGTTTATGTTGAGGTTCATGGGGTCATGAAGCAGTCCGGCGAAGACCGGTATTTGCTGATTAAGTCGATCGAAGAAGTGACGAACAAACGTCTGGACGACACTCGTTCACGCGAAATGGAGGAGCGGTTTCACGCTGCCTTTCATTATGCTGCGGTGGGGATGGCGCTTGTTTTGGTGAACGGATCGATCCAAGAGATGAATTATGCTTTTGCCGAGACGCTGGATATTCATACACAGGACACTTACGGTCTGCAGATTCTCGATTATCTTCATATGGAAGACCGGGACGGTTATTTGGAAGGCTGCACCCGGCTGCTGATCGGGGAGGTGCAGTCCTGTGAAATGGAGCGGAGATTCCTGCACTCCTCCGGGCGGTTCGTTTGGGGGTATTTATGCTTAACGCTGGTACGGGATGTCGAGGGCAGGCCGCTGTATTACATCATTCAAATGCAGGATATTACGCAGAAGAAGGAAGCCGAGGAGCTCCTGCGCAAGTCGGACAAGCTGTCGGCGGTCGGACAATTAGCCGCAGGGGTAGCCCACGAGGTGAGGAACCCGCTTACCGTGCTGAAGGGCTTTGCCCAGATTCTGCAAGCCAGTGATAAAGAAAGCAAGTATTACGCGCTGATGCTTTCCGAGATCGAGCGGATTGAGGCTATCATCAGCGAATTTCTCATGCTCGCCAAGCCGCAGGAAGCGAAATTTTATGACCACGATCTTCGCTTGCTGCTGGAGGATGTCATTCATCTGATGGAAACGAAGGCGATCATGAACGGAGTGCAGCTGAACAAGGTCATTTTGATCAGCAACGCCACGATACAATGTGACGCAAACCAGATTAAGCAGGTATTAATCAATATTTTGCAAAATGCGATCGAGGCCATGCCGGCTGGAGGGAACATCCATATTAGCCTAAGCCAGGCGGACAAGCATTCGTTATCTCTGCGCATCAGAGATGAAGGCTGCGGGATCCCGGAGGACCGGCTGGAGAAGCTGGGAGAGCCGTTTTACTCCAGTAAGGAGAAGGGCACCGGCCTGGGACTTATGATCAGCTACAAAATCATTGAAAAGCATCGCGGCAAGATCGGGGTCAGCAGCCGTGTTCTTGAAGGAACCACCTTCGACATTACACTGCCCCTCAAGCAAAATCCGAACCTGATGGAGGAACCGACCGATGAATGAGAAGAAGACCTTGCTTTCCCCGCCAACCTTGCAAAGGACGATGACGAAGGAAGCTTTCTCAAGCGAAGCCTTCCGTTCCGAGACACAGGCACAGGCAGATACCTTGTCGGCCAAGCGATTGCAGGAGCAGCGGCAGCGTGCCCGCACCTATGCAAAGCAGCAGCAGCTTTCGGAACGGCTGGCCACGGCTACACAGGAGCTCTCCGCAGGCGTGGAGGAATCCCAATCTGCCATTCATGAGCTTCGGACCGCCATCGAGCAGCTGGCTACCGGAGCGGAGCAATCCGCATCGGCCTGTGAGGAAAGCTCCGCATCCATAACCAAGATTATGGAGAATATGAATATCATTTCGCAAAATGCGACGCTCTCCATGAACCGAAGCTTGTCCATGCAGCATATGGTGAACGGCTCCTCGGAGGACATCAGCCGCTTGATCGAAGGAATCTCGATGTCCGCCGTGAAAAATTCGGAATCCGCGCGGTTGATTGCGGAGCTGGAGCATCAAGCGAGGGAGATCGGGGATATCATTGCTACCGTCGTACACTTGGCGGATAAGACGAATCTGCTTGCCTTGAACGCGGCGATTGAAGCGGCACGCGCGGGCGAGCACGGCAGCGGCTTCGCTGTCGTGGCCGATGAGGTGCGTGCGCTGGCGGAAATTTCGGAGAAGTCGGCAAGGGATATTAAGTCGGTTGTGGAGGCAATACAGACCGAGGTAGGTTCCATCGCTTCCTCGATTATCACAGCGGAGCAATCGTCCCTGGAGGAGGTTGAAAGCGGCCGCCACGTGACGGACATGCTGCGCCAAATCAATCAGAGGATGAATGATTTTGTCGAGAGCACGAAGGAAATCAACGGCGAGATGCTGCTGTTGAAAACCGGAGTCAAGGAATTTGAGACAGGCTCGCGGATCATTGCGCAGGCGGCGGAGGAGCAGGCTACCGGTGCAGGGCAAGCGGTTCAAGCTATTGCTGAGCAAACTCGCGCGCTCGAGGATATCAGTCACAGCGCGCTGGAGCTGGGTGATTTAACGGAGGAGCTTCGCTCGGGGAAAAACATGAGCCGATCCGTCGAATCAATGGCTTCCGCCTCGGAGGAGCTGGCGGCTTCGATCACGGAGGCCGCTCAATCGGCGCAGCAGATTATGGCGGCTATCAATACGATGGACCGTAGCGCGGAGATGCAGTCCGTCGCCACGGAGCAATCGGCTTCGGCGTTAATTCAGCTGGAGCAGCTTACAAACAAAGTAAGCACGCTGGCAATGTCCTCACAGGATCGGATCAACGAGGTGACGGGGCTGTTCGAGAAGGGCAGAGAACAGACGGAGGTTATGATAGAGAACATCGGTCTCGGTCTCTCCAGACTGGACGAGCATCTAACCAGCCTGCTCCAGCTGGAGCGTCAAATTCGCAGCATCGACAAGATTGTAGGCACGATAGATAAAGTCGGAATTCAGACCAATATGCTGGCTGTGAACGGAGCGATCGAGGCGGCAGGGGCAGGCAAGTACGGACGCGGCTTCGCTGTTGTCGCTTCCGATATCCGCATGCTTGCGCAGGAGACGTCCACCAATGCGGAGAACATCAAGGATTTGATTCGCGATGTTGCTTCCCAGGTGTCTCTGGTTATCCGGGAGCTGCAGATTACGAAGGAAACGACCAAGATGGAAGTGGAGAAGGCTAGGCGCATTCTGGTGAACTCCGGTCAGATCGAAGAACATCTGCTGAAGCTGAGGGAAGGGGCGGAGCACAGCAGCCGCAGCCTTACGGAAGCGGAAAATGCCGTGAACGACTCCAAGCGGGCCGTTGATCAGATCGCCGCTACGGCGATCGAAGCGGCTGCCGCCAGCAAGCAGGCTTCACATGCCGGTCAGGAGCAAACCGTAGGCATTCAAGAACTGTCTCGCGCGATCGAGGAAATCGCCGGTCTTGCGGACGATATGCTCGTATAAGCCGAAGCCGGAGGAGCAGGGAACAATGAAGGAGTCATCCACGAGCAGGCAGCTGGTTACGTTTTATTTGCATGATCATCTTTATGCCGTGCCGATCCATGCCGTGAAGGGAATCATTCGCATGGATCGGGTGACGCGGGTGCCGTTCTCCGAGCCGTGCCTCGAGGGAATGGTCAATCTGCGAGGGTCCTTGCTGACGGTGATCAACGGAAGCCGGTGGCTGGGCCGCGGGAGCCATGCGCCTGCTGAGAAAATTTTGGTAATACAAAAGAAAAAGTCGATTATAGGCTTTGCCGTAGATCAAGTAGACGGCGTCATTACGGTTGCTCCTGAGGATGTGCTGAGCCCAGAGGAAGGCTCGCTGGAGCAATATGAAGGCTTCGTCATGCGGGACGGTACGGTGATCCGGATTCTGAATGTGGAAGCAGTCCTGAAGCCGCTCCAGAACGAATCGAGACCGGTGATGCCGTCGGCTCTGTCAACGGCCGTCAGTTCTCTCTTCGAGCCGGAATGGTCGGAGCCTCCCTCCGCAGCGATTCTTCGCTTCGAGATTTCCGGAGAATGCTACGGGCTGCCGATGGAGAAGGTTCGCGAAATCGCCCCGTTCCCGGAGCAGCTGGAGCCGATTCAAGGACTGCCGGACTGCATCCTCGGTTTAGGCGTCTTTCGCGGCGGACGGATGCTGCCGATTGTCGAGGCTTCCCATCTCACGCACGTTCATCATCGCGGGAGGCTGAGCCGGGTGATCGTAGTCGAGCTGCCGGCGGGCAACGGGACCATTCAGTTGGGGTTGGCTGTGGAGCATGTCCATGAGGTTCGGATGATGAAGCAGGCCTCCCCGCTGGAAATACCGGCCTCGCTTAAGCGCATGTCCGACGGAATAGAGAAGGTGTATTCCATCGGCGGATTGACGAAGCCTTTGTTTCTGCTGGATGTGCAGCAGGTGCTGGAGAAGCTTGCCGTGCTGCCTTATTTGCTCTCCGAATCCGCCGGAGGAGAAGGCGCGGGCGCCGATCTCACGGAGGGGGACGCCCCAAGCCATAGAGAAGAGCTGATCCTTTTCTTCCGGCTGAACGGAGAGGAATTCGGGATATCGTCCGCAAGCGTTAAGGAAATTACAAGAATGTCTCCGGTGCGAAAGGTTCCGTTTGCATCTGTTGGCGTGGCGGGACTTGCCAATATTCGCGGGCAGCTGGTGACGGTCTTGGATGCGCAGGACTGGCTGATGCAGGAATCTGCACGGGACCCGTTCGAGCACCTGATCGTCATGCAAGGACATCGATCCGCCAAGTGCATAGGCGTACATGAGGTCACTCGCGTACTGCCGGTAGCGGCAGACAAAATACAAAGGGCGGGCATGTATGAGCAGAGCGCGCAATTTGGCTGGCTTCGGGGATTTTATAAGGAATCGGACACACGATTGATTCCATTGATCAACCCATCGACATGGGAATAAGGACACACTTGAATTTCGGAGAAGGTCAGGATGATAGGAATGGACAACACAATCAAGATACTTATTGTGGACGATTCCGCGTTAATGCGTCAGCAGCTGATGGCCGCTTTATCGCGCAATCCTAGAATCGAAGTGATCGGGGTAGCGCGGGACGGAAGAGAAGGGGTAGAGAAGGCGATTAAGCTGCGCCCCGATGTGGTGACTATGGATATCCACATGCCGACAATGGACGGGATCACGGCCCTGCAATATTTAATGGAGCTGGCTCCTTGTCCCGTCATTATTCTTTCCGCCTATTCCCGTAAGGGAGCTTTAGTTACGTTTGAGGCCCTGGAGCTGGGCGCATTCGACTATGTAACGAAGCCGGAGGTGCTGGGCGTTGCGGAGATGGAAGCGATGATCCAGCAGCTTACCGAGCGTATTTTGGCTGCAGGGCAGAAGCAGGTCCGGGGACAGGAGGATGGACGCAGCCGGCCTTATGTCATGGAACGCGGAGGTTATGATTACGATCATGCCGTAATTATCGGAGCCTCCACGGGGGGGCCGCGGACGGTGATCGATATTTTGCAGCATATTCCTGCGAATTTCCCTGCCCCGATGTTTCTGGTCCAGCATATGCCTGCCATGTTCACCAGCTCCTTCGCGGAGCGGCTGAACGACAAGTTCAAGATTCGTGTGGTCGAAGCGGCACATCGCATGCCGGTGGAGCCGGGGACGCTGTATGTCGCTCCCGGCGGGAAACACATGTTCGTCGAGAAGGTTCTCGGCAAGCAGCAGCTACGCATCGCGATCCGGTCAGGTCCTATCGAAACCGTATTCAAGCCGTCCGTTGACGTCAGCATGAATTCACTTGCGGAGCAGCTGCCGACCTCCATGATTATTTCGGTCTTATTGACAGGGATCGGCACGGACGGTGCGCAGGGGATGGCAACGATCCGTCAAAACGGAGGCCTTACGATCGCCGAATCCGAGGAGACGGCCATCGTATACGGCATGCCGAGAGCAGCTGTGGAGCTGGGCGGGGCGAAGCTTGTTCTACCTTCTCATCAGATTGGTAAAGTCATCGTGAACGAGGTGCTGGGGTATGGAATATAAGCAGTTTCGGTTTTATTGTCAGACCGGGAATCTGGGCATGATCCGGGACTATTTGGCGGACATCTCTCTCGAGGAAAAGGAAGAGTATCTGCGAAACGTACTCCAGACGCCGCTCCGACCGGATGTGCTTGAGTATTTGGGCTCGGAAGTCGTGCGCCTGCCCCATGAGAGAGGAACAACCATTCTTATCGAGCTGTTCTACTCTGAGGAGGCGGCAGCGCGAAATTTGGCCGTCGAGCTGTTTGCCGCCTTCGGCAAGCAGGGGCTGGAGGTGCTGCAGGATCATCTGAACGATATGGACGCCGACGTGCGTTTGTTTGTGGTGCAGGCGATGGTTCAGCTCCCCTACAAGGATGAAGTGAACCGGCTGCTGATCAAGCAATTGCACATTGATAAAGAAGCGAACGTCGTTGTAGCCATGATTGAGGCTCTCGGTGATTTGGGCGGCGGAGAAGCCGAAGCCGAGGCCATTCGTTACGCGATGGGGCAGTTCGAGCATCCGTACATTGATTACGTCGGACAGAGGGCGCTGCGCAGACTCGGCCACGGGCCGTCGCAGTCTAAGGAGTCATTATGAATGTTACGCTTAGCATGGAACAATTTCACCGATTGCGTGATTACATCTATCAGAAGACGGGCATTTACTTTCCGGACAGCAAGCTGTACTTTGTGGAACGCCGCTTGATACAGCGCATGGAGGCGCTGGGTCTCAGTGATATTAATTATTACTATTCCATGCTCAGGTTTGAAAACAACGGGACGGAGCTGCAGGCATTTATCGAGGTGCTGACGGTTAATGAAACGTATTTTTTCCGCGAGTTCAGTCAGTTGAAATGCTTCGCCGAGGAAGTGCTGCCCGAGCTTGTACGCAGAGAAAAGGGGAATTTGGTCTTCTGGTCGGCCGGCTGCTCCACAGGCGAAGAGGCCTATACCCTGGCGATTATTTTACATGAGATGCTCGGTCCCGAGAACCTGGCCCGCTGCCGTATCATTGCTACGGATATTGATAACAAGGTGCTGGCCTTCGCCCGTAAGGGCTGCTATGCCGAAAGGTCGACAAGGCACATCCCAACTCCTTATGTCAGAAAATATTTTGAGCAATCCGGTACGGAGCTCAAGGTGAACCAGCAGCTGCGCAACCTGGTGGAATTTCAGCAGCTGAACCTGATGGAATCGACGATGATGCGGCAGCTTCAAGAGGTGGATGTCATCTTTTGCCGCAATGTGCTGATTTACTTCGACGATCAATCCCGCAGACAGGTGGCGCTGGATTTCTACCTATCGATTAAACCCGGCGGATATGTATTTCTGGGCCACTCCGAGTCGATGAGCCGGATTACCTCCATTTTTCAACTGCGCAAATTCCAGCATTCGATTATTTACCAAAAACCGGTGGCGAGGTGATTCGGAAGTGATAAGGTCCAAGGTACTCATTGTAGAGGATTCGTCGGCGACAAGAGATTATTACAGAACCTACCTGACGGAGCGAGGCTTTGTCGTTTCCGAGGCATTCAACGGTTTGGAAGCCCTGGAGAAAATGGCGGTCGAAAGCTTCGATGCGGCCATCGTCGATATCAACATGCCTAAGATGGACGGGTACCAATTCATTCGCGAGCTGCGGGGCGGGGAGCAGAAGTACAATACGCCGATCGCGGTCATATCCAGCGAGAACAAGCCCTCGGATCAGCATCTGGCCTATCAGGCGGGAGCGAACGCGTACTTGGTGAAGCCAGTGCGACCGGATCAGCTGGAGAGCTTGATCCGACTCTTTGGGGTTATACCGGAGGGAGAAAGCCGATGAACCTGAAGCAATCATTCCTGAACGAAGCAGATGAGCTGCTCAATTCGATTAACGATCACATTCTCATGCTGGAGGAGCACCCGGATGATGAGGAGAATGTGAATCATATTTTCCGGGCGGCGCATACGCTGAAGGGGTCAGCCAACCTTTACGGCTATAGCGGCATTGCCGTGCTGACGCACCTGCTGGAGGGGATCCTGGATGAGCTTCGGAGCCGCACGCGCAGTCTCGAGCCGACCTTAACCGATGTGCTGCTGGAGAGCTTCGATCAAATCCGGCTGATGGTCGGCTCGATTGCCATCGGGGCGGAAGATCCTCAGTCGGAGCCGGAGCTGCTGCACCGCTTAAGCCAATACCGGGCTAAGAGCGAGGAGCCCATGGAGAAGCTGGAGCCGCGTCCGAGACTTTTCTCGGCGGATCCGGAGGAATGGATCCGAATGACGAAGGGATTCATGCAGGGGGAGAAAGCCGGGGACGCATTGGCTCATTTGTTTCCGCTCTACGCCGTACTCGATCATGCGGATATCCAGCCGGATCGCACCCAGGCCAAGCACGGGAAAGCCTTGGCGCAGGAAGCGGCTCAGCTGGCTGCGATTCGTTTCTTCGATGAGGCGCTGACGGAGCAGATCGGCGGGATGGTGCAGAAGCTCACCCGTTTGGCCGATAAAAAGCGGGAGAACGAGAGCCTCCAGATCCTTTTTATGCAGATGATCGTTACGTTGACCTTGCTGGAGCAATATACGTTACGGGAGAAGGGCGGACCGTCCGTTCCTCCCTGGTGGTACGATGTATGGCAGGCGATTGCCGGAACTTTGTCGGAATGGGCGGCGGGACGCAGTCCTGTGGCCATTTCCGATATGGTGCTCGATCTGTGGGATTTGTGCAAGCCGCGCCAAGAGACCAAGCAGGAATTCGGCACGCTGCTGGCGCCTGAAGTGGAGGAGGGCTGGGAAGAGCTGCAGGAGACGGCAGCTGCTCTTCAGCTGGAGGAGCCTCCTAAGCAGGCTCGCAAGGAGTCTGTCTCTTCCGGCATAGCCCCGGAGGTCACCGCGGGTTTAGCCAAGAAGCTCATCGTGGAGCAGATTCACTTTCTTGCTCCGAAGGGTCGTCCTCTTATTGAAAGGTGGGACCTGGCGAGAGGCATTCTGCATCGCTGCGCTGCGGTGCTCGGGGATGAGGAGCTGCACAAGCTCTCGCAGCCGGCCGCTCCGGACATATATTCCTTAAAGGAGCTGGCGGCGCGCTACACGGAGGTAAGCATCGAGGCCGCTTCCGTGAGTGACGCGGTGAAGCCTGGAGCGGAGGAGGCTGTGCTGCCGAAGGAGCAGGAGCTTCCTGAGGAGGAGGCTGTAGCGGAGGCCGTCGCGATTGTGGAGAAGCCAGAACGGACACCGGCTCCGCTGCGAAGCGGAAGAGGCGAGCTGTCCTCCGAATCGGAGAAAATCATTCGCGTGGAGACCGGTAAGGTAGAACGGGTGATGGAGCTGATCGGGGAGCTGGCGATTGCGAAGAATGCCTTTCCTTTCATGATTCGCGGTATGCTAGAGGATCCTTACACGGTAGCGCTGGCGAGAGACCTGAAGGAGCGGTATGCGATGCTGGACCGCATCACGAAGGAGCTGCAGGACGCCATCGTCGATATCCGCATGCTGCCCGTATCCCACGTGTTCACCAAGTTTAACCGGTTCGTCAGGGACATGGCACGCCAATCCGGCAAGCATATTCGGCTTGAGTTCAGCGGGGAGGAGACCACGCTCGACAAAACCCTGGTCGAAGCCTTGTCCGATCCGCTGATCCATCTCATTCGCAATGCGATCGACCACGGCATCGAGGCGCCTGAGGACCGGGTCCGTGCCGGCAAACCGCCCGAAGGGCTGCTGAGCATTGGGGCGTTCCGGGAGGGCAACCGGGTTGTGCTGGAGGTCGGCGATGATGGAGCCGGCATCGATGTGGAGCGGATTCGAGCGAAGCTGAGGGAGCACCAGCTCGTGGAAGGGGATAAGCTGGAGAAGCTTCAGCCGCAGGAGCTGATCCCCTATATATTCCATACCGGCTTCTCGACGGCGGAGGAGGTTACGTCTCTTTCGGGTCGTGGCATCGGGATGGATGCGGTAAGAACCACGATTGTGAGACTTCAAGGGGATGTCCAGGTCGTTAGTGAGCCGGGGGAAGGCACGAGGGTTCGCATCGAGCTGCCGTTAACGCTATCCATGACGCAAGTGCTGCAGGTGAAAGTCGGCGGAGACCCGTACGGGATTCCGCTGGACCAAATTGAGGAAACGGGCCGTGTATCGGATGCCGATCTGCAGACGATGCAAGGACAGCCGATCGTGATCCTTCGGGAGCAGGTGTACAAGGTGATCGATCTGCGGAGCTACTTCGGCTTGGCAGGGCAGGAGGAGGAAAAGAGCGGCCAATATCTTGTGATCCTGAAGAGCGGTCTGGCGCTGAAGGTGGATTCCTTGCTGGGGCAGCAGGAGGTCGTCGTGAAGCCGCCGCAGGACGGATTTAAGCATTTGTCGTATTTGGCCGGAGCGTCGATCCTTGGGGACGGCACGGTGCTGCTCATTATCAACGGCAATGCAATCTTTCTGGAATCGACCGATTATATGCGGGCCGGTGCGGCTGTAGGCGTGTAATGTGCTGGCAGCTGGGGAGCGGTTTGTTCCTTAGCGGGCCTGCATGGGCGCAAGTGCGTCTAGGATTTGTGCCAATCGGCAGCAAATCCGGCCGGTTTCGTGCCCGTGGTGCTGGAATTGTGCTAAAGTGCAACTTTGATAGCTGGATTAGGAGAAAAAGTCGCTTTGCCCCCTGGGAATGTTGCATTATCGCACAAATGAAGCGCATATAGTACGATCTGACGGTCAAGTCCATATTTGTGTGTAAAATCCTCGAATGGAAAGCCTACTCGTTTAGAGTAGGTTTTTCGGCTGTCTTTGCCTTTTCTTTGCGCCATTCATGGTAAGCGGTCATTTCAATATACTTCTTACCAACGGACCACTTTTCATCCATTTCCATCAGCAGCGTACCAAATAGACGAATTACAGATTGTCGATTTGGAAAGATTCGAATTACACGTTCTCTTCGCCGCAGTTCAGCGTTAAGACGTTCTACTACATTTGTCGGTTCGAATTCGGCATATCTCAGGAAGTTCAATAACGGCTGTGGCATCGCCAAAGCCTTCCTCTAACACACTGAGCGCCTTTGGTGCTCTTTTCTCAAACGTGGTCATGGTCTCTTCCAGCAGCCCGCGCGCACTCTTCATATTAGCCGCTTCGTAAATCGCTCGCACGCCGATCTGACCGGTGATTTGTGCGCATTCGCATAAATCCTCACGAGCTGGTGTCACTGAGGCAAGCTGCTTCGTATGTTAAGCGCCGTGAGGTGGTTGCTTGGTATGCCCGAAGCCGGGGAGTGGGTGAACGGTTGGTGAGCTGCTCGTCGTGGTCCTGCGTGGCGCAAGTGCGTCTAGGATTTGTGCGAATCGGCAGCAAATCCGGGCGGTTTCGTGCCTGTGGTGCTGGAATTGTGCTAAAGTGCAACTTTGATAGCCGAATTAGGAGAAACAGCCGCTTTGCCCCCCGGAATGTTGCATTATCGCACAAATGAAGCACATATAGTACCATATGGCCGGAGATTTGTGCCCATTTGCACAAATTCTCATGGGGTGAAGCACATGTAGTACCATCTGTCTGGGAATTTGTGCGCATTTGCACAAATCCTCATTGGCTGGAGCTACTGACGGTATTTGCAACTGGCATAAAATAACATTTTATACTATAATATGGAACTAGAGACGAAGAACGTCCCGATGACTGTCCTTTTCGAGCAAAAGGATGGCTCGGGGCGTTTTTTCATTCCAAGGGAGGATGGGATATGACTTTTGAGGAAGCGCATGCCGCGTTTATACTACACCATGTCGAGCGAAGAACGGGGGAACGCAAAGGGCGGCTTGTTCGCGGACATAACGAGGCGGAGAGGCTTTTCTGCCGCAATGTCTGGTGGCCCGTTAGAGGAAGCTTCGACGATCTGCATCCGGAGTACGAAGTACGGGATTGGCGAGGCATGTCTTACTTTTGCGATTTTGTCTGGCTGACGCAGCCGGTAAAGCTGGTTATTGAAATCAAGGGCTTCGGTCCCCATGTTCGGGATATGGACAGACAAAAATATTGCAGCGAGCTCAACCGTGAAACGTTCTTAACCGCGATGGGGTACCAGGTCATATCCTTCGCATATGACGACGTGTCCCAGCGTCCCGAGGTTTGCACGACCTTGCTGCGCATGGTGCTTAGCCGCTATCAAGCGGAGCCTGGTCCTACAGGGCGTTTGGCTGTATTGGAAAAAGAGGTCATTCGCCTTGCATGCCGTCTGTCACGCCCCCTGCGTACGGTTGACGTAAGGGAGCATCTGCTGCTCAACCATCGCACGGCGGTTCGGGTGCTGCAGGCGCTTTGCGGCAAGGGTTGGCTTGTTCCCAAGGAGGGGCCGACGGCAAAGTACATTGTTGGTTACGAGTTACAGCGTGGGGCATGGCGGAGTCTGTGATGGCAGGGCTTACGATGAGATGCCGCCGGATTTATGCGCCCTAGGCAATATGGTATACTGGTTACCATGAATGCCGGGAGGGGATATAACGATGCAATCGATACAACAGTTCAAGTCGGATTTCTTCAAGGCGTTGGCGCACCCCATGCGGATTCGGATTCTGGAGGTGCTAAGCGAAGGGGATCGCAATGTCAATGAGCTGCAAACGATCCTGGGCTCGGAGGGCTCGGCCGTTTCTCAGCAGCTGGCGGTTCTAAGAAACAAGAACGTCGTCTACGGCAAAAAGGAAGGGACCACGGTCATCTACTCCCTTCGCGATCCGCTCATCAAGGATTTATTGCAGGTAGCCAAGCAAATCTTCGATAATCACCTGGTGGATGCCATCAATCTGCTCGAGGATATCCGGAAGGAGCAGGCCAAGTAACGATGATTTCCCGTTGACAGAGCGTATCTGCGGGATTATCATGTTATATATATTCAAATATTCAAATATATAAAGAAAAGAAGGTTAGTCCCATGGACAGATTCGAAGGATACTCTTGGGGTGCTTTTCGCAAAGATCTGATTGCCGGGCTGATTGTAGGGATAATAGCCATTCCACTGGGAATGGCTTTTGCTATTGCCTCGGGGGTCAAACCGGAATACGGGATTTATACGACGATTGTAGCCGGCATCCTGATTTCACTGCTTGGCGGGTCCAAGTTCCAGATCGGCGGGCCGACGGGCGCCTTTATCCCTGTACTTTTCGCTATCACGTTACAGTACGGCTACGAAAATCTCCTGATCGCCGGGCTGATGGGCGGAGCTCTGCTTATCCTTATGGGTCTGTGCAGGATGGGATCCTTGATCCGCTTTATTCCCAAGCCCGTCACGGTCGGCTTCACCGCGGGCATTGCCGTTATTATTTTCAGCGGTCAGATCGCGAATTTCTTGGGCTTGCGCGAGATTGAGAAGCATGAGAGCTTCCTTATGAATATGAAAGAAATCGTGCTGCACCTTTCAACATGGAACTTATACAGCTTAGCCACGGCAAGCATTTGCCTCGTCATCCTCATTAGGGGTGCCAAATATCGATGGAAGGTTCCGGGTTCGCTGGTCGGGCTGGTCGTATCCAGCATCGTTGCGGCACTTTTCTTCGACGGGCAGGTGGCGACGATCGGCTCCTCCTTCGGTGAGATTCCAAGCCGGCTGCCGGCCTTTCATCTTCCCGAGATCTCATGGGAGAAAGTGCACAGCCTGCTTCAACCGGCCCTGATCATTGCAATGCTGGGCGGCATCGAATCCCTACTCTCGGCTGTGGTGGCCGACGAAATGGCAGGAACCAAGCATAACAGCAACCGGGAGCTGATCGGGCAAGGCATCGCCAACATGATTACGCCGCTGTTCGGGGGCATTCCCGCTACAGGGGCGATAGCGCGTACGGCGACGAATATCAAGAGCGGCGCGGCATCCCCGTTATCGGGAGTGATTCATGGCCTAACGGTGCTGCTGGTGCTGCTTGTTTTTGCGCCTTGGGCCTCCCGTATCCCGCTCGCCAGCATGGCGCCGATTCTTATGATGGTGGCATGGAATATGAGCGAGCGCAAAGTGTTCCTGCGCATTGTAAACATGCGTACCGGCGAGTCGATGCTTCTGCTGGTGACGTTCGTGTTAACCGTACTCACCACCTTGACTACGGCGGTAGGCGCAGGTCTGGCTCTGGCACTGCTGCTCTTCGTAAAGCGAATGGGCGATACGAACGGCTTCGCGAAAATGGTGTCCGGCCGCAGCTGCCCCCAGCTCAGCATGTATACGATAGAAGGGCCGCTGTTCTTCGGTTCGGCCTTGCTGCTGGAGAAGGGGGTCACGGGTGCGGACCTGGATCAAAAATCCAAGATGCTGCTTCTGCAGATGGGCAAAGTGCCTTATATCGATATTACGGGCGCCGCTCAGCTGGAAGGACTGGTTCATCAGGTCAGCCGCTCCAATGGAGTCGTGCTGCTATCGGATGTTGCCGCACAGCCCTACTCGATGCTGGAAAAGTCCGGCGTCCTTGCCCGCATCGGGCGTGAGCACGTGTATGACAGCGCGGAGCAGGCGGTGGCGTCCGCGCTGAGGTGCGCGGACAGGGAGCGCTGCAGGGAGTGTAGTCACCACCGAACCGGGCAGTGCACGCTATCCGGGACGGTGTAGCATTCGCCTACGGCTTTAGGATGATCTTTACCGCATCTTCCTTCTTTTTATCAAAAATCTCATAAGCATGGGCTGCGGAGGAAAGGGGCAGTCGATGGGTGATGATATCGGACGGATCGAAGCCGCTGCTTAGCTCCTCATAGATGCGTCCCATCAAATGAACGACCGAGGCCGTGCCCATGCGAAGCGATACGCTGCGGCCAAAGAAGTCGCCGAGCGGGAAAGCATTGTACCTTAGGCCGTAGAACCCGACCAGCTCTACGGTTCCTCCCTTGCGAACGGCTTGGGATGCGATATTGATGGCGCTCATGCCGCCGCCTTGCAGTCGCAGGGCGGTTTCGACTTTTTCGATAAAGCTCATTTTTCCGTCGCCCCCCACACAATCGATCACAACATCGGCCCCCCCGTTGGTGATTTCCCTGAGATACTCGCCGGTCCGCGGTTGCTCCAGGAAGTTGACCGTTTCCACCCGATTCGCTTTACGGGCATGCTCCAAGCGATAGGGCACGTAATCGACGGCAATGACCCGGGAGGCACCGAGCCGCCACGCCCACTTTTGCGTCAACAGTCCGATGGGGCCGCAGCCTAGAACCACAACGGTATCCCCTTGCTTCATGCCGGACTGGATTACTCCCCACAAGGAGGTGGGGAGAGCATCCGTCATAAGCAGCAGCGTATCTTCCTCCACCTCACAGCCAGGCGGGATCACCATAGGGAGGTAGTTGGCGTAAGGCACCCTGAGCAGCTCGGCTTGCCCTCCGGCATAATCTCCAAAGAGGCGGGAGCAGCCGTAAACAGCTCCCATCTCGCCTTCGGGATTCGCCAGATCGCATTGGCTTTCCAGTTCGGCTTCACAGAACCGACAATGGCCGCAGGCTACATTGAACGGTATAGCGACCCGATCGCCTCGCTTCACCTTATGCACATCAGGCCCCGTCTCCAGCACAACGCCCATCGTTTCATGGCCCAGAATGTAACCCTTACCCATACTGGGGATCATTCCATGGTAGAAATGAAGATCCGAACCGCAAATACCGGTCGAAGTGACTTGAATGATGATGTCATCTGGCTTTAGGATGCGCGGGTCGGGGGTATTTTGAACTTGGACCTCATTAATTCCTTGAAAGGTAACTGCTTTCATACCGGGAGCCCCCGTTCAATTATGTGGATCAAGGCCGATCGTTTACTTTAAGCAAATAGTCAATGAGCGCGTCCTGCTGCTCTTGGGTGAACCCGGCTTCCTCGTCGACCCAGTACTCATGTCCGGCGCCTGTGATACGTGCGCGTACCGCATCGGGGTCGGCTTCGTTCGCCGCGATGACTTGCCGCCGAAGCCGCCGGTCTACAAGGGCACGCAGACTGTTCGCCGGGTCCGCGGCAACCCCTCGGTGCAGTGTGCCGGGAATCCCCGCCTGGGATGCACCCTCCGCACCGACGGCAACGCCGCCGTCGTGCAAATAAGGTGCGGACCAATAGAGACCGAACAAGCTCGGGACCTTATAGCCCCCCTCTCTCCCGCCTTGTCCCAGCGAGAGCCGAAGCTGCTCCGGGTCATACCGCGATAGATCAAATTCAAAGGTGTTGGGGCGGGCCGGAAGCGGCACCGGCGTATTCCAGGGATACATCAGCGGCTTGTCCCAAGCGGGCTCCAAGGACCGGAGTGCAATCGACCGGGTCGGCTCTGTTCCGATCACCGAGCTCGGTACAATGGAATTGTTCGTCAAGTAAGTGCCGGCATGACACGAAATGCAATTTGCTCTCCGAAAGACGTCTCTCCCCGCGGATACCCTCTGCGCATCCGAAGCTTGATGCTTCGATGGGGGCGGATGCAATGCGTTCTGGTAAGCTGCCATAGCCAGCAAATGGTAAGCGACGGGATAGCCCGGCTTCGATGCAAGCAAACCGGTGATAGAGACCGGAGACGGGCGAGGATAATTCGGTGTCGGGATCAGCTCGTTCACGCCGGGGGCTCCCGGAGTCGGATCCACTCGATCGAAGAAAGCCGAAGGCTTCTCGCCGCTTTCCGGCCGATACCGGTACTTCTCGTTCGCCGCCCGCTGCAGCACGGTACCCACATACACCTCCTTATCCAGCCCAAAGAGGGTCTTGCTGAGATTCATTTGAGACAGCGGGTCCATGTTCTGAGCGTTCGGAATCCCGTTAAAAAAGGCGAGCCCGTGAAAAGGGCCGATCCCTATCGAACCGCTCCAGGTGTAAGGATGATCCCCTTTGGTGAAGGAATCCGGAATTTGCACCGGCGAATTTTTCAGATCGATCATGGTATCGACATAACCGGGAGGCCATGTAAGAAAATCTCGATCCACCGCCTTCTCCAAGGCATCAGGATCGGGCAGCGCGAGCTTCGAGCCGTCCTCGCCCGGTACCGTTCTCCCCGCATCTTTAATAAACTTGGTTAGATTATCCACATCGGTATGAGTAAAAAAGGCTGCAGAATTCGTCCCGAGCGCAAGCAGCAGACCTGCATTGAAATCCGTGTTCGGCACTCCCTCGAGGATCTTACCTGAGGGCAAATCGGCAATGGCATGACAAGTTACGCAGCCGAGACCAGCCTGAAGCCGTCCTTCCTTCACCTTGAGGGTGATACCGAGCGGGGTATAAGCTCCCTTGGCCACATCGAGTCCGGTGTCGATCAGCTCTCCTTTATGAATCGTCCGATCGCCGATCACAACTGTTTTTGCCGCCTCGACCTGCAGGTTGTTGGTGCCTTTTCCCCTCAGCTTCAAGCAAGCCTTAACCACGTTCGGCAAGGTCAAAGCCCCGTCGTACGCCCCGAGAATATCGGTAAAGAAAACCTCGTTGCCGAACGTTTCGGTATAAAAGGCTTTGCGCCCAAAAGCAATCAGCTCATCGGTAACAGGGAACTCTTCCTCCGACGTTTCCTGAGCGGTCAACACCTGGATCGGTTCAGCCGCTTCGGTCTGACTGGGAAAGTAGCCGTATTCGAAGGTGAAGTAATGAATCAGGCCATTGATCAAAAATACAGCCCCAAAAATACACAAGAGGATAAGCACAGGTTTTCTCATAGAAGCTTCCGCCTTTCCCGTCAACTGGACAGACATTCCTTAGCCTGTCTTCCTGTTCCTGAATTATTCCTCCCGGGTGACACAAATTGGAATCTATAAGCCTCGGCAGCTTTTGGAAAGCCTATCAATACTTGTACCTATGTGGAGGTGATACCAGGGATGAGCCAAACAACCCTTGGACCGCATGAATCGATCGAAATTCACGAGCTGCTCAATTTCAAAATGATTTGTCTGACCAAATCGAAGCTGCTGCAGGGGATTGTGTTCGATCGCGACCTGAAAGCATTGATGCAGAAGGACGTGGAGCAATCCGTCGAATCGATCAAGCAGCTGCAAGAGCTGTATCAGCGTTTTCCATTACAATAATCAGAGGTGCTGCTACATGGAAGATTACTTGGATCCCCGCAACTCGGAAGGGCTTCCGAAGCAGGCGGACTCGTTATTTGCCTTGGATTTTTTGATTTCGGCCAAGAGTGCGGTACGGAATACGGCCATGGTCTTAGCCGAGACGGCCACGCCGGACGCCAGAGCGATTCTCAAGCAGCAGCTGGATCAAGCGATCGCGCTGCATGAGGAGATCAGCCGGCTCATGATTGAGAAGCGTTGGTTCCATCCTTATCAGGTTGATGAGCAATTTGCCATTGATCTGAAGGCCGCTCAAACGACGGTGGAGATCGCTATGCTGAAGTTGTTTCCGGAGGATACGGCGCGCATCGGCATGTTCGCCACACCGAACAAATAGGGGGGACATCATCTTATATGAAGGCAGTAACATTTCAGGGGATCAAAAACATTGAAGTGCGCGAGGTAGAGGACCCCAGGATCGAGCATCCGGAGGATATGATCGTCCGGCTGACGACGACGGCCATCTGCGGCTCGGATCTGCATCTCCTTCACGGGATGATCCCGAATCTGCCTACCGGCTATGTGATCGGGCATGAACCGATGGGGATCGTCGAAGAGGTAGGGCCCGAGGTGACGAAGCTGAAGAAGGGCGACCGCGTCATTATCCCGTTCAACATCGCTTGCGGTCATTGCTATTACTGTACTCACGAGCTGGAGAGCCAATGTGACAATTCGAACCCGAACGGAGAGATGGGCGGTTTCTTCGGCTATTCGGAAACGACAGGCGGGTATGACGGAGGCCAAGCGCAATACTTGCGCGTTCCGTTCGCCAACTTCAGCTCCTTCCGCATTCCGGAGGACTCCGAGATTGAGGATGAGAAGCTTGTGCTGATCTCCGATGCCATGTCGACCGCCTTCTGGTCCATCGACAACGCCGGTGTGAAGCCGGGAGATACGGTCATCGTGCTGGGCTGCGGACCGGTCGGATTGCTGGCGCAAAAGTTCGCTTGGCTTAAGGGCGCGAAGAGGGTTATTGCCGTCGATTATGTAGGCTACCGGCTGGAGCATGCGAAACGGACGAACCATGTGGAAATCGTCAATTTCGAATCCGAAGAGAACATCGGCAACCATTTGAAGGAGATCACCGGCGGCGGAGCGGATGTGGTGCTGGACTGCGTCGGCATGAGCGGCAAAATGACGCCGATGGAGTTTCTGGCCAGCGGCTTGAAGCTGCAGGGCGGGGCCATGAGCAGCGTCGTCATCGCTTCGCAAGCGGTGCGTAAGGGCGGCACGATTCAGATCACCGGCGTATATGGCGGCCGTTACAATGCCTTCCCCCTTGGGGATATTTTCCAAAGAAACGTAAATCTGCGGACGGGACAAGCGCCTGTCGTACACTACATGCCGCATATGTATGAGCTGATCGCCACGGGCAAGGTAGACCCCGGAGATATCGTTACCCACGTGCTGCCGCTGGAGCAAGCGAAGCATGGGTATGAAATTTTTGATACGAAGACGGATCATTGCATTAAGGTGGTCCTCAAGCCATAGGAGGGAGCCCAATGTATACGAGACACGAAACGATGGATTTGCACGAAATCGCCGTATTCAAGACGGTAAGTCTCACCAAAGCGAAAACCATGCAGGTGCTGGTATCCGATCCGGATCTGAAAAGTATTCTCCAGCAGGATGTACAGACTTCGACTAGACAGCTCCAAGAGCTGCAGAGCTTGCTGACTAAGGCATAGGAAGGAGCGTTCGGATGAATACGATTGTAGAGGCGGTCCTTGGCGTCAATAAGCTGACCGATCAGGTGATTGCGATGGATTACTTGATATCGGTGAAAAATGCGACGATCAACTACGCAATGGCCATTACGGAATCGGCGACGCCCGAGGTCAGGGAAGCCCTTCACAGGCAGCTGCACGAAACGATCGCGGCGCATGAGTCGATCATCAGCTATCTGATGTCCCGCGGCGTTTATCATCCTTACAGCGCACAGGAGCAGATCAACGTGGATCTGCAAAATATCAAGACGGCGCTAAGCATTCCGTCGCCATCCTAAATAAGAAAGAGCCGGAGCTGCACACAAGGATTCTCGTGCCAAACTCCGGCTCTTTTCATTGTAACGGCTCAAAAAACTACCGGTTGTCCACCTTCTCCGGGTATAGGTCATGGTTCAGCAGACGATGCTCCGCCATAGCCTCAAATTTCGTGCCGGGACGTCCCCAATTGCAGTACGGGTCGATGGAAATGCCGCCGCGCGGGGTGAATTTCCCCCAAACCTCTATATACAGCGGGTCCATCAGCTTGATCAAGTCATTCATGATGATGTTCACGCAGTCCTCGTGAAAATCCCCATGATTGCGGAAGCTGAACAAATACAGCTTCAGCGATTTGCTTTCCACCATCCGCACATCCGGGATGTAAGAGATATACAGTGTGGCGAAATCCGGCTGTCCTGTAACAGGGCATAGGCTGGTAAATTCAGGGCAATTAAACTTGACGAAATAAGCGCGCCCCGGGTGTTTATTATCGAACGTCTCCAGGACGGACGGGTCATAGGTGAATACATAACGCGTCCCTTGATCGCCGAGCAGCGTAATATCCTTCAATTCTTCTTCTTTTCTTCCTGCGCTCATCTTAAGCAGCTCCTTAGTTTTTTATAGAGGGAGTTTGCGAACCTCTTGGCAAACCGGCCCGCGGCGGGCCGGGTCGGGTCGTCAAAGACCATAAAGTACTATATCATACATCCGAAGCGTTGGCTATGAAGCGGTTTGGCGGCCATGCGGAGCGAAGCAGGAGTTCTGGCACATTTTGTCGAATATACAATAATACTTCTAGCATGTCCGGAAGAAAGGAGCAATGTATGCATTCCTATATAGATCAACCGAATGGAGTGTTTCCCTCCGTCTGTTCACTCGACTGTCCCGACCAGTGCGGTTTGCTCATACATAAGCAGGACGGCGTCATAACGAAAATCGAAGGCGATCCCGAGCATCCCGTTACCCAAGGGGCGATTTGCAACAAAGTACGGAACATGACGGAACGGATTTACGATGCAAAAAGATTGACATATCCGCTTCGGCGAGTCGGCAGGAAAGGGGAGGCGCAGTTCGAGCGTATTACCTGGGAAGAAGCGATTCGGACCATTACCGACAGCTTTAAGCAGATCACGTCCGAACATGGCGCCGAAGCCATTCTGCCGTATAGCTTCTACGGCAACATGGGCCGCATCGGGACGGAGGGCATGGATCGGCGCTTCTTCTACCGTCTGGGCTCGAGCCGACTGCAATACACGATCTGCCAAGCGGCGGGGCAAGAGGGCTACACGTATACGATGGGCGGAGGGTTCGGTATCGACCCTGAGGATACGGTGCATTCCAAGCTCATTATCATGTGGGGCATCAATGCGGTCAGCACGAACATGCATCAAGTGGTGCTGGCGGAGAAGGCCCGCAAGAACGGGGCGAAGATCGTTGTGATTGATGTGCACCGCAATCAGACGGGCAAATGGGCGGACTGGTTCATTCCGGTACAGCCCGGTACCGATGCCGCGCTGGCCCTTGGCATCATGCACGTTCTCTTTAAAGAGCAGCTGGCGAATGAAGATTTCCTTGCTGAATACACGGTAGGCCATGAAGAGCTGCGCGAGCACGTCAAGCAGTACACGCCGGAGCTGGTTGCCTCCATCACCGGCGTTCCGGCGGAGGACATCGTCCGTCTGGCGCGGCTGTACGGCGGGACGGAGGCCTCCTTTATCCGCATCGGCAACGGTCCGCAGCATCATGACAACGGAGGCATGTGCATCCGGACGATTGCCTGCTTGCCTGCACTTACGGGAGCCTGGCTGCATAAGGGCGGCGGCGCGATCAAGAGCAACAGCGGCTGGCTGGAGATGAACAACGCCGCGCTGCAAAGGCCGGATCTGCTCCGGCAGAGCACCCGCAGCATCAATATGAACCTGCTCGGCAGCGCCCTGCTGGGCCAGGAGCCTCCGATCTATTCGCTTTATGTTTATAATACGAATCCTGCCGTGGTGGCGCCGGAGGCAAACAAGGTAAGGCAGGGGCTTGCCAGGGAAGACCTGTTCACCGTCGTCCATGATTTGTTCCTCACGGAAACGGCGGCCTATGCCGATATTATTTTACCGGCTACCTCGTCCTTCGAGAATACGGACCTGTACCGGTCCTATTGGCATCATTATGTGCAGCTGCAGCAGCCTGTCATTGCGCCCTACGGGGAGAGCAAATCGAACGTAGAGGTATTCCGTTTGCTTGCTCGGGCCATGGGCTTCGAGGAAGAGGCGTTGCAGGATTCGGAAGAGGACATGATCCGGCAGACGCTGGATCATCCGGCCAATCCGGTTATCAAGGGAATGACCTTTGAAGCCTTGAGGGAGAAGCAATATGTGAAGGGGCAAACGACGCCGCTGCTTGCAGGCAAGCTGCGAACGCCAAGCGGCCGGATTGAACTGTACTCGAAGGTTATGGAACGCAGGGGCTATCCTCCGCTGCCGACCTATATGCCGCTGGCGGAGGAGGGGGACCTGCCGTTTCTGTTTATCCCGGCTCCGAATCATAACTTTCTGAATTCCACCTTCTCCAATAATGAGAAGCACGTGCGGATGGAGAAGTCGCCTAAGCTGCATATGAACCGGGCGGACGCGGCACGACTTCAAATACAATCGGGCGATAAGGTTCGAGTGTGGAACTCGCGGGGGGAATGCATCCTGACGGCTTCCGTAGGAGACGATGTGCTTCCGGGCGTCGCGGTGAGTCAAGGCTTGTGGTCGGATGATACGGAGCATCCGGGAAGCGCCTTGGTGAATGCCCTGACGCCTGACCGAATTGCCGATATGGGAGGCGGAGCCGTCTTTTTCTCAGGAAGGGTGCAAATCGAAAAGCTGATCAAGAGGTGACAACAATGGGGAGCGTCGTGTTACTAATCCTTTTGATGCCTATGTTTTTCCTGCTTTACTGCTCCATCGAAATCTTCAAGAGAGATCCGAAGAATAAGGAAAATCAGGCGGCAGCCGGCGTCATGTTCACCCTGTTCTTCATCTTCCTGTCGGACTATGCGCAAATCGTTCTACCCGGGAGCTTCACCCTCGGGATCGCCATATATGTCAAATATCCCGCAACGCTGCTGTGCGGCACCTTCGCACTGATGTTTCACTTTCTTATTGCCCGCCGTTATCATTCCGTTCCATGGGGCTGGCTTCGGACGGCTGCTCTCATGCCGGTGCTTGTGTACTTTGCCATCCTGTTCACCCAGGGGCATCAAGTGCTGGTCGGAGGGGCCCGGACGGAAGCCATGTGGAAGCTGGAACAGCCGGAGCTGCCGCTCGTTCTATTATTAGGCTGTATGGCCTTGTTTTCGTTTATTAATTTCGGGATTTCCCTGAAGGCTTGGCTACAGACTCGTAATCGGCAGGAGAAGCGCCGCTTCCTTACGCTGATCCAGGCTCATCTTTTGGTCGGCGCTTCCGGTATGTTATGCTGGTGGCTTTCCCAGCGACTGGAGGGGCATGTCCCGATTCCGTCCACGCTTAGCATTTTACCGATATTCGTATGGGGATTTGCCATCCGGCTGCTGATGAACCGAAGCGACCTGCTTCCTTCGGCTTCGAGTAAATTCGAGGTGCTGTACAAAATTAATCCGACGGCCATTCTTCTGATGGACCGGCAGCTGGTTGTGCAGGAGGCGAACCCGAGCTCGGTGAAAATGTTCGGCGGCGAGCTGCTCTATACCCCGCTGTACCGCTACTTAAACGAGGGGGAGGAGGCTCTGGAGGGAAAGATCACTTCCGAAGCTTTGCTCATGAGCCCATGGGTCAACCGGGAATGCACGCTGGTAACCTTAACCGGACAAAGAAAGACGGTTCTGGTTGACACGGACACCATGGTGGCGGGCGGCGAGCGGTATGTGCTTGCGGTCATTCGCGATATTACAGCTAGGAAGCAGGAGGAATTGTATACGCAGTATATCGCTCACCACGATCCTCTGACCGGATTGGCCAACCGGCTGAAGTTCAATCAGATGCTGGAGGAGAAGCTGGCGGAAGCCGAACGGAAAGCAAGAAAGCTGGCGGTTCTGCTGATTGATTTGGACCGGTTTAAGTTCATTAATGATACGCTCGGGCATCAGTTCGGGGATGAAGCGCTGATCGAGCTGTCGAATCGTCTGACGGAGGCCATAGGGGAACAAGGGGTTGTGACTCGCCTGGGCGGAGATGAGTTCGCATTGCTGCTGCCGGGCATCAACGAGATCGATGAGGTGATTCTGACGGCGGAATCGATTCTTCAGCTGTTCTTACGGCCGGTGGAGCTGCAGGAGCGCGAGTTCTACCTGGCGGCCAGCATCGGAATCAGCCTGTATCCGAACGACGGAGATTCTACCTCCCATCTTATGAAGAATGCGGATATCGCCATGTATCATGCGAAGTCCAGCGGGGGCAATCAATACCGGTTCTATACTCAGGAGCTGAATGCGGCCCTTCGTCGTCATGTGGATATGGAGACCGCGCTGCGCAAAAGTTTGGAGAACGGGGAACTGGAGCTCTATTACCAGCCGCAGTATGACTTGGCTGCGGACCGGCTGACCGGTGCAGAGGCGCTGCTGCGTTGGCATTCGAAGGAGCTGGGCGCCGTTTCCCCTGTCGAATTTATTCCTCTTGCGGAGCAAAGCGGTTTGATCGTCATGATCGGCCAGTGGGTGCTCGAGGAGGCTTGCCGGGAGGCGGTCGGTTGGGCCGGGCTGTCCGATTACCCCATGACCGTGTCCGTCAATGTATCCGCCATTCAATTGATGCAGCCGGATTTCGTCTATATCGTGACGAGAGCGCTTCGCGCAACCGGACTTCCGGCCGGACAGCTGTGTCTGGAGATTACCGAAAGCATGGTCATGGACAAGCTGACGATGGTCATGAAGACACTGGACGAGCTGGTGGCGCTGGGCATACATATCTCCATGGACGATTTTGGCACCGGATATTCCTCCTTAAGCGTGATCCAGCAGCTTCCGGTCTCCTCGATCAAGATCGACCGCTCCTTTATTATGAACATGACCGAAGAGCAGCTGGAGCGCTCGATTGTCCCGGCGATTATTTCGATGTCGCATATGCTGGGGAAGGAGGTCGTAGCGGAGGGAGTGGAGAACGCAGAGCAACTGAACATTCTTAGGGGGCTCCACTGCGATACCGGACAAGGCTATTTCTTCAGCAAGCCGCTGCCGGCTGAGGAGATGATCCGTTTCATTACGGGCCTGCGTAATTCCGCCTAAAGTCCTAGTAACCGGCGCGTCGGGAGACAGGGGAGTACACGCAGGCGCTTGGCTTGCTCCCCTTGTTTTTCCCGCATCTGCTCATTTTTATCGTTTACAATCTCGTAGAGTCGGATTATGATAGTAGTAGGGTCGATCCGTGTGTCTAAATGTCGAAATATGTAAAATTGGGGAGAGTATGGAATGAATAAGTCTACCTACATAGGCTTGGCGCTAGGGATAATTGCCGTAGTTGTCGGTATGTATTTAAAAGGGGCAAGCCCGGCGTCATTGTTGAATGGTGCAGCCTTCATGATTATTTTTGTCGGAACGGCGGCCGCCCTTTTCATCGGGTTCGAAATGGAAGATCTGAAGAAGATTCCTAAGCTGTTTAAGGTTCTCTTTAGTGAGCAGAAGCTGGAATCCAAGAAGGATTTGATGGAGCTGTTCACTGAAATGACAGCCACGACGCGCCGTGAAGGCTTGCTCGCTTTAGAAGCGAAGGTAGATGAAATTCAAAGCGAATTTATGAAGAACGGTCTTCGTATGATCATTGACGGGAACGATCAGGAATTCGTCCGCGACGTTCTGCTCGAAGAAGTCAGCGCCATGGAAGAGCGACATAGAAACAATGCCCTGATCTTTACCCAAGCGGGCACTTACGCTCCGACGCTGGGGGTTCTCGGGGCGGTCGTAGGTCTGATTGCGGCCCTCAGTAACTTGAGCGAGGTCGAGAAGCTGGGTCACTTGATTTCGGCGGCGTTCGTTGCGACCTTGCTCGGTATTTTCTCCGGTTACGTGCTGTGGCATCCGATGGCGAATAAGCTGAAGCAGAAGTCCAAGAAGGAAGTGGAAATCAAGCTGATGATCGTAGAAGGCTTGCTGTCCATCCAAGCGGGTGTATCCGTGTTCGCCGTAACGCAGAAGCTTTCGGTATTCTTGTCTCCTACAGAGCGGGCGGCCTCGAATAAGGCGGAGGGCGAGCAATGAGCAAGAAGCATCGGAAGGAACACCACGAGGAGCACATTGACGAAACCTGGCTCATTCCTTATGCCGATTTGCTTACCCTGCTGCTTGCGCTGTTTATCATTTTGTTCGCCTCCAGCCAAATTGACTCCAAGAAATACGATCAGATTATGCGGGCGTTGAATTCCGCCTTTTCCGGCGGTACGGGGATGTTCGAGGTAACGAGCGCAGTGCCCGTGATGCAGGAGCCTGTCTCTGAATCGAAGAAGAAGGACAAGGACAAGGATGAGGATAGTCCTCAGAACAGCACCGTAACGCAGCAGCAACAGCAGCTGGAGAAAGAGAAGAAGGATCTCGAGGAGCTGAAACAGAAGCTCGACGGATACATTAAGGAGAACGGATTGGATTCTCAGCTCGAGACGAAGCTGACGCCCGATATGCTGATGATTACGATCCGCGACCATGCGCTCTTTACCTCAGGCTCGGCGGCTGTGAAGCCCGAGGCCCAGAAGCTGGCGGGGGCGATCTCGGACATGCTGGCCGGATACCCGAATTACAACATCGAGGTTGCGGGTCATACGGACAATGTGCCGATCAACCGCGGTGGAGAATTCGAGACGAACTGGGATCTGAGCGCCAGGCGTTCGTTGAACTTCATGAAATATTTGCTTGCGTCCGGCAAGGCGGGTCCGGAGCGCTTCCGATCGATCGGATACGGCGAATACCGTCCGATTGAGACCAACGATACGCCGGAGGGGCGGTCCAAGAACCGCCGGGTAGAAGTCAACATTCTCCGCAATTTGAAGGAAATCGAAGTGAATCCGAAACCATAGCTTTTGAACTTAAGATACCTTGTGGCATATCGCCGATAAGGTATCTTTTTTTTAGAATTCGGACGCAGACCTGCAGCGTTATTTTGCTTTTGACGAGGTTTGTGCGAGAATAAGTGGGGATGGAGGATCGTCCGAATTATTTCAAGCTAAGGAGCTTATTAAACGCATGAATTTTCGATTTCTTCTCGTGTTTACCGCCATTATGGTGATTTATGTCGGCTTGAATCTGTATGTGCTCTGGAACGCCGTTTCGTTCTGGGAAACGGCGTTTCCTTCTAACGGTACGGGAGGTTTGTTCTGGGGCGTTTTTGTGCTGCTTGCGTTCGGTTATCTGCTGGCGATGCTCCTGCGACGGGTGCTGCCCTATGCGCTGTACAAGTGGATCAAGCTGATCGGTGCCTACGGCATAGCCTGCTTCTTCTATTGCGTGCTCCTGCTGCCGTTCGCTGATTTGGCGGTTTGGCTGCTGCAGATCGCCGGATATCCGGGGTCATCCGCCGTTCTCGTTGTGGGGTATATCGTCATGGCTATTCTTCTGGTACTGCTGCTGCAAGGCACGCGGAACGCTTGGCAGCCGACGGTAAGACGGTATGATATCACGATAGCCAAGCAGGCCGGTCATCGCAAGGAGCTGCGGATCGCGGCCGCTTCCGATCTGCACCTCGGCACAACGGTAGGCAAAGGCCACCTGTCCCGTTTGATTCAGCAGATGGAAGCCCTAAAGCCGGATATGATCCTGCTGCCCGGAGACGTATTGGATGACAGCATCGAACCGTTCATTCGGGAGAATATGGCCGACGTCATGAGAAAGCTGCAAGCCCCGCTGGGCGTTTACGCCTGTCTCGGCAATCATGAATATATCGGCGGCCACATTGAGGATTACGTCAAGCGGATGAAGGAGATCGGAATCGAGGTGCTGATCGACCGGGTGCTGGAGATTGACGGAAGCTTCTATGTAGCCGGAAGGAAGGATAAATCTGTGAACCGCTTCGCAGGGGAGGGAAGACTCGTCCACGAGGAACTGCTGAAGGACATCGATTCGGCGAAGCCAATCATCCTGCTCGACCACCAGCCGACACAGTTCGCTGAAGCGGCGCAAGCCGGCGTGGATCTGATGCTGTCCGGCCACACCCACCGCGGCCAAATGATGCCGAACCATCTCATTACCCGCCGCATATTTGAGCTGGACTGGGGCTACCTGCGTAAGGGTGCGATGCATGTGATCGTCTCCTCCGGCTTCGGCTTCTGGGGGCCGCCGGTTCGAATCGGCAGCCGCTCGGAGATTCTGGATATTCGCGTGACCTTTGATTCATAGGAGACGGGCCCATCCGTTCTCCTTGTTTTTTTACTGGGGAACCATTATCATTATTGGTAATAATATAAGAGGGGGCATATTTCATGCTCAAACATTCGGCTGCAGCCCCGCTGATTCAAGTGGAAGGGCTGAATAAAGCTTTCGGCGGCAAGCCGATTCTTCGCGATGTCAGCTTTGAGGTGCAGGAGGGGGCGATTACCGGTCTTCTCGGGCCGAACGGCTCCGGCAAAACCACCATCATTCGCTTGCTCTGCGGCGTCATCGACTCGGATGGAGGCAACGTCCGGGTAGCGGGTTTGGATCCGCGGCGGCAGGGTGACGACATCCGGCGTAAGGTCGGGATTGTCACCGAAAGCGCATCGTTATATCACGACAGGAGTGCACTGGACAATCTTCGGTTTTTCGGCCGTATTTACGGGACGGAGAAGGAGGATGATGCACGCGCCGAAAGACTGCTGAAGCAGTTTGACATGTGGGAGCATCGCGATCAGAAGGTGGGCTCCTTCTCGACAGGCATGAAGAAGCGGGTGGCGCTGGCCAAGGCGCTGCTCCACCGTCCGAAGCTGCTGTTCCTCGATGAACCGACGAACGGTCTGGATCCGGAAGGCATCCGGCTCGTCATGGGGTACTTGAAGTCGGTAGCGCAAGAGGAGAACGTAACCATTCTTATCTGTTCGCATGTGCTGCAGCAGCTCGAAACGGTGTGCACGGATTACTTGTTTATTCATCAAGGGCGCATTGTGGAGCAAGGCACCCCCGAGGCGCTTGAGCGCAAATACCTTCAGTCCGTTGAGCTGCTGGTAGAGACGAATGTGAAGCCTGACCATCCGGAGCTATATCAGGGACAATATCCCTATCGTTACGTGGGAGAGGACCGGCTTATGTTTACCCTGCGCGGGAAGGATGAGATCTCCCCGCTGCTGCGGAAGCTGCTCGCTGAAGGCTGGGTTCACTCCTGCGAAATCGTGAATCGAAGCCTCGAAACACTGTACTTTCAGATCGGAGGAGAGCGGCATGAATCGTAACGTTTGGGGTGCGATCCTACGCAAGGATATCGGGTCGGCCTTCGCCTCTCGTAAGGTATGGGTGCCGATGGTCGTGCTTTCCTTGCTTCTCTGCGGCGTGATGCCGGTAGCGGCCACTTGGATTGGAATTCATACCGACTGGATGGAGGGAGCGGGGGGAGATGCCGAGAAAGCCATCACGGAGCTGGTGGCGCACCTGCCTGACAATCGGGTCAAGGAGGAGCTGCTTTCGCTTCCGTCCTTAAGCCTAAGGTTTGTGTACTTTGTGTTGAATTTCCTGCTGGTTCCCTTCTACCTGCTGACGGCGATCATTAACTCCAGCGTCTCTGCCGCAAACAGCTTCGTTGGGGAGAAGGAGCGCCGGACACTGGAGAGCTTATTGTTCGCTCCGATCTCCATGGCAGAGCTGTTTACCGGCAAGGTGCTGGCAGCGTTCCTTCCTTCCTATGGCATTGCACTGGCAACCTTTGTTCTCGCTGCGCTGGCGGTGAATGGACTGGCGGGCGGGGTCTTCGCCTCCCCTTTCTTCCTGGATGCCTCGTGGCTGCTGCTCATGGGCTGGCTGGTCCCGGCGCTGGTGCTCTTCAGCATTTTATTGAACGTCCTGATATCCGCTAGGGTGAAGACGTTCCAGGAGGCGCAGCAATTCGGCGGCTTGCTGGTGCTGCCGGTGATCGGGCTGCTCGTCAGTCAATCCACTGGGCTGGTATTCTTGAGTCCCCTGATCCTTTTTGCGGCGGGCGGGGTGTTAGCCGTCCTTGATGTGCTTCTGCTCATCTTTCTTATTCGGCGCACCAGCAGGAATCAGCTGTTCGAGAGTCAAATTCATTAGCGATAGGCGGAAGGGGGATGATATCTAAATTGCGTCAACTGCAGCTGCCGTTGCTCTTTTTGACGGCTTTTGTCATTTTTGCATTGAACGGGCTTACGAATGAATTTTTGCTGCAGCCTGTACCGGCGTCATCCTACCTTGTCCAGGCGCTCAGGCATCATCTGGATGATGCGGCGTTTGCCCTGCTGTTTGCTTTTGTCGGCTTGATCCTGCTCGGTATGTTCTTGGCGGTTCGGGGGGAGCGCGGGTTTCTCTATGTGTCCATGTTCTCTTTCGCCGCATCGACTCTGCTCCTACTGGAGTGGGATGAGAAGAGCTTATTGTTCGGGGGTCCTGCAGATACGACCTACTATTCCCTTTTGGTCAAAACGGTACTGCTGTTCCTCGCCTTCTGTCTTATGGATTATTTGTACGGCGGGGGAAGGGCGGGAATTCACCGAAGGCTTCGGGAGCTGAGCCTGCTGCTTTTTGCCATCACCCTTATGGCTTACGCGGTCGAGGCTCCACCGGGATATTTCTTCCTTCTGAATCAGTTGTTTCTGCTGGAGGTCATTGCCTTCGCTTCGATCCAGCTCGTCCAGATGGGAATGCTGCTAGCGGGAGGAGCGAGGGCTGCGGAGGAGCGGTGGACGGCGGGCGGTATGTTCGTGTTTATCCTGCTCGTTGCCCCGGATCTCGGGAAAGACCTGCTGCAGGACGTGTTCGGCTGGAATCTGGAGGCGAAGGAGAGCCACTGGCTGCGCCAGGGATGGGAGGATACGTTTCCTTGGTCGCTGCTCGTGCTGGTCGTAACCTTCGGCGGACTCTTCCTTCGGCGGTTCGCTGCGTCCCGTCATTCCCTGGAGCTGGAGTCCGAAACGCGGATTCGAATGGACGAGCTCCTGACAAGGCTTGCCCGGATCCACCGGGTTGAGGCCCTGGAAGAGGAGATCGTAAAGGAAGGAAGCAAGCTGTTTCCGCGAAGAACCTTCGAGCTGCGGAAGCAGCCTGTGGAGGAAGATTTCCTTGAGACGGAGCAAATAGCTGTGATTGGAAAATGGAAAGGCGAACGGATCGCCGTCGGCATTGGGCCCGAGCCGGGGGGGCCGATGGTTGAGCCGGATGAGCGGGAGCGGCTGACACTGCGGCTAATGGCCAAAACGATCGCCGTATTCTATGAGAACTTGGCGTTGGCGGATGCCCGATTGGCAGAGCTGGAAGCGGAGCGGGGAGGGGGCGAGTCATGGGCATCGAGGCTGCTTTTGCAGCTGGGAGAGAAGGAGCGCAGAAGGCTGGCCTCCGATCTGCACGATGGTGTGCTGCAGGAGCTGCTGCATCTACGACGCACTATGGGAGCTACCCGTGAAGAGGAGCTGGCCGTCGGTTTGGAGAATATCGAATTTCAGCTTCGCGAAACGTGCAGCGAGCTGATGCCTGCTTTCCTGGCTGAGAACGGCATTGCTTCCGCCGTGGCGAGGCTGGTGGAGAAGACGCGGCTCCGTGCGGACTTTGCGCTTGAGTTCGAGCAGCAGCCGCTTGGAGTGGAGCCTGGCGAGGAGCAAACGATTGCGGCATACCGCATCGTGCAGGAGCTGATTCATAACGCGATGAAGCATTCCGGTGCGGAGCAGGTGCGTCTGCGGCTCGGGCCTTCCGGCAGTGGAGCGGGGATGCTCATCGAGTACGAGGATAACGGCCGCGGGCTGGAGCTGTCCTCCGCTGCAGGCGGAGGACTCGGTCTGCAGGGCATGCGGGAGCGTGTCCGTATGCTGGACGGCTCTCTGGAGCTGGAGTCCGAGCCCGGACTAGGGCTGCGCGTCGTTTGTCACATTCCCTGAACTTAGCGCTAGGATAAGTAGCCCAGCGCAGCTGCCCTCGCCACGGCCTCCTGCCGGGAGGAAACGGCAAGCTTCTCAAAGATACTGGAGATCAAATATTCGACATTGCGCTGGCTCATGAAGAGAGCGGCGGCAATGTCTTTATTTTTGCCTCCTCGGGCTATGAGCTCAAGCACCTTGCGTTCGTTCTCCGTGAGCCTACGCTGCCGAATCGCCTCGTCCGGGTCCGTGCGGCTGTGCGGCTTCGTCCGTAGCTGTCTGGCGAGCTCCAGAGGTAGAACGACACGGCCCTCCATGGCTAGGGTAAGCCCGGTAACGAGCTGGTCCCCGGTGCTCGATTTGTCAAGCAGGCCGCTGACTCCGAGCTCCATGAGCCGATCGAAATGCTCCGCCAGCACTTCACCCGTCAGAATGACGATACACGCATCCGGGTGGCGGTCCAGCGTCATTCCGGTTAGCTCAAAGCCATTGACCTCCGGCAGGTTGAGGTCGTATAAATACGCGTCGAAGCGGGATTGCTCCAGCTTCTGCCGGGCTTCGGCCGCGGTGGCCGCTGCAGCTACAATGAAGCCGTGCTTCTCGAGAATCATTTGTGTGCCGGCCAGAAACATCGGGTGGTCGTCCACCAGCAATAAGGTTGTCATGGAGCGTGCGCCTGCCTTATGTAAGAGTAGTTGCTTTTACTATACCATAAGCTTAGGAGCTGCGGCCTCACGGCTGCCGCCTCTTTTTGACCAAATGAAAAAAAAGACCCGCAGCAACAGGCTGCAGGCCATCCAGTAATATATATTAAAAAAGGGGGTCGAGGATTATTATAGGACATGAACATTAAAGGAAAATGAAAAACAGATTTCAATTGGATTACAATTTTTTCCTCCCGTTTCCATCAAAGCGTCACCGAAGCGTCACCGAAACGCCTTCCGAAGCCAAAGCTTGCGTTCCCGGCCCTCGTTTCTTCGGTGAACTGCCCTTTCTTCCATGGTAAAGTAAGGACAGACACCAAGGGAGGATGAACGATAGGATGCAACAACCTATAATAAAACAGAGACTTGTTTATCTGGACCACCTGAAAATTGCGTTGATGATGCTGGTCGTAGCTCATCATGCCGGCCAGCCGTACGGTTCCTCGAACGGCTTTTGGTTTTTCAAGACGCAGGAGACGACCGAGCTCGGCAGCTTCTTTGCCGTAAACGCGGGCTTTTTCATGAGTCTGTTTTTCCTGCTGTCGGCATACTTCTTGCCCGCTTCCTTCGACCGCAAAGGAGCGGGTCATTTCCTGAGAGATCGGCTGGGGCGCTTCGGAATTCCGCTGCTGCTGGGCTTCCTCGGGATGATTCCGCTGTTGATGTACACTTACTATACTTCCTTTCGGGGCTATCCCCCTATTAGCTTTCCTGACTACTATATTCATGTGTACCTCGGTCTTGGAAGCAAGCCGGCCGACTGGACAGGTCCCTCTTGGCCCGATTTCAACTTCGGCCATCTGTGGTTTATCGAGCATCTGCTGTTCTATTCACTCGTGTACGCGCTTCTTCGCCGCCTCGTCCCGGTCCGGCCGATCACCGGCAGCAAAGCCGCGTTTCCTAAATCAAGCACGATTATTGCATACGCGTTAGGCATCGGAACAGTTACCTTCCTCGTGCGAATAGAGTACCCCATCGATCGCTGGGTCGGATTTCTCGGCATCATCCAGACGGAGTTCGCCCATGTGCCTCAGTACGTATCGTTCTTCATCGCAGGAGCTCTCGCAGCCCGCAGGCAATGGCTGGACAAGCTCCCGGCGAAGCAAGGCATCCTCTGGCTTGCCGTAGGGGTAACACTTGCGGGTATACAGTATGCGGGTCTCCTTCGTATACACAGCTTCGGCGGGCTGGCATGGGGGAGCTTCTACTACTCACTGCATGAAACCTTCATGTGCACAGGACTTTGCATCGGCTTGATCACGCTGTTCCGGCACTATGGTCACCGGCCCTTCCCGGTTCTGAAAGCGATGGCTGCCGGCACCTATGCGGGGTACATCATCCATGTTCCCATCGTAGTCGCACTACAGTTTCTTGCGGAGGAATGGCCGATAAGCCCGTTCCAGCGGTTTGTTTGGGTAACTCTTCTAGGGATTCTCGGAAGCTTCCTTATCAGCCATTTCATCCTCCTCCGGTTGCCTCTGGCGAGACGAATTCTGTAGCGGCACTCAGCTTGAATTCCTGTACCTTGCGGTCCAGATTGCCGGCGATGAACCTGACCCCGCGGGAGGAGGAGGAGATCTCGTGCACGGTAGCGGTCTGCTCCTCCGCCGATGCGGCTACTTGCTCCGCAGCGGCAGCGGTGCTCTCCACGACCCGTCCGATGCCCTCCACCGCTTCCATCGATTCTTGTGCGCGCTCCAGCATCTGAAGGAACACCTTTTGCAGCTCCACCGCTTTGCTGCGAGTGTCTTCGGTACAGGCTACGATGGTCCCTAGCGCGGTTTGTCCCGAGGTCATATACCGGAGCTGCTCCTGAATGCCCAGCACGCTCGCATCCATTTCACGGGTCGTATGTCCGGTGCCTTCGACAACACCTTGAATCAAGGTGTTGATTTCTAATGCCGCCGCTTTTGTCTGCTCGGCCAGCTTGCGCACCTCCGCCGCAACGACGGCAAAGCTTCGGCCTTGCTCTCCCGCGCGGGCCGCTTCGATCGAAGCATTCAGAGCCAGCAGATTGGTTTGATCCGAAATCTGTTTGATCAAAACGATGATGCCTTCGATCTCCTTGGACCGTTCATTCAGGCGATGCATCGATTCGGAGGAGCTTTGGAGCGTATCCCGTATGGAGTACAGGTGCCGGCTCGCTTCGGAGATCGACTCGCTTCCCCTCACGGCAGCGGCGAAGGATTGCTCCGCATCGTCCAAGGCAGCGTGAACGGTATCGCTGCCAAGCTTCATCTGCAGAACCGTAGACTGCATCTGCCCGCGAATGACCGTGAGGCGGTCATTTTGCTCCGTTACCCCTTCAGCGATGCTCTGTACGGCACTGGCTACCTCGGTAGAGGCATGCTCGCCTTGCTGAGCGGCTTCGGATAAGTAATCGCTGTTTTGCTTCAGGTTTACCGACATGTCGCGGAGAGTTGACATCATCTGCGACAGCCTTGTTCGCATTAGCTCAAAGGTTCCCGCCAGCTCCCCCAGCTCGTCTTTGGATTGGACAGCCATCCTCCTTGTCAGGTCTCCCTGAGAGATCGCGGCAGCCCCTTCGGCCAAATGGCGTACTGCCTGCAGGGTCGGTCTGCTGATCAGGTAAGACAAGCCAAGACAGACGATCAGCGCCACGGCGCTAAGCCACAGCATCTTGGCTTGAAAGTCTGTTACCAGCCGATCGAAAGGCGCACTTGGCATCCCGACAAAGAACATACCCACGACGTTACCTCCGGCATCCTGGATCGGTTCATAAATGGCCTTGTGCATCTTGCCCAGGACAAGCGTCTCTCCGACGAACTCCTGCTTCTCCGCCAATACCCTCTGCTCCACTTCCTTGGAGGCTGCCGTACCGATTGCCCGCTTTCCCTCGCTCATTACATTCGTGGAAACACGCAAATTCCCGTTAAAAATAGTGATGGAGCCGCCGGTGAATTGTCCGATTTCATCTACCAGTTGGTGCTGATCCTGAAGCAGAGTCGTTCCCTTGTACAGCTTGCCGTCCTTAAGGGACCACTCCCCCGGGTACTTCAGCTGCACGTATGCCTTGGCCATAGCCATATCGGATCGCAGTTTAAGAGAAGCGGATTCCCGGATTTCCGATTTCATCGTAGTGCCCAAATAAGCATAAGACATAGCGGAATACAATAGTAAAATGAAAGCAAAAGCACCCATTAGCTTCACAAGTATGGAATTCCATCTCATTATCCGTCATCTCCCACCGATGTGTATAAACATTATACAAACATTATACGAAAGTAATACAAGGTTGTAAATCCAGGAAAAGCAGATACATAAAATTTCGCAGTCAGGGAAGGCTTAAGGCAAAAACCTATAGGGAGGCTGGCAATGGAGGACCTGGGACCGGATAAAATAACTGATTTGTTAGCAACTACATTGGATGCGGATGATTTGCTGCCTCCCGAATCTGCGGAGGAAGCAGAGCGGAGGGATCGGAAGCAGGCCGAAATCAGGCAGCCGTTGTTTAACAAAGATCGGACCTGAAGGCCCATCGAAAGAGCAGGATGCATAAAGCTCGAAATACGTCGGAAAAAGGTTGAAAAGGCTGGATGATTCCCCTATAGTTGATCTAATGCACCGTGGCTGACGGCTGGGGGATGGTAACGATGTTGGGATTAAAGGATACAATGCTGCAAGTGCTGCTCGCTCTGTTTCCTGCGCTGCTGCTTGGAATCGGTTATAGTCAGAGGGATGGAGAACGCAAGCCGGAGAGCGGCCTGGGATTCTCGATGAATCAAAGACTGGTGCTGCTTTGCGGCATCTCTTGCATTCTTTGCATTTTGTTTTCCTTTCCGATGGAAAGCTTCTATATGTTCGATATGCGAATCGTTCCCTATGCGGTGGGGGTATTGTACGGCGGATACGTGAGTGGGCTGCTGCTGACGCTCCTTTACTTCGGTTTGCGCGCGGTCATGTTTGGAGGCGGCTTGGCGTTTGTAGTGTTTATCGCGCTTCACAGCATTTTGATTCCTGCTTTTTTCCTGTACAAGAAAAAGTTTCAGGCGGCCGATGTCCGGGGCAAGATGAGAATCGCTGTAGGCTTACAAGGTCTTGGTTGGCTGATGACCTCTGCAGGGCTTGCGTATCGAAAGTGGCAGGCTCCTACAGAGCTTTCCGCGGAGTTTTATTTATTTCTTATCTGCTTTTGCGTGCTCCAGCTGGTTTCTGTGGCCGTTGTCGTCCATTTGGTAGAGAATCTGAGGGAAAGGCAGCGCCTGCAGCACGAACTTAGGGAAATGTCCGTTAAACATCGAAGTGAGGCATTCAAGCTGCAGCAGCTGATTGACGCAACCCCAGTCAACATCATCGCCATTGATGAGCAGCAAAGCGTGACCCTGATCAATGACACGATGATGAGCTTTTTTCCTCACTTAAACAAAAAGCACCTGCTCGGAACTCCATACTCGTATATATCCGAGGTCTTCGGGAGAAATCACGAACAAAGCCTTATGATTCAAGCGCTGCAAGGAGAATATATCCGCTCCCAGATCCAAACTTACCAAGAGCGTACCTTTGTCACCAGCGCCTTTCCCATTAAGCTGGAGGATGGGCGAATTGCCGGCGCCGTGATGGTATCGCTCGAGACGACGGAGCTCCTGCGGCTGCGCAAGGAAATCACCAACATGGAGCAGCTCAGCCTGGTTGGGCAGATGGCGGCAAGCATCACGCACGAAATTCGTAATCCGATGGCGGTTATCCGCGGCTTCGTGCAGCTGATGCAGGAGAAGAAGATGGTTTCCAATGAACATTACCTCCAAGTAATGCTGGAAGAGCTGGATCGGGCAAACGGAATCATCGACGATTTCCTTTCTTTGGCTCAGAATCGTGTTGTACCTATGGAATATGCGGACCTGCACGCGATCATCAGGCAGCTGGAGCCGTTGGTGCTTGCGGAGGCCAATTTGCGGGGACATACGCTAGTGCTGGATTTCGGCTCGGAGACCAGCCGATTGCTTCTTAATGCCAAGGAGATCAAGCAGCTGCTTCTGAACTTGCTGCGCAACGCGATGGAGGCAATGGAGGAGAAGGGGGTGCTCACCATTGCAACCCGTGAGCTAGACAATGAGGTTGAGCTGCGAATTTCCGACACCGGGAAAGGAATTCCGGAAGAGGTGCAGCGGAAGCTGTTCGAGCCATTCTTCACGACCAAGCCGGGAGGCACAGGCCTTGGACTCGCGGTATGCCTTAGCATCGTAGAGCGTCACCACGGTAAAATTACGGTAAATTCCATCGAAGGAAAAGGTTCCGTCTTTACGATACGCTTTCCAAAGCAAAAGTAAGAAGCACTCGCAGGCCCTTAAGGGGCCGGAGTGCTTCTTGCTTTTTCCCACAGCTACAATTCCGCACGAATCTGCAGGCTTGCCGCCAGCGTCTCTCCGGGGGATACGTAGACAAGCTCCTTTTGTACGTTCAGCTCATTCGTTTTGGCCATCCAAGGCTCGACACAAACAAACGGCTTGCCTTCGACGGCCCATAGAACCACATACCGAAACTGGGGATCATAGCTCATCCGTACGGCATAATCCTCCGAGGGAGCAAAACGGATTTCCGGGCGGGTGGAATCAAGCAGAGCGACCGATTCCGGCTTGCCTTCCAAATCTACGGTGCCGTGAAACGGCTTCACCTGACCGTCGTTGTAGTCGTACAGCTTGGTGGCGCCCGTCAATTCGTAGTTCAGCTTTTTGCGATCCGTTGCAAAATAAGGATGAAAGCCCGGGTACATCGGCATGGGAGCATCCGACAGATTGCGGTACTCCTGCTGGAGCGTCAAAGCCCCCTCCTTCAAGGAATAAGTGAAGCGCAGCTCGAAGGGGAAGGGGTAGGACTTCAGCGTCTCTTCGTCGCTGGAGAGCGACAGGGTAACGGAAGCCTGGCCGTCGGTGCTTGTACCGATGATCTTCCACGAACGTGTGCGCGCAAGCCCATGGCTGCTCATCTTGTACGTGTGCCCGTTCCATGAGTAGACCCCGTCTTGAAGCTGTCCGGAGATAGGAAACAGCACAGGATTGCCTCCGCGCACATTGGCTTGCTCATCCTGATAGGTAGCTTCGTCGAGGTAAAGCAACTCCTTGCCGTGCGAGCGGAAGCGGATGGCCATTCCTCCTCTGCCAGGGGCTACGGTAACCGCGGAATCTGTCGCTGCATCGATCAGTTCGACCTCGTTAAATCGATTGTTATGTACCACCAATTGATAAGACATACCATTCCTCTTTTCGGGTAAAATATAACTCTTTTACAACCACCTGTACTTCATCATGACGGGGCTTCTGCTCCTCTTTTTGTTCTGGGAGACGATAACCGGATATAAGCTTACGGACTCCCTGGGGATTCGGATTGATAATACACCATGAGCTCGTCGGCCTTCACAATAACGCTGCCGTCTACAGCGGCCGTCCCTTTGCCTAGCACGAAGCCTCGGCGATTGCGCACAATTTCGTATTGAAGCTCAATCCGGTCACCCGGGCGGGCTTGGCCGAGAAACTCCACACCGCCGAAGGCCGACAAAAAACCGAGCCCGCCCGAGCTTCCGCTCATGGCGAAAGCGCCGAGCTGCGCCAGTGCCTCCAGAATCATCGTTCCCGGCATATAGGGTTGCTCCTCGGTAATAAACCACTCGTTCCATGTCACGTTCTTCCAACCTGCGGCCGAGACACCCGGCTCTACTTCCGTTACCCGATCCACCATGAGAAAAGGGTATCGATGCGGTAATACGCTTGGAATCGTATGCATGCTGCTCTGACCTCCATGATTTGTCTATCCATGCTGTATTCGACAGTCTGGTAACGAATTCCTTTCACGATTTAACCGATCTCCCCATGACAGAATGCTGTTAGATAAGGTATCATGAATAGAGAGATAGGAGGAGACAGCATGGAGATTCGAAAGCAGCGCTTATTCGATATATCAAACAGCAGGTCCAGTGAAGAAAGAGACGAGTACGAAAAGGACTATGCGCGACTCATCCAATCGCCGGCCTTCCGGCGTCTGCAGGGGAAGTCACAGGTATTCGGAGCAGGCTCCGGCGATTACTATAGAACGAGGTTGACGCATTCGCTCGAGGTATCCCAGATTGCCAGGGAAACCGCCAGGCGTATGGGAAAGCAGTATGAGTTTTTGCAGAAGAACGAACACCCGGGGCTTATGATGGTTCCGGAGGTGGTGGAATGCGCGTCCCTTGCGCATGATTTCGGACACCCGCCGTTTGGCCATAAGGGGGAAGAGGTGCTCAATAAGCTGCTTTCGGCTGAGCATGGGCTCGCTTATGAAGGGAATGCGCAAAACTTCCGGATTTTGATGTTTCTGGAGAAGCGGGCCGGCAGCGGCAGCGGGTTGGACCTGACGGCGGCTACCCTGCTGGCCATCAATAAGTACCCGTATTCGATGGAGGAGCCCGGTCGGCTCAAGGGGGTGTACGGCATGGAATGGGAGGGCATCTCCTACCTTCGCGACCTGTGGGGGATGCCGGTCGGCTGCCCGACGCTGGAGGCTCAGCTCATGGATTTATGCGACGATATCGCCTATTCGACCCATGATATAGAAGACGGCATCCGTGCCGGCAAGATCCAGATGAACCGGACCTTCTTCGAGGATGACCGGCTGGTGGAGAATCTGATCCAAGAGATCGTTCAGGATCATGGGAACGCCGATGTAGGCTGGGATCAGGTGGATATGAAGGTCATGGTGCGTCAGGTACTGGATGCGTATCTGGAGCAGTGGGAACAGATCTATGCCGAGTGTAACCGCGAGTCCTCCCGTACGAGGCGGGAGATGAAAGCCCGGTGGGTAAGCTTGTTCGCCGGCAGAGTCGGCATTATCGACGATCCGAAGCGCGGCTGGAAGCGCGTCACCTTCGTGCGCGACGGTCAGCAGGATCTGGAGCTGCTTCGGACGATGGAGATTCTTAAGAAGCTTGCCTGGGTGACGCTGATTAAGGATTTTCGCGTCCAGCGGCTGCAGAAGCGCAGCGAGATTATGCTCCAGCAGCTGTGGGACAGCTTCAAGCATTATGAGACCGGCCGGCTGATTCTGCCTCCGGATTGGAGCGAGAGCTACGAGCAGCATAAGGAGAAGTGGTCTTGGCCGCGGCTGGTGGCGGATTACATCTCCGGCATGACGGATGCGTATGCGGACAAAGTGTACGCTGAGCTGTTCGCCAGCCGTTCCGGCTCGATCTACGAAATGGACTAAAGGGCCGGGCCGCCTATGAAAATAGTGAAGCCGCATTGAGGAAAGCCTCGCTTTCTTTCGATGCGGCTTCTTTGGCTTCGCAAGGGAGATACACCCTCCTTGGGATAAAGCAGGTTTAGAATCTAGTAATTCGGGCAACTCTAGTTACTAGTCATAGGAACCTACTTTTTTTCGAGGAGGAGTTTGAAGATGAGAACGACAATGCGAAAGTGGACGATCATGGTGGCTATTGTGGTATTATTAAGTGTGAATTCAAGAGCGGATGCATATATTGAAATGGAAGATGTTATGCGCAACGAGATTCTGGAATCGGGGTATTTGCCATATGGTCTGGCCACTCTGGAGGAAGAGCCTCCGGCTCCTGAGGAGGAGCAGAAGCCTGTCGTGCCGGAAGCCGTCAAATACCAGGTGAACCGGGGAGATACATTGTACAAGATTGCCCGCGATTTCGGCATCAACGTTCAATTGCTGGCTGCGGCGAACGGGATTCAGAACGCCAATGCTCTTCGTATAGGGCAGGAGCTGGAAATCCCGGCTATTGGTGGAGAGCTGGAGCTGCCGGCCGGTGAGGCCAAGGTGATCAAGAAGGTGCTTAGCTCCACTCTGACAGCTTATACGGCTGGGGTGGAATCGACGGGCAAAACGCCTTCCAGCCCCGCCTACGGCATCACCTACAGCGGCAGCAGGGCGACGGAAGGGCGTACGGTAGCGGTAGATCCGAACATCATTCCGCTCGGTTCACTGGTTTATATTGACGGTGTAGGCGTCCGTCAGGCGGAGGATACCGGCTCGGCGATCCGCGGCGCCAGAATCGACGTCTACATGGAGGACGTAAAGCAAGCAAGGCATTTCGGCGTGAAGAAGAATGTCAAGGTATATGTGTTGTCGTAAGGAAGCTGAAGATGAAGCTGAAGGAGCAGTGCTGTGTGAACCCGGAACAACAGAAGGAAGCCGTTGTGGACACGTACATAGAGGATTACGAGGAGTTCGTAGAGGAGGACGACCGCTGGAGACCGAGCCCCGTCGGCAATTCGGGCAGGCAGAAGGACCGCAGGCATGCCGTCAAGCCGCCGGAGCAAGGAAGGAAGCGGTAAGGAAACAAAAAAGCAGCCCCGTCATCCCTCGCAGGGAAGATGGGGCTACTTCCTGTTGGAAGCGCAAACGCACGTTTTAGTGATATTCTTGAAACATGCCGTTCAAGCTGAGGATGCCGACGAGGCCGGTAGGTGAAAAACCGATGCCGGACAAGCAGTTCGAGCTTACGGAGCCCAGCTGCTCCGGCGGAGGCTGAATATCCGTAAACCGGGTCACCTTGTTGACGCGATCGACGATCATGCCGACCGTTTCCTCTCCGAGACGAACGATGATAATGCGGGTGGCTTTGGTAACAGCCTCTTCGGGAAGGCCGAAAAGCAGGCAAAGACTCACGATGGGGATGATGTACCCCCGTATGTTAATGACGCCTTTCATGTAGCTCTGCGCTTGCGGGAGTCTGGTAATGCTCTGCATTTTGATGATTTCATGAATGTCTTGAATCGGGAGAGCATAGGGCTCGCTCCCAAGGCTGAATTCGACATACTGCTCGTGTTCCATGGCTTGCATCATTTCCCCTCCTAAGCTTGATAAAAAGAAAAACTGCCCTTAACGCAGGGGCAGTTCCTCGTACAAAGCTCTCCCCAATGGCAGCCCGGCTGCCTTGGCGTCACTCGCTTTAGGCCCGTAGCTTTGCGTCCCCGCCTTTCGTCGGGTTTGCCTTTTTCATTCAGTTAGAAGTCAGTCATTCGACATAATTCGAGTTATACCTTGAGTATACCACGACTTTTGTCGAAATCTAGCATTTATTTTGGTGACAAAGCAGCAAAGATTACGTTTTCTGTGTAAGATGATGATGCTTAAGGCACATTTTTTTTGCTAAGCTGCAGTGATTCCCTTCGTACATGTCGTCTATATACCTGGAGAGGAGGGGGAGAGTCATCACAGAGGAGCAAAGGATCGCGCAGGCAGCGTCCGGGGACCGGGAGGCGTTCAGGCATCTGGCCCTGCAATACGGACCTTACCTGTATCAAGTTGTATATGGCGTGCTTCAATCGCCGAAGGATGCCGAGGATGTGACGCAGGAGGTGCTGCTCAAAATGCACTCTGCCCTCCCTCAGTATCAGCAGCAAGGGTTCAAGACTTGGATTACTCGTATAGCGGTAAACAAAGCGATCGACTTTAAGCGTTCAAGGCAGCGCAAACGCGAGGAGCTGACGGACGACGTTGAAATGCTGCTGGACGCGCCGGCGACTGTGCCGACGAGCGCGGTCGAGAAGCACGTATTAAGCAGGGAGCAGCGTGAGCAGGTGCGAAGCTCGATCCGGCAGCTGCCCGAGGCTTACCGGGATGTTGTGGTCGCATTTTATATTGAGGAAAAAAGCTATCAGCAAATTGCATTGGAGCAGAAGCTGGCGCTCAAAACCGTAGAATCCAAGCTGTACCGGGCCAAGCAGTACATGCGCAGAACATGGAAGGAGGAGGACCACTAGAATGCCACACCCGACAAGAGAACAATGGCTCGACTATGCAGGCGGCCGAATGACCGAAGAGCAGCGGGAGCACTGTGACTTGCATCTTGCCCAGTGTGACGAATGCTTGATTCTGTATATGGATTGTCTTGGTGCAGTGTCGGAGGCGATGCCTCAGCTGGCGGATCCGGCCGAACTGACCGAGCGGGTGCTGCAGCAGCTGCCGCCGGTCCTTATACCGTCCGAGCCGCACCGTTCAAGGCTGTGGAGTCACCCGATCTTTCACTACGCGGTTGCTGCTGCCATCACGCTGCTGCTTGTGAGCACGGGCATTTTTCAAGCTCTGCTGGGCAGTACCGGACAGCATGCGGTTGCCAGGGCTTCATTGTACGATAACGAGTATGCCGCCCAGCAGTCCTTCTCCAGCCGGCTGCTGGATAAGACGGTGCTCGTCCTGGATTCCATTCAATCAAAAACAGAAAGAGGGGGTAAGCGATGAACCCGACAGTCACACCCAAACATCCGATGGTTGCTTTTCTGCTTTCTTTTATTCCCGGGCTTGGCTTCCTGTATTTGGGGAAGCTCGGGAGGGGGCTGCTCTACGGCTGCGGCTTTTTCGGGCCTTTAGGCTTGCTGTTCCTTGCTCTCCTGCTGCGGAATGGGCGAGGCGCCGATGAGCTGCTTATCCTGCCGCTGTTCTCCGTCGTAATTGCGCTGATCAATTTGATCGACATGGCGCGGACGGTAAGCCGGAGTGCCCAGGCGGCTCCCGGGGCGGGGGAGCATCAGAGGCGCGATCAGGATCGCGGCTTTACGATTGCGCTTTCCTTTATCCCGGGGCTGGGCCATCTTCAGCTTGGATTGATGCAGCGAGGACTATCTCTATTGATCTCGTTTATCGGATTCGGGATGATGATCATCTTCATCACCGCGTGGACGAAACAGGATGAGTTTCTCGCCTTCCTCGGCATTTTACCTGTTTTCTGGATTTATTCCATGTTCGATGTCATTCAGCAGCTCAATCGTAAGGAACGGGGAGAGGAGCTTGCGGATCGCTCGGTTTTCGAGGATTTTCAGGATAACCGCGAGGCAGGGAAAAGGAACAAGCTTCTTGCGACCCTGCTCTGCATGTTCCCGGGCGCGGGCCATATGTACCTGGGCTTTCAAAAGCGCGGCTTGCAGCTGATGGCGGCTTTTTTGTTCAGCATTTACATCATGGATGTGCTTCGTCTGTCGATTTTCTTGTTTCTTATTCCGATCCTATGGTTCTACAGCTTCTTTGACGGCCTCCAGCATATTTCGAAGCATGGCAAGGGAGACGTGCAGGACGTGCCGATCGTAGACTGGCTCATTCATCATCAGCGCTGGGTAGGCTTCGGTCTGCTCGCGCTCGGCGCTTATTACTTGTTTGACCAGGTGATCCTTGGCATTCTGGAGCAAATGTTTCCGGACGCGCGCATCACTTATCGGATCGAGCGGTATTTTCAGACGGTGGTCGTATCCCTGCTCTTTATTGGCGGAGGCATTCGCCTTCTTGCAGGGAGCAAGGGGAAGAAGGAGGGGCCCAAATGAGAACTTGGCGTGTAGGTACGCTGTCTATGGGAGTTACGCTGGTAGGTCTTGGCGCAGCGCTGCTGGGCTCGCAATTTCAAGGGCTGGCGGCGTTCGATACTTTCGTGGCCTGGTGGCCGGTCCTTTTGATTCTGCTTGGGCTGGAGGTGCTGCTGTACTTGTTCTTCCAGAGGAAGGAAGAGCAGCGGGTCCATTATGATTTTCTAAGCATGCTCTTCGTTGGGGTGCTGTTCAGCGGCTGCCTGGCCTTCACCTTCCTCACCAGCTTGGGCGTAGTCGGGGAAGTAAGAGGGATGCTGCAGCAGGTAGAGACGACCTCCTCGCTTCCGGTGCTTCAGGAGGCACTCCCGTCCGAAGTGAAGAAGGTCATCGTCCAAACGACAGGCCGTCCGCCGAAGGTAGACCGCTCGCCGGAACGCACTGTCCATGTGTTCGGCACCTATGGGCAGATGCTTAAGGCAGGAGACAACGGGAGTCCTCTTTCCCGGGATGCCGTCTACGAGGTGAAGCAGGTCGGGGAGACGCTGTACGTTCTTATCAAGTCGCTCCCGAGGGAACGAGGGATAAGAGCCTACTATCCTGACATGAATGTAACGGTTGTTTTGCCCGGCGATCTGCAGGCTGAGGTAAGAGGGCCGGGGAACGAGCCGATCCAGCTGTAAAATATAAAGAACCGCTCACCCGGGTAACGGGGAAGAGCGGTTCTTGCTTGTAGTAACGGTTTCGCACGCTCTCGGCTCATTACCGGTTTGTGAGGAAGTTATCATTTTGCCGGTATTCTCTCCCGCCACGGATTCATGTAAAATAAGACTGTACCTATGACACGAAAGCCGGAGGGAAATCAACTGGATACTTACGCTTGTCTTTATGTGATCCGGGGAGAGCCTTATAAGCCCGGCACTTGTATACAACTATCGACGGAGGACGCGGTCGTGGGCCGTTCCTCGAAGCAATATGCACCCGATGTCGGCTTCTCCAACGCCTTTGTCTCCCGAAAGCATATGATTGTGCGCAGGGAAGGTGAGCAAGCCGTGCTGTATGACCTGAACAGCAGACACGGTACGGAGCTGAACGGCGTACGCATTGAGCCCAATAAGCCCTACCCGCTTAAGTCGTTCGACATCATCAAGCTGGCCAAGGGGATGGCCGTTCTTCATTTTTCTTATTTATTCGCCGACCAGACTCTCGAGCTGGAGCCTTTGACCCACACGATGCAGATGGACGCCCTCGTGCCTCCGCTGGAGCTGGACTGGGAGAAGCGGGATGTCATTGTAGAGGGTAAGCGGATTTCGATGTCCGAGAAGGAATATTTGCTCATTAAGACCTTGTACGACCACGCGAACAAGCTGGTCACGCTCGATGAGATCAAGCAGCGGGTATGGCCCGAACGAACGACAGGTGTGGACGGCGCGCCCGATGTCAGTGTGGATGAGCTCAACGCACTGGTGTACCGTATCCGCAAAAAATACGGCAAGGATACCTTCATGATCAGCGCGGTCCGGGGTAACGGCTACGTGCTGGAATGGAACGAGGGTCAAGGTCCGGCCAATAGGTAACCATGTCCATAACGAAAGTGGGAACTTTTCGATGAGATACATACAAGTCGAGCCCTCGGGACCGCTGCAGGGGACGATTCGCATTCCCGGCTCGAAGAACAGCTCTCTGGCGCTGCTGGCCGCCTCCTGTTTGGCGGATACGGTGGTTACGCTGGAGGGCATACCGTATATTTATGATGTGAAGGTCATTCGGCAGATCGGCAAGGATATCGGACTTAAGATGACAAGGACGGATACTGGAGATATTGTCATAGACCCGCGTTATATTTACAGTACGACGATCGACCCGGGCAAAGCCTCCTCCTACCGGGCGTCTTATTATTTTGCCGGGGCGCTGCTGGCCAAATTCGGCAAGGTGACCATCGGCTTCCCCGGAGGGGATAATTTCAATTCGCGGCCGATCGATCAGCATATGAAGGCGTTCCGTGCGCTCGGCGCGGACTTCCGCATGTATGAGGATTATTACGTCGTAGAGGCGAAGGAGCTCCGCGGGGCCGATATTTACTTTGATACGATTACTTCAGGGGCGACGATCAACAGCTTGCTGGCCGCCGCCCGGGCGAAGGGCCGAACGATGCTGTACAATGCGGCTACGGATCCCGAGGTAGTCGATACGGCCAACTTCCTGAACCAACTGGGAGCCCAGATCTATGGGGCGGGCACGGACCGGATTCGCATTGAGGGCGTGCCTTATCTCGGGGGCACATCCTATGCCGTGATTCCGGATCGGCTTGTCGCCGGCGCCTTCTTGATGGCCGCAGGCCTAACGGGAGGCACGATTACGCTGAAGGATGTCATTCGGGAGCATCTCGAATCGTGTACGGCGAAGCTGCGGGAGGTCGGTCTCGAGATCGAGAGTGACGAATCGAGCATGACCGCGCACGGCACGGGCAAGCTGAAGGCGACCCGCATTCGTACGGCGATGTATCCGGGCTTCGCGACCGACCTGCAGCAGCCGATGACCTCGCTGCTCACTATGGCGCCCGGTAAGAGCATCATAACGGAGACGGTGTACCCGCACCGCTTCAACCATGTGCAGCAGTTGAACCGGATGGGAGCGGACATTGAGCTGCGCAAGGAAAGCGCCTATATTCGCGGCGGCCGTCCGCTGCAGGGAGCATGGGTGCATGCCACCGACGTTCGGGCCGGGACATCGCTCATCCTTGCGGGGCTTGCTGCCGAAGGCGTAACCCGCATCACGGGAGTCGAGCATATCGAGCGTGGCTACGAGGATGTGATGGAGGGCTTCCGTCTGCTCGGAGCCAACCTGGCGCTTTGCGAAGAGGAGAGCCCTGCTGAATGGAAGAGGACAGCTGACGGACTGATCTGATCTGATCAGAGGGAAGAGACATGGAAATGCCCGTTTTTTGTAAAGTCAGGGTTTGAGAAAGCTGCGAAAGTGCAGAAATTTTGACCACAAATCAAGTTCAGTACTTGATTTGTGATAATACGCATCTTTCAGAGCCCACAATGGCTGGAAATGGGCAAGTTGTCTCGAAATGTTGTATATTTGCAGAAATCCATTCCATTTTGAGGGAAAATTACGGAAAAAGTTGCATTTTTGCAGAAAGCTGCCGCTCAAAGCTTTTAAGTTAACCGGCCACTGGCCGGTTTTTTCTGTTTGGGTAGGAAGGGTGCCGGTTACACTAAGGGGAATAGCGCTGCATGAGATTGACGGAAGTAATGCTGCGTGTTATATTTGACTTACAAAAAGTAAGCAACTTAAAAATAAGGAGATGTACAAGATGATGCCATCCCTGTTTTTAGCTCATGGTTCGCCTATGATTGCATTGGAGGATACGGCATACACCCGGTATTTGGAGAAGCTGGGCGCCGGTTTGAAACCAAAGGCGATTGTTATTTTTACCGCCCACTGGGAGAGTCCTGTACTCACGGTTTCCTCTATGGATAGCGTCTATGAGACGATCTATGATTTCGGCGGGTTTCCGCCGGAGCTATATGCTGTCAAGTATGAGGCGCGAGGTTCGGTGGTGCTGGCGTCACAGGTGAAGAAGCGGTTCGAGCAAAAAGGCATCGAGGTGCGAACCGATACCTCCCGCGGCCTGGATCACGGCTCGTGGACGCTGCTTCGCCGACTGTTTCCGAAGGCGGACATACCGGTAGTGCAAATTTCCGTACATCCGTTCCTGCCTCCAAGCGAGCAGTATCGCATCGGAGAGGCGCTGCAGGGCATCGGGGAAGAGGATGTGCTGGTCATCGGCAGCGGTGTGACCGTTCACAATCTAAGGGCGCTTCGCTGGGACCGCCCGCGTGACTCCAACCCGGAAGCTTGGGCCGTAGAGTTCGATGATTGGATCATCCGGCATGTCGAAGAACGCAAGCTGGAGGAGCTGTACCGCTGGGAGGAGCTGGCGCCGCATGCCCGCTTGGCCGTGCCCCGCGAGGAGCATTTCGTCCCGCTGTTCATAGCTCTCGGGAGCGGGGATCCGTCCCGTAAGCCGAAGGTGCTGCACCGCAGCTATGATTTTGGTACGCTGAGCTACTTATGCTTCGAATTTTAATATAAAAATCCCCCGGACCAAAGTAACATGGACCGGGGGATTTTTATATTAGCCGTAACAATAAAATTGATTGACGCGGTGCAGATCCAGGCCGAAGTACACCCAGTACCCGTAGGGGCCAAAGCCGTACCAGCGGTAACCGGCAAGCGAACGGCGGCCTACGAAGGTTAAGTACACCCAATACTGCTCGCCGTTATCCTGCAAGATGTAAACATACCGGTATAAGCAGCGGCGGATACTCCCAGGATCGACAGCCATAACCGACGGCGCCAGCTGCGGGGTGAAAGCCGGAGGCGGGGATTGCGGCGCTCCTCCTTGGGGCGCCGGCGGAGGACCTCCAGGACCGCCTGGAGCCGGTGGTGGGAAGCCGGGGCCACCGCCCGGGAAGCCGCCGGGACCGCCGCCCGGGAAGCCGCCGGGGCCACCGCCCGGGAAGCCACCGGGACCACCGCCGGGGAAACCTCCTGTGCCAGGAAAACCCGGGAATAAAGAACGATAGCTATCAGCTGGATACACATATGGATTCATCGTTAATCTCTCCTCTTACGGGCCATATTGGCAAGAGCCCATTACACCATCACTATATGCGGCGTTTGCCCATTCGTGATTGTCCGCAGAGGAGAATTTTCCGGAATTACCCAGCGGCTCCAGGTGTCTTGATTCGCGTATCCGACGTCACGATATCCCAGAGAGCATACATGCCGCCGGCAAAGGCGATGGCCATGAGAAGGAACTCCGCAAGAAACATATACGCCGGATATTTCCGCTTGACCAGGAACAGCGAAACGGCACATACGAGAAGGAAGATGATGATTTGCGTTAAATAGCGCTCTTTAATAATAAGCAGGATATTATCGATGTACTCAGCCACGAGGTGTCCTTCTTTCCCCAGTAATTTCTAATGGTATCTGACGCAGGCGGCGGGTAAAAGTTACGATGTCCAGCAGCGTTTATACGGTCTGGAGTACGAACTTCTCCACCACATGCTTCACGCCGTCGTCGTTATTGCTGAATGTAACGTAATCGGCGATCTCCTTGAGGGAATCCACGGCGTTGCCCATGGCGACGCCAAGTCCGGCGACCTCCAGCATTTCCCGGTCGTTCCAGCTGTCGCCGATGGCGATAACCTCGGACAGATCGTAGCCGAACATGCCGGCCAAGTAGTCCAGCGCATGCCCTTTGGTCCCCTCGCTATGAACCACCTCGAGAAAATGCGGCTTCGACTTCGTGATATGCACTTGACCGTTCAGCGCGGCGCGAAGCTCGGCTGCGACCTCATCCAATCTGGCCGGGTCATCAATCATCAGCAGCTTGGTAGAGGGCTTTCCGATCAATTCTTCGAAGTTAGGGTATACGGTATAAGGAATTTTAGATAATGCCGCATAGTCCCGGGCCTTGTGGTTATCTTCCTTTACATACAATATATCGTCATGATAAGCCTGCAGATGCAGTCCGTTCCGCTCGCAATAATCATAAATATACCTAGCCGCTTCCAAAGGCACAGTCCTTTCGTAAAGCACCTTCTCGTCGAAGAGATTTTTGACCAGCGAGCCCTGATAGGTGATCAGCGGCACATTCAGCCCTAGCTGCGCGGCCAGCTGTTTAGCCGATGCATACATGCGCCCTGTGGCCAAAGTAACGGTGACGCCCTTCGCGATTGCCTCCGCGAGCGCTTGCTTCGTGCCGGGCAAAATCTGCTTTTCATCATTAATGAGGGTATCGTCAATATCAATTGCGAGCATTTTATACTTCATATCTTTCACGCCTGCCTTCCTTAGCATAATAGCCCTCATTATAACGGACCTTCTTTATTTTTCAAGAGGCTTGTCTCGGTTGTTTCAATATATTCCCATACCGGGTAATCACTAGTGCCAAAGGACGATATGCATGGAAACGCTTCGTGCGGCTAACGAACCAGAGGAGGTTGATCCGATGAGAGGGAACAGGCTGAGCAAGTTCATAGCAGGTGCAGCTATGCTGCTAGTTCTCATGCCGGGGGGAGCAAGCGCAGCACCCGGTCAGGGGGCCAAGCTGAATGTGCAATGCACGGCTGACCAGAAGTCCGTCGGCAAGGGTGGAACGATCGGGTATCACATTTTATATCACAACGTGGATAATCAAAGCATGTCCAAGGCGTGGCTTAAGGTGAAGGTGCCGGAGGGTCTCGAGGTGGAAGCGGCATCGGGTGCAAACTGGGATGTCGCAAGTCGGACCCTCCAGTGGAATCTGAAGGACATCAAGGCGAAAGGAGCGGATGTCCTTCACTTTAACTTAAAAGTGAAGGCCGATGCGAAGGAGGGCAGCTCCTTCGATATGGCCTGTGCCGGCGGGGTAGATGCCGACCTTGGGATGGAGCTGCCCCCGGTCCGCGTGGTCCTGGGCACGGAGCTGCACCAGCCGGTATTTAACGGGTATCCCGACGGCGGATTCCACCCGGCCGCCTCCTTGACCCGCGCCGAAACGGCTGCCGTCATCGCACGCCTCTCGAATCTGACGGGCGAATCGACCACCGTGACTTACAGCGACGTTACCGCTGATCACTGGTCTGCGGAGTATATCCGCAAGGTTACGGCAGCAGGCTACATGACCGGCAATCAAGGCCGTTTTCGGCCCGAGCAGCCGATTTCCCGAGCGGAATTCGTCGCGCTGATCTTAAAAGTACGCGGTGTGCAAGCCTTCCCGCTGCCAGGCTTCCTTGATGCGGAAGGGCATTGGGCGAGCGAAGCGGCAGCTACGGCCAAAGCGCTGCGATTGATGGAGGGCTCTGGCGACGACGCTGCCGCTCTGGAGCTGCCGGTAACCCGGGACGTTGCCGCCAAGTGGCTCAGCCTCATTTATTACCGCGGCGCTCTGCAGGATGGCGCTGCAGAGGTCGTGCAGCACTGGCCGGATGTGCCGAAGCGGCACTGGTCCTTTGGCTGGGTAGAAGAGCTCTCCCTGATTGCTCATGAAGGGGAGCACAAGGCGCCTATGAAAGAGGACCTGATCAGGTACCTCCCGGATCAGACGGAGCCCTTTTAAATGACATAAACCCCAGATGTCCGACACTTCAGTAAGTGTAGGGACCGTCTGGGGTTACTTTACTTTCCGGCCAGCAAAATCGTGGAATCGCCTTCACAAAAAAATAACTGGAAACCTTTGTATAGAAAAAAGGGGCGGCAGAAACAATACCATCGAGGGGTCTTCGCATTTCTCAAAGGAGGAGAAGAAAAGTGGAGCAGCAGCAAGGGAAACCGATCCGCTACCCCAAAATGCATCTTTCCGTATTTACGCTGAATCATCTCAGTGTACGCAATCCTTTCATCGTGATGTGGTGGTCGGCAGCTATTCCGGGCTATGGCCACATGATTCTGGGAAAATACGGACAGGGCTTCGTGCTGGTGGTATGGGAATTTTTCAACAACTACAACGGCAAATTGAATTATGCGATTTATTATTCCATGATCGGCGATTTTACCTTGGCCAAGCAGGTGCTTCACCAAAGCTGGATTATTCTCTACGTGGCTGTTTATGTTTTTACCCTGTGGGACAGCTACATGAAAACCTTGGATATGAATAAGCTGGCCCAGCTGTGCGGTCATCAGTTTGATTTGCAGCCTCCGATGGTCATAAAAGCTCATGGCATCAACTATCTCCGGGTTTACAAGCCTTGGCTTGCCCTGCTGTATTCCAGCTTCATGCCGGGATTGGGCCACATTTACTTGCAGCGGTTAATTTCGGGTGTCTTCATCATCGTTTTTTGGGTATTAACCTGTTATTATTCCCATTTCCCAGAGGCGGTTCATATGACCATGATCGGTGATTTCACCGGAGCAAAGGCGGTGCTGAACCCGGAATGGCTTCTGTTCATGCCTTCCTTGTACGTATACGGTATGTACGAATCCTATGATAGTGCGAAGCATTTTAACCATTTGTATCGAATGAATCAGGCCGAGTTTCTACGCAAGAACTACCAGCACCGGGAATTTCGAATGCCTATATAACATAGGTAAGGAGCGGGTTTTAAGTCATGTATCTGGTGTCTACCTTTCACCATTCCTTTGAGGTGGAGCTTTTGTTGAATCGGATGGAGGAGGCAGGAGTTACTCGACAAAATATAATGGTACTCCCTCTGAACCAGGATGAATGGCGTGTTAATCGAATTTCCGCTACGTCGACAGGGGGCAGTAACATTCTGGATATCCCCTTGGCTATCGGTACGGCAACGATGCTGCTCGGGGTTATTTATGGATATGTGTTGTATTTGGGACCCGTGCTTTGGGGATTATTCGGGCTGGTCGGGGGGACGCTGGGGACTTTGGGGGTGGTATCCATCGCTCAACGAAAGTCCAAGAAGCACGGGAAGAAGAGCCGGGGAGGGAGCGAGATTCTCATCCTGCTGCGCTGTGACCCTTCGGAGGAGCGGATGCTGAAGGAGCTGATTAAGGATTTCGTCCCTCATGGTTATGCCAAGCTGGATATACCCGGCGGTGACGAACGGACAGGGGCGATGCCCAATCGGCAGTAGAAAACATTCGCATGGAGGCAGCGCGATGAACCTACCTTTTCCCAAAAAAAACGTTTCGTTTTGGCTCATCCCTTTATTGTATATCTTGTTCGCCTTACTATTGGCTTTTCTTATTGATAATCTCGATCGACCAGGGCAAGGAAGCCTGGAGCGGATGATCCCATCCGTCTTCTTGACCCGCGCGGAGCTGGCGGACTCGGTATTGACGGCGATTGCTACGTCGCTGCTGACAATGACAACGATCACCTTTTCCGTAATGATGGTTGTGCTCTCCACCTATGCTTCACAGTACTCCCCGAGAACGCTTCCGAATTTCATTAAGAGCAAAATTATGGCTCATGCGCAAGGAATCTTCTTTGCCGGATTTACCTACTCTGTAGCGTCGCTGCTCAATTTGAAACGAGTCTCCAAAGAAGACATGGTGCCTGATGCTGCGATCGGTGTCTTTTTTGCTGTGGTTTGTTTGATTTTCTTTGTGATCTTCTTTCACTTTGTATCCAAATTTATTCAAGTCAATTATTTGATACACATCATTACCGACCATGCGGACCAAATCATTCAAGAAATCCGGCAGCTTGGCAGCTTGGAGAAATCTCGCGAGGCCGGAGCCGAGAGTCCACTTTACATATATGCCAAGCAGGAAGGCTATGTCCGTAATGTTCAAATCCGCCCAATGGTTGATTTGGCCGTGCAGAAGGGCCTTTACTTGAAATTGGCGCCGAAAGTAGGGCAATACGTCGAGAAGGGCTCGTTGTTATTTGAGGTTTGGGGGAGCCAAGATTCCGCCGGAATTGAGCCGACGCTGCTCAAGAACGTTACATTGGGACCGGATCGAACGAATCAGCAGGACTTGGTTTATGTTATGGAAAAGATCATTGAAACCGGACTCCGTGCCATTTCTCCGGGTATTAACGACCCTAATACAGCCATCTACTGCATACGCGAGCTGAGTCTCATTATTAAGAGGCTTGGAGACTGGAAGGGGAGTCACTGGATAATAAAAGACCGGACAGGTGAGCCGCGCATGGAAATCCCATTTTATTCTTTTGAAGAACTTCTGTATAAAACTTACTATCAGCTTCGGCATTACGGCGCCCATGATGTATCCGTTTCGCATGCCCTGATCGAGGCGCTCATTCGGGTTGCCGAAAAGCTGCCAAGCGAGGGGAAGCAAACGGTAGTAAAGTTTGGCGAGTACATAACCCATCATATTGACAAGAAGGTAATGCATGAGTTCGATAAACAATTGATTGACAGGGAAATGAATAAGCTTCAGAGCATGTGCGGCACATAGAAACGATATGGACGCTGATGAAACCATGTGGTACAATAACCTTCGGTTATTTAAATGACAATATAAGGAAACAAGAATTTATCGGAGGAGCCTGTCACCAAGGGGCTTCTCTTTTTTTTTTACTTAGTTTAAGGAGGAGATTGTTTTGTTTACTCACTGGCTTATTTTGCTTGCGATTGCGGTGGGGATTGCGTATTTGGCCGATAAAATCAAGCAGCCGTACCCGACCCTGCTGGTCGTAGGAGGGTTGCTGCTGGGGCTGATACCCATCCCTGCCTTGGACGAATTGAAGCAATATGTCGTTTCCGATGAAGTGTTTCGAACCGCTGTCATTCTTATATTTTTATCGGCTTTGATCGGGGATGCCGCGTTAAAGCTGCCGTTTCATGAGGTGAAGGAAAACAAAAGTCCCATCCTGCTGCTCGCCCTGCTGGGCACGCTGCTGACCTTCGTCCTTATCTCAGGGCTATCCTATAGCGTGCTTGGGTTGACGTTGCAGCAATCGCTGATTTTCGGTGCGCTGATGGCGGCAACCGACCCGGTGTCGGTGTTGAGTATTTTTAAATCGATGGGTCTGAATAAGAAGCTGTCGATTATCGTGGAAGGAGAAAGCCTTGCGAACGACGGTGTGGCCGTAGTACTGTTCAAAATCGCTATCGTGACGACCGTATTAAGTTTGACGAGCGCGCTGCAGGGCTCCTTCGAGTTCGTGAAGGTCATCTGCGGCGGAATTGCAATCGGTGCCGCTGCCGGCTGGCTCGTTTCGAGAATCACTTCCCGTATCGACAACTATCTGGTAGAGATCGGCCTGTCCATTATTTTGTTCTACGGCGCTTTCGAATTATCGGAAGCATTCCATCTGTCGGGAGTCATCTCCGTTGTGTTTGCCGGGCTGCTGCTGGGAACCTACGGCAGAAATATCGGGATGTCGGATTTGACGCACGAGAAAATGGATTCCTTTTGGGAAACGATTGCTTTTATCGCCAATGCCTTAATCTTCCTAATGGTTGGATTAGAGGTAGCGAATATCGAATTCGGCGACAAATGGGGAACGATCTTGATGAGCATCGCCATCGTTCTGGCGGCAAGAATCATCGCCGTGTATGCCAGCCTGGTGTTTGATCGGGAGGTTCCGAAGACATGGAAGCCGATCATTGCTTGGGGCGGGCTCAAGGGCTCGCTGTCGATTGCGCTCATGCTAAGTGTCACGCCGGATTTTGAAGGCAGGGAGCTGCTGCTGGCGATGACCTTCGCCAATGTCATCTTCTCGCTGCTGGTGCAGGGTACGACGATTCAGCGGCTTGTGGCCTATCTGAAGGTAAGCTAGTCTATCCGGGCAGGAGTTTTGGCGCCGGGTGTCGAAAGAGTAGAGATAGAATTTCGACCATGAGGTGACCCATGAAAGCATATTTGGATTTATTGAAGGACATTTTAGAGCACGGCGTGCAAAAAGGGGACCGCACCGGCACCGGTACGGTTTCGGTATTCGGCAGGCAGCTGCGAATCGACCTTTCCGAAGGGTTTCCGCTGCTGACCACCAAGAGACTGCATATTAAATCGATCGTTCATGAGCTGTTATGGTTTTTGAGCGGAAGTACGAATATTAAATATTTACAGGACAACGATGTTACGATCTGGGATGAGTGGGCCGACGAAGAGGGGAACCTCGGAAGAGTGTACGGAGCGCAGTGGCGCACCTGGCTTGGGCCGAACGGCCAGACCGTCGATCAGATCGACAGCGTGATTCGCCAGATCAGAAGCAATCCGGATTCCCGCCGACATCTGGTGAGTGCCTGGAACCCTGCAGAGGTGGACGGTATGGCGCTGCCGCCGTGTCATTACGCTTTTCAATTCTATGTGGCGAACGGCAAGCTGAGCTGCATGTTCCAGATGCGGTCGGTAGATACGTTCTTAGGGCTGCCGTTCAACTTGGCCTCTTATGCGCTGCTGACGCATATGGTGGCGCACCAGTGCGATCTGGAGGTCGGCGACCTGATCTGGACGGGGGGAGACGTTCATATTTACTCCAACCACCTGGAGCAGGTGAACCGGCAGCTGACCCGTGAGCCGTATCCGCTTCCGAGGCTCGAGATCAAGCGGAAGCCGGAGTCCATTTTCGACTACCAATTCGAGGACTTTGAGTTTATCGGATATCAGTATCATAAAGGGATTAAGGCGCCGATTGCGATTTAGGCAGCGGCAGAGCTGAGAGGACGGATTCGGACAATGATTTCCTATATATTCGCTATGGACGAGAACCGCGGGATTGGGGTGGACAATAAGCTGCCTTGGCGCCTGCCTGCCGATTTGGCCCGGTTCAAGAAGCTGACGCTGCAGCACACGATCCTGATGGGCCGCAAAACCTTTGACTCCATCGGCCGCAAGCCTCTACCGAAGCGGCGCAATGTGGTATTGACCCGCGACAAGTCGTTCCAGGCCGAAGGCTGCGAGGTCATTCACTCCATCGACGAGGTAGTAGCGCGTTATGGCGGCGCGGAAGAAGAGGAGCTGTTCGTCATTGGCGGTACGGAGGTATTCGCTTTGTTAATGCCGCATGCGGATAAAATGTACGTTACGGAGATAGCGCACCGCTTCCCCGCAGACACCTGGTTTCCGGAGGTCGACCCGGCCGAATGGAAGGCCGTCCTGCGCGAGAAGGGCGTGAAGAACGAAGACAATCCTTACGATTACGAATTCGTTGATTATGTACGCGTCAAGGCATAACGGGGAATGAAATTCCCCCGTTTCGCACATCTTAACCTTTGAAATCCATTCCATGAGAAGATAAGGGAGATGCCGAAGATGACAGACGTGAAACAGCATCAAATGCCTTTACGGCACGTAATCGATAATGCGGAAAAAGCGATTCAGGTCGCTACGGATGCAGAAATGGCAGTACGCCACGCACAGCTGGACTCGAACCCGCAGCAGCTGCAATCCGCGATTGCCCAGCTGGAGACGGCGAAGCGCAACCTGGAGCAGGCGCACAGCCAGATCGAGGCGCAGGATAACGAAGGCTTGCAGGAGCTGGTGCAAATCAAGCAGCAAATGGAAAATTCGATGCAGAGCATCGAAATGGTGTCGCTCGGTACCGAGCAGCCGAAGCAAATACGGTAAGCTACGCATAAGCACAGTAGCCGACAGCCATGACGGATGTCGGAGCCTGTGCTTTTTTTATGTCAAATATTACCTGGGGCGGTGAGATGCATGCTGCAGTATTCCTTTCCTTATTCAACGCTGATTAACTTCATTGTGTTCGCCCTGCTGGGGCTCTATGCTTTGCGGTACCGGAAGCGTCCCGGAGGAGCGTATTTCGTTGGGATGACGCTTCTGCTTGCCTTCAACGCCTTCGCCGGCATCATGGAGCTGACGTCAGCCTCCTTCGAGACGAAGCTGTTTTGGCGCAATTTGCAGCAGATTCCGCTCCTTCTCTCTCCGATTGCTTGTCTCGGTTTAGTTCTCGACCTGACAGGAATGAAACGAACCAAAAGGGACACGATTCTCAAGCTGATTACGATCCCGGCCGTCGTCTATTTGATTCTTATTTTTACGGATTCCTATCACCATCTGATGCGGGTGAACGTTACGCTGGAGCCTTTCGGCCAAACCGAGCGGATTCGGGTCCAATCTACGAGCTTGAGTATTTTCTTTCTGGTGACCGCGCGGATCATCGGCTTATTGACCCTAGCGGTAATGCTTCTTCATTTGCGTAAGGTATCGCGATTTTACCGGAACCAGCACTTGCTGGTGATGGTCGCCCTCTTATTCCCATATGTGTTCACACTGCTATCTTATATCAGCGATGTGCAGATAAGTGTATCTCTTTCTACGATTCCAATGGGCATTCTGCTCTTCTACGCCTTGTTTCAATATAAATTGCTGCGGGTTCGCCCTCTTGCCAAAGAGAAGGTGTTCGAGGTGATCCAGGACGGCATCTTGGTGGTCGATCCGCATGGATTGATCGCGGATGTCAACCCTGCGGGACTTCGCATATGGTGGGAGCTGGCAGAGGGGGAGCTGAACCGGGTCCACGGAGAGAAGCTGGAAGAGAGCTTGTCGAACTACCCTGAATTGCTGAGCTTATATAAACTAGGGGAGCAGGCGGCGATTCGGCTTCAGATCAGGCAGCGCCATTATTCGGTAAGCCTGCTGCCCATAATGGAGGAGGGAATCAGCGCGGGCACCCTCCTGCTTTTTGCGGACATTACGGATCGTCATCACTATGAGTCGGATCTGCTGAAGCGGGCGACAATGGACGGACTTACGCAGGTGTACAATCGGCAGCACGTTATGGAAATGACGGAGGAAGCTCTGTCGGACATGGAGCCGGAAACAGCGGCCTTGGCACTAATGCTTCTGGATATCGATTACTTTAAAAGCATCAACGATACCTATGGGCATCACGTTGGAGATCAGGTGCTGGAGCAGTTTGCCCTTGTGCTTAAACGGGAGGCGCAGGACAAGGGGCTGGTAGGGCGTATGGGGGGAGAAGAGTTCGCGGTGGTGCTGCCGGGTTATGAGCCGGAGAGCGCCTATCCGGTTGCGGAGACTATCAGAAAGGCGGTTGAAGGACAGGCGATCCGGCCCGAAGGGCTGCAGGAGCCGATCCATATTACCGTGAGCATCGGAATCGCCGGAACGAAAAGAGCCAGCAGCACCTTCAAAGAGCTGTACCAGCAGGCGGATGAAGCGCTCTACGAAGCCAAGAAGCAAGGCCGCAACCGGACGATTGGAAAGGAGGGCTTGGACGAAGCCCGCGGATAAAAAAGAGGACACGCTGAACGTGTCCTTGACAGGGGATTTATGGGACTTGCAATGGAACTTTGGTATTGCTAAGTCCATTGTACAACAAGGCGCTTTCCAACAGTGTTAATGTTTTATGAAGATGATCCCCGCATGCGCTTTAATTCCTTGAGAGAGTAGAAGGTGCCGCGCCAATAAATGCCGCCCTGGCGCAGTGTTAGATAGACCGAACGGGCCAAGACGTAGCAGAAGAAGAGCGACGTTGCCGGAATGGCGATTAACTCCCATACCCGGAAGTCGGAGGTCGAAGGCATAAGCGTGAGATAGCAGACGGCCATTAGGGCGATGCTGACCAAATACAACCATCCGGCGGGCTGAGGGAGCAGCAGCAAGCCAAGCCATGGTGCCGTGAAGAAGGCAAGCTGGCCGAGCAGGGCAGCCACAGCCAGCCAGGTGCGGTAGCCGAAGCCGGAGAACAAATTCTTCTCGAGGCCCCGGACCGCCGCATGCAGATGCGGATACCACTCGACGGCCAGATGCTCCGTCGCCGCGGCGAGCCGCTGGCGCAGCCGGTACCGCTTCACCAGCCGGCCCAGCTGCAGATCGTCGTCCGGCCGAAGGGCGATGGCGCGGTGCGTGCCGATCTTCTCATAGGCCTCCCGCGTAATCATATTGAAGGCGCCGATGCCCATGCCGCCTCGATCGGTAAAATCGTTGTTTGCCTGCCAGGGCCGAATGCCCATATGGAACGAGAAGAAAAAGTATTGCACGAACGCCCTTAGCTGCAGGCTTTTGGCTATCATCCTGGGGAGCAGCGCCAGATGGTCGGCATGCTCCTGCTGCAGGAAGCGCACGGCATCCTCAACGGCATGCGGCTCGAAGAGAATATCCGCATCGGTAAACAGCAGAAGATTGCCCCGCGATTCCAAATAGCCCTGGTATAGAGCATGGTTTTTGCCGAGCCAGCCGTCCGGCAGCTTCGTAATGTGAATGACCCGCAGCGGGATGCCGAGTCCGCTCTTGCCTTCGGACCAGCGCCGGAGCTCGTCCAGCTTGGTGCCCGTCGCATCCTGCGAGCGGTCGTTGACGGCGATGATTTCAAGTCTCGGGTACGTTTGGCCTAGCAAATGCTTGACCGTATCGGTGATGGAGGTTTCCTCCTCCTTGGCGGCGATAATGACGGAGACGAGCGGTGTGGGAAGCCCGGACGCCGACGCTTGCTTCGGCATAGTAATAATGTAACGGCGGGCCCGGAGGGTGTCCCATGCCATGGCCAGCCAGTAGAGAAGCGATACAATGGCAAGAATCGACAGGAAGGTGCTCATGACGGTTGCAGGCTCCTTTCTCAAGGCTTGATTGACCGCATTATATCATGAGGCTCTTGACGTTACCAAACGCCCGTCTTGATGCCGGGTACGATCATGTTACAATAGATGGATACATAGGGTTAGATTACGGAAGGGGCAGCGAGAATGAAGGAGTCTTCGGCACAGCCTTTGTTTCGGAGAAGACTGCGGGGGGAGGAGCTGCATCACTTTTTGGAATCGGTTGCTGCCCAAGGTACAGGGGCCGACGGGCTGCTGTTTCTTTGCATCGGAACGGATCGGTCCACGGGCGATGCGCTCGGGCCGATCGTCGGCACGCTGCTGGAAGAAGCGGGGTACCGTCATGTAGTTGGCACTCTGGCTTCGCCGCTGGATGCGAGCAACATGGTGGAGCGGATCAAGCAGGTGCCCTTGCAGGATTACACGGTAATTGCAATTGACGCTTGCTTGGGGCAGCAGGCATCGCTTGAGAGCTATCAGGTTTCGAACCAGCCGATTGAGCCGGGCAAGTCACTCGGGAAGCTGCTCCCGCCTTTGGGGGATTACTCCATTGCAGCGATTGTGAATGTGGATACAGGGCAAAAGTATGCCATCCTGCAAAGCACCTCCTTGTACCGGGTGATGAGGATGTCCCGCGAGATCGTCTCGGCTGTACAGAAGGTATTTCCGGTAGGGGGACAAGACCTATGAGAGAAGGCTGGAGCGGGGGCTCTCATCGGCTGCAAGGCCGTGGGAAGGCTACGCTGAAGGATGTATCGCTACGCCGGATTTACCGGCTGTTTCAGGGCTACCGCCTGCCACTGGCAGGTATTCTGCTGCTAGCGCTCAGCGGGGCGGTCATCGGACTGCTGCCCCCGCTTGTGATGCGGGAAATTATCGACAGCTCGCTTCCCGAGGGGAATATGCAGGAGCTGCTGTGGCTGGTTGGGCTGATGGTCGTGCTGCCGCTCGCGAGCGGACTGCTCGGCGTATGGCAAAATCACGAGAATACGAAGGTCGGACAGGGAGTCATGAGAGACCTGCGGCAGTCGCTGTTTGCCAATCTGCAGCGGCAGTCCATGAGCTTCTTCACGGAGGCGAAGTCGGGCGAGATCATTCAGCGCCTGACAGGCGATGTACAGGCGGTGCAAAATGTCGTCACCACGCTGGTCGTATCCGCCGTGACGCAGGCGGTGATCGTGGTTACGACCGTGGTCATCCTGTTCGCCCTTGATTGGCAGCTGGCGGTATTGTCTACGCTCATCCTGCCGCTATTTATTTTGCCGGTTCACAAGGTGGGCGAGGTGCGCAAGAGACTGCGCGGGGAAACGCAGCGGATCCGGGGCACCATGTCCGCCCAGCTGGGCGAAATCTTCGGGGTGTCGGGCGCGCTGCTGACGCGAATTTTTCAGCGGGAGCCGGAGCAGCAGAAGGAATTCACAAGACTGAACCAGCAGGTGATGGATCTGGAGCTGCGTCTTAACCTGGTCGGGCGCTGGTTCGGGATGTTTGTGAACGTGCTTGGTCCTCTGGGAACGGCCTTGATCTATTTGTACGGCGGCTGGAAGGTGATGGACGGAGCGTTGACGATCGGCGGCATTGTTGCCTTCTCCGCTTACCTTGGGCGGCTCTATGGACCGATCGGGACGCTGCTTAACCTTCATGTGGAGGTGGCCACTGCCCTTGGTGTGTTCCAGCGCTTGTTCGAGTACGAGGACTTGGAGCCGGAGGTGTCGGACGCGCCGCATGCCGCGGTACTGCCGCTGGTGAAAGGGCATGTGGAATACCGCGGCGTCGGGTTTGCTTATGCTTCAGGATACGACGCGCTGAAGGATGTCAGCTTCGAGGCCAGGCCGGGCGAGGTCGTCGCTCTGGTCGGTCCGAGCGGAGCCGGCAAATCAACGCTCATCGGCCTGCTGGCGCGGCTGTATGATCCGACGTCCGGGGCCGTATTGGTCGACGGTTACAACGTGAAGGAGGTAATGCTGGCATCGCTTCGTGCACAGATCGCCTTTGTCACGCAGGAATCGTTCCTGTTTCATGCCAGCGTCGGGGACAATTTACGGTTTGCCCGTCCGGATGCCTCCGATGCGGAGCTGGAAGAAGCATGTAAGCTTGCCTATATCCACGACACGATTTCTGCCCTTCCCCAGGGGTATGACACCATGGTAGGGGAGCGGGGTCACCGGATGTCCGGGGGAGAGCGCCAGCGGCTTGCCATCGCCCGGGCGATCCTGAAGAATCCGCGCATCCTCATTCTGGATGAAGCGACAAGCCATCTCGATTCGGAGTCGGAGGCGTACGTGCAGGCTGCACTTGACGGCCTCATGCGCGGACGGACGACGCTCGTTATCGCGCACCGCCTGTCGACGATCCTGTCGGCCGACCGGATCGTCGTGCTGGAGGAAGGCCGGATCGCCGAGTCCGGCCGCCATGAGGAGCTGCTGGCCGCGGACGGCCTCTATGCGAGGCTGTATCGGACCCAGTTCGCCAAGGCGGAGGGCGGAGCGTAGCACCACAAGCCAGGGCCGCGGCCCGTGAGCCGAGCAAGGCGGGAATCCGCCTCGCCGGAGCTGGCCCCGGCCGGCTTCCGCCCTGAGGCGGCCGTTTCATTTTATACCCATGTCATCCCACCCACCGCCTTTCTCCGGTTGATCCCACTGCAATAAAACTACCCGCGAATTCGCCCCATGAACCTGAACCCCGTGAGTATGATCGCATTCGTCCAAGCCGAGACAATTTCCTCACATACCGACGAAGACACGCATATATAATGAATATTACATTTGTCCTCGACACGCTAAGAAAGGGGCGATGAGCATGCGAAACATACGACATGTGAACCTAGCCGATCAGCAGGGCCGCGTGTACTGCTGTTTGCGCAACCGGGTAGTTGATCTCGATGATGCGCAGAAAGAACGATTTTGCAGCAGCTGTATCATGTACGCAGGGGATGCGCAGGGGCTCGGTGTGGAATGTGAGTGGGAGGATGCGAGGGCCGTGGAGGACCCTCATACCGTAACGGATCCGCAAGAGGAGTGGCGCAGTAATCAGGTAAAACAAATACCGAATGACAGCCTTGGGGCTTCTTTCATAATAGATTGGGACTAGAGGAGGAATTTGCAAATTATTGTCGAAATATGTAGGTACAACTACAGGTGTTCAAGAAGGTGAATTATGTATCCGGGACTTTCAACCTATGTCTTCATAGCCCTTTTCCTTGTCGGGATTGTGCTTTTCTACTTTGTGCAGCGGCATCGAAAGGGTCGAACACAGCCAAAGGACCTGTTTCTGTCCGGCGGTAACCAGAGAGCTTTGCCCGGCAGCGATGCATCCTGGCAATTAGAGCTGCCGTCAAAACGGTTCACCCTGCAATACCATTCACAAGGGCTTGATGCGGGAGGCGAGTCTTCGGACGTAGTCTCCCGTTATGTTCACCCCAACGATCTGGTGCTGCTGAACAGCACCATTGAACAGCATATGGACAACGGGAGTCCTATGCGGCTTGAGGTGCGCATTCGCCATCATGCCGAAGACGGGTGGCAATGGATGGAGCTGCTGGGACAAGCCCAGGGGGACCGGACAAGGTCGGTTCATTTCCTTCACGGCATCGCATGGAACATCGAGGAACGGAAGCGGCGGGAGCTGGCACTGCTGGAGTCGGATGAGAAGTATCGGCTCATTTTTCACAATATGCCGGTCATGGCCCACATGCTTGACGCAGGCGGTCTCATTCACGATGTGAATCCCTTCTGGCTTTCCCGCACGGGCTATACCCGCGAGGAGGTTGTAGGCAAGCGTTCTTATGAGTTCATGGAGCCGGCCTCAAGGGCCTACTTGCTGGAGGTTCACATTCCGAAGCTTAGAGAGACGGATGTCCTCGATAATGTAGAGATCCAATGGACTACCAAGTCCGGCGAGGTTATGGACAGTTTGGTATACACCCGTGTCGTACGTGATGACCAAGGGAGAATGATTCACGGCTTCACTGTGATTCGGGACATTACGGAGCATAAAAAGGCGGAAGCGAAGGCGGACAATCTTATCTATCACGACATACTGACCGGGCTGCCTAATCGGATGATGTTCCACGAGCGGTTGTCCTTTGCGCTGATTCAAGCGAACTTGTACGAGACAGGGCTTGCCGTCGTCCTCATTGACCTGGATCGGTTCAAAATGATTAATGACAGCCTGGGGCATCAGGCAGGCGATCAAGTGCTTCTTCATGCAGCCCATATCTTGCAGAAGCATATTCGTCCCACGGATACCGTGGCGAGATTGAGCAGCGATGAATTTGCCCTCCTGCTTCCGGATGTGAGCCGGGCGGAGGATGTCTTTCCGCTGACGGACAAGCTGTTAACCGAGCTAAGAAAGCCTTTTGTTTTGGAAAAGCAGGAATTTTACATATCCGCAAGCATGGGAATCAGCTTTTATCCGCAGGATGCCGACAACACCGATCTGTTGATCAAAAATGCGGACATGGCGATGTACTATGCGAAGGAAAAGGGCCGAAACACCGCAGAGGTATTTCATCAGGAGATGACCTTGAAGGTCAGCCGGAAGCTTCAGCTGGAGAGCAGTATGCGAAGGGCGCTGGAGCGGCAGGAGTTTCGAGTATTCTTCCAGCCGCAGCAGGATATTGCTACGGGACGGCTGTTCGGTATGGAGGCTCTGATCCGTTGGGAATCGAAGGAGCATGGTCCGATATCCCCGGCGGAATTCATCCCGATTGCCGAGGAGAGCGGTCTGATCGTTCCCATCGGCCAGTGGATTCTGGAGGAGTCGTGCCGCCAGACGAAGCAGTGGATGGACCGCGGCTTTGAGCCGCTCAGCGTATCCGTCAATATATCGGGCAAGCAGTTCCAGCAGCGGGATTTTGCCGCAACGGTGAAGAAGGTCCTAGAGGATACGGGTCTTGACCCTTCTTATCTCTGTCTGGAGATTACGGAAAGCACGGCCATCCATGATGCCGGCGCCACCAAGGCGGTGCTGGAGGAGCTGATTGAGCACGGCATCCGGTTTTCCATCGATGATTTCGGGACAGGCTACTCCTCTTTGTCCCTGCTGAAGCTGTTCCCGCTGTACGCCATCAAAATCGACCAATCCTTCGTCCGCAACATGACGAATGTCGAGGAGGACGCCGCCGTAGTGCAGGCGATTATCGCCATGTCGCATGGGATGAAGCGAAAGGTGATTGCAGAGGGAGTGGAGACAAGGCAGCAGCTGGAGCGTTTGAACGCCATGGGCTGTGACGGCTACCAGGGCTATTTTATCAGCCGGCCGGTACCTATGCAGGAGTTCGAGCAAATGTTCCTGCAATCCGCCCGTTAATGCATCAAATCCCAGAGCTGCTTGCCGATCAAGAGCGTAGTGACGAAGAGGAAGAGCGGCTTCACATAGCGGGAGCCTTGGCGGATGGCGAACTGGGACCCGACAAGCGCGCCGAAGATCATCGCGACGCCCATGGGAAGCCCGTACCCGATATGAACGGATTTCAACAGGAAAAAGGAAACCAGGCTGGCGATATTGCTGGCGAAATTCAGCACCTTCGCATTGGCGGAGGCACCGACGAAATCAAAGCCGAGCAGCAGGAACAGGAACAGCAGGAAAGAGCCGGTTCCAGGTCCGAAGAATCCGTCATAGAAGCCTAATACGAGAGCACAGACCGCGGCTCCGATCGTACGCCCTGCTGTTAGCGGAGCTTGTACGGCGGAGCCGCTCCAGCTTTTCTTAAGCAGTGTGTAGATCAGCACAACAATCAGCATCGTAACGACCAGCGGCCTAAGAAAGGTCGATGGGACCAAGTGAACGGAGTACGTTCCGAGTGCCGATCCGGCAAAGGACAAAGGGAAGAGCGCAAGCACCAGCTTGCCTTTGATTTTACCTGAGAAAAGGAAGGACGCCGTGCTGGTCAGCGACGACAAGGTGCCGCCCAGCTTGTTGGTACCTAGCACCATCCCCGGAGGCAGGCCCGTGAGCAGCAGGGCAGGAAGCGAAATGAGGCCGCCACCGCCCACGACGGAGTCGATGAATGCGGCAACGAAGCCTGCGGCGATCAGAAACAGGAGCATATCGAATGAGGGCAGTTCCATAATGTGTAAGTCTCCTCGGCAGTAAAGTAAGCTTCTATATTGTTAAGGCCCGGACATGAAAACCAGTAGATCAGTATAGCAAATAATGTCGAATCGGACAATGGTATGTCTTGTAAAGACTAGGGAGTATGCGTTTTCATTGCAATCCGGGTGCTTCCGTGCTATTCTTCGGGAATAAGTGGAAAATACTAAGCTGACGAAAAAGGGTGTGGCTAAAGCATGATTCATAAGCTGGAGCATGTGGGTGTGCGTGTGAATGATATGGACGCATCGATCCGTTTTTATACGGAGGTGCTGGGACTTCGGCTGGTGAAGCGGGCAGCGCTGGAGGACGGAGCGGAGCTCGGCTTCCTGTCGTTTCCGGGATCGGATAATGTGGAGATCGAGCTGATCGGCCGTGGCTCGGACGGGCTGTCGGACAGCGGCAAGGTGCATCATATCGCCTTCACGGTAAGCGACATTGAAGACGAGATTGCACGATTGAAGAGCCACGGGGTGCAGATGATTCACGAAACGCCTCAAACCATTCTGGACGGCGCCAAGCTCGCCTTTTTCTTCGGACCGGACGGAGAACGTCTGGAGCTGTTTCAACCTGCTGCCAAATAGGAGCTTTTTGCTGCAATGACAGGAACACCCCATTCCCCTCCTGCATACAATGCTTTAGCGATTAGGTAAGAGCCTAGGGAGTGGGAATGGTTATGGTGCCGGATACGAGGGTACGAATGGAACGGATCGTCACGCGGAAGCTGGTGAAGCCCAGGCTGGAAGTCAAATATCCCCAGGTGCTAGGGCTGAGAAGCCGGTTTGCAGAGCAGATGATCAATCATTCCATTCTGGATGCGGTGTATGATCTGATTCGGGTACAGGGGTATGTGAACAATCCCGAGATGACGATTACGGGAACCTACGAGACGAAGCTGCACAAGAACGGACTGGCCAGCTTCGTTTATGAGAATTACGGCTACAGCAAGGGTGCGGCTCACGGGTTGACCTACAAGAGCTCTCAGACCTTCGGTCTGGACGACGGCAGGGAATACAAGCTGGGCGATATGTTCCTGCCCGGCAGCGACTGGGTGAAGCGCATAAATGAGATCATCCGGCGGGAGTTTAAGGAAAGGGACATTCCGATGCTGACGGAGTTCAAATCCATCCGTCCCGATCAGCCTTATTTCTTAACCGATCGGGCCATCGGCATTTATTTCCAGCTGTACGAATACACGCCGTATGTGTACGGCTTCCCCACCTTCGAGATTCCGTTCGGGCAGGTGAAGGACATCTTGGATCCGAACGGGCCAGCGGGCCGTTTGATGTAATCCGATACAACCTTGAAGTTTCGGCCTTGCGCCGGCGGCTTCAAGGTTTTTTGTAGCTGTGAGAAGACCGTCAGGTGTTGGGCAAGGGATGTGATGATGCTATTGAAGTCAATTTTATAATGACTTGAATTCAATCGCACAAAATCTGCCCATTAAGATGATTTCATAACGTTAAAGGAGCATTACCGGCACCGATATAAGCTCCTGATGCCCTGTAACGTGATTTTTTCATCTTACGGTGGCAAATGAACACATATTGGCTACAGTAAGGTGATTTCATAACGTTACAAGGAGCGTTACCGGGCCGTGTTAAGTACCAGACGCATTGTAACGCGATTCATCTTACAGTGGCAGATGAAACACATATTGGGTACAGTAAGGTGATTTCATATGATTTCATAACGTTACAGGGAGCATTACCGGGCCGTGTTAAGCACCAGACGCCCTGGTAACGCCATCTATCTGCCACAAGTAACCAATTTCGCTTTGTACATTTAGTTCAAGATCGACAAAAGCCCGTTTTTTGCCCATGCCAAAGTATAATTTCAGATAGAAAAGACACGTCAATAGGCCTTTCGTAGCTTAAACAATTCGGCAAACTTCTTGTTGAATACCATACATGGGAGTACCCCTTTCTCGTGTAATGGTTTGGTAACCTTAACTTTGAGAATGTGGGGAGGTACTCCTGCTTTTGTATGCCGAATAACCTTATTCCACAAGGGCTTTCTAGTTATGAAATTCAGAATATAGTTTGATCGAGCTATGGATAGGAACGGAATTCCGAGCAGGCTAGTTTTCCCAAACCCATCAAGAAGGGACGCGAGGTTTATGAAAAAAGCGCTGGTTGCAGGAGCTACCGGTTTAGTAGGACGAGAGCTGGTTCGCATTCTATTGAATCAGAAGGAATATGCCAAGGTTACGGTGCTCGTCAGAAGAAGGATGAACCTCGACCATCCGAAGCTGGAACAATTGGTGGTGGATTACGATCGGCTGGAGGGCTTGGCAGGGGAGCTAGTGGAAGGCGCTGCCTTGTACTGTACCCTTGGGACGACGATGAAGCAAGCAGGCTCGAAGGAGCTTTTCGAGCTTGTGGACTACGAGTACCCCATGACGCTCGGGCGAATGGCCAAACGCTATGGAGCCGAGCAGATGCTGATCGTGACGGCGATGGGAGCGAAGAGGGGTTCGCTGTTTTACTACAACCGGGTAAAAGGGAAGGTGGAGGAGGAGTTGGGCAAGCTGGGTCTGCCTAAGCTATGCATCTTCCGTCCGTCGCTGCTGCTCGGGGACCGGCAGGAGAAGCGGGCGGGGGAGCAGGCGGCGATGAAAGCAGCGGACAAGCTTCCGTTTCTGTTCTCAGGACCATTGGAAAGGTACAAGCCGATTCGGGCGGAGCAGGTCGCGGCTGCTATGGCTGCGGCTGCAAACGATAACATAGAGGGAACAAGAATTTACGAGTCTCGCGATATCGCTGCTATGGCTTGACGAATTCTTAATAAATTTTCGGTTTCGGGCAATAGGGAATATGTGGTATGATATGCGGGAACATCTGTTCTATTTTCTTGGCGCTAGGAAGGGAAGGTACAGGAATGGGTACAGCCCGGTATGCAGAAATAGATGAGATCATCACCTACATAGGGAAGCATTTGGATGAGCCGCTTCCGTTGAATCGGTTGGCCGCTCATGTGGCGTACAGCCCGTACCATTTTGCCCGGATCTTTAAGGAAAGAATGGGGCTCCCGCCCCTCTACTATGTATCCTCGCTCCGGCTTCAGCGTGCTAAGGAGCTGCTGCTGAATACCAATTACAGCATTCGCGACATCGGGCTTGAGATTGGACAGCAAAGTCTCGGCACCTTTACGACAAGGTTTACCGAGCGGGTAGGAGTGACGCCGGCGGAATTTCGGACTCAGCCGCTGCACGCGGATCACCACCTGCAAGCCTTGAAGAGACTGGCGGATTGGCGAACCGTAAGTACGGCAGTTCCGCAGTATGCTACCGTTCGGGGAACGATTCAGGCGGAGGTGCCCTTCGAAGGGGTAATACTGATCGGATTATTTGCCAGACCGATCCCGGAAGGGATGCCTTTGTACGGGACGCTGATCTCGTCCCTGGGAGACTTCAGCATCACCGGTGTGAAGCCGGGCACGTACTATTTAATGGCGACTTCTATAGCCTGGGAAATGCAGGCCAAGGACGTGCTTCTTCCTCAAGCTACCTTGCGGACGCGCTCGAAGAAGCCTATCGTCATCGGCTCGCAGCCCTATCCGCCGCATTTGGAGGCAATGCTGCACCCTCCGCATCCGGAAGATCCCCCCATCTTGATATCACTGCCGCTGCTGATGAATTCCTTTCTTCAAAGAACCGTTCAACATAGCCATCGGTAAGAAGCCGCCTTTTCCCATCCGGCAGCGGCTCAGGTTTTACGGAGAAGGCGTACCCGGCATAAGGCCGCTGCCGCTCATCGCCGCCTGCCTCCGGTAATCGGAGGGCGACATCCCGTAGCGCTCTCGAAATACGCGATGAAAATATGTGTAGCTTCCGAAGCCGGAGGTTTCGGCGATCTGCTCGAGGGTCATGAAGCTGTACTTCATCCGCTCTATAGCGGTCAGAAGCCGCAGCTCCATCGTATATTCAATCATGGTCTTACCGTAGCATTCCTTGAACAGGTGAACGGCGCGCGACACGCTGAGTCCCGCGTGCCGCGCCACATCCTGCACCTTGAATGGGGAAACGGCGTTTTCTTCAATAAATGCCTTCATTCGAAGTGCGGTGAAGGAACGTCCCTGCGGCAAGGCGGTATCCTTAATGGCCTGATCGATGCTTAGGCACAAGGCTTGAAATAACAGCTGCAGCAGCTCCCTATTGTCCTCTTTAAATCTTCGCTTCTCCAGAATGATATGTCTCCAGAGGGAGATCAGCTTCTCATCCGGATTGATCCGCACGCACTGCTGCTTGCGGTTTCTTCCCCACCATTCATCGAGCCACAAACCGGCTGCAACCACATAATAATCGGCGCTGGCAATGACATTCTGGCCTAGTTCATTAACATGCTCTTTTATGGACAACGCGTAGGCATCCCCGGGTTTGTACAGAAGAAGATCTCCCGGCTTCAGCGTGGTCATCTTCCCGTCGACATAGGCTTGGCAGGAGCCCTCAGTCTGCAATCGGAACAGATAATTGACTAAGCCGTCGCGCTGATCGATGAAAAAGGGCTGCGCGTGATAAGAATACCCGCACGTCAATACTTCGGCCAGCATGAGCGGTCCCTCCGTTTCACGATAATAATAGCCAAATAGTTCATGTCTTAGGCACATCGTTGATACCCATTATACGGCATGTCTTTTTATAATGGAATTAATCCCGCGAGGTCACTTGCGGCTGGGTAGAGACAATCAAATCAATGGAGCGTGAGCGGCATGAGAAAAATGGGTATCGGGCTGCAAATGTATACTTTACGTGAAGAAACAGCCAAGGACTTTGCAGGAACCCTTCGCAAGGTAGCGGAGCTCGGCTACGAGGGAGTGGAATTCGCAGGCTACGGCGGCATGACGGCTGAAGAGGTCCGCGATTTGCTGCAGGAGCTGAACCTGAAGGCGATCGGAAGCCATATCGGCATAGCGGCGATCCGGGATAATCTGCAGGGTGAAATCGCTTACCTAAAAACCATCGGTGCAAAGTACTTCATCTGTCCATGGCTGCCGATTGCGGAGTACCAAACCACGGAGGCCTGGAAGGCGCTGTTCGAGCTGTTCAAGGAAGCGGGAGCGGCTTGCCAGAAGGAGGGCTTGATTTTCGGATACCACAATCATGCCTTTGAATTCGAGCAGAAGGTAGACGGCGAGTTTGTATTTGACGCGCTCTATTCAGCCACTTCGCCGGAGTCGGTGCAGGTGGAGATGGATACGGGCTGGGTACAGTTCGCAGGTCAGGATACGCTGGCTTACATCGCCAAGTATGCAGGACGTCTGCCGCTGGTTCACCTGAAGGATTACCGAAAGGGTGAACAGGGCGAGATGGTTACCGTAGAGCTGGGGCACGGCGAGCTGCCGCTGGTCGACATTATTGCCGCCTCCGACAAAGCCGGAGCGGAGTGGATCATTGTGGAGCAGGACCGCTGTCAGAATCCGCCGCTTGAGAGCGTAGCGACCAGCATGAATTGGCTTAAGAACAACTACCTGGTGCAGGTTTAATTTTTATTTATTTCTAAAAGGAGTGTCAGTCGAACATGTCCAAAAAATTACGCGTTGCCGTTATCGGCTGCGGAGCGATTGCTCAGCGCCGTCATATTGTGGAGTATGAACAGAACGAGCATGTAGAATTGGTTGCCTTCGCAGATCCGGTGATCGAACGGGCTGAGAAATATGCCGAGAAGCATGGCGCCAAAGCTTACGCTGACTACAAGCAGCTGCTGAAGGAAGTGCAAGTGGATGCAGTAAGCGTATGTACACCGAACGCGCTGCATGCCCCGGTAGCGATTGCCGCTGCGAAGGTTGGCGCCCATGTACTCGTAGAGAAGCCTATGGCTGCCACAGCGGAGGAAGGCCAAGCTATGATCGAGGCGGCACGGGAGAATGGCGTGCTGCTTATGGTAGGCCACAACCAGCGTTATATGCCTCCTCATGTGAAGGCGAAGGAGATCTTGGATTCCGGCCGGCTCGGTAAGGTGCTGACATTCCGTACCGCCTTCGGCCATCCTGGGCCGGAGGGCTGGAGTGTCGACGGCCGCGGCAGCTGGTTCTTCCGTAAGCCGGAAGCGGCGATGGGCGCCATGGGCGATCTGGGCGTGCACAAGGCGGATCTGATTCGTCATCTGTTGAGTGATGAGGTGTCGGAAGTAGGCGCTTTTGTCGGTACGATCCACAAGGAGGGTACAGACGTGGACGATAACGCAACCTGTATCCTTCGTATGAGAAGCGGAGCGATCGGTACGCTGACGGCCAGCTGGACCTACTACAAAGGCGGCGATAACAGCACGATCATTTGGTGCGAGAACGGAGTCATCAAGATCGATTCCGATCCAAAGGACAATGTGATTGTCGAGCTGCGTAACGGGAACGTGGAGCGCTATCAGGTCGGTGCCATGGCAACGAACGAGAAGCAAACGCACAGCGGTGTCGTAGACGCGTTCGTCGGCCATATTCTTGCCGGAACAACACCGCTCGTATCCGGCGAAGAAGGCTTGAAGTCGCTGCAGGTCATTTTGGCTGCGTTTGAATCCCAAGCGACAGGCAGCAATGTGAAATTGGACTAATACCAATCCCTAATCAAACGATAAGCCAGCGATTTCGAGGATTCGAAGCCGCTGGCTTTTTGGCGTTGCGCTATTATCCCCCGAAGGAATCGCGAAAGGCCTTGGCCAGCTTCTCCGCCGGCACTCCCCAAAGCTCCGCAATCTCCGGGCATACATGCTCATCCCACCAGTCGCACAGCAACCGGCGGTTGCTACCGTTCTCGTGAATATATAGAAGACTCAAAACAACCTTCTTATAGTAAATTTCCTCAGCCTGCTCCACCAGATTTTGAGGGATCCACTGGCCCAGCTTCTTGCGGGCGCGATACAGCTCGCGCTCACAGGAACGGCGGATCTTACGCGCGGAGGGCAGCTCCTGATGGTTGTGCTTCATTGGCGTATTCGGTTTCATCGGCGAATGACACGCTCCTTTCTACCCATAACGTATGCGGGAACGGTTTAAAGGGAAACTGCGGCCAGCCAAGTTTTCATACATGCAGGGCGGAAGGGTCTTCATGGGATCTTCATGCAATTCTCATGTGATCTTCATGATCTAATGATAGCGGCATGGTATGATTTGAACACAGATTTAGATTAAGTCTAAATATAATAGTTAAAAGGGAGAGCTGAACCATGAACCCATATCAGAACGGATTAACCACCAACCAAGGAACGCCGGTAGGCGATAACCAAAATTCCAGAACCGCAGGCCAACGAGGCCCGGCCTTGCTGGAGGATTATCATTTGCTTGAGAAGCTGGCCCACTTCGACCGGGAGCGTATTCCGGAGCGGGTGGTGCATGCACGCGGCGCCGGGGCACATGGCGTGTTCAGGCTGGAGCATAGTATGGCTGCGCATACGAGAGCTCATTTCCTGCAAGAGGCCGGTACGGAAACACCGGTATTCGTGAGGTTCTCGACGGTGATTCATGGTGCGGGCTCCCCCGAAACGGCGCGTGACCCGAGAGGCTTTGCAGTAAAGTTCTATACGCAGGAGGGGAACTACGATCTGGTCGGCAACCACCTGCCGGTATTCTTCATTCGGGATGCGATGAAGTTCCCGGACATGGTCCATTCCCTCAAGCCGGCTCCGGACACGAACGTACAAACGCCGAACCGCTACTGGGACTTCATGTCGCTGTCTCCGGAATCGACGCACATGCTGACTTGGGTATTTTCCGATCACGGAACCCCGGCGAACTACCGCCAGATGGACGGCTTCGGCGTCCATGCCTTCAAGTGGGTGAGCGCACAGGGCAAGATCACCTATGTGAAGTACCACTGGAAATCGAAGCAAGGCGTGGTGAACCTAAGCGCCGCGGATGCCGGCCAAGTGCAGGGTCGGGATTTCAGCCATGCGACCCGCGATTTGTACGATCATATTGAGCGAGGGGCGTTTCCGGAATGGGAGCTGCATGTGCAGCTGCTGCCGCTTGAGGATCTGGATGCATATGCGTTCGACCCGCTCGATCCGACGAAGGTGTGGCCGGAGGAGCTGTATCCGCTGCACAAGGTCGGCACGATGACGCTGAATCGGAACCCTCAGAACTTCTTCGCCGAGGTGGAGCAGTCGGCATTCTCGCCAAGTGCACTTGTGCCCGGCATCGAACCGTCGGAGGATAAGCTGCTGCAGGGCCGCTTGTTCTCGTACCCGGATACGCAGCGCTACCGGCTGGGAGCGAATTATTTGCAAATTCCGGTGAATTGCCCTTATGCGGCGGTACGCAACCACCAACGTGACGGGGCGATGAATGTGAAGCAGGATCCGTCGCCGGTCAATTATGAGCCGAACAGCTACGCGGACAGTCCGAAGGAAAGCCCGGAGTACCGTGACAGCAGCATGGGGCTGCATGGTCATGCTGGACGTCAGCGGATCGAGAAGACCGACGATTTCACCCAAGCGGGGGAGCAGTACCGCAGCTATACGGATAGTGAGCGTGCCCATCTGATTGCTAATCTGGTCGGAGATCTGAAGCAGGTACATCCTGACATTCAGTTGAGAGCGATATGTAATTTCTTCCGGGCGGATAGCGATTACGGCTTGCGTGTAGCGAAGGGCTTAGGCGTGGATATCAGCAGGTTCATTCCTGCGAAGTAAGCGGAAAGGGGCGGTTTCGAATATGAGGATTCGAAGGAGCGAGGCGGAGGCGGCGCTCGACCGTGCCGGTGTGCGGAGGACAACGCAGCGGCAGCTGCTGCTGGAATATCTGTATGAGAAGCTGTCCCATCCTTCAGCGGAGCAGCTGCATAGGGCGATCTATCAAGACTTTCCCAGGGAGGTTAGCATGCCGACCGTGTACAAAAATCTAAAGGTTCTGAAGCGGCTCGGCCTGGTGCAGGAATTTTACCTTCACGGCAGCTCGGTAGCGCGGTACGACACGGATGTGACGGTCCACCATCATCTGGTCTGCATGGACTGCGGCAGCGTGGAGGATTGTTACGCCGGTCCGGTAGCCGGAGCGGTGGCGGCATCGCTCGGTGCCGGGTTCGTGCCGGTGCAGCTGTACATGGAGATCAGCGGCCGCTGTAAGGAATGTATGCTGCAAAAGGCGATCTCCTAAGCAAAAAACAAAGCCGTCTTTCCCTTGCTTCAAGCGCTGGGAAAGGCGGCTTTTTCAAGTTATTCGTCTATGATCAAGTAACCGATCATCGGCCCGTTGTGGGCGATATCCGGATGGGTCATACAGATGATCCGGTACACCCCCGGCTTGTCAGCCTTGAAGGTCACGACCGTTTCCTGCCCCTTTTTCACCTCGCCTTTCACGTTCAGGCCGTCGATGATGAACGGATGGCTGGCACCGTTGACCCCGAAGATGCTCAAGCGAATGGTTTCGCCTTTCTTAGCGTAGATGGTGCCGGGATCCCAGCGATACGCTTCAATTGTTTTCCCATCCGGCCCGGTGGCTTTGAATTCGCCGGTTACGAGATGGATCGTGCGCTCTTGCCCGGATGCGGCTGCCGCTCCCATCGCGGGCAAGCTGTCCTCTTCCTGCTCATACCAGAGCCACGCAGCGCCGGAGATGAGCAGAGCGGCGACGCCGAGCTTCATGTATCGGAGATGCTTGGGGCGGATTACGAAAAATGAGGCCATTGGGCACCCTTCCTTTCCGGTGAAGGTTTGTACCAATGTATGCCGGGGCTTGTTCGTTCATGATAAGAAAAGAAAGCACCAACCCTAAAGAAGGTCGGTGCTTCGCAAACATTACCGGATGGTAAACGTACCTCCGAGCGTTTTATCCGCTACGTGGTCTATCGGCTGGGTCAAAGCGCCTTCCTTGCCTTCCACCTGGTATTGAATGGAAGCAGGCGTCTGGAGGTAGACCGAATACGTTCCAGGAGGAACCGGTTTGCCGTTCGCATCCTTCTGATCCCACGAAAAGTCGATCCCCATGGCAGCCAGCGTATTTAGCGGAATGCGGGTGGCTTCAGGCACCTTGCCTCTCCATACCAGCTCCTGATGCCGGAAAATTTGAATTTCAAAATCATGACCGGTGACCGTGGCGATGGTATTCGGATCCCGGTTGATCAGGGAAAGCGAGAACGGCACAGGCTCGCCCGCCGGGGCTCCGTCAACACGCGGATAAGTGAGATTCGGAGAAATATGATCCCCGATACTATATACGATATTAAAGCTCACCTGTTCATATTGGTGCTCAAACGCCCATTGTCCCTTGATTTCGGTCAACGGTACGAAGGCGGGCGCCTGATATCCGTCTGTATCCGATCGGGCAGCTTGGCTTTCTGCATAGATCCACGAATCGCCGAGCCATGTACTGTGGATATGATACCAGTTGTCCGCCTTTTCAAAGGCGTGCACGCTTTGCGGCGCAATCACTGCCAGAGACGGGGCCTCCTTGGAGGGTAGCGAATAGACCTCCGTATTTTGCGTTAAGTTAATATACTCATCGATGGGGATTGCATGAATGGCGGGAGCCTCGGCTGGGGCAGGTGCATATTTTTGTTCCTCGTGGGGCTTGGATTGCAGCTCGAGCACCTTTTCCTTCATGCGTTGGACGAACGTCAAGGCTTCCGTACGGGTCAGAGTATCGTTTTTTTGGTAGCCTTCCGGTGTTTTGGCCGTTTTTCCGTCGGACAGCCCCGTATCCAGCAAGTACTGTACGGAATCATCCAAAGTATAGTTGTTTCCGGCGGCATTCGCGATGATTCTCGCTACGGTCCCTCTGGTAATGGGAGGGTTGCCTTGAGAAGGTGTCCAAGCCAAGCTCCAGCCCAATTGAGTGCCGTATTGCAAATAGGGGAGAGCCCAATCCTTTTCCTGTGGGTTTGGCCGAAAGTCATCCGGCTGGTAGGCGCGGATCAGCATCGCCAAAAAGTCGTTTTGCGTAACCGCCTGGTTCGGGTGGAACGTGCCGTCCGGATAGCCGTCGACCACCTTGCGGTCCACCGCCCACTGAATAGGGGCATAGCCCCAAAACTGAGGCGGCACATCGGAAAATGACAACGGACCAGCCTTCACGGGAGTGCCCGTCAGTCCCAGAAGTCCGGCTGAGAGCGTCAAAACGGCAAGTGTGTTTATCGCTTTTTTCAAAGAAAGGCTCCTCTCCTACTTCTGTTACATCAAGAACGTTTGTCGTTTGTATAATGTTGCATCGACGCATCAGCCCAATTGTCACACGATAGAGGAGAGGAAGTAAATTAATAAATAATGGGACGATTACCACCACTGCTTCGGGTAGGCATATCGCCTATTCAGGCGATGGAAGCCCCAGGCAACAAGGACAATGACGATGGAGCCCAGCAGCACGGGAGTCAGCAGAAAGCTCCAGCCGATCGTATGGGCTGCGCCCCCGCCGAGCAGAACGACGAGTGGATCGGCCCCTGCGGGCGGGTGCACTGTCTTGGTAAGCTGCATGAGAGCGATCGCGAGCCCGACGCCGAGAGCTGCGGCCCAGCTGTGGGACCCGAACGCCGACAGCAGCGTCAGGCCCACCGCCGTGCTCAGTACGTGGCCCCCGACAAGGTTGCGGGGCTGGGCAAGCGGGCTTTCCGGCAGAGCGAACGCCAGCACGCACGAAGCGCCGAAGGGAGCCATGAGCAAGGAAAGCTCGGACAGCTCGCCGAGCCAAGAGACGAGGTAGATGGCAAGGAATCCCCCAAGGCCGGGTAGGGCGGTTAGCCATGGTCTCGGAAGCGGGCTCATTTTTTGGGTTTCTGTGTTCATGAACGGATCACCTGTTTCTTTAGACTGTTTTCTTGCTAAGCGATATGCTATCATGAATATACCTATTTGAATAATGAATACATTTGATGATATATATCGAAAAATGAAATGAGTGATGCTCTTATGCTGGAGCGATTGGATGGCAAGCTGCTTCGCACGTTTGTCGTCGTGTCGGAAACCGGGAGCCTGAGCCGCGCGGCTCAGCAGCTCGGCTATGTGCAGTCGACGGTGACGACGCATATTCGCCTGCTGGAGGAGGCCAGCGGGCGGCGGCTGCTCGACCGCCTGCCGCGCGGCGTCGAGCTGACCGAGGCGGGCCGCAAACTGGCCGCCTACGCGTCAAGGCTCCTCGCGCTCGGCGAGGAGCTGGAGGCGTCCCTGCGCGAGGACGGCGAGCCGCAGGGCCAGGTGCGCCTGCGGGCGCTGGAGTCGTTCTGCGTCGCCTACCTTGGCGGCGTGCTCCAGCGCTACCTGCGGCGCTACCCCTTGGTCGAGCTCGAGCTCGGAGGCGGCTTCCACCGGGATACGGTGGAAGCCGTCCTCGCGCAGCGCGCCGACCTCGGCATCGTCCCGGCCGACCCGCAGCGGCCGGAGCTCGCCTTCGAGCCGCTGGTCGGCGGCTCGCTGGTGTGGGTGGCGGCCCCGCCGGAGGCCGCCGCCATTGCAAGCGAGGGCTGGGCCGCCCTCGCGCGAATGCGCCTCATCGGCTATGGCAGCCGATGCCAGTACACCGGCGCAGCCGAGGAGCTGCTGCGCGAGAGCCACGCCGCCTGCAAGGGCACCATCGAGTACGACTCGATGGAGATGATCAAGCAGGCGGTAAAGAGCGGCCTCGGCGTAGCCCTCGTGCCGCGGGTTCATGTCGCGGCCGAGCTGGGCGCCGGCACGCTCGCGGAATGCGCGGCGCTCGGCCGCCGCGACATCGCCTTCGGCCTCATTCGCTTGAAGCACCGCGAGCTCGGCCGCCCGGCGGAGCTGCTGCGTCAGAGCATCCTGCAGCACTTTCGATCGACCGTGTCGCCTGACGGCGAAGCTGTGGCCCCGCCCGCAAAGGATGCGGCATCAGAAGCAGTATGATAGAATAGGATAATTAGAGAGGGAGGGGCAAGCCCTCCATTTTGACAGGGGAGAGAGGAAGAGGCTGGAATCATGAGAGAGATGTTGCATGAGCTGGTTATGTCGGCGCTTCATTTTGTTGAGGGGCTCGGCGTGTGGGGCATTATGTTCGGACTAATGATTGAGGTCATCCCGAGTGAAATCGTATTGGCCTTCGGAGGCTATCTCGTAGCCCAAGGCAAAATCTCCTTCGTCGGAGCGGTCATCTTCGGCACGGTCGGCGGGGTCATTGCCCAAATCTTCGTCTACTGGATCGGGCGTTACGGAGGCAGGCCGTTTCTGGAAAGATACGGAAAGTACATCCTCATCAACAAGCACCACATCGATGTAGCGGAGCAGTGGTTTAACCGCTACGGCACGGGCGTTATTTTTACTGCGAGATTCATTCCCGTCGTCCGTCACGCGATCTCGGTTCCGGCAGGCATGGCCCGTATGTCGCTGACCCGATTCACAGTGCTCACGACTTTGGCGGTCATTCCGTGGTCGATCCTGTTCGTCTACTTGGGACAGGCGCTCGGCGATAACTGGGAGCAGATCGATGAATTGGCGGCGCCTTACGTCAAGCCGTTTATTTTTGCCTCCATTGTGCTTACCGCCGCTTACATCTTGTATCAATTCCTGAAGCGAAATAAAGCTCGCGGATAGCGCGCACGGGATATATGCCTCCGGTCCGGTTGGACGGGGGTTATTTTTTTGGTACAATAAGCCATAGAAAAGAGACGTACCCTAAGAGAGGATGAACCGATCATGGCCAAAAGTGTAGCCGATAAGCTCAAGAAAGGGATTTCCCCCAAGCAATTTATGGAGGGCATGGCGAAAAATCAAGAGCGCTTCCAGGAGCTGTACAACGGCTTTCAGTGGGAAAACGAGGACGATAAGGAATTCTTCGAGTCGCTGAACAACCGTGACGATCTGCGCTGCTTGATTTTGGCGGCCGAATGGTGCGGCGATGTCGTTCGCAACGTACCGGTGGTGTTCCGCGCGCTTGAAATTTCCGGTATTCCTACGGAAGTACTGATCATGGAAGAACATACCGATACGATGGATCAATTCCTGACCATGGGCGGCCGTGCGATTCCGATCGTCATTTTCGCGGATTTCAGCGGTCATGTGCTGGGTCAGTGGGGTCCTCGTCCGAAGCATGTGCAGGCGGTTATGACCAAGTTCAAGCAGGAGAACCCGGATCGCAACGCACCGGACTATGATGAGAAGATCAAGGTCGCTCGTGAGGAAATGGGCCGCCAATACGGCGAGGGCAACGGCTACCAGACGGTTATCGTTCAAGAGCTGCGCGAGCTGCTGTCCTCGTTCTAAGGCGGATATGACGGACATGGACAATCATGAGCTGAAAATAGAAACGTTCTCCCTCGGCCCTTTGCAGACGAACGCCTATCTGCTGACGGTGCCCGGAGTGGAGCAAGGGGTCGTCATCGACCCGGGCATGAACCCTGAGCCGCTCCTGAAGCGCATCGCCGACATGCCGATCGAAGCGATCCTGCTGACGCACGCTCACTTCGACCATATCGGCGGTGTTGACCGGCTGCGCAAGCTGAAGGGCTGCCCGGTGTATCTGCACGATGCCGAGGCCGATTGGCTAACCAACGCCAACCGTAACGGCTCCGCCCGCTGGTCGGACGTCACGCCGCCCATTACGACGGATCCCGCTGAATTTGCCTTGGATGAGGGCATGCAGCTGAAGCTGCTCGGCGGCTTGACGTTCCGGATGTACCACACGCCGGGCCATTCCCCAGGCAGTGTGAGCATCCATTACGGCAAGCATCTGTTTGGCGGCGATGTGCTCTTCAAAATGTCGGTCGGCCGCACGGACTTGCCGGGAGGCAGCAATAACGAGCTGCTGGATTCGATCCACGGCAAGCTGTTCAAGCTGCCGGACGAGACGATCGTCTACCCTGGCCATGGGCCCAGGACATCGATCGGCTTTGAGCGCGAGAACAATCCATATGTGTAATCGGTAAGCCGTACCTCCTTCATGATGAAGGGGGTACGGCTTTTTGCCTTTTCGGCTATGCGGGGATTAAGTTAACTGACAAATAACGGACTTTTAGGGTGTTAATGAGTAGAATTTTGCTCGTTTGAGGTGAATAGCGGATTGTTAGGGTGTTATTTTGGATGAAATCGGTTGTTTTCGCTTAGACGGGTTAGCTTTTTCGGATATAGCTCCCTCAAAGTCCGTTAATCCTCGGAAATTCCCTAATTGGCTCGAGATAACTCCCTCATAATCCGTTAATGCACGGCTCCCTAACAACCCATTGTTATTACCCCGACCTCTCAACGCAGTTAAAAGATACACTTCCTAGAAATTGGCCAAAGCTGCCTCCAGCAAGCATCTCCCCTAAATACATCACAGCACGCTTCCCCAGACACCCCTCGATACCGACTGAAGCCTGCCTCCGGCAAGCATCTCCCCCAAGTACACCGCTGCACGGCTTTCCCGCACACTCTCTACCATTCCGGCTTCCTCTCGGGTTCTCCGCCCTTCCAGCCGGAATCCCCTCCCATTTCGCTATGCTCTTCACTCGCCGCTGCTGCCTCCGCACAAGCCTGTCTTTACCGGGCAGCCGTCTATTTTTTCTCATCTGGGTGAATACCGTGTGCGGCTTGGGTGTTTTTCCATAGACTGTTGATGTGTTCAGGATAGGAACACTTGCATCATGTCACAAAGCCTACGGCACGAAGCCCAAGGCTCCATTACACGGAGGTGTCCTTTCATATGGAAAAGTACAAACCGATGCCAATGCCAATGCCGATGCCGGCTCCAGTAGCGCAAGCCCCGGCGGCCCCGATGCCGATGCCAATGCCGACTCCTATGCCGCAGCCTACCTATTCAGCGCCGATCAACATTCACGCTAGTTATGAGGAAATCAATGTATATGCGCCGAAGAAGCAGCAGCATCACCATGTGCATGCACATGGGGGCTGGATGTCGGCCGGAGCGATTCTCGTGCTCTACATTTTGCTCGTTATCATTCTTCGCGGAGTTAGATGCTAAGAAGATAGCGTAAGCAGGCGGCCATGAACGGGAAGCCGACAGGTCCAGTCGGCTGAACCGCCATGATAACGCCAAGGCTCCCTGTAGTAACGCTCGGGCAGGGAGCCTTGCGGTGGTGGTTGGTGGGTTGACAGGACCAGCTACTATCCTTTATTATTTAAACAAACGTTTAATTAAATCAAACGTTTAACAAAGGATACATACAAAGGAGAGAAATCTGCATGCTTTCAGCTTTACAAGCTTATTTCAAGAAGCCGACCACGGTAATCGGAATCGTGACGGCGATGATGTTTCAAGTGATCTTTAGTCTGGTGTGGATGACCGGTTATGACGGGGTCACCGATAACGCGAAGAATCTCAAGATCGCCGTTGTGAATGAGGACAAGGGGATGGGCCCCAAGGTTGTCGACAATCTGAAATCCGCGTTACCGTTCGTCCTCGAGATGAGCGCTACGCCTGAAGAGGCGAAGGCCAGACTCGATCGCCGCGAGGTGCAGATGGTGCTGCACGTTCCGGCGGACTTTACGCCGCTGCTGCAGGCAGCGGGTCAGAAAGCGCAAGTTCACTATTCCATTAACGAGTCCAACCCGGCCTTGATCAAATCCATGATGCAAAGCGTCGCGGCCGGCGTCACCGCATCGATCAACAAGGAAGCGACGATCGCAGGAGCGGAGGCCGTGCTGACGCAAGCAAGTCTGCCGCCTTCCCAGGCACATGGGATTGCGCAGGGGCTCGCTGAGAAGGTTGCTGCCGATTATGAATTTACGAACCCGGTCAGCGGGATGAACAATCAGATGATTCCGATGATGCTTGTCCTGGCCTCCTTCGTCGGAGCGATGATCATGGGAATGAATCTCCAGCAGTCCACTATGATGATTGGTGGCGGAATGTCCAAGTGGCATAAATACGGTGCCCGCGTTCTCATTAATATAGTATCATCAGTAGTCATCGCCCTCATCGGCTCTGCGCTGGTACTGCTGCTCGGAGGAAAAACCGTAGCCGGCTTCGCGGCCATGTGGCTGTTCCAGTCACTGTTCCTGCTTACCTTTATGTTCTTCTCCCAAATGTTCTTAATCGTGTTCGGTATGGCAGGCATGCTGCTTAACATCGCTAGCCTTTCGATACAGCTAGTTTCCTCGGGAGCGATGGTACCGCGTGAGCTGCTGGGCAGCTTTTACCATAGCATTAGCCAATATTTACCGGCTACCTATGCCGTCGAAGGGAGCATGAACCTGCTGTTCGGCGGACCGAGTGCAGCTTCCGCAGCATGGGCTCTAGCGGCTATCGCGGTCGTTTGCGCAGCTTTGGGTGCCCTAGCCACCGGTCTGCGCAAGGAGGCTGCCGCGAAGGCGCCGGTACCGGCCGGCAAGCCGGCTTTATCCTAGTTCTGCAGCGGGTTCTGCGTCATGGAGACGTTTGCATACAGCAAGAGGAAACGATTATAATGAATGCTAACGCGTTGACATGAGGAGTGCAGCTATGGCACACAACGATTCCGATATGAAAATCCGCATTTTGCTCGCCGCCAAGAAGCTGTTTGCCCAGCAGGGGTATGACGGCACCAGCGTACGCCAAATTTGCGAAGAGGCCGGTGCCAATGTGGCGCTAGTTTCCTACTATTTCGGAGGGAAAGAGAACGTATTCCGTGCCCTGTTCGAAAGCTTTTTTCCCGGACAGCGCATACCACAATATGAAGAGCTGCTGAAGGAGCCGGTCGAGGGCCTTGCGCTCATCGTCCGCGAGGTGATCTTGTTCAGCTTCACCGACCCGGAGCTGAGCTCGATCCTGCAGCAGGAGATGACGATCAATTCAACGCGAATTTGCTCAGTCACCGCTTTTACCCATCCGGTGTGGCAGAAGGTAAGAGAGCTGCTGGAAAAGGGGAAGGCTCTTGGGCAGTTTCAGTATGATTCCCTCGATTATGCCATGATGATGGTTGTCGGGATCGTCCTGGCTCACAAGAAACGAGAGTACTTCGCGCCGATTCTGGATACCAAGGTGGAGAATGGAGAGGAGACGGCTAACCAGGCGGCTCTCTTCGTACTCAGAGCATTAGGTTCGGACATGCCGAAGAAGCTTCCGGTGATTCCGGCACCGAAAGAAGGAGGAAGCACCCTGTGAAGGAAACGCTGGAGCTGCTGCTGAAGCACCGGTCCATTCGCAAATTTACGAACCAGCCTGTACCCGAGAACCAATTCGAAGCTATTATAGCCGCGGCACAGCGAGCCTCGACCTCCAGCAACATGCAGGCGTACAGCGTCATCCGGGTTCAAAGCCCCGAGCTGCGTAAGGCGCTTGCCGGGCTGGCAGGCAATCAGGCTTACATCGCCGAGTGTGCGGAATTTCTCGTATGGTGCGCCGACCTGCATCGGCTGCAGCATACCTGCGAATTGTACGGGAATGAGCTGGCACGGACGACCGAGAATTTCGTCATCGCCACCGTGGATGCGTCGCTGGCCGCACAGAATGCAGCAGTAGCGGCCGAAGCGATGGGACTCGGCATCGTCTACATCGGCGGGATCCGCAACCAGATTGAGCAAGTATCCGAGCTGTTGAAGCTTCCGGAGCTGGTGTACCCCGTGTTCGGGATGTGTGTCGGTTACCCGGATCAAGCGCCGGATCAGCGGCCGCGCCTTCCGCAGACAGCCGTGGTGCATACGGATGTATACGATGAAGGGAAGCATAACGAGGAAGTCGCTTCCTACGATCGGGAGTACCGAAGCTACATACTTGAGCGTTCCGGCGGGAAGCGGGATACCGTCTGGTCGCGCGAGATGTCGGAGCGGGCCTCCAAGCCGCTGCGGCTGCAGATGAAGCCGTTTTTGAAGAGCAAGGGATTTTTACAGGAATAATCCTATAACGCCTGCCCTGGAAGGAATGATTCTTCGGGTAAGGCGTTTTTTCGTGTTGACAGTGAGAATGAGAAACATTATCATTTGGGGTAACGGATACATTTTCGAAAGAAGGGCTGCCATCCATGAAGAAGATCAAGTACTGCTGCAAGAATTGGAAGCAAGGCACCAAATCCGTCTACCGAACGATGAAGGAACAGTACCCAGACCTGAAGCAGAAGAAGAAGGATTGTCTCGGAAACTGCCGAATGTGCTCCAAGCAATGCTTCGTGAAGATCGGCAAGAAGGATACGATCTGCGCCATGTCGCCGGAGGAGCTGTACGAGAAGCTGAGCGCTCTGCTGAAGAGTTCATAATATAGATTCATATTGACGGCAATTTCGGTTACAATATATTGGAATAACGGAAGGTCTGACGACCATTACATGATCGTACTGAGAGGAGCACCCTGCATTGAACGAGCCCTTATATCAAGCATTGAATGACCAAATGAACTTCGAATTTCTATCCTCCCAGGTGTATCTGGCTAAGGCGGCTTATTGTTCGGCGGAGAGCTTGGACGGCTTCGCGAACTTTTTTATTGTGCAGGCGGAGGAAGAGCGGTTTCACGCGATGAAAATCTATAAGTTCCTAAACGCACGCGGCAAACGCGTAACGTTTAAAGGAATGTCGGATCCGAACAACGAATACAGCTCGGTATTGGATGCATTTGAGCAAGGGTACGCGCATGAGCAGGAGGTAACCCGGCGTATTTATCATCTCTCCGATCTGGCTCTGAATGATCGTGAACACGCGACCATTCACTTCCTTAAATGGTTTATCGACGAACAGGTGGAAGAGGAAGCGATGTTCGACGGACTGATTCAGAAGCTGAAGCGCATTGATAAAGACAGCAATGCCTTCTTCATGCTGGATGCCGAGCTTGCGAAGCGGACCTTTGTGCCGCCGGCGGAATAACGGAAACTGCAGCTCTTCACCGAGGGGCTGCCGGTTTTGTTTTGGAGCCATCTAAGCATTGCTTAACCGAGACCGATATGGTACCATTTTCCTGTTACAAATACCACTAGGGGAGCCGACAGGCTGAGACGGGATGCCATCCCGGACCCTTCGAACCTGATCTGGGTGATGCCAGCGTAGGGAAGTGGAGAGCCGTAGATCCTGCCACTTGATCTGTGTCAGCGAACCAGTCCCTTCGTCGGAGAGGTTTTTTGGTTTCCTTGTCTCAGCACTTAGGCGGTATGGGGAGGAAGCGCAATATGACTAGCTTTACCGGGCAGCTTAGGCAGGACTTTGACGCTATTTTTGAAGCCAATTATCATCATCCCTTCATTCGGGGGGTGGGCCGTGGGGAGCTGATGGCCGATCAGCTTATCCATTATGTGAAGCAGGACTACGAATATTTGAATGCATATGTCCGCGCTTACGGTCTGGCTGTATCCAAATGCTCCACACGGGAGGAGATGGCCTATTTTCAAGAGAAAATAGGCTTTATTCTTAACGATGAAACCCATCCGCATCGAAACTTCTGCGAAGCCGCCGGGGTGAGCTACGAGGACCTGCAGGGCTTCCGGCCGGCGCCTGCCGCTCATCATTATATTCGGCATATGCTCACGGTTGCTCACGAAGGAACGCTGGGAGAAATCATGTGTGTACTGCTGCCCTGTCCTTGGATCTACTGGGATATTGGGGAAAGGCTGGTCAAGGAGTTCAACCCTCAGCCGGATCATCCGTACTATGATTGGATCCAGTTTTATGCTTCGGAACGAATAGCTTCGGCAACGCAGGAGCTATGCCGGAGAATTGACGTATGGGCGGAGGAGCGGGCGACAACGGCCGAACGTGAGCGGATGCGCGAGCATTTTGAGCTAAGCGCTCAAATGGAATATATGTTCTGGGACATGGCGTATCATGTGCAGGATTGGCCAGTGAAGCTGAAGTGAAGAAAGACGCCTCAACGTAAGGAAAGAACTCTTTGCGGGGAAGGCGTCTTTTTTTCGATGGAAACCGATCTTGCCCCGGCCGCCGCACGTTGTAAAATGATGTTTACACGCAAAATTACAGTGTGATAAAATGAACCTAATTTTGAACAAATGCTTTATAACGAGACAAATGTTCAATATAGAGATGGGCCTGTAGAAGGTCTAGTGGGGATCGGTAACGGGAGAGGAGCAGGAGAATGAAGGAGTTAGTGGAAGCCTATCGTGGAGAGATGCTGGATAAACGGCTCGAGGAGCTGGTCCATTTCGTCTATCGCTGTGAATGCGGTCAGGAGCACAGGGTAGACCTGCAAAAGGTCGTCATCGAGGAAGGGGCGCTTTGCCGCGTACACGAGGTGATCGCCGAGCTTCAATTGGGCACTAAGGCCTTGTTGATCGCAGACGATCGTACCTATGAGGCCGCAGGGGAGCGGCTGTACCGGATGCTAAGCGAGCAAGGACTCGATATTACGCTTAGCGTGAATCATGAGAAGAACCTGTACGCGGATGAAAAGGCACTGGGCAAAGTGCTGATCGACATCGAACCGGACACGGAATTCATCATTGTTGTGGGCGCAGGCACACTGAACGATACAGCCCGATATATAAGCTATAAGCTGAACCTTCCTTATCTTGTCGTAGCCACCGCACCATCCATGGACGGGTATGCCTCTACCGGATCGCCGCTGCTTGTGGACGGCTTCAAGAAAACGTTCCTTGCCGTTTCTCCGGCGGCCATTATCGGGGATCTGGATATTTTAACTGCGGCTCCGCGGGAGATGATGGCGGCCGGTTTCGGGGATATGCTGGCCAAAATCACGGCGCTTTGCGATTGGAAGCTGGCGGCTGCGGTGGAGGAGGAGCATTACTGTCCTCTTATTTCACAAATGATGGTGAAAGCACTGTCCTTATGTATCAATCATGTCCAAGGCTTAGCCGAAGGCAAGAAGGAAGCCGTAGGTTATGTAATGGAAGGCTTGGTGCTTTCGGGAATCGCCATGCAGATGCTGGGCAACTCCCGTCCTGCGTCCGGGTCGGAGCACCACATGTCTCATTACTGGGAGATGCTGCACGTCATGCAGGGGCATGATCCGGAGCTGCATGGGGTCAAGGTGAGCATAGCGACCTTATTCATTATTTCCATGTATAACAAGCTGCTTGAGCTGCCCGTGGAATCCCTGAATATGATAGAGAAAACGGAAGAGCAGCAGGCCCGCTGGGAAAGTGAAGTTGGGAGATGCTACGGGCCGCTTGCTCAAGAGATCGTCCTTAGCAATCGAAAGCTTTTCCTGAAGCAGGAGGAGCTGGAGGGAAGGCGGCAGAGGCTTACAGCAAGGTGGGAAGAGCTGAAGGCAGAGTTCTCGCTGCTGCTGCAGCTGGCCCCGGAAGCGAAGCAGCTGCTGGAGCTGCTGGGTGCGCCCGTATCTACTCAGCAGATCGGGATCGATCGCGATACTACGCGGGATGCTCTGCTCTATGCCAAAGAAGTGCGCGGGCGATATACGATCCTTCAGCTCGCGGACCAGCTGGGGCTCCTTGAGTCCTTCGCCGAAGAGCTGCTGCAGGAGCCCGGCAGTCGGACCGATGCCGTGTATTGGCAGGCGCATAGAGGCGGAGGAGCCTACGAAGCGCCCGATAATACGATGGCCGCCAATCGTTATGCCTGGGGGCTTGGCGGGATCCCGGAGGCGGACATTCGCACGACCAAGGATGGGGTAATCATTTGTCTTCATGATGAGACGATCGCCCGTACCACGACTGCCCCTGATTCGATCGGTAGGCTGCCGGTTTCGGAGCTGACATTTGACGAAGTCCGCAAGTGGGATGCCGGGAGCAAATTCGATCCGAAATTTGCGGGCGAACGGATTCCTTCCTTAGAGGAAGCCTTCCAGGAGATGCAGGGCTATCCGGAACGGGTAATGTACCTCGACTTGAAGGAAGTAGATTTAAGGCGGCTAGGGGAGCTCATTGACCGGTATGAAGTGAACCGGCAGGTGATTTTTACCCATAACAGGCAAGAAAACTGTAAGCGGATGAAGCAGATCACGGAAGGCGTGCGCACGATGCTGTGGGTTGGCGGCAGCGGGGAGGCCATCAAGCAAACCTTCAGTTCGGCGCTGCAAAGCGGATTCGAAGGCTTGGATCAGATCCAGCTCCACCTTAAGGGATCGGTCGGTTCCGCGCCATGGCCCTACGAGCTGGACCCGCAGTTTCTTAGCTATGCCTTGGATGCGACGAAGAAGGCAGGGATCGATTTGGAGGTGCTGCCGTTCCAGTTCAATCAAGAAACGATGCAGGAGCTGCTGCGGCTGGGGATTCGCTGGTATGCGACCGATGAGCCGGCTCGCTTCCTGGAGTGCATTGGGAGATCCTGAAGCGATACGTATTAGGGGAAAAGACGGAAGTTGTGCTTGGAGGGAAGCTGCCGGCAAAAGCGGGGGCTTCCTTTTTATACAGCTGGATGAAGAAAATTACCACCAATAGAAATATTTATGGCGTAAATATCCACCGGATGATATACTTGCTTCAGGAAGTTTATGGAGCTGGTGTAATTCATCTTCGACAGCGCTTTCTTACTAGACTCAGCTGCCTCGGTTTGTTGAAGATTACAAATATTTTATTGGAAAAGGGAGTAGATGTAGATGAAGTCAAGCATGAAACGAGCCTTATCCGTAAGTATGGCTGCCTTAATGGCGACCGGTCTGATTGCCGGGTGTTCCCAAGGAGAATCCAAGCCGCAAGCGGGCAAGCCGGCAGAGAACACCGCCGCTCCGGCTAAAGATGAGCCGGTTACGCTTGAATTCTGGACCATTTCGCTGCAGCCTAAGTTCAATGATTACTTCAATAAGCTGTTTGCCGAGTATCAGGCGACGCATCCGAATGTGAAGATTGATTGGAAGGACTTCCCCATTGATGCCATTCAAAGCCGGCTGTTGACGAGCGTTGCCAGCGGCAACGTGCCTGACGTCGTCAACTTGAATACCGAGCTGGCGAACCAGGTGGGCAGCAAGGGAGCGCTGGCGGACCTGAATCAGCATCTCACTCCCGAACAGAAGGCGGCTTACTTCGATGGCATTTATAACTCCACCGTACTGAACGGCAAAGCCTACGGATTGCCATGGTACACTAGCGCCAGTGTTCTGTTCATGAATAAGAAGCTGGTGGAGAAGGCCGGACTGGATCCGAAGAATCCTCCGAAAACCCGCGAGGAGCTGTTCCAATGGGCCCGCACCATTAAGGAGAAGACCGGTGCAGCAGGCTTTGCCCGAGCGATCAACAGCTCCATCTTCGGCGGCGAAGGGATTCCGCTTCTATCTGCGGATAAGAAGACGGCTGCCTTCAATACACCGGAAGGCGTTAAGTTTATCGATGAGTATGCGAAGCTGTACAAGGAAGGCGTCATTCCTAAGGAGGATGCAAACTTCGATAAGCAGGTAGCCTACTTTGCGGGCGAGCAGACAGCGTTCCAAATGTCCGGAACGACCTTCATCAACCGGATTAAGACGGCGGCACCGGAAGTATATCAGAACACCGTTGTGGCATCGCTTCCACTTGGTAAGAGCGGTACGCGTACTTCCAACACGATGAATATGGCCGTGCCGGCGAAATCCAAGAATGTGAAGGCCGCTGTGGAATTCGGCGTCTTTTTGACCAATGCGAAGAATCAGCTGGAGTTCTCCAAGGTTGCCAATACGCTGCCTTCCACTAAGGATTCGATTAAGGATCCGTTCTATACGCAAACGGACGGGTCGCTGGAAGCGGAAGCGAAGCTTGCTTCGGCCAAGGGTCTTGAGAAGGCATCGGACTTCCTGCTTGGCGTGGAGAAGGCAGGCGATGTAAACACGGCGGTTAATAAACGTCTGCAAAACATTTTCTTGAACGGAGCGGACATCAAGACGGAGCTGGATGCAGCAGCCAAGGATGTTGACAATGTTCTGAAATAACGATTATCAAGCTGGATGGAGCTGTCCGAGGCAGCTCCATCTCTTATAGAGAGGAGGAGTTGGCATATGACATCCGCCGTGAGTAAAAAATGGTTCCGCGGAGATGCCTTGACGGCGTGGCTGTTCATGGCACCAGGACTGCTGCTGGTTGCGCTCTTTATCTTTTGGCCGATCATTTACAGCATCCCGTTAGCTCTGACGGACTACTCCGTCATCGGAGAAACCAGCTATGTCGGCTTCAAAAATTTCGAGAGGGCTTTCAATGATCCCGATTTTCGCGTGTCCCTGCTGAATTCATTTATTTACGTTCTCATTGTGCCGTTTATCCAAGTTTTTTCGATACTTATGGCCATTCTGGTTAACAGCTCCGTACCCGGTGTGAAATGGTTTCGGACTGCGTATTACATCCCCGTCGTTACTTCGATGGTAGCCGTATCCTTAATTTGGGGCTGGCTGCTCAGTCCAAACGGCGTCGTGAACTATTTGCTCCTATCCGCAGGACTGATAACGGAAAAAATCAGCTGGCTTTCTTCCGCAAGCACAGCTCTGTATACGATGATGTTCGTTACCATGTGGAAGGGGCTGGGATATTACATGATGATTTATTTGGCCGGTTTGCAATCGGTTCCTAAGGAGCTGACCGAAGCCGCCATGATCGACGGCGCGAGCCGAAGCCAGGTTATTCGCAAGATTACCATTCCCATGCTACGTCCTTACGTGCTCTTCTGTACTCTGATTTCTCTGATGGCGGCTATGCGTGTATTTGACGAGGTGTTCGTTATGAGCAATGGAAGCGGGGGCCCCGGCACAGCTACGCTCACCTCCAGTCTGTACATTTATAATAAAGGATTTAAGGAATTTGACTTCGGCTATGCTTCGGCGGTCGGCTTGATCGTCAGCTTGATTCTTGGCATTATGAGTGTCATCGTATTCCGATTTAACAGCAAAGGCGGGGTGAACTCTTACTGATGAACACCGTCCGGACGCAAGCGAAAATTCAGAAAAGCGTGAACTATGTTTTGATTTATTTGTTCCTGGCGCTGTTTGCCGTGTTTATGACGTTTCCCTTCCTTTGGCTGCTGAGCACCTCGCTGATGCCGGGGAAAAATGCGTTTTCCTTTCCGCCCGCGATTTTCCCGACGTTTGTCAAGCTCGACAACTATATTGAAGTGTGGAAATCGATGGACTTTCCTGTGTATATATGGAATACAATCGTCATAACCGTCCTAAACGTAACGGCGAACATCCTATTTGCCTTGTTAATGGCCTATCCGCTGGCAACCATGAATTTTCGGGGCAAAAATCTGGTTTTTACGCTGCTCGTCGCAACCATGATCATTCCGGCTGCCGCAGGAATGGTGGTACATTATTTAACCGTCATGTGGCTGGGGCTGGTTGGAACGTATCTCGGCGTGGTGATACCTAGTGCGGTTGCGGTATTTAACATTTTCTTGATGAGGCAGGCGTTCATGGGTGTTCCTGCAGAGCTTCGCGACTCGGGGAAAATGGACGGAGCGAGCGAATTCCGTATTTGGCTTCAGCTCTATGTCCCGCTTGTGAAGCCCGCGATTGCCGTCATCGGCCTGCTTGAATTTATGGGGGCGTGGAACTCCTTCCTATGGCCGATGATTATTCTGGAGGATCCGAAGATGTATCCGCTCGCCTCGGCTCTGACCTTTTTGAACGGACAGTTCTCCTATAACTTCGGTTGGATTGCCGCAGGCACGGTCATCTCTGTGACGCCGATTGTTGTGGTATTTTTATTCACGCAGCGTTACTATATGGAAGGCGTGTCCGGTGCGGTGAAGGGGTAAGAATAGAACGGATGATTAGGATAGAGAGAGGGAGGAGTCCGTCATGCATAAGAAAATGATTTACGTACCGCTCGACGAACGTCCTTGCAATTATGAATTTCCGGCGCTCATGGCGCTGGGGACCGATGTCACCTTGGTCAGACCCGGTCTGGAGCTTCTCGGCAGGAAGAAGCAGCCGGGGGATGTGGATGGGCTTTGGAGCTGGCTTCTCCAGGAAGCCGCCGATGCGGATGGAGCGATTCTGTCGTTGGATATGCTGCTGTATGGGGGCATCATTCCCTCAAGGCTGCACATGGATTCCGTAGAGCGGGGGCTGGAGCTGCTGCAGGGACTTGGCCGCCTGAAGCAGATCAATCCGCGGTTGACGCTGTACGTCTCTCAGCTCATCATGCGCTGCCCGCGTTATTCCTCCAGTGACGAGGAGCCGGATTATTATGAGGATTGGGGCAGAGAAATTTTCCGTAAAGGGTACATCGGGCATCGTCAAGAGCTGGGTCTGGCAGCGGAGGAGGAGCTGGCCGAGCTGGCGGAGATTGAGCTTCGGCTGCCGGAGGAGTATCTGAATAATTACCTGACTCGCCGTGCCGTGAACGGAGAGCTGAACCGGAAGGCATTGGATTATGTAGCCGACGGGACCATCGACTTCATGATCATTCCGCAGGACGATTCCGCTCCATACGGCTGGACCGCCTTGGATCAACAGCGCGTGCGAGGCAGAATCGAAGAGCTCGGCGTAGAGCTGCAAGCCTATATGTATCCCGGTGCGGACGAGGCAGGTTGTACGCTGCTGGCCCGGATGCTGAACCGGCTCCACGGGAGAATACCTGCAGTGTATCCGCGGTTTTCCGGCACCAGGGGACCGTTGATCATTCCGTCCTACGAAGATAGGCTCTTCTATGAGAGCTTAAAATATCATATCCTTGCAGCAGGGGGCATGCTCGTGGAGTCGGCCCGGGAGGCTGACATCGTATTGCTGGTGAATACGCCGGGTGATACGATGAAGGAAGCGGTAACTCAGGCTGCGCCCGACGTCGGCTATCAGGTTATGCGCAATATCATTGAACTTGTCGAATACGGCGATTATGCACTGCGCATGCTGGGCAAGCCGGTCGCCGTAGCGGACATTGCTTATGCCAACGGTGCCGACCTGCAGCTGGTCAAGCTGCTCCGCAGCAAGGGCTTGCTCTTTCAGATGGCCGGCTACGCCGGCTGGAACACCAGCTCCAATACGCTCGGTACCGTGCTGGCTCAGGGCATGATTTTCTCGATCTTCGGGGATACGCAAGCCCACCGTGATTTTCTTGCCCTGCGCTACACGGAGGATGCTGGGTATTGCTCTTATGTGAGAAGGAAAGTTACGGATCAGGAGCTTCCGGCGCTAGGCATGAACTATTTTGCCGTTGATGGCCCTCGCGGGAAGGTGGCTGCGATAGTCCGGGGGGAGCTGAAGCGTTTTGCAGTTGATCACATGAACGACGATCAAGGCAAAGTAGTCATAGAGGACTGCTGGATGCCATGGAGCCGTATGTTTGAGGTCGGACTGCGGACACGTTTCGAAGGAGTGGAGCTTGTATGATCGATTCCTTTTTTGCATCCATTCGGGGCGGACTCATCGTTTCCTGTCAGGCGCTTGCAGATGAACCCCTGCACAGTCCCTTCATTATGGGCAGGATGGCGAAGGCTGCCGAGGAGGGAGGCGCCGTTGCCATCCGGGCGAATGGGGCCGACGATGTGCGGGCCATTAAGGAAGCGACGCCGCTGCCCGTCATAGGATTGGTAAAGCGGGATTATGCGGATAGCGATATCTACATTACGCCGACAACCAAAGAAGCGGATGAGCTGATCGAGGCAGGAGCCTCCATGATTGCCTTTGACGCTACCCGGCGTCCCAGACCCGAAGGGGAGACGCTGGAAGGGCTGGTCGCGTATATCCGTTCCAGGGGAATCCGCATGATGGCGGACATCTCTACCCTGGAGGAAGCGGTCTATGCCGCAGCGCTGGGTGTCGATTGTGTTTCCACGACTCTTTCCGGATATACGAGCTATTCAAGACAAGAGGAGGAGCCCGATTTTCCGCTGATTCTGGAGGCTTCCCGGATCTTATCCGTACCGGTGATCGGAGAAGGCCGCATATGGGAGCCTTCCCATGCCGTTCGGGCTCTGCAAGCAGGGGCATTCGCCGTCGTTGTCGGTTCCGCCATTACCCGGCCGCAGCTGATCACAAGCCGTTATGTAAGTGAAATTCGAAAGGCGGCAAACCGACGCACATAAGATGACTTCGGTTGCATGCCGGATAGGGGAGGGCATATGCGTTACAAGCTGGTAGCATTGGATATGGATGGAACGGTATTAAATGAACATAAGCAAATTTCCGAGCAGAATGCGGACGCGATTCGTCAAGCGGTGGATAATGGCGTCGTTGTCATGTTCTCCACCGGCAGAGGCATTCAGAACATTACCGCCTATGTGGAGCAGCTTGAACTGCAGGCTCCGATTGTAGCTGTGAACGGCGGAGAGGTATGGAAGGCGCCGGGCATGCTGCATTCGCGCAAAGCACTGCAGCCGGATGTCGTCAAATCCTTGTACGAGAAGGCCGTTCAGGAGGATGCCTGGTATTGGGCTTATACGCCGGACGGACTAATGACAAAGGATACATGGCGGGAGCTGCCGTGGGAAGAGCAGCAATGGCTCAAGTTCGGCTTCTACTCCAAGGAGGAGCAGAAGCTCCGCGGCATTCAGTCTTGGATCGAGGCCATGGGAGAGCTCGAGGTGACGAATTCCCACCCGACCAACCTTGAGCTGAATCCGAAAGGCGTCAGTAAGGCAAGCGGCTTGTCGGAGGTGTGTGCTTTGCTGGGCATACAGATGTCGGAAGTCGTAGCCGTGGGGGACAGCATGAACGATTATGCTATGATCCGAGCGGCCGGTCTTGGCGTCGCCATGGGAAATGCCCAGGAGGAGCTGAAGCGGATAGCAAGCCGCGTCACCTCAAGCAATGTGGAGCACGGTGTGGCGGAAGTGCTGCATTACGTGCTGGCGTGCAACAAAGAATAGTCCGGTCTTATTTCTTTTATGGCTTGACAATCAAGCGATATTGGCGCCATTCTAGTAGAATGGCGCTTCTTACTTATTTACCTAAGGAACATTGATGAAATCAAACTCAAAAGCAGAGGGGCATAAGACATCATGAAGGCGATTCCAATAAGCAATGAGCTTTTTCAGGGGGCCGTTTCCCTGCAAATTACGGAGCAATGGGTCAAGCCATGGCGTATTCCCTACGAGGATGCCGAATTGTTTCACCCGAAGGCAATCAACGGAAAAGCGGAAATCCCGGCAGGAGTCCGAATTCGCTTACAAACGAATACAAGCCAATTGCGGGTTGAATTCGAACGGGAGGCTTACGAGCTAGAGGTGGATTGTCTGATCGACGGGAAACTCGTGCAAACCGGCAAATTGGAAGCGGATACGTATACTCCGTTCCTTGTGTTTGAGCTGAATCAGCCGGGGGACAAGCTGGTGGAGCTTTATTTATCCCAGAAGCAGCCCGTTCGCATTCGGGGCGTGTGGATTGATGAGGATGCCGAATACACAATCCCGGAGGATTATAGACCGAGATGGGTGGCTTACGGCAGCTCCATTACCCAATGTGTCGAGGCGGAGAGTCCCTCGCAGACCTGGCCGGCCTTAGCATCGGCAAAGCTGGGACTGCAGCTGACCTGCTTAGGTTTTGCGGCAAACTGCCATATGGAGCCGATGGTGTCCCGCATGATTCGGGACCTGCCCGCCGACTTTGTGTCTGTTTGCGTGGGCGTCAACATTATGGGCGGCTCCTCCTTATCGGAACGAACCTTTGCTCCGGCTTTAATCGGCTTTCTGCAAACGATTCGCGAGAAGCATCCGCACACGCCGCTGGCGGTTATTTCCCCAATCTATGCCAAGGAACGGGAGACGACGGACAATAAGGTGGGCCTGCAGCTTGTCAAAATAAGAGAGATCATCGAAGCCGCCGTCTCCATGCTCCAAACGAGAGGCGACCGCCACCTCTACTACCTTAACGGGCTAACGTTGTTTGGAGAAGAGTATGCAGACTATTTCCCTGATCTGCTTCATCCGAATGCGGAAGGCTACCGCATCATGGCGGGCCGCTTCGCTGACTGGGCCCAACAGACCGTGCCTCTTCTCAGAGGAGGCATACGCAATGACTAACCGATTCTTGCAGCACGGTATGAAAATAAGCGGTGCCCTGGTCATCTCTGGGCTGCTGATTACCGCGGCCTGCACACAGGTGAACCCTGAGCCTCAGCAGGCTGCGGCGCCGGTGGCTCCGGCCGGAGAGTCCGGCAAGGAGCAAGCGCCTTTGCGGACGAAAGAGGTGTTCGATCAGGCGAAATATAAGGACCGGCTGACCATTCGTTATTTTCACATGCCCAATAAGGAAGTGGCCACGGGGGACTCCATCCTCATCATCACACCGGACGGCAAAACGATGCTGATCGATGCGGGCATCCCGGAGGCGGGCTCCCAGATTGTTCAGTACCTGGATCAGCTCGGTATCCAAACGCTGGATATCGCCTTCAATACGCATCCGCATTCGGATCATATCGGCGGGTATGCTTCCATTCTGGCGAAGAAGGAGGCCAAAGCCTTCTATTCCGAGAATCTGCCTTACACAAGCTCAAGCGCGTATCGAAACGCAATGGCTCAAGTAGAGAAGAAGCAGATTCCGCATCGCACGCTGGAGGAAGGGGATACGTTCGAGCTTGGAGAGCACGTGAAGTTTGAGGTTTTCAGCCCTGCCAAAGGCACCCTGCCTGACGCGGTGAAAACATTCGATACGAGCGTGTTGAACGCGAATTCTCTGGTCATCAAGATGACCTATAAAAACAGCAGCTTCCTGTTCCCGGCGGATATTTATAAGGATAAGGAGCTGGAACTGGTAGAGCTAAAAGGGAAATCCTTGGACTCCGATATGGTGCACGCACCGCATCATGGAAATGCCACCTCCTCCTCTCCGTCCTTCGTCGAAACCGTTTCGCCGCAGGTGGCCGTACTGAGCTCCAATATTTTTAACAATTTACAGATTCTTCAGCGCTATGAACGGAATAACGCCAAGGTATATTCTACCGGTCTTCACGGGAACATTCTGATCGCTTCGGACGGTTCCAAGCTGGATGTGGTTACGGAGAAGGATTGGAGCCTGAAGTGATACGGGCAGTTCTCCTTTTTCTGGCTGTCGTTGCCTTATGGACATCTCTGGGCACGGAGAGGGTACAGGCACATAATCTGAACAACGGATACTCTTATGTGCGGTTGTCAGGGGGAAAAACGGTGGACTACGAGGTGCAGCTGCCGTTTCCCGTCATGAACGTGTATGACAGCAACGCGGATAACGTCATTTCCGAGGAGGAGCTGCAGCGGCAGCATGACCCGATCACCGAGTATGCTCAAAACCGGCTGACGCTGTATAACAATGAGCAGAGAATGGAACCGCAGCTTCTTTCCCTCCGAACGATCGTTCAAGAGCAGACGGAAGACCGGATGGTACAGATCAGGCTAAGATACACGTCGGATATGCAGCTTGGAAGCGTGACGATTCGGTATGAACTGATTTTTGACCGGGACGAGGCTCATCAAAACTATATTCAGCTGTACAACGCGCAGGATGAGCTTCTTGAGCATTGGGTCGTGCAAAAGGGGGCAAGCACCGTAAGGTATGCGCCCGATAGCCGGTTTCGTTTCGACGCGAAGCTTATGGGGAAGTACGTGCTGTCCGGTGTCCAGGGAATGCTGTTTCAGCCCTTCTGCTGGCTGCTTCTGTTGTACCTGGCATGGACCGTCAAGCGCCAGAAGCAAATGGCCGCAGCCTTGGCCTACGCATCCCTGTACAGCTTGATCGGCTGGCTGGCCGCAGACCGGCTGAAGCTCACATGGCTCTTTCCGCTGCTGCTCGCCCTGTTTGTGTGCTTGCTGTTGTACAGCCTGCTTCGAAAGAGGCTTATATCCCCATCAGTGTGCGCCGCTTTTTTCGGACTCGCTTGGGGAGCGGGCTCGCTCCAACGGGTCGCCGATTTGCAGCTGAACAGCCAATTCCAGCTGATTTCACTGTTCCTTTACTATAGCGGCGTCCTTCTCGCGTGGCTGGGGTTGATGTATGTCGTCCATGTCGTTGTCACAACCATGAGGAAGGGTTGAATTCATTGGATTTACTAACGGTAATTTTTATGTATATCAATCTTGGGCTGGAGCACATCGTCACCGGATACGATCATCTGTTATTTTTATTCGCCCTAATCCTTATCGCCGAGCGGTTCGGGACCATGCTCAAGATTATTACTGCGTTTACGATTGCCCACAGCCTTACGCTTTGCCTGGCTGTGTTAGGTCTGCTGCCGGTATATCCGCAGTGGGTCGAAGCGGGGATTGCCCTAACCATTTGTTACGTAGCCGTGGAGAACTTCTTCCTTACTTCATTTAAATGGCGCTGGCTGCTGACCTTTCTCTTCGGATTGATCCATGGACTCGGCTTTGCCAATTCCATTCGCGAAATCGGCTTTCATCAGAGCTACATGGTGACCTCGCTCATTTCTTTTAACGTAGGAATTGAGCTCGGGCAGCTGGCGATTGTCGCAATCCTTCTTCCCATGCTGGTTAAATTCCGCAGGCAGTCCACAGGATATTCCTGGTTCTTTCGCGGCGCATCGGCATGTATTTTTCTCGTAGGATTGTATTGGGTCATTGAACGGATTGCAGGGATGCTCTAACGGTCCATGATACCGGGTAACGGTGTGTCAAAGGAATGATTGCTTGAAACCGTCCCCAATTGGTAAAATGGGCATAAGATAAGTGATATTCTCGCTAAGTGGGGTTACTATGAGCAAATTGGCCAACAACGAGCAGCTGTCTAAGGACAGCTTTCTCGAGCGTATTGCCCGCATGTACTACGTGCTCAATATGAACCAGCAGGAAATCTCGGAGCAGCTTGGCATCGGACGCTCTTCGGTCGCCCGCTTTTTGAATGAAGCTCGGGAGCGCGGCATCGTTCAGTTCCATATCCGTTCGGATATCGAAAGCGCCAGAGCTTCCGCTCTCGAGAGGCAGCTGGACAAGATGTACGGCCTCAAGGACTGCGTCGTGTTTCGCAATGAGGAGGCGGCAGGGTCGTTCGAGGCTTTAACGAGCAGGTATTTAAACTCCGTTTTGCCGACGCAGGGAGCGATTGGACTCGGATGGGGCAGAACGCTATATTCCATCGGCACGCAGATGCAGCAGTGCGATGCAAGACCGGGGCTTCGCATCGTACAGCTTTCCGGAGGCTCCGGTGCCAAGGAGGACCTTGTGCCCGCAGCCTCCGTCATCCAGGTATGGGCGCAGTCGCTTCGGGGAAAGCCGCTGCTGTTTCCGGCCCCTGCTGTGGCGATTACCCAGGAGAGCAAGAACGGCTTCTTAGCTGACCCGAGCATCCAAGAAATGATGAAGGAGATTCGGGAGGTCAGTGCCGCCGTGGTAGGTATCGGGCATGTGGGAGAGGACTCCACCATCATCCGCTCGGCTCTGGTTCCCGGTCTGGACAGCAAGATACTTAGCGAATCCGGGGTTGGCGATGTGATTTTTCATTTTTATAATGAGGAAGGACAGTTCTCCAACCAGCAGCTGAGCGATCGGGTGGTCGGAGCTTCGCCGGAGGATTATTTGCGGATTGAGCTAAGAATCGGAGTTGCTTATGGAAGCGGTAAGATCAAGGCGATCCAAGGGGCGTTGACCGGGCGTCTTATCCATGTGCTGATTACCGATGAGGACACGGCTGCGGCAATTTTGGGCGAGGGTCACGAGAAGCCTCAAGCGGGTACATAACGGGAGGAATGAATAGCCATGGCTTTTATTGAATGTCACTATTTCTCGGAAACCTTAGGGATGTCCACCTCGATGAATGTGATCCTGCCCCAAACCACCAAGGGACAGATCGGGCTGGAAGGAAAAAGCTCCGGCTCCACACATCCGGTGCTGTTCCTGCTGCACGGCCTTTCGGACGATCATACGATATGGATGCGCCGCACCTCGATCGAGCGCTACGCTTCCGCCTACGGGCTGGCCGTAGTGATGCCGAACGTGCATCGGAGCTTTTACACGAACATGGAGCAGGGCTACCGGTATTGGGATTTTGTCAGCCGGGAGCTGCCTCAGGTGGCAAGATCCTTTTTCCCTTTGGCTCATGAGAGAGAGCGGACCTTCGTAGCCGGTTTGTCCATGGGGGGCTATGGAGCCTTCAAGCTGGGCTTGACCCATCCCGAGCAGTACGGGGCGGCGGCCAGCCTTTCCGGGGCAATGGACGTACAGGCCCTTGCGAATAATAGGGATCCTGTGGAATTCAGCCGCATCTTCGGTGATTTGGAGCGGATTCCAGGTTCGAATAATGACCTTTTCACGCTGGCGGATCGTCTGAAGACCTCCGGTACGACACAGCCGCGCTTGTTTCAATGCTGCGGTACGGAGGACTTTCTGTATGAGGATAATATCCGGTTTCGCGATCACTGCCTTGGTCTGGGACTGCAGCTGGAATATGAAGAGGAACCGGGCACGCATGAGTGGGGCTATTGGGATGTCAAAATTCAGCGCGTTCTTGCTTGGCTGTTCGAGCAGAATTAGGGGGCGATTAGTTTGAGGATGAGACCGGAAGCGGGACAATATGCGGCACATTTTGAGGGTTACGTCGCATCGGTGCCGGAGGGGGATTTGCTTCAGCTGCTGAGAGAGCAGGCTGCGGCGACACAAGCTGCATTGGAGCTTGTAACCGAAGAACAGGGCGCCTATCGCTATGCGCCGGGCAAATGGAGCTTAAAGGAGGTGCTGGGCCACCTCGCCGATACGGAGCGAGTGATGAGCTATCGGCTGCTGCGCGCGTCCCGGGGGGATGAAACCCCGCTGGCCGGCTTCAGCGAGGAGCTGTTTGTGCAAGGTGCGTCCTTCGACCGGCTGTCCGTGAAGCAGCTGCAGCAGGAGCTGTCGGCCGTGCGCACGGCAACGTTAAGCTTGCTGTCGGGTTTGCCTGAAGAGGCATGGAGCCGCACTTCGCCGGTGAACGGTCACGCTGCCTCGGCGCTTGCTTTGGCGTGTATTATTCTCGGGCACGAGAAGCATCATTTGAAGGTGATCCAAGAGCGATATCTTAGCTAATAGGAAGGAAGTCGTTGTCTGCGGGTTGTATAGCAGGCAGCGGCTTATTTTTTTTGTTGGCAAGAAAGTAATTACCGCCAAAAAATAAAAATGTGGAGAATAATTCCGTCCTATGGTACAATACACCTAACCAGATCGGTCAGGTCGGCAGCATGCATTTCTGACCGTGAAGCTTAGAGGAGTAGAAAGTCGGGGACTCATTATGGACATGAAAGCGCGAATTCATAGCTACTATCCGTCATTATCAAAATCGGAGCAGAAGGTTGCCGACACCGTATTGGAACAGTACAGCGAGATCATTTACCACTCCGTTACGGAGCTGGCTGAGCAGGCGAATGTCGGGGAAACGACGATCATGCGCTTTTGCCGCAAAATTGGGTTTAAAGGCTATCAGGACTTTAAGCTGGCGTTGGCGCAGGACGGGGGACTGAAGAGGCTGGACAGCTCTATGAGCGGGGGGCCTGAGGATTATGTACAGACGCTGTATAAAAGTGCCGTACAAGTGCTGGAAACCTCCCTGCGGATGGTGGAACGGGATAAGCTGGAGCAAGCGGTAGACATGATAGATAAGGCAAGGCATGTTCACTTTTTTGGTGTCGGCGCTTCAGCCATCACTTGTCAGGACGCCAAGAACAGGCTGCTCCGGATCGGCAGACGCTCGGAGGCTGTCTTCGATAGCCATACGCAGGCGATGATTGCCGTTTCCATGGGCGAAGGCGATGTAGCTATCGGCTTTAGCGTATCCGGAAGCACGCTGGACACGAACCATATGCTGGCCAAGGCGAAGCAAGCAGGCGCCAAAGTCATTGCCATCACCCATTACGCCAAATCGCCGATTACGGGCATTGCAGACATTGTCCTGCTGACCGCGGGGAAGGAATCCCCTTTGGAGGGCGGCTCGATTACAGCGAAAATATCGCAGCTATTCGTGCTGGATTTGATCTGCTTGGGACTGGCCGGCAGAGACGAGGCACAAGCCAAGCTAATGAGGGAAAAGACGGCTCATTCCGTCGTCGACCGAATTTATTAGGAGGCCGTAAAGCTATGCATCTTCTCGGAATTGATATCGGAGGCACCTCCGTTAAGGGCATCGTATGTAATGAATCGGGAGCGATCTGCCTAGAGGCAAGGAACCCTACCGATATATCCGCCGGTCGCGATGCCATTCTTGGAAGTGTGCATAAAACCGTATCGGAGCTGCTGTCAGCTTATCCTGACGCGGTATCGATCGGCATCGGGACGGCAGGGCGAGTGAATACCGACACGGGCGAAGTGGTGTATGCCACCTCGAATTTGCCGGGCTGGCAGGGAACGAATCTGTCGGACTGGGGCATGGCGGAATTCGGCCTCCCTGTACAAGCAGACAATGATGCCAATGCGGCCTTGCTGGGCGAAGCTTGGGTGGGGGCGGCACGCGGAGTGAGTGATGCGGTCATGCTGACGCTGGGGACCGGCGTCGGAGGCGCGCTCATGACGGGAGGCAAGCTGGTTCGCGGGGCCCACTGGAACGGAGGCGAGTGGGGCCATGTAGTCCTGGTCCCTGACGGGATCGCTTGCAACTGCGGGCGACGCGGGTGCATAGAGCAGTACTTATCCGGCACGGCTCTCGTTCGTCACGCATCTGAGCATGGCGGGGGGCGTTACCTTCATGGAGAGGAAGTATTCAAGGCAGCCGCCAATGGGGACCCGGGAGGCTCCAGGGCGTTAAGGGATTATATCAGCCTGCTTACCGTGGTGATCGATAATATGATGGTAAGCATAGATCCTCAGGTGATCATACTTGGGGGAGGCGTGGCGGATGCTAAGGAGCTGTGGTGGCCGGCGCTGCAGGAATCGCTGCAAGGTGCAGGCTCCTGTGCGGTAGTCCGGCCTGCGGAGCTTGGTAATCTGGCCGGTTCGATCGGCGCGGCCAAGCTGGCCTTGGATACGCTTGTGCTGCGTTAGGCGAAATCACTTGGAAATAGGAAAGCTTTCACAGATGGGGCGAACAAGGAGGGGATAGCGATGAGCCTACAACGGCATGCGGATATCATTGTGATCGGCGGGGGAATCGGGGGCTGCCTTGCAGCCCTCGCTGCGGCGAAATGCGGCTATCAAGTTCTTTTGACCGAAGAAACCGATTGGCTCGGAGGACAGCTGACCAGCCAGGCCGTACCTCCCGACGAGCATCCATGGATTGAATCGTTCGGCTGTACAAAGACATACCGTGAATTTCGCAGCCGTGTAAGGCAGTATTACCGGAACAACTACCCGTTGAACGAACAGGCGGCACGAAATGAGCAGCTCAATCCGGGGAACGGCTGGGTAAGCCGGATTTCGCATGAGCCCAAGGTGGCCCTGCGCGTCCTCGAGGATATGCTCGCTCCGTATGTGAACGGAGGCCGGATCACTGTGCTTTACGAGGTTTGTCCTGTTGCTGCGGTTACCGAGTCGGATCAAGTGCGTTCCGTTACCCTGGAGCATAGGCGTACGGGGCAGCGGTATGAATTAAGCGGGCCGATGTTTCTGGATGCCACCGAATGCGGAGATCTGCTACCGCTGGCGGGAATAGAACACGTTACAGGGGCCGAGTCCCGGAATGAAACCGGAGAGCCCCATGCGCTGGATGCGGCTGACCCGTTGGATATGCAGTCCATCACCCACGTGTTTGCATTGGACTACGTAGAGGGAAGCGATTATACGATAGAGAAGCCGGAGATGTACGATTACTGGAAGCAGTATGTCCCGAGCTTCTCACGCTTTCCGATCTTAAGCTGGCAGGCGATGGACCCGCATCATCCAAACCGGACGAAGGAATACACGTTGTTTCCGAATGACCGAGGGATCGTATCCCTATGGGATTACCGGCGCATTTTCGATCCGTCCCTCTTAAAGGAGCCGAAGCTTTACAGCGGCGAAATTACTTTGATCAACTGGCCGCAAAACGATTACTACCTGGGACCTATCCTCGGGGTATCGGAAGAGGAAAGGCAGCGGCAGCTGTACGGTGCCCGCCAGCTCAGCCTCTCCCTCGTCTATTGGCTTCAGACGGAGGCACCCCGATTGGACGGCGGTCAGGGCTATCCGGGCATCCGCCTTCGCGGGGACGTTCTGGGCACCGAGGACGGGCTCGCCAAGGCTCCCTACATACGCGAATCGCGTAGGATCAAGGCGGTATACACCGTAACGGAAAACGAGGTAAGCAAGGAGGTGCGCGGCGAAGCAGGAATTAAGGTGTACTGTGACAGCGTCGGTGTCGGCAGCTATCATCTCGATCTGCATCCGACCACCATCACACAGCGCCACTTCTACGTCCCTAGCTACCCTTACGAGATCCCGCTTGGCGCCTTGCTGCCTGTCCGTGTCACCAACGTTCTGCCGGCATGCAAAAACATTGGCACGACGCAAATATCCAACGGCTGCTACCGTCTTCACCCGACCGAATGGAATATCGGCGAATCGGCGGGATACCTCGCTGCATATGCGTTAAAGCACGGAATTATCCCTCGCGAGGTTCATGAGAACGAGGCTCATCTTCAGTCGTTTCAGGCACTGTTGGTATCCGAAGGAATTGAGCTGCACTGGCCGGAGGATTTGACGGTTTGAACAAAAGACATACCTGGGCAGGTATTTAACGCCTGATGGTATGTCTTTTTTCATAGGATAGACCGGCAGGGGGCTCGCAGTACGTTGGACGCTTATCCCTTTTGCTCAGAACAGGCGGAAGGATGGGCGCGCATTAGGGCAAACGATGTAGAGGGTGGACCCTTTCCACTTCCCGTAAAGTATCATAAGAGCATCAGCCTTCCATCATGGTTAACCCGGGTTCAGAGGAATATAGTTACTGAAGATACCCATTATCGGTAAAGGAGGCACCTGATGCTGTATCCTTTTGACTGCATTACCCAATTGATTTTTGTAGAGACCGATCTGGAGGAAGCGGATGTGATTTTGGTGCCGGGCGGAAGTCATCCGCAGCTGATGGAGAATGCAGCCGCCCTCTACCATAAGGGATTGGCTCCGTTAATTTTGCCCTCCGGCGGTTCTACCAAACACGTCGCTTCGACGGAGTGGGAATTTCTTCGGGATATCGCACTATCGTTAGACGTACCGGAGAAAGCCATTTTGAAGGAAGACCAAGCCCGAAATACGTTTGAGAACGCGCGCCTTTCGTGGCAGGTATTGCAGGAGGCCGGGATCCGTCCAAGAAAGATAATCCTCGCCTGTAAAGCGGGGCATTCCAGAAGGGCGTTGCTTACGTATCAAACCGTTTTTCCCAAGGAAACCGAATTTTTCGTCGCTCCTGTAACGGATAAAACAGGGATTACCAAGGATAATTGGTTTCGGACGGAGGAGGGGATTCGACGAGTTATGACCGAGGTTGAGAAAATAGGGAAATATTTTGGCCATCATATTCCGAACTGGGTAAACCAATAAAATACCTGTTGACTCAATTGGTAATAATATGATATTTTTATATCAAATTCCATGACACGTGCGGAAGAACCGCCCTAACTCATAGCGAGAGCTATGCCGTTGGGGCGTTTTTTTATGCTCGGTTAAGGTCACAGGGGGGTAAAAGTTGCAAGGATAACCGCTTTGATCTTGGGAAAAAAGAGGGGGCCGGAAGCATTTTAAATAGGTAAGCCATATGCAAATGAGTTCAAGGGGGAGCTGATGCTTGGATACTGCACAGGGTCAATTGACGCCCGGATGTACGCTGGCAGGAAGATATCGAATTATCAAGGAGCTTGGTCATGGCGGTATGAGCCGGGTTCTGCTGGCTGAGGATGACAAGCTCCACGGCAAGCGTTGGGCAGTGAAAGAGACGTATGTTGGAAAAGGGGGTGCGTCGGAGGCGGTTAGCTGGCGGAGGGTCTTGCTCGCCGAAGCAGAGCTGATGAGCACGTTACATCATCCGAATTTGCCGGATATTGTGGATTATTATCCTCCCGATAGCCATGGCTATTTTTATGTCGTGATGGATTACATCGAAGGAGAGACGCTGCAGCGGCGGTTCGAGCGCCAGGGATACCGAATGACGGTTGATCAGGTGTTCGGAATCGCATTGCAGCTGTGTGATTTGCTGGATTACTTGCACTCGCTTCAGCCGGAGCCGATTATTTACCGCGATTTGAAGCCGGATAATTTGATGCTGGATGTTGGGGATCGGGTCAGGCTGGTTGATTTCGGCATTGCCCGCCGTCACAAGGCAGGGCAGGGAGCCGATACGGTAGCGATAGGAACGCCGGGCTTTGCGGCGCCGGAGCAGCTCGAAGGGCGGCAGAGCGATCCTCGCACCGATTTGTATGGACTCGGTGCGCTGATGTTTTACCTGCTGAGCGGGGGACAGTTGTATTCCCCCGCTCAGCGGGAGTCGCTGCGCCGGCTGCCCGGCGAGCTGGGGCCTGTGGTGGCGCGGCTGCTGCGCGCGAACCCGGCCGAGCGCTGGCCGAGCGCACGCGCGGTCGGCGCAGCGCTGCGCGGCGCTTCGTCAGCGCCGCGGGGGAGTACGGCGGCTGGGCATGCCGCCGCCGCAAAGGGCCCTGCGCCGCTGATCGTGGCGGTAGGCGCCCTGTACCCGGGCGCCGGGGCCACCTTCACGGCGTTGGCGCTCGCGCGGCTGCTGCACGATCACGGTGTGAATCACACCGTGATCGAGCTGCCCTCGCCGCGCAGCGAGCTGTTCGCCCTGCTGGAGGGCGAACGCAAGGCCCCCGCCGGCTTCGCAGACGCCGGCGACCCCTTGGCCGTCCCCTGGGAGGACGGCCATACCCGCTGGCTGCCTGGGCGGGCAGCCGAGATTTTGCCGTGGCGCGAGCTGGCCACGGCGCTCCAGCGGCCGATGCTCGTCGTCGACATCGGCGCCGATTGGGAGCAGCCTGCGGCGCAGCGGCTGCTGGAGGTCGCAACGGATCTGGTGTACACCGCCGATCCGTTGATCTATAAGCTGGAGCAGCCGTCCGCCCGGCGGAACGTCCGGCTGCTCCAGCAGCACGAGCGCGCGGGCAAGCGCGTCCACGGCGCCGCCGTCAAATCCGTCCGCATGGCCGGACGGGATGATTGGCTGCGCCTGCTGCCGCATCCGCCCGCGGTAGAGCTGCCGGCCATCGATATGGCCGCCATGGCCGCCTCTGCGTGGAAGGGAACGCTCATCCACGATGAGCCTTCCGTCCGCAGGCAGCTGCAGACCGCCTTGCGGCCGTGGCTTCGCCGATGGCTCGCCGACTACGCAAGAACAGGAGAACGTACGCGATGAATCGGTTTCGTATCATCGGTTATTATTTGCTGATCGCCGGACTTTGTTTAAGCGGACCGGCGCTATTAATCGCTTGGACTTGGTGGGTTGAACCGAACTGGGGCACCGTGGAGGTGGTGAGGGCGGTAAAAAATGTTGAGCGCGGGGAGAGGCTGACCGGGCAGCAGCTCCGTCTCGATAAGGTACGTAAGGGTGCGCTGGTCCAAGGGGCTGTGACCAAGCTGACGGATGCCGTTGATCAGGAAGTGACGCGGTCAATTCGCATAGGAGAGCAGCTGACCCCGGATATGCTGAATACGAAGCATCTGCTGCCGGGCAAGGACGAGTGGAATATGTCTCTGCCCACGGAGTGGATTTTCGGGAAGCCGCCGGGCAGCCTGCTGCGCGGGGATCGAATTTCCCTTCTCCTCATAAGCAAAGAGGAGGCCAAACGCCTCGACGAGCGGGCAAGCGAGTCGATCTCGCGGGAACAGCTTGATGCGCTGCAAATTCCGTATGAGGAGGAGCGCAAGCTTCAGCATATCGTGGTGAGCTACGCTAAGGGCACCAACAATCAAGAAATCGCCGGCAGCGAGGATCGCAAGAAGCCTACGGGCGCCGTAGCCACCGTAGAGCTCATCGTATCGGAGGAGCAGAAGGAGCTCATTCGTCGTTACGGCATGAAGGGGTACCGTTTTCTTATTGTTTACCGGTAGTCGAAGAAAGGAGGAACAACTCTGAATCTGTGGATTTACTCCAAAGACGATCATTTCGTTGAACTGTGTAAGAAGGAGAAGTATTTTCATACCGTGCGCCGTTGTTCTGACGAGGAGGATTTCTCAACCAGCGGACCGCAGACGGTACCGGGGATCATCGCCGTAAGCGATCGGCATTGGGACCTTTCATTTGTGCTGTCACTGCGTTCTAAGTACGCGGGCTCCCATTGCTTTTACCTGCTTTCGAACCAAGGGGAGGCGGCACATTTTCAGCAAATGCAGCGTGTTTGCTCAGAGCATGGAATTCACTGCATTCTTCCGTATCGAACAGCGTCACAAATCATAGATGACATCGTTCGTTACTCATCCGATCCGCCGCCTCCCCCTGCAAGAAGTCAGGTCGTGGCTATTCTGGGAGCGCTCCCCCAAAGCGGTGTGACGACAAGTGTGCTTCACTTGGCTGCGCGGCTGGCGGAGCTGGCTGACATCCGAATCGGCATTCTCGGTATGAACGGGTGGAACCCGGGCGATGCCGGTATTCCCTATACGGCAAAGTATTTGGATGAGCTGTGGGGAGCCGTACATAGCAAACAGCTGACAGCCGCCGAGCTGCCGTCCAAAATGCAGCAGGTCGCCCCGAAGGTACATTACTTGGCGGGCAGCCGGGACCTGAAGCGCCTGTATTACTATCAGCCTGAAGGCGCAGCTTGGCTTATCGAATGTGCTTGTAAGAGCTTCGATCTTTTGCTGCTGGATGCCGGCAGCTACCCGGATCATGCCTTGGCCGCTCAAAGCATTCACGCCTGCGACCGATTGCTGGTTCAGCTCGGGCAATCGGTACAAGCCAAAGCCCAGTGGCTCCGAACAAGAGAGCAGCTGATGAACCCGGTATTTGCGTTTCCGGAATCCAAACTGCTGCTGTGGTTCAACCGGATGCACCGGACGGCTGAGGATCTTGAGAATGAGAGACAGCTGTCGGAGCAGCTGCGCTTGCCTTACATAGGTGCACTGCCCTATGATCCGAGCTTTCTTCGTATGGAGGCTGACCGGCGTTTATTACGAATGTCCTTATCGACAGACTATCAAGTCGAGCTGGATAAAGTATGCCGATGGTTGATCGACCTCTACAAGCTGCCGGCGCGACCTTTACTCCCCTCGGCAATTCAGAATAACACAGTACGCTGGTCATGGCTTCGGCGGTGGCGTACGGCAAACGCCGGAGGGATAGGGAGATGAAAGGGGAGGAGCGCTTTGCCATCGGCCGGTTCGATCCAGTCGCACACCCCCGGCCTCAGACCATTCCAATGCACGATCAGAGACTATCGTTTGCCGATGTATGCAAGCAGTATCAAGACGAGATCAGCTCAGAGTTTGCGAAACGGGTGCTTGCCGATGATCTGACACAGCGTACGGCATCAACCGGCAGCCCCAAGACGGAAGCAGATGAATTTGTTGAATTGGAAAATCGAGCGATGCTCGGTGTTCCCGAGACCGTAACTGCGATTATGGAGCAAATCCAGACGTTTGTGGATCGCCATCGCTATCATCATATACCGCTGCCCGAGTATTACGTGGATTTACACTTGTTCGCCCGGAAGGAGCAGCGCCGCTACGACAATGCTACCCATGCCATTTTCCATGAGGTATACGGGTTTAAAGCACTGGCCTGCTGGATGAAGTATCCGGACAGCTATGCGGCGCAAATTATCGGCACTTCCATCTGGATTCATCATGGGGGGGCCCATAGACGAATGCCATTCCGGTTCCAATCGACGCGCGAGGTGGACAAGATTATCCGCACCCTCACCCGGCAAAAGGACAACGCCATCGTCAACCTTTATCATACGACCCTAGAGGTGGATCTTTATACGGGGGAGCGGGTGACGCTTACCGTCAAGCCCGATGTGAAGCATGATGTCATTACCCTCCGGCGTTTTCTGATACATCGAGTGACCGTTGCCGACCTGGCAGACCCGGATCGCGGCACCATTCCGCCGGAGGCGGTTCCCATCCTGCAGGGCTTATCTAAGACTCACTGTAACAAGCTGATAGTCGGTCCGCCCGGAACGGGTAAATCAACTACCCTCAAGGCCCTGCTTGCCGAAAGGGCTGAACATTACACCGGCGCGATTATCGAGAAGCACTACGAGCTGGCGGCCAGCCGGGATTTTCCGGAAAAAAAGCTGATAGAACGGGTTACGCACGAGCACACCTTTCACCATGCCATGGACCAGATTCTTCGATTTGATGTGGACTATGCCATCATAGGCGAGGTTCGAAGGGTGGAAGCGGAGGGAGCCATGTTAGCCTGCGAAAGGCTCATGAAGGGCTTCGGAAGCACCTTTCACACCTGGAAGCCCGAGACGATCCCCTCTCAATTCGCCCGCTTGCTTTGCAGTTTAAACCCTGGTGCACGGTTCGAGGAGGAGGAGAAGCGGGTAGCCGATAACATTGATATTGTCATTGTGCAATCACAGGACACCTCTCGCAAGAAAAAAAGGATTCAAAGCATCATGGAGCTTAGGTTTGACCGTTATACAGGGGAGATCAGCACGAGAGAGCTCATGCGCTGGGACCGCAGCACGGATACCTGGCAGTATCGCTTGGATTTAAGCGAACGGCTGATCACGGAAATGCGGGAGATAGAGCCCTATTGGGCGCATATCGTCGTTACTACTCTGCAGTCCCTGCAGGCGACGCATCCGATACCTCCGGAGGAAGGGGTAGTGGTTTACAACCCGGCAGCGGCGAATCCGTTATTCCGTATCCAGGCGCAGCTGGAGCAGCTTCATCGAGCACTTGCATACCGAACCGGCAGTATCCTTAGAGAATGAAGGGCTGATGCCGCATGATCTGGATGTTTTCCATCGTGAAACTGATTTGCCTTGGCCTTGCTGCCTGCTGCTTCGTCTGGGGACTTTATCACCTGATGTCTCCGCTGCTCCAGCGCCTATCCCGCCAGTACTCGGCAGAGCGCCGCCATCAGGCCAGTATGAGGGCGCTACGGGAGCCGATGCGTAAGGATAGCCGTTCGCGAATATACGCCTTGAAGGATCGCTGGACGAGCGAAACGGAGCTCATGCTGAAGACGGTTCAAGGGGAGCGCTATCAGTCCGGAGCCGTCGAGCGTTTTACTCTAAGCTTCATCGCAGCCGGAGCGACTGCAGGCGTAATAGCCTATGTCCTCTCAGAGGATGTTCGCTTTAGTCTTTTTACCGGCGGTCTGGTTATGGCTCTAATCCTCCTTCGCTACCGGCTTAAGCTTCGCAGCATCCGGATTCAGAATGGCTACGACCTGGCCGAAGCCGTTGGAATTTTGTCCGCCAAATACAAAATGTCGCGAGGCAACATGCGCACAGCCCTTCGTCTTGCCGCCGGGGAAGTTTCTTCGCCTACGATCCGCAGAATGTTTTTGCATATGGTTCGGCAGGAGCTCACCTATACCGAGCCTGCGGAGCTGGAGAGGGTAGTAGGAGAGCTTGTGTACGGTATTCCCACGTCCTTTGCCAAACAGCTGGGCTTGACCATTCTAAAGGGCCTGCTCCAGGGGGAAAACGTAGAGCATACCATGCTTACCATCGACAAAAACATTCATAAGCAAATCGATCTGCTGCGGGATGAATCGGATTCCAGCAGCGAGGTGCTGCAGCTCAGCTGGCTGCATGTCGTATTATTTCCCCTCCTTATGGGCCTCATGGTCGTATTCATGGGCTGGAGCAGTACGGTGCATTACCAGCTGGGAACGGAGACCGGGCGCTTTTGGCTGATGACCGCAAGCTTCTGCATTGCTTCCTCCCTTCTCATGGCTGCCTGGTTCCGCAAACCGCCCAATGATTATTGAAAGGGGGAAAACGGCGTTGGCAGCAACGTTTTCGGTTGACATCGGCACATACGGCTTTGCTTTTCTTGCGTGTGTGGTGTGTTTCAACTACATTTTGGCCGCCTGGCTGACGCATGGCTTGTTTCGAGATACGTTTTCCTTGCGCAGTCTTACCCGGCTGCAATATATGCGCTTGAAGCAGCGGGCAGGCGCTTCAGCCCTTGAGCAAATGCTTGCCGGGTCCGGTTATCCCTTCGGCGTAACGGCGTGGAAGCTGCAATGCTTTCGATACGGAATCTGCCTCCTGTGGATCCTCAACAGCGGCTATGATATTGTGCGGCACTCGGGTGCGGTTAGCTTGCCTTTTCTGCTGCTCAAGCTGTGGGGACCCGCCGTATGGCTCCTTGTGACCAATACGAAGGCATCGCTGGTTACCTTCCTGCTTGCGAAGTGGAGGGATGTCTACGACGGAGAGAAAAATCGGGAGCTCTTCATGGTATATAACATGATAACGGATGAGCTTCGAAGCAACCACAGCCATAGGCTGAATTTGTTCTCTCTGCTATCCAAGCTGAAGGATTATACGGTGCGCATTAAGCCGGCGTTGATGAAAGGGCTGCGGCGCTTTGACGAAGGTCCTCATGCCGCGATGGAGCTCATTGCCGAGGAGATCGATACCAAGGAAGCCAAGGAGCTTTGCAAGCTGCTTGCCGATCTGGACACAACCCCGGCGGAGGAAATTGCGGTGCTGGTCGATGCGAGGGAGGAGAGCTACACCCACATGCTTCGCGAGAACCAACGTCGCCGTCGCCGGCTTTTCGGTCATTTTGCTTACGCCATAGCCTTTAGTCCACTGCTCATCTATTTATGGAACGCGCTGAGCATTGCCCAGCGTTATGTTACCGATCTAGCAAAGAATACGAACCATTTCGGGTAAGAACCCTTAAGGAAAGAGCAGGTGCCAACCATGAAACCGGCTTTGGAAAAATTTCTTATTATAGCAGCCACACTGGCGGCGATCGGGCTGTTCATTTTTGTAGCGATGTGGAGCTCGATCAAAGAGAAGAAGACGCAAATGGACGATCTTTTTAATAATACGAATGTGCCTTCGTCCTATTTGCATAAAAGCATTCAGCTGACGGAGCAGCCACCGAGGCTTTCCGCGCGAGCCGAAGTAACCGTGTAATTTATGAAGGCCGCATTAGTTGAGATGCTGACCGTCTACATTTTGATGCTGCTGCTTTTTCAGCCCGTGCTCCATGACATTTACTCCACCCGGGCGAATGCGGTGGAGCTGGTGCTGGACAGCGCGATTCAGAAGGCGGCCTCCTCCGACAACGGTCGCTTCACACCCGAGATTATCGAGGAGATGCGTCTGACGCTCGAGCATACCTTTTTGCTGGATCCCGGGGATATTCGCTTTGTCGGTACGACGACCCTCACTCCCCGTGGGGAATATATTGAAGGTACTCTCGCTGTGCGTAGCACCCCGCGCTGGCTGTTCCGGGAGCTGTTCGGCGCTCCTGACCGGGAGCGGCCCGAGATTGTGCGGTATGCGAAGCAAATGAGCGAAGCCCCGGTGAGATAGAGGAGGGACATTGGCCCGGTGAATCGCGTCTTGCTGTTGTTCTTTGTGGTGCTGATGTTTTTGTACACGACCGGCTTCGAAGCGGATCGGTACGTTACCAAGACGACGCATAATCGTCTCAAGCTTGCTTTGAACCGGGGGGCTCATGATGCTGCTTTGCAGGTTGACCGGGGCGCTCTTGCTGAAGGCTTTATCGTCTTCAACAGGGGAGAGGCCCGCAGCGCTTTTTTGGCCGGACTGCAGCATAACCTTCAGCTTAAAGCGGACGGAACGCCGTATGAGGGCAGTCTTCTCTCATCATCCCCGGACCTCGTTTTCGAGGATTATGTCGATGATTCTACTGCGGGCGGCTCCTTCCCGATCAGCTACGTTCATACGGACAGGCGTATCGTGCAGGTGCTTAAGGGTCCCGCTGTCATTTATCAAGTGAAGGTAAAGCTGCCCCGTACGAACGGGTTGTCCTATGAAGGGGTTGTTTATAAAACGGTGATTTATGAATACCCCTATGAGTAAAAAAGAGGTGATCCTTATCCAAATCAAAAGCAGTCTCACGGCCCTGAGCCTTCTTATTCTTCTCGGAGCTTTTCCAATGCCGGCTATGGCGGCCGTCACCCCTCCCCCTGCGCCAAGCAGCATTCGCATCGATAATCGTTTAAGCGGTACAGCGGATGTTGTCACGGTGACGGGCTTGCTGCCGGACGATGTAGTGAAGCTGTACGCAGACGCAACAACCGCTGCTGTTCTGAGCACCGCAGTCGTTCCGTCCGGAGCGACTAGCGCGGCCCTCTCGGTTGCAGAGCTGGGGGCGGACGGAGGGCACGTGTATGTCACCGTAACACGGACGGGCTACTCGGAAAGCAGAAGGGTCGTCAAATCCGTCCGTTCGGAGCCTGAAACCGCAGCTCCGTCGGCCTCCTCGATTCGAATTGACAATCAGCCCGCCGGTTCGAACGATAACGTAACCGTGCGCGGGTTAGCACCGGGAGATATCGCCAAGGTGTACAGTGTCAAAGAGGGGGGAGCCCCCCTGGGAACGGCCACGGCTATGATCGGCAGCGATACCGTCGTTATCAGCGTCTCCCAGCTGGGCTCAGGAGACGGAGTGGCGTATGTCTCTATCACAGAAACGGGTAAGCGCGAAAGCCGAAGAACGGAAAAGGGCTTCAAAGGAGAACCGTTAACCGAGGCGCCTTCCCTTAGTTCGATCGAAGTAACCAATGCGATTGCCGGAATGGCCGATACGGTCAAGGTTTCCGGACTTCAGCCCGGTGATGTGTTGCGAGCGTATTCGAGCGATACCGTCAGCACTCCGCTGGCCTCGGCCACTGCTGCAGCGGGAGCAACGCATGCTTTGCTTTCAGTGCCGCAGCTCGGCACCGCAAACGGGTATATTTATGTAACGCTAACGAGGCCTCCATACCAGGAAAGCCGCCGAATCGCCAAGGGGTATAAATCCGAGCCTCCGTCGGTGAAGCTGTCGCCGGGACAAATCAGCATACAGAACCGCACCGTCGGCACCGATGATTTGATCGAAGTAGTCGAATTGTCGGAGGGCGACCTTATCAAAATTTATGCAGACGAATCAATGAATACGCTGCTCGGTAGCGGCACCGTAAGTCCCGGCGGCAGCGGTGTGAAAATCCAAGTCAGCCAAGTGGGCAGTGGAGCGGGCAAGGTGTACGCAACGCTGACTTCAAACGGTCGTGTAGAGAGCGCCGCTACAGCCAAAAGCTTTGCCGCAGAGCCTGCATCGGCCCCGCCGGAGCGTTCGCTGATCGAGATCGTCAATCGAGCGGAGCCGGGCCAGGACACCGTTACGATAAGCGGGATCTCGTCCGGGGATCGGGTCAAGGTGTATCGTGACGATACGTCGTTATCTCCGATTGCCCAAGGAGTGGTTCCGGCGGGAGCAGTCTCCATTACTCTGAGCATCCCTCAGCTAGGTACGAGCTACGGCGTCGTCTATGTCACACTTACGCGGGGACAGGAGCAGGAAAGCCCCCGCATGCCGAAGATCTACGCAGCGGAGCCGCAAAGTCTTCCTCCCGCCTTAAGTCGGATTCAGGTGCTGAATCATTCGGGGGCTGCGGACGAGGTAACGGTCAGCGGACTCCTTCCGAGCGACAAGGTACGTCTTTATCGCGATTCAGCGGTGGGAACACTGCTGTTGACCATGGACGGGCAGCCTGCAGAGGCAATTGTGGCTGAAGGGGAAACCTCCGTACGGATCGGGAAGCTGCAGCTGCAAGCGGAAGGGAGTACGGTATACGTAACTGTAACCTCAACCGGTAAACAAGAAAGCCGGAGAGTATCCAAGATATATGAAGCGGAATAAGGAGGAATCGTTATTCGCCGTTCACTAACCATGAGAATGAGTTTATTGGCCGTACTGCTGTTCCTGACGTATACCAAACCGGTCCGAGCAGCTGAAGCCGTAACCCTGTTTTCGGATATCAAGGGACACTGGGCCGTTTCCGTAATTCATTCCGCCGTTGCGGCGGGATATGTAGACGGTTACGAGGACGGTACCTTTCGTCCGGAATCCCGGGTCAGCAGGGCCCATTTTACGGTGATGCTGGTGAAAGCCTTGAAGCTGCCGGTCGCCGAAGAAACGTCTAACCGCAGCTGGTACACCCCTTTCGTTCAAACGTCTGTTGATCTTGGCATCATACAGCCGGACGATTTTGCGGAAGAGGGCTGGAATCGGGGCATTCGACGGGCCGAGATACTGCGTATGACGGCACGCGCAGTGCTCGGGAAGGAAGCGGGCACTACCCTGGAGGAATGGTCCGGCTGGGCTGCTGCGGAAGGACTTTTGAGTGGAGACGAGAAGGGAGAGCTTCATCTGGGAGCCGTATCCAGCCGGGCAGAGGCCGTCGCATTTCTGGAGCGGGTCAGAAGTCTTTACGGCATAGGAGCGTAAGCAAGTATGCCCCTTTGCAAAATCGTCCGACAGCAAGTATTGTAATAACATTACCTACTTGTCTTCGGAGGGTGCCCGTTCATGTTGACTAACAACCAGCTTTCACAAGATGAATTGCTCGGCCGTATTGGCCGTCTGCAGAAGCGATTGCTGCAGGAAGGAGTTTCCGGCTGTATCGTCACGCAGAACGTCGATTTGTTTTATTTCACAGGCACCATGCAAACGGGATATTTGGTCATCCCGTCTGAGGGATTGCCTCGAATGTTTGTACGCCGCAGCTTTATCCGTGCCCGCGAGGAGGCGGCGGTTCCTGTAGAACCGATGGGCTCCTTCCGTGATTTGGGGAAGCGTATTGCGGAGCTGCTGCCCTTGCAGCCGCTGTCCGTAGCGCTGGAGTTCGACGTGATGCCGGTGCAGTTCTATAACCGACTTCAGGGAATTCTTCCTCATGTAGAATGGAAGGACGGCTCCTCCTGGATTCGCGAAACGCGCATGATCAAGTCGGCCTATGAGCTTTCCCGGATCCGCGAGGCTGCGCGGATTACCGATGAGGCCTTCGAGGCGGCTCTTGCCCAGCTGCACCCCGGTATGACGGAGCTTGAGCTCATCGCCCGCATCGAGTACGATATGCGGCGCCAAGGCCATGCCGGAGTGATGCGTATGCGCGGATATAACCAGGAGGTCATTACCGGGATGGTCGGAGCGGGGGAGGCGGCAGCCGTCCCTACGTATTTTGACGGTCCGGCGGGCGGCTTAGGTCTAAGTCCGGCTGCACCTCAGAGCGTCAGCCGCCGCCCGATCCGCGAGCATGAGCCGATTCTGATCGATATCGGCTGCTGTATCGACGGTTATGTCATCGACCAGACCCGAACCGTTGTCATCGGCACGCTGCCTGATGACCTACAGCGTGCGTACGAAACGGCGGAAGCCATCCTCCGCCGCACGGAGGAGCAGCTGCGGCCCGGAGCAGTATGCGAGCAGCTCTATATGAGCTCGCTGCAGCAAGCACATGCTTCTGGGCTCAGCGATCATTACATGGGCTTCGGAGCAGACCAGGTCAAGTTCCTCGGTCATGGCATCGGCTTGGAGGTGGACGAGCTTCCCGTCCTCGCCAAGGGCTTCAGCTACCCTCTTCAGACCGGAATGGTAATTGCCATTGAGCCGAAATTTACCTTTCCCGGCCTCGGTGTCGTTGGGATAGAAAACAGCTACGCCATTACGGACGAAGGCTTTGAGAAGCTGACGGTTTCCCGTGAGGGAGTCATCCGTCTGTAAATTTAAGGTCCGGCGTGAAGAGGGGAGAATGCACTTTTTGGCACTTATCCCTTCTGCTCAGGTACGGATGCTGCCGACAGCAACTTATACCAGGCGGCAGCTGCAACTGAGTGAAGGGGATAAGGCCCAAAGGAATAACGAGCACCCGTAATCTCAAAGATGGCCAACCGGTGCTTGCTTCCTAACCACCATCATAGGCGCCACGTTATTATCCTCCCGCCCCAGCCGCCAACCGGATATGCTCCAGATGATGCTGCCCGTGCCAAGCATACATCGCCGCATTTTCGTACAAGCGGATCTCGCCGCTTTCGGGATGCACGAACGACCGCTGCCATTGTTCCGTACTCAGCGAACGAAGCAATACGGCCCAGCGCGCATGCAGCTGCTCGATCAGCAGCAGCGATCCCGCCACAGGGAGCGTGCTCGTATCGCTCAGGAGCGCCCAGCGGTCCTCGGCATACGGCTTAATGACGGGACGCTCCTCGGTCAGCGCCAGCTTCATTCGGATGAAGCTGTTCATGTGGCTGTCCGCCAAGTGATGCACTACCTGCCTCGCTGTCCAGCCGCCGGGACGGTACCGCCGGCCAAGAGTCTCGTCGTCCATTTGATCCACCAAGCCCCGAAGCAGCGAAGGGAATGCCTCCAACGAACGAACCGCCTCTTCCGTCCTCAACGGGTCCCAGCTCTTAGGCTTCACAAACCGACCTATCGGGTATTGCAACGACTCGTTGGGTAGAGCCCCTCCCCCTGCCTCTTCGTTCTCATAGCTGATCTCCAGCCCGATCTCCACCTCTCGCCTCTGCTCCGCCATTCGCTGCTCTAAGTCAAAATGATTCGGTAACATCCGATATCCCCCCGTATAGAAATATATGGTTGCCGCTGTTGTTAGCTTTACTGTATCATGAGGTTAAGCATCGGAGTTAGCTATACATTTCGATGCAATCGATCGAAAAAAACGATGCAAGGAAATCAGGTGAGACGATGGATTTGACTTATTTGCAAACGTTCCGGGAGGTAGCCAAGTGGGGAAGCTTTACGAAAGCCGCTGAAGAGCTGGGTTATGCCCAATCCAGTGTAACGGCGCAAATTCAGAAGATAGAGAAGGTATACGGTGCCGCTTTATTTGAACGCTTCGGCCGCAAAATGCGGCTCACCCACGCAGGGGAAGAGCTGCTCCGGTATACTCACCAAATGCTTCGATTATATGACGAATCGAAAGAGGTCGTCTCAAGCCAAATGTCAGGTAACATCGTGATCGGAACCATCGAGACGATGGCCGCCTTCTTTCTCCCGCCGCTGCTGCAGCAATTTCGCTTGTCGCATCCTCATGTCAATGTGATTCTGCAGCAGGGGAGAGAGGCTCATATTATCGAGGCGGTTCGAGAGGGGGAATACGACTTCGGCCTGGTCCTGGATCTGCCCTTCTCGGATCCGGAGCTGGATACGCTGGCGATCAGGGAAGAGCCTCTGGTCTTCATCGCTTCACCTGAGCACCCCCTCCATCAAGGCTGTAAGAGCAGAGGAATTCAGGCACTGGATGGGCATTCTCTCATCGTGACGGAGCTTGGATGCACTTACCGGGCCATGCTGGAGCGGGGGCTGAAGGAGCAGCAGGTGGCCTATCAGCTCGCCTACGAGCTGGGAAGTATTGAAGCTATCAAGCAATGCTTGATCTATGGACTCGGTGTAGGACTGCTGCCCAGAATCGCCGTGAACAGCGAGATCGAACAGGGGAAGCTTATTGCGCTTCCGATTCAGCTGCCGGGTCCTCCTTTTTACACTCAGCTGATCACCCATAAGAAGAAATGGATGTCATCCTTGCTGAACGATTTCATAGAGCTTTTGAGGGATAAGCCGAAGGGGCGAACCTTGTAGAGACAAGTAGTCTAGCATTGCTTACCCTGTGAAGAAATGATAAAATTAATAGAATTCATCCTTATACGGTAGCTACCTTTTGGTTTGCATAGAGGGGGAACTTGCATGCTGCGCTTAGGGCAAAAGGTTTACATCATATCCGATACGTTTGAGCAAAATTTGCCGGTCGGCGAATATGGATATATCATCGCGTATGACAGAAATGCGGATAACGTGTTCGACTATGTCGTGCGGGTGCCGAAGGTGAATAAGCATTTTTATATGCCTGCGGAGGATGTAGAGATTGAGGAAGTGCTGGTTCAGCAGGAGGTCGACCGCTTGGAGCGGGAGGCTTTGATCGATTTTGCGCTGGCCACGAGAAATGAAGAGCTGTTCAATCGGATCATGAAGGGTGATCAGGAGGAGCAGGCATCCGATGCGGATTCGAACAAGGAAGTTCAAACGCAAGAGGATTTTATCAAAACCATCAACCTGAAGGCTTGGATCTGATCGCGGATTCAGGTCTTTTTTCTTTATACGCCGCCCAAACGAAAGAAAAGCCCGAACCTGATAGGGTACGGACGCTTCTCTTAGATCGCTATTTGTTCCGGGTCCATCCGCTTCGGTGCAGGCTTGCCTAACAAATAACCCTGAGCCAGATCGATGCCAAGATCCTTGCAGAACTGCCACTCTTCTTTACGCTCCATGCCCTCGGCCAAGACCACGGCACCGAAAGAATCGGCTGTACGCAAAATTTCCGCAATTTTCCGCTGCTTCGCCTCATCCTCGTCACAGCGGTCCACCAGGCCGCGGTCGATTTTTACGAAATCCGGCTTGAGCTCGGACAGCACATCGACGGTGGAGAAGCCGGAGCCGACGTCGTCCAGCGCCACCTTAACCCCATGCTGACGATACACGGCAAAAATGTTTTTCAAATGGTCGATATCTTCTATTTTCTCCGTTTCCACAACTTCAAAGACGAAATCGCCCGGATCCAAAGAGAAGCGGTTGATCGCTTGAAAGGTGTGGCTCAAGCAATAATTCGGATTATAGATGGAGGATGGCAAAAAGTTAACGAATCGCTTATAACCCTTCGGCAAATGTAAGGCGCTGACCTGTATGGCGGAGATGCGCGCAGACCGGTCGAGAAAGGAATGAAGTCCCGTTTGCTGAGCTACGGCGAATAGCTCGAAGGGGCGAAACGAGGGTCCGCCCTCGGCCGCCCGGAGAAGAAACTCATACGCGACCACCTGCTGTGTGGCCATATCGACGATCGGCTGCATATGGCTGGTGAATTGGCCTTCGAGGATTAAGCTCACGATGTTGCTTTGCTGCATCCGGGCGTTAAACTGCCGGAAGGTGAGTGCGTGGCCGTGAATCCATTCCGGTCTGCCTGGCTCCTGGATATCGAGGAGCAGCGACTCCTGTTCCTCCGCGCTGAGCCTTGACTGTAATACGTTAAGCACCTGCAGAAGCTGGTCCTTGGTGCGATAGCCCAAAGAAAAACGGCTGTCCTTATGTTCGAGTTCCAGTTGTTCCTGCACGCGAAGCGTATGCAGCTTCTCGAGCGCAGCAGGTTGACTTGCTTGAAACAACAGCCATCCCTCATCCTGAATCGGGGCCATGCTGCTGCAATTCGGACAGCTCATGTGGCAAACCTCCTTTTTAGGCTCCAGGATCTAGGCCAATTATACCAGATGACAACTTTTCATCCCAGCGATTGAGTTCAATTTGCAACTAAGCTATAATGAAAAGAATGATTTTTTGAAGACAGTGGGGTGCAGAGCATGAGTATTACGATCAAGGATGTTGAGCATGTTGCCGCATTGGCCCGTTTGGAGCTGAGCGAGCAGGAGAAGGAGCAGTTCACGGAACAGCTCAATGCTATTCTCAAGTACGCGGAGCAGCTGGAAAAGCTGGATACGGAGGGTGTTGAGCCGACCAGTCACGCGATGCCGCTTGTCAATGTCATGCGGGAGGACGAATCCCGTCCGTCTTATCCGATTGAGAAGGTTTTGAAGAATGCCCCGGATGAAGAGGACGGGCAGTTCAAGGTACCGGCCGTATTGGAGTAGGAGATTCGCTAGAGTGAAAGAGAAGGGTGCTGCGGCACCGTTTGTATACTGAAGGGAGGACGCGGCTCGTGTCTCTGTTTGATTTACGACTGCAGGAAGTACATAACAAGCTTCATAGCAAGGAAATTACCGTTACCGATCTGGTAGACGAGGCTTATAAGAGAATTGCCGCGGTTGACGGCAAGGTGAAGGCATTCTTGGCGCTGGATGAAGAAAATGCGAGAAATGCGGCGGCTGCGCTGGACAAGCAGCTCGGAACGGACCAATCGCGCGGTCTGCTGTTCGGCCTGCCGATCGGCATTAAGGACAACATCGTAACGGAAGGCGTTACGACGACCTGTGCGAGCCAATTTCTGCGCAACCACAATCCGATTTACGATGCGACGGTGGTCAAGAAGCTGAAGGACGCCCAAGCAGTGTCTGTAGGCAAGCTGAATATGGATGAGTTCGCGATGGGCGGCTCCAATGAGAACTCAAGCTTCCATCCGACCTACAATCCATGGAATCTTGAGCATGTGCCGGGCGGCTCTAGCGGCGGTTCGGCAGCGGCGGTTGCGGCAGGGGAGGTTTTCTTCACTCTGGGCTCCGACACGGGCGGTTCGATTCGCCAGCCTGCGGCCTATTGCGGCGTGGTGGGCTTGAAGCCGACCTACGGCCTGGTGTCCCGGTTCGGCTTGGTTGCCTTTGCGTCCTCCTTGGACCAAATCGGTCCGATCACGAAGAACGTAGAGGACTCGGCGTATTTGCTTCAGGCGATTGCCGGACATGACCCTCAGGATTCTACGTCGCTTAACGTGGATATTCCCGACTACCTGAGCGCATTGACAGGCAATGTCCAAGGATTGCGCATAGCGCTGCCGAAGGAATACCTTGGCGAAGGCATCGATCCGAAGGTGAAGGATGCCGTGCTGACAGCATTGAAGGTGCTGGAGGGACAAGGCGCGATCGTGGAGGAAGTATCGCTTCCGCATTCCGAATATGCCGTGGCTACTTACTATTTGCTCGCTTCCTCGGAAGCATCGTCCAACCTGGCGCGCTTTGATGGCGTACGCTACGGCGTGCGTGCGGAAAATCCGAAAAACCTGCTCGATTTGTACCTGAAGTCCCGCAGCGAAGGCTTCGGATCGGAAGTGAAACGCCGTATCATGCTGGGAACCTATGCGCTTTCCTCCGGGTACTACGACGCTTATTATTTGAAGGCGCAGAAGGTGCGGACGCTCATTAAGCAGGATTTTGACAAAGTGTTTGAAAACTATGACGTCGTCATCGGTCCGACAACTCCGACGCCGGCCTTCCGGATCGGTGCCCAGGTGAACGATCCACTGACGATGTATTTGAACGATATCGTAACGATTCCCGTGAATTTGGCGGGCGTACCGGCCATCAGCGTGCCTTGCGGCTTTGCAGACGGCTTGCCGGTCGGGCTGCAGATCATCGGCAAGCCGCTTGATGAAATGACCGTGCTTCGCGTAGCGCATGCTTTCGAACAAAGCACGGAACATCATAAGCAGCGGCCGCAGCTTTAGAAGGAAGGAGGAGCAAAGACATGCAAGCAACCGATAAAAAATACGAAACGGTCATCGGATTGGAAGTGCACGTGGAGCTGCACACGAACTCGAAAATTTTCTGCGGATGTAAGGCTTCCTTCGGCGCATCGCCGAACACCCATACGTGCCCGGTTTGTTTGGGCCATCCCGGCGTGCTGCCGGTATTGAACAAGCAAGCGGTGGAATACGCCATGAAGGCGGCTATGGCCTTGAATTGTCAGGTCGCTACGGAAACCAAGTTCGACCGGAAAAACTACTTTTATCCGGATTCCCCGAAGGCCTATCAGATCTCTCAATACGATAAGCCGGTCGGAGAGCACGGCTGGATTGATATTGAAGTGAACGGCGAAACGAAGCGCATCGGAATTACCCGTGTGCATCTTGAGGAGGATGCGGGTAAGCTGACTCACGTGGATGGCGGCTACGCTTCCTTGGTCGACTTGAACCGCTGCGGCACTCCGCTTATTGAGATCGTATCCGAGCCGGATCTTCGTTCCCCGGAGGAGGCACGCGCTTATCTGGAGAAGCTGCGAGCCATTATGCTGTATTGCGATGTTTCCGATGTGAAGATGGAGGAGGGCTCGCTTCGCTGCGACGCCAACATCAGCCTGCGCCCTTACGGCCAGCAGGAGTTCGGCACGAAGGCGGAGCTGAAGAACATGAACTCGTTCCGCGGCGTTCAACGCGGCTTGGAATATGAGGAATGGCGTCAAGCCGATGTGCTGGACAGCGGCGGCAAGGTCGTGCAGGAGACACGCCGCTGGGATGAGGCTCAAGGCAAGACGCTGTCGATGCGGAGCAAGGAGCAGGCTCATGACTACCGCTACTTCCCGGACCCGGATCTTGTGAAGCTGCACATTGACGAGGATTGGAAGGCGCGTGTGCGTGCTTCGATTCCTGAGCTTCCGGATGCGCGAAAGAGCCGGTATGTCAGTGAATACGGTCTGCCTAGCTATGATGCGGAGGTTATTACGTCCTCCATGAAGGTAGCCGATTTCTTCGAGGAAAGCTTGAATTATACGAAGGACGCGAAGGCTGTCGCGAACTGGATCATGGGCGATCTGCTCGGGTACCTGAATGCGAACAATCTTGAGCTTTCCGACGTGAAGATCACTGGCCAAGGGCTTGGGGAAATGATCGGTCTCATGGAGAAAGGCACCATCAGCAGCAAAATCGCAAAGACCGTGTTCAAGTCGATGCTGGAGACAGGCAAGGCTCCGCAGCAGATCGTCGAGGAGCAAGGACTTGTGCAGATCAGTGATGAAGGTGCCATCAAGGCAGTGGTAGAGCAGGTGGTAGCGAACAATCCTCAGTCCGTAGCAGACTTTAAGGCAGGGAAGGACAAGGCGATCGGCTTCCTGGTCGGACAAGTCATGAAGGAAACGAAGGGGAAAGCGAACCCCGGATTAGTAAACAAATTAATTGTTGAGGTTCTTAACAGTTAATGGAATGAAGAAAGTGGTATATCTCAATCAGCTGCAGAAGGCCGATTGCACGATATACCACTTTTTTGCAAAACGGGAGGTGGTTTCGGTGATTGAAGAGCTTGACCTGAACGATATGAAGCTAGTACTGGAAGTGCTCCTGCTGCAGCAAACCGCTTATCGGATAGAGGCGGAGCTCATCGGCTTGGAGGAGGTCCCTCCGCTCTTGGATTCACCGCAAACGTTGAAGGATTCCGGGGAGACCTTCTTTGTATACCGGTCCGGTGAGAGAATCGCCGGCGCGGCCTCCTGCATGCAAACCGCCAAGGAGCTTCTGATCTGCCGGATGATGGTGCATCCCGAATGCTTTCGTCAAGGCATTGCCGACGCACTGTTAACGCATATGGAACGTCTGGCCGTTCCCGGCATGAAGCTTAAAGTCACTACAGGCACGAGAAATCTACCGGCGATGCAGCTTTATGCGAAGCACGGCTTCGAGCCGGAGCAGCAGCTTCTGCTGGCTCCCGGCGTAACGTTAACCGTGTTGGCGAAGTACAGCGGCTCCTCGCCTTCTTATGACACTCGATAATCGTCCCAAGTAATGGGAACCCCATTGATGCTTCGGAGCAGTTCTGCACCGCCGCCTGGTTCAGCGGGCTCTCCCGCTTGGGGACGTCCATTCATCGCAAGCTCCAGCCTATCGCCGCGTTTGGATTCGTAGAGGACCTTCGCGCCATGCCCGCTGATCTCCCACGTCGGCGTCTTACGCCCAGCTACTTCCCGAAAGCTTGCTGCATCCACTACGCCGAGAGCCGCTGCATTCTCAGCGCTCCATACCTCTACGACAACCGCGTTACGGCCCTCCAACAGGGAGGAGGTCAACCGGATGCGGTCCTCCAGTTCTTCCGCCAGAAGAGTACCGAGCAAATGAACGGCTACATACACTTCGGAGCCTAGCTTTCCATAAGCGCTGCTTCCGTCGAAGATCCATTCGCCCTTAGGTAGTACGCCGACGAGCTCATTTGCCGCATCGGCAGCCTCCTCCGGCAGCACCCAAAGCTGCATCGCCGTGTCCTTATGCAGCAGCACCTCCCCGTACGGACTGGCATGCCGGTCGTCCCCCGCCTTATACTTCTTCCCCGGGTGGAAGAAGTATAGACGGTTGACGCCCTGCGCGGCTGCGCCCGACGTCAAGGGCAGCGACACCTCCCAGCGCAGCTGCTCGTTGTCGAATTCCTCGCGGCGCTCCCACACGCCGCCTGCGGCAAACCCCGGCGCCACATACGCGTACGTGTGCGCTACAGCATCAGCTTCGCCGCCATAGCCGGCGAAGCCGATACGGCGCTTCACCTCGCGGGGCTCGGCTGGCGCAGCCGCGCGCTCACGCACCGCCTCCGGCACTTCGTAGCCGTACAGCGCCGCGCCCTCGACGCGCGGGAAGACGTTCGGCTCCCCGAAGTCGCCGAACTGGATCCAATCGTGCAGCGTATTCGTGTCCTTCGGCACGTCGTGCGGCCAGTTGCGGGACAGCGCCCCGACCCAGGAGCCCTTCAGGTAGTAGTCGGCGCGGATCCCCCACAACAGGCCGAGCAGCTCCTCCGCCAAATTCCTGGCCGCTGCCTGCTCCACAACCTCCCAGACGCACGTGAACGCCTGGATCCAGTGCCAGTGCCACGGCAGCGCTCCGTACTCCTTAAACCCGTGCTTCCGCACGTGTTCAAGGAGCCCTTTCGCGCAGCGCAGACCTTCCTCCATCAGGGCCTCGTCGGCAAACTGATGGCCGAGCAGCAGCTTCAGCGCCGTGTGCTTCGCTTCATGATGGTTCACCGCCGCCAGCGGGTGGCGGTACACGCTGCTTTGATACATATGTAAGATCGCCATACTCATCTCGCTCTTTAAGCTTACGGGCAGCGCCGCACCGTACTTCTCGTAGAAGAAGATCAGCAGACAGCCCATCAGCTCTACAGGCAGGAGATGTGGCTTCGCCGCGGCGGGATCCGTTCCAAGGCCCAGCGGCCAATGGCCGTACAGGCTGCTGGTCGTATCCTGATCCTGAAGCGCGATCACCCTCTCCAGCATCGCCACGGCCAGCGCCTCGCCCCGCTGGCGCCGTTCTTCCTCCCACGCGGGGGCTCCCGCCGCACAGTAGCCAAACAAATGAATGGCAAAATAAAAGTTATCCCGCAGATCCGCATGGAACCAAAAGCCGCTGGCCTGTAAAGGCAGCTCCAGGGCATGCTCGGCCACACGCTGCAGCACCGTCTGTCTTCTCGCAAGCACTTCCTTATTCAATACCAACACATCCCCATCAACATAATTGAAACGTTTCATTATAAATCCAGTCTACCTTGACCGGCCGGAATGTCAATCCCTTTCCGGCATCGGATGCGGAGATCTTACTGAAAATAACCATAGAATCTTAAGGGAATCATGTTACAATGTTTACACCTACTCACTACAAGGAGGCGAGGATCATGGATCCATGGACAATCGATACACTTCACATCACAATGCGCCTTATTATGGCGGTAGCGTTAGGCGGCCTGATCGGCTTCGAACGGGAGACGAGCAGCCATGCGGCCGGCTTCCGCACACATATTCTTGTATGTCTCGGCTCTACTTTAATCATGCTCTTATCGATGTACGGTTTTTCCGCCTTCGCCCACCTGGAGAACGTTCGCCTGGACCCTGCGAGACTAGCGGCTCAAGTCATCAGCGGGATCGGCTTTCTTGGAGCGGGAACCATCATGTTCACCGGCAAAAGCATCACCGGCTTGACGACAGCCGCCTCGTTATGGGTAGTTGCCGCTATGGGGCTCGCCATCGGCGCCGGCTTCTATTATGCGGCAGCGGTTACTTGTCTGCTCGCTTTCATGTGCCTTTGGGGACTCAACCACGTCGAGAAAAAATATTTCCGCGCCAAGCAAGCCAGGCAGCTGACGCTTGAGACGTTGGACCGGCCCGGCATCCTGACCGCGGTATCCTCCTTGCTGACCATGCAAGGCCATGATATTCGCAGAGTGTCTGTAGAAGAAATGCCGGTAACGGACGGTCCCAGCCGGATGACGATTCATCTGACCGTTCGGCTGGCTAAGAACAATAGGCTGACGCCGGCCATTGATGCGCTGAAGCAGCAAGAGGGTGTTTTCTCTGTATCCTGCGAATAAATTATTTTGCAGAATTTGAAGGGGTTATCGCCAAAGCTGCGTCTAATGGATTGTAACAGCGAATCAAGAAGGAAGGGCGGTGTAAGCAGGATGGAACAAATGACGGATGAGCAGCTCATCAACCGGATCCGTCAAGGCGAGGATGAAGCCTATCGCATCATTGTAGAGCGGCACAAAAACTATATCTACACCCTCATCTTCCGCATGGTTCCCCATCCGCAAACCGCCGAGGATTTAACGCAGGATGTATTTCTTAAGCTGTATCGCTCCTTGGAGCTGTACCGGGGTGAAGCCAAATTCACTACGTGGCTGTACCGGCTGACGACCAATCTGGTAACGGATCATCTCCGCGCGCAGCGGCGCAAGCCCTATGAAGCGATACTCGATAAGGTGAAGAACTGGTTCGGAGATCGCAAGGAGGAGCCGGAGGCCGCTACGCTTCGGAGGGAAGAGCAGCGGACCATGCAGCAGTTGCTCTCCGAGCTGCCTGAGAAATATAAGCTGATCATGTATCTGTATCATTATAAGCAGCTTTCGTATCAGGAAATATCGGAGGTGACCGACCTGCCGATCAAAACCATCGAAACCAGGCTGTATCGCGGCAAAACCTTGCTCAAAGACAAATGGCTGGAGGTGAGCGGGCATGAGCATCATGCACCCGGACGATCAAGAGCTGCAACGATATCTAAATAGAAGCTGCACCGAGCTCGAGGCCAAGCGGACCTCGCGCCATTTGAAGCAATGTCCGCGCTGCCGCAAGCGCCTCACCGACTATGCCGACCTCGAAGCGGAGCTGAGTGAGCTTCCTCTGATTACGGCACCGGATCGTCTGACCGAGAGAATCATGCATCAAATTCATGCCAAGGCCTGGGAACGGGAGGACTCCACTATGGAATTACCGCCCAGACCGACGGGACGGTGGCGGCCTGAATTAATGAACGGACTGATCGCTACGGCGGCAACCTTCTTCCTTATCCTTACGGGCATTCCCGGCAAGCTGATGCAGCTGAGTCCGAGCCAGCTGGAAAGCAGTGTAGAGGCTACCGTTGCCCAGCTGACGCAATTCGTCGAAATATTCTCCCGCGGAATGCTCACATAATCATCATCGTACAAGAAATGGAGGTTGCCAGCTATGAATGACCAACCGCAGCAAGACCCGAAGCGAACGGAGGATCAGGAGGACCTGTTTCTTAAAGAGCGGATGGAGCGCTGGGGGGGCGGCCCGAGGCAAGAATCGTTCGACCCGTTCTACCGCAGCTCGGTCAAGAACAAATGGATTGCAGGATTGCTGTCCTTCCTCGTCCCCGGCACGGGTCAATTATATTTGGGACTTATGCACCGCGGCATGACCATTATGGTGCTGCTCATTCTGAACATCTTCGCCATTGTGGCCTTTGCTACGAACGGAGCGACCAACATACCGCTTATCGTCCTGTTTTCCCTGTTTATACCGGTCATTTATTTCTTTAACATCTTCGATGCCCTGCAGCAGACAGACAAGGTCAACGGGCTTGGCTACGGTACCGGGTCTACGGACTCTCTTCTGACGGAAGATGATCACTGGTCCCATAAGCGTCATCGCCGCATTCATGGCAAGGCAAGCTTCGGCTACATGCTGATTCTTGTAGGTATCGTTCTGTTTTTAACCAGCAGCAAGCCCGACTGGATGTTCCGCATCTTTGATTTGCTGGGCTCCTCTATCGGCGCCATCGTTCTTATTTTGATCGGGGTGTATATGTTTTTCCGCGAGTCTACTAAGAAATAGCCGATAACATTAGTTTTTTTAAAAAGGAAGTGTCAAAACATGCACAGAGCAGGCCGGTATACCGCGGCCCTCCTGTTGATCGCAGTCGGGGGAGCCGTTATCGCGGATAAGCTGTCGGGAACGAAGCTGACCGCGCTGCTGATCGAATGGTGGCCGCTGTTGTTTATCTCCTTGGGCCTAGAGTATCTCTTCTATAATATGAAATACAAGGAAAGCGAGAAGGCGCTGAAGCTGGATCTCGGCGGCGTTATTTTTGCCGTGGTCATCTCGGCCGCGGTGCTCGTTGCGACCCAATCGGAATCCGTTTTTAAAAACTTCACGCTGGATAACCCGTTCGGTGCCTTCGGTGAAGGCCAAAGGTTCGAGAAGGGGATGACTGCCATCCCGCTTGCAGCAGGTGTGGACCAGGTACGGATAGACAATACCAACGGTACCGTCACCATGCAGTCAGGCAATGTAGATCAGGTGCAGGTCGAGCTGATCGTCTACGTGAACTTGAATGATGAGGTCGAAGCGGCCCGTGTTGCGGAGGAATCCCGCATCGAGCATACCAGCTCGGGAAATAAGCTTACCTTGACGGCGGCCGGCAAGGAATACAGCGGGAGCTTCGTAGGCAGACAGAAGCCGCGTATGGATATGGTCGTCACGCTGCCTGAGAAGCAGAAGGTGGATGTCGATCTCCAGCTGACCAACGGCAAAATCATCGCCGGGCGTTTGCCTATCAAGCAGCAATTTACAGCCCAGTCTACCAATGGAGAGCTGCTCGTAACCGATCTGGAAGGCAATCTCTCGCTGAAGACGACGAACGGCTCTATTATGACGAAAAACACTGCCGGAGCTTCTTCCGTTCTTCAATCGACGAACGGAAAGGTGGAGGTACAAGGTCATAAAGGCGATGCCAAGGTGAAAACGACTAACGGTAGGGTCGTCGTGAAGGACGTAACCGGCTCGATTGAAGCGTCTACGAATAATGGAAGCGTTGAGGTGGACGGTGCGCCGAAGGCTTTAAAGGCCAAGTCAACAAACGGATCGGTTGAAATCTCAAGCCGTACGGTTGGGGGAGATTGGGACGTAGAGACATCCCACGGCAAGGTTGAATTGGAGCTTCCATCTAAGGGTGATTATCAACTTAAGGGAGAAGGCGGAGGAGGAAATGTCAAGAGCGAGCTGCCGCTTTCCGTTCATGAAAAAACCGTGAGCGGCTCTATCGGAAGCGGCCAATACAAGATCCGGGTAGAGACGAACGGCTCCATTGCCATCAAGTCCGTTGATTGACAAAGCCGCCGGCCTCTGCGTACAATAAAGTGAAGCTCAACGTGACGCAGACAAGGCGGTGAACTCTGGATGAATCGATTGGATGAAGCGCTCGACAAGCTCAAGTCGAACGGTGTACGAATGACGCCGCAGCGGCATGCCATTTTGGCCTTTTTGCTGGACACGATGACCCACCCGACGGCTGATGAAATTTATAAGGCGCTTTCGCCGCGGTTCCCCAGCATGAGTGTAGCCACCGTGTATAATAACCTTAAGGTATTCCTTGAGGCAGGGTTGGTTCGGGAGATGACCTACGGAGATCATTCCAGCCGGTTCGATGCCGATCTTTCCGATCATTATCATGCATTGTGCGAGCAATGCGGCAAGCTGGTCGATTTCGCTTATGACCCGCTGGATGATATGGAGAAGGCGGCAAGCAAGCAGACGGGCTTCAAGATTAAGAGTCATCGGGTCGAAGTTTACGGCGTTTGCTCCGACTGTGCGAGCGTGCCGGTCGGTTCCAGCATCCGTTAATATGCCAGCCCCCCGGATTTATTGTATAATGGACGTGTTGCATTTGCCTGACGAGGGGATGCAGCCCGTCCTTTTTATTTTTAACTAAGCTACAGGAGTGACTACATGGAGATCATCAACACGCCAAGAAAGCGCAAGCCACGAGCCGGAGCCGTCTTGATGCTTCTCCTGGCCGTCGTATGCGGTTTGGCGCTTGGCACTTATTTATGGCACGAATACGTTCCTAATTGGAGACATGAAGCCCCTGATTTCAACGGGAATCCGAAGCCGGTATTCTATGAAGGAGAAATGCTGGACCTTCCGGCGATCGGCGAGAAGGACAGCCTCAAGCTTCCCTTTGAGATGGTAAAGGAGCAGCTCGACCCGACGATGGCGCGTGAGGACAAAACGAACTCGGTTATCATTACAACCACGGATAAGGTCATCAGGCTGCAGACAAGCCAACTAACCGCGCTGATCAATGAGAAACCATTTCAGTTAAAGTTCCCGCTGGAGAAAACCGGTGACCGTTTTTATTTGCCCATGGAGCCGCTAAAAATGCTATACCGCATTGAGCTTAGGGAGTCGCAGGAGACAGGGGCTGTCATTCTGGTCAAGGAAGGCGATACCATTCGCTGGGCTAAGATCAAGACGGTGCCTGATAAGCCGGAGAAGAAGCTGGCCATGCGTAAGGATTCGACGATCAAGGCGCCGATCCTGGCAGATCTGGTTCAAGGCGAAGAGGTCATGGTCTGGGGTGAGGAGGGGGAATGGGCGAAGATTCTCCTGAAGAACGGATATACTGGTTATATGAAGCAATCGGATCTGACGGAGCTTAGAGAAGAGGTCATTCCGAAGCAAGAGCCGGCGGCAAGCCCGATTCAGTGGAAGCCCCCGGGCGGCAAAATCAACTTAACCTGGGAGCAGGTCGTCGAGAAAAACCCGGACACCGCTAAGATTTCCACAATGCCCGGTCTGAACGTCGTCAGCCCGACCTGGTTTCACTTGGCGGACGGTCAAGGCAATTTGAAGAACCTGGCCAGCGCCGCTTATGTCAAATGGGCGCATGAACGCGGCTACCAGGTGTGGGGGCTGTTCAGCAACGGTTTCGAGCCGAAACAAACGACGGAGGCTCTGTCCACCTACGATAAGCGGATGAACATGATCAAACAGCTGCTCAGCTTTGCTCAGATGTATAAGCTCGACGGCATTAACATTGACTTCGAGAATGTGTATACCGCAGACAAGCAGAACCTGACGCAATTCGTGCGGGAAATGACGCCGCTTCTGCATGAGCAGGGCTTAGTCGTTTCGATCGATGTTACGCCGAAATCCGGCACGGAAATGTGGTCGCTGTTCTATGACCGCCCGGCTCTCGCTCAAACGGTAGACTACATGATGGTGATGGCCTACGACGAGCATTGGGCGAGCAGCCCGAAGGCAGGCTCGGTCGCGTCTCTCCCTTGGGTGGAGAAAACGGTGCAGGTGCTGCTGCAGGAGGAGAAGGTTCCTGCTTCCAAACTGGTGCTCGGCATCCCGTTCTACACCCGTTTATGGACCGAAGAGATGAAGGATGGCAAGACGAAAGTCTCCTCCCGGGCGATTTTTATGGATACGTCCAAACGAATTATGAAGGAAAAAGGCCTAACCCCGGAATTTTCGAAGGAAACCGGTCAAAACTACGTGGAATACACCGAAGACGGAAAGCTGCAGCGGATTTGGCTGGAGGATGAAGCGTCTGTGAAGTCCCGTCTGGAGCTAGTGAACAAATATGACCTTGCCGGCATCGCCTCTTGGCGGCGCGGCTATGAAAGTCCTGAACTTTGGGAATTTATCCGCACTCATCTTATACCTTAAATAAAAAAACTGGCTCCTTTGCTGACAAAGGGCCAGTTTTTTTGTGCAGCCTTACTTCCCGGCTGGGGTTTGTTCTCCTGACGGAGGAGCGTGCTTCGGGTCCAAGGAAAGAATCGTTTTGCAATACATGCAGCGATCGGTTTTGCCCAGCATTTTCGTGGGCTTGCCGCATTCCGGGCAATCCACTACAGTTGCACTGGTCGACATCATCCCTGCTGCGAAATACACCGCCATACTAGCCAGCATGGCTATGGCTCCGATCAGCATACAGATGACGGCAATAATTCTGCCTGCGGTTCCCCAATCAAAAACGATTCCGGCAAGGCCGAGAATCATGAGCAGCATGCCGCCCATTGTCAGCAGTAATCCCCATAACCGGAATTCATTGACTTTACTGGATCTGAGTATCATGTCGGGCCTTCTTTCGTGTAAAAGAATTGTATGATTTGTCACAGAATGATGCAGGAAACCGGTGTCCGAATGTAGAAATAAATAACCTAAAAAGAGATGTGTAACGGTCATGGGGGGCCAGTAGGATGATTATAATGAAGCAGCAATGGATAGCAAGGTTTCGGGAGAGTGAATCAGTTATCGGGGTTATCGCGGTAGAAAACCCTTCTTCTTACTCGGCAGTCACCGACGGGTTTGATTTGCTGCTGCTGGTTATATCCCAAGACCCGGCTCGTACACATCAACAGTACCATTATAGTAAAGAGGGGCGCCGTATACAAGAACGTTGGATGAGCCCGGAAGCGCTGGATGAATTCATTTTACATGGAGAGCATCGCAATATCATTTATTGGATCTTAAAAGGAGAGATACTTTTGGATCGGGATATGTATTTGGAGGGCTTGAGACATCGCGTGCTTGAGTTTCCTGTAGAGCTTAGGGAACACAAGCTGCTTATCGAGTTTTCCAAGTTTTTGCGAAGCTACCTGCAAACGAAGGAATATATATCGGAAAAGCATGATCTTGATGCTTATCATAATATTTTCGAAGCGCTGCACCATTGGGCGCGAATTGTCATCATTGAGGCGGGCTATCATCCTGAAGTTACCGTATGGCGTCAAATTAAAAGCATCAATCCCGGTGTCTACAAGCTGTATGAAGAACTGATGCAAAGCAGCGAAACCGTTGAGCAGAGGGTCCAACTAGTTCTTCTCGCTTGTGAATTTTCCGTAATGTCCAAGATGGAACGCTGCTGCAAGCTGCTGATTGAGGTGCTGGGCAGCAGGGAGGTTGCTTGGAGTCTTGAAGAACTGCAGCATCTGCCTAAGTTGTCGGATGTGCGCACAGAGCTGCCGTTGCTCTTGAATAAGCTGGTGACGAAGGCGCTTGCTCGGGAAGTCGCTTATGTGATTGAAGATGATTTAAGCGTCTTGGAATTAAGATATACTCTATAATTCATTACCAGCTTATGATATGATATTAGTAATCGAATACCACTAGGGGAGCCCTTGCATGCGGGGCTGAGAGTAAGAAGCGACATTCTTTGACCCTTGGAACCTGATACGGCCTGCCTGTAAGGCGGGGCACTGGGTGATGCCAGCGTAGGGAAGTGGACTTATTTTGCGGATACGAGATGCTCTGCAGCGTAGAACCCAAGAAGTCAGCCCTAGCCGGCTGGCTTTTTTTATGCTTGTAGAGACCTTTAGGGAGGTGGCATGATGCATCTGACAGTGAATGGGGATGTTCGTGAAGTAGCGGACGTAACCAACGTTTTGGATTTGTTAAAGGCTTTTAAATTGGATCAGAAGATCCTTGTGGTAGAACTCAACCGGACGATTATTGACCGGGAGCAGTACGAGGAGACCGCTTTGACGGACGGGGATCGGATCGAAATTGTTCACTTTGTAGGCGGTGGTTGATAAACCCGTCCATCTATACTTACTATTCCAGGAGGTGCGGCTTTTTATGAGCGGCGTGTTGAAAATTGGTCCTTATGAGTTTAAGTCAAGACTTTTGTTAGGTACGGGGAAGTTTACCGACCTTGGAATTCAATCGGAGGCTGTTAAGGCTTCGGAAGCGGATGTACTTACGTTTGCTATTCGACGTTTGCCGATTGATAATCCGGATGCGCCGAATTTTCTAGAAACCTTGGATCTTAAGAAGTTCACACTGCTTCCGAATACGGCTGGGGCTTATACGGTAGAGGAAGCGGTCCGCATAGCTCGGCTTGCCAAGGCAACAGGACTTTGCGACATGATCAAGGTAGAGGTCATTGGCGATCCAAGAACCCTTCTTCCCGATCCTGTGGGAACGCTCGAGGCGACAAAAATCCTGGTAGATGAAGGCTTCATCGTACTTCCTTATACTTCGGACGATCCGATCCTTGCACGTAAGCTGCAGGAGGCGGGAGCGGCTGCTGTGATGCCTGGTGCGTCTCCGATTGGTTCCGGTCAAGGGATTGTGAACCAAGGGAACCTGCGATTCATTATCGAAGAAGCGAAGGTTCCTATTATTGTTGATGCCGGTATCGGTGGTCCCGCGGATGCAGCCTTGGCCATGGAGCTCGGAGCGGACGGTGTGCTGTTGAATACGGCAGTTGCCGGTGCGAAGGATCCCGTTTTGATGGCAGAGGCTTTTAAGCTGGCCGTGGAAGCAGGAAGGAAGGGTTTCCTGGCGGGACGTATACCTAAGAAGCGCTATGCCTCTGCGAGCAGCCCTGAGGAAGGTATGATCGAATAAAGGACGAAAAGAAGAGCAGGGGCGAGCTTGTAAGCTCTTGCTCTTCTTCTAAATATGGTTCGAAATATTAGGCTTGACTTAAGCTTTGCCTATGTGATAAATTATTCTTCGTCGTTAAGGCGACTTGTCCGATTGAGGTAGGTTTTAATGAAACGAAATCCCGAGTGTTAAAAAGAATTAAAAAAAACACTTGCAATCAGATAGGTGAATGTGGTATATTAAAAAAGTCGCCGCTGAAAACGACGACAACAAATGACAAGGTTAGCAAGTTTGACTTTGTCCGACATTGCCCTTTGAAAACTGAACAACGAGAGAGTGAAAATAAAACGAATCTTCGGATTCGTGCTAGCTTTGAACATGAGCAAGTCAAACTACTTTATTGGAGAGTTTGATCCTGGCTCAGGACGAACGCTGGCGGCGTGCCTAATACATGCAAGTCGAGCGAGGGTCTTCGGACCCTAGCGGCGGACGGGTGAGTAACACGTAGGCAACCTGCCTGTAAGACTGGGATAACTACCGGAAACGGTAGCTAAGACCGGATAGATGGCTTCTCTGCATGGAGGAGCTTGGAAACACGGCGCAAGCTGTGGCTTACAGATGGGCCTGCGGCGCATTAGCTAGTTGGTGAGGTAACGGCTCACCAAGGCGACGATGCGTAGCCGACCTGAGAGGGTGATCGGCCACACTGGGACTGAGACACGGCCCAGACTCCTACGGGAGGCAGCAGTAGGGAATCTTCCGCAATGGACGAAAGTCTGACGGAGCAACGCCGCGTGAGTGATGAAGGTTTTCGGATCGTAAAGCTCTGTTGCCAGGGAAGAACGTTCCGGGGAGTAACTGCCCTGGAAATGACGGTACCTGAGAAGAAAGCCCCGGCTAACTACGTGCCAGCAGCCGCGGTAATACGTAGGGGGCAAGCGTTGTCCGGAATTATTGGGCGTAAAGCGCGCGCAGGCGGTCTTTTAAGTTTGGTGTTTAAGCCCAGGGCTCAACCCTGGTTCGCACTGAAAACTGGGAGACTTGAGTGCAGGAGAGGAAAGTGGAATTCCACGTGTAGCGGTGAAATGCGTAGAGATGTGGAGGAACACCAGTGGCGAAGGCGACTTTCTGGACTGTAACTGACGCTGAGGCGCGAAAGCGTGGGGAGCAAACAGGATTAGATACCCTGGTAGTCCACGCCGTAAACGATGAGTGCTAGGTGTTAGGGGTTTCGATACCCTTGGTGCCGAAGTAAACACAGTAAGCACTCCGCCTGGGGAGTACGCTCGCAAGAGTGAAACTCAAAGGAATTGACGGGGACCCGCACAAGCAGTGGAGTATGTGGTTTAATTCGAAGCAACGCGAAGAACCTTACCAGGTCTTGACATCCCTCTGAAATACGGTAGAGATATCGTAGGCCTTCGGGACAGAGGAGACAGGTGGTGCATGGTTGTCGTCAGCTCGTGTCGTGAGATGTTGGGTTAAGTCCCGCAACGAGCGCAACCCTTGATTTCAGTTGCCAGCATTGAGTTGGGCACTCTGAAGTGACTGCCGGTGACAAACCGGAGGAAGGTGGGGATGACGTCAAATCATCATGCCCCTTATGACCTGGGCTACACACGTACTACAATGGCCGGTACAACGGGCAGCGAAGGAGCGATCCGGAGCGAATCCTTAGAAGCCGGTCTCAGTTCGGATTGCAGGCTGCAACTCGCCTGCATGAAGTCGGAATTGCTAGTAATCGCGGATCAGCATGCCGCGGTGAATACGTTCCCGGGTCTTGTACACACCGCCCGTCACACCACGAGAGTTTACAACACCCGAAGTCGGTGGGGTAACCGCAAGGAGCCAGCCGCCGAAGGTGGGGTAGATGATTGGGGTGAAGTCGTAACAAGGTAGCCGTATCGGAAGGTGCGGCTGGATCACCTCCTTTCTATGGAGTCCATGATGGCTGCAGGCCATCGGACATAATAGCTGACAACTGACATCGTTCAACGATGTAACAGTTGCAGCGAACTCACTCTCCTCGTTGTTCAGTTTTGAAAGGTGCAATGCCTTTCAAGTAAATCGTTTGGTGATGATGGCGGAAGGGAACCACGCGTACCCATACCGAACACGACCGTTAAGCCTTCCAGCGTCGATGGTACTTGGACCGAAGGGTCCTGGGAGAGTAGAACGTCGCCAAGCGATTCCACTTTGGTGGATCATATAGTAATAAGGGCCCTTAGCTCAGCTGGTTAGAGCGCACCCCTGATAAGGGTGAGGTCGGTGGTTCGAGTCCACTAGGGCCCACCATAAACTTAATACTTTCTTGGGGCCATAGCTCAGCTGGGAGAGCGCCTGCCTTGCAAGCAGGAGGTCAGCGGTTCGATCCCGCTTGGCTCCACCATAACCTACCACTTGATACTTCGGTAACAGCGTGGTAAGATGATTTTCCACTTGTTCCTTGAAAACTGGATATCGAAACGAAGCAAAATGTCGAAACATCTATACGATGGTTTATCGAGCGAATGCGAGATGAACAATCTTTTAGCTGCTAGTGAGAATGTCTTGAGTTCGGAGTGACGTTGTGCGTAGCACAACGGAACGGAGAACCAAGATCATTCGAACGATTGGTTAAGCTAATAAGAGCACACGGAGGATGCCTAGGCACCAGGAGCCGAAGAAGGACGTGGCGAACGACGAAATGCCTCGGGGAGCCGTAAGCAGGCTTTGATCCGGGGATGTCCGAATGGGGAAACCCGCGTGAGGTAATACTCACGTACCACACAGTGAATACATAGCTGTGTAGGAGGCAGACGAGGGGAACTGAAACATCTAAGTACCCTCAGGAAAAGAAAACAAAAGTGATTCCGTCAGTAGCGGCGAGCGAAAGCGGAACAGCCCAAACCAAGGGGCTTGCCCCTTGGGGTTGTAGGACGTCAATGTGAGTGCAGGTTGGTAGGCGAACAGGTCTGGAAAGGCCGGCCAAAGTGGGTAACAGCCCCGTAACCAAAATCAACTGAGACTCTAGACGGATCCTGAGTACGGCGGGACACGTGAAACCCCGTCGGAATCCGGCAGGACCATCTGCCAAGGCTAAATACTCCCTGGTGACCGATAGTGAAGCAGTACCGTGAGGGAAAGGTGAAAAGAACCGCGGGAGCGGAGTGAAAAAGAACCTGAAACCGTGTGCTTACAAGAAGTCAGAGCCCGTTAATGGGTGATGGCGTGCCTTTTGTAGAATGAACCGGCGAGTTACGTTTACGCGCAAGGTTAAGGTGAGAAGCCGGAGCCGCAGCGAAAGCGAGTCTGAATAGGGCGAATAAGTACGTAGACGTAGACCCGAAACCGTGTGATCTACCCCTGTCCAGGGTGAAGGTGCGGTAACACGCACTGGAGGCCCGAACCCACGAATGTTGAAAAATTCGGGGATGAGGTGGGGGTAGCGGAGAAATTCCAATCGAACTCGGAGATAGCTGGTTCTCCCCGAAATAGCTTTAGGGCTAGCCTCGGGTGATGAGTCGCGGAGGTAAAGCACTGATTGGGTGCGGGGCCCGCCAAGGGTTACCAAGTCCAGTCAAACTCTGAATGCCGCAGACTTTAACCCGGGAGTCAGACAGTGAGTGCTAAGATCCATTGTCAAGAGGGAAACAGCCCAGATCATCAGCTAAGGTCCCCAAGTGTGTGTTAAGTGGGAAAGGATGTGGAGTTGCAAAGACAACCAGGATGTTGGCTTAGAAGCAGCCACCATTGAAAGAGTGCGTAATAGCTCACTGGTCGAGTGACTCTGCGCCGAAAATGTAACGGGGCTAAACACACCACCGAAGCTATGAGTCCAGGTGCAAACAAGTTTGCACCGAGGGCAGTAGGGGAGCGTTGTAACAGCGGTGAAGGTTGATCGTGAGGACAGCTGGAGCGGTTACAAGTGAGAATGCCGGTATGAGTAACGAAAAGACAAGTGAGAATCTTGTCCGCCGTAAGCCTAAGGGTTCCTGAGGAAGGTTCGTCCGCTCAGGGTAAGTCGGGACCTAAGGCGAGGCCGAAAGGCGTAGTCGAAGGACAACAGGTTGAAATTCCTGTACCACCGTGAACCGTTATGAGCAATGGGGTGACGCAGAAGGATAGTGACGCGGACTGATGGATGTCCGTCCAAGCAGCGAGGCTGGTTAGTAGGCAAATCCGCTAATCGTAAGGCTGGGCTGTGATGGGGAGCGAAATTATAGTAGCGAAGGTCATGAGTTCAAGCTGCCAAGAAAAGCCTCTAGCCAGGGAGAAGGTGCCCGTACCGCAAACCGACACAGGTAGGCGAGCAGAGCATGCTAAGGCGCTCGGAAGAACTCTCGTTAAGGAACTCGGCAAAATGACCCCGTAACTTCGGGAGAAGGGGTGCCTCGGTAGGGTGAATAGCCCGAGGGGGCCGCAGTGAAAAGGCCCAAGCGACTGTTTAGCAAAAACACAGGTCTGTGCGAAGCCGCAAGGCGAAGTATACGGGCTGACGCCTGCCCGGTGCTGGAAGGTTAAGGGGAGCGGTTAGGGGTAACCCGAAGCTGTGAACCGAAGCCCCAGTAAACGGCGGCCGTAACTATAACGGTCCTAAGGTAGCGAAATTCCTTGTCAGGTAAATTCTGACCCGCACGAATGGCGTAACGACTTGGGCGCTGTCTCGACGAGAGATCCGGTGAAATTTTAATACCTGTGAAGATGCAGGTTACCCGCGACAAGACGGAAAGACCCCATGGAGCTTTACTGCAGCTTGATATTGGACTTTGGTACGATCTGTACAGGATAGGTGGGAGCCTAGGAAGCCGGAGCGCCAGCTTCGGTGGAGGCGCCGTTGGGATACCACCCTGATCGTATCGGAGTTCTAACCTGGCACCCTGATCGGGTGCGGGGACAGTGTCAGGTAGGCAGTTTGACTGGGGCGGTCGCCTCCTAAAGAGTAACGGAGGCGCCCCAAGGTTCCCTCAGAATGGTTGGAAATCATTCGAAGAGTGCAAAGGCATAAGGGAGCTTGACTGCGAGACAAACAGGTCGAGCAGGGACGAAAGTCGGGCTTAGTGATCCGGTGGTACCGAATGGAAGGGCCATCGCTCAACGGATAAAAGCTACCCTGGGGATAACAGGCTTATCTCCCCCAAGAGTCCACATCGACGGGGAGGTTTGGCACCTCGATGTCGGCTCATCGCATCCTGGGGCTGAAGTAGGTCCCAAGGGTTGGGCTGTTCGCCCATTAAAGCGGTACGCGAGCTGGGTTCAGAACGTCGTGAGACAGTTCGGTCCCTATCTGTCGCGGGCGTAGGAAATTTGAGAGGAGCTGTCCTTAGTACGAGAGGACCGGGATGGACGTACCGCTGGTGTACCAGTTGTCTCGCCAGAGGCACGGCTGGATAGCCAAGTACGGAAGGGATAAGCGCTGAAAGCATCTAAGCGTGAAGCCCCCCTCAAGATGAGATTTCCCAGTATGTAAGACCCCTTGTAGACGACGAGGTAGATAGGTTCGGGGTGGAAGCGCGGCAACGTGTGGAGCTGACGAATACTAATCGGTCGAGGGCTTATCCTACATTAGACAAATTGCTAGCGAAGACATCTCGTTTGGGAGCGACTTTGTGCGAAGCACAACGGAGTGATAAAATGAGATTGTCGGAGCGTTGTTTCGAATCCAGTTTTCAAGGCGCAAGTCGCTTTGAAACGTTATTCCCTGATAGCTCAGTTGGTAGAGCACTCGACTGTTAATCGAGTTGTCACAGGTTCGAGTCCTGTTCGGGGAGCCATATGGAGAGGTGTCCGAGCTGGCCGAAGGAGCACGATTGGAAATCGTGTAGGCGTCACAAGCGTCTCGAGGGTTCGAATCCCTCTCTCTCCGTAGCAATACCTTATTAAGAAAGAGATATAAGGCCCGTTGGTCAAGGGGTTAAGACACCTCCCTTTCACGGAGGTAACAGGGGTTCGAATCCCCTACGGGTCATAGCAATACCTGGAGGCTTAGCTCAGCTGGGAGAGCATCTGCCTTACAAGCAGAGGGTCGGCGGTTCGATCCCGTCAGCCTCCACCATATAAGATTTACACGACGCGGGGTGGAGCAGCCCGGTAGCTCGTCGGGCTCATAACCCGAAGGCCGCAGGTTCAAATCCTGCCCCCGCAACCAATCATCGCGGAGCCGTGGTGTAGAGGCCTAACATGCCTGCCTGTCACGCAGGAGACCGCGGGTTCGAATCCCGTCGGCTCCGCCATTTTTTATTTTAACTAGGCTCGGTAGCTCAGTCGGTAGAGCAGAGGACTGAAAATCCTCGTGTCGGCGGTTCGATTCCGTCCCGAGCCACTTTTATGCCGCTGTAGCTCAATTGGTAGAGCAACTGACTTGTAATCAGTAGGTTGGGGGTTCAAGTCCTCTCGGCGGCACCATTGCTTTACCTGGAGGCTTAGCGAAGTGGCCAAACGCAGCAGACTGTAAATCTGTTCTCGTACGAGTTCGGTGGTTCGAATCCATCAGCCTCCACCAGTTCATTTAGGGGCATAGTTTAAAGGTAGAACAAAGGTCTCCAAAACCTTTGGTGTGGGTTCGATTCCTGCTGCCCCTGCCAATTTTTTTCTGTCTCAGCTGTGGCGGTCGTGGCGAAGTGGCTAACGCATCGGATTGTGGCTCCGACATTCGAGGGTTCAATTCCCTTCGATCGCCCCATTTTAATTAAACCTTTGATGGGGATTAGCCAAGCGGTAAGGCAACGGACTTTGACTCCGTCATGCCTAGGTTCGAATCCTAGATCCCCAGTTTTATATTATGCGGAAGTGGCTCAGTGGTAGAGCATCGCCTTGCCAAGGCGAGGGTCGCGGGTTCGAGTCCCGTCTTCCGCTCCATAATTTTTTTCATGGCGCCATAGCCAAGTGGTAAGGCAGAGCTCTGCAAAAGCTTTACCCCCAGTTCGAATCTGGGTGGCGCCTCCATTTTTTTAAGCCGGAGTGGCGGAATCGGCAGACGCACAGGACTTAAAATCCTGCGGTGGGTGACCACCGTACCGGTTCAAGTCCGGTCTTCGGCACTTTAGCAACTTCATATTGTGTGCCCTTAGCTCAGCCGGATAGAGCGTTTGACTACGAATCAAAAGGTCAGGAGTTCGAATCTCTTAGGGCACGCCATTAGCCGGTGTGGCGGAATTGGCAGACGCGCGCGACTCAAAATCGTGAGGGAAACCGTGGGGGTTCGAGTCCCTTCACCGGCATCAAAAGCCCGAGAATCTTATCTAATAAGATTCTCGGGCTTTTTTCCATGTAACGAAGTACTTACTTTTTCTTAGACTCACCAAGCAGATCCGGTAACGTGACAAGCTTATAACCGCGTGCCTGTAGTGTTTGGATGACATGAGGCAGGGCGTTCACCGTGCCGGAAAGATCTTGTCCCGGACCGCCGCCGGAATGCTGGAGCACAATAGAACCCGCTTTGGTATGTTTTAGAATATTATCTGATACTTGCGATTCCGACAGCTGACGCCAGTCGTTGGAATCCACATTCCAATTGACTATACGGTAATTATGATCAGAGGCCCATAACAGCTGGGATTCGCTGATTTCCCCATAAGGTGGTCGGATAAGACGTGGTGTATAGCCGCAGAGCTTCTCTAGTATCGATTGGGTCCTCATAATTTCCTGCTGGAAGGCATCATCCGACAATTTCGTAAGCAGCTTATGGTCATATGTATGGTTTCCGATCACATGACCTTCGCTGACAATCCGCTTTACCATATCCGGATGCTTGGCCGCTTGAGTTCCGACAAGAAAGAAAGTGGCCTTTACCTTGTGTTTTTTCAATGTATCCAGAACTTGGGGAGTAAAGGTTGTATCCGGTGCGTCGTCAAAGGTAAGGGCAACTTTTTTGGAGCTTGAGGAGCCCTTTAGAAGTAAGAGGTCTGGGTACTTCCTAACAAGCTGAGATAAAGATAGCTTTCTTGTTGACGAGACCTGTTTCTGTTGAGAGACAGGCTTTTCTTGCTTTTTCTCACGCTTTTGCGGAGCAGTCGGTTTGGGTTCCTTGATTGGGGCAGGAACGGGTGCCGCTTCGGGTTGCGGAACCGGTGCGGGCTGTTCCGGCAGTACCTTAGGGGCTTCCGGAACGGGAGAGGCACCTAAAGGCTCCTCTGATTGAGGAGAAACCATGTTGTCAGGCTGCTGCAGCGCGTCCGGGATATACTCATTCGACTGCTGAGGTGATGTCTGTGGAGCAGGACGCGTTGTTGGGGAACAAGAGCATAAGGTCATAGCAAGGAGTAAGAAAGCAAAAGTCGCACACCGCATGTTAGAACGCTCCAAGATCTTCTCCTCCTTTGGCATTGTCGGTTTAGTTTTTGACGAAACCGGGGAGATTATCCTGAAACAACATGTGTTGTGCGACTTTCTGTATCAGGTTAAGAAAATGCCTTCATAAATCATTTTGAGAGCCACAATAAGGAATGTAATGCGCAGAACCCAGAGCAGCTTTTTACTGCTGAGCTTCCCTGCGATCTTGGCTCCTAGCCAGCCACCGACAATTGCACTTGGAGCTAACCCCAATACCATCCATAGATCTACCTCTCCTAAGCTTAGCTTGGTGAAGGTCCCTGTGAGGGAGGAGAGGAAAATAACGAACATGGAGGTAGCAGTAGCAACGTGGGGCGGGTAACGAAACAGCAGAACCATAGCCGGCACAAAAAGCGAGCCACCGCCAATGCCAAACAATCCGGATATAAACCCGACACCTAAGCCGATGAGCAGGGCGGGGAAAATGCTGTAGCCATATTCAAAGCTCTGGCCGCTTGCGTCGGTATAGGTATGTTGGATGCCCCATTTCACATTCAATGGCTTTAGCTTATCGCGAAGGATCATTAGGATCGCCATCGCCAGCATGAAGAACCCGAAGCTAAGCTGAAAGGATTTCGCGTTCACGAATTGTGTAGTATAAGAACCAAGCATGGCACCCGGACCGCAAGTGATAAAGTAAATCCAGCCGCTGCGAAAATCGACGCGTTTCTGCTTCACAAAGGTGAAGGTAGAGGACATGGCCGTGAAAACAAGAACAGCCAGTGAAGTGCCGACGGCCGTCGTTACATCGACAGGATGGCCCAGAATGAGCGGACCGAGATAAACGAGTGCAGGAACAGTGATGATGCCGCCGCCCAGCCCAACCAAGCTTCCCAAAGTGGCTGCAAGCAAACCGACAACGGTATAAAATAAAAAGCTCAAAATCAAACCTTCTTCCTGTGTTATAGGTCAGTATTTATATACTATATAACACAGGAGAAGATTTTATCAATGAAGCTGTGTTTTGTTCGGCAAATAATGAAGGGACCGGATAAAACGGATCGTCCGGGTTTTGGCACGCATGACGATGGAATGGGTTTCCGCTTGCTGATCGGCAAGGTAGCGCACGCCGCCAAGGATTTCACCTGGAGTGATGCCGGTCGCAGCAAAAATGACATCCTCCGTTCCGATCATATCCTCCATAGTCAGGAGCTTGCACGGATCTTGGATGCCCATGTCGAGGCAACGGTTCCATTCCGATGGCTCCGATGCCATCAGCCGGCCTTGAAGCTCCCCTCCCAAGCAGCGAAGCGCCGCAGCGGCAAGTACTCCCTCCGGTGCTCCCCCTGAGCCTACATAGAGATCAATTCCCGATTCGGCCATCGCAGGAGCCATGGCACCGGCTACATCCCCATCGCTCAAGAGCTTGATTCGTACACCGGTGTCACGAAGGGTTTGGATGTGAGTCCGATGCCTCTCGCGGTCCAATATGGACACGGTAAGATTGCTGAGTGGCTTACCCAAAATAGCCGCGGCTTTCGTTAGCGTCATCTCCAGAGGATCGTTTAAGCTGAGTTTGCCGGCCAAGGCAGGTCCTACGGCAAGCTTCTCCATATACATATCCGGAGCGTGAAGCAGGTTGCCTTTACCGGCAATCGCTACGACGGCAAGCGCATTATGCAGTCCTTTCGCTACCAGCTCCGTACCTTCCAGGGGATCCACGGCAACATCCACCTCAGGACCTTGTCCGTTACCGACGGATTCTCCGATATATAGCATCGGTGCCTCATCCATTTCTCCTTCCCCGATAACGACCGTTCCTTGTATAGACACCGAATCGAACATGGCTCGCATGGCGCTTGTTGCCGCTCCATCCGCCTCATTTTTATCCCCGCGTCCCATCCAGCGCGCTGCCGATAAGGCAGCCAGCTCGGTGACTCTTACGACCTCAAGTGCAAGCTCTCTTTCCATACGAATCCCACTCCCATTTATATACTAATAATGATTTATGGAATAAATATAGCACACTACATCGAAAATAGTACACATTAAATTGCGTAACTGTGTGTACTAAATAAGAAAATTGAGAAATATGCTCCGCTTTTTGGAGCTATTAGCAGTTCTATTTTTTTGATACAATGGCAGGTAGTAGGTAGTTAAGTGTTGGGGGGGACCTGTCATCGAATTATCAGCACGCCAATTGCAAATTGTGGAATTGGTTAAAGCCCATGCTCCGATCACCGGGGAACAGATTGCCGAGATGCTGGGGCTCAGCCGACCGACTTTACGCTCGGATTTAGCTCTGCTGGTTATGCTGGGATTAATCGATGCGAAGCCAAAGGTAGGTTATACGGCTGGAACGGCCGTGCAGCCAGGTACGATCGTATCCCGGAAGCTGCAGGAGATGAAGGTGAAGGAAGTGCAGGCGGTCCCTGTTATCGTGAAAGAGCATACGTCGGTTCATGACGCGGTGGTTACGCTTTTTATGGAGAACGTGGGAAATTTGATCGTAGCGGACGATGAAGGCTGCCTGACCGGGGTGATCTCCCGAAAGGACTTGCTCAAATTCACACTGGGTAACGGGAATGGGGGTTCGATGCCCGTCAGTATGGTTATGACGCGTGAGCCGAACGTTGTCCATGTCGGACCCGATGAATCGGTAATCGATGCAGCTAGAAAAATGATTCGTCACCAGGTGGACAGTTTGCCTGTGGTGGTGCCGATCCAGGGAGCACCGGGAACGCGTCCGCGCTTGGAAATTGTCGGCCGGGTGACGAAGACGATCATGACGCAGATTTTGCTGGAGCTGGGTATCGGCGGTACAGCGTAAATGGGGGAAAAAGTAAGATGAAAGACGACAACCAATATGAAATTACCATTTGTTCCGATTCGGTAGGGGAGACGGCGGACGCTGTCGTAAGGGCAACGATCCGTCAGTTTGACGGGCATCATGTAACGACCAAGCGGATCGGGCACATACGGACGGAGGATGAGATCCGTTCCATTCTGGAAAAGGCGGCGCAGCGCGGCGGCTTCGTTGCGTATACGTTAGTGCAGCCGGAGCTGCGGGAAACGATGCGGGAGGAAGCGGCCCGGCTCGGCGTTCGGGCGGTTGACATTATGGGCCCGATGATGGAGGCCTTCATCGATACGTGGGGCGATGCTCCGAAGCGAAAGCCGGGACTGCTGCATCAGATGGATGAGGATTATTTTCGCAGAGTGGAAGCCGTGGAATTTGCCGTGAAATGCGACGATGGTCGAGATACGAGTGCGCTGCTAAAGGCGCAGCTGGTCTTAATCGGGATCTCCCGTACGTCCAAGACGCCGCTTAGCATTTACATGGCGCATAAGGGAATCAAGGTGACGAATCTCCCGCTGGTGCCGGAGGTGAAGCCTCCGAAGGAGCTGTTTCTCGTTCCCGGGGACCGGATTGTCGGCTTAACGATGGATGCGGAGAAGCTGTATAAAATCCGCACGGAGCGGCTGAAAGCGGTGGGGCTGCCGTCGGGTGCGAAGTATGCCACGATGGAGCGTATTCATGAGGAGCTGGAGTATGCCCATTCCATTATGAAGCAGGTAGGCTGCCGGGTGATTAATGTAACGGATAAGGCGATCGAGGAAACGGCCGGCGTCATTATGGGGCATGTGGAATAGGCGCTGCCGGTTAACGACATGAAACATTTAGGCTGTAAAGCGTTTAGGGAATGAAATATATCGGGTACTGCTGCACCTCCGGCTCTCGGGCAATCGGCAAGCTTAACTTGAGGGCTTTTGCGTATATTTAGGTAAACGGTGGGAGAGCGGGGGAGTCACCCTGCTTTCCGCAGGAGGGATCCTCATGACGGAACGGATCAAAGGCAAACGCATACCGTGGCTCGGCGGCGTCAGCTACGGGAAACGGCTGACGAAGCTGCACGCCTGGAACGCGTGGCTGCTTGTGCTGCTCGCCGTGACCGGCGTGCTGCTGCTCGTCCCGGCCTTGCGCGGGACGATGGGGGCCGGGCGCGTATGGCTCAAATACGCGCACATCGGTTTAGGGGCGGCCAGCCTGCTAGTGCTGGCCGCCTACGCGCCGCTGCTGCCGAGGCACTGGCGGCAGCTGCGGGCGCGCGCGGGACAACGCTGGAACCTTGGCGTTGTCCTGGGTTTGCTGGCCGGTTGGGGCGTCACCGGCCTCGTGCTGTGGCAGTACAACGCGCTGCCACCGGTTTGGGCGAATCGTGCGCTCTGGCTGCACGATGCGTTCACTTGGGTAGGCGTGCCTTATGCCGCCTACCATGCTTTTTCGCGCAGCCGCTGGGTGAAGGCGGCGCGCAGCAGCAGCGCGGCATCGGGCGAAGTTGCCGTGCCGGGGGCCGCGCTGACCGCCGCTGGAGCGGTGGTCGCGGCCCTGAAGCGGTCGCCCGTGTCGCGGGCGACGTTCCTGCGCCTGGCCGCCGGGGCAGTGCTGGTCGCGGCCGTCGGGCCATCGATGTATCGATGGCTGAAGAACGCGACCGATGCGGGCGGCGATGCCACCGGGCAGCTGAGGCTGGAGGACGGCAACCGGATGGTGCCGCCGCCGGACCCGCTGCCCGCCTCGCTGCCCCCCGCAGGGGGCGGCGCCCAAGGGCGCTTCCGGGTGTACACGGTCACCCCGATTCCCGCGTTCTCCAGCGAGAGCTGGCAGTTCGCGCTCTCCGGTCTGGTGGAGAAGGAGCAGGTCTGGAGCTGGGAGCAGTTTCTGCAGCTGAAGCGGACGGTGCAGGTAAGCGACTTTCACTGCATCACCGGCTGGTCGGTGTATAAGGTGACGTGGGAGGGCATTCTGCTTCGGGACCTTCTGGACTTGGCCCAGGTTAAGGATCGGGCGAAGTATGTGAAGTTTTACTCGGGCGATAAAGTTTATACGGATGCACTCTCGCTGGAACAGGCGCGCATGGACGATGTCCTGGTGGCTGTCCTTATGGACGGCGAGCCGATCCCACAGAAGCTCGGAGGTCCCGTCCGGCTGATCGTACCGCAGATGTACGCCTATAAGTCGGTCAAGTGGCTGCAGGCGATCGAGCTGATCGAGAAGGAGCACATCGGCTATTGGGAGCTGCGGGGGTACGAGAACGATGCCTGGGTGAAGACCTGATGCGGGTAATCCCGCGCTAAAGGTTGGGGTGACACGCAGTTTCACTTACTTGAGGAAAAGGCTGACCATCAGACCTTCGGCTTCTGGGAAGCCGGGGACAGGCGGGTTGGCCTTTTTTTGCATCCCGCAGCTCTTGCGCCCTGCTTCCTTGAGGTTTATCCTAGGATTACCAAGATGAAAAGGGAAGTGCATGTCATGCGACTGATCTCGCTTAATGTCGGTAAACCGATGACGATACAATACCAGGGCAAGCCGCTGCAAACGGGGATTTTCAAGCAGCCTGTGGAAGGAGAGATTCGTCTCAGTGCAGTCAATCTGCAGGGGGACGGACAAGCGGATCTGGTGAACCATGGAGGGCCCGATAAAGCGGTGTGCGTGTACCCGGCGGAGCACTACGCCTATTGGGAGGAGCAGCTGAAGAAGCAGCTGCCGGCTGCCGCCTTCGGCGAGAATTTTACAGTTCAGGGGATGACGGAAGGTACAGTGCATATCGGCGATATATATGCGATCGGGAGCGCAATCGTTCAAGTCAGCCAGCCGCGGCGGCCGTGCTTTAAGCTGGGGAAGCTGCATGAGACGCCCGATTTGCCCGTGCAGGTGCAGGAGACAGGCTATACGGGGTACTACTTCCGCGTGCTGCAAGAGGGCATTGTAGCATCAGGGCAGGCGTTCGAGCTTGTGAAGCGGGAGGAGTCGGGGATATCCGTCGCCGAAGTGAACCGCGTGAAATTCCATGACAAGGAGGATGTCCCCGCCCTCCGGCGTATTCTGGAGGTAGCGGCGCTTGCGGCAAGCTGGCGGGAGTCGTTCGAGAAGAAGCTGAGTGAGCTGGAGGGCTCAGAGGAGCAATGACGACACGCGACTCGAAGCTCAGCGGCGTCATTCTGGCCGGAGGACTAAACAGCCGGATGGGGGGGAGAAGCAAGGCGCTGCTATCCTATCAAGGAAGGACCTTTCTTGAGCATCAGCTGGTCGTGATGCGTTCCTGCTGTCAGGAGCTGCTGTTAATAACCAATGAGCCCGATCGTCACAAGTCGGTCCTTCCGAAACATTTCAACGTAACCTTGATTCCGGATCGACAGCCGGGTCTCGGGCCGCTAGGGGGTATGCAGGCAGCGCTGCATGCCGCCAAGAACGATACGCTTTGGGTGGCCGCGTGCGATATGCCTTTTATTTCCGCCGCGGCTGCACTGGCTCTTGCCGGGCTGCTGGAGGAGGACAGCTGGGATGCCGCGGTGCCGCGGCTTCATGGACGCGTACAGCCGCTGCACGGTCTCTACCGCCGGCGTTGCCTGCCATCTGTGGAGCGGCAGCTGCAGGCGGAAGACCTTCGGCTTATGCGGCTGCTCGACAAGCTCTGTACGGCCTATGCCGATGAGGCTTTTTTCGAAACAAGACAGATCGGGTTGGACTTTGCTCGAAATGTGAACGATCCTGCCGCTTATGAGCAATTACTGCAGGGGAGATAGGCTATATTTTTCCAAACGGATATGCCATAATAGCTACAAGAGGCTGAGAGCGGGGAGGGGTATGGATGTCTATGGTGCTAGTGGACCGGTTTGGAAGAGTTCATGATTATCTTCGCATTTCGGTAACGGATCGCTGTAATCTTCGATGTGTTTACTGCATGCCGGAGGAAGGCATGGAGTTTGAGCCTGAGGAGAAGCTGCTCACCTTTCATGAAATTACCGAGGTCGTTCGCGTACTGGCCGGATATGGGGTTCGCAAGCTGCGGATTACCGGCGGAGAGCCGCTGGTACGCAAAAATTTGGAAGAGCTGATCGCTAGTCTGAGCGCCATCCCCGGTATTGAGGATATCGCGCTTACGACGAACGGGATATATTTTGCATCGCGGGCGGAGAAGTTTAAGGCAGCCGGGCTGACTCGGATCAACATGAGTCTGGACTCGCTGAAAGCAGACCGCTTCAAGCTGATTACCCGTGGCGGCGACATTCAAAGGGTGCTGGGCAGTATCGAGGCAGCCTACCGCGTGGGACTTGACCCGATCAAGCTGAATGTCGTGCTCATGAAGGGCTTGAATGATGACGAAATTGAGGATTTCCTGCGGCTGACGATCGAGCGGACGCTGCAGGTGCGATTTATAGAATATATGCCGATCGGTCATGACGACCAGAATTGGAAGGATAAGTATGTCCCCCTTAGCACGGTACTGGATGTTTGTGCAGCCAAGGGATGGATTGCCGAGCCTTCGGGTGAGGTGTACGGAAACGGACCGTCGCAAAACTACAAAATTACCGGTGCCGCGGGTTCATTCGGTCTGATCCATCCTGTGAGCGATCATTTCTGCGAAACCTGCAACCGGCTCCGGCTGACGGCGGACGGGAACATCAAGCCCTGCTTGTATTGGTCGGACGAATTTAATGTTCGCAAAGCCATCGGCGACGACAAGGCGCTGGCCGAGCTGTTCTTCCGTGCGCTTGACGTGAAGCCCGAAAGCCACGAAATGGCGAAGGCGCTGCTGAACGAACGGCAGAGCCACACGCCGACGGTGCGCCGCATGTCGCAGATTGGAGGGTAAGCATGGCCGCAGATCAGACGAATTCGCTGCGCTTCGGCAGGAAAGCGATCACGGTGGAGGAGGCGCAGCAGCTTATCCTAAAGCGGGCGGAGCTGCTGCCTGAGGAGGCCGTTCCGCTGGAGCTGGCTCATGGCCGAAGGCTTGCGCAGAGCGTCATAGCAGACCATCCGGTGCCGCATTTTCGCCGCTCGGGAATGGATGGCTATGCCATCCGGGCCAGTGACAGCCTGGACGCGGAAGCGCTTCGGCCCGTTGCGCTTCGCGTGACGGAGATGATTCCTTGCGGATCGGTGCCGGAAAGGTCCGTCCAGCCGGGAGAGGCGGCCCGCATTATGACTGGCGCAGTCGTACCGGAAGGTGCGGATGCGGTCATTATGCTGGAGATGACGGACAAGCTGCTGGCCGGTGACGGGCCGGAGGGCGACAAGGTCCTGATCCGCAAGTCGATGCGCGTGGGTGACAACATCACTCCAATCGGTCAGGAAATCGGGGTGGGGGAGCTGCTGCTGGAAACAGGACGCCGTATCGGACCCGGGGAAGCGGCCATTTTGGCCACGTTCGGCTGTGCCGAGGTGAGGGTGCACCGTGCACCTCGAGTGGCGGTCTTCTCCACTGGCTCCGAGCTGCTCCCAATAGATGCTGCGCTGGAGCCTGGCCGTATACGAGGCAGCAATAGCCATATGCTTGCCTGCCAGATCCGTGAAGCAGGAGGAGAGCCAAGGCTGATGCCGATTTTACCCGACTGTCCGGAAACGGTAGAGGCGGCATTGCTGCAGGCGCTGGACTGGGCGGATATCCTCGTAACGACCGGGGGAGTTTCCGTCGGTGATAAGGATGTGCTGGTCGAGCTGTTTCAGCGCTGGGACGGGGAGCTCATCTTCAACAAGGTGGCGATGCGCCCGGGGAGTCCAAGCTCGTTCGGCTGGTGGCGGGGGAAGCCGCTGTTTGCTTTGTCAGGGAATCCGGGCGCAAGCTTCGTCGGCTTTGAGCTGTTCGTGAGGCCGTACCTCAAAGCGATTCAAGGCTGCGCCCGTCCTTTGCCCAGAGAATGTACCGCATTGCTGGATGCGGATTACGGCAAAGGCTCCGCTTACCCGCGCTATGTAAGAGCCCGTACTTACACCGAGCAAGCAACACTAAAGGTAGCGCCTGCCGGTAGGGACAAGTCCAGCATCATGGTATCAATCAAGGATGCGGAGTGTTTGCTGTGCATTCCTGCAGGCGGGCAAGCCCCTCCCCGCGGAGCCTTGGTTCGCGTGCTTCAGCTGGCGGAAGCTTAAAAGAAGGCAGGAAAGAGCGTCGGCCCGAGTGGTCGACGCTCTTATTCGTCCCTGTGTCATTTAGACAAAGAAACCTGCGGACAAAATGATGACCAACAGGATGTAAAGCACAAGGATTGCTGCTGTGGAAGAGCGGTAGCCTGCAACTGCACTCATGTCTATCACCTCCCTGACGTTTTCTACAACAGCATATGGAGCCGCTTATGAATTGTTTGGACGGATGCCCTGAGGCAATCGCCCAAACCATCTCCTCGCTCCGCGCATTTACTTATTAGTAGTGTGCGAAGGGGAGGATTAACCTTGAATTATTTAGATATGTTAACGCATCTGGGAATAGGCAGCGCCCATCCCGGAGGATTCGCTTTTACCTTAAAAATGCTGGATACCATTCCTCTGCAGCCGGGCAGCTCCATTCTGGAGGTCGGGTGCGGAACAGGCCGTACAGCATGTCTGCTTGCACAAAAGGGCTTTCAAGTATCTGCCGTCGACTTGCGACCGGGGATGATTGAGAAAGCGAAAAAGCGCAGTGAATTGCAGCAGGTGAAAGTAGATTTTGCTGTAGGCGACATCTGCCGGCTTCCTTTTGAGGACAATCAATTTGATCTTGTCCTTGCCGAATCCGTTACCAATTTCGCGGATGCATCGGCAGCGGTTGCGGAATATTACCGGGTGCTGAAGCCCGGAGGGATGTTATATGACAGTGAAGTGATCCGTCTTCACGACGTGACGGGAGGCATTAAAGACGAACTGGTGGAGTTTCTAGGCATTGCCCAACTGCTATCTGCAGAAGAATGGAGAGCGATTCTGGAAGCGCAGGGCTACTCCGACATTCGTCTCTCCGTCTCCCCTATGGAAGAGCTGTCGGCACAGGATGACATGAATCATCCGGATGAGCATCAAATCGTAAGTGAAGGTGCCTATATTGACGCTTCCGTATGGCACACCTCGCTTACGTATACGGACATGATGGATCAAAGCAGAGACTTCCTGGGTTCAGCCGTTCTTGTGGGGTCGAAGGGATAAGATGGCGGGCCGAGTGTCTTCCCTGAAAGCGGCGGAATGGTTTCTTGAGAAGCAGTTTCCCGAATGCAATGCAGCCATACTTGCCGGTAGTGCCGCGAAGGGAATAGAAACCTCGGATTCCGATCTGGATCTGGTTATCCTGGATGATTCGCGGTCGTATCCGTTCCGCAAAACGTACACCGCTCACGGCTGGGTGATTGAGGCATTCGTGGTTACCCGCGACAGCTTTCCTATGTTTATTGAGGCGGCAGCCGAGTCGGGACTTCCGTCCATATTGCGTATGTGCATCGAAGGTGCGGTTCTGCGGGACGACGGCTCTGCGGAGGAGCTTATCGGACTGGCACGGGATGCGCTGCAGGCCGGACCCTACGAGTGGACCGCGCAGCAGCTGAGCGATGCCAGGTATGACATCACCAATGGCTTGCTTGATCTGCAAAGCAGCAGGGATCGAGCCGAGAGATTGTTTATTGCGGGGAAACTGATCGGCTCTGTGCATGAATTTGTATTAAGAGCAAACCGGCAATGGATAGGAGACGGGAAGTGGGCCTTGCGTATGCTGCGGCGGTTCGACGAAGAGCTGAGTAATTCGTTGGTCGCTGCGCTGGAACAGTTATACTGCAATGATGAGCATGAGCCGGTCATACAGCTGCTTCATGAAGTGCTGCGTCCGTACGGCGGACTGCTTACCGAGGGATACAGCGAAGGATGCTGGGAGGAAGAGTAGAGGTTGGACGATAGGCATTTGGAACTATGCACTTCAGATCTTAAGGAGGAATTTATTCCAATAAACCATTCAATAGATACAACTTCAAGGACACAAACTCCCGACTCTAAAGGTACTTTATGGTAACCGGCAGATGAAAACACGGTTATTCCGATTTTATTGATACGAATGACCTCCCCTCAAAAAAGAAACGGGATACGAAATGTCCGAATGTATAGGACCAATAGGCTATATTTCTCTAACCTCCCCTACGGATCCCTGCTGCCCAATGCTGTAAATCTCCAGGAACGACAAGCGCCGTGAAATCAATGAACTTCTCAAGCACTTTGAGTCCTTATAAGCTCCTTACAAAAATTAACATGCGCACAATAGGCAATAAAACTTAAATATTCCATGGAAAAAAATACGCATTTGGACACATGCCGGAAAAATAATGTCGAATTATACTCAGAGTATGCAAAGCATTTCCACTTTCCGTCCCGAAAAGGCAAACCTGATGAAAATCAGCGGCGCAAAGCTATAGGGGCTACGAAGAACGCCGGTTTCGGTGTTCTTCTTGCCAGCCAGCTGTCGAACGATCGAAGGAAAGAGGACCTCCGCAAGACGTCTGCGCGCGGCGTTCAGCGGAAGATTCTTTTTTTTACATCGTTCCCTAGGCAACTCCGGATCGGGTAGGACATTCTAACAACTCGGGGGAATTAACGATGAAAAAAATGTGGATCGCCGGCTTAGCCATGCTTATGATGTGTATGCTTCTGGTTCCGATGCAGGCGGCGAAGGCCGCTGAGACCGTTACCAAGCTTAAGGCGACGAAAAGCGTCAGCTTCCGGGACAAGCCGTCCACCTCAAGCAATGTCATGCGCTACCTCAAAGCCGGCGAAGTGGTAACGGCCTTGCAGATGGTCAATCCCAATTGGTATCAAATTCAGGATGCTCAAGGATTGACAGGGTACGTCAGCTCCAGCGGCACTTACATTGATGTTTTATCGAATGCGGAAGTGATCGCCAAAGTGAATTTCCGTACGCAGCCTTCGACTTCGTCTTCGATTATCCGCTCCTTGCCGGTGGGGGAGGGTCTGTATGTCATCGAGAAGGTGAATGCTTCCTGGTACCGGGCGGAGGATGCCTCTGGAGTGAGCGGCTACGTAAGCACAGGTTCGCAATATCTGGCAACGGATTTCTCCGTAACCGGTGTGATCCTGCCTATGGCGGAGCGGGTGGATAGCATTATCAATTCCGGTACGGCTTACTTGGGTACTCCTTATGAATTCGGCTCTACCCGGTGGGAGGATTCCACCTTCGATTGCTCTGATTTCATGCAGACGATCTTCTGGCTCGGCGCAAGAACGGTGCTCCCGAGTGATTCTCAGGCACAGGCGGACTATGTGAGGGGCAAGGGCAACCAGGTAAACGATTGGAGCCAGCTGAAGCGCGGCGACCTGATGTTCTTCATGTCCTACAAAGGTTCCAGTGCTTCGGATTACCAAGGGATTAACAAGTCAACGGAGCCGGTTACGCACGTAGGCATTTATCTCGGGGACGGTCAAATGCTGCACACGTATTCGGTCGCTTCGGGCGGCGTACGCATCGATTCGATTAGCGGAACCCAGTGGAACAACCGGTTTTTGTACGGCGGTTCGGCGTATTGATTCGAGAAAGGTACATAGGATGTGAGAAGGATCACCTGAGGGTGGTCCTTTTCTTTTTTGTGCAGGAAAAAAATAGTTACGGTGTGAGCAACTTCATAGTTCTTTCCTTGTGAAAAAAGTAACATAGTGATCAGGAAGGATCATTTCTATAGAGGAGTGGATGGAGATGGCAGTAAACAAAGCGCGGCAGGAGACGGAAAGGGCGGAGAACGTGTCCGTCCAGCAGCAGGTAGACCGGCTTGTGGAACGGGCCAAGGCGGCACAGCAGGAGTATATGAGCCTGGATCAAGACGCGATCGACCGCATTGTGCAGCAGATGGCGCTCGCCGGGCTGGACCGGCACATGGCGCTTGCGAAGCTGGCGATAGAGGAGACGGGACGCGGGGTATACGAGGATAAGATTACGAAAAATATTTTTGCGACGGAGTATATTTATCACAGTATCAAGTATGCCAAAACGGTCGGCGTTATCGAGGAAAACCCGTATGAGAACTTTAGTGTCGTAGCGGAGCCGGTTGGTGTCATTGCAGGGGTGACGCCGGTGACGAACCCGACTTCAACTACGATGTTCAAGTCACTGATTGCTGTCAAAACGAGAAACCCGATCGTATTCGCGTTTCATCCGTCGGCGCAAAAGTGCTCCGTGGCGGCTGCCGCCGTTGTTAGGGATGCGGCTGTAAAAGCCGGCGCGCCGGAGGATTGCATCCAATGGATCGAGACGCCCTCCGTCGAGGCGACACAGCTGCTGATGAACCATAAGGATGTTGCGTTGGTTCTGGCCACGGGGGGATCCTCGATGGTGAAATCCGCCTACAGCACCGGCAAGCCGGCACTGGGAGTCGGTCCGGGCAATGTGCCTTGCTTCATCGAAAAGTCGGCCGATCTGAAGCAGGTGGTAACGGATTTGATTCTGTCGAAGACGTTTGATAACGGTATGATTTGCGCATCGGAGCAAGCGGTCATTCTCGAGGAGCCGATTTACGAAGCGGCGAAGCGCCTGATGAAGGAAATGGGCTGTTACTTCTTGTCCAAGGAAGAGACGGAGCTCGTATCCAGGCTTGTCATTCATCCGGAAAAATGTGCCGTCAACGCCGTTATCGTAGGGCAGCCGGCGGTCAAGATAGCTGAGATGGCGGGTGTAACGGTGCCTTCGGACACGAAGATCCTTGTTGCCGAGCTTACGGGGGTCGGCGCTGCGCATCCGCTGTCCGCCGAGAAGCTGAGTCCCGTATTGGCGTGTTATAAGGTGAAGCATGCGGAGCAAGGCATCCAGCGGGCTGCCGAGGTGGTGGCGTACGGCGGGATGGGACACTCCTCGGTCATTCATTCGAACAATAAGACGGTCATCGAGCAGTTTGCCTCCGTGCTCAAGACCGGGCGTGTCATTGTCAATTCACCTTCTACGCACGGGGCGATCGGGGATATTTATAATACGAACCTTCCTTCGCTAACGCTTGGCTGCGGCTCCTACGGTCATAACTCCACTACGGCGAACGTAACGGCCGTGCATCTGCTCAATCTGAAGCGGGTCGCTTACCGGACGGTGAATATGCAGTGGTTTAAGGTACCGCCGAAGGTGTATTTCGAGAAGGGCTCGACCCAGTACCTGGAGAAGATGCCTGACATCACTCGGGTGATGATCGTTACGGATGCCGCCATGGTAAAGCTCGGGTACGTGGAGCGGGTGGAGCACTATTTGCGGAAGCGGAGTAAACCGGTGTTGATAGAGGTATTCTCTGAGGTAGAACCCGATCCGTCGGTAGAAACGGTGGAGCGGGGCACCGCGATGATGGCGGCCTTCCAGCCGGACTGTATCATCGCCTTAGGCGGAGGGTCTCCAATGGACGCAGCGAAGGCTATGTGGCTGTTCTACGAATACCCGGACACCAGCTTTCATTCATTGAAGCAGAAGTTCATGGACATCCGCAAGCGTGTCTATAAGTATCCTCGTTTGGGGCGCCGGGCCAAGTTCGTGGCGATTCCGACGACATCCGGTACGGGCTCGGAGGTAACCTCGTTCGCGGTCATCACGGATAAGAAGGTCGGACACACCAAGTATCCTTTGGCCGATTACGAGCTGACGCCGGATGTGGCGATTATCGATCCCGAGTACGTGTACAGCTTGCCGAAGACGGCTGTAGCGGATACGGGGATGGACGTGCTGACTCACGCAATTGAGGCTTATGTATCCGTCATGGCGAACGATTACACGGATGGGCTTGCTCTGAAGGCAGTCCAGCTGGTGTTCAAGTATTTGGAGGCTTCTTTTGCCACAGGCGACCCGCTTGCTCGAGAGAAGATGCATAACGCTTCCACGATAGCGGGGATGGCTTTCGCCAATGCGTTCCTCGGCATTAACCACAGTCTTGCGCATAAGTGGGGCGGGGAATTCCACACCGCGCATGGCCGCACGAATGCGATTCTGATGCCGCACGTCATTCGGTATAATGCCCGGAAGCCGACGAAGTTCGCCTCGTTCCCGAAATACGACCATTTCGTGGCGGATGAGCGGTATGCAGAGATTGCGCGCTTCCTGGGTCTGCCTGCGAAGACGACCGAGGAGGGCGTAAATAGCTTGATTGAAGCGATTCGGGAGCTGAACCGTAAGCTCGGCATTCCGGAGAAGTTCGCCGATCTCGGCATTGATCCTGCTGTGTTCGAGAAGCGGGTGGAGGAGCTGGCGGATCGTGCGTTCGAGGATCAATGCACGACCGCAAACCCAAGGATGCCTCTTGTCACGGAGCTGGCTGAGGTGTATCGCAAGGCGTTTTATGGAAGGTTTGAGTAGATACACGCTACCAATTGGGTTATACTGGTAAATAGAGACGAGGAACGTCCTGTTCTGCTTCTGGTTTTGGAGGAGCGGCGGCAGGGCGTTCTTTTCATTTTACAAAGGGAGGTTGATTTGGAGAAAAGACAGGGGGAACGTCGCAGCAGATTGGAGCGAGGGCATCGGCATGGAGAGGTGATGTTCTTGCGACATGTGTGGTGGCCTATGGTGGGGAGATAACTGCAATAACTCCTAGCTATAAACCGTTTATGATCGTTGTCAGCAAAGCGGAAAGAGTTGAAATAATGGCACTTCTGCCATTGCGGACTACGAAAGGTCCGAAATTCCGCTAGTAGTGGCAAAAATGCGATTAATCGCCCCAGCTTCCTGGTTGTAAGGCGGGAAGGGGCCCAATAATGGCACATTTGCCATTGCAGCGCTACGAAAGGCCCGAAATTCCGCCGGTAGTTGCAAAAATGCGATTAATCGCCTCAGCTTCCTGGTTGGAAAGTGGGAAGAGGCAAAATAATAGCACTTCTGCCATTCCGTGCAACGAAGGTGCAGTAGCGGCAGTTCCAAGAGTAAATCAAGCGAAACGGGGTGGAACGGCGAAAATTACATGCAGGAAATGCAGGTAACGCCGCAGGGGGGCTTTGGGACCGATCGCCTCCTCCATCTCCGAATCATGGAATTTCTCATGGAATTGGGTTACAATGGCAGCAGACAAGACAACGCTGGTCATAAACACGTGCGAGCTGCTGCTGCTTGCGTCGGAGTAAGCGCTATCGCCGGTTTGGGTGGGGATCGATTTATTTCACCTTCGAGCCCAAAGAGTATAGCGGGATGGCGAGCACACTGGGGCCGGATGCACAAGAGTAGCAGCCCTGGAGCAAGGCGGTGCTCGCGGCGGCTTGAAGAGTTAATCTAAAGGGAGCGGAGAAACGCGATGGAGATGAACATACGCCAGTTAACGTCAGAGGAATTGCCGGATAGCTTAGCGCTGTCGGAATTTGCTTTTCAAATGGAGTTTACACCGGAGCAGCGTGAACGGAGACTGGCTACGGCAAAGCCCGAGCAGATCTGGGGGAGCTTCCTGGGTGACCAGTTGGCGGCAAAGCTGCACCTGCTGGAGCTGCAGACCTGGATCCAAGGAAAGGTCTATGCGATGGGCGGAGTAGCCGGCGTCGCGAGCTGGCCGGAGCATCGAAGAGGGGGACTCGTCTCGGGGCTGCTGGACAATGCACTCAAGGTAATGAAGGAGAAGGGCCAGACGGTTTCGTTCCTGCACCCGTTTCAGTTTGCCTTCTACCGCAAGTTCGGATGGGAAACCTACTGCGAGTACAAGAAATACGAAATCGAAACGGAGCTGCTGCCCAAGCTGGCTCCCCAACCGGGCCGGATTGAGCGGGTAGACGGTCAGATCGAGCTGCTGAATCGTATTTATGATGCATACGCCTCCCGTTATAACGGCACGCTGGTACGTGATGAAGAGTGGTGGAGGGATCGGGTCCTGGCGAAAAAAGGAACAACCGCCGTCTACTATGATCCGTCGGGTCAGCCGACGGGCTATGTGTACTACCATGTGAAGGATAAGGTATGCACCGTCCACGAGCTTGTCAGCCTTCATCATGGAGCTCGGCTGGCGTTGTGGAGATTCCTCGGCAATCACGATTCGATGATTACGAAGCTTGTTGTGCAGGCGCCGGCGGGCGACCAACTGGCTTTCCTTCTGGATAATCCGAGGGTGAAGCAGGAGGTGGTGCCGTATTTTATGGCGCGAATCGTGGATGTGCAAGGCTTCGTTGAACGGTACCCGTTCCAATCCGGCGTGGAATATGTGCTGGCGCTTCGGGTGACCGATCATCAGGCGGATTGGAATGACGGCTACTTCAAGCTGGAGGTGGACGAATCGGGTACGGCGACCATCGTGAAGCTGGAGGAGGCGCCGAAGGGCGTGCCGCTCCTCATGACGGACATCCCCACTCTATCGGCTATGCTGATGGGGTACCAGCGTCCGAGATTTTTGCAGGAAATCGGCAGGGTCCAGGCTGAAGATGAGGCCATTGAGGCTTGGGAGCAGCTGATTCCGGTACGCCAAACGTATTTACCTGACTTTTTCTAATAATAAGGGATCCTGCTGTTACAAGGCTTGTGACGGCGGGGTCTTTTTCTGCAGGGATCAAAAGGAGCGAGGTGTTCCCTCTGGGGAAGATAATGGACGCTAGAATCGCACGTATTCGTGAAGAGGAACGGAAGTACCATGAGGCTTGTTATGCGAGGCATGCTTTATTTGAAGCGGGCTCGTGGCTGCAAAAGCCTGTACGCACCGTGTTGGAGACGTTTCGGGCGTTCGATGCCTACGAGGAAGTAACGGTACTCGATCTGGGCTGTGGGGTAGGGCGTAACAGCATTCCTCTGGCGCAGGCATTGAAGGGACGGGGCGGCCGGGTGGTTGGGGTGGACATCATGGATACGGCTCTGGCGAAGCTGGAGGAATACGGCACATACTATGGTGTACGAGATTATATCGAGACGTGCGAGTCCGATATAGGAAGCTTCGAGATCCCGGAGCAGAGCTACGACTATATTGTAGCGGTTTCCGCATTAGAGCATGTAGAATCGGAGCGGATATGGCGGCAGGTGCTGGAGCGTATGCGAAGCGGAGTCCGGGAGAGTGGAATCGTCTGCATCATCATGAGCACGAACATCAGAGAAACAGACGCCGGTACGGGGGAAACGCTGGAGACGTTGATGGAGCTCAACCTGAGGACGGAACAGGCCGTAAAGAACCTGGAGGCGGTGTTTACAGGCTGGAGCCTGCTGTATTCTACGGTCAAGCCGCTTCGGTTCGATATTGAACGGGGAGAGCGAAAGGTGATCCTGTCCTCCGATTGCTTAAGCTTTGTAGTGCGGAAGTAACATCCAATACACAACGAAAAGAGCGATAACTATGGGAAAACCTGCAGCATTCAGTATCCTTGGCGGTGCTGGCTTTCGGGCGCAATACTATCTTCGAATCGCGCAGGCACTTCCGGACAGGTTTCAGGTCAGAGGTATGGTCGTTCGGGACGAAGCCAAGGGCAAGGCACTGGAGCAGCAGTGGAAGGTGAACACTTACCGAACGCTGGAGGAATTATTAAGCAAGGAGCGGCCCGATTTTGTGGTGGAATCCGTAAGTCTCTCTGCCCGCGGGGAGTATTTGCTTCAGCTGTCGAACCTCGGTATCCCCGTGCTCGCGGAAACGCCGCCTGCTGCCGATTTGCAAGGCTTAACGACACTTTACGAAAAGCTGATAAGCATGCGGGCCCGTGTCCAGGTTGCCGAGCAGTATCATCTGCACCCGGTCAATCAGGCCCGGGCTGCCGTCATCAAGCAAGGGCGGCTCGGAAGCATTACGGAAGCCACCGTATCCGTATCGCATTTCTACCATGGCGTCAGCTTGATTCGAAGAATGCTGGGGATCGGATTCGAGGAGGCGGCTATTCGGGGGATGAGATTTCATACCGAATGGATGGCCGGACCTAACCGCAGCGGTCCCCCGAAGGAGGAGAAGCGGATTCCGGCGCAGAGAGACCTGGCTTGGCTCGATTTTGGCGATAAGCTGGGGATTTACGATTTTACCAAGGATCAGCACCGGTCCTGGATTCGCTCCAACCACTTGTCCGTAAGAGGGGAGCGGGGAGAAATTTTCGATAACCGCCTTACTGTGATGAAGGATTACCGGACGCCGCTGCATCTGGATATGAAGCGGATCAACAAGGGCGAATTGGAAAATCAAGAAGGCTATTTCCTTCAAGGCTATATGGCCGGGGAGCAATGGGCTTATGAAAATCCGTTCGCGCCTGCAAGACTGTATGACGATGAGCTCGCGATTGCCCATTGCTTGGAAAAAATGGCTGATTATGCGGCAGGCGGCCCCGAATTTTATAGTCTCTCCGAGGCTTCGCACGACCAGTACTTGGGGTTGCTGATCGAACAGGCGATCCAAACGGGAGAAACCGTAAGGTCAGTACCCCAGCCATGGACTACCGAGTAAACTCCTTTTCCAGCCCATATCGAATAAGAAACGGCTCCAGCACGGAGCGGTTACATTCAAATGCATACGTACGGCCCTCTTCGCTGAAAGCCAGCAGAAGGGGGCTTTCTTCTTGTACGGACTTAGCCGGAATGAGCGCATAGAGCTCACGGCAGCGAAGGCTGACCCCGGGGACCGGCGTTACGGTCAGACTCGGCTGAAGCGGGATGCGGATCACGATGCCGCTCTTCGTCCCGATCTCAAAGCAAGGGGATACGCCCCTCACGTCTTGGAGCCAGCGTGCCGCCGCTTCGCGAATCTCAGGCGTCATGCCGAGCCGCGACACGACGCGCTCCTCCTGTACATCAAACACTTGCACGAGGTCAGGCTCGGAGGTCATTACAGGCAGGGCAGGGAACGCTCGGCCGGTCCCGGCAGCGAAGCAGAATAGGCTTAACCCCATAAGCAGAGTACATAAGGAACGTCTCACTCCGTCATGTCTCCTTTTCGAGTCTACGTAGTTATAGCGTAGTCTGTCTTCGTGCGGAGATTTTATCCAAGGAGGGTCCAGGAGTAGTCTTGCCTTCAGTCGGAGGGGGTACTGGACTTTGGTCCAGTATCAAAAACCGCCGCAGGTCCGTTTTGGAAAGCCGCCCAAAACCCTAGAATAAAGACATAAGCAAACGACATCACAACGAAAGGCGGTGAGTACACAAATGAAACTAACTCGAAACAGCGGATTGGCACTTCTGCTTATCTTCTTCGGCTCGTTGATCATTCTAAACAAAATCGGCGTGCATACGGGGCACCTGATGGGCTGGCTGTTCCCGGCTGCGATGGTCGGCCTCGGCTATCTCGGAATCAAGAACGGACGCACGGCGATCGGTTGGATTCTGATGGGCCTCGGCGGGATCATCCTGCTGGGCAAGCTATCCGGGTTCTTCGCCATCCTGATCGCGATCGGGTTGATCGTTTACGGGATTTCGATGCTTCGCGGCAAGTCGTGGGTATAACGTAGCCCCAAGGTTGCAAACAGATAGATCACTAATTTGGAAAAGGTGGTAGAAGGAATGAGCTTAGGGAAACGATTCCGTGATCTGACGGTAGCTTCTTTCAATGAGATGCTGGAAAACTCGGAGGACCCGGTACGGCTGATCGACAAGTACCTCGCCTCCCAGTCCGAGCAAATTCGCGAGTCGGAGCGGCTCTTGCAGCAGTGTTTGTCCCATGCGGCATCGCTTCGCCAGCAGTACACGTCGGCGGAGCAGCTCAAAGCGCGCCGCGAGCAGCAAGCCCTGCTGGCCTTGAAGGCCGGCGAGGATGAAGTGGCACGCCTTGCTTTGCAAGAAAAGCTACAACAGGAAGAGAAGGCTGGACAGTATAAGGCGCTGTACGAGCAAAGCAAGCTCGGCATCGTGGAGCTGGAGGAGCAAATCCAGCAGCTGAAGGCCGATTTCGATGAGATTGCCTCGAAGCGTACTTATTATATTGCAAGATTGGAGTCCGTAAGACTGCAGCAGCGCATGAACGAGCGGCTTCGTCAAGTGGGCGGAGTGCCGTCGCCAAGATTGTTCGATCGGCTGGAGGAGCGCGTAAGCGACATGGAAATTACGGCACGCACGCTCCGCGAAGTGCGGGGGCAAGTGCGCGACGCCTGGACAACAGCCAGTACGGCAGCGTCCAGCGCGCTCGAGCAGGAAATGTCGAAGCTGCGGCAAAAGCTGGAGAAGGAGGGCTGGATGCGGCCATGACCAAATTGTACCGATCCCGCGTCGACCGCAAGCTGACCGGCTTGTGCGGCGGATTAGCGGAAGTCATGAACATCGATTCTACTTTGCTTCGTGTCATTGTGGTGGGTGCTACGATTTTATCCAGCGGAGCGGTCATCCCGTTCTACCTGCTGACGGCGCTGGTAGTGCCCAAGGAGCCTTGGAACGGCATCGGCGCCGGTCCTTATGGCTCGGCCTATGGCGGCGGACCTGCCGGACCCGGCGGTCCCGGCTTCGGGCATCAGTGGGGCCAGCATTTCGGCAGCTGGAAAGAGTGGAGGAAGGCGGAAAGATACTACCGCAAAGCACAGCGCTGCGGCTGGACGCCTCCTCATGAAGCAAGCTACGCCGGGGCGGCTTCGCAAGCTCCGCAGCAAGATACCGTGGAACAGAGCCATCTGGATGAAATGATGAAGGATATTGAGAAGAAGGCCATGTGGAAAGAGATCGAAGAGCTGCGCGCTAAAGTAGCGCAATATGAAAAACAAAACCAATCCAACCAAACTAAAGGAGATGTGTAAACATGGGTGTTTTTTCAAGAATTAAGGATATGACGAAGGCTTCGCTGCACGAGCTGCTGGATAAGGTGGAAGATCCGATTGTGATGCTGAACCAATACCTTCGCGATATGGAAGAGGAAATTGCGCAAGCGGAGGTTACGGTAGCACGCCAGATCGCCAATGAGCGCAAGCTGAAGCAGCGCCTGGAAGAAACGATCCGCCTGATCGCTCAGCGGGAAGAGCAGGCGAAGGAAGCGCTCAAGAACGGCGACGAGGCCGCAACGCGCCAGCTGCTGGAGCAGAAGCTGTATTACGAGGGCAAAATCAGCGAGTATACCGACATGCACGAGCAGTCCAAAGTGCAAGCGGCGGAGCTTGTTCAGCAGCTGCATGAGATGAAGGATGCCTACTACCAAATGCGCAACAAGCGCAGCGAGCTCGTGTCCCGTGCCCAGCTGGCGAAGGCGAAGAAGCAAATGGCGGAAGTGACGGCGAACAATGTGATCGAAGGCGGCCAAGCGGTGAAAGGCTTCCGCCGCATGGAAGAGAAGATCATGGCGCTTGAGGTGGAAGCGGAAATCGCTCGTACTCCATACACCGGCAGTGCTTATGCAGGCTACGGCGGCGCATCCACGGTTGATACAGCTAAACAGCAGCGGATCGACGATCAGCTGGCGCAGCTGAAAGAGAAGCTGTCGGCTGAACAAGCGTAAGCGGCTTTCATGAAAAATACACTTTGAGCCTGTCAATCAAGTATGATATGCTATGAAAGGCCATAGAGGGCATGATTTCCAGCCGCTATGGCTTTTTGTACCACTACCTGAGAACCGACAAAAGGGGGGCGACACGGATGAAACACAGCAACCGCAACATTGCGCTGATCTTGATCGGGGCCGGCTTGTTCCTGCTGCTCGACAATCACTTCAGCTTCTTTACCGTCGTTGCCCTCTTTCTTTTATTGATAGGCGTTCACAAAATACGCTCGGGAGCTACACGCAAGGGCTACATCATGATGGCGATCGCGCTGCTGCTTCTGGTAGGCGGCAACCTGCCGCTTATCATCGCGGTGGTGCTGATCTCCCTCGGCTTTTTCTATGTGAGATCAAGGCAGATCCAGAGAGATGAGCAGCATGTGCAGAAGCAAAGCCTCATTGAAAGCATCCGTTGGGGCCGCGATCCCTGGATTCTGCGTAACATGTCCATCTGGAACGTGCTCGGTGAGCTGCAGATGGATTTGACCTATGCGATCCCTGAGCAGAAGGAAACGACGATCGTCCTGCAGGGCGTTATCGCAGATATTGATCTGATCGTGCCTGAGGACATTGGCATATCGGTCACAGCTTCGGTGTTGTTTGGGCAGGCGCATATCGGCACCCATAAGGAAGCGGGCATACTCAACAAGGTCGTATGGCAGTCGCCGAATTATTATTCCGCGGACCGTCAAGTGAAACTTATGATTTCGTACGTCGTAGCAGATATAGATATCAAAATCGTGTAAATCTCAAGTGGAGGCGTAAGTCGATGGGCGGCCACGGGCAGGAGAAACGTCTGACCAACATGATATGGCGAAGTATGGCGGAGTCGATTGGGCTCAGCCTTGTTTTGTTTGCCGTCGTGGTGTACTTTCTCAGCTCGAACGGGTATATGGTTCCCTTCGCGTCGTGGCAGGAGGGGGTTCGGCTTAGCTTGACCCTGATTACCATGGTCGTGATCATCGGCGGAATTTACGGGCTTTGGACGAGCAGCCGGACGAAGCGGCGGCTGGAGCTGCTGAGGGAAGTAATGCTGTCTCTGGAAAAAGGGAACCTCAGCCGCTCCGTCCCGCCTCTCGGAGAGGACGAAATCGGACGCCTCGGAGAGCAGCTCAACTCCATTACGAAAAAATGGGAGGAGCAGGTCAGTTCGCTCCAGCGTCTGTCGAGCAATAATGCGCAGCTCGCCCAGAAGGCGAAGTACTCCGCGATCGTGGAGGAGCGGCAGAGGCTGGCCAGAGAGCTGCATGATGCGGTGAGCCAGCAGCTGTTCGCGATCTCGATGACGGCAACGGCGGTGGGCCGTACGTTCGAGAAGGATCTGGACAAGGCGCAGCGGCAAATTCATCTGATAGAGGAGATGGCCTCCGTCGCTCAGTCTGAGATGCGCGCGCTGCTGCTGCACCTGCGCCCTGTGCATCTAGAAGGGAAGCGGCTGTCAGAGGGATTGCTTGAGCTGCTCCAGGAGCTGTCGGCGAAGGTGCCGATGGAGATCTCCTCGGAGATCGAGGAGGACATTCGGCTGCCGAAGGGGATCGAGGATCACCTGTTCCGGATCGTGCAGGAGGCGATGTCGAATGCGCTTCGCCATTCGAAGGCGACGAAGCTGGAGGTTCGTCTGAACCAGCCGTCGGCCGACGCGCTGCGCCTGCTTATACGGGACAACGGGGTCGGCTTCAATCTGGACGACAAGAAGCATTCGTCGTATGGCATCGTGACGATGAAGGAGCGGGTGAACGAAATCGGGGGCTCCTTGAATTTGATTACAGCCCCTGGCAAAGGCACCCGGATTGATATACGAGTTCCGATTATGGCGGAAGGAGGGCATGAGAGTGGAAGAGACGACGATTAAGGTGCTGCTGGTGGATGATCATGAGATGGTGCGGATCGGGCTCGCGGCCGTTCTGAGTACAGAGGACGAAATTGAGGTGGTCGGCGAGGCCAGCAGCGGACAAGAGGGGATCCGGCTGGCGCTGGAATACAAGCCGGATGTCGTGCTGATGGATCTGGTCATGGAGGGCATGGACGGCATCGAGACGACACGCCGGCTGCTCCAGCAGCATCCGGACTGCAAGGTCATCGTGCTGACCAGCTTCATCGACGATGAGAAGATTTATCCGGTCATTGAAGCGGGAGCATTCAGCTACCTGCTGAAGACGTCGCGTGCCGCGGAAATCGCGCAGGCGATACGTTCCGCCGTGAAGGGCCAGTCGGTACTGGAATCGCAGGTGGCTTCCAAGCTCATGAATCGATTCCGCCAGCCGAAGGCGGCGGTACAGCCGCATGAGGAGCTGACCGAGCGCGAGATGGAGGTGCTTCGTCTGATCGCCTCAGGGAAGTCCAACCAGGATGTGGCTGACGAGCTCTTCATCGGAGTGAAGACGGTCAAATTCCATGTAACGAATATACTGGCTAAGCTGGGCGTGGAGGATCGGACGCAGGCTGCCATCTATGCTTTTAAACATGGTCTTGTCGAGTAAGATGTGACCAATTGATGAACAAATCGCCGGAGTTTCAACTTTGGCGGTTTTTTTTATTAACAAAGTGAAAGTTTTGCAGGGGTACTACCGTCTATATAGATAAAGGATGTATGTTTGACACGACGAGGAAGGGGCTGACGTCCGTATGTCCGCACTGCAAGTGAAAAGAGAACGTGCCGAATTCGGAGAGGAACTCTTGCCGGATCAGAAAGCGGATGTCCTTAGAGTGCATGAAGCATACTGCTATCAGGTTGCCTATTATGTGCTGCAGGATGCATCGGGAGCCCAGCAGGCCGCCAAGTTCGCGCTTATCGAGCTGTTCCGTCGGGAATGCTTCTTCCTGCTGAACGAATCCGGGCAGCAGAAAGAAGTTAAATCTGCGGCAATCCGTTGCTCGCTTCAGATACGGAAGGAACGGCTGGCTGGCACCTCACGCTAATTTGTTGAGAGGACCGAATTCTGCAATTCAGCACAATTGGAGAGAGCTGTAAGGGACTTGAGCAGGGATTTCTGCAAAAGCGCAGCTTTGGAATCCGTAAACCATCGAATCGTAGCCAATAGGCACGTTGAAAGCTGCGTTTTAGCACAATTCCTTAATGGAAACGGATCTAGCCGTCGAAAAGTTGCATAAAAGCACAAATTCAAGTCGGAGTCCTCTGGGGGAAGCCTCTGCTTGGCTGCGAGTGCCTATCCGACAAGTAAAATAAACATCCCGGGTCCATCCTTCCTTTCGGGCAAAAAAGGATGGATCCGGGATGTTCTCTAAAAATGATGATTCATCAGTGTCCCCGTCCACGGCACCGGCAAATACCGCTGGAGCGGCGGGGCATACATCGGGTTATACTGGTAGTTCGTCAAGGATGTGTATGGTGACGTATGCACGTTGAGTAACGCGAAGGAGGGGGCGCCCGTCAGCTTATCGGCGAGCTTGCTTAGCTGTGAGGGAAGACCGCTTGCGCCGATGAGTTCCTGCCGAATGGCGTCGTAGTCTTCCTCCAAACGCCGCTGCAGCCCAGATGCGCCCAGGTCCAGCCTAAGCGATCCGTCACTGCGCTTGTCGATCCCGAGGAGCTCTAGGCTCCGCTCGGGCAAAGCCCGTTCCATGGCGCGAGTGACGGCAGGGCTTAGTAAGGCACCTGCTTCCTCAGCAGCGGCTGCAAGCCCGTTATAGGCCTCGACAAGCTTTGCGATCTGCTTCACTACGGCATCGTTGTCCGGCGTCACCTGCAGAGTTACGGGGCCCTCCGTCGCCTTGGTCCAGAAAGCCGTAACTTGTTCGCCGCCGAGCCTGACGCTGTTCGAATCCGACGAAACCGCCGGGCCGCCGTTGACCCGGAAGCGTGCATTCTCCGCTTCTCGTTCCACGTTAGCAAGGCCGGTCGCATCAACCGCATTGCCCGTCTCGTCCTTCAAGGAGAACGCATGCCCCTTGCCCGTATCATCCGCCGTGAGTTCCAGTCTTACCGTGCTGTTCGTCGTATCCCGCGCGAGGATAGCGGTCACGCCCATGTCGGCCGCGTTAATGACCCGGCGAATTTTCCCAAGGGCCTGCTCATTCGTTTCTCCGCTCCAGAAGTCCACTCGAAACGTCTTAGTCGTAGCCCCGGCCGTCAGGGAAAAGCGATGGCTTCCCGCCTCTACAGAGGACGGAGCCAGCCGTGACAGCGCGGCCCCTGTATTCTTCTGCGAAACGGCCGCTTGATCAACCTGCAGAGTGAACGATTGCAGCTCCGCATGATCCTTCGCCTGCGCGGCCACCGCATGGGAATTGCCGGTCACCTTGCGCCGGTCGAGGGCGGAGGCTCCTGTAGTTGAACGCACATCGTCCGACGCCAGCTTCAGGCTGTGCGCCGATTTCAGCAGGGAGGCTAGGCTTTGGGCCGACGTCTCGGCATACCTCTCATATGCATAACGATAAAAAGGAGCGTTCGCCGGGGGAAGATTAGGGTTTAAAAAGGCGTATTTTTCCTGCCTCTTGTCCCGTTCGAGATCCATCAAATACCAAAGAGACGTTGTCTGATACGTTCGGGTAACCTTGGGAACCGATGTATCCATACGAATCACCTCATTCCGTTCTCATCATCTTAATTTCATTATAACCGAGCCCCGATTTACCGTAAATTGGTTTGTGAAACGTTCTTGACACTTCACACAAGGCTGAGATATGATGATTTATCAACCTATCATAAGGAACGTGTAGGCATGAACTGGATTCAAATCATCGTCATTGCAGCCGTGATTATAGCTTGCGTATTATTTATGGCGTTCGTCGGAAAGAAATATCTGAAATAGCCTATAACCGTTGCCGCGAGCTCAACATAAAATGGATTATTCCATTATGTGGGGCGGACGGAGGCGGTACCGATGCTGCGCAAACGCATCCCAAGACAGGACGACGGAACGATCTTTCATTTGGTCAATCGGCTGCTCGTGCCTTTTGCCAGAGAGGCCAGGCCGAACTTGAGCTTCACGCTAAGCACGCTGAGAAATCGGCTGAAGCACTGCAGCACGTATGTACAAACAGCACCGAGCAGAGCCGTGATCGGCTTCATCTCTTTGAGATCGGGACGGGACATCTTGCTCGTAGATATGCTGGCCGTCGATCCGAGATATCAAGGCAGAGGCATCGGCGGCACACTGTTGAAGCAAGCCGAGCGGGTGGCACTGCGCTCCGGCAGCCGCAGCGTCGGGTTATGGGTCGATGAAAGCAACCGGAAGGCCCAGAGCTTTTACCAAGCCAAAGGATTTTCGGCGGTTCAGTATGAGCCGCGGATTCGCTGTTATTTTCTCATTAAAGATATAAGGTAATGAAAAACCAAGGCATGCGAGAGCTCAGAAAGAGTCTCCGCTTCAGCCTTGGTTTTTTGATATTTCCCTTAAATTAAGACAAAGAGCAGCGCGATCAAGGCAATATCGAGGACGATTCTTCCTCCCGGGTAAAAAGGTGGATACGGATAGGGAGCGAATGGATAGGCCGAGGTCGCGGCATCTACGGGAGCCGTTTTTTTGCCTTTTTTCCCCTTGATGACGGCCTTGCCTTTCTTCTTGTTCTTCGTCGTAACGGCGACACTCGGGTCTTCGTTCAGAATCAGCTGATCGTTCTCAAGTCGACTTAGAACCCCGAACACTTCCCCGCCGTCCTTCAAATAAATGAGTACCGGCTTCCCGTAATGCTCCTTGCAGCTGGCTTCGCAAATCGGATGAATCGGCTTCACGTCCAACACACCTCCATGGCATCTATACATAGGCAATGTATGCGCGAATGTCTCTGTCGTCATAGACGGATGCCCGGGTGAATCCGCCCATTTCTCAGGGTTTGGTATATTTTCTATCGAATCAGGATATGCTTTTGATAGATGATAGTTACTAGATTCGGAAAGCGGAGGGAACGATGACGATGAGAACACGGACAAGTTGGATGCTTGGTTTGTTGGCTGCAGCGATCTTACTGGCAAGCGCATGGACGGTGCAGGCCCAGGGAATGCTTACTAGCGGCGCCTATCAGGATGCGGAAATGCTGACTGAGCAAGCGGTCCAAGCCTACGACAAAGAAACTCCGGTTCGTGTTGTGCTCAAGGCATCGGGCCCTTACCGCAGCTATACGGAGAAGGCGAAGCTGCTTGGCTACGGTCAGGAGCTGGGCGGTTTGCTCGGCATGCCGAAGGAGGAGTATGAGCTGCGCGAGCAGCAGGGGGAAACGGTATACCGTCAGGAGCTGGAGACGGCGGACGGCTGTACAAAAACGCTGTTGCTTACTTGGTGGGAGGATGCTCAAACCTTCGTCATTGTGAAAAAGGAATGTACGATCACCGCAGCCGAGCTGAGCAAGCTGCCGGTCTGGCAGCAAGAGCTTGAGCACGAGCTGCAGACGAAAGCACAATGGCAGCCCGTATGGAATGTGATGGTTCAGGGCGAGCTGAGCAGGCAGCTGCAGCGGGCGGAAGCGGAGGATGTATTGGGCCGGATCGCAGCCCCGCTCGCCGCGGTAGAAGCGGAACGTTATGAAGATCGCGGAACGGTTAGCGTCAGCTATACCTCCTCCAAGCTGAAGCACTCGGTGAAGAGCGGAAAGAAGGAGATCCACCTGCAGGTCGGCCTCCATACCGATTCCAAAGACGGCTCCAAGAGACTTACTCTAGGCACACCGATGATTACAACAGAATATTAATCCGATGTTATAGCAATCATCCTGCCGTAATTCATTAGATTTATCAAAATGATAAGTCTTATGAGTTGAATCTCCGGCAGGTTTTCGTTATGCTAATAATGTCGACACGAACAGGAATGTTTTGCCACTTGCGTATACAAAACAAAATTTATGATAGAAAGAATGAGGAGACTATGACGACTGCCGTATTTTTGATATTTGGAGCTACGGGGGATCTGGCCCGACGTAAGCTGTTCCCGGCTTTCTATGCGCTATACCGCGAGAGGAAGCTTGGAGACCGCTTTGCCGTGGTCGGCGTTGCAAGACGTCCCCGTACGAACGAGCAATTCCGCCAAGACCTGCTGGAATCCATCCAAGAATTTGCCCGCTATAATGTGACGCAGGACGAGCATTGGGACTCCTTCGCGGATCATTTTGAATACATGTCGCTCGACATCAATAACATTGACGGCTTCCGCCAATTGAACGAGCTGACGAACCGTTTGGACACCAAGTTTACGGTAGGCGGCAATCGCCTGTTCTACTTGGCGCTGGCGCCGGAGCTGTTCGGCAATGTGTCGCACAATCTGCAGGCCGGCGGGCTGCTCGAATCCGAGGGCTGGCACCGTCTGGTGATTGAGAAGCCGTTCGGCTACGATCTGCCGTCGGCTGAGAAGCTGAATTCCGAGATTCGACAAGTATTCAACGAAGATGAGATTTATCGGATCGACCATTATTTGGGTAAGGAAATGGTTCAAAATATCAGCGTGGTCCGCTTCGCCAACGCTTTCTTCGAGCCGCTCTGGAACAACCGGTATATCTCCAATATTCAGATTACGCTTAGCGAAACGGTAGGTGTAGAGGAGCGCGGCGGTTATTATGACCATTCGGGAGCCCTTAGGGATATGGGCCAGAACCATATGCTGCAGATGCTGGCGATCATGGCCATGGAGCCGCCGAGCCGCTTGCACCCCGAAGACATCCGCGACGAGAAGGTGAAGGTGTTCCGCTCGCTGCGCGGCTTCAATTCCGCGGCGGAGGTTCGCGCGAATACGGTTCGCGGCCAATATGTAAGCGGGACAAGCAAGGGCAAGCAGGTAGCGGGCTACCGGGAAGAGGACAAGGTCAATCCGGAGTCGACGACGGAAACGTATTTCGCCGCCAGAGTATTCGTGGATAATTTCCGCTGGGCCGGGGTGCCGTTCTACATCCGTACGGGCAAGAGGCTCCCGGTGAAGACGACCGAGGTCGTTGTGGAGTTTAAGAATGTGCCGAACAACGTTTATCTGTCCAAAAAGCACAAGCTGGAGCCGAACCTGCTCGTCTTCCGGGTCAACCCGATGGAAGGCATTTACTTCAAGATGAATGCCAAGGAGCCGGGCTCCGACGGAAGCATCCTTCCGATCGCCATGGATTTCTGCCAAAGCTGCCAGGTGGGCTTGAACACCCCTGAGGCTTACGAGCGCCTGCTGTATGACGCCGCCCGCGGGGATTCGACGTACTTCACCCGTTGGGATGAGGTGGCGCTGGCCTGGAAATACGTGGACAAGATCGCCGCCGCGTGGGGCGAGCGCACGGAGGATCTTCAGCAGTACTCCGCGGGTACATGGGGACCTGAGCGTGCTCAGCAGCTGGTGGCGGAGGACGGCTTCCGCTGGTGGCCGGTCAACGGACAGGATGAGGGCGAGGTTGTATGGGGCTTGGTTCAGCGCTAAGCCGCTTGATTTGGGTGGAAAAATCTGAGGGCTGCATAAGCCCTCTTTTTATTGCCGGAAAAAGTGCACTCTTGGGGGGAACGTTATATAATAGAGGGTAGCACGTCGTCAAGGAAGTCAGACTAGGAGTGGGATTAGGTGACAAGACGAGCTTTTATAGGTTGGTTACTAGGTTTGCTGGTATTGATCGGTGCCTCGGGTACCGGATTGTATCGGCTGCTGCAGAAGTCTATCGAGACGCAGCAGGCCGGAGGGACTGCCCCTGTGGCCCCGAAGACGGAGCCGACGCCTGCCCCCGCCGCACCCGCTGCTGCGGATCCGAATGCGCCGCTGTTCTCTTATTTTATCTTAAGCGATCTTCATATTTCGAGAGATGACCCGAATACGATTACGCATATGAAAGAAACGCTGGAGGACATTACAAAGTTCGACGGACCGGTAGAAGCGGTTGTCATGACGGGGGATCTGACGGAATACGGCCGGGAGTCCGACTACAAGGAGCTGCAAAAGCTGCTCGAGGGCTATAAGCTGCCGCCGCTCTATGCCAATATGGGGAACCACGATTATTACGATATCTGGATCGATAAGAACGGCGGGTTCAACAAGGATACGATGCCGAACAGCAAGACCGACTGGCAGTCGCGCGAGCGGTTCATGAAATTTTTCGGGCTGAAGAATGTGTACCATGACGCAACGGTCAATGGTTATCAGCTGATCCTGCTGTCCCAGGAGGCGTACGTTCAGGAAAAACCGGAGGTCGGCGAGGGCGCGTGGTACTCGAACGACCAGCTGGAGTGGTTGAAGGGTCGCCTGGCCCAGCAGAAGGACCGCAAGCCGGTGTTTATCATGACCCATCAGCCGCTGCCGCCAAAAGGCAAAGACGGGGGGAGCCATTCGGTCCTCCCTGCGATCAAGCTGCGCGAAATTTTGAAGCCGTACCCGAATGTGTTCGTGTTCTGCGGCCATCGCCATCAGGATTTCCAGAACGGGGTCGAGCATTACGAGAAGGAAACGTTCCATTATTTCCATAATTCGTCGGTAGGGCGCGTGCTGAACCGCAGCTACCAGAATGCCTCCAAGGAAAAATCACAAGGGCTTTACGTACAGGTATATAAGGATCGAGTGACGCTTCGCGGGCGGGATTTCCCAACCCGGACATGGCTTAAGGAAGCGGATTGGACCGTGAAATTAACTTAAGGAAGGATCAACCACAATCATGAGTACAGGCTTATCAGATCAACTGAAGGATGAAGTGTTAAAACGCCGCACGTTCGCGATCATTTCTCACCCGGACGCCGGGAAAACGACGCTGACGGAGAAGCTGCTCCTGTTCGGAGGCGCGATTCGCGAAGCGGGTACGGTCAAGGGCCGCAAGGCCAATAAGCATGCGACGAGCGACTGGATGGAGATCGAGAAGCAAAGAGGGATCTCGGTTACTTCTTCCGTTATGCAGTTCGATTATGAAGGACATAAGGTCAACATTCTGGATACTCCCGGTCACCAGGACTTCTCCGAGGATACGTACCGGACGCTCACTGCGGCAGACAGCGCCGTAATGCTGATCGACTCGGCCAAAGGGGTCGAGGCCCAGACGAAGAAGCTGTTCCAGGTGTGCCGCAAGCGGGGCATTCCGATTTTTACGTTCATTAACAAGCTCGACCGGGAAGGGCAAAATCCGTTCGACCTGCTCGAGGAGCTGGAGAACGTGCTGGGCATTCGCTCGTACCCGATGAATTGGCCGATCGGCATGGGCAAGCAGTTGTGCGGAGTCTATGACCGCAAGAAAACACAGCTGGAGCTGTTCCAGGGCGAAGACCACCGGGAGATCAAGGTGAGGAAGGTCAGCGGTTATGACGATCCGGTTGTGCAAGAGGTAGCCGGTGAATTTTTCTATGACCAGCTGAAGCAGGATCTGGAGCTGCTCGATGTAGCAGGCGATGAGTTCGACTACGAGAAGGTGGCTCGGGGAGAGCTGACACCGGTATTCTTCGGCTCGGCCATCAACAACTTCGGCGTGCAGACGTTCTTGGAGAACTTCCTGCAGCTGGCGCCCGCACCGACGCCGCGTAAGACCAACTCAGGCGTGGTAGAGCCGTTAGATGAGAAGTTCTCAGGGTATATTTTCAAAATTCAAGCGAATATGAACCCGGCTCACCGCGACCGCATCGCCTTCCTGCGCATCTGCTCGGGCAAGTTCGAGCGCGGCATGTCCGTGAAGCACGTTCGAGTGGGCAAGGATATTAAGCTTGCTCAGCCGCAGCAATTTTTGGCTCAGGATCGGGATATTGTGGCCGAGGCGTATCCGGGGGATATCATCGGATTGTTCGATCCGGGAATTTTCAACATTGGCGATACGCTCTGTCAAGGCGCTTCGATGGAATTTGACGAGTTGCCGACGTTCTCGCCGGAGCTGTTCTCGAAGGTCACGGTGAAGAACGCGCTGAAGCATAAGCAGTTCCAGAAGGGTGTGGACCAGCTGACGGAGGAGGGCACGATTCAGGTGTTCAAGACGATCGGCTTCGAGGATCTGATTCTCGGTGTCGTCGGTCAGCTCCAGTTCGAGGTATTCGAGTACCGGATGAAGGCGGAGTATGGAGTCGAGGTGCAGCTGTCGCGCATGACCTACCAGTTCGCCCGTTGGATTGTCGACGAAAAGCTGGATACTTCGAAATTCCGCATCAATTCGCAGCTGGTTACGGATAAGAAGGGGAACTTCGTTGCGCTCTTCGAGAACGAATATGCGCTGCGGACGGCGATGGAAAAATGTCCTGACGCTAAGTTTTTGGAAACAGCCCCGTAAGGCGGAAGTAAGAGGTCAAGCTCATCACAGCATGCTTAGGCATGGCGGTGGGCTTGGCTTTTTTGTTTAATCGGATGCAGGATGGGATGAGCTCGTGAAATGGGCGGATATCCTATAACCATTCACCTACCGCCCACATAAAATAACGGGAAACCGGTAATGTGGCTAAAGGCAGAAGGATGGTGGATGAGTTGAGAAAGCATAAGAGCAAGAGGCATGTGACCAGCAAGTGGATCAAGACCAAACTGCTGCTGGCCTCGCCGCGGACGCGGATCTTCGTGCCGGATACCCGGAGGATGACGCGTCGGAGCCTATTATCCATGCTGGAAAGCTATCAAATGGTATATATTAAGCCAAACAAAGGCACCTTCGGCATCGGTGTCATGCGCGTGGAACGTGAGGAGGCGGAGGAAGGCTTCCTATATCGTTTTCAAACCGGGACGGAGGTGCGCAGCTTCCGCAGCTATAACAAGATGTATTCTGTGATACGGCGACTGACAAGAAGAAGACAGTATTTGGTGCAAAAGGGGATTCATCTGCTGAAATATCGCGGCAGACGTTTCGATATTCGGGTCATGGTGCAGCAAAATCCGAGGCGTCAATGGGAGACGACGGGCATCGTCGGACGTCTGGCCGCCCCGAAGAAGGTCGTGACGAACATTCATAACGGGGGCAAGGTGACGGCGGTCGGACGGCTGCTGCGCGGGCATGTGTCCTTGGACGGACGAAGACTGCTTGCGGGCAGGCTGGGAGAGCTGGGACTGGTCGTAGCGAAGCGCCTGCACCGTAAGCACCCCGGGATTCGCGAGATCGGTCTGGATGTGGCGCTGGATAAGACGCTGCACCCGTGGATTCTTGAGGTCAACACTTGCCCTGACCCGTTTATCTTCAAAAAGCTGAAGGATAAAAGCATCTTTCGGCGCATTGTACGGTATGCAAAGGCGTATGGACGGCTGTAGAGCCGTTCTTTTTTTTGGAGCGAGTTTGGGGCGGTGCCGGGGATGCGGGTCGATAACGTCCCTGGGGGACGTTATTCGGCGGAGCGGCTGGCGGGAGGGAGCGAATAGCGGCACAGAGGGACGCTAATTGGCGGAGCAGCCGAAGACAGCAAGCATATATTTTCCAAGAAACGGATTGACAGACCATGTGCCTCATGAGATAATGAACGCGCGTACATTGGTGATGGTCATCATGAAATACCACATAGATTTAACCCGAGGAGGTGGAACCTATCGTTACCCGAAGAGAAGTAGCTGATGCCGCGGGAGTATCCGAGGCGACTGTGTCGCGCGTCTTTAACAATGTCGGTCCGATGAAGGAGGAGACGAAACAGCGCGTCCTCGAGGCAGCGAAGAGATTGAATTATCATCCGAACGCGATCGCTCAGAACTTCGCCCGGGGAAGAAGCGGAAATTTGGGCATTGTGCTTCCATACGTGCCGAAGGTACATATTTTCTCTACGTATTATTTTTCCGAGGTGTTAAGCGGTATTGGCGAGAAAGTGAAAGAGAAGGGCTACGATATGCTGCTGATGTTCCGTGCCCCGGGAGAGGAAAGCGATTACATCCAGCTCTTCCGTTCGCAGAAGGTCGACGCCTGCATCATTCTCGGCGCTACCGACACGCCCGGCGAAAGAGAGGAGCTCCGCAAGCTGGAGGAAGCGGGACATCCGTTCTGCCTGGTGAACCAGCACTTTGAAGGAGAACGGTTTCATGAGGTGGACGCCGATCATGTGAAGGGCAGCTACGACGCCGTTCGGCATTTGCTGGACCAAGGTCATCGGGAGATTGCTTTCATTAGCGGTCCGCCCGAGTTTTCCAACAGCCGGGATCGGAGAAAAGGCTATCTGAAGGCAATGCAGGAGGCCGGCCGGTTCTCAAACAACAGTCAAGGTGAACCGGATATTCCGGAACACTTATACTACGAAGGAAATTACAGCCGGACCAGCGGTTATAAAATAGCTTCAGAGATCTACAAACAGCTGGATCGGATCGATGCGGTGTTCGTTTCGAACGATCGCATGGCTGTGGGGCTCATGCAGGGCTTAAGGGAATTCGGTGTAGCCGGGGGCAAGGAGCTTGCGATCGTCGGCTACGACGATTCCGATACGGCACGCATAACGGATCCTCCGTTAACCTCGGTAGCCGTGCCTTTCTACGAGATGGGTCGCGCCGCTGCGGAAGAGGTGCTCTCGCGTGTCCATCCCAGCGGGGCGGAAGAGCAGGGCACCATCCAAATCAAGCTGGATACACGGCTGGTCGTGCGCGCGTCCTGCCGGTCTCATAACCAACCTTAAGGAGGAGAAGTAAGGATGAAGCAAGTACGCGTGGGAATGGTCGGTTACAAGTTTATGGGCAAGGCGCACAGCCATGCTTACCGGGATTTGCCGATGTTTTTTCCTAAGGTGACGAAGCCGGTCATGAAGGCGATCTGCGGCCGGGATGAGAAGGGCGTTGCCCAAGCGGCCGAGCAGTTCGGCTGGGAAAGCTATACGACGGATTGGCGGGAGCTGGTTCAGCGCGAGGACATCGATCTGATCGACATTAACGCCCCGAGCGATGCCCATAAGGAAATTGCCCTGGCTGCCGCCAAGGCCGGGAAGCATTTGTTCTGCGAGAAGCCGCTGGCACTCACTCTAGCCGATTCGCGGGAAATGCTGAAGGCTGCCGAGGAAGCCGGTGTGAAGCATATGGTCGGATTCAACTATCGTTTCGCTCCGGCTGTACTGCTTGCGAAGAAGCTGATCGAGGAAGGAAGATTGGGTCAAATCTATCACTTCCGCGCGTGGTTTCTCCAGGACTGGATCGTAGATCCGAGTTTTCCTCTTGTCTGGCGTCTTCAGAAGGAAGTGGCGGGCTCCGGCTCCCACGGTGATTTGGGCGCTCATTTGATCGACTTGGCGCACTTCCTGGTAGGCGATATGAATGAGGTGATCGGCATGAGCGAGACCTTCATCAAGGAGCGTCCGCTGCCGACCTCCATGACGGGACTCAGCGCCAAAGGAAGCGCCGATGCGCCGAAAGGGCCGGTAACCGTTGATGATGCTACGCTGTTCCTGACCCGGTTTGCGAACGGGGCGCTCGGCAGCTTTGAGGCGACGCGTTTTGCACCGGGCCACCGCTGCACGAATTCCTTCGAAATTAACGGCTCCAAGGGCAGCGTGAAGTTCGACTTCGAAAGAATGAACGAGCTCCAGGTGTACTTCACCGACGATGCCGAGGATGTTCAGGGCTTCCGGCGCGTGCTGGCAACGGATGCGCCCCATGCTTATGCAGATGCCTGGTGGCCGGCAGGACATACGATCGGGTATGAGCATACGTTCATTCACGAGGTGGTTGAGCTGATGCAGGCGATGGCGGAAGACCGCCAGCCGGTGCCTAATTTCGTCGACGGCGTGAAGTGCCAGCAGGTGCTGGAGGCGGTAGACCTTTCCATTGCCGAACGCCGCTGGGTTAAGGTCGAAGAATTGTAAGGCTATCACATTCCGAGAGAAGGAGCGAAATAAACCATGACTGCTAAGAAAGCTTTGATCGTATGGGGAGGATGGCTCGGCCACCAGCCGCAGGAGGTTGCGGAAATTTTCAGAAGCGTGCTGACGGAGGAAGGCTTCGAGGTCGAGGTATCCGACACGCTGGAGGCCTTCGCGGATCGGGAGAAGCTGAAGGGGCTCGATCTGATTGTTCCGGCATGGACTATGGGTGAAATCACCAAGCAGCTGGTTGCCAATGTATCGGAGGCGGTACAGAGCGGTGTTGGTATCGCAGGCTGCCACGGAGGCATGTGCGATTCGTTCCGCAATAATGTTGACTGGCAGTTCATGACCGGCGGTCAATGGGTGGCGCATCCCGGTAACGACGGCGTGGAGTATGTGGTGAACATCAAGCACAGCTCCAGTCCGCTTGTAGACGGAATGCAGGATTTTACGGTCAAAACCGAGCAGTACTACCTTCACGTCGACCCGGCGGTAGAGGTATTGGCTACGACACGGTTCCCCGTCGTTCCGGGACCGCACTCGCTCAACAAGAGCGTAGATATGCCGGTAGTATGGACGAAGCGATGGGGTGTAGGCCGCGTTTACTATAATTCGCTCGGTCATCAGGCGAATATCGTCGATATGCCAGAGGTCAAGGAAATGATGCGCCGCGGCTTCCTCTGGGCAGCCGAAGGAAAGCGATTGGCTCAAGAAGCAAATGTTGCCGCAGGGGCCCAATATACCGGTATGGGCGACAGCAACTAGGAGGAGACGCGAACCATGGAGAAGATCAGAGTTGGAATTGTCGGCTGCGGCAAAATAAGCGGCATCTACTTCAAAAACTGCAGCACGTACCCCGATATGGAGGTTGCCGCCTGTGCGGACTTGAGTCTGGAGCGCGCTCAGGCCGCAGCAGAGGAGCACGGCGTAGCGAAGGCATGCTCCGTAGAGGAGCTGCTCGCCGATCCGGAGATTGATATCGTGATCAACCTGACGATTCCGGCGGCGCACGCAGAGGTATGCTTGAAAGCGCTGGAAGCGGGCAAGCACGTGTATGTAGAAAAGCCGCTGGCCGTTACCCGTGAGGAAGGGCAGCAAATTTTGGCTAAGGCAGCTGAGAAGAAGCTGCTCGTTGGCAGTGCGCCGGATACGTTCCTGGGCGGCGGCATTCAAACCTCGATCAAGCTGATAGAGGACGGCTGGATCGGTACGCCGGTGGCGGCCACAGCGTTCATGATGGGCCGCGGCCATGAGCACTGGCATCCGGATCCGGAGTTTTATTACGCCAAGGGCGGCGGACCGATGTTTGACATGGGACCGTATTATTTAACGGCGCTGGTCGCCATGCTCGGGCCGATCCGGCAAGTGAGCGGGATGACGAAGGTGAGCTTCCCTGAGCGGACGATTACAAGCGAGAAGAAGTACGGTCAGACGATTCAGGTCGAAACGCCGACTCATGTGGCGGGTTTGCTTGATTTTCACAGCGGTGCGATCGGAACGATCATTACTTCCTTCGATGTGTTCGGCGGCGCGCAGCTTCCACGCATCGAGGTATACGGCAGCCTGGGTACGATCAGTGTGCCGGATCCGAATACGTTCGGCGGTCCGGTGCGGCTGAAGCGTCATGACGCAAAGGAATGGATGGAGATCCCTCTGTCACACGGTTATGCGGAGAACGGACGCGGTCTAGGCGTGCTCGATATGGCGTATGCGATTCGCGGCGGTCGTCTGAATCGGGCTAATGGAGAACTTGCTTATCATGTTCTGGAGGCCATGCATGGCTTCCACGATTCTTCCGACCAAGGCAAGCATTATCAAATGCAAAGCACCTGCGATCGTCCGAAGGCCATGCCATCCGGCTTAGTGAAGGGTATTTTGGATTAAATAAGAGAATAAAACAGCCACGCTTCGCGTAGAGACTACATACGCGCGGCGTGGCTTTTTATATGGATGGATTATACTTTGGCTGTACTGACATGGTCCTTCAGTGTGGAAATCAGCTGATTCTGAACATCTGCACCGCAGTTCTTCCATATAATTTCAAAAAGGACACCAAGACCGGGCAGTACTTGCTCCTGCGCGTCGATTGAGTCCTCGATGACGCCGCGCAGCTCTTCGTCGTTCTTTCCCTGCACTCGTTGAACAATGGCTTGCCTTAGGTTTAGGTTCATGAAAGATTCCTCCGATTTCGTCATTCTGTACCGTTCTACTTTGTAATATGCGCAACTTACGCAAGCTTCATGCTTGCCACATGATTGTCATTTTGGCGTGATGACCAGCACTTTGGTATAATGAAATCGGGAGGCGAAGCTTATGAAGAAGCAGTTTGCTGTGATCGGTATGGGACGATTCGGGCATAGCGTTGCCAAATCGCTCGCCGATATGGGATACGAAGTACTGGCGATTGACAGCTCGGACCAGCGGACGCAGGAGGCAGCCCATTTGGTAACGCATGTCGTGCAAGCGGATTCCACCGACGAAGATGCGATGCGTGCGCTCGGCATTCGGAATTTTGACGTGGTTGTTGTGGCGATCGGACAAGATATTCAAGCAAGCATATTAACCACCATTATACTGAAGGAAATCGGAGTGCCTACCGTCATCGTTAAGGCTCAGAATGAGCTGCACGGCAAGGTGCTGACAAAAGTCGGTGCGGACAAGGTCGTTTACCCTGAACGGGATATGGGCCAGCGTGTGGCGCATCACCTCATTTCCCCCAATATCATTGATTATATTGAGCTTTCCGACGATCACAGCATCGTGGAGATTCAAGCGTCGGAAGGATTGTACGGCAAGAGCTTGCGCGATCTGCACATTCGTGCCCGGTTCGGGTGTAACGTCATGGCGATCAAATCAAGCGGCAAGATGAATATTGCGCCTCATGCGGATGATCTGATTAAGCAAGGCGACGTTTTGGTAGTTGTCGGGAAAAATACGGATCTGCAGCGTTTCGAAAAAGCATTTACGGAGTAGACGAATGAATTCGATAAAGGTACCTTATACTATGGAAATCAGCTCCCTGCAGAATCCGCGGGTGAAGCAATGGACGGGCTTGTTAGATAAAAAGGGCCGCGATAAGGAAGGACATTTTCTTATTGAAGGCCTTCATCTTGTACAGGAAGCGCTTCGGTCGGACATTCAGCCGTACACCGTCGTGTATTCAGCCGAACGGGAGCGGCCTTCGGAAGAGCTGAGAGCATTGCTGATGCTGGCTGCCGAGCAGCGCATCGAGTGTGTCGGCGTCAGTGAAGCAGTGCTTGCCAAGTGCACGGACACCCAAACTCCGCAGCCGGTATTTGCCGTCATGCCGAAGCTGCCATGGAAGCCGGAGCACGTGCTGAAGGCTTCTGCCAGCGGCGGGCTGGTTGTAGTGATCGACGGCGTACAGGACCCGGGCAATCTGGGCACGATCATTCGCAGTGCCGATGCGGTGGGCGCTTCTGGAGTGCTGCTTGGAAAGGGTACAGTGGACCTGTACAATCCGAAGACCGTGCGCTCGACGATGGGATCCTTGTTTCACCTTCCGATTGCCCAGGGAGTGTTGACGGAATGGCTGCCCCAGGCGGCGGATACGGGCGTAGGCATCGTAACAACCAGCCTGCAAGGTGCTGTGAGCTGTTATGATTATGACTTCCGCGGTCCCACTTGGATTGTAATCGGTAACGAAGGGCAGGGCGTATCTGAGGAAGTGCGCGCGCTGACCGGGCAGCATGTGCTTATACCGATGCAAGGCCGGGCGGAGTCGTTGAATGCGGCTATGGCGGCTACGGTGATTTTGTTCGAGGCCATGCGGCAGCGGCAATCACGGTAGGATTGGAACGTTAATTTGCTAAAAGAAAATAGCCCGGTGAATCAAAAAACCTTGATTCATCGGGCTATTTTTTAACGCGCATTCAGTAACAGGTAGGGTATATTTTCAGTTTCCTTAAGAAGGATAGTCATACAAACACGGTCTTGAAAGTGCCGTTAAGCTAACTGCAGATTTCCCCATGCACAATTTCTAAATTTCGTTTTTTATTTAAAAAAATGGGTAAATTAACTTAAGTCAATGATGCAGATGGAGGGTTCATGGTGAAAATACAATTAAATGCTTCTGAAATTGCAAATCTCTGGACAACGTATATGAATAATTCAGTGTATATTTTTTCAATACCTTATTACATGAAAAAATGTGAGGATGGAGAAATTCGCTCCATTATACAATTAACATTAGAAATTTCTCAGGAGATTATTTATATTACAGAGAAAATCTTGAAACAAGAAAACTTTCCATTGCCGTTTGGATTTACTGAAGAAGATGTAGATTTAAAAGCCCCTCGGTTATATTCCGACCGATTTGCTCTTATTCAATATAATGCCTTAGCTCAGAATGGATTAGAGTTTTACGCTCTTTCGTTAGTGAATTCAACTCGATTGGATGTCCGCGACTTTTTTACTCATTGTATTTCTTTAACTACAAAACTTTATAATCAAAGTAAAGATTTATTGGTAAAAAAAGGATTAGAAAATTCCGCACCAACTATTCCTTTACCCGAAAAAGCAGATTATGTACATCAACAAGGATTTTTAACAGGCTGGTTTGGCGATAGAAGACCTTTAAGTGCGATTGAAATTAATCAATTAGTTTTTAATATAAGAGGGGTAGCTTTCGGAGGAGCAAAGCTCATGTCGTACAGTCAAATAGCAAAATCAAAAGACATCCGTGAATTTTTTGTTAGAGGAAAGGAAATTTGTGATAAACACATTGACGTATTTACATCCTTGCTAAGAGAAGATGATTTGCCTTCCCCAACCACTTACGAAGATGAAGTAACGAATTCAACCATACCCCCATTCAGCGATAAAATGATGATGTTTTTCATTATGGTACTAGGTTCTGTGCTCATAAGCAAGTACGGCTCTGCAATAGGTTTATGTAGCAGACGAGATGTCGGGCTACATTTTACACGTTTATTGGCAGAAACAGCCCATTTTTTGGAAGATGCTACTAACATTATGATAAAAAACGGGTGGATGGAGCAGCCTCCTCAAGCTACAAGTCGAAAAACGTTAGCAGAAAACAGATAGGAAATTCGTCACATCTATCCAAGGGGCGGGGGTAAAGCATGCGTTCACTGAAGGAAGCTACGTTTTTTAAATGGGGTATTAACCTCTAACGAAGAACACGAGATGAATCCATAGTCCAAAAACCTCTTACTAGAAGCAAACTAGAACTAATTGCTCTCATAGGAGGTTTTATTTATGGTTTTAAGCGAAATTTGTCGTCTTTATGAAGCGGACAAGCCTATTCCACCCGGCTACCTCGTCGATCCTAACTATAGAAGGATCAACCAGAAAGAACTGGTTGATTACGATTGGGTGGTCTTCATGCCAAGTGCCGTCCTTGACTATCACTTCGTGTACGTCTGATATGCGCGAGTTGGTTACTGCATTTCATTCCATCCGTCAGGGAGCTGCCTTGGACTATAACGTCGCACATTAGGTTATCAAACAGATCTAAATGATGACTATGCTGCTGAAACAACCAATGGCCCAAATGAACCCCATGCGAAATCCGTAAATATGGACCAAAGCATCCTGACAAGTAAGCAAAACGCTCTGGTTCGATTCACAGGATTATAAAGTTCTCTCTAACAAACTTCCAACTTGTTTGGCCATTACTTGAGGCGGATAGGGCATTCCATTCCTGATCCACCACTCAATTACCCCTACATAAGCAGTCCCGGCATATTGCAGCGTAACATCTTCGCTTAAATCAGCATTTCTTTGGCCTTCATTGTCAATTTCACCTTTGAATCCTTCCATAATATAATCAAGAAGCCGAGTTCTAAACGATGGCGCTCCTCTACTCGCTAACATGGTCGAAAAAAATAAATAATTTTTCTCAAAGTATTCAAAAAAAGGCAAAAGAGCATTGCTCCAATTCAGCTTGCATGCCCAATCGCCCATCTCCTCTAATTCTTTAATGATATACGCAGGGTGGCTATTCCACCCACATTGTAGTAACCGAAGACTTCGTGGTAAGGATTCCTGACGGTATTGAGCTTGACGCCGCCGCTCCATTGCTGTGTGCCGGCATCACGACGTATTCCCCACTACGTCATTGGGGAGCTGCACCGGGCAAGAGGGTGGCTGTTGTTGGATTTGGCGGGCTTGGACATATGGCTGTGAAGATCGCCCATGCCATGGGGGCGGAGGTTACTGTTTTATCACAAACAATGAAGAAGAAAGAAGACGGCTTGCGGCTGGGCGCGGACCATTATTATGCCACGAGCGATCCGGAGACGTTTAAAAAACTTGCCGGTTCGTTTGACCTTATCGTGAATACCGTAAGCGCCAAGATCGATATTAGTGCCTACCTTTCACTGCTGGCGCTGGACGGTACGTTAGTCAATGTCGGTGCGCCGGCGGAGCCGCTGTCACTTAACGTATTTTCTCTTATCGGCCATCGCCGGTCTTTTGCCGGGTCGATGATCGGTGGAATTCGCGAAACGCAGGAAATGCTTGACTTTTGCGCCGAGCACCACATTACTCCGGAGATCGAGGTTATTTCCGCCAACCGGATTGATGAAGCTTGGGAGCGCGTACTGGCTTCCGATGTCCGGTATCGATTTGTAATCGACATCAGTACGATGGGGAATGAATAACATTTATCTTAGTACAAAATTAGGGCGCACCTACACCGGTGTGCCTCTTTATTTGGCGGAGGAGGAGTTGGACCGGAAGGACCGAACGGGGAATTTTTCAGAGATGGAAATCGAATCGGGTGGTAACAATAGTATGAATGGCAGGACATGCCTGTTCCATGATACAATTCAGCTCAGGCTGAGGCAGCGCGAATCACGGGCTCAGCCGTGCGATTCCTGAAAGTGAACAATCGAAGGGGCTGTGTTCCGTGGAAATCACTGTGATGTCCGTCATTATATCGATGATTATGGTGAGCAACATTGTCTTGGCGGGAGTCGTCGTGTTCATGGAGAGAAGAGATGTCGGCTCCACTTGGGCATGGCTGATGGTTTTATTTTTTATCCCGCTGCTTGGCTTTATATTTTACATATTTATCGGAAGGCAGCTGAAGCATAAGCATTTTTACGATTTGACCAGAGAAGAGAAAATATATTTCGAAACGAAGGTTGCTGAAGAGCTGGCCGCCATTGACGAGCTGAAATACGATAAGCAAAGCTTGATCGGCCAATATTCCGATGTAATCAAAATGAATTTGAGATCCTCGAGCGCATTGCTGACGACGGACAATGAGATTCAAGTTTTTCACGATGGAAAAGACAAATTTGAATCCTTGTTTCGCGATATAAGGCAGGCGAAAAAGGAGATTCATGTGCAATATTACATCATTCAGCCCGATTCCCTCGGCAGGCAGCTGCGGGATGAATTGATACAAAAGGCGAAAGAGGGCGTCAAAGTTCGGCTGCTGTATGATGAGGTCGGCTCCAAACGACTTCCGCGCTCCTTTTTCCAAGAGCTCACTTCGCATGGGGGGCAAGTGGAGATATTTTTTCCCTCCTTCCTGAGGCTGTTTAACTTTCGGATCAATAACCGAAACCATCGCAAATTGTGTGTGATTGACGGAGAGATCGGGTACATCGGGGGCTTTAATGTCGGAGAAGAGTATTTGGGATTGGACCAAAGCATGGGCTATTGGCGGGATACCCACTTTCGCGTGCAGGGAGAGGCCGTGAATCATATTCAAGGGCGCTTTATGTTGGATTGGCGGTTGGCTTCGAAGGCCTCCGGGGAAGAAACGCGGCTGTTCGCGAATCGTACGGAGCGCTGTCACGGTTATTCTCCGGTACAAATTATCGCAAGCGGCCCCAACTCGCAAACGGAGCATCTCAAGAATCTGTATATCAAGCTGATCGCGACGGCCAAGCGCAGCGTACATATCCAGACTCCCTATTTCATACCGGATTCAAGCTTTATGGACGCATGCAAAATTGCGTTGTTATCGGGTGTCGATGTTCAAATTATGATCCCTAATAAGCCCGATCAGCTGTTCGTCTACTGGGCTACCTGGTCGAATGTCGGCGAATTGCTGCCTTACGGGGCCAAAATCTTTTTGTACGAGAAGGGCTTCCTGCACGCCAAGACCATCATTGTCGACCAAACCGTTGCTTCCGTGGGGACAACCAATGTCGATAATCGCAGCTTCAAATTAAACTTCGAAATCAACGCCATCGTTTATGACACGAACGTTGCCAAGCGGCTTTATGATCTGTTCGTCCAAGATATGCAAGTATGCTCGGAGCTCACAACGGAACGGTATGAGGCTCGCGGCCGCAAGATCAAGCTGAGAGAAGCCGTCTCCCGTCTGTTGTCGCCATTATTGTAGCGCCATCGCAAAAGCTCCAGGGCAGGCATCCTTTTACCATGGAATTCACTGTTGCTTGTATTCTTCCTGGGTGGAAAGTAAATCCTATAGAGGATTTATACAGCAATTGCTGATTTACATGCGGAAGAGGAGCCAGCTTAATGGAAAATGTTACGTCGATCCCCCAGCCCAAAACGTACGGTGTACTCGGAAATTTGCCGTTAATTGATAAGGACTCGCCCACGTTATCCTTCTGTAAGCTTGCGGATGAGTACGGTCCGATTTTTCGATTCGAGGTTTTTGGAAGATCGGTCATTATTATTTCCGGTCCTGATTTGGTGGCCGATGCGTGCGATGAATCCCGGTTTGACAAAGGGATCGGTCACCTCCTAAAGGTACGCGACTTTGCGGGGGACGGATTGTTTACCAGTCTGACCACAGAGCCCAATTGGAAAAAAGCGCATCAGATTTTGATGCCGGCCTTCAGTCAGCAGGCTATGAAAGGGTATCATGGCATGATGGTTGATATCGCTGTGCAGCTCGTACAAAAATGGGCCCGGTTGAACGCGGACGAAAGCATCGATGTGCCCGAGGATATGACACGCCTTACGCTGGATACGATCGGGCTTTGCGGATTTAACTATCGGTTCAACAGCTATTACCGGGAAACGCCGAATCCTTTTATCGTCAGCATGGTTCGGGCTTTGGACGAAGCGATGCATTATAATAACCGGCTGCCGATTCAAAATAAGCTGATGGTGAAGACGAAGCGACAATACGAGAACGATATTCAATCCATGTTCGCGCTGGTAGATAAAATTATCTCCGACCGCAAAGCAAGCGGAGATCAAGGGGAAACGGACCTGCTCTCCCGGATGCTGAGTGCGAAGGACCCCGAAACCGGAGAGCGGCTGGATGACGAGAATATTCGTTATCAAATGATCACCTTCTTGATCGCCGGGCATGAAACGACGAGCGGTCTGTTGTCCTTCACGACGTACTTCTTGCTCAAGCACCCTGAAGTATTGAAAAAGGCTTATGCCGAAGTGGATGAAGTGCTGGGCGACGGGCTGCCTACGTACGAGCAAGTGTTACAGCTTAAGTATATTCGCATGATTCTGAATGAATCGTTACGCCTATGGCCGACGGCCCCTCAATTTAATCTGGTTGCCCAGGAAGACACGGTGATTGGGGGAAAGTACCCGGTCGCCAAGGGAGAAGCCGTCTCCGTGCTTCTGCCCCAGCTTCATCGGGATAAGGGAGCATGGGGGGAGGATGCAGAGCAATTCCGTCCGGAGAGGTTCGAAGACCCGGCAGGCATACCGAACCATGCGTATAAGCCCTTCGGGAACGGACAGCGGGCATGTATCGGCATGCAGTTCGCGCTTCACGAAGCTACGCTTGTGCTCGGAATGATCCTCCAGCAATTTCAGTTGATTGACCATAGGAACTATCAGCTGAAGGTCAAACAAACGCTGACGCTGAAGCCGGATGACTTTAGCATTCGCGTGCAATTGCGGGACAAGAAGGCAGCACCGGCATATCCTGTCAAGCCGGAAGCGGAAGCGACGGCGGAGGCTCCATCGTCCAAGACCGAGCAGCCGTCTCAGAGAGCATCCCTCCTTGGAGTGGATAACCGGCCGCTGCTTGTTCTTTACGGCTCCAATATGGGAACAGCCGAGCGCATCGCCAAAGAGCTGGCGGATGTAGCACGTCTGCACGGGATCCGAAGCGAAGCGGCCGCATTGAATGAGCGGCTCGGACATTTGCCTAAAGAAGGGGCTTTGCTGATCATTACCTCATCCTATAACGGGAAGCCGCCGAGCAACGCGCGCCAGTTCGTGCAATGGCTGGAGCAGGCCGAGCCGAAGGATCTCCAAGGCGTTCACTATTCGGTATTCGGCTGCGGGGACCGCAATTGGGCCGCAACGTATCAAGAGGTCCCCCGATACATCGACGAGAAGCTGGCTGAGCTGGGAGCGACCCGGTTCTCCCTTCGCGGCGAGGCCGATGCGAGCGGAGACTTCGAAAAGCAGTTTGAAGCCTGGAAAGCGCAAATGTGGGCCGATGCGATGAAGACGTTTGATCTTAAGCTCAACGAAAATGCGGAAAAGGAACGGAGCACGCTGAACCTTCAGTTTGTCAGCGGCATGGCCGAGACGCCGCTCGCTCAATCCTATGAAGCCGTTCACGCGGCGGTATTGGACAACCAGGAGCTTCAGCAGCCCGGCAGCGAACGGAGTACGCGGCATCTGGAGGTCCAATTGCCGAAAGGCGTAATGTACCAGGAAGGTGACCATCTTGGAGTCTTTCCAAGCAATCGCCAGGAGAACGTCGATCGTATCCTACGGCGCTTCGGCTTGGACGGAAAGGATCAAGTGATCCTGACGGCAAGCGGAGTAAGCGCATCTCATCTGCCTCTAGACCGCCCCGTCTCGCTTCGTGATCTGCTGAGCCATAGCATAGAGCTCCAAGAGCCAGCAACACGCGCCCAAATCCGCGAGGCGGCCGCTTTCACGGTGTGTCCTCCGCATAAGCGGGAATTGGAAGCTTTGTTAGGCGAGGGGGTATACGAGGAACAGATCCTGAAGAAACGGGTGACGATGCTGGACCTGGTGGAGAAATACGAAGCGTGCGAGATGCCGTTCGAGAAGTTTCTGGAAATGCTGCCTCCGCTCAAGCCAAGATACTATTCGATTTCCAGCTCTCCTCGGATCGACGCACCGCGTGCCAGCGTCACGGTTGGCGTGGTCCGCGGTCAGGCTTGGAGCGGACAAGGGGAATACCACGGAGTAGCCTCCAATTACTTGGCCGAGCGTAAGGCCGGAGACGATCTCGTTGTCTTCGTCCGTACGCCGGAATCCGGCTTCCAGCTCCCGGAAGACCCGCAGACCCCAATCATTATGGTAGGACCGGGGACGGGGGTAGCGCCTTTCCGGGGCTTCCTGCAGGCTCGCGCCGTCATGAAGCGGGAAGGAGCCTCCTTGGGCGAAGCTCATCTGTATTTTGGATGCAGGAACGATGCGGATTATTTGTACCGTGACGAGCTCGAGCAATATGAAAAAGACGGCATCGTTACGCTTCATACGGCCTTTTCCCGAAAGGAAGGCGAGTCGAAAACGTACGTGCAGCATCTGATGGCGAAACATGCTGAGGCGATTATCCGCATGCTTGACGGCGGCGGGCGGCTTTACGTTTGCGGAGACGGAAGTACGATGGCTCCGTCGGTAGAGGAGGAGCTGCTGAAGGCTTATCAGCTTGTCCATGGAGCGGATAGGCAAGCAGCGGAGCAATGGCTGGAGCGGCTTCAGTCGAACGGAACGTATGCGAAGGACGTCTGGTCCGGTCAATAAGGAAAGGCAGTCATCTCCTTGCGATGCAGGGGATGATTGCCTTTTGCTTTTCATGTATTGATTTTGACGATATAAACGACCAACGCAACATAGCTCAGAACAATAATGATCAGGTAGATCCAAGAGAGTCTGGACCAGTTGCTTTTGGTTTTCATATCGTATGTGGGATTGCCCTCTTTGTTCTTTTTGGAAAAGCCTACATAAAAGGTGCCTAACACGGCAATCAGCATCACAGTTGCAAATAAAATGTAGTAAACAAACAAAGGCATCTCTTTGTCGCCCCCTTACCCGCTGAACTTCAATCACATCTTTACTATATCAAACGTTGGCCTGTCTATGGCCATCCACTTTGGCTGTTTTTGACCCATCCAATTCGCTTAAACTTAAATCGAATGCAGAGCCTCGGCGAATTTCCGAATGCCGGGAACGATTTCCTCTTCGAAGGGACGTGCGAAGCTGAATCGGACATGTCCCGGCTCCGAGCCATACACCGTCCCGGGCATAAAGACGACCCCTCTTTTTATCGATTCTTCCAGCAGCTTGTAATCATCAATGTCCCTCAGGATTTGACACCACAGGTTGAGACCGCCCCGGACGGGATGATAGCGAATAAGACCGGACAGCTCCTGCTGCAGAGCGTCAAGCATCACGGACTGCTTCCGCGATAGAGCGCTGCGCAAGCTTCTGATATGCTCATTAAAATGACCTGCGCGGAGAAACTCATTGGCGAGCCATTGCGGAACCACACTTAATCCGAAGTCGATTTGCTGTTTGGAATCGGCAAGCCGTTTCACCACCGACTGGGGAGCAACCAGCCATCCGATGCGAAGGCCGGAGGCCGCAACCTTGGACAAGGAGCCGACATACAGCACCGATCCGTGAATGTCCACCGACTTGAGCGCAGGGGGCGGCTCGTGATCGAAGGACGTCAGGCTGAACGGATCGTCCTCTACAATCGGGATGCCCAGCTCCGCGGCGATTTGCAGCAGTGCTTGTCTCTTGGATGGGTGCAGAATGCTGCCCGTCGGATTCTGATAATTCGGATTCAGGAAAAGCATACGAATCCGGTGCTGACGGAACAAGCTTCGGATGTCTTCCGGTTCTATACCGTCCTCCGTTACGGGAAGCCGGAATAATCGCAGACCGGCCGACTGGAACATAGGCAAGGAATAACAGTAGGAAGGATCCTCGACGGCTACCGCATCCCCCGGAGACAGCAAGCACTGCGTAATCAGGTAAAGCGATTGCTGGGAGCCCGACGTAATGAGAATCGAAGATTCGGTGGTACGTATATGCAGATGCTTTTCCAAAAAGGAAACCAGGGTTTCGCGCAGAGGCATATACCCATAAGGATCGTCATAGCCGAGATGGGCCTGAAACGGCACAGTCTTCAGCAGCTCGCGGATCGTTTCATTCGGAAATAAATCGGACGACAGCTCGCCGCTGGCAAGGTTAATGATGGATTTGCGTTCGTACAATACCTCGCGGACCCTGCGGATAAAGGGGAGGTTCGGCGCAAAGGTTCCCCCCTCGACAAATTGGCGCCAATTCGGTGCCAGACTCGGTGCGGCGCCCCACGTCATCTTGCTGACCATTGTGCCGCTGCCGGTGATGCTTTCCACGATGCCCTTGGCCCGCAGCTCCTCGTAAGCCCGCACCACGGTGCTTCGGTTTACTCCGAGCTGCTCCGCAAGCTTTCTTTCGGAGGGGAGGAAGCTGCCGGGCGGATATTCGCCGTAGATGATGCTTCTTTCAATGTCGTCCGATATTTGCTGATACAGGGGCTTGGGACTGGTCCGATCGGGATTTCGCATGTTTATCACCATCGTTTGTCTGTTTTGACATGATATCTATGATTATCATAGCGGAAAGTAAAAGCTTTTCTTATCATACCAGAAGTGGACGGGAAAACCGAAAGCGAAGTGGACGTTTACACCTGAGGAAGGTTAGCCTACAATTCAATTCATAGGTAAGGACCCAAGTAAGTCGGGATGATGAAGTTTGCTCGAAGGAAAGAGGATGTAAGCCATGAAGACAGAGAATGTTGTAACCGGAATGATGTCCGCCTTATTAGCCTGTACGGGCGGGGCCATCCTAATCGTTCAAAGCTCGCATCATTTGGGGCTTGACCGGACGGAGCTGGTCTCTTGGATGTTCGCAGTGTATGTGATAGGGGGCCTGCTGAATTTCCTGCTGAGCCTGCGGTACCGAATCCCGTTCGGCGGCGCTCATTCCATTACGGTAGCGGCCTTCTTGAGTACGGCTGCCGTTCAGTTCCCGTGGCCGGAGCTCGCAGGAAGCTTCATCATGGCAGGGGTGCTTCTGGCCTTGCTTGGCGTAACGGGACTGTTCGGCAAAGTGCTGGAATATATCCCTAAGCCGCTTATGGATGCGATGCTGGCGGGCCTCATCCTGAGTTATGCGGTAGCGCTTATTCCGTCGATGAAGGAGGCGCCGATCGTAGGGGGGATGGCTGTTCTTGGTTTTTTCCTGGCGCCCAGAGTGTCCAGAGCGATTCCGCCTATCTTCGGAGTGGTTGTATTCGCTGTGCTGGGGCTTGTGGTAAGTAACGAGCTGCCTCAGCTGCCCCCCGCGGAGTTTGTGATGCCGCAGCCTGTTATGCCCAGCTTCACGGTGAGAGGCTTCTTATCGGTCACGATTCCTTGTGCCGTGCTTGTCCTAAGTAATGATGTGGCCGTTGCCCTAACGGCGCTGAAGAAGAACGGATTCGATGCTCCCGTGAATCGGACGCTTCTCATCACTGGGCTGACGTCGGCGTTCGCCGGCTTCTTTGGAGGACACGCCACCAATATCGGGGGGATGATGAGCGCTTTGTGCAGCAGTGAGGAGGCTGGCCCTAAGGAGAAGCGGTATAAGGCGGCGATGGTATCCGGACTGCTGGTGGCATTGTTCGGGTTATTCGCTTGGAAGCTCGGCGTCGTCATTCAGGCGCTTCCGATGTCGTTTATTCGCATCATCACAGGCTTCTCGCTCGTAGGCGTGCTGCTGGGGAGCTTGCAGAGCTCCTTCTCGGACGCGTCTTATCGGTATTCCGTCTTGTTCTCTTTTATCGTCGCGATATCCAACGTTTCCTTCCTTGGCGTCTCGGCAGCGGTATGGTCTTTAGTCGCAGGTGCGGCCGCGGCCAAGCTGCTGGGTGAGGGAAAAGCAAAAGAAAAGGAACGAGTTCCTACGCAGTAAGAGTAGTTATCTTGGGGAGCCGACAGGTCGTCTTTGAAGTCCTGTGCGGCCCCTAACATACCCACGAAATCTTCGGTAATAAGTGTGTGGTGTTTTTTACCATTTGGGTGTTGAGGGTTGACAGCCGAACTAGTTGTAACTATTATAGTTACATGTAACTTGAGTTGTTACACCGCGAATTGCGAATCGAAGGGATGATACGAATGGACCCACATGCGGGTATGCACCAAGGATTCGATACAACGTTCTTACTGCTGTATATCGGGCTCGTTTTCTTCGCAGCCGCCATAGCCGGTTATTGGTTCTCGAATAAGCTGCATCACCGGAATACAAGCCAGCTGAAGAAGGCACAGAAGGCGGAGCTGACGAAAAAAAGAAAACTGGCGCTCAGGGCTTCGCATGCGATGCTTGGCCTTGCGGTTGTTCTCATTGGAATTAACCTTATTCAGTACACCAGCGGCAAATACAGCATTGAAAAGCTGAACTACCAGGCGGAGATTCAAGTAGTGAACGATAAAGATTACGGCGGAGGCCATTCGGAGGCGCCGATTCGGTACGAAATGAAAATTCCGACCTCGGGCACTCATAGTCCGCATGATCTGAAGTTCGGATTGTACAAGGAAAGGCCGCCCTACGAGAATCTGGTTCACAATCTGGAGCATGGAGATATTATTATTTATTTTCATCCCCAGGCTAACCCTGACATTGTGAAACGAATTGAGGAGCTTACGAAGTACCGCAAAGCCGGCGCCGGCATCCTGGGCGTGCCCAACGGCGACTTGAGCCAGCAGGACCAAATCGTCATGACGGCTTGGACGAAAACCATGGAGCTTCCCGCCTATGACGAATCCAAAGCGGGCACCTTTATTTACCAGTATATCAATCAAGGTCCCGAGAAAATTCCGCCCGAAGTGCGCCAAGGCGGGGGAACGATGTAAATCGCACTGCAGAGCCGGAGAGAAATCTCCGGTTTTTTGGTCTTTCAAATCCTACTTGGAAAGTTGGACTTGCGCAACAGTGTTAGTCTTACCTTACTTTTCGTGCCGAAGACAAAACTGTTTCTCTAGACCCACACGGTTCCTATCAAGTAACATAAACATGGAAGAGGAAGGAATAGGAGTGAATGGTGTTGGAGGAAACGTACGACAATATTAAGCTGGGTGAGAAGGGCGCCATGCTGAGCATCATTGCTTACATTGCGCTTTCGGCAATCAAGCTGATCATAGGCTATGCAACCGGCTCCGAAGCGCTTTCGGCGGACGGCTTGAATAACTCGACGGATATTATCGCATCACTGGCGGTTTTAATCGGGTTACGAATATCAAGGAAACCGCCCGATAAAAACCACCGGTACGGACATTTTCGGGCGGAGACGGTGGCGGCCCTCGTCGCATCGTTCATCATGTTCGCCGTAGGTCTGCAGGTTCTGTATCAGGCCATTCTTACGTTCCGCAGTCCGTCCATCGAAACGCCGGATATTACTGCTGCTTGGACCGCCCTTCTTTGCGCAGGGGCCATTTATTTGGTTTACTTATACAACATTCGGTTAGCCCGCAGAATCAATAGTCAGGCGTTGATCGCCGCAGCTCAGGACAATCGCTCGGATGCTCTGGTCAGCGTCGGCGCGTTTGTCGGGATCATGGGGTCGCAATTCGGCCTGCCTTGGCTTGACCCGCTCACGGCGGTCATTGTCGGGGGGATCATTTGCAAAACGGCATGGGATATATTCCGTGACGCCTCCCACGCCTTGACGGACGGCTTCGATTACGAAGAGTTGAAGTCCATTAGACAAACGATTACGGAAACGCCGGGCGTAGAGAAGATCATCGACATTAAAGCAAGAATTCACGGGAATAACAGGCTGGTCGACGTAACGATCGCGGTAGATCATCAGCTGAATGTTATCGAAAGCCATGAAATTACGGAGGATATCGAGAAACGGATGTCCGAGCAGCACAGCATTTCTTACGTCCATATTCATATTGAGCCTTTTGTTGAGGAAAGTGAGAGGATTCGATAAAGACGGTATGTTCTGCCGAATAAATGGACATGATACACAAGAAACAATTGTTCTTTCCTCCTGAATCTATTAAAATCATACTATTACGTTGAGGCATAAGGGAGTGTACCCGGTGGAAAGCGAGTTTTTACTAGGACTGTTAAAAATTATATTGATCAATATCGTGCTTAGCGGCGATAATGCAGTGGTTATCGCCCTCGCCTGCCGCAACCTTCCGGCAGAGCAGCAGAAGCGTGCGGTCATCTGGGGAAGCTTCGGTGCGATAGCGCTGCGTGTGGTGCTGACCTTCGTAGCTGTGTGGCTTCTTGCCGTTCCTTTCGTTCAGCTGGCGGGCGGCCTTCTCCTTCTCTTCATTGCGGTGAAGCTGCTGAAGGGCGACGGAGATGAGGAGCATCTCAAGGCGGGCGGAAGCATCGCCGAAGCGGTCAAAACCATCATTATTGCGGACTTCGTCATGAGTCTTGATAACGTGCTGGCTGTGGCCGGTGCGGCGGGAGGCAATTACCTGCTGATCGGAATCGGTTTGGCCATCAGCATTCCGCTGATCATATGGGGAAGCCAGCTGCTGATGAAGCTGATGACCCGGTTCCCGATCATCGTATGGGGTGGCGCGGCGCTGCTCGGTTATACGGCAGGGGAGATGATGCTGGCGGACAAGGCGGTGGGTCATTTCATCGAAACGCACGTGCCGGGCGGACATTACATCCTTCCGATCGGACTAGCTGTTGTAGTTGTCGGTGCAGGGAAAATTTTGTCGAAGAAAAACAACCATAATAATGAGGATAAGGAAGATAAGGTAGAGCATCCTGCCGTATCTTAATCATAAACAGCCAGAAGAGCGGGGGTCGATGCCTCTGCTCTTTTTTGTATATCATATGGGAAGGGTTGGAAAAAGTAAGGGGAATAAGGGGGAAAGCGTATGGATCATGGAAGCGGTTCGCTGCAAAGCTTGATATGGGTAGTATCGGTTGCTTTTCTTATTCCTATCGTACTGTACAAGCTCCGGTTAACGCTGCTGCCGGTCGTTGTAGCAGAAATTATCGCAGGGCTGATCTTGGGAAAAAGCGGCTTTCATCTTGTGCAGAATGATCCTTGGGTCAACCTGCTGTCGCTGCTTGGATTTATTTATCTCATGTTCCTCAGCGGACTGGAGATTGACTTTACGATTCTGCGGAGTAAGGGACAGGGAGGCAAGAAAAGCCCCTTTCAGCCTCTGCTGCTTTCCGTTATATTGTTTGCGTCGATTTTTGTCATATCGGGCTTGTTTTCCTTCGGATTGCTAAAGGCGGGGCTGGCGGATCGCGTATTCCTCATGACGCTGATTATCTCTACCATTTCGCTTGGTGTGGTGGTGCCGGTGCTGAAGGAAAGGCAGCTGATGGTCACCCCGCTAGGGCAAACCATCCTTCTGGTGACGGTGCTTGCCGATTTCGTCAGTATGATTCTGCTGGCGGTTTATGTCAGCCTGCTGTCGAATAATATCGTGCAGATGCTGCTGCTGGGGTTATTCTTTGTGATTATTATTTCGATGTACGGGCTCATCAAAATGTTTGCTTCCGGCAAGGTATTTCGCGCGCTGAGCGAGGGTACGGCACAATTCAGCACAAGGGCCGTATTCGCTCTTCTGCTCGTCATTGTATTTTTGTCGGAAAGCCTGGGGGTTGAGAACATTTTGGGTGCGTTTCTGGCTGGTGTCATCGTGTCCCTCATGCAGCCGGAGAAGCACCGGATTCATCAGCTGGAATCGTTCGGCTACGGGTTTCTCATTCCGATTTTTTTCGTAATGGTGGGTGTGAATCTGGAGCTGCAGCCGTTGCTGACGGATCTCCGCGTGCTCGTATTAATCCCCGTCTTGCTCGTATTGCTGTTCTTGTCTAAGATGATTCCGGCTCTGATTTTGAAGAAATGGTTCTCCTGGCGCGAAGTCATCAGCTCCGGCATTTTGCTGTCGTCCACGCTTAGCCTGGTGATTGCGGCCTCCACGCTTGCTCTGGAGCTGAAGATCATTGACAGCTCTCTTCATGGGGCACTCATTCTCGTAGCGATCATCAGCTGCGTGTTGTTTCCGGTGTTATCCAATCAGTTGGCCCCGAAGAGAGAGGTTCCCCGGAAAATGATTTCGATCGTGGGAATGAACCATATTTCCGCTCCCGTGGTGATGGAGCTGCTGAATGAGAGTATCTATGATCTTAGAGTCTATACGACACAATCCGCCAATATGGGCGTAGGTGGTCATTCCTTCAAGGGGGAAGCAGCGCTTCATCAGCTGACATCGTTCGACGAGACGGTGATGGAGAGCTTGGGGGCCTTCGAAGCGGATGTTATAGTGCTGGCGGACATGGATGATGAGGTCAATGCCCGTCTTGCCCGCAGAGCTCAGGAGCTGACGGACGGAAGAGTGCTGGTCCGCATTGAGCAGCCGGAGCTTCAGCTGGAATTCAGCAGAGAGGGCTTCGAGGTGTTCTCGACATTATTCGCGGCGCGCACCGTTCTGAGAGCATTGATCGAGAATCCAGGCGGATTGCAGCTTATCGCCGAATCGGAGGGAACAATCCACGAGGTCACGGTGGCCAGCCTGCGTCTGCACATGGTACTGCTCCGCCAGCTGCCGCTTCTCGATCAGCTTCTGATTCTTCGCATTTATCGTGGGGAATCGTTTCTGATTCCGCACGGAAACACGGAAATTCGCCGTGGCGACAGGCTGCTCGTGAGCGGTGACCCGGAGGCGGTGGAGGAGTTCAGAAGACGATTAAGCTCATGAACTGCGGGACGGAAATCTAGATATAGTTTTTTGTTTCAGTGGAAATCTATATGTTGAAAGAAAGTGCTGCAAAATGGGAATATTTGTTCCTATTGCAATACCATACATTCAGAGGGGGGGAAAGGGCCATTTCGGATACGATATGGCAACATACGGGAGGAATTCGGAGGATGTACAGGGTAATCCTCCCTCAGACTAGGAGAGAAGGGATTCTCTGGAAATATCATGGCTGAGTCCATATGACACCTTATGGAAAACTGTGTTAGCATGAATAGTGTTCGCGAACGAATTCTTAAGAGAGGAAGTGGTGCTGCTTGAGAAGGGGTTTGTCGTTACTGCTGTTTCTATCGCTATTCACATCAGTCGTCGGTTGCGGAGAGGTCCGGGAGGCCGGCGCGGGAGGGGACAATCCGCCCCCGGCCAAGTCATCGGAGAGTGGCACGTTAGCCAAGGTCAAGGAGAAAGGGGTTGTGACCATCGGCTTTGCCAACGAAAAGCCGTACGCCTATAAGACGTCCGACGGTCAGCTGACGGGAGAAGCCGTAGAAATTGCTCGTGCCGTACTGAAGAACATGGGCATTGAAGACATGCAGGGGGAGCTTACGGAATTCGGCTCCTTGATCGGCGGCCTTCAGGCCAAACGCTTTGACATGATTACCGCAGGAATGTTTATTAACCCCGACCGCTGTAAAGCGGTGCTGTTCGCAGATCCGGAGTACAGTATTGGGGAAGCTATTGCCGTAAAAAAGGGTAATCCGAACGGATTACACAGCTATAAGGATATCGCATCCAAGGATGTGAAGGTGGCTGTTATGACCGGTGCGGTGGAAATCGGTTATTTAGAGAAGTCCGGCGTCTCTAAGGATCAGATGCTGCTCGTACCGGACCAAGCCTCTGCACTCAATGCCTTGCAGGCCGGACGGGCACATACCGTTACGATGACCGGACCTGCGCTTCAAGCGATGCTGGATTCGGCCAAGGACGACGGATTGGAAAGAGTAAGCGATTTCAACCAACCCGAAATCGATGGGAAGAGCGTGAGAGGATACGGGGCTACCGCATTCCGGCCGGAGGATAAGGAATTCCAGCAAGCGTTCAATGCGGAACTGAAGAAGCTGAAGGAATCGGGAGAGCTGCTGAAGATTCTTCAGAAATTCGGGTTTACGGAGCAGGAGCTGCCGGGTGATGTAACCTCGGAAGCTCTGTGCAAAGGGTAGAGCTGCATGGTCTCCTCATGGATGGAATTCGTTCCTTTACTGTTGGAGGGCGCTAAGCTCACGGTAGTCATCGGACTGCTCTCGGCGGTGGTGGCGATTCTCGTCTCCTTCGCCGCCGGGCTGGCCCGGATGTCCCGGTACCGGCTGCTGAGAGCGGGAACAACAGTGTACGTGGAATTTTTCAGAGGAAGCTCGCTGCTGATCCAGCTGTTCTGGCTGTACTTTGCACTTCCCTTTGTAGGAATCGAGCTTCCGAAGCTGTGTGCTGCGGTGCTGGCCATCGGCTTGAATTTCGGGGCGTACGGCTCGGAGGTCGTTCGAAGCACCGTGCTCGCGATCCCCAAGGGACAGTGGGAGGCGACCGTCGCGCTGAACATGAAGCCATGGCAGAACCTGCGGTACGTAATCCTGCCCCAGGCGGTCATCCGTATGCTGCCGCCCTTCGGCAATCTGCTGATCGAGCTGATCAAAAGCACCTCGCTCGTATATTTCATCACCTTGTCGGATTTGACCTATCAGGCGATGGTCCTTCGGAACAATTACATCTCCTGGACGCCGGAAATTCTGGGGCTGCTGCTTGTGATGTATTTCGGGATCGCTTCGCTGATCTCCTTCGGTATCCGAAGAGCGGAGCGCACGCTTTCCGTGGGGAGGGTGTAGCGTATGTGGGATTGGAGCTACGCCGTCGAAATCCTGCCGGAGCTGCTGCAGGGCTTACAGATCACCGTGCTGGCGACATTCGGGGGCTTCGCCTTCGCCTGTATCGGGGGGCTGGTCATGGCCTTGGCCGTAAGCTCCCGGTGGAAAGTGATCTCCGTCTGCTCGAGATTTTGCTTGGAGTTTATCCGCAACACTCCGTTGCTGGTCCAAATCTTTTTTCTGTATTATACCCTTCCTAAACTCATGAATATCTCTCTATCTGCTTTTGCCGTAGGGATCATAGGACTGGGACTGCATTACAGCACTTATTTGTCGGAGGTATACCGCTCGGGAATTCAAGCGGTCCCTCGCGGACAATGGGAAGCGGCAGTGGCCTTGAACTATCCGAAAGTAAAAACATGGACGACGATTATCCTGCCCCAAGCCATTCCGCCCGTCATTCCCATTATGGGGAACTACCTGATTGTCATGTTTAAAGAAACCCCCATTCTATCAGCCATTACGCTCGTTGAAATGCTGCTGACCGCCAAAAACATCGTTTCGCAATCGTACCGGGTGTTCGAGCCCTATACGCTGGTGGGTATATTGTTTCTCTTGATCAGCTACCCCGCATCCTTGCTCGTGCAGCGTCTGGAGAAGAGGCTGAGCCTGCAAGTGAAACAGGGAGCCGCCTCATCCGCCGTACAGGACAAAAGACCAACTTCAGAAAGAGGGGTGGGAGCTTGATTCCTGTCGTCAAGTACAACAAAGTTAGCAAGCGCTACGGTGATACCGAGGTGCTGAAGGAAATCGATCTTGAGCTGACTCCGGGGGAGAAGCTCGCGATCATCGGTCCCAGCGGCTCGGGCAAAACGACGCTCGGCCGCATGCTGATGACCCTGGAGGAGCCGACCTCGGGCACGATCGAGGTGGACGGCGAGCTGCTCTGGCACAGGAAGGTGCCAAACGGTCTGATGCGGGCGAATGAGAAGCATCTGCATCGGATGCGAAGCAAGATCGGCATGGTGTTTCAGCATTTCAACCTGTTTCCGCACATGAGCGTACTGCGCAATGTGACGGAGGCTCCTCGCAAGGTTCTCGGCCTCCCCAAGGAAGAGGCCGAGGAGCAAGCCGTATCGATGCTCCGCAAGGTAGGGCTGGAGCATAAGCTGGAGGCTTATCCCTCACAGCTCTCCGGCGGACAGAAGCAGCGTGTCGCCATTGCCCGCGCCCTTGTCATGAGGCCGAAGGTGATGGTATTCGATGAGGTGACCTCAGCACTGGACCCCGAGCTTGTCGGGGAGGTGCTGGAGGTCATCCGCGAGCTGGCCGATGAGGGCAGCATGGCCATGATGCTTATTACACATGAAATGGAATTCGCCAGGGAGATTGCCGACCGTGTCATCTTCGGGGCGGACGGCCGCATTGTGGAGGAGGGACCGCCTTCCGCGATCTTCGACCATCCGCAGAGCGAACGGCTTCGGTCCTTCTTACGGCGGTTCCGTACCTCAAGCGGAAGGGAGTGAAGGATGTTGAACGAGAAAACGATTCGATTTCGTTATCCGGACAAAGAGGACGGCGCAGCCGTTTGGAGACTGGTGAAGGAGACGGAGACGCTCGATTTGAATGCCGTATACTGCTACATCATGCTGTGCGATTATTTTCGCAGCACATGCGTTATAGCGGAGGATGAGGATGGCATTGTCGGATTTCTTTCGGCATTTCGTTCTCCGGAACAGCAGGATTGCTTGTTTATCTGGCAGATTGCTGTGAAGCCGAGCCGCCAGCGCAGGGGCATTGGGAAGCAAATGCTGCATGAGCTGCTGCTCCGAGAGAGCAGCACGGATATTCGTTACCTGAAGGCGACGGTAAGTCCGTCCAATCTGGCTTCAAGGGGCTTGTTCCTGCATTTGGCCAAATCCCATAACCTGGAGTGCCATCTGTTTGAAGGGTATGCCGCATCCATGTTTCCTTCCGAACGAGCCCACGAAGAAGAGATTTTGTACAAGCTAGGCCCTTTGCCTAGGAAAGCCGTGATGTAAGTCAGACCCGAATCCGATTAAGGGAGGAAGATCAGAATGAACACGACCCTACTGGAAAAGCCGTCCATGCACGTATTTGACCAAATGGAATCCGAGGTGCGTAGCTACTGCCGAAGCTTTACGACCGTGTTTGCCAAAGCGAAGAACGCCAAGTTGTGGGATAAGAACGGGAACGAATTCATTGATTTTTTCGCAGGGGCGGGAGCCTTGAATTATGGACATAACAATGAGCGGATCAAGGAAGCGTTAATCGACTATTTGGTCCAAGACGGGGTCACGCATAGCCTCGATATGGCCACCTCGGCCAAGGAGCACTTCCTTACGACATTCGAGCAAACGATCCTGAAGCCGCGTGGACTTCACTACAAAGTGATGTTCCCCGGACCTACAGGGACCAACTCCGTGGAAAGCGCCCTGAAGATTGCCCGCAAGGTAACCGGCAGAACGGCGGTGATGTGCTTCACCAACGCCTTCCACGGCATGACGCTCGGCTCGCTGGCGGTTACCGGCAACAGCTTCAAGCGCAAGGGCGCGGGAGTGGAGCTGGGAAATTCGATCTTTATGCCGTACGACGGATACTTTGGGAAGGATTTGGATACAACAGGGTATATTGAGAAGCTTCTGGATGACCCGGGAAGCGGAGTGCCGCTGCCGGCGGCGATCATTCTGGAAACCCTGCAAGGGGAGGGCGGTCTGAACGCCGCCAGCAAGAATTGGCTGCAGGGGATCGCAGCACTGTGCAAGGAGCGGGGGATTCTGTTGATCATCGATGACGTCCAGATGGGGTGCGGGCGGACCGGCAGCTTCTTCAGCTTCGATGGGACGGAGATAGAACCGGACATCGTGTGCATGTCCAAGTCGATTGGGGGCTTCGGGCTGCCGATGGCGATAACGCTGCTTAAGCCCGAAATTGACCAATGGAACCCGGGTGAGCATAACGGAACGTTCCGAGGCAACAATCTGGGCTTCGTCGCGGCGGCAAAGGCGCTCGAATATTGGCGGACGAACGAGCTGGAGCGGGAAATTGATGTGAAAAGCAGGATGATCCGCAAGATGTTAGAGCGTATGCTCAGCCTGCATCCTGAATTGCAGGGGGAGCTCCGGGGCAAGGGATTCATTCAAGGCATCGCCTTCAGCAGGCCGGAGCTGGCGGAGGAGCTGTGCGGAATCGTTTTTGAACAAGGCTTAATCATGGAAACCTCCGGCCCCCGCGGCGAGGTGGCGAAGCTGATGCCTCCGCTCACGATTGAAGCTGACGTGCTGGAACAAGGACTTCGCCTTCTGGCGGAAGGGTTCCAGGAGCTGGCGAGGCGGCAGGCAAAGAAGAACGATAACTGAGGACAAGGGAGAGGAAAAGACATGATCGTAAAGCATTTGGAGCAGGTGCTGGGAACGAAGGACGATGTGGATACCGAGACGTGGAACTCAAGAAGATTGCTTCTGCAGAAGGACGGCATGGGGTTTTCCATGAACGACACGCTGATTAAGGCGGGAACGGAAACCTTGATCTGGTATCAGAATCACCTGGAGGCCGTCTACTGCATCGAGGGAGAGGGCGAAATCGAGGTGATCGGGGGGGAGACGTACCCGATTCGGGCAGGAATGTTCTATGCGCTGAACGGAAACGAGAAGCACTACTTGCGCGCACAATCTCAGCTGCGCATGATCTGTGTGTTCAATCCGCCTCTTGTAGGACGAGAGGTGCACGACGAGCAGGGGACCTATCCGCTGCTTACCAGCTAACTGCATTCGAACCCAATTTTAAGGAGGATACGAGCATGACTTCAGCCAATCATTTGACGCAAGCGGACGCTATTGCCGATGTATATCCATCCCGAGTTCGGGAGTACCCCGAATGGATCGAACGTAAGGATCCCGTTGTATATTCTGCCTGGTCGCCGGATGCGCCGATCAGCCGTATCCAATCCGAATTTTATGAGCAGAACGGCTATTTGTTTCTCGACAGCTTTTTTGCGGAAGTGGAAATTGCCGAATTTAAAAACGAGCTGAAGCGCCTTTGGAAGGAGGGCCGGCGTTCCGAAGCGAAGGAAGTGATTCGCGAGCCGGGCAGCGAAGAGGTCCGATCGATCTTCGCCGTGCATCAGCATAATGAGCTCTTCAGGCAGCTGGCCGAGCATCCGCGGGTCAAGGGGATCGTCGATTATTTGCTGGGCGGGCCCACGTACGTCCATCAGTCCAGGATTAACTTCAAGCCTGGGTTTACGGGCAAGGAGTTCTACTGGCATTCGGATTTCGAGACCTGGCATGTGGAGGATGGCATGCCCCGAATGAGGGCGCTCAGCTGCTCCATCGCCTTAGAGGATAACTATGACTACAACGGCCCCTTGATGGTGGTTCCGGGTTCTCACCGGACCTTCATCTCGTGCGTGGGGCAAACGCCGGATCAGCATTATAAGGAGTCGCTCCGCCGTCAGGAGTACGGCGTTCCCGATCAGGACAGCCTTACGAAGCTGGTGCGAGAGCACGGCATCCATACCCCTGTCGGGAAGGCCGGGTCGATCGTACTGTTTGATTGCAACATTATGCACGGGTCGAACAGCAACATCTCTCCGATGCCCCGGAGCAATGTATTTCTAGTGTACAACAGCGAAGCGAATCGTCTCGTTGCCCCGTACTCCGGGCAAGCGCCAAGACCCGGATATATCGCAGAAAGGTAGCGCCTATGATCTCACTGCCTTTAATCGGATCGATCATTGCCATTAACATCGCATATGTTTCTACTTTCACATTACGGCTAATTTTGGTCATCAAAGGCAGAACCCTCCTGGCTTCCTTCCTTTCTATGGCTGAAGTATTCATCTACCTGCTGGGCTTGAATCTGGTGCTTCAGAACATGAACAATCCATGGAATATGGCTGCTTACTGCATCGGCTTTGGCCTTGGTGTGTATCTCGGAAGCCGCATCGAAGAAGCGCTGGCATTAGGCTATCTGGTGGTGCAGGTGATCGTGGACTCCCTAGAATCCAAGCTTCCTAACGAGCTGAGGGATCATGGCTACGGAGTAACGACATGGCCGGCGGACGGACGGGACGGCAAGCGCCTTGTGATGCAGGTCCTGGTGCGGCGCCGCAACGCCCGCAAGCTCATGCACACGATAGAGGAGCTTGCGCCTAAGGCGTTCATCATTTCCCATGAGCCCAAGAACTTTAAGGGCGGCTTTTGGACGAGAATTACACGCGTGTAAAGGGAACAAGACTGCGGCATTGATGTCGCAGTCTTGTTGTGAGAAGGGAGACGTCTAAGGGTTGACAATGTTTTCCTTATCTTGTAACATAAGTGTACGCTTAATTTCCGACATCGTCGGAAAGCGGGGGAACCAATGTTTTTGGGGCGAATCATGAAGTCATCGATGTAGGGAACCATCTTTCCCGAGCCCGGCAGCTAACCTCGTCAGCAGTAGATGGGTCAAGAATTGTTTGCATGCCTATGCATACTCAATGTGTGAATTGACCCGGCGCATCGGGTCTTTTTGTGTTTTCCGGGAGACCCGTGCCCATGAGAATAGGGGAACTTTCGTCCTGTAAGGCGAAGCCTTTTTCATGAGCAGAGGGTCTTTTTTTGTTTTGCTCTTTTGAAAAGCGGAAAAGAAGGACAATAGGCCACCAAGCATTGTGAGTTTTTCTTGTTTCAGAGCCTGTTTAATCGCAGATGTGTGATTACTGTTGCTCGATGGGCATGATTTCGCGAGTGTAGCGGCAGATTTGCAATTGGGCGGGAAGGAAGGTTGGTTTTTCGTGTTTCATGACCTGTGTAATCGCAGATGTGCAATTATCGGCGCTCGGAGGCCATGCTTTCGAACGTGTAATGGCAGATTTGCAATTAGGTGAGACCATGGGCTGTTTTTTTATCCATCTGTTTATATGAGGAGGAGCGAGTATGGCACAACCGAAGTATATCACGGACATTGATAAAATTGCAGAAATACCGGAGCAGGAAAGAAGCATGCTGAAGCCCATCACGGATAAATTTGTGTTTCGAGTGAACGATTATTATTTAAAGCTGATCGATTGGAACGACCCTCAGGATCCCATTAAAAAGCTTGTTATCCCCAATCAAGGGGAGTTGTCGGAGTATGGACGTTGGGATGCTTCGGACGAGGATACCAATTATGTGGTTCCCGGATGTCAGCATAAGTACAGCACGACGGCACTGCTCATCGTCTCCGAGGTGTGCGGCTCCTATTGCAGGTATTGCTTCAGGAAGCGGCTGTTTCGCAATGATGTGAAGGAGGCAATGTCGGATGTCAGCCCGGGCATCGACTATATTGCAAAGCATCCTGAGATTAACAACGTGCTTCTCACCGGCGGAGACAGCTTGATTCTTGCAACGGCCAAGTTGGCTAAGATCCTGGAACGACTCAGACAGATTGAGCATGTAAAGATTATACGGCTAGGCTCCAAAATTCCTGTATTTAATCCGATGCGCATTTATGAGGACCAGGAATTATTAGATACAATCCACATGTATTCCACTCCGGAGAAGCGAATTTACGTTATGGCTCACATCAATCATCCCCGCGAAATAACGAAGGAGGCTGTAAAAGGCTTTAAAGCTCTGCAAGAGGCCGGAGCCATCGTTGTAAACCAGACGCCGGTACTAAGAGGAATTAATGATGACCCTGCGATCCTTGGAGAGCTGCTCGACAAGCTGTCCTGGGCCGGTGTAACGCCATATTACTTTTTTATCAATCGTCCCGTAGCGGGAAATCGGGAATTTGTACTGCCTTTGGAGCGGGTGTACCGGATCGTGGAGGAAGCGAAGGCCAGGACATCGGGGCTCGGGAAGCGGGTTCGCTTATCGATGAGCCATACCTCCGGTAAAATCGAAATATTAGCTATCGAAGCAGGCAAAGCCTATTTAAAGTACCATCAATCGCGCGACGGGGAATATGGGAAATTCATGATGCTGGATTGTCCTCAGGATGCGGCCTGGTTCGACGATCTTCCCGGAAGCGAGAAGCATTGGGCTAAGCCCGGCAAGAAAGCAAGCGGGATTGTATCTGTTAATGAACTCCCCGATGTTCCGATAGGGAAATGAGGCATACCGAATAGCATCTATTGCCCGCGGATACCTTAAATGGTAAAAAGGTCAACGGAGGCTTTCATGGTTTTTACAATAGCGGCAGTTATTATTCTCCTGTTTGTGCTCTGGGGCAGCTTGAATCCAAGCGGTCTCGCGAAGCAGGCTAGTGAATTTCTTGCTTACACGACGACGAATTTCGGCTGGTTTTACTTGTTCGCCGCCTTCGGATTTCTTATCTTTGTCGTTTATTTAGCGTTCAGCAAGTACGGAGGCATTCGTCTTGGCGAGGACGAGGATGAGCCGGAGTATTCCAACGTAAGCTGGTTTGCCATGCTGTTCAGCGCGGGGATGGGAATCGGGCTTGTCTTCTGGGGAGTGGCCGAGCCGCTGTCCCACTACCTATCCCCCCCTCAGGCAGCGGAAAGCCAGTCCGCCGAGGCGGCCAGACTTGCCATGCGATATGCTTTCTTTCATTGGGGACTTCATCCATGGGCCATCTATTCCGTCGTCGGAGTAGCGCTTGCTTATTTTCAATTCCGTAAAAAACGCAAGGGTCTGATCAGCCATACCTTTTATCCGCTGCTTGGTGACCGGGTTGACGGGGTGCTGGGGAAGCTTATCGACATCCTTGCCGTCATCGCTACGTGCTTCGGGGTAGCCACCTCGCTTGGCCTTGGCACGCTCCAGATTAACGGAGGGCTTCAGTTTCTATGGGGTGTACCGAACGGAGTAGGTGTCCAAATCGGCATCCTTGTAGTGCTCACAGTGCTGTATATGATCTCGGCAACAACGGGGCTGGACAAAGGGATCAAAATGCTGAGCAATGCCAACCTGCTGGTGGCTTTAGGCTTGCTGCTCGCAACCTTCGTGCTCGGACCCACCTCGTTTCTGCTCGATACCTTCACGGTGACGCTAGGGGGCTATCTGCAGAACCTGATCCAGATGAGTTTGCGGTTAACACCCTTTACCCAAGCAACCTGGGTCAGCAATTGGACGCTGTTCTATTGGGCTTGGTGGATCGCGTGGGCGCCGTTTGTCGGCATGTTCATTGCCCGCGTATCCCGCGGCCGGACAGTGAAGGAGTTTGTACTGGGTGTGCTGTTCATTCCCAGTCTGTTCAGCTTCCTCTGGTTCTCCGTCTTCGGGGGCGTCGGGCTGCATCAGCAAGTACTGGAGGGCTTGCCTATTGCCCAAGCGGTTAGTAAGGATATGACCTCCGCTTTGTTCATAACCTTGGGGCATTTGCCGTTAGGCAAGATCCTGGGAGCTTTGGCCACATTGCTGATTATTACGTTTTTCATTACGTCGGCAGATTCAGCTACCTATGTACTTGGAATGTTTACCTCCGGAGGGAGCTTAACCCCTGCTATCAAGATTAAAGTGGCTTGGGGGGTAGCCCAATCCCTGATTGCACTTGTATTGCTGCTGAGCCAGGGGCTTCAAGCGCTCCAGACGGCCTCCATCGTCACGGCGCTGCCCTTTGCCGTCATCATGGGCTTTATGTGCGTATCGCTGTACACTTCTCTTCATGAGGAGGAGCGGCTCAAGAGGAGGAAGGAAAGGAGATTCCGAGAGGCGCTGAACGAGCTTGTAGAAGCGCATAGGGAAAAATAAGCAATATTTAAGCATACCAAGGCAGGCTGTACCGTCTTAACGTTAGGCGGACAGCCTGCTTCTTGTTAGTTTACTCGGTCTCCTTAGGGACAAGCTTGTAAATTTCACCCGACTCCAAGGTATCGATTAACCGGTCGAGCCACAAATAGTAGGCGATGGCTTGATTGATCTTCTCGATATCTCCGCGAAGATAAGACTGCAGCGTCTCGTCCTCCGGGTGCTTGCCGGCAAGCGCCGTCAGCTCGTTTAGCGATTTGCGCAGAGCGGCCAGGTTCATTTCTACCGACTTGCGCCACTTAATGACGAAGAAATCGGCAAATGTCTGATGCCAATCCCGTTCCACCTCGTACTGATCCTTCCGCGACCCCTTCTCCCAAACCTTATTGACCATTTTCAAATCAACAAGGGTTCGGATCCCCGTGCTCATGCTCGTTTTGCTCATCTCCATGGCTTCGCCCATGGCATCGAGGGTCATCGGTTTATCTTGAAAAAACATCAATCCATATAATAGGCCGGTAGATAACGTGATGCCGTATAGATCCATGTTCTTGCCCACTGATTCAATAATGCGTTTGCGCGCCTTTTGAATCGACTGTTCATGTTCTACGGATAAACCAGTCAATTCGGTGAACACCTTGATCCACTCCTGTCGGTGTTTATCTAAATCTGAGTATTGACATATTAGCCTTATTGTAAGGAACAGAAAACACAAAGTAAAGAAAGAACTAGGTAAGCATTACGGAGGAAACGGGAAGAAAACAAAGAATAACACTGTACAGTATTTTCTGTACAAACAATACAAACGAAATGAACGGTTGACACTTTGTTTTCTTATGCGATAGACTAAGGGTCAGAACTGGAAATGAACTGGAATGGGGTGTTACCTTGGCCGTCATTGAGGTTAAAGAGCTTTCCAAGGTGTTCGGGAACGAGCCGGATAAGGTGTTTCCGTATCTTGAGAAAGGCTGGAGCAAAGAGAAGATATTGAAGGAAACAAAGCAAACCGTCGGGGTGAACCGGGTTCAGCTGTCGATCGAGCCTGGTGAGATCTTCGTCATTATGGGCTTGTCGGGAAGCGGAAAATCGACGCTGGTCCGGCTGTTCAACAGGCTCATTGAACCGACAAGAGGCAGCATTTATGTACACGGACAGGATCTGATGCAGATGAGTCAGGAGCAGCTGCGCGAGGTCCGGCGCAAGAAGATCAGCATGGTATTTCAGAAGTTCGCCTTGCTTCCTCACCGAACGATTCTGGAGAATGCCGCCTTCGGTCTGGAGATCCAGGGGATGGAGAAGAAGGAGCGTCTGCGGAAAGCGGAGCAGGCACTGCAGCTGGTCGGGCTTGAGGCTTGGGCCGGAAGCTACCCGGATCAGCTGAGCGGAGGCATGCAGCAGCGGGTTGGTCTTGCCAGAGCGCTTGCGAATGATCCCGATATTTTGCTTATGGATGAGGCCTTTAGCGCACTTGATCCGCTGATCCGCAAGGATATGCAGGATGAGCTGCTTGATCTGCAAGAGAAGATGAAAAAGACGATCGTATTTATTACCCACGATCTTGATGAGGCATTACGCATAGGCGATCGCATCGCCTTAATGAAGGATGGCTCGGTGGTCCAGGTGGGCACGCCGGAAGAAATCATGATGAACCCGGCGAACGAATATGTAGAACGGTTCGTGGAGGATGTGGATTTATCCAAGGTGCTGACCGCATCGCATGTCATGCGCAGACCGGAGACCATCAGCTTCGATAGGGGACCGCGTGTAGCTCTCCAATTAATGCGGGAGGGCGGAATTTCGAACCTGTTCGTTGTGGATCGGTCCAAACGGCTGCTAGGTGTCATTACCGCGGACGATGCCTCGGAAGCCGCTTCCCAAGGCAAAAGCTTGGAGGAAATTGTCATCCGGGATACGCCGACCGTTGCTCCTGATGTGCTGCTGCATGAATTGTTCGAAATTTGCGGTACCTCAAAGTATCCGGTAGGGGTAGTGAATGAGCAAGGAAGAATTATCGGGGTCGTGGTTCGAGGTGCCGTGCTTGGCGCACTGGCGGGACACCCTTTGCCAAGGAAGGTGAACGAAGATGATACCGAAGCTACCGCTTGATGAATGGGTCGAGCTTCTCGTTGACAGCCTAGAGGGGAACCTGTCGCCCATCTTTACAGTGATCTCCGATGCAATTGAGGGGACGGTCGAAGGCTTCTCCGCGGCGTTTCAATTTCTGCCTTCCCTGCTGATGATCGTTATTTTAAGCGCTTTAACTTATTGGATTGCGCGTGCACCGCTCGCTGTTTTCACATTTCTGGGCCTTATACTGATCGATAATTTGGGGTACTGGGACCATACGATGGATACGCTGGCTCTCGTTATGACGTCCTCGATCGTGTCCATCCTTATTGGGGTTCCGTTAGGCATTGCTTGTGCAGGCAGCAACCGAGCCAGGAACTTGATAACGCCCGTGCTCGACTTTATGCAGACGATGCCTGCCTTCGTTTATTTGATTCCTGCGGTTACCTTCTTCGGTCTGGGTGTAGTACCGGGTGTAATCGCTTCCGTCATCTTTGCGGTGCCGCCGACGATTCGTATGACGAATTTAGGTATACGGCAGGTGCCTCACGATTTGGTGGAGGCAGGCGACGCCTTCGGCAGCACGCCGATGCAGAAGCTGCTCAAGATTCAGCTGCCGCTGGCGATTCCGTCGATCATGGCGGGGATAAACCAGACGATTATGCTGGCGTTATCCATGGTGGTGATAGCTTCTATGATCGGTGCACAGGGCATTGGCGCCGATGTATACCGGGCCGTCACCCAGATTAAGACGGGGCAGGGCTTCGAGGCCGGCTTGGCTATCGTGATTCTGGCAATTATTTTGGATCGCTTGTCACAGCATATTGTGAAAAACAAACAAAAGAGGAGTGCATAAGATGAAAAGATGGATGAAAGCAATTACGGTGTTAGGCATTACGAGCTCGATCCTGTTGGCAGGCTGCGCCAAGGAAGCGGCCAATTCGCCGTCGGCGGAACCAGCTCCGGCAGCTGCGGGTTTTACAGGAGATCAAGTGAAGTATGAAATCATCGGAATTGACCCTGGCGCAGGGATTATGAAGTCCACGGAAAAAGCGATCAAGGACTACGGACTGACCGACTGGAAGCTGGTTGAGGGCTCGGGTGCGGCAATGGCCGCCGCGTTGGATAAAGCGTATAAGGACAAGAAGCCGATTATTGTCACCGGCTGGACGCCGCACTGGAAATTCGCGAAGTACGAGCTGAAGTACTTGAAGGATCCGAAGGGCGTGTTCGGCGGCGATGAGCAGATCCACACGATCGTCCGCAACGGGTTGAAAACCGATCATCCGTCTGCCTATGCGCTGCTCGATAAATTCGAATGGACACCGGACGATATGGCGAAGGTGATGGTAGCGATCCAAGAGGGCAAGAAGCCGGAGGCGGCCGCTGCCGAATGGATCGAAGCCAACAAGGCGAAGGTGGATGAATGGGCCAAGGGAATCGAGAAGGCGGACGGCAAGAAGCTGAAGCTGGCTTATGTCGCTTGGGACTCCGAAATCGCCAGCACGAATGTCGTGAAGCTGGTACTGGAAGAGCGTTTGGGCTACAAGGTTGATATGATGCAGGTAGAGGCAGGACCGATGTGGGCCGGGATTGCCGGCGGAGACGCAGATGCCATTGTAGCCGCATGGCTGCCGACAACCCATCAGGACTACTATGATAAGTACAAGGGCAAATTCGAGGATCTCGGCCCGAATCTGAACGGCACCAAGATCGGCCTGGTCGTTCCTTCCTATATGAATATCGATTCGATTGAAGATTTGCAGAAGAAATAAGCGAAGACGAGGCCGGCCTATTCAACAGATAGCTCTGTTGAATAGGCCGGCTTTCTTTATGCATGAGCATACCAGTCCAGCGTCGCTTGCAGGGAAGTCTCCCAAGGAGTCGAGATGTCGCCGAACGCCTGGATAAACTTGGAGCTGTCGACGACATAAGGCTGCTCGAAGGCATACATCATTTCCATCGATTCGCGGGCTTCCTTGATGAACAGGCCCCCGATCGCCATCATGACTCGACCCATCGAGCGGATCTTAGGCTGCTTCCCGGCTAAACGGAACGCCAGCTCCGCCACCTGCCGCGGGGTCATCGTAGGAGCATTCGGCACATGCCAAGCCTGACCATAGGCGGATTCGGTTTCCCCCAGCAGCACAAGCGCCTTCCCAAAGTCGCCGATATAGGTGTAGGTATGCGGAAGCTCAATATGGCCGATCAGGGAGCACGCTTTTCCCTGCAATAGGGCGGGGAACACCCGGGAACCGAGAGTTGAGTCAAGCACATAAGGGCCGAAAAAATCGGAGCCCCGGCCGATAACGGTCTGCTGATCGCCTTTTTGGTGCAGACCTAGCACGTATCGGGCCACCTCGCTTCGTACTTTTCCCTTCCGGGTCGTCGCAGCGTAGGGGAGCTCCTCGTGGATAGAGCCTGCGGTTTGGCCGTACATGTAAAGATTGTCCCCGAACACCAGCCTCGCCCCAGCACGCCTCACACCCTCAGCAATACTGCGGATCAGCGAAGGAAACTTCTGCGGCCACTCATGGTATGGAGGCTGCACGCAAACATATACGACACGGGCTCCGCGGCAGCAGGCTTCCACCTCCTCCACGGCGTAAGCATTGCAGCGTACAACCTCCACATCTCCGGGAAGGCCGGACGCTTTACTGCTGGTATTTGCCATTCTCACCTTACGGCCGTAGCTCAGCAGCTCTACCATCACAGAGCGGCCTAAAGGACCGGTTCCTAGGATCAAATCAAAGGGTTGGTTTTTCATCTGAGTACACCTCTTTCCTTTAATTAAATACTGTTCAATAATGCGGCGAAAAAATTACGCAAGCCCCCTGGAGAGCATACGTACCTGAACCTCGGCAAGTGAACGGACATCCTCAAACGATTGCTGCGAGTGCAGAAAGAACTGCACGAAGCCGCGGATCGAGATGAACAGCGCCCAAATTTTCTGCATAAGCTGGGGATCTGTTCCGGGCAGCTCGGACGTCTTCAGCACAGCGGCGACGAATTGGTCATAGCTGCGTCCGGAGTAGTGCTGAGAATACTTCATCAGCTCGGGATCGGCAATCAGAAACATAATCTCGAAGGCGTGACGATTGTCCAAGCCAAATCGAATAAATTCAATCAGAATGGTCTCCAGCAGAGAAAGTGAAGGGTGGGGCGGTCCGGTGAGGGTGCCGGCCAGCAGGGCGTCAAGCCGCGCAAAGTCTTCAGCTACGATGAGACTGAACAGCTCGGCCTTTTCCTTGAAGTGATAGTAAAAAGCCCCCGGCGTGTAGCCAAGCTCTTCGGCAATCGCCCGCATGGAGATCGCATGATAGCCTTTGCGGGCAAACAAGGCTCGTGCCGCATCCACGATCCGTTCGCGACTAAGCTCCTTATCGACGGCCTTTCTAGGGGTCATGCCTGTCGCTCCTTTAATTGAATAGTGTTTAAATATAGCATTATCATATTATCGCCATGCTGTCAAACCATTTCAGATCATAAGTTACTTGAAAAAAGTTGACGACGCTTTCAGACGTTGTGTATGATAGAGTTACGCTTAATTTCCGAGCCTGCTCGGAAAGCGGGGGAACCAGATCTTTTGGGGCGAATCACATCGTCACTCGTGTAGGGAACCATCTTTCCCGAGCCCGGCAGCTAACCTCGTCAGCAGTAGATGGGTCACAATCCTTGGAAATTGCGCATATTTGTGCACTTTGTTGACCCGCGAATGGGTCTATTTGCGTCTATATTCACCCTAGACCCATGATCTTGTAAGGTCTTCCGCTGCATATCGCGGACCTTTCACGGATACGGGTCTTTTTTAACGTTAAAGAATGTTTAAGTTGGCTAAAGCTTTAAAGCACTGCAACATTCTTTACCAAGAAAACCTACCACTGAAACGCGGTCGTTCATCTTTGAAAGGCCTCGATAGAGGTTTTCTTATTTTATCCTATAAGGGGGACGGTTCATGAAGCAGCGATTAACGGCAAGCCAGCTTCAGCAGCTCTCCGAGGGACAGGTTGAACAGCTGCGAAGTCTTTGGACTCCTCAGGAGGGGGATTATATTTACACCAGCGGACAGGAGGAGATGGTTTATTATCTGAACGGTTTCGTGAAGACGAAATCGCTTCCCCTTTTTTCCATTGGGCAGCTGTTGGAGCTATTGCATGAACGTCAGCCTTCGATACGGGTCCAAGCCGTCAACGGGGAGTGGAGGGCAGCAACCTCACGGTATGAATGGACGGCCTCCGAATTATGCGATGCTTTATGGGAGGCGTTGAAGCAGGAATTGAATGTGGATGGCATGGAACCTCAAACGGAATGCGTGTAGAAGTTTCGCCTGATATTCCAAGGGAAAGTGGATAATGATAACAGAAGAGAACGAGCAAGTCCATAAATCCCGAAACTTGGAGGATGCATAATGGATTGGTCACAGCTTTGGAAGGCAGTTCTGTCTGCGGTATGATTGGTTCGAGCGGTTACTAAGCGGACCCACGTTTACTGTGATTCGTGACGGGAAACTCTTTCCTGAAGAGCTAGGGAAGCTGAGGTTTACGACCGACCAGCTCGAAATGAAGCTGAGACTCGCCGGGATTACTGACGTTCAAGACGTCAAAACGGCAACGATTGAAACAAAAGCAGGGGAAACAATTTATTTGAGGAAGTGCAATCCGGAGAAGGACATGCCAAACGAAGCCGGCTGCAGTAGGAGTACCGGCGTATGATTTTTGTCACAGCATTTTCGGACGGTTCTGCTACGATGAAGCTATCAAGCTGATAAGGAGTGATTTCCTATGGCATTTCAGAACATATTGGTAGCGTATGATCAATCGGAGCTTTCCCACAAAGCGCTCGATAAAGCGGTAAAGCTGGCGGGGGAGAACGGAGCGAATCTGTACATCGTCCATGTATATCAGCCTCCTGCCATCCTAGTGAGCCATCCTCTGGCTACTTTTCCGTCTACGTATCTTGACGATGCGGAGGGAGCCTTCAAGTCGGTAAAACAAGAGCTTCAGGAGCAGGCGGAGAAGATTCCGAAAGCCAGCGTAGCTTTGCTTAGCGGACATCCGGCCAAGGCACTGCTGGATTATGCTTATGACAAGCAATGCGATTTGATCGTTATGGGAAGCCGCGGCCTCGGAGGACTGCAAGAGCTGGTACTGGGCAGCGTGAGCCATTCCGTCGTACAGCAATCTAAGATTCCTGTGCTTGTCATTAAATAAAGAGGATATCATTTTGTCACATCCTGACCCTGCACTAAGTGACAAGATTCACATGTTCCCTTCGTCTCCGAAGGTATAATCGCAGTAGAAAGTGATTATATCTTGGGAGGTTTTTTTATGGGACGAAGCGGCTTTGATGTATCAGGTAAGGTTGCCATCGTTACGGGAGCCAGCACGGGACTTGGCCAAGGCATGGCTCTGGCGTTGGCGGAAGCCGGAGCCGACATCGTCGGTGTGGACTATGTGGAGATGCCGGATACAAGAGAGAAGATCACAGCGACAGGGAGGGCTTTCTTAGAGATCCAGGCCAATCTGATGAGCCTTGAGCCGATTGAAGGGATTATAGAAAAGGCGCTGGAAACCTTCGGTCACATCGATATTTTAGTGAATAACGCAGGGATTATACGCAGAGCGGATGCGATTGATTTTACCGAGAAGGATTGGGACGACGTGCTGAACATCAACCTGAAGACCGTCTTCTTCTTCAGCCAAGCGGCTGTAAAGCAGTTTCTGCAGCAAGGCACCGGCGGCAAAATCATCAATGTTGCGTCCATGCTTTCTTTCCAAGGAGGCATTCGCGTACCTTCCTATACAGCGAGCAAAAGCGGCGTGATGGGTATCACCCGGGCCATGGCTAACGAATGGGCCAAATTCGATATCCAGATTAATGCCATTGCGCCGGGTTACATGGCGACGAATAACACAGCTCTGATTCGTGCCGATGAAGAGCGCAGCAAATCGATACTGGATCGGATCCCGGCCGGACGCTGGGGAACTCCTGAGGATTTGGCGGGCCCCGTTGTGTTCTTGGCTTCCCCCGCGTCCAATTATGTGAATGGATATACGGTAGCGGTGGACGGCGGCTGGTTAGCACGGTAATCGGCTATAAAAAAAGGCGCTCCCCTTGGACGTCCCTTGCATAAAATAACGAGTGACCAAACGTTACCGTTATTCTGATGCGAAGGGATGAAGGACAACATCATGGGGAACGCACAGATTTTGGTTCCGCGTGCGGTGCTTGAGGCTTATGTACGCGCGGTATTTGCAGGCGCTGGCCTCGAGGATGCCGACGCGGCAATTATCGCGAGGCATCTGACCCTTGCGAATATGCGGGGAGTCGAGTCTCACGGCGTCAGCAGGGTGGATATCTATACGAGAAGACTGGAGGCCGGGCTGGAGTCGAAGAAGCTGCGGATGAGCATCGAGAAGGAGACCGACTCCAGCCTGCTGATTCATGGCGGCCATAGCCTGGGGATCCTGCTTGCGACGAAGGGAATGGAGCTTGCGGTAGCGAAAGCCAAGGCTACAGGGATTGCAGTTGTAGGGATCAAGCATTCGGCCCATTGCGGGATGCTGGCCGACTATGCGGGGTACGCCGCAGAGCACGATTGCATCGCCTTCGCCACAACGAATGCGCCGGCCTACATGGCGCCTTGGGGTGGTAAGCGGGCGTATTTTGGGACAAATCCCCTATGCTATGCCGTACCTGCAGGAGAGGAGCCCGCGATCGTATTCGATATGGCGACCAGCATGGTTGCGCGCGGGAAGCTGGTGGTAGCTCAGCAGAACGGTCAATCGATCCCGCTGGGATGGGCCATAGCGAAGGACGGCAAGCCTACTACGGATCCGGCGGCCGCACTGAGCGGAGGGCTTGTCCTGCCGCTTGGGGGAGCCAAAGGATACGGACTTGCCGTGCTGGTTGATATTTTGTCGGGACTCTTCACGGGTGCAGCCTTCGGTCCGTACATCGGACACTTATACGATGATCTGGACAGGAATCAGGAGGTAGGGCAATTTTTCTGGTTGATGCGGGCAGATTTGTTCGAGGACTTGGCGGTGTTTAAGGGGCGTGTCGACCGGATGATTCGCGAGGTTCGTCTGGTTCCCCTGGCGGAAGGCTTCGAGCGGATCTATCTGCCGGGGGAGATCGAGCAGGAGCTGGCGGCGAAGCGGGAACGAAACGGCATTCCGCTCGGTTCCGCACTCGTGAAGGAGCTGCAGGAGGTAGGCAAAAAATACGGGGTTGCGAGTCCATTTTAAACATGACAAAGACACCCTGCTTCGATTGCGGAGCAGGGTGTCTTTGTTTGTGTCACATTTTAGAAGCTCTTGGCTGCTTGGCGAGCTTTTTCAATCGCTTTTTCCTTGATGGACTGGGCTTGGTCCGGCATGGCCGCCATCCCCTCCACGAAGATGCCTTCGAACGATGGAACGCCATGGAACTGCATGATTTTGCCTAAGTAGCTGTGTCCGGATTCGAACGCCGCCGCAGGCCCTTCGGAATAAATACCGCCGCTCGCTTGAATGTGAATTGCTTTCTTATCGCCGAGGAGGCCGACCGGTCCGTTCTCGGTATACTTAAACGTTTTGCCGGCAATACAGATCGCGTCAATGTAGGCCTTCATCACTGGAGGGAACGAGAAGTTCCACATCGGCGTCACATATACGTATTTGTCCGCCGCGACATATTGCTCGACCAGCTCGTTTAAACGGGAAACCTTTCGCTGCTCTTCGCCGGACAGCTGATCGAACGAGGAGCCGCTGCGCAGCTTGCCCCAGCCGCTGAAAACGTCGACGTCGATGTGAGGAACGTCCATTTTGTACAAATCCAGTGTGATGACTTCGTCTTGCGGATGAGCTTCGCGGTACGCCTCGATGAAGGCTTTACCGACCGCCATACTATAGGATACTTGGTCGTCATGCGGATGAGCCGTAATATAAAGAACTGTTGCCATGGAGGTTCGTCCCTTCTTTCTTCAATTTAGATATGGAGAAGCTTTGGATATCCAAATCCTCCGTTATTGTTGGCTACGTGTTTCCTTTTCATTCGGGGCAGGTGTAAGAAAACCTTCTTGAGGAAGGCCGGGCAAATAGGGTAGGATAAGGAAAACGGAGGGATGGAGTATGACGCCTGCTGAAGAATTAGAGCTGATTCAAACGAAATTGCCGGAATGGGTGGAGGGAAGCCGTAAACATACAGAGCAAGGAAAGGTGGCTGCCTATATTCCGGAGCTGTCGAAAGCGCCGAAGGACGCATTAGGAATTTATATCGTTACTGCTGACGGACAGGAAATCGCCGCGGGAGATACCGGTCTCAGGTTTACGATGCAGAGCATCTCGAAGGTATTTACGCTGATTCTGGCCTTAATGGACCGGGGCGAAGATGCGGTTTTTGCCAAGGTGGGGAAGGAGCCGTCAGGGGATGACTTTAATTCTATGCTGAAGCTGGAGCTCGTCGAGCCGGGTATTCCTTTCAATCCTTTGATCAACGCCGGAGCGATTACGGTTTCATCGCTGCTGCCGGGCAGCTCGGTCCAGGATAAGACCGACCGGGTGCTGCATTTTTTCCGTCAGTTGGCAGGCAATCCTTCCTTGGGAATGAACCAGGAGGTCTACCGCTCCGAGTCGGCGACGGGCCACCGGAACCGTTCCTTGGCGTTTTTCCTGAAGGATAACGGGGTCATCACGGATGATGTGGAAGAGGTGCTGGACGTCTACTTTCGGCATTGTGCGATTGAGGTAACGTGCGCCGATCTTGCCCGAATGGCGCTAGTACTCGCGCATGATGGCGTGGAGCCGCAAACCGGGCGGGAGCTGATTCCGAGACGTTATGTGCAAATCGCCAAAACATTCATGATCACCTGCGGGATGTACAATGCCTCGGGCGAATTCGCCATCGAGGTCGGACTGCCGGCAAAGAGCGGCGTGTCCGGCGGCATCCTGACCATCGTCCCCGGCCGGTACGGGATCGGGCTGGTCGGCCCGGCGCTGAACCGGAAAGGCAATAGCATCGCCGGAGTGAAGCTGCTTGAGAAGCTGTCCGACGCTTTGACGTGGAGCATATTTTAGCAACGGAATGAAGAACCCCTTGGTTTAGCCGGATGGATCGGCTTTAGCGAGGGGTGCTTTTTTTACGTTTGCTCGCCGGACAACCGGTCAGTTATTGTTCATATCCTCATAATGCGCTTCCGGGATAGGTTGAGTGAGCAGCTGCTCTACCGTCCTGGCTTGGGCTTCCATTGATACACCGGGAACAGGGGCTTCCGAGGGCTCCTGTTTATTCTTTTCCTGCAGTGGCTTCTCAGTCATGAGGGGGCCTCCTTTTTGGGATGTGTTTCCCATAGGGTTGCCTGAGAACTGGGAAATGATTCTACTTTTCAGCAAATGTTCAGCCTGGGCTCAGAGGGAATTCAGCTAGCACGTCTATACTTGGTCTTGTAAGGAAATAAATCCAACAACCGGAAAGGTGGAATTTCGATGAAAGCATTGAATAAAAAGATTATCGCAGGGATCGCAGGCAGCTTGGTGTTAGGGGGCGTACTTACAGGGGCGCTTCAGACAACAGAGGTATTCGCAAACGCAGCGACACCCGCTGCACCTGCAGCGTCCGCTCAGCAAGGAACAGACGGGGCTATGAAGGGCGGCCGCTTCGGCAAAGGTGCAGGAATGGAAGGCTTCCGAAGCGTGAAGCACACGGATCTGGCGACTTTGCTCGGAATCGATCAGCAGGTATTGAAGCAGGAACTGCAGAGCGGCAAGACGATCGCTCAGGTAGCTCAGGAGAAAGCGGGACTCAACAAGGAAGCGCTGATTCAGAAGATGGTCGAAGCGGAAACGAAGAACATCGATGATGCTGTAGCCGCAGGCAAGCTGACGGCCGAACAAGCGGATAAGATGAAGACGGACCTGACGACACGCATCACGCAATCCGTTGATTCGACGAAGCCGGCGGGTGACGGCGGCAGAGGACCTGGCGGGAAAGGTCACGGCATGAACGGACGCGGCGGCGGCCCGATGGGGCATTCCCAAGACCTAAGCGAAGTTACGGGCTTGACCCAGCAGGAAATCCGTGACGGACTCACCGCAGGGAAATCCCCGGCTGAGATTGCTCAGGAGAAAGGCATCAGCCGTGATACGCTGGTCGGCAAGCTGAAGGAAAAGGCGGAGCAACGCATCAACGAGTTCGTGGATAGCAAGCGTACGGCCAAAACAGCACCTGCCCCTGAGACAGCCCCTGCACAGTAAAGATACGGCAACCTCTTAAGCCCTCGCAGCTTAAGAGGTTTTTTGTGTGTCGGGGACGCAGTGCGGACCAGGCAAATGCTGGCACTCACGCCGGCAGTGGCAAAAATGCCATAAACCGCGCCGGATGGGCCGTGCGAAGCGGGAAGGCGAGGCAATAATCGCACATTTGCGATTACAATCACTCCACCCGCTTGCACTTGCACCGGTAATGGCAAAAATGCCATAAACCGCGCCGGAGGGGTTGTGCGAAGCGGGAAAGCGAGGCAATAATCGCACATATGCGATTACAATCGCGCCACCCGCTTGCACTTGCGTTGGCAGTGGCAAAGATGCCATAAACCGCGCCGGAAGGGCCGTACGAAGCGGGAATGCGAGGCAATAATCGCACATAAGCGATAACAATCGCCCCACCCGCGTGAGCTAGCACCGGCAGTGGCAAAAGTGCCATAAACCGCGCCGGATGGGCCGTGCGAAGCGGGAAAGCGAGGCAATAATCGCACATATGCGATAACAATCGCCCCACCCGCTTGCACTTGCGCCGGCAGTGGCAAAAGTGCCATAAACCGCGCCGGATGGGCCGTGCGAAGCGGGAATGCGAGGCAATAATCGCACATATGCGATTACAATCGCGCCACCCGCTTGCACTTGCGTTGGCAGTGGCAAAAATGCCATAAACCGCGCCGGAAGGGCCGTACGAAGCGGGAATGCGAGGCAATAATCGCACATAAGCGATAACAATCGCCCCACCCGCGTGAGCTAGCACCGGCAGTGGCAAAAATGCCATAAACCGTGCCGGATGGGCCGTGCGGAGCGGGAAAGTGAGGCAATAATCGCACATATGCGATTACAATCGCCCCACCCGCTGGCACTTGCACCGGTAATGGCAAAAGTGCCATAAACCGCGCCGGATGAGCCGTGCGAAGCGGGAAGGCGAGGCAATAATCGCACATTTGCGATTACAATCGCCCCACCCGCGTGAGCTAGCACCGGCAGTGGCAAAAGTGCCATAAACCGCGCCGGATGGGCCGTGCGAAGTGGGAATGCGAGGCAATAATCGCACATATGCGATTACAATCGCCCTATCCGCTTGCACTTGCGCCGGTAATGGCAAAAATGCCATAAACCGAATCGGCTGCGCGTCGGGAATTTTTTTTTTTCAAACACTGACATAGGGATGACAGGGTTCACTGCTTATACTCAAGGTAATTCAAGCGAAAGGAAGCAGTGAACAAATATGACTTTGAAACAAAACAAAGCAGGGTGGATTGTTGCGGGGCTTCTGCTGTCCATCCTTATGTCCTCGATGGACAACACGATTGTGGCCACAGCCATGGGCAGCATTGTCGGACAGCTGGGAGGACTCGACAAGTTCGTCTGGGTCACCTCGGCTTACATGATAGCCGAGATGGCGGGCATGCCGATCTTCGGCAAGCTTTCGGATATGTACGGTCGCAAGCGGTTCTTTCTCTTCGGCATGGTAGTCTTCATGCTAGGCTCTATTCTGTGCGGTACGGCGTCCTCGATTGTGGAATTAAGCCTGTACCGTGCCATCCAAGGAATCGGAGGCGGGGCATTAATTCCCATTTGCTTTACGATTATGTTCGACGCCGTTTCTCCGGAAAACAGAGGGAAGCTGATGGGCTTGTTCGGGGCAGTCTTCGGCATGTCCAGTATTTTCGGACCGCTGCTTGGAGCTTATTTGACGGATTACGTGGCGTGGCAGTGGATATTTTATATCAATTTGCCGCTGGGGCTTATTGCGCTAGGCTTGATTATCGGCTTCTATAAGGAATCTAAGGAATATGCGAAGCAGCGGGTCGATTGGCTTGGGGCCGTTACGCTGCTCGGAGCCGTAACCTGCCTAATGTTCGTACTGGAGCTTGGCGGCAAGATGTACGCATGGAGCTCTCCTGCCATCATTGGCCTAGTCCTAAGCTTTATCGTGCTCGCGGGTATTTTCGTGATGGCGGAGCTGCGCGCGGCGGAGCCGATCATCCGTTTTAGCATGTTTAGAGTCCGCTTATATGCGACAAGCAATCTGGTAGCGATGTTCAGCGGAGCCGCGTTCATCGTCGCCTCGGTTTACATCCCGATCTATATCCAAGGAGTGCTCGGCGGGACGGCCACAAGCTCGGGGCTCGTGCTGCTGCCGATGATGCTGGGCACGGTCGTTACGGCCACAGGGGGAGGATTGCTCATGAACCGAATGTCGTACCGGTCCATTCTCATTTCGACGCTGATCCTCCTCCTGGCGGGACTTTCTCTGCTCACTACAATTACAGTGGAAACCTCACGACTTGTCATCACGCTGTATATGATTTTGGTGGGACTCGGCGTAGGAGCTTCCTTCTCCATTCTGTCGAATGCGGCGATTCATTCGCTCCCCGCAAGTGAAAGAGGCACGGCTAACGCAACGCTCAACTTCCTGCGGTCGCTCGGGATGACGATCGGCATTACGATTTACGGACTTGTGCAGAGCCGCTCTATGGCACGAACCATAAGCGAAACCTTCGCGGCAAAAGGAACGCCGATCCCGGCAGGCATCGACTTTCAAGATCCGTATGTGCTGATGGGCGCCTCGACCCGTGCATTAGTGCCCGAAAAAGCGCTGGAGATCATCACATCGGGGCTATCCTCATCCATCGCCGGCATATTCGCGTGGGGTCTCGTCCCCGCTCTTCTCGCAGTGTTGGCGGCGGGCTGGATGGGCAAGGAGAAGCATGATCCCCAAGCGGAGCTCGAAGCTCATGCCGCTCACGCTGCGGCAACCCATTAACGGTACCGAAGGAGCATGCTCTCGAGCTTGCTCCTGATTTGCTCTCTAAATTCGATAGGCTCCACGATCTCCACATCGTCGCCGAAGCTCAGAATAAGCGGGAGCAGCCAGTTCATTTCCGCAGGAGCGCTGAGCCGGAGCTTAATCAGCAGAGAACCGTCCTCCTGGAAGCATCGTTCCGCTTCATGGAAGAAGTCGAGCGACCTTGCAAGAGCCTGCGGGGAAAAATGCAGCACTAGCGTGACCGGATTCGCACTTTCGAAGCGGCGATAGCCGGTCTGCCTTTCCGCGGGAACAGGATGCACTTTATGATATTGCTCCGGGAGCATGGCAAGCTCCGACATCCGGGTGAGCTTGAACTCCCGATAATCGCTGCGCCCCCGGCAAAACGCGTGCAAATACCAGACTTGATTCTTATACATCAGACAGACCGGCTCGACGATGCGTGTCAGCCGTTCGTTTTTGGCGCTGACATATTCGAACCGTACGACCTTCCGCGCTTTGATGGCGGCTCGAAGCAGCCGTAGAGATTCGTTCGGGCCGCGGCGGCTTCCGATATCCAGCGTTAAGCTGGGGGAGGAGCCCTCCTTTTGAATTGTGCGCAGCTTCCGGACCGTCTCGGAGGCCTGTTCATCGGAGAAAACGGTGGACAAGCCGTTCAGCAGCGTGATTAACGACTCGACATCGTGGGAGCCGAGCAGGCTGCGATCCATTTTGTACGACTCCATAATCCCGTACCCGCCATGCACGCCCTGGTAAGAGACGACAGGAATTCCCGCTGCGCTGATCGCGTCGATATCCCGATAGATCGTCCGCTGCGAGACTTGATACTTATCGGCTAAGGCTGAAGCGGAGATGACTTCGTTATTGAGAAGCATATAAATCATTGATATTAATCGTTCCAATTTCATGTAACGCGCAGCACCCCAGAACCAAGACTTTCCTACCATCATACCGGATTTGGAGCCATGATACTAGATGAAAAAAAAGAACCCGGCCGCCCTTATCAGAGCGGAGGGTTCTGAGCCGCGTGAGCCGCGGCAAGACCGGTTTTGGGAAGCAACAGACGAAACGCGGTACCCGTTCCCGGGATGCTTTCGACTTGTATCTCCCCCCCGTGAAGCTCGGCAATGGACTTCGTAATCGCGAGCCCCAAGCCGGCTCCGCCGGACCGGCGGGCACGGGAAGTGTCGATCCGGTAGAACCGGTCGAACAGATGCGGCAAATGATCCTCCGCAATACCCGGCCCATTATCCTGCACGGACAGCTCCACTAGATTCTCGTGATCCTTCACGGAAATTACGATAGAGCCCGACTCCGGGCTGGTATGCTGCACTGCGTTATGGAACAGGTTGAGCAGCACCTGCTTGATCCGATCCTTATCGAAGCGGGCCTTTACCCCTGACTCCAGCTGCAGAACGATCTTCCGCTCTCCCCCCAGGAGATGCAGCTGTGCCTCCATCTCGCGCACAACCGTGTCGAGAGTGCCGTCCGTCATCTCAAATTGCGGCGTCTGGTCCAGCTTCGCCAGCTGAAGCAGGTCCTGCACGAGCTTGTTGATGCGCTCCGACTCGCCATACATGCTCTTCAGCGCCCGGTTCAGCTGCTCCGGATGGTTCACGGCACCGCGCAGCAGCACCTCAAGGAAGCCGTGAATCGACGTCAGCGGCGTCCTCAGCTCGTGGGAGGCATCGGCGACGAAGCGGCGCATATGCTCCTTGGCCTCCTTCTCCGCCTCGAACGAATGCTCCAGCCTCTCGAGCATGCCGTTGAAGGCTTTGGACAACCGATCGATTTCAACCTGACCCTGATCGACCGGAAGACGATCCTTCAAATGGCTGGCTCCCATGCGTTCCACGGTATCGATAAATCGGGATAGCGGAACAAGCACGCGGCGCAGTACCGGAAGGAACGTAAGCAAGCCTATGATCAGCGCGAGCGCAGATAAGGCAATGAAGGTCAGCAGCTGGCGTAGCAGCACGTTCTTGATAGGACCTGTTGCGGTACTGACCTGGATGAGCCCTTGCACACCGCGTCCCCGCGATTCGACGGGGTGGAGGACGATCATGACCTCCGTGCCCTGCTCGTCCTTGCCGATCCGGTAGCCGCCTTGCTTGCGATGCTCGTTCATCTGCAGCTCCTTCAGGTATTCCTCTTTCGCCAGCACCGGCGCCGGCCGGTTCTCCACGTCCCCCTGAAGCACAGTCATTTCCCCATCCAGGTTAATAAAAGCGATGGTGGAATCGGAAAGCACCGGAGGTCCACCGGGTCCTTCTCTTCGAGGCATGGTCCCATTTCGCGCCCACGCCTCCCAGGGAATCGTGCGGGTTTGGCTTTGAATCGTTTCCGCGCGGTTGCGATACAGAAAATTCTGCATCACTACGTATTGAAAAACGCCGATCAGCAAGAGAATGACAGCCAGAATCAGCAGCGACCTGGACAGGATCTGATACCTGAGCGAACCGGGGGCAAACCATCCCCCGCGGCTCATGGCAGGTCCACCCGGTATCCGGCTCCGCGCAGCGTGCGAATGAGCTTATGCTCCTTGTCCTGCAGCTTCTCCCTCAAGGAGCGGATGTACACCTCGACGATATTTTCCTCGCCCCCGAAATCGTAGCCCCATACCTTGTCCAAAATCATGCTTTTGCTCATCACGATGCCATGGTTAATGACAAGAAACTTCAGCAGCTCGTACTCCGTCGGGGAGAGCTCCAGCACGCGGTTATCCAAGCAGATTTCCTTGCGGCGGTCATCGATGCGGAAGGGACCGTAGGATACCTCTCCCAGCAGATTCGGAAATTGGTTTCGGATCCGCGCATGAATGCGGGCAAGCAGCTCCTCGAAGCTGAACGGCTTCATCATGTAATCGTCTGCGCCAAGCGTAAGCCCTTTGACCCGGTCCTCGACCTCGTCCTTGGCCGTGAGCATGATCACGGCAATGTTCTCCGTTTTTTTCAGCATGCGGCATACCTCGAAGCCGTCCATGCCCGGCATCATGACGTCGAGAATGGCGATGTGCGGCTGGAATTGCTGGGCCGTGGTAATGGCGGTAAAGCCGTCAGGGGCGGTCGCCACTTCGAAGCCTTCATTCAGCAGGCCGAGCTCGAGAAATTGCAGTATGTTGGGCTCGTCGTCGACGAGCAGGATTTTGACGCCTTTCAATTTATTCATAAGGACCAGCCCCTCTCTTTTTTTGTCCATTGTACACTATTTCCTCATTATCCGCCGTCATGCTGAACCCATTCTGAGCGAAAGCTGAAAGGAAGCTGAAAATAGCGGAAAACCGATGAAATTTAAGAACATTCAGCAAATTTTCAGCTTCCCTTCAATTTTGCCTCAGTATTGTCCTTCATAATGGGTCTAGGCAGGGTACAGAAGCAGAGCGATACATAGAGATCACGGAAGCTGAAGGAGGTACGGGCAAGTTGAATAAGAAAAAAGCAGCGATACTCGCCGCCGTGGCTGTGGTTCTGTGCGGGGGAGGCACTTACGCGTATATCCAGTATGGGGGAGCGCCGAAGCAGCAGCAGTCCGCAGTGCAAGAATCGACAACGCCGGTGCGCAAGGGAAACCTGAGGTCGGTCATTTCCGGGACGGCGCAGCTTGAAGCGCAGGATCTGCAAATGATCGTTCCTCCCAAAGAAGGAATGATCAAGGTCATCAATCTTTCACGCAACCAGACGGTGAAAAAAGGGGACCTGCTCCTCGAGCTTACGGATAGCTCGCTGGAGGAGCGTCTGGAGACGGCGAAGCTGACGCTTAGCCAGCAGCAAGCGGACTTGAACGATCTGAAGACGCAAGCGGCTTCGCTTAGAATGGCGGCGCCGGCCGGCGGCAAGCTGATTTTGTCCGCGAATATCAGTGAGGGTGCTTCTGTCAATAAGACGACCAAGGTAGCGACGATTGCAGATGCCAAGCACTTAACGGTGACGCTGCCGTTCCTGCAGGAGCAAGCCTCGCAGCTTCGCGCCGGGGATCTGGTGGAGCTGACGGTAGACGGCTTCCTGCTGACCAAGACGGGGACGGTCGAATCCGTCGCCAATTCGGTCAAGGGGGACGCCAAGGGCAATCGGCTTCTTGACGTGAAGATCACGGTAGTGAACGACGGCTCTTTGGATGCAGGGTTAAATGTGAAAGGCGAGGCGAATGTCGGCGGCGTAAAGATTGAATCCGCTGCGCAGGCGGCGCTTCAGTATCAGACGACCACTTCGGTAATGGCCGGCGTATCCGGAACGATCAGCCGTTTGGAGATCAAGGAGAACCGGGATGTGCGTGCAGGAGAGCTGATCGGTGTCATCCAGAGCGATACGCTGGACAAAGACATCACGAACAAGCAGCTTCAGGTGGATCAGTCGCTGAACAATATCAAGAGCCTGGAGGATCAGCTGGAGAAGCTGAAGGTTCTGGCGCCGTTCGATGGCGTGTTCTCGACGGATTTTGCCGATCAGAAGAAAAACGTACTTACCTCTTATCCGGTCGGAACGACCATAGGGAGCAACGTGCAGCTAGGGGCTGTGGCCAATTTGGACACGCTGCAGCTGCCGATTAAGGTCGACGAGCTGGACCTGCCGAAGATCAAGGTGGGCCAGAAGGCGGAGGTCCGGGTGGACGCGGTCAGCGGCAAAACCTTCCCGGCGGAAGTCACGCAGGTATCTACGGTAGGGACTGTGACCAACGGCGTCTCGTTCTACACCGTGGTGCTTAGCTTGAAGAACGCCTTCGAGCTGAAATATGGCATGACTGCAACGGCGGACATCATTATAGAGGATAAGCGGGATGTGCTGCTGCTGCCGGTGGAAGCAGTGACCCAGCGTCAGGGCAAACGGTTCGTTTCGCTCAAAAAAGCGGACGGTACGGTGGACGCGAACCACGAGGTGAAAATCGGTTCCAACAACAGCACGATGGTGGAGATCACCGAAGGGCTGAAGGAAGGCGACGTCGTAGTAAGCCGCTCGAACACCCGGAACCGGACGAACCTCTCGCAGCAGGAGATCGAAGCGATGCGCCAGCAGTTCCAGCAGGGTGCGCGGAACCAAGGCGGCGGCGGAGCCCCGGCCGGAGGTGCTCCGGGAGGCTTCCCTGCCGGCGGTGGCGGCGGGGGCAATGCGGGGGGCAACCGCTAATGACGGCCGTGAAGAGGGAAGGTGACGGGCGATGAACATGATAGAGCTTCAACAGATCCGCAAGACCTACAAGCGCGGAGGCGAGGAGCTTCCGATCCTGAAGGATGTTTCTTTGACGGTCGAGCAGGGGGAATTCGTGGCGATCGTCGGTCCCAGCGGCTCGGGCAAATCGACGCTGATGAATACGATCGGCCTGCTCGACGTGCCGACCTCGGGCTCCTACCGTCTAGACGGGGTAGCTACCGAGAAGCTGAAGGACAATCAGCTCGCCGAGCTGCGCAATCAGAAGATCGGCTTCATCTTCCAGCAGTTCAATCTGCTGCCGAGATTGACGGCGCTGGAGAACGTCGAGCTGCCGATGATCTACTCCGGCCTCTCGAAGAAGGTACGCCGGGAGAAGGCGATGCATATGCTCGGGATGCTCGGGATGGATGCAAGAGCGAACCACCGCCCGAACGAGCTGTCAGGAGGGCAGCAGCAGCGGGTGGCGATAGCCCGCGCGCTCGCCGTAGGGCCGTCCCTGCTGCTTGCTGACGAGCCGACCGGCGCCTTGGACTCCAAGACCGGGCAAGAGGTGCTGGAGCTTATCCTGAAGCTGCACGAGGAGGGCAATACGATCGTCCTGATCACGCACGATCTGCACATCGCCGAGCATGCCAAGCGGGTCATTACGATCCGCGACGGGCTGATCGTCGGGGATCGCAGCAGCGGGGAAGCGCCTGCCTTGAAGGCGGAAGCGGAGGTGGGCGCATGAATATCAAAGAGCTCGTTCTCATGGCGATGAAGACCGTCGGCGGCAACTGGATGCGCACTTTGCTGACGATGCTCGGGGTCATCATCGGGGTCGGCTCCGTGGTGACGCTGGTCTCGATCGGCCGGGGAACGACGGCGCAAATCGAGAAGCAGTACGAAAGCATGGGCTCGAACCTGCTGGTCGTGACGGTCAACGGGAACGGCCGGGCGACACAGCTGAATTACGACGAGCTGATGAAGTTCGAGGCATTTCCGGAGTTCAGCGCGATTGCGCCGACGGTATCCGGCAACAACATCAATGTGAAATATGACCGCACGCAGGAGACCTTCTCCCTGCTCGGCACCAACGACCGCTACCTTTCGATTGTGAAAGGGGATGTCGCTACAGGACGGTTCGTTACCGAATCCGATTTGGATTTTCGGACGAATGTAGCCGTGCTCGGCAGCAATGTAGCCAAGACGCTGTTCGGTAGCGCCGATCCGCTGGGCAAGCAGATCAATATTAACGGGCTCCAGTTTACCGTCGTCGGTACGCTGAAGCCCAAAGGCTCGAACATCGGAGGAACGTCGGTAGACGACAATGTCATCGTGCCGCTGCCTACGGCCATGCGGCAGCTGAATTTGGGGACGATCCGCACGACCTATATCGAGGCTGCTTCCAAGGATGATATTTACAATGCCCAGACGACCATGACGCAATATTTAACTTATACGTTCAAAAGCTCGAACAACTTCCGCCTGCTGAACCAGGACCAGCTTCTGTCGGCCAGGACGGAGGCGACCAGCACCCTGACGGGGCAGCTCGTCAGCGTGGCCTGCATCTCGCTGCTGGTCGGCGGGATCGGGATCATGAACATCATGCTGGTGACGGTCAGCGAGCGGACCCGGGAGATCGGCATCCGCAAATCCATCGGAGCGAAGCGCCGCGACATTCTGATGCAGTTTCTGGTCGAAGCAGTCGTTATCAGCGGTCTCGGCGGCATCCTCGGACTTGGCCTCGGCATCGGGCTGTCGCTCCTCTGGCCGTATGTCAACCCGAAGCAGCTGACGGTCATCTCGATGGATATCAGCCTGTACGCTTTTGCCTTCTCCGTGGCCGTAGGGGTCATCTTCGGACTGTATCCCGCGAACAAGGCATCCAAGCTGCGCCCGATCGACGCACTTCGCACCGACTAACAAGATGAAGGAGGACAATGGAATGCTGCTACATAACAACAGCCGCCGGCTTACGAAGTGGACGGCGGTACTGCTCACGGTCTGCTTGGCTCTTGCACTGCTGGCTCCGGGGATTTCCCATGCCGGCAAGGAGGGAGTGTTCATCGATAGCTCCGTGTATTTTACGCTGGAGGAAGCGGCGCTCTCGCAAGGCAGCGATAACCAGACGCTTCGGTTTCAAGTGAAGCTGAATAATGACGGCTGGACCCCGGTCGACTATAACCGGTTCGGGGTGAAGGTGACTACCTCTGCCGGGGGCAGCTATTATGCCGGTCTCTTGCAAAAAGGAGAGGGGATCGTTGCCGCGTATTCGGCGGCTTCCTACTACTTCACCTCGACCTTGCCGGCCGGTGTGACACCTGACCAAATGTTCGTCACCATTTTCGAACGAAACGGAAGCGGTATCCAAGATTTGGGCTCGCTTACTGTGGCCAAGCTGGAAAATTTCCGTCAAAGCCATCAGGAGGTGCTGCTGGCCCTCTCCGAGCTGGATTCGGCCGCATCGAACAGTGAAATCCTGTCGTTCCGCGCCATGAAGGGCTTCGCTAATCCGCAGGAGGACGGGAAATGGCTGATTACGCTTGATCTTATCGTAACACCTCAGGGAACGGATACCGTAACCTTACCCGCCGCGTTAAAATATTACCTGCGCGATGCAAACGGCTACGCGCATCCGATGACGGCCAAGTTACTGAACGGAGGGGCTGCGCTAAGCGCCGGACAAACGTCGCATGTGCTGCTTACGGCTTCCATGGACCGTAAGCCTTCGCTCGAAGGTCTTTCACTTGAGCTGAACAAGGATGTCTCGTCTACGAAGCCGCTAGGCAAAATGTCGCTGTCCGCGTTATTCACGCTGGCTAAAACCGGAGAAGAAGTAGCTTACGAGCTCTCCGGACAACAGGGAGTTACCGTGGCCGTTGCCAAGGCGGAGGCACTGCAGCAGGGCGGGAAGCGCCAAGCGCTGATTACCGCCGTGCTGCATAATAACAGCGGCAAAACCTTGAAGGCTCCGAGCCTTGCAGGAAGCCTGGTATCCGCCTCCAGCGAGCTTACATGGAAGACGGATGCCGTCTTGAAGCCGGAATCGTATGTAGCTACCGGCGCGGACGCAACGTATAAGTTCGCAGCGGAAATCCCGGAGGGCGTTGACGAAACTACCCTTCAGTTCCTCATCGGGGAGGAGGTTTCCGCGTCGTCGGCTGCGGCAAATACAAGCTCGAATACGGGCACAACGAATACATCAGCGAACTCGAATGCGAATCAAGCCTCTTCCGGTTCTTCCACTGCATCGACCGTGCCGGTTGCTACGGTTAGCCTGGAGGGAGGACTGATCTCCGTCGACTCAGGACTGGAGCAGCTGACCTCTTACGAGCTGGGCAAGCCGCTTGTCTTCGATACGACCAGTAAGCTGATCGATTCGAAGCTGGAGGTATCCGTCGTAGAGCTCAGCGGCCATACGAATGCCGAGAACGGCTATCAAACCGTAGTCGCCAAGTTTAAGTTTCTGAACAAAAGCGGTCAGACCATGACGCTTCCGACCTTCGCAACGGAGCTGACGGATGCCTTCGGCACTTCTTATCCGGGAACGCGCCAGACGACGGAGCTGCAGCAGCTGATTCCGAACTCGGCGTATGTATACAGCTATTCTTACCTGCTGCCGCCTGCGTCCGAAGGCCCGTATAAGCTGTCGATCCTGGATCAGTCGACCACTTCAAAATACAAGGTTTCGATTTCGGACTATGCGGTTCAAGTGAATAAGCTCGGAGAAGAGCTTCCGTACGACATTTCGCCGACGCTGGCCATGTATCCGTACAAGATCAGAGTGGAGAGCTATGACATCTCGGCTCTGTACAGCGGCGGGAACTTCAGCTACAAGCTCGGACTAAGCCTTGATATTCAGAAGGAAGAACAGGTGATTACCGATTCGGCCTTCTCGACCTTGGAATTCGAGATCATTGACCGTAACGGACGTACGCTCGGCAGCTCCGTTCAAACGCTGCAGGGAACGAACAAGCTCATCAGCGGCTTGCAGACGATCAGCTTCACGAACCTCAAGACGGAGCAGTACAATTTCCCTCTGCGGGTTCGCGTGTACGAAGCGATCGCAACGCCTACCGGAACGGTGAAGCGCCTGCTCGCGGAGCTGAAGCAGTAACGGCACAAGTAAATCCGCTCATCACCCCCTCGGGTGAGGGCGGATTTTATTTTGTCATGAATATATTGTAATTAAGATAAGTAAAGGAATTGGATTTCAGCGAGTATAGCGATATAATCTAACTTAGGCATTTCTAAGAGGTAATGTTTAACATCCAATCTCATCATAAAGGAGTAAGATCATGGCTAAAGCATTGATTTTCGGACACAAAAATCCCGATACGGATTCCATTTGCTCTGCACTCGTATATGCTGATTTGAAAACCAAACTGGGCTTCGAGGTGGAGGCGGTTCGACTCGGTTCCGTCAGCAGCGAAACGCAATTCGTTCTGGATTACTTCAAGGTAAGCGCTCCCCGTCAAGTGGAGACGGTTGCGAACGAAGTGAAGGAGGTCATCCTCGTTGACCATAACGAGCGTCAGCAAAGCGCTAACGATATCGACCAAGTAACCGTACGTGAAGTCATCGACCATCATCGGATTGCCAACTTCGAAACAAGCGGTCCGCTCTATTACCGTGCGGAACCGGTTGGCTGCACAACTACCATCCTGAACAAGCTGTACAAGGAAAACGGCGTGGCGGTGACCAAGGAAATCGCCGGTCTGATGCTGTCTGCGATTATATCCGATACGCTGCTGCTGAAATCGCCTACCTGCACGGAGCAGGACGTGGCCGCAGCCCGCGAGCTTGCAGCGATTGCCGGCGTGGAGCTTGAAGTGTACGGCTTGTCCATGCTGAAGGCTGGTGCTGACCTGAGCGACAAGACGATTCCTCAGCTGATTTCCCTTGATTCCAAGGAATTCTCCATGGGCAGTGCGAAGGTGGAGATCGCCCAAGTCAACGCGGTTGATGTCAACGATGTGCTGTCCCGTCAAGCCGAGCTGGAAGACGCGCTGAACGGCATCATCGCCGATAAGAACCTGGATCTGTTCCTGTTCGTTGTTACCGATATTTTGAACAATGACTCCATCGGTATTGCGCTTGGCCGCGCAGCCGGCAACGTAGAGCAGGCTTACCATGTGAAGCTGGAGAACAACAAGGCTGTGCTAAAGGGCGTCGTTTCCCGTAAGTCGCAGATCGTACCGGTTCTTACAGACATTTTCAACAAGCAATAAGCAATAAAGGATTCAAGCCTAGTCATGTTGCGCCGCGGCGCAGATGGCTGGGCTTTTTTCGTTACGTTCGAGTCAGCCGCCGCGATGGGTGCTTAAAGGATATTTCACGGTTCGGAAGGGAACGTTATGTCTGTTTGGCATTTCCATAATGTGCAAAGGGGCATATGAGATGAAGCGTATGGCAGTTGTTATGATAGCATTGGTTGTCGGGATGAGCCTGACAGCATGCGGAGGAAACAAAGGCGGCAATCGGACGGGCCAAGGCGGACAGGGGCAATCCCAAATGCAGCAGCAAGGCGGCCAAGGGCAAGGGCAAGGAGCACAGCCTCAAAGCACACCGGGGAACGGTGACGGAGGCGGTGGAGTCGGCGGCAGCCGGGAGAGCGGGTCGCACGCGCCAAGCTCCAGTGGAGGGGCATAGGGCCGTATGAACGAGCGCAAGGAAGGGCTGGAAGCATATAGTCTCACCCCTAAAGAGAGCGTTAAGCCTGAGCAGACGGCGGCTCCGAGGATGCTTCGCCATTCCAAACGGCTGGAGCAGCAGATTCATGAGAAGGAAGAGATCACCAACGTGCCTGGGGACTCCGCATTCGAAGCTGCCTTAAATGTAGAAGAACAACCCTGAAGATGGAGGAATGAGCTGATGAAATCTTACAAAACCGGTGAAGAAGCTCCGAAGAACGGCGTGTTTGAAACGGTGACCGGACGCAAGATGCAATACAAGAAGGGCGAGCTGTTCCAAGCTTGTCCCGACACCGGGGGCAAAACGGATTGGAAAAGCTGTGATGTGTAGTGTATTTTCGGAGGTACGAGAATGACGGATATTTTCGATAAGCATACCGAGGAAGTAGAGGAGCATTCCCATTACGTCAACTATGATCCCGATCTAAACCATCATGAAGACGACAGCCTCGAGGAGGCGCATCGCTACCTGGATCTGCAGCAGGTTCCGCGCCTAACAAGCGATCAAACCCGAATGAGCCTCAAGAGCCGAATCCAGTGGTTAATCGGGAAACGACATCAGGATATGTAAGGTGGCCCGAAAAGCTATTCCGCACCTGCGGAATAGCTTTTACGATTTCGGCGGGCCGGATGGCAAGCTTATTTTCTTTTTTTACGCGGCTTCCGGCTGCTGGTTGTGCATACCTCATCCTTCACGGTGTAGGTGACGTAATGCTGAGGTACAGGCACACAGTGATGCTGATTAATAATTTCTACAGGATGAACGACCGGTACGACCTGAGGGTAATACATGTTGTTGTATACCTGTGTAGGTGCGGTATAGATTGGGCTGGCCGTTGGACATTGGTGCTGATAAGCCATTCTCATCATCTCCTTAGCTTTGATGGTCTATTGTATGAGACAACAGCCGCAGAGGATTGTTCGAATGTCCCGTATTCCCTAACTTCCTTTCAAGGCCAGTCCCCATAGACTCATTCCGCTGATCAACACAATAAACATAAGCACGAGCCAAACCGGCTGATAAGCCTCGCGTACCTGTTCCGTTAGCTGCGTTCCCGACATGTAGACGAATTGCTGCTTTTCCATTTCGCTTTGTTGGTTCATTTGTGTGTTCATAGGCGAATCTATCAACCTCTCCGTGTAAGATTCTAGGAATAGTGTTGACGAATCTATCAAAGGGTAAACGGTAGAAGAGAGTGATTCATAGAAAAAATCACTCCTCATCCGAGAAGTGATTGTTAGTTGACCTGCTGCGCTACCGATCAGGCTGATCTTCGTATTATTTACTATAAGCGAGAATTGTTCGGTACATCGTCCGGTCCTTCAGTCGGTTGAACAGGGAAAGCGTCGGCTTGTAGTTGACCTCAATAATCCAGACGTGGCCGCTCTTATCGACTCCTATATCAACACCCATCGCCCGAACCCAGCGATACCTCGGATACAGCTGCTTTGCTGAAAGCATGGCTACGCGATCGATATCGCTTAGGATGTCCTGCAGGCGTCGGTCCGTGATCCCTGCTTTCTGGAGTGCATGCTCCACGGTTACGATTTTTCCGCCGCTGCGCGCGACGTTGGTTATAATGTATCCTTTGCCGGCGACCTTAGCGAGCTTTCCGGTCAGCTTCCAGGTGCTGCTGCCGCGTTTGCGCTGGACCATGACGCGAAGATCGAAGGGGCGATGCTGTACAGTGGCCAGCGAGATGCGCTGCTGGACGATGTAGTTTTTCGTTATCTTGCTGCGGAGATACGCATATAGCGATTCTTTGCTGGAGAATGTCTGCACCTTGGTGTCCCGTTGGAGCTCATATTGCCAGCCTTCAACCTTGCGCACACGCATGACACCGCTGCCGCCCCATTTGCCGGTTGGCTTCACGATCACCTCTCCGTACCGGTCGAGAAAGCTGTACAAGGACGACTCGCGCAGCCACATCGTTTTGGGCAGGTGGCGTGACAGCGTAGAAGACCGATTCAGCAGCTTGTATTTGGTCCATTTGGAGGTGCTGATATTTTTCGTCATTGGCGCTTCTCCTCTTGTTCCTTGATAATCAGGTCGTGCTCTTCGACTCGAACCACCTGATTATTTTCGTCGACGAAAACAACACGCGGCCTTAGTGCTTCAATTTCCTCGGGAGTCATCAGGGCCAGACTTAGAATAATGACCAGATCCCCTGGAGAGAACAGGTGGGCCGGGGGACCGTTGAGGCCGATTTTGCCTGACTGGGCAGGACCTGGTATGGCGTAGGTTTTCCAGCGGGTGGCATTGCGCAGGCTGGTGACCTGCACCATTTCGTATGGCAGGATGCCGGCTTCCTTCATAAGCAAAGGATCGATCGTGATACTCCCCACGTAGTCCAGATCGGCCTCCGTCACGACGGCGCGGTGTATTTTTCCTTTGCACATTAATCTCAGCATGACAATAACCCTCCTTCAAAGGCCTATAACTACAGGGTATGTCGGCGTGCTCCGGCATGCCATGGGCAAACGTTCGGTTATTGTCAGGAAACTTTCAACCGATGTTTACAATTAATTCACAATTCTATGCGATAATAGTTAGTAACTATTCGAAAGTGGGGGAAAGCACCCATGCTCTCCAGGCGACAATTTATTAAGAGGCTGCTGGGCGTTGCGGCAGCGCTTACCGGCGGCGGCGCACTTCTGATGCAGGCACTGAAAGGGAAGGAATCCGGCGGTCCGATGGCAGCAGAGACGCAGACACAGCCTGCCGGCCCCGCAGCGGCATCGGTACCACAGCCAGCCGAGAAGGATAATCGGCTTTTGCTTTCCTTTTTTCTACTGAGTGACGTGCATATATCCGACGGCATTTCTACCATGACGGATAAGCTGCATTCGGCATTGAAGGATATCACCAAATTCGAATCTCCCGTGGATACGATCATCTTTGGCGGCGATGTGACGGATATGGCCAGGGAAACCGACTACAAGCTGCTGCGTAAAATTTTGGACGGCTACAAGCTTCCGCCGATCTACGGCAATATGGGCAATCACGATTATTACGACATCTGGATTAACACGAAGGGTGAATGGTCCACCGAGACAAAGCCCAACGGGAAAACCGATGCCATGGCGCGAGAGCGTTTTATGAAATTTTTCGGATACAAGGATAAGCCCTACAAGGATGTTTGGGTGGGCGACGTCCATCTGATTCTACTGTCGCAGGAAGCGTATGCCGAGGAGAAGCCTGAGGTTGGCGAGGGCGCCTGGTACTCGGATGAGCAGCTCAAATGGTTCGAAGAGGTCATGAAGGTGCACGAGGACGGCCGACCGGCGTTTGTCTTCATCCATCAGCCGCTGCCCGCTCCCGATACGGACGGCAGAACGCATCAGATGATCCGGGCGAAGGAATTCCGCGCCATTCTGAAGCCGTACCGCAATGTATTCGTGCTGTCGGGGCATACGCACCGCAATTTTGCCACGGAGAGCCATTACAACACGCAGAATACGTTCCATTGGTTTAATAACGCCTCTGTCGGCAAAACGCGCAGCTCAAACAACCCCGATGTTGCGCAGGGCATGTACGTGCAGGTGTATGAGAATGAGGTGGTCGTACGGGGCCGGGAATTCTCCGACCGCAGCTGGATCGAATCGGCGAAATATACCGTTCCGTTAGTATAAACGCAAGGCTTGGCATCTCGTGCAGTATGCAGGAGAAGGCTGAGCTTTTTTTGTGTGTTTAAAGGGGTATATCATTTATGGGGTAAAAGGTTCGTATCGTTTAACTTAACGAGTTATGGAAACGCTAGAACCATAATTAACCTTCCCATAGTGTGGTGTAACCAATGGAGCAATTACATGAAATGCAGCAAAATATGGCATATGAAGAGCTTCTAAAGTATTCTTATCAAGCTCATTGACCGCAAGAGGGCTCTCTCCATTTGATTTTTGGTCTAATGGTGTTAATCCTCTCCTCCTTTTTGGACGACCTTGGCGCGGAAATCGGCATTTGGACATACCCTGTTAAGCTCGTGCCTTATTCATTAATTGCGTTTCCTTTTGATTTTTCTATCATTCCGGTTGCACAAATGTTGATTTATCAGTACTTCACAACCTGGAAATCCTTCTCTCTGGCTTTAGTTCTGCAGGCTGCTATATTCGCTTTTATCGGTGAGCCGTTTTCCGTTTGGGCCGGAGCGGTTTCTTATTTTGAATGGACCTACTGCTATTCCTTTATTTTTTATATCGTTAGCGGTACTTTCACCAGAGCATTTGTAAATTACTGGTCTCGAAAATAGCATCTTTGACATCGGAAACTTAGTCTTTGTATTTCAAGTGCCGATCTGGAAAGATGAATACCCGCCGGATCCGTCTCCCTAAATCGCGGTACCGCCGACCTCATGCAGAAGAGCCTGCCCTTCTTTTCTAGAAGCAAGCTGCATATGCTTGTATGGATCAGGACCGCTGCTTGCGGACGAGGGGGGAGTCGATGATCAGGCGAAGATGGAGAAGCCGTCCCACCGGCAAAGCCAGACTGAAACGAAACCTGCTTATCATTCTCGTAATCCTGCTGCTGTTCCTCATTCAGGGCTACGTATATGTGGATACACATCTGAAGGGGCCGCTGATGAGCTTGGCGAAGGTACGCATTAAGCAAATGGCGACGGAGGCCATCAATAGCGCGATCAGCGAACGGGTGTCGGAGACGACCAATTTCGAAAAGCTGATCGACTGGCGGTCGGACAAGAATGGGAAGGTCACCGGTTTCTCGCTGAATTACGGTGAGCATATGAAGATTACTTCGGAAACGGTTCGGACTGTAGAGCAAAAGCTGAAGGCGCTAGAATCGGTACCGGAGCACATCCCGCTAGGGCAAGCGATGAGCAGCCCGATCCTCGCTTCCTTCGGGCCGGACATTCCGATTAAGCTGACGCCTGCCGGCGCCGCGAAGGTAGAGCTGAATACACGGTATCAGAATGCCGGCATCAATATGATCCTCGTGGAGGTTTATATTCGGATTACCGTGGAGCTGACGATCATCATTCCGTTCGATACCGTTCCGGAGGTAGTACAAACCGAATTGCCGATTTCGTACTCGCTTGTGGTAGGGGACGTCCCGACTTATTATTTCGACGGCAAGGGCAATCCGGTCGGCCAGTCGAATCCGCTGCCCCCGGGCATATCGCTGCCGAATCTGAGTCTCACGGCTCCTACGGGCAAGGAAGCCAAATAACCCGGAGTCCCTTCACAGAGGGGCTTCGGGTTATTCGTTTCAACGCTTTTTGCTGCGCATTCGCCCCTCTTGCTCCAACTTGCGCATCCGCTCTTCGCGCTCCCACTTGCGAAGATGCGGGTACGGGTCGAAGGACCAGTCGGTGAGACCGTTATCCCTGTACAATCCGTAATGCAGATGCGGAGGGAATTTGCCGGAGGTACCTGGCTTGCCGTAGCCGGAGCTGCCGACCCAGCCGACCACCTGACCCGGGGCTACGATATCACCTTCCTTAAGCCCCTTTTGAAAGCCGGAGAGATGAGCGTAGTAGTGATACACATTGTTAAGGTCACGAATTCCGATGCGCCAGCCCCCATAGGGGTTCCAGCCTTTGATTTCCACCACGCCGTAAGCAGCGCTGCGTACCGGAACGCCATGGCCGGCGAACAAGTCGGTGCCCTCATGGATCCGGTAGCCGCCCCAGCCGCGGCTCGCTCCCCATGTGCTGCGATAGGAATAGTCGGCGCCAAGGGGCATGACGAAGCAGTGCTCGTGCAGGTCCAAGGTTTCGAACTTGGCGTAAATTTTGGCAAACTGCTGGATGCGTTCCACGCTTCTCGTATTCTGGTAGTACTCCCACAGCCCGATTCGCAGATCATCCTCTACGCTGCCGCGTTTGAGCAGGAACATCGCCATCGAGTACAGCCGGTCCAGATCGTTGTTCCGGTCAGCCAGATGATCCCCGGAACCGTCAAGACCGATTCCGCCGAACATGGCGATGCTCTTTTCATTCTGATCGTTGTAGTCCGGGTTCATCATACCGACCCATTGCAGCTCGGTGAAGCGGATGGCAATAAGTCCGTCCGGAGCGGCCGATCGCTTCTTGGTCATGTTGATGGTTCGTTCGTACTGGTCTACAGCGGCTAAATAATACCAAGGGAGGCCGGTCAAGGCACTCACCTTCTCGAACATATCCTTTCGCTCGGTAAATATCGTTTTCATGCCGCCGTCATTCTTGACGGCTTTCGGTGCGGCGACATTGGCACTGACCTCTACAGAGGGAGCGGGCTGCTCTGCCCTTGCCTGAATTTCCGACGTACCAGACGCAATAGCGATGATCAGGGCAGCTGTAAGCGCTTGAGCGCGGCGTCCTTTCACTATAGTTTCCTCCTTTGGAAAACATCTGCGTTAGCCGAAATAGTAATCATAGGTTGCGCTAGGCGCTGCCTTTTTATCCCGCCGCCTTTTTGGTATAATCGAACGAAATCAAGGCGCGGCTGAGGGGAGGGATGGCTTGTGAGCTTTCAGCACAGGGAAGAGCATATTGACGATCACATGCTGATGATTCAGGCGAATATCGATGACATGAATCCGGAGCTTTGCTCCTATATCGGAGAGCTTCTTTTTGAACAGGGGGCCAACGATGTGTTCTGGATTCCGATTATTATGAAAAAAGGGCGTCCCGGCGTAATGCTCAATGTTCTGGTAGCGGAGGCGGAGCTGGAACGGATGGAGGAAATTATTTTTCGCGAGACCACCACAATCGGTTTGCGGTATTTGCGGGCTTCGTGCCATCGTTTGGGAAGGGATTTCCACCGGGTGGACACGCAGTGGGGGCCTGTCAGTGTGAAGGCCGGCTACCACCGGGGGAAGCTGGTGCAGTTTGCGCCGGAGTTCAAGGAGTGCGAGCAGGTAGCCAAGCAGTATGGTGTTCCGTTGAAGCTGGTGTATGACGAGGTGCGGAGGCGATTTCTCAGTGAGCAGACAAAAGAACCGTTCGGGCCATAAAGGGGCTCGAACGGTTCTTTTACTAACGGCAGAGGGTATCCTGCGGCTCTTCACTCGAGTGGGCAGGGGGGTGGTTATGGGAGTGCTTATGCTCATGCTTATGATCCGCGTGATCGTGCTCATGGTGGTGCTCATGGTCGTGACCGTGTTCATGATGCTTGTGGTCATGAGTGTGATCATGGCTGTGATCGTGCCCGTGACTGTGTCCATGATCTCCGTGATGATGATGGTGATCGTGTTCATGGTGATGATGATGGTGGCTATGGCTGTGTGCCAGCTCCTCATGGTGCACCTGCCATTTGTGCATATACGGATCCGATTCTCCTACTACGACCCTCAGCACGTTAGGCTGATTCGGCAAGTCACGGGTACCTGCGCCATAGCCGATCGAGTCGACGATCATCGGAGGCAGGCCGCGTGCGAACTCGTCCACCAGGCCGGATATGATTCCGGCGCCTGTCGGTGTCGTCATCTCCAGGGAATAAGAAGTCGGCACAATCGGCAGTCCGCGCATCATCTCAAGCGTTGCCGGGGCAGGCACCGGATAAATGCCATGATCGCAATGGACCGTTCCCGAGCCGAGCGGTACAGGGGAGGAGTAAATTTTCTCGATGCCTAAGGAATCAATAGCCAGTGCTGCCCCAATGACATCCACGATGGAATCGATTGCCCCCACTTCGTGAAAATGAACCCGCTCGACCGGAATATCGTGAATTTTTGCCTCGGAAATGGCGATCTTCTCGAAGATCGCAAGACTCAGCTTTACCGTACGCTCGGAAAACCCGGCTCGTGTAATGATATCCACGATCTCGGAATAATGCCGGTGATGCTTCGGCGGCGTGTGCGGGTCCAGCAATACATCCAGCTTCAAGGCTGAGATGCCGCGTTTGTTCACACGCTTCCATTCAAGAGCGAATGGTTCAATCTTGATTTTCTTCAATTCCTCTTCGATATAACTGCGATCCGCACCGGCATCGACCAACGCGCCAAGGGTCATATCCCCGCTAATACCGGAGAAGCAATCCAAGTATAAAATTTTCACCAATTTTGCCTACCTCTCGCTTCTTTGGTTTTTATAAATCAGCGCTGCATTATAGCCCGCCCCGAAGCCGTTGTCGATGTTGACCACCGAAACGCCGGGAGCGCAGGAATTCAGCATGGCCAGCAAGGCCGCAATGCCGTTAAAGCTGGCTCCATAGCCTATACTGGTCGGCACGGCGATGACAGGCTTCGATACCAGCCCGCCCAGCACGCTGGTAAGGGCGCCTTCCATTCCTGCAGCGACCACGACTACGGATGCTCCGCGGATTAAGGGCAGCCGCCGGAACAGACGGTGAATCCCGGCTACGCCGACATCGAATACCCGTTCGACACGGCAGCCCATGATCTCTGCCGTTATAGCGGCTTCCTCAGCGACCGGCACGTCCGACGTGCCTGCGCATACGACGGCGATATAGCCCTCGTTCGCGGCCGCAGCGCTCTTCCCGCTTGCGGATTGCCACGTCAACGCCCGTGCACTCTCATGATAGGCTGCCTCGGGAATTTGCTGCAGGATATGCTCGGCCTTATCCCGGCTGACCCGCGTGGCCAGCACCCGGTCCGTCTGCGCCATCAGCCTGGCGAAGATCGCAGCGATCTGCTCCGCGGTCTTTCCTTCGCCGAAGATGACCTCGGGAAAGCCGGTTCTCGCTGCCCGGTCTACGTCCAGCTGGGCATAGCCTAGAGAATCATCAATGCGCTGCCCCACGGCGGACGATGCTCCGGCCAGCTCCTCCAGCAGCTTTTTGGCATCTTCTGTATCCATATCTCCGGATTGAACCAGCTGTAATATGCGCTCCATATTCATCATTGTCACGATTCCTCCGAATCTTTATGCTTCAACGCAGGCTTCTTTTTCCAAAACATCCTTTTCAGTGTACCACATTTACAAAGGAAAGTGGATTGTTTACCTATTCGTGATATAATAGCAAGTAAAATATATGAAAACCTGTGGGGGCGCCTTTCATGGAGGGGCGCTGCGATGCCGATGCAGGCTTTTCTTGTTTCAATCAGATCACCTTAGAAAGCGGGGGCATAAGGATGGCGACGAGATCCATCGAACGGAAACCCGACTGGCTCAAGATCAAATTAACCACGGGTGAAAATTATAAAGAGCTTAAGCAAATGATGCGTACCAAGACGCTGCACACCGTTTGCGAAGAGGCCAAGTGCCCTAACATACACGAATGCTGGGCCAACCGGACAGCAACCTTCATGATTCTTGGAGATATTTGCACGCGGGCCTGCCGTTTCTGTGCCGTAAAGTCGGGTCTCCCGACGGAGCTTGATCTGCAGGAGCCGGAGCGCGTAGCCGAAGCGGCGGAGCAGATGGGGCTTCGGCATGTCGTGGTGACCTCGGTCGCCCGGGATGACTTGCAGGACGGAGGCGCGTCCATTTTCGCCGAAACGATTCGAGCCATTCGCAAGCGATTGCCCTTCTCGGGGGTTGAGGTATTGATTCCCGACTTTATGGGGAATGAGGCTTCTTTGCGTATGGTTCTTGAGGCGAAGCCGGATATTTTGAACCACAACGTGGAAACGGTCGAACGGATGTCCGACCGCGTACGCTCGAAGGCCAAGTACAGCCGCTCGCTGGAGCTGCTCCGGCGTTCCAAGGAAATCGCGCCGTCGATCCCTACCAAATCCAGCATTATGCTGGGCGTAGGGGAAGAATGGCCGGAAATTTTGCAGACGATGGACGATCTGCGCGCGGTGGACTGCAATATTATGACGATCGGACAATATTTGCAGCCGACGCTGCAGCATTTGCCGGTAAAACAATTCTACACACCCGAACAATTCGCAGAGCTGAAGGAAGAGGGGATGAAACGAGGCTTCAGCCACGTGGAATCCGGACCGCTGGTACGAAGCTCCTACCATGCCCATGAGCAGGTGGAATCGGCGAAAGGGTAGACGTACAAGGGGATAAAGGAGGCAAGCAGCTTGTTCCATATTGCCAATCGAACCTATGAAGTGATCGTGGATCACAAGAACGGCTGGCGTCCCGAGGCTTTCCGTGACCGGTACAGCGAGGTGCTGGACCGCTATGACTATATCGTCGGCGACTGGGGCTACAGCCAGCTAAGGCTTCGCGGATTCTTTAAGGACACCCATCCGAAGGCGACTCGTGAAACCACGATCGATACGCTTCAGGATTATTTGAACGAATATTGCAATTTCGGCTGTGCGTACTTCATCATTGAGCGGATCCCCGGCAAGAATCCGGACGGAACACCGGAGTTGTACGTCGAGGAGCCGGAAGAAGAGGAGTATGAGCCGCTTCCGCCTCCGCCGGTGAAGACCCATTCGCAGCCTCAGCAGCACGGCTCCCGCCAGCAAGGGCAGAAGCAGCAGGGGCAGGGCGGCGGACGGCCGCAGCACCAAGGGCCAAGGCATCATAAGGACCGTGGGCGGGACAAGGACCAGCAGGGCCAGTCCAGACACCCAGGGCGAGGCGAGCATCAAGCACGCGGTGAACAGCAGAGCCGCGGCGAGAACCAAGGCCATGTCCGCGGTGAGCATCAGGGGCAAGGACGTAGTGAGCATCAAGGCAGACAAGGCAGCCATGGACAAGGCCGGCAAGAGCAAGGGCAGGAGCACCGCCAAGGGCAACAAGGTCAGGGCCAAGGGAACCGCCCGCAGGGAGGACGCCCTGGAGGGTATCAGGGCCAGAACCGCAGCTCCTCCCGCAGCCACTCCAAGCCGAACCATCGCAATCAGGCGCCCGCGCCAACCCGCGAGCCATAAAGAAGAAGAAGCACCGAGCGATCGGTGCTTTTCCTTTGTGCACTAGACGATTCCCATCAGGAGGGAGAAGGACCGCATGAACATACTAATCGTCGAGGATGATCCCAGCATTCAGATGCTGCTTAGACTGAGCATGCAGGTCGAGGGCTATCACCCCATCGCCGCAAGTACCTGCGTAGAAGGCATTCAGCTCATTAGCAGTTCACCTGTAGATTTGATCATACTGGACCTGACGCTTCCCGACCGTTCGGGCTTCGAATTCCTCCAGCAGCTGCGCAGCATGCATCCTTTCATCCCGGTCATTATTTTGACGGCCAAGAATGAAATGAATGACAAAATTCTTGGTTTTCAGCTGGGCGCTGACGACTATTTAACGAAGCCCTTCGAGACGCAAGAGCTCATCCTCCGAATACGTGCTGTTATGCGCCGGATGAAAACGGAAGCCGAGCCCCATACGATTAAGCTTGGCGTCCTTGAAATCAACAAGCCCTCACGCTCGTTGTCCGTTGCGGGCAACCCGATTAAAACGACGAGCAAGGAGTTTGATTTAATGTGGCTCCTGTGCAGCCATCCGAAAATGGTTTTTACCAGAGAGCAGCTTCTGGATCAGGTGTGGGGCTATGAATATTTCGGGCAGACCCGCTCGGTGGACATGCTCGTGAACCGCCTTCGGGAAAAGCTGAAACCGCATGATGAGCTGATTGCGACCGTTCATGGAACAGGATACAAACTGGAGGCGTGAGCAATGAAATTGAGAAACAAGCTGTTCCTGCAGCACACGCTTACCATCTGCATGCTGCTTACAGCCATGTACTTTATTATGAATTATATGATAACCAAAAGCATTATTGAAAGGGATACTCAAACGCTCAATCAATACTATGCTCTTCATAAGATCGAAGCTCTGAAAATCGTCAATGATAAGAAAATGAATATCAAGGATTTATTCTCCGGCTCCTATGCACCTCTAATCGCCTCTCATTTGGCATCGAATAACAATTTTCAGGTTCAATTGTTTTCGAACGATCAAACCATCGTCGGCAGCAGCATCGACAACTTCGATCTGCTGAAACGGGGGGACATTGAAGCCGCACTGCAGGGGCAGGTGGCTACCGTGATTACCGAAACGGAAACGTCCCGGTATTTTATTTATTCAGCTCCTTTTTGGTATCAGGGAACCATTGTAGGAGGGATACGGTACGTTCTGGATATGCAGCAGTACGTCCACATGCAGCAGCAGATGAAGTATTGGTTTGCCGGAGTAGCGGGCGTGTGCCTGGTTCTGTCGCTTTTATCAAGCTTTACTTATTTCTCGTTGCTGCTTAAGCCGGTATATGAGCTAAAACAAGCCTTGAAGCTGGTTTCGATCGGAGTCTTCAGTAAAAAAATAAAAGTGAACAGCAAGGATGAAATTGCCGAGCTTGCCTCGGATTTCAATGAAATGTCGGACGCTTTGAATCAACATATTCGGCTTCTTAAGTATGAGCAAAACAAGCAGAAGGTTTTTTATGACAATATGACCCATGAGCTAAAAACACCGTTGACCTCCATCATCGGCTTCTCGGACTTAATAGAAAAGATGAATAAGCTTGAGGATGCCAGGACCTGCAGCCAGTACATCCGCAAGGAAGGAACCCGGCTGTTGACGATGGTAGAGGAGCTGCTGGAAACTTCCCTGAAGGGGGAAGAAGCATGGAGAATCAACCTGGAATTCGGAAACCTCGCAGAGGTTGTCTCTGATACCATTCGTATCCTTGAACCGACCATTCGTAAATCGGCATTGCAAATGAAGGTGGAGCTGACCCCCTGTCTTGTTTGTCTGGATCCTGTAAGGACACAGCAGGTGCTCTTCAATATCATAGACAACGCTATCCAGCACAGCGACTGCCGACAGCTTCATGTGACGGTAGAGGAATGGAACGGCAGCGGCCGGGTGTTGATCCGTGATAACGGAAAGGGTATCCCGATGGAAGAACAAAACACCCTATTTTTACCGGTTGACCAAAAGTCAAACCGTCCCATTACCCGCAGGTCCCATGGGCTCGGCCTACCGATCTGCAAGCAGCTTATCGAAATGCAAGGCGGCTCCATTCGTTTGACAAGTGAGGTGGAGCAGGGAACAGAAGTGGAGCTGATCTTCAGCAAACGGCTCCCGATATAAGCAGCGTTACAATATTGTTACATTTGGTTGATTTTATTGAGATAAAAGGAGCGTAATGTAATGACCGTGGAGAAGAAACAGCTCTCATGGCTCCGTCTAATCATGATGCAAGTCGCTGCAGGAATCGTCATTATCGGCATATGTGCGTACATGTTTCGAGTCCCTGTGGATGAGGTGCGGGTGGTCTCGCCCATGTCCGGTGCCAGCGATGCCTTGTCTGGGGTTCCCATGCGCGTAGATGTTACGTACCCTGGTTTAGGAACGCTTTCCATCCAAGATCCGAAGGAGCTGCTTAACATGAAGTCCGCCTTCACGGAGCTGTTAAGGGAAGGAAGGACGCAGAGCATCGAAAGATCGCAGCGGTTCAAGCTGAAGGGGCTGATCGTTTATTTGGATCAAGAGGACAATACCTTCGAGGTGGGGAACAACATCTTGCGGGTGAATCAAAGCATGGTAAATTCCTTATCGGCAAGCGCTGATATCCGCAAGCTGCAAAGCGCATTTATCAATAAGATGCTGACGCCGTCCATGATTTCGGAGGCTGTAGGAAGAGAGTCAAATGCAATCATGGCGCTGCGCAGCGGAAAGATGGAAGCGCTATCTGAGGCGGAAAGAGCTGCACTTGCCTTGCAGATCCAAGCTTCTGTGAAAATGATCGACTTCAGCCATTTCCGGGAATTTACACAAAAGCCCGACATGAACTATGTCATTCAGCTAAGCGACCCCGACTCGCCAAGTCCGCATTGGATTCATTTAGACTTTTACAACAACGGTTACATGGTTGTATTCGACTTGCTCGATGAGACGAACCAAAGAGCTTATTTTCAGCTGATTTCGACTCCGACGACATTCTGAAAGGCAGGTCATGCCAAATGGCAAGAAGAAAGAACAACAGCTCCATGATGATCGTTTCCGTATTGGTAATTGTGCTGGTTGCCGGGTTTTTCCTGTATAAATCCGGCACCTTCGGCAAAAAGGATGCAGGAAAGGTGACCGTTTACTCCATATTCCAGGAGGAAGAGGCTAGAAAAATATTGGATCAATTCAAAAAGGAAACGGGAATCGATTACGATATTCTGCGATTGCCTAGCGGGGAAGCCGTAGCCCGGGTTCAAAACGAAATGAGCAAGCCTCAAGCGGACTTTCTGATGGGAGGACCGGCTGATTCTCATGAGGTGTTAAAACAAGCCGGAACTTTGAAAGCGTATACATCACCAAACGCTGCGGATATTCCGGATAATATGAAGGACAACGCCGGCTTTTGGACGGGCTTCTACATGAACCCTGTTGCTATCGGCATTAACGAGCAGCGTTGGAAAGAGAAATACGGTACGGCCCCGTATCCTCAATCCTTTAAAGATCTTTTGGACCCCAAATTCAAAGGCGAGATCGGCATGTCCGATCCTGCGACGTCAGGAACGGCTTATACGGCGGTAGCGTCGCTTGCCCAAGTATGGGGACGCGAAGAAATGCTCAAGTATATGGGGCAGCTGCTTCCGAATCTGAAGGAGCGCCCGAAATCCGGAATTGAACCGATTCAAAAGGCGGCTAAGGGTGAATACACAATCGGTGTTACTTTCCTCGGAGATCAGCTGAAGATGAAGGCTCAGGGCAATCCGATCGTCAGCATCGTGCCGGAGGCGGCCGGGTATGAAATTGGAGGACTGTCCATTATTAAGGGAGGACCTAATACGGAAGCTGCCAAGAAGCTGATGGATTTCATGCTCACGAAGGAGCCGGGACTGCTCTATACACAATCCGCCTTCGCGGTATCCGTGAAGCCCTCCGTACCTGTTCCAAACGGCGGTATCGATATTAAGACCACGAAGTACAACAAAAATTACAGCCTATGGGAGGCAGCCGAGCAGAGGAAGATGCTGCAGGATCTGCTGAAAAATTTGAAATAACGATGTAAGGGCAGACGGATTGTCTACGCCGACCCAACGGGTAGACAATCCTTTCTGAAAATGCTTGAAAGGTGGCCATAACCTCCTATGGTTAAAGAGAAAAAAGGATTTACCGAGTCCATTGTAAGACTTGTAAAAGACCCGTCTTCCATGTTTTTGGTTCTCATCAGCTTTGTTTTGCTGGCATTGTTTGTCTTGTATCCCTTGATCTTCGTAATTACCATTCCCAGCGGCGAAAATTGGCTGACCTTCTTTACAAAGGGCAGATACGGAACCGCACTGTTAAATACCATAGTGAGCTCCACGCTTTCCGCGTTAACGGCAACCGTACTCGGCTTCCTGTACGCCTATGCCATTCATTACAGCAACATTAGAGGGAAACGATTCTTCCGCTTTATCGCGTTTCTGCCTCTGCTAGCCCCTTCGGTCATGAGCGGACTTGCTTTTTTGCTGTTGTTCGGCCGGGGCGGCATTGTTTCGCAGTGGTTGAAGTCCTGGTTTTCCATTGAGCTGGACTTGTACGGGTTACCCGGTTTATGGATTGTGCAGACGATATCCTATTTTCCTTTGGCTTATATGACTACGACCGGTGTGCTTCGGTCCATCTCGCCGAACCTGGAGATTGCAGCGCAAAATCTGGGCGCCCGAGGTTTTCATCTATTTCGTACCATTACGCTGAAGCTTGCGCTTCCGGGAATTATCAATGCCTTCTTGCTTGTTGCCATTAACTGCTTTGCCGATTTCGGCAACCCTAAGCTGATTGGGGGAAATTACTCCCTGCTGGCGGTAGAAATTTACGGGGAAATCATTAATAATGAGCCGGGACTGGCTTCCGTGATGGGAATTATCTTGGTGATTCCGGCACTCATTGTGTTCATCATACAGGAAAGGGTTTTATCTAAAGGCTCGTTTTCTACCATTACGGGAAAGCCTGTGTCGGGATTGAAGCGGGTGACCACCTCCAAAGGTGTAGACGTATTACTTTTCTCGCTGAATGCTGTCATTTCCATTTTTATCATGGCCATGTTCGCCATTACGCTGTTGTTCGCCTTTACTAAAAACTTCGGCAGAGACAATACCTTTACCATGGATCATATGATGAAGGTGGTTTTCAATGCATCAAGTCCAGCCGTTCTGAACAGCTTGGTATTGTCGCTGATCAGCTCGATTCTGGCTGTCGCTTTTGCCCTGGTTCTGGCTTACATTGTCGTGCGTAAAGTGTTTCCGGGGAAAAGGCTGCTTGATTTCACCGCGGTCCTGCCGATTGCCCTGCCGGGTACCTTCGTGGGTTTGGCACTGATCGTCGCCTTCAGCTCCGGTCCGATTATGCTCCAGGGTTCGGCTGTCCTAATTATCGTCGCTATGCTGCTGAAGCAAATGCCTGTCGGTTACCGCGGATTAATCGCCTCCTTCAAGCAGGTGGACAAATCGATTGAAGAAGCGGCTACGAATCTAGGAGCCGATAGCCGCAAAACCTTGACTACCATCGTGTTCCCGATGCTTCAGAAAACGATCGTAGCCAACTTCGTATACGCCTTCATGAAAAATATGAACACCTTAAGTACGATTGTGTTTCTTATTACACCCAAATGGGTTGTTGCGGCCGTATCGATCTTCAATTATGCCGAAACGGGAACCTATTACTGGGCGGCGGCGGTTGCCGTGGGACTAATGGCGGCCACTTTGGCTACGCTCGGCGTGATGAAGCTGATTTTCCGCGACAAGGTAAAAATATTTGATTTTTAAGGTAAGGAGTGGCTGATGTGAGTACGCAAACATTGCTTGAGCTAAAAAATGTAAACAAGGTCTTTGGTGAGAATCATGTCTTGAAAAATATTCATCTTACCATTGAAAGAGGGAAGTTTATTACCTTTCTCGGGCCCAGCGGCTGCGGGAAAACAACGCTTCTCCGATCGATTGCAGGGTTCTATACGATCGACGAAGGAGAAATACGGATGGATGGACGCGTAGTTAACGACTTGCCGCCATATAAACGCGGGACGCCTATGGTGTTTCAAGAGTATGCATTGTTCCCTCATATGACCGTGTTCGATAATGTGGCCTACGGGCTCGATATTCAGAAGCGCCCCGAGGCTGAAGTGCAGCAGCGGGTGAAGGCGGCGCTCGACAAGGTGAAATTAACGGGGCTGGAGGAAAGGTATCCTCACCAGATGTCCGGTGGGCAGCAGCAGCGTGTAGCGATGGCGCGTGCGATCGTGATGAACTCCCCGATCATTCTTCTGGATGAGCCTCTTAGTAACTTGGACGCCAAGCTCCGTGAAGAGGTTCGGGTGGAGCTGAGAAATATCCAAAAGGAGCTGGGCTTAACTGTCATTTATGTGACTCACGATCAGCTCGAGGCGCTGTCGATGTCCGATCAGATCGTTGTATTCAATAAAGGAGCCATCGATCAGTGCGGCACGCCTCATGAAATTTATTACAAGCCTCGAACCGCCTATGTTGCCGATTTCATTGGGACAACGAACTTTCTGGATGCTGTCGTGCTCAGCGCAGGTAATGGTACGGCCTGTGTATCGTTCGGCCATAGCGATCAGACACTGACATTGCCGACTACGGAAACGCTGGCGCATGGCGAGCAGGTCAAGCTCTGTATTCGTCCCGAATCCTTGCGGATGAATCAGCCGGATGCCGGACAATTTATTATGAACGGCCAAGTCGTTTCCTCCATGTTCCAAGGCGAGAAGGAGCGGTATTTCCTCCAAGCGGAGGATGGCAAGGAATGGATTGTCGATGCTTATGATATCGGCGAGATTTCCTACCGAGGCCAAGTCGAGCTTCGAGCCATGGCTGATAAAATTCATTTGATTAAGCTGACGTAATAGCCTAAACTAGGGGAAAGGAAAACTACGGGTTTTCCTTTTTTCTGTTTGGAGCGTTATTTATAAGGCATCATGAAAGGTTGTGAAGCAGGTGAAAAAAATGGCGCTCATAATCAGCATTGTACTCGTGTGCTTATGGTTAGGCTACCGCTTCTTTCAAAACCCTTCCGGCAGCCAGCCCCTGAAGATTTACGTCATTTTTCAGGAGGACGAGGGGCGCATTTTATTAGAAAAATTTAAAGAGACCACAGGACAGCCGTATGAGCTCATCCGTATGTCCAGCGGGGAAGCAGCCTATCATCTCCTGACCTTGAAAAAAAGCGGAATCGACGTTGTGTTGGGAGGACCTGCGGATTTGCATGAGCAGCTGAAGAACAATAAGAAATCGATACGGCACACCTCCCCGGCAACCGAGCGCATTCCCGATCGATATAAAGATACCGAAGGTCACTGGACAGGCATGTATTTGGGGCCGCTTTCTATCGGTATCAATCAGAACGTTTGGAAGCAGGATCCCGCATTGGCAAGGATGGAGCCACCTGAGACGTATGAAGACTTATTGCGGCCTGAACTGAAGGGCAGAATCGAGATCCCCGACCCGGAAACGTCAGGAACCGGATACACGCTGCTGGCCTCCCTGACGCAGGAGAGAGGGGAGGAACGGGCGCTTGAGCTTATGAAGGAGCTTAAGCAGCAAAGTGTGTCGACGTCATTTTCGGGGATTACTTCCGCTCAGCGGCTGGCGGTGGGGGAGGTGGCTGCGGTCATCAGCTTTCTTGGAGATCAATTGCGCTTTGCCAATTCGGGATATTCCACTTTATCCATCGTTCCCCCGCAAGCGGGCTGGGAGATCGGCGCCGTCTCCATTTTAAAGAACGGCAGCAATACGAAGGCTGCCAAGATGCTGGTCGATTTTGTGCTTTCCAGCGAGGCGCAAACCTACTATATGAATACGGCATTCTCGTATCCCGTGCTTCCCGATATTCCCTTGAACCGGATGCTGTCCCCTGCATACCTAGGACGCTTGCTCGAATCCTACCGCTTCGATCTGGCTGCCCGGCAGCGTGAGCAGCTCATTAGCAAGTGGCGCGGCAGATAAGATGAACCATCACAGCAAAAACCCGCCTTTAGCAGGCTTGTCCATCGATCGGACGGGCCGCTGAAGGCGGGTTTTTTGCTAGTTCATCTCATACCCGATGAACGCTTCGCGCACGCGGCTCCAGAAAGGGAAGGGGCGGAAGCGGGCGAACTTTACCTTCTTGCCGGCCGCCACCATGCTCCGTATGGATACGATGTCGTTGCGCTGCATATACACATGATCCAGCGAAAGCAAAATGTTCTGATTCGCCTTCGGATAAATGTCGCAGTGATGATGCTTCGGCAGCAGGATCGGGGATCCGAGCGTCCGGAAGACGCGGTTGTTGATGGAGGCGATCTCCGCAATCTGAATTGCATCCAGCGACGGATGCACAATGGCGCCGCCAAGGCTCTTGTTGTATGCCGTGCTTCCCGACGGGGTCGAGATGCAGATGCCGTCGCCGCGGAACGTCTCGAGCAGCTCATCGTTGATATGTAATTGGGCGGTCAGCGTGGCGTCGACGCCCTTGAGCGTGAACTCGTTTAACGCGAGCTCCGTTTCGATGCCCTGCATCGTCGTGATTTGAATTTCGACCAGCGGATATTTCACCACGCGAAGATCGTTCTGCTGCGCACTTTCACCCATCAAGCGGGCCAGGTGCTCCACTTCATCGGGCTTCCAATCGGCGAAGAAGCCGAGGCGTCCCGTATGAATGCCCACAAAGGCAATATGATCGAGCTGGTCCTTATACCGGTGAAACGCATGCAGCAGCGTGCCGTCTCCTCCGATGGAGAGAACAATGTCCGGCGACGATTCGTCCAAGACCAAGCCATACTCTTGAATCAGTTGATGAAACGTATGCATCAGTTGAATCGATATTTCATCGCCACGGTGCACAACATTGTATTTCAATGGGGGTATCCTCCTACACCAAACGTGTAATTTCATCATAATCAATATTTGCCCTGATTACAATGCCCGGAATAAGCGCAAAGAACCGCCCCCGAAGGAGCGGCACTTAGTACTTGGCCCGAGCAGCTTACCAGCGTGTGACCAAAGGCAATTCGAAGGATCTTGCAAAGTTGGCGCTGATCGGATGAACACGGACATGGAAGTGCGCGACATGGCGCAAATGTGCAGGGATCACAGCGCGGTATAAATACGTATTGTCCGCAAGCTCCTTGGCTTGCGTCATCGTGACCACAACGGGATGCCACCCATCGGGGCGCTCTTCGTAATACACCAGCTCCACGGCTGTATCCTGATGCCATACCGGACCGAAGGCCACGGTTGCCGACACTTCCTTCTTCCCCCCAAAAGCACCGCTGCCGCCATCCGCAACCTCTTTAATCCGAACCTGCTTCCAGTTCTGCGTCATAAACCGCTTGTAATCGGCTACCTTCGTAGCCGCATCATAAGCATTGGAGATAAAGTGCTTCGTCCGCTGCAGCGACGGCACGTAGGAGCCGTTCGTGTAATCCATAACCATCCGGTTCGTGTTGTAGGCCGGGGTCAACGTTCGAATCGATCGCTTCATTCGCGCCACCCAGCCGGACGGCAGCTCGCCGTCACGGTAATAAAGCGGTATGATTTCATTCTCCAGAACCGTATAGATCGATTCCGTATTCTCGCGCTCCTGGGTCTCCCAGTCGGCGTCGTTCGTACCGTGGACGCTCCAGCCGTTCGTTCCGTCGTAGCCCTCCTCCCACCAGCCGTCAAGCACACTGAAGTTAAGGACGCCGTTCATAGCCGCCTTCTGGCCGCTTGTGCCGCTCGCTTCATAAGGCCTGCGCGGATTGTTAAGCCACACATCAACCCCTTGAACCAAATAACGTGCCAAGTTCATATCGTAATTTTCCAGCAGGACGACCTTCCCTCGGAAGCGGTCCATTTGAGATACGCGATAGATTTCCCGGATCAGCTGCTGACCCGGATGGTCAGCCGGATGCGCCTTGCCTGCAAACAGAAACTGAACCGGACGCTCCGGATCGTTCACCAGCCGATCCAGTCGATCCAGATTGTTAAATATCAGATTGGCGCGCTTATAGGTCGCAAACCGGCGGGCGAACCCAATCGTTAATGCCCGAGGATTCAGGTAGCCGTTGACTTCCTCGATCCGGTCCTGTGACATTCCGATGCGCCGGCGATGCTCCCGCATGTTGGCCCGGGCGTAATCCACGAGCTTTTCCTTTAGCCCGAGATGAACCTTCCAGAGCGTTTCCGTCGGCACCACATCTATCGACTTCCAGAGGTGCTCGCTTGCCTGCATACCGACCCAATCCCCAGGAAGGAACTGCCCGTAGAGCTCCTTAAGCTCCCGCGCCAGCCAAGTGCTCATATGAACTCCGTTTGTAACGTGACCGATGGGCACCTCACGTACATCAATGTTGCCATGGAACGCTCTAAACATATCCCGCGATACATGACCGTGCAGCTTGCTCACACCGTTGCGCAAAGAAGCCATATTGAGTGCAAGATGCGTCATGTTGAACAGCTGCTTGCCTTCGTCCAGACCGAGCCGGGTGAAGGCTTCCCGGTATTCGCCGTACTCTGTGAACAGCCAGCTGAAATAATATTCGAACATCGGCAGGGGGAACGCATCGTGCCCGGCAGGTACCGGTGTATGAGTCGTAAAAATCGTGCTGGCTCGAATGACCTCAACCGCTACATGAAAGGGGAGCCCCTTAAGAAGCTCTTCCCGGAGTCTTTCTAAGGTCAGGAATGCCGCATGCCCCTCATTAATGTGATACGTGCCTGTGGGAATGCCAAGCGCCCGGAGCGCCTTTACGCCTCCAATCCCAAGCAGCACCTCCTGGGCGATCCGTACATCCTGATTTCCGCCGTACAGCTGGGCCGTCAGCTCGCGATCCCAAGGACTGTTGCCGTCGATGTCCGCATCCAGAAGAAAAACGGAGATTCGGCCAACCTGCACCTGCCATATCTTGAGATGCACGATCCGATCAGCGAGCCGCACCTGGATGACCAGCTCCTCATCCGAATATTCGGAGGCCTCGCCGCTCCCTGTTCTGGCATATGCGGGCAAAATCGGCAGCTTCCCGAAATCATAGGTCACCGACTCGGCATGCTGATTGCCCTCGCCGTCGATTCGTTGGACAAAATAGCCCTTCTTATACATCAGCCCGATTCCTACAAGCGGCAGACCGAGATCGCTTGCCGATTTGCAGTGATCCCCGGCAAGCACGCCGAGCCCCCCGGAATAGATCGGCAGCGATTCGTGGAAGCCGAATTCCGCGGAAAAATAAGCGATCGCCTGATGCACATGCTGGGGGTACTGCTGCTCGAACCATGTGCCGGCACCGGCATACGCGTCGAACTCTTGCAGCACAGCCTGATAATCTTGCAGGAAGGCCGCATCGCGGGCAAGCGCCTCGAAGGCTGCAGGCTCGGTCTCTAGAAGCAGCCGGACGGGATTATGCTGCACATGATCCCACCGCTCTGAATCTATTCGGGCGAACAGTGCTTTAGCGCTCTCATTCCAGCTGTACCACAGATTGTAGGCAAGCTCCGGAAGGCGTTCCAGAGCGGGGGGAAGCGACATCGTCTTCGGAATGTACCTGTACATGGATGGCAAACCGTTTCACCTCTACCCGGCCGGCATACCGCACTCTTGGCAAAAGCAGGCGGCATGGCGGCGTTATTTTAGACCAGCTTATAACGTTGCGTACATCTAGGCTGCACCTGCTATAGTATCGTAAACTCAATTCCACTTCATACATCTCTTTCCAAGAGTAACAAGCAAGGAGAGCAATAGCAAGCAGCCAAGTACGGCTAGGAAGCCAAGTCCGGCAATCGGTACCGTATGGGTCCAGAAAGTGGCGAGAGGGGTCGTTACATCCGGCTTCGGCACAAGAGTAGCAATGGTCTCGCTATAAGGGGTTAGCGGACCCCACAGCAAGAGGACCAGCAGCCCGGCTAAGATACTGTGAAGGATGCGTGCCAAGAAGAAAGGCAGATAGCGAAGGTTGGTATGATGCAAAATACTGACTACCTGTGCATGAACGGACAGACCCGCCCAAGACAGCACCCACGCCGCGATCGCAGCTTTATAGACGAGAGGAACGCCTTCGGCACCGCCTGCAGCCTTCGCTCCCAAGGTGACCTCGAAGATGCCGTTAGCCACCGCCTGGGACAGACCGAGCGGCGTTCCGATGAAATGTAGGATCGAATTGATTAGTATGTATAAGTAGCCCATGATATGCCCGGAGGTCATGACTTCCATAACGACGGAGAAAAAAACGACCAAGCCCCCGACTACAAAAATCAGCTGCAAACCCGAGCCGACCGCCTGCTGGAGCATTTTGCCGAGAGTTCGGCCGTCCTGCATCCGTGCTTCATGCATCGCTTCGAAGGCGCGAAGCCAAATATTTTTCGGCAGGGAATGCTTGCGAGCCTGCTTCTCCACCGCCTCCTGAACATGATTACCCGGAGATGCCTTTCCGTGAAACCTCATCAGGAAGCCTACCAGCAGGGCTCCTCCGTAATGTGCCGCTCCGAGTACAACCGCTAAGGCTTGATCGTGAAAAAAGCCGACCGAAACGGCGCCGATCAGGAAGATCGGATCGGAGGATGTCGTGAAGGAGACGAGCCGCTCGCCTTCTTCCCGGTTGACCAGGCGATTCTCCCAGAGACGGGAGGTAAGCTTTGCTCCGACAGGATAGCCGGAGGCGAAGCCCATAGCCATCACGAAGCCGCCGATGCCGGGGATGCGGAACAGAGGCCGCATTAAAGGATCGAAGAGGGTGCCGAAGAAGTGCACCAGTCCGACCCCGAGCATCATCTCCGATATAACAAAGAATGGGAACAATGCCGGAAAGAGCACGTCCCACCAAATAACGATACCTTTGATTGAAGCATGGAACGATTCGGCCGGGAACATGAGCATCATAACGGCCAAAGCAACGGCAAGTGCAGCTACCGCTAAGGCCGGAGCGTTGCTTTTTCGCATAGGAACCATCTACCCCTTCGCGTCAATTGCGACTTCATTCAGATATATGTACAAGTCCCGCATCTCATGCCCCTTCCTTGTACAAGCCGTGCTCATAAATATTTGTTAACTTCCAGCGAAGTGCTGAAATTTGAAGTGATTTATGGTACAATTGTACTAACGTTAGAGAAGACATTCCGCTTACATTTCGTCTTCTTCTAACGAACGAGATAGGGGTGATCCTTATGATGAGCGTAATTGCCGGTATTCTCGTTTGTGCATTTGTTTATGTCATAAGGGAAACATTAATGACCTCGGCGGAAGAGGATTTGGAGAGCTAGTCCTTTATTTCTCGGCATAAATTCAACGTAATCGTCCCACCATTCCTGATGCTAATTGCGGTTTGTGCATTAGCATCTTTTTTCAATTTTAGAAGCATGATGTAGGAGATGAGCAGCTTGAGTCGTGAACAGCACAATGTGACGCTATTCGACATGATGGGCGGCCCGGAAGGAATCCGAAGGATTGTGGAGGCCTTCTACCCGAAGGTGCAGCAGCACCCGAAGCTGGGTCCGTTGTTCCCTGAGGATATTACGCCGGTGATGGAGAAGCAATATCTGTTTCTAACCCAATTTTTCGGGGGGCCGCCGTTATACTCCGAGCAGTATGGGCATCCCATGATGCGGGCCCGACATCTGCCCTTTGAGATTACGCCTGAGCGGGCGGCCGCATGGCTGAGCTGTATGGCCAATGCCTTGGATGAGGTAGGCATGGAGAAGGCGCTGAAGGAGGCGGTACTTGAGCGGCTCCAGGGGCCGGCATATCACTTTGTCAATACTCCTTGATGCATAGCACGGGGATCGATATCATGCATGGGAGTGGGGAATTTCGTGGTTGAGCCTTTGTTCCAAGTCAAAGTGAATTGTATTTATTGCGAAGCAACGTTTCAATCCTCTCGTGTCCGTCCGAGCTTCAAGAAGTCGGTGAAAACGGACACCGATTTCTGTATTCATTACAAGGAAATCAATCCGGACTATTATGTTGTCCGGGTTTGCCCGTATTGCGGCTATACCAGTTCGGAGAATTCCACGGACAAGCTGACGGCTTCTCAGCGTATGGCGTTCAAGGAAAAGATCGCGGACCGCTGGGAAATGAGAGATCTCAGCGGAGAGCGAAGCTGGGACGATGCGATGTTTTCCTATAAGCTGGCATTGGTTACGGCTCAGCTGAAGAATGAGAAGGGTCGCGTCATTGCAGGGCTGCTTCATCATATTGCCTGGCTGTATCGGTATAAGGGCGATGCCGAGCAAGAGAACCGGTTTTTGCAATACGCGCTGGATGAGTATACCCGGACGTTCGAAACGGAGGCAGGCGAGGTTAACAATGCACGCCTGATGTACTTGATGGGAGAGCTGAGCCGGCGCTTGAAGCATTACAACCAAGCCGTGAAGTGGTTTAGCCGCGTCATTAACGATAAAAAGATCGTGGATGCCGCCATGATCCGGGCTTGTCGCGAGCAGTGGGTCGTGACTCGCGAGGATATGGCCGCAGAGAAAGTGGAGCTCGAAGAAGAAGTGGAAGAATCGACCTAGGGATAACAATAAACGCTTAACCGGATGAGGCTTGCAGCTCATCGGTTAAGCGTTATTTGGTTTCATTGGAAATCGGAGGAAATTCATGAAAGGAAATATGCTTCTGGTACATGGTGTACCGATTTTTGCCCATAAATTTGGATTCGTACAACGCTTCATCGGCCTCGGCAATGAGCTGTGTCAAATCCGCTTGGGCAGCGCGGGCAAGGGAAATCCCGATGGAAATGGTAGTACGTACCTTATCCCGTGTGACAAAAGGATTCTCGGCAACCGCATCGCATAACCGCTGGGCATAAGCCTCGAGGGCTCTCCGGTCCGTGCTATGGCTCAGGATGATGAATTCCTCGCCCCCGTAACGGGCCACGTAATCCTGTACATCAATGGTTGCGCGGAGGATGGAGCCCACTTCTCGAAGCAGCTGGTCCCCTTGCAAATGACCGAACGTGTCGTTGAACATTTTGAAATTATCGATGTCGATCATCAAGATGGCCACCCTACGACTTCGGATGGTACGTCCGGCGATATCCAGAAAGCCGCGAAGATTAGGCAGCCGGGTCAGGCCGTCCTGATTCGCTTCGAGCTCCAGCTTGCGCTGCAGCATCCACGTTCTATTCTCTTCATTGAACATATAGACGAGAACGGCTATAGCTGCTCCCGAGACACCGAACATAAACAGCTGGGTCAACCAGAAGCCTCCGTTTGTCAGTTGATGGTCTCCTGCGTGCAAAAGAATGCGCGCCACGGTCAGCAGCAGGCAAATATAGAGCCCGTCCGTCATCCGAATGACGGAATAGCCGTTCTCATATTCGGTACGGTGAAACAGCGAGCTGACGATGGCCGGAATGAACAGCTCCTGAAACACCAGATGCAGCCAATCCTCCTGCGGAAACATGTAAACATACGCTGCCGGCAGCAAGGATGAAAGAATGGCTGTCTTCCAACCGAATCGCAGCCCGGCCATGACGATAGGGGCAAAGCTGAGATCGCTCAGCAGCTCGCTCGGGAACGGCTGCAGCATCATGATAATGCTGGCGATTCCGGTGAGAAAGGGAGCCGCCAGCCCCGATACCTTATCGAACAGCGCGACGTTGCGAAGCTTAAGGGCGATATAGCTTAAAGCAATTAACGCACATGCATTAGTTAACGGAATTTGATACATGGACATGGTTCCCTCAATCCAGCTTTGTTTTCAGTACAGAGCCTTTGTTTGCTTAAGGGGAATTGGTTACTGTCCTTGGCGAAGGGGCTTACTGGCGAGCAGGTAATCCCGGTCGGCATCCACGATGCGCAGCCGGTTCCGGCAGCATGGAAATACAAGTAAACGCTTTACACCGCTTTGGATGTCAGCCAAATCCTTTTTTTGCAGGGGGAGCATCACGTTGCTGCTATCGCAAAACGGGCAGGCCTGCACGTAGATATCTTCCCCGATGGTTTCGTACGGCCAAGTATGGCTGAAAGGAATCATGGCTTTTTGGCCAGCTCTGCGAGCTTTTGCAGTAAAATGTGCTGCGGCATGTGCATGAGATGCTCTATAGGGACGTTCAGCTCTTTGGCCAGCTTCTGTGCGGTTTCGGGTGAAATTTGCAGCGGTTTCATAAGAAAGGCCCTCCTGTCAATAGATCTACAGACTTCATTTAACCATATTTGATAACGAAAATACAGCGTAATTTAAGGTGCGGCTGCATTTTGGGTTTCTCTCCAAAATATGCTTTAATGAAAGATAGCATTGTCATACTTCAATCGAGAGAGGATCGGTGCTCGGATGCAGCATCCATTGCCGCAAACTTGGAATTTGGAACGATTTTTCCCGGGAGGAAGCCGATCGGCGGAATTCGCAGGCTTCATGGAAGGTCTTCACTCTGATATTTCCATGCTAGTGAACCTGCTGGGAGACCTGCCCGTGCCGGATTCTGCAGAAGCTGTCCAGGCCAGCCTGATGCCTGTGCTTGAGCTGCTGCAATCCGCAGGGAAGAAGCTTCGGGAGGCCGATTCCTTCACAGCTTGCCTGTCGGCGGAGAATCAAGCGGACAAACAGGCGGTCATTTTGTCAGGACAAGTAAGATCGATGGGCGCTGGTTATGCCTCTGCGCTGACCCGCCTGGACGACTACTTGACGAGAATCGAGGATGGAATCTGGAATGCATTTCTTGCCTATCCGGCCATTCAGGCCATTGCCTATCCGCTCGAGGAGCGAAGGGCGTTAGCCGCAGAGAAGCTTCCTCCGGAGCAGGAGGCGTTAATCAACGAGCTTGCCGTTGACGGGTACCATGGCTGGGGAGAGCTTTACAATACAACGGTGAGCAAGTTTCGCGTTCCGTTCGAAGAGAAGGGAGCGGTCATGGAGCTGACGGCCGGTCAAGCGGCGAACAAGATGCACAGCCCCGACCGAACCGTTAGAGAGACGTTATTCCGCCGATGGGAAAGCAAGTGGGGAGAGCATGCGGAGTATTGCGCCGATGCCTTGAACCATTTGGCGGGCTTCCGTCTTAAGCTTTATGAGCGCCGAGGCTGGCAGGAGATCCATAAGGAGCCGCTTGCGGTGAACCGGATGTCGAAGGAAACGCTTGACGCCATGTGGGGCGTCATCGAGCGAAGCAAGGATATTTTCGTGCAGTATCTGGAGCGTAAAGCTAAGCTGCTCGGCGTGGAGAAGCTCAGCTGGTTTGACGTAGAGGCGCCGGTAGGACGCGGCAGCAAGCATTACAGCTATGATGAGGGGGCCGAGCTTATCGTAGAGCAGTTCCGGCGGTTTAGCCCGAAGCTGGCTGATTTTGCCGTGAAGGCCTTCGAGAACCAATGGATCGAGGCTGAGGACCGTCCGGGGAAGCGGCCGGGGGGATTCTGCACTTCGTTTCCGATTGCCGAGGAAACCCGCATTTTCATGACCTATGCAGGTACTGCGTCCAATGTTTCCACGCTTGCGCATGAGCTGGGTCACGGGTACCATCAGCACGTCATGAACGACCTTCCTGCGCTGGCGCAGGAGTACGCTATGAACGTAGCGGAGACGGCGTCTACCTTCGCAGAGATGGTGGTGTCTGACGCAGCGGTGAAGGGGGCAGCCACCGAAGAAGAGAGGCTTACGCTGCTGGAGGATAAAATTCAGCGCTCGGTTGCGTTCTACATGAATATTCATGCCCGGTTTTTGTTTGAAACGGCATTTTACGAGGAGCGCCGGGCTGGACTTGTCAGCATAGAACGTCTGAATGAGCTGATGGTGAAGGCACAAAGGCAGGCGTTTCGGGATGCGCTGGATGAGTACCATCCGCATTTTTGGGCATCCAAGCTGCATTTCTATATCACGGAGGTGCCTTTCTATAATTTCCCGTACACCTTCGGCTACCTGTTTAGCACGGGCTTGTACGCGGAGGCGCTGCAGAGAGGCGCGGCATTCGAGGAGCAATATATTGCTCTGCTGCGGGATACGGGCCGCATGACCGTAGAAGCGCTGGCGGAGAAGCATCTCGGCGTCGATCTGCGGAAGCCCGACTTCTGGCAGCAGGCGATGGACGTGACGGTAAAGGATGTAGAGGAATTTTTGCGGCTGACGGAGTAGGATTCAGTCGAACATAAAAAAGGGGCGGTCTCCTCACAAGTAGAATTTCTACTTGTTGGGGGACAGCCCTTTTGGTTTTCCGCTTATGAAGGCAGTCAAGCATCCGATAAAGGATGCAATGCTGCAAATGAAGTCAATTTCATAATTAGAAAGCCCTTGTGGAATAAGGTTATTCGGCATTCAAAAGCAGGAGTACCTCCCCACATTCTCGAAGTTAAGGTTGCCAAATGGCATGGGCAACACGAAGGCGCAAAAATGGCGCTTAACACGGCCCGGTAATGCTCCCTGTAACGTTATGAAATCACCTTAATGCACCAAAAATGCGGGTATCTTCCACTTTAAGATGCAAAAATCGCGTTACAATGAGTCTGGCGCTTAACACGGCCCGGTAATGCTCCTTGTAACGTTATGAAATCACCTTACTGTACCAAATATGTGTTCATCTTCCACCTTAAGATGAAAAAATCGCGTTACGGGCGTCTTACGTTTATATCGGGCAGGTAATGCTCCTTGTAACGTTATGAAAATCATCTTTATGGGCAGAATTCGTGACCCAAGCGGGATTTTGAACGAGATTTGTGAGAATGAGCATCTTTGAGAGGGCACAATGGCTGAAAACGGGGCGAATGCTCTTGGAAAGTGGTATAAATGCAGAAATCTTTTTGAAATCGATATAAAAATGGAAAAAAGTTGCATGATAGCACAAATGTGCAATTCAAAGATGAACAAGGGGGCCTTCAAAACCTGTAACATACCGACCGCCTATGAAGTCGTGTCCTTACCGTTTTGGACACGACTTCGAGTGTGGTTGGAACCCTAAAGGTCATCTTGCCTACAATTTAAAGACGGACATCATCTGCTGCAGCTGGGTGACGAGCTTCGTCATTTCCTCCGAGCGGTTGACGATCTCCTGTACGGCATTGATTTGCTCCTTCATAGAAGAGGAGACCTCCTCAGTGCCCGCAGCCGATTGCTCCGTGATGGCGGAGATGTTCTCCATGGTACCGGAAATTTGCTGAGCGCTAGCCAGCATATGCTCGCTCTCCTGGGCGAAGGTGGAGATTTGCTCGGAGATGAACTTCACACTGTCCACAATCTGGGCAAATACCGCTTCCGTCTCGTTAATCAGTTTCGTTTGCTCTTGTACGACCTGCTCGTTCTGAGCGATATGGTGAAGCGCCTGCTGAATGCCCTGCTCGATGTTGCGGACGAGGCTGAATACCTCCTTGGTGGAGGTCGTCGATTCCTCGGCCAGCTTTCGAACCTGCTGCGCAACGACCGCAAAGCCTTTGCCGTGCTCGCCGGCCCGGGCCGCCTCAATCGAAGCGTTCAAGGAGAGAAGATTCGTCTGCTCCGCGATATCCGAGATCGATCGGGTAATCTGGGAGATGCCGTTGGTCTGCTTCGCCAGCAGGTCGATCGTATGCGATACGTTGGCGGTTGCCTCGACGTTCTTCTTCATGCCGGCGCTTTGAATCTCAACGGCCTGAAGCCCCTTCTCCACAAGCTCGATCATATATCCGGAGCGGGAGTTCATTTCGCGGGTTGCGCTAGTATAAGAGGATACCTTCTGTTCAATATCCTTGGTGGCCATCGAAACGCCCACAATTTCCTCAGAGATCTGGTTGGCGCCGGCAGCCAGCTCCCCGGAGGAAACGGACACCTGCTCCAGAACCGACCGTAAGCTTTCATTCTTGAAATAAATATCGCGGCTGGATTCAAAGACGTGCTTGGAGGTGCTTCCGGTATCCTTCAAGATCTCGCGAAGCTTGTCCATCATCCGGTTGAACGATTCCGCCAGCTCGCCGAGCGCATCGTTAGAGTTCACAGGTACCTTCTGGGAGAAATCGCCCTTGGCGATGTTGAGAGCGACCCGGGAAATGTCGGAGATAGGATCTGTAAGCGCTCTCTCAAGAAAACGAATAATCGGGAAGCTCAGTGCAATCATCAGGATAAGAAACGTGAAACCAAGCGTCTTGCTTCCCTCTGCTTGATAAATGAGAAACAGCAGAGCAAGGGAGTACAACGCAACGAGCGTGTAACATCCGAACTGCAGCTTTTTCTTAATCGACAAACTTTGAAACCAGTTCATGCAACCAATCCCTTCTTTTGATAGGCAGGGCAGAAAGATAACGCTTTCTTCCCCTAATTTCGACTTCTATGGTGAATTATAACATCTCTGAGAGAGAGCGGTCTATAGCTTTTGAACTATATCTTTGGAACCGTGTCGAATATCGGATAAATCCTTTATAATAACAGGACAAGAGTCGAACCGTATTCAGGAAAAAGCGAGGGAATCGATCATGTCACTGACCAACTGCAAGGAGTGCGGTAAGCTGCATATCCAAGCTGCATATACCGAATATTGTGCTGAATGTAAGGTCAACCAAGACCAAATCTATAGAACCTTCCGGGAATTTGTGAAAAACAATCCGAGAAGTACGGTCTACGATGTGCATCAGCAAACCGGCATTCCGCTCTCGAAGGTGCTTCGGTTGCAAAAGGACGGCTATGTCTCTTATAGTTAAAGGATAATCGGAACGATCCGGAGGGAGGATGACGATGATTCCTGTGGAAGGGCTCCATCATGTCAGCATAACGGTAAGTGATTTGGAACGCTCCAAAACGTTTTACCGCGAGGTCATAGGACTGCAGGAGATTGCGCGGCCGCCGTTTGATTTTCCCGGGGCGTGGTTTGCCGTGGGCGCCGCAGGGCAGCAGCTGCACCTGATCGTGCACGAGGGAGAGACGAGACGGCAAAGCGGCATCGATACGCGAGATGGACACATGGCTATCCGGGTGAGCAGCTATAAAGAAACGAGGGCGTGGCTTGATCGCCAAGGAGTCGCTTATGAAGCGAGACCTCGGGCCAAAGCGGGCTTCCCCCAGATCTATGTACTGGATCCCGATCATAACATCATTGAATTCAATGCCGAAGCGCTGGATGAAGAATAGGTATTCGACAGGAGGGATGACTCCTGTCTTTTTTTGTATCATTTTGTAGGATTTGCTAAAGTTTTAAGAAAGTTGCAAAATTCATGTTGATTCATAGGAGAAAGCTATCCTATAATAGGGCTGCAGTCCTAGTAATATACAGATTACACCATTTATGGAATAGGAAAGGAGGTGTCTAATGATTCTTGAACAACTCCCATTGGCCAGACAGATCGACCTTGTATTCCGGGAATTGAAGGAAGAGCTGGCACATCTGACATCAGGTACGGTGTTCGTTCAAATTCGCAATAACGTCATTGGAAAGTTCGGCATTCGCCATTTTCCTCTGGAAAGCAAAGGAAGGCAGCTTCAGAAGCTCGAGAAAGGATTGACGGAGGACCACCAGGTTTCGTTTAGAGAAACGGCACTGGAGTCACTGAAGCTCAAACGCTGGTCCCACGGCGAAATTCAATTCGAATTCGCTATGAGGCAGAATACGCTCTGCACCAGTGTTATTTTCGAGTCAAATTATAACATGGCAAGCTTGTTTGGAGAGGCTCGGTCGAGCCGTTAATACGTTAATAATTCATGTGCACTCATCTTATTATTTATCTGTTCCTGCCGCAGCAGCGTCGCGAGACGTCCTGATGCGGCTTTTCCTGCTGATTGTAGTATAATGAAAAAGGCGACCCCTCAAGGAGTCACCTTCCTAAGTATGCTTCGTACTGCTTATCGTGTGAATTTGCCGGCCAATTGCTGCTCGGCGATTTGAACCAGACGACGTGTGATGTGGCCCCCGATTGCCCCGGTATCACGAGTTGCCATGTAACCATAGTAACCGTCCTGAGGAATTTGGATGCCCAGCTCTTGTGCAACCTCATACTTCAGCTGATCCAAAGCTTGAGAAGCTTGTGGAACAACCAGTACATTGCTGCTGCGGGATTGTCCTGCGCCCATCGTTATCACCTCCGTTCATAAGGTAGTATGTACCAAACGGTTCAATATACTCATGCAAAACAATGGAAATTATCGCCACATTTTATATGCCGGGAGGCCGTTGATATGTCTTTTGAGCTTACATGCAGCGGATGGTCGCTGGATAAGGATTTACAAATTGTTCACGCCGATGTCAGGCTTGTAGTGGAAGGGGAGGCGCTTATCGAGGAGCCGTTATGCGTCGATGTGGGGCTGCCGGCTCTGCTGCTCAGCGCACTGGAGCCTGTGGAGCCGGATCGTTTCACTGATCCCCGCGAATGGCGTATGATGCCGTTCTTCTGCTGCGGCTGCGGGGACCCGGAATGCCGGGCTTTTTCGTTCCGTGTTCGTCATACCTCCGAAGGGGACATAGAGCTAACGGAGCTGGAGGAGCGGCAGGGCAGAGAGCCCAGACAGCTGGCTGTCCATACAATTGACGGTGAAGAGTACCGCAGAAGAGTTCTGTCCATCGGTCAGGCGTTTCTGCAGTTTATCGAGCCGCTGGATTACCATCCGCATCATCACGAGACTTTGGCGCAGGTGAAACGGCTGGTAAAGCAATTATCCGCAGGGCAATCAAAGTAAAAAAGAAACAGGCTTCGTCCCGGTGGCGCTATACGTCCATGGGAAGGAGCCTGTTTGGCCTTTTTAGAAGATGCTGTTCTTCCAGCCGTGCAGCTTCGCAATCGCTTCAACATAGTAGTAATCGCCATAGATGAGCGAAACGTCGATGTTGGAATTCGCCGGTTTGTGGCCTGTTCCGTGCAGAAGAATCGCCTCATGATCGGGCTGATCCCATGTAGCGTAGTTCTCTGTCAGCGATTGGAGGATACGCTTGGCTGCATCGGTGTAGAAGCGGGCTTCTGCGGCGGATACGTGATTCGCAATCTCAAGCAGGCCGGAGGCTGCGATCGCCGCTGCAGAGCTGTCGCGCGGTTCGCCCTCCAGATGCTCCACACGGAAATCCCAATGTGGCACATGGTCTTCCGGCAGGGAGGACAGGAAGAAGTGGGCAACACGCTTCGCCGCTTCAAGGAAGCGCTGCTCCTTCGTGTGCTTATACGTATTGGCCATGCCGTAGATGGCCCAAGCCTGCCCGCGGCTCCAAGCCGATGTCGGACTGTAGCCTTGGCCTCCCAGGGCTTCGATGAAAGCGCCGGTTTCCGGATTGAAGCTGACGATATGATTCACGGAACCGTCCGGGCGGATGAAGTATTCCAAGGCCGTGTCGGCATGGGCAATGGCAATATGCTGAAACCTCGGGTCTCCGGTCGTTTGGGAAGCCCAGAAAAGGAGGGACAGATTCATCGTGCAGTCAATAATCGCCCAGCCGATTCGATCGCCCTCCCAGGCACGGATGAATCGACCTGCCAGATTGAAGCGTCCGGCTAGGAAATTGGCTGCTCTCAGGCCGCGGACCCATCCGTCGCGATCTCCTGTCAGCTTATGCTTAATGACTGCGGTAGGAAGGAATTGGAAGCCCACGTCGTGGTGCAATTCATTCGTTTCCTTCAGCAGCCACGGAGCGATCTTCTCATCCCAGCTCCAGGCAGCTTCTTTATAATGCTCTTTGCCCGTCAGATCGTACATGACCCACAGCAAGCCGCCCCAAAAGCCGGATGTCCACCAATCCGTTCCCGTGTCGTCATAGCTGCCGTCCTTCTTCGCCACGTGAGGGCATTTGTCCCCGATTTGAGCGATCATGCGGTCTACCTTGGGCTGCAGCCGCTCAACCACATTCGCCACATACTGCTGATCCATCATTGGTAAGCCTCCCTATCCTATTTTTTAAAACAATTTAAACGTTTAAACATTCCTGATAAAATTATAGCATTGAAACGTTTAAATTGTGAAGCGAAAAAATCGTTCTCCCTCATATTCGAATCCGGGGAGAACGATTTATTCCTAAGCTTACTTGTATACAACCTCCAGCTTCACTTCCAGCTCCAGCGGTTTGCCGGGCTCGACGCCCCGGAGCCCTGTGACTTCAGCCGGCTGGTCGATGTTCGGTGCGTTGGTGACCCAAGTATAAGGCTCCAGACAAATAAATTGATCGGCAACTCCTTTGGTGAAAATCACCCACTGCTTGAACAGGTCGGATCCGCTGTATCGAATATCGACATCGCTGCGCGACAGCACGGCAAGACACGGATAATCGCCGATTTGGAAGACGGTATCCATGTTATAGCCTTGAAGGACGTCTCCCTTGACCAGAGCCTCGTACGAACCTAGAGGACTGATGGGGCCAAGCGGAATGTTCGTTTCGTCAAGCTCCCATAAGCCGCTGACGGGAAGCTGCAGCTTCCATTTGTCCGGCTCCCCGTCCAGCAGAAACCAAGTGTGCAAGCCGTACCCGAACGGAGCCGATTCCGAACCTAGATTGGTTACCTTCAGCTTGTGCAGCAGCGTGCTGCCTTGCAGCTCATAAGTCAGCTCGAATTCCAAATCATGCGGATATTGCCGCTGAATGAACTCGTCTCCCTGCGTACGGAATACCGATGTGATGAACAGCTTTCCATCCCGCTCTCCGCTGGAACGCACGGTCCACGGCTGGCTTTTGATCACGCCGTGAATATGGTTGCCGGTGAGCGGGTTATTGCGGTCAAATTGATAGTCCCGTCCGTCGAAGCGGAATTTCCCCTCCCGGATACGGTTCGGCGGCATGAGAATAGGGGTGCCGAACTGAACGGGCTGCTCCTTCATCTCTGTAGGGGAAGCGGGAGTTCGAAGCATTTCTCGCTTCAGCTGCTTGTCCCAGATGCTGTAAACATTGTTGCCGATCGCAGGACAGATGCTGACGATCAATTGATCGGTTTCAAGCGTATAGGCAGGCGTTCCCTGCCAATCGATTTGACGAATCACGGAAGTGGCTCCTCTACATTTTCATTTTGTGTCTTATTGTACCAAAACAGCCCGGTCAGTGTCACCGGGCTTTTTACCTGTTATGTGCCGAAATCATAGTTGGGGTATACATACTGCACGGTCGGAACGGCCGCTTTGGCTACCTTCTCTACCTTTAACACCATGATGTCCACATCGTTGAACTTTGTTTTTCCAATGGTTCCGGTGACGGTGACCCAGCTGTCGTCAGCGTAGGTTTGCGCCCGGTCGTACTCGATCAGAACGCCGAACGGCGCGGCATCCGCTGAGCAGCATTGGATCGAGAAACGGCCGACGACGAATTGATTGCTTTTCATCTCTTCCGTACGGTAGACGAAACCGGTCAGCTCCAGCTTTTTTCCTACAAAACGGTCTAAGTAAAGATCGACGGTGGTCAAGGTTTCGATATAAATGTCCTCCGGAACCTTGATCACATCCTGTTGATACAATGCAGCAGCGTGCTTGGCATAATGCTGCGTGAATTTATCTGACGGAAACAGCCCGCTGCTGTCCGCGACGGCTTTGCCTTCCGCGGACTGGTCAGCCGGTGCGGCCGGCGTGTCTTTTTTGACCGAGCTAGAGCTGCTCAAATTCATCCCTTTCTTCGCAGCCAAACTGCTGCCCATAGACGTATCCGGCAGGAGGAAGGCCAGCAGCAGAGGGAAAATGAAAATGCCGTAGACCGCGGTATTCTTCAGCAAGGAGCGGGAGGGCATGTGGTCATGATCGTGATCATGTCCGCAGTCGCAGACCGCGGAAGGCTTGCCGAAAAGGGTACGGACGGTCTGGTACAGCTGGTACACGGCGATGGCGTACAGGCCGACGGCGGACCACTTGACATAGTCGACCATACGGGGGGCAATGTACAGCAGAATCTTGTCAGTTCGCACCAGCTGGGCGATATAAATGGCGAAGCCGAATAGAATCAGTGCTTTTAGCAAATGATGAAAGCTTAGTACGCGAGGACTCACGGCCCACACTCCTTACGAAATGGTTTTACATGAAAAAGAAGCGTTCGAACAGCAATGAGGCGGCAAGCACCGTCACTGCCGTTAACAAAGACAACAAAATGACAAACCGGACCTTGAAGGTCGATAACAGCATAAGCGTCCCTTTCAGATCGATCATAGGCCCGAACACCAGGAAGGTTAGCAGGGAGCCTGTCGAGAACGTGGTTGCGAAGGAAGAGGCAACAAACGCATCCGAGGTGGAGCAGAGAGAAAGCACATAAGCAAAGCCCATCATGAATAAATGGGAGACGACCTCCCCTTGACCGATCGACACAAGGCTCTCTCTGGAAACCAGGGTTTGAATCAATGCCGTCAGCAGCGCACCGAAGATTAAATACTTGCCCATGTCAAAAAATTCGTCCGAAGCATGCCCGAAGGTAGCCAGGAAACGGTTTGTTTTGGCAGGAGGGTGCTCATGATGATGGTGGTGTTCATGGCGGTGGTGATGCTCATGATGGTCATGAGCATGGTTATGTACGGCGTTGCCGGGTTCTGCAGCGGATCCGCGGAGCGGGTTGTTTCTAACAAAACGGTAAATGATGAGACCGATGACGAAGGCGACGATAAAAGCCAGAGCCATACGAGAATAAGCGATCTCGGGACGGCTGCGGAACGCCATGAAGGTGGAGGCGTACACTACCGGATTGATGATGGGCCCGACCAGGATAAAGACGACGGCGACGTAGACGGGCATTCCTTTCTTCATGAGACGCCGGATGACCGGAATCATTCCGCACTCGCACAAAGGAAAAATAATTCCGACTACGCAGGCAAACAAGACGCCCAGGATCGGATTCTTCGGAGTAAACCGGCGAATCGTTTGCTCGGAGACGAACATTTGGAGCAGCGCGGATACGATCACCCCGAGCAGGACGAACGGGAAGGCTTCAAGAATGATGCTGAGGAACAAGGTTTTGAAGCTCTGCACGTTGTCTGCGTTTAGGAACGACAGGTCGGGAGGCTGCTTTTGCGTAAAAATGAGAAACAGCATTACGAGGCACAGCACCGTCAGAAGGTTGGTGCCCCACCGAAGGATCATCGTTTGCAATGGACATGTCTCCCTTTTGTTTTTCGTAATAATTATTATTATAACGTATGCAGGGAAACAGAGGAATAGGACGAGTTTTTATGGATGAGCTTTACAAAAAAAGTAAGATGCGCTCCTTGACAAACGGCGATGAGATCGTTAAGATGTTCTCTAACAAAGCGATGACAGGAATAAGTAGACGGAAGCGACGCTCTGCAGAGAGCCGGTGGGTGGTGTGAACCGGCGGGTGGCGGCCGATCGAATGGATCCTTGAGCTGAAGGTTGAACCTGCGCATATCCGGGCCCGGATGAAGAGCGATTGCTTGCCGCGCAGCAGTATGCCGATCCGGACACTCCCCGTTACAGGAGTATTGAAGGCTCATGCGGCAGCAATCAGGCTTAGCATGCGGCGAATTAGGGTGGCACCACGGTCTCTCGTCCCTTGCGGAGGAGAGGCCTTTTTGCGTTCCAGGAAATAAATCCATTCACAGGAGTGATATACGATGACGAAGCTGAGAGTTTTGTCCGGTATGCAGCCCAGCGGGCAATTGACACTGGGGAACTATATCGGCGCTTTGAAAAATTTCGTAAAGCTGCAGCATACCCACGATTGCTTTTTCATGGTCGTGGATCTTCACGCCATTACGGTTCCTCAGGACCCCGCTGCGCTGAAGGAGCAAACGGAGGCGGTAGCAGCCCTTTATTTGGCGGCGGGGATTGACCCGAAGGTGGCCAGCGTTTTCCTGCAGTCCTCGGTGAAGGCCCATGCGGAGCTCGGATGGCTGCTGACGACGCTCACCTACATGGGAGAGCTGGAACGAATGACGCAGTTCAAGGATAAGTCCGCGGGCAAGGAGTCAGTCGGCGCAGGGTTATTCACTTATCCATCCTTGATGGCAGCTGACATTCTGCTCTACAATGCGGATTTGGTACCTGTAGGCGACGACCAGAAGCAGCATCTCGAGCTGACGCGCGACTTGGCACACCGGTTCAACACTCGCTTCGGCGAGACGTTTACGATTCCGCAGCCTTACACCCCGGAAGTGGGAGCAAGGATCATGTCCTTGGACGACGCTTCGAAGAAGATGAGCAAGAGCAGCCCTAACCCTGGCAGCTTCATTGCACTGCTCGATTCGCCGGATGTCATTCGAAAGAAGCTGAGCCGGGCTGTAACGGATTCGGGAAGAGAAGTGAAATATGATCCTCAGAATAAGCCTGAGGTCAGCAATTTGATGAGCATCTACTCGCAATGCGCGAACAAGTCCGTGGCGGAAATTGAGGCGCAATACGAAGGGCAGGGCTACGGACCGTTTAAGAAGGATCTTGCCGAGGCTGTCGTGGGGCTGCTGGAGCCGCTGCAAGAGCGTTATCGCCAAATTCGTTCCTCAGGCGAACTGTACGATGTGCTGCGCAGCGGCAAAGAGCGTGCCAACGAGCAAGCGGAGCTGATGGTGAAGCAAGTGAAGGAGAAAATGGGTTTCGTAGCCCTGTAGGCTGGGATAGTAAAAAGAAAGCTAAGCGGGCTCCCTGGCGGGAGCGGTCGCTTAGCTTTCTTTTTTTCTCGATTTGGCTTTAATAATGAAGCCGGCTCCGATGAAAAGCAGCGAAATGCCGCCGAACAGGAGAGCCATCCACGGGCGGCCTGCGGCCATAAAGTAGCTGATGGCCGCGAGCAATGCCGTTCCGACGAAGGCAAAGAAGAGTGCTAGTCCTTTATTCATATGTTCCACCGCCTTTCCGTACGCCCGCGTGGCGTAACATTTGAAACTCAAAAAGTTTTTTCAAAAAGTTGCGTATAAGTTTCGGCATACGTCACATAATAAGCTTGCAAGCTTGCAAATACATCAAAGACATCATCCAAAATTGAAAGGAGTGCTGAACATGGGTGCAGGTCAATCCCGCAGCAGCAACGTGTTGGTAGTTCCACAAGCTTCTCAAGCATTGGATCAATTGAAGTATGAGGTAGCTCAAGAACTGGGTATCCAAATCCCTCAAGACGGCTACTATGGTTACATGGCAACTCGTGATACCGGTGCAATCGGTGGTCACATCACTCGTCGTCTGGTACAAATCGCAGAGCAAGCACTCGCAGGCCAAGTTCGCTAATTGCAAGGGATTCATCAATAGAAGCTCAAGGAGAATTCTCCTTGGGCTTTTTTGAACGTTAAAGAATGTCTAACGATAGAGGTTTTCTTAAATTTCTGCATTTCTGCAAGATTCTCGGGACATAAAGCCGAAAAAGGATAAAATTTGTGAGATAATACAGCAATCTTTTCAAACCAAGGGCCTTTAAGCACGATTCTCCCATTAAAGCTGCAAAATGGCACAAATCATGCCCAAAAGAATGAATGGCAGTAATTATTGTTGCATTTTATCACAAATGACGCAGGCTGGCGGACCATTCAAAAACAAAAACAAGCGGGCGACCGTACCTAGTACAAGTCGACCCGCAGCTTTTTCTCCAATCGGGAAGAGCTGAGCCACCCGACATAGGAATCGATCGCTTCAAACTCACGGTCCATCAGCAGCACGGCAACGAAAGGATACTGCTTGCGGTGCCGGTACCTTACGTCAGCCCATTGCACCTCGTAGCCCCAGGGGTGCTCCTTCACGTGGGCACAGGCGAAAGAGGAGAAATACAGGAAGCAGGCGATATTCGGATGCTTCTTGGAGGCTTCGACGGCAGGGTGCACATCGCAAGCAACCTGATCGACCCATTTGATCTGTCCGCTCTTATATTCACCAAGCTGATAGGCACCGTCCCTCCGGCGCTTCACAACCTGCCACAAATACTGGTGGATCGTAGGAATCAACGTATACTTATCTCCCGGCTCGTAGGTCGTATCATTGCGGTACATGGTGGCTTCCAATCTCCAATGGTACCAAGTACGATACACATAGTAAAGTCCTAGAAACGTGTAAAGTATGGGGAAAATCACCTGTGGAGCGACCAAGTGAACCGACCAAAGAAACAAGGCGAGAATATGAGACAGAAAAATAATCGGATCAAAAATGTGAATGATGTTCCACGAAATCCACTTCTCAGTAATCGGTCTCATCGCCTGGGTTCCATATGTATTGAACAGGTCGGAGAAGACGTGAGAAGCGACAGCGATGAAAACCCAGAAAACGATATGCGACATGGGAAGATTGTTGAACATCAAACCGAGTGCGCCGGAGATCAGTCCTGTCCAGAGCACGACAGCGGGGAGCGAATGCGACATGCCGCGGTGGTGCTTAATGTAAGTGGCGTTGCCTCGCAGTCGCAGCAGCGTATCGGCGTCGGGCGCCTGCTGCCCGGCCACGGTTCCGATCAGAACGGCGGTGGATGCTACCGGGTCGGAGGCAATCACAGGATCAATGTGTGCAAGCCCGGCGAGCCCAAGTCCTATCACTAGGTGCGTACCGGTATCCATGGGCATACCTCCTGTTAAAATTCGTATGTCTTTTTGTGCAGGTAGTATTAGTGTATCATTTTCTTACGCAAAATAAAGCAAAGGAGTTGAAAAAAATGTGGCTGGCCTTTTCTGAGTACCATATTGATTCGATTCATCGTGCTAAGTATATGTCGTGGGCGGAGAAAATGACAGGGCGGTATCCGTCGCTCCAAATTTATGAAGGAACGGATCAACCGGGCTTGTTTGTCGAAGTGTGGGAGGGCATGGAGCATCCCGCCTTTCAAGCGCTCAAAAGCTACCGCTTAGAGGAAACCGGCGAAGGAGATGCCGACCTGCTGGAAATGAAGCAGTGGCTAGCCCAAGGCAAGGAGCGTATTCATATGTGGCACTTCCATAAAGCAAAATAGTCCATGATTCGCAGTAAGGATATCCATGGCTTCTTCCTCCCGTTCAGGTTACCCTAACTATAGCAAACTACCGGTACGGGAGGATATTGGATGGAGAGGAAAAATATTTTCTTAAGTCACATCAAACAGCACCGCTTGCCTTACGTAATGGGATTTGCATTATTGTCCATATCTTCTTTGCTTCAGCTGGTCATTCCGCTCTTGCTGGGAAGATTTACGGATCAGCTTCAGGTAGGAAGCCTTACGTATGACCAGGCGGTCCAATACGGATTATGGCTTGTAGCGGCGGGGTTCGGAATCGCTTTCTTTCGATCGGTTTCCCGTATTTATTTATTCCGGCTGGCCAGACAGCTGGAGATGAAGGTGCGCGGCGAGCTGTTTGCACACTGGGAACGGTTGTCTGCCCAGTATTTTAACAATCAGCGGATCGGGGATCTGATGTCTCACGCGATCAGCGACGTCGGGGTCATCCGGGAGGTGACGATGCAGGGATACTTCAACGTGATGGAATCCGTGCTGCTCATCACGATCTCTGTAATTGCGATGGTAAGCTCCGTAAACCCATGGCTTACCCTCCTGACCATGCTGCCGCTTCCGCTGCTAAGCTTGCTGGCGTATAGATTCAACAAACGGATTCAGCAGCAATCGACGGACATGCAGGCGGCGATCTCCGACTTAACGAGCCGCGTGCAGGAATTCACCGCGGGCATTCGCGTAGTGAAGGCCTTTAATCAGGAAGAGGCGGAACGGGAGCTGTTCACGAAGGATAATCAGAAAGCCGTCGATATGAACCGCCGTTTCGTTCGCTCGAACTCGCTCTTCGGCAGTCTCAGCACGGGAATCGTCGGATTCAGCTTCCTCGTGTCCGTTGTTCTTGGCGGAACGATGGTGCTGAAGGGATGGATTACCCTGGGAGAATTTGTTGCGTTTAATACGTATCTATCTCTGCTTATGGGTCCGATCGAGAACCTTGGCAAGGTAGTCAATCTGATGCAGCGCGGCAGGGCGTCAGAGGTTCGATTGATGCAAATTTTTGATACGCAGCCGGACGTCGTGGACGATGTGATCGCGAATCAGGAGATTGAGTTCATCGATGGAGACATCGAGATTAAGAACCTTACCTTCTCGTACCCGGAGGCGAAGAGGCCTACGCTGCGGGATATTTCCCTGAAGGTGCCGAAAGGCTCGAGCCTGGCGATTGTAGGGCGGGTCGGCAGCGGGAAGAGCACGCTCGTCCATCTTCTGGTGCGGCTGTACAATCCTCCGAAAGGGACGATGTTTATCGACGGGCACGACATTCACGAAATTCCGCTGCGCACCTTACGGGGGCAGGTCGGCATCGTACCGCAGGATCAGTTTCTGTTCTCCTCCACGATTCGGGACAACATCGGCTTCGATCCGCATCCCTACACGGATGAGCAAGTAATCGAAGCTTCGAAGGTAGCGCAGGTGTACGAGAATATCATTGAATTCCCGAACCAATTCGATACGGCGCTGGGGGAACGGGGGATTTCCTTGTCCGGGGGGCAGCGGCAGCGGGTCAGCATAGCGAGGGCGATTATCAAGAAGCCGTCGATTCTGATCTTCGACGACAGCCTGTCTGCCGTGGATACGATTACGGAGGACCTTATCCTCGAAGGATTGAAATCCGTCATGAATCAGCGTACGACGATTATTATAGGACACCGCATTTCATCCGTTCAGGCTGCCGATCAGATCGTCGTGATGGACGAAGGGCGTATCGTGGAACGGGGGACGCATGACCAGCTGCTGAAGCGCAACGGCCTTTATGCGGATATGTATCATAAGCAGCTGCTGGATCAGGAAGCGGAGCGTCAGGACGGTGCGGACCGGGCTGCGATTCTTGCCCGCCTGCAGCAGGGAGGTGCCGGAATATGACCAACATCCATATCGAGAATGAAGTCAAGAAGTTTAAAGACACACAGCTGTTATCGAGACTGCTGGCTTATGCCAAGCCATATTGGAAGATGATCCTGCTGTGTATTACGATGGCCTTTTTGATCGTCGTCTCCGACCTGGCACGGCCTTACATTATTAAGGTGGTTATCGACGGACATATCAACGGTTTAAACCAGCCGATGCTGGCTGCGGAAGCATCTCGGGCGGAGAAGCTGAAGCCTTACGGCGACGTTACGGAATGGAACGGCAAGGCTTACGTGCGGCTCGATCAGGAGGAGGTCGCTCAACTCCAGGGGCAGCTCCCGGAGGGCACAGAGAGGACGCAGATCGTAAAGGTCGGAGGGCAGGAGGTGCTCGTCCCCGACTGGCCTACGCCCCAGGAGCTGGAAGCACCGGACCAGCTTCCCAAATCGGCTGTGTTGACGTCTGCGGACATCGAAGCTTTCCGCACGCAAGATTATTGGGGCTTCGTATGGCTCGGCGCGCTGTTCTTTGCAGCCGTGCTCGGCGCGGCTATATTAAACTACGTGCAGAGCAATTTGCTTCAGTACACAGGACAAACGATTATTTTTAACATACGTCAGCAGTTGTTTACGCATCTTAGCCGCATGTCGATGTCCTACTTCGACCGTAATCCCGTAGGACGACTCGTGGTGCGTGTAACACAGGATACGGAGTCACTGAACCAGCTCTATTCCCAAGTGGTTGTGAATCTGGTGAAGGATGTCATCATCCTCATAGGTATCGTTGCGGTCATGCTGCATATGAATTTGGAGCTGGCGCTGCTGTCCTTTGCCGTGCTGCCGTTTCTCGCGATCCTTACCTTCTGGTACCGGAGCGTGATCCGGGAAGCCCAGCGGATGAGCCGGGTCATTCTGTCCCGTCTGAATTCCTTCCTCGCGGAGAACCTGTCCGGGATTCGCATCACGCAATTATTTATCAGGGAGGAGCGGCAGCGGGAGCAGTTTGACCACCAGAACACCGAATATTACCGCGCAGGGATGAAGGGAACGGTCATTAACTCGATCTTCCAGCCGGCGATCGGCTTCCTCGGTAACGTAGCGATTGCACTGCTGCTCTGGTACGGGGGAAAGAGCGTAATTAACGGCGAAATCACCTTCGGTATCGTGTATGCCTTTACGCATTATGTCAGACAATTTTTCCAGCCTTTGATGAGCCTGGCGGAGAAGTACAACCAGATCCAGACGGCGATGGTAGGGGCGGAGCGTATCTTTGACATGCTGGATGAAAAGCCCGCGATCGTGGACTCGCCGAAGACGGTCGTCCTGCCCAAACAGGTGCGCGGGGAAATATCGTTCGAGAATGTATGGTTCGCCTACAACGGCGAGGATTGGGTGCTGAAGGATGTCAGCTTCACGATTCAGCCGGGGCAGACCGTTGCATTCGTAGGCGCAACCGGCGCAGGGAAGAGCTCAATCATTCAGCTGATGAACCGGTTCTACGATATTCAGCGGGGCAGCATCAAGCTGGACGGGATCGACATACGGGACATTCCGGTCGCCGATTTGAGAAGGACCATCAGCATCGTGCAGCAGGATGTATTCCTGTTCACGGGGGATATCAGCTCGAACATCCGGTTGAACGATCACGAGATCCCTGAGGAGAAGGTAGTGGAGGCGGCACGTATGGTGCATATGGACGAATTCATCCGCAGCCAGCCGAAGGGCTATGCTACCCCTCTCGGGGAGCGGGGTGTGAACTTGTCACTCGGTCAGCGGCAGCTGCTGTCGTTCGCCCGGGCGATCGCCTTCAATCCGCAAATCCTCATTCTGGATGAAGCGACGTCGAACATCGATACGGAGACGGAGCTCGTCGTACAGGACGCGCTGCACAACATTTCAGCAGGACGCACAACGCTTATCGTCGCTCACCGTTTGTCCACGATCCAGCATGCGGATCAGATTATCGTTATGCACAAGGGCAAGGTCCGCGAGATCGGGAACCATTATCAGCTGCTTGCGCAGCGCGGCTACTACTACAGGCTGTATGAGCTCCAATACAAGGAGCAGAAGGCGATGCCGAAGGCAAGGTAGCTTGAGGCGAGAGCAGATCCCCGGTCAGAGTGAAGTCAAAATAAAAATTCCAATGAGCCTGTCGATTCCGGCAGGCTCTTTTTGTTGTGCACTTAGTTCGTGGGTGATTCTTTGTCCCAACTGCAGTAGCCGGCAAGATAGGAGATTTCTTTTACAACGAAATAGCCTGTACTAAAAACGACTTCCTTTTCGAATGATCCTTTTTCGTGAAGTTGTTGGCAGTCCAGACAATAATATTGCTGCACAGTTGTAACCTCCCTTGAATTGGATGTTGTGGTCGCATCGAGTACATAATACATATTATTACATTAATGTGTCTATGAGAATAATATAGAATCGAATGGCAAAAAGTTGAATTTGCTGTTTTACAAGAGTTGGTTCTATCGAAAAAAAACACAACCTGTTGAAAGGCGCTCTATATCTAAGGGTGATGGGCCCGTGTACGATAAGTATATAAATTTTAAGAAACGAGGTGAGGCCGGTGCAAAGCTCAGCCCCGGCAAATACAGCAACGCATAGCAATACCCGTTATAAGCGAACCTTTTGGAGTAAGCTATGGGAGTTTAGAGTATTGTATTTTATTTCCTTACCAGGCATTTTTTTCTTTCTTTTGTTTAAGTACGTACCTCTCTTCGGAATCGTCATAGCTTTTAAAGATTACAACATCTTTAAAGGAGTGTTTGCGAGCCCTTGGGTAGGCTTTAAGCATTTTCAACGCATGTTCGAATACATGGAGTTTTTGACCATTCTTAAGAACACCATCTTAATTGCCTTTTACGATATTTTGTTTGCTTTCCCGGCACCGATCATTTTGGCGCTTCTGTTGAATGAAGTTAGAAAGGTGATTTTTAAACGAACCATTCAAACGGTCGTTTATATGCCCCATTTTCTGTCTTGGGCTGTAATTGCCGGGATTATGATTGAAATTCTATCACCGTCAGGCGGCTTAGTGAACCGGATTATCATGATGTTCGGTTTTGAGCCGCAGTATTTTCTTGGGGAGAACAGCTACATTCGCACCATTCTAGTGGGTTCGGGCATTTGGAGGGATGCGGGCTACGGCACGATCATTTATTTGGCCGCCCTCGCCGGTATTAATCCGGATTTGTACGAGGCCGCCGAGATGGATGGGGCGAACCGTTGGCGCCAGACGATTTCCATTACACTTCCGGCGCTTCTGCCGACGATTACGATCCTCTTTTTGCTTCAAATCGGCAACTTCCTTGATTTCGGTTTTGAAAGAGTGTATGTTTTCTTGAACTCTCTCAATACGGCTAACGCCGACATACTGGATACGTATATTTATCGAACGGGACTGGTTCAAAGACAATACAGCTTCACCACGGCTATTGGCGTATTCAAATCCTTGGTAGGTTTAGTGCTCATCATGAGTGCCAACACATTAAGCAAAAAAGCAACAGGCGAGAGTCTTTATTAAAAGGAGCCAAAGTACATGAGACGACAGACAAAAGCGGAAAGGTTATTCGGCGGATTCATCATCGTTTTTTTATTCCTCTACGGTTGCTTGGCCTTATTCCCGCTGCTCCACGTGTTTTCCCAATCCTTAAGCAGTGCAGGCGCGATTGGTTCGGGCAAGGTATTTCTTTGGCCTGTTGAGCTGACCTTTGAGAACTATAATGAAATCTTGAAGAATCCATCGATATGGCAAGCCCTAAAGGTGAGTGTCATCATTACGGTAGTCGGTACATTTATTAACCTGGCCATGACGGCAAGTCTTGCCTACTCCTTGTCGAGAAGCGAGTATATGGGGCGCAAATATATCCTGCTGATGATCCTCTTCGTTTGGATTTTCTCGGCACCCCTAATACCCAACTATATGTTGATTAAGCAGCTTGGTTTAATCAATTCCCTATGGGCATTGATGCTGCCCAATGCAATTGCAACCTTTAATCTATTTGTCATGAGATCTTTCTTTATGACGATTCCGATGGAGCTGATCGAATCCGCTCGAATCGACGGCAGCGGTGAGCTGAGGACCTTGTGGAGCATCGTGCTTCCGCTGTCAACGCCGGTGATGGCTACGATGTGCCTGTTCTACGCAGTGGGTCACTGGAATACGTACACTAGCGCATTATATTATATTCAGGATTCAAATCTGATGCCGATTCAAGTCAAGCTGACGCAATATGTAAAAAGCTCGGCGGATTCCTTGCTTCCAAACGATGAGTATTTGACCAATACCTCGGAGGAGGGGATCAAAATGGCTGTCGTGGTTGTGGCGGCCATACCGATTATTCTGCTGTATCCGTTCCTGCAGCGCCACTTCGTCAAAGGACTTATGATCGGTTCCGTCAAGGGGTAAAACAAACAAAAAAACACAACCTGTCGCAAGTTCGCCAATATCGAAGGCGATTCCGGATATGGTAAAGTAGCTGTGTGCAAAGCAAACGCTTTACTTTGATTTATAAATACGAGGGGGTTATGAGAAAATGGGAAAGAAAATAAAGGCAGCGTTAAGCTTGGTGATTGCTTCCACAACACTTCTTGCTGCATGCTCAACCGACAATAAAGCGAAAACGGAAGGCAGCAAAGCGCCCGATGGTCCGGTTTCCTTTACGATTGCACTAGGTGCGAATAAAAACAAGGTTGCCATGAACTCCGGGGACATCAACAATGAGAAATATATTCTGGAGCTGGGAAAGCTTACAAACACAAAACTTACGCTTAAGGTGCTGCAAGACGAAAGCTATCGTGAAGCTATGGGCGTGATGTTTGCCAGTGGCGATATTCCGGATGTCATCCATGTGCAGCAGGGTATGCTTCCGCTTGATCCTTCTATGGGCGGCGCGGTAGAAGCCGGTGTGTTCAAGCCCCTGAATGATCTGTTGGCGAAGCACGGTCCTAACCTGATGAAGCTTATTCCGAAGGATGCCTGGGATGAAGTCAGCATCGACGGGAAAATTTACGCAATACCACAGTACTTGTCGAATCCCTCTAGACGAGCTATGGTCGTTCGTACGGATTTGTTAGAGAAATACGACATCAACAAGCCAAAGACAGTAGAAGATTTTATGCAAATGCTGAGAACGCTTAAAGCAAAAGGACACTCGGTACCGTTTGGAGCTAGAACGGATTTTGCTTATTCACAAGCGATCTTCGGTGCTTACGATGTTATGTTCGGGAACAACATGTTCGAGAAGCAAGGAGACCAGATTGTTCCGAAATTCATGGATGTGGAGAACATGACCAAAGCATTGACCGTATGGAAGACGATGCAGGATGAAGGTCTTGTTGCTCCCGACTGGGCTTCCCATGGCGCAGCGGAGAGAGGCAAAAATATAGACTCCGGAAAAACAGCCGTTTGGGAGATCAACGCTAATAGTGTTCTGAGTGATGAAGAAAGACTGAAGAAAATCATCCCTGAAGCGAAGCTTGACGTGATTGCTTCGCCGGTAGGTCCAGATGGCAAGGGCGGCAATATGCTGTACAGCAAAACCCTTCGTTTAAGTTACCTTAGCGCAAAATTGGATGATGCAAAGGCCGGCAAAATCATTGAATTCTTTGATTGGATGCTTACCGAAAAAGGAAAAGAGTTCCTGACCTTCGGTATTGAGGGTCAAACGTATACGAAGGATGCAAGCGGCAAAATTGAGTACAAGGAGCCGAAAACAGAGGAAGAAATCAATCAGCAGTCGTTCCTTTCCGGCTGGGTGAAGCTCGTAGGAGATATGTCGTATGACGAAACGCTTCTGAAGACCAAAGCCAACGGTCAAAAGGTGTTGGATGCTATGGCCATTGTGAATAAAGAGGGTCGTGAAGGCATCTCGTTCATTAAACCTCTTGAAGCGTATTCCGTCGATCCCGACATCACGCCAGGGTTTGATAAAGCTCCGAAGGTTATCGGTGATGCGTTGATTCAAATGATCTATGGCAAGCGTCCGATTTCTGATTATCCGAAGGTCCTGGAGGAATGGAAGAAAAAAGGCGGAGACAAGGTCATTAAAGAAGCTACCGAATCTTGGAACAAAAAGAAAAATATTTTCCGCGTCGGACCCGATGCGAACGTAAAATAGGATTCTAGCATAATGACAAAGAAAAAGACCTGAAAGTTCAAGCTCCCTTTTGATATAATGGAAGGGGGCTTGAATTGTTCTTCTTGGTCAGAAGGGGAGGTACTGATGAACGCAGTATTAGTTGTTGACGATGAGATGATCATACGTAAAGGCATAATGAAAATCGTTGAGCAATACCCCAGGAGAACATTAGCGGTTTATAGCGCCAGCAACGGAGTAGAGGCACTTGAGATCCTTGCAGGAAAACCGGTACACATGGTGGTAACGGATATCCGGATGCCCAAAATGGACGGAATATCCCTATGCGAACATATCAATAAGCAGTTTCCCCATATCCAGACGATCGTCGTCTCCGGTTATGATGATTTTAGCTATGCGAAGCAAGCGATGCGATATGGCGTTCGTGAATACTTATTGAAGCCGGTCCATCCTCCGGACCTATACTCCTTATTCGACAAGCTGATATCAGAATGGGATCTTGATACGAAGCTTGTTTCCTTTTCGATGTATGAAAATTGGTTGGAAGAGCTGGAAGAGGTAATTTGGAGGCTGAATATCCCGCGCATCAAGGAGATGCTGGAGGAGGGGGAGGAGCAGACCAAGAACTGGAGCATCCGTACCGATCAATTGGCGCAGCTACTCAAGGATTGCCTGGAAGGACTTAAGAAACGGTTGCTGAAGCGTTCTTTTCAAGCTCCAATCAATCTGCCCAAGGAATGGGAAGCCATGTCCTCGGCAGCCTTGCTCAGCAGCTTTAATCAGCAAGTGTTGGAAATGGCAGACCAGCTGGCAAGGATGAGAGGGTCAAAATACCGGGATCCCTTCGAAGAAGCCAAGGCTTATATCGATACTCACCTTTCGGAAGAAGTAACACTGGAAGAAATGGCGCAGCTTGTCGGGATGTCAACGACTTATTTCAGCCATTTGTTTAAGAAAGAAACGAATGAGACCTTTGTGCAGTACCGTATACGCAAACGAATGGAGCATGCGAAGGCGCTGATGGACATACCGCATTACCGTATCATTGATATTTGTCAGGCCGTGGGTTACACGGATTATCCCCATTTCACCAAAACGTTTAAGAAATTTACCGGATATTCTCCTTCAGAGTACCGTAGACTGATGGGGATAGAATAATGATAAAGCTGACATTATCCCGCAGGATCTTTTTTTATTTCCTTATCGTAATCTTGATTTCCTTGGTGGCGACGGCGTTATTTACCTACTGGCAGTCCGTTAAGGAATTTGATCGATATATGTACAACCAGATGTCACAGACGGCGAATAACGCGGTGCATCATACCAATCTATATTTAGAGGAATATGAACGAACGATTCTCTCCTTATTAAACAGTCAACAAGTCAAAAAATTTGTTTCTTTATCCCCAGACGACTATTATGAACACCATTTCTATGGATCAAGCCTAAGAGATAATACATTTAAGCAAGCGACGTTCCGGAACCCGGAGATCGCCTCGATTTATTTGTTGAGCAATTATGGACATTATCTCTATGTAAATGGAAACATTCAAGGCTTACAGCGGTATCATGAAAAATTCGATGCGAAGACGGCCTTCCGTCTTTTGGATCAGCACTCGGATGAAAGAGGCGGCTTCGAAGTACTGGACGTAAGCGCCGTTTCGCCTGAGGAGAGCAGCTTGCTGACCTTGTCGAGAAGGGTGCCTAAGCGAGATAACATCTATGAATTTAATGGAATCCTCGCCATCGAAATCCATAAGAATAAGTTGGAGCAGCTGTGGAAAGGGATCGATTTGGGGGAAAATGGGTATTTCTATGTTGTGAACGATCAGGGGAAAATTATTTACCATCCCGATTCACAGCAAATCGGCAGCCAAATGGAGGAAGCGCTAAAATCCAAGCTGCAGAACGGGAGCGAGGGGCATTTGATTCACTATGAAGAAGCAGGTGATGAAAGAGTCATGTTCGCTCTCCCCTCCCAATACGCCGATTGGAACTTGGTCGTTTCCATGTCGGTGAACGAATTAAGAAAGCCCATTAACAATATTCGCAGCAACACGATCGTGATGAGTGCGGTCACCCTTATCATAGCCTTATGGATTGCCACTCGATTCGGACGTTCTCTGGTGGTGCCGATTCAGAGGTTAAAGAAAGGGATGCTGCAAACCGAGAAGGGAAACTGGATCCAGCTTCCCTTGTCCGGCCGCAATGACGAGATGGATGACCTTACCAAGAGCTATAATAAGATGGTAGGCAGGTTATCCGAGCTGGTGGATAAGGTGTATAAGGCCGAGCTGAAGGAACGGGGGACGCAGGTGGAGCGACAGCAGGCGGAACTGCATGCGCTGCAGCTCCAGGTCAATCCTCATTTTCTATATAATACATTAGAAACGATAGCCTGCTATGCAATGATTCAGGACTCAAAAGAAATTACGGGTATCGTTAAATATTTGGCGGATATGTTCCGCTATGCGGTTAAGACGGACTTGGAAGAGGTCACGATCGCGAATGAATTGAAGCATGTACTCAATTACTTGATGATCATAAATTATCGCACGGGAGGAGATTTTGAAATTGATGTCACCATACCTCCGGAGTATCTGCTGCGAAATATGGTGCGTCTCACCCTGCAGCCGCTTGTTGAGAATGCTTTCCAGCATGCGTTCCCCGACGGGCTGGAGAGTCATCATTACATCCGGATTGGCGGTTACATGAAGGATGACGAGTTCATTGTAACGGTCGAGGATAACGGTGTGGGGATGACCCGTCAAAGATGGATTGAGCTGACAGAGAAACTTAAGCGCAACAAGCTCCCTGCTCTTGAACAAGGCCACAAGGGTGGAATCGGCGTCGTTAATGTCCATAAGCGCATTCAGCTGGTGTTTGGAGAGAGCTATGGGTTATCTATTGAAAGCGAGCCCTCCGTTGGGACGAAAATGCTGCTCCGCATGCCGAGAACCACGTAACAAAATAAATGATTGCTGGCAAATCATAAGCGGGCCATAGCCCCTTAGGATTTGCCTTTTTTGACTTTCACAAGCCATTATCGTAAAAAAACACAGGTCACGACAAGGGAAGCCATAGCTGCCATTCGCTATGAGGGATAAACTAGTCTTACTATGAATAGGAGAGTGAAACCGATGAATATTGCTGTGCAGTTATTTACATTGAAGAAGTTCGTCCAAACTCCGGAGGATATTGCCGCATCCCTGAAACGAGTAAAGGAGATCGGTTATAACGCCGTTCAGGTATCCGCAGTCGGGCCGATTGATGATCAAGCTTTGAAGGGGATTGCTGATCAAAACGGGCTTACCATTTGCGCGACGCATATTCCCTACACACAGTTAACCGAAAACTTGGAGGCGGTTATTGAGAAGCATCGAGTATGGGACTGCTCCTATGTCGGCCTTGGTTCCATTCCTCCGCAATATCGGGATAGCCTGGAAGGCTACCTCACGTTTGCCCAACAAGCTAATGAAATAGGGAAAAGACTTGCCGATGCCGGTCTGAGCTTCATTTATCATAATCACAATTTTGAATTTACCAAGCTTAACGGTCGATTGGGGATGGATATTTTATTAGAAGAAACAGATCCGAGGTTCGTAGGCTTTGAACTGGACATGTACTGGGTGCAAGCGGGGGGCGCGGACCCGGCGGAATGGATTCGCAAGGTGAAGGGCCGGATGAAGGTGGCTCACTTTAAGGACATGATGATCTATCCTGAGCGGGAACAACGCTTCGCAGAGGTGGGCGAAGGCAATATGAATTATGCAGCTATTGTAGAGGCTTGCCGAAGCACCGGCGTGGAGTGGGCTGCCGTTGAACAAGATAATTGCTACGATAAGGATCCATTCGAGTGTTTGGCGACAAGCTATCGAAACTTGAGACAGCTGGGTCTTTCCTAAATACCAACAAAGGAGCTTACGTATGGACAAGGTACGTTATGGCATCATCGGGTTAGGCAACATGGGAAGCAAGCATGCCAAATGGCTAGTCAGGGAGATTCCCGGCGCTGAGCTCACCGCCGTATGCGATGTGAGGTCCGAACGTTTGGAATGGGCAAAAGCGAATCTCCCGAACGAGGTTCAGCTATTCGCTGATGAAGAAAGCTTCTTTGCTTTCCGGGGGATGGATGCCGTGATCATTGCGACACCGCATTATGATCATCCCGTTCAATCCATCAAGGCATTCGAGGCGGGCTATCATGTATTGGTCGAAAAGCCGGCAGGTGTGTACACCAAGGCCGTTCGTCAAATGAATGAAGCAGCAAAGCAATCAGGCAAATTGTTCGGAATTATGTACAATCAACGAACCAATCCACTCTATCAGAAGCTGAAGGATTTGGTGGATTCCGGCGAGCTCGGCGAAATTCGCCGTACGAACTGGATTATTACAAGCTGGTATCGTTCTCAAAGCTATTACGATTCAGGCGGCTGGCGCGCGACCTGGGCAGGCGAAGGCGGCGGTGTGCTGCTGAATCAGGATCCCCATCAGCTGGACCTGTGGCAGTGGACGACCGGGTTAATGCCTAAACGCGTCCGCGCCTTTTGCCATTTTGGCAAGTATCGGAATATTGAGGTCGAAGACGATGTAACGGCTTACGTAGAATATGAGAATGGCGCTACAGGGCTTTTCGTTACCACTGTAGGCGAAGCGCCGGGCACGAATCGATTCGAGATCACCGGGGATAACGGTAAAGTGGTGATTGAGGATAATAAGCTCTCCTTCTGGCGTCTGCGGGTACCGGAGCCGCAGTTTAACAGCCAATGGAAGGGAGGCTTCGGCAGGCCGGAGGATTGGAGGTTTGACATTCCCGTACAGGCAGGCGGAGAACAGCATCAAGGCATTCTCAAGAACTTTACAAATGCTTTACTCAAGGGTGAAAGTTTATTGGCCCCTGGAGAAGAAGGTATTAAAGGTCTTACAATCTCAAATGCAATGCACCTGTCTACCTGGTTGGACGATTGGGTGGAGCTGCCGCTGGATGAAGACTTATATTATGAGAAGCTGCAGGAGAAGATTTCCAGCTCTGTCTTTACAAAGAAAACCAGCGACATTGTACTGGATGTATCGGGAACACATTAAGGTGTGATAGCCCGATGTGTCATAAAGGTAAGCGGGCTCGTGTTATAAACTAATCCCGGCAGGCACAGTCATGTGAATAGGAGCTGTTGCTGAGTGCACCTCAAGACAGCTCCTATTATATTAATCTTGCTTCAGACCTTGGCTTGGATCAATACCACGTGAAATCGTCAAAATAGACGTATCCGTCCGCTGTCATAGCCCAGGTGGAATCACTGCCTCCAGGGAAGTTCGCAATATGGAGGGTGTCGATCACGGAGCTGTCATTCCGGAATCGAATGTTGTTTTTTTCGAATTTCAACACGCCGTCAATGTAAATTTTAAGCACGCCGTCTTTATTATTACCGGTATTCAGCTTGACGTAATACTTCACAGTGTACCATTGTCCTGCTGTTAATGTGTCGACGGTGGCCCCAAAGGTATCACCGCAATCGCTTGGTTGATCCATATGATACACGTAAGGGATCAGTCTGCCATTTTCCCTCCACATCATTCGGACACTGAAGCCGTCTCCAGCCCATGCCGGGTCGCAGCCGGCATAGCCTGCACCCCCGCTTATTCCGGGGATTTTGCCGCCTTTGCTCCAGGGGAAGGCATTGGCAAATTTGATTTTGTACTCGATGGAGTAGTCCGTTTTCCCAGTGATGGCAGACTTAATAATCCCTCCGGCGTTCGCACTGCCAACCTGCCCCTTAGGCAGAAAGAAGCGAAGCTGGCCGGCGTCGTTGATTTTAATTCGATCACCCCCCTGGAGCGTTTTGGCGTTCCCGAAATCTGTGTCCACTTGTGTCTTTCCATAGGTAATCCATGGTGACCACTGGTTGAAGTCGACGGTCCTATTGCCATAAACGGCTGCTTGAACAGGCAAGCTGCCGACAACGGACAACAGGACGACCAAGCACAGCAACATTCGTCGATACAAATGCATTACGATTCCTCCTTTGGATTGAGAGCGTTTTCCTAGCATTCCTAATGTACTTCTTTTTTTCCTTGTCCCAGAATGCGCATTATGATGAATGGGCAAGCAAAATAGTGAAAACACCATTATGAACTTGCGGGATTTAACAAAATATGGTACGAAGTGGAGCATGGATGTGGAAGCGCTTTAGGCAATGCTGAACATAGCTGCAACCCCGGGGGGAGAGTTATTCATGTTCGTTAAGGCAATCAAAAAGAAAACCATCATGAAGGGCTGGCTGCTCTCCTATGTAACGATTCTTTTGATCCCGATTGTTGTAGGAGCACTTATTTATCTAGAAGCAACCCATGTGTTGGGTAATGAAATCAATCGCTCGAATCAATTTCTACTGACCGAAATTCAAAGCGGCATAGACAGTCGTTTAGCCGAGCTGGATAAGTTCAGTGTAGATTTGGCGATTAACAAGAAGCTAGAGGCGTTGGCCGGCGCAAAGCAGCCGTTTACGGATAACGAGAGATACACGATGTTTGAACTCATGAGAGATTTGCAGGCAACGAAATTCGGCAATGATTTTATTGATTACGTCTTCGTGCATTTTAACAGCAGCGGTATGATCGTATCCGATACGAATGCCCAGCAGAGCCATCATTATTTTGACCTGCTGAAGCCGGACAACAATTTGGACTGGAACGAGTTGGTAAATGAGAGATACATGAATACGCACTTTGCCTTAGAGCAGAAGCTCGATAATCGCGGTAAATCGGTCATGTATGCCAAAACACTGCTGCCAAATTATCCGGACCGGCCTGGGGTTAGCGTTATGTATATGTTTAGTGCTTCGAAGCTGCTAAGCACGGCGAGTCATATCCCTCTAATGAACGACGGACAAATTTTGATTCTGAACGGGAAGCGTGAGGTCATTGCAGGTACAAGCGCAATTGTACCGAATTATTCTGCGTGGCTTCCTCATTTTGCAGGCTCGAGCGGGGTCATCCAAGCTTGGGACGGGGGGCGCGAGCTGGCGGTCTCCTATGTCACCTCCCCCCGTTCAGGCTGGCAATATATTTTCATTACTCCCCAGGAGGTATTCAATCAGAAGTTAATTTACATCAAGCAAATCATGTATGTGTGTGTGGCTCTTTGTTTTCTGTTAGGCGGCGTGGCCGCTTACTTCTTCTTGCGGAGAAATTACAGTCCGGTCAAGCTGCTGATGAATAAGTTTCATGATTCTAAATCAGCGGCGGAGAATATCTCCTATAATGAATATCACTTTATCCAGAAGGCGTTAGACAGCTTAATTGAGGAGAAGGATCATTTTCAACATAAGCTCAAGGAGCAGAATCCTGCTTTACGCAACCACGCCTTGGCTCAGCTGCTCAAAGGGAGGATGAAGCGAACGCTTCCACTCAATGATATTCTCGCTGCCTACGATGTGTCCTTCCCGCATGAGCGCTTTGGCGTTCTCCTGCTATACATTGATGACTATGGCAAATTGGAAACACCGACCGACGATGAGTCTCATTATGACAGGGTGAAGCTGTTGCATTTTATGATCGTCAATGTCATGGAGGAGTTGGCGAGAAAGACCCATGTTGCTTATATGGTCGAGATAGACGACTATTTATGCTGTATTCTCAACGGACGCAACAGTACGTCCTTGCTTGAGGAGTGGGGCGCGATTGCCAAGCAGTGTCAGGAATTCCTGTTAACCCACGTCCATGCCGTCGTGACGGTCTCGATCAGCTCGGTTCATCATACCTTGTTTGAATTGCAGGAAGCGTACGAGGAAGCCATGGAGGCAATGGAATACAAATTCCTGATGAGCGGCGGGGAGGTCATCGTTTACGATGAAGTGGTTCGGGAGACCTCCGAGGACGGCAAACCGGCATACTATTATCCGATCGTTGCGGAGCAGCAGCTCATTAATTTTATCAAGACGGGCGATGCGGAGAAGGCACTGTTCGTAACGAAGGATATTATTACAAGCAATACAACCAAAGGTCAAGTTTCCATACCTCTCATCCGGTGTATCGTCGTCGAATTCGCAAGTACCTTTATGAAAGCCATGATAGAGCTGCCGGGCCGAAGCGAGCAGGACAGCCTTTCCTTTGAGAAGGTGCACAACCAGCTGCTGCAATGTCGAAGCATCAAGGATCTCGAAGTGGAGCTTGCCAAGATCATCAAGCTGCTGTGCCGTACGGGTAAGCAAACCAACGTGAATCAGGAATTGATGGCGAAGGTCCAAACATATGTTGACGAGCACTACGATGAGCCTAGCTTGAACGTATCGGTGATCGGAGATGTGTTTGAGATGACGCCTCCTTATCTGGCACGGCTGTTTAAGAATCATCACGGGGAATCGCTATTGGAGTATCTTCACAAGGTACGGATCCGTCATGCCAAACGCCTATTACGGGAAACCTCCTCCAGTGTTTTGGAGATTGGAACGCAGGTAGGCTTTAATGAAATTTCTACATTCAATCGGATCTTTAAAAAATTCGAAGGAATTACTCCAGGAAAATATAGAGAATTATCAAAGAACTGAGTAGAGAGAACTCAGTTTTCTTTTTTGCCAAGCCATTTAGATTTTACTGATGCTGTTTTCAGTATTTTACTATGCGATTTAAGATTTTACCTCTATGGACTCCGGTTTCATTCGGCTATGATCAAGGCAAGCACTTGAGGGAGTGTAAGCCTAATACAAGGGGGATTCGACATGAACAAACGAAGCAGAAGATTGCTTCAAAGTATGACCGCAGTTTCGCTGATCTCTACATTGACCATCGCATGCAGCAATCAAGCAGGTCCGGCAGAGAGCAAGGCTGCTACAAATGAAAAGCCCGCTGCCGTAACTTATCCGCTGAATACGAAACAAACGCTTACTTATTGGGGATTAATGGGCAACTCCAATATGTCTAATTTCTACGCAAGCTTGGGAGAGTCGCCTTTTGGTAAAGAGCTGGCGAAAAGAACCGGAGTTCAGGTGAACTTCACGCATCCGCCGCAAGGACAGGACCGGGAGCAATTTAACCTCATGGTGGCCTCTAATGAGCTTCCCGATCTGATCGAAACGAATTGGTTTAATAACGGTGTTTACCCAGGCGGCTCCCAGAAAGCATTAAATGATAAAGTCATCCTTCCGCTGAACGATATCATTAAGAAGCATGCACCCAATTTAAACAAATTGCTCACGGAGGACAAGGACTTAGCCAAAATGCTTCAAACCGATGACGGCAAATACTTCGTGTTTCCTATGATTCGAAACAGCTTTAGTCAGGTGTACAGGGGGCCCATGATTCGGAAGGACTGGTTGGACGAGCTTGGCTTGCAGGTCCCGACGACCATTCAGGAATGGGAAACCGTGCTGAAGGCCTTTAAGGAGAAAAAGGGGGCGACCGCGCCGCTTAGCATTGTTTACTCCAATACAGGCGGCATGGATATCAATGATGCTTTTATCGGAGCGTATAAGACTTCAGGCGGCTTTTATGTGGGCGATGACGGCAAAGTAAAATACGGGCCGGCTGATAAGCAGTATAAGGATGCCATAACGCTATTCAGAAAGTGGTATACGGAAGGATTGCTCGATAAGGATTTTGCTGTAACGGACGTAAAAGCAAATAATAACAAAATATTGAGTGCCCAGTCCGGTTCTACGGTGTATCTCTTGAGCGGGGGAATTCAGTCTTACACGGACGCTATGAAGCCGAAGGATCCGAAATTTAACATGGTAGGTACGCCTTACCCGACCTTGAACAAAGGTGAAACGCCCTTTATCGGCCAATATGACTTCAAGGTGGAGCCAAGCCGGGGGGTAGCCATTTCCGCTAATATGAAGAATCCGGAGATTGCCGCACAATGGCTGGATTATGCTTATAGCAAAGAAGGGAACGAGCTGTTCAACTTCGGCATCCCGAATGAAAGCTATGCTTCGAACAATGGCACAATCAGCTTCACGGATAAGGTGAATAAGGACCCGAAATATACGACCGTGCAAATGCTGTCACAGTATACAAGACAGAACGGGCCGTTTATGATCGACGAGCGGTACAGCAAGCTGATCTTGAAGTATCCTTCCCAGGAGGAAGCGGTGAAGCTCTGGTCCGCTACGGATGCGAAGAAGCACACCCTGCCGCCTTTCATTACGCCAACGGATAGCGAAAGCAAGGAGCTGGCCAAGCTTACGACAGCGATCAAGAGCTATAAAGAGGAAATGCAGCTGAAGTTTATCATGGGCAAGGAGCCTATGGAAAACTACGATAAGTTTGTAGCGCAGTTAAATCAGTTGGGATTGCCTAAAGTGATTGAAATTTATCAAGCGGCTCTCGATCGTTATAACAAACGTTAATTATGAGAAATGGCATGGGGGTATTCCGCGGGGAATGCCCCCGGTGCGAAAGGGGAGACAATCGTGCAAACAGCAAAGGTGGAGACCCCTCTGGCTCTTGCTTCCAGCGAAAAAAAAATGAATATCCTTTGGGATATCCGTAAAAATAAATACTTATATATGATGCTGTCACCTGTCTTGCTATACTATCTTTTATTTCAATATGCACCGATGTACGGAGCCATCATCGCGTTTAAGGATTACTCACCAAGATTGGGGATTATGGGGAGTGATTGGGCCGGTCTCGAGCATTTTATCCAGTTTTTTAACGGCCCTTATTTCCTCCGTACGCTTAAGAACACTCTATTGATCAGCTTTTATGATTTACTGTTCGGCTTCCCGGCGCCAATCGTGCTAGCCTTGCTGCTGAACGAGGTACGGCATTCTTGGTTCAAACGTACCGTGCAAACGGTTACGTATATGCCGCATTTTATTTCCCTCATTGTCATTTGCGGCATGATCAAGGATTTTACTTCCTCGGGAGGTCTCATCGGCTCCTTCGTCGCTTGGCTTGGCGGGCCTCAGGAAAGCTTGCTGCTTTTACCTGAGTGGTTTCGAACAATCTTTATTTCATCAGGGATTTGGCAGCATGTCGGGTGGGGTACCATTATTTACTTGGCAGCGCTGACAACCATCGATACCGAGCAATATGAAGCCGCGAAGATCGACGGCGCCAACCGATGGAAGCAGATGCAGTACATTACGCTTCCCGGGATTGTACCTACGATCATTATTATGCTCATTCTGGATTTGGGACGATTGCTCAATGTAGGCTTCGAGAAGGTCATTCTGCTCTATAATCCGTCAACCTATGAAACGGCGGATGTCATCTCGTCCTATGTGTATCGTGTCGGTCTTCAGGAGTTCAATTATAGCTTCAGTGCGGCCGTGGGGCTTTTTAACTCGGTCATTAATTTTGCTCTGGTCATCCTATCAAACTATATTAGCCGTAAAGTCAACGACACCAGCTTATGGTAAGGAAGTGACAGCATGCGTGAGTATCCGACCTTCAGCGAAAGAATATTCGATGCGTTCAATTTTATCGTCCTTTCGCTGATGATTCTAGTAACACTTTATCCCATCTATTACGTTGCTATCGCATCGATCAGCAATCCGACGGAATTAATGTCCCATAAGGGCATGATTTGGCTGCCGCAGGGGCTTTCGCTTCAAGCATATTCCATGGTATTTGACAACCCGATGATCCTCAAGGGCTATGCCAACACCATCTTTATCGTAGTTGTAGGGCTCGTGTTTAACCTGACACTTACCGCCTTCGGCGCTTATGCTTTATCCCGAAAGGGGCTGTATTATCGCAAGCAGCTGACCTTGTTTATCGTCTTCACGATGTTCTTCAGCGGGGGATTAATCCCTTTTTATCTCACCGTCAAGGGACTAGGGCTGACGAACACGATTTGGGCACTGATTATCCCGCAGGCGATCAATACGTTTAATCTCATTATTATGAGAACGTCCTTTCAATCGATTCCCGACAGCTTGGAGGAATCTGCGAGGATTGACGGGGCGAATGATTTTACAATCCTTTTTCGCATCATTATTCCCATTTCGCTGCCTATCCTCGCGGTCATGATTCTTTATTACGGAGTCAGCCACTGGAATTCGTGGTTTAGTGCGATGATATTTTTGCGGGACCGGGAGCTATTTCCACTGCAATTAATTTTACGCGAGATTCTCATTTCCGGCGAAACCGCTGGGATGGTAACTGGCGCTGAAGCGGGCGATATGGTCATGCTGGCTGAAACGCTTAAATATGCGACCATCATGATTGCAACGCTTCCGATCCTGTTTGTTTATCCGTTTCTGCAGAAGTATTTTGTGAAGGGCGCATTGGTCGGAGCGATTAAAGGCTAGTTTTGATTTCGAGGGAGAGAGTATGATGAAGCCCAATAGAAAAAGGATTGCACAAGTAGTAGCCATGTTGCTGGTATTTTCCATGCTGGTGCCTCTGCTAACGTCGATTCCACCGATTTATGCGGCTGACGCTTCTGTGAACTTGGCACTTGGGAAGATCGCGGGCTTGACCAAAAGCTCGGACTGCTCGGGCTGCAACCCTACCGGCCCTGTTAATCAAGCGGTAGATGGCAATGCAACTACACCATGGCTGCCAACCAACGCTGATATCACGGACAATGGCAACGTATGGCTGCAGATTGATGTAGGCGGCACCGGCAATGTCGGTTTTGACCGAATTGTTTTGAAAGGGATGAGCTCAGGCTTTGTTACCGGATACGAGGTGTACACCAAGAAGCACGGCAGTACTACGGAGGACTTCGTTTTAAGTAGAACAAGTAATCTGAACTACACGGAAGAAACCATCGACTTTGCGGCTACTGAGGCGCGTTATGTCAAAGTCGTGCTTTTTGTTTCCGGCAGCCGAAAGGCCATCTTAACGGAGGTAGAAGTATACAACAGGAGTGGAACACCGCCAAGCACAGCCGTTCTCTCCGACGTATATTTCGCCAAAACGACGCTTTCACTGGATTGGGGGCAATCGGCCTCTCTTCCCTTGCTCGGTGTGTTATCAGACGGACAACCCGCTAACCTTACAGGTGTTGTTACGTACAGCACCTCCGATCCTACAGTGGCTGTGGTAAATGAAAGCGGGCAAGTGACGGCGGCGAATAAAACCGGCAACGCAACCATTACGGGAACGGCTGTAATGAACAATATTACGAAGAGCGCAACGGCACAGGTTCAGGTAAACCCGCCTTCCGGTACTGTTCTCTCGAGTGTATATTTTGCCAATTACAGCGCCAATCAGCAGATTACTCTTGATATGGGACAATCCTTGTCCCTTCAGCTGAAAGGGACGCTGTTTAACGGGCAGCCGGCAGATGTAACGGGCGCGATGACCTATAGCAGCTCCGATTCAACGGTAGTTACAGTAAACGCTAGCGGAATCATTACGGCCGCGAACAAAGTCGGGACCGCAACCATTACAGGGAGCGCAACTTTACAAGGGGTAACGAAAAGTGTGACCCTGCAGGTGCAGGTGAACTCGCCAACGGCTCTTAGCGCGGTAGCCTTCTACGATACGATAGCAGCCTCGTATCCGGAGAACGGAACCCTGACATTAGCTCCAGGAGCGACCCATCAGCTGTCGGTGAAAGGCATACAGGTGAACATGGCTGAGGCTGATCTTAGTAATGCTGTGGTCACCTTCAACAGCGGAGATCCTCAATCAGACCCAACAGGACCTCCTAAGGGTGCTCCCGAGGTAATTCAAGTAACGCAGAATGGACTTAGTGCGCAAATTTCGGCTATAGGGACAGGGACTCGATACATCCAGGTTATCGTTACCAAAGGAGACATCACCAAAACGGCGCGGATCTGGGTAGATGTGTATCCGCAGGATACGGATAGGACGAAGGTAAATCTGGCTCAGCAAAAGCCGGTGACGACAAGCTCTTTTTGCGGAAATTCGTGCAATGCCCCAACGGGAACCTACGATTATTATGCGGTGGATGGCAAGGCCAATACCTACTGGCGGGCGCTTAGCGGGGATTACAATGATGACAAACAGCATCATCTCATTGTTGATTTCGGGAGAAATACGGAATTTAACAAAGCCTTCATGAGACTGAACAATAAAGATATTAAGAATTATGAGCTTTCCTATTCCAATGACGGGCAAACCTGGACCAGCTTTTATACGAATAGGCTTCTGCTTGCCAATACCGATACGGCCATATTCGAACCGGTTCGCGCCAGATATTTGAAGGTAAATATTTGGGCACTCAGGGCCTCTACGCCGCTCATCTATGAACTAGAGGTGTATCGGACGAACGAAGCTCCTGTTCCACCCATCAGTAATGCACTGGCTTCCGTATTCTTAAAGGACAGCAGCGTTGCCAAGTATGAAGAGAATGCTGTCATCTATGTCGAGAAGGGAAGTACAGGGAGATTTGAGGTAGGCGGCACCATGGTGCTGGGCCAGGAGCTGAACCCAAGCGAGGCGCAGATCAGCTTTGCAGGTAGTCAGCCGGTGGAAGGCTTTCCTGTAGTGGCAACGATTGGTCAGGACGGAAGCTATGTTGCACATTCCGGTGGAGTCATTACCTTGACGGCAACGGTTACTTATGGAGCTGTGACCAAATCCAGCTCGGTATTCCTGGTTGTTCGCGATGACGCTGCTCGTATCGCCGACACGGGATTCAGCCACCCGGCCATGAAGTCGGTCATCGGAACGCCATCGTTCGTTCATCCGGGGGAGCCGTATCCGAGCGTTATCGTTCATGGCTACACCAACGCGTTTCTTACAGGGCAGGTGCGTAAGGACGGACAGACGGTTGTTCATTCCTTTGAGCCGGCAAATCTGACAGCCGGGGCACGCACCGAGCTGACCATTCCCGGAGCCGCAGCGCACGGCATGTACGAGGTTGACTTGCAATTTGCAGTAGAGAACGGTACAACCGTTTATGACAAGCTTTATTTTACCGTGATGGATGTAAGTCAAATTCCAAGTGATCAAAGCCGCATCGCTTATTTGGGAACGGACGGACGAATGGTGTACATCCCGGACTACCGTGGTAACCGTATCCTCGACTTCTCTAACGTAGGTTATATGGGCGGAGGTGTGAAGCTTCCGGATGTTCAGGCCCGCGTGGCGGTGGAGCCGGGTGAAGGCGACGATACGGCAAGAATACAATCGGCGATCGATACGGTTTCCCAATTGCCTGTTCAGCCTGACGGATTCCGGGGAGCGGTTCTTCTTAAGAAAGGAACCTATGAGCTCGATGGTGAGCTGTTCATCCGGAATAGCGGCGTTGTCCTGAGAGGCGAGGACGAAGAAGAAACCGTTCTGCTCGCAAGAGGACCGAAGAGGGATTATATTCTTACCTTAGGAGACCCACGCCTTTCTCCTGTCTTGCAGGAAGATACGGTAACGAAGATCACGGACCTGTATGTTCCCTCGGGAAGCCGTACCTTCCATGTTCAGGATAGCTCGGGCTATCGGGCAGGGGATAAGATCATGGTACGTCGTTACGGTAACAGCAGCTGGATTCATGAAATTCACATGGACCAGATCCTTCCGAGTACAGATGAAGCAACGATTCAATGGTCACCGTTCACGCTTGACTTTGACCGCGTCATCACGAAGGTCGACGGAAACGAGATTACCGTGGATGCGCCGATCGCCAATGCGATAGAGCTGATCTGGGGCGGAGGAGATATCCGCAAATATAACGATAGCAGTCGGATCGAGCGGGTAGGCGTAGAGAAGCTGCGGGTGGATGTGGTATTCGACAGCAGCAAGACCCTGAAGCACAGCAGCGGGGAAGTCTACTACGCTGACGAGAATAAACCGGAAAGCTTCGCACGATTCGAGAACGCAAAGAACGGCTGGCTGCGTAATGTAAAGGCTGAACATCTAGAGTATGCGTTAGTACATGTGGGAAGAAACGCGAAGTGGATTACGATTCAAGACTCGCAGTCTCTTGAGATGGTTAGTATCATCACGGGCAGCCGCCGATACCCATTCTTCTATTCAGGTCAGTTGGCATTGACTCAGCGTGTTCATGCTGACAAGGCCAGACACGCCTTCATTGTGAACAGCCGGGTTTCGGGACCTAACGTCTTTACTAACAGCACAGCGGGCATTGAATACGCGGAAAGCGAGCCGCATCACCGTTGGTCTGTCGGGGGACTGTTCGACCGTCTCCAGGCCAATGCCAATATTATGGATCGAGCCAACTATGGCACGGGGCATGGCTGGGCAGGAGCGAGCTATGTCGTGTGGAATCATGAAGGCGAGCTGGGGGTACAGAAGCCGCCGACAGCGCAGAACTATGCCATCGGGCTTGTTGGGAAACGCTATGCCGGAGACTATGGCCAGGCGTTAGGACAGCTAGTCAACGCAGATGGAACCGTGGTTGACAATGTGTATTATGGCAATGGTAAGCCCGCAGGGAATGACCCTGCTCGTTATCGCGAACAAGGGTACTGGGAAAAGCAAGGGGGCCATGTTGCCGTTCCAAGCCTGTACACGCAGCAGCTTCAGGATCGTCTCGGGATGGAAGCAGTAATAAACATACAGGCTTTCCCTGTAGGGGGAGGCGAGCTGGATATTCCGAAGCTTCCTGATATTCCAAGGGAGCCTAATCCACCAGTGGATCCGACTCCAGAAGGGCCCAAGGAGCCAACTGATCCTACGCCGGAGAGGCCGGAGGTACCCAACGATCCAAGCGGTGGCGAATCGTCCGCTGACACATCTTCACCGTTGGTTGCAGTCCCACCGGCTGCTCCGACAGGATCGCCTAAGCCGGCGGTTGATTCAAACGGCCAAGCGAAGCTGCGTGTCGATCTGCTGAGGCTGGAAGCAGAAGCCCAGGCCGGGAAGCCGTTAAAGCTGGAGGTGCCGAAGACCGAAGGAGCTCGAGCGTACGCCATCGGGCTGCCTACAGCCTTCTTCACCGGGCAGAAGGAGCGAAGCATCGAAGTCCTTACAGAGCTGGGTACAGTGCAGCTATCGAATCAAATGCTACCGAATCTTCCTCTTAGCAGCGGCGGGGAAGTAGAACTCATCATGAAGCCTGTTACCAAGGACACGATGCCGCAGCATATCCAATTCCTCATTGGAGATCGCCCGGCAGTGGATTTGGAGATGAGAGTGGATGGCGTTTCCATTATGTACAATAATCCGAATGCGCCTGTTAAGGTTTCGCTTCCTTACCGGCCGACGGGAGAGGAAGTGCACCATACGGACCGGATCGTGGTGTGGTACTTGAACGAGGCCAACAAAGCCGAGGTGCTCCCAAACAGCAGATATCATCCGACAACAGGCTTCGTCACATTTACCACGACGCATTTCAGTAAATATGCCGTTGTGTATGTTCCTTCTGCCTTTGAAGATTTGCATGAAGCTGAATGGGCGCGGAAGCCGATTGAGGCTTTAGCAGCTAGAGGAATCATCCATGGCGTCTCAGACCGTTCATTCTCACCGCAAGCGTCTATAACTAGAGCTGATTTTATTCTACTGCTAGTTCAAACACTAGGTCTTACGACTTCGCTTGAAGGGAGCTTTGAGGATGTCCAGCCTGATGATTATTATTACGAAGTGGTGAGGACGGCTAAAGCGCTATCGATTATCGAAGGACGGGAGCATGGCCGATTTGCTCCGAAGGACCGGATCACGAGAGAAGAAATGATGACCATCACCGCAAGGGCATTGGCCGCCACAGAGCGCAATGCTACAACCCCAAGCATGATGAATGAGAGGGATGCCGCCGATGTGCTGGCTTCGTTTCAAGACCAAGCAATGCTGGCTTCTTATGCGAAGGATGCCGTCTTGGCTCTCCTGAAAGCAGGTTATATCACGGGAGACGGACAGCTGCTCCATCCGAAGGGCCACACGACAAGGGCCGAAACGGCGATGCTAATGTACCGTTTACTGAGCGCAATGAGCTTATAGGTTCCTAACCCGGGTATAAGCTATGTTTTCTTCCGGAGGACTGTCGACGTCAATTTCATTGACGGGCAGTCCTTTTGCTACTTCCTAAAACTGTTAAAAAAGCTCTGCTAGCAGTTGCATACCTACTTGCCCTTTCGATAATATAACGGCTGGTGTCCGGTGACCAGCTTGAACACTCTGCCGAAATGCGTCACACTCCCGAAGCCTACTTTTTTGGAAATCAGGTTGACCTTCATGGAGGACCGTACCAGCAGCTTTTTCGCTTCCTTGATTCTAACGCTGTTCAAATACTCCACGAAGGTAAAGCCTGTCGCTTCTTTAAAAAATCGGCTTACATGATAGGGACTGACGTAAAATTTCTCCGCCAGCAGGTCAAGCGACAGCTTCTCCATATAATGGCTGTTAATATAACGAACGATTTCTGAAATTCTTTCATGCTTGGGGCTGGGAAATTCCAACGGCTCCGGGCTTTTTTGTTTCACATGCCGGCAGCAGGTAATAAGAAGCTGCAGTACTAACGTGTGCGCATACATCTCAAAGCCCGGCTTCCGATCCTGCATCTCCTGCATGATGCCGTTCGCAAGCGACTCCACAGCGGTTCGGTCAAGCTCGGAGCCTTTCACGATGATGTAATCCCTCTCAAAGAGAGGCTGGAGAATCTCCCTAGAGGATTCATTCACCGAAATCATATATTTCTCATGAATATTAACGATAAGCCGCTCATGTTTGGGCATTTCCGCATTCGTAGTCCGATGCAGAATATTGGGAGAGATGATGATGATATCTCCCCCGTTTAACACCATGGTCCGGTCTTTGATGAAAAATTCCCGTTGGCCGGACATCAGATAATAACATTCGTATGTGCTGTGAAAATGATTCGTCGGCATATGGTGACTTAGCGCCTTCCGGTAGGATACCAAGAAGGTCCCTTCGTCGTTCCCGTAATAAAGATTTTCCAACCTGTACACCGCCTTTACACGTTTGTTTTACCTCATTATACACCCGGCATCATGCGCAAGAAATAAGAAGAAACCATGATTTTTTGCAAATAATGTACATATTGTTGTGATAGCATTAGGTATAGAAAACGTTAAGGAGGATAAGTACGATGAATTCTTCAGAAACAAATGCCCAGAAGACATTGCAAGGAGAACTAACTCCCCTTCAGTGGGCGGAGAAGGCATGTGAAGCATTAATGTACAAGTTCGAGCCGGAAAATCTTCCGCCGGACAGGTTCCATTATCATCAAGGGGTCTTTTTGTCCGGTATGGAAAAAACCTGGCGTGAGACCAAGAACAATAAATATTACGATTATATCAAGCGCTGGGTGGACAGCCAGGTTCTCGAGGATGGCAGCATCAAGAAGTATAACCCCGGTGAATTCGATGATATTCAGCCGGGGGTGCTCCTGTTTAACTTGTATGAGCAAACGGGAGACGAGAGGTATACCAAAGCCCTTCACACGCTTGTTCCCCTGTTTAAATCATGGAAAACGAACCCATCGGGCGGGTTCTGGCATAAGGATCGTTATCCGAATCAAATGTGGCTGGACTTGTTGTATATGGCCGGGCCGATCGCCGTCATGTATGGCAAGACCTTCGGTCAAAGCGAATACTTCGACATGATGGCTTACCAGGCGATTCTGATGGAGAAGCATACGAAGGATCCGAAGACCGGCTTGCTGTATCACGGCTGGGATGAAACCAAGCAGGCGAAATGGGCCGACCCCGTAACGGGCCTCGCTCCGGAGTTCTGGGGCCGTGCGATCGGCTGGTTCCCAGTCGCCTTGCTGGAAATGTTTGAGTACTTGCCTGAGGATCATAAGGATAAGCCTCAACTGGTAAGCATTCTTCAAGACCTGCTGATCGCCCTGCCTACATTCCAGGATACCGATACCGGCTTATGGTACCAGGTGGTCGACAAAGGAGATCAGCCGGACAACTGGCTGGAAAATTCCTGTACGTCCCTGTACGTTCACGCCATAGCGAAGGCCGTGCGCTTCGGCTATCTGGATGCGAAGTATCTGGAATATGCCTGGAAGGGCTATCAAGGCGTCATTGACACATTAAAGTTCGATGAGAACGGTCATGTGGTCATCGGCAACATCTGCATCGGCACTGGCATCGGTGACTACGCCCACTATATCGCCCGTCCCACCAGCGAGAATGATCTGCACGGCGCAGGTGCCTTTATTCTCATGTGTGTGGAAATGAGCAAAGCGCAAAGGCTGGCCTAACAAACTCCAGTTGTTTGATTTTGGCCTGGGTACTATGATATATTGGATGTAATCTAATACGAAAAAAGCGAAGCACGCTTAAGCCTTTATGGGGCTCTAAGCGTGCTTTTTTTACTTGAAAGGAGGTGAAACCGTTGAAAGACATAATCTTACAAGCATTTGTGTACTTATTTTTTTTCAGGGCAGCTCCCAACATCCTAGCTTCCATTGTCAAGACTCTGATCGAGATGGAACGAACAGAAAATGAGGAGTTTTCTTCCCAGTGGGTTATTACACTAAAGAAAGTATTTTCTTATTTGCTCTTACTCATTACATTCACTGTGAAAGCATACCGCACCTTGATCTTTGTAATAGACCCATTTAAAGGTCTTTCTTTTTCAATACCTCGGAGCTCGAAGTGAAGTCATGCTTCCGGATGAACCATGGTCTCCGGCCTTACGATGACATCGAATTGTTCCTCCGTTAACAAGCCTAAATGTAAAGCCGCTTCTTTTAAGGTCATATCATTCTTATGGGCTAGTTTTGCAATCGACGCCGCTTTCTCATAGCCGATATGAGGATTTAGAGCGGTAACTAACATGAGGGATCTTTCTACATTCCGCTTGATCACAGGGAGGTTCGGCGAGATTCCGACGGCACATTTATCGTTGAAGGAAAGCATCGCGTCGGCCAGCAGCCGTGAGGATTGCAGAAAATTATAAATGATGACGGGTTTAAACACGTTCAGCTCAAAGTTACCTTGGCTTGCGGCAAACCCGATGGCGGCGTCGTTGCCCATCACTTGGCAGGCGACCATTGTCAGCGCTTCGCTTTGGGTAGGGTTCACCTTTCCCGGCATAATGGAGCTTCCCGGTTCATTCTCCGGAATGTGAATCTCACCGATGCCGCAGCGGGGACCGCTCGCGAGCCAACGCACATCGTTGGCGATTTTCATCAGGTCGGCGGCGAGAGCCTTTAACGCACCGTGAACATAAACCATCTCGTCATGACTTGTTAACGCGTGAAATTTATTCGAAGCGGAAACGAATGTCTTCCCGGTAATGTAACTAATCTGTTCAGCGGCCATCGGTCCGAACTTCGGATGGGCGTTAATGCCGGTGCCTACAGCCGTACCGCCGATGGCAAGCTCTTTCATGGACTCGATGCTTTCCTTCAGCATGCTTTCGCTTTTTTCCAGCATCCGATGCCAACCGCTCACTTCTTGTCCCAATGTTAAAGGGGTGGCATCCTGAAGATGCGTGCGGCCGATTTTTATAATATCCGTATATTCTTGTACCTTCCTGGAAAGTGTTTCTTTTAACTTATTCAACGCGGGTAATACTTGATCCTCAACGGCGGTGACTCCGGCAATATGCATTGCGGTAGGAAACGTATCATTGGAGCTTTGCGACTGATTGACATCATCATTGGGATGGACGCGTTTTGGAATGCCGGATTGTGCCAATAGTTGATTGGCCCGATTCGCAACGACCTCATTCACATTCATATTGGTCTGAGTACCGCTGCCGGTCTGCCAAACAATCAGGGGGAAATGCTCGTTAAGCCGGCCTTGTATCACTTCCTCCGCTGCTTTTATAATCGCCTCCGCTTTATCGTCTTCCAATGTGCCTAACTTTTGATTCGTCATCGCAGCACTCTTTTTAACCATGGCAAAAGCTTTAATCAGCTCCGGCGGCATCGTTTCGGTGCCGATCTTGAAATTTTGACTGCTCCTCTGTGTCTGAGCGCCCCACAGCTTGTTCGCCGGCACCTGGATCTCGCCGAAGGTATCCTTTTCGATTCTGTATTCCATGAAAATCCTCCTTTACGTATATCTTTACACCTATTTTGGTCAGAAGTTCATGATTTTATCTTATGCATACCTAAGGAATCCGAAAAACAAGCTTTTTAACAGCTCTATTTGTCATTTACCGTTCTTCGATGCCCTTAATACTCTATATCATCCTGATAGAAAGGAGTGATATAGATGGCAAACAGTGATATACGTCTTGCTCTTTGGTCCGGCAACAATTTTTCCGGTCGCCGAATCCTCTTCAGACGCGGAGGAGTTGCTGTTCGTGATTTGGGTGCATTTCGGTTCGACAACGTTCTCTCGAGCTTCCGGCTCAGAAATGTTGTGCAGCGCTCGGAAGTAACGCTTGTATTGTTCTCGCGAATTAACTTTCAAGGCTCGTTCCGTGTGTACCGTGGCAGCCAAAGCGTGGCGAACTTAAGCAGCTTTAACTTCAACAATGTCACATCTTCGTTGATTCTGGTAGGACGGAACCTGACCAACTCTGAAATTTCCCAAATTCAAAGAACGAGCAGACCTCCTAGCGACATCCTCATCATAAGACAATAAGTAAACATGTCATGAGATTGCAAAAAAAAGGAGCTGTCTCCACGCCGCCGTATGCTTCGGCCGGGAGATCAGCTCCTTTATTGCTTTTATTCCAGATTGGCATGTCTGCCGAACATGGCAGGCCCATCCAGTTTTGTTGCAGCCATGATTCTAAGAATGATGGCATCCAGAATGAGCAGTAGGCTTTGCTCGAACAGCGAGCCCATCGGTTGGAGGGAAGACCGTTCATCGTTGGAATCCTTCGTGGCGGCCGGTACCGGAACGACGACATGAGCCAGCTGCCCAATGGTTGATTCCGGTACGATGGTGACTAGGGCGATATCCGCTCCCACATTTTTTGCTTTGCCGGCCATCGACGCGAGGCTCTTGGTCTCTCCCGAGCCGGAGCCGATCACCAGCAAGTCTTCGGCAGCAATCCCAGGAGTGACTGTTTCGCCGACAACGTAAACGGTTAACCCCAAATGCATCAGCCTCATGGCAAAGGCCCGCATCATGAGACCGGACCGTCCGCTGCCGGCTACGAAAATCCGCTCGGCCTGCAGGAGCTTTTCCGACAGCTGCTTCACTTGATCCTCGGGAATAAGCTGCAGGGTACGCTGAAGCTCCCTGGCAATCTGCTCCATGTAGGTATCTTTCATCAGCTGCGCCATCCCTAGGCCTGCTTTACCAAACGCTGCATTTCAGCCGCAACTGCCCGCTTGTCTGTCTGACTCGTGATGCCGCCGCCGACGATGACGAGATCCGGCTTCGCTTGAATGACTTCCGGTAAGGTGTCCAGCTTAATGCCGCCGGCAATGGCGGTTTTCGCCTGTTTCACCACGCGCTTGATGGCCGACAGCTCCTCGAAGGAGTTTTTGCCTGCTGCCTGATGATCGTAGCCGGAGTGTACACAAATGTAATCAACGCCCAGCGCATCGATTTCTTGGGCGCGCTCCTCCATATTTTTCACATTGATCATGTCAACCATAATTTTCTTGTTCTGCTTTCGAGCTTCCTGTACCGCCCCCAGGATCGTGGAATCATCCGATACACCAAGCACGGTAATGATATCTGCTCCTGCCTCGGACGCCTTCATGACCTCGTAGCCGCCTGCATCCATAATCTTCAGGTCTGCAAGCACCTGCAGGTTCGGGAACGCTTCTTTGATTTCTTTGACCGCCCGGAGTCCCTCGTTGATCACAACCGGTGTGCCGATCTCCACGATGTCCACATAAGCCTCAACTTCCTTCACAAGCTCTTTCGCCTGAGGTATATTTACCAGATCCAACGCCAATTGCAGCTTCATTGATCCCAGCTCCTTATCAAGTTCAGATTGTCATAACGCTTAGCATGGTTTATTCTAAAACGTAACGAATATTTGTGGAAGTACGCACTTCAAAGTGGTGTAGTTACTCCTGGGATACTATTGGATATAAAGCGAGGTTAGGGAGGCGGAATATATGGCAAGTGAGCTGAAGGAACGAATTAATCTTAAGGAAATTAACTGTGAGAAGGAACTAACGCTTGCGGTGATCGGGGGAAAGTGGAAGCTGATCATCCTTTGGCATTTGGGACTTGAGGGTACCAAGCGGTTCAGTGAGCTGAAGAGGCTGATTCCCTCCATTACGCAAAAAATGCTTACTAATCAGCTGCGAGAGCTGGAGGAGGACCTGCTGGTCGAACGCAAGGTATATGCCGAGGTGCCGCCAAAGGTCGAATATTCGCTTACAGCCTACGGGGAGAGCTTAATGCCAATTCTGCAATTGATGTACAGCTGGGGCAAGGACTATGGCGAGAAGGTCATATGGAAATAGACGAAGGACGGGATCAGGAACATCCCCCGCCTGCGTGCTCTTGCAGCACACAGGCGGGGGATTTCCTATTTATAGGGCCGAATACGGTTTCCTTATCTCCTGCCTGAGTCCGGTGATACGGAGTACGGTAAGCAGCACGATGATAGCCCCGGTAGCGATGTACATAAATAGGGCCCAGGATTGATGGGAGTCGGTGCCGATGAGCAAGCCGTGCAGCAGGCTTACGATAAACCCGGGAAACGCCATAAAGTGAATCGTCCGCCACACGTTCCGACCCAGCTGCTTCATGAGGTCTGACGATAGAATCAGTACGAAGGAAATATAGAAGCCGATCGTACCCAGTCCGTTTAGAACCGGGTGAGAGTAGGCGGTGAAGGGGATCAGCAATTCCAAAGGCGAATAGCCGACATATTGGTCGAACAGAAGTACGGCTCCATGAAGACCCCCGAAGAGAAAGCCGAACCAGCCGCATGACTGGTGTACAACCAGCAAGGCTGCTTTGGCACGACCGGAAAGCGCCCGAAGACTCATGACGATCCCGGCGGCCGTTGACAAAAATAAAAACAAATAAGAGGTAATGCCTGCAGCGCGGGTCGTCGACCATACGCTGAAGGCGCTAAGATATGAGCTCAAGTCGGATCTCTCCTTACATGGTATAGTGAGACAAGCTTCCCCCGCTGATGAGAGAGCCTCCCGGGGACGCGGCAACCACTGCACAAGAAGGATGCCGTTCCGTTAGCCAGCGGATACCGGCATCGGCTCCTAGAATGAGCACGCATTTAGCATAAATCTCCGCTTCGACAAGGGTCGGTGCGAACACGGTAGCCTGAAGCAGGTCGGACTTGACCGATTCGCCGCTGCGGGGATCGAGTATATGATGATGAACCCGCCCCGCCGCATCGCTCCAGCGTCTTTTGGCTGTGCTGCTCGTAGCAATCCCCATTGTCCCCCGAAGCTGCAGAGTGAGCAGGTCCTCGCGGCTGTCCCAGGGGCTGGCAATGCCTAGCTCCCATACATCCTCCGGATGCCCCCAATAGGCGATATCGCCTCCTGCCCCGATTGCTCCGGAAGGAATCCCATCGCGTTGGAGTCTAAGGGACTGCTGATGAGCACACCACCCCTTGGCGAACCCGCCGAGATCTACGGAGGCTTGCTTGGCCAGCACGATGCTTTGCATCCCGGCATCGAATCGGGCGGGATCCGGGGCGGGGGGGACCACTGCGCAAGCAGCGGGAGCGATGCCGACTATTTGCTCAAAGGAACCGGAGTAGCCCAGCGCAAGCAGCTGATTGCCCATATAGGGGTTGAACAGTCCTTTCGTTTCAACATAATACTGATGAGCGGCGGAGAGCACCTCATAGAGAAGTGGTGTCGCCAGAAACGGGCGTCCTTCGGAGCGGTTGAGCTTGGACAGCTCACTGTCCTCTCGAAATCGGCTCAGGCTGCATTCAACGTGGGAAAACCAGTGTTCCGTTTCCAGCTCGGCGCTTTCAGGAAGTCCTAAGGTGACAATCAATGTGTTCATTGCATGAAATTGATGCATAAGCTGGACCTCCTTTTTATGACGCATGGGTTCTCATCCGATTCTGCGTCTTTGGCTGTGCTGCAGCGGAGGAATCCTGTTGAAACTGGGAGCTCCCGCGTTCCAGCTGCCGATTGCCGGAAGTTGCCGGTGCTGTGCTGCTGCTGCCGCTGCTCCGATTGCTCTGTTCCGAAGAGGGGCCAAGTGTACTGCCGGTTCCGCTTCTTGAAGCGGAACCGGCAGGTGCGGCTGCAGCGGTCTGTCCGGACGGCGACGAATGGCCTGCGTTCAGCCCCACCAAGCCCGTGAACACGGCGACACTGGATACGCCGACGACCCATTTTATCCATTTATGATCTGCCATCTTGTATTCCTCCTATGGGCTATCAAAGAAACTAGCTGATAAGATCATTATGAAGGATGCAACTGAAGTGAAAATGAGAGCAGGCTGAGCGTCGGCTGAGAGTTCTAATAATCTTGACATACCCATATGGGGTATATTATATTTGTTTATAATATACCCATATGGGGTATATTAGTTCGGGACATCGCCATCATTGGAGTACTGATTGCTTTACTATGAAGAGTCAAGCCTACATACAAGGGAATGGAGTGGTTGAGAAGTGAAAATTTTATTGATTGGAGCGAGTGGAACCATCGGGAGTGCGGTTCAACGTGAGCTGGCTTCGCGACATGAGATCGTTACGGCAGGACGCAGCAGTGCTGATATGTAGGTTGACATTACCTCCCCGGAGAGCATCAGACAAATGTACCAGGCGGTAGGTCAAGTGGATGCGGTGATCAGCACGGCGGGAGCCACTCATTTTGGTCCGCTGCTTGAGCTTACCCCGGAGAAAAATGAGCTTTCGATCGAAAGCAAGCTGAAGGGACAGGTCCATCTCGTGCTGCTCGGACTCCCCTATGTGAAAGAGAGAGGCAGCTTTACCCTGACGACGGGGGTTATTATGGATGATCCGATAGCGGGAGGGGCTTCCTCTGCGCTGGCCGGAGGCGCCATCCGGGCTTTCGTTGAATCGGCGGCCTTCGAAATGCCCCGGGGCATCCGAATCAACAATGTCAGCCCCAACGTGGTGCTGGAATCCATGGATAAGTACGCTCCTTATTTTCCGGGAGTCGACCCCGTCCCTGTTTCCAGGGTAGCATTGGCGTATAGAAAAAGTGTTGAGGGCATACAAACGGGGCAAACGTATAGGGTATATTCCTGAGAAAGCGCAGGCCCCGAATATCAGCCGGAAACAGGAGAAACAATATAGGGGCGAATCGCAAGTATAGAGTAAGGAGGTACCATCCCCATGTCTCGAGACAATGCTAACAATAATGGGAAAAAGTCGCAGCCCGGCAACAACCAGGACTCCGAAGTGGCTGGAGCCAAGCCGAAAAAAGGATAACTTGCCTTTAGGATTCACATTGGGTACCGCTTATTTATGAGGCGGTATCTTTTTTTGCGGTTTCTTCCATAGCGATATTGTCCATGATTCCGAGTAAGGAAATCCATGGTTTGATATTTCGGTTCAAGTTACTATAGCTGTATGGCGGAGATGACGAATCGTTCTTCTGCATTATAGTCCATATTTTCGATGAAGTGAATGTGCTCGGTTAAGTTGATTACGAGGGAAGAAGGGTTTCAGCATGGAGAAAGCAGGCGCGTCAGCGGCACCCGGCACGTTAACCTTGATTGATCCGAATGACAGTAAAGCAGTACGGCAGGCTATCTTCCAATTAGCCGGTCCGGCCCTTGTGGAAATGGTCCTCATCAACATTATGCAGATGCTGAACATGGTCATGGTCGGCAGATTGGGGGCGGAATCGATTGCTGCGGTCGGTCTGACGACACAGCCGTTTCTGCTCATCTTGTCTTTGTTTATGGCGTTAAATATCGGAACGACCGTCATCGTTGCCCGCTCGGTTGGCGCCGGTAAGGTGGCGGACGCGAATAAAGCGGCAGGGCAGGCATTGCTGCTGAATGGGATATGCGCCGTGGTCGTGTCCTTTACCAGCTTCATGTTTGCCGAGCAGCTCCTGGTCCTCATGGGCGCAACCCCCAACGTGTTGGAGGCGGGCCGCCACTATGCCGGGCTGATGTTTCTCTCGGCTGGTTTTACGATGATCACGACGACGATGTCGGCGATTCTCCGGGGGGCAGGGGATACCCGGACGCCGATGCGCATTAACGTAGCGGGCAATCTAATCGTGCTGGTGCTCGGCTTTCCTTTGATCTACGGCTGGGCGGGTTTCCCGCAATGGGGCGTTACCGGAGCGGCCGTCGCGTCGCTGACCGCGCAGGCGGTTTCCTTCGTATGGGTGATGATCGTCCTGTTTAGCGGCAAGTCTGCGGTACGTATCACGCTGCCCAATGTGTTCCAGGTGAACCGGGAGGTGATCGGCCGCATCGTCCGAATCGGGCTGCCGACCTCGCTGGAGCAGGTGATCATGCGTCTCGGGATGCTGACGTTTATCAAAATCGCCGCCAGCCTCGGGACCGTCGCTTTGGCTTCGACGCAGATCTCCTTCACCATCTTCGGCATGACCTTCATGCCCGGCATGGCGTTCTCCATCGCTGCCTCCACGCTGGTCGGTCAGGCATTAGGAGCCGAGAAGCCCGAGCTGGCCGAACGGTACGGCTGGCAGGTGAGGAAGTTCGGCATGTACGTTGCGGGAGGACTGGGCGTAGGATTCATCCTGTTTGCGCCTTATATCATGATGGCGTTTACGACAGACCCCGGCATCATCGAGAAAGGGGCCATTGCCCTTAGAATTATGGGCTTTATTCAAATCTCGCAGGCAACGCAGTTTATTCTGGGAGGGGCGCTCCGGGCGGCCGGGGATACGAGGTTCCCTTTGTACTCTACTCTTATCGGCGTCTGGGGCTTCCGGGTATTGTTCAGCTTGATCTTCGTGTACGGGTTTGGCTGGGATGTAGCAGGATTATGGCTCGCGGCGGCGGCGGATCAGTTTATGCGGTCGATTTTCATTTATACGCGGTTCAAAAAGGGTGCATGGAAGACGGTTGCGGTGTAGCCGCTTCAGCTCAGGCACCCGAATAAAGGAAGAGACCTGGCCGATGGCCAGGTCTTTTCCTTTGGGTAAAGCATGCAGTCGGCGCCCGCCTTACAGCTTCAACATGAACTGAATCGTCTTGTCGTTAAAGTTCGGCAGATTTTCGTGAGCAAAGTCGGGATAAATCTCCAAGGACTTTGGAGCTTGAATCTTATTGTAAGCAGCGAATTGCGTGGAAGGCGGACAGACCGTATCCATCAGTCCGACAGCCATCATTACCTCTCCGCGAATCCGGGGCACCAGGTATTGGATATCGATGTACCCGAGACGCTCGAAGACGGCATCCTCACGCTCATGCTGCGGGTCAAAGTTACGGAAGTAGGTGCGCAGCTCCTGGTAAGCATCCTTCGCCTGGTCCATCTCCCATACCCGCTTATAATCGCTGAGGAACGGATAAACCGGAGCAACGCGCTTAATGCGCGGCTCAAGCGACGCACAAGCGAGCGCAAGCCCTCCGCCTTGAGACCCCCCCATGGCCCCGACCCGGTTCGGGTCGACCTCGGGCAGCTCCATAGCGATGCCGGCGAGCTGGGCCGTGTCCAAGAAAATCTGGCGAAACAGCAGATCGTCCGGTCCTGCGTCCAAGCCTCGAATAATATGGCCGTGATGCGTTGTGCCCTTCACGGCAGTGGTATCCTCGGACAGTCCGGCTTGTCCGCGGCAATCCATAGCCAGCACCGAGTAACCGAGCGAGGCGTAGCTTAAATGATCCGTCCAGTCGGCGCTGCGTCCTGTATAGCCGTGGAAACGGACAAGCGCCGGGTGCGGTCCCTGAACATGCTTAGGCCGAACGTACTTGGCATGAATGCGTGCTCCTCGAACCCCGGTAAAATACAGGTCGAAGCATTCCGCATAAGGAACCTGAAAGGAGCTTGGCACAAGCTCCAGCTGCGGGTCTGTTGCCTTCATTTCGCTGATGGCCCGGTCCCAATATTCATCGAAATCGGCGGGACGCGGATTTCTGCCTTCATATTGGTACAGCTTCTCTAAAGGCATATCTACTAAAGGCATGAAAAGTCACTCCTTCACATGATAAAGAACTACAAGTAGTGTAATGCCTACCTATGGAGGATTCAAGAATAATTTGGAAGATCAACCCCAAAAAATCCCAATAAGGCATACGATTTACACAAGCGGATAATCTAAGAAATTGTTATCTTAATAAGTAAGCGCTATCATTATGGTGCGAACGCTAATCGGGAAGGAGGACCGTTCTCAAAGCAAAACGGAAGCTTTATCAAAATCTAGGAGGGATTTATGATGAAAGCACGATTGGCCGGCAAGCTGGGTATGTCATTGACAAGCATGTTCCTGTTATTCGGCTCGTTATTCGGAAGTGTGAGCTTCGCGGCAGGAGAGGTGAAGCTCGCGGCTACGGCGTCAGCCAGCACCTACGATACCCGCTGCACCTGCGACGCATCGCAAGCCATCGACGGCAGTCTGTCGACCCGATGGTCCGGTGACGGGGACGGCGCATGGCTGAAGCTGGATCTGGGCTCAAGCAAGACGGTCTCTTTTGTGAAGATCGCATTCTACAACGGCTCCTCCCGAACCTTCACCTTCGATGTCCAGACCTCCTCGGATAATTCCACCTGGACCACCCGTATGAGCGGAGCGAACAACGCGCTGAATAACAATTTGCAGACGTTTGACTTTGCCGATGTCAGTGCGAGGTATGTGAGAATCGTCGGCCATGGCAACACCTCGAACAGCTGGAACAGCTTCACGGAGGTGGAGGCTTGGGGTGGAGGGTCCGCCGGGACCGGCACGCTGGACCCCTCGAAGCCGCCTTCAGGCAACTTTGATTTGACGAAGTGGAAAATTACGCTCCCCGATGCTTCGGAAATACAGCCCTCTGCGCTGAGCAATGGCTACACGAACGCAAACTGGTTCTATACCGACCCGACGACGGGCGGTATGGTGTTCGTCTCGCCGAACCTCGGCAGCACGACGACTAACAGCAGCTATACTCGCTCGGAGCTTAGGGAGATGCTGAATCCGTCCGCGGGCACACAATCGCTCGGCAACAATTGGGTGACGTCCACTTCTTCGTCTACGACCAAGTCGCAAGCCGGTGGGGTGGACGGGACGATGAACGCTACACTCCGGGTGGACCGCGTATCGACAACGGGCGATAGCGGTAAGGTTGGACGCGTGATCGTAGGTCAAATCCATGGGCCGAGTACGGAGCCGGTTCGCTTGTACTACCATAAGCGCCCGTCCGACAGCAAAGGGGCTATTTATATCGGTACGGAGGATCTGAACGGCAATAACACGTGGGTTAATATCATCGGTGGCCCAAGCAGCCTGAATCCATCGAACGGCATTGCGCTCGGACAGAAATGGAGCTACGAAATCAAGGTGGTAGGCCTGCAGCTGACGGTTAAGGTGACACCGGAGGGCGGTTCGACCTCCACTCTGAATTATACGCTTCCTTCCGGTTACAACGACAAGTACCTCTACTACAAAGCAGGTGTGTACAATCAAAACAATACGGATACCTCCTCCGATCAGTCCGATCATGTGAAGGCAACCTTCTTCTCGCTCACGCACGTGCATCCATAAGCAAAAGACCCGGCGTCTTGACGCCGGGTCTTTTTTCTTACAGCAGCTTGAGCCCTTGAACGTGCGGGCGGGCGTCGCTTTTCTCCATCGGAGGCAGCACGACAACGGTCATGGAGCCCGCCGGGATCTCCGTATGCCCGGCATCGCGTATGGCTAGGAAGCCTGCTTCGGTCAGCTTTGTGAGCTGCTGCTCGTTTGATTTGAGCACGATCTTCTTCTGCCCGGCATTCAGCCACGCTTGAAAGAGGGCATGATGCTTCGTATCCCCCAGGAGATAATGAAGAGTCATCGTTACGGCGGCATGTGCGGCTTGGGCGGCGATTTTACCGGGTGACATCGGCAGCTCCTCGTTGACTATGTAGTATTGTACGATATCTTGGGCTTGGTCCGGATGGGACATCTCAGCATGCTCCTTTCCCTTGGAAGGGGATGATCTGGTCGTATACTGCATGTTTATGCATCAAGGATACCATACATACTTGTCCTTTTGCGCGGTTAGTCAAGCGTTCGCCGTTTCCACCATACCCCGGCACACTCCGGAACCGTCTGCCATCGCTTCTGCCGCACCTTCTCCGCAAGCTCTCCACCGAAGAAAAAACGGGTGAGCTCCTCCGCTTCCTCTTCAGATTCGAATTGATAATCGGTTCGGATCCACTCATGGGAGAAGCCATATTTCGTTTCCAGCAGCCGGTAGTAAGGTGTCAGGAAGTCAGGCGGGTCGGGCAGTTCGGTACCAGTCCCGAAGTTTTCAAAAATGACGACAGTACCGCCAGGGCGCAGAAGCCGGTGAATTTCCCTCATGATTTGCTCCAGATGGGCTTCCCAGCCCTCAACACGTGCGGAGGTCAGGTAACAAAGGGTCCATCCCGCCGTAATCAGATCGAAGGATTGATCCTCCGCCGGTACGGAGAGATGACTTCCGCATCGAGTTTTCCAATTCGCCCAACCCATGCCGGTGAGTCTCGCTGCGGCCACTTCCAGCATCGGTGGAGAAGCATCGGTCGCCAGGATGGATTTCACGAGCGGAGCCAACAGGCAAGAGAGCCTTCCCGTACCCGCGCCCATATCGAGCATCTGCAGCTCCCCCGGCAGCGGTACAAGCTTATGCAGCACACGTGGAATGTTGCCTCCCGGATCCATTCTGGCAATCAGCCGATCATAGCGTTCCGCTTCAGTAAGGTAAATAAGATCATGGTTCGGCAAGCAATAACAGCCTCCTTCTGCATAGTGACGTTCTCCAGTAGGATAAGGCTTAACGCTGCGTCAAGGTCAAGCGAAATCAATGCTTGCGTACGCCGTAGATGGCATGCAGCCCTTCGCTGATCTGGTGGGCTATGGTCACATAATGATGCTGCTGAAGCCACTCGGTCAGCCGGGAGCGGCTGGAAGGGTATTTGTCCAGCGAGGAGGCTGCTTTCTCCGCTTCCGTAAGGTACATCGGTCCCGCAAGGCAGATTCGCCCGTTTGAACGCAGGACGCGGTCCATTTCGGCCAAAGCGAGCAGCTGCTGTTCTTCCTCGAGATGCTGTAGAGCGAATGCACTGACGGCGAAGTGAAATTGCCGATCCAGAAACGGAAGCGAGAGGGCGTTGCCCAGCTTGCAAGCCACCTGGGGATGCTTCCTGCGGCAAAGCGAGAGCATTTCCTTCGATTGATCGACGGCTGCCATGTCGGCTCCCCGCTGCAGCAGCTTCCCTGCCAAATTCCCCGTCCCGGTGCCGATATCGAGGCCCTGCTCCTCTCTCTGCGGAGAAACCCACTCCGCTATCAGCTCCAGTGCCGATTCATATTCCTCCGAAGTTGCGGCTGAGCCGGAAGCAAGCTGCGCGGCGGCCTCGTCGAAGCGCACGGCAAGCTGATCAAAATGCCAGCGGTCCTTCCAGGAGGCGTGAGCCGATTGAAGCCTCTTCACCTCGCCGGAGAGCTGAAATAGGTCCTCCAGAGCCAGGCTGCCTTTGTTCTCCGTTCGCGTAATCAGCTAATCCAAGCAGGAGATGGCATACTTCAGCTCCACCCATTTGGCGGTGAACGCCATTCTCTGCAGCTCCAGATAGTGATGCACCTCGGCGCGGTCATCCCGGTCCAGCTTCTCAAGCAGCCTTATAATTTGCTGCAGGCCGAGTCCCAGCTCCCGCAAAGAAGCGACGGTTTGCAGACGCCAAGCGTCCTGGTCCGAATAGTCGCGATACCCGTTATCAGCGTTTCTCTGCGGCTTCAGCAGCCCTTTTTGTTCATATAAGCGAATGGCCCGGGGCGTAAGGCCGAGCCGGTTTGCGAGTTCATTGATTTTCACGTCAAAATCACCTCTACCGTTCAGTATAAACGATGACCTAAGGGAAGGGTTGAATCATTTTCTCTTATGCAAGGAAACCCAATCGAGAGCTAAGCGCCCAATTCGGCATAGGCAAGCCACCAGCTTTCCTTTATATGCATAAATTGGTATGGCAATGGATGATCCAAAGGAGAGATGTAAACAATGGCTTTTAACCCTTATGGCAATGTGTATGATGTTGGAATGTACGGATACGGAAACAAACCGCCGCTCTATCCGCTTCCGTACCCGCCGATGTACTATCCTCCCTATTGGGGACAGGGAGGAGGATGGTACGGTTATCATGGACATCATCACGGTCATCATCATGGACATTTTGGCCAGTATCATGATAAGCACGACTACCATCAGGGCTGGAACAAGAGAGAAGATGAGTTAGCCCAGGTCAGCCGGCGCAAGGGATCCGTGAAGAAGAAGGCGCTGGGCGGAAGGAAAAAATAACGCGTCTCCACCCATCGCGAAGGGAATCCCTAACCCCGGGGTGTCCCTTCCCCAGGGATTTCCTCTCAACTGCTTTCCGTGGTATAGTGTTACTTATCTTGGAGCAGAAGAGAGGAAGCAGGAATCATGATTGATCACATTGTACTAGTGAAATTCGGCGAACAGACGACACAGGAGCAGCTGCAGGAGGTTGTGGACCGCTTCAAGGCGCTTCGCCAGCATCTGACAGGTATCGTTGATTTGCAGGCGGGAATTAACTTTTCCACGAAAAACCAAGGCTATCAGGTGGTGTTATCCGTTCGCTTCGAGGATCGCGCCGCGCTCGAGGCGTACGGCCCGAACCCTCATCACCAAGCCGTGGCGGCCTTCATCCGTGAGGTTGGCCGGGAAGACAGCATCGTCGTGGATATTGAAATCTAATCGACAACAACAAAGGACCTTATCGGCCGCTCGAACTGCGGTTGATAGGGTCCTTTGTTTACCAAGACTAGTGAATATCCTTCTTCTTGAAACGGCCGCCCTTCACATCGTGGATATTACCGACGGCCAGGAAGGCCGACGGATCCAGCTCCTCCACGATGGTCTTCAGCTTGGCTTCCTCCAGACGGGTGATGACGCAGAAGATAACGCGCTTGGCTCCGCCGGTAAAGCCGCCTTCCCCGTTCAGATAGGTGACGCCGCGGCCAAGACGGGAGAGAATGGCGTCGCCGATCTCCTTATTGTAATCACTGATAATCCATACGGACTTGGACTCGTCGAAGCCTTCGATCGTGATATCGATCATCTTAAAGGCGATGTAGTACGCGATCAAGGAGTACATTGCACGGTCCCAGCCGAAGACGAAGCCTGCGCTGCCGAGGATGAACAGGTTAATGAACATCACGATCTCACCCACTGAGAAGGCGCTCTTCTTGCTGAACAGGATGGCCACGATCTCCGTTCCGTCCAAGGAGCCCCCGGACCGGATGACCAGGCCTACTCCGATGCCGAGAATAATGCCTCCGAACACGGCGGCAAGCAGCGGATCTATAGTTATAGGCGGCACACTGTGCAGAAGGGTGGTTCCGACGGACATTAACAGAACCGAGTACAGCGTAGATAAGGCGAACGTTTTGCCGATTTGCTTGTACCCGAGGATTAGGAAAGGAAGGTTGAATAAGAATAGAAAGAGACCCAGAGGCATTGAGGATAGGGCGGAGGTAATAATCGAGATCCCTACGACGCCGCCGTCAATAATGTTGTTCGGCACAAGGAAAATTTCCAAGCCTACGGATACGAGCGCTGCGCCTAGTGTCATGAAGACACCCCGTCGAAGCAGCTTTCCCGTTTTTAAATGACTATGCTGCGGTTGCGTTTGATGTTGAAACGAGACAGGTTCGATACTCACAAGTTTTCCCCCTCTTCCTTAGTCGTTGCTTCACAGAGGGCGAACTCCGCATTCAATTCATCAATAATCAAGTCAATTGCGGAGAGCTGGCCCTTCAGAAAATCCTTCATCTCCGAAAATTCCTCTTGCTCGAGCTGCCTCCGCAGAGCGTTCTTCCGCAAGGCGAGCCGGGCTACGTAATGCTCCACCTTGGATTTTCGATAGGTTTCGGGCATCTGTGCACCTCTGTATGTTTAAGCTTATGACATCGCGATCGCTGCATGCATCATTTATAAGATGTATTTATATTGTATACTTTTGTATACAACGAGGCAAGCTATTTTACGCGAAAATGAACCGACGCCGTATATAACATTTTGCCGGCGTTCGGGTCGAAGGTGACCTGGTGCTGTACGGCATGAACATCCAGCAGCAGCGCTTTGTTGTTGTTGATCTGCTCCTCGATTTTCCTCTCCAGTGTCTTTAGGTCGTAGGCCTCGAAGAACTCTATTTTCGTTTCGATGGTTTCCAGTATGAAATCCAAGATAAGTCCACCCTTTCTATGTAAAATGCTCCTCATCATTATACCATGCGTACGGGCACTGCAAAATCTTTAGCAGCTATCTTCTCATAACAGACCGCATCCACTATGATGAAAGGAACACATATCGTCCTTACGAACGGAGTGGTCTGATCATGGAGAAATTGGAGACGAATTATCGCATCCCGTTATTTTGCACCGTCACGCTGCTGTTCTGGTTTTCGATGTATACCTGTGTACCGATCCTGGCGGCTTACGTGGAATACCTTGGCGCCTCGCACCAGACGGCCGGCTTCATTGTAGGCATGTACGGGCTTAGCCAGATGCTGCTGCGTATCCCTGTGGGTGTCATCTCCGACCGGTTTCATAAACGGAAAATATTTATCATTTTCGGTATGCTGTTCTCGGTGCTGGCCGGCCTGGGCATCTTGGTCACGCAGGAGGTGACCTGGATTCTCATCCTTCGTGCACTCGCAGGCGCTGCAGCAGCGACGTGGGTCGATTTCACGATCTTGTTCGCCAGCTACTTCAAGAAGCAGGAAACGACGAAAGCGATGGGCACCTTGTCCTTCTATAACTCACTCGGCCAAATGCTCGGGATACTGCTTGGAGGCTGGTTTGCGGACCGTTACGGCTGGGAGTCCTCCTTCCTCATCGGGGCGGCCGTAGGGATAGCAGGATTAATAGGGGCTTTGTTCCTTATTGAGAAGGTCGATCGGCAAGCGCAAAAAATTACGTTCGAGGGCGTGCTGGAGGTTGCCAAGGACCGCACCTTGCTGACCGTGTCGTTCCTGTCGATTTTGTTTCAGGTACTTACCTTCGCAACCGTGTTCGGGTTTACGCCGGTGTACGCTATGTCGCTCGGCGCAACCAAGCTCGATATGGGGCTGCTGACGTTTTTCTCGACATTCCCTACAGCGCTCGCCGCTTGGTTCGGCGGAAGACATTTGGCCGGCCGGCTGGGTGAGACGGGTACGATCGTTCTTGGCTTTATTATGAGCGGCCTCTTCACCGTCATGATTCCTTTTACTTCCTCGCTGGGTCTGCTGATGGCAACGCAGGCGTTAGCCGGGTTCGGCAGGGGCTTCACTTCCCCGGTGCTGATGTCGCTGAGCATTAAGCATATGGATACCGGCAAGCGTGCGACGGCTATGGGCTTCTATCAAGCGATCTATGGTCTCGGGATGTTCGGGGGACCGCTTATTATGGGGCTGGCGGGGGATTGGCTTTCCTTAGAGGCAGGCTTCCTAATGGTCGGTATTTTGGGATGCGTGACCTCGCTTTTGGCATATAGCATGCTGAAGCGGGCAGGGAGGAGCGCAGGAGCTTCCGTGTCGATGTAAAAGAGGCCTATGCGGGCGCACCGCATAGGCCTTTCTTCATGGCGTTTTACGCTTTAGTACCGCCGGATTTGTCGGTATTCGCTTGCGGTATGCTGCGCTTCGCCTGGGGCTTTGGCTGACCGTTCGTTTTTTGGTCCTGCTCCGTCCATTGATCGGTAGCATACGTTTGAATATCGTCCTTCATGTCGCATCGCTCCTTTCGTTCGGGATACCCCTTATACTTTTACCCTGCCGCTGGACTTTTATCCTTAAGAAACAGCTTCATCATCGGCGGTGTCACGAGCGTTGTAATCAATACGACCACCACGAGGACGGCGAACATATCTTGGGTGAGGAGGCTGGCCTCCAGGCCCATCGCCGCGATAATCAGTGCGACCTCTCCCCGGGAAACCATGGCTGCCCCAATGCCCCAGGAGCTTCGCCAGCCGAAGCCGGTCAATTTGGCTCCCACAGCCGAACCGACCAGCTTGCTGGCGATGGCCACGATGCTTAAAAGTATAATGAGTCCGATATTTTGGGTAATGCCGACAAACTCTGCCGTCACCCCGATGGATGTGAAGAAAACAGGGACGAAGATGGAGTAACTGACGGTTTCGACCTTTTCGAAAACTTCATGCTTGAATTTCGTTACACTGATGGCGACACCGGCGATATAGGCCCCGATGATGGCGGCTACGCCGGCCATCTCCGCTAAGTAAGCATAAGCAAAACAGATAATGAGTCCAGCGGAGATAACCGATTCGGTCACACGGAGAGGAGCGAACTTGGATAGAATCCAGGGGACCACCTTCCATCCGAACAGGATAGCTGCTGCGAAAAAGATCACTTTCTTGATCACGACCATGCCGAGGTTTACATCGCCACCGGCAAAGCTCATCACGAAGGCTAAGGCTACAATAACCAGAACGTCGTCGATGACGGCCGCCCCCAGGATGGTAGTCCCCTCCCGGGACTGAAGCTTGCCCATTTCCTTAAGTGCCTGCACGGAAATGCTCACGCTGGTGGCGGACAGCAGAAGGCCGAGGAATACGGATTGAATCGGAGGGAGCCCGATGACCGTTCCGGATAAATAGCCAAGCGCGAACGGAACGAGAATGCCCGCTATCCCAACGGATGTGGAGGCTTTCCCAGTGCGCTTGAATTCATCGACATCCGTTTCCAGTCCGGCGATGAACATCAGAAGAATGACGCCGATTTGGCTAATCTCCTTCAAAATATCCGTATTGGTGACGAGGCCAAGGACGCTCGGACCCAGCACAATCCCAATAAGCAGCTTGCCGAGTACCGAAGGCTGGCCCAGCTTGACGCTGAGATCCCCTGCGATTTTGGAAGCTAATAAAATAATTGCGAGTTCAAAAATGAGCATGACACAAGTTCATCCTTTCCATATCGTTCTTAGCATGCGAATAATGGGGAAAAACATGCAAAAGGAGCCCGACAACTATAGGCGCTATTAGACATAGCTATCCCATAGTGACAGGCTCCTCCAGGCAATGCATATTTTGTTTTTCCTGAAATTTATACGTTGGGCGGGAGGATTGGTTTCATTTTCTTTTTGTCTGATAAAACCTTATTTTTGTGCAAACTTGGATTATCTTCGTGCATGTTCTCTCCGGCAAGCGGTTTATATAATAAGGTCATCATACGAAACAAGTTCAAATTGCCGGGAGGTAGAAATCATGGGTACATCCGCTCCATTGCTTTTGACAGACGAACAAATGCGCACATTCATTACGGAAGGCTTCCTCATTCTGCAAACCGATCTATCGGAGGAGTATCATCAGCGTTTGGTGGAGCAGCTGAGCTATGTATACGAGCAGGAGGGCAACCCGGGCAATAACCTGCTCCCCCGGATCCCGGAGCTGCAGGAAGTTTTCGACCACCCCGTGGTGAACGGTGCCCTGACCAGCGTGCTGGGACCGAACTATATGATGCACTGCCATCGCCACGGCCATTACAATGCGTCGCCGAAAGCCGGCGGCTGGCATAAAGACAGCTACTGGGGCTATAGCAAAATACGCAATCTACATCCTTGGTGGGCCATGGTCATGTACTTCCCCCAAGATACGCCGATCGAGCTGGGACCGACTGGCGTAATGCCGGGGACGCAGTATGATGAGACCAAGACCTTCGGGACCGATGAACCGGAAGGGGAAGCGGTTGCAGCCGGCAAGGCGGGCACCTTTGCCTTGATCCATTACGATATTTGGCACCGCTCCACCCCGAATTTGCTGGGGAAAGAACGGTATATGCTGAAGTTTGAGTTCATGCGGACGGAAGCGCCCACCGCTCCTTCCTGGAACCGGGTGGAGAAGGAGTGGAGAAAGCCGGCTGCTTTCAGCACTCCGATTGTGCAGCGTGACACATTATGGGAGGAGACATGGAACTGGCTAAGCGGGCAGGTCGGCAGCTTGGCGGATACTTGCGCGGCGGAAGAAGGGCAAGTGGAGGCTTTGGCGGCGCAGCTTCGGACTGCGGATGAGCCGGAGGCCCTGAATGCAGCGTATGAGCTTGCGCGCAGGGGTGAAGCAGGCATTGCCGCGCTGCTGGAGGTGCTGCATGGAGACGATCTTAAGAAGTCCCGCAGCGCAGCTTACGGCCTATCCGCAGCGGGAGCGGGAGCAGTATCCGGCTTGACAGCGGCGCTGGCTAGCGAGCGTCCGGAGACGGTTATGCACGCTGCCTTCGCCCTGGGCGAGCTGAGAGAGATGGCAGCGGAGGCTGTTCCAAGCTTGAACGGTCTGCTGAGCAGCGGTGATGCGCCGGTGAGACGCATTGTTGTAGAAGCACTCGGCCTGATCGGTACGCCTGTGGATAGTGTGGTGGGCGGTCTCATCCGCTGCCTGCAAGATGAGGATGTGCAGGTACGGTTTACCGCCGGGCTGTCGCTGGCACGCCTTGGCGCATCAGCTGACGGCGCCGTGCCGGAGCTTGCCGTTGCGCTGAATGACGAGAACCGCTACGTGCGTGGTCATGCCGTCGATGCGCTCAAGTGCATCGGCACGCCTGCCGCGAAGGATGTGCTGCTGCCGTTCCTGCTCCGTTCGCGCTGGTGCCCGATCACCACGCCGAAGAGCACGTTCTATCCGTAAGAAGCCAAGGCGGTCCCTTTTGGGGGCCGTCTTTTCGCTGTTTGTGGGGCGTTGGCAGCGTCCATTCGCAGAAATGCGATTGCAGGGGCGAAACTGGGGTGGGTGGTGGTCAGCAGTGGCGAAAGTGCGATTAATGGGGGTGGATGGTGGAGTAATCGGGCGCTAGATGGCGTCCAATTGCAGAAATGCGATTGCAGGAGCGAAACTGGGGCGTGCGGTGGTCAGCAGTGGCAAAAGTGCGATTAATGGGGGTGGATGGTGGAGAAATCGGGCGCCAGATGGCGTCCAATCGCAGAAATGCAATTGCAGGTGCGAAACTGGGGTGTGCGGTGGTCAGCAGTGGCAAAAGTGCGATTAATGGGGGTGGATGGTGGAGTAATCGAGCGCTTGAAGGCGTCCAATCGCTGAAAGCACTCTAGGATCAATTGGCCTGTAGGCGCTGGGAGCGCTTTCTGGTATGATGGAAAAAAACGGTTCAATGAACAAGTGAGGCGGTGTCCCATGGAAATGCAAAACCTGACAGCGATGATTGAGAGGCTAAGGCAAAGCGTAGGCAGCGTGATCGTAGGAAAGGAGCATACGGTCGATCTCCTGCTGACCGCTCTGCTGGCCGGCGGCCATGTTCTGCTGGAGGATGTGCCCGGCACAGGCAAGACGCTGCTGGCGAAGGCGTTGGCCCAAGCTGTCGGAGGCACCTTCAAGCGTATTCAGTTCACGCCCGATCTGCTTCCGTCCGATGTGAGCGGAATCCACTATTACAATCAAAAACTGGGCGAGTTTCAGTTCCGGCCGGGTCCTGTGTTCACGAACATCCTGCTCGCGGATGAAATAAACCGGGCCACACCCCGCACGCAGTCTAGCCTTTTGGAGTGCATGGAGGAGCGCCAAATTACGATTGATGGGGAAACGCATCAGCTGGAGAAGCCCTTCCTCGTGATCGCCACGCAAAATCCTGTGGATAATCAAGGCACCTTTCCGCTGCCGGAGGCCCAGCTCGACCGTTTCCTCATGCGCGTCTCTATGGGCTATCCCAGCTTTGAGGAAGGAGTGGGGATTTTGCGCCGTTTCCAGGAGGCCAACCCGCTGCAAACCTTACAGGCTGCCGTCACCTTGGACGAAGTACGGCTTGCCCAAGCGCAAGCATCCCGAGTCCATATTGCGGAGGAGCTGCTCGGCTACATCGTGCGCTTAGCGGAGACTTCACGGAAGCACCCCGATGTTGTGCTCGGCATTAGCCCGCGGGGGACGCAATCGCTGCTGAAGGCGGTACAGGCCTATGCCCTGGTACGGGGAAGAGATTATGTCGAGCCGGATGATATCAAGGCAATGGCACTGCCGGTGCTCACCCACCGGATCCTGCTGCAAGGAGCCATGAGGGTAAGGGAGGGCCGCTCCGAGGACGTCCTGAAGCGGCTGCTGAACGAGGTGGAAGTGCCTTCAGAGGGCCCTGCCTTATCGCGGGGAAGGTAAGCGATCGATGCTGCTGACTTGGCTAATCATCGATGTCGTTGTCATTTTTGCGCTCATTGCCTGGCTGTATCGATATCGGGCTCTACATCATCTGGATTATCACCGCGAGTTCACCCGGTCCGCCGTATTTGAAGGCGAGACGGTGGAAATGGTCGAGCGCATTGTCAACCGTAAGCTGCTTCCGCTGCCTTGGCTGCGGCTGGAGTCGCTGCTAGGCCGAGGCCTCCTGTTCGGGGGACAGGCGAATTTGGACATACGCAGCGGCGAGCTGTTCCAGAATCACATCAGCATGTTCAGCCTGCGCCCGTACCGCCAGATTGTCCGCAAGCATCAGGTGTTGTGTGCAAAGCGGGGCTGGTATAAGCTTGATTCCGCTACCATGACAACCGGAGATCCGCTAGGCATTGCACAGATCAATAAGCGGTTTCCGCTGTCGCTGGAGCTGCTCGTATATCCGGCGGTGCAGCCGCTTCAGGAGCTTCCGCTGCCGAACCACAGCTGGCTCGGAGAGATTACCGTGCGCCGCTGGATCGTGGAGGATCCGTTCCTAACGGCAGGGATTCGGGAATACCGTGCAGGCGACCCGCTTTCGTCGATCCATTGGAAGGCGACGGCGCGGACCGGCGAGCTGCAGGTGCACAGCAAGGATTACACGGCCGATCACCGCCTGCTTCTCTGTCTCAATCTGGAGACGCATGAGAAGATGTGGGCGGCCGTAACCGATCCGGAGCGGATCGAGCAGGGGCTGCGCTATGCCGCCACGGTGGCTGAACATGCAATTCGTCACGGCATCGAGACAGGCTTTGTATGCAACGGCTGGGTGCAGGGCGGGGACAAGGTGCCGATCCGATTGACACCGCAAGGCGGGAGCTCGCAGCTGCTCGATATCCTTCAAACGATGGCGCGAATGGAGCTGGAGGCGGTGGTCAAAATGAGCTGGCTTCTGGAGCGGGAAATGGAAGCGGGGACAGCCGATATGGATATTCTTATCCTCTCCTGCCATCAAGGAGAGGAGCTGCGCGACACGGCCGAGCTTTTGCAGCGAAGGGGTAATGGGGTCGAGTGGATGCACATTCCGGAGCTGAATAAGCGGAAGGGAGAGATCGCATGACCATCCAACCCGTAATCCGATCATGGAGCAGGGCGTTGTTCGAGCTGTTGCTCCTGCTGCCCCTTTGGCTGCTGGTCAATGTATATATTCTCCCTGAGAAAAGCCTATATTGGCTGATAGGAATGGCGTTTTTATCCTTAATAGGAGTTATGACCGGCAATAGGCTGAGATACCATTGGTCAAGAGGATTGACCGCAGTAGCTCTTGGCAGCTTGTTCGCATTCGCCGTTACAGGGACGGACTGGCGTTCCTTGCTTCTGGCGCCGCCGGGAATCGCAGCAGTGCTGATAGGCTTACGCGCGACAAGCGGCTCCCGGAGTGAGGCCCTGCACTGGGTTGGCATAACAGGCTACCTGCTTGCAGCGTTCTTCTTCCGCTACTGGCCTGAGCTGGAGACGAAGCTGTCCCTGCTTACCTGGGCCGGCATGTTCTGCCTGATCATTGTCGTGTTTACCACGAACAGCCGCTTCCTAAGGTATGCCAGCCTGTCCAAAAACAAAGCCTCCGCCGCTGCAGTTCCGGCCGCCATCCGAACGCATAACCGATGGTACGTGGGAGGCGTGCTTGCCGTATCCATTGGGCTCGCAGCTTTGGCCGGCAGCTACATGGGCCAGCAGCTGTGGACCTTCCTTCGGCTGCTTCTGGGCTGGCTCTTTAGAAGCACTCCTAAGGAAATGCAGCGGGTGGAACAGCAGCCGGCGGCTCCAAGTCCGCCGATGGGCTTGCCTCAAGAGGAGCCGGGACTGCTGAGCTACCTGCTGAACCTGCTTTTTTATACGGTGTGCGCCTTGGTGCTGGCTGCTCTTCTGGGATATGCGCTGTATTGGCTCTACCGGAATAGCGGAGAGAAGCTCCGCGCCTTCGCAGCCAAGATCATCTCCATGCTTCGGCGCGAAGTCCCAAAGGAGTATCAGCAAGGCTATGTGGATATTGAAAGCGGTGTGTTTTCTTGGGAGAGCGCTCGTCGCCGCTGGCGGGAAGTGTGGCTGGACCGGGTGAAAGGCGGCGTAAGAGACAGATGGGAAGACCAAACCACGAATCGCGATCGAATCCGTTACCTGTACCGGGAATGGCTGCGGGTGGGAGCAGCCCACGGGTATGAGAAGAAGCCTTATTTGACACCTAAGGAAACGGGAGATGAGCTGCTGCGTAAGGAAGCAGCCGAGCGCAGCAAGCGAACGTACGGACCGAAGGAAGAAACGGCGGGCCTCCTGTTGAAGCTCTATTACCAGGTTCGTTATGCAGCTAAGGATGTGACGGACGAAGAGGTGGAACGAGCTAGACAATGGAAATGAAGCGATTGCAAGGCTACAGCTTATGAAGAACGCGATCCATGGCGCTAATCATGCGGGGGGCATCAAACGGCTTTACGACAAAATCCATCGCCCCCGCTTTTATCGCTTCAATGACGCTGTACTGATTACCCATTGCCGAGCAGATAATCACTCTGGCCCGCGGGTTGATCTGCCGTATGTGACGAAGCGCCTCTATGCCGTTCATCTCCGGCATGATGATATTCAGGATAACAAGATCTGGCTGACACTCCCGGTACTTTTGGACACCGGTCAGCCCATTTTCCGCCTCGCCCACAAGCCTATGTCCTGCCTTAGCAATGATATCCTTCAGAATGAGCCTCATAAAGCTGGAATCCTCAATGATCATTACGTTGGCCATATGGCGCTACCCCCAAGTGTTAAGTCGTAAGATTGCTCCCTCAAATTCTCCATGAGCCGAATAGGATGCTTCCCTACTACTCTATGTTTGCCATACAAGATTCACAACTGTGTATTTAGAAAATGTGATATGATATTTTCCTCTCTCTATTCGAGCGGATATCCACAGGGTTATGCACAGAATCAACAGGCTTTAAGCCCAGTCCTGTGTATAGATCGTTCTTTTTCGTCAACATATCCACAGAATTGGTTATCCACAGACTGCTCTCTTTGGAAAAAGCCCTCTCTTACCCGTTTTATTGTGCATGGGAAGCTTAGGTAAGGGGAATTCTGGATGAAAGACAGGTATGATAAGAAGGAGCTTGCCCCTTGCTTGTAGAAATAACCATGTCTGAAGCAATGATTCTTATACTAGCAAGACATTGGAGGCTTACTGACCGTGCCGCGTTACCCTTTCGATTATGATCCCTCTCAGCCCTTCGTTCCTCAGGTAGGAGAATGGGTAGGGGATGTGTTCTACGATATTTTGCCGGAGGCCGGATTTGAGGTTCGGGATGAGCAAATTTACATGGCGTATCAGCTGGAGCGGGCTTTTGCCGAGAAGCGTACCATTTTTGCAGAGGCGGGGGTAGGCACCGGAAAAACGCTGGTGTACTTGCTTTACGCCGTCTGTTATGCGCGTTATACGCGCAAGCCGGCGATTATTGCCTGTGCCGACGAGACACTGATCGAGCAGCTGGTGAAGCCTACCGGGGACATCGCCAAGCTAATGCAGCACCTGGATCTCGACATTGATGCCCGTCTCGCCAAATCTCCCGATCAATACCTTTGCTTGGTGAAGCTGGATGAAGCACGGTTTGGAGACGACGAGGGGGAGCAGTACCAGGAGCTGTACGAGCAGCTTCCGTCCTTCGTCCATGCCCGCGAGGCATTGCAGGCATTCCATGCCTACGGCGATCGGAAGCAGTATCCGGAGATGAACGACGAGCAGTGGAGCCGGATGAATTGGGATGCGTTCCAGGATTGCCTCGTGTGCGATAAGCGTCATCGCTGCGGACAGACGTTATCCCGCGAGCACTACCGACGTTCGGCGGATTTGATCATCTGCTCGCACGATTTTTACATGGAGCATGTCTGGACTTATGAGGCCAGGAAACGCGAGGGGCAGCTGCCTTTGCTGCCGGAGCATTGCGCCGTTGTATTCGATGAGGGGCATTTGCTGGAATCGGCCGCGCAGAAGGCTCTCACGTACCGGATTAAGCACGCGGTGTTCGAGGAGCTGATGACCAGGCTGCTGCAGGGTGAGGTTCGGGAGTCGCTGGCACAGCTGGTGGACGACATGATCGACCAAAGCGAGGCCATGTTCCGTGAGCTGGATCGCCAGAGCAAGCCGGTACCCGGCTCGGACCGCCGCCGAATCGACGTAGACGATAAGCTTTTGCGGGAGATTACCGAGTTTCGCAGGCTGCTCACTAAGCTGGAGGAGGAGCTGGTCTTCGAAAGCGGTCTGTTCACGCTGAACGAGTACCAGCTGCGCATCGTCGAAGAGCATCTGGAGATGATGCAGAAGGCGCTCGTGCTGTTCGATCAGCCGGAAAAGCTGGTCTGCTGGGCGGTGGATTCCGACACGGGGCTGACGCTTGCGATCATGCCGAGAACCGTGAAGGAAGTGCTGGGCGAGCGGGTGTTTGATAAAAGCATGCCGATTGTTTTTTCCTCAGCGACCTTGTCGGTGGACGGCTCGTTCCGCTATGCGGCGGAGAGTCTCGGTATTGAGTCGTATCTTTCCTTCACCGTCGATTCGCCTTACGATTATGAGCGGCATATGCAGGTTATTGCCCCGAAGGTGGCCGCGACAGGAGCCTTTGCGGATAAAATGATCGCAGCGACTGAGCTCCTTCAGCTTACCGAAGGAAGAGCGCTGATCCTCTTCCCGACACGGGAGGAGCTGGAGCATTTTAAAAAAGAGATCGGACAGCGGGAGGAAGGCAGAAGGTTTCGCTTCCTGTTCGAGGGCGATCAGGAGATCAGCTATCTGATCGAAAGCTTCCAAGAGGATGAGCAAAGCGTGCTTTGCGCGGTGCGCTTATGGGAGGGGCTCGATGTGCCGGGTCCGTCGCTGTCGAATGTCATCATCTGGTCGCTGCCTTATCCGCCGGAGGATCCGGTATTTACTGCGAAGCGCAAGGATGCAAGGTCGCCTTTCGTGGAGGTCGATTTGCCCTATATGCTTCTAAGGCTGCGGCAAGGAATCGGCCGCTTAATCCGCTCTCGGGAGGACCAAGGGATCGTTGCTTTGCTTAGCGAAGGACTCCATAAGAAGCCTGAAGTGCGAACGAGGGTAGAGGCGGTTTTGCCGAAGGGGGTTCGTTTGATCGAGGAGGTCGGCGAGCTTCGAATGGTTCAGGCTGTAAAGCCGTGATTGGTAATGGCGAGAACGTGGGAAGCACCTCTCACGTTCTTTTTTTATCCGAGTTGACGGAAGGTACAATCCGTGATATTATCTCAATATAAAGATATTCAAATCTGAGATTAAGAAAAAATTATTATCTTAAAATTAAGACAATTGATTCCGGGGAGGATATAACCATGACAACGAATACCGTACCAGCCGAAGACTTCAAGCTCTTAGTGGAGCAAAGGAGATCAGCTAATAATTTTGATGAGACGGTGCGCATTACGCGAGAAGAGCTGAATGAGATCTTCCAGCTTGCTAAGCTGGCCCCGTCGGCCTATAACCTTCAGCATACCCGTTATGTGGTCGTTGATGAAGAGGAGCTGAAGCTGAAACTGAAAAAGGCGGCTTACGGTCAGCATAAGGTGGGTACCGCGTCCGCGGCTATCATCGTCCTAGGCGATGTGAAAGGCTATGAGAAGGCGCAGCAAATTTATGAAGGACAGCTTCACTTGGGCATCATGGATCAGCAGCAGTATGATCAAACACTTCAGACCATTCAGTCATCCTATGAAGGCAATGAGCGTTTCCAGCGGGATGAGGCGATCCGCAGTGCGAGCCTATCCGCGATGATGTTGATGCTGGCAGCCAAGAGCCGCGGCTGGGATACGTGTCCGATGATCGGGTATGACGAGCAGGCGGTTCGGGAGCTGCTTCACATTCCCGACCATCTCGCCCCGGTCATGATGATCACCATCGGCAAAGAGAAGACGAACCATCCGAGAATTCGCGGGTATCGCCGTCCTGTCGGTGAGTTTGTGCAATACGGCGCTTATTAATAAGGGAGGGGTGCATACTATGGTTAGAATTTATACTCCTGCGATGCAGGCAAGCGGAAACTTTGACGGAGGTAAAATTACGGAGCAGAAGCCGATTGGTTTTCCGGGAGAGGGCTCGGTGATTAAGCGTGTAGGCCCGCTCTTTTATTGGGCATGGTTCGCATCAGCCAAGGAAGGCTATATAGCGCCGCATCCTCACTCGGGCTTTGAAATTATGACTTACGTGACACAAGGCAAGGCGGAGCATGAAGACTCGCTTGGGACGAAGAGCATTGTAGGCCCCGGCGGAGCGCAGGTCATGCAGACCGGCTCCGGCGTATCTCACAGTGAAAGGATCATCGGCCCGGAAGCCGAGGGCTTTCAAATTTGGTTTGAGCCGGATTTGAGCAAAAGCACGAAGCTGGCTCCGACTTACAATGAATATCAGCATGAACAATTCCCGCAGGAGGAAAGGGACGGGGTTACGGTCAAAACGGTGCTTGGCGGTCCGTCGCCGATCAAGCTGCAGGTACCGGCACACATGTGGGATGTTACCCTACAGAAGGAAAGTCGCTATACTCATCGAATACAAAAGGGACATACCTTGTCGGCTTTGGCGATCCGAGGAGGCGGCAGATGGGAGGCCGGCGGGAAGGAATATGTTTTCCAGCCTAAGGATTTCAGCGTGATTCCGGTCGATCAGGAGACGGAGGTTGCGATTGCAGCGGGAGAAGAAGCGGTGCGAATCCTGCTGATTGAGGTGCCTTCCAGTCCGGATTACGCGCTCTATCCGAAACGGTAATAAACACATGGAATAGAGGTGAAGGCTCATGCAGCATGAGGATGGGATGCAGCGAAGAAAAGAGCTGTCATTAAGGCTGTTCATCGTCATGAATCGTGCGGTTAACTGGGTGAACAAGCATGCGGAGGAGGATATCCAGAAGTCCGGCTTGACGCAGACGGAGTTCGCGGTCATGGAGCTGCTGTATCATAAAGGCCGACAGCCGCTGCAGCAGATCGGACAGAAGGTGCTCATCTCCAGCGGGAATATTACGTATGTTGTAGATAAGCTGGAGAAGAAGGGGCTGCTTCAGCGCAAGCCTTGCCCGACGGACCGCCGCGTGATCTATGCGGAGGTCACCGAGCAAGGAGAAAAGCTCATCGCGGAAGCCTTTGTCGGGCACGAGCTGGCCTTGATGCAGGCGATGGAGGGCTTAAGCGAGGAGGAGCTGCAGGAAGCGGCGGAGCTGTTGAAGCGGCTGGGGCTTCATGCGGAGCAGCGGTATAAGGGGTAAAAGGGAAAGGCAGTGCCGCTATATGCGGCTTCCGCCTTTCCTTGTTTATTTTCATTCATCACGTGCTCTTCTATCCCATCTTTCTATTGCTAGTGTCGGATACATATGATAGATTTGATAGATTATGGAAAACAATGGGTAGGGGGCACCAGATGTATGAAGCGAATGCATCCATGGAAATTTACGATTCTGTGTACTACCGCTGCGGCGATGCTGCTTGCGGCAGCTCCGGGGGCTGTAGTGCAAGCGGCGACAGCGCAAGAATCCCAGGCCTTCTCCGCCGTCATCGACAAGACGACCTCGTCAGTGGTAGCGATTATAGGCAGGCCGATGGAAGGGAAAAAAACGTGGGAGATGAACCGCTACAATCTGTCTCACGGTACAGGGATCATCATCCGCAGCGAAGGCTACATTCTTACGAATGCGCATGTCGTGAAGGATATGCGGAACATTACGGTTGTGACGGCAGACGGGAAATCCTACAGCGGGAAGACGACGCATTACGATGAGGAGAGCGATCTGGCGCTGGTGAAGATCGAGGCCTCGAACTTGACCCCGGCCGTCTTCGCATCGCCGAAGGATCTTAGGGTAGGAGAGTCGGTCATGGCGATTGGCACGCCGCTGTTCTTCGCTCTGCGTAACTCGGTTACTTATGGAATTATTAGCGGAATGGACCGGTCGGTGCAATCCCAGCATCAGCTTATTCAGACGGACGCCGCCATCAATCCCGGAAACAGCGGAGGCCCGCTTGTGAACATGAACGGCCAGGTGGTAGGCATCAATACGATGAAGTTTACGGACTTCGGAGTTGACAATCTGGGCTTTGCAATCCCGGTGGGAACGGTTCAGCATGTGCTGGATCACTTTTTCAAATACGGGAAGGTAAAGCGGGTGTCGTTGGGACTGGAGCTTGGCGAAAGCTGGGAGGCCGTGGTTGGACTTCCGACGGCGGCAGGGCTTGAAGTCACTTATGTGGAGCCGGAGACGCCTGCGGCCAAGGCCGGGGTAAAGCAGGGGGATGCGCTGCTGTCGATCGATGCTTCTAAAGTAAATAATTTGGCCGAATATCATGAGGTGCTGAAGGCTTACCTGCCGGGGCAGAAGGTGAAAATCAAGCTTCAGAACAAGGGGCAGACCCGTGAGGTCGAGCTCGTGCTGGAGGAGGATCGGACGGCCGAAACCGCTCTGGTGCAGGACGCGGAGGGTACTTACATCGATTCCGACCAAGGGAAAACAAGGGTCGGGGACAGCTATTACGGCTGGTCGATGAAATATCCAGCCGGATTGATTCAAGCGGATCAGTCCTATGAGGGGAATATGGCTACCTTTGCCGATGCTAAGGGGGACTTTGCCGTGAATATCATGGTCCAGGAGCATCAGAGCACGGAGCCTTCGCCGCTGTCGCTGCTTCGTAAGCTGGGACAGCAGCCGGGTGCGCTTGTGCTTGAGCGTAAATACGTTGACCAAGCGCCGCAGCCTTATGCGAAGCTGTTAGGCAAATACGAGGATGGAGGGTACTACGAGGTACGGGTCTTCTGGAAGGAGGAGAAGCTGTACTATGTCATTTTGGCTATCGAGAAGGAAGAGCATTACTTGAATCCGGCCAAAAGAAACAGCTACTACGATCTTCTGGATTCGTTTACGCTGGCATTTGACCCGGACGATTCGATGCTGAAGGATATTTCGGTCTACCAAACGAACAAGACGGTTAGCACTGAGTACGGACTTGCACTGGAGCTGCCGGCCGAATGGGATCGGGAGGAGTACGGCGGAGAGCTTGAATTTTACAGTAAGGATAAAGAAGTGACGCTTTCCGTGAAGGTAAGCTCCGCGGCCTCAGGCGATACCTTGAAGGCATGGGCCGATCGGCAGGAAAAGAAGGTGTTGACCGGCTATGCGGAGGGCTTTCGTGATGTCCGCGGGGTGCGGGAGGTAACGGTTGACGGGAACGCTGCATTGGAGAACCACTTTGCCACTACCATGGGGGATAAATGGAAGGAAGAGCATGTACTGTATGTACTGAAGGACAAATATAAGTACGAGCTGCGTTGGAGTTACCCAAGGGCAAAGGGCGGCAGCGAAGTCGACCGGCTGATTGCCGAGATGACGGAATCCGTCTCCTTCCCGAAGGATGCCGTGAACCGAGCCTTAGGTTTTATCCAGGATGAGGAAGACCTGATGGATGAATCCAGAACGATTGCCTACAGCAATAAAAAGTATCATTACTCGCTTCGGGTGCCCGAGCTATGGAACAGCGGCTATGGCGAAGAGAGCGAAGCGCAGGTGAAGCGGTTTAGCTTCGAGGGGGGCAGCTTCACGATAAAGGCGGAGGACCGTTCGGCCCTTGACGAGACGGCCAACCGACTGGAGCAGGAGCATAAGGAAAATGCGCAGAAGGATGCGAACTACAAATATAACGTATCGGATGTCGCTTTGGCCGGTGTTTCAGCCAAGAAATACGAAGTGAAATATGCGACGAAGAGCAATCCGTATACCTTGCAGGAGTATGCATTGGAAGCGAACGGGGTGACCTATACCGTGCGCCTTGAAATCAACGATGCGGTAAACACCGAGTCGGGGTGGGGGCGCCTTATGCAAGCATTGGAGTCTATAACCATCGGCAAGTAGCAAACAGGCGGGCGTCACATGAGGTGGCGACCCGCCTTCGTTCGTTTACCTTCCGACTCCCGGCCGTGCCGTACCGCCGAATTGAGGGGAGTAATTCAATTCCTCATCGAAGGTGATGTAATCCAGGTTCACCATGAGCAGCAGGTAGCGCATACCGGTTTGCGGATCGCTGATGATAATGTGGTCACGACCGGCGGCTTCCAGGCGGCCCTTGAATATTTTGGCGTTCCACTCACTGTTGTTCTCGAAAGTCATGTAGATAGTGGCGATTTTGCCGAGATTCAGACGGAGGATGTTCTCGATGAAGGACTGCTCGATCGGCAGCATGCCGGGAACGTTGACCCCTGCGGTGCCGGCAGGGGATGCCGCGAGCGAGCCCGGGGTGTTAGTGCCGCTAATAGGCGGAGCCATAGGTGCACCACCGGGCATCATGGACGGCTGGGCTCCGCCGTTAAAGCCGGGAAAGCCGGTAAAGCCCGGAGCCATGCCCCCCATCGGATAACCGCCGGGATAAGGATTCATTTGCCCTTGGTTGCCTACCTTGTAAGGATTGTTCATCATTTCCATAAAAACCTCCTTGGAATTGGGCGGACCGCATACCGCGTGACACTGCGGATGCATCCGCTGTAAGTATAGGGGCAGCAAAAGTGCCGCCGGATCCATAAGTACGGCTCATCTCCATGAATGATGCCCATGGGCTGAAGCACACATCATTCTATGGGGATGGGCGGCGGTTGGTTACAGCTGGAAACGCAATACGGGAAAAATATATGAGACGAAACGGAGAATCATGTCATCGGACAAGGGAGAAATTTATCGAAAACCTGTACAAAAAAAAAACAGCGACCGCAAAAATTGCGATCGCTGTAAGCAGCATTAAAAATCGAAATTGTCCGGGTCCGGTCCGAAGCGCTTGTTTTGATTCAGCTCATCCAGGCGCTGCATGTCCTCCGGGCTGAGACTGAAATCAAAGACGTTCGCATTCTCGCGAATACGGCCCTCGCTGATAGATTTGGGGATTGTTACGATGCCGCTCTGCAGATCCCAGCGCAGTACGATCTGGGCCGGCGATTTGCCGTATTTCTGCGCGAGCTCCGTAAGCAGCGGAAGGTCGAGATTCCCCTGCATAAGAGGACTCCAGGCCTCAAGCTGGATGCCCTTGTCCTTGCAGAAGGCGCGCAGCTCCTCCTGCTGAAGGAGCGGATGGCACTCGACTTGATTGACGGCCGGAACGATGTCGCTGGAATCCAAAATATCCTGCAGATGATGCACCTGGAAGTTGCTGACGCCGATCGCGCGCACCAGCCCGTCTTGATAGAGCTTCACGAGCGCCTTCCAGGTTTCCGTATATTTGCCCTTCACGGGCCAGTGAATGAGATAAAGGTCGATCACATCGAGCCCAAGCTTCTTGCGGCTCTCCTCGAAGGCCCGCAGCGTGCTGTCGTAGCCCTGATCTGCGTTCCACACCTTCGTCGTAATAAACAGCTCGTCGCGCGGAACGCCGCTCTCGCGAAGGGCCTGGCCGACACCGGCTTCGTTGCCGTACACCGCTGCCGTATCGATGCTGCGGTAGCCCGCCTGCAATGCGTATTTCACGGCATTGACAACCTCGTCGCCTTCCTTCGTTTTCCATACGCCTAGGCCAAGCCACGGCATTTCGATGCCGTTATTCAGAACAGTCTTATCTGCGATATGCTGGAATGTGGTCATGAGAACAGTCCCTCCTGGATTGAATTGGCACACTTCCTCATGATACCACAACGCTAGGGGGCCTCCAAATTCGTGCAAGTGACCTAAACCGCCAGATGCCGGCGTACCTCATCGGCACTCAAGGCTTCCGAGCTTCCTTCGGCTACGACCGTTCCCTTGTCGATGACATAATAATAGTCTGCGATGGTCGTGGCGAAGGTGAGGCTTTGCTCGACAAGCAGCACCGACATCGTCTTGCTACTCTTAATAGAGGCGATGACCTCCTCAATCTGCTGAACGACCGACGGCTGAATGCCCTCCATCGGCTCGTCAAGCAGCAATACGTTCGGCTCGGCCACCAGCGCCCGGGCGATCGCGAGCTGCTGCTGCTGTCCGCCGCTGAGGTCGCCGCCCTTGCGAGTCAGCATCTCCTTCAGCACGGGAAACTTCTCATAGATGTGCTCCGGAATGCCTCGCCTCCGAACGGCAGGGGTGGCGGCCTCGAGGCCGAGCAGCAAATTCTCCTCCACGGTCAGCTGGGAGAAGATGTCTCTGCCTTGGGGAACGTAGCCGATCCCTCCGCGGGCCCGCCGGTCGGCGGGGCTTGAGGTAATATCCTCAGCGGCATAACGGATGGTGCCGCGCCTTGGCTTGATTTGTCCCATGATCGTCTTCATTAAGGTTGATTTGCCGACGCCGTTGCGTCCCATCAGGCAGACGACCTGACCGGGCCTTACCTTCAGCTGTACGCCGCGTAAAATCATGCTTTCCCCGTAGCCTGCCTCGATGTCCGTCAGCTCCAGAGCGTTCAAGCTGGAATTAGCCATGGCTTCGCTCCTCCCGTCTTCCAAGATACACCTCTGCCACTCGTTCGTCGCTTTGGATCTCCTCCATCGTACCCTCCCGCAGTACGCTGCCCTCATGCATGACGGTTACCGTCTTGGCGAACTGCCTCACAAACTCCATATCGTGCTCCACCACAACGACAGTCTGTCTGTCGCTGATGCGATGGAGAAGCTCGCCCGTTTTCTCCGTTTCACTGTCCGTCATCCCGGCAGCCGGTTCGTCAAGCAGGAGCAGCTCGGGCTCTTGAATGAGCAGCATGCCGATCTCAAGCCACTGCTTCTCCCCGTGAGAGAGGGAGCCGGCTTTCTCGCCGGAGCGGTCCGCCAGTCCGATCAGCTCGAGATATTGCTGCACCTTTTCCCGCTGCTCATGGGTCGTCTTGGCGATCAGCGAGCTGAGCAGGCCTCGCTTTTGCCTCATGGAGAGTAGCAGGTTTTCCTGCACCGTAAGGGTGACGAAGATGGAGGGAGCCTGGAATTTGCGCCCGATGCCCAGCTGTGCAATCTGATGCTCCTGGTATTTGGCCAGATCCGTTTGTCCCTTATACAAGACGCGCCCCTTCGAAGGCTTCACCTTGCCGCACAGCACATCGAGTAAGGTTGTCTTGCCGGCTCCGTTCGGTCCGATCAGGAAGCGAAGCTCCCCTGAGTTCAAGGTGAAGGCAAGATCGCGAATCGCCTTAAAGCCGTCAAAGTCCACTTCAAGCTGCTCTACGCGAATGATGGTGCCGGGTTCTGATTTTCTGGGTGATGTCTCCGTCATACTCATGGCAAATCAGCCTCCTTGAATGGGTTTGGTAGCGGCGCCGGTTACAGGTACCTGCGGTTCGGACGCTTCGGAACGCCGGGTCCATCGGCCGGCAAAGTCCTGGAAGGTACCGACGAGACCCTTAGGCAAAAAGAGAACGGCGACGATAAACATCGCTCCTAAAATAATCGGCCACCAGTCAGGATAAGCCTCGCTGAAGGTGGTTTTGGCTGCATTCGTGATCACGGCGCCGATGAGAGCGCCGAAGATGGTGGCGCGGCCGCCGATGGCTACCCAGAGCACCATCTCGATGGAGGGCACGATCCCCATCTGAGCTGGGGAGATGATGCCCTCCTGAAGGACGAACATAACCCCGGCGAGTCCGGCGAGTGCAGCCGATACACAGTAGATGAACACCTTATAGGCGACCGGATTGTAGCCGATGAAGCGGACACGGTTCTCGGCGTCGCGCACGGCGACCAGAATTTTGCCGAGACGGCTGGAGGTAAGCCAAAGACACAGCAGCAGCGTCAGTCCTACAATCGCCACCGTGGCGTAATACAAGCCAAGCTTGGTGGACGGCTCCCCCAGCTTCCATCCAAGGAACGTATCGAAGTTGGTCAGTCCGTTCGTACCTCCGGTGAAGCCCTGCTGTCCGACGAAGAGGGTTACGGTGATAATAACAAGGGCTTGAGACAGGATGGAGAAAAAGGTGCCCTTGATCCGGTTGCGGAACGTCAGGTAACCGAGCAGGAAGGCGACCGCTACAGGAATCAGCAGGGCGAGGAGCAGCGCCATGGCAGGCGAATGGAACGGCTGCCAGAACCAAGGCAGCTTCTCCACACCGCTCCATGACATGAAGTCGGGAAGCTCGCCGCCGGAGGCTGTCAGCTTCAGGTGCATCGCCATCGCGTAGGCGCCTAGCCCGAAGTATACGCCATGGCCAAGGCTCAGGATGCCGGTGTAGCCCCAGATCAGGTCAAGGCCCATGGCTAGAATGGCATAGGCCAGAAATTTGCCGAGCAGGGAGAGGCGAAATTCGGATAACACCAGCGGTGCCAGCAGCATGAGGGCAAGCAGGATCACGCTGGCTATGATTTTCATTTTGTTATTGCGCAGCGGCAATGATGTCAGCATGGGGAGATCACCTCCTGTTAGTCTAGAGCTCTGGATTTCATCGTGACGAGGCCGGCCGGCTTCCATTGCAGGAAGGCGATGATCAGCGTGAACACGATGACCTTACCCAGCGTGGCGCTGGTCGTATATTCGAAGGCGGTGCCGAGGACACCGATGCCGAGCGCGCCGGCGGCCGTTCCGATCAGCTTGCCGATGCCGCCCAGGACGACGACCATGAAGGCGTCGACGATGTAGTAGGTACCGATGGAAGGGCCGATCGGACCGAGCAGCGTCAGTGCGCAGCCGGCAATGCCCGCCATCCCGGAGCCGAAGGCGAAGCCGACGGCATCGACGCGGCGGGTGGAAATGCCGAGGCTGGAGGCCATTGAGCGGTTTTGCATGACCGCCCGCATATTACGGCCGCCGCGCGTGTGATACAGGTAGAGGTAAATCACGGTGATACAGACCGCAACGAGAGCGATGATGAACAAGCGCTTATAGGGCAAGGTCAGATCCGCGGTGATCGCCAGCCCCCCTTCGAGCCAGGCCGGCGCCTTGACCGCTACATTGGGCGCTCCGAAGATGGTGCGCGCCAGCTGCTGAAGCACGAGGCTGACCCCCCAGGTGGCGAGCAGACTATCCATCGGACGGCCGTAAAGGTAGCGGATCAGCGATACCTCAAGGAGCCAGCCGACAAGGAAGGCTACGGCGAAGGCAACGCCCAGCGACAGGACGAAATAGAGGCCGAAGACGCCGGAAGGCAGCAGCTTTTGAAAAAGCAGCTGAATGGTATAGGCCATATAGGCCCCGATCATAATGAATTCGCCGTGCGCCATGTTGATCACGTTCATCAGCCCGAAGGTGATGGCGAGTCCGAGCGCGATCAGCAGCAGGATGGAGCTGAGCGAGACGCCGTTGAACAGCTGCAGAATGAGCAAGCTCATAGCGGGTACCTCCGTTTCGTGTGATGTGCTTCGTTTGGGAAAATGCAAGAGGCTGTCCCGTAAGCCGGAAACGGCTTAGGGAACGAGCCTCTGGAGTGTGTGCTAGCGGATAAGGAATGCCGAAGGATTCATTGCTCAGGAGAGGCTAAGCCTATTACTTCTTCGTAACCTCAGCACCCCAAGGATAGGTCTTCAGGAATGGATCCGGCTTCACGGGCTGACCGGAGTTCCATACTTCCTTGAACTGGCCGTCGGCCATCACTTCCCCGATCCGGACGGTCTTATACACGTGCTGATTCTCGCCGTCGAACTTCACCTTGCCTCCCGGCGCATTGATCTCGATGCCCTTGGCAGCTTCCTTGACCTTCTCGACATCGAAGGAGCCGGCCTTCTTGACCGCTTCCGCCCATACGTAGACGCCAAAATATCCGGCTTCAATCGGGTCATCGGTTACGCGGTCTTTGCCGTATTTCGCTTTGTAGGCTTCAACGAACTTTTTGTTCTCCGGCGTATCGGTCGTTTGGAAATAGTTCCAAGCGGCATAGTGGCCTTCGAGAACACCGGCGCCGATTCCGCGGATTTCTTCCTCCGCGACACTAACCGAGAGAGTGGTAAGATCTTTCGCGGTAATTCCAGCGTCTTTCAGCTGCTTGAAGAAGGCCACGTTGCTGTCGCCGTTCAATGTATTGAACACGACATCCGGCTTCTGAGCCTTGATTTTGCTGATGATGGTATTGTAGTCGGTATGTCCGAGAGGGGTATATTCTTCTGCGATAAGCGTGCCGCCTTCGGCTTTCAGCTGCTCCTTGATGATTTTGTTGGCGGTTCTTGGGAAGACATAGTCGGAGCCCAGGAGGAAAAACTTCTTGCCCTTATTCTGGAGCAGCCAGGATACGGCCGGTACGATCTGCTGGTTGGTGGTGGCGCCGGTGTAGAAAATGTTCGGAGACGCCTCGAGGCCTTCATATTGGACAGGATAAACGAAAAGTCCTTTGTTCTGCTCGACGACCGGAAGTACGGCCTTGCGGCTGGCGGAGGTCCATCCGCCGAAGATGACTACGGCTTTGTCCTTCTGCAGCAGCTTCTTTGTTTTTTCTGCGAAGGTCGGCCAGTCCGAAGCGCCGTCTTCTACGATAGGCTTCAGCTGCTTGCCGAGCAGCCCGCCGGCCTTGTTGATCTCTTCGATCGCCATCAGGGAAGCGTCCCGAACGGATACCTCGCTGATTGACATCGTACCGGTCAACGAGTGAAGAATCCCCACCGGTACCGTGTTGTCGCCGCTCGCTGCTTCTGTTTTTGTGTCGGCGGCGTTTGTCGCTGCAGGCTTCTCTCCTCCTGCACACCCTGCTAGCAAGGCGGATAATGTGAGGCACGCGGCCATTAGCGCGGTGAAGCCTTTTTTCTTTGTCGGTACCATTCTCATCCACTCCCCAAAATTTGGTTTTCAGTATGGCTTACATGCCCTATCATATTCAAATGTTATTTGCATGTCAATATATATAACACAAAATTTGTTTTGCTAGGAATGTTCGTGTTTTTGTGTGAGTTATGGAGAGATTTATGCAAATGTCGCGTTGGTTATGAGTCGATTTCAGAAAAAAATCAATTGATTCATGTTATATAATATGACATAAACTATAGACAGGAGCTGTAACCGCGAATATAATAGACCTATCTTCAAAGAATCATTCGTGTTTTGTAGGAGGGGTATCATGCACTTGACGGAGAGAGAGAAGGAGAAGCTGCTGATTACGGTAGCTGCCGATCTGGCCCGGCGTCGCTTGCTCCGTGGAGTTCAGCTGAATTATCCGGAAAGCGTGGCGCTGATCACCTCGGAAATATTGGAGGGTGCGCGTGACGGCAGGACGGTTGCGGAGCTAATGCACTTCGGGACGACGATCCTGAGGGCGGAACAGGTCATGGAAGGCGTGCCTGAAATGCTTCACGAGGTGCAGGTCGAGGCGACGTTCCCAGACGGAACGAAGCTGGTTACCGTGCATCAGCCGATTCGAAGGTAAAGGAGGTTGCGGCATGATCCCGGGTGAAATTCGTACTTCTGCAGGATCTATTGAACTCAACGCGGGCAAAGAGAAGCTTGAGCTCATAGTGGTTAATATGGGAGATCGTCCGATCCAGGTCGGGTCTCATTTTCATTTTTTTGAGGTCAACCGGCAGCTGCGCTTCGACAGGTCACAGGCTTACGGGATGCGGCTCGATATCCCGGCCGGGACCGCTGTAAGGTTCGAACCCGGTGAGGAGAAGCCGATCCGGCTTGTGGAGCTGGGCGGCGAGAAGCTGTCGTTTGGCCTGAACGGGCTGTCCCGCGGCAAGGTGCAGCGGGGGCAGCTGCCGGAACCGATTCGGATTCGGCTTACGGAATGGGAAGAGGGGATGTAGCTGTGGCCGATATGGAGCGCAAGGCTTACGCTCAAATGTTCGGTCCCACGGTCGGAGACGCCGTCAGACTAGCCGATACGAATCTGTGGGCCGAGGTGGAGCGGGATTATACAGTTTATGGAGAAGAATGCAAATTCGGCGGCGGTAAGGTCATCCGTGACGGGATGGGGCAGTCGAGCCGGCATACCCGGGACCAAGGGGTGCTGGATACCGTCATTACGAATGCCTTGATCATCGATCATTGGGGGATCGTGAAGGCGGACATTGGACTGAAGGACGGCTTGATCGTCGGGATCGGCAAGGCCGGCAATCCCGATCTGATGGATGGCGTCACCGAGGGAATGATCGTCGGCGCTTCGACGGAGGTCATTGCGGGCGAAGGCAAGATCATCACGGCCGGCGGCATCGACACGCACATTCATTATATATGTCCGCAGCAGATCGAAACGGCGCTGTCCTCCGGCGTGACTACGATGATCGGCGGAGGTACAGGGCCGGCCGCGGGAACGAGCGCCACCACCTGCACCCCGGGAGCATGGCACATGTACCGGATGCTGGAGGCGGCGGAAGCCTTCCCCATGAATCTTGGATTCACAGGGAAAGGCAATGCGTCGTTTCCCGAGCCGCTTGCCGAGCAGGTGGAGGCCGGTGCGATCGGCCTGAAGCTGCACGAGGACTGGGGGACGACGCCGGCGGCGATCGATGCCTGTCTGAGTGTGGCGGACCGTTATGACGTGCAGGTGGCGATTCATACGGATACGCTCAATGAGGCCGGCTTCGTAGAGGATACGATCCGCGCCATCGGCGGGCGGACGATCCATACGTATCATACGGAAGGGGCAGGAGGGGGGCATGCTCCGGATATTATCCGGATTGCCGCGGAGCTTAATGTGCTTCCGTCCTCCACGAATCCGACGCGCCCCTATACGATCAATACCGTAGAAGAGCATCTTGACATGCTGATGGTATGCCATCATCTCGACAGCCGGATCCCGGAGGACGTGGCGTTCGCCGATTCCCGGATTCGGCCCGAAACGATAGCGGCGGAGGACATTCTCCATGACCTTGGCGTGTTCAGTATGCTGAGTTCCGATTCCCAGGCGATGGGGCGGGTAGGCGAGGTCATTCTGCGTACTTGGCAAACTGCAGATAAAATGAAACAGCAGCGGGGTTATCTGCCGGCTCCGGGAGAGAGCTTATCTGACGGCGCAACGCCGCAGCAGGATAATTTCCGCATCAAGCGATACATCGCCAAGTATACGATCAATCCGGCCGTTACCCACGGGATCTCGCATCTGGTAGGCTCCGTGGAGGTGGGGAAGCTGGCGGATCTCGTCGTGTGGACGCCGGCGTTCTTCGGGGTAAAGCCTGACCTGGTGCTGAAAAGCGGAATGATCGCCTTCGCTCAGATGGGCGACCCGAATGCCTCGATTCCGACGCCTCAGCCGGTGTTCGGCCGACTGATGTTCGGCGCTTACGGCCGTGCGGTGAGCACCACGAGCATAACGTTCCTCTCCCGGGCTGCGTATGACCTGGGCGTCCATAAGAAGCTTGGCTTGCAGAAGCGCATCGAGCCGATTCGCGGCTGCCGCCAAGTGACCAAGAAGGATATGATCCATAACGGAGAAACCCCTAAGCTTGAGGTGAACCCGGAAACGTATGAAGTGAAGGTGGACGGCGAAGCCATCACTTGCGAACCGGCCGAGGTGCTGCCGATGGCGCAGCGGTATTTCTTATTTTAAACAATAGCAATCATTCGCCTGGTTGATGTTCAATCAGGTTAAGGAAGGGAGAGGACCCCGGACCGTGAGCGTTCCCGCTATTTCCTGGCTCGCTTATGTGCAATTCCTCGATTCGGCCCTGCCGATCGGCGGCTTCTCCCACTCGTTCGGTTTGGAAACACTGGTTCAGCAGGAACGCATCACGACGGCTGCGGATCTGCAGGCCTATGTGCTGTCGATGCTGGCGGGGAGCTGGGCATCCGTCGATGCTCTGGCGGTTAAGGCGGTCTACGAGTACTGCCCGGAGGAGCGTTATGAGGACCTTTGGCTGGTGGATCGTCAGCAGCATGTGCAGCGAGCCGCCGCAGAGACGAGGGACGGTGTCGCCAAAATGGGCCGCCGCCTGTACCAGCTTGCCCGCGCAACGTATCCGGGCCTGCAGTGGGAGCCTCTTGCCGGGGCGCTCCAAGCAGGCCGCTGCATCGGCACCCACCCATTGATTCACGGCTGGGTCAGCCGCGAACTGCAGGTGCCGCTGGATAGGGCCGCCGAAGGGTATTTGTATGCTTGTACCGTTACCTGCATCAACAGCGGACTTCGTCTGATGTCCTTGGGCCAAACAGACGGACAGCGGCTCATTGCGGCACTGCTGCCGGCGATCAGTGAGGCATGGAGCCGTACTGCGGAGCAGGACCCGCTAAGGGACGGCTATGGCAATTCACCTGCCGCCGATATCGCCATGATGCAGCATGCCGGCTTATATTCCCGGTTATTTATGTCTTAAAACAATACTTTTAGATGGAGAAGGAGGACACGCCATGTGTCAAGGAGGAGCGCATCATCATCATGTTTGGGAAACACCTGCATCAGCCTCTCTGCAGCGTCCCATGAGAATCGGTATCGGAGGTCCGGTAGGCTCCGGCAAGACGGCGCTCGTCGAGCGTCTCGCCCGGAAGCTGAATGGCCAATACAGCATCGCCGTCATCACGAATGACATCTATACCAAGGAAGACGCCAATATCCTGATTCGCTCCGAGGCGCTTCCTGCCGAGAGAATTATCGGGGTGGAGACAGGGGGCTGTCCTCATACCGCCATTCGGGAAGACGCCTCCATGAATTTTGAAGCGATTGAAGAGCTGGAGCAGCGCTTCGAGGGACTCGATATGATCTTCATCGAGAGCGGCGGAGATAACTTAGCGGCCGCCTTCAGCCCCGAGCTGGTGGATCGCTTCATCTATATCATTGATGTAGCGCAGGGGGAGAAGATCCCCCGCAAGGGCGGACCGGGTATCATGCGCTCCGACCTGCTCATTATTAACAAGATCGATCTGGCCCCCCACGTAGGCGCCAGTCTTCAGGTCATGGAGGAGGACACGAAGCGCATGCGCGGCGACAAGCCGTTCGTTTTCTCCAACCTGTTCGACGGTCAGGGGCTCGACAGCATTATCGAATGGGTGCAGCACGAATACAAGCATGTCTAGGGTGACCGGCTCGATAGCCGCCTCGTTCGCCAGCTCGGGAGGCGCGACGCAGCTGGATCGGCACATGCAGTCGTACCCGCTCAAGCTGGCGAAGACCTTTGCCTTCGGGCGCCAGCTAGGCGTATACCTGATGGATGCCTCCCCGGGTATCCTGGCAGGGGACCGTTATGAGCTCAAGTGGGAGTTCGGAGAGAACAGTCAGGTGCTGCTGACCAACCAATCCTACACCAAGGTTCATCCTGCCAGGACTTCTCCCGGGGCGGAGGCAAGGCCCAGCGAGCAGCACCAGCGGTTCGCTTTACGGTCAGGAGCTTATGTCGAGTACATGCCCGAACCGTTGATGCTGTATAAGGACGCGGTGTTCGACAGCGAAACGGTCATCGAGCTGGAGCAGGGCTCCCACTTGCTGTGGAGCGAGGTGCTGTGTCCCGGGCGTACCCACCGCGGAGAGCAATTCGATTATGAGCTGTATCAATCCAGGTTATCCGTCTTCCTCCAAGAGGAGCTAATCTATAGCGCCAGACAGAGAATCGCCCCCGCATTACACACCCCTCGTCAGCTGGGAAGCTGGGACCGCCATACGCATCTGGGTACGTTCCTCTTCTTCTCGGAGCAGGCGAACCAGGAGCTCGCCGACCGCTTCCGGGAGTGGCTGAATCCCGCGGATCAGCCGGCTTCTCCCTCATTATCCTGCGGCGTTAGCCATACGTATAAGCATGGAATGGCCATCTCGATCTTGGGACAACGGGTGTATGAGATTCAAGCCTTGCTGGAATCGATCCGAACCCGCATCCGTTCCGAGGTGTTCGGCCTCGAGCCGCTTCCTTTCCGCAAGTAGCCTCTCGCGTTCCGTGAGAGGCTTTTCTCTTTTTAATCCCCTCCGAGGGGGCTGTCCGATGGAGGGTCTCAAGCTCATGATTCACGGGAGTGAATGGAGGGGGAGGGAAGGGTACGCAAAGTGGTAACGGCCGCCTTTGAAATCAAGTTGTCACCGATACATACTTTCAATAGAACAAATTGATTTCAAGGAGCGGTGGAGTACCCTCCCTTCCCCGCAATGAACTCTCCCCCGAATCCTCTACGCTTTCCCCACCATCGAAATCGGACAACCCCCTCCCACATATCGACAATATTTTGAACACTTCCCCGCTTTGTTGTCAAACGTCCTGCAGGTTGATATTATTAAGAGGATGTGGATCCATGAGCCGGATTCGAATGGGCTACAAGGGTTGACACAAGGGGGTATTTGGCATTGAGAGAACAAGCTAGTCTGGAGCTAGGCGCGGAGGATACCGTGGCCGCTGCGTCGGAAGCCGTGCAGCAGAAAGCTTCTATTAAGGATTTTATTCAGCTGGCCAAGCCGGGCATTCTATTCTCTAACTCGATCACAGCCTTCGGGGGCTTCTGGGTAGCATCCCAGTGGAATGTGGATTGGCTTCTGTTAGTATACACTCTGATCGGAACTGCGCTGGTCATGGCCTCCGGCTGCGTGCTGAACAATTATTTGGACCGGGATATGGACATCAAGATGGCGCGTACGCAGGGCAGAGCGCTCGCTACCGGCCGAATCTCGCCTCAGACCGTTTTGGCGTACGGCATTATTCTGGGTATTCTGGGGCTTTCGACGCTCTGGTTTCTCGCGAACCCGATTGCCGCGCTGCTCGGTTTGATCGGACTTTTCGTGTATGTATGGATCTACACCGCCTGGTTTAAACGCACATCCGTTTGGAGCACGTTCGTCGGCAGCTTCTCCGGGGCCGTGCCTCCGGTCATCGGGTACTGTGCCGTTCAGCCGGAGCTGGACGCAGGGGCATGGATTTTGTTCGGCATCCTGTTTCTATGGCAGCCGCCGCATTTTTGGGCACTGGGCATTCGCAGGATGGAGGAATACCGTGCAGCAGGCTTCCCGCTGCTTCCCGTCGTAAAAGGCACCTTCGTGACCAAGATCAGCATGATCCGATATGTGGTTCTGCTGGTTCCGGTATCGCTGCTGCTGTACGTTTACGGCTATGTCGGCAACATTTATTTTTATGCCGCTGTCGTTATGGGGCTATACTGGACGTATTTGACGGTTAAGGGCTTCAAGGCGGAGGATGAAGTGGCGTGGGCTAAGAAAAACTTTATTTACTCCATTAACTATTTGACCCTGCTGTTTATCATTATGGTAATCAATACGACGCCGCAGGGGTAAGCTGAATGATCTTCCCATGACCCTTTTCAGGCGCATGGGATTATTTTTTTTAGGAGAGGAACAGGAGAAAACATGAAAAACAAAGGCTTCCAAGCAATAGTCATTATACTTTTATTAGGTCTGATCGGTTCCCTGGGATACATGCTGATCAAAGGACCGGAGGAGAAAATCGGGGTCATCAAGAAAGCGCCGGATTTCGAACTCACGAACGTGGATGGGAAAAAGATGAGCCTCGCGGATACGGCGGGCAAAGCGCGACTAGTGTATTTTTACTTCTCGACCTGCCCTGACGTGTGCTCGCCGACGACGTATACGATTTCCAAGATTCAAGATAAGCTGGTGGAAAAAGGGGTCTTCGGCACCAAAACGGCTTTCCTCTCCATCAGCTTCGACCCGAAGAAGGATACGCAGGCTCAGCTGCAGCAGTTCGCGAACCGGTTTCATTATGATCCGAAGGGCTGGTTTTTCCTCCGAGGAGAAGATGAGACAGCTATGATGGAGCTTGCGCAGAAGTACGGGATTATGGTCGTGAAGGATGCAGGGGCGGATACGTTCAGCCATACGAACTATATTCTGCTTGTGGACGGCAAAGGGGATATCCGTACGTACTATAACGGAAGCGATGTAGACCTCGACCTGGATAAGGTAGTGAACGATCTGATCAAGATCAGCAAAGAGTAGGGCGGACAACATGAATTATTTCCTGCATATTTTACTCAACAATGTGATACCGCTAACCATAATGATTGCTGTAGGCGTGGTCTTGTACCGCGCCTTTCAATTGGACATCAAAACCCTTTCCAAGCTGAATTTTTACTTGTTTTCCCCGGCCATCGTATTCAAGATGCTGTACGAATCGGCGATCTCCCTCAATATTTTGATGCAGACGCTGCTTTTCTTTGTCGTGTATTTTGCAGCGATGTTCCTGCTGGTCGAGGCCGTAATCCGTCTCCGGGGCTATAAGGGCGGAATGGTTACCGCCATGAGGAACAGCGTTATTTTCTACAACAGTGCGAATTATGCAATCCCGCTCAACCAGCTCGTTTTCGTCGGGGATGCTTTTACGATGTCGATTCAGATTATCATTATGATGATGCAGAATCTGCTGCCCAACACCTACGGAATTTACAGCGTCAATGCAGCCAAGAAGAGCGACCTTAAGCAAACGATGCGGACGATTCTATCGCTGCCCGTGCTTTATGTCATTCCGATTGCATTTGTTATGCGCGGGTTCCATATTCCGGTACCGGACCCGATCTATGCGCCTATCAATTATGTATCGAATGCGTTCATTGCTACGGCTTTGCTGACGCTTGGCGTACAGCTGGGAAGCATGAAGTGGCAGTTTCGCTTCTCGGACGTTATGGTGTCCAACGTGCTTCGTTTGCTCATGGGGCCGGCGGTTGGGTTCGGGATTGTGCTGCTGCTGGGAATCGAGGGCATTATGGCTCAAGTGCTGGTGCTGTCCTGTTCGGTACCCACCTCGCTTAGCAGTGTGCTGATCGCTGTCGAATATGACAACGAGCCGGAGTTTGCCTCGCAGGTGGTGTTCTCGTCTACCATTTTCAGTATTTTTACCGTCACGCTTGTCATTTATTTAATGAGATTTATTTCATAGGCTGCAAGGCCGGGTCTACGGGGGGATAAATGATAAATTCCTCGAGCCCGGCTTTTTCTAATTGCTGAATGAGATACTCGTCAGGCGTACCTTCAACTCCAGCATAACCCCGCCGCGTGTAGATTTGCTCGGCATCGGGGAACAGGTCGCGCAGAATGCCGCGAATTTTTTTCCCCGAGGAATCATTATCGGTAAAAAGAAACACCTCGCTTGAGCCCGCCTTTTGCCTTAGATCCTCCAGCTTCAGCGTATTTAAAGAGCCGAACGTGCAGAGAATGGTGATATCCTCCGTAAGCAGGCGGCGGAGCCGGGCTTTGTCGTTTTTTCCTTCCACAATGATGACGATGGACATAGAATCCCCCCGTATACTAGCGGATTAATAATCTTCCTTGTAGTATATCCACTTTTGCTGTCCCATCCAAGAGGTTTCTGTATGCATTTCCCGGGAAATGTCGAACAGGGAGCGTTCCGCTGCCATCCTCGACGTCTAATCGCAAGAATCGTTTATTTTCTCTAACAAAGGCATAGATGGTTTAGATTCGGCATGTCCGTTGAATTACAATAAAGGAAGAGGCAGTGATTGTTGTAAAAAGGAGCGGCATCTATGAAGCAGCATCGATTTGTTTTGATTGGACACGGCAATATTAGCACGAAATATATATCGGCCATTCGTTCCAAGCTTCCCTTTGCCGAAATAGTCGGGGTGATCGGACGGTCTTCCATAAAGGTCGAAGCATTCGCAGAAGAACATGGTATTCCCTATTTCGGTACTGATCTGAGGGAAGTAGCTGAGAATGCTGAAGCGACAGCAGCTATCATCTGCACGCCGAATGCCCTGCATCATGAGGGGGTTCTGCAGGCTTCCCGCTTGGGTTTGCATTGCTTGTGCGAGAAGCCGCTGCATATCTCGGCGGAAAAGCAAACGGAGATGATCCGAAGCTGCAGGGAGAACGGCGTGAAGCTTGGAGTATCCTACATGCGCAGGCTCATCAGGCATATGCAGGATATTAAGCAGCTGATGGATTCAGGGCAGCTCGGCAGGATCATGGTTGTGGACGTGGTTATGAAGCATTTCCGGCCGCATGACTATTACGATTCCTGGCACGGTACAATGGAGCTGGACGGGGGAGGACCGTTCCTGCAGCAGGGAAGCCACATCGTTGACCTTGCACAGTGGCTCTGCGGAGGCTACCGCGAGGTGCTGGACGCAAGGAGGTTCCAGGTTTACCACGATATAGAGACAGAGGACCACGGCTATGCGATCGTCCGGTATGAGAATGGCGCGGTAGGCATGATCGAAGCTTCAACGGCCAGTACCGGTATGAAGACGGAATACATTGAAATCTCCGGTACGAAGGGTTCGATTAAGGCGGACTATGAAGGCATCATCAGCTTCCAAGTGCCGGGCGTGGAGCCTCCCGAGCCGTCGCACGACGAGAGTAATGCGCGATTATTCGAGCGATTGGTCGTAGACTTCGCGGAGGCGATCGAGCAGGAGCGGGAGCCGTTCATAACCGGCGAGTCCGCCAGAAAGGCTACGGAGCTTATCTTGGATATCTATACGAAGTCGGGGCAGCCGATCCGGCTGCTCCGTGAATAGAGAAAGGCGGCCGTCCTCTTTAGAAGGGGACAGCCGCCTTTTACTTATTAGTTATTGATGAAATCGGCGCCGGACAACAAGCGCTTCAGCATCGTTGCCGATTGCGCGCGAGTCGCCAGCTCCCGCGGAGCGATCGTCGTATCGGTCATTCCGTCGACAATGCCCGCTTCAATAGCTGTGGCGAGCTCGGCTTGCGCCCAGACGATTTGCTTCGCATCGGCGAACTTCGCAAGAAGCTCGGCTTGCCTTGAGCTGTTTACTTCCGGCTTCGCACCTGCATAATCCAAGGCACGAACGACCATGGCAGCAAGCTCTTCGCGATTAATCGGCGCGTTCGGCCTGAAGGTCTGGTCCTCATAGCCTTCAACCAGCTTGGCTTGCGCGGCCGCCGCTACGACGCCTGCATACCAGTCGGATGCGGAGACGTCCTTGAAGCTGCTGCTTCCGCCCGGCTGAAGTCCCAGGGCGCGAACAACCAGTGCGGCGAATTCGGCCCGGGTTATATGACGTTCCGGCTCGAAGGTCGAATCCGTGACACCGTCTACGACCAGCTTGCTTGCCAGAAGCTCGATGTTCCCTTGTGCCCAGTGACCGCTAATATCATCAAAGCTCTTATTCAGCTCGATCACGGCATAAATGCTGTTTCCGCTGCGTTTCAGCAGGGCTTCGTGTTTTCCGTCCTTGGAGGTGAAGAGGGTCGGAACGAAGCTGAGCTTTTGGGTATCCGGGTTGTACAGAACACCTGTGGTCTTATCGGCATCCACCGCTTTATCCAAAGGAAGAATGCGGCTGATGTAGGCATTGCCCAAATCTATCGTGATTGTGGAGGCGCCGACTGCTTGAAGGTTGAATTCGACCACGCCGGACAGCTTGGCCCCGCCTAGCGATCTAGCTGCGGCAGCCACAGCATCCGCAGTGGCTTGGGTTGCTTTGGCAACGGTCACTTTAATCAACAGGGTGTCCAGCTCACTGCCGGTTGCCTTAGCCAGCTCCTCCAGCTTCAGTAGATGAACCGGAAGAAGATAGGTTCCATATTCATTCGTAATGCGCAGCACCTTGTCTTTGTTCCCGACAAATTCTTTCAGTGCCTTCGCCGGCAGCAGAGCGGTTTCACCATACAGCTTCAGAATGACCTCATTGGCGTCATTCAGAGCTTTCTCCAGTTCGGTCGCACTTACGCTGCCGTCCATCGGTACAATGACCGTGCCGGCTGGAGTACTGGAGCCGCCACCGCCGCCGCCGCCCCAGCCATAGCCGGGATCATTCAGGCCGCTGCGGTATACCGTTTCGTACACGCTGTCGGATACATTGTGAAGACGAAGGTAGGAATAATTTCCAAGACCGCTTACATTCAAATTATATTGATATACGCCCTCAGTCACGTTGTATGTAGCGTACGTAGCAGTTGTCACTTGAAGCTGGGTGCCGTTAGGATCGTAAAGATACACGTCCCGGCTGACGCTGTACACGTCGGAGTAGACCGTTCCGGTAACCGTGCCGTTACGATAGCTCAGGTCCTTGAACCCTGAAGCGGCATAAGCCAGAACCGGCATCATGACCGACAACAGCAGCATAAGCACTGTCACTTGAGCCGTTTTTTGCTTAAGTAAGGGCTTCACGAACATTTCACTCCCATCTTTTTTGTCGCTTGCTTGAGATTGTGATTGCAGGGTTCGTTGATTCATGCCATCTCACCTCCTTTTCCTACAATCCATCACAACAATATTCGATGGGTGCCCATAAAAATATGACCGTACTTCCATAATTTGATAATAAAGTTAAAATATAAGACATCATTTGGACACATCTTGTCCGTTTGGCAGGACTGGCCCGGACAAAAGAAAAAGCCGCCCGATGACGGACGGCCTCCCAGCGCCAATTCAGAACATTACACATAGAAAGTGCGAGTGACAATGACCAGCAGGATGAAGAGAACCAATACGACGCCAGTGGAAGTCCAGAGGCCGCCTACGCCTACGTTACCGCATGCTCCCATAGTATGTGCCTCCTTTCGGAAGAAAGAATCTTTGTCGGAAGACACTATATCCTATGTAAGATATCTCGATTCGTTATGTGCGGTCACCTAGATAAGAAATGAATACGGCAGAAGAAAAAAGTCGAAAAAAGAGGAAATTCGACCGATATAGTTGTATATATACTAAGTAAGGGTTGTCCAACCCAAATGAAACGATCAGGGGGAAGTCATTTGAATTTTTGGGTAAGCTTCAAATTTCGGTTATTTGCTCTTTTAGTGGTTCCCATTATTTGCATCATTGCCATCTCGATGATGTTGATTCAGGACAAGTCCTCCGATGTAAACCGGATCACGCGGTTATTGCAGGAGACTACGAACCGTCCGACGTCCTTAGTGCTTAATGCGGACCGCGATCTGTATCAAATGCTGACGGCCTATCTAGGCTATGCCAATGCTAAGGATAAGCCGGCTGCCAAAGCGAGCTTCGAAGAGAACGCTAAGCAGGCGACGGATCGAATCGAGCAGGCATATCAGGTGCTGAAGGAAGATCAGTTAACCCATCTGAAGCATCCGGAAACGGGACAATCGATTCAAGAAATTATCGATAACTTTAGAACAAGCTTTCAACCATTAACAGAAGCGGCAAGAGCCCAGATGAACGGTCAAAAAATTGAAAGCGCTTCAGTAGAGCCGCTATTCGAAAAAACTCGCGGGGGTCTTAATGAATTTGGTGAAATACTCGATGCGTATGCTGCATCCCAAGTAGAGGAGCTTATCCGAGAGAATAAGCGAGATGAGAAATGGATGTACGCCCTGATTCTAGTGATCGCAGCGGTCCTTGCTTTTGCCGGATATATTCTGATCCGGCGAATGATGCGGACGATGAAGGAATTGCTGGATCGAATGGGCAAGGTGGCCCGGGGCGATTTGAGCATATCGGCACCGTCGAAGCGGAATAAAGATGAGATGGGGCTGTTGTCCGAATCCCTGGATACCATGACCGCCAATGTGAAAGGCCTGATTGAGAACATTATGTCGGGCTCCAAGCAAGTGGCGGAATCCGCCTTTCAGCTGGCGTCCAGTGCCCAGGAATCGGCGAGGGCGTCAGAGCATGTAGCGGAGAACATTCAGGAGGTCACCCTCGGCGTAGAGGGCCTGGCGGCGATTGCCGAAGAAACCAATAAGGCGGTCAGGGAAGTGGCGGCCGGCGTCAATCGCATTGCCGCAGGTACGGGAGATATTTCCGAGCACTTTGTCAGCACGACGCAGGAAACGGAAGACGGCCGAATGATCATGGTGACGCTGAAGAACCAAATTCAATCGTTGATCGGTACATCAGCCACGCTATCTACTGTTATTGATGCGTTGAACCGCAAATCGGAGGAGATCGGAGTTGTCGCTGAGGAGATCACTCAATTTGCTGCGCAAACCAATCTTTTATCCCTGAACGCTTCCATAGAATCCGCCCGAGCGGGTGAGCACGGCAGAGGGTTTGCGGTGGTTGCGAGTGAAATCCGCAAGCTGGCCGCACAATCGATGCAATCAGCAGAAGGCATCACCGGAATGATAGAGAGCACGCAGCAGGAAATTTTCACAGCCTCCCGGCTGATGAAAGATACGATTGAGGAAGCGGGCAAAAGCACGAAGATTATGGATGAGGTTCAGCAAAGCTTCCTCCATATTTATGAGTCAGTCAAGGAAAGCAGCTCGGAAATTTTGGAGACTTCGGCCATTACGGAGGAGCTGGCGGCCTCTTCGCAGGAAATATCCGCGGGAATGGAGCAATCTTCGGCTAACGCCCGCGAGATATTCATCAAAACGCAGAATGTCGCTTCCGCCACAGAGGAACAGCTGGCCTTGATGCAATCCATTGCCAGCTCGTCGGAGCAATTGAAGGAAGTCGTTGTGAGGTTAAATCAATCGGTGGGGCATTTTAAATTGTAATCTGCTGCTGCATAAGAAGAGGGGTTGGGATGACATAAGCATCTCAACCCCTTAGTTTATGTGGTTAAGCTTCGACGGGCTTGTGAAACGCGCGAAACGGCAAAATGGATAGAGCAAGCATGAGGCAAAGAAAGGCGATGAAGTACGGCGATATATGCCCGCGGAAATGTCCGGCGAGAATAGGACCGAGAAACGCTCCGATTGAGAAAGCGATGGAGAGAATCGAGAATACCCGGCCATAACGGGTCGCGCTCGTCACGCTGGCCAAGAGCGAGGCGATCGCCGGAAAAATTATGCCCTTCGTCATGCCGATCAGGAATAACGAAGCATACATCGGAAGCGGCCAGTTGACGGACATGCCGAAGAAGATAAAGGCAAGAGCCAGCGCGCCCATCGTCGTGCGTAAAAAAGGAGACACCCGGCTGAGGAACAGCATGCTTAGTGTGACCAGCGCTCCTAAGCTGACCAGGGAGAAGAAAACGCCTGAAGTCAGGATGGAGCCGTGAGTTTCCTTCATTAGAGGAAGCTCGAAGAACAGGATGCCCTGCGAGCAGGAAATGGCCAGCGGTACCCCATAGAACAGCCAAGGGATGGAGCCTGCCGCCCCGTCCGCCTTGGACGAATCTCCATCGGGGAGCACAGCTCCATGGGAATCGACGAACAATTCCGATGCCGATTGTTGATACTGCTTCTCCTTTACCCCGAACCAAGCGAGCACGCCCGTTACGATTAGGATCCACCCGAGGATTACGAACGACTGGGCAAAGCCGAAGGTAGCAACCAAATAGGCGCCCGCTGCCGGGCTGAGCACGGAGGCGATCGTATGCACCATGCCGTTTCCGGCCATCAGCTTGCCTTGCTGGACCCGATCCTTGGCAATTTTGGCGAGCAAGGATAAGCAAGCCGGAGAGAGGAAAGCGAGCACAAACCCGCTGATCGAGCGTATGATTAAAAGCTCCCAAGGATCGTCGACGCGGGATTGAAACAGGAGGACGATTCCTGCTACAATCAGGCTGAATACAATGAAGCCCTTGCTGCCGTAACGGTCAACCCCGAAGCCTGCGATCAAATTACCTGGCAGGTGTGTGATCGAGTAGACTCCAAGAATCAGTCCGATAAAGGAAGGCGCCGCTCCCAGCGAAATAGCGAAGGGAGACAAAATCGGGTACTGGGCATGTAGATCAAAGAAGGCCACGAAAATAAATAAATACAGCCAAATGGCCGTTTTCACTGAAATCACCTCGCGCTTATAGTGGAGTGGTTGTCTCATAGCCTCCCCTACTACTTGTACGCCTTGGGACGACCCGTTAGTACACAATTTTTGACAAAGGCTACGGCTAAGGCGGTTTTCGAAAAAAAGGGATGAAGAAGAGCCGCTTCATAAGGTATGATGTATAAGCTGGTATGTGTTTGTGAACAGTGATAAAAAGGGAGAGATGGTCTTGGAATTTATCGGTTCTTTCTTGGCGGAGCGCTGGTATGTCATTGCTGCGGCGCTGATTGTACTGTTTTTGGTGATCAAGATTGTGAAAACCGTCATCAAATGGGTGATCGTGCTCGCTGTGCTTGCCGGATTGTTCTACTATGGCGCGAGCTATAAGGATCAGCTGCTGGAGCTCGGAAGCACGGTGGGGGCGAAGGTTGCGACGGAGGCGAAGACCCAGGCGATGAAAGCGATGACCGATGAGGTGAAGGACGCCAAGTATCAGCTGAATTCCGACGGAACCTTCACGATAGCGACCAAAAGTGTGAAGCTTGAGGGCAAGCCCGGCGCGAACGAGGTGAAAGTCACCTTTATGAATCAAACGTTCACGCTGCCGTTGGATGCGGCGTTGAACACGCTCATTGAGCAGGCGAAGAAAAACTAGAACCGGACGCAAGCAGCCGGGGGAGGAGGAATGAGGAAACGTTGAATGAGGTGTGGAATCTTATCAGGGAATGGAATGCCGTTACGGTTCTGCTGTTCATGATCTTCGTGCTGTCCGTGCTTCAAGGGATGTACCGCGGCGCCTCATCGTCCGCCAGACGCCTGCTGCTGCTTGCGCTTGAAAGCGCGGCGACGGTCGTCAGTCTTTTTATCGGCTGGCAGCTGACTTCATGGCTCTCTCCCAAGGTTCAGCTCTGGCTTGCGGAACTGGGGATTACCATTCCTGCGGAGGAGCTGGGCTTCTGGCAGCAGCTTTATTATACGGCAATGACGGGCATGAGGGATTTCTCGCTGCTTCGCTTCAGCGTGCTGTTCGTGTTATCCTTCGGCATCATTAAACAGCTGGTGTACAGGGTCATGGATCCGCTGATCGGAGAGTCGGTCATGGAGCGAACGGAGCATGCCTCCGCTCAGGCGAAGGCCAAGGGAGAGACGCCTACGATCTTGAGCAGCCTTGCCGGAGGGGCTATCGGTATCGTTACCGGCGCAGCTAGGTCGCTCATATTTATCGCGATACTGTTTGTGGTGACGACCTTGTTCCCGTATACGCAGGCTACCGGGTATATTCAGGCCTCGTCCCTCTACCAGAAAGGCGCCAAGGAGATCATTGAGCCGGTGACCGGGGATTTCCTGACGAGCCAGCTGCCGGTGTTTACCCGCGCGGTGGAAGAGGAATTCGCCAATATTCTTCAGCGCAAGTATGAAGTGGTGGATGCCAGGATCCCGGCGGATATTAAGGCAGCGGCGGAGCAGATTACGGCTAAGGGCTCGACCGACGAGGAGAAGGCGAAGCTGCTCTACCGTTACGTCGGCACCCGGGTCAAGTATGACTGGGACAAGGTGAAGCTGTATGAGGAGAAGCGGATCTGGAAGGAGCAGACGCCGGAGGAAACCTTCCTTACGAAGCAAGGCGTGTGCATCGATTTCTCCCGTCTTTATGCGGTAATGGCCCGTTCGATCGGGCTTGAGGTCAAAGTGGTTACAGGGCTCGGTTACGACGGCCGTGGCAGCTACGGGCCGCATGCTTGGAACGAAGTGTATTTGTCGGAAAAGAAGGCATGGGTGCCTCTGGATTCCACCTGGGTGGCCAGCGGAGGCAACTGGTTCAACCCGCCGAATTTTCACGAAACGCATATCAAGGAAGTGTAGTAGGTTCAAGCCGGTGCAACTGCTTATGGCAAGCAGACGTACCGGCTTTTTCCTTTTTCTACATGCCGTTTCTCATCCGGAAAACTTGTGGTACACTTAAGGTTGAGACTTTCGCGGAGAGAAAAAGCTACATAGGGATTGGAGTAAACCGAATATGCTGTTACGCAAACCGCTTCATGAATATAAAGCCGTTTTTTTTGACGTGGGAGATACGCTGCTCACGATCCCTGCGGCAAGGATCATCATGCATGAATACTTGGCCGGGCGATCCTTGCACCGGGAACAGGAGCGAATCGGGGAACTTTTTACCGAGTCGTTTCGTCTTATGTATTATGATAAGCAGGCGGGGCCGTTCGAGGCTTGCACCCCGGAATCGGACCGCGCGTTCTGGGTAAGCCTGTACCGATATATCCTTGAGAAGCTTGGGGTCCATGAAGAGAATTGGACCGAGGAGCAGATCCACGAGTGCTGTCATGAGCTGTACGATCTGTTCACTTCGCCGGAGCATTATGCATTATTTGATGACGTTAAGGAAGTGCTCGAGGAGCTGACGCAGCGCGGGTTTCAGCTGGGCGTCATCTCCAACTTCGCGCCTACACTAGTATCGATCCTGGAGTATAAGGGCATTCGCAGCTACTTCGAGCCGGTGCTCGTATCGACCGAGGTGGGGCTTGAGAAGCCGGACCCGGCGATCTTCGCGCTCGCACTGGAACAATCGGGCTTGGCAGCACACGAGGTGCTGTACATCGGTGACCATGAACGCAACGATATCTGGGCGCCGAATCAGCTCGGCATCGATGCGGTTCGCATCAAGCGATATGACTACCAAACCGGGGAAGGCATCGTTTCCTTGCGGGATTTATTAACCTAATGAATCATTTGAAGCAAAAGGAGTCGAAAGCACAATGAAATCATCGCTGGGTCTGGACGATCCGCAAAAGCATGAGGCGAATAAACGCCGGCAGTATACCCTTCGGATTAATGTCTTTTTCTTTGTTACGTTCTTTTTGTTCTCCGTGCTCATCGTCCGCCTGGCGATGCTTCAGTTCGTGGAGGGGCAGGAGCTGCGGGCTCAGGAAGCCGATCAGACCAAGGCGCAGACGAAAATTCCTCCGATTCGGGGCAACATCCTGGACCGCAACGGGGCGCCGATCGCCATCACGACCTCGACGCAATCGCTCTATTTCCGAATGGAATCGGGGCAGGCGAAGGACGATGTGGTGGCTCTTGCCAAGCAGCTGGCTACCATATTTGCGACTTACGGATCGCCGACGCAGAAGCAGCTGTCGCCCGAGGATATCATTAAGGCGATGGATGTGGGCTACGATCTGGAGAAGAAGAAGACGCATGATCCGAGCTATTCGTTTACACCGCGGCGGATCAAGTCGGATTTGACCAAGGATGAGATAGCCTATATCAGTGAGCGCCGCGACGAGCTCAAATGGATTGAAATTACCGAGGAAAGCATCCGGTCCTACGACAGCATCAACACGATTGCGGTGCAGCTGGTAGGATACATGCGCCCGTTCAATACGGCCCGAAGCTCCCAGGGGCATGCGTTTTACCGGGATCCGGAGAAGACGAAGGAATACCTGGATACGGAGGATGTCGGATTTGACGGCATCGAGCGGCAATACCAGGAGGAGCTGCGCGGCAAGAACGGCTCGAAGACGTATCCGGTCAATGCGTCGCAGAAAATTATCGGCAAAATGACCATTACCCCTCCCCAGAAGGGAAACAATCTGTTCTTAACCATCAACAAGGACGTGCAGCTGACGGCGGAGCAAGCGATTATGGATCAGCTGGCGTATATGAAAAGTGCGGAGGCGCGAGCGCTGAAGTTTCCTGCCATTGGGAAGAATGCTGTGGCGGGCTATGCGGTAGCGATGGAAGTAGATACAGGCAAGGTTGTAGCGATGGCGAGTATGCCGGATTACGATCCGAACGTATGGAACGGGGGCATTCCGCCGGCCGAGTACAAACGGATCGAGCCTTACATTAACAACGGTACGATCACTACGGCCTATCCGGACTATCCGGAGAATGAGCGGAAGAACCATCCTAGCTCCATTGTGTATGTCGGCTCCACAATCAAGCCGTTATCGGTATTGATCGGCTTGAACGAGGGCTTGTTTACGCCGAGTACGGTATATAACGATACCGGGGTATTCACCTACGGCCGGAACGGCAACGCAAGGCTGCAGAATTCCGATGGTAAGTCCTTTGGACCGATCACTGCAACTACGGCGATTCGCGTTTCGTCGAACACGTTCATGTCGGCCATGATAGGCAACAAGCTGTACGAGAAATATGGGAAGCAGGCGCCGCAGCTGTGGTCCGACTACCTGGCGAAGTTCGGGCTGGGAGTATCTACGGGAAGCGGCCTTCCGCGGGAGTATGAAGGCTTGAGCGAGTTCCTGACGAATACGAAGGAGACCGAGCAGTCCCGGATGGTATTTGCTTCGTGGGGCCAGAACGAGAAGTATACGACGCTGCAGCTGGCCCAGTATGCGACGACGCTGGCCAACCGGGGCAAACGGCTGCAGCCGCTTCTGGTAGACAAGATCGAGACCTATGACGGGGAGCTGGTCAAGAAATTTGATGAACCGGTCGTGCTCGATGAGTCACAGTTCTCGAAGCTCCACTGGGATACAGTGCTGAACGGGATGGAGAGCTTCGTTACCGGCTTTGACGACTTCCCTTACAAGCTGGCGAGAAAGACGGGGACCTCCACGCAGAATGTCGGCGGCCAGCATGTCGATAATGCGGTATTCATCGCCTTCGCCCCTGCCGATAAGCCGAAGCTTGCCGTAGCGGTGGTCGTGCCTGAGGGGGGCTTCGGCTCCTGGGGCGCCGCACCGATCGCTCGCAAAATCTTCGATGCTTACGACCAGTACTACGGCCTTGACGGAGTGCCGAAGAACGGAAAGGGCAAGACGGAATAACAGGCAGAACGAAGCAAGAGGCTGTTCCTTCTGGAGCAGCTTTTTTTGTTGCGTTGAAAGGATGCATTTTTTTAAATTAAATGTTGCACTAGGGAAACATATTTGTATATAATAAAAATGTAGTCGCAGGGGAAAGAAATATACTCCAGGGAAACATTTAAGGTCTAAGACAACTTTTTTGGCTCATATAGGTAAAGTATGCTTATTACACAAAGAGAAATGGAGCGCGAGAAACAATGAAAAAGCAATCAATCAGCTCGTCCTTTAAGCGGTTTATTATGACGATTCTGTTCCTTGGCTTAACGGTAATGCTAACCGCCTGCGGGGGAGATGAAGCAGCCGGAGGAGACGGGAAGCTGAAGGTGACGACCACGATCGGAATGATCAGCGATGTCGTGAAGAATGTCGGGGGAGAGCATGTCGCCGTTACAGGACTGATGAAATCCGGCGTTGATCCGCATCTCTACAAGGCCTCGCAGGGCGATGTGAAGAAGCTGGAGCAGGCGCAGATCATTTTCTACAACGGGCTTCATCTGGAGGGGAAGATGGAGGAAATCTTCGAGCAGATGCGCAAGGAGAAGCCGACGGTTGCCGTTACTAAGGGCATCGATGAGGCGAAGCTGCTGAGTGCAAACGACGGACAATCGGCGCATGATCCGCACGTCTGGTTCGATGTAAAGCATTGGATCAGCGCCACAGAGGTGATCCGCGATGAGCTGAGCAAGCTGGATAGCGCTCATGCGGAGGATTACAAGAAAAATGCGGCCGCCTATATCGTACAGCTCCAGCAGCTCGACAGCTATGTCCGTGAGCAGATCGGCACGATCCCTCAGCAGCAGCGGGTGCTCGTAACCGCTCACGATGCCTTCGGTTATTTCGGCAAGGCTTACGGCATCCAGGTGATGGGGCTTCAAGGAATCAGCACTGCCTCTGAGTACGGCTCCAAGGATGTCAGCGATCTTCGCGATTACCTGGTGAAGAACAGGATCAAGGCGGTTTTCGTAGAGTCCAGCGTACCGAAGAAGTCCATTGAAGCGGTGATCCAGGGAGCGAAGCAGCAGGGTCATGAGGTGAAAATCGGCGGAGAGCTCTTCTCCGATGCGATGGGCAAGGAAGGAACAACGGAGGGGACTTACATCGGTATGGTTCGCCATAACGTCGACACGATTGTCAAAGCGTTGAAATAATAAAGCCAGCGACAGGGGGAGAGGGACTATGGACAAAGAGCGTCAAGCTCCATTATCGATTCAAGGCATGACGGTTGCCTATCAGAAGAAGCCGGTGCTCCGCGAGGTGTCGCTTGAGGTGCCGGAAGGGAAGCTCATCGGGATTGTCGGCCCCAACGGAGCGGGCAAATCCACGCTCATTAAAGCGGCGCTCGGCTTGATCCCGAAGGTAACGGGAGAGGTCGCCATCTATGGCCGCCCCTATAAGGAGCAGCGTCAGCTTGTGGGCTACGTTCCGCAGCGGGAGTCGGTCGACTGGGATTTTCCCACGAGTGCATTGGATGTGGTCATGATGGGACGTTACGGACGGCTCGGCTGGTTCCGCAGACCGGGAGCCAAGGAGCGGCAGATCGCTATGGATTGCCTCGAGAAGGTAGGCATGGCCGACTATGCCGGCCGCCAAATCAGCCAGCTGTCCGGCGGCCAGCAGCAGCGCATTTTCTTGGCACGGGCACTTGCACAGGACGCCAAGCTGTATTTCATGGATGAACCGTTCGTCGGTGTCGATGCGGCCACGGAGAAGGCGATTATCACGCTGCTGGGCGAGCTGAGAAAGCAGGGCAAGACCGTGCTTGTCGTCCACCACGATCTCGCTACGGTGAAGGAATATTTCGACTGGGTCATTCTGCTGAATGTCGGGGTCATGGCGATCGGCCCTACGAATGAGGTGTTTACCAAAGAGAACCTGCAGACCACCTATGGCGGGCGACTGGCGATGCTGGGCAGCGATAACGACGATATGCTTCTGGTGGGAGCGAGGTGACCGGCATGAACGGGATATGGGATGGACTGATCGAGCTGCTGTCCGATCCGAACACGCAGTGGATTTTACTTGGCAGCATTCTGCTCGGATTGAGCAGCGGGGTGCTGGGCAGCTTCGCCTATTTGCGGAAGCAGAGCCTTATGGGAGATGCGCTGGCGCACGCCGCCTTGCCTGGGGTTTGCATCGCGTTTATGCTGACCGGATCGAAGTCGATCTTCTACTTCTTGATCGGCGCGGTGGCCGCAGGGCTGATAGCCACCTTCGGTATCGGGTACGTGACGCGCAACTCGCGGATCAAGCAGGATACGGCGCTCGGTATCGTGCTGTCGGTGTTCTTCGGCTTTGGGATCGTGCTGCTGACGCAAATTCAGCATAGCGACAGCGGCAACCAAAGCGGCCTGGACAAATTCCTGTTCGGGCAAGCGGCGTCGATGGTGCTGTCCGATGTGATCACGATGGCGATCGTCGCCTCTGCGTTAGTGCTTGTATGCTTTGCGTTATTTAAGGAATTTAAGCTGCTCAGCTTCGATGCCGGCTTTGCCAAGGGCATTGGGCTTCCGGTGGCTTTCCTGGACCAATTTCTGATGTTTCTGAGCGTAGTTGCGGTTGTTGTCGGCATCCAGGCTGTCGGCGTCGTGCTGATGTCCGCGCTTCTCATTACGCCTGCCGTATCGGCGCGTTATTGGACGGAGCGCCTTGGCGTGATGGTGGTGCTGTCGGGCTTTTTCGGTGCGATCAGCGGACTGATCGGTACGTTCGTCAGCACCACAGCCAACAACCTGCCGACGGGACCGCTGAGTGTGCTTGCCGCCACCTTGCTGTTCGTGATTTCCGTACTGTTTGCGCCCCGGCGCGGGCTTGTATCCAAGCTGCTGCTGCGGTTGTCGGTCAAGCGAAGCGTCATGAAGGAGCAAGAGCTGCAGGAGGCGAAGGCCGTCGTATCCTCGGCGGGAAGGAGTGTAGGGCATGAATGACTTCTGGATTTTGTTAACCGCGGCGCTTGTCGCTTGCTCCTGCAGCCTGCTCGGCTGCTTCCTGATTCTTCGGCGCATGGCCATGGTCGGGGATGCGATCAGCCATTCCGTGCTGCCGGGGATTGTCATCGCCTTTTTGCTCAGCGGTACGAGAGATTCGCTCTTCATGATGCTGGGCGCTTCCGTACTGGGACTGATCACGGTGTTCCTGATTCAGATGTTTCAGCAGAGCGGCGTGCAGTCCGACGCCTCGATCGGGGTTGTGTTTACCGCGCTTTTCTCCGTAGGCGTCGTTCTGGTAAGTCTATACACGCGCCAGGTGGATCTCGATCTCGACTGTGTGCTGTACGGCGAGATCATCCGTGTCCCTTGGGACGTGATTGAATTCGCCGGAAGGGAAATCGGTCCCAAGGCGGTATGGGGTCTCGGGATCGTACTGACCTTAAGTGCAGTAGTTATTGGGGTGTTCTATAAGCAGTTCAAGCTTTGTTCCTTCGACCCGGCGTTGGCGGCGGCCGTAGGCATACCGGTAGCGTTCTTCCACTACTTGCTGATGGGGCTGGTGTCCGTGACGACCGTTGCCTCCTTCGAGAGCGTAGGGGCCATCCTCGTCGTCGGCATGCTGGTAGTTCCCGCAGCCACTGCTTACCTGCTGACGGAGCGTCTTAGCGTCATGATCTTCCTAAGCATGGGTGTGGGCGTTGCCAGTTCAACACTCGGGTACTACGCTTCCGTACTGCTGGATGCCTCGATCGCAGGCTGTATGATCTCGGTAGCGGGTGTTCTGTTTGCAGCGGCGTTCCTGTTCTCACCGAAGCACGGGGTTGTATTCCGTAAGCTGAAGCAGCGCCGATTGGCAGCTAAGGAAGCAGTATAACTAGTAAGGAAACCCGCCGAGCGGATCTTGACGATTCGACCCTCAGGCGGGTTTTTCGCTTTGTTCACAGCACCCTTTGCAACGCTTCCCCTAGTGCCAGGTTCTCTTCCTCCGTTCCCACTGTGATCCGCACATGCTGAGGCAATCCCCACTGCGCTCCGTGACGAACAATGATGCCGTTCTGAAGAAGCTTCTTGTATACGTCTTCGGCCAAAGCCCCTACCTGAACAAGAATGAAATTGCTCGAGCTGCGTGTATAAGCCAGTCCAAGCTCGTCGAATTTGCGATACAACTGATTCCGACCTTCAGCCACGCATTGACGGGACATTTCAACATGCTCTTCGTCCTTCAGCGCTGCTGCGGCCGCCGCTTGGGCAAGGGCATTGACATTGAACGGCTCGCGTACCCTCTGGATGTGCCCGATGACCTCCTCGGAGGCAATGCCGAATCCTACTCTGAGGCCCGCCAGCCCGTATACCTTGGAGAAGGTTTGCATCACAAGGACGGGAGCCCCTTGCTTCACCCATTCCACCCCATTCGTATAGTCCTCCTCCTCGGCATAGTGGGAGTAGGCCGCATCCAGAACAACGAGAACCCCTTGCGGCAGCGCTCGCAGCAGCCGCTCCGCCTCCGCTTGCCGCAGGTAGGTGCCGGTAGGGTTATTCGGGGAGCAAAGATAAATTAGCTTCGTCCGAGGGGTGACGGCCCGCAGCAGCGCCTCCACATCGTAACGGTAATCCGGGGCGACTAGGGGCACAGGGACAACCTCAGCCCCCATCAGCCGTGCGGCAAACTCATACTCGGTGAAGGTAGGGACTGGGATGACAATCTCATCGCCGGGTTCGAGATAGGCCTCGGAAAGAAGCTTGATCAGCTCGTCGGCCCCGTTGGAGGCGATTACACCCTCCTTGGAAACGTCATACGAAGAAGCAACGGCTTCCCTTAGCGAGGCGGCGGAGGCATCCGGATAACGGTGCAGCTCTGTCAGCCAAGCCTGCATGGCCTCCGTAGCTTTGGGAGAAGCGCCGAGAGGATTTTCGTTGGAGGCGAGCTTGATGATCCGGTCCAAGCCCAGCTCCTGCTGAACCTCCCAAATCGGTTTCCCCGGCGTGTATACGGGAAGACGGGTTAGTACGCTGCGGGGCGCAGCTCCTATCGTTGGCATAACTGATCCTTCCTCTCATCTGTTCATTTCGTGACAACTCCAATATAATGGGAACTATCCTATAAATAAAATCAATATTATCGATATCACATATAGAGGTGATCTATATATTTTCGGTGAATCTGGAGTTGTATAAAACATTCTATACCGTTGCCCGGACGGGAAGCCTTTCCAAAGCGGCAGACCAGTTATTCATTACTCAGCCGAGCGTCAGCTATGCCGTAAAGCAGCTGGAGGAGCAGCTGGGGATGGCACTGTTTACGCGTAATGCGAAGGGAGTAGCTTTGACCGCCGAAGGAAGTGTGCTGTACCGATACGTTGCAGAAGGTATGGAATCGATTCTGATGGGGGAAAAGGCGATCGAGCAGTTCAAGCAGCTGCACCGCGGAGAAGTACGGATCGGCTCAAGCGATACGCTGTGCAAATATTTTCTGCTGCCTTACCTGGAAAGCTTTCATCAGTCATACCCGGAGGTCAACATCCACCTTACGCATGGGAAGACGCCGGACATCGTCGGATGGCTGAGAGAGGGGCGAATTGATTGCGGTATTGTGCATTTTCCGGTAAGTGAGGAATGGTTCGATGTGATTGAGCTTGCGGAGATTCACGACTGCTTCGTTGTCGGCGAGCGTTATCGGAGACTTGCTGATGGCGTTGTTCCGCTTCGGGAGGTTCTGGAGCAGCCGTTAATCGTACTGTCGGGCAACAGCCGTACAAGGGATTTTGTGGAATCGATAGCTAAAGAGCACGGATTGCAGCTCGAGCCCGAGATTGAGGTAGGAAGCGTCGAACTGCTGATCGAATTTGCCAGGAGAGGACTAGGCGTTTCGTTTCTTTCGCGCGAGTTTATTGAAGTGCAGTTGGAGGAGGGGAGTCTGTACGAGGTGAAGACCGCGGAGACCATTCCTTCACGGAAGGTTGGGATTGCCGTGGTTAAGGGGAGCCCGTTGTCTCTGGCCACTCGTAAGCTGATCGAAATGCTGCAGCAAAAAGAAGGCTGAGCCCGCTGAGACGGGGCCAGCCCTGCATGCTTTATTCGAGTCCCGCCGCGCGGAATACTTTCGCGAAGCCTTGCTGTGAACGGGCGAGAAGCTCCTCTGCCGGAGCCGCCGGGGGCTGCGGTGTCAGAATTTCCTGGGAGACAACGCCTTGGTAACCGATCGCGTGCAGCCCCTTCAGGAAGGCCGCCAGATCGATCACGCCTTCTCCCGGGTAGACCCGGTCATTGTCCAGCGCCTCGGCGACAGGAACTTCCTTCGCGTCGTTAATGTGAACGTGCACGATTTGATCCGCGCGCAGCTTCAGGATATCCTCGTAGCAGGCCTCCGTCGTATACCAATGATACGCGTCGAATAACAATCCGACATTGCTCCGCCCGATCGCGTCGATCCAATCGAGTGTACTCGGAATGTCCCAGAGAAACGGATGGGCCCAGCGTGTACGCAGATGATGAGGGCCGACGAATTCCAGGCCGAAACGGATGCCGTAGGCTCCGAGGACCTCCGCCACGGTACGCAGGCGGCGGGTAGCCAGCGCCATGAAGTGGGCGGCGGGATAGTCGGTGGAGGGTAGGACGTAGGTGCAGCAGCGGGTGACTCCGAGCTGAGCCGCAGCTTCCGCATCCTTGGCAAGGCGAGGCAAACCCTCGCGGAACCGCTCCTCCGACTGGCGCCATTCCACCGAGAGGCCGATGGACCCGATCTGTACCTTCTGCTCCGCAAGGAAGGATTGGACGCCTTCCCTGCCTGCTTCAACGATCCAGTCCTCCAGCTCTTTGCCGCTGGTATCGACAGCCTCGAATCCGTAGCTTGAAGCAAGTGAAACGAAGTTTGCGAGTGAGCCGACCTGACCGAGTCCGGCACGAGTTAAGCCTTTTTTCATTAAGGAACACTCCCTTCTTGAGTGACAACCGATAGATCCAGCTTCTCAAATCATAATCTGATCACGCAAGGGCTGTCTACTCAGAAAATGTGACATGTCCTGATACTTTCGCTTCCTAAAATGATTCTAGCTCACGAATATGGTATACTAGTTGAATTGAATCGCGTTCCAAGGACGAATGGCTTTGGTCAGAGATGAAGGAGGACGTTGTTATGTGCGGCATCACCGGCGCCATGTATTTTGAAGATAGAGAACCTGAGCAGTCCTTATTGAAGAGAATGACGGACTGTATCGTTCACCGGGGACCGGATGACTTTGGGTTTTGGAGCGAGAATCGCATCGGACTCGGGTTTCGCCGGCTCTCCATCATCGACCTGAAGGAGGGGCATCAGCCGCTCGCCAACGAGGATGAAACGGTGTGGATCGCTTTTAACGGAGAGATCTACAATTACAAATATTTGCGCAACCAGCTTCAGGCCAAAGGCCATCAGTTCAAAACCCACTCGGATACCGAGGTTATCGTTCACCTGTACGAGGAGTACGGGGAAGAGTGCGTAAAGCAGCTGCGCGGCATGTTCGGGTTTGTGATCTGGGACCGCAATAAGAAGCGTTTGTTCGGGGCACGGGACCATTTTGGCATTAAGCCGTTCTATTACTTTAAGGATCGCAGCCGGTTCCTGTTCGGATCGGAAATCAAGAGCATTCTGGCGGCAGAGGGTGTGGAACGGAGCATTCACACGGAGAGCCTGCTCAATTACTTGACGTTCCAGTACGTGCCGGAGCCGACGACGATGTTCCAGGGGATCCATAAGCTCCCGCCGGGGCATTCCATTACCGTTAGCTACGAAGGTGACATGCAGATCCGCCGCTATTGGGATCCGATGCTCGAGCCGGAGGAGCGTCCGTTCGAATACTATGTGGAGCAAATTCGGGAGACGCTTAAGGACTCCGTCGTGCATCACATGCAGAGCGATGTGGAGCGGGGCTGCTTCCTGTCCAGCGGGATCGACTCCACCGCAATTGCAGCACAAATGCGTTCCATTGAGCCGATCCGAACGTTCTCGGTAGGCTTCGAGGGCGCCAATAACGAGACGGTGATCGCCCGCCAAACGGCCGCCGCCTTGGACACGGAGCATTACGACAAAATCATATCGCAAAAGGATTATTTCGATACGCTGCCGAAGGCGGTATGGCATCAGGATGAGCCGGTGGCCGATCCGTCTGCTATCGCGCTATATCATGTGGCGCAGCTGGCACGCGAGCACGTTACGGTCGTATTATCGGGAGAGGGCGCCGACGAGCTGTTCGGCGGTTATCGCATTTATCGCGAGCCGTTGTCGCTTCGATCCGTTGAGAGGCTGCCGTATGGGGTCAAGAGACTGCTTCACGCCTTAGCCCGCGTGCTCCCGGAAGGAACGTACGGACGCAATTACGTCCTTCGCGGCACTACGCCGCTCGAGGAACGCTTCCTCGGCAATGCCAAGATCTTCACGGAGGATATGAAGGCCGAAGTGGTGAGGATGGATGCGGAGATGCTTCGCAGCTACAAGAATCCGGTTCAAGTGGCCAAAGCCTTCTACGATAAGTCGAAGCATCTCGATCCGGTGTCCCGGATGCAGTACATCGATATGAACTTGTGGCTCCCGGGAGATATTCTGATGAAGGCGGACAAAATGACGATGGCTCACTCGCTGGAGCTGCGCGTTCCTTTCCTGGATGTGGAGCTGTATGAGCTGACTCGCCGCATTCCTGCAAAATACAGGCTGGCGGAGGGGACGACGAAGTACATTTTCCGTAAGGCGATGGAAGGGATCATTCCTGATTTCATCCTGAACCGGCCGAAGCTGGGCTTCCCGGTGCCGATGCGCGATTGGATCAAGGGGCCTCAGGGCAAGTCGATTCTCGAGCAAATCGAAGGAAGCGGCATTGAGGATTACATTCGGATGGATTCCGTACAGCGGATGCTAGCCAGGCATCAGAAAGGCGAAGGCGACTACGCTAGGCGCATCTGGACGATCTACATGTTCGCGCTTTGGCACCAAACGTATTTGGAGGAAGTGCCGAACCGCCCAATGGCGCAGGCATTGTAGAAGGGGAGTGGACGGACGATGAGCCGATATAAGCTGATTGCCCTCGATATGGACGGTACGCTGCTGACCGAGGACAAGAAGGTATCCGAGGAAAATAAAGCGGCGCTGAGAGCGGCGCGGGATGCAGGCATCACGGTTATTTTCTCGACCGGACGAGGAGTGCAGAACGTGCTTCCTTATGTCGAGGAGCTTCACATGACCGAATCTCCCCTGGTGGTCGTCAACGGGGGCGAGGTATACCGGAAGCCCGGAATGCTGGTGGAGCGCCACACGTTAACTACGGATCAAGTAACACGGCTTCACGAGCTGGCGCTCCAGCACGATACCTGGTATTGGGCCTATTCCGTCGGAGACATCTTTAATAAAGACCGGTGGGCGGAGCCGCAGGAGCTCGACGCATTACAGTGGTTGAAGTTCGGGTATTATACTGACAATAACAGCAGCTTGGCGGCGATTCGTGAAGAGCTGTTATCGTGGGGCACACTGGAGCTTAGCAATTCCCATCCGAACAATTTGGAGCTGAACCCCAAGGGCATCCACAAGGCGAGCGGGATCCGCAAGGTGTGTGAGCTGCTTGGACTGCAAATGTCCGAGGTCATCGCTATGGGCGACAGCTTGAACGATGTTGCCATGATCCGCGAAGCGGGACTTGGTGTGGCGATGGGCAATGCTCAGGATGAGGTGAAGGCGCTCGCCGATGTCGTTACATTGACGAACGAAGAGCATGGGGTCGCCCACATCATCCGAAAGTATGCATTGATCTAGACGAGGAGGCTTCCGCATAATGATCATTGCCGCTTGGGTTATCATTATCTTATTGTTTGTTGTCGGCATGGCCGGGGCCGTCTATCCGGTATTGCCCGGGGCGCTGGCGATTTATGCCGCTTTCTTCGTCTATGGCTTTATGATTGGCTTTGAGCCGTTCGGGCTGTGGTTTTGGCTGATTCAGACGACGATTGTAGCCGTGCTGATGATTGCCGATTACTTGGTCAGTGCTCTTGGTGTCAAAAAATTCGGAGGCACCAAGGCCTCCGTGATCGGCAGTACGATCGGTCTTCTGGTCGGTCCGTTTGTCATACCTGTGGCCGGGCTTCTGATCGGTCCTTTCCTTGGGGCCGTGATAGGCGAGCTTCTGGTCGGCACGGAGCTGCGCCAGGCGATGAGGGCGGGGGTCGGAGCGCTGGTCGGTTTCTTCTCGGGCCTCGTGGTCAAAGTGATTCTGCAGCTGCTAATGATCCTTCTGTTCATCATTTGGGTGATCAATTATTAAGGTGGTTTATTAACAATGTCCAAGGATTCGTTAGTAAAAGGTACGTTAATCCTCACCCTGGCTGCTCTTGTAGCCAGGGCGCTTGGCGTAGTCCAGCGGATACCGCTGGTGTACTTGCTTGGCGAGATCGGGATGGCCTCGTATGCCATCGCCTTTAACCTCTACTCGATGCTGCTCGTTGTCGCTACGGCCGGGATTCCGAGCGCGTTAAGTAAAATGATCTCCGAACGGACAGCGCTCGGACGAACGGCAGAAGCAGATAGGATATACAAGGCCGCATTATGGTTCGCGGCGGGTGCGGGGGTTGTCATGACGGTCATCCTATATGGAGCCGCGCCGTATTACGCCGACATGATCCTGAACCCGCAGGCAGTTCTGCCGATTCGGGCCATTGCTCCGGCACTGCTCCTATTTCCGCTGATTGCCATTATGCGCGGCTACTTTCAAGGCAGGCAAATGATGATGCCGAACGGCATCTCGCAGATTATCGAGCAAATTTTCCGTGTGGTTACTTCGGTGGGACTTGCGCTGCTGCTGCTTGGCGTCGGTTTGGATTTTGCGGTAGCCGGAGCCTCCTTCGGAGGGGTCATCGGCAGCATCGCAGCTTTTGCCGTGATGTTATATTACGGGATGCGGCTGCGGAAGAAGGATCGCTCCGAGACGGAGGTTAGGTCACAAACAACGGTTGGGGCGGACGCTCAGCTTCCGTACAAAACCATTTATGCGCAGCTTTTTAAGCTTTCGGTACCGATTGTCATTTTCTCGATGACGGTAACGCTCATTTATACGATCGACTCCTCGATTGTAACCTTGTTGTTGAAGGACTCGGCAGGAGAAGATGGGGCGCGGGAGATCCTTGGTATCCTGGGAGGCCGTGCGCAATCGTTAGCCGGGATTCCAATCATTCTTGCTGTTGCGCTTAGCCAGTCGGTGGTTCCGATTATCTCCTCGGCTTACTCCCAGAAGGATCTGAAGGGGGTAGCCGATCAAGCCGGCAAGGTGCTCCGCCTATCCATCCTTACTGGACTTCCTGCCGTGCTAGTCATTTGTTTGGCTGCACGTCCGATTAACGGCTTCATCTTCGGCAACCCGACCGGCTCCGTATGGGTGGAACAGTATGCGGCACCTATTATTATTGCATTGACAGCCAGCGCGATGTTCCAGATCATCATGCAAACCTCCGGTGCCGTGCTCATGGGCCTTGGCCGCATGCGATCGCTTGTTCTGGGAGTTGTTGCGGGTATAGGTGCGAAGCTGGCATTCAGCTATGTGCTTGCACCGTGGTTCGGCATCTACGGAATTATCGGGGCGACCATGCTTTGCTTTGTCGTGATGACGGTGCTGAACTTGCTGGTGCTTCGACAAGAGATCAAATTCCGTGTGCTGGGCAAGCGCCGCTGGGCAACGCTGACAATGGCTACGGCAGTCGTTATTCTCCTTGGAATTGGGCTCGATCTGTTCGCTCGAGCGTATGTTCATCCTCTGGGAAGTCCCCGTTGGGACGATATGCTGCAAGCGATTCTGATCGTCGGCATCACCAGCGCAGCGTATCCGGTACTGCTGCTATTGACCAAAACCGTTACTGCCGATGACATCCAGCAAATGCCGGGCCCGATTCGCAGGCTGGCCCGACCGATCCTCAACCGGCTCGGTGGCACCAAGCTGAAGCAAGAGGGGTAAAATTTATAATTGTCCACCGTTATCTCGTCCGGATGAACGTCCAAGCATTCAACCCGCTTACACAATATAATACGGTATCTAGAGCAAAAGGAGGGTGCTAAATATGGGATATGCAGGTGGAGCCGGCGGCGGCCTCGGAACTGGCGTGGGCGTTATTCTTGTACTTTTCATTTTGCTGGTCATCGTGTCTAGAACATTCATGTAATTGTTATAGAAAGACAAAATCCATCCTTTTTTGAAAGGGATGGATTTTGTTTTTGTTTGGCTTTGTAACGGCCCTAGCCAAACCAAGGATAAGCTGGATAAGTTGGGTACGGTGGATAAAAATAGTACGGGGAATAATATGGGTAAGGTACGAAGAATGGAAACACAAACGTTTGGAATGGAAAACGACGTCGATGATACCGGCGGAATGTATTTCCACCAAAGCCGAATTGTCTGTACTCCTGCTCATCTTCACGGTGTGCATTAAGCTCTTCAGGAACTAACATGGTCACTCCGTCCGCATCGATGTCGTCGATAATTGCATCAAACTGTGATCCGTTTGCGGTGTGGGCAATAACATGATATTTCATGTATTTTTGACAAACGGTTTTTACATCGTTAGCCATAGGGTGCATTCCCTGGCTTTGATCAAGGTATATTGGATTATACACTTGCCTATCCCTCCTCTACACCTTCAGGATATTCGCCTAAACTGTAAATGGTTACCTGAAAATGTTAGATTTTTAAAGAAGCCCATACAAGGATTCCACAATACTCATACACTGTATCAGTGTTTATTTTACAGTGAAAGGATGAAATGTATGGTCATACCGATTACGGGGTTTATTTTTGATTCCGGAGAGTCTGATCCAAATCATTCGCACCAGCTGTTCATCACATCCTGGGATGGAAGACCTGTCGCTCACGTACACCCTTTTTCAGGAATTACCTCATACGATGCGGGACACAGCCATCAATATTCGGCAATGACGGCGCCTGCTCCAAGCGGAGTGCAGCATGTCCATGGATATTATGCGGAGACATCGATTGATCAAGGGCATACCCACATCATTCGCGGAACGACAGGTCCATCGATCCCGCTCCCGGGCGGAGGGCATTATCATCACTTTGAAGGATATACGACGGTAAATGGAATGAATCCGCACACCCATATGTATCGCGGGAATACTGGAAACGAAGTGAGTTAAACGACAAAAACAGCTTACGTACGTTTGTGCATAAGCTGTTTTTTCTTATTTACACTTCAATCGCTAATTGGCATGCTAGGCATAGGAGCGCCGCTAAGGGAGCATTCAAACATGTCGATGATAACCAAGAATCTCTCTGCTTCCCGAAAGACATGGTCTGCTAATAAAGGGTGAATAATGCTTTTTATCCTACAAGCTTCGATAAGTTCGCGTGCGGTTTTCTTAAAATCACGAAGTGATTGTACGGACACGCGATTTTGATCCAAAAATTGATCCAGTAAAGGAACCGTTTGCGACTGAGGACGCATGGAATCCAGGTCCCTGGCTTGGAACAATAGCTGGTCAAACTCATCACTAAAATTTCGAGCTTGTTCCACTAAGCGGCGTTCCGAAGGGTCAAGCAAATGACCGATGAATTTTGCGTGGTCTGCCATAATTCTCAGAAAGAAAACATTTTCATTAATGATGGCATCAGGTAGAGGATCAAGCCTGCCGGCATTTAATTCAGCTAACCGTGTGCGGAAATAATTCGCTTCTCTGCTAACGTGATCAACTAATAATGGGAAATTATTTTGTCCGGGTAATTTGCATTGCAAAATTAACCCGAGTACCCTTCGCTTAAACGCCCAGATATAAGAAGCGGCGTTATACACTTCAACATTGAATTGCCGGATGGTATCAGGATCGGTTGCCGGAGAGTAAGAGTGGGAGCGATTCTCGATACTTTCAAATAAGGTATAAAAATGATTGGCTTCATGAATGAGCTGCGTGTCCTCGCACCTAAACCCCAGTCTAAGGAATAAGGAATGCTCTTTCATAATTCGAGACCAAAAACGTGTTTCGTCCAATGATCGGGAAACAAACGCAGTTGACATTATGGGCGTGCACCTCCAACCTGATGAATTAGGATTATGTATATGAGGCCATAGTTTGTCTTCAGCCTAACAGGGAAGAAAAATTTGTTAAATAAGAAAAAAACCAGAAATCCTCAAGGTTCCTGGTTTGTTGTTCAACAGCATTATTTCGCAAGCTCCAAGCGCTTCTCCGCGGCTTCAACGGTGTGCTTAAGCAGCATAGCAATGGTTACCGGACCGACACCGGCCGGGACGGGAGTGATGGCACTAGCTTTCGGCAAGCAAGCCTCGTAATCGACATCCCCGATATTCCCTTGATTATAGCCTGCATCCAGCACGACAGCACCTTCCTTGATCCAAGAGCCTTGCACAAAGCGAGGCTTGCCGACCGCAGCAACGACAATATCCGCCAGCTGCACGATCCGGTCGAGGTCCTTGGTCTTGGAATGGCAGACGGTTACCGTTGCATTCCGGTTAAGCAGCATCAACGAAGCCGGCTTGCCTAGAATGGGACTGCGGCCTATCACAACAGCATGCTTCCCTTCCATAGGCAGCCTATAGTAGTCCATGATCTCCATCATGGCCGCAGGCGTACAGCAGGGGAAGCCAGCCAAGCCAAACGCGCTCCGGGCAAACCCGGCCATCGTAACGCCATCCACATCTTTTTCAATGGCAATCGCTTCAAAGGCCGCCCGCTCATCCATATGATGCGGCACAGGATGCTGCAAAAGAATGCCATGCACCTGATCGTCATGATTAAGCTCGTTAATTACCGTAATCAATTCATCTGTTGTGATGCTTCTATCGAGGTGTATTTTTTTCGAATGGATCCCCAGACGACGGCACGCATTCCCCTTCATCTTGACATAAGTCTCGGAGGCAGGGTCATCGCCAACAAGAATCGTGGCTAAACAAGGGGTAATGCCTTGCAAGGCTAAGCTCTGGATACGCTGAGCCAGCTTCTCCTTAACGGACTGAGCCACGCAGGCTCCATCCAAAATCAGCGGTTCTTTCATTTCCGGTACACACCCTTCGTCTTGTTATTGAAAAACAAAAAGAGGCAAGGAGAACATGTCTCCTTACCTCTGCCCAGGCGTACGGCGTTACTGCTGCCCCTATGCTTCCTCGTGGTCATCCACGTTCCGCCAGTCACATAGGGGTTGTATTTATGCTGATAGCTTCATCTTACATCAACCTTGCCAAGGAATCAATCCTAAGGTTCTAAGGCTTCGTCAGTAAATCCCCGGCAAGGACGGCCAGCTCGACCTTATTCAGTCCGAAGCTGTGCTCATGCGTCATTTCGAAAGAGAAGGGGGCGTCGATATCCGTAACATAGTCCAATACGTCTAAGCTCTTGAACCAGTCGCCTCGCTCGATAGGAGCCACCTCCCGATCCTTCCAGGCAGAGGTCAGATACGGACTATATAATGGCTCGGCTCCCGGCTTCAGCTCTCCGCCCTCCAATCGTTCCTTTAATTGACCGCTCGGAACCGGAGCTTGATGGCGCACCGCCGCATACAGATGAGGCCAATAATCAGCGCGAGAACCGCTATGCCGCTTGCCGAAGGCGAATCGTCGCGCCCCTTCGAATACGACGGGGATGCCAAAGAGGATGGCATACAGCTTTTTGCCTACTTCAATTCGCTCTTTCAGCAGATGGAAGTCCTCAAGGACGAGTCCGGCAACGCGAAGCCTTTGCCCCTCGGTTTCTTCATAGGGGAACACGACCTGGTTTAGCTGCAGCACCGATTGCGTGGTGAAGAAGAAGGTATCAAGCACCTTTTCACGAAAAAAAGGATGCTGCATCACACGCTCTTCAATATAGTGCTGCTCGTTAATGACCAGTCCGACGGTTACCAGTGCGGAATCTCCATACTCCCAGAAGACTTCCCATATCGGCCGCATGAAGGCGGAGACATGAAAGCTCGGGAGGAGATGGAAGAGAGGGCGCCCGGCCCGGCGGCTGGCTTGATAGAGCAGCAGCTGGGGGTAAGCGTCTTGGAAGATCAACGCGTTGGCACGCTCCAGGAATAAAAATACATGCTCACGCTGCTCGGCATTCAATAAATAAGGCAGCAGCTCGCCCTTTAGATCGGTCATGCACCAGCCGCCGTTGCGGGAAACCATATGGGCCAAAAACGCCCAATGAAGCTCGGGCTGTTCTCTGTAGAGACGCAAATAGGAGGCGGTACGCGTCACGTTATTCCGGTTATTAGCATGCGTATCCCGGCGAATTCGCTCCACCAGAGCTTTCTCCGAGGAGGAAAGGGAAGCCGCCGATTGTTTACCCGTAATATTGCCGCCGACTCCATGCTTCCACCCGAGCCGGCGTCTGGCTGCTTCCAGCGCGGACGGTTTTATTCGAATCCGATGTGCGGCACTCAGCAGTTGATTCTCCAGAAGGATCGTATTTTTTTTGCCTTTCAGCCACTCCACTGCTTCTTTAGGCATATCTCCAAGCTTGTGCAGGAGATCCCATCCGTTCCAGCGATACACAAGGCACCCCCTTCCGCTAGGCTATCGACTATGGATACTGTATCTTTACCTTATGCAAGGATGAGGAGTATTGCCTCTTAGTATGTGCCGCAACAGGTAAAAAAAGCCTGACCCTTCTCGATTCCGCCGGATCGAAAAGGGTCAGGCTTTTTTATTCGGAAGAGGGCTCCTCCTTAGAGGAGGGGCGAGGCCCGGGAAGACGATTCGCCCGGGCCGCCGCATCCCGAAGCAGGTATTCGATGTGCCCGTTCACGCTTCGGAATTCATCTGCAGCCCACCGCTCGAGTATCTCATACAGCTTCGGATCAAGCCGGAGAGGAAAGCTCTTTTTACTGGCCATAACAAGTGCTCGCTCTCGGCCCTAGTAAAGGCTTCCTGTATTGATGACCGGGCTGGCGGATCGATCCGAGACGATCGAGACAAGCAGATTGTTGATCATGGCCGCTTTCCGTTCCTCATCCAGCTCGACTACGCCGTCCCGCTGCAGCTGCTCGATGGCAAGCTGAACCATACCGACAGCGCCTTCCACGATCTTCTGCCGCGCGGCAAGAATCGCCGTAGCCTGCTGGCGCTGCAGCATAGCGCTGGCAATCTCGGTAGAATAGGCCAGATGCGTCAGGCGCGCCTCCATAACCTCCACCCCGGCTACCGACAGTCGATCTTGAAGCTCGCGGGCCAGCTCCAGCGCTACCTCATCCGCATTGCCCCGCAAAGACTTGCCGTCCTCGTCGAAAACATCATAAGGATATTTGCTCGCTACATGGCGAAGCGCGGTTTCACTTTGAATCTCCACGAATTGCTCATAATTGTCTACGTCGAAGGTGGCCTTAGCCGAGTCTACGACACGAAACACGACGACTGCCGCAATTTCAATCGGGTTGCCAAGCACATCGTTAACCTTCAGCTTCACGCTGTTGAAATTTCGAACGCGAAGAGAGATCTTCTTGCGAACCGCGAGGGGAATCGTGAGCCATAAGCCGCTCTCGCGAATGGTACCGACATAGCTCCCGAAGAAGGTCACGACGACGGCTTGATTCGGCTGCAGCGTCGTGATGGAGGAGGAGAGCAGGGCAGCTGCCGCTATGAGTACAACGCCTGCTGCGCGGCCGCCGTTACTATCGGAAGACGCGATAGCGAATAAGCCGAACGCCGCTACCAGCAAAATGAGAAGTAGTCCCAAAAATCCGTTGATGACCCAGGCTTTTTTTTCTTTCATGGAATCAGCTCCTTATTTGAATTCAATTCAATATTCATTTGATATTTATATGATATCACTTTTAGGAAAAATTGTAAACTGGTACCGATGCCCAGTATCCCGTCGCATGAATTGACACTACATGAGGGAAATGCTATAAGTTGGTTATAGATTTGAACTTACTATTCGTTAGGACGGTGCAGCCATCATGGAGAAGGTAACAACGGAAGCGCGCTTTAGAGAAGCAGTAGGAGGTACTAAGCCTACGATTGCCGTGTTTAAAACGACCTGGTGCAAGGATTGCCATTTCATTGAGCCGTTCATGCCTGAGGTGGAGCAATCGTATCAAGAGAAGCTCAATTTCATCGAAATTGACAGAGACGACCTGCCGGACCTCTGCTCGGAGCTGAACATTCTCGGTATTCCAAGCTTTATTGCATTTCGGGATGGTCAAGAACTGATCCGTTTCGTCAGCAAGCTGCGCAAGAGCCGCGAAGAAATCGAGCAATTCCTGGACCGGGCCGTAGAGGTTGCAGACAGCCTGAATAAATAACCTGACCCCCGGCTGAAAGAAAGCCGCCAGTCCCGTAAGATAAGCCCGGACTTGGCGGCTTTCCTGTTTCATCGGTTTGTAACATTTCGACATGGATTTACCTTGGCAGAACCGATATAATGAAGATTGGATCGTAGTCTTGTCTACGGCAAACGATTTTTAAACGAACGGGTGAGTCAAATCAAATGAAAATAGAAACATGGCTTCGTCGGTTGTCGCTTGCCAGCATGCTCGGCATGTTCCTGATTCTGGTCATGGGCGCCCTCGTAACCAAAACGGAATCGGGCCGGGGTTGCGGTGACGATTGGCCGCTGTGTAACGGGAAATTCGTACCGGCCTATACGATCGAATCTTTGATCGAGTACAGCCATCGCTTTGTCGTGGGGATTGTAGGCTTGGTTTTACTTGCAACGACCCTACTGGTGTTTATCTACAGCCAAAGAAAAGACGCCAAATGGTTTGTCGGAGGCGCCATGTTCTTCACCGTGCTGCAAGCGATTCTTGGGGCGATGACGGTTGTATGGCCGCAAAATGCTCCAGCGCTTGCCCTGCATTTTGGCTTCTCGCTGCTGGCCTTTGCCTTTACCTTACTTTTGTATCTCGTCTATACGAAATGGGGAGAAGCTCTCCTGCATCGAGAAGGAACCGTGCTTTCCCCAGCAGCGAAGCTTTTGGTTTGGGTGATCATGATCTATACCTACGGCGTCGTATATTTGGGCGCTTATGTTCATCACACCGAATCCTCCGGGGGCTGTATCGGCTGGCCTCTGTGCAATGGGGAAGTCATACCGGACCTGTCCGGGGCGACCGGCATCATGTTCACTCACAGGGTTGCAGCTGCCGTTCTTGGGCTGCTCATCGCCGGTTTATACTTCGTGATAAAGGCACAAGCCCCGGCCGGAAGCACAGCGGTTGCTGCAGCGAGGTATGCGGTTGTTTTCGTGATCCTGCAGATTTTCAGCGGAGCTTTCGTTACGCTTTCCATGGGCTATGACTGGTACTTGCTCGCCAGCCTGATGCATACGGTGTTGATTTCCTGCTTATACGGTATTTTAAGCTATCTAGCGATATTGACTCTGCAGCCGTCGGAGTCCGTCAATCAGGCTTACGCAGCACCCTAGCTGTCGTAAGCCTTCTGTTCATCTATAGGGAAACGGGGAAACCAACCATGAATGAATCGTGGAGCCGCAAAGTTATGCCGCATGCCGGGTTCGTGCTGGTTTATATTCTATGGGGCATCAATATTTCCGCCATGAAGCTTGGCGGTCAGGAATGGGACCCTTTGGTATTTAATGGGCTCCGGTATTTGAGTATTATTCCTTTTTTGTGGGCGTATACTTACGTTTACTACCGAAAGCATCGGCAGGAGCTGAACTGGCGTTTGCCGCGCAAGGATCTTGCGCTGATCGCCGTGCTTGGCTCCGTGTCCGCACTTGGCATGGAAGCGCTGCTGCAATACGCGCTGCAGTTCAGCAATTCAGCTAACGGCGCCGTTCTCGGCCGCGGCTTCATGCCGATTATCACGGCCGTTATTGCCGTGATCCTGAAGGATATCCGCCTGACTTGGCGTGTCCTGGTCGGTATCCCGCTGGCGTTCGTCAGCGTCATTGTGATTGTAGCCGGAGGGCCGCACGGCTTTCATCTTGGACCGGAGACGCTGAAGGGGGACGCGCTGCTGCTGGCGCGGAGCTTCCTGGGGGCATTTTACCTGATCGGCATGAATCGTCTCGTAGGCAAATACCCGCTTACGCTGCTGGTTTCGCTCGAAATGACCGCAGGGGCGCTTGCCCTGCTGCCGTTCCTGCTCCTGCGGGCCGATATGGCGTATTTGCTTGAGCGCAGCTCGCAAGGCTGGCTTATTCTGGGCTACACGGCCCTGCTAGCAACCATCGCTGGCTTCTCCGTCCACAATTGGAGCTTGTCCAAGCTGGGGCCGTTCAAGTCCTCGGTGTACGGCTATTTGCTCCCGCTAACGGCCGCTGCGGCAGGGTATGTGATTTTGAACGAAAGCTTATCCTTGAATCAATATCTCGGCGGAGCAGGCGTGCTTGCAGCCATGTATCTCGTGCAGAAGGACCGCATGCAGCTGATGAAGCAGAAGGCGGATCCGTCACCGGCAGCAGGAGCGGCGGGTATAACGGGTACGACTAGAAACGTATCCCAATAAATAAAGGGGGAACGGGCCGGATGCTAAGATCCATCTTCGGCGAGCCCCGTCGTCAGGACGAAGGCTACCTTAAGGAGGCCAATGAGGCCATCCGATCATTTATTCATAAGCTTACGCTGATTCCTCCCGAGAAGCGAACGATGGCCGAACGGAGATTCGTCATTTTGTCGGAGGGCTTCCTTCGTGCACTGGACGAGCTCGAGCAAAGCGAGTATGCTGCGCAGCAATATGGCAAGAGGGTTATGAAGCTCTACTTGGATGAGATGACTTTGGAGGAAAAGGATGCGTACCATCTCCATTTATACTTTTATAAAAATGCACTGATCCGTCTCTTCGCCTTGCTCGATAAGCTCGGCAATTTCATCAATGAGCACTGGGGATTGCAAACGGAGCGAATCAAGGCGCGTTTCTCGTACTTTACGGTGCTGCGCAATATGCATCAAAACAAGAAATACACGGACCTGGAGCAGAAGCTCTTCGACCTCAAGGTTCAATACAAGACTCCTGTAGAGCGCTTACGAAATCGGCGGAATCTGGAGATTCATTCGATTAACGCGGATCTGTACGATGATCTGATGAAGGTGGCGGAGCTTAAGTACGGACAAAGGGCAAGACTGCAGATTGAAGATATTCGCGAAAATCTCCGTGATCTGGAGCAGGGCATCGATATGACCTTTCGGGCTGCGGCAATCGTTTTCAGGTATGCCGCTTCCCATGCCAGCAACCGGAAGGGTTGAACTGCTCCCGGCGTTCCACTATACTTTGAGAAGGAACTCATATGGGAATTTTCGGGAGGTAGGAGCATGGCTCGGGAACGGAAGGTAGCCTTGATCACGGGCAGTGCCAAAGGGCTGGGGAAACGAACGGCCCTCCAGCTAGCAGACCAAGGCTGCGACATCATCTTGAACTATGTACACAGTGAGCGGGAAGCGCTGGAGCTGGCGGAGCAAATTCGGCAGAAGGGCGTTCGCTGCAGCGTCTACCGCGGGGATGTAAGCCGGATGGAGGAGATGCAGGAGCTTGTACTGCAAGCCATCCGCGAATTCGGCGCCATTGATATTTTGGTAAATAACGCTGGCCCCTTTATTCGCGAGCGCCGGCTTTTCAGCGACTACGATCGTGAAGAAATCAATTACCTTCTGAATGGAAACCTGACCGGAGTCATTCATCTTGACCATCTCGTTCTGCCTTACATGAGACAGAATCGATGGGGGCGTATTATCCACTTCGGTTTCGGTCATGCGGCGGAGGCCCGAGGGTGGCCGCATCGAGCGGTGTATGCCGCGGCGAAGGTCGGGCTCGTCTCCTTTACGAAGACGCTGGCCGTTGAGGAAGCTTCTAACGGCATCACGGTCAACATGATCTGCCCCGGGGATATCCGAGGGGCATACAAGGAAATGGCCATTAGTGACGTAGAGGACGTCCCCGATGATGAAGCGCCGCGCGGCCGGCCTGGGACGGGAGAGGATGTAGCTCGGGTCATCGCCTTCCTGTGCGAGAATCATTCGGATTTCATAACGGGGAACATTATGGATGTATCGGGCGGCCTTGATCCCATTCGCTCGATCACCGGGAACGGAATGACCAAAAGACCCTGAAATCAAGTTTCAGGGTCTCTCTTCGCATGCAGGTATATTAGAATACTTGAACAACCTCTTGCACGCCTTCAACTTCCTCCAGCAAGGCACGCTCGATACCGGCCTTCAGTGTAATCGTCGAGCTTGGGCAGCTTCCGCATGCGCCTACCAGACGAAGCTTCACGATGCCATCCTCGACGTCCACCAGCTCTACGTCACCGCCGTCACGCTGCAGGAAAGGACGAAGCTTATCTAGAACCTCAAGCACTTCATCATACATGGTGCTTTGTTGTACGTTGTCGCTCATTTGATTCATCTCCCTTCATATGCTTATTATATTACAACGTGGAGAAAAATAAAATGGTCCGGTAAAGGGGAGTCCATTCATGAGACCGATTATTGAATTTTGTACGAACAATATGCATCACGGGACCGAGAAGCTCATGAAGCAGCTGGAGCAGCGGCCTGATCTGGATGTGATCGAATACGGCTGTCTGGGCAATTGCGGGGAGTGCTACATCCTGCCCTTTGCCTTGGTGAACGGGGAGATCGTTGCCGCCTCCACGGCGGAAGAACTGGAACAAGCGATTGAGGACAAAATAAAAGAGATCGAGGACATGCTCGATCTCTTAAGCGATTAACCCAGGTGATGCTTGGACATCCAAAGAACGCCGCTCTTGATCGCGCGGGGCACCATACCCAGCATCACCGTCCGCTTGCCCATCAGGCCGAAGCCGGCCTTTTTGCCAAGCGATCCGAGAACCCCTTTGAGCTTGATTCTTCCAAGCCGGGGGTTTTCGTTTTTCCAAGTAGCTCTTAACACCTCGGCAATTTGTTTACCCTGGGCTTCGGCCGCCTGACCGCTCGGAGAGAACGGCAGCGCCGCGCAGTCGCCAACGACGAAGACTTCAGGATAGTCCGGAAGACGGTGGTATTGGTCTATGGTCAGTCGTCCCTGATTATCCTTCGAAAGGTTCAAGTTCTGCACGATTGGGCTTGGCTGAATGCCGGCGGTCCAAACCGTGACATCGGTATGAATGATCTCCTGCTGATTGTACAGCATCCCGCCTTCTAAGCGAGATAGTGATATGTGGGATCTTAGCTCGATATCGTGCTCCAGCATCCATTCGCGGACATATGCCTTCAGCCTATCCGGAAATGGAGACAAGATGCTGGCGCCCCGGTCAAGAATTCGGATGTTCAGATCCGGCCGGCTTTCCCGAAGCTCCGCCGCCATCTCTACACCGCTTAAGCCTCCGCCGACAATCGTTATCTGACCGAACGGCTTGCAGTCATTGACGGCCTGGTAGGTTTTACGCGTAGAGGAGAGGGATTGGATGCTATGAGAAAATTCCTCAGCTCCCTGAATGTTGTGGTAACGGTCCACGCAGCCTAGCCCCAATACGAGCCAATCATACGAAAGCGGATCATCGTTCTCGAAGCGAATGAGCTTCTGCTCCAAATCCACAGCCGTAACCTCACCGTACTTCAGAATCAGGCGCGGATCTATCGGGAAGGGCGTGCGGATTTCCTTATCCGACACCGTACCCGCGGCTAGTGCGTAGTATTCCGTTTTCAACCCCTGGAAGGGCATCCGATCCACCATAATCATGACCGTATCCGAAGGCAGATCCATGCCCAGCAGCGTTGTGGCGATCGTAAGACCGCCATATCCTCCGCCAAGTATCACTAGTTTCTTCATACCTTACACAAACCCTTTCTATGGTCCTGCAGACTGTATTTTAGTAAACCTTAATCTCGTTATAGAAGGTATCGCGTTCCACAGGAATGCGACCTGCTCCCTTGATCAGCCACACCAGCTCATCGCGGGTCAGTCCCTCCGGAGACAATGCGCCCGCAGCATGTGAGATACGTTCCTTAATGATCGTGCCGTGCGCGTCGGATGCGCCGAAGGTGAAGGCCAGCTGAGCCAGCTGCGTTCCAAGGTTGATGAAGTAGGCCTTGATGTGCGGAATGTTATCCAGCATCAGACGGCTGATCGCGATCGTCTTCAGATCATCGAACGCGGCAACCCGGCGCTTAATGCCTGCACTCACGCTGGCCGGCTGCACGGCATTCGGAATAAACACGAGGAAGCCGTTCGTATCATCCTGAATTTCCCGCAGATAGATCATGTGCTGAATGCGCTCCTCCAAAGTTTCAATGGAGCCGTACAGCATCGTCGCATGCGTCTTCAGTCCAATGCTGTGCGCTACGCGCTGCACTTCAAGCCATTGATCGGTTGTCGCTTTGCCGACGCCCATCTTCTGGCGGTAGCGCTCCGATAAGATCTCGGCTCCGCCGCCGGTCAGCGTGCTGAGTCCCGCATCGACTAACGTTTGCAGTACCTCTTTATAGCTTAACCCGCTTATCCTCGAAAAAAACTCAATCTCCGCCGCAGTATGTGCTTTTATCGTTACATCCGGGTAACGCTTCTTCAAGGCGCGTACATAATTCACATAATAATCGAAAGGCACATTCGGATTGTGGCCCCCGGTAATATGGAACTCGCGCATGCCGGGATGGAAATGCTCATCGATATACTCGAACATCTGCTCCGGTGTGAGCGTATAAGCGCCTTCCTCGCCCTCGTCGCGCCGGAAATGACAGAACGCGCAGTGCGCCTCGCATACATTGGTGAAATAAAGGCTCATATTTTCAATAAAATATACCTTTTTCCCGTTCTTACGCAGGTTCACTTTATTCGCTAATTGTCCGATCGTGAGTAAATCGTCCGATTCGTACAAAAAGACCCCGTCCTCCAGACTGAGTCTTTCTCCGTGTTCTACCTTCTCCGCTATTTCCGTCATCCGTTTCTCTGGATTGCTTATAGCGATGTTCACACTCTCCACCTCCGTTAATGGTGCGGGAGCCCTAGCTATGTAAAGAGTCCCGCTGTACAGCCTGCATTACTTGTCCGGCAGTTAGTCGGACGGTTATCCTATCGGCCTTCATGACCCAAAATCATGATCTAAGCCGCGTAACAGGTTAAGAACAATACCCTCTATTATAAACCTCCTTTGATGGAGCGGCAATATGTTCTTCATTTCCATGGTGCAGGGAATAGGAAAGCGCGAATTTTGCTTAAAATTTGTAACATTTTGTCTAAGTATGATATTTTCTTTTATTCCAGAATCTAGTATACTGTGTTCTTGTGAGAATGGAATCAAGGCGGTGTCTTATGTTGCCGGTAGTGAATTGGATGGACGAGGATGCGGAGCTGTCCTGTGAGATCGAGACGTTACGGGCTCATATGGTAGAGCTTGGCAGTGTGCTCGGGCTGATGCATCCCGATGTTCAAAGATGCAGTAAACAATTGGATGAGCTGCTGCTGCGGTATTATGAAATACATAGAATTCGTAAGCTTCGAGGCGAAGCGGTTCAGCGACCCTTGAGGAGCATGCCAAGAAGGAGTATACTGAAGGAGTAAGCTCTAATCAGTATGCTTTTTTATTTTGCCTGAAGCAATAAGGAGGGAATCCGAGTGATTAAAATTAGCGATACGGCTATTGATAAAATCAAAGAAATGCTGGCGGCCGAAGAGACGCCGAACCTGTTCCTGCGCGTAGGCGTAAAGTCCGGCGGCTGCAGCGGCTTCTCCTACGGCATGGGCTTCGACGACAATCAGGCTGCGGACGACAAGTCGTTCGAAATGAATGGTCTGAAGGTGGTTGTAGACGAGGAGAGCGCCAAATACTTGTACGGCGTCGAGATCGACTTCAAGGACACGGGCATGGGTGGCGGGTTCACCATTAACAACCCGAACGCGGTAGCTACATGCGGCTGCGGTTCCAGCTTCCGCACGAAGGAAGAGGACGCGGCGCTGGCGCAGCCTTGCGAGGATTAATCGCCTAGTGACGCGGTTTCTCAGCGTTTAACCTTCTGTTAATGTTGATGGTGACCTAGCGTTAGGCCTATACGGTCGCCGACTTGTGGGTTGCGGATTATGTGCCTCCTGACGTTGTTCTTCGGAACAAACGTTGGGAGGTTTTTATTTTGTCCACGCCAAGTAAGCGCGAGACACGATTATTTTGTCTACGATCACAGTTTACGGGGATTCCTTCTTATGACCTATACGACAATGAAGCTTTGAGGTATATTTATCTTATGGATTTGTATACCAGATATGGAAGGACGTCGTTACTCTTGTTTAATAAGCAACTCGTCAGAATCGCGCTCTCGATTTCGTTATTATTCTCCGCCATACCTACCGTAACGGCAACACCGGCAGACGTAACACCTATTGTATTCATCGACGGCAAGAGAACGTCGTTCGACGTGCCTCCGACGGTAGTGAACGGAACCACACTCGTTCCACTCCGTAAAATCTTTGAATCACTCGGCGCGGAAATCGCGTGGAACGGCGACACTCGCACTGTCTCCGCTAAGAAGGGCGACGTAAGTATCACATACACTATCGGTGATACTGTTTCAAAGAAAAATACCGTTGACATCAATCTCCCCGTACCCGGTCAAATTATAGAAGGCTCTACGATGGTTCCGCTCCGCTTCGTTGGGGAGGCGCTAGGTGCGACAGTTGGTTGGGATAGTCCATCTCGTACGATAACAATCAGCTCCTCCATAAAAAAAGAGGTAAAAGTTAATAGGGTTGTTGAAGGTGACACAGTCCAAATCGATTGGAACGGTAAAGAGGAGACCATTCGTTTGATTGGCGTCGACACAATGGAATCTATGCATCCAAGTGCGTCCAAGAACGTAGAGACCGGTAAGATCGCGTCCGAGTATACGAAGCAAGCTCTGACCGGTGTAACAGTTCTTGTTGAGGTTGACGTTGAAGAGCGTGATAGTTATGGTCGGTTGCTCGGTTACGTTTACTTATCGGACGGCACAATGTTTAACGCCAAGGTAGTTTCGGAGGGCTACGCCAAGACAGCGGCAACCCCACCGAATGTACGCTGGGTCGACTTGTTCACACACTTACAGACGGATGCTCGCGAGGACGGCCGCGGTGTATGGGCAAGTGTTACGTTTGAGACGCCTATAACACCCTCCAAGCTAAAATACGATCCGAACGGACCAGACCGTGATTGCAGCGATTTCGCAACACACGAAGAAGCGCAAGCATTTTTTATCGCAGCAGGTGGTCCTGCGATAGATCGGCATAGATTGGATTCAGACAAGAACGGCTTAGCTTGCGAACCTAATAAGAGTACATCACCCGTTGTCGTGCCAGCAAACACCACCACGGAATCCGGTAATCTACCGGCTAATAGTACAAATGGTACTGAGCCGGTTAATAGTACGACGAATAATGAACCAGCTAACAATAAGGAAACAACTGGAAACACTGTACCTGCAAACAGTAAAATTTGCTTGGAAATAAATAGTACTTATGCGTCTGCGTTAGAGAATGTCCGAGGACTATTAATATCGAATCCCCATTTATACGCGAGTCATGTAAAGCAAATGTTTGAGCAAAAGACTAAGGATTTGGAAATTAACGGCTGTCCAAAATAAAAACTTGTTATTTTTAACACGACGCCTTTGTCCGGTTTATCGCGGCGCAGCCTTGCGAGGATTAATTTTTTCGCTTCCATGTTTATGAAGTTCCGCATCGGGTCATACTACTTAGTAGCGAGTCGTCACCGCTTCCCCACGGTGGCGCTCAGACGGTCAAGCCGAACCTCTCCCCGGCTTGGCCTTTTTATTTTTCCTTCCGTAGTTTCATTGTCGTAATAAAATGCCGAGTTTCCTTCCAGGATGCCGACGTGGTCGGTGTAAAGGTGCTGGACCGAGGGAGCTCCGGTTCCCTATCGACGATTATTGCCGGGATCGAATGGTGTATAAAAGCAACCGCATCGGCAGCAGCTACTTTACGGAATCAGGCACTTCCATGGCGACGCCGATCTGCGCGGGCATTGTTGCCCAGCTGCTGAACAGCACGGACAACCTGGGCGTGCCAGCTAATGTTCAGGGGCGAGGCTACCTCAATGCATCGAAGCTTCTGAGCTGAGCCTAACGCCCCGTCCAAAATTGCCAGAGCAGATACCCGAGCGTAATGCCGAAAATGCCACAGACCGCGGGTATCGCCGGCGGGGCGGGGATGGGAAGGCGAAGCATGGCGAAGATGACGCCGACGATGAGACCTGTGCCTAAAGAGGCCAAACTCTGAAAAATAAAATGATTCATATGTAGGGATATCCTCCTATGACTGATCGAAGTTTTTTATCGGATTTTCCTGTGGACAAGTGTGTATAACTTTGTCCACATTACCCACCGCACAAACAGGCATATTTCTACACTTATCAACACACTACACACAGGATATACACATTTTTGTGTGGATAACAGAACGATTGTTCTATTTTTCCGGGCATGGTAATATAATTTTACATTAAGGAGTAAGGGGTTTCGCTTATGAAACTGATCAGTAATGAGATTTTGGTTGATTCTTATTTTAAGGCGATTGATTTGAAGCTGGAGCAGGAATTTGTAGATCTTTTACTTGAGGAGATCAAACGCAGACAGATCAATTTGGATTATTATAATGGCGAAGCCCAGGTCAGCTAAGACCGGGCTTTTTTTTTGTTAAAAAGGAAGGATTATCCTTATTGTATACGCAACCGGCCCAAATGATATCACCGGATTTATTTTGCAAAGCCACATTTATTGTGCGGGATTTCCTTGATTTTTAATCAAAATAAAGCTTGCTATTTGTCCCCGGGCATTATATTATTCTTTTGAATTGGTTAAAACTGTTTTGTCGAATTTGTGCATGAGGCTGCTAATATTTTCGGGGCTTTTCGTGAAAAATAGGGAAAAACTATTTTTCGGCGTGGCTTGTGTAAAATTTCACAATCGGTTTTGGAGAACCATACAATACAGAAAAAACGTGGATGGAAGGGATCTAAATCATGAGTCGAATTCCTAGAATAGTCATTTTGGGAGCAGGATATGGCGGGATCGTTACGGCTATTCGTTTGCAGAAAGAATTAAATTATAATGAGGCTGATGTAACGCTGGTGAACAAGCACGATTACCACTATATCACGACTCATTTGCATATGCCTGCAGCCGGAACGGATAATCCTGAAAATGCACGCGTGAACATTTTGAAGCTGATCGATGAGTTTAAAATTGATTTCGTGAAATCGACGGTTGTTCAAATTCGTCCGCAGGAGAAAAAGGTTATTCTCGAAGAGGGGACCTTGTCGTACGACTATCTCGTCATCGGCCTCGGTGGCGAGCCGGAAACATTCGGCATCCCTGGTCTGAAGGAATATGCCATGAATATTCGAAGCATTAACAGCGTTCGCTTCATTCGCGAGCATATAGAATATCAATTCGCCAAATTCAAGCGCGAGCCGAACCGCACGGATTACCTGACCTTCGTGGTTGGCGGTGCGGGCTTCACCGGTATTGAATTTGTCGGCGAGCTGGCTGACCGCATCCCTGAGCTGTGCAAGGAATTCGACGTGGATCCGTCCCTCGTTAAGATCTACAACATTGAAGCGGCTCCTACGGCGCTGCCTGGCTTCGATCCGGAGCTGGTTGAGTATGCCATGAACGTGCTTGCGAATAAAGGCGTTACCTTCAAAATCGCTACGGCGATCAAGGAGTGTACTCCTGAGGGGGTAATTCTCGCTACAGGCGAAGAAATCAAGTCCTCGACCGTGATCTGGACCGGCGGTATCCGCGGTAACCACATGCTGGAGGAAGCCGGCTTCGAAACGATGCGCGGTCGTATTAAGGTAGACGAAACGCTCCGCATCCCTGGACACGAGAATGTCTACGTGCTTGGCGATTGCTCGCTCGTATTCAATCCTGAGGGTCGTCCGTATCCTCCGACAGCGCAGATCTCGATGCAGCAAGCCGACGTATGTGCGCATAACCTGGTGGCGCAGATCCGCAATTCCACATTGAAGGCATTCGAATACAAGCCGAAGGGTACGGTGGCTTCCCTTGGCCGCGGCGAAGCGATCGGTATCGTGGGCTCGAAGAAAATCAAGGGCGGTACGGCAGCGATCATGAAGAAAATCATCGACCTGCGCTACCTTTACATCATCGGCGGGATTCCGCTCGTTCTGAAGAAAGGAAAGTTCTAAGCCGTGCGTCACTGCAGCGTTCAAGTCCGCGGATTACTGACAAGGGACGAGCTCGATCGCTACAATGCCTTAATGGACGTAGGACACTTTCTGGAAGAGCAGAACCGGTACGATCTTGTGTATACGGTCCAGAAGGAGATTGACACACTGATTCTTCCCGCGATCGAGCGGCTGAAGGAGAAGTCGCGTCAACGGGACCGGGATACCGAGGAGTATTTGAAAGGCAAAGAGGACCCTCGCTTCAGTCTGGATGACGAGGACGATGAGGATTAAAATAAAAAACCTTACTCCGATGCGTATAGCACGGGGTAAGGTTTTTTGCCCATTTAAGGCGATTTCTTAACGCTAAAGTCACAATGCTATCGGAAGCTGAAGCAGTAAGATGAATTTATCACGTTACAAGTGACCTTGTGGCTCGAAGCGAGCGGTTTGGTTGGTTGTAGGGTGATTTTATAACGTTAATGAACCTTGTTGAGGAAAAAAAGCGGCTGTAAGGTGATCAAATCACTTTACAGCCGGTAATGTCAGTCCGTTGATGCCTGCTTACAGCTTCAGCATGGCGGCCATTTTCTCCTGATTCAGGAGGTTGCCGACGTAGAAATCGCCGAATTCGCCGAAGCGCGCACTCGCTTCATCGAAGCGCATTTCGTATACGATTTTCTTGAATTGCAGCGGATCCTCGGAGAACAGCGTCACGCCCCACTCCCAATCATCCAGACCGACGGAGCCGGTAATGATCTGCTTGATCTTGCCCGCGTAGTTGCGTCCGATCATGCCGTGGCTGCGCATGAAATTGCGGCGCTCCTCCATCGTCAGCATGTACCAGTTGTCGTTTCCTTCGCGCTTCTTGTTCATCGGGTAGAAGCATAGATGCTTCGCTTTCGGCAGTGCCGGCTTCAGACGGGCAAGGATGTCCGGGTCCTCCATAGGGTCAACGCCAGGCTTGGCCATGTAGCTGCTAAGCTCCACGATGGATACATAAGAGTAGGTAGGAACGGTTACCCCGGCAAAAATCGTCTTGTTGAATTCGGTCTCGAGCTCATTGAGCTCCTCCAGTGTTTCACGCAGGTGCATGAATACGAAATCCGCCTTCTGCCCAACGATGGAGTAGAAAGCAGTGCTGCCTTTCTTCTCGTCCTCCGTCGCTTGATACTGCTTCAGCAAGCTGTAAAGCTCCTCTTCCGCACGCTGCTGCTCCTGCTTCGTCAAGCTCTTCCAGGCATTCCAGTCGATCGCGCGAAAATCATGGAGACAATACCAGCCCTCCAGCGTTTGTACCGCTTCACTCATCTATAACACTCCTTATGTAAGTATAATCGTCCATAGCTTGTTCAATTGTATCGAAATCGACACGAAAGGGCAAATTCACCGCAAGCAGGGAGTCGGTACTATTTTGTGAACAGCTTTACCCGCGTCACGAATTCGTCTAAAATAGAAAGATAGAGATAGTGAAAGGGAGGCTTCTGCTCGCAATGCTGCAACTTGTCATTGTTACGGTGCTGCTGTTCGTGCTGTTCTTCGGACTCGGCTTTATACTAAACATGCTAATGAAAACGACCTGGTTTCCGATCTACGGTTATATTGCCCTGGTGATAGGTATGGTCATCTATTGGGGATGGGGCAGCGGTTCGCTGGGCTCGAACCTCGCAGAATATTCCATTGTGGATTACATTCCGGCCGTTGGGGGTTTAATCGGAGCAGCGCTGAGCGGGCAGACGATCAAGTCGCTCCGGGAAAAGGGATATAAGATGTTTTAATAACGTTAGCAACAACAATAAGAGCCTCCCGGATACCGGGGGGTTCTTTGTTTACCGTAGCGAAAATAATTTTACATATTTCTGCACATGAAAAGTCCAGCTTTGAAAGATACTGTAAAAAACACACAACATGAGAGGGTCAAGCTGCCATGTGCAAACGCATCAGCATCACCACGGAGCTTTCGAGCTTATCCAGCCAGTTTCATATTCAGGAGGTCGGATTTTCCTACACTCCCTGTGCTACCGTTGAACCCACCCAGGAGCTTCCGGTGGTCGTCCGTCATCATCAAGAGCAGCGTCTGGAACAATTTCGTTGGGGCTTGGTGCCTTTCTGGGCTAAAGATGCGGTCTACGCCGACAGCCGGCTCGTCCACGAGAAGCCCGCCTATCGCCGCATGTTCGCCAAGCAGCGATGTATCATTCCGTGCAACGGTTATGAGGTCGTGAAGCGGGAAGGGAAGAAGCAAATCCCTCTGCGCGTAACCCTTAAGGAGCAGGGTACCTTCGGCATCGCGGGGCTATATGAGATTTGGCTGGACAGCCGCGGCGGGGAATATCGGACTTGCACGGTCATGACCACAAGGCCGAACCGTCTCGTACACGAATACGAGGAGTACATGCCGGTCATTCTGGGTCAAGATGAGATGGACGAATGGCTTGATGACAGCCGAAGAGACCCGGATTATCTGCAGCACCTGTTAAAGCCTTACGACCCAGACCGAATGGAAGTAAATACCATATAGCAATGCGGCGGAATCCTCTTTTCTACGGAAAAGGGGATTTTTTCATTCTAATTTCATAGACCCTGATGTCGATATGTGTGGTAAAATGGAGAGTAAGACTTGAAACAACGGATGGAGCTTGAGCGAATGCGAATTACGAATTTGCTGCACTTTTCAGAGTATCATCGCTTTTATGTGGTTCGCGATTTTGCCCTGAGCAGCCTGGATTACAAGATGCTGTCCAGTGTGTATCAGCCAATGATCGGCGCGTACGCCGTCAGCATCTATCATACGTTATTTCATCAGCTTCCCGCTGATAAGTCGGGGTACTCTCCGGTCGAACAGCAGCGCAAGCTGTTCCTTGCCTTGGAGCTCGAATCCGGGGAGCGGGGTCGGAAGTTTTTTATTGAACAGACCTCCAAGCTGGAGGCTGTCGGCCTGCTCAAAACATCGCGCCGGTTCGCCGAAGCGTCGGAAGATTACGTATATGAATATACGCTGCTGCAGCCGCAAACGCCGGGAGAATTTTTTAAGAACCAGCATCTGACACTGCTGCTGCGGGACAAGGTCGGCAAATACATGGTGTTCGCCCTGCGGGACGAGCTTGTGCTTGGCGCCTCCGAGGAGCTGGCCGAAGCGAACAGCGAGAATTTGTCGGTGCCGTTCTATGAGCTGTTCACGCTGAACAGCCAGGTGGTCGATTTCGAGCTGGAGCAAGCCTTCTTCGAGTCCGCTGCCGCCGTACCGACCGAAAGCAAGCCTGAGGTTACATATAAAGGCTACCAGTATGCGGAGATCATATCCCATTTTCCAAGAAGCTCGATGAACCGGGATTTTGTTGAGAACCTGAAATATGAGCCTGAGCATATGGCACAGATTAATTTTGTCGCCAAAAAGTTCAATTTGTATTTGACCGATGTATGCAAGCTGTTGGATGAAGAGGGGGTGTTCAGCCCCGAAGGCGGCGTAGATATGGATCTGCTGCAGCATAAGGCGAGCATGATCTTCCGTCAGGACCGCAAGCGCAGTGAAGAGCGTACGAAGCTGATCGGCAAGCTGTCGGAGACGGCGGAGGCTCCGGCCAAAGCCAAGGAACAGCCGGTGGAGATGGAATTTTATCTCGAGGTGCCGGATATTTTCCAAGGACAGTGTACGCAGCACCAGTACAATTTTATTTTGCGCAATGAGCCTTACCGGACCTTGTTAGAGATGATTTTCTCCAAGGGAGCAATTCCGTCGGGGCTGCTGGATACATTGAATGTGATGAACCTGGAATACGGCTTGCCGGATGCGGTTCTGAATGTGCTGATTCATTTCTTCTATGTGAACAAAAGGTCATGGGCCAGATCCTCGATCGAGTACAGCGTTACGGATATGCTGGCCAAGCAGGTAGGAAGCTTCGAGCAAGCGGTCGAATATATACGTGAGCAGGTGAAGTACCAGGAGCGGAAGAACAGCAAAGCCGCGTCGGGCGGCGGTACCGGCTCCGGCACCGGAGGAAAAGCAGGATACGGCAGCCGCAATCGCGGCACGAGACAGAAGCCGGTGCTTCCGGTAGTGGAGGACGCTCCCGGCAAGAAGCTGTCGGAGGCGGAACGGGAAGAGCTGCTCCGAATGGCGCGACTGCTCGATGAGAGGAAGTAGGAAAGCGAGGGACGGATGATGGAGTCGCTTGGGGAATTGTTAAAAGGAGGCCAAGGCCGCGCCTTATTGAAGCAGGCGGAGGAGAAGCTTCGCCTCGTTGCGGAGGACCCGCTGATCGTGAAGCTTCGCACGAAGTATCCGCAGCTGGATGCGGCCACGATGAAGCTGAATTTAAACAAGCTTCACCAATATACCGTGGAATACAAGAACTGCTCGAATTGCCCGGGCCTAGAGCAGTGCCCGAATGATATGGAAGGGCATTACACGATGATCACCGTAGAAACGGCTGATGACCGTACGCGTGTCTACGATCAGAAGGTAGCCTGCAAGAAGTTTACAGCCAAGCAGTCGCAGGATGCGGTACGGAGCCGAATTCGCAGCTTTTATGTGGACGAGCGAGCTCTTTCGCAGGGCTACTCCCCTCTGGAGATTGTCGATAAGGACGAGGAGCGGGAGGACGCCGTTCATCAGGTGCTTCGCTATATTATGAATACGAAGGAGCAAGGCTTGCAGAAGCACGGGATGTACCTTGCGGGGTACTTCGGTACCGGCAAGACGTTCCTCATGTGTTACATGCTGCACGAGCTGGCGAAGGATGGCTTTACGGGAGCGATTGTGTATATGCCCGATTTCGCCGAGGATCTGAAATCGATGTTCGACGATCCGCAGCGGCTCAAGGAAACGATCGAGATGCTGAAGGAGACGGACCTGCTCGTCTTCGACGATATTGGGGCGGAGAATTTAAACCCATGGCTGCGCGATCATGTCATGGGCTCGATCCTGAATTATCGGATGAACCGGAAGCCGACGTTCTTCACCTCGAATCACGATCTCGATGCGCTGGAGAAGCATTTCAGCTTTACGAGCAAGGACGGCGACGAGGAGTATAAGGGGCGCCGGATTATGGACCGCATTCGGCCGTTCGTGGAGCCGGTGCATGTGAAAGGCTATAACAAGCGGGGGAGCCGCGGCTAACTACAGGAAAGCCCAGACTGACTGAGCAGGAACTCAGCGTCTGGGCTTATTTTTAGATGTTATTCGAATATATCCTCATGAAGCAGCTCGATTCCATGGAGCAGCCGGGACTGTTCTACCTTTTCGTAGTGTGAGCCATTATGGTGATAAATTTCAATGGTCTCATCCCACGGAGAAACAATCCAGTATTCTCTCACTTTTTAGTGCTCGTATAACCGGTACTTCTCGACACGGTTTCTGTGAACGTTGATTTTGCCGGGGGATAGGATTTCGACAAGCAAATCGGGTGCACCATAGATGCCTTTGAACTGTACCATATCGAGTCGGTCTTCGGCGACAAAAGTTAAATCGGCTAGGCGGAAGTCTTTACGGGCAACGTCACCGTGAAGATAGATGGGGACTTCTGCATCATACACTTTACCAAGTTTATTGTTTTTTACAAAAGTTCTTACAATCGTACTTAGATTAATTTTTACATATCCACGATCTGTATTACTGGGTGTCATCATCAATTTTTCTCCACCCCAAATCTCATATCGGTCATCCGATTCTAACGGATACAAGGACATCGTATCACCACCTTGCTACTTATTTTACCATAGGATGTCTCTTGAAGCATTAAAAAAGCCCCCCTCGCGTCAGTCGCAAGAGAGGCTCTTAGAGAGCTGAAGGATATTAGCGGGTCATGATCTGAACCACAGTAGCCGCAACAGCGATCAGCAGCAGAACGCCGAAGAATACGCCGAAGCCCAAGGCTGTATCGATAAAGTCGTTGCTTGGCTCTTCAATGATATGCTGTCTTGGATCGTTCATGGTAAGTCCCCCTTCAATAGGATTGCGCTGCCGGACGGCTGCGCAAGCATCGTACGTGAAACTGCATATTTATGCTTAGTATACCCAACTTTTTAAATTAGGTAAAGGATGCGAAAGTGACAATTATGCAAACGTTTTGGCGGAAACGGGGGAGTGTTCCTGCATTACCAGCATTCCGCCACCGGCTGGCGCGGTTGAAAATAGGTCTTAATGTGGTATACTTTACATGTTGACATTTTCGCTTGAAGGGAGTTTTATGCAATGGCAATTGTAAATGTTACTGATCAATCGTTCACCGGCGAAGTGGAAGGCTCCGGTACGGTTCTTGTTGATTTTTGGGCTCCTTGGTGCGGACCTTGCAAAATGATCGCTCCGGTGCTCGAAGAGCTCGATAAAGAAATCGGCGACAGCGTAAAGATCGCCAAGGTGAACGTGGATGACAATCCGGAGTCCGCTTCCCGTTTCGGCGTGATGAGTATCCCTACGCTGATCGTGTTCAAGGATGGCCAGCCGGTTGACAAGGTAGTAGGCTTCCAATCCAAGGACGCACTGAAGAACGTCATTAGCCGTCACCAATAATTTGGCAGCCGCCGAAACGGATGAGAAAAAGCTCTTTTTCTGGTATTCTGGAAAAAGAGCTTTTTATTTTTACAGGGATGTTGGAGAGGAGTGCTGGAGGAATGTCTCTGAACGGTGGGGAAGACCGGCAGAAGACGATGGAGGCCATTAGGCACAAGCTGGCGCTGCTTCCGGAAAAGCCGGGCTGCTATCTGATGAAGAACCGGGAGGGCACGATCATCTACGTCGGCAAGGCGAAGGTGCTGCGCAACCGGGTGCGGTCGTATTTTACCGGAAGCCATAGCGCAAAGACGCAGGTGCTGGTGGGCGAAATCGTCGACTTTGAATATATCGTAACAGGCAGCAACATAGAGGCGCTCATTCTGGAGTGCAACCTGATCAAGAAGTATCATCCGCGTTATAATGTCCTGCTGAAGGACGACAAGTCGTTCCCTTATATCAAAATCACGCATGAAACGCACCCGAGACTGGAGGTGACGCGGAGAGTGCTGAAGGACAAGGCGAAATACTTCGGACCGTATCCGAATGCCTTCGCCGCCCAGCAAACGAAAAAGCTGCTGGACCGGCTCTATCCGCTTCGCAAATGCAACACGCTGCCGGACAAGGTGTGCCTTTACTATCATATCGGGCAATGCATCGCCCCTTGCGAGTATGAGGTCGACCAAGCTACCTACGACAAGATGGTGGGGGAGATTGCGCGTTTCTTAAACGGGGGTCATGACGAGATTAAGCAGGATCTGACGCGCAAAATGAACGAGGCCGCGGAGGAGCTGAATTTCGAGCGGGCGAAAGAACTGCGCGATCACATTATCCACATCGACGCGGTGATGGAGAAGCAGAAGATTACGACAACCGATTCGGTGGACCGCGATATTTTCGGCTTCTCGGTCAGCAAGGGCTGGATGTGCGTGCAGATCATGTACATGCGCCAAGGCAAAATGATCGAGCGGCGTGCGACGCTTTTTCCGTATTACGGCGAGGCGTACGAGGATTTCATGTCGTTCGTAACGCAGTATTACAGCGAGAATCCGGCCCTCCCAAGGGAAATCTTCCTCCCGTCGGAAGAGGCGGAGGAAGGTGATGCTGACGCTGCCAGCGCTGCTCCCGATACGGCTGCAGCGGCGGAAGAGGAAGCATCCGATCCGGCTCAAGAGCCGAAGACGGATGTGAAGGAGGCGCTGGAGAGCTGGCTGAAGGTCAAGGTGCACGTTCCCCAGCGCGGACTGAAACGCAAAATGGTCGCCATGGCCTGCGAGAACGCCAAGGTTGCGCTCGACGAAAAATTCCGCTTAGCGGAGCGGGATGAGTCCCGGACGACGAAGGCCGTTGAGAATTTGGGCGAGTGGCTTGGCATCGGCAAGGTGCATCGGATCGAGGCGTTCGACAACTCCAACATCCAAGGGTCGGATCCGGTTTCCGCCATGGTCGTCTTCACGGACGGCAAGCCGGACCGCAAAGAATACCGCAAGTACAAAATCCGTACGGTCCAAGGGCCGGACGATTACGAGACGATGCGGGAGGTCGTGCGCAGACGATACGAGCGCGTGCTGAAGGATAACCTGCAAATGCCCGATCTGATCGTCATCGACGGCGGGCGCGGGCAGATGTCAGCCGCCATCGACGTGCTGGAGAACGAGCTCGGGCTGTATATCCCCGTCTGCGGCCTGGTCAAGGACGTGAAGCATAAGACGGCGCAGCTGCTCATCGGCGATCCGGCGGAGGTCGTGCCGCTGCCACGCGACAGCCAGGAGTTCTACCTCCTTCAGCGGATCCAGGAGGAGGTACACCGCTTCGCGATCACCTTCCACCGAGAGACGCGGGCGAAGTCGATGATCGTGTCCCAGCTGGACGCGATTCCCGGCATCGGGGAGAAGCGGCGCAAGGCGCTGCTGAAGCATTTTGGCTCGCTGAAGAAAATCAAAGAGGCCGAAGTCGGCGACTTCAAGCCTCTAGGCATTGGAGAAAAGCTGGCAGTGCAAATTATACAGGCGCTAAACGGTCAGAATCCGGATCCGGGTTCCGAAGAGGAGCAGCCGGGTTCCCTGGAGCAGGGGGCCGACGCTTAAAGCGCCGGTGAAGCCAAGAGAGCAGCCAGCCTACGAGTGCAGGAACAAGCAAGTAGGCTGCGCCTGCCAGCACTTGGGACGGCTGGCCCATGTACATAAGCGATAAGCCCATCAGGATGCTGTCCATCGCAGCATGCGCGAACATGGCGGTAAGGAAGCCGTATTTCAGGAACATATAACCGAAAATAAGACCGATAATCGTCACTTCAACGAAACGGGTATAGACCGGATAAATCGGATACTGCGTATGGCTCATCGCCCAAATCATGCTGGGGATCAAGACGGCAAGGAATTTGCTTCGCGTGAGCTTCCAGAACAGAGCGATGCCGAACAAACGATAGACTGCCTCCTCCGATATCGCCGCCGCCCATGCCATCAGCGGAAACAAAGCCGGATATGTCATGTTAAAGACGGAGTCGGCAGGGTCGCTGACGGCCCACACATCGAAGCCCTCCATAGCCACGAAGAACAACACCTGCTGTACGCCCAAGATGAAAAGACAAATCAGATAGCCGCGAACCATGGCTGTGTGAACATGGCCCCCAAACTCCGCATCCCGCCAGGTCGGCCAAGGGTTCCAGCCCTTCCGAACCCATAAGCGGTGGCCGGCAACGAAGGCGAAATAAGCCGACAGCGCGACAAGCACAACGAAAATATTGATAATCCACAGATAAAAGCCGATTCCGTCGCCCGAAGGGGCGGCTCCGTGCTGTGAGCGCACGGCCGGGATCATGTTGAAGTTGTTCATGATGTAGATGGCTGCAAAAGCAATCGACATGATCAGTCCGCGTGATAAAGTGATTTCGCGCCGATATTTTATGATCACAATCAAGGAAGCCAGCGTCATCAGACTGGATACTCCCATGCTGATCCAGGTCATCCATCCGGATTGCCGGTCCTGCGCTTCCTGCCAGGAGATGAACGTATCCGGTACGGCAAAGCCCGGCTTAAAGTGCGATACGAGCTCTCCGGAGGCCTTCACGGCAATACGGAACGGTGCTTCTCCGATCCGCCATTGCTTGTGCTCGTACACCAGCTCCCCGGAGGCAGCGGGCTTGCCATCCTTCAGCGTGAAATCACTAAATACATACCCCTGTTCCGCAAATGTCGAACCGATGAATTGGTCGGAGGGGGCTGCAGCGGCGCTGACCGTTTTGCTTTTAGAAGAAGCGGTCCTTACGGTTTGCCATGCCAGTACATTCCCCTTGTGATAATCCACATCCACAAAGTAGGTAGTGCCCGTTGCCTGCTCCCCGATTTCCACCTCGTAATAATCAATCGGAAGGCGGTCCCCGAACTGCTTCTCATACGCTTCCGTCAGCTTTTCCCTCTGCAAATAACCGCTTCTTACCGTGTGAGACTGATAATAAGTAGACGTGTCGTATGGCTCCATCAAGGACAGCATTTTCTTAGCGAAGGCAGCTGCTGCTTCCGTCGCCTGCTGCTTGCTTAGGGTGGGAGCCTGCGGCTGCTCCTCCATCTGCTTGTCCTGTTCCATGAAGGGCGTAAGAAACGTGACTCCTAGATACAATACCATACCAACCACAGCTAACCACAAAAGCGAAGGATCTTGATAACGTTTGGGCATCGGCTTCTCCTTGAAATCGAATGATTTATAATGAATTCCCCTGCATGCGCTACTAAACATCTTATTCTCTTAAGGTAGCATACATTCATCTTGGAAATCCAATGATTGACGGAGCAAAGGGGCGGTAAAAGCGTGTAAAGCTGGCGTATGCCCCTGCTGGGTCGACACAAAGCGCCAAGTTCCCCGAATATGCCGAATAATCGCTGCAAAATGGGGTTTGTATTCCGACAGGCAGAGGATTATAATTCAAATCAATTGCATAGAGCCGAATTTCCTAGGGAAAACGGGGGAACCATGATATTAGGGGTGAATTCAGTCTGCGGCCGCATACTGAACGGGTGCCTGTACATCCGAATCCGACAGCTAACCTCGTAGGCTTGCGTGTTACAGGAACCAATACAAACGGCATTGGACTTCCAGTGTCTTTTTTGTTGTTCAAAAAACGGACGGAAGGTGCAGCATTTGGAACGATTGAAGAAAAAATTGGAGCTGACGCCGCCGCGAATTCTCGTGCTGGGCTTTGCTGCGATTATTGTGACGGGGGCGATTCTGCTCACTCTGCCTATTGCTTCGGCAACGGGCAAGCCGCTGTCTTTCCTGAACGCGTTGTTCACGGCCACCTCGGCCACCTGTGTAACCGGTCTTGTGGTGGTGGACACCGGGACTTCGTTTACCATCTTTGGCAAAATCGTTATTCTTGCATTGATTCAAGTAGGCGGCTTGGGCTTTATGACGATGTCTACCTTGTTTGCCTTCGCTCTTCGCAAACGCATTTCGCTGAAGGAGCGGTTGATTCTGCAGGAGGCGATGAATCAAGGCAGTATGGAAGGAATCGTCCGTTTAATCCGTAAGGTGCTGTATTACTCTCTGACGATTGAGTTTATCGGAGCCGTATTGTTCGCCATCCGGTTTTCTATGGATATGGAGCCGGGGCAAGCGATCTGGTTTGGAATTTTTCACGGGATTTCCTTCTTTAATAATGCGGGGTTTGATATTTTCGGGCCGATCACAGGTCCTTTCTCGAGCTTTACAAGCTACGTCGACGACTGGTTGGTCAACCTTGTCTCTTGCGCTCTGATCGTGCTTGGTGGTCTCGGGTTCGTGGTTTTATCGGACCTGCTGGATTACCGCAAGCTGAAAAAGCTGTCACTTCATTCAAAGGTAGTTCTAAGCATGTCCGCTTTTCTCATAGGATTAGGAGCGGTTGTTATCTTCCTGTTTGAGTTCACGAATACGAAAACGCTAGGGTCCCTGGATTTATCCGGTAAAATCCTTAGCTCCTTGTTCCAGTCGGTGGCCCCTCGAACGGCGGGACCGAACACGGTCGATCTTGCGGGGCTTCGGCAGGCCACTCAATTTTTTATCATCATCCTGATGTTCATCGGTGCTTCCCCGGGCTCAACGGGGGGCGGGATCAAAACGACGACCTTTACGATTCTGATTGGGGCCGTGATTGCGATGATTCGAGGCAAAGAGGACATCGTGATGTTTCGCCACCGTCTGGGTAAGGACCGGATCCTGAAGGCAATCACGCTGACCTTGTTTGCCTTATTCCTGGTCGTTTTCGCGTCGATGCTGTTGTCTACCACAGAGGATCACCATTTCCTGATGATTTTATTTGAAGTGACGTCCGCCTTCGCTACCGTAGGCTTGACGATGGGCCTCACACCGGATTTGACCGATTTCGGCAAGGTGATGATTTGCCTCATGATGTTTATCGGCCGTCTCGGCCCGCTGACGCTCGCTTATGCGCTTGGCCCGAAGACGGAAAAAGAGCTATATAGATACCCGGAAGGGAAAATTACCATCGGATAGGGGAACAACCGCAAATGAAGAGAAGTCAATACGCTGTCATCGGACTGGGCCGTTTCGGCTCCAGCATCGCCAAGGAATTGGTGAAGCTTGGGTTCGAGGTGCTTGGGATCGACAAGGACGAGGAATCCGTCGATGAAATGAGCGATGTGCTGACGCACGTCGTCGTCGCCGACGCTACGGATGAGGATGTGCTGCGCTCTTTGGGCATCCGCAATTTTGATTGTGTGGTCGTGGCCATCGGGGACGATATTCAGGCAAGTATTCTCGCCGCCATTCTATTGAAGGATATCGGCGTGAAGAAGGTCGTGGCCAAGGCGCTGTCCGACCTGCACGGCAAGGTGCTGGAGAAGCTCGGTGTGGACAGAGTGATTTTCCCCGAGCGGGATATGGGCATTCGCGTTGCGCACCAGCTGTCTTCGCCGAACCTGCTCGATTTCATTGAGCTGTCGAAGGATTACACCATTGTGGAGCTGTCCGTGCCGAAGCGTCTGTGCGGCTACTCGCTGAAGGATTTGGATCCGCGAGCGAAGTACGGCTGCAGTGTTGTTGCCATTAATAAGAAGCAGGGCGTTATCATTGCGCCTGCCGCTACGGACACGGTAGAAGAAAACGACGTTATGGTCATTATCGGAACGAATCAGCAAATCGAGACGTTCGAGGAGGAAGTGATCGGGTAGCGGAATGGAAAATCAACTGCTGATCCATCATGTGCTGTTCCTGCTGATTTTCATATTGGGTATAGGGATGGTTTCCGGTCGATTGGCCGCATTGCTGAGATTGCCGGATGTAGCTCTATTCCTGATTGCGGGAATGATTGTAGGACAAGGATTGCATCTCATTCATGAAGCAAGCAGCTCGTTTACGAACCAGTTCATTTTGACAGTCGGTTCGGCTTTGATTCTGTTCGACGGCGGGCGCAACATCCGCTTTAAGGGATTGCGCAAGGTGTGGGTAACGATTACGCTGCTCAGTATTCCGGGCGTATTAATCACCTGTGCGGTGGTAGCGTTTGCCGCGCATTATTTGCTGGATTTGCCCTTTTCTTATGCAGTGCTCTTAGGAGCGATTATCTCCTCGACAGACCCGGCAACGCTCATCCCGGTCTTTAAGCAGGTGAAGATCCGAACCAAGGTACGGGAAACCGTGGAAAGCGAATCCGCCTTCAACGATGCGACCGGTTCGATCTTGACGTTCACGGTGCTGGCGATGATCACCAGCGGGCAAGAGGTGTCGCTGCTCTCCAGTGTCGAGAGGTTCGGCATGACTGCGCTAGGCGGAATTGGCGTAGGCATCTTGGTGGGACTGGCGCTTGCTTTTATTACAGGGCACATGAAGCTGGGCTGGCTGCGTGATTATGCCACGATTGCTTTGGTGGTCACCGCGCTGGGCACGTATTGGCTGGGCGAATCGCTGCAGGTCAGCGGCTTCATGGCTACCTTCGTAGCCGGCTTGATCTGGGGGAATGCCCCGTCCTTCGGGCTTGATCTGAACGACAAGCTGAAGGAAATGGAGCATTTTACGGAAAATATGACCGTGCTTATGCGGATGTTGATCTTTATTTTGCTCGGAAGCCAGGTGAATTTGGAAATCATTCTTCTTTATTTAGGGCCAAGCTTGCTTGTTATTGCGATCTTCATGCTGGTTGCGCGTCCGCTGACCGTGCTCGCGTGCACCTTGCCCGATTCCAGGGCGGACTGGAAACCGAATGAAATTGCATTCATGTTCTGGGTCCGGGAAACCGGAGTCATTCCGGCTGCGCTTTGCGGGATGGTGGCAGGCATGGGGGTAAAATACGCGGACATCATCTCCTCTGTCACCTTCATGGCGGTGCTGCTGACGATTATCGTGCAGGCGGGAACCACCGGTCTGGTTGCCAAGTGGCTCCGCTTGGAGGAAAGATAGACGGTTTTATACGTGAAAATGACGCACAGTCTGATCGATGAAGCGTTTGATCGACGGCTCTAAGGCGGCCTCTTCTGTAAACAGCAGGGAGGTCGTTCTTTTCGTTTGCTCGAGCGCAGGAATATGCCGGATGATGAGCTCGTTATCTTGAATGAGGTTCCGCCGCAAATACGATTCCGGCAGCAAAGTAGCCGTCTTGCAGGTCGATACAAGCCGGATGATCGCCTCGAAGGAGTCGATCTCCATCTTTACATCGGGATGGATGCCGTATCGTTGGAACAGATCGTCCATGAGGATCCGGTACCAGGTGCCGCGGGAAAACAAGATCATCGGCAGCCGATCGAGGTCCCCCACTTCCCATTCGTGCTTATCGCTGCTCGGATGATCCTCCGGGAGCACGAGGCACAAATGATCGTCGAACAGGGGGAGACAGGTGAGGCCGGCATGCTCGATCCGTGAGGCGACCAGGCCGATGTCTACCTTGCGCTCCTTGACCAGCGGAACGATCTCGTGGGTTTTGCCGGTAATGGCCTTAATGTCTGTATTCGGGTATTCTCGGGTATAAATAGTAATTAGGTCCGGCAGCGTCGATTGAAGCGTAGTCAGACTTGCGCCGATCGTCAGGGATTGCGGCTTCTCACCGGACCGGAAGGCTTTCAGCTCTTTATGCAGCTTACGCTCCCGCTGCTGCTGCTCCTGAGCATATTCATAGCAGATCTGTCCGGCTCTTGTAAGCTCCAGCCGTTTGCCTTTTCGGAGAAACAGCTCGACGCCGAGCTCCTCTTCCAGACGCATGATTTTGCGGGAAAGTGCAGGCTGTGAGATATTTAACAGCTGAGAGGCACGATTGAGGCTTTGCTGTTCCACAACGACGGCGAAAATATCAAGGTTCTCCATGGGCAGCTCCTTGCATATGCATAATCCGAATAAGCGATTATAAAAAATCGGCACTTCCATTATAAGCGATAAAGGAGTAGTATGGTAGTTGTCACGCAGTGTTCACATTTTCCAGCGGTGCTTGCATAAAAGATTGTCGATTCATGGAAAATAGGCGTATCGAATTTGGTTGACGCTCCTTGGTAAGCAGGAGTACAATGTTTAATGGTTTTTATGTTTGCAGTGACAAGTTTCACATTTCTAGGGGGGAACGAAGGGTAATGTTTAAGAATTCGTATTATTCTCGCAAGCTGCATTCCCTGCTGGGCGTTATTCCGGTCGGCTTCTTTTTGATCGAGCATTTGCTGACCAACTACAAAGCGCACAGCGGCGGACACGCGGCATTCTTGGATCAGGTCAATTGGCTGCATGAGCTGCCGCTCGTACTGTTCCTTGAGATCTTCGGTATTTGGATACCTTTGGCGTACCATGCGATCTACGGTTTGTACGTTGCTTATACGGCACGCCATAATGTAACGAACTACGGCTATTTCCGCAACCAAATGTTCTTGTGGCAGCGTGTGACGGGCGTCATTACGTTTCTTTTTGTCGCATGGCACTTTTTCCAAACCCGGTTTGCGATTACGCTGGGTCTTCCTCAGGGAGATATCGGCGTACGGATGCATGAAATCGCCACAAACCCGGTCAACTTTGTATTCTATGTCATCGGTGTCGTAGCTGCCGTATTCCACTTCAGCAACGGCATGTGGTCGTTCCTGGTCAGCTGGGGCATCACTGTCGGTCCTCGCGCACAGAAAGTATCGACTTATATTTGGATGGGCGTTTTCGTAGTAATGAGCATTATGTTTATTATGTCTCTGACGGCATTTACAGATCCGGAATTCAGTAAGCTGCCGGCAGCGACAGGAACACATTAAGGGGGAGTGAGCGACAATGGCGAATAGTAAAATCATCGTAGTCGGCGGCGGTCTGGCTGGCCTCATGGCAACCATCAAAGCTGCTGAAGCCGGCGTTCACGTCGACCTGTTTTCTTTGGTACCGGTGAAACGTTCTCACTCCGTTTGTGCTCAAGGGGGCATCAACGGAGCGGTTAATACGAAGGGTGAAGGGGACTCCCCTTGGGAGCACTTCGACGACACGGTTTATGGCGGCGACTTCTTGGCGAACCAGCCGCCGGTTAAGGCCATGTGCGATGCGGCGCCTGGCATTATCCACTTGATGGACCGGATGGGCGTTATGTTTAACCGTACGCCTGAAGGTCTGCTTGACTTCCGCCGCTTCGGCGGCACGAAGCATTCCCGTACGGCGTTCGCGGGCGCTACAACGGGACAGCAGCTGCTGTACGCTCTGGATGAGCAAGTACGCCGCTGGGAAACCGCCGGCCTTGTGAAGAAGTACGAGCACTGGGAGTTCCTTGGCGCCGTGCTGGATGACGACGGCGTATGCCGAGGTATTGCCGGTCAGGATCTGCGCAGCATGGACGTTGTAACGTTCCGTGCCGATGCGGTTATTTTGGCAACAGGCGGTCCTGGCATTATCTTCGGTAAGTCGACGAACTCGGTTATCAATACGGGTACGGCGGCAAGTGCCGTGTATCAGCAGGGCGTTTACTATGCGAACGGCGAATTCATTCAGATTCACCCGACGGCCATTCCAGGGGATGACAAGCTTCGCCTCATGTCCGAATCCGCACGCGGTGAGGGCGGCCGGATCTGGACATACAAGGACGGTAAGCCTTGGTACTTCCTTGAAGAAAAGTACCCTGCGTACGGCAACCTCGTTCCCCGCGATATCGCGACACGCGAAATCTTCTCGGTCTGCGTAGACCAGAAGCTCGGTATTAACGGCGAGAACATGGTTTACCTTGATTTGTCCCACAAGGATCCGAAGGAGCTTGACGTCAAGCTCGGCGGTATTATCGAAATCTATGAGAAATTCATGGGCGACGATCCGCGCAAGATTCCGATGAAGATTTTCCCTGCCGTTCACTATTCGATGGGCGGTATGTGGGTCGATTACAACCAAATGACGAACATTCCCGGTCTGTTCGCAGCCGGCGAGTGCGAGTATCAATACCACGGTGCAAACCGTCTCGGCGCGAATTCCTTGCTGTCCGCCATCTTCGGCGGTATGGTTGCCGGTCCGAAGGCCATCGAGTACATCAAGGGTCTCGACAAATCGGCGGAGGACATCTCGTCCACGGTATACGACCGCGCTGTCAAGCAGCATACGGACAAGTACGAGAGCATCCTGAAGATGAACGGTACGGAGAACGCCTACGTGCTGCATAAGGAGCTTGGCGAGTGGATGCTCGACAACATGACGGTCGTTCGCTATAACAAGCGTCTGGAAGAGACGATCGCGAAGATCCAAGAGCTGAAGCAGCGTTGGCACAACATCAACATCAACGATTCGGCGCGTTTCAACAACCCGGGTGTAGCGTTCACGCGTCAGCTGTGGAACATGCTGGAGCTGGCTCATGTCATGACGCTGGGCGGCCTGCTGCGTAACGAGAGCCGCGGCGCGCATTACAAGCCGGAATTCCCTGAACGTAACGACGAAGAATTCATGAAGACGACCAAGGCGAAATGGACGCCGGACGGCCCATCCATCGAATGGGAAGATATCGACGTATCGCTGATTGCGCCGCGGAAGCGTGACTATACGACAGATAAGAAGAAGGGAGGAGCTTAATCATGGCTGAAGCGACTGCTTCGAACAAAAAGGTGAAGTTTATCGTCACTCGTCAGGACTCTCCGGAAACGAAGCCTTATACGGAAGAGTTCGAGATTCCGTACCGCCCAAACATGAACGTCATCAGCGCGCTGATGGAGGTTCAACGGAACCCGCTGAATGCCGACGGTAAGAAGACGACCCCTGTGTGCTGGGAGTCGAACTGCTTGGAGGAAGTGTGCGGCGCTTGTTCGATGGTGATTAACGGCAAGCCGCGCCAAGCTTGTACGGCGCTGGTTGATAAGCTGGAGCAACCGATTCGACTTGCTCCGATGTCGACATTCCCAGTCGTTCGTGACCTTGTCATCAACCGTGAGCGGATGTTCACCGCTTTGAAGAAGGTAAAGGCATGGATTCCGATCGACGGTACGTACGATCTCGGTCCTGGACCTCGGATGGCGGAAGCTAAGCGTCAATGGGCTTATGAGCTGTCCAAGTGCATGACCTGCGGCGTATGCCTAGAGTCTTGCCCGAACGTGAACGATCGTACGGACTTCATCGGTCCTGCGGCGATCTCTCAAGCGCGTCTGTTTAATGCTCACCCGACAGGCGAGATGAACGCTCACGAGCGGATCGACGCTCTCATGACGGATGGCGGCATCGAGGGCTGCGGAAACTCGCAGAACTGTGTGCGTTCCTGTCCGAAGGGCATTCCGCTGACGACCTCGATCGCGGAGATGAACAAAGAAACGACGAAGCATCTGTTTAAGAAATGGCTTAGCGTATAAAGGTTTGGAAGCCTCCGGCTGCCCGATGGATGGGCGGCTGGAGGTTTTTTTTAAAGAAAGGTGCCGATCAACTGATAGTTGACGAAGACGGTAACAGCGTTTACAATATAATTGAAACGTTTAAATAACAAAAAGAGTAGGAGCTGTTGGCAGCATGAGCAAGAACCGCCAGGTCACCATCGTAGATATCGCAGAAGCCGCGGGAGTTTCTATCGCCACGGTGTCCAACGTGTTGAACCGGCGGAATGTTCCGATGTCGGAGGAGACGATTCGTAAGGTAGAGAAGGCAGCCGAGGAGCTGGGGTATCGGCGGAATGTGATGGCCGCCAATCTCAGCCGGCGCCGTTCCTATGAGCTGGGGCTGCTGGTGCCTAGTTTCGGCGGTTACTACGGCCGATTTGCGGAGGAGATGCAGCGCGTTGCCCATGAGTACGGCTATCATTTGTCGGTATTCTCAGCCGGAGGGTTTAATCCCGATATTGAGAAGCGGCATTTGGACTTGCTGCTGCAGCGCCGGGTGGACGGTCTGGTCAGTCACGGCTTGGCGATGTCGAAGGAAGCAACTCGGACGCTGGTCGGGGACGGTACGCCTCTAGTGTTGTTTAACGGTTGGGACTGGCCCGAGGACCTGGCGCTCGCCGCGGTGAACTTGGATTTTGCCGGTGGAGCAGAGCAGGCGGTTGCGCATTTATATGAGCAGGGCTGCCGAACGATGCTGTATCTCTCCAGACCGGGCTCGCATGCGATCGATCAGCAGAGGCGCATCGGGTTCGAGAGGGCACTCAGTCGACTGTCGGATGCCACAAGCGCGATCATCAATATCGATGGATCCCGTGGCATGGAGCCATTACTCGAGGAAGCGTTATCCGTTCCCCGGCAGGATGGGGCGGTAGGAGTGGTCGGCTTCGATGATTTGGTATCGGTAGGGTTCATGTCACTGCTGCTGGAGAAGGGCTACCATGTTCCTCGCGATTGGAAGGTGGTTGGGATCAATAATGAACCGATTGCCAGATACAGCTATCCGTCCCTTACTTCGGTTGATATCCCTTATCATCTTCAAGCGGGAATCGTGCTCCGGAGAATGCTGTATCATTTGGGTGAAACCGAGCGGCTGAAGCAGGGGAGCTTAGCCGAGCTGCCTGGGGACGTATCGGAGGAAGGGCATGAGGTAAAAATTCCGCTGCACCTGATACCTCGCTTGTCTTCGGAGATTTGATGCAAGTTAAACCGCGGTTATTCATTCATTATACATAGTATGGGAGAGTGTGAAGTTATGGGTCTTTGGCAGCAGGCAATTGAGGATGCGGTAGAGAAAACAAGAAAGAACATCGAGCGTTACGGCGACTTGTTCCCGCACGTAGGGGAAGGCGGGAAGTACTCGAACAAGCTGAATCCGAATACGGACTGGACGGACGGTTTCTGGTCCGGGATTTTATGGCTCTGCTATGAGTACTCCAAAGACGAGTTATTTGCACAAGCGGCCCGCCGTACGGTGGACAGCTTCCGGGAGCGTCTGGAACAGCACAGCCATCTGGACCATCATGATATCGGCTTCCTTTATTCGCTATCCTCCAAGGCACAATGGATGATCGAGCAGGATGAAGCTTCGAAGCAGCTTACGATTCAGGCGGCTGACGTGCTGATGAAGCGCTGGAGAGAGAAGGGCCAATACATTCAAGCCTGGGGACCAGAGGGCGACCCCGTCAATGGCGGGCGCATTATTATCGACTGCATGATGAACCTTCCGCTGTTATACTGGGCATATGAGCAAACAGGCAACGAAAAATACAAGGAAGTGGCCATCATCCATGCCGACAAATCCCGTCGCTTCCTCGTTCGCGGTGACGATTCGTCTTATCACACGTTCTATTTCGACCCGGAGACGGGCGAATCCATTCGCGGCGGCACACATCAAGGCTTTATGGACGGCTCGACGTGGACTCGGGGACAGGCTTGGGGAATTTACGGCTTCGCGCTTTCTTATCATTATACGAAAAACCCGCTGTATCTTGAGACCTCCCTTCGCATGGCTCGCTACTTCCTGGAGCGACTGCCTGAGGATAACGTGGTGTATTGGGACTTTAATGTGCCGATCACGGCGACAACCGAGCGGGATAGCTCCGCTTCGGCCATTACTTCGGCCGGTATTCTCGAGCTGCTCTCGCACCTTGATGCGAACCATCCGGAACGAGCCTTCCTGGAGGACGGTCTGAAGCGTTCGATGGAGGGACTGGTAAGGGGCTATGCAACCATAGGTAAGCCGGATGCCGAGGGCTTCATCGAGCACGGCTCTTACAGCGTCCGCGGCGGTGCGGCGCCGGATGACTTTATGATCTGGGGAGATTATTACTATCTGGAGGCTTTGGTCCGGATGGAGAAGAACATCAAGGGCTACTGGTACGAAAGATAAGCTGAGGTAAAAGGCCTGCGGCCGCTGCGAGCAAGCAGCGGTGCAGGCCTTCTTTAGTAAGTGAAGCATCGTATTATTCGTGCTCTCGCTCTTCCTCGCGCGTCCGAAGGAATTCCTTGCCGTATTCTCCGTGTGGATGAATATTGGCATGCTCCATCTGAATCGTAGAATGCTCGATGCCGTATTTATCCTTGAGCGTCTCGTTGATGGCGAGAATGATGCAGAACGGCTGGATTTTTTCATCAATGAAAACATGTGCCGTCAGCGAGTAATGATCCGACGAGATAGCCCATAGATGCATTTCATGCACGTCCTCGACGCCCTCCACCTGTGCTATAGCTCCCCGAATCTCATCAAGATTGAATTTGCCGGGTACGGATTCCATGAGGATAAGATACGATTCCTTAATGATGCGTCCCCCGCCTGCGAAGATAATACCGCCAATCACCATACTAATAAGCGGGTCTACCCAAGCAATGCTTGTGAAGTAAATGATGATCGCCGAAATGATAACCCCTACCGAGCTGAGCAGGTCCCCGATAAAGTGCCACAGGGCGCTCTGAACATTCAAGTTTTCCTCTTCCTCCATACTGTGCTTCAGAACGAGCGTCAAGACAAGGTTTACGATAAGGCCAATGGAAGCGATGATCAGCATCAGCTTGAAATCGATGGGCTCCGGTGTAATGAAGCGGCGAATTCCTTCAACGAAGATTCCGACGGCGATGATGGCCAGCGCCAAGCCGTTCAAGAACGAGGCGATGATCTCAAAGCGCAAATACCCGAAGGTGAAGCGTGCGTTCGGCTGCTTCGTCGCAAGATAGATCGCCACCATGCTGAGACCGAGCGCGATCACGTCCGATATCATGTGCATGGAGTCGGACAGCAGCGCCAGCGAGTTGGACAGCAGGCCGCCGATAATTTCGACTACCGTGAAGAAAGCCGTTAAAATAAGCGTGAACCACAATGTTCGTTTGGAGCGTGACTGCTCCTTCACATGGTGGAGGTGATGGTAATCATACATGACGATCAACTCCTTTCTAACTACACGGTATATTCCTTGGATTATAAGCGATGAGAGCATTTTTTGGCAAATGGAGGGAATTTACATAAATGCGTTTTCAAAATTGTTACACAACTGAAATATTCCTGTTATGTGTTTAACATGTTTTCCGTGTATTATACTAACCAAGACCCCCTTTTTAATATAAACTACTTGAAAGACTCTCCCCCGTTGGGAGGGTCTCTTTTTTTTGTCCCGAATTCGGCATAGCAGGAAGCTGCTCCGCAGGAAGCTTTCAAAAATTTGATGTAAAAATATTTAAAGTTCTTATTCGACATATTTTGCTATAATTTAGGGGATGGAGTCTATGTACGACAATTTCAATGCGATGAACCCGTTCTTAGCGAATGTGGGACTCATAAACATATAGACATTTAACATCAAGTGACGATAAGCCTGGGCGTGACGACCTTCCGCCCCCCGGCAATTCTCTGAATGCAAGCTTCCTATTTCCTATGCGGACGAAGCATTCAGCGTATCCAAGTGGAAGCTCAATACAATTGAAAGCACGAGGTGGGAGAATGGCGAGAATCATGGTAGTCGACGATGCCGCATTTATGCGGGCCATGCTAAAGGACATCTTGATAGGAATGGGACACGAGATAGCCGGGGAAGGCACTACGGGAATCGAGGCGGTTGCCGTATATAAGCAGTGCAAGCCGGACTTGGTGACGATGGATATCACGATGCCTGATGCGGACGGGATTTATGCATTGAAGGAAATTCGCGCCTTTGATTCCGCTGCGAAGGTGATCATGTGCTCAGCCATGGGACAAAAGGCAATGGTCGTGGATGCCATCCGAAACGGGGCTTTGGACTTTATGGTCAAGCCGCTGCAGAAGGAACGGGTAGTGGAAGCGATAGAGAAGCATTTGAAATCCTAATTGGCTGTAAGCCTCTCGGTAGCTATAGAGACCTTCCCGACATGTCGGGAAGGTTTTTTGCCTATTCCGGTATAACTGGACCTCCCCTATGGAAAAATAACCGCAACCATTGCTGTCGAAGGTAGGGGAGACTATGGAGCTGACCATTTACACGATTCTTTCGTGGTATACATTACAGCTAATGATGGCTCTGCCGCGTAAGCTCCCGATTGCCGTAAATGTACTGACTTATATGATCCTTTCCATTGTCGATATCAATAAGTTTACTTATTGCACACATACGTTGCAATTGGTAAGAATCAGTCACGAGCTCCCGAAGTTTCTCTCTGTTATTCTGCACCGGGATATCATTTTTTCCCTTTCGCTGCTGATCTACGCCAATGTCGTATTGACCGCCCGTTCCGCCAAAATAAAGTGGGGAATGACCCTGTACACATTCGTTTTCTGCATTGCCGATTTGATATTGATGCGTTCGCTAGGAATTATTGAAACGGAAATGCGAATCATCTTTTGCAATATGGCTATAATCCTTATTCTTATGGGATTATCCTTACTGACCGCCAAATGGCTGCTTAAGCTTGAACAGATAAGGAGGGCGGACGATGGGAGAGAAAAGCAACCTCATCTATGACTATGGATTCAATGGAAATGAATGGTTTGCCATCGGTCTGATTGTTGTTGGAATGGCAGGTGTTCTACTGCTCCCCAAAAGGTTCACACCTATGGAAACCTTATTCAATTTACTGTTCGGCGTTTTTATGGGACTCATGTTCGATCATACGATCGCTGTAGAGCCCTTCGATCTTTACGATGTCGGAGATCAAGCCAAGTACCAGCTTTTCGATCTATTTTCCTACTTTATGTATGCGCCGTTCGGTTATTTTTTCATATACGGCTGCCAATGGCTTCGGATAAAGCATACAGGAGTGCTGCTGTACATCATCGGATGGACCGTGTTCGCTATCGCTGTAGAATGGATTGGGGTTAAGATGGGGCTATTTCATTACAAGCATGGGTTTACCATCTTGTATTCGATTCCGATCTATCTCTTTGTGCAGAGCTTGCACCTGGTATTGTATCGACTGATTTTTCACAATGTAGAGGTTGAAAAGGAACGACATGCCTCCTAAGAAGGAAAGCATGTCGTTTTTCATACTTCCTATTCCCTATTCCATACGAAATGCTCGCGCTGATGGGTCTTGTTGCTGCTGCTGAATTGTTCCGCTTCCTCCAGGCTTTCAAATTCAGCTATACCGGCATCTCCGTCACCGTTATCGTACCAAATGCGGTATTCAAGACGGGCGTCCAGAGGCTCGTAAGACATAGTAGGCTTTCCCCCTAAGATAAGTGGTGAATACAGATGTTATTATCACTGAAGTCGGGGGCGGCTATACGAATAATTTTTTTCCGGGATGGTTACCTTAAACTTGGCAAAAAAATCCTGCCCAAACAGGACCACCACAAAGGAGATGTGAAAGCTATGCCATTCGGCGCTCACGAAACAATGGAAGTCCATGAAATTTTGAATGAAAAGCTGAATCTGATCAGCCATTTCGGCTTGTATGCACAAATGACACAAAACGAGCAAATCCGTTCCATGCTCACTCGCCATATGCAATCGGCTATGATGTCCTATGATCAGCTGGTAACGTATACTCATGATTATGCTGCGGCGAATCAGCAGCCTCCGACTTATCAGGGGATGACGATGAACATTCAGCCTCAGCAAATCCAATACGGCCTGCACAACCCTATGCCGATGGCTCCGCAAATGCAGGGCACATTGAACGATCAGCAAATTGTCAGCGCCATGCTGATTTGTCATAAGAGCAGTGCGAAGGTACATATGCAGGCAGCTCTGGAATGTGCCGACCCGAACGTTCGCCAGATGCTTATTCAAGGCTCTATTACGTGCGCAGAGCAAGCCTATGAGGTGTTCCTGATGATGAACCAGCAAGGACAGTATCAGGTTCCTACGATGAACGACCATACCGCTAAGACATTCCTTCATAGCTACCAGCCGGCGCAAGGCGGACAGGGCTTCGTTCCGAATAGTTCTTATATGCAGCACCAATAAGAATATTTTCGTGCGAGATGCTCAAACTACATGAGGGTAAAGGAGGCGAAAACAAATGGCCAAAATCGCTGTAGAAGACAGCTTGAATAACGTGAAGGACGCGTTGAAGCAAAACGGTTATGATGTGGTGTCGCTAGATAACAGCAGCATCCAGAACTGCGACTGCTGCGTCATCTCCGGACAAGACAAGAATGTCATGGGCATGACGGAAACGGTCACTCGTGCATCCGTTATTAACGCTCAGGGGATGTCCGAGTCTGAGATAGTTAAGCAAGTAAGCCAGCGCTGCGAATTAGTATAAGCGAGGATAAGAAATCTGCCTTCCTACTCCAATGGTGGGCAGATTTTTTTGTACACAAAAAAGATAGGCTCCTCAGAATGAATATCATCATACTGAAAGGTACCTATCTCATGGCAAGTATTACTCTACACGAAGATTGCCTTTAGGGTCTACCGCCAAATGTTGGTCTGGCCATACATAGAAAAAATGCTTGTTCACCCATCCTATTATTGGAACACTCTGCGCTCAGGCTGCATATTGTGTAGTATCCAATGATAGGAGGTGGACATGTTGGATAAATTCCTGACAAACTTAGGTGGACTTCTTGGTGGGTACGCGCTGGTGAAAGTACCAGTAGACGGAACCGTATTATCCAGTTTAGACCCCGTCCTTGATTTACTTGGAGTAGCAACCATGATCGTTTTTGCTGGGGCTTACATCTATCATGGCATCCGTTCGATGATGGCGAGATAATCCCGTGACTGAAAAAAGCTGCACTCCTGTGAGGGAGGCAGCTTTTCTTTTATATGTGCTAAAGCGGTACGACCTGGCGCTGCTTCTGTTTGAAGTACACCCATTCACGGAAGCCGATTTCCTTCAGCCGCTTCGCAACTGCATCCCACTCGTCGCCGACCCGCTCCGGAACATGGGCATCGGAGCCGAACGTGACGCGGACGCCGTGATGGTGAGCGCGCTCCAGAATTTCGTCGGTCGGATACCAGCCGCCGCAATCCTTCGTTTTACCGGAGGTGTTGATCTCGATAGCGACATCGCTCTCGGCGATCACCTTCAAGCATCGGTCTACCGCATCGGTCTTAATGTTCGCGAACTCCGGGTAATAACCGCGCATGGCGTCGATATGTCCGAGAATCTGGAACATGCCGCTGCGCGCCGAATGCTCGATCAACTCGTAGTACTGTTCCTTTTGAGCGACCTTCTGCTTCTCGTTCAATCCGTTCCAGCGTTTCCGGTTAAAGATGCTAACCCCGCCGACCTGATGAATCGAGCCGATAATATAATCGAACGGATACTTCTCATAGACGGAGCGGTAAATCTCCGCATGCTCCGCGTAAAAGTCCGATTCCACACCCAGGAGAACTTCGATACGGCCCTCATATTCGGCCTTCAGCTTAAGCACTTCTTCTACATATGTGGCAAATTCGCTCTTGGCCATCGCAATGCCGGGCTCCGGATGGTCCTTCGCGTGGGCAAAATAGGGGGAATGATCGGAGATACCGATCACCTGCAGCCCGTTCTTGATTGCCGCCTCAATATAAAGGCGAATCGTGCCAGTAGCGTGTCCGCACCTTTCATGGTGCGTATGTAAATCGAATTTTACCATGGGATCTACTGCTCCTCTCCGTATCTTACTCTGAGCCGATGAATTGGATCTCCTGCATCCCTTTAAGATCAATAAGGAATTGATTCAGCGCGGAGCTCAAATAGCGGCCCGTTTTATAAACGACGCCCACCGGATGGCTGATTTCCAGCTCGTTCACCCGGATCATCTTCAGTGTACCCAATTTAAGTTCGCTCGCAATCGACAGCTTCGAAATAATGGCTGCGCCGAGATTCAGCTCCACCATACGTTTGACCTCTTCACTGCTGGGAAGCTCCATGACGACCTGCGGTGTAATGTACAGCTGTTTGAATATTTGGTCGACAAACCGGCGTCCTGCGGTTTCAGGAGACAACATGATGAGGGGAAGCTCATGAAGCCGCTCAATGGGCACATGGCTGTATTTGCTGAGCGGATGCTCAGGGGAGACGACCAGTTCGAAAGTATCGTAGTATAGCACCGAGCTCTCTAGGGTAGGCTGCTTGTCGAACAAATAAGTAATCCCGATATCGATCGAGCCGTTCTCGACACTGGCCATAATCTGAGAGGATGTCATCGAGTGTATCGTCGTTTTGATCAACGGGAACTGATTTTGAAAATAAGAAAGCACTCGCGGCAGGATTTGGATGGCGATCGAAGTCGTCGTTCCCAAATGGATATGGCCCTGCGGAGTCTGGTTCAAGTCGGATAACCGTTGCTTCAGCTCCTCGACGGTTTGCAGAATGATCTCGGCATGCTCCAGGAAGACGCGGCCGCTGTCCGTCAGCGTCACAGGCTGGTTGCGGTCGATCAGTGTGGTCTTGAACTCATCTTCCAGGCTCTTAATTTGCGCGGATACCGCAGGCTGGGTCAGGTTCAGAAGTTCACCGGCCTTACGGAAGCTCATCGTCTTGGAGATTGTAATGAGGGTTTCCAATTGGTTAAGATTCACGTCGTTCCTCCTCTCCCGGAATTGGGATGAAACGTTCGTCTACCATAGCTGGATAAATAACAATAATTTATCAGCAGTACAATAAATATAAATACAATTTGTTATAAACAAAACCTATTATATGATACTTGGTTCCATTGGGCAAACTTTCTAAGGAGAATCCGTGTTTTCCCGTAGACTTAATCCGCAATCCGGGCATTCTTTATCCTCAGCGGATATCGGCGCGAAGCATGCCGGACAAGTCTCCCGGTCGGGCCATTGCTGAGGCGGATCGTCTCTCGTTTGAGGAGAGGCCTGAGGCGGCGGGCTTAGGCGTTCGAGCGCCTGCTGCATTTTTTCGATCGTCCCCTGCATTTCCTGAACGGAACGGGTAAGCTTGGAGTCGTTAATTGCGGAGTAGATGACATAATGCAAAATCAGCATGATAACAATCACGACGATGGCAAAGAAGAGGAGAGACAGTAAGACTCCCATAGGCAGTCCTCCTTTATAGAGGTTTTTTAAGAGAGGGCTTCGATAAAAGTTTTTCTTATTTTACCATGTTACAGGCAGTCTGTTGTTAAATTTATGTAAAAAGATGTCTAATTGCATTGAATCATACTCAAATTTGAGTATAATAACGATAGGCTTTCAGCCTATTTCATTTGTACGATTGAAGGAGAGGTACCATGACGGAGACCAAAAAATCAAACGTCCGCTGGACGATTGTCGGATTGATGCTCGCATTGCTGCTGGCGTCTCTTGACCAAACGATCGTATCCACGGCGATGCCGACCATTGTCGGAGAGCTGGGAGGACTTGAACAGTTTGTATGGGTGTTTTCAGCCTATTTGATTGCGAACGTAGTGTCGATGCCGATTTTCGGCAAATTAAGCGATATGTACGGCCGGAAGCTGTTCTTCCTGCTTGGACTCATCGTGTTCATGATCGGTTCTGCGCTTTGCGGGACAGCGTCCACGATGCTGGAACTGATTATTTACCGAGCGGTACAGGGGATCGGCGGCGGCGCGCTGATGCCGATTACCTTCACGATTGTATTCGACCTGTTCCCGCCGGAGAAGCGGGGGAAAATGCAGGGCCTGTTCGGTGCCGTATTCGGCATCTCCAGTGTGCTGGGCCCGCTGGCCGGGGCATATTTTACCGATAACATTGACTGGACCTGGATATTCTACATCAACTTGCCGTTAGGCGTGGTTTCACTGATTTTGATCTCGGTGTTCTACCGCCCTTCGCTGCCGACGAATCCGAATCAGAAGATCGATTGGGCGGGGACGATTGTTTTTGCCGCTGCGGTGCTGTGTTTGATGTTCGGTTTGGAGCTGGGGGGCAAAGAAGGGTATGCTTGGGGCTCCTTGCCGATTATCGGATTGTTCGCCGGCTTTGTTCTGCTTTCGGCCTTATTCCTGTTCATCGAGACGAGGGTATCGGACCCGGTCGTACCGCTTGGCTTGTTCAAGCATCGACTCTTCTCGGCGAGCATGGGGGCGAGCTTCTTCTTCGGCGCCGTGATGATCTCCGCCGCTTCGTATATCCCGCTCTTTATCCAGGGGGTGTTCGAGGGCTCCGCTACGAGCGCCGGGCAGGTACTGACGCCGATGATGCTGGGGGTTGTGGCCAGCTCGGTGCTGGGAGGACGATTCATCGGCAAGCTGTCTTACCGTAATATTCTGATCGTATCCAGCAGCTTGCTGATCGTCGCGACAGTGCTTCTGAGCACCATTTCCCTGGGTACCGAACGCTGGTTGATTACCGTTTATATGATTTTGATGGGGCTTGGCATCGGAGTCTCGTTCCCCGTGATCTCCATTTCTTCGCTGCACGGTGTGTCGATGCATCAGAGGGGCGTGGTCACTTCGATGGTATCGTTCTTCCGTACGATCGGGACGGCCCTTGGCGTAACCGTACTCGGAGCGCTTCAGGCCCATGCGATGAAGAAGAGTTTGGCGGAGCTGCTTCCAAGTGGCGCGGCGCAGGAGCCGCCGAATCCGCAGGTGCTGCTCCAGCCCCAATTCCGTGCCGCCTTGCCGAAGCCGGTGCTGGATCAAATGATCGCCGGACTCGCGGATTCAATTGCGTTCGTCTTTCAATGCAGCATCGTCATGGCAGTGCTCGCGTTCCTCATTGTGCTCATGATGGGGAATGCCAAGCTGGAGGTAGGTGCTAGGGGAGCGGGAGCCGGCAAGCCGCAGAAGGATGGCTCGCGAGAAGAGCCTGATGCTTCACCGACACCGGGACACTTGTAGGAGGTGAAAGATCCATGTCCATGAAGCTCGTGATCTTGGGGCTTTTGATGGAAGGGAACAGCCATCCCTATGAGATGCGCCAACGTATGAAGGAGCGGGCGATGCTCCATTACGTGAAAATGCAGGAAGGCTCGCTGTATTATGCTATTGAGCAGCTGCACAAGGACGGGAGCGTAGCCATAGTGGAGACGGTCAGCACCGGGGGCAGGCCGGACCGGACGATCTACACGATCACCGAGAAGGGGAAAGCGATTTTTCAAGAGCTGCTGCTGGAGAAGTTCGCCACGGAGGAAAAGGTGTACCATCCGATGTATGCGGCGCTCGCCTTTGCCAGGTATGCGGACCCGGAGCGGGTGCAGGACATTCTGCAGGCAAAGGTGGAGAAGCAGCGGGAGCACGTGCGTCATATGCGCAGCGTCTACGAGGAGCGCAAGACGTTCGTGCCGCGCGGCTCGATGCATGTGATGATCGGCTTCTGCGAGCATGCGGAGACGGAGCTTCGATGGATGGAGCGGCTGCTGCGGGATGTGCAAGCCGGGAGGCTGAAGGAGCGGGGAGTGCCGCTGGAGCTGTAGTGAGTTGAAGGACCGTCGGGATGCTGTATCCCGGCGGTTTTTCGCTTACATCCCGGTCGTGGCCGGAGGCCCTTTGATGATTGGAGCTTCAACTCCCTTCGAGGGAGCAAAGGTGCTAAACGGCAGAAATCCACGTTCCCAAGTAAGGTTTAGAACGAGATTTGTGAGGATCGGCATCTTTCGGAGCGGACAATGGCTGAAACAAGGCATATGGCCTTTAAAAGTTGTATTTACGCAGAAATCCTCTTGGTTTTGATACAAATCATGGAAGAAAGCTGCGCTTTTGCAGAAATATGATTTTCAAACAAAGAGGAGCAGGCCCGGTCGCTGGTAATACCTCTCAGCACGTGATGATTGCCGAATCGGGCGAACAGTCTATATAATGAACCATACGGACTGGAGGCCAGTCCATTCTCATAGGGTGGGGGCTGTAATCATGTTTTACTCGCTCAGGAACCGGTTAATCGCTTTTTTCGTGGTGCTGCTGGTGTTCTCCTTCGGTACGATGTCCTATTTCCTGTTCAACGAGTCCCGCTCGATTATCCGCTCCTATATCGAATCCTCGGCACTCGAGAAAATGGATGAGTACGGTTCGTTCATCGATATGGCGCTGCTCCAGATGTACGATGCGTCCTCGCTGGTGTTTAACAGCACCGAAACGAAAAATTGGGATAACGCGCTGTCCGACCCCGACCTCCCGGCCGGTGAGAAAATGCTGGCCAATATCAGCATGAGCAAATTTCTTACGACGGCGACGAATAATTATTCGGGAATATCCTCGATTTCCTTATACCGTCGCGAAGGTGTTCGTGTAAGCCAGGATAACGGGGTGGTTACAGATGCCTCGATCATCAACGAATCGTGGTACCGCAATTTCGTGAACCGCGGCGAGCAGTGGGTATCCTCCCACTGGGATCAGGTAGAAACCGCGCAGCTGCGACCGTATCAGGTAGTCAGCCTGCTGCTTCCGATCGGTACCTTCGAGCCTTTGCAATCGCGCAACGTCATCAAGGTCAATATGAGCACGGACTTTTTCCTGGAGCCGCTCAACCGGATTCATTTAGGCGAAAGCGGTACCATTTTTCTGCTGGATCAAAACGGCAGTCAGATTCTCCCCCAAGAGGGCTACAGCGACCATACCGAGGCGGTACGGCAAGTGGAAGAGCTGCGCAACGACCGGACCGAGCAGGGCGTGGTTTATGTGAAGAACGAGAAGGGAGACACCGAAATTCTCGTTTACAAAAAGCTGAAACGAAACCGCTGGACGCTCGTGAGCATCGTGCCCGAGACCGATTTGTACGCGAAGCTATATAAGCTGCGGACGACGATTATTGCGTTTAGCTGTCTGCTGCTGATCTGTGTTGTGATGGTATCGACTTGGCTGTCCTACGGCATTTCAAGACCGCTTTCAAGGCTGACCACAGCAATGAAGTATGTACAGAAGGGAGATTTCGAGAAGGCGGAGAGTCATATTCCTGCAGCGGGCACCATACGCAGCGAGGTGGAGTATGTTACGGCGACCTTCCGCAACATGGTGGCGCGGCTCAGGGATCACATCAAAACCGAATTCGAGCTGAAGCTGCTGCGGCAGCAGGCGGAATATAAGGCTCTGCTGATGCAGATCAATCCGCATTTTCTGTTCAATACTTTAGAGCTGCTGAGCAGTCTGGCGCTGCAGCGTCGAACGGAGGACACGGTCAAGGTCATTGAATCGTTAGGCAAAATGCTGCGCTTTTCCCTGCACATCACCAGCGATCTGGTGCCGCTTCGGGAGGAAATCAAGTATGTAAGGCATTATGCGGCGATACTGCAGATCCGTTTCGGTGACCGGCTGACCATCTCGATAGAGGAAGACGGCGGAGCGACCGATACCAGGGAAATTGTGAAGTTTATTTTGCAGCCGCTTATTGAGAACGCGGTCAAATACAGCTTCCGTAAGGAAAGCGTTGCTCAGGTACGCATCACCGTGTACACCGGCAAAGATTGGGTTCGTCTGGCCGTTGAGGATAACGGTCCGGGGATCACTCCCGAGGCGATTGAGCAGCTGACGGCGGAATCGTCGGCGCTGCAGCTGGATCAGGTACTAAGCAGCGGCTCCCGTCATATCGGCCTGCGTAATGTGCTGGCACGCTGCCGGCTGTATTACGGCAGGGGCTTTACCTATGCGATTCGATCGGAGCAGGGGAACGGAACAAGAATTGAACTACACTTGCCTATACAGGAGGGGAAGCATGATGTACCGGGTACTGATCGTGGATGACGAGCCGGAGATCCGGATGGGGCTGCGGCTGAAGGCGGATTGGGAACGGCTGCAGCTGACGGTTGTCGGAGAGGCTTCGAACGGGGCGGAGGCGCTGGAGCGACTTGGCGGCGAACCGATCGATATCGTCATTACGGATATGAACATGCCGGTGATGGACGGGGTATCGTTTCTGGACGCTTGCCAGAAGCACTACCCTTCCTTGCGCTTGCTTGTCATCACGGGCTATGAAGACTTCCATTATGCGAAAGCGGCGATCAAGCATCAAGCCAGAGACTACCTGCTCAAACCGGTCGCTCAAGAGGAATTGAACGAATCCCTCGGCAAGGTGGTTCGGGAGCTGGAAAAGGAGCGGAATCAGCGGGATGAGCAGGCGACGGTGCAGTGGAAGCTGTCCCAATACTACCGGGAGAACAAAGAGAACTTCCTTGTGCACCTGGTCAAAGAAGGGTTAGTTAGCGACGGTGCCCTGCGGGAGCGCGCTAAGCTGTTCGAGCTGGACGCCTTGGGGCAAACCGCGGTGCGTTTCGTAACCGCCGGACTCGTTAGAACAGGGACCGGCGGGAGCAAGGAACGAACCCCCGAAAGCATGCGGGTGCCCTTCGAGATGCTCGCGCAAGAGTTCGCAGAGACGTATGCATCGTCAGAGCTCCGCCCCGTTGCATTCCGCGACCCAAGCTACCCGGGGCTCGTCCATTTTGTTGTCGCTGATGCCGACGATTCCTTCTGCACCGAGCTTCGGGGTTGCGTTGCCAAGCTCCTCGGCTTCGAACCGGCGGTAGGCTCGGGTCAAACCGTGACAGGTCTCCCGCAGTGGAAGGAAGGCTATTCTTCTTCCTTGCTAGCCTGGAGCATGGCTGCAGGCGGGGAAGGGCAGCATCTCCAGGATACCGGGGATGCGCTATCGGAAGAGACGGTCAAGGTCATCGAGCGGTATTTGTCACGCGGGGAGCTCGATGCGTTCGGCAAAGCCGCGCGGCAAGAGCTGGAGGCAGCCTACGCCGAATCGAGAGTCCGCTTCGTGAAGCTGATCTTCCAGCTGTATCTGCTGCTGGAGGCCGCTGCCCATGCGGCAAGGGCTGCGCTTCCGAAGGGAGAGCCGTTATGGCTTCGCCCCGATCTGGTCTGGGGACTGGATACCGTAGAGAAGGCCGTGGAATACCTGTTGCGGCTGGCCCAAGGAATCAAGCTGACCGATCCGGAGGACGCGGAGCATTCCTTGATCCAATCCGTCCGGCAATTTATCGATGAGAATTACATGTATGATTTGAATTTGACGCTGCTGGCCGAGAGGTTTCGCTACAACCCGTCCTACTTCTCCGAGCTGTTCAAGGCCAAGGTGGGCAAGACGTTCATCCAATATTTGACCGAGGTGCGCATGGCCAAGGCCGTTCGGCTGCTGGAGGACACCTCTCTGAACCTATGGGATATCGCCGAGTTAACCGGCTTCTCCAACGCCAGCTACTTCAGCTCCAAGTTTAAGAAGATGCACGGCGTCACCCCTTCCGAATTCCGCTCCAAAGCCACCTGAAAAAATTATAAGCGAAGTGCCGAAGAAATAGCATTCAAGCGGAAGCCTCCCATCGGTAAGATAAGAGTATACCAAGTACCGAATGGGAGGTGGACGCGAATGTCCAAGGCACGCAAAGCAAACTATTTACGGCAAAATCGGACCGCCTATTTGTTTTTGCTCCCATGGCTGATCGGCTTCTTTGCATTGACGCTCGGTCCCATGCTGGGGTCCTTATATTTATCGTTTACGAAGTTCAACCTGCTGACGGCTCCTACATGGCTGGGGCTGGATAACTACAAGCACATTTTCCTCGAAGACCAATCGTTCTTAAGCTCCCTCGGACTGACGTTCCAATACGTGTTCTACTCCGTACCGCTTCGCTTGGCCTTTGCCCTGCTGGTGGCCATGGCGCTAAACAAAGGAATCCGCGCTCTCGGCTTATACCGGACAGTATATTACATCCCGTCTCTGCTGGGCGGCAGCGTAGCGATTGCGATCGTGTGGCGCAAGCTGTTCGACGGCGAAGGGCTGGTCAATCATTTCCTCGAATGGTTCGGGATCAAAGGACCTGCGTGGATCTCCCACCCGGACTACGTGCTCTCGACGATCGTCACGCTTGCGGTTTGGCAGTTCGGATCGGCCATGGTCATCTTCCTCGCCGGCTTGAAGCAGATTCCTTCCGATTTGTATGAGGCGGCCGAGGTGGACGGAGCCGGCCCGGCGAGACGCTTCTGGAACATCACACTGCCGCTGCTTTCGCCGGTTATTTTTTTCAACCTGATCATGAGCATCATCAATTCCTTCCAGGTGTTCACTCCCGGATATGTGATCGGAGACGGGCGAGGCGGTCCGATCGATTCGACCTTATTTTACACGCTGTATTTGTACCTGAAGGGCTTCTCGTTCTTCGATATGGGTTATGCCTCCGCATTAGCGTGGATTATGGTATTGATCATCGGCGTGTTCACAGCTATCGTCTTCGTGACCTCCAAGTACTGGGTGTTCTACGGGGACGAGAAAGCCGGAAAGGGGTGATGATACAATGTTGACTAAAGCGATATGGGCCCGAGGAAGCAAGCACGCTGTAATTATTGCGCTTGGACTGCTCATGATGTATCCCGTACTCTGGCTGCTCTTCAGCTCGTTTAAGCCGAACCAGCTGATTTTCTCCGATACGAGCCTATGGCCGAAGGTTTGGACGCTGCAAAATTATATCAACGGCTGGAAGGGGCTTCAGGGCATTTCCTTCGGGAGGTTCTTTGCAAATTCGGCCCAAATCTCTATCCTGTCGGTGCTCGGCAACGTCGTTACTTGCTCGCTGGCGGCCTTTGCCTTCGCTCGGCTGGAGTTCCGGTTTAAGAAGCTGTGGTTCAGCCTGATGCTGGTCACGATCATGATTCCGTATCATGTCACGCTGGTGCCGCAGTATACGATGTACAACTATTTTCAATGGATTAACACGTATTACCCATTGATTATTCCGAAATGGCTCGCCCACGACTCGTTCTTCGTGCTGCTCATGGTGCAATTTATCCGGGGACTTCCGAGAGAATTGGATGAGAGCGCTACGATCGACGGCTGCGGCTACGGTCAAATTTACTGGCGCATCATTCTTCCTTTGCTGGTGCCGGCACTGATCACGACTGCGATCTTCACTTTTATTTGGACGTGGGACGATTTCTTCAGCCAGATGATTTATTTAAACAACATCAAGCTGTTCACCGTACAGCTCGGCATCCGCTCCTTGTTCGATCCTTCGGGCGAATCCGACTGGGGCGCTCTGCTGGCCATGTCCGTCCTGTCGCTTGTGCCGATCATGACCATCTTCTTAAGCTTCCAGCGCTACTTCGTCGACGGGATCGCTACCACAGGTATCAAATAACGGGGCACCCGAAATTATTGATAGCGAAGTGCCGAAGAAATCCAATTCACCGGTTGATCCGTTTGTTTTACGATACAAGTATCAAGGTACTGAATCCAATGACCAGGGGGATGAGCTTTATGAAGAAAAAAATGCTGGCTTCAACTTTGGCGGCTATGGTAGCGGTAACAACCGCTTGCGCAGGAGGTACGGGGGGCGGCCCGCAGCAGGCGGCTCCTCAAGCGAATAACGGGGGGAATGCAGCGGGCGGGGAGAAGGTCGAGCTGCGAGTCATGTGGTGGGGAGACCAGAAGCGGGCGGATATGACGAACCAGGCGCTTCGCAAGTTCGAAGAGAAGAACCCGAACATCAAGGTAATCGGCGAATTCGCGCCAAGCTCCGGCTACTTCGACAAGCTGAATACGCAGCTGGCCTCCGGGACGGCTCCGGACGTATTTTTCCTCGGCGGCAACATGGTGGACTATGCGAATAAGGGTGTGCTGCTGGAGCTGGACCCTTACGTCGGCAAGGATCTGAATTTGGCCGACATGGATAAGACGATGATCGATTACGGTACTTATAAAGGCAAGCTGGTGCATGTCTCGGTAGGAGCGAACGCACGGGGGATCATTGTCAATACGGAGCTCTTCAAGAAGGCCGGCATGGAGGTGCCGAAGGACGGATGGAGCTGGGAGGATTACGCCCGCACAGCCAAAGAAATATCCGCCAAGCTCGGCAAGGATGTTTTTGGCACGTATAACTACACTGTCGATGGCATGGATATTTTCCTGAAGCAAAACGGCAAGCAGCTGTACGATATGGATAATGGAAAGCTCGGCTTCGAGCAGAAGGATGTTGAGCCGTGGTTCAACTATTGGGGCGAAACGGCCAAGGCCGGCGGCTTGGTGACGCCGGAGCTGCAGGTATCGAACCCGCCTGCGGATACGAGCAAGTCACTCATCGTAACCGGGAAGGTGGCAATGGGCCTGACAGCCTCCAACCAGCTGGTCGCTCACCAGAACCTGACGAAGGATAAGCTGACGCTGGTTCAAGTACCGCGCGGTCCTAAGGGAACGGGCGTAGTCTTCGAGTCGAGCCAAGGGATGTCGGGCTATGCGAAGACGAAGCATCCAAAGGAAGTGGCGATGCTGATGAACTTCTGGATCAACGATCCGGATGCAGCCAAGATTCTGGGTAATGACCGCGGTGTTCCTGTAACTTCCAAGATGCGGGAGCTGCTAAAGAAGGATGCCAACGAGGTCGAGCAAATCATCTACGACTACACCAGCCGCGTATCCGAAGCGACGAAAAAGGAGCCGTTCAAGATCAGCTACAACCCTCCGGGGCAAAATGAGTTCAACAAGCTGGCGGAAACCACGGTGCAGGAAATCGGCTTCGGCAAGAAGGACATCAAGAAGGGCGTAGAGGATTTCTATAACGGCACGGTGAAGATCTTTAACAACAATAAATAATTTATGTAGAAGGAATGGGCTGCCTGTGGCAGTCCGTTTCTGTTCACAGGAGGAGAAGCGGATGAGCGGAAAGGTACTGGAACGGTTAAGGGGACTATCGGTCGAGGAGCGTCTGGGCGAATTGAAGAAAGCCTCGGATGCACCTGTACTGCAGGAATGGCTTCGGTCGGGAGTGAAATTCGTATCGGAAGGCGGCCGGTTGGAGGATACCTACTATGCTGCGCTCAGCAAGCTTCTGGACTGCATCAAGCCGACACTGGGCGATGCTCCGGCGCTGCATGAGGGCGGCATTTACTACGGCTGCTGGATGGAGAGCACCGGGACGATCAACAACGAGCTGATGTCGCGCTTTCTGCCTGCGGTGTCGGAGGATACGTACCGGCTGTTCGCGGATCATCAGAAGGACGACGGCCAGCTGCCCTACAAGCTGACGCAGCAAGGGCCGGCCTACCGGCAGATCCAGACGGTGACTCCGCTGGCGCGATGTGTCTGGAATCATTATGAGTTGAACGGAAGAAGCAAGGACTTCCTTAGAACCATGTATGAGTCGATGGCACGCTATGATGAATGGCTGGTCCGTTATCGGGATACAAGGGGAACCGGCTGCGTAGAGGCGTTCTGTACGTTCGATACGGGGCATGATCTGTCGCCGCGCTTCTGGCATGTGCCGGACACGGGGCATCAGGACGATGCCCGGCAGTATAATCCGGACTCGCCGATATTGCCTTTCCTGGCGCCGGATTTGACGGCGAATGTGTACTGCCAGCGCGGGTATTTGGCCCGGATGGCGCGGGAGCTGGGGGATCCGGATGCCGCTGCGGAGTGGGAGGCGAAAGCGCAGAGAAGCTTGGATAGCTTGTTTAAGTACTGCTACGACGAGCCGGATGCATTCTTTTACGATGTGGACCGCAACGGGGAGTTCGTGAGGGTCCAGTCCGACGTGCTGCTCCGGGTGCTTGCCTGCGAGGTGGGGGACCGAGAATTTTTCGATCAGGCGCTGCGCCGCTATTTGCTGAATACGCGGAAGTTTTTCGCGAAATATCCGTTTACGTCCATCGCGATGGATGATCCTCGCTTCGATCCGTTCTCCAGCTACAATACCTGGGCAGGAACCTCGAACTTCCTGACGATGATTCGGACGCCGCACGCCTTCGAGCATCATCACCGGTATGTGGAGCTGACGTGGGTGCTGAACCCCATTATTACGGCCATGGCCCAAATGGAGCGGTTCGCGCAGACGCTCAGCCCTTGGACCGGGAAGGAAGGCTTTACCGAGACGTATTCGCCTGCCGTGTTATGTCTGCTCGATTTCGTGGAGCGGCTGTCAGGGATTTTACCTAGGCCGAACGGCGAGCTGTGGTTCACGGCGCTGCTTCCATATCCTCAGGATCACGGCGAGAATATGGCTCCGGAGATCGGCTACAGCCGCGCGCTCGATGGGGTAACTTATGAATTCGTGGTGACACGCGAAGCCGGAGGCATCGTCTATCGGGACGGAGCGGAGCACCTGCGCATTCCCTTCGGTACGCGGGCGGTGTGCGATCGCAGCGGACGCTTGCAATCGTTGATAGGGATGACGGTGCGGACAGTGGAAGGCAGTGTCGCGTATGAGGGGCAGCAGCTACCGGTGACGGTGAAGGGGAATGAGCAGGTGGACCTGCAAGGAGAACGATTGGTGAGTGTGCGGGATATCGGTGTGATTTATCCGACGTATAGCTAAGCAAAGGAGGTTAGGAGCTATGGGGAAAGTGAGCAATGGAGATTTGCAGATTCGGGATCCGTTCGTGGTTCCGGTTCGGGAGGAGGGTGTATACTACCTGTTCGGAAGCACGGACCCGAATATTTGGGGCAAGGGGATCGGTTTCGATTACTATGTGGGCGAGGATTTGCAGGAGTGGGATGGGCCTTATACGGCGTTCCGGCCGGAAGAAGGCTTCTATGCGGAAAATAACTTTTGGGCACCGGAGGTTCACTTGTATGAAGGGCGCTACTATATGTTCGCGACGTTCCGGAGGAAAGATAATGACTTGCTGGGCACCGCCGTGCTAGTAAGCGATTCGCTGAAGGGGCCGTTCGTGTCGTATAGCGACGGTCCGGTAACGCCCAAGGACTGGTGCTCGCTGGACGGAACGCTTTTCGTCGACGATGAGGGGCAGCCGTGGATGGTCTTCTGCCGCGAGTGGCAGCAGGTTGGCGACGGGCAGGTATGCGCTGTCCGGTTGACGGAGGATCTGAAGGCGGCGAGCGGAGAACCCCACGTGCTGTTCACCGCTTCAGAGGCGCCGTGGACGACCTCGTTCCAGCACCCGCGCTTCCCGGGGCAGAACAATTATGTGACCGACGGAACCTATATGTACCGTGCGGAGAACGGAGAGCTGTTGATGCTGTGGGCAAGCTTCATTAACAACACCTATGCGCTCGGTGTGGCACGCTCCGAGTCCGGCGCCGTGGTCGGTCCGTGGATGCAGGACGAGAAGGCGCTCTTCGAGAGCGACGGCGGCCATGCGATGCTGTTCCGCGCCTTCGACGGTCGGCTCATGCTCGCGATCCACACGCCGAACAAGACGCCGAATGAACGTCCGCTGTTCCTCGAGGTGGAGGAGCGGGACGGGAGGCTGCGGGTGAAGGAGCAGGAGTAATGCCGCGCCGGATGAGTGCCGGTGGGATAATGGAATAAGGGAGCGGGCAGCTGGGGGTTGCCTGCTTTTTTTGATGGTTTGTAGCAGCATCGCCAGCTAGTATATGGTTCTGCGATACCTTCTCCTGCCCTTGCTCAAGATAGGTCATGTATCGTCTGTGAGCAGTCCGACACGGTTGGGCAAGGGACGCAATGCTGCTATAGAAGGTGATTTCATAATGATATAAGGAGCGTTACCGGGCCGTGATAAGCGCCAGGCACCCTGTAACGCGATTTTTTCATCTTACGGTCGCAGATGAACACATATTTGGTACAGTAAGGTGAATTTATAACGTTACAAGGAGCGTTACCGGGCCGTGTTAAGCATCAGACGCATTGTAACGCGATTTTTTCATCTTACAGTGGCAGATGAACATATATTTGGTACAGTAAGGTGATTTCATAACGTTACAAGGAGCATTACCGGGCCGTGATAAGCCAGACGCTCTGTAACGCGATCTATATGCCGCAGGTAACCAATTTCGTTGTGTACATTTTCAAAAAAGTTACGCGGCTTGTTTGGTCAAACGGATGTTCATGCTTAAATGATTCAGCGCATATTTAGACACGTTGTACGTTAGGTAACATAGTTCGCGATCGACAAACGCCCGTTTTTTGAGCCTTCGTGTAGTGCCCATGCCAAAGTATAACTTCAGATAAGCAAAGACACGTTCAATAGCCGTTCGCTGCTTAAACAATTCGGCAAACTTAATGTGGGGAGGTTCTCCTTTTTTCAAGCTCGGTGTTGCTAAGGTTGCACCGGAGAAGTGAGGCGCTCAAGCCTCTCGAGGTAAGCGTAGGCGTCTTCGTTTGAAACGCCGCACATTTCCTCCGAGGCCTGCAGCCCGCTGCAAACCGCAGGACGCTCCGGCTTGCCGAAGAGCTTACATTTATTGTCTTGCGTCAGCTGTGTGCAGCGGACACCGGCAGGTTTGCCTTCCGGCATACCGGGAATGGGGGATGAAATCGATACGGCGATACAGCAAGCGGCACAGCCGATTCGGCATTCCATTGACGTCACTTCCTTTAGTGGGGGATGTTACACCACCGGATCTAAGTTCATCTCAAAAGCGGCTCAGCGTCAATTTCCTCGTTAATGAACTGCTCTCATAAAATCGGCGGTTCCATAAAAAAAGGAATACGCCGCCGGTTTGTCTAATTAGGTACGTATTGGATAAAGGGAGTTGAGCGTATGAATCAAGAACAAGTGAAGCAGGCCGGTCTTGGCAAAACAGGGGCGGCGCTCGGGTATCCGTTCGGACCGGAGCCTGCGGTGCTGTTCGTTGAGGGCAAAATGTTCGCCCTGCTCGGCGGCTACCAGGGAAAACCCAGCGTCAGTCTGAAGACGGACCCGGACACCGCATGGATCGTGCGGGACAAATATCCGGACGCCGTCTTCCCGGGCTATCATCTGAACAAAAGGCATTGGAACAGCGTCGTGCTGGATGGATCCGTGCCGAAGGAAGAGCTGCTGGACATGCTCGAGGAGTCCTACCGTCTGGTGGTCGCCAAGCTGCCGAAGGCGGTACGCGAGCGCCTGCGGGCGCAAGAAGGAGCCTAGCCTAGCTGCGCTGAGGCTAGAACGGGAGCTCGAGCCGGGCGGCAAGCTCCTTCAGGTCGCGGCAGATCAGCTCCGGCGTCACCCTGCTGCGCTGCAGCCAGGCCTCGGCGTTCTCTTCGTTCACGAGGCCGGTCAGCACCAGCGCGGTGCGGCAGCCGGCGTCCCTGCCGCCGCGAATGTCGGTGCCGAGGTTGTCACCGACAGCCCAAATCTCCTGCGGCGCCAGCCCGAGCTTGGCGACCGCATAACGCATAATGATCGGCGAAGGCTTGCCGATCACGACAGGCGCCACCTCGCTGGAGCGCTCGATGGCCGCCCCAATCGAACCCGCGCCGGGCGTCAGCTCGCCGTTCCACGGCAGCAGATGGTCCGGGTTCGTCAGCACCGACCGTGCGCCGCGGCGGATCTCGCGCACGGCAGCGTGCAGCTTCGCATAGGTGAAGCTGCGGTCAATGCCCTGCACGACGGCGTCGACCGCCGTGCCGTCCGCCGTTGCCTCCTCGGGCGACGTCACCTCGAAACCGGCCTCGCGCAGAGCCTGGTACAGGCCGTCTTCCCCGATGGCCATGATCCGCCGAACGCCGCCCGCATCTTGCAAATAGAGGGCGGCCGCCTGCGAGGGCGTCAGGACCTCTTCCGCATGCGCCTCAATGCCGGTTCGCACGAGATGAGCGGCTACCTGATCCGGCGTACGGGAGGAATTGTTCGTGAGGAATACGAAGGGAAGTCCCCGTTTTCTCAGCATGGCTATAAATTCCGCCGCATGGGGAATCGGTTGATCCCCGTTATATAATGTACCGTCCAAATCCAATAAGAAGCCTGGCATTGTCAATTTCATCCCCCGGATATATGATGTTATACATTGTAGCATATCTGTTCCCGGGAGGAGGAATGAAATTGGGCGTGTTATCCAACCTGTCGATTAGGAGAGCCGAGAGCAGGGATTTGCCCGCGGTGCTGGAGCTTTGGCTGGAGGCGGCGGATTGGATCTATCGCGAGCTTGGCATTCACCAGTGGAAGCCGAGTTCTTTTACGATCGAATCGGTTACCGAGCATTTCCGAAAGACGGAGCTGTTTGTCTCGGTAGACGGGGAGCGGGTTATGGGAACCTACTCCGTGCAGTGGAACGACCCTTTTATCTGGGGTGATAGGGATGACGAGCAGTCCGGCTACATTCATCGGCTTGTCGTGAGCCGGTCCTATCGCGGCGAGGGTGTAGGAAGGCTGCTGCTAGAGCAAGCTGCTGTGTACATCCGGAGTCAGGGCAAGGATCGGGTCAGGCTCGATTGTATGGCGGACAACGTTCGATTGAATGCGTATTACAGGCACCAGGGCTTCGAATACTTGGGTAGAGTGGATAAGCCCTATTTCAGCGCCTCGCTTTACGAGAAAAAATGAGGGATGACAACATGAATTTTCACTCCATAGGATTAGTGCTTGAAGGTGGAGGGATGCGCGGCGTTTATACGGCGGGGGTATTGGAATACTTCTTGCAGCAGCAAGTACAGTTTCCCTATATTGTCGGCGTATCCGCCGGCGCATGCAATGCCGCCTCCTATATATCCGCCCAGCAGGGCAGGAATCATAAAGTAACCATCGGTTACGTCGCGGACCCCCGCTATTTGAGCTTCGGCAATTGGCTTCGGGAGCGCAGCCTGTTCGGCATGGACTTTCTTTTCAACCAACTGCCGAACCGGCTCGTTCCGTTTGACTTCCAGACGTTTAACGCTTCGCCGCAGCAGTTTGTCGTCGGTGCGACCGATGCCGTCACGGGGGAGGCGGTATACTATGCGAAGGCGGATACTTTGGCCAAGGGCATTCCCTTTCTCGAGGTGATACGTGCTTCGAGCAGCCTGCCTTTCGTATCACCGCCGGTGAACATCGAAGGCCGCGTGCTGTTTGACGGCGGTGTGGCCGACCCGATTCCGATTGAGCGGTCCATCGCCGACGGCAATCGGCGGCATGTGGTGGTGCTGACGAAGGATGCGGATCATCGCAAGAAGCCGTTTCGCGGAGGAATCGCCGCCCGGGCCGCCTATCCGAGGTACGCCGGATTGGTTCGTGCGCTCAAGGAGCGGCCCGTCCGTTACAATGCGACAATGGACCAAGTAAACCGGATGGCTTCCGAAGGAGAAGCCTTCGTTCTTCGTCCGAGCCGATCCATCCCTGTGGGCCGCATGGGGCGCGATGTGGGGGCGCTGCAGGCACTATATGACCTTGGGCTGAAGGACGCGGCGGAAGCCTTGCCGCATCTGCTCGATTGGTTGAGCGGCGGGGAAGGGGCTTGACCTGACCTGCGGACGAGAAGGGCAATAAGCGAGCGTGAACCCTCCTGTATTGCCCTTCGAACGCTCCTGCGCCGTACTTACAAAAAAAAAGCCGGTATCCTAAGATACCAGCTTCAGCTTCACATAGAAATGAATTTCTCCGTTCGACGTCTCCGCCCAAATACTGCCTTCATGCGATTCCACGATACTCTTGGCAATCGCAAGTCCCAGCCCCGAGCCTCCGGTTTCCGAGGTGCGTGCGGCATCTACACGGTAGAAGCGGTCGAACAGCCTCTCCAGCTCCTCTGCGCTCAGCTCATCCGCTTTGTTGCTAATGCGGACAATCACGTGACTGCGCTCTCTGGCCATGCCGATGGAAATCGTTCCAGGCTTCGGACTGTACTTGATCGCGTTGCTGATGAGATTCTCGAAGACGCGGATCATTTTATCCGTATCGATCAGAACGGTCAGCTTCTCCGATGGAATGCTTCGCACAATGGTGAACTGCTGCTCCTCGCTCAAGGACACGTATTCCTCCAGCAATTGCTCCAGCAGCTCGTTGATCACGACCCCCTTTTTATAAAGAGGAACGTCTTCGTGCGCCAGCTTGCTGTATTCGAACAGATCGTCGATCAGCGATTTCAGCTTCTCGGACTTGGAATAGGCAATACCGACATAGCCTGCAGCCTGCTCGGGCGTTTCGTAATTTTTGTCGTGAAGCAGCCGAAGGTAGCCCATGATTAAGGTGAGCGGAGTACGAAGGTCATGCGAGACATTAGTGATCAGTTCATTTTTGATACGTTCCGCCCGGCGTTCCTCCTCAATCTTGTTCTGCAAATCCTCAACCATCACATTCATGCCCCGGGCCAAGGAGCCAAGCTCATCCTTCGTGCGTTCTTCCACGCGATACTCCAGATTGCCCGTTGCAATCATGCGCAGACCTGCCGCCAGCTCCTCCACATACCTCATTTTTCTCTGCGTTAAGTAATAGAACATGAAGATAAACACCGCCAACGCGCTCAAAAAAGCCAGCGGACTCTGTCCTCGCTCGTAGCTGATATGCGGCTCCGGTATGCCGGAGACGATCAGATACGATTTTTGGCCGTTATAGTTGACCGGGTAAAAGCTGGAAAACTCCTGACGCCATTGATCCCGGTCCGTTCTGGATTCCATGGCGTTGCGGATGACGCCGTGGAGGTCGACCGTCGTTTCCGTAGCATTCTCGCTGCGGTAGACGGTTCTGCCCTCAAGGTCGGTGATGACCACCTTGTATTTTTCGTTGGCAGCGAGACGCTTCACGCGGCTGTAAAAGTCCCGCAATCGCGACTCCTGGATTTCCTTGCGGCGCTGCTCCTCAGCAGGGGTGAGAGTCCGCTGCGGATTCGTGCCCGCCGCTACCTGCTGAGCCGCCCGGCTGCGGGACGTCGTCGCCGTACTCTGCGCCTGGGACGTCGTCACGCCTTGCGCTGTAGGCGCTGCCGCACTCTGCGCCTGAGGCGCCGCGGTACCCTGTGCAGGAGGCGGCACCGCGCCCTGCGCCGGAGCTGTCTCCGCTCCCGGCACCGGCACACCCGGCTGCACCGGCTGAGCCGGCACGCTGCCGTTCGACCCTGCCTCATCCTCCATCTCCGGCTCGATATCCTCCCAGGTCACCGGATCCAGCTGCCTTACGAGACTCCGCGCCTCATTCTCGATGCGGCTGATGCTCATGGAATAGTCGATCACCGGCTCCTTCTTCATCATGCCGAAAATTTCCTTGCTAATCCCGTAGAACAGCATGGACCCGAGCAGGCAGATGCCGAACGTGATCATGAGCTGGAGCCGCAGGCTGCGCTCCACATGCGTTTTTCCCAGCACATACATATCCTTGACAAAACTAAGCATGCCCTTGATGAGCGTAAACGGAAACCGGTTAAACGGAAATCGTTCCCCCCAAGGCTTTTTGACTTTGGCCGGCTTATTCAACTTTATACCCCACTCCCCAGACGGTTTTGATAAACTTCGGCTTGCGCGGATTGTCCTCGATCTTCTCGCGGATTTTACGGATATGCACCATCACGGTGTTGTCCGAATCGAAATACGATTCCTGCCATACCGTCTCGTAAATTTTCTCGATACTGAACACCGTCCCCCGGTTGCGGGCCAGCAGCTCCAGAATGGCGAATTCGCGGGGGGTCAGCTTTACTTCCCGGCCGTCGATGCGCACCTCATGAGTGGCGGTATTGATCGTCAGCTCATCCACCTCGATTTCGTTCTCCTTACGCACAGAGGCAACATTCAGCCGGGTATACCGGCGCAGCTGCGACTTGATCCGGGCGATCAGCTCCAGCGGATTGAACGGCTTCGTGACATAATCGTCGGCGCCGGTGCTTAAGCCGAGAATCTTGTCCATATCCTGGCTTTTGGCCGACAGCATGATGATCGGCATGTGCTTTTGCTCGCGAATCTTCAGGCAGGCCTCGATTCCGTCCATCTTCGGCATCATGATGTCGAGCACGATGAGATCGACCTCCTCCTTCTGAAGAACGCTCAAAGCCTCCCACCCGTTGCTTGCCCGCAGCAGGCGATAGCCTTCATTTTTTAAATAAATTTCCAGCAAATCTATAATTTCCTTCTCGTCGTCGACCAAAAGTATGGTTTGGGCTGCCATGTCGGGTCGGCCTCCTTTGTCACATCGGGTATGAAAAATTTCACAACGGATCGTATCATCTCGCTAAGCACGATAGCTCCCAGCACATCCATGAGCACATGCTGTTTCACAAAAAGCGTAGAAACAATGATCATAACGGACATCAACCATACGGCCCCACGAACGAACCGCGGAAGCTGGCGCCTTCCCTTAAAGCCTCTAAGAATTAAATAGGAGGTCAGCACATGAATGCTGGGGAAACAATTATACGGTTGATCCGTAGAATACACATATTGCAATAGCACAGTAAAAAAATCATGGCCCGTCAGCACCGGCCTCGGCACCGTCGTCTGATAAAAGAAGTAGATTGTATAGCTGGCCAGGAGGCCGATGATTGTACTGACCAGCGTTTGATAATAGGAGGTGCGGTCTTTGCGGCATAGATATACGAACGCTATTAAAATAAAACCATACCATGCCAAATAGGGCAAGACAAACGCCTCTATGACAGGAATCGCCCGGTCCAGGTCGGTCATCAGACTGTGGGTGCCCCGGCCCGCGTGATTCAATTGATTATAAAAGGTGCTTACGGCCGGAATCAGCAGCAGCAGGCTGAGATCTCTTAGGAAGCTTTGGCGCTGCGGGTTTTCGATGGCAGCACTTTGCGATGTCATTGGATTTCCCTCCATCCGGTTTCTTGTATAGCCTAGTGTAGGGGAGAAATCTTAACAAACCTTCAGGTCAAATCTTAAAACATTCTTAACTTAAGTAGAGGAGCTGAGGAATCGATGCTGGAAGAAATGCAAGGGTGGGGAACCGCCTGGCAGTATGTCGTTTTGTTTCTCATGGCGGCTGCGCCGTGGCTTGAGGTGTTTCTGGTGGTGCCGCTTGGCATTGCGTGGGGGCTGAACCCGGTAGCGGTTTCCGTTACCGGCTTTCTGGGGAATTTCATTCCGCTGCTGCTGATCGGATTTTTCTTTACCCAAATCTCGGCTTGGCTTCAACGAAGAAGGCAGCGCAAGGCACAGAAGCAGGGGGTGACGGAAGAGGAGATTGCTGCCCGGTCGGCAAAAAAGGAGAAGCGGGCCAAGGGCATTTGGGAGCGCTACGGCGTCCCGGGCTTGGCGCTGCTCGCTCCAGCGATCATCGGTACGGACCTCGCCGCTTTGCTCGCTCTTAGCTTCGGCTCGTCGCCGCGATACGTTATGATCTGGATGACGATCAGTCTGGCGGTTTGGACCGTTCTCCTTGCTGTCGGCACGGTGTTCGGCCTTACTACGGCAGGCTGGCCGCAGCATAAGTGAAGAAAGCCTTGAACCGCCAAGAGGTTCAAGGCTTTTTTTTGCATCTGTAATCCTTTGGACTTAGGTCCAAAGAAGTAAGGTGAATAGTAATTTACCTAAAAAAGCTTGTAAACTGACAGAGCGTCATGTAGAATTACCTCTGTTAGTGATAAAAAATGTCGAAAACATGTCGAATGATGTAACGTGTATGAAGGATTTAGCAGCATCGTAAGATCGTTTTCGTTTTTTTTACGGATAAGTTAATAAAAATTGAAAAGGGCAAACTTATCGAAAGATAACGACGCAAAGCCACGGGTCTAAAGCTATTAGCCATGACAGCCGAGTTACCATTTTAGGAAGCCAGCCACTGCACCTTTCCGAATGGGGTAGCAGTTTTTTTATGCCTAAAATAGGATTCGGGATACGCTCCCCTGTTCAATTTTACATAACAACATCTAAGAAAAGAGGCCTACAAACATGTTCAAAATGTCAGTAAAGAATCGATTGATTACGGCTTTTATGGTGGTTCTGATTTTGCCTTCCGCAGCTATTGGCTGGTTTTCCTATCAAAAGGCAGCCTCTGCCGTGACGGAGCAGATCATGCACCAAGCTTCGGAAAATGTTGAATATGTGGACAATCAAATTAACAATCTGATTGCTACGGGAAAAGCCGACATGGACTATCTCGGGAAGAACCTCAACGGAACCATGGTCGATCAAGCAGGAAGCGTAAAAGTAAAAGCAGTGCTTGATCAATATAAAGCTTTACACAGCCAATTCGAAACCGTTTATTTCGCGACGAACACGAAACTCATGCTGACTTCTCCCGAGCGGAAGTATGACGACGGATACGACCCGACCAAGCGGTCGTGGTTTATCAAGGCTGGAGATAGCAAAGGTACCGCAATTGTGGACGACCCCGCCGTTTCGGCGAGCACCGGGCATATCGTCATTCAAGTATCGAAAACAAGCGATGATGGCTTTGGTGTAGTTGGGGGCGCACTGGATCTGAGTGAGCTGGCGAAAACCGTCAACGGCTATACGATCGGCGAACGCGGTTACGTAACCATTATGGACAAAGATAAAAAATATATTAGTCACCCGACTATAGCAGCAGGTGCCGCCGTCGATGAAGCCGTATCATCAAAGTTCTACGGGGCGGACTCAGGAACGGTTGACTATGTGTTTCAAGGGCAAAGCAAACGAGCTGTGTATACCACGAATAAGTTAACCGGTTGGAAAATCGTGGGGACGATTGAAATGGCGGAAATCTCGCAAGCTACCCAAGGTATTCTAATTACAACCTTGATCGTGATCGTCTTCTCCATTGTGATCGGCATCCTGGTTGCACTGCTGATGGTTCGTTCGATTACAAGCCCATTGAGAGTACTTACGAGTACTACGGAAAGGATTGCAGACGGCGATCTGATGCAGGAAGTTCCGGTTCGCTCTAAGGATGAACTCGGACAGCTGTCTGCATCCGTCAATCAGATGGTTCACCGGCTGCGTGAGTTGATCGGAGGCGTGATTCATTCGTCGCAAAGTGTCGCTGCTGCATCGCAGCAAATTTCCGCCACGACGGAGGAAATCGCGGGCGGAAGCTCTGCGCAGGCACATGCTGCCCAGAATATGCAGGAGTTGTTTACCGAATTGTCGATTGCGATGAATTCCGTTGCCGAGAATGCGGAAGAAGCGGCTGCGCTAGCTGCCAAGACAACCTCGATCGCGCATGACGGCGGGACTATCGTTCAAAATTCGGTAGAGAGCATGAATCAGGTCAGCTCGCAGATGTCGATTCTCGAGGAGGACTCGGTCAAAATCGGTGAAATTATTGAGGTCATCGACGAAATTGCGGAGCAAACGAACTTGCTTGCTTTGAACGCCGCAATAGAAGCGGCGCGTGCGGGTGAGCAGGGCAGAGGATTCGCGGTCGTGGCCGATGAAGTTAGAAAGCTGGCCGAACGCAGCAGTGCAGCAACGAAGCAAATTACGGCTATCATCAAAGTCATGCAAGAGAATACGCATAAGAGCGCTAAAGCTGTGTTCGAAGGGGTCAGACAATCCCAGGAAACAGGGGAGGCATTCAAGAAAATTATCGGTATGATTAACGAGTCGGAACAAAGGGTAGGCGAAATCGCCGCCGCTTGCGAGGAGCAAGCCGGACAAACGAACAAAGTGATGCATTCTATAGAAAGTATCTCGTCTGCCAGCCAAGAGGCGGCGGCTGCATCAGAGGAAACGGCAGCAACTTCGCAATCGCTAGCCCAACTGGCTGAAGAATTGAACGACTCCGTCTCCATTTTCAAAATCAAATAAAGACATGCTACCTATCGTCCGGTGTTCATCTGTACTGCCTGCGTGCCTTCTTCGTCCTGAACGAAGGCTCAGGCAGGGAGCTGATACCGGACGTTTGAATATTACTTCAGCACGGATCTTCTCAAGAGGTTCAATCCTCTTGCTTCCCCGCGGACCAATACACCTTACCAATTTCCACATTCCCCTGCTGCAACTTAGATGCTGAGGACAAGCACCACCGGAGGCTTCCAGGAATACATAGTATTTATAAGATGACAAGAGGCAAGCAACCAACAGGAGGGCAGAAGCGCGATCCATTTATAAGTAATTCTTATGTAAATCGAAAGCAAATATTATGAATGATTGGAGAGGATGCAGCCGTGGAGCTGATCAAAAGAATAGAAGCGACGTTCGCCGGTGTAACAAAGCCTACCCCTCATGAGATTCGGGCGCTGATTCAAAGTCTGAAATTGACCGCAGAAGAGCTGGAGGAACATGTATCCGACCCCGGTGAGCTCAGCTACGGACGTACTGTGCTTTACCAGAACGAAGAGGTGGATGTTATCCTTATTCATCTGCCGCCCGGCGGTGAGACGAGAATTCACGACCATGGCGAATCGAGCGGCTGTGCGATGGTGGTGGAGGGCGCGGTCATGAACTGTATTTACAAGCTGGATAGCTATGGATATCCCCATCTGCAAGCTGAACACCCGGTAGTCCGTGAGCACTTCCTTTATGCACCCAAGTGGCAAATCCATCAGCTGCAAAATCCGCACGCCGTCAGGTCGCTGTCCGTCCATGTATACGCGCCGTCGATGAGAGGGAACCGGGCGTATTTGCCCTACGAACAGGTTTTGGATTTCGTCATTTAATGAAGGAAAGGCGCTTGCTGTGGCCACGGCAAGCGCCCGCCGGCTGTCCCCGTTCCCTGGCGCCATTCATAGGAAGGAGCTGATTGGTTCATACTAACCGGAAGAGTTTACCTAACGGAGGGAGTCTTTGCGATGTGGAATATCAAAACGATACATAAACGGGACGACGGAGGAACCGCTGCTATGGAGCTGGAAACCATGGACCGGCGCTTCGATGTGAATGTCCGTTGGGATGGATGCCTTGAGCTTCATTCCTATCAAGTGACAGAAGAAAATCGAAGCATCTCCGATACGTTCCATACCTGTGACCTGCGAGACTTCACGGAGATGCTGCAATCTCTTCACGAAGTTTGCCGTGAGCAGTTCGGGGACGGAAGCTACTGGAAGGACGAGCCGGCTAAAACGGCGGAGTTTGTGGGATAACTAACGCGAGATCAGAGAAGGGCGTGAATTCAGTTGGCGGACGAGTCATCGCAACAAAGCAACGGGACAAACGCAGCGGCTGAAGTGCTGCACGTAACCGCGCATAGGTCGAATGTCATTGCAGACGTAAGGGCTGAGGAGCAAGCGCTTCCCCCCGAATTCGAGCTGCCGCATGACAATCCCGAGCAATGAACGAACTTGGAGGAGGTAACAATATGACGGATCGTAATGAAATTACCGATTGGCTCTTATCCTGCAAAGGGGAGACACTGCTGATCGAGAAGCGGGAAACCGATGACACGGATCTGACACGGGTAGAACTGAAGGACGTGTCTTATACGGATCATTTTCAGAACCAAACCGATGAGTACCTGGCGAAGGAAAAATTGATTCTGCTCGGCAGCGGAACCGTGCTGAACGGTGCGGAGCAGCCTCCGCTTCCCGACGAGGCCTATGAGATTCCGCTGCTCGGCGATTGGGAAGGGTCTTTGCAGGGAGAAGCCTTACAGATTACTACCGAGCGGGCTACCTATCACATCACCAAAGAGCAATAAACGAAAAGGACCTGTACGAGGCAAAGCTGCACTCGACAGGTCCTTTCGTCTTGTTCGGCGGGCGGGTTGCTTAAGCTGGGTGTTGAACCTAAACGTGGTAGCTGCCCATCGGTGCGTTCAGCACCCATTCCAGCAGGAGAATGGACTGCTCCAGCCGGTCGATTTGGCTCTGAAGTCCTTCCTTTTGCCCGTCTGCATCCATTACGGCTTCCAGCGCCTTCTTTTGCATAACTAGCTCGTTCAGCTTCCGCTTGATCTGTTCTTCCGTTCTCATCGCTACCGTGCTCCTCCGTTTACCTGATCAGGCTATGTAATGAGTTCAATATGGCATGGCAGCTTACGGCTGTCAAGAAAGCGGAGAGAGGCCGGCCGCAAATGGCCCGAACGGCAGGTGGCTTTTTCATCGGAGGTTGGGTATATTGAGGGGAGTGCGGAGCGGCGTCTTCCGCCATTCTTTCAGAAGAAGGTCATGCAGGATGAAACGGCTAATCATTTCGGGCTACAAGGCGAATGAGCTCGGTATTTTTAATAATAAGCATGCAGCCATACCTTATATCAAAAAAGCGATCCGCAACACGCTTCTCGCTCACATCGAAGACGGCCTGGAATGGGTCATTATCACAGGCCAATGGGGAACGGAATTGTGGGCTGGAGAGGTGGTGCATGATTTGAAGCGGGAGTATGGCCAGCTGAAGCTGGCCGTGATCACTCCGTTTCTGTCGATGACGGAGAAATGGAATGAGGACAAGAAGGAATACTACAATACGATTGTGAGAAGCGCCGACTTCGTGGATTCGGTTTCGAAGGAGGAGTACAAGGGGCCTTGGCAGTTCTCCCAAGCGAACAAATTCCTCATCCGAAACTCCGATGCGCTGCTGCTCCTGTACGATGCGGAGGCCCATCCGGAAAGCTCTCCCCGCTTTATGAAGCAGCTCGGCGAAGCAAGGATGCTCCAAGGCGGAGGCTACCAGCTGCTGTTTATTACGATGCACGATTTGCAGGCGATTGTGGAAGAGGAAATGATGAACCGGGAGTATGAGTACTAAACTTCGGAGTTGTCTGTCTAAGCCGGCTGCCGGTTGCCTATACTAGGAAACTAGAACAGCTGGTAGGGGGGTCTGCGGATGCTTTCGGTTCACTGGAGAATGGCGGAGCTATGGACGCTGGAGCGTCAAAGGGGTTTGACGGATTCGGAAGAGGCCGAGCTCTCGGCTTGTTTGCATTACAACGCGGTATATGCGAGAAAGCTCGCCGGACTTTATAATTTGTCTTTAGCCGCTTCCATGACGAGAGATACGGAATGGCAGCATGAGATATGCCGTCAGATCGAGAGGCTGGAGGAGATGGCCGACCTGTCCTATTAAAGGGGTCGGCCTTTTTCCTGCTTAGGCTAAGGTGAAGCCTTCCTCCGCCATATACTCCTCCACTTCCTCATAGGTTTCGAAGGCGGATTCAAGAATTTCTCCGGAGAAAACATACCAGAGCTCGTCCTCGTAGTATACGGTCAGCGTCTGCTCGTCCGGCCCTTTCCAGAGCTGATGCTCGGTAGGGCCCTCCTCCGCATCCGCTTCCTCCGTGATTCCGGGGGAGAGCGAACGGATCGACCGCGCGACAAGGGTACGAAGTTGCTCGGCGTCGTAGTCGCGGATGTTCACAAAGCCTTTGTCGTCCGCTTCCTCCGCAAAACCCGGCAGCTGTCCCACATAGACGAAGCCGTTGCCGTTCGGATGCAGATGATAAACAACGGTTTTCTTCTCGTAGACGCTGTCTTCGTAGTGGAAGTTCACGCGTCCCAGCGATACGTTTCTTCTTTCCAGTTCGGGGAAGGCGGAAATGACGTTAAGTTTCTCTTCAAAGCTAAGCATAATGTAAGCCTCCGATTCGAATTAGGTTTTGTCCGTGATTATAGCATAATCGGGTTGATTTCCAAAAAACAACAGTGTACAGTTAGGGGAAAAGCTGTGTTGCGACAAGGAGGATGAACATGAGCGGCAGTAAGCAAAGGATGCTTGTGTTGGTAGGCTCATACGCGGAGGCTTCCGACAGCGGCGTGTATGTTTATTCATTCGATGAGGAGCGGGAAGAGCTGACCCTGCTGGACCGAACAGCCGGTCTGCAGAACCCGACCTTCCTGAATGTGGATGTGCCCCGCCGGAGAGTGTACTCCATCGCGGAGGGGGTTAGCGCCGAGGGCGGCAAAACCGGAGTGGCGGTTGCCCTTGAGCTGTCGGAGGAAGGAAAGCTTCAAGAGCTGAACCGCGTCACCGGAGTGGACACGCCCCTGTGTCATATTCAGCGGGACGCCTCGGACCGTTATATCGTGCTGTCCAGCTATCACGGGGCGAAGGTAGGACTGATGAGTCTGACGGAGGACGGCCGTATCGGAGAGCCGCTGGATGTGAAGCGGCATGAAGGGCAAGGCGCGAATCCAAGCCGCCAGAAGCAGCCGCACCCTCATTCCGCCACCTTCACGCCGGATAATCGCTATGTGCTGATCGCGGATCTGGGGATCGATCGGATTCGCGCGTATTCCGTGAATCCGGAGCGCGGGGAGCTTGTATTCGAGCGGGACACTGCGCTGCACCCTGGCGCCGGTCCCCGGCATATGGCGTTTCATCCAAGCGGGGAGTTCGTCTATGTGATCAACGAGGTGGATTCGACCGTGACTGCGTTCCGTTACGACAGCGCGAGCGGCACACTGGAGACGATCGAGGCGGTTTCCACGCTGCCTTCGGATTTCCAGGGCGAGAATACAACGGCGGAAGTGGCTGTTTCGGCGGACGGCAAGTACCTTTACGGCTCGAATCGGGGGCATGACAGCATCGCGGTCTTTGCTATCGATGCCGCCAGCGGCCGCCTGACGTTGCTTCAGCATGTATCGAGCGGCGGCGGACATCCTCGGCATTTCGCCCTGACACCGGGCGGCCGTCACCTGTTTGCGGCGAATCGCGATTCGAACAATCTGGTGATCTTCCGGATCGGGGACGAGGGCCGATTGACGGCAACGGGTCGTTCCGTGGAAGTGTCGAAGCCGGTCTGCGTGAAGCCGGTGTATATGTAAGCGAGGAATGGAAGAGCCTGTCGCTCCTTGGAGCGGCAGGCTTTTTGGGCTGTGATATTACCCGATCATTTCAATAAACTTCTTTGCTGCGGCGGAGAGCGGCACATCGCTTAGCGTGGCGATGCCGATGCTTCGCGGGGGAATCGGCGGCTCGAGCGGGAGCTCCACCAACGATCCGTCCGTCAGCTCCTGCCGAATAAAATCCTTCACCACACAGGCGGCGCCGAACCCTGCCCGGGCATACTCCATCAGCAGCTCGATGCTGCCGAGTTCAAGCTCCGGCTTCATATAGACGCCTTGAGCCTGGAGATATCGGTCGATATAGGCGCGGCTGCTGCTGCCTTCCTCCAGCAAAATCAAGGGACAGCTCAGGAAGCTTTCCCAGCTCCATGGAGAATCCGCAAGATGCCTGTACTTGTCCCCCACGACGAAGCAATCTTGAACGGTTCCGCATTCCCTCAGCTTGATGCCCTTGTCATGGAGCGGGAGATTGACGATCCCAAGATCGATCCGTCCCTGCTTCAGCAGCTCTACCGTTTCCAAGGAAGTACGGTTCGTAACGCGAATTTTCACATCCGGGTACAAATCGTGAAACCGCTCCAGGTGGGGCAGCAAAACATGACGGCAGAGGGTGTCGCCTGCTCCGATGGTGATTTCCCCGCTGGTCAGCTGGTGCAGCTCGGCCAGCTTCTTCTCCCCGTTCGCGATCAGATGATACGCCTGCTCAATGTAGGTGAGCAGCACCTCACCTTCGGCGGTCAGCCTGACCCCTCGGGGCGTACGGAAAAAGAGCTGCCCTCCGAGCTTCGCCTCCAGCTGCTTGATAGTATGGGTTACGGCAGGCTGTGTGATATACAGCTCCTCCGCCGCTTTCGACAGGCTTCCCGCCTTGGCGGTATGGTAGAAGACACGATACCAGTCCATATGCTCAATCATTATGATATCAACTCACTTTATATCTGATATAACCATTATTCATTATTATAATATCATATCGCTTATTATAATAAGTGGTGTAGCATCAGATCACAAGCCTAAGGAGGGCGCCGACATATGGGAGTAACAGCGGTTGTAGGGGCGAATTGGGGAGATGAAGGGAAGGGGAAAATCACGGATGTCTTAGCCGCAGAAGCAGACTATGTGGTGAGGTACCAAGGGGGAAGCAATGCGGGGCATACCATTATCAACGAGTATGGCAAGTTTGCCCTGCACATGATCCCATCCGGGGTGTTCTATTCCGGAGTCACGAATGTCATCGGACCGGGAACGGCACTGAATCTGAACGATTTCTTACAGGAGCGGGAGGAGCTGCATTTGCGGGGAGTGCCGGATCCGAACTTAAAAATCTCCGACCGGGCTCAGGTGGTTATGCCGTACCATCTGCTCTTCGATGCTTTGGAGGAGGAGAGGCTGGGCGACCGCCGGTTCGGTTCGACCAAGAAGGGGATCGCTCCTTTCTATGCGGATAAATTTTTGAAGCTGGGTATCCAGGTTGCGGATCTTTATGCGGAGAAACGGCTGGCACAGCGAGTCGAAGCTGCACTTACGGCCAAAAACGTGCTTTTGCAGCATCTCTACGGCAGGCCGCCGATCGCGGCAGATGAAGTCGTGGCGGCGCTTCAACAGGCTGTGGAGCAAATCAAGCCTCATGTCTGCGATACGACGGTCCTCTTGCATGACGCTATCGATCGCGGGCAGCACCTTGTCGTCGAGGGACAGCTGGGGGCGCTGCGGGATCCGGATCATGGGATTTATCCGCATTCCACCTCCTCCTCTACCTTGGCAGGGTATGCGTCGGTTGGGGCGGGTCTGCCTCCTTATGCAATCAATCGGGTGATAGCCGTGACCAAGGCTTACTCCAGCTGTGCAGGGGAGGGGCTGTTCGTAACGGAGCTGCACGGGGAGGAAGCTGCAGAGCTGCGAGAAAGAGGCGGCGATGCCGGGGAGTATGGCGTCACCACAGGTCGGCCTCGCCGCATGGGATGGTTCGATGCGGTCGCCACAAGGTACGGCTGCAGGCTTCAAGGAGCAACGGAGGTTGCGCTGACGAATCTGGACGTGCTGGGATACCGGAAGGAGATTCCGATTTGTACGGCCTACAAGGTAGACGGAGTAACGGTTCGCGAATTCCCGGTAACCGCAGTGCTGGAAAGGGCTGAGCCTGTCTGGGAAACGCTGCCCGGCTGGGGCTGCGACATCTCCGGGGCTCGGCGCTTCGAAGAGCTTCCGACGGAGGCACAAGAGTATGTTCTGCACATCGAAAGACGGATCGGCGTACCGATCCGGATGATTTCCGTCGGACCGAAGCGGGAGCAGCTGATACACAGGGGGTAAACCCGCCAACTTAGTAAACCGGCGGTTCCCGGTCCTTCAGATAATACGACGGCGTCCGGCCGGTATGGCGCTTGAACACCCGGTGAAAATAGGAGGAATCGCAGAAGCCCAAATAATCCGCGATATCTTGAACGGTCATCTGCGAGTGCTGCAGCAGGTAGACGGCGGTTTTCACCCGGAGGGCATAAGTGAACTCGCCGATGGTTTGCCCGGTGACCTCGCTGAACACGGCCGCGGCATGATTCGGGCTCTTCTCGATGACGGCGCCCAGGTTGTCCTTGGTGATTTTCTCGCGGTAATGGTTCTGAATGTACCCCTTCATTTGCTCCACATGTCGGTGTTTAACCGAATTGGATTGCGCAAGAGAACGATCCGCTTCCCGGTTGGCATGTGCAAGAAGCTCCAGCAGGATCGCCACACACATGGTCCCGCTGTAAACGTTGGCGTGCTGCGCTTCCGCATGCAGGGAGCGAAACCGTTCATGCAGCAGCTCGAACATGCCGGTCCGAAAGTGCAGCGGGTCCGTTCCAAGAAGCATCGGCAGTGCTATTGCCGATTCCTGCGGAAGGAAGGCTGCGGCATATTTTTCGTGCGATACGGTAGGAATGCTTTTGCCGTAGAAGACCGTATGGGGCGGAATGAGGAGAAGGTCGCCCTTCCCCAGCACGAGCTTCTGCTGGCCGAACCAATAGACGCATTTCCCGTAACACATCAGCACGAGCTGCCAGGTCTCAGCCCCGCTGTCGGCTTCTTCATACCAGCTGCTTCCCTTGTGATAGTGAACCGAATTCATTTGAAGCATCGGAGGGAGTCCCTTCTTCGTTCTTATAATTATCGTACTATTATACAATTAGTGTGCTATTATTCATAGTCAGTCGATTTATGTCGGAGTACAATAAGCGCAAATAAGTATTCCGTGGAGGCTGTGATGACGATGCGTAAAACGAAAATCATTTGTACGATGGGACCGGCTTGCGATTCCGTGCCTGTATTGAAGGATATGATTCGCGCGGGAATGAGCGTAGCCCGGTTGAATTTGGCACATGGAGACCTTGATGAGCATAAGGGCCGAATCGAGCGGGTTCGGCAGGCCGCAGCGGAGCTTGGTGCTCCCGTGGCGATTCTGCTGGACATTAAAGGCCCGGAGATTCGTACGGGACTGCTGCAGGAGCCGGCCTACGAATTGCAGACCGGCGCATCGCTGACGCTGACGACAGAGCAAATAACGGGAGATGCGGGGCGGATATCGGTTTCTTATGACGGGCTGACGAAGGACGTGCGTGAGGGCTCGCGGATTTTGATCGATGACGGCTTGATCGAGCTTCGCGTGGAGTCGATAGAGGGAACGGAGATTCACTGCCGCATCCTGAACGGAGGCAAGATCAAAGCGCGCAAGGGCGTGAATCTGCCGGGTGTAAAGACGTCGCTTCCGGGGGTAACGGAGCGGGATGTGATGCACATCCGATTCGGAGTCGAGCAGCAGGTCGACATTATTGCGATGTCCTTCGTACGGAAAGCCGAGGACGTGCTTGAGGTTCGGCGTATGCTGGAGGAGCTCGGAGCCGGCCATGTGCAGATCATTTCCAAGATTGAGAACGAAGAAGGAGTAGACGAGCTGGACCGCATCCTGGAGGCATCGGACGGCTTGATGGTGGCACGGGGCGATCTCGGCGTAGAGATTCCGGTTGAGGATGTCCCGCTTGTGCAGAAGCAAATGATTCACAAGAGCAATCTGGCCGGCAAGCCGGTCATTACGGCTACGCACATGCTGGATTCGATGCAGTCCAACCCGCGTCCGACACGTGCGGAGGCGAGCGACGTAGCGAATGCGGTGCTGGATGGAACCGACGTGCTGATGCTGTCCGGTGAAACGGCTGCGGGGAAATATCCTGTAGAGTCGGTGCAAACGATGGCATCCATCGCGGAAAAGGCGGAGTCGATGCTGCCCTACGAGGAGCTTCTTCGCACGAAGAGCGCCGTGCAGAAGACGAACGTGACGGAGGTAGTAAGCCAGGCGGCCGTAGGCGCCTCCTTGGGACTGCAAGCCAAGGCGATTATAACGCCGACCGAGAGCGGATTCTCGGCCCGGATGGTGTCCAAGTATCGTCCTTCGGCTCCGATTATTGCGGTGACACCGGATGAGCGGGTGGTTCGGCGCCTAAGTCTGGTGTGGGGCGTGACGCCGGTACTGGGTGAGCGTGTGAAGTCGACGGATGAGATGATTCAAGCCGCTCTTGTCAAGGGACGGGGCACCGGGCTGGTGAGCGAGGGCGATCTCGTGGTGATCTCCGCAGGCGTGCCGGTAGGAGAGTCGGGCAGCACGAATTTGATCAAGATCGAGCATATATAGATAAAGTGTACGCCGCCCAATGTATATTGCGGGCGGCTTCCTTTTACTTCTCGGAAGGCTTAAATCTTATAAACCAAGTACCCATATCGACTCTTACTACCTCCGATCCTTTCTCGGCATCTAGATTAACGTATTTAATAACTTTATATCCCAGGCCATAGTATTCTGCGGAACCGCCGTCTTTGTACATGACTACGGGAACTGAGAAGATAGGGGATTTATTTACTTTTGCAAGGGAAAAGTCCGTAATAAAAAATAGCAGCCAAATAACCAATGCTGTACCAATAATATACTTTGCTTTTTTTGGCAAAAGATGTTCCACCTCTTATGTAAGATGATTCTTGATTATACCAAGAGCTCGGATAGGTATCAAAAATAACGATGAAACTTCTTGCCTCCTTCACACGTATAATTTTCATATTGAGTTTAAATGCAAGGCATAATACATGAATGCTGAGCGAGTTATTTTACACAAAATTCAGGAGGAACAATGGACCCGGAACCCGAACGAGAAAATGTACTGCAATTGATCAAGAAAGGTAACAAATCTTCCGCGGTGGCCATGGTAGGAAATGCCGTTATCGCTGTTGCGAAAGGCATCGGAGCTGCTTTTAGCGGAAGCGGCGCCATGTTTGCGTCGGCCATGCATTCGCTGGCGGATAGCATCAACCAAGGCTTTGTATTCGTAGGAAGCGTGCTTGCCGAGAAAAAGCCGACCCGCAAATTCCCGACGGGCTTCGGTCGTGTGATTAACATCTTCTGTATGATTGCCGTCATTGTTGTTACCATTATGGCATACGAGACGATTCGCGAAGGCTGGCATTTACTGCAGCATCCGGCAGGCGGAGGCGGAGCTTTTTGGCTGAACGTATTCATCCTGCTGCTGAATCTTCTGATTGACGGTGCCATTCTGCTGAAGGCGATGAAGGAAATTGTTAAGGAAGCCCGGGTAGAGACTCAGGGATGGGGTTATATGGCAGCTTCCTTCAAGCATGTGGGACGAGCTGCGCCTCCGACCCGACTGGTTTTCTACGAGGATCTCGTAGCCGTAACGGGAGCATTACTGGCGATGGCTGCGGTATTGATTACATCACTAACCGCTGTGTACGCTGTTGACGGTGTCGTTACGATGCTGATCGGCTTTCTGATGGTGGGTGTCGCCTTCCGGGTGGGATACGACAATATGGTCGGCCTCATTGGGGTAGCTGCTCCCCGTGATATTGCCGACAAGGTGACAAGGATCATCCTGTCGGATAAAGACGTAACCGACATTAACAGCATTCGAATCACGCAAGAAGGACGTTACTATCACGTGGATGCGATGATCGAATTACGCAAAGGCTTGTCTTTAGCCGATGCCGACGATATCAAATTCCGCGTTCAAGATAGATTAATGGCGGATCCGGATATTACCGATGTGGTCTTAGGCATTATTGAAGATAACGGTGTAAGAGACTGGATTCCCGAGAAGCTGAATGAATTTGCGTAGAAACCAAGTCGGGAGCCGCTTCCATTAAGGGAGGCGGTTCCTTTTCGTTTTCCATATTGTGGCTGTCGAAGAGCTGTGGTAGTGTAATACATAACTATACAGCGCACTGCTGGCAAGGTGGTCATTCGGTGAACCTTTTACACGGTTATCGTCCTATACAGCCCCCCGGGTTGCAGAAGGAGCTGCAGCAGCCGGGCTACAGCTACCGCGAATATGCGCCAAGCGGGAAGCTGGCTCCCTTTGTCGCCTGTTACTGGAGTTTGGATGTTCATTCAGGCCATGGACATATGCTGCACCGAATCATTCCCGATGGTTGCGTGGATATTATCGTTAACCGCCGTTCATTTTCCTCGTCCAAGGCAGCCTTTATCACGGGACTGATGACCCGGTACGAGGTGATGAGTCTTTCCCGCGCGGAGTCCTTGTTCGGGGTCCGGCTTTATACGGAAACGGCCGATCGCATTTTGAAATGCCCGGTATCGGCGTTCTTGAGCCATCATGTATATTTGGAAGAGATCTGGGGAGCCGCTGGACTACGTATGGCGGAAGCATTGGTCACGGCGAAGGCTGTTTCCGATATGATTACGATAATGGAATCCCAACTGAAGCAGTTGTTGTCCCTTGCCGACCTTTCAACCGGTTCGTTGATTCAAGCGGGCATGAAATCGATGTATTTTTGTAAAGGGAACATGACTGGCTCGCTACTGGCGGAGAAGCTGGGTTATAGCGAACGGCATGTTAGAAGAGTTTTTGCGCAGGAGCTGGGTGTGAGCCCGAAGGAGATGCTCGGGATTGTCCGTTTTCAATGTATGCTGCAGGAGCTACATAGCGGCAACTATTCCAGCTTGACGGAGGCTGCTGTGAATTACGGCTACTATGATCAATCCCATTTTATTAAAAGCTTCAAAAGGTATTATGGCTTGCTGCCGAAGCAGCTTGCGAGTATGGAGCGGGTGCAACGGAGGAATGGGAATGGCACGTAAGCGCATGTTCCATCCGGCAGCCTGCCAATACTTTATATGCTTCGCTGTCATCTTACTTTTGCTCCTGGGAGCAACAGCAGGGTGCTCTTCCCAAAAGGAAGAGCAAGCTCGAATCAAAACCGTTGTGGACTTGTTTTTTTCCGCGCTGCAGCAAGAGAACCATAAGGAGGAAGCTACCGGCTTAACAGAGCGGGGAAGCACCGCTGAGGCTCTTCTTGCTAAGGAATCCCTCTATATCGGCAAGTTGATTCAACAGTCAACGGAGTTTCTGCAAATTCGTCATAACTATGCTGAAGTAGAAGTGAACATTCAATTTAACGATGGCTTTCGCTCGCTGGATCATGGCAACCGCGTCTCCAAAGAGGTCGTCATTCTAACACTGGTGAAGAAAAAGAACGAGTGGAAAATATCGAGAATCGAAAAGGGGTAAGAAATCGGTGGAGAAAGGGCTGCTGAGGTCATGCAAAGGATAAAGCTCATGTATAGACAGTTTTTGAAAGAGCCTTGGTGGTTTCAAACGGTTATCGCGGCCTCTTTGCTCTCTTCCGTTATTTTCAGCAGTTCCTTCTTTCACTATGACCCTCATTATCAGGGCTATGCTAAATTAGCTGCCGCTGTCTTTTTTTGCTCCTACGGGTGGAAGCTGCGAAGAAATCTGAAAATTTCCGGTATCTTTTTCGGCGCTGCGTTACTTTGCATTTATCTTGCTTGGAATAGCTTCAATTCAGCACTTCCTATCTAAGGCTACAAAAATGAACCGATGGAGGTTACCGAATGATCGTCGAGTTTTTCACAGCCGTTCGCAACGGTGAAACGGAAGTCATGAAAGCTCATCTGGACCAGAATCCTGCTCTTGCCAACACTGTCAATCCGGATGGGTTAGCACCGCTGGGGTTTGCCGCCCATTTCGGTCAAACCGATGCCGCCAGACTGCTGCTGCAATATGGAGCCGATGTGAATGCTTTGTCCCAGTCGAAGTTAAGCTATATCCCGTCCAACACCGCGTTACACGCAGCCATTGCGGGAGAAAGAAACATGGTGCTGCTGAAGCTGCTTCTGGCACACAACGCTTCGACCACGGTATTTGATAGCAACGGGCATACCTGTTTGCATTCTGCTGCATTTCATGACGATAACGTCGAGATGATCCGTCTGCTGCTTGATCATGGAGCGGATGTTCATGCTAGGCAAGAAGACGGTGTCACAGCATTAGCTCTGGCAGAGGAGAGAGGCAATCTGAATGCTGCGGCAGTATTGAGACAAGCATTGGGGGTATAGCAAACAAACGAGTCAAAATTAGTTCAACGCCCAAAGCGAATGAGCTTGCTTCCCCACACGATCATAAACAGGGATACGTTGATCCCGATAGAGAGTAAGTCCCAAAAAAGCGAGCCTGAAAGAAACATGACGGTAACCGCCCCTTTTTACTTGATGTATACTGAATTCATTATTATAAACAGGGAGTGTTTCAATGAAGGCGCCTTTGCCCAAAGCAATCCTGCTTGACATGGACGATACCATCATAGCTTACGATCAAGGTGTCGATACCGACATGTGCTGGAGAGCTTCCATCGATAAGCATCTGTCAATTAAAGAAGCATTCCATACGGACGAGCTGGTCTTGAAGATAAAACAAACGGCAAGTCAGTTCTGGAGCGATCCCGAAAGACACAGAATAGGAAGGCTTGACCTTTATAAAGCAAGACAAAGCATTATTGCTCAAGCTCTACAGCAATATAACATCGAAGATAGCTCCTTAGCGGGCCATATTGCGATTGCATATGGTGAAGAGAGGGATCGGGCCGTTACCCTATTTCCTGATTCCATTGAAGTCATTACCCACTTTCGAAGAAAAGGAATCAAGCTGGCGTTACTTACCAATGGAAACGCGGTGCCGCAGTGGAACAAAATCCGTCGTTTCGAGCTCGCTCCGCTGTTTGACTGTATTTTGGTTGAAGGCGAGTTCGGCATCGGGAAGCCGGAGGAACGCATATATTTACATGCGCTGGAGCGGTTAGGCGTTACGGCCGACGAAGCCTGGATGATCGGGGATAACTTTGAATGGGAGATTGCAGCACCTCAGCGTTTGGGTATCAAAGGGATATGGGTTGATCACAAAGGCGCCGGAATCCCTGCCCACGCCTCCGCTCAGCCGTATATGATCATCAAGTCCTTAGGTGACTTGCTTTCGGTGATGTAGTCGGGAGGGGGGGAAGTATGCTTCCATGGTACGAGACTCATGAGATTCAGGATGAATTCATTCAATTTGTTGTGCTGGTGACGGCATATCAAGGGAAATGGGTCATCATCAAGAATAAAAAACGAGGCGGCTGGGAGATTCCCGGAGGGAACAAGGAGAAAGGGGAAGCTTGCCTAGCGGCGGCTGCAAGGGAGCTCTACGAAGAAACAGGTGCCGTTCATTTTGAGCTGGAGCCGTTTGGCATTTACAAGTGGAATGGCAGCTATGGAATGGTTTATTTTGCTGAGATTTTCGGGTTGGAACGACTGCCCGACTTTGAAATCGAAGAGATGAAGCTGGTTGAGCAGTACCCGGAAGGACTCAACTTCGGAGAGATGTTCTATCTCTTTCTTGAGCAGTGGGAACGTTATGAACGGAAGCACAAGAACAAATATTCCTTCGACAGGAGACAACCCGCAACATGAGGCTGCCGTACCTAAGTACAGCAGCCTCGCTGCTTTTCTTGCGGAAATCGTTACTTTATGCTAATGCCTACTCGCTGATCCTCGATCGAAACGAATTCCATATCCGGCTCCGTTGTATAGGTGAGGCCGGATAGAAGCACGTTCTCACGTAACACGTGTTCAAACCGATCTATGGCTTTCCGCAACTGCGGGTCGACGGCAAGCGCAAGGTCAACCCGTTTCTCGATCGGCAGGTCCAGCTTCTTGCGGTAATCTTGTACGGCGCGGATGATTTCGCGGACCAACCCCTCTTGCTCCAGCTCCTCCGTGATGACGGTGTTCAGAGCAACGGTCATTTGGTAGCCGGCTGCCGAAGCGAAGCCTGCTTTGGCGTGCTTCTCTACGAGGAGCTCCTCCAGCGGAATCGTTAGGTTTTCCCCGTCAAGAGAGATTTGGACAGAACCGCGCTCGACGGCTTGCTTCGTTTCCTGGGACGTCAGCTCCTTTAGCCGGTTCTGAATGGCTCCGACGAGCTTGCCGTACTTTTTGCCGGCCACCTTCAAATTTAACTTGACCTTGAAGTCGACGAATTCGCTGTCGTTTGATTCGATTCGAATGGCCTTCACATTGATCTCGTCCTTTATGATGTCCTCGAACCCGCCCGCATCGAATTCATGCGGCAGCATCATAATGAGCTCGGATAACGGCTGACGCGTCTTGATTCCGGCTTCGTTACGGATGCTTCGTGCGAGCTCCACGATTTGCCTCACGGTTTCCATCTCAGCCTCAAGCCGCGGATCTATCGCAGCTTCGTCCACTTGAGGGAAGTCCGTCAAATGAACGCTGCCGGTTCCACCCAGGTTGCCGTACAGATCCTCTGCTAGGAACGGGGTATAGGGCGCCATCATGCGGGAAATCGTCAGCAGCACCTCCTCCAGAGTTTGATAGGCGGAGAGTTTATCCTCGGTCATTTCACTGCCCCAGAATCGGTCGCGCGATCGGCGGATGTACCAGTTGCTCAGCTCATCGATCAGTGTCTCCAGCTGCTTCGCGGGATTCAGGAAGTCGTACCCCTCAAGACCTTTCGTAACCAACTGCAGGGTGCGGTTCAGCCGCGACAGGATCCAGCGGTCCAATTCGTTCGAAGCCGCCCGCTTTGGATACTTATCCTTATCATATTGATCGATGGTCGCGTACAGCGTATAAAACGAATGGACATTCACCAGGGTGTCGATCACCTTCGACTTGGCTTCAGCGACGATTTGCTTCGAGAACCGCTTGCTGTTCCAAGGTGCGCTGTCGGACAGCAGTGCCCACCGGAAGGCATCCGTACCGTACTCCTCGATGATTTCCCAAGGGTCGATGACGTTGCCTTTGCTCTTGGACATTTTCTGTCCGCTCTCATCCAGCACATGTCCGGTGGAAAGGACGGCTTTGTACGGCGGCTTGCCGTTGTACAGCGTGGAAACGGCCAGGAGGCTGAAGAACCAGCCTCTTGTCTGGTCAATGCCTTCGCAAATCATGTCGGCGGGGTACTGCTCTTGAAACTGCTGCTTATCCCCGAACGGATAATGGTATTGAGCAAATGGCATCGAGCCGCTGTCAAACCAGACATCGATCACTTCCGAGGTTCTTTGCATGGTGCCTCCACAGGAACAGTGCAGATGAATTTCATCTACGTAAGGCTTATGCAGCTCCAGGTCAGCTGGCAGTGGCTTCACTGCCTTTTCCGACAGCTCCTTCACGCTGCCCGGCGCATACTCGGATCCGCAATCGCCGCATACCCACACGTTAAGCGGCGTACCCCAATATCGGTTTCGACTGATATTCCAGTCAACCAGCTCCTCCAGAAATTTACCGAAGCGTCCTTCCTGAAGATGGCCCGGATACCAATCAATGCTTCTGTTATTCTCGAGCAGCTGCTCCTTCACCGCAGTGGTTTTGATAAACCAGCTCTCCATTGCATAATAGAGCAGCGGAGATTTGCAGCGCCAGCAGAACGGATAGCTGTGCTCATATCGTTCCTTGGAGTACAGCAGACCGCGTTCGGATAAGCGTTTGACGATATCGAGGTCGCACTCCTTAACGAACCGTCCGGCGTAATCGGCAATCTGTTCGGTGTAACGTCCGGCCGGAGTAACGACATTCACAAAATCTAGCTCGTGCTGCCGGGCGGTGCGGTAATCATCCTCGCCATGAGCGGGCGCAATATGAACGATCCCGGTGCCGCTCGTATCGCTGACATAGCCGGCATCCACAACGATATGCCCCTTGTTCGCCTGAATATAACCGAAGGGCGGCTCGTAGGAAGCGCCCACGAATTCGGAGCCCTTGTGCCGGGACAAAATTTCGTAGTCATTCTTCATGACCTTCTCAGCCAGCTTTTCCGCGACAATGTATACTTCACCCTGCTGTTTAACCTTCACGTAGTCGATGTCCTTATGGACGGCCAAGGCGATATTGGCGGGAAGCGTCCAAGGGGTTGTCGTCCAGGCAAGGAAGGTTTCGCGGCCGCGCTTGCTGCGAAACTTAACGGTGGCGCTCAAATCCTTGACGTCTTCATAGCCCTGCGCTACCTCGTGCGAGCTGAGAGTGGTCTGGCAATCCGGACAATACGGACTGACCCGATGCCCCCGGTACAGCAAGCCCTTGCTATGGATCACGGACAAAACGTGCCACACGCTCTCGATGTACTCGTTCGTCAGCGTGATGTAAGGGTGGTCCATGTCCGTCCAGTAGGCGATCGCCTCCGTCAGCTCGCGCCATTGTTTTTCATATTCGAACACGCTGTGTTTGCATTTCTCAACGAATTCCGCAATCCCGTACGCCTCGATCTCCTGCTTCCCGGAGATGCCAAGCTGCTTCTCGACGCCGAGCTCGACAGGAAGGCCGTGGGTGTCCCATCCCGCCTTGCGAACGACGCGGTAACCGGACATCGTTTTATACCGGCAGATGAAATCTTTAATCACCCGTCCGAGCACATGCCCGATATGCGGCTTTCCGTTGGCCGTCGGAGGCCCCTCATAGAAAACGAAGTTCGGCTTCCCCTCCCGGTTATCAATCGATCTGCGGAACGTATCCTGCCGCTTCCACTGCTCGAGAACGCGCAGCTCGCGTGTTCTTGCTTTTTCCTTCGAATCCACCTTCCTCATGTGTCCCATCCCTCTCTTTTAGAAGCATGATTTGCGGAAAAACAAAAAAATCCCGCCCCGTAAGGGACGAGATTTACTTCTCGCGATACCACCCTTGTTCCGTAAGGAATCATGAAAACATGAGCTTACGACACTCTGCTACGTACCAACATACGCGTCCATTGTAACGGCAGGATCCCGGGTCGGCTTACTTCGAACGCTTCAGCCTTCCTTCTCGGAGAGGATTTTCCGCTAAGTCTTGAACGTTGGCTTTCAGCACATGGCCAACTCTCTGGGGGACAAGGGGTTCAGCGTACTCTTTCTCGTCAATGAATTTAAATACAGGGTATTTAATTATCATCAGTTTTACATCAGTTTCAAGATATTGTCAACCCCAATGATCCTGGAATGAGGGTTCTGGGCTTTTTTTGCGTTAGATGAAAGGCTGTGCAGAAATATGTACATACAACTTGGAAGGGTGGTATAATAATGACAATACAAATTCGCGTAAGTTCAAGAGAGGCTATGAGGTGAGCGGGTGTCCGATCAAAGACAACTTCCTAAATACATGCAATTAAAGCAAGAAATTATGAGCTGGTTTCATACGGGTCAGCTGAAGACCGGCGATCAGATGCCTACCGAGCTCGAGATTGCGGAACGATTCGGCGTAAGCCGGCAAACCGTACGTCAAACGTTCGGCGAATTGGAGCGCGAGGGCTGGCTGCAGCGCGTTCAGGGGAAGGGCACCTTCGTGTCGGTACCGTTGAACCGCCAGACGCAGGAGGTACAAACCGTCGGGATCATTACGACTTATATTTCGGATTACATCTTTCCCCATATCGTTCGGGGAGCGGAGGCGGCGCTGCGGGCACGCGGTTACCGAATGCTGCTCTCCAGTACGGATAACGATAAGGCCAAGGAGCTCGACAGCCTGCAAATGATGATGAGCCAGCCGCTGAGCGGCCTGATTATCGAGCCGACGCGCAGTGCGGAAGGGAACCCGAACCTGGCCCATTATTTGTCGCTGGATTATCACGGCATCCCGTATCTGATGATCAACGAGCGCTATGCAGAGATGGACTGTCCCTGCGTAAAGGTTGATGACGAATGGGGCGGATACTTGGCGGCGGAGCATCTTCTGCGGCTCGGCCACCGAAGAATCGCCGGGTTCTTCAAGTCGGACGACCTTCAGGGAGTAGGGCGGCTGAAGGGCTTCATCCGGGCGCACCGGGAGCTGCAGGTACCCCTGTCTCCGGAGCTTGTGGTTCATTACAAGACGGAGGAAAAGGGCACCAAGCCGTATGAAGCTGCTTTGGGGATGCTGGGTGCGGCTTCGGAACGGCCGACGGCCTTCGTCTGCTACAACGATGAGCTTGCCGTACTGCTGCTGGAGGCGATCCGGCAGGCCGGACTCAGCGTCCCGCAGGACGTATCGGTGGTTGGCTTCGACGATTCCCCGCTGGCGACGGCGACGGAGGTGAAGCTGACGACGCTGACGCATCCGAAGGAGGAGCTCGGCACGGCGTCGGCGGAGTGGATTATAGCCATGATTGAGAAGCGGCAGGTGAGCCGCTCGGACAATAAGGTATTTAAACCGGAGCTTATTGTACGCGAATCGACCCGGGAGCTGTGAATCTCGCTAGAAGGGAAAAAATGTATAGCTAATTTGTACGTACAAATGTATAATAAGGGATAGAAAGCGAGACGTTTGCGGAAAGGATGAAGTCAAGTTGTTAGAACAACTGAAGCAGGAAGTACTGGAAGCAAACCTGGATTTGCCAAGGTACGGATTGGTTACGTTTACATGGGGGAATGTCAGCGGTATCGACATAGACAGCGGCCTTGTCGTGATTAAGCCGAGCGGGGTTCCTTATGAAGAGCTGAAGCAAGAGGACCTGGTGGTGCTGAATCTTCAAGGCGAGGTCGTGGAAGGGAAGCTGAGACCTTCCTCCGACACGCCGACGCATTTAGCACTTTACCGGGCCTTCCCCGGGATCGGCGGCATTGTTCATACCCATTCGCCGTGGGCGACGAGCTGGGCACAGGCAGGTCGCGGCATTCCGGCGTTAGGGACGACGCATGCGGATTATTTTTACGGAGAAATCCCATGTACCCGCCTGATGACGGAGGAGGAAATTCGCGGAGCCTACGAGCTCGAAACCGGCCATGTCATTATTGAGACGTTCGAGAAGCGAGGACTGAATCCGGTGCAGGTTCCAGGCGTGCTGGTGAACTGCCATGCGCCGTTCAGCTGGGGTAAGAACGCTCACGATGCCGTCCATAACGCCGTGGTGCTCGAGGAAGTGGCGAAGATCGGACTTCACACGCTGCAGCTCAATCCTTCGATCGGAGCGATGGACCAGACGCTGCTGGACCGTCATTTTCTGAGGAAGCATGGGGCGAACGCGTATTACGGCCAGAAGTAATCTTATTGGGGAGGTTAAAGGCTCATGGGGAAGAAGTATGCAATCGGTGTGGACTACGGTACGGAATCGGGGCGTGCGGTGCTGGTGGATTTGACCGACGGCACGGAGGTAGCCGATCATGTGACGCCATATCCACACGGGGTGATCGACGAGCGGCTGCCGGAATCGGGCATGAAGCTGGAGCATGATTGGGCGCTGCAGCATCCTGCGGATTATATCGAGGTGCTGAGACGATCGGTGCCGGCCGTGCTGGAAGCTTCAGGCGTGAACCCGGACGACGTGATCGGGTTGGGAATTGATTTTACGGCGTGTACAATGCTTCCGATCGATGAGAACGGGGAGCCGCTTTGCCTGCAGGCGGAGTGGAAGGACAATCCTCACAGCTGGGTGAAGCTGTGGAAGCATCATGCGGCTCAGGATGAAGCGAACCTGATCAACGATATTGCCGAGGCTCGCGGGGAAGAGTTCCTGCCTCGATACGGCGGAAAAATTTCGTCCGAGTGGATGATGGCGAAGGCATGGCAAATTCTGAATGAGGCTCCTGAGGTATATGCCCGTGCGGATCAGTTCCTCGAGGCGACGGATTGGGTCGTTTCACGGATGACGGGGAACATTGTCCGCAACAGCTGTACGGCCGGGTATAAGGCGATCTGGCATAAGCAGAACGGCTACCCGGGCAAGGATTTCTTCCGTGCGCTCGATCCCCGGCTGGAGAATTTGACGGAGACGAAGCTCCGGGGCGAAGTGCTGCCGCTTGGCTCCAAGGCGGGCGAGCTGACGGAAGAGATGGCTGCAATCATGGGGCTGAAGCCGGGCACGGCAGTGGCGGTCGGCAACGTGGATGCCCATGCGGCGGTTCCAGCCGTTGGTGTGGTCGAGCCGGGGAAGCTGGTTATGGCCATGGGCACGTCGATCTGCCATATGCTGCTCGGCCCCGAGGAAAAGCGGGTTGAAGGAATGTGCGGCGTTGTTGAGGACGGCATCATCCCGGGCTACCTCGGCTATGAGGCGGGGCAGTCGGCGGTCGGCGATATTTTTGCATGGTATGTGGATGAAGCGGTGCCTGCCTACGTGAAGGAAGCGGCGGAGCGCGAAGGCTTGAACGTCCATGAATGGCTGGAGCAGCGAGCGGCGGCGTATAAACCGGGCCAGTCGGGCCTGCTGGCACTGGACTGGTGGAACGGGAACCGTTCCGTGTTAGTGGACGCCGACCTGACGGGCCTTTTGATCGGCTGTACGCTGCTTACGAAGCCGGAGGAGATTTACCGCGCTTTGCTGGAGGCCACGGCCTTCGGTACGCGCAAAATCGTAGACGCCTTCCACGAGAACGGCGTCGAGGTGCACGAGCTGTACGCTTGCGGAGGACTTCCGCAGAAGAACAAGCTGCTGATGCAGATCTACGCCGACGTGACGAACCGGGAGATCAAGGTAGCCGCTTCCAAGCAGACGCCTGCGCTTGGCGCGGCGATGTTCGGTGCTGTAGCGGCGGGAGCGGAGAAGGGCGGCTACGATTCGATCGTGGAAGCGGCGAGGAAGATGGCTCGCGTAAAGGACGAAACGTTCAAGCCGATTCCGGAAAACGTGGAAGTATACGAGAAGCTGTACCAAGAATACAACCGGCTGCATGATTATTTCGGCCGCGGCGGGAACGATGTGATGAAGCGGCTCAAGTCGATTAAAGAAGCGGCATTATAGGATCATATATTCCAGGGAGGTTATGGAAATGTTGACTAGCAAGCCTTATGTATTCTGGTTTGTCACCGGCAGCCAGCACTTGTACGGACCGGAAACGCTGAAGGAAGTAGAAGCGAACTCTCGTGTCATCACTGAAGGACTGGATCGTGATTCGGCGATTTCCCATCCTATTGTGTTCAAGGAAGTACTGACGACGCCCGAGGACATTCGCCGCCTGTGCATCGAAGCGAATGCGGATGCCGAATGTGCCGGAATCATCACGTGGATGCACACCTTTTCTCCCGCCAAAATGTGGATCGCCGGCCTGTCCGAGCTGCGCAAGCCGCTGCTGCACCTCCACACGCAGTGCAATCGCGATATTCCATGGGACAGCATCGACATGGATTTCATGAACACGAATCAAGCGGCTCACGGGGATCGCGAGTATGGTCACATCGGCGCTCGCATGGGCATTGCCCGCAAGGTGGTCGTCGGTTATTGGGAGGATCCGGTCGTGCGTGTGCGGATCGGCGGCTGGATTCGGACGGCCGTGGCGCTGAATGAGAGCAGGGTCTTGAAGGTGGCGCGATTCGGAGACAATATGCGTCAAGTAGCGGTAACCGAAGGGGATAAGGTCGAAGCGCAAATCAAGTTCGGCTGGTCTGTAAACGGCTACGGGATCGGCGACTTGGTTGCGCGGATGCGGGATGTGAGCGATGCCGAGGTAACGCAGCTGTTCAAGGAATACGAGGAGCTGTATGTTCTGTCGCCGGAAGCGCGTGCGGAAGGCGCGGTGAAGGCTGCCATTCTGGAGCAGGCGCGCATTGAGCTCGGACTGCGATCGTTCCTTGAGGAAGGCGGCTTCGGCGCCTTCACGACGACGTTCGAGGACCTGCACGGCATGAAGCAGCTGCCGGGTCTAGCGGTTCAGCGCCTGATGGCGGACGGCTACGGCTTCGGGGGCGAGGGCGACTGGAAAACGTCGGCGCTTACCCGCCTGATGAAAATCATCGCCGGCAACGAAGGTACGTCCTTTATGGAGGACTATACTTATCATTTTGAGCCGGGCAATGAGCTCGTGCTTGGCGCCCATATGCTGGAGATTTGCCCGACCATTGCGGCGGATCAGCCGCGCATTGAGGTGCATCCGCTGGGCATCGGCGGCAAATCGGATCCGGCCCGCTTGATCTTCAACGGCCGCGACGGCGCTGCGCTGAATGCTTCTCTCATTGACATGGGCAGCCGTTTCCGGTTGCTGATCAATGAGGTGGATGCGGTGAAGCCGGAGCGCGACATGCCGAAGCTTCCGGTAGCCCGCGTGCTCTGGAAGCCGCAGCCCTCGCTGCAGGAGTCGGCTGAGGCGTGGATCCATGCAGGCGGGGCGCACCACACCGTGTTCTCCTACAAGGTCACGACGGAGCAGCTTCGCGACTGGGCTGAGCTGACGGGCATCGAGTGTTTGGTGATTAACAAGAACACTTCGTTGGACACGTTCCGCAATGAGCTTCGCTGGAACGATTTGTATTATCGGATGCGTTAGAAGGGCTGGGAACCGTGGGCACGTTGATCGTGCTGCGGTTCCTTTTTTTGAGGGCAACGGCAGATTCGCGATTACAGCGTGAGAATACCACCCATACATCAGCATTGGAGGCCTGTAATGGCAAATTTCACATTAAAGGCGGAACAATCGGCGGGATGTACCGGGTTAATGGCAAATTCGCGATTACAGCGCGAGAATACCACCCATACATCAGCATTGGAGGCCTGTAATGGCAAATTTCACATTACAGGCGGAACAATTGGCGAAATGCACCGAGCTAATGGCAAATTCGCGATTACAGCTGCAGCCGCTTCATGACCTTAACTTTTCATGGCGCTAACGATTCACTACACAAATATTCCCGATCGTACCTGTCATACAACCGCTAGTACATGCGCAAACTTGCTTTCCTGAACGAAGGGGATAAGCCCTGAAGGCCGCGGCAACCCCTAATACAAGCTCAATAAAATTCTCACTTGTCATGTGAGTTTGCCTCATGCTATAGTAGCAAGAATAATGTGGAAGGACTTCTAGGGATCCGGGCTCGGCCGAACCAAGCGAAGTCAAGCGCGGGCAATACCGTGCTACACCGTAGGTATAAAAGACCTCGGGCAAGTTCCGCCGTCACCGGTGGACGCTCGAAGGTCTTTTTTGCTTTACCTTGGTAAAATCAAACAAAAATGGAGGGGATTGACTTGGCAGCGGTCATTGAAGTAGACCAATTAACCAAAGCTTATCGCGTCAAAAAGAAAAAGCAGGGCTTCCTCGGAAGCCTGACCTCGCTCGTTCGACCGGAGGAGTACGAGAAGGTCGCTCTAGAATCCATCAGCTTCCAGGTCAAGCCGAAGGAGCGGGTTGCCTTCATCGGACCGAACGGGGCCGGCAAATCCACTACGATCAAAATCCTTAGCGGTATCCTGCACCCTTCAAACGGCCAAGGCCATGTGCTCGGCTACTGTCCCTGGAAGGATCGGCACAAGCTGGCCTATCACATCGGTACGGTGTTCGGGCAAAAATCGCAGCTCTGGTACCACCTGCCCGCCATCGATACCTTCGAGCTCATGAGCCGAATCTACGAAATCGACCGGGCCGATTTCCGCACCCGCCGCGACCAGCTGATCGAGCGGTTCGAGCTGCAGCCGTATCTGCAGACGCCTGTCCGAAAGCTCTCGCTCGGGGAACGCATGCGCTGCGAGATTGCGGCCGCAATGCTTCACCGCCCGAAGGTGCTTTTCCTCGATGAACCGACGATCGGACTCGACGTCAATGCTAAGCAGATGATCCGCGAGCTTATTCTTGAGTTGAACGAGCAGGAGGGCACGATTGTTTTTCTTACCTCACACGATATGGGGGACATCGAGCAGCTGTGCGACCGGGCGATGATCATCAATCACGGCAGCATCGTTCTCGACGAGAAGGTATCGAGCCTCAAGCGATATTTGCAGCACAAAACGATCCGGCTTACGTTTCAGGATAAAGGGAGCTCCGCCGACCTGTTCGATCTGCCGGGAGTAGCCGTCCTTTCCAAAGGGACGCAGACGGAGCTTCGAATCAACACGCAGGTGATTTCCATTGAGAATGTGCTCGGCTATATCGTTCAAAGGCACCGGATCTCGGATATTACGATTCAAGACCCTCCGCTGGAGGAAGTCATCGCACAAGTATACGCCGGTAAGGAGGCGCGGCAGCCATGAGCATGAACACGAATCCGAGGGCAGCCGCATACAGCTCGATCCGCAGGGCGCTTCTGCCCAAATGGCTCAAATATCAGGCCGTCGGCCGGATTTCTCTGAGCAATCAGCTGGCGTATGTAGCGGACTTTTTTGTTAGATCCATCTTCCTGACCGTCATCATGTACATCTTTATGCAGCTATGGACCACGACCTATCAAGGAGAAGGCACTCCTACGATCGCCGGGTACACCATTCAGCAGATCATCTGGTACATTCTGTTCGCCGAGGCGTTGACGATGGCCTTCCCCAGCCTGTCCACCCGAATCGAAGAGGAGGTCAAAAGCGGTGACGTCGGTTACAAGCTGACACGGCCGCTTCACTACATTGGCTATCACTATGCCGCCTATTTAGCGGAAGTGTACATCAGGCTGGGCGTGAACCTTCTGATGGGGTGTCTGATCGGTACGGCTCTTGTCGGTTTCCCGTCCTTCGGGTTGGGCTGGGCGGGCTTTCTGCTCATGAGCTTCGGGGCGGTTACGGTGCATTTTACACTGAGCATGACGCTTGCGCTCTGTGCCTTCTGGGTGGAGGAAACGAGAGGACTCGAGTTCGTATATCATAAGCTGCTCTTCACGATCGGGGGCATGCTGATGCCCTTGGAGCTGTTTCCGGAGACGCTGCAGACGATCTGCCGATGGCTCCCTTTTCAAACCATCATGTACTTTCCGTCCAAAACGGCGGTTCGCTACGAGGATGTAAATCTTCTTCCCATGCTGCTCACGCAGGCGGCCTGGATTGTGATACTAGGCATAGTCGTTCTAAGCGTTTACCGGCTCGGCGTTAGAAAACTCAACGTTAACGGGGGATAGAAAAATGGCAGGAGGTTGCATATAATGGTACAACGATGGCTTGCGCTTGCCCGCTTTGTTTTCACCTGTTGGAAGCTCAATTTGGCCGGTGCGATGGAATTCCGGCTGAGCTTTCTGATGACGGCGGGCATGATGGTGGTCAATAATACGGTTTGGATCGTCTTCTGGGGCATTTATTTCTCGCGGTTCAAGGTGGTGAACGGTTGGGAATTCCAGGATGTGATGATGATGTGGGCGGTCAGCAGCGGAGGCTTCGGTCTAGCCGCTACATTATTCGGCAATACTTTTCGTATAGCGACGCTGGTGGCCGGGGGCCAGCTCGATATTTATTTGGCTCAGCCGAAGCCGGTGCTCCTGCATGTGCTGATCAGCAGGATGTCGGTGTCCGCGATCGGCGACATATTGTTTGCGGTGACGCTATTCGTCATGTTCGGCGATACCTCGTGGCTCGGCGTACTTAAGTTTGTGCTCGCCATGCTGATTGCCATGATGATCTTCATTTTCTTCATGGTAGGGGTGCACTCGCTCGCTTTCTTCATCGGCAATGCGGAGGGGCTGGCACATCAATTGTTCAATGCCATTCTGGCGTTCTCCACGTATCCGACAGGCATTTTCAGAGGGTGGGGGAAGCTGATGCTCTTCACGGTCATTCCGGCAGGCTTCATCAGCTACATGCCGATCGGCCTGTTGAGGTCGGTGGAGCCGCTCTTTCTGGGGCAGGCGCTTGGCGTCACGGCGCTATTGAGCTTGTTCGGTTTCGGGCTTTTTCATTTGGGGTTAAAAAGATACAGCTCCGGCAACATGATAAGCATGCGGATGTAACAAACTGGAATCAGATGACGTCTAATCGTAGGAAGGAACGGCAACCGTTCTCCGGCATAAGGGCGTACATTTCAATCGAGAAGAGGAAACGGGATGCAGAAACATTGGTTTGCACTGCATGGCGCTGTGTATATTTTATTCATTCAGGACGGCAAGCTCCTGATGCTTCGACGCACGAACACGAATTATGAGGATGGGAAAATGAGCCTTGTCGCAGGCAAGCTGGACGGCGGAGAGGAGGTCAAGGCCGCCGCCGCCCGGGAAGCCTGGGAGGAGAGCGGTGTGAAGGTGGATCCCGCGGATCTCGACGTGGTCGGTGTTATGCACCGGGCGTCGGATTCAGGGGAGTGGATGGATTTTTTCCTGAAAGCGAACCGCTGGGAAGGGGAGTTCTCCAACAAGGAGCCGCATAAATGCTCCGAGCTTGCCTGGCATCCGCTCGATGACCTGCCTGAGGACACCATCGCTCACGTGCGCAAGGCGGTGTATAATTACAGGAACGGCATATTTTACGATGGATATGGGTGGGATGGAACCAAGTGATTAAGCCGAATTTCATACCGAAGCCGATCGATAGGTCACCTCTGAGAACTGCGTTAGGGGTGACTTATTTTCGTTTGCGCAGGCGTCTGCAGTGGATGACGGGAGGACAGCGTTTCGCCGTGAAGCGGCAAGCCGAGCCGTTGCCTTACCGGATTGCATCTCATCGGACACCGCTGCTTCGGCAGCTGAAGGACGTGGATATGTGGCTGCAGCATAATAAAGTAACGAACCTGAGGATTGCTTCGGCACGGGTGGACGGAGTGATTTTGAAGCCGGGAGAGACGTTCTCTTATTGGAAGCTGATCGGCAAGCCAACGCGCAGGGATGGTTATGTGGACGGGATGATTTTACACAAAGGGACCGTTCGTACGGGTGTGGGGGGCGGACTGTGCCAGCTGTCCAATTTGATCTACTGGCTGACGCTGCATACGCCGCTAACAGTGACCGAGCGGTACCGGCACGGCTATGATGTGTTTCCGGATGCTGGCCGGACGCAGCCGTTCGGCTCGGGGGCGACGTGCTTTTATAACTATCTGGATCTGCAAATTCGCAACGATACCGAAGAGGACTACCAGCTTCGGGTGTATACGAGTGAGACGGACCTGATCGGGGAATGGCGAGCTGTCCGTCCGGCTAGGTACCGTTATGAGGTTGTAGAAACGAAGCACTGGATTACCCAGGAGCTTTGGGGCGGTTATGTGCGTCATAATACCCTTTCCCGGCGGCGTTATGATGCAGAAGGACGATATCAGGAGGAGGAATTTGTAGCGGAAAATCATGCCATCATGATGTATGAGCCCTGTTTGCCGCAAGGATAATCACACCTCTACCTCCAATTTCCAACAATTTTATGAAGGCGGCGGGAGTAAAGTTATATACTTGTTCGACATTATTGGGTATAATGAAGGAACGATATAGTCCTAAGGGTGCGGGCATCTTGTCGAAAAGGAGATACATCAGCTATGAAGGCAGAGTATATTAATCCGTTTCTTGAATCTGCTAGAATCGTCATCGAGCAAGTCGCTAATGTTCGGCCTACTACGGGTCAACTGGGTGTTAAAGATGTTATTTTTATTGAAAAATACATATGGATTCAGATCGGCATGACCGGTCAAATGCAAGGAGATATCGTATTCGGCCTTCATGAGGAAGCGGCCATTAAGATGGTGTCCGCTATGATGGGCGGTTATCCGGTTACCGAGATCGACGATATGTCCAAGAGCGCGATTTCGGAGCTTGGGAATATGATTAGCGGCAATGCAAGCACGATGCTGTTCAACCAGGGTGTGCATGTAGATATTACGCCTCCAAAGCTGCTGCACTCCTCCGATTCGGGCGGCGTCAACGCGAAGAAGGCGCTCACGATTCCGCTCTTTATGGAAGGAATCGGCGAACTGGATATTCAAGTGTTGATTGCTTAAGAGAATATCGTTTATGCTAAGTGGAAGTCATTCCTCGGCGGTTGCGGCTGAGGAAGGGCTCCACTTTTTTTGTTTGCCTTACTCAGGGAGGATGAGCTTACATGAGTTATTTTCATAATAAAATCGCCGTCATTACAGGCGCCTCGAGCGGGATCGGGGCGATCATGGCTCAAATGCTAGCCGAACGCGGCGCGATTCCGGTTCTGATGGCACGTTCCGAATCGAAGCTGGAAGAGGTATCGGCAGGGCTTCGCGGGGAGCATGCGGTTTATCGGCTGGACGTAACGGATACGGACCAAGTAATGGCTGTGATGGATAAGGTGCTGGAGCGTTATGGCCGAATCGATATTTTGATCAATAATGCGGGGTACGGGGTTTTTGACAAGTTCATCGATGCATCGCTGGACGAGATCGAACAAATGATGGATGTGAACTACATGGGTACGGTGCGCTGCACCAAGGCGGTTCTGGGGCGGATGCTGCAGCGTCGATCCGGCCATATCGTTAACATTGCATCCATGGCTGGGAAAATCGGATCTGCCAAATCGACGGGTTATTCCGCTACGAAGCATGCGGTGCTCGGATTTACCAACTGTCTCCGGCAAGAGCTAGTGGGAACGGGGGTAGGACTAACGGCCATCAACCCGGGACCGATCGACACGCCGTTCTTCGACATTGCCGACCCTTCGGGCAACTATGTAAAAAATGTAAAATGGTTCATGCTGAAGCCGGAGAAGGTCGCTGCGAAGGTACTGGAGTCCATTGAGCGGCGGACACCTGAGGTGAATCTGCCTTTGACTGCGGCTGCCGGTGTGAAGCTGTATCAGTTGTTTCCACGGTTGTTCGACAGGATCAGCTATAAGCTGTTAAATAAAAAATAAAAAATATGAGAAAAAACTCACAAAAAAGGATTGTCAAACCAAAGGTCCTAAGTTATAATCTAGGACATTAGGTAATATATGGAATTAAGTCGTTTGATGTCGAAACTGAATCATTATTGATGACGGAAGCACCGCCATGAAACCGAGGGGATCCCCCTTTGTTTTGGTTGCGGTGCTTTTGTTATGAAAAAGGGGAGAGTCGTGATGATGGTTAAGAAAAAGAGAAAAAAATGGATTGCGATGATGATGAAAGCGTTTCGGAGGTTGGCTGCCGGAGTGAATGCTGGCGTTTTGAGAGATTTGGGAGGAGGAGGACTGCAGCGTACGGGCGGATTGTGCCTGTAATAAGGCGGGTATTGACCTGCGGCGGGACTATTTCACTAGGAGAGATGATAATGAGAATGAGAAAGCCATCTATGAAAACCATGCTTGCCTTGACGGCTTCGTTGGTGCTTGTACCACTGATTCATGCTGTGCCCTCTATGGCGGATGAGAATCCCACCGGATTTGCCGACCTGCGGGACCATTGGGCTAAGGATACGGTGGCGAAGGCCATCTCCAAAAAATACGTCGACGGATACAGCGACGGTTCGTTTCGGCCGGAGGATTACGTAAGCACGGCTGAGTTCATTAAAATGGTGGCTGCAGCGACCAAGCTTCCCGTGAACGGCACGGTAGAGGGCAGAGATTGGTATGTTCCGTATGTAAAAGCGGCGATAGAGAAGGGCATTGTGCGAGAGGATTCAATCCATGGGGATACGATCAATAAGCCCATCTCGAGACTTGATATGGCGAAGATTGCTGTAAGGGCAACAGATCCTAGCCTTCAGCAGCCGCAGGTGAACCTTAACGATGAAGGGGCTATGTTCACGGCGGCGACCAAAGGGTTGATTCAGGGCTTGCATAACGGGGATTTGGCCCCGAATGGCAGTACGACCCGAGCGCAATCCGTAACGATCATCGAGCGCATCCTGAGCGTGAATAGCGGGGAGAAGCTGGAGACGGACAAGAAGGCTGTCGCTAATGCGGAGCTGGCTTTTAAGCGGACGAATCTGTTCTCGATGATTCCGGTGTTTGGTGGGAAGCAAGGCCAGACAACTACGTGGACTCCGGACAAACTGGTGTTGGAGACGGAGGATGGGTTGTTCCGAGGTGAGATTGACCAGGTGGTGGCCATTGACATGGCGGATCCTGATGATCCGAATCGGCATATGCTGGGGGATATTAGTGAGCTGCGGTGGTTTGCACCTGCAATTATTGATAACCATCCGTATGTTAAAGATTTTCCAGATAGCTATGTAATACTGGTGAAAAGCCATGTAGATTATGTTAAAGATACTCAAGCTTATAGTGAAAATGGTCGCGTGGGTTTTGCAATTTATGGTTTTGAGAGCCCGGATTATGAGGCTTTTTCCAATGGAGCTTTAAATACGTTAGCGCAGGTCTTTAAAACAAGGCGTGGAGATATGCAAGCATTCATCTTACCTAAAACTGGATTTAATACACGGGAAGATATAGCTATTCAATTGAGCGCTCCATCGAGGCCCCCAGTGGACACATCTACACGGACAATTACCGCAATATGGGTACCCTCAGCAAGTAATAACTCGAAGTAGGGATAAGAACATTCGAATAAATTAGACCCTTAGAGATTAAAGAGGTGAAATATAATTGATCTACTCGCGTAGATCCCATAGGAGAAATATAAGCATCATACTGCTTGTAATAATTATTTCCAATTCCCCTCTAACTCAGTTATTTGGTGAGGCGTTACGAAAAGCATTTGCAGCAACACCAGACTCGATAATCACTCCACTAGGTTTAAGTTATGGAGGAGCCATCATGGTCGGGGATAAGTATTACTCTGCCAGCAGCTATTTGTCCGGGGGAACGATTAGTGTATCAGCACCTACAGGCAAAGTGATCAGCAAAATATTTCATGGGGCTCTGGATATTACACCTCCGGCTGCAATAGGAAGAAACAACTATTCCGGTCTAGTCAACGATATTAACGGAACTATTCGATCCGTAATTTCAGCAAATAATACGAAGGGAACCCAATTGTATTATGCATGGTATCGCTACATTCCGGGGGGATCCCAGGGGCGAAATTGGTATGCTGATGTGGAAAATAAGGACGGGAATATTGTTAGAATTAGCTGCGGGCCGGATCCATTTGGTCCGGCCGTTTATAGAAGAGGGTCTACAACTTCTACCGAATCCATCAATGGTTATACGATGCCGATCCTTCCAGGATGTTCATCCACGGATTTTCCGGAGCTAAAAGCCCTTAGTTTAGCTGGGTGGAAAGAGTTCCCTTATCGCCTCAACGGAGTTGATATACCCGACTCTGCAGTAACGAATGTTAAAGCTACTTCGGCTAGTGTCAATACATCTTTGCCAGAGCCCATCACAGGTCCCGATGGATCTCACTTTGGTTACCCTAGACCTGAGCTGTTTAGTGACATTGAAGTCAAACCTGATCCTAGCAATTCCAGCCAATTCCGAGTTTACTTCCAGCAGAGATTTGATAGCTTTAATCCCAATTACGAATCATCCAAAGAACTCAACAACCCACCAAACGGTGCTAAAGTCATCGTGTACTACGCAGCCTTTGTCATTAACCTCGCCGGGAAAACCTACGAATACGACAACGAGGTTCGAGTCGAATTTGAAACCCCTCCAGCCGGAGCCAACCTTACAGTCAATGACTTAATTGCACCTGCCTGCGTGGGAGTGGACACCCCTGCTAATTTCACCTTCAGCTTCGCCAACACCGGTGGAAGCGACATTACATCACCGTTTCAAGCCAAGGTGGTCATTGACGGGTCAACTTACAGAACGTACAACTACACGGGGTTAACGTCCGGAGATAGTAGAACGGAAACCTTCTCCAAAACATTCGGCAGCACAACGTATTACCAAATCACTATAGTAGTAGATTCCATATCCGGTGAATCGAGCAACTCAGATAACAGCAAAGGCATCTCACTTCAACCGAAGGCCTCCTGCGGTGGCGGAGGAGGTCCTCCGGTTCCGGAAACAATAACAGGCGACTTCACGATAGAAAAAGTAACGATGCCTTATGGGCAGACTAATACAATGTTTCCAGTCGGCGTATCCGTCACAGGAACCAGTGGCAGTACAACGTGTGCGATCAGCCAGTTTGGGTTCATCTTCGAACAGAACGGCGTGGTTCGAGACTATGTAGGAGCGAGGTCTTCGGCAAACACGCAAGGCTTCGCAGGACCTCCTTACCCTGGCGGGATGGGGGAGGGCTCCGTCAATGTCACGATGAAAATTATCACGACATGCGGAACAACCAAAGTGGTCGGACCGAAGAGCTTCACCATCACCATTGCCCCAAACAACAACCCGCCATTCGGTTATCCCGGATGGTTTGCCAGAGGGAATACGAATAACTTTCCGGCTATTGAAGAAGTCGTTGTTGGAAATTTCATCGATCTTGGCATCATTAAGGATCGAATGAAGACGCCACTGGAGCCGTATGACCCGGAAGGAGATGGGTTTTTCCCTACGTGGGATTTTGCGGGAAGCGATGATCCATGGATTCGAAATCTGGCGGATAAACATGTCGGCTATGGCTTTGATGAGCGAGACGAAAGATTTAGCAGCATTAAGGCCGACGTCTTAGGACCCCATACAGTTAAAATGAAACTGACGGATACGCGCGGGGCACAAAGCAGCTGGAGATCGGCAACGATCAATGTAGTCAAGCCGAACCCGATTGCCGTTTGTGATGCACCGGCGGAAATGAAGTCCAACCGACCGCTTGCACCCGCTGCCATCAACGCAGACAAGAGCCGAAGCCCGATGGGACGGGCCATCGATCATTCGATAGACGAGTGGATCAATAAACAACCGACCTACGTGAACAATACGGGCAGCGATATTACAGTTACCGTCACGCTGAACAAGGTCTATGACTCTGCCGGTTTAGCGTCGGAAAACTCGAGCAGCTGCAGCATCATCGTTCACCCGGACGTTCCGCCGATTGCGAGTATTAACGCACCGTCGCTCGGTATTCGCGGCGAGGAATATGACATATTAAATCAGTCCTACAGCCCGGATGGCGATATTTTGACGCAGACGATCTGGTATATGAGATACGATGCCAACAACGACGGGACCTTCTCCGATGTGACGGAGCCATGGACGGAAGTAATGGGTACTCTGTCCAGGTATGTATTCAAGCCGACAAAAGTAGGAAAATACAAATTTAAGCTTCGCGCCATTGAAGATTACGGTGCCTATGCCGAAGCGGAATCCGGCATCATGGACGTCATTAACCAGCCTCCTGAGGTATCCTTCGATTTGTCGGGCAATAGTCCGAATCCAGACCCTAACCCGCCGCGGGCGTACCGAGCCTCCGATATTATGCGGACATGGCAGCTCTTTGCATCCAATACGAATCAAGCGTTAAGCAGAACGCCGACCTACAATTGGCAAAATGAGAGCGAGGCATTACAGTCCGGAGCCGGCAAAGGGAAGGAGATTCAATACCACTATTGGAACATGATCTCAACCCCTGCCGGGTTTGCTGGAGCGACTCCGTATAGTTCGCCGTTTAACGATAACGGCTTTGGCAAGAACGGGGTTTCCGTGTATAAAGCCATGACGGCCCCGAATCCGGATTACTCTCAGCCCTTGCTGGTCCCGGATTCGAGCGGTCAGCCTATAGGGCTTGTTTCGGGCGATACCAAAATAGAAACGGATAAAACCCACCTCTATTTTCAAATACAAGGACGGTTCTATGCCCTAAACAAAAACAAAATAGGCCGTTACAAGCTGGAGCTTGTTTGGTCCGAAACCTGCAGCGGATGTTTCCCTAACGGACAGTATGTTCACAAGTGGCTGGATGGAAGTCCCTACGATTACATTTTGTCTTACCAAAACATTCCTTTGACGATTTTTACTACGGGCGAGTCTATCGACAATAATTCATTGAGATTTGTTTTTGCTGAAAAGACGGTGTATTTGATTTTTAAGAAAAAGAAGTTGATTTCGGAAGAAGTAAGTGAAGATGGTGAAGTATACAGAACATACCAAGATAGTCTCATGGCTTGCACTTATAAGGCATTGGATGGGTCTTTGATTGGCTGCTTTGAAGCCCCGGGTACAACGAGTTACAATATCGTCGCAAAAGACATTGTAGCCAAAGAAGACCATGTCGTCTTCTTTTACGATAGTGATGGGTATTATTCGAACAATGGGTACTTTGGGAATCATTTCTACGAAATTGATCAGTACGGTAACGTGGTAAAAACAGGGGACATCTCCGGAAATAATCCGTGGGTGCCCGTCACCTATGAGGCCAAGTATGTACAATGGCCTTATACCGATAGACCGTTAGGCTACAACCCTCCGAAGTATGTGGACACGCAGTGCAGATTCTACCAAACGCCAACGCGATATAAGGACCGGGACGGCAATTCGTACTTTTACGAGGAGAAGCAGTGCCTTACACCCGAAGGCAGTACGATGAAGGGTTATACGGAATTCAACATGAGGGCTTATCCGGAGCTGGCGCTGGGGATTTACGTAGCCAAGTACGATAAGGATTACAAATTAGTGTGGAGAGCCAGGACCGGCGGCAATTCCTTATCTTTCAGCGCTGCTTATACGTACGACTGGCAGGAAAACATCAATACGATGATTGTGAATCCGTTAAACAATACGATCGTCAGTAAAACGCTCTATACCGTCGGCGGCTATTGGGGTGACAGCAGAACGATCGTCAACAACACGATTGATATGACAACGGGAGCAGTTGGGGGCTGGGGGGGACCGGTAGTTTCCGGGATGTCTACTACCATGCACGTGGACGGTGCCGGTAATTATGTTTCCGGGACGTGTCCATCCAATATCTATAACCAGTGTGCCGATCACAGCAGAGGCGGAGGCAGGATTCTTTCCGGAGCGGTCGGGTTTGCGTCCAGTGCGGTGGAAACCGTCAATACCAAAGGGTTAGCCGAGTATATGGGCGATGGGCTGCTCGTGAGCGCCTGGATGCATTATAGCTGGGTAACCGGTTATGCAAGTCCGCCATATGGCCCGACGGTATACTGGATTGATAAGGGACCTGTTGCGGAGGCGGCGGCAGTTACGCCTAGATATCAATACGGGCAATTCTTGTCCGGGGAAGCGGCCGCAGATGCGGAACTGATGTTTACCTTTAAAGCCGAGCAGAACAAAATCGATACCGAGTTATTCGGCTATTCGTTCCGTGCCCAGGATGGCATGAACCGTTATGCTATAGAATTTGACGGGGCCAACGTGTTTCTTTCCAAATATATAAACAAAGCCAGGACGGTGATCGCTTCATCATCTTATAACATTCAGGACGGCAAGAGCTACAATGTAAAAATCAGGACCGTAGGCAGCACGATAAATGTTTGGCTTAATAAGGTAAACTACTTTGCTGATGTGGTGGATGAACAATTTCCTTTCAACGGCAGGTTCGGACCGTTCACGGATAAATCGTTCGTGACGTTCAGTGCTATGAGTATGAAGCCTTATGCGGAGACCGATCTATGGAATGCCGACTACGCTATTCTGGACGAGCAAACAGGACTGGCAGAGCTGAAATACGATAATGTTACATTCGATGATCCCGAGTCGGATCCGATGGCCGGTTCGTTTACGTGGAGCTATGTGCACACACCGATGTTTCTTAACAATGGAGGCGTATCTCCATTAAGCGGCCGGAGCTACGCATCAGGGATGCCGACCTTCGACAGGGTGGGACAATGGGATGTCGCTTTAAAAGCAAAGGATGATCCGTATCCTTCTCCGGAGTATAAGTATCCGAATATGGCCTTCGACGCTTACAGGAAAAATTCGAACACATTTAAAAAAAGCATTATTGTACACCGAAGGCCTGTAGCTGTATTCAGCGCCGTTATGAACACGGATGGCACGGTAAGCTGGACCGATACCTCTTACGACCCAGATCGTTATCATGTTCCCACGGGTCAAATTGAGCCGGGTTATGAACTGAGCCGAGGGATTGTAGAAAGAAGATATTGGTACATTGCGCCGGACGGAACGATATCCGATACGAAGCTGGATAGGGTCGTGGATTCCGGAACGTACACGATCGGGCTGCAGGTGAGAGATGAATTCGGAGCCTGGTCTTGGCCGGAGACGGCGACCATCGATGTAGGTCTCAAGCCGAATCATCCTCCTAGGGTCGTTCTGATGTTCCCTACAGGATCGAAGGATACGCCGGACTTTTTGCCTGTTGGTACCTCTCCGACTATCACGTGGAATCAGACGGATATTGACCCGGATACGACGTTTACGGCTTACGAGGTGTATGTCGGCCAAATCGGAAGGGATTGGTGGGGAAAGGAGTACGAAAGCCCGATTGGCCCAGGTGTGAAGACCTTCAGCACCAAGGCGGAGACCTATAGTTATCTGGCAACCTTTACCGGAAACGCGACCTTGAAATATCACATTAAAGTCAGGGTCAAGGATGAAACCATGTGGTCTTCCTGGTCGAATAGCGGATATTTAGGCAGCCGCAGACCTCCTGTCGTTCAACTGACTTTCCCAAGCGGAACCTACGAGAATCCGACGCCGGTAGCGGATTTGCGTCCTACCATCACATGGAATCAAAAGGATGAAGATACCGGACGCATATCATATCAGCAAATTCGGGTTTGGACCGAGGACGGTACCGTGGTGGCAAGTGCGGACATCAGCGTCCCGGTTGCCGATAGAACGAAGTTGAGCGGCAGTTGGACGATGAATGTGGATGCCCCGCGTGCTTCGAAGTTGAAGGTTCAGCTCAGGGTAATGAATGAAAGCTCCGTATGGTCGGAATGGTCCAATATTGGTTGGATGGTGCGTGTTGTTCCTGTACAATCTGCGTAGAAATACGCAGCAAAAGCAGGGGGTTCTCCTGAACCTAACTCTATACGGAATAATTGGGTGAAACTCCCGATGTGTTAGAAAACTGGCTAACACTCCCTAATCTCCGATATGCATAACCGGACACCTCCGTTTATGTATAAAGCTCGGTAAAGTCGGCGAAAACGTGACCTGAGAAGCGGTTAAGGAAGTAGTCGGGGGGCTATAAAGTGACTATGCTGAGAATGACTGTCCAAGATAGTCTGACGAACCTTCGAAGGGAAGGCTCGTAACCAAGAGGCAATCGAATCAAGAAGAATGCCGCTCCCGTTAAGGGAGTGTTACCGAGGGTAAACTGTTCATCCATGGAATACCTTCACGCATCCTATTAAGGATGTTAAGTTCCGAGTCCTCCAGTTGCGGACGAAAGAATGGTAACCGGGTCATAGAAGGCAGCTAAGGTCACATGGAAAGCTAACGTATAGGGAACAGCAGAACCACAGCGGGAAGTGGAAAGGGCGGGTGTACCCGATATTCCTAAGCAAGGAGGAAATGCCTGCTGAAGCTGTGGGGCAGCAGCCCGTAGTAGTCCGGGAATGGGAAAGCCATTCACATGGCGAAGGGGCAAAGTCTAAGCGTTCATCTTGCTTAGATGGAACGCCGTATGCGATGAAAAGTCGCACGTACGGTGTGAAGAAGGGGAAAAGGAAACCCTAACGTGAAGTCGAGGCGGATCCTTACCTATTTCTATAGTACGAACCAAGCGCCGACAGTGGCGATGTCCTGGCCGTGGAGCACCTCGGCCGCAAGTCCTAATGTAACGAATGAGCAGCGCCCTACGCTAAGCTGGGTGCAGAATGATCCTGATCCGGGGGCGGTATTCGAGTGGTTCCAGCTCCAGATTACGGAGCAGGGAGGAGCCGTTGTGCTTGATACGGAAGTGCTGCAGATGAGTACCTCGATGAATGAGGCCAGCTGGACGGTACCCCGTGACCTTCCGTTAGGAAAGCCGCTTGCCGTAAGAGTTCAAGTATGGGATCAGTACGGGGCTGGGTCAGGGTGGTCCGAATCCACCTGGTTGTACGTGAACCGGGCACCTGTTGCGGCCTTCGACTGGGTGCCCAAGCCGGCTTACGAGGGGGATGAGGTGCAGCTCGCGAACCGGTCTACGGATCCGGACGGAGATGCGTTGCAAGCGGTATGGCGAATCGTCGGCCCCGCATATGATGAGACCGGTGCCGGATGGAATGCCGTTATTCCGGCGGTACGAACCGATGGACGTCCGGGGGACTGGGTAGTAACATTAACCGTAACGGATGTTCACGGCTTAACCGGAACCGTGACGCAGATTGTCTCTATTGGCGATTTGACGCTGCAGGGCTTCGTTAAACATACGGAGCGCTGGGAAGAGAACCGGCGGAAGTACAATTTGCGTCAGACAGGAGATGCGGAGCTGCCGCGGACAGCAGACAAGTTCTGGGCAGGAGAGTCCTTTGTGCTGCAGGCGGCGACAAATCAGCCGGCATCCGGAGTGGAAGCACGGATGTCGCACCTGGAGCTACTCTCAACGCTTGCAGGGGATGGAGGTAAGACCGGTTGGAGCAGCTCCCTGTACCGGGATGATTTCGAGCTGCTCCCAGACGGTCCGTATACATTTATGTTTACTGCGCGCTTCCCTAACGGGCACATCGAGACCGCCGCGGTTATCGTTCATATCCAAGGAGCTTGGACGGAATACACAAGCAGTGTCCGCAAAGAATAAATGAAAGCCTGGACGACCGGCGCGATACTTTGGCCGGCGTTCAGGCTTTATTTTGCAATTGCATGTGCAGTGCAGTAAGCTTAAGTACGGTAAGGGTTCACCTTACGTTTCCTGCTGCTCCTGGTTCTTTTCCTTCAGCTTCAGGTTCAGGTCGCGCACCTCTTCGTAGAGCTTGCGGATCGTCACCTTCGCTTCAGGATGGGACTGGTTCCAATGGCTGGCAAGAGCCGGCATCGTTTTGTGAATGTGGTTGTAGATAGCCCATATCTTGATCTTCTCCACCATTTCTTTGGAGTCGTCACCGGTCAGCAGCTCGGAGAACTTGGCTACCAGCCCCTCAAACTCGTCGTCGAACAGAACGTTCATAGAAAATCCACCTTTCCGGTCATAATATACCAGAACAGTGTAACGTGGAAACGGATCGTGTGTCAAAACCATCTCGCATCAGGGGGGATACCTTTTGGCTGTAGATACAAATGCAAGCACTTGCACTTTACCGAACGGCGCTCTCGTCGAGAGAGAGCCGCTGCGCAGCTTAACGAAGAACATTTCGCTATATTTGCTTACTTATATTAGTCAGGGCTTGCGGGTGAAGGGGTATTTGGCCGTCCCCGATCTGGCGGTTCCGGCCCCGGGCTTGATCTACTGCCGCGGCGGAATTCGCAAGGTGGGGATGGTGCGCAAGCGCCGCATCATGTCCATGGCGAAGCGGGGGTTTGTTGTGTTTGCACCCTTTTACCGCGGGAATGAAGGCGGGGAGGGGCGGGAGGACTTCGGCGGAGAGGACCGCTTCGATGTATGTCATGCCGTCTCCTTAGTCCAGCAGCTTCCTGAGGTCTTACCGGGGAAGGTACCTCTCATCGGTTTTTCCCGAGGCGCCTTGATGGCGATGCTGGCTGCGAAGGAGTGCCCGGAAGCCGGACCGGTAGTGGTCTGGGGAGGGGTAAGCAATCTTTTCGATACCTACGAGGAACGGGTGGACTTAAGGCGGATGCTGAAGCGGGTCGTCGGTCATCCTCGGAAGGAGGCCGAGGCTTACGAGCAGCGATCACCGGTGTACTGGATCGACCGGATTCAGGTGCCGATTATGATCGTTCACGGAACTAGCGACGATCAGGTAAGCGTGGAGCAGTCGCGCAGGCTGGCGCTCAAGCTGGAGGAAGCGGGCAAGGATTACACGATGGAGCTGTATGACGGGCTGCCGCACCGTTTTCCCAAGGAGGAGGATGAGCGTGCGCTCGATGCGGTGTTCGCATGGATCACAAGGAAGCTGGAGGAAATGAAGGCATAGGCGGGGTCGATGGCGGCTCCGCCTTGCTTTTGGTATACTATGGGAAGGCCATATGAAGGGGGCAAGCAGGTTTGATGAATACAGGATTTGCTGCGTTACAAATTGATACGCATTATATAAAGAAGCTGCAGGAGATGGGGATTACAGAGCCTTCGCCGATTCAGGCGGACGCGATTCCTATCATCCTTGAGGGGCGGGACGTCGTAGGTCAATCGCAAACAGGCTCGGGGAAAACGCTGGCCTACGCCCTTCCGGTGCTGCATAAAATAAATCCGGAGCTGCGCGATGTCCAAGCTATCATCCTTGTTCCCACGCGGGAGCTCGGCATGCAGATTGTTGACACTCTCGATAAGCTGACGCAGGGGACGAATATCAGAGTGCAGCAGCTGATTGGCGGAGCCTCGATCGATCGCCAGATTGACAAGCTCCGGTTGAAGCCGCAGATCGTGGTCGGAACACCGGGACGCGTGCAGGAGCTGCTCAAGCTGAGGAAGCTGAAGCTGCACGCGGCACGGATGGTTGTGGTGGACGAGGTCGACCAGGTGTTCGACCTCGGTTCGATGCAGGAGGTAGAGAGCGTATTCCGCAGCATGCTTCGCGATAAGCAGATGCTGTTCTTCTCGGCCACGTTCCCGGACCCGATCCGGGCGGTCATCGACCGCTGGATGCGAGAGCCGGCCCATGTGCAGGTGAATCCGGCACAGCGCACCTCGGAGACGCTGGAGCATCTGTACTTCGTGAGCGAGGAGCGGAATAAGGTCGATACGCTTCGTCGTCTGGTTCGCCTGTATAATCCGAAGGCTGCGATCGTATTCGTGAACGACACGGAAGACGTGGGCGAGGTGCTGGCGAAGCTGCAGTATGCGGGACTATCGATCGAAGCGTTGTACGGCGATTCGTTCAAGCAGGATCGCGCCAAGGCGATGCAAGCGTTCCGGGCGGGCCGGTTCCAGCTGCTGCTGGCTACCGATGTCGCTGCGCGCGGTCTGGATCTGCCGCAGGTAACGCACGTCATTAACTTCGATCCGCCGATCGATGAGGATCATTATGTTCACCGCGTAGGGCGCACGGGTCGCATGGGGAAGCAGGGTACGGCCGTTACGATCGTTACGCCGCGGGAGCGCTTCATCATAACGAAGTTCGAGAAAAAGCTCGGGATCAAGATCGAAGAGAAGACGATGTACCAAGGGAAGGTACTGGAGCCTGGTCAGCTGCGTTCGGACGGGCGAGGCGTGAAAAAGCTGGCGGAACGGCGTGTGCCCGGAGAGGCAAGGGAAGCAGGCGTCACCCGGCCGGAGCGTCCTGCTGCTGCCCGCAGCGGCGCGGAGAAGGCGGCAGTTCACGGGCGGACGCAGCCGGCGGGAGGTAAACAAGCGCCGGCAGCTAAGGCCGCAGGCAAATCGCCTGTCGCCCCGAAAGCCGCTCCCCCGGCAGCAAGGAAGCACGAGCGAGAGCGCGACCGCAAGAACAAAGGAGCACCGCGCTGGCTGAAGGAGAAGCAGAACAAGCAGCAATAAGGGAACGGAAGCTCGGGGGAGGGATTCCGCTGAAGACGCTGGGGAAAGGGCTTATTGCAGTTGTTGTCATGTGCGTCATGCTCACGGCAGTGGTACTATGGTATGTAAGACCGGAACAGGAGCTGGATCTGGCGTTCGCACAGCTAAAGCTGGAGGATCAGGCCGCGGAAATGCTGCGTACTCGCAAGCTGGAGGTTGTTCTGTCCGAAGCGGAGATCAACGACCTCCTGAAGGAGCAGCTTGCCCAGAAGCAGCTCTCGTCCGCAGGTCCTCCGCCTAAGGGCCGGATCACAGGGGCAAGCTTCTCATTGCAAGGGAATAAGCTTATTGCCGATGTAAATGTGCTGGTGCGGGAGCAGTGGAAGGTAGGGGCTAAGCTTCAGTTCCGCCTGGAGTGGCAGGATCCGTACCTGGTTGCAACCCATACGGATACGCATATCAAGGCGTTGAACATACCGCTTAGCTGGTATGAGGTCAAGCCCTTGAAGCTGGCCGTGAACGAGAAGCTTCCGAAGCTGATTGCCGTACGGAACGTACAGTTCCAAGAGAAGCAGGTAAACATCAGCTTTCGGCTGAGATAAGTGAAAAGCCCACCTTGACTTCGTCACACAAGTCAGGTGGGCTTTCTGCTTATTTTCGCTTGTTCACATACTGCGGATAAACGATCTCGCCGGTGTCCAGCTTGGCGATTTCATCCGCCGTCCAGCCGGCGATCTTGTTCTGGCCGGTAACGCCGGTCAGCTTGATGTTGTATTTCGTCGCCAGATAGCTGTGCAGCGCAGGCATATCTCCTTCAGCAAGCTCGCGCAGATGCTTCTTGCCTTGAATTTGCCCGAGAATGATGCCGATCGATTCCGCCGCAAGGCTGGTATTCGGCTGAATCCGGGCACTGCCGAAAGCGATCGCGGAGGAGCCGACGTTCTTGCCGGCCATCAGAACGTTATCGTAGTTCTTCAGCAGGAAGCTGCGCAGCGGCATGCCGTATTTGTCCGGCCGGCCCATCTCGATGCCCCACTTGTTGCTGCTGATGCCCTGCAGGTCGAGCGGATAACCGCCGATGCTCACGTTATCCCAGAACATCTTCGCTCCCAGCATGTCCGACGGCTTCAGCACGTAATCCGTCTCATAGTGGTTGTACTCGCGGATGTACAGATGATTCGGGATGCCGTTCATCTCCGCGCGCTCCCAGCCGACGATATTTTTCTTGAAGTGTTCGAGAATCAGCGGAATTTCCTTCTTGCTGAGCTCTATCGCTTCCTTCACCGACTGCTCATTGGCCGGATCGACGGTATAGATCAGAAAAGCATTGATCAACACCTCGCCATCCCGCTGGTGAACGGCATTCAAGCCCCGCAGGAATACCCGCTCATTGGTCGGTTTATACTTGTTAGTCACGCCCGTCAGCCCGATAATGAAGCTTTCGTTGACGGTGCCGCCGCCGTATTTGGTTCGGCGCTCCTCCGGCGTCATGGCGTTCCAGCTCTGCAGGAACTTGCTCCAGTCCACATTCTTGAACTTCAGCATCATGCCTGCGCTCATGTATTCAATCTGCTGCTGCCCGTAGAACTGCTCCAGTCCCGGGAGCCGTTTCACCTTGAGCTTGCTCGCGAAGGCGGCATAGTCGGTATTTTCGACCCAATAGGAGGCGGTAATCCGTTTCTTCTGACCGTCCTTGCCGGTGTAGGTTACGCTTTCCACCGCATCCGTTCCGAACTTCCCGGCAATCTGCTTCACTTCGTCAATCTTGATGCCCAATTCCACCGGAATGTCTTTTTTCAGCTTGTCAAAATAGGACACGAACTCCGGAAGCTTGCGAATCTTGCCGTTACGGAAGCCGTCGAACAGCTCCTTCGCCCGTCCTTGGACGAGCAGACGTCCCTGGGCATCCCTTGTTTCGTCGAGGAAGAGCATCTCGCCTTGCAGCACTTGGCCGCCGAAGGCTTCACGCGTGTCCAGCACCTTCACCTTCAAGCCTTCATCCGCAGCCGCCCGAGCAAGGTACAGTCCCTCCAGCTCGCTGCCGAAGACGACCACGTCTACCTTCTCCGCCGGAATTACCGGCTCTGCAGGCTTCGGCTCCTGGGGCTTCGAATCCGCCGGTTTGATCGGCTCCGGGCTTGAGGAGGGAGAAGCGGTCTGAGAAGGGGACCCGCCGGACCCTAGCTGCATGGAGGAATATACTGCCGCCAGTGCGACCAAAGCCAGCACGGCCAGACCGATCGTCAGCTTTTTCCGATTACCTGTCATACCTGTTCTCCTTTAGCGTAAACATTTTTTTCTTCTGCTAGTCTACCATGTTTGCCAGACCCCCACAAACATTTTCCAGCAGGCGAATGCTGTAGCAAGCAAGAACCCTTCGCGAAGGTTCGACATCATCCTCTACACAACTAACCCTAATACACGGAACAAAGGAGAATGACTAATGAACAGCATTTTCAAAAAAACCATCGTATCCGGATTGACACTCGCCATGGTGCTTGGTGGAGGCGCAGCCGCTTTCGCTGACGGCAAAGGGAAGGACAACAACAAAGACCGCGGCAAATCGGAAGCGAAGTGGGAAAGCAAGGGGAAGGATCTTCACGTTAACTTTAAGCTTTCGTTCGACGACATCCGCGGCGGTGACGTAGAGTGGGCTGCAAGATACATAGCCAGCTTGGCCTCCAAGCAGGTGTTCGAGGGCTACGAGGATGGAACGTTCCAGCCGCGTAAAACGATCTCCCGTATTGAGGCGATTACGGCAGCGGTTCGTCTGATGGGATTGCGCGAGCAAGCGGAATCCGAAGCGGCCAAAGCGACGGATCTGAACTTCTCCGACGAGGATAAGCTGAGATCGAAGTATCCATGGGCTGTCGGTTATGTTGCCGTTGCGGTGCAGAACGACTTGTTCAACGAAACCGATGCGGCTGTTCAGCCTGAGAAGGAAGCGGATCGCTTATGGGCAACTACGCTGCTCGTCAAAGCGATGAAGCTGGAAGCCGAGGCGAAAGCTAAGATGAATACGAAGCTGAACTTCAAGGACGCCGGCAAAATTCCGGCAGGCTCCGTAGGTTATGTCGCCGTAGCGCTGGAGCGCAAGCTGATCGACGGCTACGAGGACAACACGTTCCGCCCGAACCAGCCGGTAACACGCGCAGAGCTTGCTGCCTTGCTCGATCGTACAGGAACGCAATTGCCGGACAACGCTTCCCTTCGCGGAACGGTTACGGCTACCGTATACAATAACAACCTCTTAACGATCCGCACACAGAAGCAGGATAGCCTGAATGTTGAGCTGGATCCGAACGCTTTCATTTTCCGCAGCGGTGCCAAAGTGGACGCTTCCGCTCTTCAGCCTGGGGATGAAGTGCTGATCCGCACCTATAACAGCAAAGCCATCTACGTCGAGGTGACGAAGCTGGCTACGGAGCAGACGCGTGTCGATTTCGCGGTAACAGGACGATTCTCCGCGCTTCCGCTGCTGAATGCCCAGGGCGAGATTGCACAGGTAACGGTCACACAGGACTTGTCCGGCGGCGGTACGTCGACGCAAACCTACAACGTGTCTCCTAACCTGAAGGTGGAAGGGAACACAGCGCAGCTGCTGGTGCTGAACCAGCCTGTAGAAATCAAAGGTCAGAACGGTCTTGTACACACCATTATCATCCGATAAGAAACCATAGAGAAAAAGGTTAGAGTTTCCCAAGAGAGCAGTCCTCATATTAGCCGTCCGGCTAAGTGGGGACTGTTTTCACGTTTTGTGGTAAAATGAAAAAATTAGCGCCCGGGGGGAACAGGAAGATGACACGTTTTTATTTGATCAGACACGGAGAAACCGAATGGAACGCGGGACAGCAGCGTTACAGCGGGCGGACCGACATTGAGCTTTCGGAGCATGGAAGGCAGCAGGCAATTCAGGCGGCGGAGCTGCTGAAGGAGGCGCGTTACAACCGCGTTATTGCCTCTACCTTGACAAGAGCCAAGCAGACCGCTGAGCCCATTGCCGCCATTCACGGATTGAAAATGCAGACGGACGAGCGGCTCGTCGAAGCGGATTTCGGACAATGGGAGGGCTTGTACGCCCATGTCATTCATAAGGAGTATGCCGACCAGTGGCAGGCGTGGGTTGCCGATCCGTCCGATGTACGTGCGGGGGGCACAGGCGAGACCAGGGCCGAGATTGCAGACCGGATGACTCGGTTCCTGCAAGAAGCGGCAGTAGAATATGCAGAGGAGCGGATCGTTGTAGTCAGCCACTCGACCGCCATTCGTTTGACGGTGGCGTCGATTTTGGGGATGCCGCTGCATCATTTTCGCCGATTAAACCTGAATAACACGGGCATTACCATTATAGATGCCGGCAGCAAGGGCGGATTTACCGTCGTGCAGTTTAACGGGGGGCTCACGGAGCTGTACCGATAAGAGAGGGGATAACCATGGGAACCCATGAACGCAGTATCAAGCTGGAGGACATCATTGTAGCGGGGCATGTGCTGAAGGATGTCGTGCACCATACGCCGCTTCAGAGAAATTTTATTCTTTCGGAAAAATACGGCTGTAACGTCTATTTAAAGCGCGAGGACCTGCAGGTCGTGCGCTCTTTCAAAATCCGTGGAGCCTATAACCGCATCCGCAGCCTGTCGGAGGACAAGCTGGCGAAGGGCGTTGTCTGCGCCAGTGCGGGCAATCATGCGCAGGGGGTAGCTTATTCCTGCAAGGCGATGCAGATTCCGGGCAAAATCTTCATGCCGGCAACGACGCCAAGGCAAAAGATCTCTCAAGTGAAGCTGTTCGGCGGTTCCTTCGTCGAGGTGATTCTGACGGGGGATACGTTCGACGATTCCCTGCGGGAAGCGCTGGCCTACGGAGAGCGGGAAGGGATGGCGTTCATTCATCCGTTCGACGATCCCCACGTCATTGCAGGCCAAGGGACCGTAGGCATGGAGCTGCTGCATGACATGAAGGAGCCTGTCGACTACGTCTTCACGGGGATCGGAGGAGGCGGGTTGGCCGCAGGGCTTGGGACGTATATCAAGAGCATTAGCCCGGATACGAAGGTAATCGGGGTTGAGGCAACGGGAGCGCCTTCCATGCAGCAATCGATGGAGCTCGGCGAGATTGTCACGCTGGGAGAAATCGATAAGTTCGTGGACGGCACCGCCGTGAAACGAGTAGGTGAGCTTACTTATGATCTATGCCGCGAGGTGATCGACGATTTCCTGGTCGTGCCTGAAGGCAAGGTATGTACGACGATCCTCGAGCTGTACAACGAGAATGCGATCGTGGCGGAGCCGGCAGGCGCGCTGACGGTGGCGGCGCTTGATTTTTACCGGGAGCATATTAAAGGAAAGAACGTCGTCTGCGTCATCAGCGGAGGCAATAACGATATCGACCGGATGCAGGAAATCAAGGAGCGGTCGCTGATCTACGAAGGCTTGAAGCATTACTTTATCGTCAACTTTCCGCAGCGGGCAGGGGCATTGCGGGAATTTCTGGACGGCGTGCTCGGTCCGAACGACGACATCACGCGATTCGAATATACGAAAAAGACAAGCAAGGAAAACGGGCCGGCGCTTGTAGGGATCGAGCTGAAGAGCAAGGAAGACTACGGCCCGCTCATTGAGCGGATGGAAGCGAAGGGCTTTCGTTACGAAGAGCTCAACAAAAACGTCGGTTTGTTTAACTTGTTGGTATAAGGCTTTCGCAAATAAGGGTTGTGCAAGGGCAAGGATCGTGTTATGAATTAAGTAACTACGGGTGTCGATTCATGTTAGGATGTGGATGATGGTGTTGTTTGTTCCATGCATTGCTTCGCAAGAGATTAGGTGCCTACCATGACAAGCCGGATCATGAGCTGGATCGGGGTGAAGACGGAAGACAAGCGGAAGCTGCTTATGCTGCTGCCTGTCTTTTTCCTGTGCGGCATTTCGGAAATGCTCGGCTACAACGGCTACATGACGCTTTTCAATGAACGGTTCGGCAGCGAGTATTTGCCTTACGTGTATGCGGCGGAGGCGATTCTGCTGCCTCTGGAGGCATGGTTCATGTCCTGGCTGACGGGAAAGCTGCGCAAGCCTCAGCTGATGAGGGCTCTCTTCCTGCTCATGGGGGCGATCATTACCCTGAATACGGTCATTCTTCTTACGGTTCGCGTTTCGGGGGCGGACGTAAGGGCGTACTATCCGTTCTTATTCCTATCCTCGAGCTTTGTCGTTCGGCAGCAGACGATTCTTCTCTGGAGTCTTGCGATCGATCTTTGTCCTACGCAGCAGGCGAAGCGCCTCATGCCGCTCTTCGTATCTTCCGCTGCTATGGGGGGCATCGCCTCCGGCTTGCTGGCGCAGGGGATCAGCAGCTTCCTAGGTGCGGATGCGGTATACATGATGGCGCCTTTGTTCCTGCTGGCGGGCGGCTTCAATTATTGGCGATCGATCGCCCGTTACTTAGTGCCTCTCACCTTGAAGGAAATCCACGCCTCCGGTGATCACTCAGCAGAAGCTGCGGCTTCAAGCACGTATTATTTTAAAAAGGCGTTCACGTGGCCCTACATGATTTCGGCGGCTGCCATTATGACGCTTATGCCGGCGTTATACTTTTTGCTCGAATATGAGTTTCTAAATGTCATCCGAACAGTGTATACGACGGAATCGGAATTCGCTGCCTTTCTAGGCAAAGTGACATCGCTGCTGTTTACGCTCGCGCTTGTGCTTCAGCTTGTCTCGGGAAGACTTTCCGCCTGGCTGGGCCCCTCGAATATGCTTGCCGTGATTGCGGCCGTATTCTTGGGCGGCTTTCTCACCGTTTCTTTGACCTTGGGCAGTACGGCGATTCTGCTCACGATCTCGCTGGCCTATATGTTCTTCTATGTGCTGCTGTATTATTTCGCCGAGCCTGCCAACCAAATGTTCTTCAAGCTGCTTCCGCTGTCGGAACGGGACGGCTACCGCTACGTGGTGCAGGGCGTATCGGTCTCGCTCGGCATTATGCTCGGGGCCGGGCTGCAGTGGCTGCACGCCGGGCTGGGACTTGGCCTGACCTTGCTTGCCGTGATTGGAGCCGCCGGCTCGATACTGCTCATCTGGGTTACACGTATCGGCCGGAGGCTGTATATGGAGGAGCTGGTCGGCTCGGTACAAACCATGACGACGTCGGGTGCTGTTTCCACCGACTCCCTTCAGGAGCTGCTGCGTCACGGGAGGTTGACTTCCGTGCTGAGGGAGCTGATGAACCATCGGAACGATTATGCGCGTGAAGTGGCGCTGGAGCTGGCAGCGCAGACGAGAGATGTTTCGCTGCAGCCTAGGCTGGTGGAGCTGCTGCGCGACCCGGGCGCTCGGATCCGCAGCGCAGCGCTGCGTGCGCTGGACCCGGCCTCCTTGGGGACGGAGGCATCGAGTCAGGTGGCGGCCGCGCTTGCAGACAAGGACTTCGATGTCCGGTCGGAGGCGATTCGGGTTGTTGGCCGTGCTCCCGCTACAAGGGAACGGCTGAAGGAATATTTGTATCCTATGCTGGAGGATGCCCATCCGCAGGTGGTTGTGGCGGCGGTAAAGGTTCTGTATGCTTTGCAGGATGAAGACAGCAAGGAGGCATGCCGCTGGGTGATCAGCCATTTCCTGCAGACGGGTGGAGAGCCAGTGGTTGCCATCTGCGAGCTGATTGCAAGTCTCGGGCTGACGGAGTATGCGCCGGATGTTGCCGGTCTCTTGGGTGATCCTAGCCCGGCCGTGCGGCAAGCGTCGATTGAGAGCTTAGGGCGTTTGGGCTATGTGGAAGCTATCCCTATGCTGCTGGAGCAATTAGCCGATTCCGAGCCGATTCTTCGGGAGGCAGTCGCGGAAGCGTTTGTACGAATGGGCTCGGAAGCGGTGGAGCCGCTGCTCGCCGCTTTGCCAAGGATAGAGCCGAAGGTGTGGAGCACGGTCATCCGGGCGTTGTCCTCCTTGCTCGGAGAGGAGCAGAGCCGACAGCGGCTCGTTCCGGAAGTACTGGAAATGCTGCTGGAGCTCTGGAATTGCCGGCAGGCGCCTAAGCTGATCCGCCGGGCGGGTTACGAAGGGCTGGCCGGACTTGCCGAGCTTCGGCTTACCGAACTGCGAGGCTTCGTGATGGACGGAGCCTGGGCCGTTATGGAGGTCATGACCGAGCCCGCCGTCGTACAGTCCATCCGATTGGCCTCGGAGGATGAGGATGAAGAAATTCGCGAGAGCGGACTAGAGATGCTGGCTGAAGGGATGGGCGAGAAGCGTCTGAGTGCGGCCATTCTGCGGCAGCTGGCCGAGGACGCGGAGGGGACGCCGAGCGGGCGGGAAGCGGCCGATGCACTTGCCGGTGACGGCTTGGATGCAGAGGCAGGCATCATGCTGAGGCATATTCGTCTGCTTCGGGATCGTTGGCTGAGCGAGATCGCCGAAGCGTCCCTGCAGCAGAAGGAGGTAGCTATGGCAAACGGAGACAGGCATTTGTTCGGATTGCTGGATAAGGTAGTGTTTCTCAAGGAGGTTCCCTACTTCTCCGGGCTTAGCTTAGAGGAGCTGGGCCGGATTGCCGCTATCGCGGAAGAGCAGTTTCATCCCGAAGGAACCCGGATGTTCCGGCAGGGTGAACCGAATCCTACGTTCGGCGTTATCGTCGAGGGGCACCTTCGGATTACGACGCATCTGGACGACGGAGAAGAAAAAGAGGTTGCCATGCTGCGGCGGACGTTCGTGTACGGGGAATCCTCTTCCTTGTACGGAACGCTTACCACGGCTAGCGGAACAGCCGTTGACGGCGAGCTGCATATTCTAGCCATTCGGGGAGAGGAACTCGGCAAGCTCACAAGGCTCTACCCGGGGATCGGGATCGGCATGCTGCGCTCCGCCTTTGACCGGGTACGGAGATTGGAACGGACGATCGCCGGGAAGGAATAGCTTCGCTGCGGCAGATTAGGTTGATCCCGCAATCATCAATAAAAAAGCCGTACCCTCAACGGAAAGCAATCCGTAAAGGGTACGGCTTATTTGTGTTACTTCGCCGCTCCAACCTTCTCCAGGTCAAGGACGCCTTGATAGATCGTTTCGAACAGCTCTTCGATATTGCCTTCTTCAATACAAGAGAAAGCAACGCGCAGATCGGCTTCGCCCAGGGCGATCGTACCGATGCCGTACTTGTCGAGCAGGTGCACACGCAGCGCTTCCGCACCTACCGTCTTCAGCTTCAAGCACATGAAGTATCCGGAGTTGAACGGGTAATATTCCCATGCGCTGTCGAACTTGCCGCCGTCAAGCAGCGACTTGGTCCGGTTGGCCCGGGCTTTCATAATGTCGAACTTCTCTTGCTTCTGCGCCTTGAAGTCCGGAGACTGCAGTGCGTGCAGCACGAAGGTCTGCGACGGATGAGGTCCGCTCGAGATGGTGGCACGAATGATGCCCATCGTCTTCTGCTCCAATGCGGCCAGCATAGCGTCGCTAAGTCCTGCGTAAGTGATGAAGCCGACGCGGAAGCCCCACACGTACTCTTCCTTCGTTGCTCCGTCTACCTTCACGGACAGCACGCGGGGATGAATTCCGGCAAGCTGGCCGGCTAACGACTCCTGCATCGAGCCTTCGAAGAACAGGCCGAAGTAGGCGTCGTCCGTCACCGCTACGACATTGATGCCGGCTTCCGCCGCTTCCTTCACCGCCGCTACGATCTCTAGTCCCTCTTCATGGCCCGGGGTGTAGCCGGTAGGGTTGTTCGGGAAGTTCAGCACGACAATGGCTTTGCCTTTGTCCTTCTGCGCCATAATTGCATCCCGCAAGCCGGCTGCATTAAATTTGCGTTGTTCATTATACAGCGGATAATAAACCAGCTCGGCGCCGCGGCGGATGCCGAAGGTCAGCTCGTAGTTTTCCCAGTTTTTGTCCGGGATAATGACGGCGTCGCCTTGATCCGCATAGAGGTCGGCCACAATGCTCAGGCCGTGGGTCAGGGCGTTCGTCGCGATCGGATTACCGAGGCCCTTGCCTTCGAGGGAAGGATTCTCTTCAAGCATCTTGGCGCGCCATGCGGAGCGCAGCTCCGGCTTCCCTGCCGGCGGCGCGTATTCATAAATGTCCTTCGGTTTATAGGCAGACAGCGTGTCTTGAATGACCTTAAGGTGCATAGGCTCGCCATTTTCGATCGCGATGCCGATCGTAGCGTTAAATTTGTTCGCCTTTTGCTTCGCCTCAGCCGATTGGCTCAGGATACCTTCCTTCGGGAAGTAAATTAGCTTGCCGAGATCGGAGAGCATGTCGTACACGTGCTGATTTTCCTTGGCGATCGTCTCATTCAATTTGGACGCAAGAGGATTCATGAATTTCATCCTTCCTTAATCTTCTAACAACATTAGCCAATATTATAACACTTTAGCGCGGGAGCGTCACGGTGCTTTTTCCATGGCTCGAAAAATCGTGGAATTGGCGCAAAAGCTGTGTTACCATAGGGTGAAAACCGCCCAAATGTAAGCGGAGGTAAGACATGTCAGCGATAAAGCGTTATGAGAAAATTATGGAGCTGCTGCTGGTATCCGGCGAGGTTAGTGTATCCGATCTGGCAGCTGAGCTCAAGGTGACGGGGAAAACCATACGTCAGGACCTCGAGCGAATGGAGCAGAAGGGGCTGCTGCTTCGAACCCATGGCGGCGCCATTCTGGCGGAAGAGGGATACACCGGCCTGCTGCAGGAGCAGCGCGGCAAGCGGTTGGAAGAGAAGCGAAGAACGGCCGCTTGTGCTGCCGAATACATCGAGCCGGGAGACATTATCGCGCTCGACAGCGGAAGCACGACACTGGAGATCGCGAAGCGGCTGGATAACGTTCCGCTTACCGTGATCACGAATGATCTTTACATTATTGGGGAACTCATTAAGAAGGAACGAATCCGGCTCGTGGTACCCGGCGGGGTGCGCAATCAGAATCTGCTGGTAAATGAAGACGCGGGAGCCTTTTTGCGGAAGCTGAATGTTCAGAAGGCATTCCTGTCGACGACAGGGATACACCCGGAGTTCGGACTGACGATTTTCACCCAAACGCATGTGGAGCAGAAGCGGGCCATGATCGAGACGGCTCAGCAGGTATACTGTGTTGCCGATCGGAGCAAGTTTGACACATGCGCACTGTTTACGTTCGCCAAGCTCGAAGAGGTGGGCACGGTCATTGTCGATTCGCCTCCGCAGGAAGAGGTGCTTAGCAAGTATCCGGATCTGCATGTGGTATGGCCTTCGCATGAGTAGTCAGGTTCATTTGGGTTCGAAACAGATTTTAATTGAACTTAAATGAACAATCGTATTATAATGAATAAGGACAAATGAACCCGGGAGGAATGAAATCATGGAAATTCGTTACGCTACTAACCCGACGGAAACAAAGACGTATGATACCGAACGTTTAAGAAATGAATATTTGATCGAATCGCTGTTCGTGCCAGGCGAGCTCAAGATGGTATACAGCCACGTGGACCGTTTCATTACGGGAGGCGTGATTCCAACAACCGCACCAATCACGCTGGAAGCGGACAAGCATGAAATGGGCGCCGAGTATTTCTTGGAGCGCCGCGAGATCGGGATCATCAACGTAGGTCCTACGGGAACCGTAACCGTTGACGGCACTGAGTACGTTCTGGAGAACAAGGACTGCATCTATGTCGGACTTGGCAATAAAGAGGTTGTATTCAAGAGTGTAGATTCGGCGAACCCTGCCCGCTTCTACTTCAACTCCACTCCGGCGCACAAAAACTACCCGACAGTTAAGGTAGCGATCAGCGAAGCGGAGCCGGCTCATCTGGGTTCCATCACGAACTCCAATGAGCGCACGATTTATAAATACATCCACTTGAACGGCGTACAAAGCTGTCAGCTCGTGATGGGTATGACGCTGCTGAAGCCGGGCAACATGTGGAATACGATGCCTTGTCATACGCATAACCGTCGTTCCGAGGTATACTTCTACTTCGATATGCCGGAAGACGGCGTTGTGTTCCATCTGATGGGCGAGCCGCAAGAAACCCGCCATCTGGTTGTTCGCAACGAGCAGGCGATTATCTCGCCAAGCTGGTCGATCCACAGCGGTGTAGGTACAAGCAACTATACCTTCATCTGGGCGATGGCCGGCGAGAACCAAGAGTTCACCGACATGGATGCTGTGAGAATGCAGGATCTGAAATAAGTTCCTCTCTAAGGAAGCCTTCTGCGTATTTTTACGCGGGGGGCTTCTTTTCGTACGAGGAGTATCGGAGTATAATAAGGAAATATTGGAAACGGAAACGACGCTTCCGGCAAATCTTCGATAGGTAGGAGGGTTTTATCATGCAAACGATTCGCAACATGTTTGACCATCTTCACTGGGCGGACACACGTCTGCTGCAGCAATTGGCCGAAACGGGGTATGAAGGCCCGGAGGTCATTCGTCTGATGGCGCATTGCCTGTTCGCGGAGAAGGTGTGGCTCACCCGCCTGCAGCAGCGGGACAGCTCAGCCATTTCCATCTGGGCTGACTCCACGCTGGAAGAGTGCCAAGAGCTGGCTGAACGAAACCGGGAGGGCTACCTGCAGTTTTTGAACGCTTGCACCGATCCGGATGCCATTTGTCACTACCATAATCTATCGGGCGTTCCTTTTTCGACCTCCATCAGGGATATTCTGACCCACGTAGCGCTGCATGGACAATATCACCGCGGACAAATCAATGCGCTGTTAAAGCGTCATGACCAAAGCCCGGTCAGCGTGGACTATATTCTTTTCGCCAGGGAGAAGTAGGGCGGCGCCGGCATGCTATCTCTGAAACACATATTTTTTTCATGGCGATTGCAACTTTTTTCCATAACCATCGTCCAATATATGGAAAATGGAAATGGAGAGGAAGATTCCCATGCGAAAAAAAGCAGCTATGGTGCTCGTATTATTCATGGCCGCGTCCGCCGTATGGATAACCGCTCGGGACCGTTATTTAGCCGAGCATCGCCAAAGCATCACGGAAACCGTCGATCAAGTGTACACTGCCTTTATAGCTAAAAATTATGCCAGGCTGGCGGAGCTCTCGGCTTCGGGCAGTCCGAATCACATGCAGCATATCCGCAGCAGCTACGGCGAAATTCAGAGCTACGAGCTGCTCGATCTTCGTACGAAATCGACCCGAGAAGGGGAGCGTGTGGAGGCGGAGATTAGGGTCGTCAGTTTCTCGGATGGCAAGCTTCATACCGGAACGGACCGGCTTATGCTAGTTTCTGTCGACGGCCAGTGGAAAACGTGGGAATATGCTTCGGAGCTGAAGCTGGCCCTTCCCGCGCCGTAGGATTCGGATTGCCTAAATCCCTGTAAACATGGACTGCCCCCGTGCCACATATTGAGCCGGGAGCAGTTGTTTAAAAGCCGAAAGTTGTTCCATACAAGAAGTTGCTTGCGAATCATGCTTACCTTGGGAAACCAAACCATAATTTAATGAAATTCCCGTCAGGATCGAAAACATCGAAAGATTTACCGCATCCGCCACTGTCTTTGATTGGGCTGGTTTTTATTCCGGCACTACTTAATCTTCTATGGCATGTTTCAATGTCCTCGCTCATTTCCAATATAAGAACATGATTCGGTCTCCCTTTATGGGTAAAGGCCAAGCGTTCTTCCCCATCCGTTTGCACAAGCATAATTTCTCCACCTGAAGCAGGATAAATAAATACCTCTGTGTTATCGGGTTCTATAGGAAGGCGATTTTTAGTGGTGTTCATATAGAAGCCCAATTGAAACACATAGAAATCAACTGCACGCTGCATATTTGAAACTGGTAGTTCAATACAGGTAATTGATTTAACAATTGCTTCTTCTTTTAAGCTAGGAGACAGCTTCCCATAATGATTTATTAGTTGCTCATCCATTACTTTACACCACCAGCCCAGTTTTATTGATAATTTAAATTTTCTTCAAAGCCCACACAAGCGCTCCCAGACAAAGGGGAATCCAGGCCCATAGGGCGTAATGAAGGGCAGACGACAGGGTGAACGCCTCGGCAAGAAAGCCGATCGCCGAGAAGGTAAGCATCATGCCGCCGGATACCATCATACTGAAGATGGACAACATCGTCGCCCGGATCGGGGAGGGGACTTGCTCGTTCAAATAGGCATCCAGCAGCGGCTCCAGATAGCTGATAAAGACAGCCATCAGATAGAAGGCTGCGATCACCTGAACCGGATTAGAGCTCATCGTGAACAGCATGAAGCTCGCCGTAAATCCGAGGCCTGCCGCGACGAGCGATCCGGACTTCTTTATCTTCCGCTCAAGTACGAAGGCTGCGGCGGCTACCCCGGCCGACAGCCAGGTTTCGAGTCCGTTCAGCGTCCCGATGACGGTATTCGTCAAACCGATGGTCTGAAACACAACCTGACTGTAGAACGTGATCGACCATGACATCGAATACAGGACGGCCCCATATAGACAGAGGGAGAGGAAGGGAAGGTTGCTGCGCATGAATTGCCAGCTGATCTTCATTTGCCGGTAAAAGGTGAAGCTTGATGTACCGTATCCCAAGTTCTCTGCATCGCTGCCAGCCGGTTCCGTCATGAAATAGACGGAGAGGAGGGTGAGGGAATGCAGGATCGTCTTACCGGCATAAACCCACGCCCAATCGATATCGGACAGGATACCGCCCGCGGTCCCGCTGATGCCCATCGTAACCAGCATGACCGCATACAGCTGTGAATTAAAGCGCTTGAAGCCTGCCTCCTTGCCGAGCGACTTCAGGGTGTCGTAGATAAGGGCGCTATTGGCGCCTGACTGCAGTGTCCCCATCAGTCCACCGAGAATAAACCCGGCTACAATGGCCTCAGGCTTCTCTCCCCATAGCATCACGATAGCCGCTGCTATACCCCCCGCCTCCGCTGCCAGCAAGCTGACTCGTTTGCCGTACCGGTCCGCGATATAGCCGGTAGGCACCTCGAAAACTACTTTCATACAGTGATACAGCGTTTCCAGCAGGCCGATCTCGGCCAGACTGAAGCCTTTGGCCAGCAGGAACAGCATCCAAATCCCGCGGTCCAAAATAAACGAATTGAGGAACGTATATGCATAAAACAACGGAACGTTTGTTTGAAGTCGATTGAATGACATGTCGGCTCATCCTTTTCCAAGACATAGTAAAAAACCATGGAGCAGCACTCCATGGCTTCAGGATGAGTAAGAGCATAGGAAGGGCTCCTAGCTTCTTCGTCCGACCGGCGCAAGGAAATGCTGATCCGTATGACCGCAAATAGACGGACTGATCCCGTTAGGCGCCATTGCAAATTTGATCGTACGAACAAAGCAGATCAAAAAGCGGATCTTCTTCTGCATTTCCTTCACCTCTTTCGTTCATGTATGTTACGGCTATTGTACTCGGTAGGATATGGAAGTGTCAATTTCAGTTTACATGCGGGCTTGTGTGAGATATGCTATTATTTGGTAAATCTTGTTTCGGAGAGGGTGGGTCATTTGAAAAGTCCGATTCATCATCGTATAGACACGATCTTTGTTCATGTAACGGATTTGGAGGCATCTATCAAGTGGTATGGAAAGCTGATGGGAGTGGAGGTAAAGGAAGGGGATCGAAAGGGTCCTATCTATACATTTGCTATGGGCCCAGGTCGCCCGGGACTTACACTTGATAATCACAGTATGGATGACGGCTATGAACTTCTTCCATCCAATCAGCCTCTGTTTAATTTGTCTACGGAGGACATTCATGCTGCCTATGAGCATGTGGTGGGCATGGGAGCTGAAATCGTAGAGGAGATCGAAACCTTCCCCGATCTTTCCTATTTTACCTTTAAGGATCCGGACGGGAATGTCTTGATGATTTGCGATTGCTTCAGTTAAAGAAGCGTACACGTCAGGAGTGAATAGGTTGAGAAGGATTCGAACGATAACCGACAGCGATGTTCAAGGTGGTCCAGCTACACTGCTGGAAGCCGTCTCCCGCTATGGCGCTAGAGGCGTGCTGGTTGACCGATCCTCCCGTGTGGCAATGATGTACTTATCGAAGCTGGATTTGTACAAGCTGCCAGGCGGAGGGATCGAAGAAGGCGAGGAAAAAAGAGCTGCATTCGTACGTGAAATACGGGAAGAAACCGGCTATGAAGCGGAGATTGTTCATGAGCTGGGATACATAGAAGAGCACAAGGGGCAGAACGGCTTCCTGCACTACTCCTATTGCTATGTGGCTAAGTCACATGAAGGGAGAGAGCAGGTTCAGCTAAGCGATAACGAAATCAAGCTCGGCATGACACCGGTGTGGATGCCCCTTGAGGAAGCACTGGCCCTAATGAACGAAGCGCTGAAGAACTGTGACGATTATTCCCTGAAGTTTATGCTGCTGCGCGAGCTAACCATTCTACAGGTTTATAACGAATGGAAATCTAAGGAGGCAATCGTATGAAGGATCAATCGATAGCAGGGCGGTTGCAAGCGCTTGGCCTTGTGCTGCCCGAGGCAAGTGAGCCTGCGGCCAGGTATGCGAATACGGTTACCGTGAACGGACTGATGTTTGTTTCTGGGAAGGGACCGGCGGGAAAGCCTAAGGGCAAGCTCGGCAGCGACTTCACAACGGAAGAAGGCTATCAGTATGCCAGACAGGCCGGTATCGAGGTATTGGCAGTCGTTCAAGCGGCCCTAGGCTCGCTCGAGAAGGTAAAGCGTGTGGTAAAGATTCAAGGCTTCGTGAATGCGGATCCGGAATTTGAGGAGCACCATAAGGTGCTGAACGGCTGCTCCGATTTGATGCTGGATGTGTTCGGGGACAAGGGCATTCATGCACGCTCCGTTCTCGGCGCCGCTTCCGTCCGTGATAACCTGCCGATCATCGTCGATTCGATCTTTGAGGTGGAAGAGGAGTAGCTGTCGTCTTCATAAGCTATCAGATCAGTATTACAAGCCCGTCTCAATAAGCGAGACGGGTTATTTTTGTACACCGAAGGCTGCAGTACAGGTATAGTTTTACTAAAAATGTAAAATATATGGTTGATGAAATGCGACGTCGTCCGAGCAAGAAACCATAATAAGGTCGGTGGAACGGATGGATATGGAGCAATTGCAGGAGCTGGACAGGATCAACAATTTTTTAGAGCAATATACCGCTGAGCTGCCGAATTACTGGCTAAGGTACTCCAGTATGAGCACATGGCAGTTTTGGGTAATGCTCCTTTTTTTAGTCGGACCGTTGGTCGCCATATTTTTTATGATTGACAGAAAGCGTGCCTTGCTTATCGGTTTCTACGGGTTCAATGTTCATGTCTGGTTCCATTATGCCGACTTGATTACGACGACCCGGGGCATGACCGGCTTCCCCTTTAAGGTAATCCCGCTCATTCCTGTAAACTTATCGTTGGACTCATCATTCATCCCAGTAACCTTTATGCTTATTTATCAATGGACACGAAAATACAATAAAAATTTCTACCTTTATGCTCTGGCATATTCCTTATTTTTAGCCTTTCTATTTAAGCCCGCCTTGGTGGCTTTCGGGCTGTTTCAGATATCCAACAGCATGAATTATTTTTACATTTTTCTTGTATTCGTAGGGGTTTCCTTCATATCTAAATGGATTACGAATCTATTTAAGTACTTTGAGAATCATCCGCAGCAGCATGCCGACCCGGCTCCAATTACGACCTCGAATAAAAGGAAATATACGCTCAACCGTTTTTTTCTGCAACGAAAGAAGGCAAAGTAAGGCTAAGGCCCGGCAGGATTTTAAGCTTTACCAAAAATGTTTGCTTCCAATGCCTCGGCGGGCAAGGGCTTGTTAAAATAGTAGCCCTGGGCCTGATCGCAGCCGTTTTCCTCAAGAAACTTCAGCTGCTGCTCGTTCTCCACGCCTTCAGCGATGACCAGGATTCCTAAACTATGCGCCATGGTAATGATAGCCCTGACAATATCCTTGTCGTTCTGATCCATAAAAATATCACGGACAAACGACCGGTCAATTTTTAACCGGTGAATGGGCAGTCGTTTCAGATAATGCAGCGAGCTGTACCCGGTGCCGAAATCGTCGATCGAGATCCGTACGCCAAGTGCGCGCATGCCCTCGATAATTTTCGATGAGACCTCCATATCCATGGTCATGCTCTCCGTAATTTCCAGTTCCAGGAGCTCTGCCGGAAACACGGTTTCCTTTAAAATAGCGGAAATATTCTCGATCATATTGGCATTGTTGAACTGTTTCGGGGAAAGATTGACACTGATGATCATCGGCGGGAATCCTGCGTCGATCCACCTTTTTCCCTGTAAGCATGCGTTGCGGAGGACCCAATCCCCCATCGGAAGGATTAGTCCCGTTTCTTCCGCGACTGGAATAAACTCATTGGGCGGCACCAAACCGAGCTGCGGGTGCTGCCAGCGAATGAGCGCCTCCACACCGATGAATTGACGGGAGACAACATCAATTTGCGGCTGATAGTGAAGGGCAAACTCATCATACTTCAGCGCTTTTCTCAACTGATTTTCAAAATAGAGCTTGCTTCCCGCTAAGCCGTCTGTATTGCTCTCGTAGACCCGGTAGGTGTTTTTTCCTCTCTTTTTCGCCTGATACATGGCGGCATCCGCACATCGCATAAGGGCTTGAGCATCTTCTCCGTGCTCGGGATAATAGCTGATCCCAATACTTGGCGTGATAAAAATTTCATGGTTCTCAATAACAAAAGGGGTGGATAGAGATTCAATAATATCCTCTGCAGCCATAATCACGTTCTCCCGCGAAGCGTTTTGGAAAAGAAGCACAAACTCGTCGCCCCCCTGCCTCGCAATCGTGTCTGCCTCCAAAGAGCAGGCTTTTAACCGTAAGGACACCTCCTGAAGGAGCAAGTCTCCGATACGATGTCCCAAAGAGTCATTCACATATTTAAACCGGTCAAGGTCCAAAAACATAAGGGATGTTCTTTGTTGCAGCTTCAGATTGAACGACAAAATTTCTTCCAAAAGACGCCGATTGGCAAGTCCGGTTAACGGGTCGTGGTAAGCCAAGTGCCGGATCGTCTCCTCGTGGTTATTCCGCTGAACGGCCAGCTTGGCCAAATGGCAGGCGCGTTTGACGAGCTTCATATCATCCTTGCCGGGCGTATGCTCGCCTTCGAAATACGTTGTGAACGTGCCTAACACCTCATCGCCTTGTAAGATAGGCATGCTCCAGCAGGATCGAAAGCCGCATTGCAGGTAAAAATCGCGAAGCGGTTCCGCTTGGGAGTCTGACATGATATTCGAATGGATGACCGGTTGTTTATAATAAACGGCACTCCCGCAAGAGCCTTGGTCGGGTCCGATAGGAACACCTTTGTGATTAAGCTCGTAATCCGTGGGCAGGCTTGGGGAAGACACGAGAACCAGCTTGTTTTTTTCTTTGTTCAGCAGAAAAATGGAGCATTTAGCCTCAAGCTGCACGGATTCCGTCACAAGAACCAAAGTATCCAGCGTCTGCTGTAAAGGAGCAGATTTGGCTATCATCTCAAGTACTTGGTTCTGCCCGTCCATCATCAGAATGGCGCGTTTTTCCGCCGTGACATCCTTGGCAATCCCGATCACACCCTGGATTTCCCGGCCTGAAATTTTAGGGACAGCCGTCACTTCAAGGTGAACAAGAGATCCGTCTTTACGCCGGATATCTACCTCGATCTTATGAGGAGTTTGCTCCATAATGACCTTAGAGAAGCGGTCCTTCACAAAATCCTTATACTCTATGCTGATAAGGTCCCAATACGTTAACGCAGCCAATTCATCTCTGGAATACCCGGTTATTTGTTCTCCTGCCGGGTTCATATCCGTAAATTCGCCATGCAGGTTCAAAGCAAACACGGCATCCAGGCTGTATTGGTACAAAGATTCGTAGTTGCGCTTGAATTGTTCCAGCCGGTGGGTTATGCGGTTCATTTCGGAAACATCTTTAATAATCCCATAGATTCCGACGATCTCGCGATTAACAAAGATAGGGACATTTGTTACATGAAGGTCGATGCGATGCCCGGTCTTATGATAAATGGCGCAGTGATAAGACTGCTTGGAGCCCTGCAGCAGGTTATGGAAATGCTGCAGCGTTTCATCGCGCGTGTCGGCCGTCAGCAGCCGCTCAAAATGCATACCAATAAGCTCCTCAGCTGCATAACCGGACAAACGGGTAGCCATGTCATTCACCGACGTAAACCTGCCGTCTAAGGAAATGGAAACAATCGCGTCCGGATTATGTACGAACAAGGAGCCATATTCTTGAGCCAGCCGTTTCTGTTCGGATATATCGCGGATGATCGAGTAGATATACCGCTTAGCGCCTAGCTCTACCAGGATGGAATGAATATCAGCAAGTATGTATCGACCGTCTTTGGAAATAAGGGTGGATTCGAATCGCATCCGGCCGGTTTGGCAGAACGAATCGTGCATCTCTTGAATGATCCTCGCATGGTCGGGAACGGAGAAATCCAGGCTTGTCATCGTAAGAAGTTCGGAGCGTGTATAACCGAAGAGCAGGCAGGCGGCATCGTTAGCCTCAACAATTTGTTTCATCTGTCCGGATTCTGTGATTTCCGTTAAAAGGATGGCATCACTGGCACGGTAAAACAGCTCGGCGTATTTTTCCATGGTGAAACCTCTTTCCTGAATCTTGTGCATACGCGAGACTTATTATACCTTATTTCGACAAAATTCGATACTGTTCATTTGATTAAAATGGAGAATAAATCCAGATTCTTGCCTGTAAACCAGATATATATAAACTTCCTTGTTAACCCAATATCAAATGCAGAGTGTACTTTGTTGGAACAATGGGAGGTTGGGCTGAATACTCCGAGGAAAAGCCGTTTGGATGTAAGGGTCGGCGTATTCCCTGAAGATGCATCCGACGGAACAACACTCTTAAAGTGGGAGGATGAGGCGATGTACCGGGTGAAGTGAAGCGGGAAAAACAGAGTTGTTGTAAAAATGAAAAAGGCCGAAGAACCCTTCTCGTAAGGGTGCTCGGCCTTTCGTTTTATGGAATATTGCGAAGTCTCAGGTCGTCGGTAAACCATATACCGTAGCTGATCATGCCTAGCATAATGCTGCTTATGGCAGAGGAAGAAGTCAATATGAACATAATGAGCAGCTGATACTTAACGGCCTCGACGGGGCTGCTACCGGCGATGATCATGCCTGTCATCATACCGGGGAGCTGTACAAGCCCGATCGTTTTCATCGTATCTACGGTTGGAATCATACTAAACGTAACGGAGCGCTTCAATACCTCCTGAATCGCTTGCCTTGCATTGGCTCCTAGTGCTAGCAAAGCTTCGATTTCCCCGCGTGAGGCGATAGTTTCACGCTTCATCTGGTTGATCAGCAGTCCGCATACGACCATGGAGCTGCCTATCGTAATCCCGCTTACAGGAATAATGTACTGCGGCTCGGGAGGGATAATATGGAACCCAAGCAATAACGCCATGGTAATGGTCTCTGTAAAAAGCAAGGTAACGGCTATGCGCCAAAATACCCCTCGATGCGATTTGGCACGTCCGGCGGCATTCACGGAGGCGATGCCGATCATAAGGACCACCATTGTGAGAATCAATGCCGGATGGTTGGTGTTAAATACATACTGCAGCACATAACCGACAAAGAGAAGCTGAAGGGTGGAACGGACGGTTCCGATGAATAAATCCCTCTCCAGTCCTAGCTTCTGCCATTTCGAGAGCAGAATGGCTATGCCGATAAAAGCAAGCGTGCTTAGTAAGGCTAGTGCGCTCATGATGCGCCTCCGTGGTCTGTAGACATATGCAGAAACCTCTTTCCCGTTTCCGTGATGGGTGCCGTAAAGAAGGCGGAGCTGTCCCGATCCTCCAACAGCGTGCCTTCCCCCATAAACCAAACCCGGCTGCTAACGCGCTTAGCCTGTTCCAGCTCATGAGTAACCCAGATGATCGTGGTGCCGAGCCGCCGATGCCAATCCAACAGCAAATCTTCGACAAGCTGCTTGCTGGCGGCATCCAAGGCGGAGGTGACTTCATCCAGAAGAAGAACCTCAGGTTGCACTAGCATGCTGCGAACGAGTGCTAACCTTTGTTTCTCCCCTCCGGATAAATGCTCGGCGTTCTTCGACCATTCGAGTTGACCCAGTCCCACACGGTTTATTAATTCCTCGGCAAGCGAACGATCGAAAGCCGATTGTCGCAGCTTGCTGACTATCCTTACATTATCTTCTATGCTCCCCGGCAGCATGAAGGCTTGTTGTCCTACATAACAAACCCTTGTACGCCAAATGCGGGGTTCCCACGCTTCGACCGTTTTTCCCTGGAAGGTCATTGTCCCTTGATCAGGTCTGTCCAGCGAGCTGAGAATGCGAAGAAGGGTGCTCTTCCCTTGGCCGGATGCACCTAATAGGGCAATGATTTCCGGCCTATCTATGCTGCTAGTGACATGTGAAAATAAGAGGGAGCCGGTTTGATCGGGGTGATTCTTTGCCAGGTCGTTCATTTCAAGGATGTGAGTCATGGATGATCTCCTTCAATGAGAATCATTATCAGAACTACATTACCAAGCGGGGAATGGTCTGTCAATGATGGAAGTTTTAGGCGAATGTTTTTCAAAGATATAGGATGAACATGTCGATAGTCAGTTACCCAAATGAGTAAAAAGGAATCTCAACCAAGAAAAAATCTGAATATCCTGTTGAAAGCTGACAGGAGGTGAAGCATTGAATAAAAAAAATTTAAGAAAAAGGTACAGGAATAAGGTATCTATAAAAAATGTAAAAAAACGAAAAAAGGTTGCAAAGAAAAATTGTGAGAAACTCATAAAGAGGGTCAAAAGGGGACCAAGAGGTAAGAGGGGACCGAGAGGGGAGCCGGGTCCTAGAGGTAAAAGAGGTCTGCGGGGTCTCAAAGGGAAGGCAGGGCCGAAAGGAAAGCGCGGTCCACGAGGTAAGAGAGGACGCAGAGGAAAGCGTGGGCCGGAGGGGCCTCGGGGAGCCGCGGGTGCAATGGGAGAGACCGGAGCCGCGGGTGCCGATGGAGCGACAGGTGCAACGGGAGAGACTTGGGCCGCGGGTGCCGATGGAGCCACCGGGGCGACGGGAGCAACCGGGGAGACGGGAGCGACGGGGGCAACAGGAGCAACGGGGGCAACGGGGGCAACTGGAGCAACGGGAGCAACCGGGGAGACGGGGGCAACCGGGGCAACAGGAGCGACTGGGGCGACGGGAGCAACAGGAGCAACGGGAGCGACAGGGGCAACCGGGGAGACGGGAGCGACGGGGGCAACAGGAGCAACGGGGGCAACGGGGGCAACGGGGGAGACGGGAGCGACGGGGGCAACAGGAGCAACGGGGGCAACGGGGGCAACGGGGGAGACGGGAGCAACTGGTGAGACCGGAGCCACAGGAGCCACAGGAGCAACGGGAGCCACAGGGGCAACAGGAGAAACAGGGGCAACCGGAGCAACCGGGGAGACAGGAGCAACCGGAGCAACTGGGGAGACGGGAGCCACAGGGGCAACGGGAGCCACAGGGGCAACAGGAGAAACAGGGGCAATAGGAGCAACGGGACCCACCGGAGGGACCGGAGCCACGGGAGCGACGGGGGCAACAGGCGCAACCGGGGAGACGGGGGCGACGGGGGCAACGGGAGCCACAGGAGCAACGGGGGCAACAGGAGCGACTGGGGCGACGGGAGCAACAGGAGCAAACGGGGCAACAGGAGCGACTGGGGAGACGGGCGCAACGGGAGTAACCGGGGCGACAGGAGAGACCGGAGCAACAGGAGCAAACGGGGCAACCGGAGCAACCGGAGTAACTGGGGAGACGGGAGCCATAGGAGCCACGGGAGCCACGGGAGCAACCGGGGAGACGGGAGCGACGGGAGCAACCGGGGAGACGGGAGCGACGGGAGCAACAGGAGCAACGGGAGCGACAGGGGCAACCGGGGAGACGGGAGCAACGGGGGCAACGGGAGCCACAGGAGCAACGGGAGCCACAGGGGCAACGGGAGCAACCGGGGAGAAGGGAGCAACGGGAGCAACAGGAGCGACTGGGGCGACGGGAACAACAGGAGCAACCGGGGAGACAGGAGCAACTGGAGCAACTGGGGAGACGGGAGCCACAGGAGCAACGGGAGCCACAGGAGCAACGGGAGCCACAGGGGCAACGGGAATAACAGGGGCGACAGGAGAGACCGGAGCAACTGGAGAGACGGGAGCAACGGGAGCGACAGGAACGACAGGAGAGACCGGTGCGACAGGTACGACAGGTACGACTGGGGCGACAGGGGAGATCGGAGCAACTGGAGAGACGGGAGCGACGGGAGCAACAGGGGCGACGGGAGCCACAGGAGCGACAGGAGCAACCGGAGCCACGGGAGCAACCGGGGCGACGGGGGCAACGGGAGTAACAGGGGCAACCGGAGCAACCGGGGAGACGGGAGCAACCGGGGAGACAGGAGCAACCGGGGAGACAGGAGCAACGGGAGCCACCGGGGCAACGGGAGCAACGGGAGCAACCGGAGCAACTGGGGAGACGGGAGCCACAGGAGCAACGGGAGCCACAGGGGCAACAGGAGAAACAGGGGCAATAGGAGCCACGGGAGCAACCGGGGAGACGGGAGCAACGGGAGCCACAGGAGCAACGGGAGCGACAGGAGCGACAGGAGCGACTGGGGAGACCGGGGAGACGGGGGCAACAGGAGCGACGGGGGCGACGGGAGCAACAGGAGAAAACGGGGCAACTGGAGCGACTGGAGCGACGGGAGCAACGGGAGTAACAGGGGCGACAGGAGAGATCGGTGCGACAGGAGAGACCGGGGAGACGGGGGCAACAGGAGCCACAGGCGAAACGGGGGCAACAGGGGCAACGGGAGCGACAGGAGCGACAGGGGCAACGGGAGCAACCGGAGAGACCGGAGCCACGGGAGCCACGGGAGCAACCGGGGAGACGGGAGCAACGGGGGCAACAGGAGCGACTGGGGCGACGGGAACAACAGGAGCAACCGGAGAGACCGGAGCCACGGGAGCCACGGGAGCAACCGGGGAGACGGGAGCAACGGGGGCAACAGGAGTGACTGGGGCGACGGGAACCACAGGAGCAACAGGAGCTACAGGAGCGACGGGAGCAACTGGTGAGACCGGAGCCACAGGAGCAATGGGAGCCACAGGGGCAACAGGAGCAACTGGGGAGACCGGAGCGACAGGGGCGGCGGGAGCCACAGGGGCAACGGGTGCAACTGGAGCCACGGGAGCGACGGGGGCGACGGGAGCAACTGGTGAGACCGGAGCCACAGGAGCAACGGGAGCCACAGGGGCAACAGGAGAAACAGGGGCAATAGGAGCAACGGGACCCACCGGAGAGACCGGAGCCACGGGAGCCACGGGAGCAACCGGGGAGACGGGAGCAACGGGGGCAACAGGAGCGATTGGGGAGACGGGAGCAACAGGAGCAACGGGGGCAACGGGGGCAACGGGAGCCACAGGAGCAACGGGAGCCACAGGAGCAACGGGAGCGACAGGGGCAACCGGGGAGACAGGAGCAACCGGAGTAACTGGGGAGACGGGAGCCACAGGAGCAACGGGAGCCACAGGAGCCACGGGAGCTACGGGAGCAACCGGGGAGACGGGAGCCACGGGAGCAACGGGGGCAACGGGAGCCACAGGAGCAACGGGAGCAACCGGAGCGACAGGGGCAACGGGAGCAACGGGAGCCACCGGAGCCACAGGAGCAACAGGAGCAACCGGGGAGACGGGGGCAACAGGGGCAACAGGGGCAACAGGAGCGACTGGGGCGACGGGAGCAACAGGAGCAAAGGGAGCAACTGGTGAGACCGGAGCCACAGGAGCCACAGGAGCAACGGGACCCACCGGAGAGACCGGAGCGACGGGAGCCACGGGAGCAACAGGAGCAACAGGAGCGACAGGAGCAACCGGGGAGACGGGAGCGACAGGAGCGACAGGAGCGACAGGAGCGACAGGAGCGACTGGGGAGACCGGGGAGACGGGGGCGACGGGGGCAACGGGAGCCACAGGAGCAACGGGAGTGACAGGAGCGACTGGGGAGACCGGAGCAACGGGACCCACAGGCGAAATGGGGGCAACAGGGGCAACGGGAGCGACAGGAGCAACCGGAGCAACAGGAGCCACAGGAGCAACCGGGGAGACGGGGGCGACAGGAGCGACGGGAGCAACTGGTGAGACCGGAGCCACAGGAGCCACGGGAGCAACGGGACCCACAGGCGAAATGGGGGCAACCGGGGCAACAGGGGCAACGGGAGCGACAGGAGCGACTGGGGAGACCGGGGAGACGGGGGCGACGGGGGCAACGGGAGCCACAGGAGCAACGGGAGTGACAGGAGCGACTGGGGAGACCGGGGAGACGGGGGCGACAGGAGCGACGGGAGCAACTGGTGAGACCGGAGCCACAGGAGCAACAGGAGCAACAGGAGCAACCGGGGAGACGGGGGCAACAGGAGCGACTGGGGCGACGGGAGCAACAGGAGCAAACGGGGCAACTGGAGCGACTGGAGCGACGGGAGTAACAGGGGCGACAGGAGAGACCGGTGCGACTGGGGCGACAGGAGAGACCGGAGCAACTGGAGAGACGGGAGCAACGGGAGCAACGGGAGCAACGGGAGCAACAGGAGCAACAGGAGCAACAGGAGCAACCGGAGCAACCGGAGCAACGGGAGCCACAGGAGCAACCGGAGCAACGGGAGCCACAGGAGCCACGGGAGCAACAGGGGCAACGGGAGAAACCGGAGCCACAGGGGCCACAGGAGCTACGGGGGAAACCGGTGCAACAGGTGCAACAGGTGCAACAGGTGCAACAGGTGCAACAGGTGCAACAGGGGCGACAGGTGCAACAGGTGCAACAGGAGCGACAGGAGCGACAGGTGCAACAGGGGCGACGGGAGCCACAGGAGCCACAGGAATAACCGGAGCAACGGGAGCCACGGGAACGACAGGAGCGACAGGTGCAACGGGAGCAACGGGAGCAACGGGAGCAACGGGAGCCACGGGAGCCACGGGAACGACAGGAGCGACAGGTGCAACGGGAGCAACGGGAGCAACGGGAGCCACAGGTGCAACGGGAGCAACAGGAGCGACAGGAGCCACAGGTGCCGCTGGGCGATACGCTTTTACACAAGATTTCACGCCTGTTACCTTACCGTTGAATCTGGAGACGACAGTACTGACTCTTCCATTTACATCAGCTTTAAACGAAAGATTAAAAATTGATTATGTTCTGCAAGTTACGGCTGCGACGGCTTCGGGCACCTCTACTTTTGATATTAGAGTGAGACTAAGAAGAAATGGAGCACTTTTAGTCGAATTAACGTTGACCAGAGCGGAATCAGGGCAAGGTGTTACGCTGCGCTATTTTCCAAACTTCACCTATACGGATTTGCCACCGGCGGGCACGAACACTTACCAGCTCTCCGTAATAGTATTATCAAGAACTAGTGTAACCGCCAACGAAGTCGAAAGCAGGGCTTTAAATATCATTGCATTTCCAACAGTGTAGCTGGGGTGGTATATGGAATGGCGACAATCAGCCTATGCATGATTGTAAAAAATGAAGAAGCGATCCTCGACAGATGCCTTAGCTCTGTCGAGGGAATCGTGGATGAAATCATTATCGTAGATACGGGATCAACAGACGGGACAGTCGATCTTGCGCAAAAATACACAAAGCAAGTGTATCATTTCGATTGGATCGATGATTTCTCAGCAGCCCGAAATTTTTCCTTCGGTCTTGCCACTATGGATTATATTTTGTGGCTTGATGCTGATGATATAATCGCGGCTCCCAATCATTCGAAGTTGTTGGATCTTAAACATCAGCTATCAGCCGATGTTGACTCCATACTGATGGACTACGAACTAGCTCATGACGAATACGGGCAAGTGACTACAAAATTAAAACGCAACCGTATTGTTAAACGGGCAAAAGGCTTTATTTGGAGGGGGGCCGTTCACGAGTATTTGGAGGTACATGGAAATATCATGCAAAGTGACGTTGCTGTAATGCATAAGAGCACTAAAACCCATAAATCTACCAGAAATTTGAGGATCTATGAGCAGCAGAAGCTTCGAGGAGCCTCATTTACAGCGAGAGATTTATACTACTATGCGAATGAGCTCCGCGAGCATGGTAAATTTGGGGATGCAATTGACTACTACCAACGCTTCCTTCAAACCAAGGAGGGGTGGCTCGAGGATGTGATCTGGGCCTGTAGTCACTTGGCCGAGTGTTACCGGGGGCTGAACATGGAAGAAGAGGAATTGGGCGCACTGTTGCATAGTATGCACTATGACAGACCGCGCCCGGAGATTTGCTGCCAAATCGGCTTTTATTTTTTGAAGCGGAATCAACCGTCGCGGGCATCCTTTTGGTACGAAATAGCCCTTCAACCTGAGTTAAAGCCAAATACCTGGGGGTTATCGAACCCTGCGTGCCATACTTGGCTGCCCCATTTACAATTATGTGTTTGTTACGATAGGTTGGGCGAATACGACAGAGCTTACAGACATAGTGAGTTAGCCCGCGAGTATCGCCCGGACGATGAAAGAATGTTACACAATAAGCGCTATTTGGAGTCAGTCCTTCAAAAGCAAGTCTTTGCAAAGAATTAAATCCTATCACCGATTAGCTGGGTGGAAATACGGAAAAGGATATAGTTCAACCTTTACTTGTGAAAAGGGCAATACTTGCGCATCAGCTCCGCCGTTTCCTCGTCCTGAGGCGCTCCTCTTTCGGCTAAGCCGTTCAGCACTTGATCCCGCCGGGCTTTGTTCAGATTTTGTCCGAACTTAAATTTGGCGGTCAGCTCCTGAACCTCGATCTTCACCACGGAAACCGCCTTCAGCTCGCCCGTATATTTCGGATCCTCCGGAGTGATCGGAGCGTGCCCGCCTTCCGGCTGAAGCTTATGCATGAGCGCCGTCAGGACTTCGGCCTTTTCCTGCAGATCCTCAACCGGCGCCGCTTCGCCCCGTATGTGCACCGACTTGAAAAAGGCGGTTGCGGGACAAGCATTGTAAGAGTCCGTGAAGTAGGAGGGAATGATGGCGAACTCCTTGGCCACGGCGAAGCTAACCTTCCCGGAAGCGGCAATCTCGTCCATCTTGGCCCCGCGCTTCGAGCCGTGAAAATAGATGTTTCCCTTGTGGTAAACAAAGTTAAGCGGTGTCACGTGCGGCCAGCCGTCTGCGCCGGAGGATGCCAGATAGCCGAAGGACATTTCATTAAGAAATTCGTCAATCTCCTGCTGTTCCTGGATCGAAAACTCTTTTCTTCTCATAGACCGGATACCTCCTCGTTTTTCTTTCCATATTACGAGGAAGGGTGGTGTGAGAAAAGGTCCATTTTGGGCCGTTTTGATTAGACCAATCAGTAACGTTAGGTTACAACGAAATTAACAGCATATCCTCCGCCAGCCGTACCTTCTCCGCGCCTTGCACTTGATTCCGGTATTGCTCCAGCACCTCTAGATAAGGCTCATCGTCCGTCAAGTGAACGCAGTAGACCTGACCGATACGCTCCACCGGACAGTACCGTATGACATCCTCCAGGCTGGTATGACTGGTCATAACGCCCCGCGCCTTCGTGGCCTCGTGGATCAGCAGGTCGATGCGGGGCTCCTGAACGATGCGCTCGTTCGGTCGTGTGTCGGCGGAATATATCATAACCTTTCCTTCGGCCGTGACCGCCTTTATACCTACTGTCGGAATGGCATGGAGGCTGGGGAAGGTGGAAAGCTCCAAGCCGCTCTCGTGCAGGAGCACGTTCTCCTTCTCCCAATCGAAGGTCTCTATGCGAAGCTCGAAGCCGATAGGCCACGATTCTACCTGATATGCCTTCAAAATCGCTCTCAGCTGCTCCTCGCCTGCCGATGAGCAATGAATCGTAAGCGCTGCTCTTCGGCCGCCGACCCACATGCCCCACAGCAGCGATGCCAGCCCGTACATATGATCCGTATGCATATGGGTAAGGATGACGCCTTGAATATGATCCAAAGGCGTGCGGCTTTGCTTCAATTTGCCCAGCGGATTGCCGCCCACGTCGATGAGCCAGCCGGCTTCACCGCTCCGAAGGAGCAGATAGGTGTTGTCCCGCTCGATACTGCCGGCTGCGCTGGCCGTCCCCATGAAGATGATTTCCATCGCGTGAATCTCCTTTTCTTTCCTAAACAGGCCGTAAACAGCAAAAAAGCCCCAACTGCATCTTGAATAGACGCTAGTTGTAGGCTTCTCCGTGTCTCTGCCTGTAGATAGTGATTTATATCACTTTACCTTGTTTCAGCATTTTTTGCAAGGGTTTTCATGAATATTTACACAATCTAAATAAACCGTTGACAAATGGCTTGTCCCCATCCTATAATTCAAACCAATACGAAAACGGTATTAGGTTGAGTACACAGGAGAAACCCTTATCCGTAATCATATCCTTCCCCGGGGGAGGTGTGTTTACTATGGATGAGGGTTTTTCGCATTTTACAGAAGAAACGAGGCAAAGAGCATGAAGGGTTACATTTTTGACTTGGATGGCACCGTATACTTGGGTGAGCGCATGATTGAGGGCGCCGCCGAAGCGATCCGCAGCTTAAGAGACCGAGGCGACAAGGTGGTGTTTCTGTCCAATAAGCCAATTGCTCCGAGAAGCTCTTATGCGGAGAAGCTGACCAAGATGGGGATCCCCACTTCCATTGATGATGTTCTTAACTCGTCGCTGATCGTTGCGAGATACCTGCAAAAGCACGTCCAGCCGGGGCAGCAGGTGTACGTGGTAGGGGAGCAGCCGATCATCGATGAGCTGCAGGCTCACGGAATTCCGTTAACAACCGATGGAACGAACCCGGATTACGTTGTTCTCTCGTGGGACCGGCAGTTCCATTACGATACCTTGAACCTAGTGTTCCAGGCGGCACTCCGAGGAGCCAAGATCATCGCTTCCAACCCGGACTCGACTTGTCCGCTGGAGGATGGTCAGCTGCCCGATACAGGAACCTTCATCGCGGCGCTCGAAGCGGCGACAGGCAAGCCGATCGATCTTGTGGTAGGCAAGCCGTCTCTCATTGCTGCTGAAGCTGCGGTTGAGCATCTCGGCCTTCAGGCGGAGCATTGTTACATGATCGGCGACCGGCTGGAAACCGATATTAAGATGGGCAATGACGCGGGAATGTCCTCGGTGCTGGTACTCACAGGAGTAGGCACGAAGGAAATGGCGGAGCGGGTTCCGTATCGACCGAGGCATATTATTTCCAGTATCAAAGAGGTTGTAGCCTTGTGAAGACGACGTGGTATAATGGATCTCAACTGCAACTGCAATGACCAGGGGGGACCATAATGTATCCGATCGTTGACATGGTAGATCACCAAACGATAGCCGCTTTACAAAAGGAAGACGAAATGGAGCTGGCGCTCCAGAGCCCGGTGAATGTGATTTTTCTTCTGACCGGCTCAATCTTCAACATTACTGATTTGGTTAGCCGGGTAAAGGCGTCAGGCAAGCATGTCTTCATTCATATGGAATTTATTGAAGGGATCGCAGCCGACCGGAGCGGCGTAGCTTATGTTGCGAAGCACGTGCAGCCGACCGGAATTATTTCGACCAAGAGCAATTTGGTCCGCGTTGCGAAGGAGCAAGGACTGATGGCGATCCAGCGGATCTTCCTGATTGACCGTAATGCGGTAACGCGCGGGATCAAATCAGTGGAGCAGAGCATGCCCGATGCGATTGAGGTCATGCCTGGCATCATGCCGCGGATCATTCGGGAGATGACGCATATGACGCCGCTTCCGATCATTGCCGGAGGGCTGGTAGGGAATCAGGAAGAAATCGATGAAGCACTTAAAGCGGGTGCGCTTGCGGTGTCCGCAGGTACCTCGACATTATGGTAACTTAATAAGGAGGTGAGGTTTTGGAAGACAGCGTGTGGCATATTAACCACTTCGATCTCACCATCCGCATGCTTTTGGCTGCAGGTCTCGGCGGTCTCATCGGACTTGAGCGGGAATGGAGCAATCATGCGGCGGGCTTCCGAACTCACATACTCGTATGTATCGGCTCGGCTGCAATTATGCTGCTGTCCATATACGGTTTCGGAGAATTTGCGAATGAATACAATGTACGGATGGACCCGGCACGTCTCGCGGCGCAGGTCATCAGCGGGATCGGTTTCCTCGGCGCCGGCGCGATTATGCGAACAGGCTCAACGGTGTCCGGGCTTACGACGGCCGCTTCCATCTGGGTCGTCGCCGCCATCGGATTGTGCGTAGGCGCAGGCTTCTTCTACGGAGCCGGGCTTGTAACCGTTCTCGTACTGTTGAGCTTATTCGTGCTTAACAAATGGGAAAGGTACCTGATGCGCAATCGCAGGAACCAGGAGATTGTCATTCATATCTATGATAGGCCGGGTGTACTGGGCAAAATCGCGACGATGTTCGGTGAGCAGGGCATTCAAATCGTCAATGTAAAAATGAAGCTCGATGAGACTCATGAAAAAGACGTCAACCCGATCATGGAGCTGCGATTCAGCGTCAAATCCACCAAGAACGGCAACATGATGAAGGCGATCGAGAACATTTCGTTATCGGGTGAGATCATCTCCCTCGATTCAGGATCGTTGCAGGCGGGAAGGGCGACCTCGGGACAAGGGGCAGCCATGTAATTTCAAATGTTAAGATAATATGTTAAGGAATGACAAAAAATCACATTTTACGTTGTAATCTTACAATATTAATGATATATTAATATATTTGATCATTGACAATCGACAAGATTTGTGTGATAATAGTCACAGAGAAAGCGCTTTAATCATATGAATTACTGGATAATATGTCGTCGGGTTTGGAGACCACTGAGATAACCCAAGGACAACGATCCGGTGCGCCATGTCGTGCGTACCGTATTCGTTGTCTTTGGTATGCCGGTGGTCTCTTCATCTTTCGGCTTATCACATTCTTTTCATTCCAGAAAGGGGACAAAAGGAACATGAAGATGAAAAAATGGTTGGCACCCGTCGTATTGACAGCAGTAGCGGCAGCATCGATCACAGGCTGCGGAGCAGGCACGGAGGAATCCTCCGGCGGAACCCCGCTGAAGGACGCGAAAGCGGCTGCAGAGGACACGACTCCGGTTACGATCCAATACTGGCACTCCCATGCGGAAGCGCAAATGCCTGGTCTGAACTACATGCTTGAGGAATTCGCGAAGAAGTATCCTTACATTAAAGTGGAGCCTGTCTTCCAAGGCGCCTATACGGATCTCCATAAGAAGCTTCAGGCGGCCGTTGCGGCGAACGATGTTCCTGCCGTAACCAATGTAGAGGTTTCTGCCTTGCCTAACTTTGCTGACAGCGGCGTGTTTGCCGACTTGGGTCCTTTCATCAAGCGCGACAATATCGACATGAACGATTTCTCCAAGGGGATGCTCGCAGCTTATGCATTTAACAACAAGCAATACGGCTTCCCTCTGATCGTAAGTACAAGCGTTTTCGTGTATAACAAGACCATGCTCGATAAGCTGGGCGTGAAACCTCCGCAAACGTGGGCGGAAATCGATGAATTTAACAAGAAGGTCACTGTGAAGGAAGGCGGACAAACTTCCCGTTATGCCTTCTCCGTTCCGGGCTGGGATACTTGGTACTATGATCCGTGGATTTCCAACGGCGGCGGCTCCATCCTGACCGAGGATAAAAAGGCGGCGGCATTCGATAAGCCGGAAAGCCTGCGCTGGGCGCAAAACTTCAAGAAGTGGATGGACGAAGGCTCCATGCATATGGGCTACGGCAAGGGCGCTTCCGACAACATGAGACAGATGTTCCTTCAAGAGAAGGTTGCGATGGTACAGCATACGTCCGCTGTATTGAAGACGTATCTGGAAAACGCAAAGTTTGAAGTGGGCGTCTCCTTCATCCCAGGCGATAAGAAGAGAGAATCTCACATTGGCGGCGCGGGCATTGTTATGATGGATAAGGCTCCGGAGAACCAGAAGGAAGCGGCTTGGAAGTTCGTGAAGTTCATGACCTCCGCTGAGCACAACATCAAGTGGGCGGAAGGCACAGGCTACCTGCCGACGCACAAATCCGTTGTTTCCTCCGAGCAAGGCAAGGCGTATTTCACGAAGCTGCCGCAATACAAAGCGGTATTCGATAACTTTGACAACGTAGCTCCGCGTCTGCAGCATCCGGGCTACCCTGAGTTCAGCAAGATTTACATGGAAGTCGTAGGTAAAATGATTCTTGAGAACGCTGACCCTACACCGCTGCTGAAGGATTCCGTGAAGAAAATCAACGAAGTGCTTGCTGATTATAAATAAGCAAATCTGTCTGTCATTCCATGAGATGTAGGCGATCCGTTCGTCTGCATCTCCTTTCTAAATGCCACAAAGAAAAGGGGTAACCCCGTGAAAAGAACTTCTCGCTTTGTCGAAAGCTTTAAGGATTTTTCGTTTGCGCTGCCGGCGCTTGCCTTTATGATCATCTTTATTTACTATCCGCTTGCTAATTCCTTTTATCTTAGCTTCACGAATTGGAATATGACCAAGCCGACCAAGAAGTTCGTCGGTATTGACAATTATACTTATTTGCTCAGTAGCGAAACGTTCTATAAGGTTTTGAAAGTCACATTCACTTATACGATCTTGGACGTGCTGCTTACGCTGGGGATCGGACTGCTCCTGGCGCTGCTGTTCAACGTAGCTTCCAAATTCTTCGACTTCATGCGTGCCGTACTGTTTATGCCTTATTACATCTCGATGGTTATTGTCTCGATGATTTTCCTTTGGATCTTCAATCCCCAATACGGGTTGGCGAACGAAGTGATCGGATTGCTCGGTCTGGAGCCGGTCAAATGGTTGACCAATCCGACCACGGCCTTGTGGGTTCTGATTATCGTATCCGTCTGGAAGGGCGTAGGCTTCGCGATGATCATCTTTATCGCCGGACTTCGCAGTATTCCTCTTGAGTACTACGAGGCTTCGAGTATCGACGGTGCCAACAAGTGGTGGCAATTCTGGAAAATTACGCTTCCGCTTCTGTCGCCGATTACGCTGTTCCTGGTCGTAACGAACTTTATTTCTTCCATGCAGGTATTCCAATCGGTAGATATTATGACCAACGGCGGTCCTCTGGAAGCGACGAAGGCGATGGTGTACTGGATTTACGATATGGCCTTCGCCGAGTTCAGAACAGGACGTGCTTCTGCACTCGTCATTATCTTCTTCTTCATTATCATTTTGCTGACACTGCTTCAAATGTTCGTATCCCGCAAGAAAGTTCATTACGAAGGGTAGGTGAGGGGACATGACGCAATCGAGCACGCTTTGGAAAACCTCACGACTGCTGCTGGCTATCTGTGTAACGTTGGTGATGTTCTTCCCGGTTTATTGGATGCTGGTGACCTCATTGAAAACACCGGCCGAGCTTCGTCTGGCCGTTCCGACCTTCTGGCCGGAGTCGATGAAATGGTCCAACTATGCTGAAGTATTTACGTCGTTTCCGTTTGCGCGCTTTGCGCTGAATACGTTTATTCAAACTGTGGGGATCGTGTTCCTGCAAATCAATATCGCTATCATGGCTGCTTATGCCTTCGCTAAAGGGAATTTCGCGTTCCGCGAGCAATGGTTCCTGCTGGTGCTTGCGGCGCTGATCGTCCCGGATCAGGTTACCTTCGTTCCGGTCTATGTGATGATGTCGAAGCTGGGCTGGATCAATACCTTCTGGGCGCTCATCGTACCTCATGCCGCCTCGGCTTACGGAATCTTCCTGCTTCGCCAAACCTTCAAATCCATCAACAACGATGTAATTGAAGCGGCAAGGGTGGACGGGGCGAGCCGATTCCAGGTACTATACCGGATTTTGACGCCTATGGCGCTGCCAACCATTGCTACCTTGACCGTTCTCAGCTTCATTTCCAGCTGGAACTCTTACTTCTGGCCGCTCGTCATGACCAACTCGAACAACATGCGCGTACTTACCGTTGGGATCGCGATGATGAAGGACTCCATGGCCGGTGACGAGGCGTTGACCTTCCATCTGATCATGGCAGCCAGTGTGGTCGTCATTCTGCCTATTGTTATTATTTTCGTATTCGCCCAAAAATATATCATCGCTGCCATGTCCAACTCCACGTTCAAATAAAAGGAGACTATCATGAGTCAGAACAAACCTTTGGTCATTGCCCATCGAGGGGCGAAGGGAGAAGCTCCCGAAAATACGTTAGGCGCTTTCAAGCTTGGACTTGATCAGGGCTGCGACGCCATCGAACTGGACGTCCACTTGTCCAAAGACGGCGAGCTGATCGTCATTCATGACGCTACGATGGACCGCACGACGGACAAGGAGGGCACTGTCAACGAGATGACAGTGGCCGAAATCCAGCGTGCGGACGCCGGAAGATGGTTCCACGAGAAATACGAAGGCGAACGTGTTCCCCTGCTTGAGGAAGTGTTCGATTTGGTCCCTGCGAACATCATGATTAACGTAGAGATTAAAGGCTCCTACGGCCGCAGGCTGGAACCCGCTTTAGTGAAGCTGATGCAGAAGAAGAATCGGGTGCATAATGTAGTCGTCTCGTCCTTCGATTTCAAAAGCCTGCAGCATCTGAAGCTGCACGAGCCCGAAGCGAAAATCGGCCTGCTGTACGATGTGAACGCGATGCGTCACTCGGATCTGGCCCGTCTGATGAGCACGCCGGTGTATTCCCTTCACCCGCATATGCGGCGGATCGACAAGGCGGAGGTAGCCGATGCGGTGAATCAGGGCTTGAAGGTATTCCCGTACACGATTAATGAAGAAGAGCATATGCTTCTGGCAATAGAATACGGTGTTTCCGGTATCATTACGGATTATCCGGGCAAACTCAAAGCACTGCTTAACGGGTGAAACGGTGTACTGAATCCACGGAAGGAAGGGGCAGCACAGATGAAACGGAAGGCATTTGCAGCGGTGGTTGCCGGCATGCTGGCAGTGACGGCGATCGGCTGTCAGGCGGCGCAGAACCAAGCGCCCGAGAAGACAGCTCCGCCGGCAGCCGCGGCTCCGGAAGCGAAAGCTCCGGCCGGATTGGTTACCCAGGAGGAAGCGGGGATCAAAATTCGCGTGGATATGCCGGAAATCAAATGGTTTCTGGACAATGCCAAACAAGGGCCGATCGTACCGGCACTGAAGCAGGAAGCGATTCCGCAGGGACTTGCCTACCTTGAGGAGAAAAATTGGCTGCTGGTGACATCCTACCGTGAGAACGGCAAGTCCAGTCTGCTTAGCGTGATTGATGCGGAGACAGGCAAGCTGGTAAAGGCGCATGAGCTGTACAAGGGGGCGAATCTCCCATACACCGGACACGCAGGAGGAGTAACCGTCAGCAAACAGCACGTGTGGGTATCCTCGGACGGCAATGCTTTTTGGCTGAAGAAGGAAGACCTGATCAAGGCGGATAACGAATCGAAGCTGACCTTCGGCGGCTCGGTGCTGACCGATACTCGTGCTTCCTTCACTACCTACAGCGAAGGTGTGCTGTGGGTAGGGGAGTACGCGCAGGGCTCCAGCTACCCGACCAGCAAGACGCACTACATGAATAACCGGGACAACAAGGAGCATAAGGCTTGGACCGTCGGCTATAAGCTGGATCCGGCTACGGATCTTCCGAAGCCGGCGACGGGCAAGGATCCGGCCGTACCGGACTACATTCTTTCCATTCCGGATATGATTCAAGGCATGGAGGTCGGTCACGACCGTATCATCCTCAGCGAATCCTATGGCCGCAACAATGCGAGCGCTCTGATTGTACACAAGCTGCCGATCGTAGAACCGCCGCATCAGACGGTAGAGATCGGCTCGGTCAAGGTGCCCTTATGGTTCCTCGACAGCAAGACGAAGCAGCAGGAGCAGAAGGCGCCGCCGATGTCCGAGGGCGTGGTCACCATCAAGGGAACGACCCATGTCCTGTTCGAATCCGGCGCGAAGAAATATATGAGCTCAAGCACCTATCCGTTAGACCGGATCCAATTGATCAAGCTGCCGTAAGACGCTCTATGGCTGGAGATCCGAGTGGCAAGTCCCGAGCCTTCAAGGTATAATGGAGGAAACGGAAGACGGAGGTTATGCAGATGCTCATTCAAGGCTTGGCTCATCGCGGTTATCCGAAGAAATACCCGGAAAATACGGTTTCATCGTTTCAGGCGGCAATCGAGTTATCCTACAGCATCCTGGAGCTTGATGTTAACCTGACCAAGGACGGCATTCCGGTGGTCATTCACGACCCGACGATCAATCGGACGACGAACGGCAAGGGCTGGGTGAAGGATTACACCTTGGACGAGCTGCGGCAGTTCGATGCCGGAGGCGGCCAAGCCATCCCGACGCTCGAGGAAATCCTGATGCTGGCCAAGGGTAAGGTGCGGGTGGATATCGAGCTGAAGCAGAGCGGAGATCTGTATCCCGGCATGGAGCAAGCCGTGCTTGACGTCATCCGGCAATGCGAAGTGGAGAAGGAAGTATTCGTAGCTTCGTTCGACCACTATTCAATCCTTCGCATGAGGGAGCTGGATCCGGAGCTGGAGCTAGGGCTTGTTATTTACGGAGCGACGCCATCGGTGTTTCCTTTGATGGAGCAGCTGAAGGCCAAGTATTTATCGGTTAAATCCATTTACTTAACGCCGGAGTATGTACGTTTGTGTGAGGAGAAGGGCATCCAGCTGATTGCCTGGACGATCGATGATGAGCAGGCCATGCAGGAGATCCGAAGCCGGTTCCCGAACGTGCTCGTTTGCACGAATGAGCTTGAAAAATGGGCGGCTTGCGTGAAACAAATGGTGTAAACTGTACGCGGTTTGTGGTATAATAACAACAAGTTAATAGAACGGTTGGAGAGACGGAGAGACCACACTTGCATTGCAGTCCTGAGCTGCAATGTTTGGGGTGGGCTCTCCTTTTTTGTGTTCTCATAAACCGGCTAAAAGATGGAGGAGAGAACGATGGCAGTAGCTTTTTCGAGCATCCAACGTACTGAGCTGTTAGAGAAAATGAATGGAAAGCATTTCGATCTGCTGGTGATCGGCGGTGGCATTACCGGTGCGGGGATCGCGCTTGACGCGACGACTCGCGGGATCAAGACGGCGCTTGTGGAGATGCAGGACTTTGCGGCAGGTACTTCGAGCCGTTCTACCAAGCTGGTGCACGGCGGCCTGCGCTATTTGAAAAACTTCGAGGTCAAAATGGTGGCGGACGTTGGCAAGGAGCGCGCCATTGTTTATGAGAACGGGCCTCATGTAACGACGCCGGAATGGATGCTGCTGCCTTTTCATAAGGGAGGCACCTTCGGCAGCTTCAGCACCTCGATCGGTCTGAAGGTATATGACTTCCTGGCTGCAGTGAAGCCGAGCGAACGCCGGAAGATGCTGAGCGTGGAGGAAACGATCAAGCGCGAGCCGCTGGTGAAGCAGGACGGCTTGAAGGGTAGCGGACGTTATGTGGAGTACCGTACGGACGACGCCCGCCTGACGATTGAAGTCATGAAGGAAGCGGCTCATCGCGGCGCAACGCTGGTCAACTATGCGAAGGTCGTCGAGTTCCTGTACGAGAACGGCAAAGTCGTCGGGGTACAGGTGCTGGACCGCATCCATAATCAAACCTATAAGGTATATGCGAAGAAGATCGTGAATGCGGCGGGCCCATGGGTAGACACGCTTCGCGAGCTGGATAAGTCGAAGACGAAGAAGCATTTGCAGTTAACCAAAGGAATTCACTTGGTCATTGATCAGAAGCGGTTCCCGTTGAAGCAGGCGATCTATTTCGATACCCCGGACGGCCGCATGGTGTTCGCGATTCCGCGCGACGGCAAGACGTATGTAGGTACGACGGATACAGTGTACAAGGGAGACGTCGCGCATCCTCGTATGACGACGGCTGACCGCCAATACGTGATCGATTCCATCAACTATATGTTCCCGTCCGTGAAAATTACGGCGAAGGACATCGAGTCCAGCTGGACGGGGCTGCGTCCGCTTATTTTCGAGGAAGGCAAGAGCGCCTCGGAAATTTCCCGTAAGGATGAGATTTGGACATCGGATTCCGGACTCATCACCATTGCGGGAGGCAAACTGACCGGTTACCGGAAAATGGCGCAAATGGTTGTCGACATGCTGGTAGAGCTGTACCAAAAGGAAGGCTTGGGCGGTTTGACGCCTTGCATCACGAAGCATATGCCGATTTCCGGCGGGGACGTCGGGGGCGGGGAAGGCTTCGCGGGCTTTGTGAAGGAGAAGGCGGCCTTAGGTCCGAAGTACGGTTTGACGGTTCAGGAGGCGGAGAAGCTGGTACGCCGCTATGGCTCCAATATTGACCGTCTCTACGGATTGGCGGCTCAATACAAGGATACGGCGCCTAAGTTCGGCTTGCCGCTGCCGGTGATGGCGATGGTAATGTACGCTATGGAAGCGGAGATGACCGTGAAGCCGGTGGATTTCTTCATTCGCCGTACGGGAGCTTTGTTCTTCGACATCGCTTGGGTGCATCATCACAAGGAGCAGGTCATTCAGTGCATGGCAACCTACTTGGATTGGACGGAGGAAGAGAAGCAGGCGTACACCGAGGAGCTCGAAATGCATCTGGAGCACGCCGTCGTTCCGGAGGATCAAGAGCAGCAGTCGAATGCGGGGTCGAAGTCGAAGATCGGCTAGAGATTTAAGTAATAGTGATAAAATTCATCGTCACGCTGATAGCCTAGGGACTCGTAGAGTCTCTGGGCTTTTTGGTTGTCGGCGCCGGTGGCAAGCTCAAGTCCCTTTGCTCCGGTTGCGGCAGCATGCTGCCGGGCGGCCTCCATCAGGAGGCGTGCGACGCCTTGGCTGCGTGCCTTCGGGATCACGAACAGATCGTTCAGAATCCAGGCTTTGCGCATGGACAGAGAGGAAAGGGTGGGGTAAAGCTGGGTAAAGCCGAGTGCCTTATTCGTTTCATTGACGGCGTAGAACAGGGCGGAGCTTTGCTGTGTCAAATTGTGTTCCAGGAAGGTGATGGCTCCGTTCAGATCGGAGGCTTTCCCGTAGAATTGGCGGTATTGATCGAATAAAGGTGCAATGGATGATGCATCTTGCGACTGTGCGGTCCGGATTCGAATCGTGCCGGGCGCCTGGTTGGTCGGATGAGTCGGTTGGGTCATGTGATGAATTGGCCTCCTGGTTCTAGGTGTATGGTTTGTACATGCAGTGTACAATCTCGGTTGACAAATGAAAAGGGCCAATTTAGATTGAAATGAGTAGACCGGTTGAGAATATCAGGATGATATAAGTGTTCGGAGGAGTACGTTATGCATTTTCAAATTGCGTTTGCCACTTATTGCGCGAACTATCCGACGAAATCGCTGGCGCTGTATCATGCGCTGCGGGATGGGATGCTGCAGGGGCTGTGGTCCAAAGGGACGCGCCTCCCCTCCACGCGTGAGCTGGCGGTCCTCTACGGTTTGTCCCGCGGGACCGTTAACCAGGTGTACGAGACGTTGGTGTCGGAGGGATACCTTCAATCGGAAACCGGGAGAGGTACGTATGTGGCATACGAGGCTTCCGCTACAGCGGGAATGACTGGGGGGCGCGGAGGCATGTCCGCGCCGTCATACCGGCTGTCTGCTTGGGCGGAACGGCTGGAACAGGCTGCGGGGGATGAACGCGGGGCCGGACGCTTCGAGGGCATCGACTTCCATACGTTTGCCCCGGACCTGTCGCTGTTCCCTCAGGAGGAGTGGAACCGCTGCTACTATGCCCAGGTCCGGGAGCTGGGCAGCCTTGGGCTTCACGCCGGCGGTCCGGCGCAAGGGCGCGACCCGCTCGGCGATGAGCGGCTGCGGGAGAGCATTGCCCAGTACCTGCGGCGGGCGAGGGGTATGGCCGTGCAGGGGGAGCACGTCGCGATAGTCGGCGGCTCCATGCAGGCCATCGCGCTGCTCGCGCAGCTGCTCGTGGGGCCGGGCGAGGCCGCCGCAGCGGAGACGCCGGCGTACGGCGGCATCCGCCGGGCGATTCGCGCCGCGGGAGGCCGCTGCATCGACGCCGAGGTCGACGGCGACGGGCTTGTGCCCGCGGACTGGGACGCGAAGGCCGTGTTTGTTACACCGACACGGCAGTTCCCGACGGGGACGGTGCTGTCCTTAGAGCGGCGGCAGGCGCTGCTGCGGTGGGCGAGCGAGCGGGAATCCGTCATCGTCGAAGACGATTACGACAGCGAGTTCCGTCACCGGGGGCGCAGCCTTGAGCCGCTGAAGGCGCTCGACCGGGGCGAGCGCGTGGTGTACGTCGGCAGCTTCACCAAGACGCTGCTGCCGTCGCTGCGCATCGGCTATGCCGTGCTGCCGCCGGCGCTGGTGGAGCCGTTCCGCCGGGCGATGGCGTTGTATGAGCCGGTGCCGGTAAACCTGGCGGAGCAGCGAACGCTGGCAGCCTTCATGGCTGCGGGTCATTATGAGCGGCATCTGAGGCGGATGAAGCGGGTATACAGCCGCAAATTTGCGCTGCTGACCCAAGAGCTGCGTTCGCTGGAGCACTGGATCGATTGGGTCGAGAGCGATGCCGGCTTGCATGTCTTTGGCTGGTGGAAAGGCACCGAGTCCGAGTACTTCAAGTTTCGGGAGCTGGCAAGGGCTCAGGGAGTCAGATGGTCGGAGACAACGTTGGACTTGGCAGTAGGGATGCGTTACGGAATGTATTTGAATTTCCCTCATGCTTCGGAGGAAGAGATCGCAGAAGGCATCCAACGGATGAAAAGAGCATCCGGAGAGCTTCAGCCGGGACGCGGTTCGAGCGGCAAATGAAGGGGCTGCGTATTACGGAAAGGGTGAGGATAGAAAGGAATGAGTCAGTCGCTGCTGCGTAACACAGCATGTTTATTTTTATTCGGTTCAATGATAGTACTGCTGTTAATCGAACAATATGTGTGGTTGAGCGTATGGGGGGCCGCTGCCTTGCTGCTTAGCGTTCATAAGCCGTTAAGGCCTTTTCTGGGAACCGCCGTTTGCTTTGGTATCGGATTTTGGGGTTATCTGTATGTAACCTCCCATTGGGGAGCCGACATGCATCCCAAGGAAACCCGTGTCCTGCTTAACCGTTTAACGCTGACGGTGATTCTGATTCCCATGCTGGCGCTGTCTCTTGCCGAAGGGTCGCCGTTCCTGGGATATGCGAGGAGGCCCGAATGGAATGCGTCCGTCCGCGTCCCGCTGATTTGGGCCGGCTTTCACGATTCTACCGTTAAGCTGTTTTTGATCATTGCCATCGCAACGAATATAGTCGTCTTTGCCCCTTTCCTGATTCGCAACGGCTGGACCTCCATTCAAGAGGTATGGCTGTTCGCGCTGCTCTTCGCCGTCGTCAATGCAGTGCTGGAGGAAACTGTGTGGAGAGGCGCGCTGCTGAGCAGGTTAGCCGGGCAGGTGGGGGAGCGGTGGGCGGTGATGATCGCGAGCCTGGGGTTTGGTTTGCAGCATTATTCCTTGGGCTTTTCCTGGGTTGTGTGTATAGCCTTTGCACTGGGAGGTTTGTTCTTCGGAGGAGTTACGGTCCGGTCAAAGAGCATACTGCCTTCCATATTATGGCATATGGTTATTAACCTGCTAATGGCTTTCAGCGGGATGATCTTATGATTTTGCCCAAATATTTCCTCCCGCCTGACAGAACAAGTGATTTTTCCTTCTTCGGCCGACTTATGCTATGATTATTATGGTCAAACTTCACCGGGAAGGAACGATACTTAGATGGCAAACATGGGTTCGCCTGTAGGAAGCACACGATTGATTTTACGGCTGGAGATTGAGAAGGATACGGTATCCTTCGGACAGATCGCTGTAGCGATCAATGAAGTAAGCGGTGATATTGTTGCAATCGACGTGAACCAGGTGAGTAAGAACACGACGATTCGGGATATTACGGTGAATATCGTCGACCAGAATCAAACGGATGCCTTGGTGGAGAAAGTAGGCTCCCTCAACGGCGTCAAGGTGATCAATGTCTCCGACCAGACCTTTCTCGTGCATCTTGGGGGGAAGATCGAGACGGTTCCCAAGCTGCCCATCAAAAACCGTGACGACCTGTCACGTGTCTATACACCTGGCGTAGCGCGCATTTGTATGGCGATTCACGAGGATCCCCTCAAGGCGCATTCGCTGACGATTAAGCGCAACACGATTGCGGTCGTTTCCGACGGCTCGGCGGTACTCGGACTCGGTAATATCGGACCTGAGGCCGCAATGCCGGTAATGGAAGGGAAGGCCATGCTGTTCAAGCAGATGGCCGGGGTGGATGCTTTCCCGCTGTGCTTGAATACGCAGGATACGGAGGAGATCATTCGGATCGTGAAGGCGGTAGCCCCTACCTTCGGAGGTATTAACCTTGAGGATATTTCGTCGCCGCGATGCTTCGAAATTGAGGAGAGACTCATTCAGGAGCTGGACATTCCGGTGTTTCATGACGACCAGCACGGCACGGCTGTGGTTATTCTGGCTGGATTGTACAACGCCGTGAAAATCGTCGGGAAGCCGCTCGAGGATTGCAAGGTCGTAGTATGCGGCATCGGCGCTGCGGGTATCGCTTGCACCAAAATGCTGATTGCCGCCGGCGTCCGCAACGTCATCGGAGTGGACAGGCAGGGAGCCATTGTACGGGGTAACTCCTACGATAATTCCGCGTGGAGCTGGTACGCGGAGCATACCAACCCGAATGGGGAGAGCGGCCGTCTGTCGGATGTGATCGAGGGTGCGGATGTGTTCATCGGCCTATCGGGCCCGCGTGTGCTCAGCGTCGACGACGTGAAGAAGATGGCGAAGGATCCGATCGTCTTCGCGATGGCCAATCCTACCCCGGAGATTCCTCCGGAGGAGGCGGAGCCTTATGTCCGCGTCATGGCGACGGGACGGTCGGATTACCCGAACCAGATCAACAACGTGCTGTGCTTCCCGGGAATATTCCGCGGCGTGCTGGATTGCCGGGCTTCCCGTATCACGGAGGAGATGAAGCTCGCAGCGGCCAAGGCCATCGCCTCCGTCGTCGGTGACGACGAGCTGAATGAGCAGTATATCATCCCGAGTGTTTTCAATCAGAGCGTGGTGGAGAAGGTCAAGGAGGCTGTCATAACGGCTGCCTATGAGTCCGGCGTTGCCCGCCGCCGCAGCGCGAAGGAGCAGTCAAGGACAGACATGGGCTAAGACTTGGTAGGACGCAAAAAAGGTCAACAGCGGTGTGAAATGCACCGCTTGCTGACCTTTTTTCATTAGTTTGAAGCTTCCTCCGTCCACTGCCGGATCGTCTTGTCGCTAGGCAGGAAGAAGGTAAACAGCCCGAGCAGCGGCAGGAAGCTGATCATCTGCATGACCGGGGTCAGCTGCAGCCGGTCGATCATACCGCCAAGCGCTACGGCGCCCAATGCACCGAGACCGAAGGCAAGGCCGATCGTTAGGCCGGATACCATGCCCACCTTGCCGGGCAGGAGCTCCTGAGCATACACCACAGTAACCGAGAAGCTGGATAGCAGTATAAATCCGTTCACGAGCAGGATCACATGAGTCCAGAAGGGATCTGCATAAGGAAGCAGCAGCGCCAAAGGCGCGGTCCCCAGCATCGAGAAGAAAATCAGGTTGCGCCGCCCGAATTTGTCGGAGAGCGGACCGCCGAGGAAAGTACCGAACACTCCCGCAGCGGAGAACAGGAAGATATAGATCTGTGCTTGCTCCAGCTTGATGCCGAACTTCTCCATCAAGTAGAACGGATAATAGGTAGAGATCCCCATGCTGTACCACGAACGGGCAAAGATCAGGAACAACAGCATGCTGACCGCAAAGGTAATTTGCTTTTTGCGGGCGGGGCTCATGGTACGGACAGCTCCCGACCGTTTGACCGGAGGGTTCGCCGCCATGTAGCCGCCGTACCACCGGGCAACGGTCAGCTGGACGACGATGCCGAGTCCGGCGACCAGCGTGAACCAGATGGCACCGAACTGGCCAAGCGGCGCGAAGACGAGCGCCGTCATGACGGACGCGAGCGCTTGTCCGGAATTGCCGCCGACCTGGAAGATCGATTGTGCCAAGCCCCGGCGGGAGCCCGCCGCCATGTAGGCAACGCGGGAGGACTCCGGATGGAAAATGGCGGAGCCTAGCCCGACGAACAGCACGGACAGCAGGATAAGCGCATAATTCGGTGCCAGCGCTAAGCCGAGCACCCCGATGCAGGTAAGTCCCATGCCGAGCGGCAGCATCATAGGAGTCGGCTTCTTGTCGGCGTAGAGGCCGATCATCGGCTGCATAACGGAGGACGTCATGTTCAAGGCAAAGACGATGATGCCGGACTGCATATAGTTTAACCCCATGGAATCCTTCAGAATCGGAAGAATGGCCGGGATGACGGACTGAATCGTGTCATTTAACAGATGGACCAAGCTGATGGCGAACAAAATACGAAACACGGTTGGCTTGATGTCTGACTGCGGTGCCGCAGCCTGCTTCCTTCCTATGGAAGAAACGGCCGCAGCACTTGGCTGCACTTGCATGGGAAAGCTCATCTCCTTATTTTTGCATAAAGGTACCGAGAGCCTCGCCCATTTTTACTTTGCTTCCTACCTTCAGATCGGCCCGGCTCTCGAACGTGGCGGTCTCGGTGAGTAGTACGATGGTGGAACCAAATTCGAAGTAAGCGAGCTCATCGCCGCGCTCCAGCCGATCCGGAAGCGGATCGACATACCGGATGCTGGCTACATTCAACGCTCCGACCTTGACGACGGCAACCTCGCCGCCTTCATGCTGCATGTACGTGACCAATCGTTCATTGCGGCTGAGCACCCGTCGCATGAAGCGCAGTCCGAAGTCGTTGACCGGATAAACCTTACCGGGGATGTGCTCCTTCTCTACGATGATGCCGCTGACCGGAGTATGAATGCGGTGATAGTCCGTTGGACTCAAGTACAGTACATAGAAAAAACCGTTCTTATAATTCACCATCCGCGGCGAATGATTGAGCAGCTCGTCAATGGTGTAATCCTGACCTTTGACATTCAGGATCAATCCCTCTTGAATCGGTCCCATGCCGGTGATCAGGGCGTCGACAGGGCTGACCATGGCGCCTGGAGCCGTATGGATGGGACGGAGCCCCGTTTTCAGCCGTCTGGTAAAAAAGTCGTTCAGCGATGCATATTCATGAAGGCTCTTCTCCGCATCCTCGACGGGAATGCCGTAGGTCTTAGCGAATTGCGGGATGAACCCGCGGCTGAGCTTGGATTTGGCAAAGGCTCCTGTCATTCGGGAAATGGTTTTGCGGGAGGATAGCTCGGTTAGAAGCCGGAATAACGAACGTTTCATGCTGGTTAGGTTCACCTATTTCTTCATAATTGTAAAGTCCTACCGACTATAGTGACACATTCCGGGAGCAAGCGCAACCAAGAAAAAGTCGCCTAAACAGCAAGAAAAGACCCGGAGGGGCCTTTCTCTTCACGTAATTATTGCTTTTTGTACTCCTGACAGGCTAAGCAGGCCGAGACATTCACAAGAATCGGGTTCTTGGAGCCGGAATATTTGGTGCAGGAGATAGGGGCCCGCAGCTGGGGATCATCTGAAATACATATGCAGTAAGGACATTCCGAAACGAGCTCCGTGGTGACCCAAAGCAGCTGCTGCTTCAATTCATCGATTTGATTCATTAATAAGAATGTCTCCCTTAGCGAAATAGAGGTACCAATTACCTATATCTTAGCATGGTTACCAACGATTTACTTGCGTAATGTGACACAATTTTTATAAAAATTACCTAAAATGTTCTATCTTCCTACGGAATTTATTCGTTGACAATCGAGGCAAACGTGCTTAATATGAGTTATGTCACTAGGGGAGCCGTAGGGCTGAGACTGGATCAATAGATCCTAGACCCTCTGAACCTGATCTGGATTATGCCAGCGTAGGGAAGTGGAGAGCGTATGCGCGCGATCATGATAAGCTCATCTGGGCCACTTCCGTAGTTTTGCGGAGGCGGCCCTTTTTGGCATACATGTCTCGGAACCCGGTTGACAAAACAAAAGGAAAAAAAGGAGTTGTGAGGTTTATGTCCAAAGGTTTGAAGCTGACCGATATTTTGGTCACAGTCGTTATTTCCGTTGTCCTTGCCGCCATTTATCATTTTTGGGCTGCCGTGTATGAGGTGGCTAAAGCACCCGGACTTCAGCTCGAGCAGCTGATGTACGGGATGTGGTTTATTGCATCGACGGTAGCGTTCCTGCTCATTCGCAAGCCCGGGGTTGCCTTTCTGGCTGAAGCGGCGGCGGCAAGCGGAGAGCTGCTGCTCGGTTCCCCGTTCGGCGTCGAGGCGTTAACGTACGGTCTGGTGCAAGGGATTTGCGCCGAGCTGATGTTCGCTGCAACAGGGTATAACCGTTACTCGGCCGTAACGGCGGGACTGGCCGGAATGGCCGCAGGCGCAGGCGCACTGGTGTTCGATTTCTTCAAGGGGTACATGACGGAATTGCAAACCTGGAGCTTGGTGCTGTATATCGTTCTCCGATTCGTGGGGGCGTTCGTGATCTGCGGCTTCGTGGCTGCCGGCTTGGTGAAGGCGCTGGAGGCTACCGGTGTGGCTCAGCTCGTACGGCCTGCCAGCCGCGCCGACTATGATGCGCTGAACCGCAAGACGACGAAGATGTAATGAGTACGATTGTGATGAAGGAACTGGCGGCTGCCGTGGAAGGGCTGCGGCTTAAATTTCCGGGGAGCGACGGACTTCTCTTCGAGGAGCTGTCCCTCTCCGTCAGACAAGGAGAGAAGGTGCTGCTGCTCGGTCCGAGCGGCTGCGGAAAGTCGACCTTGCTGCAGGTGCTAAGCGGGCTGATCCCGCAAGCGATTGAAGTGCCGATGCTTTGTGACAGCAGCGTGGTGCCGGCGGCTTCAGGCTACTTGTTTCAAGATCCCGAATCGCAGTTCTGCATGCCGTTTGTGGATGAGGAGATCGCCTTTGTACTTGAAAATATGCAGGTGCCTAGGCCGGATATGGCGGGTTTGATCCGCCGGTATCTGGAGCAGGTTGGACTGCAGCTGCCCGACCCGCATGTGCCGATTGCCTCGCTCTCTCAAGGCATGAAGCAGCGGCTGGCTCTTGCTTCACTGCTCGCCCTGCAGCCGGAGGTTTGGTTCTTGGATGAACCGACCTCTTTGCTGGACCCAGAGGGGACCAAGCAGGTTTGGACGACGGTGAAAGAGGTGACAAGGGATCAGACGGTCATCATCGTAGAGCATAAGATCGACGAGATCGTGGATTTCGTGGACCGGGTCGTCTTGTTCGATTACGAGGGCTCGATTCTCGCCGACGGAGAGCCTGCCAGCGTGTTTCGCGATCATAAGCGGGAGCTTCAGGAGTATGGCATTTGGTATCCCGGCGTGTGGTCGGATTATACGGCAAGCCCACGGTATTGGGATACGACAAAACGTGGCGGAGCCCTCCCTAGCGATGGAGCCGTTGAGCCATTGCTGAAGCTGAGACAGTGGAGCGGCTATCGCGGCAAGGCACCGAGGATTCAGGTGGATGCCGCAGAAGCGGCAGGTGCGGACTGGATTGCCGTTGTCGGAGAGAACGGCGCCGGCAAGAGCACACTCCTTCAAGGACTGATGCAGCTCATTCCGACCAAGGGCGAATACAAGGTAAGGGGAAATCTCGTCCGCGGCTTCGAGGATATTGGAGATTCCACCGGATATGTGTTTCAAAATCCCGAGATGCAATTTGTGACCGATTCCGTCAAGGAGGAGCTGGCCTTCAATTTCCGCAGGGACGGAGACCCGGAGTCTCTCGTTCAGGAGAAGACGGAGCAGCTGCTGAAGCAATTCGGCTTGGCGGGACACAGGGAGCTGCATCCTTATCAGCTGTCTCTCGGGCAAAAGCGAAGGCTAAGCGTAGCTGCTGCAACGGTGAAGCAGCAGAGGGTTCTTCTTCTAGATGAGCCTACCTTCGGGCAAGATGCGGAGAACACGTTCGCCCTGCTCGAGCTGCTGGAGGGCTGGCGCAGACAAGGTACGCTGATCATTATGGTAACACACGATCCGGAGCTCGTCCGTTATTTTGCAACAACGGTATGGGAAGTGGAGAACGGAAGGCTGACAGCGGTGCTGTCACCCGAGCAGTATGTACGGCGGTTCGAGGAGCAAACAATTTGCGAACCGGTGAATTAGGGCAGAAGGGAAGTGAAGAAAAGATGCAGCAGGCCTGGGATATCAAGGAGACGTGGCTTCATCGGGTGAACCCGAGCTACAAGCTGTTGCTATCGGTTGTTCTGTTTTTGCTTATCTTGCTAACGCATAACATCAATGTGCTGGCGAATACGACGTGGATGTTCGTACTTCTGCTGCTTGCCTGTTCGGGGCATCCGAGGTCGCGTGTGCTGCTGCTGCTGCTTCCTTTCACCATACTTTTCGTGTGCTCGATGACGTCGATGGTGTTTTTCGGCAAGGGAGAGACGACCTGGTTTCGCTTCGGGTTGATTCATGTGACCGAGGAAAGCTTCTATCGAGGGGTACATATCGGGTTGAAGACCGTCAATATGGCGCTGGCAGGCTTGCTGTTCGCCTTGACGACGAGGCCGGTAATGTTATTCTATTCGCTCATGCAGCAGCTGAAAATTCCTCCGAAGTATGCCTACAGCTTCATGGCGGCCTTCCGGCTGATGCCGATGATCCTTGACGAATTCTGGACGCTTCGCATGGCGCTTAAGGTCCGGGGGATCAAGGAGAAGCATGGACCGGCAGGCTGGTACGGGAAGCTGCGCCGCTATGCGATCCCATTGCTGGCTCAGAGCATCCGTAGGGCCCAGCGGATCGCCGTGGCAATGGAAGCGAAGCGTTTCATGGCGGTGAAGCAGCGAACCTTCTACTACGCGATCGGCTGGTCCCGCGTAGATCTGCTTTGGCCGGTGCTGCTGGCCGTCTTATGGGCGGCCGCCGTCTGGCTGGGCTGGAATCTGCCTTTCTTTAGCGTGGGGGATGTGCGGTATGAAATCAACTCTTAATACGGGAGGCGTGGATAAACCTATGAAATTCTCGGACCAACTAAGAGCCGCGGCGGATGCAAGCTGGAACGCCAGCTTCGAGCATCCGTTCGTGCGCGGAATCGGGGACGGAAGCCTGCCGCTTGCGGCGTTTCGTCACTACGTGCTGAATGATGCCTATTATTTGTCTCATTTCGCCAGAGTCCAGGCGCTTGGAGCTGCAAAGGCTGACGACCTGTTCACGACGAACCGGATGGCGGTGCATGCGCAGGGCACCTACGGGGCCGAGCTGTCGCTGCACGAGAAGTTTTCCAAGCTGCTCGGCATTACCGACGAGGAGCGCAGCCGTTTCCAGCCTGCACCCACGGCGTATGCCTATACGTCGCATTTGATCCGGGCGGCTTACACGGGACATCTCGGCGACATTGTCGCTGCGATACTGCCGTGTTACTGGCTCTATTACGAGATTGGAGAGCGTCTGGCCGGCTGCACGCCGGAGGAGCCGATCTACCGCGAATGGATTGCCGCTTACGGCGGGGAATGGTTCCGGGAGCTGGTTCAGGAGCAGATCGACCGCGTCGATGCGCTGGCGGAGCAAGTCACAGAGGCGGACCGCGAGCGGATGAAGCAGCATTTTCTGATCAGCAGCCAGTACGAGTATTTGTTCTGGGATATGGCCTATAAACAGGAAGATTGGCCAATAGGGTAAGGAATGGAACGAGAGCGCAGCTCCATGGGGAGTGCTGCTCTCGTTTTTTTGTCTTTTATTGTAGCTGCGATTGCACGTGCAAAGCTGCTATTGAAGGTGATTTCGTAACGTTATAAGGAGCGTTACCGGGCCGTGATAAGCGCCAGGCACCCTGTAACGCGATTTTTTCATCTTACGGTCGCAGATGAACACATATTTGGTACAGTAAGGTGAATTTATAACGTTACAAGGAACGTTACCGGGCCGTGATAAGCACCAGACGCATTGTAACGCGATTTTTTCATCTTACAGCGGCAGATGAACCCATATTTGGTACAGTAAGGTGATTTCATAACGTTACAGGGAGCATTACCGAGCCGTGATAAGCGCCAGACGCCCTGTAACGCGATCTATATGCCGCAGGCAGTGATGCCGTAAATGCTGTTCTCCTTCTCGAAGGGGTCTATTTTTAATGAAGGTAAACAGGCTAAAGTGACCCGTATAACAAATTTATATAAGAAGTCAATTAAGTCTGCCGCAGGTAACCATTTCGAAGTGTACATTTTAAAACTTGTTTGGTCAAACGCAAACTTAATGTGGGGAGGTACTCCTTTTTGGTTTGCCGAAAAACCTTATTCCACATGGGCTTTCTAATTATGAAATTGACTTATAGTGCAGAAATCCACGGTCCCAAACCCGGTTCGGAACGAGATTTGTGAGAATAGGCACCTTTGCGAGAGTACAATGGCCGAATATGAGGCAAATGATCTTGGAATGTTGTATTTACGCAGAAATCTTCCAGCTCTGAATGCAAGTCATGGAAAAAAGCTGCCTATTCGCAGAAATATCTGTTCGAAGAGCATCCGGCCACACGCCGCGGACTTCTGACCGGGATGCAGATAAGTCGCTCTTTCAATTTGAACAGTTATGCGCTCCGCTTTTCCCGGATGAGCCCCAGCACCAGCGGAAGCAGAAGCAGGGTGAAGGCGGCGAGCACATACAGGCAATATTCGAACGCATAAGCATAATTATACGCTGTAGCATGCTTCAAACCGGACAGAAGCAGCGGCTTAACGGAAGCCTCCTCCGCAGTCAGCACACAGCTGGCAGGGATCCCGGCAGGGTCGCCGATACGGGCATAATCGCCATAGCAGCTCTGGAATTGGCGGGAAAGCTCCTCCTTCCGGTTCTCGCTCACTTGCAGCTTCATCAGGTCAGCCTGAAACGCCGGAACGTGCCGTGCACTCGCCAAATCCGCATGCCGTCCGAGGGTATTCATGAGGACAATTCCTATGAGGGCAATACCGATGGCAAACGCCACCTGCATACCGGTAGTCAATATCCCGGAGGCTGAACCGACATCTTGTCGCTGTATGCGGGAGAGAACGGCGTTTGTGAGCGGAGCGGCTAAGCTGCCCTGACCGATCCCAAGCACGGCAAGCGCCGGAATCCATTCATAGCCCTGCAGGGAAGTTCCCGTCCTATGCACTGATAAGGCAAGCAGCAGATAACCTGCCGTGGTGAGCAGAGCGCCGAAGGTCAGCACGTGCGGACCGAGCTTGGCTACAGCCTTCGCGGAATAGAGCGACGCTGCGAAGTAACCGGCCCCCATCGGCAAAATAATCATCCCTGCCTGAAGCGCAGTGAAGCCAAGGCCGAGCTGCAGGAAATAAGCCGAAACAAGGAAATAGGCGGCTTGGGAGCATAACAGCACAAAGACGATCAGCATGCCCATGGCAAACCGGCGCAGCGCGAACAAGCTGACGTTAATGAAGGGCTCGCGGCCCCGGGCAGCCATCCGGCGCTCATAGAAGACGAAAGCGGCCAGCACCGGTACGGAGAGGATCAGACAGGTGACCAGGCCCGCAGGCCAATGCTCCTTTTGACCCTGTACCAGCGGGAAAATCAGCATAAACAACCCGCCCGTAGCCCAAGCGGCTCCGATCCAATCCAGCTTCTCGGAAGAGCTGCTTCCTTTCGTTTCCTCTATATACATAGTCATGCCGAGAATCAGCAAGCCAACTGGCACGCTGAAGAAGAAGACGGTCCGCCAATCGAGTCCGGCCGGGTCCCAGCGCAGCAGCAATCCGCCGATCAGCTGGCCGCTAGTCGCCGCAATGCCTTGGGCAGCGCCGTAGAGTCCGAATACTCCGGCGCGTTTGTCCGGCGCGTAGCTCGTTTGGATCAGCGATAGCACCTGCGGCATCATGAAAGCCGCCGACACCCCCTGAAGAATCCGGAAGACTACCAAAGAGGAAACGCTCCCTGCGAGTCCGCAAAGCAGGGAGGAGACGGTGAACCCGATGACTCCGAGCACTAGCAATCGCTTGCGTCCGTACCGGTCGCCGAGTCTTCCCCCGATGATGAGGGTTACGGCATAAGCGAGCGTATAGCTCGTCAAGACGAATTGAACGCCGGAGAAGCCCGCTTGAAGTCCCTGCTGGATCGCCGGAGTGGCGACATTGACGATGAATACGTTAGCTACAGCCAAGAAGACGGTCAATAAAATGATGGCCAGCAGCAGATGAGACTTGAGCTGAGGCCGTTCGTCAATCAAAGGCTCCGCTGCGGCGCGAACGGACTGGCTTGTTGAAGCTGAATGGGTTGAGTTGGACACTGTACATCCTCCTAAGGGATATGATAAAATCAATGGGGTAGACAGATCTGTCTCATACTTTGATATGATACAGACAGATCTGTCTCATGTCAACGGCATTTTCATGTCTCGAAAGGGGAACATGTGATGGAGAAGAAGGAAACCGCAAAGGAGCGCATCCTCCAGGTGGCTTCGAATTTGTTTTACGACGAGGGAATTCGGGCGGTTGGCATTGATCGGATTATTGAAGAATCCGGTGTAGCCAAGGCAAGCTTCTATCGAAATTTTGCGACGAAGGATGCACTGGTCGTGGCCTTTCTCGAGCAGCGCCATGCACGGTCGATGGAAAGAATCGAGACGGCGCGAAGCCGTTATCCCGGCGAGCCGTACAAGCAGCTGCTGGAGGTGCTCCGGCTGTTGTCCGAACGGATGATCGAGCCGGATTTTCGCGGCTGTCCTTTTATGAATACGACAATTGAGTTCCCGGAGCAGGAGCACCCCGGCCATCACAAGGCGAAGGAATGCCGGATTGTGGCTTGGCATGCCATTAAGGATATGGCGGAGGAAGCGGGGGCCAGCGACCCGGAAGCGCTGGCCAAGCAGCTTGAGATCGCATATAGCGGGGCGGTGATGACAGCATACCTATACCGTTCAAAGGATAATGGGAAGCACTTTTACCATGTCGTGCAGCTGCTGCTGAAGGAGCATTTCCCCGATCACGCAAAAAATCCCGCCGTGCTGAATTAGCAGCGGAGGGATTCTTTGTTTGTTACAAGCTTATTCGATTGCCTTTACGTTCGCGGAGCTGAACCAGCTGCCGGTATGCTTGAATCCGGTCCAACCGGGCCAGCTCATCCGACTCGGGCATGGAGCTTCGGGGGACTCCGGCAGGAGACGAACCGACGGCTTCCGGGTGTACGGCCATTTGAAAGGCTTGAGGATTTTTAATAAATTTATGTAAAAAATGATCATTCAACATAAAGGTCAGCTCCTTTTCATGCTATAGCTTTCGTAGGCTTTTACCAATTTAAGGGGAGGTTTAGCAAATAGGTATCCCGGCGAATATGCCGCTCCTCCTCCAGCCTCTGTTCCTGCAAGGGAATAGGGGCCTTTTTGTGCTGCACCGGCTGCCATATATCGTTCACTATTGCTTCACATCCGATGTGATGAAGATCATAGTGACTTACGGTACACAGGCTCTACAATGAGCACATGACATAAATCACACCCGTATGGGGAGGGAATCAACGATGGCTAAGCCTGAACCGAAAATCCAAGCAGAGCAAGGGAAGAAGCAGGTGGATTCGCGAAGCAAAAGCGGAACTGCAATCCCGCCTCAGCACAAGGAGCCTGAGCTTAAAGGGGCCTTTGCTTCCGTCATGCTGCTTGGAGCGTTTCTCGTGCTTACCTGGGTAGGCGCGTACGTGTTGTTTATTTCAAGAGGGTAACAGGGGGAGATTACAGATGCATATTCATCGACTAGAAAAAATATGGCTCATTTTCGGAATCGCGATGCTCATTACGTTCCTGACCGTGGTAGGCGTGGGAGCCTTCGCCCAAGGGATGCAGCCGCCGGGTACGCACAGACATACGGTGGATCCGGAGACCGTCGACAAGACCGCTCCCTTCGACAAGCCGGGACTGAAGAAGGTCGGCGACAACGAATACGAGGCTTACATGCTGGCTTTTGCCTTCGGCTATTCGCCGGATAAGATGGAGATTCCGGTTGGGGCTACCGTAACGTTTCATATTACAAGTAAAGATGTAGTTCATGGCTTCCAAATCCCAGGTACGAATGTCAACATGATGGTCATGCCGGGGGAAGTGAATCAGCTAACCTATAAGTTTACGAAGCCGGGCGAATATCTGGTGCTCTGTAACGAGTACTGCGGTACGGCCCACGAAATGATGCAGACAAGAATTATCGTTAAATAATCAAAGGGGTGTAGGCAATGACGACAGACTGGAAAAGCTTCGACCGGCGCGATAGCGCCTTGTCGCTGGCCCATATCCTGTTCGCCTTCGGGGCGTTATTCATCGGCGGCATCGCCGGCTTGCTGCAGGGCCTTGTCCGCGGCGGCATGCTGGAGCTGCCTTACGGGATCGGGTATTATCAATTGCTGACGGCACACGGCGTGCTGATGGCGCTCATTTTCACAACTTATTTCATCATCGGCTTTATGTATGCGGGCTTGGCCAAAACGCTGGGCGGCAAGCTGCTTCCGATCGCCAGATCGTTCGGCTGGGCGGGCTTTGCGTTAATGACCGTGGGTACGCTTCTGGCTACGGTACTGATTCTGCTGAATAAAGCGACCGTATTATACACATTCTATGCACCAATGAAAGCTTCCCCATGGTTTTATGTGGCACTTGTGCTCGTGGTCGTGGGCAGCTGGACGAGCGGCTACGGTATGTTCGCGAACTACCGCTATTGGAAAAAGACGAACGAAGGCAAGCTGACGCCGCTGTTCTCCTTTATGGCGATCGTCACCATTCTGATGTGGGTCATTGCGACACTGGGCGTTGCGATTGAGGTGCTGTTCCAGCTGATCCCGTGGTCCTTCGGCTGGGTCGAGACGGTCAATATCATGCTGAGCCGTACGCTGTTCTGGTACTTCGGCCATCCGCTCGTATACTTCTGGCTGCTTCCCGCCTACATGTGCTGGTATGTGGTCATTCCGAAGGTCATCGGCGGCAAAATGTTCTCCGACGCATTGGCTAGATTGTCGTTTATTATGTTTCTGCTCTTTTCCATCCCGGTAGGGTTCCACCATCAGCTGATGGAGCCGGGCATCTCGAACGTATGGAAGTTCGTTCAGGTCGTGTTGACGTTCATGGTCGTCATTCCTTCCTTGATGACCGCCTTCTCGCTGTTCGCCACCTTCGAAATGCACGGCCGCTCGGTCGGCGCGAAAGGGCTGTTCGGCTGGTTCCGCAAGCTGCCTTGGAAGGACGTTCGCTTCTTCGCTCCCTTCATGGGCATGCTGATCTTCATCCCGGCCGGCGCCGGGGGGATTATCAACGCGAGCCATGAGATGAACGCATTGATTCACAATACGCTCTGGGTTACCGGTCACTTCCACTTGACGGTAGCGACCAGCGTAGCGCTTACGTTCTTCGGGATTACGTATTGGCTGATCCCGGCCCTGAGAGGCCGCAGGCTGACGCCATTCCTTCATAAAATGGGGATTATCCAAACGTGGGTCTGGATTGCAGGCATGTTCTTCATGTCCGGCTCGATGCACACGGTCGGCCTGCTTGGCTCGCCTCGTCGTACGGCGTACACCACTTACATGGACCACCCGGATGCCGTTCTGTGGATGCCGTATCAT
>NZ_JASKUT010000002.1 GCF_030167925.1 Paenibacillus silviterrae
GTGGAAGGTCACTGGGCTGAGAAATCACTCCAAACGCTGGTGGAGTATCAACTTCTGAAGCTGGATGCGGAAGGCAATGTCGATCCGAGCGGTACTGTTCGCACAGGGGAATTTATGACCATGATGGCGCAGGCGCTCTCCCCCTACTTTGAGTCGATGTATGCTGTTGGCAACCCCAGAGACGCCAAGCTGGACGAAAAGCTGCAAAAGAGCCCTTATGCGGGGGCGATCAGCTATTTCCTCGAACAAAGACTGTTGAAGCGGGAGGAGCTTACCGCGGGATTCGATCCCGACGGTCTGCTTACGCGGGAAGCCTTAGCGGGATGGTTGACACGCCTTACCGGCTATGAGAAGCTTTCCGCACACTTGACGTCCGATTCATCGGTAATGAGCCTTAAGGACTATGAGAACATCGCTGATCCGGGCTCCGTTGCCGTCGCTTTTAAGCTCGGTTTGATGAATGCGGCTGAGGAAACATTCCGACCGAAGGATACGATTACACGGGCGGAGGTGGCGGAGGTCATGATGCGGCTCGTTTACCTGCAGGGGAAGACGGATAAGCCTATCGGCAGCGGTCCCGTGAACGGCTGGAGATAGGAGAAGAACCGTTCGGATCACCGAACGGTTCTTCTGTGTTCGCACCCCATTAATGGGATTTCTCCACAATGGAGAACGTGAGTGCCTTGCCGGCCCCATCCAACCGCGTTTCCACGGAATATCCGCCAATTTCGACAGTTGTGGTATCCAGCGTTCCGTTCTGCTCCACTGTACGATAGGCTTCCAGGAGAGCTTGACGGAACAGCTCCGCGTTATAGCCGAAGATGTGATTCGTGAACATACGGATCGGCTCTTCATTGCGTGCCCAAGTGTCGTTACCCACCTTCAGCGTCACGCCGTAGGTTTTATAGGCCGGCTCAAGCCATAGGGCGGCCTCCTCATAACCGCTGAGCACTCCGGCTGTACCGCCTAGGGCGATCGCCTTGCCCTTGTCCTCTTTATCTTTATAAAGGCGGGCAAAGGTTTCCACCAAATCGTAATTCGTTCCGCGCAGCTTGGCGGCTTCCTGCATCACATCATAGGCATCGAGCATATGGCGGGACGGAAAAAGCACCGGCTTGTAGCTGCCGTCCTTCGCCGGAACAACCCTGGACAGCTCAGGCATGGAAGGGCTGTTCCTCTGAAGCGGAACCCGTTTCTCTTTGGCTGTAATACGATCCAGCATGGTAAGCGCCTCCGCGCGGGTAACCGTTCGTCCTACGCCAAAAAAGCCGTTCGGGTAGCCATCCATAATCCCTTTGACATAGGCTTCCGCAATAAAACGCTGCTCCCGGGAGGAAGCGCTGAGCAAATCCCCGAAGCCTGAAGCATAAGCCATGCTAAAGCCTTCATCTTCAACGTACTCCAGCTGCCGCAAAGTATAATAGATGATTTCTGCCGCATTCTCCCGCTTCAGCGGAGCCTTCACATCGGGAAATCGAGCCTTACTGAGGAAGCTAAGGTCGCTGGCAAGGTCGATATAAGGCTTGGCCCAATAGCCTACCGGACTTGCTTTAAAGGTGAAATTGCGGTAATCCTGGGCAAGAATATCCCGGTTCTCGGGACTTAATGCCTGGAGGAAGTCCTTCTTCCAGCTCCGCTCTCCATTCTGGTGCTGATTGGAATAGGAGAGCAGCAGCATTTTAATATACTGATCGATCTGAATCGGCTCATCCGGTCGGAAGGTTCCGTCGGGATAGCCGTCGAGAATTCCTTGCTCCGCTAAATGTTTAATGCTTGCCTCCGCCCAATGCCCTTGCACATCGGTGAAGGAAACCGCCGCGGCAGCCTGTCCTGTACCCGGCCCGGCGATCGAACCAGCGAGCAGCGCAGTAATGATCCCGGTAATTATCGTTCTTTTCATAGGTGACCTCCCATACGCCTGTCGATGACGTCGATATTTGTCCGTTATGACCATTATTTATCAAAACATATCGAACCCTCGTTTGAGTATTGTCCGAAATACCCAAATCGCCTGATAGCTTCGACCTAATTATTCCGTACCCTGGTGCAAGGTCAGACCTAGTGCAACAATTCTTTTCGCATTACGTATATAGTAGTAACATAGGCAGGGAGGCGGATCCGCATGTTCATGAGAGGACGTGTCAAGCCGAGCAAGGGAGCCTCATTATTGGGGATGATCGTAGGCGCCGGTTTTGTTATCTTTGGAGTGACGAGCGTGATTCCAAGTGCACCCGGATTCTTCGGTATTCTGTGGGTTTTGGTGGCACTCGGGATTACCATTACGAACGGGGTTAATTTCTTCACAGGCCGCGGGGTATCACAGTGGGAGGTAGATGTGGAGCCCATGCCGCGCGTGGACTCAACACAGGGGCCGGATTTTGAAGCGAGGCTGCGGAAGCTGGAGAGATTGCGGCAGGACCGGCTGATTACCGAGGAGGAGTATCTTAAGAAAAGGTCGGAAATTCTCAAGGATCAATGGTAACATATCGAAAAGCTCCGAGTGAACGGACGGGCTCAAGGCCAACCTTCTCACTTGGAGCTTTCTCTTTTGCCTCAATACTGTCTTCGGGTACTATGATAATCCTCCATAAAGGCGAGCTGCAGTCCGGCCATCGTAAGGTCATACGCAACCAGTAACACAAAGAAGAGGAACGGCATCCACATCGCATTAATCAGCAGCCCGGCCACGACATTGATCACAAGTGCTACCGCGACCAGCGGCAGGGTGTAGGAGGTACGGCGGCGAAACGCTTCAAGCGAACGGGGGAAGGCTTCCCCTATAGAGCAATCCTCAACCACCAGAGTGAATTCGAGATAAAGAAAAACAATCCTTACGCTGATAAAAATGAGCATGAACAGGATGACGCCGGGCATTCCCATAACACCGGTGAAAATGCCCCCGACCAGAAACAACAAGGCCATTACGAGAAGGTTTAATAGGAAGAAGCGTCCGAAAAAGTGCCTCCCATAGGCGGCAAACCGTTCCAAAGATAGCCCGCTCCCACCGGCCGCATCATGGAGCAGCCCGATATAACCGCCCTGCAGGAAGGCCTGTACCGTGAGAAATGCCGCGAGCAGCAGCAGTACACCGAGCATACTGCCCGCATGAATACCGCTGCCTACCTGAACCGATCCGAGCATGAACGTCTGCTCCGTCACGGCGGCGATCGAGGGTAAGCCCATCTGCAGAGTGAGCTTGAACGTAACATGTGGATTTCCGTGAAAGCCCCGCAGCAGCATACCCAGCAAGACGGATATGCCGTCCACTGTCAAGGGAATCAGCGCAAGCAGCGGAAACATCGGCAGCCTGCGGTAAGCATCGAGTAACATAGAAGCTCCTCCTTCTTAGGTATCGCTCCTTTCTATACGTGGAAGAACTTGGAATAGTTGCGGCCCGATCGTATATTTCTCCTTAATCCAACGCTCTGTCCGCAATAATCTCATAGGTCGAGATAAAATGATGAGGATGCGTCAGCTTGTTGATGGCAAGAGAAGGCAATGAGCCCTCCACGCCATACTCCCGCATCAGATCGGACAGCCTCTGCTCTTCAAGGGAGAGCTCCTGCAGCCTCTTCTTGAAATCCGCAAGTGCATTGAAATAGGCTGTCTTCGCCGCCTCCATTTCCTTCAGCAGCTTCTGCAGCTCCGACGAGTTCGCCTCCGCAAGATACGCATGGTACTCCGTAACGGCTGCCGCGATCGAGGCCTTAGCGCTTTCCTCCGAGCGTTGATCGATGTTTGGTGTAAACATGCTTCATCCTCCTGTTTAAGCGTTAATAAGCTCGACCTCCACAGCGGAGAGCTTACCGCTTTTTCTAGTTACCGGCACGAAGGCCACACGGTCTCCGCGCCGCAGCCGTTCAATTCCCGAACGCTGTAATTCTATAATATGAACGAACACGTCCGAACCTTCCTGTAATCCGTCCGGCTTGAGAAATCCAAAGCCCCGGTCCTGGTTCCAGCGGATGACGGTCCCCGTTACTTTGGCCGCTGACTTCGATTCCGGCTTGCGCATTATATGAAATCTTGGACTTCTGGCGATCGACGGACCGAGCCAAGTGATTTCGTCCCCCGTCCCGGCTCCGCCGCTCCAGACATTGGATTCTACAAATTTACTCATCGCAATCCCTCCCTGTTGTTGTGTTACTATTTACCCTGCTCCACTCCTTTTGCGGCTTGTCCTCGAAAAAATATTTTCAGAAGATGACAGGATTTGGTATAGTAGCCTAAGCAGCTATCGGACATTAATGAGTAGGAGTAAATAGAAATGAACGAACGGGAATATCAACATTTTTACGACCGGATGGGTGCATTGGGCGGTTGGGATTTCAGCAAAGTGAAATGTAAGTCCGAAGGGGAGGGAGCAGACCTTTTTCATGAGGTCGCTAAGCGGTGCACGAATTCCGACCTGCTTCTGGACATAGGTACCGGTGGCGGTGAAGCATTGTTATCCATTGCCGATGCGGTTCTGTTAACCGTTGGAATCGATAATTCCGAGGGTATGATGAAAGCCGCACACGCTAATGCGGAGGCCTCCGGGAAAACCAATGTTCGAATGATGCTAATGGATACTGCCGACATCCGGTTTCCCGATAGCTTTTTTAATGTGGTGTCTTGCCGCCACGCCCCGTTTCACGCTCAAGAGGTAGCAAGGGTTCTCGCCAAGGACGGCCTATTCCTTACACAGCAGGTAAGCGAGGGAGATAAGCTTAACCTCAAACAGGCCTTCCGAAGGGGACAGTCCTTCGGTACTCCGGACGGGACACTCAAGCATCAATATATAACAGAATTAAGGGAAGCGGGATTCACGGATATTCAATCCTTTGAATATGATTCGCAAGAGTATTACGAAACCTTCGAAGATCTCCTTTTCGTGTTGAAGCATACTCCGATCATCCCGGGCTTTGGGGAAGAGGAACAGGACTATTTGCTATTGGACCATTTTATTGCTAAGAACACGACAAGTAAGGGAATAAAGACGAATTCCAAACGTTTCGCGATCATAGCAAGAAAATGAATGGGGCTGCCGCAATGACAAGCGGCAGCTTTCTCAAATTCTGGACTATGACAGATGTACATGTGGCGATTTAATCCATGTATTGAAATAAAATCATCCATTTCAACCATTAACTTCCGTATGCTATTCTGGTGATTGATGGAGAATCTTGCTTGAACAATAGGAAGTCGAAAGGGATGAGCTGCTTGGAACAAGCGCCAAGGGCACGAATGCGGAAAACCCGGGATGAACGGGACCCTTCGAAGAACGGAATGTATTATTTCAAAATTTACATGTGGCTGCTGAGCTATCTCAAGCCTTACAAATGGCAAATGCTTCTGTTTATTCTATGCGGACTATTGATATCGCTTTCACAGATGAGCATTTTTCGCGTCCTGCAGCATATTATTGACGATATTGTCATGGCCGGCAATACCGCGAAATTTCAAATGATCGTCGGCGTTCTCCTGCTGATCCTACTGTGCATGTTTGCAGCCATGGCCGCTAACAACCTCCTCTCGCGGCTCATCCGGGAGAAGGCGTCACGCGATCTGCAGTTCGATTGCATCAAGCAACTACGTCGTCTTAGCTTCTCTTATTACGAAAAACACGCCGTGGGGGAAACGCTCTCCCTGCTCAACAGTGATGTCCAAGCGATTCAGATGATTTATCAAAGGCACTTCCCGAATCTGATTAACAATGCGCTCCTGCTGTTCGTAGCCTTCGGCTTCGTTCTGCATTTGAACGCTGCGCTTACGTTCGTAACCTTGCCTTGTTTTCTGCTTTACTACTTGGCGGGACCTTACTTGACCAAGAAAACCTCGTTCTGGGGAAAAATCGCCAGAGACCGCAGAACGGAGTGGAACCGCAAAATTTACGAAAGCATTACCGGACTTACGGAATTGCGGGCTTACCGAAGCGAGGCCTGGGATCTTGAGCGGTTCGAGCTGAAACACGAGAGCTACAACGAAAGCCAAAGGAAGCAATTTATTTTCCGCGGACTTCGAGCGTTGGCCCGTCAGCTGTCGTCGTTTGCGGGCATGATGGTCATGTTTATTTACGGCGCGTATTTGAACCGAATCGGCGCTCTGTCTGTCGGTGAATTCGTGGCCTTCACGATGTACTATCAAATGCTGAACCGGCAATCCACACAGCTGGTTTCCATATTTATGGATCAAAGCCTGCTGCTGCACCAGGGGGAGAAGCTTAAGGATTTTATGGGATTGAAGCCGGAAGTGACGGAGGCGGATCATCCCAAGGTACTGCCGAGCATTAGAGGCGGCATAAGCTTTCGCGGCGTACGGTTCGGGTATGGCGGGCAGCCTATTTTGACAAGCTTTACATTGGATGTTAAGGCGGGAGAAAGGGTGGCGCTGGTCGGCACAAGCGGCAACGGAAAGTCAACCATCCTAAAGCTGATTGATCGGTTTTACGATCCCCACGAAGGAGAAATTCGGCTGGACGGCGTTCCTTTAAAGCAATTGTCACTAAACCAGCTGCGTGACGCGATCGGCATCGTGTTCCAGGAGACGTATTTATTCGGCACGACCATACGGGAAAATATTCGCTTCGGACTACCGGATGCTGCGGACGATCAGATCGTCGATGCGGCCAGGGCGGCGAACGCCCATGACTTCATTATGGAGCTTCCGAACGGATATGATACGGATGTGGGGGAGCGGGGCATCAAGCTGTCCGGCGGGCAGCGGCAGCGTATCGCGATCGCGCGTTTGTTCATCAAAAATCCGCGGATTGTACTGCTGGACGAGGCCACTTCCGCTCTGGACAACGTCAGTGAACGCGAGGTGCTGAATGCGCTGGAGCTCTTGATGAAGGGTCGAACGACGATTGCGGTCGCCCACCGGTTGTCAACGGTTCGTGATTATGACAGGATCGTTGTCGTTAAGGATGGAATGGTTGCGGAGGCCGGCAGCTACCGGGAGCTTATTGAGGGACGAGGGTGGCTCTATGAACTGGAGGAGAGCCGGCTTGCGAGCGGGTAAAGGAAAGGAACGGGCGGATGGAGACGATTCGATGGCTATGGGGCTACGTGAGCAAATCACGCTGGAGCATTCTGCTCAGCATGCTTGTGCTGATTCTTGCACAGTCGGCGCAAATCATGGCCCAGGGCTCGCAAAAATTTTTGATCGACGACGTTCTCGTCGGCAAACAGTATGACCAGCTCAAATGGGTGCTGCTGTATCTCACTTTAACTTATCTAACCTCTTACGCTCTCAATTGGTGGGGCCGATACTTGACCAGGATGAACGGGCTTGTCCTGCACAGGCAGCTCGGCAGCAGCTTGATGTCCATCATCCAACGAACACCGGTCTCCTCCATCCAGAGCGGCAAAACGGCAAAATGGGTGCAATACTTCACAAGCGACATTCAAAATGCAACATCCTTTATTTCCGGAGAATTCGTCAGAGGCATTCAACAAGTCGGAGGCACACTGCTTCTCATCGCAATCATTCTTTGGAACAGTCCCGTCGTGCTGGCCATTGTGTCCGTCTTTAGCGCATTGTATATCGGGATCGGCCGCTTTTATGCTCCTATCATGCGCAGACAAGTGAAGGAGATGCAGGAAAAACGCGGAGATCTGCTTACGAAAATAGAGGAGGGCATCTCTTCGACGCGTGAGGTCATCGCCTATAACCGGATGGATTGGGAGGAGAAGACGTTCCGCAAAGCCTTCGCCGTCTTTTTCGACAAGGTGATGCAAAACGGAAAGCTGGCCAATACGCAGCTGCTCCTGAGCAATACCGTACAATGGGTCGGGAGAATGGCCGTACTTATTTTTGGCGGGTACTCGGTTATACAAGGCGATGTCTCGATCGGCATGTTCGTAATTGTGTATCAATATTCTAACCAGCTGTTCACCAACTTTCAGACGGTGTTTGATTTTTCGATGACGATGTCCGGGCAGCTTGCATACGTGGATCGGGTCAAGGAGCTTTTTGATCAGGAAAGAGTGAGCGACGGAACAAAGCTCTTGTCATCAAGAATCGAACGCGTAGAATTCGACGAAATCACCTTCCGCTACCCGGGAAGCGATCGGGTCATCTTGAACGGACTGAATCTTTCCGTGCCTCCCGGGAGAAAAATCGCGATCGTCGGTTCGAGCGGCAGCGGCAAATCTACGATCGCTCAGCTGATGCTCCGTTTCTTCGAGCCATCGTCCGGAATGATTCGTATTAACGGGATTCCTTTGTCCGATATCCGTATGGACGATTGGATGGGGAAAGTGGCTGTTGTTTTCCAAGAGCCGTTCCTGCTGCCGGATACCATCCGCAACAATTTGGCGCTGGGCCGAAGCGAGGTGACGGAAGGTCAAATGATCGCCGCTTGCCGTGCCGCACAAATCCATGAGGTGATCATGTCGCTGGAGCAAGGCTACGATACGGTTATCGGTGAGCGGGGCTACACGCTATCCGGAGGCCAGCGGCAGCGTCTAGCCATAGCCAGAGCGATCATGGGCGACCCGGAAATGATGATTCTGGACGAAGCTACGTCGGCCCTGGATATGGAAACCGAGCAGCGTCTGCAGGAAAATCTGGACCGATTGAGAGAAGGGAAGACGACCTTGATTATCGCGCATCGGCTGTCCACCATCCGCAATGCCGATCTGATTCTCGTCATTCAGGCAGGACGCTTGGCGGAGCAAGGTACGCATGAGGAGCTGATGGCGGAAGGAGAAGTATACCGGAGGCTCGTTTCCACTATGAGCGATGCAGGCACTGAAAGAATGAGGAAGATATGATGTGTATCCCAATGGAGAATAAATCTTTTCTCTGCTGGATCTAAGATGACCGGCGTATAAAAAAGCGACGAGGATTCACTCCTTGTCGCTTTTTATTGTAAACTTTGAGATAACCTTACGAGAGGCAAGCTCTTTCAAGGCCTTTTTGAGCTGGTCAGGGGAAGGATTATTAATCCCGAGCTGTTCCTTTAGAAAGGCCAGCTCCTTCTCGTTATCTTCTTTTTTCGAATTCATTCGGTTCACCTCACTGCGTCTATTATTCCCACAAATGTGACTTATCACAATCTCATATTCAGATAGCCGAGGCCCCTGCATAGCAAGCGGCTTAATCATGTTGAACTCTTGCGATGGAATGGGTATATTTAGAAAAACACTCTAAACCGGGGATGCGGCTCGCTTGTCCGGATACGGGAACAGGGGTTTGTCGTATGTACCTTAGAAGCATTGAATTATTGTATGATACTGTGGAACACCAGAATCGATATCCATTCGATATTCCCTCAGTAAGATCGCTTGGAAAGCTGGAATTCAAAAATAACATTACTTTTTTTGTAGGCGAGAACGGTTCGGGTAAATCGACACTGCTTGAAGGAATCGCTCATCAATGCGGGTTCAATACCGCCGGTGGCGGGAGGAACAATTACTACGAGGTGGATGCTTCGGGCTCCGCCCTTGGTAAGTATTTGCGGTTATCCTGGCTGCCCAAAATTTCGAACGGTTTTTTTATGCGCTCCGAATCGTTCTACCAATTCGCATCCCACATTGACAATATCGGAGCCCAAGAGCATTATGGCGGTCGTTCCTTACATGAGCAATCCCATGGGGAATCTTTCCTAAATTTGTTTACGAACCGATTCTATCGCAAAGGGCTCTATTTGCTCGATGAACCCGAAGCGGCCCTGTCTCCCGCCAGGCAGCTGTCTTTGCTCAGAATTCTTCACGACTTATCGGATACCTCGCAATTTATTATCGCGACCCATTCTCCAATATTATTGGGCTATCCTGACGCATACATATTGAGCTTCGATAACCAAACCATATCGGAGATTGCCTACGAGGATACGGATCATTATCAGATCACCAGAACCTTTCTGGAAAACAGGAAGCGTATCCTCAAAGAACTGTTTCAAGATTAATACAGCTCCCGGATGGGCAGCTAGTCATAAAGGAAAGAGAGGAAGCAATATGCTGGAATCGGAAAGACTACTGCTTCGGCAATACACTTGGGAGGACCTCCCGGTGCTGCACGCTTTATTATCGAACCCTGTCACCATGCAATTTTGGCCTGCACCTTTCACTCTTGAGCAGAGCCGCCAGTGGATACAGCGAAGCTTGGAGCAGTACCCGACAGGCTTCGGACGTTTCGCTCTCATTCATAAGCATACGAATGCTTTGATCGGGGACGCGGGTCTGCTGCTGCTGGAGGTCGATGGTCGGAAGGAGAACGACCTGGGATACATTATCGATTGCGAATACTGGGAAGGCGGGTACGGGACGGAAGCGGCCGGGGCCGTCATGCAGTATGGATTGGATCGTTTGGGCTTGAAACGGATTTGTGCCAACATGCCCGTTGACCATGTCGGTTCGCGGAAAGTTGCGGAGAGGCTGGGCATGAAGCTGGAGAAGCAGTTTTTGAATAAGCGGAATCGGGATATCCCAACCTGTTTGTATGCAGCCCGGGTGAAGGAGGCCAGCCTGAATGAGTAAGGAAAGAACAGAGGATTCGGCTGCAGAAATTCGAAAGCACCTGAACCAATTGTTCGGCTTGACCGTAATCGATATGGTGGCGATCGATAAAGGCTGGCTGAATGTGAAATGGAGAACGGATACGGACCGGGGGCCGCTCTTTGTAAAGTACTATCATCCGGATCGATACAAGCTGCATTCGCGTCCGGAAAGAAAAAACAGCATCGAACAAACACTCCGAATCCAGAATGGTCTGAATACGGCGGGGATCCCCTGTCCTAAGGTTCATAGCTACAAGGGTCAGCATATTCTTGAGACACCTTCGGGTTTTTATTATACCGTATTGGATTGGGTGGATGGACATACCGCTCAGGCGGGGTGCCTTACTCGTTCTCAAATGTATGAGCTAGGTATGGCGACCGGCCGAATGCATCAGTGGCTGCGCTCGGTGCCGGTGCCGGACCAGCCTGCCTGGAAGCCGGATCTGAATGCTTATTGGAAGGAATGGAAGATCAATCAGGCCAAAGCTCAAGAGGCAGGAGATGAAATTGTGCTGGAGTGGCTTAGACGGTCGCAGGAGATTGTCAGGTCAATGGATATCCAGATGTTGGATGCCGCCCCGATAGGTTGGCTGCATTGGGATTTATGGGTGGATAATATCGTGCTGCATGATGGGGGAGTGGCCGGTATCGTAGATTTCGACCGGATGGCGGTGGCATATCCCGAGATTGACGTGGCCAGGGCTATCTTATCCGGTTCACTCAAGGACGGCCAGCTCGTACAGGAGACTGCAAGCGCATTTATGGAAGGCTACCGGGTGTATTCGGCAACGCCTGACGGTTTGCTCTACCGGGCTATGAGTATGCTGTATCTTATTGAATCGCTCTGGTGGCTGCGGACGGAGGTGCGCGCAGAAAGCGAGCTGCGCGCATTGCTCGGCAGGTTTGTGGAGGAAATGCATTGGATTGAGGATCATTGGACGTCTTTACCTGACCGGTTGGCTTGTCTTTAAATAAGCTTTCCCATGGCAAATAGGACATTTCGGCATGAAGGGGTGATGGAATGGCCAAGATTCGTGTTGCTACATTAAACGATGTGGACGAACTGATTCGAATGCGCTGGGACTATACGTTAGAGGAGCAGCCGAATGCCGCTTTTGATGAGGTGGAGTTCCACCAAATATGCCGTGATTTTTTGGTCAGAGCCCTGTCCGGGGGAGACTGGCATATCTGGATTGCCGAAACGGAAGCTAAGATTGTATCCCACATGTACCTTCAGCTTATCCACAAGGTTCCGAGACCCGGCAAGTCGGCGGACCCTTATTTCGGCTATGTGACCAACGTCTATACTCGCCCTGCTTATAGGGGGCGGGGGATCGGAGCACAAATCCATACGGCCATGGAGCAGTGGTCTAAAGAGAATCATGTAGAGTTTCTGGTTCTATGGCCAAGCGCTGATAGTGTGCCGTTTTACATGAGAAACGGCTTTTCTCCAAGTCAAGACGTGCTGGAAAAACATTGGTAATTAGGTTCGGGTAGAGGGGGATGGCCATGCCGGTTAAAAACGACTGCGGTTTATATACGATGTGCATTGTGCAGGATCAAGACAAGATTTTATTACTAAATCGTCCGAATGAGCTAGGATTCCCAGGGTACTTGGGTCCAGGGGGCAAGATAGACTTTCCTGAGAGTATGACCGAGGGGGCTGCCCGGGAGCTTAGGGAGGAAACCGGCTTAATCGTGAAGCCGGAGAATCTTATTTTTAAAGGGATTGATGAGTATCTCGTTCCAAAAACCAAGTATCGGTACATCGTGTTTAATTATCTTGTCCGAGAGTTTGAGGGAGAACTACTGGCCAACCCGCCGGAAGGAGAGTTGCGATGGGTAACGATTGACGAAGCTTTCCGGTTACCTATGCAGCCATGGTTTCGACGCAGGCTTCCCCTCTTTTTTGAGAAGGGGACCTTCGAAATATCCGTTGTGTGGGATGAGGATAGTCAAAGCCCGTTGGAGGACAAGGTTAGAATACTCGGCTCGTGAACGTTTTCCGGTGAAATGTTTCATCTTTTATGTGGTAATACAAGCAACTGAGCACATACAATATTCAAAGAAAATTGATGTATCATGACGAAATAAAGCGGCAGGAAAGTTTCATTTTTGCAACAAATACGATATTATGTGGTATATGTGCGTGAAAAGACACATTTGATTGTTTCATCATGTGATATGCTAGATGTATACAACTTGTTGAGGTGAAGATTATGCTTACCGAGAATACAGTCGATAACTCAAAGGGGACGCCATTATTCTCTAGAAACAATCCGTTTCAAGCGAAGGTACTCAAGAATGTCAATCTTAATGGTGCCGGGTCGAGTAAAGAAACGAGACATCTTGAGCTTTCGTTACAGGGCTCGGAGCTCTCCTATGTGCCGGGCGATTGCCTTGGTATTTATCCAGAGAATGATCCGGAGCTGGTGGCTGCCCTTCTTGAAGAGATGAAGTGGGACCCGGAACTACAGGTTACGGTTAGTAAGCAGGGCGATACACTCCCGTTAAAGGATGCTCTGTCATCTTACTTTGAGATTACCTTATTGACCAAAAAAATTATGCAGCAGGCGGCGCAATTATCGGATAACGAGGAGCTGCAAAAGCTGGTATTAAATGAAAACGCGAATCAGCTGAAGGAATATATCGACGGGCGCGATTTGCTTGATATGCTGCGTGATTTTGGCCCGTGGAAAGCGTCTGCCCAGGAGATTGTGTCATTGCTGAGAAAAATGACTCCGCGGCTGTATTCCATTGCAAGCAGCTTCGCGGCGAATCCCGGCGAGGTGCATCTGACGATCGGTGCGGTTCGTTACACAGCTCATGGACGGGTACGCAAAGGGGTTTGCTCCGTGCAATGTGCGGAACGTCTTCCCGAGGGAGATACACTACCGGTTTTCATTCAGCAAAATAAACACTTTAACCTGCCGGAATCCCCTGAAAAGGACATTATCATGGTAGGTCCGGGTACCGGTATTGCTCCGTTCCGTTCCTTTATTCAAGAGCGTGCCGTGACCAAAGCCCCAGGCAGAGCATGGCTGTTCTTTGGTGACCAGCGATCCGCCACGGATTTCCTATATCAGGATGAGTTTGAACAATATCAAAAGGACGGCGTTCTTACCAAAGTAGATACGGCGTTCTCCCGTGATTCGGAGCAAAAGGTATACGTACAGCATAAAATGCTGGAAAGCAGCAAAGAATTGTTTGCATGGCTGGAAAAAGGGGCATACTTCTATGTTTGCGGAGATAAGCAGTACATGGCGAAGGATGTTCACAACACCTTGATCAGCATTATTGCAACAGAGGGCGGCATGACGCAGGAAGCAGCGGAAGCCTACTTGAACAACATGCAGGAGCAAGGGCGTTACCAACGCGACGTATATTAAAAGGAAAGAGCGTCTTATTCCGCTTATTGCGGTGGTAAGGCGCTTTTTGTCAGTATACATGATTATCTAACCTGGTTGGCAGCGATCTAGCTGAAAGGGTGAATGGCTTGCGGGATCATGTCCTGATAATGATCGTTTTACTGCTTGTTGTAGGTAGTCTGTTGTTCAAGAAATCAAGGCGAGCTTCAAGAAAACCGTCCGTCGGGTGGACCGGCCTTGCTTTGATGTTTATGAGTGCTATTCTAGGTGTATTTGTCATCATCATGTATTTTGCTGAAGCATCTCATGGATATGGACACTAGCTTAGCGATAGACTGCATCTATTGGGGGTAGATTCCATTGAGAAGTAAAACGGGCTTGCCGAGATCCGTTATCGTAGCCTTAGCGATTCTACTGCTTGCCATTCTTTTTCTCATCCTAACCGTCAACAGAAACCCGTTGCATATATACTTACTCCCCGAAAACTTCGTCGGACAGGTGCAAACGATATTTGAACAGCCGGATGCCCCGCCGCTGGCCAAGGAAAATAACAACACCTATATTTATCATGTTCCTGCGTCGGGTACATTGAAGACATCCTCCCGTATGGAGAGCGGACCGGTTGAAGTCTATTATATCGACAGTCAAGGCAACCGGAGGAAAGTGGAGCACGAAAGGTTTCACGGGGTATCTACCCGAAGCGGCGGTCCGGACAACATAACCGTCTCGGAATTTTTCATCGGCAGTGAAGAACAGTACGATAGCTTTAGAAACAGCAACAAATGAATACTAAACAGAAGGCCATTCGGGGGACGGAGGGCCTTTCTTTGTTTCTTCAGGCCAAAATAGTGCAAAATCCATAAAAAAGTCTGATTGCCGGAAAACCGCGTATTCGTTACTCTTGTAGTAAAAAAGCGAAAGGAGCTTGCAGCATGTGGCAAGCCTGGCGTAACGCGCGGGTTCAGCAGGATCCAATAACCCGGTATTATATCGATCCGGTCAGGATCATTTGGCAATCGAAGGATGATAGTTCCCGGCTGGGAAGAACAGAGCTGCTTCTCGCAGGTCGCGACGGACAATCCGTGTTAAGCTCACCGATGGAGATGGCATGTATCCTTCGTCATGAAGGGAGTGCGCCGGGCTTCTTGCTTGACTTCGGTTCGGAGCTGCATGGAGACGTACAGATCTGTATTACAAGAGAGGCGGACGCATCCGTGCATTCCGAGATAGAAGCACCTGAAGGTGTACGGGTAATAAGGAATTGATTACAGATGAGGAGAACGTGAGCATGAAAGCACCTTTATTTCGTGATCCTATATTTGATGGGGCTGCGGATCCAGTCGTTATTTGGAACAGGAAATGCCAGGAATGGTGGATCATTTACACGAACCGGAGAGCTACAGCGGAAGGTCCCGGCTTTGCCTGGGTGCACGGTACGGATCTGGGCGTAGCATCTTCCCGCGATGGAGGAGCTACCTGGGTGTACCGGGGGACGCTGACGGGACTCGAAATCGAATGGGGCCGCAATACGTTCTGGGCACCCGAGATCATTTGGCATGAGGGCTTGTACCATATGTACGTCAGCTATATTCAAGGGGTACCTGTTCAATGGGCAGGTCATAAGCGAGAGGTGCTGCATTATACCAGTCCGGATCTGCTCAAATGGACGTTTGATAAGAAGCTCCAGCTAAGCTCCGATCGTGTGATTGATGCGTGCATTTATCCTATGCCTGACGGAGGCTTCCGGATGTGGTACAAGGATGAGGCCCATGGCTCGCATACTTACGCAGCGGATAGCATGAACCTGTATGATTGGCAGGTGGTGGGACCAGTGATCACAGGTCGTCCGCATGAGGGCCCTAACGTGTTCTACTTGAAGGGCAGCTACTGGATGATCGTGGACGAATGGCATGGTCAAGGGGTATACCGGTCGGATAATCTAACGGATTGGGAGCGAAACGGTCTCATTCTCGATACCCCGGGGCAACGCGAGGATGACGGAACGATCGGCTTGCATGCGGATGTGGTTGTGCAGGGGGATGAGGCATTCATTTTTTATTTTACTCATCCGGATCGGGATGGCGCATTGAACCAAACCGGTCAAGAGCAGACTTATGCTGCGCGAAGATCCTCCATTCAGGTGGCCAGGCTGGATGTGGAGGACGGGAGGCTGGTATGCAACCGCGATGAGGACTTCGTATTACAGCTGAAGCCGGAATGATCTGAAGAAATGAGGTTGAACGGACATGATCCTACGAATGATCTATAGAGCAGCTTGGCAAAAAGGGCAAGAGGAAGCAGGCATACTCGCCTTGAATGAGAGCGAGCAGGCGAAGCAACTCGTCAAGCAAGGGCGCTTGATGACAGCGGCGGCCTTTACTTGGAGGAACAATTTGTTTCTTTACTACGAATGTATCGGGCAGCCGGTTGAACCTGACGAGGTGGCCGGTGACGCGCTGCCGTATCTGGCGGATTGGCCGGGACAGGCGGAGCCTCGCAAATGGATTCTGATGGTAGATGTATTTCACTTCAATGAGCCTGCCGGATATGAGCATTGGCTTCGAAAGCAGCCGGTGGAGAGGCGCGGGGGACGAGTCGCCCATCTGAAGCCGGAGATGATGAGCAGCTACATTTACTATCATTATCAGCTGCAGGAGGAGCGGGCCTTCGGGGGAGACAAGTACGAGATCATCGCCATGCACGAGAATCTTCTGTTCGGCTATCAGGAATTTCCGAAGGTCGTCGAAGATCCTGTAGTTCCAGGGCGTCTCTCCACGAAGGGAACCCCGGAGAACTGGGCCGATTCGCGGATGGATCTCCATTTTCAGCCGTGGGACGATGACGGATACCTGTATTTCAAGCCGGTTGATCAAGTGTTTGCTTATTACATCGGCGAGATGTAAAAGGTTTAGTTTTGGAGGCTGCCGTGTGTAATGTAGGGAGATAATTATGTTTTGAAGTGGACAATATAGTTATGAAGTGCCAAACATAGTATTGAAAATTCAAAAAATGTTTTTAAGTAGACGTATTTTCCAATAAAGTTATTGTTAGAGATACTAATAACCAATAGAACTACAACAAGGCCCCCACCACATGGTGAGGGTCTTATTCTTTTACTGGGGATTTTTGTGGGAAGAGGAAACAAGATTCGTAAAAGTCAAGAAAACAAGTTGAAAGATGGCAGGGCGCAAGGTTATGGGAGCGATTATAAACCGTGGATTTCGTTTGATCCAGCTTCAGGTGTGCGGGCAAATGTTCATGAATGCTGGTGCACATCCGAGCCGAAGATCAGCTTCTTCACTCCGTCGTACCAGCCGTTATTCGTGAAATACAGATGATGGCTGTGCGCTTTGTAATTCGTTAATTGCGTGATACGGGCCCGCTTTCCATATCGTCATCAGTAGTCCATTCCGGAGCCCAGACGGTTCCTTTGCGCATATTCATTCCTCCAAATCGTATCTTGAGCTTGTTTCCGCTTTTAAGCGGTTGTGTGCCGGCAAGCGAAATCCCTACTATAGCAGCGCTCCGGTGCCGGAAAAATGGACGTTCTTTAGTTTCTTTTTCAGAGAAATCAGCACGTTTTTACACTCCTCAGCGATATGACGCCACCCGGTTTCCCGCCTTTTGCTACAAGTGAAAGCGGTTTTACAGTATAATGGGGAAAAACAAGTGAGAAATGCAGGATGACGGAGCAAATCTTCGCCTTGTCGCGTCTGTCGCGTTTGGATGTCAAATGGGCTAAACCGTTTAGAGGCTCGATGGTTGCTTTCAACGAAATTGAGCACTACAATCCGTTCTTTGAGCTACTCGCTGTATTCGAGGGGCCGATTTACTTGCAGGCCGGACAGGTCGGCTTTGCCGATCGCTGTATTTCAGCAAGGTGTTTAAAGCAGTAAAAGGACGGAGTCCCAAGGAGCACAAATAGGGAATGTATGTTCCTGTGACGGCATCGGCAGACGAGGAGTAAGCCTGAGTGTAGGCATAACGATAAGGGGGCGAGCGGCAAGATGAATAAAAAAAACTTAATGAATGCAGATCATTTGGAGTGGAAAGATGACATTGAACGATGGCTGAAAAAATTTCCCGTATATGTGACCACCCAGCGAATTCAGGGAACGAACATGCACACGCAGGTGGGCCTGGAAATTCATATCACGAACGAGGGGCACGGTACGATGGTCGTCGGCCGGCAAAATATGGTGCAATTCCCTGGCAGCGTGCTCGTGTTTCGCGGTAAGGTTCCTCATCGGTTGTCCTCCAAGACGCCCTACAAGCGCACCGTGATTTGCATCGCGGAAGCGGAAGCCCCGAGCGACTGGATGGGAGGAAATTTGATGCGGTTAATCGATTTCTCCTGGATTCCGGAGGATTCCTGCTTAAGTTTTCATCTGGGGCCGAAGCAGTGTATGGAGCTGGAGAAGATGTGTGCGGACATGAAGGAGGAGCTGCGCAATCAAAGCGCAGGGTGGGAGAGAAAGGTGCTGGCGCATGTGCTGCTCATTACGGTGTTTTTGCAGCGCAGTGCGGATAACGAAGGGAAATCATCAGCGCATAAGCAAACGATGATTACCAATTCACAGGAAATTGTCCAACAGTGCATCGATTATGTGTGCGAGCATTTGGACGAGAAGCTGACCTTGAAAGAAATCTCCAAACGGTTCTCCATCAGTCAAGAATATTTGACACGGATCTTCACCCGAGAACTCGGGGTCAGTTTTTATCAATATGTTTTGCTGCAGCGGATCACGGAGGGGAAGCGGCTGCTAAGAGAAAAGCCAAATCTGAATATTTCGGATATCGCTTATCTGATTGGCTTCCTTTCGGCGTCTCATTTCAATCGTCATTTCAAAGCATTGACGGGCACGACGCCGACGAAGTACCGAAAACAATTCACGGAGAACCGTATCTGAAAAGAAGTCAAGTATCATCAATTTTTCCGTCAACTATCGGCAGAATAATGCATTTCTGAGGAGACTTCAGAAAGTTGCTGGGTTGAAAAAGATAAAGTGCTTGAAATGGTTACTGCCCCAGCAATTCGCACCCGTTATCAAGTCTATTTAGATTTCGATGGAAAAACTCATTATATGGTATATGTTGCTAGACCTAACTTTGAAGTAAAACTAAATCGAATTATATAACCCTAAGCTGACGGAAGACACTTGCGCTAAAAAAGGGAGCACGCCTAAAATAAGGACCTGACGGGGGGCAAATCACATATGTCGGAAGACTTCTATTGCGAAGATGTATTGAGCGGTCGAACACCTGTACAAAAGGTATTAGAAACCGATAATGTACTCGCTTATCATCATACCCGACCATTCTATCCTGTGCACATTGTTACGATTCCGAAAAGGCATAATTAAAAAAGATGACCCTGACGAGTACAGGAACCATCCAGTAGCAGCATAGTTGTGCTAGGTGTTTATTTCAATGTCCACAAACAGGGTTACAGTTCATGGTTACGGGATATTGTCACGGAGCTTGTCGAATATAACACAATTAAAGTTTATTATTCCATCTGGAAAAGGAAGACTGCCTATGGATGAACAACGATATTTTTTACCTTTACGTTTGAAATTTCTCATCTTGTTTGTTTTATTAATTACCGTTCCGTATTGCATTAGCGGAGTATTTACTTACCGTAAATATTCTGCGGATGTCGACCGCAATACCCGCGATTCAACCTTGAAAATTATGGAGCAGATGAATTTGAATTTGGACCGCTATGTCAAGGAAATCGACCGGTTGACGCAGGCCCCCCTCTATGATCAGGATGTGTTGAGAATTTTACTCCATCACAGCGGTAGTTACGATCCGAATCTGTATTTGCCCATCGAAGAATATGGCAAAATAAACTTGTTCTTATCTTCTTTTACGAGTGATCGAGTGGAAATTAAAGGAATTATGATTTTCACGAATGACGGCGGACTCTTCAGCAGCTCATTGAATAGTATCAAATCCTATTGGCATTCGGAACATAACGAATGGATAACTGATGTGAAGCGGTTAGGTGGCGGGCTTGTGATTTTGCCGCCGCATTCGGCTAATTATTATGTGCAGCCCCTTGAAGTCATTTCGATCGCAAGGGTAATTGTCCATCCGGAGAGCCGGGTACCCTTGGGCATTATGAAAGTCGATCTGACTATGGAAGGATTTCAACGTGTATTGTCTTTAGTCGATTTTACGCCAAACAGCCGTTTCTTTATATACAATCGCGACAAGGTTCTGCTCTACCCATTTGAGTATAGTCAACATCCGGATTGGGCTTATGAACGTGTGACTCGCAACACGCCGGATACGATCATGTCCACTGTGTATTCAAATTACAGCAAGCTCACGTTGGTTGGGCACATACCTCTGGGTGATTTACGAGGGGATGCGCAGGAACTAACGAACTTTACGGTAATTGTTTCCGTCATTTCATTGATCGCCGCTTTCGGCCTCGCTGTTCTCATCTCCAACCGTCTGGTCAAACCGATCCGTCGACTGCAAAGCCACATGAAGCAAGTGCAGAGGGGTTCATTTCAAACGAAAGCGGTTGTTGTCACGCATGATGAAATCGGTCAATTAACCGTTTCTTTTAATACGATGGTCGATGAACTGAACCGCTTGGTGAGGGAGGTGTATGAGACGCGAATCAGGGAACGCGAAGCTGAACTTTCCGCTCTGCAGAGTCAGATCAATCCGCATTTTTTATACAATACATTGGAATCGGTTAATATGCTGGCGCTTCATAACGAACAACTGCAAATTTCCGATACCATTTCAAGTTTAGGCAAGCTGCTTCGTTATACAGTGGAGAAACAGGACAGGCCGGTAACTTTGAGGGATGAGCTGTTATTTGTCGATAACTATTTGCAAATCCAAGCATTCCGTTTAAAAAACCGTCTGCGTGCCGTCATCGACATTGAGCCGTCATTTGAAGATTGTTTGGTGCCTAAACTCATTTTACAGCCTTTGATTGAAAATGTAATCGAACATGCGCTGAAAAAAGAAACAGTAACGGTTAAAATAACAGCCAATTTTCAGAATGATGACCTGGTCATAAGGGTTGATGATAACGGCATCGGACTGTCAAGGCAGCAAATCCAAGACATTGAAATGCGAATCAACAGCAGAACCGCGGCGCAGTATGGACAGCATCGTTTTGGCGAACAGAATAAAGGGTACGGACTCAAAAACGTACACCAGCGTCTGAAAATTTTATACGGCGACAATTATGGGTTATTTATAGACAAAGAGACAAGCGAAGGATCATCCTTTATGTTAAAGCTGCCTGTTTAAATGGGAGGGGATTGGCATGTATAAAGTCATGATAGCTGAGGATGAAGACCAGATTCGGATAGGCTTAAAGAAAACAATCGAAGAGGTCATCGGCGGCTTTAAGGTTGTGGCGGAGGCGGCAAACGGAAAAGACGCGTTGGACCAATTGCATAAAACATCGCCCGACATTCTCATTACGGATATTCGAATGCCGGAAATGAACGGGATCGAAACGATACGCAGGGTCAGAAACAATTTTCCGAATTTATATATCATCATTGTGAGCGGTTACGGGGATTTCGAATATGCCAAGCAGGCGATCAAATATCAAGTTGCGGAATATTTATTAAAACCTGTGAATCGGGTCGAATTGGCTGAAGTTTTGCAAAGTATAAAAAGAAATTTGGATGCCGGAAATATGTCTTCGAACGATCACGAGCTTACAGATGAAATGAATGAAGGCCGGCACGTGATCCGCAAAGTGAAGGACATTGTTGCGCAAAATATGGCGGAAGATATTTCCTTGCAAAGAGTGGCCGGCCAGGTGAATCTAACTCCCCATTATTTGTCTGTGTTGTTCAAAACCGTTTCGGGACAAAATTATTCCGATTTTGTTACGGATAGCCGAATGATCAAAGCGAAGCAGCTGCTGAAAGAAACCAACTTGAAAATTCATGAAATCGCCAACATGACCGGATATGTCAGCGCCAAGCATTTTATGAACGTGTTTAAGCAAAGAGTCGGTAAGACTCCTTCCGATTATCGCAATCATGGATCTTAAAATTTCGCACCTTTTCACCATTTTCGGTGATTTCTGTTTCTGAACGGAGCCCTTATACTTAATTATTGAAAGCGTTTTAAATTAACGACGCTTAACCAAGAAAACATGGAAAGGGGTCTTTGAGTTATGCCAGAAACGGAAAAAAGTGCGGATAAAAACGGAACGGCTGCCGACCGCAAAAACATCGGTGTGATCGATTGCGACATTCATCACAACATTCCGAATATCGAAGCGATTTTCCCTTACTTGCCAAGAAAGTACAAAGAACAAATTGAAATTTGGGGTCCGCTTCACGGTGGGTTTGGATTAAACGGCGGACTTCACGGCCGACGATTCGATGCGTTTCCCGGGAGAGGGAAGCAAGCGGGTTCGGATATTGATTTTATGATGAAGCAGCATTTTGAAGTGTACAACGTCAAGTACGGTATTTTGACCGGCGAATTCGTGGGATGTACGATGGTTCCCGATCCTTATTATGCGGCTGCTTTATGTTCCGCATACAATGATTACACCATTGAGCACTGGCTGGATAAAGATCCGAGATTCCGCGGTTCTATTAACATTCCTTACCATGATATCGCCGCATCGGTGAAGGAAATCGAGCGGGTCGGCTCTCACCCGCAGATGGTTCAAGCGTATGTTCAAGGTGGAGCGATGCATCCGTACGGCCAGAGAAATTATCATCCGATCTATGAAGCTTGTGTGAAGCATAATTTGCATTTCGCTATTCATGTCGGCGGAGAAGGCGCAAGCGGCAATGCAGCGGCAACAGGAGCAGGCAACCCCTCGTATTATATCGAAAGACGTGCGGCACGGCCGCAAGTGTTCATGGCGCATATGGCCAGCTTTATATTTGAAGGCGTTTTCGAGCTGTTCCCGCAGTTGCAGGTACTGTTCATTGAGGCGGGCGTTTTCTGGATCGCCCCTTACATGTGGCGTTTGGATCAAGATTGGCGTGCGCTTCGCCCGCAAACGCCTTGGGTGGAGAAGAAGCCAAGCGAATATTTGCAAACTAATATGTACTTCGGATCGCAGCCGCTTGAGGAAGTGCCTAATAAAGCGCTCTTTGATTTGATGATGGAGGCTACTTACGCTTCAGAACGGATGCTGTTCTGCAGCGACTACCCGCATTGGGACTTCGATTCCCCGAAATTGACGTTTCCGAAGATGGAGAAAAGGATAGTGGACAACATTTTCTACAACAATGCAGCCAAGTTATATGGACTGCCGCTGCATAAATCCACGGAGGGATAAGGCATGACGCGTCATTATATCGGGACGAACGATCAATTTACTGTCGGAGAACCGAAGCTGGTTCAAATCAACGGCAGCAAAATCGGAGTTTATCGGCTAAGCGATGACCGGTTTCACGCGATCTTAAATTATTGTCCGCATCAGGGGGCGGAGCTGTGCAAAGGACCGGTCACCTCATGGATCAAATCCTCGAAACCGGGCGATTTTCAGTATGAAAAAGAAGGAGAAATCGTTCGTTGTCCTTGGCATGGTTGGGAGTTCGACATTCCGAGCGGATGTATGGTGGTTGACCGCAAAATACGGACATTGACGTACGACGTAACCGTTGAGAAATTTGACGTATCGGTAGAGCAAGGCAAGGTTTATATCGAAATGTAACCGGTTAATGGGTTATCTTCATCATACTAAAAGGAGAAGGGGTTAAGAACAAATGAAAAAAGTGTGGACATCGATTGCAGCGAGTGTGGTGCTCCTGTCGGTTACGGCAGGTTGTTCGTCCGGCGCTAATGTCAAATCAAGCGTCAATGAAACCAGCGGCACAGTAGATAAAGCGAAGAAAGACATCACTCTCAAGTTGAGTATTTGGGGGGATGACAACCGGAAGCGAGTGTTTGAGGATTTAGGGAAAAAGTTTACCGAGAAGCATCCCAACATCAAAGTAGAAGTGATGTTGATCCCTTACGCGGAATATCCGAAGAAAATGTCTATCATGGTAGCAAGCAGGACCGTACCTGATGTAGCCTGGTTGTATGACGCGATTATTCCTCAAATGCGCGATTCGGATCAGTTGTTGGATTTATCGGTTTTGTCCAAAGATGCAGCATATGATCTGAACGATATTTATGCGTCGAATATGGATATTTACCGTAAAAATGGGAAATTGTATGGCATCCCGTTCTCAGCGGGTCCTAAAGTATTGTTCTACAATAAAAAACTGTTCAAGGAAAAAGGCTTAAAAACTCCAAACGAGCTGGCCAAAGAAGGAAAATGGACGTACGATGAGCTCATCAAAACGGCCAAAGCTTTAACCGATCCGGCAAAAGGCATTTACGGCGTGAAATTCGGTGACGGAAGCAACTGGAAGGATGCGCTGACCGATACGATCTGGTCATTTGGCGCAGATATTTTTAACGAAGACGGGTCGAAATTTTTATTAAACTCGCCGGAAGGCGAGAAAGTATTCCAAATGTACGATGACATGATGTTTAAAGATCTCATCCATCCGAAACCGGGCGACCAGCTCCCGTTCGAATCCGGTAAAATTGGCATGTATCGCGGTACCTTCAGTTATTCAGCAAGCGCGCGTAAAGCGGAGGGACTCGAATTCGATATCGCTCCGATGCCGAAAGGGCCTAAGGCAGACGCCCCGTTCTATAACGGCGTCTCCGGCTATTCTGTGATGAAGGATTCGGAACATCATGCGGAAGCGATTGAATTGCTCAAGTTTTTCACGGACAAAGAAGGAATTAAAGCGCTTCAGTCGACCTTCCCGCCAACACGTAAATCGGTGCTCGAATCCGCTGAATTTGCCAATTTGAATGCGCAGCCTTCGGCAGAGGGCATTAAGCTGGCCATGTCCCAACCCATGATGGCGGGAGGGCGCGTAATCCCTACTCCGACCAATTGGCAGCAGATTGATTCGAAAATGCAAAGCATGCTGGATATGCTGTACACCCGGAACGCTTCGGTTAAACAAATGTTGGAGCGGATGGAAAAAGAGGTAACCCCTCTCTTGAAGTAAGCGATGGAACATCGCAGTGTTTGAAATACGTTCTTACCGTTAAACATAACGGGTGCGGATCATGTATTGGCGGTAAGAACGAAAGGCGGTAATGAAGATGAGCAAATTCGGTGCATTTCAGCAATCCGGCGTTAACGGACGGGGAATCTTAAAGAGCGGCGGACAATTAAATCGGAGAGAGAAGTGGTATGGCTACGCGTTTGTCATGCCGATGCTGATTGGTTATATTCTGTTTCTATTCGGACCTGTTGTTGCTTCATTCGTCATGAGTTTCACCAATTGGGACTTAACAAGCCCTTTGAAGTTTGTAGGTTTGGCCAACTACAGAATGGCCTTTTTCGAAGACCCGGTATTTGTGGAAACGATATGGAACACGTTATATTTCACATTGCTTTTTGTCCCGTTAAATATTGTGATCACTTTGTCATTGGCTTTGTTAACTCAAAGATCCATTCCTGGCATCGGCTTCTTTCGGACAGCCATCTTCTCTCCGGTTGTCACCTCCATTGTAGTCTGGGCGATCATCTGGAAATATATATTTCAAACCGATAACGGCCTGGTCAACGCAATATTGAAATGGTTTGGTATTACCGGTCCGGCCTGGCTGTACAATCTGGAATTGGCGATACCGGTAGTTGTTGTTGTCTCCTTGCTCAAAAGCCTGGGAATGAATATGGCGATCTTTTTGTCTGCCTTAAACGGCGTTCCTGCGATGTATTACGAAGCCGCACGCATCGACGGCGCTTCCCGCTGGCGGTCCTTCCTGCATGTGACGCTTCCCTTGATCTCCCCATCCATGTTTCTTGTCGTTATGATTACATTGATCGGTTCGATGAAAGTATTCGGGCAAATTTATATTTTGACCAAAGGCGGCCCGGGGACAAGCACACATGTGATGGTTTATTATATCTACGAGCAAGCTTTCAAATACAACGAGTTCGGGTATGGTTCCGCTATATCGTTTGTGCTGTTTTTTATCATCTTGATGTTAACCTTGTTCCAATGGTACGGGAGAAAGAGGTGGGTTCATTATGAAGAGTAACTCCCGCAGCAAGCTGCTCAGCTATTTGCCGCAATATATCGTGTTGATCGTCATTGCTGTAGTCAGCCTTATACCGTTCTATTGGATGGCTGTCACCTCGTTAAAGGATTATTCGCAAGTTTTTGTGACACCTCCGAAATGGATTCCCAGTCCGGTGATGTGGAGCAATTACGTGGAGTTGTTTCAGCGTTATCCGTATCACCTTTATTTTTTTAACAGCTTGTATATTGCCGTTCTGGTGACGGCAGGCACCTGTCTGGTTGCATCGTTGGCCGGATATGCAATTGCCAAAGTATCGTTTCCTTTTAAAAATGCCATTTTTCTTTTTTTGCTCAGCAGTATGATGATTCCGACCGAATCGACGGCCATTCCGCTATTCGTTTGGTTCGGAAAACTAGGGGTTATCGACACTCATTTTCCTTTGATTGTTCCGGCCATTCTCGGAGCAGGCGGCACGTTCGGCGTATTTTTGATGCGGCAGTTTTTTGTCACAATTCCGGATGAACTAAGCGAGTCAGCCAAAATGGACGGGTGTACGCCACTCCGAATATATTGGAATATCATGCTGCCGCTCGCCACTCCTGCTTTAGCTACGCTATCGATATTAACGTTTTTGCATAGCTGGAATGAATTTTTCGAGCCGTTAGTTTATCTCAATAGCAGCGATTTATATACGATACCTTTGGCACTGTCGATGTTCACGGACGAGGGCGGAACCAAGGGACATCTGATCATGGCTGCTTCGATGGTAGCGACAATTCCGCTATTGGCCGTATTTTTCTCAGCGCAGAAGAAATTTATTGAAGGCATCACGATGACCGGCTTGAAGTAATTGAAACTGGGTGGAACGGGCGAACGGCAAGATCACGGAGGGGAAGCGGCTGCTAAGAGAAAAGCCAAATCTGAATAATTCGGATATCGCTTATCTGATCGGCCTCCTTTCGGCGTCTCATTTCAACCGTCATTTCAAAGCTATGACGGGCACAACGCCGACGAAATACCGAAAACAATTCACGGAGAACCGTAGCTGAAAAGTAGTCAAGTATCATCAAATTTCCCGTCAACTATCGGCAATATACCATGTTCATAGTCAACGTATAATGAAAGGGCGCAAGAAAACTACGTTGAGGAGGGAACAGATGGAAGCGGCATGAAGAAGCGGTGTCCAACGATTTTGGCAGAGCCGGGGAGCGTTCGGGACGAAAGAGAGAATGAACAGCGTTCTGTGGAATAGGTGCAGAAGCCTTCGGCGTTACGCTTAGAAGAAGTTACCGCAGAAGAAGGAACTGTACGGGTGTACGGTTAAAATGGTGGAATCGAGAGCGAGGGGAAGTTTTAATGAAGCGAAGATTTGCGCAAATGATGATGTTATGCAGCCTCATTGTTGTTGCCGCCTGCTCGGGGCAACAGTCGCCGCCGGAAGAAGGCAATCAGGCGGTGAGTGAAGTGGCGGCTCCTCCGGAAAGAAAAGAACCGGTGAATCTGGTCTTCTATACCACCGCCGGCTGGACGGAGGAAGCATTTAATGAACGCTTTGGAGATACGATACGCAAGAAGTTCCCGGAATATACGATTAAGGCGATATTTTCAGGACCCGGGACGACCTTTAACGAAATGATTGTCAGCAATCAGCAGGTGGATATATATTGGCAAGATATTAACAGTACGATTCCCAACTTGATGGAATACGGACTGGCGTACGATATGAGTGATTTGATCAAAAAATACCAGGTTCCCGTAGAAAAATTGGAACCGTCTTCAATCGCCGGGATTCGCTCCATGTCGGAGGGGAAAATGTATGCACTTCCGGTGGTTCTCAATACGGCCGTCTTATACTATAACAAGGATATTTTTGACAGACTCGCGCTTCCGTATCCCAGGGATGATATGGGATGGGATGAAGTGCTTGAGCTGGGGAGACGAGCGAATCGTCAAGAGGGAGGAGTGGAGTATCTGGGGATTCGCAACGGGACGCAGCCCCATGCGAACTTGAATCCGCTTTCCGTTCCGTTTATTGATCCCGTCACTTTAAAACCGACCATTACGCGGGATGAACGGTGGAGAACGATCTTTACTCAAATGATTGATATGAGAAAAACGATGAACAACACGAATGCCAGCTTCGTGCGCGACCCGAAAGTGGCGATGTCGGCCGATCTGGCCAATATTTTCTTGAACAATGACATGACCATGATGAATTGGGACATGGTCACGTATCCGCAATATCCAGAGTTCCCTGATCGGGGAGCGCAGCCGCTGCCAACCTTATTCGGAATTACTTCCACAAGTAAATTCAAAGATGAGGCGATGCTGGTCCTGAAGCATTTATTGTCGGAGGAGGTGCAGCTGGGCTACTCGAAGCGGGCGATTATTCCGGCCCTGCAGGATGAAGGGGTTCTCAAGCAGTTTGGAACACAAGTCACATACAAAGATACGGTGTATAAGGACAAGAATTTCCAGGCGATTATTAAGAAGAAGTTTGCCCCGATTCCCCCGAAGACCAGATTCGAGACGATTGCCAGAGCGCCGCACGACAAACCGTTGTCTGATTTGGTGAAGGGCACGATCGACTTAAACACCGCCTTCAGACAGATCGATGAAGAGTTAAGCAAGCTGATCGAGGATGCAAAGGCGAGAGAGTGAGACGGCTCCGTATCCGTTCGGTTAGAGGGTCGATGGTTTCCGGTATGAGGTTCGCTGAACCGCATACCGGCCAATCGGCGTCCGGTGTAAGCGCTTCGGCAAGCGCGAAATACGGCACACCTGCTGAAGCGAATTGATGGGGGGAGACGACAAGGCATATCCGAAATTCGGAAGGGCTGACAGGCGGAGGTGGCGAAGGAAAGAGCGCTGGCAAAAGCAATAACTGAAAATGAAAGTGGTTGCGTAAAGAGCTGCCGCAAGGGACAAAACATGAGTTGAGGTGAGTTCATGAGAGAACGAACACGTATTTTGGGACTGGCTTTGTTTTTCACATTGACTGTATGTATGGCCGTACTGGTGCCGCATGCTTATGCAGAAAGCACGCAGACGGTGTATGTGGATGCACTGCAGGGACTGGACACGAATAGCGGCGAGTCTGCCTCCACGGCGTTCCAGACGCTGGAACGCGCCATTCAGGAGGTGGGCGAAGACGGCGGAACGGTGGTGCTGGTCTCCGATTATGTTCTGAGCTCGGATTATACCGAGCCGCCGCATAGCGGAGTCATCACCTTGACATCGGATGACGGCATGCAGGACTATGGCGCGAAGCTTGCTTTTCCGGGCTCCAGCCAGAAGGTGTACCGGTTGTCGGGACCTGCCGAGTTCCGCAATGTAACGATCGTGACCAGCGGGTGGACGGTGTTCGCCGCACAGTTTCATCCGATTGTGTTCGGGGAAGGAATTACGGCCTTAAGCACGGTTTCGAGCACAACAAGACAAATCTTCGTCGTTGGCGGATACGAGGCCCCGCAGAGCAACAGTGTGGCGCTGAATCTGGACTCGCATATTACGATCAATAGCGGAGCCTTTCACATGGTCAGCGGATTTACAAGAACGAGAGGGATAGCGACACAAACCTATACCGGCACCTCACATATTACGGTGAACGGGGGCGAAATTACAGAGCTGTTCGGGGCTTCTCTGTACAATCATTTTTCCGGCAGTACGGTCATTCGCGTCACTGGCGGCACCATCGGCAAAATCAATGCCGGCGGAGACGTCACGAGGCGGCTGAACGGCACGGCGGACATTACGCTGCTCGGCGGCACGGTAAATACGATTGATGTGAACAATGTGGTAGGCGATGCGACGCTTACGCTTGACGGCGTGACATACAGCGACGTTGCGGTGACTTATGCTTCGCAAGCGATTCAAAATCTTGCTATACAAGCGGGCTCGGAGAAGACCGCGAAATATAACGCGCTGCATTACAGCGGGGCCCAAATCGCTCAGCTGGAGCAAGTGTTCGACAGAGTGGAAAATTTTACGCAGACGTATGTCAGCGAGGGCGCCTCCGGGAACGGCTGTACCGTACAAGACCCGTGCGGCAGCTTGCAGGAAGCCTATGAGCTGATCCGGTCCGCAGGCGGAATGATCCGTATCCGCGGTTCCGTGCTGTGGGACTTTGCTGCTACTGCGCCGCAGGCGAATGGGAGAGTGACGTTTACGAGTGAGGAAGGCGAGGCAGCGGGAGAGATTGTTTTTCCGCGCGATGCCTATGTGCGGCTTGAAGGCGATGTCACCTTCGAGAACGTCGAGCTGCGGCAGCAAGACAGCATGACGCTGCATGCCGATGGAAGCCGACTCGTCATCGGGCACGGTGTCGTCACGGACGATCCGGACGGCATAACCGTATCCGGCGGCGCGGGCGGATCTTCACTTGCGATTTATAGCGGATCGTTCGAGCGGGTTGTCGGCGCGGTCTATCTGAACAACGATTTGGCGGGCACGGTTGCGGTTTCGGTCTACGGGGGAACGATCGGCCAGCTCTGGTCTGGAACAACCGAGTTGTACTCTGTTGCGCGTACTGAAACCTCGGTGTATGGCGGAGTCATCGGTTCCGTCTACTCCTCTGCAGGCCATGTTACGGAGGCTTTCGTCCTGCGCCTGTACGGCGGCAGTGTTGATTCGGTGGTGCTGGACAGACTGGATCGGGACGTCATGCTGCGGCTTGCCGGTGCCGAGGTAAACCATATTTCCGTTTCGCAATTGGGCGTGGAAGAGGCGAACCGAACACTGATGTATACACCCGCCCACACGGCAGTCATAGCGGGGATTGAAGCATGGTTTAACAACATCATCACGAACCGGTACGTCTACCTGGAGGATGGCGGAACAGGCGACGGCAGCCACCCCGCCAATCCGGTCGGCGATCTGAACGAGGCCATCGGTCTTCTGGGAGAGGACGGCTATGTCGTCGTTAGCGGCAAGTACACCATCCGCACAAGGTATACGGTAGCGCCGCACAGCAACCATGTGACCGTGACGTCTTACGATGAGGATCAAGATTACAGATCCGGCGGCGCAGCCCTTGACCTTGGGAGCGATTTACTGCTTGGGGGAGAGATGTCCTTTGAGACGCTTCAGTTCCATGCTCCTGCATTCGCCGTTATATTCGGAATGGGGCATCCGCTGACCATCGGCGAAGAGGTGGACACTACGCTCACGCTGGGGAACCGGACGTATATCAACCTCATTGGCGGACACTATCGCGATACGGTGACGCCGGAAATACGTCTGGAGGTGAATAGCGGGAACTGGTCGGTGCTGCGCGGGGGATCCAATTACAAAGGGGCGCAAGCCGATAACCTGGACATCGAGATTACGGTGAACGGCGGAACGTTCCATAACTATGTCGCCGGCGCACCGAGAGACCGGAGCTCAGGCAAGATCGAGTTTACGGTGAATGGCGGTGTATTCAAGCAAGGATTGTTTGTCGTGCATGAATATGTGGAGGATGGCGTCATGGACAACGGCTCGTATGATGCCGAGTTCACTATCAACGGCGGCGAGTTCTGGAAGATGATCGCTCCCGCCCGCAACAAAACAACGACGTTGGACGGCACCTACCATGTCGAACTGAAAGGCGGCGATTTCAGCCATCTTACGGACTTCCGCGGTACGGAGGGGTACGAAGGCGATATGACCAGCTTCCTGGACATCGGGCCTAACTTCGATATCCATGCGGAGCCGCAAGGCACGACCACGTTTACCAACTATATTCGCAGCGGTGCGGACCCGTTTATGTTCTACTACAACGGATTTTATTATTATACCTCAACAGGCGCGAGCTCCATCGTTTTGCATAAAGCAGCGAATATTGCGGATTTGCAGACATCAACAGGATATACCATTCTCAGACCGACGTATGGGCAAAATCTGTGGTCTCCTGAAATTCATTATTTCTCAGCCGCAGAGGTCGGAGAGCAGCATGCCGGCTGGTACATGTTTCTCTCCTTCGACGATGGGACAACGGCCAATCAGCGGCAGCATGTAGTCAAAGCGCTGGATGGGGATAATCTGATCGGGCCTTGGGGCCACCCCATTACGGGAGAGGTGAATGTTCCGCTCAAGTTAGTCCATGAGGATGACCCGGCATTTAACAACGATGAGTTCGTCGCGGGGACAACGGTCATTCGGATCGGCGGCAAAGCCTATCTGATCTATGTGTCTGAGACAGGACGCGGCACGTCAAATTTCCACCAGACCATCAATCTCAGCGAGTTTGACAATCCGTGGACCCTTACAGGGGACCCAGCCATACTTGTTGTCCCTGAATACGCATGGGAGATGGGCGGTTACGGGCAAAGCACGACCGATCCGAACCATTGGTACCCGAAGGTCGTTGAAGGCGCTGCAGCGGTATACGGAGACAATGGCGAGGTATATCTTGTATACACCGGGAGTGGATACTGGACCATCCATTATGCGCTCGGTTATATGAAGTTTCTGGGCGGAGATCCGCTGGATTCGTCGAACTGGGTCAAACACCCGACCCCGATTCTTTCAAAGTCCAACACGATCAATGGCAGCGGCCACGGCTCCGTCTTTACCGATGGGGACGGAACGAGGTGGATTGCTTATCACGCTTATGTGGGCACAGATACATCGAGCGGGCGATTTGCCTTTGTGGAGCCTTATTATGCTGATGAAAATGGGGTCGTCATCGGCAACGGCTCAGGACATCCGGCGTCCTTGGAGACCGAATACACGGTTCCTGTGAACCGGACGACACTTTACGAGAAAACGTCAGGATTTACTGTGACGGACGATACGCCGGCGGGCCGGAAGAGTAAGAACACTCGGAGATGAGGCTGTTCCAGCGAGCAGAGCCAGGAGCAGTAAGAAACGGAGCCCGGACAGGGCTCCGTTTTTCATGCGTACCTTTTTTCCTCAGTGCCCCGGGGATCCGAGCGAATCGCCGGCTTCAGGGGAGCGCTGGGCGTCATCCGGGTTCAGGGAGGTCGCCCCCGGATACTTATCAAGAACCGGCTGATAATGGACAATCGCTCCGGCTGCCATCAACCTGCGCTGCAGCTCTGCCACAGGGATATCCTGTACCGCACAGCCAAGCTCCAGGGCGAGCTTTACTGCGGTGCCGGCGGCCTGCCCGGTCACGGCGCAGGTCGAGATGAGACGAGTCGACTCTCTTGCGTGATCAACCGAAGAAATAATTCTGCCTGACGCTACAATATTATGCACTCCGGGTGCGATTAGCGTGCGATAGGGGATTTCAAATACATGATAGGGCTTATCCTCTTCCGTGGAGCATCCGACGGCATCCTCGAACACCTTATTTTTGTCTGCATTGGATAAGACATAGTACCCGGTTATACGCCGTGTTGTCCGCAATTGCGGCAGGGAAGGCAGGGTGGTCAACGTCTCCGAGTTCCTGTCGAACTGCTTGACCCGGCTTAACAACAGCCTCCTTCCTGCTTTGACAAATTCGGAAATCTCCATGCCGTCATGTATCGTGAACCGTTTCATTCCTTCGGGGTGCTTGTGTCCGGTTCGGGTCGAACCATGGGCCTCCAGCTTCAGTCCGCGATATACTTCATTGTTTTCCGCGGCTGCCTCCTGCTTCGCCAAATTCGTTGAATACGCCCAGTACGTAAGCCAGTTGCCGTCCTCCACACATGCGGCTCCCGCCCGCTTCATCAGATCGGCGTCGCCTGATGCATCTACGAACATGGCGGCCCGGTATCCGAGGCGCCCTTCTTTATTCTCGACAATCACTCCCTTGCACCAGCCGTTCTCCACGACAGCAGAGCTGAATACGGTATCGTACAGGACATCAATTCCTTCCTGCTCCATCAGTTCGTCCAAAGCAAGGATAAACGCATAGGCGTTGAAAACGGTGGCGTAACGGCGCTTCGAAGCTGCATGTTCTGGCCTATTGCGCCAAGCCTCCGGCAGATTGTCGTAGCCGTACTTAATTGACAAATGCAGCAGCTCCTCGGCAATTCCGCTCATTATTTTGCGTCCGTAGCCGTCGCATAGCGCGCATAAGTAAAACACGATCAGTCCGCTGGTAACCAGTCCGCCAAGCGCAATTCCTTTCTCGACGATCAACACTCGCATTCCGCTGCGACGCGCCGCCAGGGCAGCACTGACACCGGCGATGCCGCCGCCGATAATGATCACGTCGTACTCGTCCTTGATAGGGATTGAGGTCGACTCTGTAAAATAATTCATGGCTCGCAGCTCCTTCGGAAACGTCATATTCGGATAGCCCATTGAACAAAGCGGCCTTCATGAGCAAAGGCCGCTTGTTGGCGTTACACCTTACAGATTATAAAGCTCCGCCGCATTACTGTACAAAATGCGTTCCTGCAGCGCTTCATCCAGACCCGGCAGTGAGGTTAGCCGGGTATCGGCTTCATGGTAAGGCAAATTGCTGCAAAACATCAGCGTATCTTGAGCGTGAATGCTAGTCATATATTGGTGGAAGGTCGCTTCATCCGGTGCGGTTTCCAGCGATTGCGAGGTTACCCGGAAATGCTCGCGGAAATATTCGCTCGGCAGCCGCTTGACCCATGGCGTTTGCACCCGCAAGCTCTTCCAATCCAAATCCAATCTCCACAAGTAGGGGGCAATCCAGAATGCGCCGCCTTCATTCAGGACAATCCGCAGCTCCGGGAATGTCTCGAACGTGCCCTCAAAGATGAAGCTGGCCATGTGCGCCATCATCGTCTGAATACGCGCCGCCTTCCATTCCGCCAGATGGGTGACGTAGCCTGCGCCTGTCGTTGGACTGTTCGTGCCGCCACCTTCCATCCCCGCATGAATCATCACCGGCAGGTTATGGCGGACGCACGCTTCATAGATCGGGGAGTAGAAGCGGTTGCCGAACGGGAGCTGCGCGCCGTTGCTGAAGATGACCTGGGCCCACTGGCCGCTTCCGGCCAACCGGTCGATTTCCTTCGCCGCCAGCAGCGGGTCCTGCTTCGTGACAAAGATCGAGCCTCGGAGCCGGTTGTCCACACTGAGCCACTGCTCCTTCGTATAGTCATTGATAGCCGAACAAATCGCAGCCGAGTAGTGTGGATTGCCAACTCCTTGCGCCCCATAGCTTTCGCCGGTTAGAATACCGTACGCGACATGATTCGGGTTCAGATGCTCTTCCTGCAAAGCGGCCACATCCTTTACACTCTGCGCAGGGCCGCCGGAAGGGGTGCCGCTGGGCAAGGCGGCGCCGTAGGTAGACATAAGATCGGCGAGCGCCCGCGGAAGGTAGGATTTGATCGCTTTCGTTCCGGTGAAGTGGTGGATATCGCAATCGATGATGGCTCGGTGCAGGTCCGGGGAATTCGCAGCTCCGGACGGATGGGTTGAATTTTCTGTAGCATGCATACATGTAACCTCCCTGACTATAGGCAAACTTAATTAGTGGTGAAGCTCTTTCCCCTGATCGGCGCGACGAACAGGCAGGCCGTAAAATTCCGCCGCATTGTAATACAACACCCGATCCCATAGCGCGTCGTCCAGCTTGGGAAGCGCCTGCATCGGCGAATCGAAATCCCAGTGCGGATAGTCGCTGCAGTACATCAAGGTTTTCTCGGCAAACATGCTTTTCATCGATAGATCGAATATTTGGCGGTTTGGCGTCGCTTCGAAGGGCTGGGTCGACATTCGAACGTGCTCATGAAAATATTCGCTTGGCGATTTCTTCATCCATGGCAGCTGAATTCGCTCTTCCATCCAGATCTGATCCAGCTTCCACAAGTAAGGCACGACCCACAGTACGCCAGCCTCCTGCAGGAGTACCTTCAATGTTGGGAAGCGTTCGAAGGTGCCCTCGAACAGGAAGCTGGCCAAATGTGCCATCATCACCTGCGGCCGGGCGGAGCGAGATTCAACATAATAGGATACATCACCGGCGCCTGTCGTCGTGCTGTTGACGCCCCCCCCCTCCGCTCCGACATGTATCGTGAACGGCAGATTATGGCGTTCGCAGGCCTGGTAGATCGGATCGTAAAACCGGTTCCCATAGGGAAGTCTTGCGCCGTTATGCACAAGCACCTGCACCATATCGGGGTGTGAGCCGATCCGGTCGATTTCTTGCGCCGCCACATTCGGTTCATGCTTCGTAATATAGACCGACCCCTTCAAGCGCTTATCCCGCGAGAGCCAATGCTCCAGCGTATAATCGTTGGTTGCGCTGCAGATCGCCGCTTCATAATCATATTGCAGCCGGTTGGCCCCCCCGCCTTCGCCGGTCAAAATCGCATACTCTACATGGTGCGGATCGAGGTGATGCTCCTGCATATATTCAAGCGAGCTGCCTGCCGGACCTCCCTCAGGTGGAAACGAGTCGGCCATTCTGCCGCCCACGCCGCCGTTAAAATGATGTCCTCCGCCTTGCGGTACGGTGGAAGGCGGCGATTCGAGCCATCGTTTCGGCAAATATTCTTTCGTCACATCCAATCCCGTATAATGATGAACATCGCAGTCGATGATCGACTTCTTTACTTTTGGGCGTATCGCCTTGCCCTGTTGTACAGCATCCGCCGTTTTCATTGGTGATTCCCTCCATATGAATAATAATGACAAAGCAGCTGCGTTCTCACTCAAATTATACGGGGGTTGTCGATGATACGATATCCGATTGTTGACCATTAACTAGGAAGAGTTTGAACAATTTGATGCATGAAAGCTTTGATGGATGCGCCGCAGCTAGTTCCCCGTGCAGGGTAGGACGTGAGGCTGAAAACTGGTCAACTATCGAACAGAAATTTATCAAACATGGGCAATCTTTTGCCTGTGCTCCAAGCTATAATTAACTTCGTGCCCGATGTTTCGTTTTTACGCTGGCAACCATATGGAAAAAGAGAAGGTGGAAGAAGCATGGAAAAAGCACCATCACAACAATCATCCCAGGACGCAGCTGCGGCTTCGATATCGCCGGCGAATCGGCATGTCGTTGCCAAGGTGTCGGAAATTCCGCCCGGTGACAAGAAGATTGTCGAGGTACAGGGGCGGAGCATAGGCGTATACAATCTGAAGGGACAATTTTATGCCCTGCGCAACATCTGTCCTCATCAAGGGGCAGAGCTGTGCAAAGGGCTGGTCATGCCGTTCGTCACCTCCTCCGCCCCCGGCTGCTTTGAATATGAGCGGGAAGGGGAGGTGGTGCGCTGCCCATGGCATCAATGGGAATTCGACATCAAGACAGGCCACATGATCGTCGATCCGGCCTTGCGCACCAAATCGTATGAAGTGACCGTGGAAAGGTTTGGGGTTTCCGTGGAGGATGGTCAAGTGATCGTCCATCTTTAACGGAGTGAGAAGACAGTAGTAGACGGAGGGATTATCAATGTCGGTGCTGCCGCGCAGCGAATACCCGAGACCGCAGTTTGTGCGGAATGCGTGGGTTTGCTTGAATGGGGAATGGGAGTTTGCGTTCGATGACGGCAATGTCGGCCGCAAGGAGAAATGGCAGCGGGGCGAGACGGCTCTTGAGCAGCGCATTACCGTACCGTTCTCGTTCGAGAGCAAGCTGAGCGGAATCGGTGAGCAAGGCTTCCACGACAACGTATGGTACCGGAGAATGTTCGAGGTGCCTCCAGAGTGGGATGGGAAGCGGGTGCATTTGCATTTTGGCCCCAGACACGCTCTATCAAGCCATCACAAAGGAGAACGTCCATCAAAGGCGTTCTCCTTTCGTCATACAGGGTCTAGGCAGAGCAGCCGATATGACTTGGTTTACCTATGGAAAATCCGGAATTGTCATGAATAATAGGGGGGAACAGCGGGAGGTTGCTGAGTATTCTCTGCACATTAATTGTAGTTGGAGATGGATGTTGGGGTGGAATTGGCAATGCTTCAAGCCGGCGTTGTTGAAAATATTATTCTTAATGATCTCGATTTTGGAGTATACGCCCTGTTCCGGACAATTGATCTCTTGCAATCTATCATGTCCTTCTTTAAAACGATACTCAGCTGGTTGTTATTTGCATTGGTAGGTATGAGCTTTATTGCCGATGAGTTACATACGCGACCATATAGAACGAATATAGATAACCCCCGCATAGTTACACCATCACAACAGCTTTCTAATGGAAGTCTAACCAAAGTAAATGGGCGCTATGTCTGTTCGCTTGTGCTGCTAAGGGATAAGCGTCGAAACGTAGCTAAGAGAAAAGAGAAGAGTTGGTTTTCGCTTTCTATTAGAAATCAGAGTTTATAAGGAAAGCGGTTTACCTAATCGGAAGAACCATTTATAAATGGACCGTACCAGATAAAATATTATCCCCATAGATATGAATGTGTAATACCATTCCCAATGCAAATAATTGATAAGCAGCGTGTACTTTTCAATGAAAAACTCTACCAAGGTGAATACAGCCAAGATCGAGGTATAGTACAATAATTTTTTACTTAGGCTGCTCTCGCTTGGGAAATATAGATTAAAAAAAATACTAATTATCGGAAGGATCAGGTACTCGAAGGTAAAGCTCGTCGCATTAACCTTGTGCAATTCCCTAACGGGATATTCAATCCAACCGAACTCTACAACGAGTAGACCTAAGATCCACGCAGGCAGTTGTGCAAAGAAGAATATGAACGATGCTTGGCGGATCAACCGTCTCGGCACAAACCATACTGAAATCAAGACCACGCTCCATACACTCCCGAGAATAATCCTTTCTGGTAAATACATCGGTCTACCTCCCCGCAATAAATTCCTTTCTAAAGAACCAAGCGATATATAAATGACATAAGGCAAACTGCATAAAGTTCCTCAGATACCCTTTTGTAATCGTTGGGAGGCCCATCACACCCATGAACTTGTTGATGTCTGTGTATTTTGCGGCAAAATATATGAACCATACCATGATGGATACAAACAAACAGAATGTAATGCATAATTTTTATGACCAAACTTCTGTTAGTAGGGAAAAGAAGGATGAACCAAGTAAAAAGCGTCGGATAAAAAATAAACTGAGGCACGAAATTCACAGCAGTAGCTGTCTGAAATTCTCTAACGGGGTATTCTATTTTTCCATATTGCACCATTAAAATGGAAGTTAACCAGGTTGTCGCTTGAAAGGTAACGAAAGAAAGTAAAGCCTTGCGAATCTCCTTTTCACGGATATACATTAACGTCGAAAGGGAGACTAGTGTTATTGCGATAAAAATAAATCGTTCCATAGCATAATGGCCCCTCTTGCAGGAATCGAACAGTGATTTCATTATTAGTAATTCATTAGTAGTTTTATACATTGGCGTACACGCTTATTGTGAAGGATATATTGTTTAATCGGTGAAGCCATTCCGGAAGGTTCTGTTCAGGATAAGTTGGCATATACGGAGCGGGAAAGAAAGAGAGATTCCAGACCCTAGCGACCAGCAGAAGCTCTTAGATATCATAAAACGCGCGAGGGAATTGCATGAATTGATATTTAATTTTGGATAGTCTTAGCAAAAATTCATTCAACCCCATGCCGTGGGACTCTGATCGATTGGAACAAATGTTGGAGGATAATGTAAGGTTGGCACCAAACCTTAGGGGTATATTTTTTCATATAAGGTCAAATATTAAGACCAAAAAAAGGTAACGGTGATGACATTGGAAAACATAGATAGGATAAATAGGACGAAGTCTCATGAAAAATTAACATCTGCTGAAGTAGGCAAGCTTTGGGCTACTTACATGGGGAATAGCATGTTTGGGTGTGTATTAAGTTATTTATTAAGGCATGTGGATGATCAGGAGATCAAACAAGTTTTAGAACATGCTTTAAGTTTAAGCGAGGAATTCGTTCTAATCTGTAAAGACAAGTTTGTTGAGGATAACCATCCCGTCCCAATTGCATTTTCGCTTGATGAAGATGTAAACCTAGAATCACCCAGGTTGTTTGAAGATGAGTTCTACCTGCACTACCTGAAATATACGGCGAAGGCTGGACTAAGTATTTATAGCATAGCCATTCCTCTCGTAACTCGCCAGGACGTCCGAGAGTTTTTTACATACGTTATTGAATCAACCGTTCGTTTGTTAAATCAAGTCAACGAGATAATGATGGCAAGGGACGTATTGATAAGGCCGCCATACATCCCTACGCCAAAGCAAGTGGAATTTGTAAAAAAGAACAGCTATCTAAATGGTTTTTTTGGAAATATCCGAACCCTTCACGCGCTGGAAATTACACATTTGTACGATAACGTGCAAAATATCGTGACCAGCAAAGCGGTATTAATGGCTTTCAAACAGGCGGCCAGGACACCGCGCATCCAAGAATATATGAGAAGGGGAGAACAAATCGTAACGAAACATTATGAGATTTTCTCCCATTATCTTGAAAAGGATAATCTTGCGGCACTGCCGCAGCTTACTCATTTAGTGACTGATTCGACCACGACCCCTTTTTCAGAAAAATTAATGGTGTTTCATAAGCTCGATATGTTCTCGATGCGGATAAGATCCTACGCCAATGCGATGGCGGTAAACGGAAGACACGACATAGCTGCCGCTTATGCTCGTCTCCTTGTCGAAGTCGGAAATTATGCCGAAGACGGGGCGAACATTATGATAGACAACGGATGGATGGAAGAGCCACCACATGCTGCAGAACGCGACGCCTTAGAAGTGATAAAAACCTAATTGCGATGTTTATTAAACTATCGAAGAACGTTAGTGAAATGGCAAGTAAAAATCAAAATTGGGTATTTCTGAACAAGTCCTTGAAAATCAAGGACTTGTTCATTTTGGATGCATAAGTTTGCCGCGGTAAACTTAAGGGTTAAGAGACAAGTAATGAATTTGGCTGATCCCTCCAAAAGATGACAAGTACGTTGGGGTCACAGAGTTCGTCCCACCACTCAACGGAAAGCCTTTTTCAAAATCGCACAGCAGCTTGTCCGGGTGAAGATAAAACTGGATTTATCTCCATTCCCCCGCAGCGACAATCAAACTGATAGTTTTTAGTGTACAGTTTACAGAAAACGAGGCGTAAGATCATCATGTCACGAAAAGAGCTGAATCGACTTCAAAACTATGTTTGAAAAAAAAAGTAAAGGGTTCGAAAAACCATTTCAAAACATTATTTGTAATCGAAAATCCATGCAAAAAACCAAAAAACCAAAAAACCTTGATATAGATTTGTCACTTCAAAACATTATTGTCTCCCTACACTTTTACCTACCTGAACGGCCAGCTCAGCCTAACGAACGGACTCAGCGCGAAGGCTGATTTGACGCGTACGGCGGGTACGTCGGATCACGAGGGGACGGAAGTCGTATTCTTCCAACTGCTGAAGGGCACGATGCCGGTTTCTTACGTAGCTTTGGAAAGTGATATTGCTGCTGCAGGCAGCTTTACAGGGCACTTCGATTTGTCGGATCCGGAGAATACAAGCTACCAAACCCATGTGTTTGAAATGGATAAGCTGGAGCTGCAGGACAACAGCCTGCCGGTTTCGTTATCCAATAAGCTGGAAGTGAAGTAAAAGGCGCATGCATGCTGCCATTCGATGGTGATACGTCGGGTTGCGGCATGTTTTTTTGTTGGGGTGCACTTCAGATGTGGGCGGGTTTTTTTTAGTCAGATAACGGACGACGAATAACTCATGTCAGAAAGTACGTTTATGACTATAGATGCAAATATATGTATGCCCATACAATGTCGAAAGCTTCAAACAACTTGTCCACATCCATCCGTACGCAGGAACCCTAGACCAGAAAAGGAATATGAAAAAAATTCCTAAATAACAAAAATCGTACAGAAAGACCTAAAAATTCTCAAGGTCTGGAATGGAGGGATCACAGTACAGTGTAAGCATCAGTGGAGCGAGGCTTTTAGCGGGAATGAAAGCGGTTTATTGTGAGCGATCATTTCCTGTCTGCCAAAAATGCTTCGCATAAAAACGCTAAGGAGGAAATTGTTGTAACTATGAGAAAGCGCTGCAGGCCCACAGGCGTGCGGCGGGATTAAAAAACGAAAGGTAGAATGAGGAAACGGGCGAAAAAAACAAGGAGGATGGCACATGGTCAAAAAAAAATTCAGACATCTGCTGCTTTGTCTCGCACTGCTGCTGATGCTGCCACAATGGAGCGGAGTGGCTATGGCCGCTGAGCCGGCGCCGGCTCAGCCGCATTCCGCGTCCGCGCAGGAGGGGAAGAATGTGTCGGATTTTTACAATGTCATCATGCAGACAGGAGCCGATCCTTGGGTCTACAAGCACACGGACGGCTTCTATTACAATGTATTTGTCAACTCCAGCGGCATCATGATCCGCAGAGCGAAGACCATCACCGGCATTGAGGCGGGCGAGAGGAGTCTGGCTTGGACGCCGGTGAAAGGCACCATGTACAGCTCCAACGTTTGGGCGCCGGAAATGCACTATCTCAAGGATACCGACGGCAAATTCAAGTGGTATATTTACTTTGCGGCTGATAACGGAACCAACGCAAACCACCGCATGTACGTGCTGGAGAACGCCAGTGACAATCCGTTGACCGGCACATGGGAGTTCAAAGGGAAAATAACCGATTCTACGGACCGTTGGGCGATCGACGGTACTGTGCTGACTGTAAATGAGAAACACTATTTCATCTGGTCCGGTTGGGAAGAAACGGACGGAAGCTTCCAGAACTTATATATTGCGCAAATGAGTGATCCACGGACCATCAGCTCGGAACGGGTACTGCTCTCTACGTCTGAACATGATTGGGAATCGTCTCCGGCCAGAATCAATGAAGGTCCCCAAGTCACGATAAAGGGCGACACGATCAATCTGGTCTATTCCGCCAACGGAAGCTGGACAGACAGTTATTGCCTCGGGCTGATCACAGCCAAGATCGGCGACGACTTGATGAATCCCGGATCTTGGGTGAAAAGAGACACGCCGATCTTCTCCAGCGCCAATGGCGTTAATGGCCCAGGCCACCACAGCATCGTCACGTCTCCTGACGGTACGGAGGACTGGATCATCTACCATGCCGCCCGATGGCCGGGATCGGGATGGACCCGTAAAGTCCACACGCAGAAATTCACTTGGAACGCAGATAATACGCCGAACCTGGGAGCGCCCGCCGATCCGAACATTCCGATTGCCAAGCCTTCGGGCGAGCCGGTACGCAAGCGTTATGAAGCGGAGCACGCCCTGTTGGTGAAAGACCCCAGCGGCGCAGCCGGTCCCGCTGTCCGGCTGGAAAGCACCGCATCCGGCGGGATGAAGATCGCCAACATCAAGAACGCCAAAGATTTTGTCCAGTTTACCGTAGACGTACCGGAAGCGGGATTTTATATGCTGTCCGTGCGCAATGCTAACGGCTCACCCAATGCGGCCGATGCCTCCCATATCTTGTCGGTCAACGGGGGCTCCGGGGCAAATTTGAACATCGTTTATTCCGGCCAGAATCGTTGGGGACACTCCACGGCGAAGGTCCATCTTAAGGAAGGCAGCAATATCCTCCGCTTCTCGAAGGGGAACAACCTTGCTGAAATCGACAGCTTAGATATATTTAAGCTGGATGCGTCGGAATTGTTATTCGATGCCCCGGGGTACACGTTGGGAATGGGTGAAATCCGCAGCTTGCCCCTGTATACCGTAACAGGCAATACCTATAACGCTGTAGACACAGGAGTAAGCTTTAGTTCTTCCGATGCCAAGGTCGCCGTTATTGACGGAGGGGTTAGGGTTAAGGCTGTAAGTGCGGGTAGTGCCACAATCACCGCCACATATAACGGGAGAACGGCCACAGCTGCAGTGACCGTTGTTGCGGAGCCTAAAGTGGTGCAGTCCGTTGCCATGGAAGGATTAAACCGCATCCTATTCAGCGGGCAGACGAGCGGGCCCTTGCAGGTAACGGCACGCTATAACAACTATGAGGTTCAGAATGTGACAGCGGCTGCCCAGTATACAAGCAGCGACCCAGGGGTGGTCGGAATTAATTCGGATTCTGTGACCCAATCGGTATATGCCGTTAAACCGGGCACAGCTCTTATCACAGCCGAATATAACGGCAAGAAGTCAGCACTCAACGTGACCGTTATTGCAGCTTCCGATGCGGTTCAGGTTGCTTCCGAAGTAAGGATTCCTTCCGGAGTAGCCCCTGGGCAGCCCAGCGTTGTTGACGTTGTCTACAACAGCCAGTCAAAGAAGGCAGAGGTTGTCAGCTGGGAGCCGGAGGGAATTGACTTCAACTCCCTTGGTACGGTTCAGGTGCCTGTCACCCTGAAGCTGGATGGCCGTAACTTTCCTTCTACTATTGCCGTAAACGTGATTCCGGGATGGGGCCTTGATGAAATTGTGAATCAACTCCGCAGCAAGCTGGTGAGCTTCTCTTATCCTTTGGGCGATGGGCTGGGCAACTATAGCCAATCCAAGTATGATGCCTTCGTGGCCGAAGTGAACAAGGCGGAAGAGATGGCCGCAAACGCCGATCTGAGCAAAGAACAGTTTGATGAGGAACTGGATAAGCTTGCTCAAGCGGAAGCAGCATTGTTAGGTTCGCTGAACAGCATTCAGGACGGCGTAATCTATAACGCTTACCGTGATTTCTCCGGCGATACGGTCGGCAAGTACCCTTACGGCATCACCACCGAAGCTCTGACCAATGGCGCTACCGCCACTGTGCAGGAAGAGGCCGGGAATCAATTCCTACGGCTGACCACAACCGCTACTTCGGGCAAGGCCAACCTGTTCCTGCCGTATGCAGGCGAAGTAAAGGCTGAGGCGGATCAGAAGATTGTCATCGAATACCGCGCCAGATTAAACACCAGCTTCCAGTACGCCAATGGCGCAATGATGCGAAATGACAGCGGCACAGGCAATTATTCCATGGTCACGGCTTTTGATATGGGTAAAATTGTAGTCCAGAATGCGTCAACTAAGATCAAAGTCAAAGACTTTCAGTACAATACATGGTACAACATCAAGATGGTGGCAAACTGGGTCGCCAAGACTTATACCGTCTATATAGACGATGTTGTGGTGGCCACTGACTACAACTTCCGCCACACAGGCGGCGACAAGCTGACCGGCCAGCTGTTCGGCATCGATGGCTACGCCAACGCCTCCATCGATTTTGACGATTTCAAAGCGATGGTTACCGGAGGACCGAAGGCTTCGCCTGAGGGACTCGAGATCACCAATGAAACAGCGGTTGGGGCCAATGATGGACGCATCACCGGGGTTAGCCCTTCCATGGAATGGTCCTCTAACATGGGGAGCACCTGGTTGAGGGTTGAAGGAGATACCATTGCAAATCTTTCTCCCGGGACTTATTGGGTTCGTTACCCTGAGACGGATACCCATAAAGCCAGTCCCCATGTGGAGTTGACCATAAAACCGGCGACTCCACCGATCCATGTGACGGGTGTGAGCCTGAACCAAACCACCGCCCAACTGTATACTAACCATGGGGACTCGGCTGTCCAGCTAACCGCCAATGTGGAGCCGGCTGACGCAGCTGACAAAACCTTGACCTGGACCACTTCCAATCCGGTTGTAGCTACTGTGGATGAACACGGTCTCGTGAAGGTTCATGCCGCAGGTACAGCCGTAATTACGGTAGCCACTGTAGACGGAGGCTACACCGATACATGTACAGTGACCGTAAGCCTGTACTCTGACTCTGTCCATGTGACGGGTGTGAGCTTGAATCAGACCACAGCTGGGCTGTATACCAACCATGGGGCTTCGACTGTCCGGCTTACCGCCAATGTGGAACCCGCTGGCGCAGCTAACAAGACGGTCGCCTGGAGCAGCTCCAAGCCGGCTGTAGCTACTGTGGATGGACATGGGCTTGTGACGGTACATGCCTCCGGAACAGCCGTTATTACGGTAACCACGGAAGACGGCGGCTTCACAGCTTCTTGTATTGTAACTGTGGGTGTATATGATAACGATAGCGGTGAAAGCGGCGGAGATTCTCAAAGTGGCGGCAGCAGTCCCCAAGGTGGCGGCAGCAATCCCGTCGTCCCAGCTACACCGTCTACCGGGGTCAAGAACGGGGATGGCAGCACGACCACCAGTGTCACCGATCAGACAACCGGTACGGTGACGGAGACTACTGTCTGGCCGAATGGAGACCGTGAAGTGATAACGAAAGAACGCAATGGTACCATTACGGAGGTTGTCACCAAGCAGAATGGAAGCAAGCGTGAGACCGTGAGCAAGCCCGATGGAAGCAGCCGATCTGTCACCACGGACACGCAAGGAGTCAAGGTTGAGACCGACACAACTTCTCTGGGGGAAGTAACTGCCACTGTCCATTTGCCCGGAGGCGTAGCACAAGCGAGGGTCACCATTCCGTTCAAGAATGCTTCTGCTTCCACGGTGGCCTATGCGGTTCGGGAAAACGGAACCAAGGAAGTGATCGGAACGGTTATCACCGAAGCGGGACTGAGCTTTACAGCCAAGGGCGATATGACGGTGAAGCTGATCGACAATAAGGTTGTTTTCCGGGATGTGCCTGGCAGCCATTGGGCTGCGGAGGCGATTGCCTTCACGGCAAGCCGCGAATGGCTGCTCGGAACGGAGCAGGGAGTCTTCGCTCCCGAGGTATCCTTGAGCCGCGCCATGCTATTTACCGTGCTGGCCCGTTTGCATGGCGTTGAGACGGAAGGCGGGGAATATTGGTACAGCAAGGCGAAAGACTGGGCTACCGCTTCCGGGATCAGCGATGGCAGTACCCCTGAAGCTTCCATTACCCGGGAACAACTGATTACTGTCCTGCACCGTTACGCCGGACAGCCTGCTGCAGGCAGCAATGGCAAGAGCTTCGCGGACAGCGGCGAGGTATCCGTCTGGGCGAATGATGCCATCGATTGGGCTGTATCGGCAGGTATTCTTAACGGCAAACCGGGGAACCTTCTAGAGCCCGCCAGTGTTGTCTCCCGGGCGGAGGTATCGGCCATGCTCGCGCGCTTTATAGCGTGGCGCAGCAACTAAAGCGGCCCAAGTGGATCACAGGTAAACAAAACAAGGAGCCAAGCGGGAATCCGCCCGGCTCCTTGTTTTTTTTGCGTCCCGCGTGAGAAACAAAAATCGCACAGAAAGACCTAAAGATTCTTAAGGCTCGGAATGTACGAACCGCGGTACATTATAAGCATCACAAACAATAAAACTTTCAGCAGGAAAGAAGGGGGAGCCATGAAAACAACGCCTGCCGCCGTAGGAACGGATAGAGCACCGGCGGCCAAAGAGGCTTTTTACCAGACAAAGCGGTTTCGGCAAAATATTCCGTTATTTGTCATGCTTATACCGGGCGTGCTTTATTATCTGATATTCCGCTACTTGCCTATGGGCGGTCTTGTGATTGCTTTCAAGAACTACAATTTTCACGATGGCATATGGTCAAGTCCTTGGGTGGGGTTGAAATATTTCGAGGTTTTATTCCAGTCTAACGTCTCGCTGCAAATTATCTGGAATACCCTTACCCTGAGCGTTCTGAACCTGATCTTCGGGTTCCCTGCGCCGATTATTATCGCCATTGCCTTGAATGAGGTCCGGAAGAGCTGGGTGAAGCGCTGGATTCAAACCATTATTTATCTGCCTCATTTTTTGTCCTGGGTTATCGTTTCAGGCATTATCCTGACCGTGTTCTCCATCGACGGCGGCACCATCAACAAGCTGCTGGGGCAATGGGGGATGGAGCCGGTGCCGTTTCTATACCGCACAGACTCATGGACCGCTATCTTTATCGGCTCCGGCATGTGGAAGGAGATGGGCTTCAGCGCTATTATTTATCTCGCCGCTCTCTCCGGCATTGACCCCAGCCTGTACGAATCCGCGGGGATGGACGGCGCAGGCAAGCTTAGGCAGATTTGGCATATCACCCTGCCGGGCATCCGTCCTACGATTATCCTGCTGCTGATTCTTGGTATGGGCCGTCTGATGGAAGTAGGGTTTGATCAGGTTTACAATTTGCAGAATCCCACGGTCCTGCAGAAAGCGGAGGTCATCAGCACCTACGTGTACAAAGTGGGGCTGCAGCAGGCCCAGTTTGGTCTGACTACAGCTATGGGCTTGTTTGAATCCTTTGTCGGCCTGGTGCTTGTGCTGTCGGCCAATGCGCTGGCCCGTAAATTCGATCAGGGATTATTCTGAAGAAAGGAGGGAAATCCTCTTGAAGGAATCCACAGGCGGAAAAATATTTGTCATTTTTATTCATGTGGTGTTGATCATCATAGCGCTCACCTGCATCCTGCCTTTCCTGCATCTGATGGCGCTGTCCGTAAGCTCGGGGCATGCGGTTGACCTGGGTCAGGTCTGGTTCTGGCCGGTAGGGCTTGATTTCACCGTGTATAAATACTTTTTTGAGAATACGCCGGCCTTGCGCGCTTTTAACAACAGTGTGATCATTACCTTAGGCGGAACTTCCTTAAGCATGCTGGCCACGGTGCTGACGGCCTATCCTTTATCCCGCCGTTACCTTTACGCCCGCAAGCCGATCACAACGGCCGCATTGTTCACCATGCTCTTCAGCGGTGGCATGATCCCTACTTATCTGGTCATGAATAGCCTGCATTTGACCAATACTTACTGGTCCCTCTGGTTTGGCGGGCTGATCAGCACCTATAATATGCTGATTATGAAAAGCTATTTTGAGAGCATCCCGGGGGAAGTGGTGGATTCGGCCCAGATTGACGGCTGCGGAGAGGTCCAGCTGCTCATGCGCATCATCCTGCCCTTGTCTCTTCCCATGCTGGCTACGCTGACGTTATTCTACGGAGTGGGCTACTGGAACATGTTCATGAGTGTTATTCTTTACATCAATAAGACGAATTTGCAGAATCTTACGGTCATCGTTCAGGGGATGCTGCAAATTCAGGGGAACTTCAATATGTCGGCCATGGATATGGTGCAGCAGCAGGAAATGGTATCCGAAAAGCTGAAAGCGGTTGGGGTTATGGTTATGGTTGCGCCCATGCTGGCGGTATACCCGTTCCTGCAGAAGTATTTTGTCAAAGGCATTATGCTTGGCTCTATCAAAGGTTAGCGGCAATAATGAAATGAATCATAGATTGAGGGGGATTCCACATGTTTGGACAAACATCCGCAAACAGAATGAAGATGGTGCTGGCACTGGGATTGTCGACGGTTATGGCAGCAGGGGCAGCCGGTTGCAGTCAGAAGGAAGAGGGGACAACGGGGCAAGCCGAAGGAAAAGCCACAATTACCGTTTCCAACTATGACAGGGGCAATATTCCCGCAGCGGAGGGGACGGTTGAGGAGAACCGTTGGACCAAGTGGATCAACGAGCATTCTCCCGTTACGGCCAAGTATGTGCCGATAGCCCGGGCAGAGGCAGTCAAGAAGCTGAATGTGTTGTTCGCATCTGGCAGTGCGCCGGATATTGTCAATGATTATGATACGGGGTTCCGGAATTCTCTGTACCAGCAGAAGCAATTGATGCCTTTGGACGATTACTTGAAATATGCGCCTGAATATGAGAAGCTGCTGCAAAAGTACCCACAGCTTCGCAAGATAGGCACCAAGCCGGACGGCAAGCTGTACGAAATCGGCAAAATTAATGAGCCCCATCTGCAGAGTGTAGCCTTTATCCGGATGGATTGGCTGAAAAAGCTGAAGCTGGAGGTTCCGAAGACCACCGACGAATTGCTTGTCGTTCTGAAAGCATTCGTTGAACAGGACCCTGACGGCAACGGGAAGAAGGATACGTATGGAACCAATATGAGCTACACCTCGGACGGCATGGTGGATTCCATGTTCGGCTCGTACGGCTGGAAAATCTCCAGTGATGACAAGATTATCAGAACTTGGGATAATACGCTGGAGTCTCTGAAATTCAAGAAAAGGTTATTTGAGGAAGGGCTTATCGATAAGGATTACCTGGCCGACAAGAATGGAGCCAAAGCCAAGCAGGATTATCTGAACGGAAAAGTAGGCGTTTATCTTCCTCCTGCTATCACCAACTGGTTTGAGAGTACGGTAACGGACATCCAAACGCTTCGCAAGGTGGTTCCGGGGGCGGAAATTGCGCCGATGGCGCAGCCGAAGTCGCCCATGGGTCAATTCGTTCATCATGTGGTCAATCCGGTTCAAATGACAACGGTGATCAATGCCGCGGCCAAAAATCCGAAGGCTGCTATGGAATATATTAACTTCATGATCAAGCCGGAGAACGGTTTGATTCTGAAAAAAGGAATTGAGGGAGAGCATTGGAAAAAAGGTGCGGACGGTTTCCCGAAAGTCATTGATCCTGCGAAGAATGCCAAGGAGCTGGATTGGGCCATGGACTACTCTATGTTCTACTCCATCCCTGAGAATCCGCTTCTGATTTCCACCACTGCGTTCGACGTGAACAATCCCGACCAGAAGGCCGGTCTGGACATGCTGAAGAAAGCCGACGAGTTCCTGCTGAATCCCGAGGCGCAGTATCCCGCTCTGAGTCACTATGAGCATATGCCTACCCTGCCGAGCGACCTGGTAGTGATCAATACCAATATCGATAAGGAAATAAAGGACATTTATACCAAAGGCATTATCGGCGGAGCCCAATATACCCCTGAGCAGGCTGTTGCCGATGCCAAAGCTGCCTGGGAAAAAGGCGGCGGCAAGCAGATTGAGGAATTCATGAATACTTGGTACAAAGAAAACAAGAGAAACGCCTTCCTGGGTAAGGATATTTTGGATCTGGTCCGTTCCCAGCACAAGTAAGGGCTGAAGGGCCTGCAATAGGATGAATGCGGACTTGGTTCGGCAATGGCCGGGCCAAGTTTGCTTTCGGAACATTTTATATGAGTAGGAGTAGGTAGAATCATGACTAATGAAATGCTGCTTCAAAACATCGGACTGGTAGTGGACAAGCTTATGAATTTGGGCGGCAGCGACTACGAGAAGGATAAAACCGTGGTCCAGGCCGATACAAGAAAAGGGATTGTCCAACGCGATTTCGGTATCGAAGAATGGGACTGGCCCCAGGGCGTCGGTCTTTATGGTCTGTACAAGCTGCAGAAGTATTACGGAGATCGCCGCTTTAAGGAGTTTTTTCAGAACTGGTATTCCCGCAATTTGGAGGTGGGTCTGCCGTCCAAAAACATCAATACTACCGCCCCTTATCTGGCTCTGGTTCTGCTCCTGGATCAGCTTGAGCCTTCCAGCCAGCTGGAACAGCTATGCCGGGATCACGCGGACTGGCTCGTTCATGAGCTGCCCAAAACCAAAGAAGGCGGCTTCCAGCATACCGTCACTGCTATTGGCAACCGGGATGGAATCCACCTGCACAATGGGCAGTTATGGATTGATACGCTCTTTATGGCGGTTCTGTTTCTGAACCAAGCCGGGCGCAAGTTCAACCGGCCGGAGTGGGAGCAAGAAGCGGTACACCAGATTCTGCTCCATATCAAGTACTTGTTCGACAAACATACCGGACTGTTCTTCCACGGCTGGAGTTTCGAGCGTAATGATAATTTCGGCAGCATCTTCTGGTGCCGCGGCAATTCCTGGTTCACCTACGGCCTCGTCGATTACCTGGAAACTTGCCGGGATACGATAAACCCGGGCGTCCGTCAATTTCTGGTTGATACGTATAAGGCTCAGGTCAATGCTTTGGTTTCGCTTCAGGCCGCTTCCGGTCTATGGCACACAGTCCTGCAAGACCCAACTAGCTATGAAGAAGTATCCGGATCGGCCGCAATTGCCGCAGGTATCCTAAAAGGCATAAAAGCCGGTATTCTGGATTCCTCCTATCAGGCTGTTGCGGACAAGGCTATTCAGGCGGTTTGTCAAAATATTAGCGGGGATGGAACCGTGCTGAATGTGTCGGCCGGAACCGGTATGGGTATGGATAAAGACCATTATAAAAACATTACCATCATGCCGATGGCTTACGGACAGTCCCTTGCTCTTATTGCCTTGTATGAAGCTTTAAAATAATACGGGTAAACCGGACCGGAACATGACGCGCTTCCTTCCTATGTAGACAGGTAAAATGAAAACCTTGTTTGCTTGGAAGGAAGCGTTTTATAATACAATATGATATTCAAGGGGGCGAGCCGATTGCATCCGACAAGCTGGCCGGGGATTATAGCCGGAAAAATAAAAGGCAGCTTCAAGATCAAGCTGATCGTGCTGCTCTCGTGTATGGTAACGCTCGCCTTTGCCTTGGCAGGCTGGATGGTTTACCAATCTAATATCCAGTTAATGGAGGATGAAATCAGCAAGCAGTTCTCCATTGCCAACGAACAGGCTTTGGCCAGACTGGAGATGTCCTTTCAGGAAGTCAACCGGGTATCCCAATCCATTATCTTGAATCCGTCCATCGAACAGTTCCTCAGGGAGAACATCGTTCCCGTAAGCGATTCCTACACCGAATTCAAGAACCGCAAGTATGTGGAAGAGCAATTGAATATGCTGCTTGTGGATGCGCCGTCCATCCGTTCCGTTTTCCTGTATAATGAGAACGGGGAAATGACGGTTCTCTCTAAAGTAGGCGCGTCGGGAGAGCCGGGAACGGAAGACTTGAACAGGATGATGGAAAAGCTTAAGCCCCATCGGGGGAATATGGTTTGGGGCCGGGCCGAGGCGGCCAGCAGCATTGATCCGGAAGGCCGCAGAACGGTTCTGGTCGCCGCCAGACGGATGCTCAATGAGAAGCTGATCCCGTACGGCACCATGGTGCTGGTGATGGAGGAAAGCCTGGTATCCAAGGTGCTGCGGGATCTTACGGAGAACGGGAGCGGCAAGGTGCTGCTGCTGGAGCCTATGGGCGGTATGCTCTACTCCAATACTGACCAGAGTGAGATGGAGCAGCTCTTGCAGCTGACAGGGGCCAATTATCCCCGGTATGTCAAAATGAATGGCATCACCTATCTGTTTGTCCGCCACGAGCTCATTCCGGCCGGCTTTACCCTATATGGAGGGGCATCCCTGCAGGAGATACAGAGGAAAAATAAAGACATCATCCAGGTATTGGCAATTGCCGGAATCGGCGTCATCCTGCTCAGTGCATTGTTGATTACGATTTCCACCCGGACGCTCCTGACACCTCTGTCCCATCTGATGCAGGGACTGCGTATGCTGCGTTCCGGCGATTTCACGGTCCGTGTCAAAGTGGATTCCGGCGATGAGCTGGGCTACATCGGAGACAGCTTCAACAGCATGGCGGAGCAAGTGAGCGAGCTGATCAATAAGGTTTATTTGGCCCAGATCAGCCAGAGGGAATCGGAGTTGAAGGCCATCCAGGCCCAGCTGAACCCCCATTATCTGCACAACCTGTTCAATGAGCTGTATTGGAAGCTGTACAGCAACGACCAGGAGGAGACGGCGCTTCTGATCAACGCCATCTCGGAGATGTTGAAGTATTCCCTTAAATCTGTCCAGACGGACACGACTCTTGGCGAAGAGCTGCATCAGATCCGTAATTACATCAAGATCCAGACCGAGCTGTTCACCGGCGAGATAGAAACGATTATTCAAGCGGAGGAGTCCCTGCTCAATCTGCGGATGATGCGTTCCCTCTTGCTGCCGGTGGTGGAAAATGTTTTTGTACACGCTTTCCGTGATATGGAGAAAGACCGGGTGCTACGGATTAAAGCGTTCTTGTTCAATGAAGCGCTGCATATCGAGGTGGCAGACAACGGATGCGGCATGGATAAAGAAACCCTGAGAGCCTTGACCGAGGCAGAGGCTGATCTGTCGGACGGCAATAAGACGGCAATCGGCTATAAAAGTGTGCTGCGGCGCATTCAACTGGTATACGGACCCGCATATGGAGTGGAAACGACAAGCAGTAAAGGGAAAGGAACGGTTGTTCACATGACGCTTCCTATTCAATCCGGGACACTGGGAAGTCATGAGGAGGGGAACGAGTGAAGGGCAAGCTGTTTATTGCAGAGGATCAGCCCAATTTCCGCAAGGGGCTGCTGAAGCTGGCGGGGAAGAGGTCCGCCGAGTGGGTGGTGACGGGGGAAGCGGCCAATGGCCGGGATGCCTTGCTCATGATGGAGAAATGTGTTCCGGATCTCTTGCTGACCGATATCCGAATGCCCCATATAGATGGGCTGCAGCTGGCAGAGGAAATCAGAAGCCGCGGCTGGTTGACGAAGATTGTGATTATAACCGGATTCAAGGATTTTTCGTATGCCCAGTCCGCCGTCAAGTTCGGGGTGCTGGACTTTATCACGAAGCCTTGTGTGGAAACGGATATATTAAGCGTACTCGACCGGATTTATGTGCAGCTGATTGAAGAAAGCCAGTCCCAGCACTTGGTGGAGGGCTGGAAGCGCCAGCATGAAGACAGCGAGCTGCGCTCGGCTATTATGGGCATGCCCTGCAGCGGTGAAGAGGTGGAGGCTCTCCTGAAGCGGATGAAGCAATGCGAGCTGCATTTTCTGCGAATTCCTACCTATTTCCCCCCGGAGAAGCATTATTCCGCCCAGGATGTGCCGCTTTTGCAGTTTGCTTTCGCCAATATTGCAGGAGAGCACTTGAACAAATGGTTTCCCGGCGGCTTTCGCCTGTTTCCCCTGAACGCATCGGAGTGGGCTTTATTGGTGGACCGAAGTGCTTCCCGGCCGGATACATCCCCCTCATGGCCGCAGATCCTCACCGATTCGGTCCACCATTATCTGAGGCTGGCTCTTGAATGCAGCGGACAAGGGCTATGCGCCAGCACGGAGGAATTGCGCGAGAGCTACAGACGGTATCGCCGGGAAGGGGATAGGGACCACGGAATTGCCAATGAATCGCTGCTCAACCAGACGGCGCTTTACGAGAAGGAGAAGGAGATTGTAACCTGGCTGATGTCGGAGGATAACAGCCGGCTGAGCCGGGAGCTGCAGGAGCAAACCGTCCGGATCAGCCGTTTGCCCCCGCAAACCGCCAAGATTGAAGCGCTGCTGCTGGCTGCCGCCATTCTCCGGCTGGTGCAGGTCCAGTTTCCCGAATGGCAAATGGCTGTGCGCCCCATAGAGTGGGATTCTGTCTACAAATGCGCGACACCGGAGGATATTGTGGCATGGCTGCAGGGATACATCCATGAATTCCTGCAATCCCACAATAACTGGCTTGCGAGTAAGAATGATAATCCGGTCAAGCAGGCCATCCGGTTTATTGAAGAATCCTACATGGGGGTATGCGGCTTGGCCGAGGTGGCGGCTCATGTCCATCTTAACCCCAGCTACTTCAGCAATTTGTTTAAAAAGGAAACCGGGGAAAGTGTAACCGGCTATATTCAGAACCTGCGCGTACAGAAAGCGAAGCTTCTGCTGAAAAGCACAGATATGAAAATATTCGAAATTTCCGAGGCCACCGGCTTCAACGACTCCAATTATTTCACGCATATGTTCAACAAAATAGCGGGAGTCTCCCCCAAAGAATACCGCAAGCAGATGGGCCAGTGACACCGTGCCCAAACCGGACAGGCATCGCCGTGTACCTATCCATCCTCCCCGCCAAGCTGCTTCATCTTGATTATGCCCTGAGCGCCAGTCTTATGGCCGAACGGGCAATTTACTCTAAAAGCTGCCAGAGCATCCGGCAGCTTTTCATTTTGATAAAAACAAAGCGCCAATTGCTTTCGACAACGACTTCGAGCCGGTAACCTTTAACTATCGGGCGCAATTGCATGTCGGCCAAGTCGTTGACGAGATAGCCCGGTTACTGCCTGAACGGCCGTTATATGAGAATCAACGAATTCGTCCGGCCGATTGAAAGGAAAGCCTTCTATAAAATCGCACAGCAGCTCATCCGCCGCGAGGATGAAAACGGGATCTATCTACCTCCCCATATCCGCAACAATGTGAAGTTTCAAGCTTACACAAAGAAAGGGCTCAAGAGAACGCCTAATTTTGTAGTAAGGTTATGTTATGTACATGCTTAGGGAAACGAGATGTTTGGTTCTATTTAGGTGATATCGATACTTTTAACTTCAAAACATTATTGTCTCTCTACACAACAAATGCGGTGGCCTCGTTTTGTATGGGGCCAAATGAGCGCGAGCCAGCCGAGCGGAAGCACCAATAAGGAGGAAAATCCGTTTTTTAGCGAAGGCGCCTAGATTGAGGATTTTCTTAAACATGGGAGGGGAAAAAAGTGAGTTTTCCCATGCATTATCGGTATATACCCGTGTTTATTTTGCGAAGGCGGTTCTTGTATGCTTAACATTGTAAGCACTTTCAATCGATGGAGGGGAGGTTGGTTGGCAGGCGTACGTTCGGGAGGGATTTACGGCAGAATCCACTTTCTTAGAATAGGCTGATCATGAGACGGATGCATGAGGTTAAGACGAAGGAGGATCTTGCATGCTACGACAGAAATGGAGACGCTGTATAGCGTTTCTGACGGTGTGGGTTATGCTGGCGGGAACCGTTCTTACGAACGTTGCAACGGCGGCGGTTCCTACAGCAGGAGGCGAAGTTGTTTTATTCGAGGATACGTTTGATGAGCCCGTGGAAACCTTGAAGCACTGGAAGGCGGTTCCAGACCAATGGGAGGTGAAAAATCAGGAGAACATCAGCTATTTACACGGCTTTCACACCAATACGAGAACCTTCCTGCAGAACGTCGATTCCAGCGGGTGGAACGATTACAGGGTGGAGTTCCGTGCGAAATTTTCCTCCAAGGCAGCGGGTCGTGCGGAGTTTTTCGTAAGAGCGGATCAAAGCGGCAACTACTACTCACTGGAGGCCCAACTGGAGCAGGCGAACGCCGGGACGGTCACTTTCAAGGCACATCGCTGGGCGAACACGGTGTACCAAGGCAATCTGACGGCAAACGTCAAGCATGCCTATGATCCGAGCGAATGGCACGACTATACGGTGATTGTCACAGGCAATACCTTCAAGCTGCACCTTGACGGCCAGGAAATCATTGCAGCGACGGATCCGAACGGTCATTATGCGGCAGGTCATATCGGGTTCCGCTCCAACAATATCGGTCTGCAGGTGGACCGCGTCAAGGTACTAGGCGCAGGCACCCAGCAGGAGCCGGTAAAGGAGCTGACATTGACGCATACCCCGTTGGCGCAGGTAAACGTTGCGACGGGAGCCGAAATTACGGCGACCATCACGGCCCCGACGCCGGTAACGGCAGCGGTCTATTATCGCTATGGATACGCGGAGAACGGGGGACCATGGAATAACACCCCTATGATTAAGGGGGCGGATGACCGGTATCAGGCTCAAATTCCCCCGCCGTCGTCTTCTGAGATCACCACACTGAATTATTACATTGAGGCTTCGGACCAGAGCGGCCATTACAAATCCACCGGCTTCCGCGATGATTTTTCGAATGTGCAGCGATCCGCGGATCGTTGGTCTCAGCTTCCGGAACAATGGGATATCGTTCAGGACGGAGGACGGCAGACGATGAAGGCCAAAAACAGCAATACCCGAAATTATTTGACGGGACTGGACACCTCTAACTGGAGCGATTATGACGTAGAATTCCAAGCGAAGCTGAATAAGAAAGCGGATAACACCCGTGCTGAATTTTTCATTCGTGCGTCGGAAACGGGCAATTATTATGCTATTGAGACGCAAGTGGCGTCCGGCTCGGATACCGTTATCTTAAAGGTGCATTATTGGGAGAACGGTGTTTATAAGCAAAACTTGGCTCCCAATGTGACGACCCAATTGAATATGCTGCAGTGGAATCACTACCGCATCCAAGTACGGGACAATAAGCTGACATTATTCGCCAATGGCGACGAACTGATTTCCGCAACGGATACGGCCAATCGGTTCCCAACTGGCGGGATCGGGTTCCGATCCAACAACGTTGATTTGCAGGTGGCCGATGTTTCACTGACGGGCCCCGTCAAGGTGACGGGAGGCTCGCAGCTTACGATTGCCCATACACCGAAAAGCTCGGTAGCCTACAATACGGACGTGCCGGTAGTGTTTGAAACGACGGATACGGGCTCGCCGCAAACGGCAACGCTGCATTACCATTACGGGGATACTGCGGTGAAGAGCATCGAGCAGCGAAAGGAAACCGGCGGCACCTACACGATGACGATCCCCGGTTTGAATCGGGGCGGAGTCATCCATTATTATCTGGAGATCAAGGACGGTACGGGCCGTTCCGCTCGTTACCCCCAGACCGGGGAGCTTACCGTAAGCTCAGGCTCATTCGTGCCGTACACGGCAGGGTTTGACGACGTGCCGACCGGCAAAGCCCCGGCAGGCTGGACCGTCCGCGGCGATGTGAAGGTCGCGGAGCTGCCCGAGGGAGGCAAGGCATTAAGGCTGAACGGTCAGGTAGGGCAGGCGAATACGAGCGCCATCTTGTCCGATCCGAATTATGCCAATATGGATAATTTCTCGTTGAAGTTCCGGGCGAAGTATGTGCGTACGAGCGACCAATACTACAACGTATGGAGGCTTCGCTACCGCACGCAGAATGACAACAACAATTATTCGATGGAATGGGGTACGCATAACTGGCGTTATTTCATCATGAGAAAAACCGATCTTGGCGGCAATTATTATCTCGGCACCCACAATGAAGCCTTGGAAAACCAGTGGGTTGACTATGAGGTCCGCGTGTCGGGAATAACGCACGAGTTGTATATCAACGGCAAGCGCGTGATTGCAACGGATGATTTCGATATGCTGCGCATGGAGAAGGGATATATCCAGTTCGGCACGGTAAGCGGGATTAACCTGTTGATCGATTCGCTGGAGATAACGCCATTGGAGGCGTCCCATATTTACCATGTTGAGCCGGCGGACAATTATACGGGTATTTACGGACCCGGGCAGCAGCCAGGTTTGAAGATTCATCTTGCCGGAGGTTCGCTGCCGCACACGTACCGGGTGCAGTATACGGTCCGGCGGGCGGACGGCAATCGGGAGACGGTGGCTACCGGTGCGAAGGATTACACGGTAGCTGCGTATAGTGAGTTGAATGAGAAGCTTCACTTCGAGCCTGCGGTAACCGGGATCGGTACATACGATGTTACCGTAGACCTGTCGATCGACGGAGTCAGGCAGGAGGGCGCGGCGAAAAAGATGCGGATGGCCGTCGTGCGTGAGCTTTCGGTGAACACGGAGCAGGACATGCTGCTGGAATCCAAATTTGGCGTCAATACTCATTACAGTACAAACTGGCGGGACGATCTGATGGAAGCGGTCCGTAAGCTGGGAGCAAGGCATCACCGCAGCCATATGAATTTGGCGGATGTCTTTACAGGGGAGTATGACAGTCAGGGCCGACCTGTATTTCATTTTGAGAAGGAGGACGACTATCTTGAGAAGGTGGCAAGCTTCGGGTTGAATCAGATCCCGGTGCTCGGCTTCCTTGAGGATACCAAGAAGGCAGCCTCTTACGACGGCTTGAAGCTGATCGAGGATTTTACAAGAGAGAGCGCCAGTCGATATAAAGACCGAATTCGGCAGTTCGAAACGCCGAATGAGCCGGAGAACTATGTCAAGCCCTACATTCCGTACGAAATCGTACAGCAGTGGAAGCGCTCTTATATAGGAGCGAAGGACGGCAATCCGGATGTGACCTTTATCGCAGGCGATCATACGTCCAGCGTCGGTTCGGTCTTGCCGCCAGAGCTTGCGCTGGGAGCTTACCATTATGCCGATGCGTTCTCTTGGCATCCGTATGTCTACAATGCCATGCCGGACGGGGCGATTGAAAAATATATCGATAATGTCAGCAGTATGCTTGACGCCTACGGCGGCTGGAAGGATTTTTATTTGACTGAGGGAGGCTGGCCGACGGCCAAAGGAGGACACCCGAGCGTTAGCGAAGAGGTTCAAAGGGATTATATCGTGCGCGCCTTCCTGATCTATATGACGCAGCCGCAAGTGCGTGCCTGGGAATATTATAACTTTAAGAATGACGGCACGGATGAGAATTACTATGAAATCTTCTGGGGCATGACGGATGTGGACGGTCGTCCGAAGCTGTCTTATACGGCGGCCAACAACCTCATGACAACGCTCGACCGGGCGGAATATGCAGGACGGCTGAGCACACAGGATAGTAAGGTAAGAGCTTATGTATTCTTGAAGGAGAGCAAGCCGATTATAGCCGCATGGCGTTCCGTCGATCACAACGATAAGCCGGAGCAAAACTCTCCGACATCCCTCTTGACCGTGCCTGTAGGGACACAGGAGGTAACGGTGCGCGATATTAACGGCAATGACCAAAGGATCGCTTCGGCGAATGGTACGGTGCAGGTAACGGTATCCGGGTCGCCGATCTACATTCTTGGCGCATCAGCCGAGCTGCTGTATTCGGCAAATGCCGAGCTGCTTCGGGATTATAAGCAGGAGGCTGCGCAGCGGATCGGCAGCACGCCGACCGGAGGCACGCCGGCTCCGGGCGGAGCGCTTCAGACGCTCGAGTCCATTCAGAGAGGCTTCGAAACAGCACTGCAGGCTGCTTCGCCTGCGGCCAAATCAGCCGGACTGGAGCAGGAAATCGTGCAGGTATACGCGCTGATGAAAACGCTGGCGAGTGAGATTCAAAGCGGCAAGCTGGACCGGGTGAAGACCTTCGCCGCGCTGGAGACGCTGTACAACTACGCTGAAATCGCCTCCAAGGCGCTGATTCAGGCCAAAGCGGCGGAAGGGACGCCTCCGTCGATACCGGAATACACGCAGGGTCTTCTGAAGACGGAGGCAGCTTATAAAGCCAAGCTGGGTGAAGACCAATTGCTGCCGGTTTCCACCTCCGCGCTGCTGCGTGCCAAAAGATATGCGGACTTGGCGGCCAAAGGGAACCGTCAGGGCCGGTACGCCGAGAGCTACGCCTACGGGCTGCTGGCGAAGGAATTTGCAAAAACGCTTGAGCAGATCGTGGCCGCAGACGAACCGATATTTGTCGGGCTGTGGCTTAACGTAACGCCGATCCGGCTGAATGGGGAACCGGGCTACGCAAGCACCGTAACCGGTACGGTGGCGAACGACACGGCTGAGCCGCGGGCAGTGACCGTGCGTCTGGAGCGTCCCGATGGCTGGGGCGAGCCGGATTCCGTGACCGTGACTCTCGGACCGAATGAAGCGTATCCCTTCAGCTTCCCGTTGCATGTTCCGCTGACTGCAGGGAAGGGCTTGTATACGCCGAAGGTCATCATAGAATCAGGTGGGAAGCTGATCGATGAAGCGCGAATCGACATGCGGGTGAACGATTCGATCGAAGCGAGGATTCTTCCGGTAACGAGCTCAGTCGAAAAGCTTGAGCAGGTGGAGGTGGAACTGAAGGGAGTATCCGATCATCCGAAGACGGGCAAGGTGGTTCTGCGCGGACCGGATGGACAGGAGTTGTCTCCCATGGGCGGCACCACGTTCGCGAACCTGACGAAAGGGCAGACCATGACGATGACCTTCGCCTGGAACTACCGAACACCGCACGATTACAACGAGTACGTCAACGAACTGACGGTAACCGATACGGTAAACAACGTCACGATATTTAGGGATGAGGCGCCGCTGGATTTCCTTCTTGTGCGTAAGCGTACAGGCTCGCTAGTCGTCGATGGTAAGCTGGACGAGTGGAAGCGGGCGTTTCCTTTCCATTTGAGAGGCGGAAAGCGGACGCAGACAGGCATCTACGATCCGGAGAATGTAAGCGCTACGGCGTATCTCCTATGGGATCAGGAGCAGCTGTACCTCGGAGTCGAGGTGACGGACAACATCCATAAAAATTCGGAGAATCCTCCGAACCTGTGGAAGAACGATTCCGTTCAGACGGCGATTGACCCGTTGCACGACAGCTCGGCAAGCTACAATCAGGACGATATGGAGTGGGGCTTCGCTGTTCATAATGACGGCGCTCACGTATCTAATATTTTCTTCTCCCGTCCGCCGAATCAGAACGGCAATGTCAGCGACCTGATTCCGTACCGGATCGTAAGGGATGAGCAGAACCGGAAAACCTACTATGAAATTCAGATGCCGAAATCGATGATTCATGATTTGCACCTTGCGGAGGGGAGTGCCTTCCGGTATAACGTCGCCGTGAATGATGCGGATATGCAGGCGGGCCGGGACAACTTCATTCAATGGACGACAGGTTTGGCGGATGCCAAAAACCCGGGCAATTTTGATTTGTTTACCTTGACGGACGGCATTACGCAGCAAGAGCCGGACAACGATGCCTCTGTCAAGCTGAAGGTGAATAGGGAAATGACGGAGCTCGGTGAAGAGACTATTGTGACGGTTGCCGTGGACCATGCCAAGGACCTGTATGCTATCGATCTGTCGTTACAATATGACCGGACCCGCTATGCTCTTCAATCCGTAGAGCTGGCCGAACCGTTTAAGCCGGTCGGCGGCGGGGAACGCGCGTATGTGCTGCATACGGAGACGGACGGCCGCGTTCGCGCGGTAGCCTCGCGCGTGGCGGAGGAGCATGGCGTCAGCGGGGAGGCTGACGTGCTGCGCTTTCGCTTCCGGGCAGCAGGTACACCGGGCGCGACCCGCTGGCAGCTGAATCCGCACACGGCCATTTCCGATTCGGACGGAGGCGTAGCGACGATCGTCCTGGGGGACGATCAACCTGCAGTCGTGGTTGACTCCAAGCTGATCACCGGCTCCGAGCCCACGGCAGAGGCGCTGAGGCTGCTGGGAGGTGCGCTAGGGAAGAGATCGGGGGAAGATGGCTTTCAAGTGCAGTATGATTTGAATGCGGACGGCCGAATAGGTATTGTCGACCTTGCCTATGTCGCGCTTCGGCTATTGAGCAGGGAGGGAACGAATCCATGAAACGAACCAGGCTGATCTCCGGGATCATGGCAGTGGTAATGCTTCTCACGATGATGATACCATCGATCGGCGGCAGGGAGGTCGCTGCGGAAACGATTCAAGCAGTCCCGCAACTGATGCTGAAGGAGCTGGGCTGGTCGCCGACCAGCCCGGCCGTCGGCTCTGAGGTGACCTTCTACGCCGATGTAGAGAATCAAGGAACAGCAGCGTATGGGGATGCGCTTGGAGTGAGCTTCGCTGTGGACGGAGCAACGGTCAGCGAGGCGGTTTATGCCGGGACCTTGGGTCCTCAGCAGACGATCCGATTGACCGGCACCCGCAAGTGGACGGCCCAGCCGAACGAGCATAACATCTCGGTACAGCTTGCAGGCGGGAACGCCCGGCTTCAGCGGCTGATGGTCATGCCGGCGGCTGAGCTGGCCCGGGGCAAGCCGGTTGCTTACAGCTCCCAGAAAAGCAATCGGCCGGCAAGCAGCATCACGGACGGCGATATCGAAACGCAATGGGAATCGTCTGCCGTTCCAGCGAGCGTCACCGTCGATCTTGGTGCGGCGTACGGCGTGAACAAGGTGGTCATGAGCACGGGATTGAGCTGGAGTGCACGTACGCAGACACTGTCGGTGGAGGGAAGTCTCGACGGGAGCGTGTTTACAACCCTTGCAACACCCAAGGACTACAAGTTCCAAGCTTCTCCGGGTCATCGTCACGAAGTAAGCTTCACGACTGCTAACGTTCGGTATGTGAGAATTGTCGGGACGAAAAACACCAATGCGGCCAACGGAATCCAATTGACGCAGCTGGAGGTGTATGAGGATCCGGCCTACAAGCCGCCCGGCGGCGGGAAACCCGAGCTCGCGGTAAGCGGGCTAACCTGGGGGCCGCTAAACGCGTTTGCGGGCGATGCTATCGTCTTTATAGCCGAGTTGGAGAATCGGGGGGACGCCGATTTCGAAGGATCGCCGGAAGTGCATTTCCAAATCGGCGGGAATACAGTGACCGGTACCGCTGCCGGGTCGAGCATCCCGCGGGGATGGAAGACGACGGTTACCTCTCAGCCGTGGACGGCGCCTTCGGACGGGACCCAGACGGTTTCCGTCCAAGCGGCTACTTACGGCGCGAATGTTGCAACATACAACGTGCGCATACATGACGCGGCTTTGCGGTTGCCGCCGGAATGGACGTACTCGCAGATTGGCAACCATTCGCTGATCGGTTCGGCTCTGTACAATAACGGCAAGTTTACGCTCGAAAGCGCAGGTGCCGATTTGACAGGAAGTGCTGATGAGGCCGTCTTTGTGCATCGGAACCAGAGCGGGGATATTGCCCTGGAAGCAAGGCTTGGCGTTCTATCGGCAACGGATAATGGAGCGGGAGCCGGGATTATGTTCCGCGAGGGGCTGGCGGCGAATGACGACTTCATTTCGCTGCGTCTGCTGAAGAACAAGACGCTGCGGCTCGATATGAGAAGCAATAACGGCAGCGTCACTTCCAGCGAGCTGCTGACGGGCGTGAATGCGCCCAAGTACTTGAAGCTGGAGAAAACGGGAAATGCCTATTCCGCTTATGCGTCGGAGGACGGACTGGACTGGGGCGTACCGCTTACAACGAAGCTGCTGACACTGAGCGGGGAGCTTAAGGCCGGTTTGGTCGCGACTGCGAAGAACCGAAGTCAGCTTGCAAGGGCAGAGATAGACCACGTCCGCTTCTCGCAAATCGCCAAGGCCGATCTGAGCGTAAGCGAAATTACGCTAACGCCTGCGAATCCGAAGCCGGGCGAGACGGTTGCGTTTAGCGCCGAGGTACGGAATACGGGTCTTGAGGCGACCTCATCCACGTCAGTCGACGTTGAATTCAAGGTGGATCCCTCCATAAATTCGAAAGTTATTGCGACGGGGACACATACTGGGATTATTCAACCCGGTGAGACAGTGACCATTACAGGAACCGAAGTATGGAGCGCCCAGAAGGGGACGCATGCGATCCGTGCTGTGGTCAACCCGAACGGGCAGGCGGTGGAAAGCAATCTTTTGAATAACGAGAGGACCTTGTACGCAGCGGTTCGTGAGCCGGCGGCGAACACTGCATTCAATGAACGGGCACGATACCTTCTTGAAACCTTCTCTACGACGGAGCCACAGCAGACGGATCGGACATTATGGGTGAAGGAAGCGGTATTTTATGCTCAAGCCCGCTTCGAGCTGGCGGTCGATGTCGAACGGGCGCTCGAGTGGATGCAGAGCATCAATGACAACCCGGCCGGAGCATCGATGTTTTTTTACACGGCCAATATCGACACGTATCTGAAGTACGGACATTTGTATTCCGAGGCCTTGCGGGCAAAGGTTAAGCAGCGGCTGCAGGAGGTCGATTATTCGAACAACGGCAGTACGGAGAATCATCTGATCAAATTCAGAACGGCCGGATATTTGACCGCCCAAACGTGGCCGGACTGGAGCAAAGCGGCAGTAACGAAGCAGTTTGCGGAGCGGGATATCGTTGATATGCTCACACGCTTCGTGAAGTACGGAATGAAGGAATATGACTCGACTACATATGCCGCGCTTTATTTGGAGTGCTTGCTGATGCTGAATGACTATGCGGAGGATCCGCTATTGAGACAGCAGGCAAGGATGACGGCGGATTGGATGCTGGCGAATATCGCGGGCGAATGGGTGAACGGCTATTGGATGTCGTCTTCGCTGCGCGATTATGACGGGGTAAGTCCGAAGCTGGCGGCGGCAGGCAACGTTATGGCCTGGCTCTACCTCGGGGGAGAGGAACGGCCGCGTCTGCGGGAGAACGAGCTGTCGTATCCCGAGGGCATGTATGCGGTCATGGCCGCCTTGTCGGAATACCGGGCACCCGAGCTGGTAGAACGAATTGCCCAGGATCGTTCCGAGCCTCATCTGCATCTGGAGAGCCACGACCAGCATCCGACCAATAAGCTCAATCCTCCCTCGGGATATAGGAAAACAAGCTACTTGACCGATCGTTACGGCGTAGCGAGTCAGTTTGACGGGAACGGCAAGCTGGGCTGGTCCGACCAGCTGAGGCGCTGGCTGGTCCGGTGGGTTTCCCCGGAAGCATACAGCACGTTCTTTATGACGCACCCGAAGAGAGGGGGCATCGTCTCCGGCGGGACGGCCTACGAGCAGGTTCTGCAGAAGGACGGGGCGATCATAGCCGTCTACAACATCCCATCGGGCGACGCGTACCCTTATGTTAACGGGCCGTTCCCGGAAGGACTGCATGCGATCAAGAACGACCCCAGCGGCTGGCTGTTCGCGCATCACGGGTCCGTGCTGCTGGCCGTCAAGCCGCTGAAGCCCTATACCTGGACCTCTGCATCGATCGGGACGCTGACGGTGCCGGTGATCCGCAGCGAAGCGCTGAAGAACGGCGTCGTCGTCGAGACAGCCAAGCCGGACAGCTACGCGGAGCCCGGCGATGGGTCGCTGCCGGAAGCGCAGCGCCGCAGTGCGGAGCTGGAGCGCTTCGCCGAAGCGATCCGCACGAAGACGTCCGTCGACGTCTCGGCTCTCGATAACCCGACACCCGCTCTCAAGTACACTTCGCTTGCAGGAGACGTGCTTCGCCTCACCTACAACGGGGAGCGCAGCATCAACGGTACGGCCGTTGATTACGACCACTGGCCTTTGATCCGTTCCCCGTTTATGGATCAGCAGGTCGGAAGCAATCTGCTCACGTTAAGACAAGGCGACGAAGCGTTAGTGTACAATTTTGCGACCTGGCAAGTATCGGTGCCGACGCAGGGTCCGGATGTGTCACCGACCCGGATCTCCTGGTCGCCTGACCAGCCGGTTGTCGGACAATCACTGACTCTAAGCGCGGAAGTAACGAACGTCGGCTTGACTCCGTCGCCAGACGGAGGGATCCAAGTAACGTTCAAGGCGGACGGTACGACGATCGATACCGTGACCCGTACCGGAACGATGGCTGCCGGGGAAGCCGTCACTGTCGTTTCGCGGGGCTGGAAGCCGGCGAAGTCCGGAAGCGTGGCGGTCGAGGTTGAGGTGCGGCCCGTGGACTGGGTGGAAGCGGCGGACGGGAACAACGGTATTGCCGCAGCGATGAACGTATCCGGCTTGGAGCGGGTATTGTTCACGGACGATTTTGCTTCCGACATTACGAGCCGCTGGGATTCGGCGGGCAGTACGGGAAGCTGGTCTCACGAAACGGACGCTTCGATCGGCTCCCAGGTCATGAAGGCCAGTAATACGGCGACGACGGGCAATCCGGTACGCAAGGTGGCCAAATCGTCATTCTGGGATGATTATAATAGTTCCAATCGGGACTACAACTTTGAATTCCGAGCCAAATATGCGGGGGGACAGAGTAATAACGGAACGGGCGAGCAGTTCCGTGCGCTGGTCCGGTTTGCGAATCCGCAGAGCTATTATTATTTCGACTTTAATGACAAGAACAAGACGGTGGCGTTCCTCAAATATACGGAGGCTACCGGCTTCGTAACGATTAACCAGCCGACGAAAATTACGGATAAAATACCGGGCTTCTCGTTTGGCCAATATCATCGTTACCGCATTCAGGCGGAAGGGGACCGTTTCTCCCTGTATATCAATAACCAGCTTGTCATGCAGACCGCACCCGATACATCGGTATCGGCCGGGTCCGTCGGATTTATGAACCGGAATTCCGAGCTGTGGATCGATGAGGTAGCGGTGAAAGCGACAGCTGCGGACCCCGGTCCTGTTGATCCAACGCATTTCGAGATCGTGCTGGATCGGGTCAATGACGACGTTCAGCTGGAAGCTGTGCTTACCGCCAAGAAAGCCTCCGATCTGTACGCGGCCCAGCTTCACTTGGCTTTTGATTCGAATGTAATGACCTTGACGAGAGCTGAGGCCATGCCTGAATTCGGTGCTCATGCAACCGCTGAGTTGACGGAGCAGGGGACTTATACCCTTGTCGCCGTATCGCGTACAGCGGCAGACGGTACGCATGGCGTGGATGGGGAGGTGCCGATGTTGCGGCTGGTTTTTACACCGAAGAATAACGGTTCGGCCTACACCGTCAAGGTGCTGAAGGGATCCACCTATACGGACAGCAAGGGAGACGGGACCAAAACCTCCGAGGATAGGGAAGCGGTGCTATTATCGGCAAATACGGACGTCAACGGTGACGGAACGACGGACGTCGGAGATTTGACCTTGATCGGTAAGGCTGCCGGTAAAAATTTCCCCGAGCCAGGCTATTCGAAGGTCTATGATATGAACGGGGACGGTCGTATCGATGCAGCCGATTGGACATACGTGGCAAGGAAGCTGCTTCGGCAGTAAAACAGGATATGAAACAGATTTTGCCATGGCGAAGGCAAAACTGTCAGGGAGGATGAACCATGCGGTTGAAGATAACGGGCTTGCTCGGATTGGCGCTAGCGGTGCTGCTGGGAATGGTTCCGCAAGGCGCTCTGGCTTCGGGTCAGCAGGCGATACAGGCGGAGCTGACGCTGCACCGGTCCGGAGGAGCATCGGGTCACCCGGTTCGGGGAGAAACCATCGAGGTAGCCGTCCATGTACCGGTGTCGCAAGGCATATTTGGTGCCGAATACCGGATTACCTATGATCCGGCGTATTTGGAGCCGGCGGCGGAGTCGGAGTGGAGTATCCATGAAGGTTTCGAAGCATGGGCGAAGCGCGTAGACCGGACTGCCGGGACGATCACGATGGCCATGACGCGGCGGACGCTCCCGCCCGAGATGCAGGAGAGTCTGCAGCTTGCTGCGGTACCGTTCCGGGCGCGTTCGACGGGAGAAAGCCAGCTAAGATTGATGTCGTTTCAAGCTGTGGATACAAAGCCGAAGGAGCTTCGGACGGAGCCGGAGGCCTTGTTGCGGCTTACCGTTCTGCCGAGCCAAACGCCCGTGGAAGAGCCTGACGATGAGGATGAAGATCAAGGCTCCGGCTGGGGCAACGGTTATTCCCCGCTTCCGGCGGCCGGCGGCAGTGGTGTGGAGCCGGATATGGGGCGAATGCCTACGGCTGAGCTTGTCGAGTACGCGCTTAAGCAGCTGGATGCGCTCGCTCCTTCCAGCCCGAAGGAGCAGGTTGATCGCGTATTGCGCTGGCTGAAGGAGGCCTCTCATCGCTTGACGCGTTATGACGTCACAGCGGCAGGCGCAGCCTCACAAGGCGAATCCGAGGTTCGGCTTTCCTCTAAGGAATTCGGCAAGCATATCGACACGTACGTCAAGGTGTTGACTGCATATGAACGGCTGTCGAATAGCAAGGGGCTGCCAAGTCTGAACCATTCCGAAGGGCGCGAGATCCTCGTGGCGCCGGAGCTTTCGGCTTCTTCAGACCGGAGTCTGAGAATTCAAGTGCCGGAGACCGGGCTGGCTAAGCTCCAAGCAGCCGGGATTTCGCTTCGCTTAAGGCTGGGAAGCGTCGCGTTTCTTATTCCCCCTGGCGCGGTGAAGGCTCAGGATTCTCAGCGGGAGGGGTTGTTCGTCCAATTTGCAGCCGAGCCGTTGCCGGATAACGCCCGTCAGCGGCAGGATGGCAAACCGGGCGAAGGGTATAACCCTGTCGGTGACCGGTATGAGCTGAGTGCCGTTCGGACGGGCGACGGAGCTGCCAGCAAGCTTGTCGGCCTCTTCGACAGAAGCCTGCAGGTCGAGCTTCCGCTCCCACAGGAGGGCTTGAACGGACTTGACCCCAGAAAGCTGGGCGTCTATCGTTTCGACGAGAAGAAGTCTGCTTGGGAATATGCAGGCGGCTTGTATCGGCAAGGAGTAATGCGCTTCGAGACGGAGCATTTCAGTGAATATTCGATTATGGCATATCACAAGACATTCGATGATGTGGGACCGGGACATTGGGCCGCGGCGGATATCTCCCTGCTTGCGTCGAAGCATATCGCGACCGGCACGGACGAGAGGAATTTCACGCCGTCCGGGGACGTGACCCGGGCTCAGTTTGCCGCATTGCTTGCACGAACGCTGCGATTGGAGGCTACTGCGTCGACCGGAAGGTTCGACGACGTATCTCCATCGTCGTGGTACGCTTCCAGCGTGGAAGCGGTGGCACAGGCCGGGATCGTCGACGGAGTGGGGGAACGGCGTTACGCTCCCGAGGAACGCATAACCCGAGAGCAAATGGCTGTGATGCTCGTCAAGGCTTCCCGGTTATTGCAGCCTGAGGCCGCTGCCGTTCGCAGCGAAACGCTTCCGTTCAATGATGTCAACCGGATCAGCGAATGGGCATTGGCCGCCGTCACGGAGGCGTACCGCCTCGGCTTCATACAAGGCATTACCGATCGGGACTATGCGCCGCAGCAACAGGTTCAGCGGGCGCAGGCAGCTTCAGTGATGATCCGTCTATTAAGCGCTGCGGATCGGCTATAGGCGGTGAATCAGCCCGTCTGTCAGGCACACGACAGTGTGTGACAGGCGGGCTCTTTCCTGCCTGCACTGCTGGATGTGAAATTATAGATAACAGCATTTTGCGTGTTTTCCCCCGTAATTCTTCTTTTCTCTCCAGTTTTCGGTCGAACGGCAACAAGGTATTCTTATAGATGTAAGCCCTTTCCGAAAGGCAGCCAAACCAATACGGAAACAGAGATGAGGAGGAAAGAAAACCATATGGAGATGGAGATGAAGGACTCGAGCCCTGCACGAACGGCAGCGCGCCTCAAGCCGCGGACCCGGTCCGGACTGAGGCAACTATGGAAGTTCAGGCTGTTGTACGCCCTGCTGCTGCCCGCCTTTGCCTGGGTGTTTCTATTCGATTATTTGCCGATCTACGGCATCGGCATTGCTTTTTTGGATTACAATTTCATTCAAGGCATTTCGGGAAGCGAATGGGCGGGGCTGAAGCATTTTCGGATGCTGTTTGAATCGGAAATGTTCCGCACGGCATTCCTCAATACGCTAATTATCAACTTGTACAAGATGATCAGCGGTTTCATTTGCCCCATCCTGTTAGCGCTTGCACTGAATGAAATCCGCGTGGTTTGGTTTAAGAAGACACTTCAGACGGCGGTTTATCTTCCAAGATTTGTATCCTGGGTCGTTTATGGTGGGATTATCACACTGCTGCTGTCACCCGAGACCGGCATCGTTAACGGCATCGTTCAATGGTTTGGCGGAGAGCCTGCCTATCTGCTGGCGGAGCCCGCGTACTTCCGCACGATCCTTGTTGTCACCGACGCTATGAAGGAGATGGGCTGGGCAGCCATTATTTATATTGCCGCTATCGCCGGCCTGAACCCTGAGGTGTATGAGGCGGCTATCGTCGATGGAGCGACGCGCTTCCAACGCATCGTTCACGTCACACTGCCGGGTATTTCCAGTACGATCGTGGTGATGTTCATTCTGCGGGTGGGTCATATTATGGGCGCGGGTCTGGACCAGATCATCAACCTTTACAATCCGATGGTGTTTGAGGTGGGGGATATTCTCGACACCTACATTTACCGGATGGGGATCGAGCAATTCAACGTGAGCTTGGCGACGGCGGCTGATCTCATCAAAGGTGTGATCGGCTTTATCATGGTGCTCGCTGCCAATTATACGGCGAAGCGAATTAACGATTCGGGTATTTTCTAGGAAAGGAGGCTCCGGCAAGTGAAGCTGACCACAGGAGAAAAAACGTTTGTAACGGCTAACTACATTGTACTGACTCTATTAACATGCCTGATCGTGCTGCCGTTCTGGTACGTGATCACGGTTTCGTTAACGCCCTACCATATCTTCAGCGAACGCAACGGCATGGTTCTGCTGCCGACGTCGATCCATCTGGAGTATTACACATTTTTGCTGGAAAAAGGGTCCTTGATCTATAAAGCGTACAGTACGACGCTTCGCAATACGGCGGGAGGGGTAGTGCTCGCGCTGTTCCTCACAGCGACGGCAGCCTATGCGTTGGCCGATAAGAGATTGCCCGGGCGAAAGCTGCTCTTGCTCTATTTCGTCTTCACGATGCTGTTTCGCGGGGGCATGATTCCGACCTACATTACGATCAAAGACCTCGGACTGCTGAATACGGACTGGGTGCTTATTCTGGTCATGGCGTACAGCGCATTTTATATGATCATCATGAAAACCTTTTTCGAGGGACTTCCGGAAAGCTTGCGGGAATCGGCGGAAATCGACGGGGCTTCAGAGTTTCGCATTCTGTGGCAGATCGTACTGCCGTTGTCGATGCCGGTCATGGCTTCTATCGGATTGATGTATATGGTTGTGTACTGGAACGATTTCTTCAACGCCATGTTGTACGTTACGGATTGGAACAAAGCTCCCGTTCAGCTTGTGCTGCGAATGATCATCGCTAACTCCAGTCTTCCGCCGGAGCTGCTGGAAACGGCAGGCTCGACGCCGCCTCCAACCGTCGGAATTCAGATGGCGGCGATCGTCATTGTCGCACTGCCGATGCTGGTGATTTATCCGTTTATTCAAAAATATTTCGAGCAGGGTATGATGGTCGGCTCCGTGAAAGGCTAGCCGAATTCGGACGAAAATGTAAAGAAGCTTATCCCCCCGCATGGGATAATATATAATTTACTTATATCAAGGAGGTCTGCAAGAATGAATAACAAGAGAACGAATAAATGGTCATGGGGCATCATGGCTGCCGTTTTGACAGGCTCGGTGGTCGTGACGGGCTGCAGTGCCGATAAGACAAAGGAGAATGTTCCGGCTCCTGCGGCATCCGCGGGAAGTAAAGAGAATGAGCCGTACACGCTCAAGCTACTGCGGGCGCAGGATATCTCTAAGCCGTATGACCCAGCAAAGGATGTGGTCATGCAGGCAATTGAAAAGAAGCTGAATGTCAAGATCGTTCCGGAGCTGGTCGATGTCCAGCAGTACAAGACGAAGCTGAATCTGAAGATGTCGAGCGGCGACATTCCCGATATCGTGCGGATCGATTATGTCGACGATTTCCAAAAGTATGCGCCTCAGGGTGCCTTCGTCGACCTTACGGGTCTTATTAACGAGAAAGATACGCCGAACATATGGAAGGCGGTTCCGAAGCAGGTGCTGGAGCAGGCCAAGGTGAACGGCAAGCTGTACGGCATACCGTATCAAGGTGGCCCGGGAGCGGGCTACCGCTGGAACCTGGTGCTTCGCAAGGATTTCCTTGAGGCCGTGGGTACGAAGACGCCGAAGACTTTGGAGGAATACTACAACCTCCTGAAGAAGCTCAAAGCCGAAAAGCCGGACGTCATCCCGTTAGGTGGATATACGGCTCAGGTCGGTCAGGTGAAGTACGCGAACAATTCGTTCGATCACATTTTCGGCGCTTTCGGCGTAACGCCGGGCTATTTTACCCAGAAAGACGGTCAATTCAGCAATTACGATATCGATCCGAGAATGAAGGAAGCGCTGTTATTCCTGCAAAAGATGTACGCGGAAGGCTTGATTGACAAGGAATATGCTACGATCAAGGAAGAACAGCTGCGGGCGAAGCTGTACTCGGGCAAGCTGTTCTCCTGGATGGGCTGGTGGTCCACGGCTAAGGATTATGACGCCCAGATTGAGACGAATGAGCTGAAGAAGGCCGGGAAGCTGGCGGAGGACGGCAAGCTTCCGAATCAGGATAATGAGCCGTACAAATATTTGACTCTGACGGATTCGCTGCTCGGAACGGATGGCAAAGCCGTCGCGCCTACAGGTGCTCCGTTCGCTCAAGTCCATGCCATCAGCGCAAGAACGAAGGATCCGAAGAAGGCGCTTGCGATCATTGAGCAGTCCCTCTCCGAGGAGAATCAGATGCTGACGGTTTGGGGTATTGAAGGTGAGGACTACAAGCTGGAGAACGGCAAAATGAAGCTGATCGTTGATGCCATCGATCCGAAGACTCAGCAGGACAAGAACGGGAATTTCCGTGGTATTCAAACGTATACGTTCGCCCCGGGGCTGAACGGCTGGCCGAGATATCTGGAATCCCTGCCGACCCGTCAATCCATTGCGCTTGATGTGGCAATCAACAATAAGTATCAGATCACCGATGCGTCCAACTATCTGGATTCACCGATGAAGCTTGCCAAGCTGGTGGAATTGAACACGATGCGGGACTCCTATTTTACTCAAATCATAATGGGTGCCGATATTAAAAAGTTCGATGAGTTTGCGGAAAAGTGGAAGACTCAAGGAGGCTCGCAAATTCTGAAGGAGCTTGAGGAATCGTTCAAGAAGAAAGCCGGCAAGTAGACGTTTCGCATGTCTATTGCTTGGGGAAGCTGTCCGTTCCGGCACTGGGCGCAATGGAACGGCGGCTTCTTGGCATTTTCCACAAGAAGGAAGAAGGTGCATGGGGCGAGAATACATACGATACAAAGACTCATCCGGTGCCGGAAGGAAGGGAGTGAAGAACATCGCTAAGCCGAAGGTGAAGAAGGCTTCAAAGCTGTTTTACCGCATCAGTCTGCCGATGTTCGGGCTGATCGTCGTCATCATCGCGTTGTTCACCAGCGCGGCGAGCTATATCCTCATTCGGATTCAGAACGACCATTCGCTTCGCATGGCGGAGCAATCGATGAAATTCGTTTATCGCAATGTGTGGTACCAATTCGAAACGATGAGCAATGTAGCGGCCTTCGTGCTGTCCAACCAATCCATCGATAATTGGCTTTCCGGCAGCTACGTCAAAGATTATGAAGCGGTCGACGATTATTTCAGCCTGCAGACCAATTTGCAAAATTTATCTCTGCTGTCGCTGCTTAACAACTTCGTCCCCGAGCATGCCGCCAAGTCGTCCTATACGGTATCGGTTGCTCTTGAGCCGTCCAGCGGACTTTATAATCTGGCTCCGGAGCAGATTCAGCCCATAACGGGTATTTTTCGAAGCCGTATGATGACGAACGAGGCTTGGTATCTGAGACTGAATCGGCAGGTAAGCCCGAGCGTCTGGTGGGGAGGAAAGCAGGAGAACCATACCATGATTTACTCGGCTTACCGCAAAACGAGCAATTACAAGGGAGACAACCTTGCAACGGTGATCATCGGCTCGGACACACAGAGTATTAAGGGCGTATTTGGGAACGCCCCCATCGAGAAGGGGTATCATTTGCTGCTGGACGAAAGCAATCGCGTCATTTTCAGCGACCGGCATCCGTTTCTGCAATCGCTTGCAGACTTGTCTTTTGTCCAATCGATCTCCGGCAGCTCCGGCATGCAATTGGCCAGTATCGATGGGGAACAGCATGTCGTGATGCACGAATTGTTCGGCAACGGATGGAAGCTGCTGGCTATCGTCCCGGAGAGTCACATCAGCCGGTACACCTACGCGATCTCGCTGATCGGTTTGGCGATAGCGGCCGTGGGGCTCCTGCTGTCGGGACTGTGGCTGCGGCGAGTCGTCGTGCGGGTCACCGTCCCGATCGCAAGGCTGGTTAACGCCATGCAGCGCAAAGAGGTCATTGAATGTCAGGAGCCGCTGCCCCGGCAAGAAACCCGTATTTACGAAATTGATGCACTGGGTGAGAAGTTCGCCTCCATGCTTATGACCATTCGGAACCTGGTTGAGAAGTCGTTTGCTGAGGAGATGGAGAAGAAGGAATTGCAGCTGGAGCTGCTTCAGACGCAGATTAACCCTCATTTTCTATATAATACGCTGGATCTGATCAACTGCAGGGCGATTATGACGGGTGACAAGGACACGAGTCGTGTCGTACGCTCTCTAGCCAACATGTTTCGCTATGGCTTGAATAAGGGGAAGACCTGGATTTCGCTGGAGGATGAGCTGAGGCAGGTGGAGGCTTACCTTGATATTCAGAAGATGATGGTAAATGAGCTCACGGTTCGTTACTCGATTCCGAATGAGCTTCGGGACGCCCGGGTCATTCATCTGATTCTTCAGCCGTTAACGGAAAACTGCATTGTTCACGGATTCGGACAACGGTCGGACCGCTGTGAAATTTCCATCTCCGCCCGCGTGGAAGATGACCGACTTCATTTGCGTGTAGAGGATAATGGAGGCGGTGCCGACGCGGAAATGCTGAACCGCCGGCTTAGAGCCGCCGGGGATCTCAAGGATGACTTGGCGGAGGGTGGCTACGGGACCTTAAACGTGCATCGCCGAATTGCCTTGCACTGCCCCGGTGAATACGGGGTAAAGTACATTCCTGTGCCGAACGGGACGTGCGTAGACGTGGTCCTTCCGCTGCAGCTCGGGATGCCGGATGATGACAGCGCGGAATATGATCGTTAGGGAGAAAGGAGCGGGCACTGCATGTTGAAGCTGCTGGTGGCAGAGGATGTGAGAACGGTCAGGGAAGCGATCGTATATGCCGTCGATTGGAATGCCATCGGAGTCCGTATCGTTGCAGCGGTTGACAATGGCGAAGAGGCGCTGCGCGTACTGGAGGAGGCGGAGCCCGATATTGTGCTTACCGATATCGGCATGCCACGTATGAACGGGATCGAGCTGATTGCCGCCGTAAAGGAGAGGAGGCCGAATGTGAAATGCATTATTTTGTCCGGGCTTAGCGATTTTGAGTATGCCCGGCAGGCGCTCAAGCTGTATGTGCTTGATTATGTTCTAAAGCCGATCGATCCCGAGGAGATTCAAGCTGCCGTCCAGCGGGCGGCTGCAATGGTGAACAAGGAGCGGGAGGAGCGGCGCGGTCTCGCGCTGGCGGAGCAAGCGGTCAAGGAGAAGCTGCCGAAGCTGAGCGAGCAGATGAACAGCATTGACTTCAGCGGGAATCCGAAGAAGAAGAAGGTAGCTGAACAGACGCTGGAATACGTGCTGCAGCATTTCCGAAGCAGAGAGCTAACGCTGACCCAGATCGCGGCGGCGGTGGGCTTAAGCGAGAAGTACTTGAACCTTGTTTTCAAAGAGGTTACCGGACACACGTTAAACCATTTTATCATTCGTTTGCGGATGGAGGAGGCGGCTAGACTGCTGCAGGATCCGATCATGAAGGTGTATGAGGTGTGCGACTTGATCGGGTACTCCGACCAGGATTATTTCCGCGAAAGCTTCAAGAAGCACTACGGGGTGACGCCTACCGAATATAAAAGTAACTATTTGTGAAAGCTATCTTAATTAATCTTATATCGAGAACGTTTTATAATAATCGATATATTATTGATATTGGTTCCAATCCTTTACACTTGAGATATTAGGAAATATATTCCATAAACTGGGGAATGGCTTCCTGATGACCACACAAGGCGGTCCGAGAAGAGTTCACCGGTATATTGTGGATCAGGTAAACGCAGAAGCTGTACGGCAAAAGCTCCGAGAAAACAGCTTTCCTCCCAGTAGGGGTGGAGCAGCTGTCTTTATTTGATGAGGCAGAGAAAGCAGCTTCACGCACTGCACCGGAGCCAACTATCGAGTAGATCCAAGGCTACCAGCGAAAAAAGCAGGTAGGTGAACGAGCGGAGCTGCTTCAGGATCTTCCGCATGAGAAGCAGCTATGTCAGGTGCAGGACCGTTGTTGTGACGTATGCCATAGCGAGCTTGTCTTAGTGGGCGAAGGGTTTGTGCGTACGGAAGTGGAGTTTGTCCCTGCCCGCGTGCAAGCGATTGATTTCTACAGAGAAACCCTAGAGTGCCGGACCTGTCGGAAAGAGTACAAGCCTCATATGAAAAAGGCAGCGATGCCAACGCCGGTCATCCAGCATTCGATGGCCTCCGCTTCCTCTGTGGCATGGGTCATGTACCAGAAGTTTGTGAACAGCATGCCGCTGTACCGTCAGGAAAAGGAATGGAAAAGCATCGGCCTTGATTTGAGTCGGGCCACGATGGCGAACTGGATGATCGCGGCCACGAGAGGCTGGCTGAAGCAACTGGTGAATAGACTGCATGAGCTGCTTGTACAAGAGCGATATCTGCATGCGGATGAGACGCCCTTACAGGTGATGAATGAGAAGGGACGGAAGAACACGACCCCTCCTGCATGTGGATCTATAGCAGTGGGCATCATAGTGCGCATCCAATACGGATCTTTGAGTATCAACCAGGACGAGGGGCGAAGTACCCGCAAGCGTTCCTGAAAGGGTTCAGAAGAACGAAAGGAACAACGTCTGGTGCAGGAAAAGCCTGTACTCGATGCCTTTTGGTCATGGATAGAAACGGCCAAAGGTAAAGTTCTTCCCAAATCCAAGCTATGGGAAGCGCTGAAGTATGCACGTAACCATAAGCAAGAGTTGATGAATTGCTTTCAAGATGGGAACTGTGTGATCTCGAACAATCTAGCTGAGAACGCGTTCGTCCCTTTACAACAACATTGTACATAACGCAGAGCCTGTGGATCTTCATGGACCATGGGCTTTTCTGTTTCAATACACCAAAATCGCACAGCAGCTGGTCCTCGGTAAAGATAAAACTGGATTTATCTCAATTACAAGAGCAGAATTCTCCGCGCTTCTAAGTCAGAGCACTAGGCTTCAGCCTTAAGCCGACGGAGTCGTACATCAATGTCCCGGCATCAGCCTGATATGCAGGAGCCGCCGGGGTGCATCTGCCGCCGGCTTAGTGAACGGCTTCGAGAATGGCGAATGTAAGCTTCTCCAAGGAAGAATACTTCCTGATGATAAGTATCGACGCACTGATAAGGTACCCCATTCACAAACAAAAGTGATTCTAAGCCGCCGATATTTCCTCCGATCGTCTCACCAAAGTCGAACCGTCCGACGATCTTTCCCCCTGGCCAATTGCAGCCTGGTACAGCCGCCAGGAGTGGAATCTTGCAGAAATAGGGAGAGGAAGAGAATAGACAGACTTCAATAGGTTCCAGTTACATCCCTTGGAAATACGGATTATATTGAAATAAATCGTGCAATTGTCTTATATCGTAAACGTTAGGCAACTGGTACTATTAACTTTGTTTATAGAACCTAGAAAATCTTATTTAAGGAGAATGAGTCATGAATAATGCGCTAAAGCCAAATGAACCGTTAGTATCCCATATATTCACCGCCGATCCGTCAGCGCATGTTTTTGAAGGGAAAATATATATATATCCATCCCACGATCTTGATCATGACGGCCCGGATAATGATAACGGTGATCAATATGCAATGGAAGACTACCATGTTCTTTCGTTGGAAAATTTCAATTCGCCAGTCGTTGACCATGGTCAAGTCCTTCATCTAAACGACATCCCATGGGCATCCAAACAATTATGGGCGCCGGATGCTGCCTTCAAGGATGGCATCTACTATTTATTTTTTCCAGCACGTGATCATGAGGGGATATTCCGAATCGGGATAGCTACAAGCGCATCGCCGGCAGGACCATTCACACCGTATGAGAATTACATTGAGGGAAGTTTTAGTATAGACCCTGCTGTGTACGTTGATGATGATAACAGCGTATATGTTTTTTTCGGCGGTCTTTGGGGAGGTCAGTTGGAAAAGTGGCAATCAGGAACGTTCAATCCCAATGCTGAAGGTCCAGCTCCCAATGAGCCTGCCTTAGGGCCGCGCATGGCTTTAATGAGCGATGATATGCTTTCGTTTCAAGCTACTTGGGAAATCTCTATTGTTGATGAGGAAGGAAAGACAATACTCGCTGGAGATGAGGATCGCAGGTACTTCGAAGGACCATGGGTACATAAGTATGAAGGTCTTTACTATTTATCATACTCAACAGGTACAACTCACATGCTTGTGTATGCCGTAAGTCAGAATCTGAAGGGACCGTATACGTTCAAGGGCACGATTTTAACTCCGGTCATCGGTTGGACTACTCATCACTCCATTGTTCAGTTTGGGGATAAATGGTATTTATTCTATCATGATTGTTCCTTATCTGACGGCGTGAATCATAAGCGCTGCGTGAAATATACGGAACTCAGCTATAACGAAGATGGGACGATTCGGACGATAGACCCCTATAAGTAAAGCAAATGGGGGGAGGTGAACAAAGGAGCCAATATGCCTCCCCTGCTTTGACTTCTCGCTGAAATATGCCAAGGAAGCTGTTGGTACCTTTGAGACTATAACCCCGCCCTTACCTCCGAAGTCCAGCCGAGTTTCACATATAATCGTTCTATTTTATAAAAAATCGTGGATCATTCATATATCAATCCTTTACCCGAGTTGTTACGATAATAAATGTAAACGCCATCATTGCTGCTGCGAAACGGAGGGATATTTGATGGTCAATTCATCATAAAACCGCAAAATCTTCAGCCAAAACAACATTTTTATCAGTAAAGTTGTAAAAAATCCCCCCCAAATGGGCAACTCTAAAATAAGATTTTAGAGGTTGCCTTAAGAAAAGGAGCAAAACTTAGATGAAAGGTGAAAAACTCTTAATCAACGTTTCCCGCCTCCTCGCAGTCATCATGCTGTTCTCCGTATTCGCGTTTGCCCCCGTCCCGGCTGCCGCGGCCGAAAGCGAACGGACACTTGTCTGGAATGGCGACGCCGACAAAGATGTAGCCCTGAAAGTCGAAGGTGATGCGAACTTAACCCGCGTCAACGCTTCCGGACCCAAGATTACATCTAACGCCAATAGCAGTGATTTCCCCGGCATCTATTTCATTTTTGATGCAAAACAGAAGGACAAAGGCTTCTTGAAAGTCGATGCCAAGGTATTTAAGAAATTTGTGAGCTTCACAGTAACCACAAAAGAAGGCAATGCCTACACGGATTACTTGATTGCCCCCGTATTTGGTCAGAAAAAAACCAGCGACGATTGCTATGTGTTCTTCCTCGATAACGTAGCGTCCGCCAGAAATATCAACATGGTTTTCATCGATGACGCAATTCTGACTCCTCTTGAGAGCGTCCCGTATCCCGAAATTATGGTTGAATTGAACAACCTCATTGCACAAGCCGAAGCTTTAAAAGCCGGCAACAAGGAATTCCCGCTCCAGATTAGCTATACTGACAACGGATCCGATGTGAACAAAGCTTTCCCTTGGGTGTATGCAGATGAACTCGAGGGTCTTGATAACGTGATTAAGTTCGCGCGCAATGCACTCATTCCGTGGGCCGGCGAAGCCATAGCCAGTCTTAAAGACGCAATAGTGAATTTCACTGGAAAGATCAAAGCGGACGGTTCCAATCCCTATTTCCGTCTTGATCCGGGTCCTGGTAAACAGGCTATAGAAATTACCGCGCCCACTAATGTCTGGACCGCAAGAACACCGCTAGACAACCGTGTCCCCGCCAACTTTGCTGGCGGCACATTCACAATGATTCCGTATCCTTTTGCAGATTCCGCTGGTAAAGCTGATGTGCTCCAGATCAATTACGCCCATAACGGAACAAGCGTGTTCGGCGGAATCAGCCTTCAATCTCCGTTGTCCAAGACTGTAAATGTCCCCATCGGCTCCAATATTGAGTTTGATGTGTACTATCCCAAGAGCGCGCAGGGAAAATACATGAGGTGGAGAATCAGAAATGCCAACTCAGACATCGATACTTACCTCAGGGAATACGAGTACAACAACCTTAACCCCGACTGGGTTGGCAGCTACAACGGTGAAACCTGGTTGTTGAAGCACACCAGCATTACCGCTACAGTAGGCACTTCCTCGAACTTCATTCTTGAGCTCCATGGCGAGAACGGCCGTCCCGCAGAGACCGGTATGCTTCTTGTTTCCAATATCAGAATAACCGCACCCGATCCAAATGGAGTTGCGCTTCCCAACGTTGAGAACAAGGAAAACCAGAGTGTCGTAGCGCCTTTAAAGAGTGTTTATAACAAGGAAAACGGCCTGTTCATGGTCGGCGCGATCGGTACCGGAGCAGTAACCGGAACCAGAGCCCGGCACTATGAAATCTTTGTCGACGGCAACAATCTCAAGGCCGATGGAACGCATCCCCGTGGCCCGAACTGGCTGAAAAGCGTTAGTGGCCAGGCCCTGAGCGGCGCAGCCACCACCCCTGGTTTAGGTGAATACAGTTTTCCGACGAACTCTTATCAAGCGATCAGGGATTCCGGAACTCCCGGACAATACAAGGCTCACGGCCATGTTTTGGCATGGTACAACCAAGCCCCTGCATGGATGAGACAGATTGCTCCCGCGACCCTTTCCTTAGGATATAATGGCACAACCGATTATTATGGCTTGGGCAACGGCGTTACAACCACAGTTAAGGTAGATAAGGAAATGGCCAGAAGAGTGCAGTTTAACCACACGATGTATGTGATGCGGCACTTCCTGACCACCGATACGAAGTATGGCTCAAGCGTATCCCGCGGAGTAATCCCCTTCAATTCATGGGACGTACTCAACGAAGAGGTTCACGAAAGCCGTCACAGCGAAACCATCCCTGCGAATCCGAACAGTTGGAGACAGACCCTCAAAAACACCAACTGGCTTGCTGCAATGTCCGATGATCTAATAGGCGGCGACATCTCCGAGCATTACATTTACTTGCTCTTCAAGTACGCCCACATCGCGGCCCCCAACGCCCGGATGGCGGCGGCTTACAAAGCCAACTACGCAGGTCTTCCGGAGTACATGAAGCGCGACGGACACGACAATGCCGGCAGCATTGATGCCTATATCGTTGACACTCCTCCGAAACTGACCTACAACGATTACGACATTTCTAATCGCACCAAAGCGAGGACTGTATACAACATGGTTCGCGCACTGAACACCGCCTGGCTCTCCGATCCGCTGTATGACGGAAGACCCCTTATCGAAGACATCGGTATCCAGGGACACGATTCGATAGGAAAGACCCTAGCAAGCGATAACCAATATGCCATGGCTCTCTATGCCTCACTCGTTGACCAGGGCCTTCTATCCGGTATTGCCTATTCAGAACTTGACCTTAAGTTACCGACTACCACCCCCGGCGGCGGCGCAACCGCTCCCGCAGTGCTCAATGTCAGACAGTCTGACGCCCTTGGTTATCAGTACGCGCTGATGTACAAACTGTTCACCAAGTTCGCCCCGTACATCGATCACATCATCAGCTGGGGGGTGTCCGGTTCAGGATGGCAGGGAAGCTATGTGCTGTTTGACAGTCAGAGCAATGCCAATGCCGGCTACTATGGCGCCATGAATCCGGACAGATTCGTTCTTGGACATTCATACCTAGATGATTACTTTAAAGGCGAATACGAGAAACTCCAGAACGGCTATCAAATCGACCTTGGCGATCTTGGAATCTATACACGCTGATTCCTATAATTTCAACTCGCTAAAACTTCGAGCAGCGCCACTGTCTCAGGCTCCGGGGGATTACTCTCCTCCCGGAGCCGAGGCAGGCGGTCTCTGTCATCGGACTTTGAGGTTCTGAATCGCGGCCGCTCATCACCGGGGGGCTACGAGAGAGGTTTTCTTATAACCATTCGCGGCGGCTCTCAATTTTTCAAAGGCTTCCTCCGGTGTAATTTTGGCGAATATCAGTTGATCCCGAATCATTGCGTAATCTTTTTCAATATATTCCGCGAAGCCTTGGGGTTCCGGACTGTACATTTGTCCATCTTGTAAGGTCGCATAGTAAAGCTGCATCCCAATCTTATCCCCTCGACTAAGATAAGCTTGAATTGAATCAGCAATCTCGGAGTTCGCAGGTACCCCCCTGGTGGTTCCAAGAATTTGCGCGGCTTCAGGGTCGTTTAAGAACCAATTCAGAAACTTTAATGATTCCACCTTCTGATTAGAATAAGCTGAAACGCTGAAGTACATGGAAGGCTTGAACCATCCGCCCGCTTCGGTACTGCGAGGTGCCGTGACCATTTCGTACACATTTGGGTTGCCTCTGTCCCAGCTGAGAAACTCGCTAGTATAGGCATCGCGGATAAGGATCTTACCGTTACTCAACAAGTCGGCAGTGCCCCTGTCGGTTAGGTTTAATGCCTCGGGGACGACAATGCCATCTTCTCGCAGCTCCTCGAATTGCTTCGTCCACTGAAGAAACGTATTCTTGTCGATATTAAACAATCCGTCTTTGGTGATGATAGGACCTTTGCCTTGTGCATATTGATATGCACTGTACATGAAGTAATCACCGGCATAATACTTAGTAAAATATTGGCCTTCTTTGGCCACTTCCTTAAAGCTCCGCGCCAGCGCAAAGAAATCATCCCAAGTCCATCCATTCCTAGGCAGAGGCAGGCCAAGATTCTCCATTGCCTTTTTGTTGTAAATCATTCCGTAGGCTACCGATCCCAAAGGAACGGCATACGGTATATCATTACGTTTTCCGATGTCCAGAAGCTTAGGATCTACTTTGCTTAGGTTTACACTTGATAAATCGGCCAGCAAGTTTTTTGAGGTCCAATCGGCTATCCAACTCGGATCCAATTGAATAATATCCGGTGCACGTTTAGCCGCTTCAAGAGAAGAAAGTTTATCCAAATAACCTTCAATGCCCGAATACTCCGTTTCGAACGTAACGTTTGGATGAATCCTTTTGTACAACTCCAAAGCCTTTAAAGTAGCATTATGTCTAGGCTGAGAGCCCCACCACATAATCCGCAATTGAATAGGTTCAGACAGCGATGAAGGATTGTTTAAAGAGCCAGTATCTTCTATTGTTTTTTTGCAGCCAACCACTAATACCAACAGAGACGCAGAGATAAGGATATTCGTAAATCTTCTGAATAAAGTAGTCATGATTGATCGCCTCCATTTGGGCGTTTACCCATCTTAGGCATTTGGATCGTAACTATGGTACCTCCACCTTCTCTAGGTGAAACGATAACCCCGCTCTTATCTCCGAAATAGGCGTTAAGCCGGTCTTTTACATTCCGTATCCCGTAACCACCGCCAATATGATGTTTCTTTGGTTTTTGTGCTTCAGGTGTAAGCCCGACCCCGTCGTCGCAAATCATAATTTGAAGAGCATCGTTATTGGATGTGAACGTAATATCTATACAGCCACTGCTTCTGGAATACAAACCATGAATTACAGAATTCTCAACAAATGGCTGCAGGGTCATTTTCGGAACATACAGCATGTTCAATGCATCTTCTACTTGAATCGAATAATGTAGTCCGTTTTCCAATCGCAATTGCTGGATTTCCAGATAAGATTCGATATGCATAATCTCTTCTTGAACGGTTATGAAGCTTTCGCCGTTAGATAAGCTTATTCGAAACATTCTTCCCATAAGCTCCAGAATTCGACTCATATTGTCTTGTCCGGCCGAAATAGCCATCCAGCTTAACTGGTTCAGAGTATTGTAAAGGAAATGGGGGTTAATATTAGCTTGAAGCGCCTCAAGCTCGGCTTTCCTCTGTTGATCGTATCTTATCTTCAAATCACGATATAGTTCTTCAATTCGTTCTTTCTGTCTCCGGTATCCGGCAAACAAGTAGCCAAACTCATTCTTATAGTCTTTAGGAAGTTCCGGTTGAGCTTGACCGACGGTATACGAATTCATTGCGTCTACTAATAGTTTGATAGGCTTTGTAAATAGCTTACTTAGCCAAAGAGTCAGGGCTACAGCCAGCAAAATAGCCGCAACGCCAACGATGCCGATGTTCAAGGCCAGCTTCTTACTGCCTTCTGTTATTTGATCCCATGGGGTAATTTCTACGATCGCCCAGCTGGAATTCTGAGGCTTGGAATACACGATAAGCGGTTCGGCTTCTCCGCCGAATGCAGAGTTTCTGATAACGCCGGACTTCTGCTGCATAGAATTCAGCCACTCTGTAAATCTCATATGATTGGGTACATTTCCTACAGACAAAATTTCTTCACCCGTTGAATTGAGCATCATCCTTGCCGCCGTACCGGAACGATCCGATAAAATAGTACGAATTTCCTCTGCCTTGATGTGAATAACAATAACACCGCTGTATTGATCTCTATAGTTCATTTTTCGTGCAAAACTAATGACAGGTACGGGACCTTTAACGCTTATTATCGTATGCTCACCGGACCAAGCAAAATCGCTATGCTGTAATAATTCAAACCATTGCTCCTTGATCATGCTTTCGATGGGCCGAAATTGAATGTACTTCACCTTTTCTTCCAGGAAGGGGTCCTTACTATAAAGCGAAACCGCTTGAACCATGGACATGGAATAGGTTAGATTGGTCAGCATTTGCTCGATTCGTTTGGTTTTGCGGTACTTATCGTATGGCTCTTTGTCAGGCTCCAAAAAAGAGAGTATCTCAGGATCTCGCGAGATAGAAAGTGAAATTTGTTCAATCATACTGAGCCTTGTTGTAATTTGATTATTTAATTCGTCTAAAAGCCGTTGTTGGTAGCGAGAGCTAGTCTGTGCAATGACTGCGGATGAAGTTTGATAACTAACGAGAATCGTAATACCCAAAATCGTAACAATCAATAGTAAAAAAATGTAGAAGAAGAGACGCTCAATTCGGTAAGTTTTAATGAGTTTCACTGCCGCCTCCTCATGATAGGTAAGTAAATCAAGGATGATAGATGTGGAGCTTCTTACAATTCTAGCAGAAATTCGAGCCGTACACGATAGATTTATACAAAGCGATTCTGTATTCGCCATAAGCTTCTGGATATCGGATTGCTTATCCCCAGTTATGCTTCTATTGATTATTATATAATCGTTCTATTTTATAAAAAATCGTGCATCATTCATATATAAATCCTTTATCCGAGTTGTTACTATTAATAACAGGCAGGACAATAAATTACAGTAGGGGGAAGGGAGCCGGCAAGCTATTGTCTATCAAGAGACTTGCTTACTCATGCCTTACCGGTTGAAAACTTTAGTTAAAAAAGGGAGGATAGCGGAAAAAACAACAAATTCGCAGTTCTATGAAAGCGTATTCAAAAAGTGGGCAGTCAACGATGTTAAGTAGATGAAGGCTAAGGGAGGAAAGCGTAGAATGAGTAAAAAGATCTGGCGAAAGACCCTTGCGATTAAGATGGCCGGCGCGCTCTTGCTGTCTGTCGTCGCTCCTGTTTCGATTTCAAGCCCGGTACAGGCCGCAAACCCAGCGGCCCCGGTAACGGCGAATTGGTACTCGACTTATCAAACTATGGATGGCGTTGGCGCAGCGTATGCATACACCGATTCCGTCCATATGCTGCAGCTGGCCAGTGCAGGCTATCAGGATAAAGTAAGACATCTCCTCGACCTGACGTTCAGCGAAAAGGACGGAACCGGCCACGATATCGTCCGGGTCATTATCGGCGATAACGGCGGGCTTACCACAACCAACGCCAATGCAAACAGCCCGGGCTTTAACCCTGTTACCGGCTTGCTTGCCGATGTCACCAACCCTGGTTTTGACGTTCAGGGGAATCCGATTCCCAAAAGAGGATCGGCGGGCCAATACGGCTATAAAATTGAAGCGGAAAATCGATACTATGACGGCAATACCGACAGCATCTGGCCTAACGAACCGGAGCATGCCCCGGGGACACTGGTGCCTGTAGAGGGGTTCGTGTGGGATTTTCCATCATGGAATCAACCGATTGCCAATGACGTAGGCGGGCCTACCAACCTGCTTAGTGCAAAGGGCAGCGATCCCGTCGTAATCAAAAACGCTCCGCGCACCCGAAAAGAGCTGTTCGACGTGGATCAGGTGTGGACGATGCGTCAGGCGATGCAGTACGGGGTAACGCAATTCTATGCGTGCACATGGACAGTACCGTACTGGATGAGCAATTCATCCAACAATACCCCCAACAAGATTATTCGCGGTGACACGGCCACGATCGACGGTAAAATCGTTAAAATTTATTACCAGGCTTATGCCGATTATCTCGTCAATTATATTCGCGGCATGTGGGAGCAGTGGGGCATTCCGATCACCCATATCAACCCTTTTAATGAGGTTGACCTTGCCGGCGGAACCGCTGCTTATGTCACAGAGCTCATTAACGAATATATTGGTCCGACTTTGAAGAAATCGATGCAGCCGGGCGGCGCGCTTTATGACATCCAGAACCCGGACGGTAAGACCATTGATTTTATCCCTCAGCTTGCAGCTGTAGACGGCACGAATCTGAGTGCATCCCTAAGCAGGGGCGGTCAAGCGTTCTCTCAAACCGACCCGGATAACGCGCTGGACAAAAATCCTTACCTCGACGTGTTTACGACTCACCTGTACGGCACCGTCGGCATCGGCACGGATGAAAATAAGCTGTACCATACCGGCGATTTTTCCCGGGCTCCTTTGGATTACACGAAGGATGGTTCCAAATATCCGGAATATTTGACAAAGTATAAGCTATGGCAGGCGGAGTTCATGAATCAGGATACGGCTGACGGTTCCGCCGGGGCTTATACGCAGCGTTACGGCAATCAAAACATTAATGATTCCGTGCGCTGGTCCAACCTGCTGACAAACATGTTTACCAGTAATCCGGGCTTCAACGGCTTCGTTTGGTGGAGTATGTGGGACAGCAATGGTGCCGATGGCTCCGACCTGATTCGTTTCGTTACGACGAACTCTCAGCAGGAGCCTGGGCGCATCAGCACGTTAACCGGCGAATACCGGCTGTTCAAACGCTTCTATGGCTATGGACATTTCTCCCGCTTTATGAATCCGGGCGACGTACGCTTTGATGTAACGCGTGTGCCTGCAGAGGATATGAATGTCGTCGCCTTCAAAAATCCGAAAAATAACGATTTCGCTATCACGATTACGAACGCCAAAAATGATGACAGTGTTCAGCCTTTGGAATTTACGTTGAAGGACTTCCCTGCAGGTACTTCGAGCGTAACGGTGTTCCGTACATCGGGAAGCGAGAACCAGAAGAAGCTGGCTGCGATCCCAGTAAGCAACGGCAAGTTTGTAATTGATATTCCTTCGGCAAGCACCGTCACCGTCGTACCGTCCCAGGGCAGATTTGCAACCTTTAACGGCCTTGACGGAGAACGCGATATTTTCTCCACCCTTGAGGCGGAAGGCAATGACAACGGCGTGGCAGGAAACACAACAGGAAATGCAGGCCGTATGAATGAAGCTGTTACACTCTCTAACGGTGGTTACCTAGCTTACAAGAATGTTAACTTCGCCGATGGCTCCGCGAATGGCGGCGTTGTCCGCAGACACCTGTTATATTTGACCGCGCAGACCAAGTCGGCCAAAGGCGGATATCTTAACGCTTATGTGCTACCGGTGGGCACCCCTGTGAACGGCGCTGCCGATATCGTATCAAAGGGTACGCGTGTTGCGGATGTTTTCGTTCCAGCCAACGATAAATACGGCAAATATCAGGACATGGTAGATACGGGCGACCTTAGCGCATACGGCCATAAGGACTTCTATATCGTAGCTGAGACGAACGGGGCCGGCGAGACCATCACGGTCGACCGCTTCCTGTTTGGTGCAAACGATTCCGACTGGAGTACGGCAGCTAACAACTCGGCAGTATCGATTCCGGGCAACATTCTGCTCAACGGTGATTTTGACACGACCACAGCAGCTAGTGCAAGCAATTGGTCTGCAGGTCGATACAATCAGGGAACCTTTGTACAATCCGTTACTGGACCAACCTTAACGGCGGATACTATTCAAAGCTACTCGGGTATTTCCCGTTATTTGAAAAACAGCTCTACATCCAGGGTTGCCGGATCAGCTAAAATTTCCGGAAGGATCGATGCGGCCAACCAGTATGACGGAATGTGGCAGGATGTCACCGGCAAGCTCACGGTGGGCGAGAAATACAACTTCAAGGGATATTTCCTTGCCATGAAGAGCCGTCCGGAGAGCTATGACTTAGCTGCCGAGAACCCTGGCGACGTGGAAGTCGCGCTTGTATATTACGACAGCAACGGAAATCAGCTTGGCATGACCCCGGTCAATGGCCGTGACATGCCTGAACCGTATGCAGCCCGCGAAGCAGGCGATCCAGCGTACTGGAACGCAAGCGGTCAGTTTGTCGGACGCATTCTTGAGGGCGGACCGATGACGCTATCGTCCTTCCAGCCTGTTTCCGTTAAGGTAGCAGACTGGCATGAAACTCCGAACCAGCCGTTTACTTATAACGAACCGGCCGGCACGTCCAAGGTCGTCTTGGTGATGTATGCTAAGGATTCCAACATTCTTTACGCAGACCAGCTATCGTTGACGCCTGAAGTCGTACCGTCCTACAGCATCTTCATTGACGGAAACCAGCCTTCCGATTTTGCTCCCGGAAAGACGGATTATACTTATACGGTAACTGGTAACTCCATCCCTGTAGTAACGGCATCTTCGAGCGATAAGAATGAAATCGTAAGCATTTCCCAAGCGGATAGCATTCAAGGTACGGCTGTTGTGCGCTTTATTAAAGGCCAAAATGTAAAGACGTATAAGATTGCTTTCAGCACTACTGAGGTCATCAGCTTTGCAAACGGACTTCCGGCCGGATGGCAGGTAGTTAACCCGACGGACCCTCAAAGCCCTGAAGGTGCTGTAACTTACAGTGCATCGGGCGCATCGGTTGCTACCAAAAAGGCGGGTACGGATTATCCTGGCAGCGATAATATCCTGCAATTCCCAGGCTCGGCTACTGGAAACTGGACGCTTTCGGCCAAGCTCACCGTGAACAAAGCACTAAGTGATGCAACCTTTGCTGAGAATACGCAAATCGGGCTCGGCATGAGTCGACCGTCTACCGGCGAGTTCTTTCGAATCAATGCAAGAAAAAATGGCACTACGATCAAAATCAATAACTCGGATAGGGTTGGCAGCACTCCGCATTCCAATACAACGGGTCAAACGACCTTAAGCGGAACCGATTATTATCTGCGTATTGTGAAGACCGGAAATGATGTGCAGGGGTATTATTCAAGGGATGCGGGCTTAAGCTACTCGCCTTTGGGCAATACTTCGTCTAACGTGGCAACGACTTTCCCGGCCGAGTTCTTTAATGAGGCAAAAATTCAATTATATGCTGTAAACTTTAGCGCTACAACGGATCTGCAAGCGACATACTCCAATGTGACATTGGTGAAGACACTAGGAGAAGCCGGAGAGGTTGATGCGGACCAGCAGGCCGTAGAGCAGGCGGCAGCAGCCATCGGCGGCACGATTACAGTTCCGAATGCAGCGGGAGACGACGCAGCAACCCTGAGAACGAAGGCGCAAAATTTGTTGAATAACGATGCAAATCTAAGCTCGCTGGGGGTTACTGCAACGATTACCGGCACGGATGGCAACTATGGACTGAGCATTTCCAAGGGAGCTTCAACAGCTACTGTCCTTTCGGTATCCATCACTGGCCAAGCGGGCACAAACGAATTCTCAGCAACGTTAACGGGGACAGCTAGCATTACTTCCGGCCAGTCCTTTAACGTAAATTATGGCTTGGTTAACGTAACGCAAGGCGTATATGCCCAGGATCTGACCGTAAATTATAATGCCTCCCAGCTCAATCTCGAAGATGTTCAATCCTTGAAAGCAGGATTTGCCGTCATTGACAAGCAAGTAGTGGCACCCGGTTTAGTGCGCATTCTGGCATATTCTCAAGGCGTACAAAACGTGGTGTATGGCAGCGGGGACCTTCTTCAGCTTCAGTTTAAGGCGCTTCCTACGTCCAGTACGGTCACCAGCTCCGTGTACTTGACGAATGTAAAGGTTTCTGACGGCAACGGGACCGTTTTGAATGTGAGTGCCGGCTCCGCCTACAACGTGGTCATAAGCGCTATCACAGTCGATAAAGCAGCATTGAACAGTGCTATTCAAGCCGTAAATGCGATTCTCGCCGATGCTAGGGAGGGTACGCTGTGGGGGCAGTATGCCGCAGGCTCCAAGGCAGTCCTGCAAGCGGCGGTAAATGCCGCACAAGCGACGGCCTCGGATAACTCAGCGACCCAATCACAAGTAGACCTCGCGGTTTCACAGTTGAATATTGCACTGCAAGCCTTCAATAACTCGATCCAAACTCAAGCTACCATCGGTGACTTGGGAGTCCTGGCCAACTATTACAACAAAACCTCGGCTTCACCGGATTGGAATCTCATTAAGCGTTACGACAGCAATCACAACGACCGGATCGATATCATCGATCTAGCGTACATCGCAAGACTGATTCTGAATTACTAAAGCGTACAACCATAACCGAAAGGAAGGTATCTCTTACCTTCCTTCCGGTGTTTGGTGGAGAGGACGATGCAGCTATGCCTAGAAAAAAAGGCTTGATGGGAAAATCGCTTGCTGTCATATGCTTAGCCACTATGAGTCTCGGTTTCCTGCCTTCAGCACATGCTGACGGCTTACCCCAAGTCATTTTGACGACAAGCACTGACACGACTGCCGTTGGCGGTGAACTCAAGGTAAGGATTAAAGGCTTACAGCTTGAGGATGTATACGCCAATGAAATAAACCTGGTTTACGACTCGACGAAGCTCAGGTTCAATAGCGCCGTTAGCGATTTATCCGGCGGCTTTACAGTAAGCCCGGTACTTAATGGGAATATGCTCCAGCTCGCGCATACAAGTGTAGGGGACAAACCGGGAGTGAGCGGGGACAAGGAACTGTTTACACTGAGCTTTACCGGAATCGCCTCCGGAACAGCCGATATCGGGCTTGACACCATTACCTTGGTCGATTCCCAATTGAACGCTGTGAATGCGACAGGCGGAGGACATAAAAGCGTTTCCGTTGTGAATAGCGGCTCCGGCAGCGGGAGTGGCAATCCCGGCGGTTCAGGCGGAACCAATCCCGCCCCGCCCCCGCTCCCGTCTCCTGCTCCAATAAAGATTACGGATGACGGCAAGGGTAAGAAAACGGTTGAGCTTCCGCCTGCTGCAAGCGAGGTGAAGGTAGCGGTAAGTCAACTTGGCGTGGACTTGGGGAGCCGTCTAGAATTCAAAAAGGACAAATTTAGCGTGGAAATTCCTCCTGAAGTGTTGACGCAGCTGGTCGGAAGCCTATCCGGCGAAGAACGGAACCGCAGCGCGATCTCCTTCGCCATGAGCCCGCTGTCCTCCAGCGATGCCAATACGCTGATCGATCGGGTCCAGAAGCTGCATAATGTCGGTCTTAAACCGTCCGGGGACGTATACGATTTCAACCTGCAATTGATCACAGGGGAAAATCAGACCGTTTCCTTGACTTCGTTCACAAAGCCGCTCACGTTGCGGATTAAAGTAGATCCTTCATTAAATGCCAAGCTGGTCTCTATTTATCATATAGCCGATAACGGAGTGCTCAATTTTATAGGCGGAACCTACGCCAATGGGGAGATTTCGGCCGACATCCATCAACCTGGCCGGTACGCAGCCTTGGAATATAGTAAAACGTTCGCAGATGTTCCAGCTCATCACTGGGCCAAAGATGTCATCACGGAGCTTGCTGCCAAACATATTGTCACAGGCACAAGCCATTCGGACTTTGAGCCGGAACGGCAGGTCACCCGCGCTGAATTCACCGCTTTGCTGGTGAGAGCCCTGCAGCTTACTGACAAAGCAAGCGTTAGCTTCTCGGATGTATCGGTCTCGGACTGGTTCCACCCCGAAATTTCCATTGCGGTGCAAGCGGGAATCATTAATGGAAAGAGCGAGACGTCTTTTGCGCCGGAGGCATCGATTACGCGTGAAGAAATGGTCACCATGCTTGTGCGTGCTTATCAAATACTGCACCCTGCAGCGGAACTACCTTCTGCAGATGCATTTGACGACGAAGATGCTGTATCGCCATGGGCAGCAGCGAATGTTAAAAACGCGAGAGCCCTCCGGCTCATCGAGGGTCGAGAAGCCAACCTATTTGTACCTCAAGGGCTCGGTACTAGAGCCGAGGCTTCGCAGCTTATTTATAACATCAGAATTCATAAGTTTTGAGCGGAGCTCAAGGATTCTGATGTTTCAAGAAAAGCTTCCTTTGGGGCACGAATGCACTTCTCCGAAAGGGCTTCGATAGAAGCTTTTCTTAACGTTAAAGAATGTTTAAGTTGGCTAAAGCTTTAAAGCACTGCAACATTCTTTACCAAGAAAACCTACCACTGAAACGCGGTCGCTCATCTTTGAAAGGCCTCGATAGAGGTTTTCTTATAACTTCCGAGAGCTCTAAGATTCGGTCGATTTTATAACAAATCGTGCATCCTTCATATACTAATCTAATTCTTGAATTGTTACTATAATTACAGGCAAGTAAATAAAAAGAGGATATTCAGGAGGGGTAAACATGTCTAGTTGGAAACGTTCTCTGACTGTTTTGGCTACAACAACCGCATTGGCGGGATCGCTGGTTGCATGTGCCGGCGGAGGCAGCAAGGAAACTGCAGGCAGCACCGCGCCTTCTGCCGCACCGTCGGCAGGGGCATCCAAGGAACCGGTTAAGCTGCGCATCATGTGGTGGGGAGCGCAGAACCGTCACGATGCGACCTTGAAAGCACTTGAATTGTACACCAAGAACAACCCGCACGTAACCTTCGAACCGGAGTACTCCGGTATGGACGGTTATCTTGATAAATTGTCCACACAAGCGGCTGCTAATAATGCGCCGGATATTGTACAGCTTGATCCGGGCTGGACTCCCGATTGGGCTGCCCGCAAGCAGCTGGCCGAATTGACTCCTGCCGTCGATGTAAGCAAGTTCGATACGAAGCTGATGGCAGGCGGACAATCCGGCGGCAAGCTATATGGTATTCCCCTTGGCTCCGTTGCCTTCGGTATGATCTACGACAAAGCGGCGATGGATAAGCTTGGGATCAAGAACCCGGCAAACGGTTGGAGCTGGGATGATTTCTTTGCTCTAGCCAAAGAATCTAAGGCGAAGCTGCCTAGCGGAACTTATTTCACCAAGGATTACGGCGGCAATTACTTCGTATACTCCGCTTATCAATACGCTAAGGGGAAAGGGGCGGTAGTATCTCCGGAAGGTAAATTTAACGTAGATCAAGCGACCTTCCTGGAATGGACCAAAAATTTCGAGGAGCTTCGTAAGGAAGGACTAGTTCCTCCGGCCGACGTGAACGCTTCCGACAAAGAAAACGACCCGAAATTGGACCTGATGGTTTCCGGCAAAATTCTGGTGCGCTATGCCTTCTCCAATGGCTACGGCACGTATGACAGCTTGAAGAAAGGCGCCTACGCTCTCGTAACGATGCCTCGTTCTTCCCAAGCGGGCGGCTGGCTTAAGCCTTCCATGTACCTCGCTGTCAGCGCGGGCTCCAAGAAGCAGGAAGAAGCCAAGAAGTTCGTAAACTGGTTCGTTAATGATACCGAGGCGGCCAAAATATTGGGAACGGTACGCGGGTTGCCGGCGAATAAGGATATTGCGAGTCTCCTTCAAGCTAGCTTAAGCGATGCTGACAAGATTGGCCTGGAGCTTCTCCGTGCAACGGAGAAAGATGGCCAAACGTGGGATTCGACAAGCGGCTGGACCAATTTTGTCGACAAGGATTGGGCTCTAATTGGCGATCAGCTTGTCTTTGGCAAAATCAATCCGCAGCAAGCGTTTGACCAGTTGAAGTCCGCCTCGAAATCTTACGAAAAGTAATTCATGCCAGGTGCCCTGGAACAAGTCCTGTTCCGGGGTATCTTTTCATTTTGGAGGATGTTATGGAACTGATACTATCGGCGAGAAGCAAGACAGGGGAAAGCACGGATTATACCGGATTGGAGAAGCATGGCTTGAGCGCTTCGGTACAATTGACAGGTGGAACCGGTGGTCCTAAGGAGCCTTTCCTGGCCACGGTTACAGTACGCAATGATGCCAGCACAGCATGGACGGGGGTGATCCATGTGGAATTGCCGTTTCCGAAAACAGCCCCCCGCTATTTCCTGCCGGCCTTCATGTACGGCACAAACCGCGGGGAGGCCCCACTCCAGGTGCCGAAACAATTTCCGCGATTGAGAGACGGAAATCCTCCGCGCCCCGCTTCTCCATGGTGGATGGTAAGGAGCGATAGACTATCCCACCCGGCCGCATTTGTTTATGATAATGGAATCATATACGGACTAAGTGCCAGCCCCTACTTTATCCGTAAGGATGGAAGGAAGCAGCAGTGGAATCCTGACAACGAAGGGGTATTTTATCAGTATGGAGGCTATAGCTGCTCCCTATCCAAGGGGACTGTTGGCTATACTCTCGGCTATGAAAACGCCCCATGGTTGTTCATTAAGGCGACACTGGTTAAGGAGCGGGCGCCGCTTGAAGACAATTGCTTTGAGCTGGCTGCAGGAGAGGCTGTGTCGTTTGCGCTGGAGTTATATGAATACGAAGCTGAATCGGAATTGGGCGTCAACGCCGCCATGCAAGAGATCTATTACCGATACCACCAAAGCCCGAGAAAAGCCGGCGATCCAAGAACGGCAGTGGCGGATTTATCTCAGGCCATCTATCGGTATGCGTGGCTCCCGAAGGAGCTCAGTTATTCCGGATTTGTCATTGAAGACAAAGCCAATGGCGGATATCGCTATAACAAAATTTTTTCCCTCTCCTGGACTAATGGACTATCAGTGGCGGTTCCGGTCCTGATGGCCGCTCTTCGACTTGAAGAAGAATCGATGCGCCAGCAGGCGCTCATCTGCATCGACAACATGGTTGAGCATTCCTTGAACCCCCAAACGGGGCTTCCCTTTGAAGCCTACGATAATGATGGTATATGGTCCAACCGCGGATGGTGGTTTGACGGCATGCATACGCCGGGGCACAGTTCTTATCTGATCGGGCAGGCGGCATATTATATTCTCAAGGCTTACGATTATGAAAATAGGCTGAAGCAATGCGTTCATGACGATTGGCTCGATTTTGTAACGAATATTCTTGTAAGGATGGAGGAAACCAAAAACACGGATGGAGAATATCCGTATATCTTGTCGAATAAGACGGGTGCCGGCCTGGAATATGACGCATTCAGCGGAGCCTGGTGCATGGCGGCCATGGCATATAGAAGCTGGCTGACCGGCGACAAAACTTATCTTGCAAGCTTGCGCCGAAGTGAGAAGCATTATCATGAGGCTTATATCCAACGGATGGAATGCTATGGATCTCCTCTGGATGCAGACAAGGCCGTAGACTCCGAGGGGATTCTTGCTTATATAAAGGCCGTCCGGTACCTGCATGCTTTGACGGGCGATCAGCTTTATTTGTCCCATATGAGGGATGCGATCAATTACGAATTCAGCTTCAAATTCTGCTATAACTCACCGGTCAAAATTCCACCGCTGAGCAAGGTCGGCTGGTCGAGCAGTGGGGGCAGTGTCACCTCTACCGCCAATCCTCACATCCATCCGATGTCCAGCAACATCGTTGATGAGCTGCTCTATTATGTAGAAAATACAGGCGACCTCTACGTGCGCAGCCGAATGAAGGATACCGTCGACTGGGGATGCCAGACCTACAACAGGTATGATAACGAATTCGATTATGGCAAAAAAGGCTGGATGTCCGAAAGATTTTGTCATTCGGAAGGGCTGGTTACGGAGGTCTACAGCGACGGGTCGCCGGCCAGTACGTGGTTTTGCCTGATGCCGTGGGCAAGCGGATGTATCATCGAAAGCTTGGCCGGCGACCTTTGGGAATACGAGCACCTTCCTTTAGAAGAATAGGACTCGAACGATTTCGCTAGGAGGAAATTTCAACATGGACAATGTATCTGCATCTCAGGCCGGCATAGGCTATCAGGTATGGCTGGGATACCGCCGATTGGCCTCAGGAGAGCGCCATAAACAGTATGCCGGCTTTAACCGCATTAACGTAAAGGAAAACGACGACGAGGTTATTCAAACCGCCGTACATGAATTGATCAGGGGACTGGAAGGGATCCTGAGTGTTGCGCCGGGCATAACGGATCAAGAAGAACGGGTCATTGCCCTTGGAACGTTCGGCAGCCATCCTCTAGTAGACCGAATCATTGGGGCGGAGAACATCCCACGGGTCGGGGCGGAAGGCTACGCGATCAAAACCGATAAAGATCGCGCTTGCATCGCTATCGGAGCCGCTTCCGCCAGTGGCGTGCTGTACGGCGTCTTCCATCTGCTACGTCTGTTGAACACAGGCATGTCCGTGGACGAGCTGGATTTAATTGAAAATCCCGTCAATATGCTGCGAATGATCAACCAATGGGATAATATGGACGGCAGCGTGGAGCGGGGCTATGCCGGGAATTCGATCTTCTTCAAGGACAACCGGATTACTGAAGATTTGGACCGTATCCGGGACTACGCAAGAATGCTTGCATCCGTAGGGGTGAACGCAATCGCCATTAATAATGTGAATGTTCACCGGGAGGAAAGCAAGCTCATTACGGAATTTTTGCAGGACGTGGCGAGGCTGGCCGCTATTTTTCGCCGTTACGCAATGAAGCTGTTTCTTTCCGTTAATTATGCCGCTCCGATCGAAATAGGCGGCATGGAAACGGCGGACCCTCTCAACTCGGGGGTTTGTGAGTGGTGGAAGGAACAAACGGCTGGCGTTTATGCGCTTATTCCTGATTTCGGCGGGTACCTTGTTAAGGCGGATTCGGAAAACCGCCCGGGACCGTTTACTTACGGCCGGGATCATGCAGACGGCGCCAACATGCTGGCTGAAGCGCTGAAGCCGTTTGGCGGCATCGTAATTTGGCGCTGCTTCGTATACAATTGCCAGCAGGATTGGCGCGACCGCAAAACGGACCGCGCGCGGGCCGCGTATGACCATTTCAAAACCTTGGACGGCCGATTTTCGGAAAACGTCATATTGCAGATTAAGAACGGCCCCATGGATTTTCAAGTCAGGGAGCCTGTTTCGCCTTTGCTCGGCGCAATGCCGTCCACAAACCAGGTGCTCGAATTCCAGATTACGCAAGAATACACGGGACAGCAGCGTCATCTGTTTTATTTAATTCCGCATTGGAAGGAAATTCTTGAATTCGATACGTACGTCAAAGGGGAAGGCTCCACCATCAAACGTATTGCCTGCGGCAGCGTTCATGGTAGTCGGCTCGCAGGCATTGCTGCGGTGTCCAATATCGGCGATGACATCAATTGGACGGGGCATCTGCTGGCGCAGGCAAACCTGTACGGCTATGGAAGATTAATATGGAACCCGGACCTGACATCCGAGGAGATCGCCGAGGAATGGATCAGGCTCACCTTTGGCGGGAACGAGGAACTGGTCGCAGTGATTCAGAGGATGCTGCTCAGTTCACCGGCCATTTACGAGTCCTATACGGCTCCGCTTGGAGTCGGATTTATGGTTACTCCTCACTATCACTATGGCCCTGATGTGGACGGCTACGAGTACTCCAAGTGGGGTACATATCATTATGCCGATTGGCAAGGAGTTGGTGTCGATCGAACGGTGGAAATGGGTACCGGATATACAGCCCAGTACAACTCGCCGAATTTCGAGCGTTACGAATCCGTCGCAGATTGTCCGGATGAGCTGCTGCTCTTCTTCCATCATGTTCCTTATACCCACGTCCTTCATTCCGGCAAAACGGTTATACAGCATATTTACGACTCCCGCTTTGAAGGTGCGGAACAGGCTGTGCGATTAGCGGAGCTTTGGGACAGTCTGGCCGGAACAATGGACGAGGGCTTGCACAAGCAGGTCGCCGAGCGTCTCGCAGAGCAAGCGGAGCACGCCAAGGAATGGCGGGACCGGATCAATACGTACTTCTATAGAAAAAGCGGGATTGCCGACATGCGGGGACGTATCATTTACTCATAATCAGTTTTCCCGATCAGCATAAATTATCCGAACTCAACGAGGAAGCATCCAGCCGGCTTCTTCGTTTTTTCGTTATATTTTATAATAATTCGGTTATTTCCCTACTTTAGACCAAAGAATACGACTTATATAATAGAACTATAATCTTAGACTATAAGGAAAGTGCAGAGGTGATCGTATTTGAACCATTCTACTGTTGTAGCTGCGAACGCCGCTGAAGCGAAAAAGAAGCGCAAGTTTCTCAGCCGTTGGGACGCCCCCGTAGCCGGGTATTTGTTCATTTCCCCTTGGTTGATCGGTTTCTTTGGGTTGACGGCGTATCCCATGTTCTTGTCGTTGTATTATTCGCTTACCAATTATACGCTGCTGGAGCCAATCAAATGGGTTGGTCTAAGAAACTATACCCGCATATTTACGGACGATACGAGATTTACCGAATCGGTCATTGTCACCTTTAAGTATGTCTTGGCGTCCGTTCCGTTGAAGCTGGTCGCGGCCTTGCTTGTAGCCGTGATCCTGAATAAGGCTTTAAGGGGAATCTCCCTTTACCGCACGGCGATTTATTTTCCTTCGCTTATCGGCGGGAGCATTGCCGTATCGATTTTGTGGCGCAATATTTTTGGCGTTGACGGAATCTTCAATGAAATTCTTTCCATGTTCGGTATCGTGGGAAAGGGCTGGATTACGAGTCCGGGTACTGCGCTCTGGACACTGGTTCTTCTGACGGTATGGCAATTCGGCTCAGCAATGGTGATTTTCCTTGCAGGCTTAAAGCAAATTCCGAACGACCTGTATGAAGCATCCTCCGTAGACGGCGCAAACAAGCTTGTACAGTTTTTCAAGGTTACGCTGCCGATGCTGTCTCCGATTATTTACTTTAATTTAATCATGGGTGTCATCAACTCCTTTCAAATGTTTACCTCCGCTTTCGTTATTACAAACGGCGGTCCGATGAATTCCACCTACGTATATGCGTTATATCTGTATGAACGGGCCTTCAGCCGTTATGAGCTCGGCTATGCATCCGCTCTGGCCTGGGTCATGCTCGTCATGATCGTCATTGTGGCGCTCATCATTGCCGGCACTTCGAAGTATTGGGTCTTCTACGAAACGGAAACAGGGGGGAAGAACGGAAAATGATCGTTAGATGGAACTCTATTGTCCGCCATATTCTTATGATCGTCTTCAGCTTCGCGATGGTCTATCCCTTGATTTGGTGGGTTGGTGCATCGCTTAAAACGAATGAGGAGCTCGGATCGCCAGGCATATTCCCTTCCGCTCCGAAATGGAGCAATTACACGGACGGATGGAATGCCATTCCCGGGCGTACCTTCACCGACTTTTATTTGAATACGTTCACTCTTGAAGCTATGGTACTGATTGCAACGCTGCTATCCACCACTGTGGTGGCATTTGGGTTTGCACGGCTCGATTTCCCGTTAAAAAAATTCTGGTTCTCGATTCTCATGATGACCTTAATGATGCCCGGTCAAGTACTGATTATTCCGCAGTATGCCATGTTTCACCAGCTAGGCTGGGTGAACACCTATCTTCCGTTTGTCATTCCGCACTTGGTAGCGAGTGGCGCGGGAGGTACCTTTTTCGTCTTCCTGCTGATTCAATTTATTCGGGGGATCCCAAAGGATCTTGACGAGTCCGCCAAGATGGACGGCTGTTCCTGGTTCGGCATTTTCTGGAGGATCGTTCTGCCGCTGACCAAACCGGCGATCGTAACGACGATGATCTTCTGCTTCCTGTGGAACTGGGACGACTTCCTTGGCCATCTGCTGTACCTGAATTCGGTTGATAAGTACACCGTTGGCTTGGCGCTGCGGATGATTAACGATGCCCAATCCGCTCAGGAATGGGGCCAGCTGCTGGCCATGTCTCTGGTTTCCATTTTCCCCGCAACCTTGGTGTTTATGTTCCTGCAGCGTTATTTTGTTGAGGGCATTGCAACGACAGGCATTAAAGGGTAAGATGATTTCGAATAAGCAAAATCGAAAACGGTAAAGCGACGAATTCACTTCTCGCTTTACCGTTTCTTGCACACAAATCCAACATTAGGGGGCGCTCCGGATGACGAACCCTTTCAAAAAGTTCCGCATAGACAGCTTGTTTTTCCGCAGCTTTTTCGTTCTCATCGTGGTAGTACTCGCCTGCATAGCCTGGACAAGCTACAATATTTCCTCCAAAGCGTTAGTTAAGACGACCTCCCATTACCAGCAGCAATTGCTCGACGAATTGAATAATGAAATTTCAACGCGGCTTACGCTGATCGAGCAAATTTCCTTGTCCACTTCACGCGACAACGAGTTGATCAGACTTCTTCGAAATCTTCAGGACGAATTCGATCGGCACCGGCAAGCCGACAATGTCCATAATGCAATGGCGAATTTGACTTATTCCATTCCGCTCATTCAGGGCATCGATTTATATATGGAGCGCCCTTTCCGGCAAGAAGAAAACAGCTATATTCAGTTTTGGGATATGAAAGATATTACGAGGGAGGGCTGGGACGCGCATTTAGCCAAAAATGATTATGCATGGATCGGAGAGCACGACATTCCCAGCTTTCAGGGCTATGTTCCCGTAATCAGCTTTGGACGGAAAATTTTGTTTAACGATACTTTAGTGGGCGTTGTAGTTATTCATGTGAAGGCTAAAGAAATCCGGGCTCTGCTGTCGGGGCATTCGGCCGAATCCAATCGGATCATGACGGACAGCAACGGCAGGGAGTTCGTAAAAATCGGAGAATCGCTTGATCAGCTTGAGCTGAGCCAATGGGTGAATATGAAAACCGAGCAATCCGGCTTTGTTCACATCCGCGGAAACTCGGAGTTGGAGGATTCGCTCCTGGTATATTCGAAGCTGGGGAATTCCAGCTGGACGCTAGTGGAAATGACATCATGGAATCAAATTATCGCCGACAGCTTACACTTGGCGGAAGTCATAGTAATCATCGGGATCGCAGCCGTTATGCTGGTGCTGCTGCTGACCCTGTACTTAAGCAGACAATTTACAAAGCCGATCAACATGCTGGTCTCCGCTATGAGCACCTATTCCATTGGCGGCAAAAATATGCAGCTGCCGAGAGATTACGAGAACGAGTTTGGCTATTTATTTGCCGGCTACCGGAAGCAGAATGAGCGGATCGAAGAACTGTACATGTCGCTCGAGCGACGTTACGAACAGCAGCGTAAGGCTGAAATTGAGGCGCTTCAGGCAAATATTAACCCTCACTTTCTTTATAATATGCTGGATCAGTTGAACTGGATGGCCATTGAGGCAGGACATGACGAGCTGAGTCGTATTCTGGAGCTGATGGGACGCATGTTTCGGATCGGTCTATCCAATGGCGACAGCTTTATCACGATAGAGAAGGAATTGGAGCATATCCGCTGCTACCTGGAAATCCAGCAGATTCGCTGGGGGGATGGCCTATCTTATAGCATAGAGGCGCCGTCCGACGTCCTGGAATTATATATCCCCAAGCTGACCTTGCAGCCCTTCGTGGAAAATTCCATCGTTCACGGGTTTAACGCAAGGCTTACCGGCAACGTCCAAATCCGGGTGAGCTGTATCGGGAACTTGCTTCGGATCATAATCGATGATGATGGCATCGGGCTCCGGCAGGTGGGGGAGAATCAGAAGAAGCGCCATACGGGAGGCTACGGCATTCGCAATGTGAAAGAAAGGATTTCCGGATATTTCCGCGACAGTTACGGCGTGGAGCTGTCCGAGCGGGAAGAGGGGGGGACTCGGGTTGACATCTGCCTGCCGTTGTTGACGGAACCTCCGGACAATGAACCTTGAAGCCTATCGGACGCGTTACTCGCATCACATAGGCTTCACCCAGATCCAGGCGTCCTTGGCATAGCCCCGCTGCTCCCAGTAGCCGGTATGGTCTTCGCCGATCAGCTCGATCCGGTTCAGCCATTTCACTGATTTGTAGGCATACATTTGCGGTACCACCAGCCGAACCGGCCCTCCCAGGTCTCGGGGAATCAGCTTGCCGTCCAGCATCAGCACGACCATCACATCCTCCATCCAGGTCTGCTCTATGGTGATGGAGTCCGTATATTCACCGTCCGCCGAATAGAACTTTACCATTTTCACCCCATCCTTAACACCTGCATGCTCAAGCAGCCGGTTTAAAGGAATTCCCTCCCAAGTGCACTTATATACGGACCAGCCAGTAACACAGTGAAAATCGCTGACCTGAACCTGACGGGGGAAAGCGAGGAACTCACTCCAGTTCCATTGGATAGGCCTTTCCACTAAGCCGTCGATAGTAAATGTCCATTGCTCCGGAGATAATTTAGGAATGTCGGTTACCGTATAGATCCGGAAGCTGCCCTCAGCCCCACCCCCCTTTGGTGGCAAAGAATCCGCCAGGGGCACCGGCGTCGGAAAACGTGCGGCAATGGCTTCCTCGTCCTGTACCTTGGATAGATTGGAGCCGCCGGAAACCGAGCTTAGCCAACGGATAAACAGGGGGATGACGGCAGCCGCCAAAACCGCCCCAACACCCGCCCTGACAAAGGCTCTGCGGGAAACACTTCTGAAAACTTTGCCGCTAGACGGCTCGTAGGTGCCGAGCTCCATGACATGCGCAGGCTTGACCGGAGAGGAGGAGCGGGTATGACCGACTGCTTCAAGTATCGGCCGGATATATGCGGCTTCTCGGCCTGCTTTGCTCATCCAGCGCATTCGTGTGATGGAGTGGTACATTGCGTACGGAACGCCAAGCCAAGTCAGCAAATCATGAACCAGCAGCGCCGTGTTGTTCCAGGATGGAGGAAACATACGATACAACCATAAGACAAGGCCGGACCCAATCCAGCCTGCCAGCAGGATAAGTACTGCCATCAAGTTACCCTTCCTGGCTCTTCGTCCGGCCATCATTCGAAGATGCTTCAGCATGGACGGCAGATACAGAATAAGCACTGCCAATGAGACAAGCCCGGCTAAAATATGCAGCTGCTTCAGCCAAACCCGGCCTTCGCCTAACCAAGCTCGCATCGGCGGAAGAAACAGCAAAATGCCGCTCAGCGTCAGAAGTAAGAAAATCCAAGCATTAGCGGTATGCAGCCTGCGGAGCCTTAGGCCTAATCCGATTTTTTTCATTCGCTTTCCCCCTCATGAAATCGCTTTCTATAGGTGTTATTATACATGGTTTTTCGCTGGATTTATATTCAGAAAACAAGGATTTGATAACGTTTGCCGAGCCATGATGGAGGCTCAAGAAAATACGTAAAATTTTATAATAAATTGTGCATTGTTCCTATTTCTATTTTGTTTAGGGGTAGGTAATATGTAGGTGATAGCAGCCTGGAATTCGTTCCGGGCCGTACGTTGATAGGGTCATCCATCTTGTTGTAGCTAATGGAGGTAAGTATGGTGTGGAAAATTGCCATTATTGACGATGAACGCCAGGTGCTTCAAGGAATGAAGCGTGCCATCCCTTGGGAGGAATTGGATGCGAAATGGGTTGGAGAAGCCTTAAATGGAGCTGAGGGGCTAAATATGATCCGGACGGCAAAGCCGGATATTATCATTACAGATATATATATGCCGATAATGAACGGCTTGGATATGATTGAACAGCTGAGAAAAGAAGGCTTTAACGGCAAAATTATCATTCTGAGCGGATATTCCGATTTTGAGCATGCTAGACAGGCTTTGAGGCATAACGTAAGTGATTATGTGTCCAAGCCGATAAGCCTTCCAACGCTGAAGGTGATTTTGAGCAAAGTGATCCAAGAGCTGGTGGATGAGGATGAAAGACGGATGAAGCAGGGGGAACTCGAACAAAAGCTGATGCTCTACGAGCCGTTTATCGAAAAGGAATGGGTGCGTTCGGCAGCAATAGGTACATTGGACAGCTCTTACCGGAACGGGGAGCTTCTGCCTCAGCCGTTTCGATTCTGGTCTGATACGAATCATGCTGTGATCGGGATCGAGCTGGTTCGCGACGAGCGGACTCGTAAATATTCCGTGTCAGACTGGAATCTGTTCCGCTTTGCCGTAAGCAATATCGTTTATGAGCTGGCTAGCAAGGTATTTCCTTTCGTGGAGTATACGGACCTTCACAGCACCCGAGCCGTATTGATTATACATCCGGAAGGGGATAACGAAGAACGGGTTTGTAAGGCGATGGAAGCCTTGGGCATCCGTATCATTGAAAGCGTTACGAAATACCTGAAGCTGGTGAGCCGTGTCGGAATCGGCGGCATGAAGTCCGATTGGACCCAAATTCCGGATTCGACGGAAGAAGCGTTCCGTGCGATCGATATGAGGCAGCTGCGCGTTTCCCCTCCCTTGGAGTTGTTTACTTATCAGGGGGAGGCGACGAACGAGGAGGAGCAGGTCGCCTTGTTTCCGGTCAAGTTTTCCTACGAGCTGGCGAACGCCATGAAGACGGTTCAAGAATCGAAGGCGCAGCAGCTAGTCGCCGATTATATCGGAGAGCTGGAGTCCCACACGGGAATAACGCCGGATTATGTTCAAATGCTTGGCAGCGAGCTATGGGGGATTATCTCATACTGCCTTTATGAAGCAGGGTATGTGCTGGACGATCTGTTTACGAACGACCAGATTGCCAAGGAGCTCAAGGGCTTGGTTCAGCCTGATCAGCTGAAGAGGTGGCTCATGGACAAAATTTCCATTATTTGTGTCAGCAGACAATGGAAGGGCAGCAGCAAGCATCGCCAGGTTGTGGATTTCATGACCAATTACATTCATGAGCATTATGCAGAGGATCTGACGCTGGCTGATTTGTCGGACAAGGTGTTCATTTCGCGGAATCATTTATCCATCATATTTAAGAATATGACAGGTGAAACCTTCAACACCTACTTGACCCGAGTTCGGATTGAAAAAGCCCGTGAGCTGCTTCTGGAGCGGAATATGCTGGTCTATGAGGTGGCAGAGAGCGTCGGCTATAAAAATATCCCTTACTTCAGCATCCTCTTCAAAAAAATGACCGGCATGAACCCCACGGATCTTATTAAACAGTGAGTGCTCAGCCTTTGCGTAAGCGGTTCTCGGAGTCTGATTGATTTGACAAAGCTCGCGGCGGCGGGGATAGCGGCTTTTAGGCGAAACCGCCGTCTGCAGCGTGTTAGGAAGGGGACGGATGCCGCCCTTTTTTTGTGTTTTAAGGTGGAATGCACAAAGGATGTGATCCCACTAAAAAAATCAACCTTTTAAAAAAGAAAGTACATCGAGATTTTACAGTATCACGGATATAATAAAGGCAATATCAAACAGGGAGGAGTTACTAAAGCGCTAACATTAACAGTAATGGGAAGAACAACCATCTCGAAATGCTGAAATTTACACTGAGCAAGAATGGGAGGAAGCCAAATCCATGTGTAAAAGGCTAATGGTTATGGTATTGGTTTGGACATTATTAATCAGCAGTCTGCCGGGCAACTCTACCCATGCTGCCGAGACCACTGCCCAGAACCCCATTATATGGGCAGATGTACCGGATGTTGCCGTTACCAGGGTAAATGATACTTACTATATGACCAGCACTACAATGCACATGAACCCCGGTGTCCCTATTATGAAGTCCAAGGACCTCGTAAATTGGGAAATTGTCAATTATGTATATGATATTCTTGCGGCTACTGACAAGCAAACTCTTACCAATGGGCAAAGCTTATACGGGCAAGGCTCATGGGCCAGCAGCATTCGATACCATAACGGTAAGTTTTATGTGGTATTTGCCTCCAACGATGTTGGCAAAACGTTTATTTTTCAAACTACCGACATTGAGAAAGGGCAATGGGAAAAGTATGAGCTTGCCGGTGGAGTGTATCATGACATGTCATTGCTCTTTGACGATGACGGACGTGTCTATTTGGTTTATGGCAACGGAACCATTAGGATTATTGAGCTGACTTCAGATGCCACGGCGATCAAGGCAGGCGGAATGAATAAAGTGATCATTCAAAATGCAAGCGCTCCCGGCGGCTCCGGCGGTCTTGGTGCTGAAGGCTCGCACGTTTATAAAATAAACGGGAAGTATTACATTTTTAATATCTCATGGCCGACTGGAAGTATTCGTACTCAGCTAGTACATAGGGCTGATGCAATAGACGGCCCCTACGAAGGCAGGATTGCTTTAAGATCGGGCAGTAATTCTAGCAGTGCGGGTGTTGCGCAAGGGGGAATCGTTCAAGCCCCGGATGGAAAATGGTACGGCATGCTGTTCCAGGATTATGGATCCGTTGGCCGTATTCCTTACATTGTACCTATGACATGGAGTCAGGACGGATGGCCTGTATTCGGTGATGTCAATGACACGGGGATTCCTGCCCAGCTTTCAAGATCCTGGGTATCTTCGGATCATTTCGATCAAAGAACCGAGAAGGTTGGAGCGTATCATACCGAGGTGGCGGGCGGGGAAAACGACCATAATGGCTCCAATCTTGGATTAGTATGGCAGTGGAACCATAATCCCGACAATCGATATTGGTCTCTTACAGACCGTCCCGGGTATTTAAGACTTACTACCGGAAGAACGAGCAACAGTATTCATAATGCGAGAAATACGCTTACCCAACGAACCTTCGGGCCGGAGAGCTCCGGAACCATTGCAATAGATGTAAGCCATATGAAAGACGGGGATTATGCCGGAATTGCGGCATTCCAACAAAATTACGGATTTGTCGGTGTGAAAATGTCGGGTACTTCCAAATCGGTTATTATGGTGAGTGGAAATTCGGGTACGGCTGTGGAGGCTGCAAGTATCCCTATCACTCAGAACATCGTCTATTTAAGGACGGAATTGGACTTTAAGAATCGAACGGATAAAGCTTATTTCTATTACAGTCTTGACGGAGAGCGCTGGGCTTCCATAGGAAATACCGTTCAAATGTCTTACACCATCCCGCATTTTATGGGCTACCGTTTTGCCTTATTCAATTTTGCGACAAAGACAACAGGAGGATATGTTGACTTTGATTATTTCAAACTAGGTGACAAGCTGGCAGGTTCAAACTTTGATACGAATTTGAAGTCCCTTGAGGTAAACGGCACCCTAGTGAAAGGGTTCTCTCCAAATACGTACACCTATGGAGTAGATCTTCCTGCAGGATCAGCTCCTCCGCAAGTTACCGCGACTGCAAACGATCCTGGTGCGACGGTTACGATAAATCAAGCGTCCATTGTACCGGGAACCGCTTCGGTGACGGTAAGCAGGGAAGGCTTACAAACAGCGACCTATACCATTCAATTCTTAATTCCTGCCGTAGTTGCGATTGAGGCGGAAACGGCCGCAGAAAACTCAGCTACCGCCTATGTAACGGGCGTTGCAAACGACCACACCTGGACGCTTGTTGACGGACAATTCAATAAAGCGATGCAATTCGCGCCGGATGATGCCATTGCTGTCACGCCCAATACCGATGCCGCCAGTCTTGCGGCCGGCTCCCGATTGAATTACAAAATCAACTTTACGACGGCAGGAACCTATTATGTTTGGATCCTGGCAAAGAGTCGAAATTTCCAAACGGATTCCATTCATGTCGGAATGGATAATCAGTATAAATTTACTTCTAACGGTATTCAGAATGTGAGCAACAGCCAGTTTAGATGGATCAATCTCAGCAATGGAGGTACCCTTGTGACGGGTGGCACTTCTCTGACGATTACCGCAGGCGTGCATGAATTGAATTTCTGGGGAAGGGAATCCGGATTAATCATAGACCGGATCTATGTAACCACAAGCACTGCAGCTACAGACCCTGTCTGGCCCGAGCCTCAAGTACCTACAGCCGCCCTTTCGGCAAGCAGCAGCGTGAAGCCCGAGAGCAGCTTCACCGTGGGGGTTAGCCTGAACAACCTGGCACAACGTGTCTATGCCGAGGACATCACTTTGATCTATGATTCCAACGTATTTGACTATGTGAGTGCGGCAGGTGCGGGAAGCAGCACTCAGATCGTCACCGAGGACAAAGCGACTGCGGGTAAGGTTAGGCTCATTGCCGCCAACATCGGAGGGGTATCCGGAGCGAGCACTCCAGTTCTGAATCTCACCTTCAAGGGGAAGACCGGTGTTCAGAATACGACCGGAACGATTGCGGCCGCTCAAGCCAAGCTTGGAGTCGGTCCTGAGGGAACCGTGATTCAGGCGGCTCTTGGCAGTAAGAGCATATCCATCGGTATGATGGAACCGGTTGTAGACAAGACGGCATTGACCGCAGCGATTGCGAATGCACAGAGTCTGTATGACGCTGCCGTAGTCGGTACACTCCCGGGACAATATCCGCAGGCAGCCAAGGACGCATTCGGTGTCGCCATCAACGCAGCCAAAGCCGCGAAAGACAACCCAAGCGCGACACAGGCACAGGTGGACAGTGCGGCAGCAGCGCTGGGCAGCGCCGTCGATACCTTCAAGGCGGCCGTGATTAAAGAAGTGTCTGCGGATCTCAACAAGGATGGAAGCGTCGATGTAGGTGACCTTGCGATGGTTGCTTACCATTACGGTAAGGATTCCGCAGGCGCAGACTGGGTAACAGCCAAGATCGCCGATATGAACGGCGATCATAAGATCGATATTGCGGATCTTGCGTATGTCGCATCCAAAATCGCTGAATAAAAAAGTGAAGCTATGGACGGGGTGTCCCCCTGTCCATAGCCCTTAACAGGAGATGGAAACTTTGATTTCACAGATGAAAAAAGTACTTTCCGTCGTTTTGGCATGTGTAACGGCGTTTCCGCTTTTTATCGCGCCGGCCTCTACGGAAGTTTCAGCTGCAGCGGCAGCGAATGATGTCATCGTGAATTTGTCTTCGGAGAAACAAACGATTCGTGGGTTTGGAGGGATGAACCACTCCGTTTGGATTGGGGATTTGACACCGGCCCAAAGAGAAACTGCCTTTGGCAACGGAGAGAACCAGCTCGGGTTTTCCGTTCTAAGAATTCCTATCCACGAGAATAAAAATAATTGGCAACGTGAAGTGGAAACGGCCAAAAAAGCGATCGAGCACGGAGCCATCGTGTTTGCTTCGCCATGGAATCCTCCAAGTGAAATGGTTGAAACCTTCACGCTGGGTACGAGCTCAGGCAACGGCACCACCTACGAGGCTGAGACGGGTACAACCTTGACCGACGCTCTAGTGCAAAGCACGGGCTCCGGCTATACCGGTACCGGATATGTCGGTTTTCAAGCTGCATCCGATGCGGTCATTCAGTGGAATAGCATCATTATCGGAACCACGGGAACGAAAAATGTAAAAATTCGGTATGCTCAGCCGACAGGTACAACTCATTTGGATGTTTATGTGAACGGCACGAAGATGGTGAGCAATGTAGCCTTTGAAGCAACCGGCAGCTCGACTGCCTGGGCAGAAAAATCGATCCAGGTACCCATGGTTAACGGGACCAGCAGGTTAAAACTGGTTACTACAGGTGACGGGGGACCGAATATAGATCAAATCAACCTTACCGCCTATGCCGAGGATCCGAACGCAAAGCGTCTGAAATACGATATGTACGATGATTACGCGCAGTACCTGAACGAATTCGATTCCTTCATGAAGAGTAATGGAGTGAACCTATACGCGATTTCCATTCAGAATGAGCCCGACTATGCGCATGATTGGACGTGGTGGAGTCCGGAGGAAATGCTTCGCTTTATGAAGGAAAATGCAGGCTCCATCAACAACAGGGTCATAGCTCCGGAGTCCTTCTCTTACATAAAGCGAATGTCTGATCCGATTTTGAACGACTCGGAAGCTCTGGCCAATATGGATATTCTCGGTGCGCACACATACGGCACGAATAATAAGGATTTCCCTTACCCGTTATTCGAGCAAAAAGGGGCGGGAAAAGAGCTTTGGATGACGGAGGTATACTATCCGAACAGTGACACCAACTCGGCGGATCGCTGGCCCGAGGCATTGGGCGTTGCAGAGCATATGTACAATGCCATGGTTGAAGGCAATTTTCAGACCTACGTATGGTGGTACCTCCGCAGGCATTACGGTCCCATGAAGGATGACGGCACGATAAGCAAACGCGGTTACATGATGGCGCATTACTCCAAATTCATTCGCCCCGGCTATGTAAGGGTTGAGGCAACCAAAAATCCCGACCCGCAGGTGTACACATCCGCATATAAGGGTGACAATAAAGTGGTTATTGTCGCAATTAACAAAGGGACCTCGGCAGTGAGTGAACATTTTGTTCTGCAGAACGGGTCCGCATCGCAAGTATCCTCCTGGGTAACGGACAGCAGCAGGAATTTAGCCGCCCGAGCGCCTATTCCTGTGACGAACGGCACCTTTACAGCAGAGCTTCCTGCGCAAAGCGTTACAACCTTCGTAGCAGAGACGGTTAGCGGTACCCCTATGGCTGCCCTTTCGGCAGACGGCAGTGTGAGACCTGAAAGCAGCTTCACCGTGGGGGTTAGCTTGAACAACCTGGAACAACGTGTGTATGCCCAGGACATCACCCTGTCTTACGATTCCAGCGTATTTGACTATGTGAGTGCGGGAGGTGCGGGCAGCAGCATCCAGCTCATCACAGAAGACAAAGCAACTGCTGGAAAAGTAAGACTCATTGCCGCCAACATCGGAGGGATATCCGGAGCGAGTACGCCGGTTCTGAATCTCACCTTCAAGGGGAAGGCCGGTGTTCAGAATACGACCGGAACGATTGCAGCCGCCCAGGCTAAGCTTGGTGCGGGTCCTGAGGGAACCGTGATTCAGGCGGCTCTTGGCAGTAAAAGCATATCCATCGGCATGATGGAACCGATTGTAGACAAGACGGCATTGACCGCAGCAATTGAGAATGCACAAAGCCTGTATGACGCTGCTGTCGTCGGCACACTGCCGGGACAATACCCGCAGGCAGCCAAGGACGCATTCGGTGTTGCCATCAACGCAGCCAAAGCCGTAAAAGACAACCCAAGCGCGACAAAGCCACAGGTGGACAGTGCGGCAGCAGCGCTGAGCAGCGCCGTCAATACCTTCAAGGCGGCCGTGATTAAGGAGGTTTCTGCAGACCTCAACAAGGACGGAAACGTCGATGTAGGTGACCTTGCGATGGCAGCTTACCATTACGGTAAGGATTCCGCAGGCGCAGACTGGGCAACAGCCATTATTGCAGACATGAATGGCGATAATAAGATCGATATTGCGGATCTTGCTTATGTTGCCTCCAAGATTTTTGAATAAGTCAATGCTTGCTTAAACTACATGGAAGAGTGGCCTCAAAGCAACATATCCACCTAAAAAAATCAACTTTTTGAAAAAGAAATTACATCGTGATTTTCTAGTGACGCCATTATAATAAAAGCAATATCAGGCAGGAGAGGGTAGTTCCCCTATTCCCACGATAAGGAGATTCCTATGAGAAAATCGATCGTCATGTGCTTCATTGCCATTATGCTGGCTGCCTGTATACCCGGTGCAGGATATGCCGAGGAAAATACGGTTTTCACTCTGAGTCAGAGTACAGAACATGCTTTGCCTGGTCAAGGGCTGGAAGTTACGGTAAAAGGAAACCATTTAAAAGGCCTTTATGCATATGAAGCTTCGATTGCGTTCAATCCTGAGATCGTGGAATTGGATAAGGCGGAATCAAAGCTGGAAGGTTTCTTTATCCCCCCGAAGGTAGAAAACGGAATAGTAACGATTGCCTTCACTAAGGTTGGAAAGAAGGCGGGAGAGGAAGGGAGCATAGCCTTAAGTACTATTGCCTTCAAAGGGAAGGCTCAAGGAGATGCCAATATCAAGCTGGTCTCCGTGAAGGCACTGGATCCGGCACTGAAGGCAACGGTCTACAGTTATGGGACCACGTTCGGCGATCTGACTGACTATGAATGGGCCAGGATGGAGATAGAAACGCTTGCCTCCCTGGGAATCATTAAGGGAACGTCAGCTGCTTCTTTTAGTCCGGGAGACAATATTACCAGGGCGGACTTCATTTCCTTGATGGTGAGGGCATTACAGCTTACTGCAGAAGTGGACGGCAACTTCGATGATGTAGAGAAGTCCGACTATTATTACCAGGAGGTAGGGGTAGCCAAAAAGCTCGGAATTGCTCAGGGTACGGGTGATAACCAATTCGATCCGCGAATAAGCATATCCAGGCAGGATATGATGGTCTTGGCCGCACGAGCCATGAAAATGGCCGGACGTATGCTGGATGAGTCCGATTCCGATGTAAGCGGCTTCAGTGATTCCGATCAGGTAGCAGCTTATGCAGTAAACCCTTTGGGCCAACTAGTCAAAAAAGGAATCATCGAGGGCTACAATGGCATGATCAAGCCAAATGATACGGCGATAAGAGCGGAAGCCGCCGTTATCATATACAGGCTGCTGAACAAGCTATAAATACACGGCTATGCTGATAAGCGACCTTTGAAAGGAGGTGTTTCCACCCCAAAGAGGGTGACAAAATACAACAAGGAAATAGGGACGTGCACAAATGAAACCATTCATGAAAGTGGAGGTTGTTCAATGAAAAAGTTGAAAAAAATGCTGGGCATGACGATGGCATTAACGCTTGCTCTCACATCGATCCCTGTAATGGAAAGAGTACAGGCTGCCGCAGCTGCGGTCACTCCGGCGCTGGCCAAAACGCCCGGTAACGCCAATCCGCTGTTTACACAAAAGTTTGGTGCTGATCCCTTTGCAATGGTGTATGACGGCAGAGTGTATGTTTACATGACAAATGATGTATTCGAGTACAATGCCGACGGAACAGTCAAGGATAACGGATACAGCTTGATCAATAAGATTACGGTGGTTTCGTCCGACGATATGGTGAACTGGACCGATCACGGAGAAATACCCGTAGCGGGCGGGCAAGGTGCGGCTAAATGGGCAAGAAACTCCTGGGCACCGGCAGCTGTTCATAAAACAATAGACGGCAAAGAGAAATTTTTCCTTTATTTTGCGGATAGCGCAAACGGTATCGGTGTGCTCACAGCAGACAGTCCGATCGGTCCATTTACGGATCCTTTAGGAAAAGCGCTGATTAGTAGAACGGGAACTCCAGGGGCTAGCGATGTTACGTGGCTCTTTGACCCTGCGGTGCTGGTTGACGACGATGGAAGCGGTTATATATATTTTGGCGGTGGCGTTCCGACGGGTAAGGAATCGGACCCGGGAACGGCGAGGGTTGCAAAGCTTGGAGCAGATATGATCAGTTTGGATCTGGCTGCTACCGGAGGTGCTGTAAAACCCATTAATCCGCCATGGTTATTTGAGGATTCAGGGATTCACAAATACAATGGGAAATACTATTACTCCTATTGTACGAATTTCTCTGGTGGACATCCGGCAGATATACCTACGGGAACGATTGCCTACATGGTGAGCGACAATCCGCTAGGCCCATTTACTTATGAAAAAACGATATTTGCCAACCCGGCGGCGTTCTTCGGTGTCGGAGGCAACAACCACCATGCCATTTTTGAATTTAACGATCAATGGTATATGGTATATCATGCTCAGACGCTTGCAAAGGCCATGGCAGAAAGTGGAACGATGCCGCAAATGGGGGGGCAGGCTCGTGGATACCGTAACGCACACATCAATAAGCTAAGCTATGACGCAAACGGGAAAATCCAGACTATTACCGGCGATTACAAAGGTGTTCCACAGCTGAAAAATGTGAATCCTTATACAAGGGTTGAGGCGGAAACCATAGGCTGGAACGGAGGGATTTCCACGGAAACCACTACCGAGCCCGGAGCGATGGTAAACGGAATGAACCTGACCGTCAGCAGCATCAACGACGGTGACTGGACAGCCGTTTCCAAAGTTGATTTCGGCGCTGCAGGTGCCGGTATCTTTACGGCTAACGTTGCAAGCGGTACGGGGGGAGGAACCATTGAGCTGCGTCTTGACAGCGCTGACGGCGCATTGATTGGCACACTTCCCATTTCCAACACAGGCGGAGAGAACGCATGGAAGACGGAAACAACCCATATTTCCGGCGCTACGGGTGTCCATGACGTCTATATGGTGTTCAGAGGAGCAGCAACGGGAAATCTCTTCAAGGTAGATTACTGGCAGTTCGCGCCAAAGAGCGCTGCTCATGAGCTTGTTGCCATCAATGCATCCACAGACAAATACAAAATCGATACGGTCTCCGGAACGAATACGGCAACCATGAAGGTTACAGCCGTATATGCCGACGGAACCAGTGAGGATGTTACAGCTCAAGCTGTGGCAGCACCGGCACAAAACGGTATCGTAAGCGTCAGCAACGGAGTTGTAACCGGAGTGGGTTATGGCTCAACCAGCATTAGTGTAAGCTATGGCGGAAAAACCGATACGCTGAACGTGCTTGTTAAAGATTTGAACAGTGAACTGACGGTGAAGAAGATTACCGTTGACAATCCTTCCGTTGCACTGGATTCAGGCAAAACCGCAGCATTTAAAGTAACGGCGGAATATGTTGACGGACGCACGGAGGATGTCACCAAAACAGCAACCTATAGCAATCCTAATCCCGGTATTGCAGAGGTTTCAAACGGTAGCATCACCGCTAAAGCCAGCGGAACAACCACGGTTGTTGTCAGCTATAAGGGAGTGTTAGGCGAGCCAGTAACAGCACAAATTACGGTAAACGTCAATACTCCTGCCGTAATTGCCATTGAGGCGGAAACGGCAGCGGAAAACACGGACAATGCCTACGTAAAGGGCGTTGCAAACGGTCATACGTGGACGCTTGTTGACGGAATGTCTACGAAAGCCATGCAATTTACACCGGACGATGCTACCTCGGTTACGCCAGGGACAGACTCGGCCAGCCTTGCTGCCGGTTCCAGTTTGAATTATAAAATCAATTTTACAACCGGAGGCATATACAATATTTGGATCCTTGCCAAGAGTCGCAATTTCAACACGGATTCCATTCATGTCGGACTGGATAACCAGTATAAATTTACATCCAATGGGATTCAAGGTGTGAGTAACAGCCAGTTTAGATGGGTGAATCTCAGTAATGGAGGATCGGTTGTGCCTGGGGGCGCTCCTCTGAATATTACCGCCGGCGTACATGAATTGAACTTATGGGGCAGGGAATCCGGATTAATCATAGACCGGATCTACCTAACCACAAGCAACGCAACCACTGATCCTGTCTGGCCGCCCGCTCAGCCGCAAGGACCTATGGCTGCCCTTTCGGCAGACAGCAGTGTGAAGCCTGGCAGCAGCTTTACCGTGGCGGTTAGCTTGAACAATTTGGAACAAAGTGTGTATGCTCAGGATATCACGCTCTCCTATGATTCCAGCGTATTCGACTATGTAAGTGCGGCAGGTGCCAGCAGCAGCATTCAGATCGTCACAGAGGATAAAGCCACTGCCGGAAAAGTAAGACTCATTGCCGCCAACATCGGTGGGGTATCCGGATTGAGCACTCCGGTTCTGAATCTCACCTTCAAGGGGAAGGCCGGTGTTCAGAATACGACCGGAACGATTGCAGCCACCCAGGCTAAGCTTGGTGCGGGTCCTGAGGGAACCGTGATTCAGGCGGCTCTTGGCAGTAAAAGCATATCCATCGGGACAGCGGATCCTATCGTAGATAAGACCGCATTGACTGCAGCGATTGCGAATGCACAGAGCCTGTATGACGCCGCCGTAGTCGGCACACTGCCGGGACAATATCCGCAGGCAGCCAAAGACGCATTCGGTGTTGCCATCAACGCAGCCAAAGCTGTAAAAGACAACCCAAGCGCGACACAGCCACAGGTGGACAGTGCGGCAGCAGCACTGGGCAGCGCCGTCGATACCTTCAAAGCGGCCGTGATTAAGGAGGTTTCTGCAGACCTCAACAAGGACGGAAACGTCGATGTAGGTGACCTTGCGATGGCTGCTTACCATTACGGAAAGGATTCCGCAGGCGCAGACTGGGCAACAGCCAAGATCGCCGATATGAACGGTGATAATAAAATCGATATTGCGGATCTTGCTTATGTAGCATCCAAAATTCTTCAATAAGTGATCTAGTCATGCCCTATCCCGAGTAATACCCATCTATGATCGGGATAGGGCATACCATTTCCCTTTGATAAGTAAATGCTCAATGTAATAAAGGAGCTCAAAAAAATGAGAAAAGCTAAGAAAATGACCTCTCCCATTATTTTATTAGCTATACTAGTGAGCTTGTTTATGAGTATGATCCCTTCAGTGCAAGCAGCTGCGGTAACAGGAGTGATCTTGGCGGTAGGCTTGGAAGCAGGTTCGACCGGAACACTTGTCGCAACGATAATCCCTGCAAATGCAATTAACAAGGAAGTAACTTTCTTATCAAGTCATCCGGATATTGCAACAGTAACCGGGGCGCAGTATGATCCTGCGACGGGAACTACAAGGATTACAGTAAACGCAATAACGGCAGGCAATGCAGTGATTACTGCGACAACGGCAGACGGGAATAAGACAGCGGTAATAAATATTACGGTATTTCCACCCGCTCAGCCACAAGTACCTGCAGCTTCCCTTTCGGCAGATGGCATGGTGAAGCCAGGCAGCAGCTTTACAGTTGGACTGAGTCTGAACAATGTGACACAAAGTGTGTATGCCGAGGATGTTACCTTGGCCTATGATTCTAACCTATTTGACTAGGTGGGTGCAGCAGGTGCCGGCAGCAGCATCCAGATCGTTACAGAGGAGAAAGCCGCTGCCGGTAAAGTTAGGCTCATTGCCGCCAATATCGGAGGGGTGTCCGGTGCAAGCACTCCGGTTCTAACGCTCACCTTCAAGGTGAAGGCAGGCGTTCAGAATACCATTGGAACGATTGCAGTTACCCAGGCAAAGCTTGGTGTGGCTCCTGAGGGAACCGTGATTCAGGCGGCTCTTGGAAGTAAGAGCATTGCCGTAGGTAGTATAGAACCGATTGTAGACAAGACCGCATTGATCACAGCGATAACCAATGCACAAGGCCTGTATGACGCTGCTATAGTCGGCACACTGCCGGGCCAATACCCGCAGGCAGCCAAAGACGCATTCGGTGCTGCCATCAATACAGCCAAAGCCGTAAAAGACAACTCAAGTTCCACTCAGGCACAGGTTGATAGTGCCTTAACGACACTGGGCATTGCGGTTGGGACCTTCGAGACAGCCGTGATTAAGGAAGTGTCTGCAGACCTCAACAAGGACGGAAGCATCGATGTAGGTGACCTTGCCATGGTTGCTTACCATTACGGAAAAAACTCTGCGGGCACAGACTGGCAGACAGCCAAGATGGTAGATATGAACGGCGATGATATGATCGATATTACGGATCTTGCGTATGTCGCCTCCAGGATACTCGAAAAGTAATTCAAGCATGCCCTATCCCGAGTATTAGCAATCCATCACCGGGATGGGGCTTATCAATTAAGGAGACTAAATCATGGACATGAATACGATACGAGAGAAACATCAATATACCGTCTGGGCAAAAGTTGATCATGTAAATGCAAAAGGCCTTATGGCCAAGCTGAAGGAGAAATTGATCCGTGAAAACCAGCTCTCCTCGGAAGATACGGTTACTTTTACCGCTTATGCGTTTCAAAAGGAAAACATCCTTGTGCTCGCCGGTGATCAAAAAAAATAGGGTAGGGAACATGCGTTCCTTACCCCTTTGAGCCTCTAGTCAAATAAATTGTTCCTATTCAATTCTGATATTTCCAGGTTCACAACGGGAGGAATAGGCTTGCCTAAGGAGGCTTGAAGCAGCTGCTCAATGATATGAAGGCCAATGGCCTGTTCTTTGCCGGAAATGACGGCTTCGATTTGGCCGTTATACACGGCTTCTTTCACCTCCGGGGTCAACCCAAAGGTAAGTGCTGTACGTTTGAGACCTTGCGCCTTCCAAACTAAAATAGACGTGGAGCTGGAGATCATGTCCAGGGAGACCAAAGCATCAAAGTGGGGATGGTCATCGATCATTTTCTCCAGATTCGTGAGAGCCCTCTCGCTATTACCTTGATTATACCTGACCTCTAAGATATCAATTCCTGAATGAGCATGTAAATAGTCCAGCATCCCATCCAGCCTGACCCTTTCGCGCAACGAATTCTTGAGTCCTCCCTGGATCATGATCATTCCATTCCCCTTTAGCCGCCGTTCAATGATTTCCCCCATCAGCTTACCCTCTTGAAATGGATTTGCACCGATAAAGGATAAACGCTGACTCTGGGGCACATCTTCCTCGAAGCAAATGACAGGAATACCTTCGGCAACGGCTTTATTGATTAGCGGAGCGAGAGCGACGGGATCGATCGGACTTATGGCGATACCACTTACCTTCTGTTTAATCATGGTCTCCAGCATTCGCATTTGCTGCTCTGCATTCCATTCGGCCGGTGCTTTTACTATCAATTGAATGTTGATTTGCTTGGCTACCTCCTCCATCTGTTCTGTTATGTTCTCGTAAAAAGGATGTGCCATCGGATACAGGATCCCAAAGGTCCGCTCAGGCATAGGCCCGGTATTCGATGCGGCGACGGAAATTTCATTCTCGTATCCATTGTTCACGGTATCGGAGGAAATGGAACGGCTGCAGCTCGCCAGAAGAATAACCGTTAGTATCAGCATAAGAAGCTGACGAAATGAAGGCTTGGAGGCTTGCATGACTACTCCCCCTCTAAGGCGGCGACTGCTTCGTCCCCTTGCTTCCGAAACTCTTTCGTTGTCTTGCCGGTATACCTTTTGAACAAATTGGAAAAATAATGGGCATCATTATAGCCTACTTGAAATGCAATTTCATACGACTTGGCCGATGTCGAACGCAGCAGCTCCATGGCTTTATGCATACGGACCTGAGTCAAATATTCGATGAAGGTTTGCCCGGTTTCTTGACTGAATACCTTGCTAAGATGACTTTGGCTAACCTTCACATGATCGGCGGCATCCTGCAGCGAGATGGTGTCCTTGTCATAATTGGCATGAATATAGGCTTTCACTTTGTTTAGCATATCACCGTATTTATCATAATTGTGAGAGCGCCATGACCAGAATTGCTCGGTCAGCTTAGTAAGGTATTGACAGGCATCGTCCCAGGTGTGGATCTGGCCGATCTGCTGCTGAAGCAGCTTAAGCAGCTCTTCGGTTTCCGTAAGGTGGCGATACATATCCCTTGCCGAACGAAATACCTCCAGGGTGAGGTCATTCAAGATGTAATAGCCAAGCGGAGACAGATGCCACTCAATGTCTCTGAGCGCATAGGCGTAATCATGGATGAACGGTTGAAGCTGACTTGGCGTGCCGATCTTTAGGAAAGTGACGAACTTTCCCTTATCCAGGTAGAACAAATGGTCAAGCGAGCCGGAAGTCACCTCCCACATGGCATGACGGTTTTGTCTTGACAATCTGCGCCAATACATGTCCTCGGCAGCTTCAAGGAACGAGATATGAACGTTCTGCAATCTGTCTTGAACGCTCCCTATTCCAATCGTCAAGGGGAGAGGGGACTGCTCATTCCTATAGACTTGCAGCTCTTTATACGGCTGCAGCTGCTCCTGCAGCTGCTCCAGGGAATCTGCTTTCATGATCCATACGATTTCGGTCCGGCTTCGCCGGAATAGCAATGTATGCTTCATTTGAAATAATCCGTTGTATTGCTCCAGCACGGGTTGATGGTCCGTCACCTGATCCGGGGAGCCGGCGGAATCCCGGTAATCCGCGACAATAACAACGTAATAGCGGGCAACCAGATTCATATGCAGGCTAGCGCCCAGGTGAATGGCTTCCGTCGTGGTAACGAAGCCGCTGCATAAGTCGTTCAGCAGCTTGTCTTGCGTGAGCTGAAGCGAATCGGATTCCTTGCGCTTCAAGCTTTCAATGCGAAGCTTCTCTTCGCGCTCCAAGTCAATTTTAGCGCTTACATCGTGAAGCGTCTTTATGACCTCCGCTGAAGAAAACGGCTTGAGGCAATATTCTTCAACCCCCATGCGCATGGCCGTTCTGGCATATTCGAATTCGCCGTGCCCGCTTAGGATAATGATCTTCATGTCGGGATGGCTTTTTCGAACGATACTGCAAAGCTCGAGCCCATTCATAAAGGGCATGGATACGTCTGTAATCAGAATGTCAGGCTGATGCTGTTCGATCATGGTGAGTGCTACCTCGCCGTCCGGTGCGTCCCCGCAATACATAAAGCCCTCTTTTGTCCAATCGATGCATTGGCGGATCGATTCCCTAAATAAGATTTCATCATCAACCAGAAGCACTTTTTTCATGCGGATCCTCCAATCTCGTCGGTACTCGGATCGTAACGGTTGTTCCCACTAAGGGCTGACTGGTCACTTGAACGCCATGGGCTTCCCCATAATATAAACGAAGCCTCAGGTTTACATTATGTAGACCGAAGCCTCCCGATATTTCTTTGCCGGTCTCCTGAGGGGAGCGGGGATCATCCAGATATTTGCGCAGCTGCATAAGCCTTTCCTCCGTCATTCCGATGCCGTTATCCTCAACGATAAGAATGATGTCGTTATTCTCATCTGAGTAGCCGGTGACACGGATCATGCCTTTACCCCGTTTGTTCTTAAGCCCGTGATAAAGCGCATTCTCGACAATGGGCTGAAGAACGGTTTTGAGAATGGATGACGAATGAATCTCCGGACTTACGTTAATTTCATAATCCAGAATGTCGCGATATCGAGTTTGCTGAATGGTCAAATAGCTTTGTATATGCTCTAGCTCCTTCTTGATCGGTATCCAGTCATTTCCTTTACTAAGGCTGATGCGGAAGAGCCGTGATACGGCGAGAACGAGCTCAACCACCTGTTCCTTTCTTCCGGCCTCGGCCAGCCACAGTATGGAGTCGAGCGTATTGTACAAAAAGTGCGGATTAATTTGCGCCTGCAGCGCTCGAAGCTCCGACTTCTTCATCTCTTGCTGTTCTTCTATGCTTTGATCCAGCAGCCTCCTGATTTTATCAATCATGGTATTGAAGCTGTTCCCCAGATCGGCAACCTCGTCCGTACCGCTAATTGTGACCTTCGCTTCAAGAAAGCCTGAGGAGGCCAGCTGCATTTTATTTTTCAAGACGTGCAGGGGGAGGGTGAGACGATTGGTAATAAAATAATGCAGTGTAATCGCGAACACGATGCTCAATCCCACACTGATGATGATGAGCTGACGGATGGCATTGGCATCCGCTACGATTTCTTGTAAAGGAACAATACCGATAATGCTCCAACCGGTCGCTTTAGAGGAAGATGCGACGATAAATTTCGGCTTCCCCTCCGAAGCTTCTACGAGGCTTCCTTCTTCACCTGTCATGATCATAGTTACTTGTTCCATTGTTGGAACCTTACTATTTTTCGACGATAGTCTTGAAGGCTTGAAGATCGTTTCGCCGGCTTGATTGACCACATAGAAAAAGCCGGTGGTTCCTATCGTGACCTCATCGCAGAAGCGCTTCACGATATTGTCGTCCACATCTACAATAATGAATCCGATGATCTCGTGCGTAATTCGCTGCTTAATCGTAGTAACGATGGAGATGACGTCCGACTTCACGTATTGAGAGTCGTCCAGAGGCTTCAAAGCTGATGGGTCGGAGGAAGGGATGCTGAGCACGGCATCGGTATTGCTGAATAAATAGGTGAAATGCGGATTGGAGATGGCATTGCGGTTGATTTGAAATACGCCCTGGCGCTCGCTGATCCCTCGTCCATACAGATTTACCATCGTTATATTTAATACGTTTTCATATCGGTAGGTTTGTCTATAGGAGGACATGGTTCTTAGAATGTCCTTGGCATTCTCGTAGGAGTCATCTTGAGAGTATAAAAATTGGAGAACCTTCGGGTCTTTCCCAAGCTCAAGAAGCTTACGTGTATCCATGAAGAGGTTGTCAATGTCTCTGGCTAGCTGCTGCGCTTGGATCTTGGTCGCCGTTTTACTGTTATTGTATACGGTAGTAAAAGATTTCTGATAAGAAATAAGACCGACCGAGATGAGCGGTACACAAGTGAGAATAACAAACATCGTTAGAAGCTTGGCACGCAGACTGGACGTTATCGTCTTCAGTAGTCTCATTGGCTTAGAACCTCTTATGGAATATATACGGGATACCTTGTATGGATAAATTATGCAGCATGATTCAGCAAAACGCAATCACAAACAAAAAACTACAAGTATTAAAAAAGAAAACAAAGGTTCATCGGAAGCCAACATGAAAATACGAAAAAAATTATAAAAACGCAACATAATCCTCCGTATACCGGCCTCTGTGTACCATTCTATACTCTAGATACACCAATTCGATCTGGTGAAACAAAAGGGAGGAAAGCACTAATGAAAACCAAAAAGACAATGGGGTTACTACTGGCTTCCGCCATGGTGCTGCTAGCGGCAGCCTGCGGCAATGCCGGGCAAGGGACAGGGAACGGCACCAATAGCACGCCGACACCAGGGAATGCAACGAAGGCGCCTGCGCCGGCCGATAAGAAAATTGTACTCGGCTTCTCTCAAGTAGGCGCAGAAAGCGGCTGGAGAACGGCGAATACCAAATCTATTCAAGACTCCGCTAAAGAAGCGGGCTTCGACCTCAAATTCTCTGATGCCCAGCAAAAGCAAGAAAATCAAATTAAAGCGATTCGTACTTTCATTCAGCAAAAGGTGGATGTTATCGCGTTCTCCCCGGTTGTCGAATCCGGCTGGGATACGGTTCTCAAGGAAGCGAAGGATGCCGGGATTCCGGTTATTCTTACAGACCGCGCAGTGGATTCCAAGGACACCTCGCTTTATCAGACTTTCATCGGTTCTGACTTTGTAGAAGAAGGCCGTCGGGCGGGCAAATGGCTTGTTGACAAGTATAAGGATGCTAAGGAGCCCGTAAACATTGTGGAGCTGCAAGGTACGACAGGCTCTGCACCGGCCAATGATAGAAAAGCCGGCTTTGAAGAAATCATCAAATCGAATGGGAATTTGAAGGTCATTGCTTCGCAAACAGGCGACTTTACACGAGCTAAGGGCAAGGAGGTTATGCAAGCCTTCCTGAAGGCTCACAAGAAAATCGATGTGCTCTACGCACATAACGACGATATGGCTCTTGGAGCTATTCAAGCGATCGAAGCGGCTGGTCTGGTGCCGGGGAAGGACATCATCATTATTTCGATTGACGGCGTCAAAGACGGCTTTGTTGCTGCCAGCGAAGGGAAGATTAATTTCATCGTTGAATGCAATCCGCTACTTGGGCCTCAGCTGATGCAGGCGGTACGCGATGTGGTTGACGGCAAGCAGCTGGCTAAGCGCATCGTTACGAAGGAAGGCGTATTCACATCCGAGGATGCGAAGCGCGAGCTGCCCAATCGTCAATACTAGAACGAACGATATAACAAATAAAAAGCCGCTCTATTTACGTTCAACGCATGGAGCGGCTTTACTCCTTGAAGGGAACGGAGTGGGGTTATGAATACATCTCGACCGGTATTGCAAATGTCGGGGATTCACAAGCAATTTCCAGGCGTAAAAGCGTTGACTAACGTGAATTTCCGATTGTTTCCGGGGGAAGTTCACGCATTGATGGGAGAGAACGGTGCGGGGAAATCAACGCTGATTAAAGTTTTGACAGGTGTTCACTCTATTGATCAGGGAACTGTTGAGCTTGAGCAAATCCCGGTCAGGATCGTGAGCCCTCAGGGGGCTCAGAATGCGGGAATCAGTACGGTGTATCAAGAAGTCAACCTGTGCTCGAATTTATCCGTTGCCGAGAACATTTATATCGGTCGCGAGCCGCGTCGTTTCGGACGGATCCTGTGGAAGGAAATGAATCGTAATGCAGCGCAGCTGCTGAAGAAAAGAATGAACCTTGAGATCGACGTTACTCAGCCTTTGCATACGTATTCCGTTGCCGTGCAGCAGCTGGTTGCCATCGCAAGGGCGCTCAATATTTCCGCACAAGTGCTAATCTTGGACGAACCTACGTCCAGTCTGGATCGCGGTGAAGTGATTCAACTTTTCTCTGTCATGTCAAGGCTGAAGAGTGAAGGTCTTGCGATCCTGTTCGTTACGCATTTCCTGGACCAGGTGTATGAAATTTCAGATCGAATAACCATTCTCCGTAATGGGGAATTCATTGGCGAATATATGGCAAAGGATCTGCCTCGCTTGGAGCTTGTATCCAAAATGATAGGTAAGGATCTGCATCTTCTTGAAGAGCTGCCGCAAAAGGCGAGTGAATCAGGAGCTCCGAAGGATGTGTGGTTGGAGGCTGCCAAGCTTGGCAGGAGAGGCTCCATCGAGCCTGTTGACCTGAAGATTCATAAAGGCGAGGTGGTGGGTCTGGCGGGACTGCTCGGCTCAGGCAGAACGGAGCTGGCCAGATTGTTCTTCGCGGCCGACCGCGCGGATAGCGGGGAGATCAAGATTAACGGGGCGGCTGCGGCCATTCATACCCCGCGTCAAGCCATTGATCACTCGATCGCCTTCTGCTCCGAGAATCGGAAGGCCGAAGGAATCATTGACGATTTGACCGTTCGCGAGAATATCATCCTGGCCTTACAGGCTTCGCAGGGCTGGTTTAAAACGATCTCAAGGAAGCGTCAGGATGAAATCGCAGATGAATATATCAAAGCATTAAACATTAATCCGCCCAATCCGGAGCATCTCATTAAAAATTTAAGCGGCGGCAACCAGCAGAAGGTGCTGCTGGCAAGATGGCTGCTGACACAGCCTGAGCTCCTCATCCTTGATGAGCCGACTAGAGGCATCGATATCGGAGCCAAAGCAGAAATTCAGAAGCTTGTACTGTCCTTGGCGCAGAAGGGGATGTCCGTACTGTTCATCTCCTCTGAGCTGGAGGAAGTGCTTCGGGTCAGCGAGAAAATCGTCGTCCTTCGGGATCGGCACAAGGTTCAGGAGATATCCGGGCTAGACAAGAGTCAAAAGAACGTCATGAAAGCAATAGCAGGAGGCTGAACCTATGGCAAAGCATCATCTATTCTGGCCGCTGACCGTACTCGGCGCATTATTACTATTCAATCTGTTTTACTCTCCGGAGTTTTTCTCGATTAAGATTCGCGATGGGCATTTATATGGCACTTTGATAGATATTCTCAATTTCGGTGCACCGCTGATCATTGTGGCCATAGGCATGACCCTGGTTATCGCTACGGGAGGGATCGACTTGTCTGTCGGATCGATCGTTGCCATCTCCGGAGCGATGGCTTGCTTCTTAATCGGCAGCGGTACAGAACAGGATACGGTGGGCGTGGTGCTGTCGGCAGTCGGCGTAGCCTTGTTGCTTTCCTTGGCATTAGGAATATGGAATAGCTTCCTTGTTGCCAATATCGGTATGCAGGCGATCATCGCGACATTGATCCTAATGGTAGCGGGCCGAGGGATCGCCCAGCTGATCACGAACGGACAAATTATTACCGTATCCAGCACCTCGTACAAATTTATTGGAGCGGGATCGCTGGCAACCCTCCCTTTTTCTATCTTTATCGTGGCCGCGGTATTCACAATTGCCGCATGGCTCACCAGGAAGACGGCATTGGGACTATTTATTGAAGCTGTCGGCTGCAAGCCGACGGCAAGCCGGCTTGCCGGAATACGCTCCAAAACCGTATTGTACGCCGTGTACATGTTCTGTGGCCTTTGCGCCGGAATTGCGGGACTTATCCTGAGCTCGAACGTATCTAGTGCTGACGGCAATAATGCCGGCCTTTGGTACGAGCTTGACGCTATTCTAGCGGTCGTTATCGGAGGTACGTCACTCACCGGCGGACGATTTTATTTGACCGGAACCTTGGTTGGGGCGCTTGTCATTCAGACACTGACCACGACCATTTATATGATCGGTGTTCCCCCGGAAATTACACTTGTAGTGAAAGCATTTGTCGTACTGGCTGTGTGCTTGGTCCAGTCCGAGCCATTTCGCAAAACTCTCGCGCTCCGCGCAAAAACACGTCATTACGGGGCAGAACGGGAGGTGAAGCATCGTGCTTAAACGTCAACATATTCCTATTCTCGTAACGATAGGCCTCTTCTTTTTTTTGTTTGCTATCGGTTCCTTTAAATATACGGGTTTTTTCTCCGCACAGGTTCTTCTGAACCTGCTAATTGATAACGCCTTTTTGTTAATAGCGGGCGTAGGCATGACGTTTGTTATTTTAACCGGCGGCATTGATCTGTCCGTTGGCTCCATGATTGCCTTAACTACCATGGTATCTGCAAGCCTGGTTCAAGCGGGATGGTCACCCTTGGCTGTCATACCGCTAGTGCTGCTGATCGGTTCCTGCTTCGGCGGCGCCATGGGAGCCATCATTCATTATTTTAAAATCCAGCCGTTCATTGTGACCTTGGCAGGCATGTTTCTGGCAAGAGGGCTTTGTTATCTGATCAGCATCAATACCATTACGATTGACCACCCGTTCTATACTTCGATGGCGCAGACCAAAATCAATCTGCCTGGCGGCAATTATATCTCCATCAGCGTGATGATTGCTCTGTTAGTCGTGTGCTTGGGCTTCTATACGGCGCATTATACCCGTTTTGGCCGTAATACCTATGCCCTGGGAGGGAGCGAGCAATCCTCCTTACTGATGGGCCTTCCCGTAGCGAGAACGAAGGTGTTAGTGTATACCTTCAGCGGTTTTTGCTCTGCTCTGGCGGGCGTTGTATTTACTTTCTATATGCTGTCCGGTTACGGATTGCATGCGATGGGCATGGAGCTTGACGCCATTGCAGCGGTGGTGATCGGCGGCACCCTACTGACAGGAGGTGTTGGATACATCGTAGGCACCTTCTTCGGAGTCATGATACAGGGCGTTATCCAAACCATCATTAGCTTTGAGGGAACGCTTAGCTCCTGGTGGACGAAGATCGTCATCGGAATCCTGCTTTTCTCCTTCATTTTAATGCAGAGATTGCTGAGCGAGCGTGCTTGGCTTCAACGCAAATCATAAACAAGACATAAAACAGGAGCGGACAGGAAGCGGACTCTCCTGTTTTTTCCTTTTTTTTCATAGGTTTCGGTTGTCAAGCCTTCCTTCTCCATACTAAAATACTTATAGTAAGCGCTTCCTGATATTGTGAGTTTGCTTGTGTAGGGGGAGATAAAATGGAGCGTGAGAAGAAGAGTGGCGCGCTTGGGAGCCTGTTCAAAGTCCTCTCTATCCTTTGTATTATATTACTTAGCATAAGCTGCAGTGTTACGGATGAGAAGCAGCGCCCGGCCAAACTATCGACGACAGAGCCTGATACTAAATTGCTATCCGCACCGGTGCAGAGAAAAATAACCATGGGCTTCTCACAGCTGGGCTCGGAAAGCGAGTGGAGGAAGGCGAACACCGCCTCGATTCAAGAGGCTGCCAGAGAAGCGGGTATCGATCTATTGTTCGCAAACGCAGAGCAGTCGCAAGCAAGTCAATTTGACGCGATAAGGTCCTTTGTCGAGCAGAAGGTAGACGTGATTGCGATTGCCCCGGTTGTTGAGAAAGGATGGGAGCCGATCCTTAGGGATGTGAAGCAGGCGGGAATCCCTGTCATCATCATCGACCGATTGGTCGAGGTGTCAGACCCAACGCTGTATGTGTCTTTTATCGGTTCCGATTTCTACGAAGAGGGCAAAAAGGCAGGCAAGTATGTGCTTGATAAAATTGCCAAGCTCCCGGATACTGTCGGGATGGTTGAATTGAAGGGAACGGAAGGCTCGACGCCATCGATTGCCAGAGGCTTGGGCTTCAGGGATGTAATCGAGCAACGGACCGGCATCCATATTCTTCAGAGCGAATATGCAGGCTTTACCTTTGAAGAGGGAAAGAAGGTTATGGCTTCACTATTGCAATCCCATGGAAAGAAGATACAAGTACTTTACTCGCATAATGATGATATGGCCATCGGAGCCATCGAAGCCATTGAGGAATTCGGGTTAAGGCCGGGGAAGGATATTATTATCGTTTCCGTTGACGGTACAAGAAGGGCGCTTGAGAAACTTCTGGAAGGAAAAATCAATAGTGTAGTCGAATGCAGTCCGCTGCTCGGACCTAACCTTGTTCAGGCGGTCAAGGAGCTTATGGATGGACGTATTTTGCCGAAACGAATCGTAACGCCGGAGACCATCTTTACGGGTGCGACTGCTGAGAAAGAGATTGCAACTCGAAAGTATTGATAAAGGCATGCATGCCAAGGGCCGGGTATCCCTTGATGGATTTAATAGCCTGTCTGCCCAAATCAATCGATCTCGTATAGAGAACGTTTCGTTCTAAATGATATATTTTTCATATGGATTCCAATCCTTTACACTAGCGTTATAAGGAAGTATATTCCATATAATGGGGGATGGATTCCATGCTGAATTACGATTCGTTTGCCGAACAGTACGATGCGATGGTCAAACAAGGCGTTCCGAGAAAAGTTCATAAGTACATTGTGGAACAGGTAAGCAAGGAGATGGATCTGAGCGGCAAAGAGCTCTGTGATTTGGGCTGCGGTCAAGGCGAGCTCGCAGATCGATTGCAGCGTCTTGGCGCCAGGGTCACGGGTGTTGATTACAGCCATGCGATGCTCGATCTGGCGAGAAAGCTGACAGCTGAAGTGCTATGGGTCCGGGATGACGCCATGACCCTTCGGACGCTGCAGGATGAATCGTTCGATGTGGTCGTCTCGAGCATCATGCTGATGGACCTTCCGGACCATGAGGCGGTGTTTCGACAGAGCCACCGCATTCTGAAGCATGGAGGGATCATGATCTGGCTGGTTATGCATCCTTGCTTCCAGTCCCCCTTCAGTCATCCTCTGGATGACGGTGCCAGAAAGGTATACCAATATGCTCCGCAGTTTTGGAAATCTCATGGGACCGGCACGCTTCGCTCAACGCTGGGCGCTTACCACCGTCCGGTTGCCGAATATCTCAACGGCTTCATGGGAGCGGGCTTTGCATTGAAGCGGGTGCTGGAGCCCGGATATGAGACAGCTAACGATTCCGTTATCCAGCACTTTGGGGCGATAGGTTACAAAGTATGAACCGGAGGCGAAGAAGCCGGATCCGAATCAAATCGGAGTGAAGTGGATCCCTGTCTCCGATCTAGAAGGGATCCGGCTCTATCCCGAAATCAATCAAGACATTATCGATTATTATCATGGCAGAGCCTATCGCAATTATGTGGAAGAGCAGCAGATCCAGCAAAGCAAGAAGGCTGCCGGGCCTACATGAAGGAGGATCCGGGTTGAAAAAACACATCGTCGGGATTGCGTGCGCGGTTGTCTTGTTAGCTGCGACAGCAGCATATGCGTCGGACACGATACAATCGGTTAGGCAGGTGCTGGTTCAAGGAGGACCGCTGAAAACCGATCTTCAGGTAACGGAAGACGGTACGACAATGGTATCGGCAAGAGCTCTTGCCGAGGCCCTCGGAGCCAAGGTGGAATGGAACGAGACCGACAATACGGTCGACATTACGAATTCATATCGCGAGTTCGTAGCTGCACTTCTCAATGGCAAATACAATCTTACCTATGAGGTTATTGCTAGTAAACCGGATACGACGATCGTTTACTCCAAGGGATACCAAGAGGTGCCTTCTAATACCGATTTTCAAAAGCTGTTTTTGTTGCTGCTTATAGAGCAGTTGGATCCGCAGATACAAACGAAGCAGATCGAATTCTGGTCCGATAAGGAGCATGCTCTCTCGTTTGCCGCGGGGACTTTCGTAGAAGATGGTTTGGAAGGCTGGACCGGAATGAATTCACGATTTGCCGTGTTGGCGAAGGAAGGGGAGCGGGTGTCCCTCTCGCATATTCTTAGCGTGCATGAGCGTGACTGGATCACCATTGGCAAATACAATCAACCTTAGGGATTATGCAAGCTATAATTACATGGATGAAGAAGCTCTCTCTAAATCTCCCTAAGGAGCGAGAGCTTCTTCATAATGCTTACGGACATTGAGGCTAGCTACGTTGAAACGAGATCGGATACTGCTTCATTCCGAAGACGAACGAGCTTGGGATCGGGGGAGTGGGCTTGCCGGGAATTTGACGAATGTCTCGAATGTGCCGAAGCAGAAGCTCAAAGGCAATCCGGCCCTCCAACCGTGCGAGCGGCGCGCCTAAGCAGAAATGAATGCCGAAGCCGAAGGAGATGTGCGGATTCGGCTTGCGGTGAAGATTGAATTGCTCGGCTGCTGTAAACTTGGCTTCATCCCGGTTGGCTGCCCCGACCCAAGAGATGACCTGCTCTCCCGCCTTGATCGTATGTCCTCCAATCATTGTATCCTTGGCAGCAACGCGTCCGATGGCTACGATCGGTGGGTAGAATCTCAGTACTTCTTCGACGAACCCGGGGATCAATTCCAGGTTGTTCTCCAGCTCGGTTTGGAGCTCCGGCCGCTCTGCCAACAGCCTTACGCCGTTCGTAATGAGATTGGTGGTCGTCTCATTGCCCGCAGCCAGAAGCAGAATACAGAAGTGTATCAGCTCCCGCTCCGACAAACGCTCGCCCTCAATTTCCGCTTGAAGCAGCGCCGAGATTAGATCGTCCTGCAGCTGCTGACTACGCTGCTCCAATATCCCCTTAAAGTATTGGCTAAGCTCCATGACGACTTGAATTCGCTTCTCGTTCAGCCGTTGGAATGCCTCATCGGATACTCCCTCTGCGCTTTCAACCAGCGAATCGGACCAGCGCTTAAACAGCTGCCTGTCCTTCGACGGCACACCCAGCAGCTCGGCGATAACGATTACGGGCAATGGTGTTGCCAGCTCCGCAACGACATCCATCTCCTCTCCGGTTATCGCAGCCAGAAGTTCCTCGGTAACCGAGCGAATTCTTGGGGCCAAGCCCTCTATGACTCGGGGGGTAAAGGCTTTATTGACCAGATCGCGCATCTGGGTATGCTTGGGAGGATCCATGAACAGCAAATTTTGCCCCCCTGCATTGCTTCTCACAGAGGAGAAGGTAGCAGCATCCTTGAGAATTCGGTGAACCTCTTCGTAGGTGAACACGTCCCAGCAGCTTCTTACGGGATCGTAACGTACGGGCGTTTCTTTCCTGAGCTTGGACAGAAGCTCAAAGGGGTTGAGACGCTTCTCCAGCGTATCCAGCTCCGGCATGCTTAAGTTATTGGCATATTTAGTTGGATTCATCGGCTTGCTCCTCTTCAAACAATGGAATAAATTCACGGTTAGCATTTCCACTTTTGCTAACCAGTATTAGGAAAATAAAGCCCGTTTTCTTAAATGTCATAATGAAAGTATTGACTTGTTGTATATGCTGGAATATAATCTAAGTAATTAGTGAAATACTAAATACAAAAAAAGGGAGGCGCTGCCTTGACCCATGTAGAATCGGAAACGAAATGTCCGGTGAACGACAAGATGAGAAAGTATAGGACACCGGACGGATATACGAGTGACATTGCCGTATTTACGATCGTATCGGATAAACAGGGAGAGCATAAGCCTCCAACGTATACATTAAAGCTGATGCTCATTCGACGAGCCAAATCCGATCAGAACGGCAAGCCGAATATTGAAGGAGGCAAATGGGCGCTGCCCGGCGGGTTTGTCCATGAATACGAAACGGCATTGGAAGCGGCGCACCGGGAGCTTGCGGAGGAAACAGGCGTGAACGGCATCTTTATGAAGCATTTCGCCGTTTACGACAAGCCGGGACGGGATCCTCGGGGATGGATTATTTCCAATGCATTTTATGCGATTGTAAGAGAAGAAGTACTGCAGAGACGCAAGGCAGCAGATGACGCCGAGGACGTGGAGCTGTTCGCCGTTCATGAGCTTGACGAATCCAAGCTCGCCTTCGATCACGCGATGATCATTCAGGAGGCTGTGGAGGTTATTCGCCGCGAGCTGCTACAAACGACGATGTTCAAGGAGTTTCTGCCCGAGGAGTTTACGCTTTCGGAGCTGCGCAATCTGTTGCTGCTGGTCGCTCCCGAGGACCCGGCCATTAAGATTGAGTCTACCTTCTCCGCAAACGCGAGAAAGAAATACAAGTTTTTGGAAAACGTAATGGAAGCAAAGGATGGCGTGCTGCGGCCGAAAACGACCAAACGAACCTCGCATCGTCCTGCAGAGCTGTTCCGATACAAGGAAACGAAAGTAAACGCCACGATTTTCTAGCCTAAAGGAGGGTTACCATGACGGATCCCCGAGTGTTTACTTTGCTCATCGATTGCCAGGAGGATTTTATGGAAGGCGGGGCGCTTCCGGTTACAGGCGCCAGGGCGGATATGGCTCGGCTGGCCGCATTTATTGCTAAGCACCGACATACGATAACCAGAATCGGCTATTCGCTGGATACGCATCAGCCCATCTCGATCTTCTTTCCTTGCTGGTGGCGGAATGGCTCCGGGGAGCATCCTGCTCCCTTCACCTTGATTACTAAGGAGGAGGTGCAGGAAGGCCTGTGGATGCCTATTTACGATAGGGAACAGTCTATGGCTTGCCTTCATCATCTCGGAGCCGTCATGATCTGGACGTACCACTGCCTTCAGGGGAGCGCCGGCGCGGCGCTGGAAGGAACCATTCAGCAAGCGGTGACGGAGCATGCCCTGGCCACGCAAACGAACCCGTATGTACTGACCAAGGGGTTGGACCGGGTCAGCGAAATGTACGGAATCGTCCATCCCGAGCACAATCCGCACGGGCTCACCCACCGGGAGCTGTTGGATGAGATTGCCCTTTATGACCGGACGATCATCGCCGGAGAGGCCGCCTCACACTGTGTGCTTACATCAGTAAGACAAATATGCGAAGGCTTAGCCGACCTTGAGTTGACGAAACGGATTACCGTACTGACCGACTGCATGAGTCCGATTGCCGGCTTCGAGGAGCAGATGACCGCCGGCTTTGCCGAGCTGGAACGGAAATACCGCATTCAACTTGTGAAGTCAACGGAAGTGTGACGGGAAAGAAGGAGGACGGAGCAAATGTACCAAGACGACGGTTATGCACTTCACACGGATTTATATCAGATTAATATGGCAGAGGTGTACTGGAACGAAGGAATGCAGGAGACGCCGGCCGTATTTGAGCTATATTTCCGCAAAATTCCCTTCGGGAACGGCTTTGCCGTATTTGCAGGCTTACAGCGCGCAATCGAATACATTCAAGCTTTCCGGTTCAGCGAGAGTGACTTAGCTTACCTCGAAGAGCAAGGCTATGATCCTGCTTTCCTTTCCTACTTAGCCGGCGTGCGCTTTACGGGGACCCTTCGCGGAATGAAGGAAGGGGAGCTCGTTTTTGCCAACGAGCCTATCCTTCGGGTCGAGGCGCCGCTTGCGGAAGCACAGCTGATCGAGACCGCGCTTTTGAACATCATCAATCATCAGACGCTGATCGCAACCAAGGCCGCACGCATTCGGCAGGCCGCCGGGGAGGATCCGCTGCTCGAGTTCGGGACTCGTCGCGCTCACGAAATGGATGCGGCTCTGTGGGGAGCGAGGGCGGCCATCATCGGCGGGTTTGACGCTACCTCCAACGTGCGGGCCGGCAAGCTGTTCGGCGCCCGTATTGCGGGAACTCACGCGCACGCCATGGTGCAGTCGAAGCAAAGCGATTATGAAGCGATGCTTATGTACGCGAAGCGGATGAAGGAAGTGGGCCGCCAATGCGTATTCCTGGTGGATACGTTCGATACGTTAAAATCCGGTGTGCCCGCGGCCATTCGCGTAGCACGGGAGCTGGAGCTCGGCCCCTTGTTTGACGGCATCCGTTTGGATAGCGGGGACCTGGCATACCTGTCCAAGGAGGCCCGGAAGCTTCTTGATGCGGCCTGCTTCCCTCAAGCCAAAATTTATGCAAGCAACGATCTGGACAGCAATACGATCACCCATTTGAAAATGCAGGGAGCCTCGATCGATGCATGGGGGATAGGCACTAAGCTGATCACCGCCTACGATATGCCTGCCCTTGGCGGAGTTTACAAGATGGTGCAGATCGACGGACGGGATACGATCAAAATTTCCGGCAATCCGGAAAAGGTAACAACTCCCGGACTGAAGAAGGTATACCGCATCATTAACAGGGAGAACCAAAAGGCTGAAGGCGATTATATTGCGCTTCAGGATGAGAATCCGCAAGATGAGGCCCGGCTCAAAATGTTCCATCCCGTTCATACCTACATCAGCAAATTCGTTACGAACTTTGAGGCCCGCGATCTGCATCACGATATCTTTGTGGAAGGCAAGCTTGTGTACACGCTGCCCGCACTAGACGAGATTCAGGCTTTTGCCAAGCGAAATTTGGAGCTGTTATGGGATGAATACAAAAGAAACAGCAATCCGGAAGAGTACCCGGTCGATCTGAGTCAAAAGTGCTGGGACAATAAGATGAGGTTGATTGAAGCAAGCCTCAAATAATCGTTAAGGAGTGAAGCAGATGAAAGTAATGATTACGGCCAATGAAGCGATGGAGAAAGGGATCTGGGCGGAAATCATGAGCATGTTCGGCCGCCGCGAGGAGGATGAAATTTGGCCGAATGAGGAATTTATCCTGACGGAAGCACAAGCCAGAGAAGTCGGGCTGCTGAAGTAACGTCCCGTTCCGCATATCCAAATCCTTCCTCACACATACTAAGGGATATGTCGTAATTGGGAGGATACTCTTGAACCCGCTATTATCACCAGATGTGTTACGAAACCCTTATCCGTTGTATCAAATGGTCCGAAGCTCCAACCAATCCGTCATCTTTCTGGAAGCTGTGGGGTTGTGGGGGGCCTTCGGTTATGATCAGGTCAAAACCGTTCTCTCCGATCATGCCCGCTTCTCCTCAGGCCAAGGCGGCGGATTCAGCCTGATCACAACGGACCCGCCGCGGCATACGCAGCTTCGCTCACTGGTCAGCAAGGCGTTCACTCCAAAGGCAGTAGCCGCTCTTGAGCCGCGCATCGAGCGGATCGCAAACGAACTGCTGGATCAAGTCGCCTCCGCCGGGCGAATGGATCTGATTCAGGATTTTGCCTACCCGCTTCCGGTTATCGTGATTGCCGAGCTTCTTGGAATTCCCGCGGAGGACCGGGAACAGTTCAAGCGATGGTCGGATCGGGTCGTCGCTTCCGCCGATGTCGTCATCGGAGGAGGAGCGCAAGGCTCCGGCACGGCATATATGGAGATGAGCGCTTACTTTCGGAATATTATTCAACGCCGTAAGTCGGAGCCGCTGGACGGAGATTTGATCAGTGCACTGATCCATGCCGAAGAAGAGAATATCCACTTAAGCGAGCAGGATATCCTGGGCTTCTGTATCTTGCTGCTTGTGGCGGGAAATGAAACGACAACCAACCTGATCGGCAATGCCGTATTAACGCTGCTGGAGCATCCTGAAGCCTATCAGGAATTGATGGATGCCCCGGACCTGCTTCCTTCCGCGATCGAAGAGGTGCTTCGGTACCGGTCGCCCGTTCAGGCCATGTTCCGTACGACAACACAGGAGACGGAGCTTGGGGGGCAGAGGATCCCTGCGGGAAAACGCGTGATTGCCTTCATCGGTTCGGCGAACCGGGACGAAGACAAATTCGTCGATGCGCAGCGCTTCGATATTCATCGTAATCCGAATCCGCATATTGCCTTCGGGCACGGAGTCCACTTCTGTCTCGGTGCGCCGCTAGCCAGGCTGGAAGCCAAGATCGCCCTCTCGGCCGTGCTGAGCCGTCTGCGCCGGCTTGCCCGAGAGAACGATGAACCGCTGCCGCCGGCAGAAGGCTTCATCGTTCACGGTTATAAAAGCATGCCGCTGCGGTTTGAAGCCGAAGTGTAGATTAGGTAAGGCAGCTGACGTTATTTAGGTCAGGCTGCCTTTTTGCATCCAGGGTAAATTTCATTATAATCAAACGATCTTATTGTCAAATGGGGCGGACGGACGTAAACTCGGAAGTAAATGAGCTGTCATCTACGGCGAAATTAATGCGAGTGAAAGCAGGTAGGTACCCATGATTACGATACATCAGGTAGAGTATGAACAAAAGTCGATTCTTAGGAATCTATTGGAGCTCTATAAATATGACTTTAGTGAGTTTGAACCGGATGACGTGAATGAGTACGGTTTATACGAGTACAAGTATCTGGACCATTATTGGACGGAGGCGGGGAGGCATCCCTTTTTCATCAAGGTAAACGGAAGGCTGGCCGGATTTGCCTTGGTGCGGGAGCTGGGCAGCACTGAGCAGAAGGAGACAATCTATTCTATGGCCGAGTTTTTCGTGATGAAGAAATACAGAAGATCCGGGGTAGGCCGGCACGTTAGCATGGAATTGTTTACTCGCTTCAGCGGGCTCTGGAAGGTTGCACAGGTGGAAACGAACGAGCCGGCACAGCGATTCTGGAGAAAGACGATTGGAGAGTATACCCATAACCGGTTTCAGGAACGGAGAGAGGAAGGGTGGGATGGACCTATCCAAGTCTTTTCTACGGGGAACAAGGACGAGGTACCTGAGCTATAGCCACTTTACTCTAAGCAAGCGGATGTGGGAATTGAATGGAATATTCAAAATCGGAATATAGGTGTAGGAAAAGAGATAGGCTGCCGGATCACATCCGGCGGCTTTTTTTTGCAAAATAAGCAGCTGTTACAAAACCGTTCCAAAAGATAGTTGCATTATTCAGTTTAACTGTATATAGTGAAACTATATAGTACTTCTTTATAATATCGTGATTCAAAATGCTATAAGCCTGGAGGAGACTATGGGAAGAGATAAACATTTGCCTTTGACCGAAACCGTGTATTACATTCTGCTCGCTCTGGTTGAGCCCGCACATGGTTATCTCATTATGCAGAAGGTAGAGGAGCTCAGTGGAGGGCAGGTCCGCATGGCTGCAGGTACCCTGTACGGCGCAGTGGAGAATCTTGTGAAGCTGAAGCTCATTCAACCCGTGGCCAGCGAGGATAGCCGCCGCAAGGTGTACGCCATTACCGACAAGGGATTGGAAATTTTGCGCCTTGACTTCGAGCGGATGAAGCACATGATGGACGTGACGAAAGAACGTCTGACCCATACGGAGGAGGAATAAGGAATGAAGAAATACAAATTCTTTAGTAACTTCGACGAGGAAGAACGCTGGCTGAGGGAGATGGCGAGGCAGGGCTGCCGCTTTACACGTAAGACGGCGTTCGGTTACGAGTTCAAACCTAGTGAGCCGGAGAATACGACCATCAAAGTCGATTACCGTACCTTCAAAAGAAGAGAAGACTTCGAGGATTACCTTGCTTTGTTTGAAGACAGTGGCTGGGAACATCTCTCGGGAACGAAGAGCTCGGGCTATCAATACTTTAGGAAGATAGACAAGCAAGGTAGTGAAGAGATCTTCTCCGACGTAGACTCCAAAGCGGGCAGGTATAAGAGGCAGTCGGAGATGTGGGCTGCGTTGGCTTGGACGTTTACTCCCATCATGGTGGTGTTCATTACCAATGACACTATCCATCCGGAAGCAATCCTGGATCCACAATCACTTTATTTGACCCCGGGACTTTGGGAAATGAACGGCTCCGACTTCTGGAGAGCGTTTCTCTTTGAAACTCCTTTTGCCTTCTTTCGCGGCTTCTTCTGGCTGTTCTTTCCGGCCTTAATCGGGATCTATGCTTATTTCGCATCGAAGGCCAATAGGCAGTACAAAAAATTCAAAGAAAATCAATAAAGAAAGGATAAGCGACATGAAAGAAGTCATTCGCCTTGAGCAGGTTTCCTACCGGAGGGAGCAGAAGGAGATCCTTGGAAACATCAACTGGACTGTAAATAAGGGAGAGCATTGGGCGGTACTCGGGTTGAACGGCTCGGGAAAGACGACCATTTTGAACATGATCAACGGATATTTATGGCCCACGCAAGGGCAGGTTTCCGTGCTCGGGGAGCTGTACGGGACGGTAGATTTGAGAGAGATGCGCAAGCAGATCGGCTGGGTCAGCTCGTCCTTGCAAGAGAAGCTGTACACCAATGACAAAACGCAAAATATCGTGATCAGCGGCAAACACGCCTCCATCGGTCTCTATGAGAAAACCTCAGAAGAAGAAATGGACAAAGCTTTATCGTTAATGGCACAGCTGGGGTGCAGCCACTTGGCGGATCGAACATATCAGTCCTGCTCCCAAGGGGAAAAGCAAAAGCTATTAATAGCGAGAGCGCTGATGGCTTCGCCTAAGCTGCTCATTCTGGATGAAGCGACCAATGGGCTTGATTTTATTTCCCGGGAGGCACTTCTATCCAGCGTACAGCAGCTGGCGAATCAGTCTGACGCACCGACGATCCTATATGTAACGCATCATATTGAAGAAATTGTGCCGGTCCTGAATCGAACCATGCTCATTCGTCGAGGCGAGGTATTTGCCCATGGTCCCAGTCAAGAGGTCTTGCAGAAGGAAACGCTATCGGATTTCTTTGAAATGCCGGTAGACGTGCACTGGCAAAATAAGAGAGCGTGGTTAACGCTGTCTTAATGCAAAATCCAGCAAGATATGTGTTGGAAATTGTCGAAAAGTGCAATACCTTTGAGGGGTACACATTCCTGTAGATTCGGGGTAGGGCATCCTATGTCTCCATCAATCATTGTTTTATTTGTACTTGCCATGTGGTTTAATATTATGGCCATTGCCTTTGCGCTTTTTCGAATTCCAATGCTTCGCTACAAAAGGGAAGTAACCATATCCATCATATTGCTTTCCGTAGTGTCGGTGGTCATTCAACTCAACAAATGGTTTATCGTTACGGGGATCGTGCAGCCTTTTTTATTGTTTTTATGCCTGCTGATGATTTTCAGGTTCAATTGGCAGCATTCGCTGCTTGTCAGTCAATTCGGCTATGTCGTGAGCGGATTGTTCGAACCGGTTTCGGCCATGCTCTTAAGCAATTTTCATTTCCATGAAGCGATACAAGTATGGAAGCAGGAAAATTCAATACTGGCGGTTCTCTTATTAAAAACGGCATTGCAGCTGACCTTCTTCCTAATACTGAGAAGAATGAGAATCGGCTTCACCTTTGTGCAGCCGGCTACCAAAAGCTTACTGCGATTAACGGCGAGCACGAGGCTTGCCCTTGGTCTATTCATTTGCGCCTCGTTATCGGTAAGCTTGAGTTTATTTTTGCGCAATGCGCTTGTCTTATATGTCATTTGCGGCATTCTGTTTCTACTGCTGATCTTTCTATATATCGCGTATCAAAGAGAAATGGTTGAAGAATAGAAGCATAAACAAGACCCCTAGCACATCGTATGAAGCTGCTGCGGGTCTTCATTTTTTTTGACGCAAATAGGGATCCCGCCGCTTCCGGTGAGATCCCTATCGTTCTGACGTATTCAATTGTAAACTCCTTCCTCGTTATTTCGATATGTACCCGCGTTCTTCACGCTTCGCCTTACGCTGCCCCATTGGAATCCTTCTCCCTTCGGTTTACGTTGATGGTTGATCTTAGCTAAGGTGGCATCGTGATTACCTCCGTTTCTTTTGATGTACCTATCATAACATGTTTTCTTTTAATTCACAATATTCTGACAATTATAAATATAATATTTTATTGATGATGATATTATAATCCGAGCGAGGCTGTCACCAAGGTGCCAGGATCCCCCAGCCTCATTCGGCGATACATAGAGAGACATGGGCAACATGTCGCGGCTTGCGCAAATGTTCAAGGAGCAGGTGGGCGAGTCGATCATCGGTACGCTGAACAAAATCCATCTGCGCCACGCGGCCCAGCTGCTACGTTTTACGCCGTGTCAGGTCGGGGAGGTCGCACGGGACTAGTCGCTTGCTTGTTTGCATATGGTGAACGGCGGATAGCCGCCGCTTCACCGGATGCTTTTGCGGAATTTTTGCGGCGGTATGCCGTACATGTCCTTGAACAGCTTGCACAAATATTTTTCGCTCTGGATACCGACCAGCATGCAGAGCTGATTGTTCGAATATTCCCGTTCCTTCAGGAGTGCTGCGGCTTTCTCGACTTTGCGCCGGTTGACGTAGTCGACGAACGATTCGCCGTTCTCCTTTTTGAACAGCGCGCTGAAATAGGTCGGTGCGAGTCCGATGAAGGAAGCGACGTCGTCCAAAGTCAAACGCTCCGGCAAATGCGTCTCGATATAATGCTTCGCTCTCACGATTTCCTGCTTACCCGATTCGGGCGGTTTATCCAGATAGATGCGGATCGCGTCCGCAAGCATTTGCCAGTGAGCGTCAAATCCCGATTTGTCCTGCTCCGGCTTGCCGATATCGGGCAAAGTGCCCAGCTGTTTATGGCGCGCAGCCGCTTCACGCCCGGCTTTGACGATAAATTCCGTAAGCAACGCTCTAAGTTTTATCGACGGCAAACGAAGCTGCCGGGCCGTTCCCTTCAGCCGTTCGGCCGCCGTCATCAGCTCCGCGACGGGCCGTTCCTCCAATAGCTTCACGAAGAGCCGGTCAAGCTCGCTTGCCATCGTTTCTTCAGCATCTTTTTTGACGGGCAGGACGGTTTGCCGGGTAAAAATCTCGCTGCCAGCAGCATAGTAGCCATGCAGGCAAAGAGAGGACGCTTCGTGAAACGCGAGCCGGAGCGTTTCCCAGCCGCCGTACCGCTCGCTGACCGCGACATGGATGTCTTGCTTCAGGTAGCTTCGCATATTCGCGATTAGCCGCTGGCCCAGCTCCAAGCTCCTGGCTAGCAGCTCGGCGGCGCTGTTCATGTTCGGCCACGAGACGACGGCAAGCAGCCGCTCGTTGGAATATTCGCAAGCGAAGCCGATGCATTGCTCGCGAATCGTTTCTTCCGCGACGTTCAGCATCGCATAACGGATCGTTCTTTGATCGTGCACTAAAAAGTTTCTCATGAACATAGAGTAGTCGACCCATTCCATCACCAAGCAGCAATAGCGTTCGGCAACCTTCGCATCTACGTTCATGCTCTCGGCAAGCCCCGCGAGCTGCTGCGGGGACAGGTCTCCACGCAGCAATTCTCCCATCAGTTGTCTGCGAATGCGGTACACGTTTTCCAGCCGGTGTCTGACCAGTTTTTGCAACTCCCTTTGCTGGGAACTCTGCTGCTTAAGCCTTTCCTCCGTCCGGCGCAGCGCCGCGAGCAGCTCCTCTTCCGAAAGCGGTACTTTGACTACATATTCCTGCACGTTCATGCGCATCGCTTGCTTGGCGTAAGCGAAATCGGTATATGCGCTAAGAATGACGAAATCCGTGTGCGGCAGCTCAAGACGAAGCTGTTCGATCATTTCGATCCCGTTCATGCCCGGCATGACGATGTCCGTCAGGACGATATCCGGCTTGGCTGCCGCTGCAAGTTTGGCGCCCTCCGCGCCGGAATACGCTTTACCGACAAGCTCGAATTCCGATTCATGCCTGGAGAAAAATTGCTCCAATCGCTCGAGAATCATTTCTTCGTCGTCTACGACGATGCAGCGGATTTTCATTTCCCTTCACCTCCAGAGGTATCTTATCATAGCGAGATCTTCCCATGCCGTTCTTGTGGTGAAACTTCATAGCGGAAATGCGCCTCTTACGAAGACGTCGTATCCGGAAAAAGCGCGATAACGCGCGTTCCGAATCCGACACGGCTCTCAATCGCAAGTCCGTACGCTTCTCCATAGTACAGCTGAATGCGCTGATGGATATTGAGCAGGCCGATTCGTTTGCGCGAATCCTCGGCACCTTCGGCTGCTTCCGCTGGCTGGAGTAGCCGAACCGCCTGTTCCTCCGTCATGCCGGTTCCGCTATCCGCCGTCTCGATCACGACGGTTCCATTGGCTCGATATGCGCGAATGGCGATATCCCCGGGAGTCCTTCCGCCGCTGTAACCATGAAACAAGCTGTTTTCCACGATTGGCTGCAAGAGCAGACGAAAGACCGTAATGCGTTCAAGTCCCGGCTCGATCGTTTCGATCAGCCCGTACTGCGATTTGTAACGGGCATTCTGGATGAACAAATATTCACGGACGTTCGCCAGCTCCTCGGACAGCGGCACGAAGCGCGAATCGTTCGCAACGCCGTACTCAAGAATCCGGATGAGCGAGCGGATGATCGGGTCGACCTTGTCCAGATAACCGAGGCTGACCGCATTGCTGATGGCGCCCAGCGTGTTGTACAAAAAATGCGGATTGATTTGCGACTGCAGCACTTGGATTTCCAGCTCGCGCTGCAGTTCGTGGCTGTGCTTCACCTGCTCGAGCAACTCTGCGATTTGCCGCAGCATCGAGTCGAACGCCTGTGAAAGCTCGCCGAATTCGTCCTTGCGGTCGAGCACCACGGGAATATCGAGAAACCCTTGTTTGACCAGTCGCATATTGCTGATCAGAACAGCGAGCGGCTTGCGGATGTAGCGTGTAATGAAAGCCGCGATCAACGCGCTGAGCACCAGACCGACGCCAAGCATGGCGAGATTGTAGGTTTCAGTTCGTTTGAGCGATTGCTGTAGCAAACTGTCCGTATAGAACGTCATGATCGTCCAGTTGAAGCGCGAGCCGGGAAATTTACGGTAATACCAGTTTTTCTCGGGCGACCCGGTATGGAGCACCCCGCTGATGGCGCTCTGGCTGAGCAATTGCCCGGATCCGGTCTCCCCGAACGTAAAGGTGCGGGTATTCGGGTCGAGCTCGGCGATATTGGTCAGGTTGCCGGCCACAAGTGTCCCCTCCGGATCGACGATGGCGATACCGAGCAGGTCGCTGCGGTTGATCGTGAGGAGAGACCGTTCCATCTCCCCGAGATCGATATCGAGCGCGGCAACCTTCTGCGGGCTGGAGCCGGCGATATACTTGGCCATCGTCACAGTCCAGTCCTGCTGCTTCGAGCGGTACGGGGGACTGACGTATACCGACGTTTTGTTCGCCAGTGCTTCCGCAAGGACCGTGCGCCGCTGTTCGTACGGCTCATTGAACAGAACGCTGCGCGGCCCTCCTCCGACCATGGAAGCATCGCCGTTTATCATATACACGTTGGAGACAAGACCGGCGTTCAAGTCATACAGCTTGCGAAGTACCGGCAGCATATCGTCGGGGTTCGTTACCTCGTTCGTGTATGCGGATTCGAGCGCGTACAAAATCGTATCGAGCGAAGCGGAGCTGAGGCTGATATATTGGTCGACCTTCGATTGCATCTGCTCGATATAGAAATCGTTGTATGAACGGATTTCTCGCCCGATCATCCGGTGGGACATCTGGAATAAAACGAAAACGGTGCCGAAGACGAAAACGAGGCAAATGATAAACAATTTGAACGTCAGGCTGTTATATCGATATCGCATAGGCATGTCCTCCACGGGTTCGCTGCTCTCATTATACCATGCGCCAAGCGGGCCGATTCCCGGATTTTACGCAGCCGATTCCAAAATTTTACGAACTTCGGCATTCTTACGATTTTGGAAAAAACGCTTACGATTTTGGAATTGCGGCGAAGCGTCCCGCTTTATAATGAGGGCTAGAGACAAAGACAAGGAGGTGCGTCGCAGATGCAAGCAATGGCAAGCGGAATGGAGCAAACGTACCGGAAGGTGATCCGGCGGACGTTGTGGAAGCGGATTTGGAAGTATAAAGTGCTGTATTTGCTTCTCGTGCCTGAGCTGATTTATTTTATCGTCTTCAAATACGTGCCGATGGCCGGCATTATTGTGGCATTCAAGCAATACAACTTGACACTAGGCTTTTTCGAGAGCCCGTGGGTCGGTCTGGATAATTTTAAGACGTTTATTAACGGCGTGTATTTCAAGGATATTTTGCTTAATACGATCCTGATTTCCTTCTATAAGCTGGCGTTCGGCTTCAGTGCTCCGATCGTTCTCGCTCTCATGCTTAATGAAGTCCAGATTAACTGGCTCAAAAGAACGGTGCAAACGATCACGTATTTGCCCCATTTCATTTCATGGGTCATCGCCTACGGCTTGATGGTCGCTTTGTTCGCTCCGGGGAGCGGGCTGGTCAACGCGCTGCTGAAGCAGGGTGGCATGGAATCGGTCTCGTTCCTGACGGATCCCGACTGGGCGAGGTTCATGATCGTCGCCTCCGACATTTGGAAGGAGGTCGGCTGGGGGGCCATTCTGTACATGGCCGCACTCACTGGCATCGACCCGAGTCTATACGAAGCGTCCCGCATCGACGGGGCAGGCAAATGGCGCCAGCTGTGGCACATTACGCTGCCGGGAATTCGTAACGTCATCATCATTTTACTGATTTTGCGAATGGGAAGCATCCTCGATGCGGGCTTCGATCAAATTTTCATTTTCACCAACTCGTTTAATCAGGAAAAAGCCGACATTATCGATACCTGGGTATACCGCCAAGGCATCGAACGGATGCAGATCGGACTAGCCGCTGCGGTAGGCGTCTTCAAATCGGTTATCGCCACGGTGCTCGTCGTCTTGTCCAATCAGCTGGCCAAACGATTCGACGGGCAAATTTGGTAGAAGGAGAACGAACCATGAATCACCTCACACCGCTCGACCGAAGCATGCAAGGGATCATTTATGTCCTTCTGATCGCGATTTCGCTTATTACTTTGTTCCCTTTCTTCTACGTATCCATGGTATCCGTCACATCCGAGGCGGAGGTCGTCCGCAAGGGCATCGTTCTCATACCGGACCAGTTCGCATGGGGCGCCTACAAAACGGTTCTGTCGAATACGTTCGGCATCCGGCAGGCGTATACGATTACCATACTCCGCACGGTCATCGGCACGTCACTCAGCATGATCGCCACCACACTGGCCGCATACGCGCTTTCCCGCAAAATGCTGCCTGGGCGAAGCGGACTCCTGCTTATGATCGTATTCACGATTCTGTTCAGCGGCGGCACGATTCCGACGTATCTTGTCGTCAAGTCGCTCGGTCTCATGAATTCGTTCTGGGCGCTCATCGTCCCGAGTCTGGTCAGCGCGTTCAATCTCATTATAATAAAAGGTTTTTTCGAGCAGCTGCCCTCCGAGCTTATGGAGTCCGCGACCGTAGACGGCGCCGGCGAGCTGACGACGCTTTGGAGGATCGTGCTTCCGCTTTCCATGCCCTCGATAGTGACGATCAGCCTATTTTATGCGGTAGGCCATTGGAACAGCTATTTCGACGGGGTGCTGTATTTGAATGACCGGAGATTATGGCCGCTTCAGGTTGTGCTGCGCACGATTTTGTTGCAATCGCAAATGCAGGAGGTGCAGGAGCAGAGCAACGACGCTTCCGTTAGCTCGCTGGCCATCCAAATGGCCGCAGTCATCGTCTCGACCGTACCCATTTTGCTTGTCTATCCGTTCATCCAGAAGCATTTCACCAAGGGAGTACTCATTGGCGCCGTAAAAGGGTAAAATCGGTTTATCCCGCTGAACGTCCGGACGTTCAGCGGATGACATACATTTCCATTCCAGGCGATATAAAAGGAGAGGTCGACATGAAAGGGATATCCAAGTGGCTGTCCGTTATAGTAACAGTTACAACAGCGGCGACGGTGCTGGCGGCATGCGGTGACAACGGTGCGGAGAGCGGCGATTCGCCGTCCCCATCCGCAACGGGACAAGGCGGCGCGGCACAAGCTTTTGACAAGAAAATCACGGTGACGATGTTCCACTCCGGCGGGTTCTCGCCGGCTAACCCGCTCCCCCTTAACAAAGAAGAGGACCCGCTTCATCAAATGCTGGACAAATCGGCGAATATCGACCTGCAGATCACGTTCGTGCCGAACGATCAGGCGAAGCAAAAGCTGAATACGATGGTCGCATCCGGCGACGTGCCCGATCTGATCTACATGACGGATCGCGCGATGGCCGTCCAATATTATGACCAAGGCATCATCGCGGATATCGACGGCGTTTTGAAAGATTATCCCGCGCTTAAAAGCAATTATTCAAACGACGTATGGGATGCGCTGACATACAAAGGCAAGGTGCTGGGAACGCCGGGCTACGAGCTTGTTCAAGGCATCCGGGGCATTTGGGTCAGGGGCGACTGGCTCAAAAAACTCAATTTGAAGACGCCGACGACGCCGGATGAGCTGCTTGAGGTCATGAAGGCGTTTACGAACAATGACCCGGATGGAAACGGCAAGAACGACACGTACGGCTATGTAATGGGCGTGCAAAAATCGGGCGAGCTGGGCGGCCTCGGCATCGACCCGCTCATGCTCATGTATGGCGTCCATCCGGGCGGCATCAGCGTTAAGGACGGCAAGCTTGTATATGCGACGACCGATGCGCGTATGAAGGAAGCGATAGGTTTCATGAACAAGATGCAGGAAGCGAAGGTCATCGATCCGGATTGGATGACGATCACGGATAACGCTGGCATCGAAAACAAGTTTTACTCCGGCAAGGTCGGAATCATGGTGCAGGACTGGCGCTCGATGGAGCTGAGCAATCAGAAAAAGATGAAAGACGTGCTAGGCGAGGTGCCGGATTGGGTGCTGATCCCACCGATGAAAGGACCGCACGGCGACCAGTATTCCACTACTACGAATCCACAAAACAACTTGTGGTCCATTTCTACCAAAGCGGCGAAGGACTCTGAGAAGGTCAAGCGCATCATGACGATGCTGCAATACTGGTTTACCGACAAGGAAGCATACCCGTACTTTGCCTATGGCATCAAGGGCGTCAACTGGGACATGGCGGACGGCAAGGTGAAAATCAACCAAGAGAACAAAGCGAATAAGGAGCTTCAAGACAAGTATAGATGGATGAACAACTATGCGAATAACCGCAGGGCGAACGATGCGCTATATTTCAATTACACGAACGAGAAGACGGCGGAGTTCCAGAAGCTCAACCAGCAATACGTCAAGCCGCTCGGCGTCGAAACGTTCGTTACCCCGGACCCGTCCGATGCGATGTGGGAGGACCGGAAGAAATTCATAAACGAATCGCTACTCAAGTTTATCGCCGGCAAAGATTCGCTGAACAACTGGGATAATTTCTTGAAAACACTCGATACGAAGTACGCATACCCGCAGTATCAGAAGTACATCGAGAAAAATTTGAAGGATCAAGGGATTTTGAAGTAACGGCGCTAATGATTCCCGCTAACGTCAGATTGGCTTGGTCCCGGTTGCCATTGGATTTTATCCGTTGGCAATCGGCCAGCTGCATAAGTTATTCATCCTTATTACGGTAAAGGTGGTAGTAAATTTATGAGGGAACTTGCAAATACGAGGCTATCCTTACGAAAAATCATCTTGTTTTCTCTCTTGATGCTGTATTTAGTAGGTACTGTCTCTATCCAGCAAGCTAGAGGCGCACAATATCCAAACTCTTCGACGATCGTTATCGATAATGAAGATCCCGAGTATTCCGAACAAGGAAATTGGGCTGCTTCAACAGGGTTAAAGGGGTACAACAATTCATACACCCGTTATGGATATTCCAATACACCTGCCACGGCAAGTTGGAGCCCCCACTTGCAGGCTGGTTTATATCGGGTTTCCATTTACAAAATTGTTCATTCGACCAGCGCAACGAATGCGAAGATCGACGTCAATTATTCCGGAGGGACGAATACACAATACCTCAATCACCGAACGGGTTCATCAGGGTGGGTGGAATTGGGTACTTTCCCTTTCGAGGATGGAAACGCGGGGAATGTCTTATATACCTGGCAAAGCGGAGCGCTTGATGGCAACTTTGCACGTACGGATGCGGTAAAGTTTGAAAGGCTTGGCGATCTGCCTATGGATACGATCCCGCCGACAGCTCAGCTTATACAACCCGTAGATCTTGAAAGTGCGCAAATAGGCGGCATCATCCAGCTATCTTTCAGCGAAAATATGGAACCTGCTTCAATGAATGCCAGCAGCATTCAGCTTCAGGAGACGGATTCCGGAACAGTTGTGGATTGTGTTTATCAGTTTCATAATAACAACTTTCAGCTCATGCCTGTTTCCCCATTAATGTATTCCAAATCATACTCGGTTGTTATAAGTTCTTATGTTACTGATCTTTCAGGGAATCCGATTGATGGAATAAAAGAGTGGCATTTCACTACGGAAAGGAAACCGCCGCAGACTGTCATTATTGATGATGGTGATCCAGGTTATTCGGAAAGCGGTTCTTGGCAGGAGAGCACAACGGTAAAAGGGTATAACAACACATCGACCCGATATGGAATCAGTAATGGAGCCAGTGCCCAATGGACTCCCAGTCTGGAGGCCGGGACATACCGCGTTTCTATATATAAGCTTGTAAGCGCTAACAGTGATAATGGTTCCCGAATAGATGTAAACCATGCATTCGGCACGAGTACGACATTTTTAGATTATACGACAGGTAATCCGGGCTGGGTTGATTTGGGGCTTTTTACCTTTGCTGAAGGGAATGGAGGAAATGTTCATATCACTCCGAAGAGCGGCTCCTTTGCGCGCGCAGACGCTGTGAAGTTTGAACAAGTGTTCAGTTCGCCGACAGCACAAATAAGAGCTCCTGTCTTAAGCAATGAAGTAAACATAAATACGTCTTTTACCGTCGGATTTTCCAAAAACATGACAACTGAATTGCTTACAACGGAACGGATCTTGCTGCGAAAACATTCGAATCAAAGTCTTGTTCCCATTCAGATTAAAGTGCTGGAAACAGGCAGGGCAGTGGAGGTTTCACCTCTGGCTTCGTTGGAGTTTGGTGCTTCCTATACATTAGAGCTATCGCACGACTTAGTCGACACGGAAGGCATGTTGCTTGACGGAACGACCTCATGGACATTTACTACAGCGATTGCAAGCAATCCGATCAAAGAGTACTTTGTATCACCCGATGGAAATGACCATAATCCCGGCACAGCCGAGGCCCCATTTGCCACCATTGGCAAGGCACAGAGTTTCATTCGGACGATAAATAGCAATATGGATGGAGATATAACCGTTTATTTGAGCGGCGGAATTTATCAACTAAGCGATTCTCTGCGGTTTACAGCACAAGATTCTGGAACCAACGGCTACAATATCGCTTACAGGAATAAAGACGGCGAACAACCGGTAATCAGTGGCGGCACACGCATTACCGGATGGACGCAAGTGAACGGAAGCGATGTGTGGAAGGCTTCTGTAGGTAATATGTCTTTTCGTCAGCTGTATGTAAACGGAAAGCGGGCAGATCGAGCCAAATCCGATGAATTATATAGCGCAATCAGCTTCAATGCCGATAAATCTGGATTCATAGTAAGCGATCAGGTGATCGGCAATTGGCAAAATGCCAATCAGATCGAACTTTCTTGGTATAAAGGGTGGCGGCATAGCAGAGCAGAGGTTGATCGAATATTGCCTGGTCCTCAGCCGGGGACAAATGAAATTATTATGAAGCAGCCTTATTTCAACTGGATGCTGACATCGGGATATACGGCTCATGGACCGAATCTTTACGGATTTCAAATCGAGAACGCCAGAGAGCTGTTGGATAAGCCGGGAGAATGGTACTTGGATCCTGTTGCTCAGGAACTTTATTATTGGCCTCTGCCTGGGAAAGAACCTATCTCATCCGAGATCATCGCCCCTCAAATCGAGAAATTAATCGATATCCAAGGTACGCTTGAGCAACCTGTCGAGTATTTGAAGTTCAATGGAATTACGTTCCGTTACGGTACATGGATGCGCCCAAGCGAGAAAGGCATCTCTACGATACAAGGGGATATTATTGCAGGAGGAGTTAATCAATTTGGCAGCAAGAATCAAGGAGAGAAAGTGTCTGGAAATATTTTGATTCACGCAGCTAACCATATCAGCTTCGAAAGAAACCGAGTTGAACATATGGGAGCGGCTGGAATCGTCCTTGAGTACGGAACTTCCGATGTAAATATTACTGGTAACATCTTTACGGATATATCTGCGGCGGCGGTTATTGTTGGCGACTTGCAGGACGCTTACCCGCTTGACGTTCGGCAGGTAACGCGCCGGAATACGATTAGCAACAACGTCATATACAATGTAGCTGCCGAGTACTGGGGAAGCACCGGGATTTTTGGACTCTATGTAGAGGAACTGAATATTTTAAACAATGAATTATACGATTTGCCCTATTCGGCTATTTCGGTCGGTTGGGGCTGGGCTGCGCAAACCCAATCGAATACCATGAAGAATAATAAGATCGCAGGAAACCACATTCATCATTACATGTATAAATTAAGGGACGGTGGAGGGATTTACACATTGGGCAAGCAGCCCGGAACGACAATTGAACGAAACTTGATCCACGATCAAATTCATGTATATAGCGGTATATACTTGGATGAGGGTTCTTCCTATATAACTGTAAAAGAAAATATGACTTACAATGTTCCAAAAGATTATCATGGTGTAAATAATGTGACTAACATTATATCAAATAACTATTTCGGTTTGAAGCCCGATGATGCCGAATTTCCAACGAATCTTGCGGATAATGCCGGATTGCAGCCTGCCTATCGTGATCTGCTCATAGGCTTGCCCGAACCGACGGCTAAACCTGAAGAGACAGGAGAAGGGGCGGAGCCTGAACGTTCCGACAATGTGGTACTCATGAACGGAGGTCCGGGATACTCTGAAACAGGGGAGTGGACGGATAGCAATATTACCGGAGCTGACGGTATATCTCCGACGAGATACTCGGTATCGGGAGTAGCCAGCGCAACATGGCGGCCCAATTTATACTCAGGTTGGTACCAGGTTTCATTCTTTACAATGGTCTTCACAAATAGCGATCCGAACGCAAAAGTGGATGTATACAGTGCCGACGGATTGACTACGACATATGTGAATCAAACCGTCGGAGAAATGAGATGGGTGGATTTGGGAATCCACTATTTCGCTGAGGGGACAGAAGGATATGTCAAATTGACGCGCATGACTTCTCCTCCTGCCAACAATTACGGATACGCACGTGCTAATGCAGTACGATTCGTGAAGCTTCCTGCACCGGCGGATGCCACCTTTTCTGCAAATATGACATTGCCGACCAACACCGATGTCATTGTAACAATCAATTATTCGGATAAAGCAGTCACAAAAGAATATAAAATAGGTGAAAATGGCATCTGGGCTGCTTACACCGCACCTGTTCGCGTAGCGGAAAATAGTACCGTCTTTGCAAGAGGAATTGATTCTTTAGGCATCATGTCGAACATAACCAGCTATACGGTAAGCAACATTGACAAAACAGCCCCAGTCATTCGGTGGATCGGCGAAGCCACCTACTCGGTAACCGAGGCGGTTTATCTTTTCTGTACAGCGACTGACGCCTTATCGGGTCTTTTAGCCAATCCGTGTACGAATACGCAGGTAGATGGGGTCCCAGCGTATAGGCTAGGAGTCGGTACGCATACGGTTACGGTAAAAGCGACAGATCTTGCCGGGAACCAAGCAAGTTCGACTGGTACCTATACTGTCACTCTCTCGTTTAACGATTTGCGTGAACTGACTCGTCGTTTCGTTACGGAAAGCGACGCGACCGGCTTGAACGGCGTGATAAACTCGCTTCTCGCAAAAATCGATAATGCCGAGAATCAAGCCGATGAGCAAAAGGATAAAGAGTTCAACGCTTATACCTATGAACTGTCCGTCATTAGAGGAAACAAAATCGCTCCGGATAAAGCGGATATTTTGATTGCACTTTCAAGGTTGCTGTAACCGGCAATGTCTGATTGGGATGTTTATAGGGAGTGTAGCTTAAAGGGTGGATTAGGATTTACAGAAGAAAAATTAAGATTAATATTCCGTGACTTTGAGGTCATTGAATTAAGGAAAATGCGAGAACTGGGTCATTCAAATACAGTATTTGGTGTCGATGCTTTATTGACCGTACTTTTTAGAAAATTACGCTTACGAAGAACGTTAATTCAATGATTTAAAACAACTTTATTTCTTACCCGGCCCGCATCATAGGTCGGGTTTACTGCTTTTTTTGCGGCCATTTAGTAACACCAGGAAGAGGCGGGGATTACCGAACTTAGGTAGGTAGGAGAGCGAGGCCGTTGATCCTTCATATTGAAGAAAAACAAAAACAGCGAGCCACTTGTTTGCTGTTTTTGTTTTTACGCGTAAAAATGGACCTAAAGTGGACACACGCTAACAGATGGAATAAAAAGGCCTTTTACAGAAAAAAATTAGAGTTAATATTTTGTTAATTGTCACTTAATAGAACTTCAATATATCTCCTTTATATTGGAAGGTAGGGGACTTTCTAATTCACGGAGATTGAAGGGATATCGCCAAATATTCCGTCTTATATATAAATTTAAGTGTAGGAGTAGAGAGATGAATTCACTAACGCAGTTTTCCATGAAAAACATAGCGGCCGTATTAATTATCATCCTGCTGTTGTTCGGCGGGGGGACGTATGCAGCTACTTTACTGAAAGCAGAATTATTTCCCGAGGTATCGATCCCGTACGTCTTTATTCAGACACAGTATCAGGCCCCTCCCAAAGATATTCTGGAGCAAATAACGAAGCCGTTGGAGAAGGCGGTCGCAGGGCTTAGCGGGATTAAAAATTTGCAGTCGATATCCAGCGACAATTATTCGCAGATTACGATTACGCTGGAGCATGGGCAGAATACGGATAAAGCCAAAAACGACGTCGAGGCGTTGATCGCGGGTGTAAACTTGCCGCAGTCGGCGGAGCGACCCAAGGTGAAGACGTACGGGATGGCTGCTATTCCAGAGTATACGATGGCGGTGTTTGTCAAGGAAAACACGAATCAGCAGCAGCTGGATAAGCTGTATAAAGATGTGTTTCAGCCCGGATTTACAACGATTAAAGGGCTCGATCACGTCGATTCTATCGGCAGTAATGAAGCGGTACTGACGATCAAGTTGGACGGTAACGCGATGAACAGCTACGGGCTGATGCCCTCCGATGTGACTCGGTCGATTCAAACAGCTCTTCGCACAAGCCCTGTCGGTGTTCTGAATGAGGACGGAACCGATCAAATGGTTCGCGTGAAAAGCGACATTAACAGCATTTACGCTTTGGAGAACGTTAAGCTCAATTCAGTGTCCGGGGACATGCTGCTGCTTAAGCAAGTCGCCAAGATCCAAGCCATTAATCAATCCAAACTCATCTCCCGTTTGAACGGTCAACCGTCCATCGGGGTCATTTTATACAAAACGACCGGAACGAATTCGGTTGAATTTGCAAATAAAGCGGATGCGATGATTGCAGGGTGGCAAAGACAATATCCGAACGTTGAATTCCTGTCGATCAACAAAAACTCCGAGGTCGTTCAGGAGTCGATCAATGGGATGATTAAGGAAGGGGCGCTGGGGGCGCTTCTAGCTTCCATCATGATATTAGTTTTTCTCAAAAACTTTCGTATGACACTGATTGTCCTTGTTTCAATTCCTTTGTCCATCTTAATAACGCTGTTGATCATGGCGCCTCTCAACATCACGCTCAACATTATGACTCTAGGTGGCATGGCCATCGCCGTCGGAAGAGTCGTTGACGATAGTATCGTTGTTATCGAGAATATATACAGCGAGTTGGTCAAGACGCATGAACGGGGAGAATCGGTCATTAGTAAGGCTACGGGCCAGGTTTCTTCCGCGATCACTTCCTCAACACTGACTACAGTGGGCGTGTTTGCTCCGATCGCCTTCGTCGGAGGAGAGCTTGGAGATTTGTTCCGTCCGTTTGCGATCACTCTGTCGGTGGCCCTGCTATCTTCCTTGATCGTCGCCGTTACGGTGATTCCGATGCTTGCCAGGCTGCTTGTGCTCCGTTCGAAGAACATTCAGCATCACGATGAGCATCGCGTGGGCAAAGCAGAGGCCGGCTATGTAAAGGCGCTAGAGTGGTCGCTTAACAATAGAAAGAAAAGTATGGCACTTGCGTTTTTGGCGTTGGTTGTGTCGATAGCGGGCACGGTTCCGTTTCTTGCATTCGAATTTATGCCAAGCAGCAATTCCGATAGGAAAATGAGCATCAGTGTCACTTTGCCGAAGGAATCCTCCCTGGATACGACCGACCAAATCGTCAAAAGCATTGAGGCAATGATGCAGGATTCGAAGAACGGCGCAGGTGAACCGGCGTTCGAATATGTGCAGTCGCTCATCGGAGAGGGTGGGAACGGAGGGAGCAGTTCTCGCTTTTCGTTGAATGCGTCTGCTACCGAAGGGACGAACGCAAGAGGGCTCGTCGACGACATGAAGGCCAAAATTGCAGAAATGATACCGAAGGAGAGCGAGATTCGCGGCAGTATCGTCAGCCTTGGCGGCGGAGGCGGAGGAAGCGGCGTTGATTTCTCCTATATGCTGCGGGGTGACGATGTCGATGCGCTTATTCAAGCGGCCAAGGATGTCAAAGCGAAAATGAAGGAAATTCCCGGCTTTCTTGATGTGGAAGACAGCTTGAGCGTGACGAATAAGGAAGTGGAAATTGCCGTCGATCAGAGCAAAGCACGCATGTACGGCCTCTCCTCCGGACAGATTATCGATTCGATGTATTCTTGGCTAGGAGAGCAATCCATCGGCGATTTGAAGTTCGATAATGTCACCTACAACACGAAAATCATGATGGATAACAGCTTCAAAAACTCGGTGGACAAGGTTGGAAACATTCGGATCGCGGCCCCAGCAGGCCAAATGATTAAGCTAAGCGATATTACGAAAATACGGAAGGTCGAAGGACCGGCCTCAATTCCCCGGGATAATCAGGAGCAATACGTTAGAATTACCGCCAAAATCGATTCCAAGGATAAAGGTGGCGTCAGCGCTCAAGCTTCTCAAATATTGAGCCAGATGGAACTGCCTCCGGGCGTTCATACGGAGCTGCAGGGAGCTGCGGCCGATATCAACAAAGAGTTTAGAAACATGTATTTTGCAATGGCGGCTTCCATTTTTATAGTATATTTGGTCATGGTTCTTGCTTTCGGCAACGCAAGCGCACCGTTCGCCATTTTGTTCTCACTACCGCTTGCGGCAATTGGCGGACTGTTAGGCTTGCTCGTAACTGGCGAATCTCTGAATCTGACGTCTCTAATCGGTTTCCTTATGCTAATTGGTGTCGTGGTGACTAATGCGATCGTGCTTATCGATCGTGTTCAGCAGCTGCGCGAGGCAGGACGCTCCGTGCGTGAGGCGCTGATGGAAGCGGGACAAACACGACTTCGCCCGATCATTATGACGGCAGGGGCGACGATATTCGCTCTCATGCCTTTGGCGTTGGGACTTTCCAAAGGAACAATCATTTCCAAAGGGCTGGCTGTCGTTGTTATCGGCGGGTTGACGACATCGACGATTCTTACGTTACTTATCGTGCCGATCGTCTATGAATTGATCGATAATACGAAGACAAGCACACGACGTCTGTTCCATAGAGATAAAACGAATGAAGCCATGTCGCCAATGTCTTGATCGGCATTGGGAACGCTGCACGTCTCAATTACCTATTTCTGAAAAGTCCTTGGACATCAAGGGCTTTTTTTCTTTTTGGAAGCATATAGTATTCCTCAATTTTCCGGGAAATGATTAAAAAACATCAGCATGATCTTAAAATACCTCATTCCACGAAGCTAACGAAACCATCATACTAAAATAAGTAATCAGTTTCTTGGTCTTATCAAACATGGATAAACAAGGGGGGCAAAATGAGTTGGAAGCGTTCACTTATCTCGCAGTTGTTTCAAACCTATTGAATTGAATCAGCCCATTGTGTGCTTTTTGAAAGGAGCGCGAGCATGAAACAGCAATTGAAGCAGATGATATCCTTACTGTTATGTTTTTGTACGTCGTTTTCTTTCCTTTTCCCGGGATCAACTATAAAAGCCGCGAACGCAGCAGAGTCGGCATTGACCTTCACGGCGGCGCAAGACGCCTTTGTGTCTAATTTCAGCGGGCAAGGAAATAGCTTGGGAACAACATTAAATGCTGCAAAATTAATCTATGGGAAATCCCGGCATGCTTATTTCAAATTTGATTTATCCTCCATTGATACAAACAGATATGATATCAGCGAGATGAGCGTGATACTCAGCTTTAGAAAATCGCATGCGCCCAACGAGCTGGTATTTACGGAAAGCGAATCAACTTTACGGGACACGGGCACCCAATGGACAGTAACCAACGTCACGTACAACAACCGTCCGTATGATATCGCAGGATCACCGATAGTAACCCATAATGTAACATCTAACGGAGAAGAAAACCTTTCCGTTAATCTATCCCCCATCTTCCAAAATGCCTTGAGTAACGGAAGAAAAGTAATCAGTATTCGACTTACAACAGCGAAAGTGAACGATAGCACGGTAAACGCCAGTGAGTTGTATTCCTCAAGGAATACAGCCTATCCGGGACCCAGCTTGAGCGTTACGCTGGGTGATCCCATTGTAAACGACGGGGTCGACAAAACCGCGCTTAACGCGCTGATAGACCGAGCCGATCCGTTAATTGGAACCGTATACACACCGGATAGCTGGGCCGTGTTTTCGTCAGCCCTCACGATTGCAAAAAAATTGCGTTTTAACAGTGCCACGCAAACCGAAGTCAATCAAGCGGTTTTGTCGCTGCAAGAGGCGATGAACAAACTTGTGGTTGCGGAGCTTCCAACCAAGATGGCAGGCCCGAACATGGGGAATTACTTGACCAACAGCAAGACGGCAGCAATGATCATGAAAATGAAAAACGGGGAAGGCAAATATGTGAAGGTTGACCCTGTCACGGAAAAGCTATCGCTTACGGCAAATGCCGCGGAGGCATCTAACTTCGCTCTCTATGTCCTTGATTATTTTGCCACCGTGGACCTTAAGGAGCCCGAGGTTGGAGCCACTAGAACGGCCTACTCCATCAAAGCCTTGGATAACAACAAATATTTGACGATCCAGAATTACTTTACGGCAGAACAGTTTCTGAGCAATACGCATCAATATTTTAATATTGTAAGCGGCGCCCCGCACGGCACCAGCACGGATAGGACGTTCGAGATCAAAGCATCGGCAAGCATACCCGGTTGGAACGAGCGGTTTTATGTAGATCAATACACAAATTCGGGATTTTACCGCATCTATTCGCATCTGTCCACCATGAGAGACGATAACAATTTTAATCGGTTTCATGTGAAAATGACCGATAGCGCCATGCTGAGCAGCGGAGCAGCTTCCGAGAACACCGAATACCGGTTTTACTTTGATAAGGTATCGGGCAGGGATCTGCTGGAAATTAGTCAGGAAGGCTCCGGAAACGACGTCAGTTTGTTCTGGAAGCCCGTAAATGGCGATACGAACCCAGCCAATTACAGTGTTAACGGCTCGGTTTCGGGAGCGGTGTATGCCGGCGGCCTCATGCGTCTGACACTCTCGGATCTGAGCGCGGGCGTCCATACGTATGCCTTTGGTTATAGCGGAAGCGGGTATCAGACGAATACGAATGTGAAAGTCCGCATTTTCAACCATCCGGGTATTTTGCTAAGGACGGAAGACCTGCAGAGAATGAAGGAGCATGTTCAGGCCAAGGTGGAGCCTTGGTACTCCGACTACCAGAGAATGGTGAACAGCGTTTCCTATCAAGTAGCCAGCTCCGACTACCAGACCACGGTGTTTTCGAAAGTGGGTCGCGGAGGAGCCCCTTCGGATTCAGGCAACATGGGATACTTTGAGAAAGGTGGCAATGCTGCGTATTTCAACGCTTTGCAATGGGTGATTACGGGAGACAATCAATATGCCGACAAGGCTGTCGACCTCCTCAGACAATGGGCGAATACACTGAAAGTGATCGACGGCAGGGACAGAATATTGGGAGCCGGCATCAATGCGTACAAATTTGCCAGTGCAGCGGAGATCATCAGGTATTACAACGGCGGCTACAGCGGCTACGGCGACGCAGACTTCAAAATGTTGAAAGATATGATGATCAATGTGGTATATCCTGTGATCCAGGATGCAGCCGTTCCCATGCTCGCCAACGGCAACTGGGACGCAGCGGCCATTGTCAGCATGATGGCGATAGGCGTCCTGAGTGACAACAGTGAAATTTTTGATCGCGCGATGCACTTCTATCAGGACATCCATACGAACGGTTCGATCTTCGCTTACGTGAACGAATCAGGCCAAACGATGGAAACCGGCCGCGACCAAGCCCACGCCATGTTAGCGCTAGGCTATATGGCTGAAATCGGTTTGATCGCCAAAAATCAGAATGAAGATTTGTACTCCCTATACAATAACCGCCTGGCGATAGCCTTTGAATATTCGTCGAAGTACAACCTGTATTCGAAGGAGCTGTACGGTGAAGAGGTTCCTTTCGTAGCGATGCCGAATGTGTTTGCCGATACTGGCAGGGGCTATTATGGAGCCGGGTTTGACCTTGAAAACAACGGGCTGAACAGGGGGGAATTAAGACCTGTCTTCGAGCAGGGTCTTGCCCTATACCGCAATGTGGACGGTATCGACATGACATGGACCACAAGAGCGGCAGCAGCCATGCGGCCACAGGGAATGGTGCATTTTGATAATTTGAACTTTGGCACGCTGACGAACTATAACGGCGAGCCGCTGGACCCGACAAACGGACCCTATTTTCAGATACGAACCCGGTGGGAGCCGTTGTATCAGAGGAATTGGAGCACCGTTAACGGTCAGAAAGTCGCGGAGACCCTGAATTCGTATTTTGACATGAATGAAAATAACGAATTAACGACAAGCGTCATGAAAAAGGATGCGCCTTTCTATCAGCTGGTCGCTAATGCCGACGGCACGGTTTCGATTTTGCTGATCAAAACCAACACCTATTTGTCAGTCAAGGACGATAAGGTAGGGGATCATCAGGTAATCAAAGCCGATGCGGCCGGGATCAGCGATAATGAAAAGTTTATTCTGCGTTCTACCGGAGTCGGTCCTTTCTATCTGGCTTCGCCGAAGTATGAGAATCGGATTGTTTATCAGGAAGTATCCGGATCAGGCAGCACCGCCGTCTTAACCCTTCGGCTGGGAACCAAAAAATTATCTCAAATTACAGATATACCGGACGTCACGACAAACGAGAGACTTGTTTTTATGTTCAACACGAAAGATATCGCGTTGGTTGGCAGTGCGGCTCCAAGCATCACATCGTCCGCCGGCAGCGTGGTCACTGCAGGCGGCACGTTTCAGGTAGCTGCTACGGGAACGGCTCCGCTCACCTATTCGCTGGACGGCGCGCCGGCTGGTGTAGCCATCCATAGGAACACTGGATTAATCACAATTGCAAACACCACGGCAGCGGGCATATATACGTTCACCATCACAGCCTCCAATGGCATCAAGCCGAATGCATCGATGACATTCACGCTGACCGTCAAGGATTCGCCAACCGTTCCAGGCATACCCGAGAAGGTTACCGCAACGCCGGGCATCGGACGAGTAACGCTGGGCTGGAGTACGCCGGCTAGTAATGGCGGTGCGAACATTACCAAGTATGAGGTATCCAAGGATAACGGCGAGACGTGGATGGACGCTGACTCCGATGCCGGTCATACTTTCAGCGGACTGACCAATGGAACCGCGTATATCTTCGCTGTAAGGGCAGTCAACAGCGTAGGCAGCGGAGCTCCGGCGGCAGTGAAGGCTGCTCCCGAGGCGCCAGACGACACATCGCCGACTTCGGTACCAATCATGAGCGGTACGGTGAAGGAAGAAGAGAAGCAGCAGGCTTCTTTAAATGGCGTTACGGGTGCTCTCACAAAAAATGAGGATGGCAGCTATAGTTTGGTTAGCACCAAGGAGCAGATCAAGAAAGCGTTAGGCGAAAGCAATGAGCTGGTCATCCATGCGAGAGATATTGACACTCTCAGCCTGAAGCTCCCGATTTCAGCGATGGGGACTGCGGCTTTAACAATTAAGCTGGAGTTCGGGACAGTCACTATTCCGAACACCACCTTACAAAATATGGAGAGGAAGTACGGCGACACGTTGAATCTTCGCCTCCGGAAAGGAAGCTACATTGTCGAACTGCTCGTGTCCGGTAACCCGATGGATTACGATGATCCCAACCATCCCCTGAAGATCACTTTGCCTGTTGATGTGGCGGAGGGACGCGATGCTTCTGCCTATGTTGTGGTCAAGCGGGAGATTGGCCGAAACGTCATTTTACCTTTGGCGGTTATCCGTGAGGATAGCGTGACATTCAATGTAACGAAAACGGGCACCTACGGTGTTATGGAAAACAGTCTTGCTTTACATGACGTGCCTGCGGCCCATTGGGCGACCCAAGACATTGCCTTTGTATCGGCGCGCAGGCTGTTTGAGGGCACGGCAGATAACGTATTCAGTCCCGAAGCATCCATGACGCGGGCCATGTTCACACAGGTACTGGCTAACCTGGAGGGTGTTGACCCCAAGCGGTTTACAACGTCAGTATTCTCCGATGTGGCGAATGGTCAGTGGTATTCGGCGGCGGTGAATTGGGCTGCCAAAGCCGGCATTGTCGAAGGAACGGCTAATGGCAAATTCAGTCCAGATGACAGGATTACGCGCGAGCAGATGGCGATGATGCTGTACAACTATGCCAAAAGCAAGGGCTATAAGCTAAGCACAACGACCTCGGTTGAGTTTGTAGATGGCGATAACGTGAGTCCATGGGCTAGAGAGGCGACGAACGCCATGGCGGGGGCAGGTATCCTTCTCGGCAAGCCTGGCGCATCCTTTGAGCCGCAAACGAATGCTAGTCGTGCAGAAGCAGCAGCGGTATTCACCCGATTAATTCGAACGCTGAGCTCAGACGAAGCTTAACCTGGGCAGCACCGTATGCCGGATAAAAGGGGTGCTTTGTCCTTGAATACAACAGGAAGCATTAAGCATTGAATTTGGTTTCAGTAATAATAAGCCAAGAGGCTGCCGGATGATCTGGCAGCTTCTTGGTGCTTCGAAGGATTTCCTGTTGCTTTACCACTTTATAAACATACATATTTGTAAAGTATTGGAAGTATGATATTGTATATACAAGGAGCACACTATGGATAAATGGAGGCGTTCTCATGAATGGTTGGATTCAGGCGGGTACGGTAGAAGAGCTTCGAGAACAAGGTCCGAAGCTGGTCAAGGGGGGCATTGTCGTTTTTCATCACGAGGATGAAGTGCATGCGCTTGATAACCGGTGCCCTCACCTCGGTTTTCCGCTCCACATGGGAAGTTTGTGCAAAGGAATTTTGACATGTCATTGGCATCATGCGCGGTTTGACGTATGCGGCGGCGGAACGCTTGACCCTTGGGCGGACGATGTTCCGGTACATGATACAACCGTTCGAGACGGAGTCATTTGGGTCAACCCGAATTCCCGGAACAGCAACCAAGTACAGCTGTATAAAGACCGGCTTCTGAGTGGCCTTGAGCAAAATATCGGTCTTGTCATAGCCAAGGCCATAGTTGGTTTAATGGAGGCGGGCGTGCCTGAGACGGAAATTGTAGAGATTGGGATTGAATTCGGGGTCAAACAGCGCAGGCAAGGATGGGGCTCTGGATTAACAACTTTGACTGCGATGGCCAACGTCCTGCCTAAGCTCGATAAACAAGGACGGATTCTTGCGTTGTTTCAAGGAATGCTGCACACCGCTCGCGACTCATCCGGAAACGGAACGCGCTTCTTGCTCGATCCGCTCCCACATACGAACGTCTCGGAGGAGCGATTAACGGAATGGTACCGTGATTGCATCGAAGTTCGGGATACGCGCGGCGCGGAACGGGTGCTGTTGACAGCCGTGCAGGCGGGGGCGGATGAGATGCGATTATTCTCTATGATGAGCATGGCGGCAACGGACCATTTCTATATTAACGGCGGCCATACGCTGGATTTCCATAATAAAGCGTTCGAGAGCTTGAAGTATGTTGGAGATGAGCAGCGCCATTATGTCCTCGCCTCGCTCGTTCCGATGTTCGGGTCCGCCTCACGAAGCGAAGAGCTTCACAGCTGGCAGTCCCCGGTTAATTTGGTTCAGCCGTTGAAGGAAGCTTTCGAGGAGCTGTCCGGCAAGGGCGTTTCATCTGGAATCGAGGGCTCCGGTATCGACGACGAGAAGCTGCTCCAGGTGCTGCTCGGAGACGATCCGCTTCGGACGGTTCGCGTGCTGAAGGAAGCTTTACTCGGCGGCGCCTCTCCGGTGCGCATCTCGCAAATTGCCGCATTGGCTGCGGCGGAACGGGTCGTTCGCTTCCATACGCAGAACGATTTCGGGGATTGGAATTCGGTACTACACACATTTACGCATGCCCACGCCGTTCACGAAGGCTTGATCCGTTCCACCGATCCATGGCTGGTTCGCGGAATTTTTCATACGGCGGCTACAATTTACCTCGACCGGTTTTTGAACATCCCGGCTGCCCCGAGACCGGCTGTGATTGGAGCGGCAGAGGTAGCGCAGGAGCCCACGGAACTGCTTGAGATTCTCGACAAGCAGCAGCAGGTGGCGCCAGCGGCGGCATGGGTCATCCGCTATCTGCACAGCGGCGGAAAGCCAGAGCCTTTATTCAACGTATTGGGTCATGCTCTGCTTCGAGAGGATACGGAGTTTCACTCCTTCCAGATGTACGAGGCGGCTGTGACGGAGTATGACCGCTGGGCATCCGAGTCGGGACCTTTCGCAGAGAAAGCCCGCGAAACGCTGATCCTTGCTGTTACCCGTTATTTGGCTGCACATGCGCCTACTTCCCGCGAAACGCCTCATACGGCGAAAATTGCATGGCGACTCCATCGCGGCGAGAAATTGTTCGAAGAAGAATAAGGTGGGATAGGCAAGGTCGCTATGTGCGGACGCCTCGTCCGGTCGGTGGTGAGGTCCCCAATCTAGGAACTTATCAGCATCATGACTGTGGAATACCCTTCTTCTTATTTTGGTAAAAACAAAAAGAAACCAATCCTTGGTAAAATGGAAGTGTCGAGCAACCATTGGAAGGAAGGGTTTCTTTGTTTTTTCATAATACCTCGGATTAGCCTATTGTACCTGCCCCGTTCCCTCTAGATGATATCCGCACCCCGCTGAATTGATTCATAGGGCTGTATCGAACCAATCATTCCAGCTAACGGGAGGCTGCTCGGATGGGGGAATAAAACATTCATCTTACTGACTATGGCGAACCTGAGTATAATTCAAAATAGAAACAGCAAATCACTATATACAAAAGGGTGTGTGTCCATTGAGTAAAAAGATTTGGAGTCTAGCCGTAACAGCTTCTCTTGCTACAGGTTTACTGGCTGGTTGTGCAAGTTCACAGCCATCCGCCGGACAAACAGGATCCACTCCATCAGGCGATAAGCCGGCCGCAGTCAGCTTAAAGGTAACGGTATTACCCGATGATTTGGAAACCTTTAAGGCTGCATATGCCGAGTTTAGCAAGGAAAACCCTTCCATACAAGCGACCTTTGAATCCATTCCTCAGCAGCAGTATTATGAGAAGATTCGCCTGCAGCTTTCAACGGGGGAAGCGATCGATTTGTTCGGGGGTAACATGGACGTGTTCCTGGACACAGGAGTGCTGGAGCCCTTGGATGAATACATCAAAAAGGGAAATGTCGATGTGTCCGGCTATGGCCCGCTGTATGATTCCTTAAAGGTAAATGATAAAATTTACGGTCTTCCATACCGCAAATCCAACTGGATGCTTTTCTATAATAAAACGTTGTTTGATCAGGCTAATGTCCCCTATCCCAAAGCGGATATGACCTGGAATGAATTCAGAGATTTGGCGAAAAAGATGACAAAGGGTGAAGGGGCAAACAAGGTATATGGCGCGTTTCTGCATCCGTGGGCCCAAACCTGGTATATTCAAGCCGTTCAAACAGGAGCCTCCATTATTGATAAGGATTTAACGCCGTTTAAGAAAGCGCTCCAATTCCGCTTGGACATGGAGAAGGACGGGTCGATCATGGGCTGGTCGGAGCAGATTACGACGTCCGCTCATTACAATTCCGCTTTCCAAAAAGGAAATGTGGCAATGAACCTGATCGGCGATTGGCATGTAGCACAGCTTAGACTGGCGGAAGCTGAGAAGAAAATCAGCTTTGACTGGGATGTGGTCCCAATCCCTCATCCGGAGGGTGTTGCTCCGAATACCAGCTTGGCCACTCCGGTATCGCTCATGCTGAATAAGAACTCCAAGCATAAGGAGGAAGCCTTTAAGCTGCTGCAGTATTTGTCCGGCGCGAAGGGTGCGAAGCATTTTGCGGCAAAGGGCTTCCTAACCGGTTTCATCAATGATGAAATCCGCAAAGCGTATATTGGCGACGGCTCGCAAAAGCCGAAGAACATTCATTACTTCGTAGAGCAGAAGGAATATCCGGAATATCCGCTTCTTCCGGGAGTTAAGAACATTCTGGTCAACAACATATATAAGCAAGAGGGAGAAATGGTGTTCACGAAAGCGCAAACGGTCGATCAAGCGATTCAAAATATTGGACAGCGTGTAGAGAAGGAATGGGCCGAGAAATACAGCAAGGACTTTAAAGTGAAAAAATAATTAGACATGATGGGGACAGTCGAATTTCGCCATATCGGTTCAGCGAAATTCGACTGCTTCTTCCTTAGGGGTGAGCGCATGAGAGACACGAGCAGACAAACACGCCGCAATCGGGTAATCGGTTACACATTTTTGCTTCCGAATATTATCGGCTTCCTTATGTTCATATGTATTCCGGTGGTAGCATCTTTTTTAATGAGCTTTACAGAATGGAATGGCTTCGGTGAAATTGAGTTTATCGGCTTATCCAATTACATGCGATTGTGGGAAGACGAAACCTTCCGCATTTCATTGCTCAATTCTTTGATTATGACGGGTGTCTCCGTACCGGCCACTTTGCTGCTTGCCATTCTGGCGGCCGTTGCCCTTAATAAAGGGATCAAAGCGGTAAAGCTGTTTAGAACAGCAATCTTTTTGCCTCATATTACAGCGACAATCGCAGTAGCTGTCGTTTGGCAGCTGCTTTATAATCCGACGATGGGACCGATTAACGGAATGCTCCGAAGCCTGGGAATCGATGAGCCTCCAACCTGGCTTGCCTCCTCGCAGTGGGCTCTTATTTCGGTCATTATCGTAAGTATATGGCATTCGATCGGTTACTATATGATCTTATATTTAGCGGGACTTCAGGGAATTCCTAAAGATCTTTATGAGGCTGCCGAAATTGATGGGGCCGGTAAGGTCTCGCAGTTTAGGAATATCACACTGCCTATGCTCTCTCCTGTTATTTTCTTTACAGTCATTATAGGCATCATTAACTCCTTTAAAGTATTCGACCTCATCTTCGTTTTGACCAAGGGGGGGCCGGGAAGATCTACGCATGTTCTCGTATATGATATTTATCATACGGCGTTTCAACGCTTCGAATATGGCTATGCTTCGGCTATGGCGTATGTGCTGTTCACCATTATCCTTATTATTACGGTGATTCAATTCCAAGGACAAAAACGTTGGGTGAACTACTCCTAGCGGAGGTTACGATAGAGAAAGGGGAAGTCAAGTTGCGAACAATTACAGAGCCCAGAGCCATTCTCGTCGGCAGAAGGACCCCCGTGGGGACGATTATAGGTAAAATTCTTTTGTATGCTGTGATTATTGCCGTCTCTGCTTCAATGGTTGTACCTTTTCTATGGATGCTGTCGGCATCCTTGAAATCGGAGGGGGAAATCTTCAGCTTCCCAATCCAGTGGATACCGAGCGAGTTTTTCTGGTCCAACTACAAGAAGGTTTGGACGGAAATCCCTTTTTTTACCTATTATCTGAACACGATTAAAATTGCTGTGGTTACGACGCTGCTGCAGGTCATTACTTGCTCCACTGCCGCCTATGCCTTCTCGAAGGTCAGGTTTCCTGAGAGGGATAAGCTGTTTTTCCTTTATATAGCGACAATGATGGTACCTTATCAGGTGATGATGATCCCTCAGTTTATCCTGATGAAAAATTTTGGATTAATGGATTCCCACTGGTCGCTTATTTTACTTGGCGCCTTCAGTCCGTTCGGTGTTTTCTTGTTCCGGCAGTTTTTTATGTCGATTCCGGAGGAGCTTTCGGAGGCGGCACGAATTGACGGATTGAGTGAGTTTGGCATTTACGCGCGAATTATTTTGCCGTTAATCAGACCTGCCATCGCAAGCTTGACGATTTTTACGTTTATGCATTCTTGGAATGATTTTCTTGGCCCGTTGATTTATTTGAATTCGGACCATTTATTTACGCTCCAGCTAGGGATGCAGCATTTCCAATCCGAGTATGCAACGGAATATGGACCCTTGATGGCAGCTGCTGTATGCGCCATTATTCCTACGATTATCGTATATTTCCTAGCCCAAGATCACTTCGTTGAGGGGATATCGGCTGGCGCAGTGAAAGGATGACGAACAGATGAAGCCTAATATCATTTATCTATTCGCCGATCAGTGGAGAAAGCATGCCGTGGGCTTTATGGGAGAAGACCCGGTAATCACCCCCCACATCGACCGTTTTGCTAAGGAAAGCCTGATGTTCGAGCACGCACTTTCCTGTACGCCGTTGTGCTCCCCCCATCGTGCAGCGCTAATGACTGGGAAGTATCCCCAATCGAACGGAGTATACACCAATTGTAAAATCGGCGCTCCGATCATGCTGAGCCCGGAAGAGGTATGTATCGGCGATGTGCTGAAGGCAGAGGGATATCGGACGGGATATATCGGGAAGTGGCATCTTGATTTGCCGGAGCAGAATGTCTCTGAAGAGCCGTTGTCCGGTGCCAGAGATTGGGATGCGTATACTCCGCCTGGACCGAAGAGACACGGCTTCGATTTCTGGTATTCCTACGGAGCTTACGACCATCATCTGGAGCCGCATTATTGGCGGAACACCCCGGAAATGATTCATGTCAAGCAATGGTCTCTCGAGCATGAGACTGATGTAGCTATTGACTATATCCAAACCCATGCCTGCGGTGAAAAGCCCTTTGCTTTATTTGTTTCCTGGAATCCGCCGCATAGCCCGTTTGAGCTCGTACCGGATAAGTACAAGAGGCTATACGAGGGACGGGACCTGCCCATGCGCCCCAATGTGAAGCCCGAGCAGCTTGCTGCGCATACGGGGGAGCCGTTTGAAAGCGGGGAGGCTGCGCTGCGCCGATATATGCGTGATTACTACGCTGCGATATCGGGCTTGGACGAACAGTTCGGCAGAATATGGGAAGAAGTACGTAGGCTTGGTCTGGAAGAGAATACGCTGATCGTACTCTCATCAGATCATGGAGAGCTCATGGGGTCACATGGATTCATGGCTAAACATTCGTGGCATGAGGAATCGATTGCGATACCTTGTCTAATGCATTGGCCTGGGACGATAAAGGCGGGGCGTACGGATTTGCTATTTAATAGTGTAGACATTATGCCTACGCTGCTAGGACTTGCGGGGATTCCAGTTCCCGCTGCTGCAGAGGGGATTGACGTATCCTGCGAAATACGGGGCGAACGCCAGATGGATATTGCTTCGGCATTCATCTGTGCATTTCCAGGAAGAAAGGACGCCATGGAGCAGTTTACCGCCCAGGGCTTGGATAACCGTCAATTCGGATGGAGAGGCATCCGTACCAAACGTTACACTTATGTGGTACACAAGGGCTACCTGCCTGGCGCGAAGGCTGAGCGTCTTCTGTATGATAACGAGCAAGATCCTTATCAGATGAATCCGCAGGTGATTGGGGAGGTACCGGGGGAGGGCTTAGCTCGCTTGCTGGAGCAAGAGCTGAGGAACTGGCTTGAGCGCACAAGAGATCCCTTCATTTTGTAATAAACCGTCTACAATACAAGTCTATGAGGAGGGATTTCCATGTGGAGAGAGGCAATAGAGGATGCGGTCGGCAAAATCCGCAGGAACCTTGAACAGAATGGACCACGGTTTCCGCATATTACGAACGAGAAGCGTTACGAGTGGTCGGCTAATGAGGATTGGATCGAGGGATTTTACACAGGAATGGTATGGCTTTGTTATGAGTACAGCCACGATACGTTTTTTCAAGAGCAAGCACGGCATCAGGTAGAGAATTTTCGTCAAAGGCTAGAGCAGCGGATTTGCTTGGAGCATCACGATATCGGTTTTCTTTATGGGCTATCGGTACTGGCAAAATGGATTGTGGAGCGGGATGAGGAAGCACGTAGGCTATCCGTTGCGGCGGCCGATCACCTATTAGGCAGATGGCGTGGGAAGGGGGGCTTCCTGCAAGCATGGGGTCCTGAAGATGACGAGCGGAACGGAGGCCGCATCATCATCGATTGCCTCATGAATCTCCCCTTATTGTATTGGGCATCTGAAACAACCGGTGATCCGGTCTATCGGGAGGTCGCCTGGAAGCAAGCCGAACTCTCGAGGAGATATCTGGTTCGTGGCGACGACAGCTCTTATCATACGTTCTACTTCAATAGGGAAAACGGTCATCCGATTGGCGGAGGTACGCATCAGGGCTATCAGGACGGATCGACATGGACGCGTGGACAAGCTTGGGGTATCTATGGCTTCGCCCTTTCATACCGTTATTCGGGAGACGAGGCATTCCTTAGGACGTCGAAGCGAATGCTTCATTATTATCTCGAGCATTTACCTGAGGACCATGTGCCGTATTGGGATTTTGACGTTCCGGTCGATGAGAACACAAGCAGAGACAGTTCAGCTGCGGCGATTGTCGCTTGTGGTATGCTGGAATTGTTGGAACTGCTGCCTGCAGGCGATCAGGATCGGGAGTGGATCTCTGCGGGACTTGAACGGACGATGGATTCCCTTGTTAAGCATTATGCGACCATTGGGGAAACTTCGGAAGGCTTGCTGAAGCACGGCTCGTACCATGTGAGAGGCAACAATGGATTGGATGACTACATGATTTGGGGCGACTATTATTACTTGGAGGCGTTGATGCGCCTGGAGCGCTCTGTGCCGGGCTACTGGTATGAGCGCTAACCGTGTAGCAACGGGCGGATGAGCAGGATACGTACAGGGGGAATAAAACTTTCACCTTCTGTACGTTTACTGCTTTTTTGTATAATGAACCAAGAACGGATGATTATGAAATACGGTTAGGAGGATAGAAGATTAAATGACAACGCTTACATGCTGTGAGTGAAGAGCAATTCTAAATAACTTAAGGAGGTCGCTATGAATCGATCGATGAAACGGATTTTGGCCGGTTGGATGGCCATGGTTATGATCATCTCGACGTTGATTCCGGTAATGGGAGAGGAGTCCCGGGTTAATGCCGCAGGCACGATTCACGTGAGTGTGAATTACGATGAAGGCGGTATTGCCAAGAATACAAAACTATATAGTGGGAACACCTATACCGGAAGCGTTGGGGGAGGCTGGGGCATATATAATTCGGCTGCGAATACGGACTACCTCATTATTGAGAATGCGCCTGAACGAAGCGATTATAGTCTGAAGATGGTTGCCAATACCAAGAATCTCAATACCGGACGAAACAATCTGGGCGGATCGACCTCAGGAAGCACAGGGATCGGCGGCAAGCTCGTGTTTGAAGCTTCGATGTATATGAATAGCACCGGGCACAAAAGAGAGCTTCAATTCCGTAGCCTGAACGCGCCGGTTCCGTCAACCGCAACAACGAATGTGTTCGTTCTTACCTTCGATGAATCGGGAAATATTAAGGGAGCAAATAACCAGATTATGGCGGGCTATCAAGCGGGTACATGGTACCGATTGAAGCTGTTCGTAGACAATGATGCGAAGAAAATTACTTATTTCGTGGACGATGCGTATATAGGAGAGGCTACGCTTCCCACGGGTTGGTTAAATATCAGACACATATACTTGTATGAATCCTTTAAGAATGGGGTTCAAGGTGAATGGATTATTGACGATCTGAAGCTTTCTGATTATGTACCGGTGACAGGTCTTGAGGTCCTCCCCGATTCGATTCAATTGCAGGAATCGGAAAGCAGTATTCTAACGGCTTCGACAATACCGGAGGATGCTTCCGATCGACGGATGCTGTGGAGCGCTGCCGACCCTTCCGTAGCTTCGGTTACTTACGGTACGCTCCTTGCGCTTAAGGAAGGACAGACTACTGTAACGGTCAGTACTTATGAAGGGAATTATCAGAAAACGATACCGGTCTCCGTGATAAAACCGGTGGCGCTTCAGAGTATATCGCTCCCAAGCCAGATTACTTTGGCGGAAACAACCGTGAAAGCGCTTGAACCGGTTTTTCAGCCTGATAACGCCGTGAACAAAAAGCTCATCTGGAGTTCCTCCAATCCGAATGCAGCTACAGTTGACTCCAACGGTGTCATAACCGCAGTAGCCGCAGGAAGTGCAACCATTATGGCTGTCTCCGAGTCGAACGGAACCATCACAGCTTCAACGAATGTTACGGTTACCGCACTTATTCCGGTTACAAGCATCAGCCTGCCTAACCCGCCGACAGTAATGACGAAGTATGATAGCTTCAAGCTGTCCGCCGTTATCACTCCTGCCAATGCAACGGATTCATCACTTACTTGGCTATCCGAAAGCCCTGATGTCGTCAGTGTAGATTCCATTGGCAATCTGAAGGCACTGAAGGCAGGGACAGCCCGGATTGTTGCGAGATCGACGAACGGCATAGAGGCCTCTGTTTTAATAGAAGTAGTTGCGCCTGTGCCCAACGATCCCTTGGAATATGATAAGCTCAGAATTCGCTGGAAGGAAACCTTAACGGGCAAAGCGAATCTGGATCCTGCTATAGAAAGCGTCAAGAACATTATTGACGATAGAGCTTCAGTAGCGCAAACCTACTGGAGCAGTATGCAATTCATCGATGGCAGCAAAACGCTGTGGGCGGATGTGCCGTCCTCGGTTACCGATTCCGCTTTCGTGAATACCCACTACACGCGACTTAGGGCTATGGCTCTTGCTCATGAAACGAAGGGCTCCCATCTGTATCACAATCCGGCGCTTAAGGAGGATATTGTGCGGGCCATGGATTGGATGCTCGACAATATTTATACCGATACGGGCCTTGAATTTGGGAATTGGTGGAACTGGGATATAGGTTCTCCAAACCGGCTGGCGGATATTCTCATCTTACTGTACGACCATTTGACGCCGCAGCAAATTTTAAGAAACACCGCGAGCATCGACCATTACATTGGGGATATTACCGCACCTACCTTTCATCATGTCGGAGCGAATCGATCGGATATCATGTTCATTCAAACGAGATTGGGTCTCGTTGAGAAAAACTATGACCGGCTGATTCAGGCGCGAGACGGATTGACTCCTCTCTTTGAGTATGTGACGTCGGGCGACGGCTTCTACGAAGACGGCTCCTTTATCCAGCACAACATTGTCCCTTACACGGGCAGCTACGGCGAGGTTCTGATTCAAGGTATGGGCAATCTGCTGCTGTTATTAAACGGAAGCTCATGGGAGCCGGTTGTTCCCGGATTGCGGAATGTGTACCGCTGGATTGAAGAGGGCTTTGCTCCTGTCATGTATAAAGGTCAAATCATCGACATGACACGCGGACGGGCGATTGTACGAGGAACAAGAGGGGATGGGTATTACTCTGCTAAAAACATATTGGTCGGCATCGCGCGTATTGCTCAATCGGCCCCGGAGGATAAAGCAGCCGAGCTGAAGGCTTTCATCAAGCATCACATGATGTATCAGCTTGAACGGGGATTGACTTATTATGAGCTTCCGTTAGATTTGGCTGACACAATCAAAGCCTGGGTTGAAGATCCGACTATTGTTCCTCTAGAGGTACTCCCTGAGCATTATGAGTTCAATGCTATGGCCCGAAGCGTTCATCGGGGTGACGGTTATTTGTTCGGTGTCAGCAAGAGCTCGAAGAGAATAGCAACCTATGAGCTTACTAACGGTGAAAATCCGAAGGGCTGGTACACCGGGGACGGAATGACCTACCTGTATAATGACGATATGTCCCAATACACCGAGAACTATTGGGAGACTATCGATTGGTACCGGTTACCGGGAACAACGGTCGTTGTTCGGCCGAGACATACGGACCATTATCAGTATGGTGACGGCGAATCTGCGGCTGCGAACTCATGGGCAGGCGGTGTCACGCTGGGCAAATATGGTATCTCAGGGATGAACCTGATCCAGGGCGGCACGCAGCTGAAAGCAAATAAATCATGGTTCGCCTTTGACAATGAGATCGTTGCCTTAGGCTCCGGTATTACAAGTACCGATAACAAGACAGTTGAGACGATCGTGGAGCAGCGCAAGCTGAAAGCTGACAATTCGAATGAGCTTTATGTTAATGGAGATTTGAAGACGGGATTGTTCAATGAGGAATGGCTACCGAACCCGAACTGGTTGCATCTGCAAGGCAATGTGACCGGCGCGGAGACAGGATATGTATTCCCGGGAAATCAATCGCTTAAGCTCTCTCGTAAAGAACAGACGGGCAGAAGCTCAGATATTAATCTTAGCAATCCGCCTAGCTCCACCATACCTACTGAGCTTTTGAAGAATCATTTTATGACTCTGTGGTTGGATCATGGCTCTAATCCTACGAACGATTCCTATGAGTATGCAGTTCTGCCGAACGCAGGCAAGGATACAACGGCGGCTTATGCCTCCTCGCCCGATTACACCGTCCTAGCGAATACTGAAGCCGTCCATGCGGTTCGGGAAAATAAGCTGGGGATGACGGGCTTCAATTTCTGGAAGGACGAAGCGGTAACGGTTGGAGGGCTGACTTCAACCCGCAAGGCATCCGTTATGCTGAAGGAAAATAAGTATACGGGTCATTATGAAATGGCTGTAGCCGATCCCACATTGGAAAACCAAGGCTTCATCGAGCTGGAGTGGGATAAATCGGCAACAAGCGTGCTCAGCAAGGATGCTCGAATTGAGATTGTCCAGCTTGCTCCTACAGTAAAAATCAAGGCACATGTGAAGGACACCATGGGCAAGTCCCTCCTCTTCGCCTTCCAAGCGGAGCCGGTGCCGGACGATGTGGCTCCAACATGGCGGGAAGGGAGCGCAGCTTCCTTATCGGATGTGACTTCAACTGCAGCGACTCTGTCATGGACTCCTGCAGAGGATAATCTGCGGGTATCTGCCTACCGGATCCAATGGGGGGCTCAGCAGTCCGTTACGGTGTCAGGCGATGTGTATTCCTTACGGATGGACGGCTTATCCCCTGACACGAATTACTCCTTCGAGGTGAAGGCGGGGGATCAGGCGGGGAACTGGAGCGCAGCAGCGCTGCAGGTAAGCGGTACGACTCAGGCTGCTCCTGTCGATCCAGGAACCAACCCGGGTACGCCAACAGTTCCGGGTACGAATCAGGATGGAGACACGGGTACGGAAACAGAGACGCCACAAACCCAACCTGGGACAGCGGCAGAGCAGAAGGCAGTTATGAAGGTGGAGAATGATAAAGCCATCATCGAGCTGGGTTCAAGTGAGAAGTCGGTTTCCGTAAAGGCTTCGGAGATTGCGAATATCACATTGCAGGTTGTCAATAAAATGGCACGGATTGTTATAGCACCGGAAGCGGTCCGGCAGCTCCTGAAGGCATCGTCTAAAGATGGAAGTAAAGAAACCGTCGAGGTTGCAGTACAGCCGATCGTCGATTCCTTTGCTCTTGAGGGAGCAAAAGATCCTTCCGCACAAACGAAGAGAGCAAGCCAGGCGGTAAAGATAGACGTCACCCTTCAATCCGAAGGGAACCGAATCGGACTAACAGGGTCTCGCTGCCGTTTGAAATGAACGGCGTGGATCGGGAGCTTCTAGGCGTATATCGTTATGACGAAGCAAACAGGATTTGGGTTTATGTAGGCGGGGAACTGGATACGATCGCACAAACGGCAGTGTTTCATCCGGATCGGCTTGGGATCTTCGCGGTGCTGGAATATAACAAGAGCTATGAAGATGTACCGGAATCTCATTGGGCATTGCGCGCGCTTCAGGTTATGACGGCCAAACATATCATAGATGGTGTAACCGCTACATCGTTTCAGCCTGACGGCAAGACCACCAGAGCCCAGTTTACAGCGATGCTCGTTCGTTCGTTACAGCTGCAGCACCAAGAGATCAGCGTGACTAGATTTGAGGATGTTCCGGCAGAAGCTTGGTATGCCAAAGAAATTGCTGCTGCTTACCATGCCGGGTTGATATCCGGAGTAACGGAGCGCAGCTTTGATCCGAATGCTGAAATAACCCGCGAACAGATGGCTGTATTACTAGTAAGAGCCCATGAATATCGTAATGGCGAATACTCTTCCGGGACTAACGTTCTCGCCACCTATGCGGACCAAGAATCCGTTTCCGCTTGGGCCCAGGAAGAAGTGGGCAAGGCCATTGAGCTTGGTATGCTCACCGGACGGGAGGATGGGCAGTTTGATCCAGCCTCCGAGGCATTACGGTCTGAAACGGCACAAGCATTGTATCGTTTTCTTCAAAAAAAATAAATGATCGCAATGCAGTACAGTGAAAAAAACACACCATCGAAGAGCTACATGCTCTTTGATGGTGTGTTTTTCTTATGTGTGCCGTGTTACAGCTTCTTCAAGACCTCGAAGATCCGCAGTTCGTTAACTGAAGCGATGACATCAGCAATGCTGGATAGCTTAAACTTCTTGAGGATGCTGTTTATTTGCTTCTTGATGGTCTCATATTCGACGCTGCGCTCATCGGCGATTTGTTTTCGCGACCTGCCTTCGCACAACAACCGGAGCACCTGAAGCTCACTAGGCGTAAGCTCTGAAATGATCTGAATCACATACATTAAGCTGCTTTCAGCACGCTTGATTCTTGCAAACTCGCCTCTAATTTTCTCTGCTATCATTGGACGAATCGGAGATCGATTATGATAGGCGGAATAAATGGCATCGGTGATCTCTTCGTTTGTTGCCGTTTTTAGCAGGTAATCCACGATTCCGGTTTGAAAGGCGGAGAAAATAAAGTTCTCATCCTTGTGTACGGTAAGCATGATGATTTTGATATTTGGAAAATCCTCATTCATTTTTTTGGCAGCCTGAATGCCCGCGTATTGGTTTTCCATTTCGATATCCATAAGAACCACGTGCGGGTCGCTTTGCTCTGCCTGCTCGACTGCCATGACGCCGGAATCCGCGAATCCGACACATTCCATATCCTCTCTTTGGGCAATGACTCGCATTAGTCTTCTTCTGTGAGCTTCCATGTCATCCGCAATCAGAACTCGAATTTTATCTTTCATGTGTAAGTCCCCCTTTGTTTCACATGATAGAAAGAATCATTATTTTACTAGAGGTAAATAAATTGTAAACGTTGTACCTTTAGTGCTTTCGCTTTCCACTTCAATTTTACCGTCATGGGCTGTAACGATTTTGTGGCAGTAAGACAACCCGATCCCCCAGTTGTTAATCGATGATTTGGTGGTGAAGAAGGGGTCGAAGATGAGATCCAACACCTCTTCGGAGATACCGGGTCCGTTATCGGAAATACGAATGATCCCCCAGCCGTTCCTCTCCGTCGTTTCGATGGTGATCAGGCCGTTGTCCCGCATGGAGAGCGATTCGGCGGCATTCTCCAATATATTATACAGGGTTTCGCACATATGGTCGGGATCTAGATAAGAGAGAGAAAGTAATGGATCGGACGTATATCGAATGACGGCTGAATATTCCCTTCTATTTATGAGTTCCATCGCCATTCGGACGGGAACTTCAAGAGACAGCGGCTGCAGGTTCAGCTGGATGTGTTTGAGCTTATCTACAGCGTCGTTAATACTGCCTAAAGCGCTTTCGCATGATTTCAAAATCAAGTTTAAGGAGTAGGCCGTTTCTTCATCGGCCTTATGCAGCCCGCTTAAGTACTCGGCCTCGGAGCGAATCGCTATCAGATGATTTTTGGTGGCGTGCGTGAACGCTCTTGCCCCCATGGTTGCCGTATCGATACTTTTATTAATGCGCACGTCCCAGTTTTTACTGTACATCTCGATTGAGTTGAACTTATACAAGATCACAAAAGCTAGGATTAATGCCACATAGACGGCATAAGGAAGTACGGACAACACGAAAGTATTTGCGCCTAAGGGTGGTTGCAAATAATTGTAATACCCTTCCATATACGTAGGCTTAACAAGATTTTTTGGTGCCCAGGTGAACAGCAGAAGGTGAAGGGCTGTAATCGGTATAAGTCCAAGAATGTGATATAAGGTCAGATTTTTCAAAAACTTAATTTTGGGATAATAAATATAATAGCCCAGCAGCAGCCCGAAGGACACTAGAATGGTGATGTATTTGATGGCCTTAAACGACAGATTGACAGCATCAAATACTGTGGAATAGGATGCGTGGCTCTGCCACAGGATTTGGACATAGGGATCATACAGGATCATTTGAAGGACGAACAATACACAGCTGCACGTATAAAGTGCGGTTTTGATGCCGGGCTTAAGATTTCGGGTAAAGGACACGGCAAAGCATAGTAAGAAACAATGGAACAATATGACCCCACCGTTTAAGAAACGGATCAGCATGTTCGGATTGAACTTAATAAGCACAAGATAGTTCCAGGTCCCGGGACTGAAGTCAAATATCTTATTAATGGTATTAAAGTAATAATTAAATTTACTCAAATATAAGATATAGGCTATAAACGATAACACCCAACTAAAAATGATGCCATACATAAACTGGGTGGAGGAATAATTCAGCTTCTTGAAGGTCATGGTTATGGAAAAAAGCAGCATCAGTAAAATGATTATAATCATGCACTAACCTCCGGAAGGGCAAGTAAGAGGATCTACTGTCAGGATCGATCATGCAATTGTAAGCGCATATTGATCATATCAGATATAAATATCGGATGTAAATGATGAGATCGGTTTCATTGAACTAAGAAGACAAAGTGTTAAGCTTCGAATACATTGTGTCATTGTCGCATCGCGCCGGTGGCTATATACTTACGCTATTATTACTACGATTGGAGGGAGATGGATGAATAGCACAGTGTATTCGTTCGAGGACGGAGTTCCGACTATGTTCTCCGTTATCGGAGCAGGTCGGACCTACGTGACAGACCGGCACTTTATGGATGGCTCGCTTAGCTTGGCTTGGGAATACCGTGCAGGCTCGAAGCTGTCTATCAAGGGCCGTATCGGATTCGCGCCTTTCGTTGATAACCGGGTGAATCAAGCCCGAAGTACGTTTGCCGTGTGGGTATATAATGAACGCTCCTCAAAGGGGGGCTTGGTGTTTCAGTTCGGACGGGGCGAGCGGGTCGATTGTCAATTCGAATTCAAGCTGGCGTTTCAAGGGTGGAGAACCGCCTGGCTTACTTTCGAGCGAGATATGGAAGGCACGCCTCATCATGAGATGGATACGCTGACGATAGTTGCCCCTATTGACGAGGAGGGAGGGACTGTCTATTTCGATCAGATGGTCATGTCGACCCCCGTGGATCCGCGGCATCCTACACGGGACGAGCAGGTGCCTGTCGTGAATGTACGCGCCGACCGAGGTGCCAACAACCACTGGCTGAGCTTATACCGCTATTCCCGTCTAGAATCGATGGACAGGTCCGTAGCGGAAGCGACACGGGAAGAAACGGAGTTCATCTCCTCAAAATACGAGGAATATCTTCTAACTGATGAGGGTTCACCCCTTCCAAGAGTTGATCGCGGTGAACCCGATCTAATTCAGCTTGCCAGGCAGTTCTCCGCCTTCCGTATCGTCCGAAAGGACGGTCTTATTTCCGGCAGGCCGGTGCATTTGGTACATTTGGCCGATATTTATCCCTCCGAACGTCGGCACGAATTACTTACTTTGACTGACGCGGTAAACGTCAAGACATATACCGAGCTTATGTTCAAGATAGCGTTAGCATACAGACAGGTTAAGGTTGAAACGGAGCGCGAGAAGCTTCTGCAGATGTTCGCGGATGCGCTGGAGCATATGCTCGATCAAGGCTGGGCATACGGAAGCAGCCTCGGAACGGTTCATCACCTCGGTTACAATTTGCTTTGCTGGTATCCGGCGGTGTTTATAATGAAGGATATTCTGGCGCACCGACACGGCAGTCTGCTTAAACGAACACAGCAAGCGATGTACTGGTTCAGCGGAGCAGGTCGGATCTATATGGACACTGCCGAAATAGAGGGCAACATAGATATTTTCAATACAACGATAACTGGCATGCTGGCAAGCTTGCTGCTCATGGATGACCCCAAAGAACGAGGCGTGGCGCTTAGCGAATTCAGCCGTTGGTTAAGCCAATGCTTGCGTCCGGCGCCTGGCCTTAGAGCGGCACTGAAGATCGACGGGAGCGTATACCATCATGCAAATCATTATCCGGCTTATGGCGTCGGAGGCTTTAACGGCGTAGCTCCGATCGTCTATTTTTTGAGCGGGACGCGGTTCCGTATTGCATCGGACGCCCATAGAACACTGAACAAGGCGCTACTTGCGATGCGGCTCTATTCAAACAAATACGAGTGGCTTATCAGCTTGTCCGCGCGGCATCCCACGGGAACATGGGCGCTATCGCTTCCACCGTATAAATATATGGCTCTGGCTGGACGTCCGGAAGAAGACAGCGGATTGGATTATGAAATGGCAGCAGCTTATTTGCGGCTTTTGACGCCAGGACAAGACGAAGAATTTCGGCGCCGGCTCCTCGAGTGCGGCGTGCGTCCCGAGAAGGATCCTGAAGGCCACTGGGCCATGAACTACGCGGCACTTACGCTTCACCGCAGAGACAATTGGCTGGCTGGCGTCCGCGGTCACAGCAGGTACTTGTGGGCAAACGAGACGTACTCCGATTGCAACCTGTACGGCCGATACATTACGCATGGCCATTTGCAAATCATGAGTCAAGGCGACCCGGTTACCAATGCCGATAGCGGCTATGTGCCTGATGGATGGGATTGGAACCGCTGGCCCGGTACGACAACCGTTCGTTTGCCGATCGATCAGCTGCTTTCGGATGTGCGTAATGTCGATACATGGAGCGGCTATGAGGAAATGCTGCTGTCAGACGAAACGTTTGCAGGCGGTCTTTCGTTGGAGGAACGTAACGGCATGTTTGCCATGAAGCTGCACGAGCATCCGAAGTATGAAGGGACGCACCGGGCGCGTAAATCGTTTTTCTTCTTCGACAACCGCATCATTGCCTTGGGTTCGGATATTGAAAATGAGAACGAGCATTTGACGGAAACGACGCTGTTCCAATGTCATTTGCCTACCCGTGACGAGCCGATCTGGCACAGCCTGAAACCGTTACACGGGGCTGAGGAGGCCATCGCCATCAGGCAGTTTCCTTATAGCAACGTATCGGAAACGAAGGCGGGAGCTTGGATGATGGACAATAAAGGCAATGGATATTACGTGGCTGGGGGCCAAACGGTAGGAGTGTCGCGAGGGAAGCAAATTTCCCGGCATCAAAAAAACAGGTCCGTCACAGAAGGCGATTTTGCTGCAGCATGGCTCCAGCATGGAGTCGCTCCTAAGGAAGCCGAATATGAATACGCGATCGTCGTTAAAACGAATCCCACGCAGATGTCTGAGTTTGCCGCGAGGATGTCCGTCCCGGCCAAAGCGGCCTATAAAGTGATACAGAAAAACTATGATGCGCATATAGTCAAAGACAATGAAACGCAAACGACGGGTTATGCGTTGTTCGAGGCGGAGCGTGAAACAGCGGACGAGCTGCTGGTCTGTACCGATACCCCGTGCATGGCGATGATCCGCGAGCTTTCAGGCAATGCCGGGCTCGTTGTTAGTGCAGTCGACCCGGATTTAAGGCTTTACAGCGGCGTAGAGGCGGATCAATACGATGAAAATGGCGTGCGGCGGGAAGTAAGCGTTTATTCGCGAGCGTGGGTGCATGCCGAGAGTCAGCCACATCGATTGACCATTACGCTGCGAGGGTCTTGGACTGCAGCGGAGCCTGCTACGCGTGTTAAGGTACTTAACGGTGATGACCGTACGATACTGCAGTTCGAATGTAGGGACGGTCTGCCGATGGAAATTCGATTGGACTCTGCGGCGAACGGTTGCCTCTGACATGCCTCTTACTAGTCGTGCTTCCTGCGGAAATAGGTAGGAGGGCGGCCGAAGTAGGCGGCAAACGAGCGGGAGAATGATGCCGAGTCGGAATAGCTTAAGCTGAAAGCGATCTCCGTTACAGTGAGCGTCGTTTCTTTCAGCAGCCTCATCGCCTTCTCCATTTTCAGCTTTATCAAATATTGGACGGGCGAGAGGCCAACCTGCTCGGTAAACACTTTGGTGAAATAGGTGCGGTGAATGCCGACTTGACTGGCAACATGGCTGACACTAATCGGCTCTGAGTAATGGGCATCCATATATTCTATGCTTCGCTGCACCCAGTGCTTTTGGCGGCTATGTATGGACGTTGCCGCTAATAAATTGCCATGAAGCTGATCGAATAGCTGATAGATCAGACTCAGCACGCTGAGCTGAGTAGTCTTATCCTGAGCCGCCGCTCGCCACAGCTGTTGAAGAATCATTTCTGTCGAAGAAGAAAGCGCCCCTCTAGCAAATGGGAGATTCTCGGTGATGCCGAGCAGCTCGAGCAGCACGGGGGCTTGCGCCCCGGCAAAAGCAACCCAGGTCATTTCCACAACCGTTCGGGGATCGGCAGGGCGGTAGCTGAACGGCGTACCTGGCCAGAGACAAAACAAGTCTCCTTTTTCGAGGGCAATCGTTTGCTCTTTGTACTGCATATGAATCGTACCCGCCTGGATCAGGTGGAGACTGTAATAATCGATTGTTTTGGGACCGGCTAGGTAGTTCGGCTTCGTAAGGTTTTTACCGAGTCGCACCGGCCATAAATGTAATGACTGGGCAACCTTGTCGGGTGCAAAAAAAATATTTTGGGCAAATTCCTGCGCATATTCTTTCATTCTGCATGGTTCCCTCCTATTTAGAAATAAGTATAGCATACCGTGACCGAATTGAGCGTAAAGTTAGCCTTGGAATGTACAACGCTTAAAGGAGGCTAGATATGGCCAGCCGTCATGAAAATAGACCGAACATCCTGTTTATATTGTCCGATGATCAGGGAGCGTGGGCGATGCGGTGTGCTGGAAACCATGAAATCATCACCCCGAATCTGGACCGGCTTGCGGCAAGCGGCATAAGGTTTGACAATTTTTTCTGCACCTCACCGGTGTGTTCGCCAGCCCGCGCGTCTCTGTTGACCGGACGCATTCCGTCGCAGCACGGTGTTCATGATTGGATTAAGGAAGGGAACGTAGGGGACGGCGCGATTCGTTACTTGGACGGACAGACTTCCTACACGGAGCTGCTAAGCGCGGCTGGCTACGTGTGCGGCATTAGCGGCAAGTGGCATTTGGGCGACAGCGCCATCCCGCAAAAAGGATTTACTCACTGGTATGTACACGAGTCCGGGGGCGGGCCTTATTACAACGCGCCGATGATCCGCAACGGACAGCCGGAAGTTGAGCCCCGGTATTTGACTGAAGCGATAACAGACGATGCGCTCCAATTTTTGGACAAGCAGGACGATAGGACTCCGTTTTATATGAGCGTGAATTATACGGCACCACACAGCCCCTGGGTGGGGAATCATCCGCCTGAAATCGTGGCGCTTTACGACGACTGCCCTTTCGAAACATGCCCGCAGGAGCCGGCTCACCCGTGGACCATTCCGAACGCGCCGTGGGGTTCGAATGGGCGGGAAAATTTGAAGGGCTACTTTGCTGCCGTCACAGCCATGGACAAGCACATCGGCAGGTTGTTGGACCGGCTGGAGGAGAAAGGGCTAACAGAGAGTACACTTGTGGTGTTTATGGGGGATAACGGCTTTAGTTGCGGGCAGCACGGGTTCTGGGGAAAGGGCAACGGAACGTTTCCGCTGAACATGTACGACACTTCGGTGAAGGTACCGGCGATATTCAGCCATCCGGGTACCATTCCACAAGGGAGCGTCTGCTCCTCGCTGTTAAGCGGCTACGATGTTATGCCGACCCTGCTGGATTACGCGGGTATTAGAGAGGCGGCAGAGCCTTTAGCCCTTCCTGGGACGAGCTTTGCCGGGATTCTGCATGGAGCGCCTGGGCAGGATCGCGGTTCTGTATATGTATATGATGAGTACGGTCCCGTGCGAATGGTCCGCAGCCGTGATTGGAAGTATGTGCATCGGTACCCTTATGGGCCGAATGAGCTTTATCATCTAGCCTTGGACCCCGTGGAGCGACATAACCTGGTGGAAGACCCTGCACACATGGAACGAATCGCATCTATGAAGGCCGAGCTGGATACATGGTTCGTGCGATACGTTGATCCTTGCATGGACGGGATCCGCGAGCCGGTGAAGGGCGGCGGGCAAATCGGTCTAGCGGGGCTCGATAGCAGCGGAAGAAGGACTTTTCTATAGCTGCCCGGGGGAACAGACAACAACCGAAACCGAAAGGAACGATCATATGAAGAAGCCTAACATTCTGCTTATTACTAGCGATCAACAGCATTGGAATACGATCGGCGCGTTTAACGCCGAATTGCAAACGCCCCATCTTGACCGACTCGTACGCGAAGGGACCACTTTTACTCGTGCGTATTGCCCCAATCCAACGTGTACGCCAACGCGCGCTTCGATTGTTACGGGAATGTACCCGAGCCAGCACGGAGCATGGACGCTCGGCACGAAGCTGGCAGAGGACCAACAGACGGTAGGGGATTTGCTCTCTGCGCAAGGATACCGAACTGCACTCGTTGGCAAGGCGCATTTTCAACCCATCGGATCCACTGAGGAGTATTCCTCGTTAGAAGGCAGGGACAAGCTGCACGACTACGAATTTTGGAAATCATTCACCGGTCCTTACTATGGCTTCCAGCGAGCGGAGATGCTGCGAAACCATACGAACGAATGGCTTGTAGGTCAGCATTACGTGCTTTGGATGGAGGAAAAAGGGTTTGCGAACTGGCGAGATTACTTTACGTCCCCAACGGGAACAATGGATGAGAAGCAGCAGTTTGTATGGCCCATTCCCGAAGAATATCATTATAATACTTGGATTGCTGAGCGGACGAACGCCTTGATGAGAGAGTATGCAGAGGCTGAAGAGCCGTTCTTTATGTGGGCCAGCTTCCCGGACCCTCATCCACCATACCTCGCGCCTGAACCTTGGGCCGGAATGTATGACCCGGATAGCCTGACGATTCCGCATGGCAAAGCTGGAGAGCATGATGCTAACCCGCCGCATTTCGGCATGACGCAGCAGGCTAATCCCGATTTCAAAGCGTACAAGGAAACGGGCTTCGGCATTCACGGCTACCATTCCCATACAAATATGACACCGGAAGAACACAAAAAAGCGGTGGCCGTCTACTACGGAATGGTCAGCTTCATGGATAAATATATCGGTCGTATCCTTGATCAGCTCGATGCACTGGGAATTGCGGAGGAGACGATTGTCATTTTCACAACCGATCACGGTCATTTTTACGGACATCATGGGCTTCAGGCCAAGGGAGGCTTCCATTACGAAGACCTCATTCGTGTTCCGTTTATTGTCAAGTACCCGGGCCGCGTCCGGGAAGGAGCCGTTTCTGACTCCATGCAGTCTTTAGTCGATTTGGCACCGACGTTTCTTTCACTCGCCGGAACGCAGATTCCGCCGACCATGACGGGTGTCAATCAAACCGTCGTGTGGGAGAATCCCGAGACAACGGCGAGAGATCATATCATTTGCGAATTTCATCATGAGCCGACAACCATACACATGAAAACGTTCGTCGATCACCGTTACAAAATAACGGTGTACTATAATCAGACCTACGGCGAGCTGTTCGATCTTCAGGAGGACCCGGGTGAATGGCGCAATTTATGGAATGATCCGCAGTACGCCAGCCTGAAAAGCGAGCTGTTGCTGAAGTACATTTGGGCGGAGCTTGGCAAGGAGCCCATGCCGATGCAGCGCATATCGCATGCGTAGCTCGAAACAAGGGGAATAAAACTTTCCCCTTCTGCTCGAAAGACTGTTTATATATGATGATAGTAGCATGATGCATGAAACCTGCGCAGCCCGCCAATTCGCGGGCTGCGCAGTCTCATATTGGATTAATGGGTTCAACTGGGGGGAATGAATGTGAAAATGAAGCTTCAAAATTTGCCATTGTTCCATAAATACTGGTTGTCCTACGTCACCATTCTTATATTGCCCCTGCTAGGTCTCGGTTATATCGGTTACAAGCAAATCGCAACGAACCTATACGACCAAGTGGCTAAAGGGAATAATGCCATGCTAGCGTATATGAAAGATCACGTTGATGCAAAGCTGGTAAGCATGAACCAGATTGCCGCTCGAATTGGCACGGATGCACGCCTTACACCATATGCGTTGGAGCAAACCCCGTTCAGCGCGGTAGAAGCCAAAACCCTGCTCGACTACAAAGCGCCGAACGACTTTATTCTCGAAATGGCGCTATACATACGTGGAGGAAACCAGCTATACTCCCCGCACAGCTCATACACGACGAGCTCATTCATGAATGCCGCATACCGATATCCGAATTGGTCTGAAAGCGCATTCACCAAAGACATAAATACAATCAAAAAGAATGTGCTTCGCCCCGCCGAGCCGGTTGAGCTTGGGAGCGGAATGACAGGCCGCTTGATTACTTACATGGTTCCGATTCCTTTCGCGAGTTCCAACCCCTATGGGACGCTTATTTTTTTGTTTAACGAGAGCGAACTGGCCAAGGCAGCTGAATCCGACCCGGCGCTTCGTTCCGGGAGCATGATGATCTTGGATCAAAGCCTGCAACCGATTGCCGTCTCCAATCGGAGCTTGCAGCTTCAAAATACTCCAGAGCTGCGTGAATTCTTCAGCGGAGCTGAGGAGCAAGACTCGGAGCGGATCACGCTGAACGGCAAGCCATATTTTGTCTCCTACATGAAATCGAAACTGACGGCGTGGACTTACGCTTTGGTTCTACCGGACGGAGTCGTGTTAAAGCCGGTCAATGATATGAAAAATGAATGGCAGCTTTATTTTGTTATCATTTTGTTTATCGGCAGCTTCGCTGTATATGGCCTGTGGAAAGTCAATTACAGACCCATAGAGCAACTGGTATCTTATGTAGAGGAAAAGTGGGGAAGGAGAACGAGGGGCACAAACGAGCTGGAACGCGTTCAATTCGTTCTATCTGAGATAGCGGAAACGAACGTGTACCTTGATGATCAACTGCAACGCAACAAACGCGCGATTGTCGATCACTGGCTATCCCGGCTTTTGAAGGGGGAGTTTGCGTCGAAGGAGCATTGGAACGAAATAACTAGCGAAATCGGGGTCATGTTCGTTCATGAGCGGATCGGGTGCCTTATGCTTCAATTTCATGGCGACACGTGTCCGAACGCATCCCGTCTCCGTGTATTTCTGGAAAATGACTTATTACAGTGGGGGATAAACGGCTTCGTCATGGACGGCATGTCAGCCTCTCAATTTACAGTTATCGTAACGATGGAAGAACACGTTGCGCATTTGCTGGAATGGATCGAGAAGCTGCGTATTGTTATGAACGAAGAGAACGGCCTGCAATTGACGGCAGGCGTAAGCCGGTTTTACGACGATTGGAACCAGGCGGGGAAATCGTACTTGGAAGCGTCGACGGCTTTGGAATGCAGACTGTTCCGCGGCAACAATAAAACCATCTGCTTTGAAGAGAAAATCGTTCACGCCTCGGTTGGCAATTATCCATACGAGGAGATGGAGCGCCTCGAAGTGTTGATCCGTGAGGGAAATACCACACACATTAAAGAAATGGTAAACATCATCGTGCAGCATATTAAGCATAACGAGACAACACTTTATATGGCCAGATGCATTAGCTACGACATGGTCAATACCCTGCTAAAGGCTATGCAGAAGCTCACCGACGGAAAGGAACTGATCCTCGGGCAGTATCAGGATGTTCGTCACTTGATGGAGTTCGATACCGTGGAGCATATGGCGGAAATGGTATCCGATTTTTGTCATGATGTTTGCCAAGCGATAAGCGCGTATGCATCCACCACGGCATCGGAGCCGATTGGCGGGATACTCGCTTACATCGAGCAAAATTATAAAAACTATGAAATATCCGTTCAACAAATAGCTGATGATTTCTCCGTCTCGTTATCCTATCTGGGACGTTATTTTAAAGAGCATACGGGACGAACGATTTTTGAATACATTGATGAATTGCGGATAGAACAGGCTAAAGAGCTGCTTCAGACAAAAGAGTATACCGTGAAGGAAATCGTACAAATGGTCGGTTACTCCGATTCGTCCAGCTTTATCCGCAAATTCAAGCGAATCGTCCGTTTGACTCCCGGAGAATACCGTAAGCTGTATTCATCCGTATCGGAATGACGTATTCGCATATGGCAAACGCGATTGGCTTATGTTCAAATGAACCGCTGCTTGTTATGGTAACAGCGAGGGGACAATTATTAATTCAAGGCAGGGGGGTGAATGTAACCATGAAGGGTGTGGAAGAGGTGCACAGACCAATTCATTCGGTGCAGGCCGGCATAAGGTTCAAGAAATCCTTGTTCAAAGTGTTACGTAATTATGAGTTGTATTTACTTTTGTTTCCTACCCTTTTGTATTTTATCATTTTTCACTACATTCCTATTTATGGCGTGCAAATTGCTTTCAAAAAGTTTATTGCAAGCAAAGGGATCAGTGGAAGCCCGTGGGTCGGATTCGAGCACTTTGAGCGTTTTTTCCGTTCGGATCAATTTCTCATTGTGTTGAAAAATACGCTAGGTATTAGCCTCTACGAATTGCTTGTGTCGTTCCCGGTACCTATTGTACTGGCGCTCATGCTGAATCAGCTGGCAAGCGAAAAATTTAAAAAATTTGTGCAAACGGTTACTTACGCACCGCACTTTATTTCCGTTGTTGTGGTCGTCGGTATGTTGAAGCTGTTCTTGTCGCCGAGCACCGGGCTTGTAAACCAGATCATTGCCTTGTTCGGGGGTGAGTCCATATTTTTCCTGGCAAGCGTGGACTGGTTTAAAACACTTTTTATTTTTTCCGGTGTATGGCAAAATGCGGGCTGGGCTACCATTATTTATTTAGCGGCACTTGCTGGAGTCAATCCCGACTTACATGAAGCGGCCGTCATGGACGGCGCAAATAAGCTGCAACGTGTGAGACATATCGATTTGCCGTCGATTATGCCTACCATTATCATTTTGCTTATTCTGAACATTGGGCATTTTATGAGTGTAGGCTACGAAAAAGTGTATTTGATGCAAAATCCGCTTAATTTGAATGCTTCGGAAGTTATTCAAACTTACGTATACAAAACGGGACTCCTGAATGCTCAGTTTAGTTATTCAGCAGCAATCGGCTTGTTTAACTCCGTCGTCAATTTCATTCTGCTTATCACCGTCAATCAGATCGCCAAACGGATGAAGCAGACCAGCCTGTGGTAAAGGGGGAAAGCTTGTGGTAGCAAGCCGAAGCAAAGCAGACAAGTGGTTTGATGTCCTGAATCATTTTATATTGCTCTGCATTGTCATGATTGTGATCTATCCGTTGTATTTTATTGTCATTGCCTCAATCAGCAACCCTGACCTGATCAATGCGGGGAAGTTATGGTTTCTCCCTCAGGATATAACGTTTGAAGGCTATCGCCGCATTCTGAGTGAAAGCAGTATTTGGATGGGGTACCGAAACTCACTCATGTACACCGTACTTGGAACGACAATTAACGTAGCGCTTACCTTAACTGCGGGATACGCATTGTCACGGAGTGATTTGGCCGGACAAAAAGCGTTTATGTTCCTCATCGTGTTTACCATGTTTTTCGGCGGAGGACTGATACCGACCTACTTACTGGTAAAAGATTTAGGCCTCGTTAACACCGTTTGGGCCATGGTGCTGCCCAATGCCGTATCGGCATATAACATCATCATTACGCGCACATTTTTTCAGAGCACGATCCCGAACGAGCTGTTGGAGGCGGCCGTTATGGACGGCTGCTCCAATTCCCGATTTTTCCTGCGCATCGTGCTGCCGCTATCCATGCCGATTGTTGCCGTCATGATTTTATTTAGTGCGGTGGGGCATTGGAATTCCTACTTTCAGGCGCTTATTTATCTGCGCGACGACCATTTGTTTCCGCTGCAGATTATTCTACGGGCTATTCTCGTTTCAAATGAGATGTCCGACAGTATCGATTTGAACACAACCAATGTAACTGAGCAGCAGCATATCGCGGATTTGATGCGGTATGGCGTGATTATAGTCGCCAGCCTGCCGGTGCTCGTGCTGTATCCGTTTTTACAAAAATATTTCGTTAAAGGCGTCATGATCGGTTCGATCAAAGGTTAATCATGCTAATGAATCATGAGGGGGATATCGAAACATGAGACGTAACAAATGGGGAATAAGCGCATTAGCGGCATTTACTGCGATTTCCGTTACCGTAGCGGGCTGCAGCGAAAAACAAGAGAAAGCGCCTGAGGCCCAAGAGAAGCAGGCTCCGTCAAACTTGAACGCAACGGGGATGCCCATTGCCAAGGAAAAGCTCACACTCCGTATGGTGGCGGGGAAATCAGCGGTAACGAAGAACTTTGAAGACATGAAGTTTTTTAAGGATTTGGAAACGAAGTCGAATATTCATATTGATTGGGAACCAATACCGGACGCAAGCCTAAAGGAAAAAATCAACCTGATTTTTGCCGGGGGCGAACTGCCGGATGCGTTCTACGGTCACTATATTCTTCAGAATGATGAAGTGCTGAATTACGGCACCCAGGGTGTGCTCATTCCGCTTGAAGGCTTGATTGACAAATATGCACCGAACATCAAAAAGCTATTCGACGCAAATCCGGGCTACAAGAAAGACTTGACCGCCCCCGACGGACACATCTATTCGCTGCCTACGATTGATGAATCTAACGCAACCGCCAAGGATGCGCTGTTCATTAACAAGAAATGGTTGGATAAGTTAAACTTACAGGTGCCAACGACAACGGAAGAGTTCTACAAGGTGCTTCAGGCGTTTAAAGAAAACGATATGAACGGCAACGGTAAAAAGGACGAAATTCCTTTCTCGTTCCGCTGGGATTCGAACATCCAGGGGTTGTACTCCATGTTCGGATCATTCGGACTCACGGACCGTTACGGCAAAGCTGAAATGCTGAATCATATTGTCATGAAGGGCGACAAAGTAACCTATTCTGCCGTACAGCCTGAGTACAAGGAAGCCATTCAATATTTCCACCGTTTGTTTAAAGAAGGACTCATCGACCGTGAGGGCTTTACCCACGACCAGAAGATGTATTTGGCGAAGCTGAAAAGCAAGGAAAACAACGTCGGTGCCTTCGTCGGCTGGTCGATCAATTCCACGCTCGGAACGGGCAACGATCAGTTCGTCGCGGTACCGCCGCTGAAAGGGCCGAAGGGCACCCAGCTATGGGCCAAATATCAGTCCGGCATACTGAGTAAGGGCGCATTTGCGATAACGTCGGTCAATAAGCACCCTGAAGCAACAATTCGCTGGGCGGATATGATGTACGATCCGATGGTCAGCCTCCAGGCAAGCAAAGGTGTGTTCGGCTTGAACATGAAGGAGCTGCCCGATGGTAGGATCGAAACGCTTGAACCGCCTCAAGGCATGAGCGCTGATGAATTCCGCCATAAAGAAGCGCCGGGGTCGAAATCGCTGTTCTCGATAACGAAAGAAACGCAGGCAAAGCTGGTTGTTCCCGAGTCTGCAACAGAGAAGCAGAAATTAGAGGAGCTATATGCTCCGTTTCAGGAGAAGAATATATTCCCGGGTGTGTACTTCAATGCAACTGAGCTTGACAGTCTAGTGAAGTACTTTACCGATATCGACACGTATGCTTCAAAGATGTACGCCAAATGGCTGCTGGACGGGGGCATTGAGTCGGAATGGGATGCTTACGTCAAAAAAATGAACGATATGGGTCTGGAGAAGATGATCGCGATCTACCAAAGCGCGTATGATCGTTATCACGGGAAGAAATAATGGAGAGAAGGTGTCCCCTTGGCCGATCTATTGGAAACCCGATGCTTAAGTTCTTTGGCCAAAGTGTTTGCAGACGATCCGATGGACGGGCCGGACTTTTCGTCCTGGGTAACGATTGAGCCGAATGGAAGCGCTGTTTCGGGCCCATATGGCATCGACATCGTTTTTGACAATGCGAAAGCTCCAATATCGTGTCCCGGGATTTCTTCCTACAACGGGCATACTCTTTACGGCTTGTAAAATATTGGATTTTACATTGGCGGCTCCCGGATCGAAGTGACCGGGAGCTGCTGTTCATTTAGGCATATGCAAGCTTCAGTTGTTCCCTTGTTAAGTTTCCCAACGGATGCATTTTTCCAAAATAATGGAGAGGAAAACCCCCATAACCAATCCGTTCGACAAGAACGGCTGAATCGTGACGGGTACATTTTTGAACACGGAAACATCCGTATGCATAATACATATACCAATGATTAGGGGTATGGCAATCCGATAGATGGTAATGGAGTTGAAATCGATATTCTTGACACTCTTTAAGGATGTACCAAGCAATTGCAAATAGGCAACGAATAAAACGGCATAGCCGACAGTAACGGGCAGAGTAGCCAATATCCTTACGGTAAAAGGCAGTAAGCCCAGAACGGATAACATTCCCCCGGCAATGAGAAACGGTTTTCTGTTAAAGATCTGGGTGCTTTCCAGGAAACCTATCGATGAAGCAAAGGGAGCATACGAAACCAATCCGAATACTGCACCCGTTATAGAATAAGCTCCGGTTAGAACATACGATTGCTTTACCCGGGCAGGATTTACTTCCACACCGAGCAAACGGGATGCGGCCTGAATGGACGCTAGTGTATTGCTCAAGTTCACTAGACTGGCAAGAAAGGTTACGATGATGATGCCGGTATTCCAGCTCGGGGGACCGAAGGGAAACAGGGGAAAGGCTGTTGAATTTCCCCCTATAGTAACGGCGGCTGGAGAGGGAAAGAGGATGAGATAAAGAATCCACCCCGCAATCATACCAATTAAAATGGAAAAATTGCCAATTGCTTTGTTCCCCTTGACCTTCAGCAAAAATACCAGGATGACGATCCCAATGGAATACATGCTGATGGAGACATCCAGCGCCCCATTCTCGTCTAGCTTCAACATCCCCTTGAAGAAGATCAGATTTAATTGAACCGTTAATAAAAACAGGAAAACGTTCATGACCATAGAGCTAATGATGGTATGAATAAAGCTAAGTAAGTTACACACGGCCAGCAGCACAATCGCCGCGCCCGCAAGCAGCATACCGGTGGCAATACTACCTCCAACGGTTGGCAAACTGACGCCCATGGAGGAAGAGGCTAAGCTAACATGTAGAACAACCCCCCACATCACCCCGGAATGCCCTTCCATAAGCGGAAGCCGGTGGCCGATGAGACCCTGCAGCACACAAAAGATTCCGGTAAATACAAGAGAGCTTCGCAATATTCCCGTAATTTCTTGCGGCGATAAATCGAAGGCGGCACCTACGGATATGGGGACGACGATCGTATTTGCAAAGATAAATATGAGCCATTGAACGGAAGCCAATGATGTTGTCCATGATACGGTTCTAGCCATGTTGGCCCCCTTGTTCTAACCTTAACAATCAAACCTTGCTTCGAGGGCGGCTGGCGGCATCCAGTAGAAATTCGATGCCCGTGATCGTACTCGCTTCATGACCCCCGGTGATAACGTGACTATGAACCTTACCTCCGTACGGACGCAGGAGCAAATGGATGCCAGCGGGGGATAGGAAGGAAATCCACCCTAATTCAGGATTAGATCTATCCGGAAAACAAAGCACGATATCCGCCTTGCTCTTACCGGAGACCGAAGATTGCAGTGAGACTTTGGAACCGATAAATACCATTTTACCGCTATCCGGATGCAGCCTGGAGGTCATACGCTTCAGTTCGATGATGTAATCGGCCATTAAGTCAGCAGCGGTTGCTCTAAACTCCTCAGGAGCCTGACCGGCTGGAAGATGCACCTCCAGGAACGAATCCAAATGGCGATCGAAATATTCAAGCTGATCCAGCAGTGAAAGGATAAATGGAGAAGCCCGCCTACGGTTCATGGAACAAACATCCCAGACGGATCATGTACTTGAAAAAACCTACGTTTCCCATGCAGAATACCCCCATTAAATGTAAAATGTCCCCAAAAATACAATGAGACACCCGTTTGAGAAAACGGAATGCCTCTGTATAGGAATAACGATACCATTGTGCTTTATTTATGTCAATGGATGCCAAATGATGCTTTATCCGGATTTATTGACCATGGGTACTCGGAGGGTGTGGGTGATAACCGTTCCTTAGTCACGGAAGAACTAGTTTCCCTTTCTGTCTAGTAGCACTCTAACCTGCAAGGGCTTAAGTGTGACCACACCCGATATTTCTTCCCGATTCCATATGTCAACCATGGGGGTTTCGTTTGGCAACGGCAGTTCGATTTCTTTGCTCCCCCCGTTTATAACAAATACATACCTAGTACCCTGATTGCTTTGCCTCATGGTAATCTCGATGCCCTCGGGTGGTGTTATGCCGAGTATAGGAGAAATGCCGATTTCTTGACACAGGTAGGTTACCAGATCCCTATAGAACATTTCTTCGGCAAAGGTTGCGATAAACCAGCTTTGGCCTTTGCCGAACGAATGCCGGGTAACGGCGGGATTTCCCTCATACCACTGATTTATGAAGTAGCCTTCCGGTTGAGCTGTAAGCGGTTCGATTACCTCATGGAACAATCCGCACGTGTAACTACGCTTGTTCCAGTGAAACAAGACGTGGTTCTGCGGTCCTGTTGTAATCACCTCAGCGGTCCTTGAGCCAAGGAGTTGAAGCATTCCGGGGTGAAGCCGGTCAGGGTAATAACACGCATCGGTATTTTTAATGCCGCACATCGGGTGAAATACGATGAAGCCACCGGACATAACATACTGCTGAAGCTTCGCCACCAGACCATCGTCGACGATAGGAAGCATGGGAACCAAAAGCAGCTTGTAGGCTGAGAAATCCCCATACCTGCCGACAGCGTCACAATTATATCCAAGCTTGCGGACGGTATGGTAAAGTTGATTGATTTGTCTTAAGTACACTCCGGTGTCGCCTGTCCAGCCGGAAGGGTGTTCAAGATGCCAGCGGCTTGGGAAATCATAAAGTACTGCAATATCACTCGGTACTAGTGAGCCTGTAATGCAAGGCCCCAGGTCATGAAGCCGCCCGCCGATATGCCGGCACTCTTCATACATTCTAGTGGGTTTGCCGTTAAAATCCGTAATGGCACCATGATTTTGCTCACTGCCGAAAGGGAACCGTTTCCAAGGGAAATAAAAAACGGCATCTGCTCCATTGGCAATGGTGTGCATCGTCAAACGTTCCAACTCTCCTGGTGCGGGCGTATTGTTTTCAGCACCTAGTATGGAATGTCCTTCGTTACGAAGCTCGTAAACATGGAAAGGAGCTTTCTTAAAGCTTCGGTTGGCAGCCAGCCCGAAGGAAAGTGCTTGGTTTCTGTCCCCAAACGGAGGATAGTAATTCGTCCCGGTAATATCGAGGTATTCTGCCATCCGGTAGTAGTCTGTCCGATGATTCCAAAACATCTGGTTATTCGTAGTGATGTATTGGTTGGCACGGATGTGGGGTCGAATGGCCCCGCCAAGCAAACGAACCGCGTCAATATTGCATTCGCTGCGAAATTCACGCCAAGCTTGAAGAAACGACGGATTGTAATCTGCCTTGGTAATGCGGGGCGTTGGGATTTGTTCAAAATGGTTGAATTCCATAGACCAAAAGATCGTTCCCCATGCGGAGTTAAGTGCTTCGATCGTTCCATACTTCGCCTGCAGCCATTGGTTCCATTTGGACTTGCACACGCTGCAGTGACAATCAGGCTCATCGCCAATTTCATTGTCCAAATGCCAACCGATGACAAGAGGATTGTCCCCGTACCTCGCGGCGAGCGCTGAAGCCAGGTCGCCTGATTTAGCCCGAAGCAAAGAATGATTAATACAGAAGGTGTATCGGCTTGCGAATTCCAACCGATGCCCTTCGGACGTTTCGATCATCAAGCTTGGGGATGTTTCATATAGCCAGGCTGGGATTGTCCGCATCGGAGGACAAAGAACCACCTTGACGGAATGATTGCCTGCCAGCTGAATGAATCGGTCCAGCCAAGAGAAGTCATACGTTCCCTCGGCAGGCTCGAATTGTTTCCATGCAAATTCTCCAATCCGCACCGCGTTAAATCCGGCATTCATCATGAGGCGCAAATCCTCTTCCCACTCGCCAGGCTCTCTATGTTCGGGATAATAACAGGAACCATATAACATTATGAATCATCACCTCGGTAAGTAGTCCGTCATATGGGTATATATTATAATGGAACAGGGGCATTGCGAAATAGAAATTTCTGAACGTATATAACAAAATGAAACAAATAAAGAAGCACGCATTCGGCGGGGACAATCCCCAGTCGAAGCATGCTTATGTTCATGTGCTCTTTTTATCTTGAATGGCGTCTCTATAGGAACCTGGCGTCACACCTGTAATTTGTTTAAATTTACGAATAAAGCTTGACTGGTTTACATATCCCACGCTTTGGGCGACCTGCTGCAGGTTATAGGAAGAGTCGGCAAGTAAGGCTTGCGCCTTGGTCATGCGCAATTCGGTCACATAGTCGGAGATATTGCGGTTCTCTTGCGCTTTAAAATAGTGACTCAAATAAGAAACGGACATATTCACGTGATCGGAAAGTCCTTGTAAAGAAAAGTTGCTGTCCCAGCAATGCTCACAAATGTAATCCTTTATTTTCTCCATTTGCTTGTTGGTCGGCTGCTCTTTGCCCGTAACGGTAAAGAAAATATCCGAACACAAATTTTTAATCCGGGCCGAGAGCTCCTCTACGGTATCGTACTGGGATAATGAGATGATGTCGACCTTACTGTCCAGGTCGGCGTTCAAGTAATAATTGTTGCGGTAAATGGCTTGTACGATCGTTTGGATCACATCGTAACACAACAGCTTGGCTGACATGAGGGGAATTTGCTTTTCCTTCAGCTGCTTGAAAATCGTGTCAAGCACCTGGGTAAAGAGCTCCGGGTTATGATCGGCAATATATTTATCCAGCAGCTCCAATTGCCGCTTCACCGAATAGCCGACATGATTCTGATTCGTTTCAATCTCTTGGTACGCTATAACGGTTCCTTTCCCCTTAATCAGCCTGTAATCAAGGGCTGAGCAGGCTTGCAGATATGATTCCGAGATATCGGATAAGGAGGCAAACCAATTGCCTAATCCGATGGTGCAAGTGAGCCCGGAATGAGCAAGTCGTCCTACCGCATGGGAGCATAGCTCCTCGCAGAGGAAAGAACGTTCTCCTTCATCGGAAAGAATCAAGATAATGTGCTTCTCCAGCACATTGTCCAGCACGAAAACACGGTACCTGTCAGTGAATACTTCCTGAAGCACGGTGACGGCATCGGCAGCGGTAAACGATTCTTGGAAGGAATCCAATAGTATGTTTGCCACGGCATATTGCTGCCCGGAAACCGCGAGCCCGTATTCCTCACCAGCAACGGCGAACTCCTCAGGATCGGTGAATTCGCCCTTAAGGAGCCGGAGGAGAAGCTGCTGCCTCATTATAGGGGAGGTGGAGTGATACTTAGCCTCCAGTAAGCTGATTTTGCTGCTCATCTGATGTACGGCGGTTTTTACGGAGTCGATCCCTCCCCGCCCCGAGGCCTCTTTGCCCAGCAGTTTGACAGCTTGGCTTGTAAGCTCCCCCAGCGGCTTATAATTCACCCTCATGAATATATAAATGAGCAGAACGCCTACAATGAATAGCCCAAGGAATAAGGCAAGCGTCGACATTTGTAATCCGGACATTTTACTTGTAACCGCTTGAGCCGGTAAGAAACTAATATAAGTCCAGCCGGTTCTCGATGATGTTTTGCTGGATACGAAGTACGTTTTACCGGCCATGGTTCGCTGTTCGGAATTCAGCTCTCCGCTATTTATCAGTGCGTTCACATCCAGTGATTCGAAGGAAAGCTCCCCCATACTAGTAATCGGCTGCTTCTTTCCGTCAAGGATCAACACACTGCTTTTATTCGCATGCAGCGTTTCTTTCAGAATGTCGTAGATCGTTTGTTCCCGAATCAAGAAGAAGAGAGCTCCCGTCGGTTTCTCGCTCATAAAGGGAAGCGGTACGGCATAAAGAATGTTTTTTTGCACGGATTGTTCCGCATCGATTCGGCTTACTTGTTTGACAAAGACCGTTGGGTCGGAAAGCAGCTGACGCTGCAACTCCTCCAAGCTCCAATTGTCATAGTGGTATAAGGAGTTGGAAAAGAAATGCTCATTGACGGTTCCTTTAGGGGAGTAAAGCAAATCATGGTCAAAATAATAAATAAAAAAGTTATCGAAAAAGTTATTCGGGATACTAAAGTTGTTTAGAAGCTTAACAGCCTGCACGACATTCATGAAATCTCCCGAAATCGAGGAGGAGGATAAATAGGGGTTGTTGGATATTTGGATCGACAGATTATTTAATTCTTCGACACGACTGTCAATCGAGTTTTTCGCTTGCTCAAGCAGGCTGGAGGTATTGGAAATGATTTCTTTATTCAATACATTGTTAAAAATATTGAAGGCATGGAAGGCAAGAATAAGCACCGGAATGAAGAAAAGAGCCGTATAAGTAAGCATGTATTTGGTAAATAAACGTGGCTTAAACATGGATTGTTTCTCTCCTCCTTCCTCTAAATGATAACGCTTGCAGTCAATGAGAGCAAGTTTATTATACATCCCTGTTTCTCCGATTCACAACAGAATTCTAAAAATACGCACACGGCGCAAATGTGGTCAATATACAAAGCTAATGGATTTATGTATGGTGAAGCAAGGTGTTTATTGCAAACAGCCGTCTACAAGCAATAGAAAAGGAGAGAAAAAAACATGGGAGAGAAGAAACGTGAAGCTGCGCACGATGGTGTGCATGGATTTACATCGACCGATCATTATGTGATGCCTACCGACCCCGGGCTGATCGAACAATTGGAGCATTTCCAGGACCAGAAGCTAGGGCTGATGATGCATTGGGCTCCGGGGTGCCAGCTGGGGATTTTCGAGTCCTGGTGCATGAGCGACGATAGTGCCCATTGGTCCAAGAGGGATGTGGACTGGACCGACGATATGAACGTTTTTCGGGAGCAGTACCGGAATCTTTACAAATCCTTTAACCCCGTACGCTTCCAACCGGAACTGTGGGCCGATATTGCTTCTCAAAATGGCTTTAAATATTTATTATTCACAACCAAGCATCACGACGGCTTTTGTATGTGGGATACGAATACAACCGAATACAAAATCACGAACGAAAGCTGCCCGCACAGTACTTCAGCGAATGCCGACATTTGCCGGAGCTTATTTGATGCCTTTCGAAGCAAGGGGCTCTCGATTCATACCTATTTCTCCAAGCCGGACTGGAGCAGTCCTTATTTCTGGTCGCCGGAGTTCGCGTCCCCGGATGGCCGCACACAGCGAAGCGCCAATTACAGCATCTCGGAGAACCCGGAGCTATGGGAGCGGTTTGTCCGGTTTACGCACGAGCAAATCACAGAGCTGATGACCCGCTACGGCAAAATTGACGTTCTTTGGTTGGACGGCGGCTGGGTGAGACCGGATAATAAAGATCAGGATGTACGCATTGGAGAGCTTGCGGAGAAGCTCCGTTCTACCGTTCAACCACATCTGCTGGTAGCCGATCGTACCGTGGGGGGGGCCTACGAGAACATCATTACACCGGAGCAAACCATGCCGGATAAGCCGCTGCTTGTCCCTTGGGAGAGCTGTATCACCCTGGGCAAACGATTCTCTTTCAGCTATGAGGAAGAGTTCAAACAGCCGAGAGAAATTGTGCATATGTTCATCCAAATCATTGCCAAAGGGGGCAACCTTGCGCTGAACATCGCACCGCAGCCGGACGGAAGGCTTCCATGCAAAGGAGTCGAAGTACTGCAAGAGCTGGGCGCGTTCCTGAAGGTGAACGGTGAGGCGGTATATGGAACACGGGCTTGCGCACCTTACCTGACGGATCGTCTGGCTTTCACACGCAAAGGCAATCGTCTGTATGCCTTCTATTTGTATCCGGATGAAGCGGCCGAGCCTGTGCAGCGGCTGGAGCTTCCCGTTCCCGGCCGGGTTCAAGCCGTAAGCTTGCTCGGCAGCAATCACCCGGTGCAGCTAACCGAAGCGAAGGATGGCAGCATGGTAATTCAACTGGCTCCAAGGTCGTTCGAGCGTGCACCTTATGCCGAGGTAATTCAAATAGATTTAGCCTAAAAATGAGAAAAATCAAATCCTGCATATCCGCTCAAAAACGGCAAAAGGTTCGTGATATCCACGCTGAAAGAGCAAATTATGCTTTGAAAGCCCTATCATTTCTAGCGTACATCAATATCTGCATAACGATCGAAATATTGTTCATTTACCGAATGGCCTGGGTTGGATACGATAAATATACAAGCTAAGTACACCTAAGAAGGAGTTGGTGAGGGTTGGCGGTTCGGCAAGAGTCACTGCAAAGCGAAAACCTGGCGGTCACGCTGCCAAGAAAGCGCTTCAATCGCATGAAGCGAAATTATCAGCTGTATTTGTTTGTTTTGCCTATGATTGTTTATTTTATTGTTTTCCGTTACTTTCCCATGTATGGGGTCCAAATTGCATTTAAAGACTTTAATCCCGTTAGCGGAATCTGGGGAAGCGAGTGGATCGGCTTTGAGCATTTTGAACGCTTCTTCAATTCAAGCGAATTTGCACTGATTCTTAAAAATACGATCCTGATCAACGTCTATAATTTATTTCTGGGGTTCCCCCTTCCGATTATTTTGGCAATCATGTTAAACCAAGTGATTAATCTTCGATTTAAGAAGACGGTCCAAACCGTCATTTACGCACCGCATTTTATATCGACCGTTGTCATCGTCGGAATGCTGCAGGTGTTTCTGTCCCCGCGTTCGGGCGTCGTGAACACCTTGATCTCTAAGCTAGGCATAGAGCCGGTTTTCTTCATGGCGAGGCCTGAATTGTTTAAGGCCATTTATGTATTGTCCGAAATATGGCAAAATGCCGGGTGGGGAACGATCATTTACATTGCCGCCCTGGCGTCGATTAGCCCGGAGCTGCATGAATCCGCCGTGGTTGACGGGGCATCCAAGCTCCAGCGAATCAGGCATATCGATATTCCCGGCATCATGCCGACAGCCATCATTCTGCTTATTCTGGAATCCGGGCGAATGTTGTCGCTGGGCTTCGAGAAGGTGTTCCTCATGCAGAACAACCTGAATCGTGAAGCATCGGAGGTTATTTCCACCTACGTGTATAAAGTCGGGTTGACCCAAGCTGATTTCAGCTATGCTACGGCCATCGGATTGTTTGAGGCGGTTGTCAGTCTGGTCATCCTGCTGTCTGTGAACACGCTGGCTAAGAAGGTCTCCGATACCTCACTATGGTGATTGATATTTTGGGAAAGCAGGGATGCAGATATGAATTTGACATCAAGAAGTCGAACCGACCGGCTCTTCGATCTGGTGAACTATAGTGTTTTATCGCTTGTGTTCATCATAGTGTTATATCCGCTTTACTTTGTTATCATAGCTTCTATCAGCGATCCGACCTTCGTCAATTCGGGTCAAATCACGCTACTGCCCAAGGGCATTACATTCGACGGTTATGCAAGAATATTTCAGGATGATTCGATTCTGAACGGGTACGGCAATTCGATCGTATATACGGTGGTCGGCACAGCCATCAGCCTGCTGTTTACTTTACCGGCGGCTTATGCGCTCTCCAGAAAGGATATGGACGGGAGAAATCTGATTATGTATCTGGTTACCTTCACCATGTTTTTTAGCGGAGGGCTGATCCCGACATTTCTGCTCGTGAAAAAGCTCGGCATCTTGAATTCCATGTGGGCACTTATTCTTCCGGTTGCCGTTGGACCCTGGAACCTGATCATCGCAAGGAGCTTCTTTCAAAGCACCATACCCGATGAGCTAAGGGAAGCTGCCCAGATCGACGGCTGTGATGACATGACCTTTTTTGCCCAAATCGTCCTGCCCTTGTCCGCTGCGCTCATTACCATTCTTCTTTTGTTTTATGCCGTAGGCTATTGGAACGCGTACTTCAATGCTTTAATTTATATCAAGGACAAGGATTTGTATCCGCTGCAGCTGGTGCTTCGCAATATTCTCATTGTAAATGAGATATCGCCGGATATGATGCTGGACGTAGAGCAGGCATCCAAGCAGCAGGCCATAGCCGGACTGATCCGATACGGAGTCATTATTGTTGCTGCCCTGCCGCTGCTTATCGTGTATCCGTTTCTCCAGCGATACTTTGTGAAAGGCGTTATGATCGGCGCTGTCAAAGGGTAAAACAGAAGAGCTTGGTGTCAATAGGTTCGCCTATTCACATATAACCATTCCATACATAAGGGGAGGATTTTGTTTGAAACATCGCAAATGGATCAGTATAGCGGCTTCGGGGGCTATGGTGTTATCTCTGCTGGCCGCATGCTCTAAAGGAGAAAGCACGGGCGGGGAAGCCACGGTGGTCAAATCGGCCGACGGTAAGGAAATGCTCGGCAACATGTATACGACGGGACTTCCTATTGTAAAAGATAAGGTCACCTTGAAAATGATAGGGATTATGACCGCGGGCTCCGCTAATTTTGCGGATATGCCGTTCTTCAAGCAGCTGGAAGAAAAAACGAATGTGCATATCGAATGGGAGAACTACCCGGAGGTGGGTTACGGCGACAGGAAAAATCTGTTGTTAGCCGCTAATGAGCTGCCGGACGCCTTCTTCGGAATGAGTGCGTTTTCCATGGAGGACGCTAACAAATTCGGCCCTAAAGGGACCGTCATTCCGCTGGATGCATTGATCGACAAATATGCGCCGAATTATAAAGAGGCATTAAAGAAAATGCCGCTCATGGACGGCCTCAGCACAGCGTTTGACGGCAAAAAGTATACGATGGGTACGGTGATCGAACAGGAGGTCCGCAGCTATCCCGATAACCTGTATATTAACAAGAAGTGGTTGGATAAGCTCGGTCTGCAGCCGCCGACGACCATCGATGAATATTACAATGTCTTAAAGGCGTTCAAGGACGGGGATCCGAACGGCAATGGCAAGAAGGATGAGATCCCGTTTACATTTACCAAGTGGAATCACATTACGGGTTACGGTTCGTTATTCGGTGCCTACGGCATGGTCGATGTCCATAACGGATCGGGATCCAATCCCAGCTACGACCATTTTATCGTCGATAACGGCAAAGTGATGTTTACCGCCGACAAGCCGGAATATAAAGAAGCGGTGAAGGGACTTTCCCGATTCTTTAAAGATGGTTTGTTTGACAAGGAAGGCTTCACCCAAGACCAGAACCAGTTCAATGCGAAGATGAAGGATCCTGTGGGTGTAGTCGGCTCCTTCTACGCGTGGTCTGCTACGGCTGCCGCGCCGCAAACGAAAGATGACTATATTGCGCTTGCACCGCTGAAGGGGCCGGGCGGTAAAGAGCCGGTCGTAAAAAAGCGGAACAATCACATCAATGTGATGGGCTCCGGCTTCGCGATCAGCAGTACGAATAAACATCCGGAAATTACGATGAGATGGGTGGATGAGTTCTACAAGCAGCTTACCAGTATCGAAGCGCAGTGGGGGCCGGTCGGGACAGGACTGATCGATAAAGGGAACGGAACATATGATTTCAATAAAGAGGCGCCGCAGGGTGTCAGCTACCTGGATATGTTCAAAAAGTATTCCCCTGTCGACAATGCGCCGAAATTTTTGCCCAAGGAATTCTTCGGCAAGGTAGTACCGGTAAACGAAGCTGATAAGGAAAAGCAGGATGTCATCAACAAATATTACTCGTCCGCCAAAAAGAATGAAACGCTCCCTCAGATGAACTACACCGGCGATGAAGTCAAACTGATTACCAGCATTGGAATGGATATTACAAACTATGTCAAGGATAGACAAACCGCGTGGCTTCTTAACGGAGGCATCGACGAAGGCTGGAACGATTATTTGGCCAAACTGAAGCAATTGAAGGCAGAGGAGTATATGAAGACCATACAAACGGCCTATGAACGGAATGCCGGGAAGAAGTAAGCTGCACTGAATCGTTATCCCCGGACTGGAAGTCCGCATGATGCCATACCGGCGGTTCTTTCAGTCCGAAATATACCCTACATTTCCTTACAAGGAGGCAAGAATGAAAATGGCTTTTAGAAGGAACGTATCGTTGCTAATGGTGTTGGTCCTGTTTCTGCAGCTTATGAGCAGTATCGTATTCATAGGACCGAAGGCAGAGGCGGCAGATGATTATCGTTATGACCCGGCTACAGGAAAGTATTGGATCCCGGTCCCGCTGCCGGGTGCAGATTTTAATGAGTTGTCCCCCAGTCATGATAACATTTATGTAAGAACGGACCCGGCGATCCAATTCGGCACCGATGATACGACAGCGCCGCTGAACAAGTTTATCGTGACCACGGGAGGTACGGCGGATGCATCCGGCGTCATTGATGTGGCCAAAGCCGTCTATGAGGAGGGGCGTTCCTACAACGGCACAGGCTATCTGCAGTTTGGCAGCGGCTCAGCGACAACCGCTCCCGTCAATCTCATCTACAAGGTGGACGGTTTGGAGACAGGTGCCAAATATCGGCTCAGTGCCATGATGAGATCCGGCGGAGGCGCTTTTCAATTCGGGGTCAAAAGCTTCGACTCGCCGAATTACACAACCGGGGGAAGCCTAATGCTTCTTTCCTCTGCGATGGGACTCTCTACAAGTGAGTGGAAGGAAGTGGCCCTGGAGTTTACGCCGACTCAATCGGTCAATGCGCATGCCAAAATCGTTTTCTGGGCGGGGGCCGCAGCCAAACCGGTTGTTTTCGTCGATCAGCTGAAGCTGGAGAAAATATCGGATACTCCGCCCAAGGACCCGACGCCAGACCCCAATCCCAGTCCAACGGAGAATCCGAATATGATCTTCCGAACTGATTTTGAAAGCGTTTCCGACATGGTATATTCCGACCCGCAGGTAACCGATCATTTCATTAACGCGGACGGCAACGCAGAACTGACAACAGCTGATCGCCAGTCAGGCTCCCGTTCGTTGAAGCTGGGTAAGAGTTTGGCCGTACCCACCAAAGTAGGATATACAACCACGAAGCTGCAGCCCTCCACCCAATATCGAATTACCTACTCCGCCAAAGTCACCAATGCAAGCAGCAAAGTAAGCTTCCGAATCTCGGGCTACCGCAACAACAACCCTGCGGACAGGCAAGATATCATGAATTTCATTGAGCATACGCAAATGCAAAATACGGACTGGTCGACGTTTCACTACGACTTCGCAACAGGTGCTTCCGCCAACCGTGCCTATCTGGAGTTCAGCGCCGGCGCCGGACATTCTGCTTATATCGATGATATCCAGCTTGAGTATCGCGGACCGGCGGATGCCCCATTAACGGCACCCAAGCTATCCAGAGGCAGCGAGCTGTTTATTAAGCACGGACTACAGTTTCAATCCTGGACCTCAACCGATGAGGCTTACGCATTAAAGGCATGGCAGAAGTATCCGTCTGCTGTGGATATTAATGATTTGGGGCTTACGGCCGTTCAGTATCATGATGCACCGGAGTATAATTCCGAGCTTCATAAGCAGGCGCCGGATTTGAAATGGGGAATGGCGACAGGACCGTATGCAGTACATTTGTCCTCCTCCTATTTCGACCGGGCCGCTGCAGCGAAGTTTGACGGCGGCAGAACAGGGTCCCCTACCGAAGCGGAGCTGGAGAACGGGTTCCTGTCCGCTGAGCAAATAGCTAATAAGGGGAATCTGGTCAATATCGGCTTCGGCGATGAGGAGAATTACTCCGATACCTTAACGCAAATATTGAAGGATTGGTTCGAGCTTTCCAAGAAGCATTACCCGGACGTGCTTGTCCATCATAATGAAGTGGGCAACGCGCCTCCGCCGACCATTAGCCTGATTTCCACGTTTAATGAGGATATGCTGCGCAAGTATGTGAGAACCGCGAGGCCGGATTTTATCACTTACGATATGTACTATTGGAGGGAATCGCGGCAAGCGCAAGAGGTTGGAGGCACCGTTATTCCTTTCTACGATGACTTGAACCGATATCGGAAGGTCGCTTCCGAAGGCTATGACGGAACTGGAAAGTCCCCTATTCCCTTTGGGAAATATATGCAGGCTTGGAGAACGGGGCCGGGAGCGGCGACTCCGGAGAAACGGGGGGACGGCTGGTACGAGATCACGGAATCCCAGATCAATCTCGAAGCCTTCGCGGGATGGACGTTCGGTGCCAAATGGCAGAGCATGTTTGCTTGGCTGGATCAAAATCCGCAATATCTGTTCAGCGACTACCGTATGGATGAGAATGGAGTTGTCGGCAAATATTATTTGTTTGACCGATACAAGGAAATGATCAGACAAAGTAAAAATCTAGGCGAGCATTTGGTTAGAATCAATAATACCGATGTGAAAGTTATACCAGGTCAGCATGAGGAGAACGGTGCGATCGTTGCAAACAAACGTCCGGCAGGCAACCCATTGTGGTCGAAAGCGGGCGATCAGGCTTATATCGACTCGATCCGAGTGCAGAATGTCGGCATCGCCAATAACGGATTGAACGGGGATGTGTTTATCGGTTATTTCGAGCCGCTGCCGGGAATCGATACGACTCCATTTTTCACCTCGTCGTCTCCAAAGTACTTTATGCTGCTGAACGGGTTAACGAGCGGCGACGGCCTGCCTGCCGAGGAGCAGAAGGGCTCGAGTTATGAAACGAGACAGCAGGTGAAGCTTACCTTCGATCTGAGCAGCGGAGTCGATCCGACCAAGCTGCGTAAGGTCAGTCGTCTTACGGGCCAAATCGTTCATGTACCGCTTACGAATATGGGCGGCGGGAAATATGAGCTGACGACACAATTAGGCGGCGGAATGGCTGATCTGTACTTCTGGGAGCTTGGCTCAATGAATGCGGCGAGTGCTTATCAACCGGGCGTTGAAGACGCTTCGGATGTCAGATTGACCGGCGATCCGCGGTTTGCCAAGAAGCCGGCGCGCGATCTGGGTGGCCGGACCGTGACGGTAGGATGGATTCAAGGCACCTCAAGCCCGATTCCGAAACCGTATGACCATATGGGTTTTGCCTTTACGAAGGATGCATCCGGTAAGCTGAACCCGATGAAGGCAGGAGATATCGGCGCTTATTTCTCCCGCGACTTTGAGCTCGATCTTTGGAATCGGCGGGTAGCGAGGATCAAGCAAGAGAGCAACGTAAACCTTCGCTTCGTTCCGGACCTGAACTGGACGAAGGAGGAGCTGATGGCGAATGTGCGTAAGGTGAAGGCAGGCGAAGCCGTCGAAGGGATGCCGGATATTCTGGTTGTTCCCGATGAATGGACCTGGTCGGGACTCATCAAGAATGACATGATTTTGCCGGCGAACTCGTTTGCGGAATTCGATTTCACCGACCGGAAATGGAACAAGGCCTATCTGGATATGAGCACTTATAACCATCAGACGTATGGTCTGTATGCGGGACCTACGTTATCGAGTACGGGCATGTTTGCAAACAAAAGTGCGCTTGCCGCAGCCGGCGTTTCGGATGATCTGGCAGCTCTGCAGCAAAATAACGCATGGAACTGGAGCAAGCTAAAGGAGATTGGCGCGAAGCTGAAGGCATCGGGGCAATCGGGCAAATACCTGCTCGCGGATACCGACGAGTTGTTCCGGCAGATAGTCTATGCCAATGCGGGCAAACTGGCCGACATCGATGCTGCTGTGGCCCATGGTGATCAGCTGAATACGGTCCAAGTGAGAGAAGCGATCGAGTTGTACCGCGAACTCTATGAGGATGGTCTCATTGCGGAAAAGCCGCAAGGTGCATCGGACGATTGGTATTTGGAGCAATTTCGCCATGGAAATCTGCTCTTCATGGTCATGCCCTATGAGCAGACCGTAGAGCGGCTGAGAACGGCGTATAAGATACAGGACGCAGAGGTAACGATGCAGGACGGTACCTTCCTCGGGATGCCGGCCCAAATCCCGGTAATTACGGATGCCTGGGATATTGAGGTCGCTGCAGGCGACTTTACGATGAATAAAGACAGTTGGGTTGACCTGATGTTCCCTATGGGACCAAGTGCTGCATCGTATGCGTCCATCATTGACCGCCCTTCCTACCCCGTTCTGCTGTCATCGGCAGCGCATCCTTCGGATGCAGCTTATGTATGGAACGAACTGTCGGCGGAATTTACCGGGGTGCCTTATAACCGTTTCCTCAGGACATTCTTAAGCCAGCGGTCCGCGGATAACAATACCCTTCAGCGAATCGCGTTAAAAGAAGGAGTAGCGGACCATGCCGTATCGTCAGGCGTATGGGAGAAGATCATCAAGCCCCGTCTGCTGCCGGCCATGAGGAGCAACGAAGCAAACGGCGAACTGCTTCAGGAACTCGACAGGCTTTCGGGCGCGTACCTTTCCATTCAGATGGTCAAGGATACGATGCCCCCGGTAACGAAAGCCATGGTTCAGCCTGCCGAGCCGAATGGAGACAACGGCTGGTATCGCAGCAGCGTAACGGTAGCCCTATCTGCCGTTGACGATGGCTCGGGTGTTGCCGGAATAAAGTACAGCACGGATAACGGCTCTCACTGGACTGATTATGTGGAACCGCTGGTTTTCGATAAAGACGGGGAATATACCGTTGCTTATCGCAGTCAGGATATCGAAGGCAATGTGGAGGACGTAAGGAGCGTCAAGCTGCGAGTAGACCAAAGTCCTCCGGTCATCAAGTATTCGATTCCTTATGACATGTCGTATGATATCGACCAAATCGTGACGATTGCATGCGAGGCATCCGACGAAGTCTCAGGCATCGCCGCCTCCACCTGCAGCGATGTATCCGCTCCGGCTTATACATTCGTGCCAGGGACGCACACTATGACGTCATCCGCCAGGGACCTAGCTGGAAACACGGGTGTCGCCGAAGTTCGATTTCAAATTCGTATTACTATGGATGGTTTCATAAGACTTGTGAATCAGTTCTTGGGCGGAGAGAATGACGGGATAGCCCGATCGTTAACGGCCAAGCTGGAAAGCGCCGGGAAATCGGAGGGCAAGGAGCGCGCAAAGAAGCTTGAGGCATTCGAGAAGGAAGCGGCGGCACAAAAGGGAAAGGCTTTAAGCGTGCAACAAGCTGAAGTATTACTACAGCTGGCAAGTTATTTGAAATAAGATTTCGAAGCATAACCGGTCGCCGAAGTCCTCGGCGGCTGGTTATTTTTTATGCCGGCTCCTGAAAATTGGTGCTCTAGCCTGATGTATAGGCAAGAACGGAAAAGGACCGTCCGGATTTACGGACGGTCCCACATGATTCTCACTGCGAAGGATCCATATAGACAGAGAATTCGTTAATTGTCGGACCTAAGGATCCATTTCTGCTGGAAATATTCAAGCGGATTTTGTCCGAATTTACCACAGGGAAAGAAAGTGTCTGAATCTGTGCCGGATTGGTGCCTGAATAGGCATTGACCCAGTTGACCCCATCAAAATATTGAATTTGGAAATCTTTGATTCGGGTACCGCCGAATTGGTCGATCTTTACTTTATTGTAATTGAGCTTTCCGCCAAACTCGATCTGCAGCCATGCGCTCGACGTATTATCCGAAGTAGCCCAGCGTGTGCCCGTGTTGCCGTCCACCGATTTCTCGGGGCCGTAAGTGGAAGAATGGAAGTTGCTTGCAGAAGCAAGCTTATTTAACGCCAGATTCTCATTAGGATCCGGCACATTCAGCACCTCGAAGGAGTAGAGCGATGGGTTGCTGCCATTGGTTATTTGCAATCGAACGGAGCTTGCCGTCACCCTAGGGAACATGTCGCTTTGCGTAGAGGCTGCCAGGCCGCCGGTATATGCATTGACCCAGCCGGTTCCATTATAGTATTGGATGTGATAGCTCGAAATCCGTTGTCCTAATTGGGTGATTACGGTCTTATTGAAGGTGGTGGGCGCTCCAAAGTCAACCTGCAGCCAAGCGCTTGTCGTGCCGTCGCTTGTTGCCCATCGGGTGCTGCTGTTCCCGTCGGTTGCGTACGAGGCAATATACCCGGAGGAGTGTACGTTGCTTGCCGCCGTCGGTTTATTATAAGCCAAATCGGCGGGGTTCCCGGTATTGAGGCTCTTATGGATCCCAATCGAATGAAGGGTTGGGCTTGCCTGAGCTCCGGTTATATTCACACGAATCTGCGATGCGATGACGGTAGGGAAGGTAATCAGCTTCTTATGTCCAATGGTTACTCCTGTATAAACCGTCTTCCATGCATTGTTTTCGTAAACTTCCACGTGAAAGGAAGTGACTCGTTGTCCGAGCGGAATGTACTCTTGCAGTCTAATGATATCGAAGGCTTTGGCTGAGCCTAAATTTACTGTAATCGATGCATTCGTGACGCCGTCGGAGGTGGACCAGTAAGTGTTTTCGTTCTGATCCAGCATATTGCCCGCGGCAAAGAGGGTTCCGCGTGTTTCCGTAGCGGTGGCTACAGCGTCGGCTGCAAGATTCGTGTTATATACGTTATCCAAATAGCTGCGGAATTCCACCAATCGATTCTTATCATAATCGGTGATGAGACCTCTTCGGTCTGGTGGTACGTTCATTAGCAAAGTAGCGTTATGACCGACGGAACGGTTGTAAATATCAACTAGCGTGCTGAGCGACTTGACGGAGCTGTCCTGGCTTTGGTGATAGAACCAGCCCGGACGAATGGATACATCCGCCTCGGACGGGAGCCATCTCACGCCGTTCGCGCTGGGTGTTCCGGAGGCATCGACCTTGGACCACATCGTGTCGGGGGCTAACCCGTTCTCATTGCCGACCCACCGGACATCGTTATAGGGGGAACCTCCAAAGATGACTGCATTAGGCTGTAGCTGATGCACCAGATCAGACCATGCCTTGAAATCATATGTCTGGGGAGTATTATCGCCTTTGGCGCCATCCCACCACACTTCGCTGATTTCCCCGTAATTCGTCAGCAGCTCCCTTAATTGATTCATATAGAATTGGTTGTACGCCTCTCCCGAGCCGTAGGTAGGCTCATGACGATCCCATGGGGAAAGGTAAATTCCGAACTTGATTCCCTGTGCTCGGGCAGCTTCTGCCAGTTCCTTAACCACATCCCCCTGCCCGTTCTTCCATGGACTGCTCTTCACGCCATAATTGGTGTAAGCACTTGGCCAAAGGGTAAAGCCGTCGTGATGCTTAGCCGTAAGAATGATCATTTTAAAGCCTGCATTTTTTAAAACGGTTACCCATTGGTTGGCGTCCAATTGAGTAGGATTGAACAGGCTCGGACTATCCGTCCCATCACCCCATTCCTTATCTGTGAACGTGTTCATACCAAAGTGAATAAAGGCATACATGTCCATGTTTTGCCAGCTCACTTGCTTGGATGATGGCACAGGATTCAGGGGAGCAGGTGGAATCGTTGTAGCCGCCTGAGCGCGGGACCCGGAATGGAAATTCAAGAGAAAGAGCAGCAAAGCCAGAGAGACAACTGAAACGAAGGAATTCCTTTTCTTCACACAATATACCTCCACACGTAAAATTTTTGGTTTTTCTTCAGCAATGGTTCGAATATCGGTGCTCGGTCTGATATGCGGCGTTTTTTCCCTCCTTTTCTTAGAGATTCCTCTAGCAGGTCTATTATAGTTCACATGCGGAAACCAAAGGTTCTAATATTTTACTTTTTTTCGTGTGCTATTTTATGATGCTGTATAGTAGCAGGTGGCACTTAGGTTAATAGGATTCATCATTGTTGGAAGAAGCGTTTTTGGGGACCTGACAATTCACGGAAAAACGATACATTTCGACGATTTTTTTGATATGATAGAAAGAAGGAGGGGAGGTGGCAGGGCATATGTTCATAAAAAAAAGCAGTGTTCAGCACAAAATGCTGATTTCTTTTATCGCTCTTGTGGTGCTTCCGCTGAGCTTATTTGCTTACTTTTCGCTGACGATGACCCGGCAATCGATTGAGAAGCAAGCAGGCGCTGCCAAGCTGAAATCGTTAGGGCTTGTGTCGCAGAAGCTGGATATCATGGCATCGGACTTGGAAGCGATTTCGAATATTTATTTCTCCAATCAAGAGCTGCGGTCGCTGCTGCTTAGCCCTACCGGCAACCAAGCCTATCAGGAGAGGCTGCAGCAGCAGTTCCTGACGAAGCTGATCGTTACCTACCGTTACGCATACAATTGGCTGGAATACTACACTTCCATATTCGGCTACAACGGTGTTGAATTGCATACCTTTTATAGCGGCTCCAAGATTGGCTTAAACAAGCTTATGGGCGAGTCGTGGTATCCGGAGGCCGAAAAGCGAAACGGAGGCATTGTTTGGTTGTTTAATCCCTCTTCAAGCGCCAAACAAACATTGGATGAGGAGCATTACGTGTCCGCTGTAAGAATGCTGAAAGACTTTGAAGATAATCGGATGATCGGATTATTGATGATCAATGTCGGCGAAAGCTTTCTCTATAAGCAGTATGCCGGGGCGGCGCAGGATAATGAAGAGCTATTGATTTATGATGACGACGGTTGGATTATCTCGGCTGCGGATAAACGTCTGATCGGCGATACGATTTTGAATCAGCCTTATTATTCTGAGTTTCAGGGCAAGGAGGGGCATTTCAGGACCGAATACAAAGAAGAAGCGATGCTGGTGACGTATCATAAGACGGCCAGCACAGGTTGGACGATTGTATCTTACACCCCAATGGATACTCTTCTTGAAGATGTACAGCGGACGGAGTGGCTGACGCTGGTCGTATTGGCTGTTTTACTGCTGCTTTCCGTTGTGGTTTCCTATGAAATCGCCCGCAGGCTGTCGATTCCGATCCGCAGGTTGTTCAGCAGCATGAAGAAGGTGGAAATGGGAGACCTAACCGTAAGATCGGATGTTCGAGGAGAAGATGAAATCGGCGAGCTTGCTCTTAAATTTAACCGAATGGTCACACGGATTGAGGAGCTGCGTGACAGGGTCATTGAAGAGCAGGAGCTAAAAAGGAAAACCGAGCTGCAAAATTTACAATCTCAAATTAACACCCATTTCTTATACAACACACTGGCTTCCATACGCTCCATGCTGTTAACCGATCCAGTGGATAAAATCGACCATGTCATTATTTCTTTAGTCAAGCTGCTCAGAAAAACGTTGTCTGATGAAAGTGAGTATATTACAATCGCAGAGGAACTGGATAATCTCAGCAATTACATCCATATTCAGCTTGCGCGCCAGCATGAGAAGCTGAGAGTCCATGTACACGTCGATGAGAAGATCAAATCGTATCGAACCTTAAAGCTGCTGCTTCAGCCATTGGTGGAGAATGCCATATTTCACGGAATCGAACCCAAGTCGGGTACCGGAGATATTACCATTGAGGGATGGCAAGCGGGGGATGTGATTTGGTTCTCGGTAGCCGATAACGGCGTAGGCATTCCAGAGCCGGCTGAAGCAACGAGAAGCGATTCTCTAACAGAAAGGCTGCTCGCCTCCTCAGGAGGGGTCGGCTTAAAGAATGTACAAAGCCGCATGAAAACTCACTTCGGGGATCGCTTCGGCTTTGAGGTCCAGCAGGGCAAGGAGGGTGGAATGCGAATATTGCTCAGTTGGCCGGTTTTCATTCGTATGGAGGAGCTGAAGCAGCATGAACATTATCATCGTTGACGACGAGGCGCAAATCCGGCGTTGGATTGAGCTGCTCGTGCGGAAGATCGAACTGCCTGTACATATCGTTGCTATGTGCAGTAATGGCAAAGAGGCGCTGGATGCCTGTATAACGGGCGATGTGGATATCGTGATAACGGACATCAAGATGCCGGTGATGGACGGAATTGAATTGATACACCGGGTTAAGGAAGTGCGCCCATCCATTCCATTTCTCATTTTGAGCTCCTACAGCGAATTTCATTATGCCACCGAGGCTTTGAAGGCCGGAGCGAATGATTATCTGTTGAAGGCCGAAATTACGGCCCCCGGTTTGGCGGAGGCGCTAAGCAAACTATGGTCGGGCGTTGAAAAAGAGCGGAATCGTGAACTTGAGTTGTCTCGTCTGAAAAATACCTTGAACGGAAATCAATATGCCATCCGGTCGTTTTACTTTGCCGAGCTGCTGAAAGGGAAAATGGCAGCCATCCAGGAGTTTGACGAAAGGATGAGCACGCTGCGCATCCGGCTTAACAGAAATAGGATTGTGCTGATGGCCATTCGCAGCGACGACCGGACAGAAGGCAGGACGTCCGATTCCGTCAAAATTGCCGACCCGGACCTGCTGGACTCCGCTGTCATTAATATTATCGATGAGACGCTGCTAACCGAAGCGGGAAGCGGATGCTCCTTTGTATATGAGCAAGGATTTTACATTGCCGTCTTTAATTATGAGCATTGGAAGGGGAGGACCCTTCGCGAAATAACGCTACAATATGCCCACCGGATCGCCGGATACGTTAGTGGTTATTTGGGCTTGTCCGTATCGATTGGGATCAGTCTGCCCTCCTTAGATATTAGCGGTCTGGGACAGCAGCTGCAGGAGGCTAGCAGAGCCCTGCACCATAAGCTGTTCTATGGCAGAAGGACCATCTCCTGGTATTCCGATGAACCTGTTTCCGTCCAATCGGCCGCTCCAGGAAGCGGACACTTGTATCTTGAAAGGTTATCCGCGGAGCTTGAACGCGGACAATTTGTTCAAGCGCTGGAGTCCCTTCGCGATGCTCTGAAGCAGGTGGGCGAAGCCATGCTATGGAGCGAGAAGGAAGTCAAAGCTTTTTGTGTGGAATGTGCATTTTTGATGCAGCGGACACTGCGAAAGCACAATCCCTCTTCCGGTTTATTCATGGGGCCGGAGGCGCCGCACGAGGAGATTGCCCAATTGGTCACGTTTGAACAGGTGAGCAGCTGGTTATTATCGCGCTTCGAGAGGGATATGAAAGAAGTGAAGGAGAGCCAGCCCGCATATAGCGAGGCGATACGCAAGGTTTGCGAATATATGAAGACACAATATTCGCAGGAGGTTTCCTTACAGCAGGCCGCCCATTATGTTCACTTGAACAGAAACTATTTAAGCGAGCTTTTCAAAAAGGAAACAGGGATCAGCTTTAATGATTATTTGACCCAGATCCGCATTGAAAAAGCCAAGGAGCTGCTGCTGAAGGGCGAGACGAAGATTGGCTTGCTGGCAGAGCAAATCGGTTATCCCGACGGCAGTTACATGTCGAAGGTATTTAAGAAGGTGACGGGCATGACGCCCATGGAGTTTAAACAACGAAAACAAGAAAAGATGTAAATGAACTCGATGTTCGCGCATAGCAGACTTTCAGGGCGTTATATCAACGAAACAACCACCTTAGTGGGCTGTTCCATAAGTAGAAGAATCTACTTTGGGGACAGCCCATTCATACGAATAAAGGAACAAAACTACCGAAAATATGACAAAAAACAAAGGACGGTATTTTTTATAATAATGACAAGCGGTGGTTGAAGCCGCACAATCGAAAAAAAAGCGGGGGAAACAAATGAAAGTATGGAATAAGATGGCGGTTGGTGCCGCAGCACTTAGCATGGTTACAGTCATTACAGCTTGCTCTTCGGGTAGCGGCAGCGGAGCGGCTCAGGAAAACAAAAGCGACGAAAGCAAAAGTGCGAAACCGGTTGAAATTACCTTTGCCAATTGGATTTCCGTAGAGGACGGCACGAAGGAGGCTTACAACCAATTAATCGCTGACTTTGAGAAGAAGCATCCGAACATCAAGGTGAAATCGATCGGGATCCCTTTTGCTCAATTCAAGGATCAGGTGCTGGTAAGCTCGGCTGGCGGGAATCCGCCGGATGTCGCGATGTCGAACCAGAATTTCACGCCTGCTTTTGCCGGTGCGAAGCTGACCGCTTCACTGAAGGAATTGCTCGGAGCGGAGATTACGGACGATATTGTGGAAGGAAGCAAGACAGGGGTGACCTTCGACGGGAAGGTCATGGCGATGCCGTGGGCACCGCATCCAAGCGCTCTGTTCTGGAACAAGGCTCTGTTTAAGAAGGCGGGCTTGGATCCGGAGAAGCCGCCGCAAACCTGGGATGAGATGATTGTATACGCGAAGAAGATCGCCGCACTGGGCAAAGATGACAAGGGGAATCCGATCTACGGGATCGGCGAGAACGGGGCTTCCGACTCTTATACAGGCAACATGCTTCTCAGAATTGCTTATTCGTACGGGGGCAAGTTCGTAGACGATCAAGGTAACCTAGTCTATGATCAAGGCACAGCGCTGAAGGATTCGCTGCAATATCTTAAAGAGATGATTAACGATAAGGTTTCCCCGAAGGGAGCGGCGCAGAAGGATCTTCGTCCTATGTTTGCCAACGGAGCTCTCGGCATGCTGGTGGAAGGCGACTTCGGTCGTTCCAATTTCAGAAGCATGAGCGGCAAGGGAGCGGACTACGACAAGGAGTGGGGCGTAACTACGATCCCCGTAGGGAAAACAGGTAAAAGCGAAACCTTCTTCACGGAGCACCAGCTGGTCGTCTCGAATGAGGGTAAGCATAAGGCGGAGGCGGCGGAATTCGTCAAATACCTTGTATCAAAGGATGCGATGGCCATCTACCACAAGCTCAACGGGGTTATGTCCTCTCGTAAGTCTATCGCGGCATTACCGGAGATGAACGAGGACGAATACGCAAAAGTGTTTAATAAGCAGATGCAAACGGCATCCCCGGTTCCGGCAAGAAATCCGAAGTTCGATAATGCGATGCAAATATCGACGGATATGATCGTGCTGGTTACGGAAGGCGGTTTGAGCCCCGATCAGGCGATTACGACCGTCCTTCCCAAGATGAAGGAGCTATATAAGAAATAATAAAGGGAATGCGCGGAGGAAGGATATCCGTTCTCCGCCGGCTCCTTTGTATAACCATGCGGATGGGGTGAGAGGAATTTGAATATCAGGCTGGCCCGACAACAAAGGAATTTCTTGTTTGCTGCCGTCTTGCTGCTGCCTTCGATTATATTATTAGCCTTGACCATACTAAGTCCCTTGTTCAAATCAATCACGATGAGCTTCACGGATTACTCTTTGCTTAATCCGGATACAAGCTGGAATCATTTCGCCAACTACAGAAAGATCCTCAGCTCATCGGATTTCTACCATTCCTTGCGGGTAACGGTTTCCTATGTTACCGTTACGGTCATTCTGGATTTACTGATCGGTATGTCCCTGGCCTTGCTGCTAAACCGGAATATCCGATTTCGCTCATTCTTTCGAAGTATAGTCATGATCCCATGGGCGATCCCGACAATTGTCACGGCTCTGATCTTTCTATGGATCTATCAGGCGGACTATGGAGTGCTGAATTACTTCCTTCTTCATACGGGTCTTATCGACAGTAATATCAATTGGCTGCAAAGCGTTGATTATGCGCTGCCCTCCATTATTGTAGTTGCGGTATTCCGGCAATGTCCGCTTGTGGCCGTAATGATCCTGGCAGGACTGCAGAACATCTCGGTCAGCCTTTATGAGGCGGCGCGGATCGATGGCGCGAGCGGATGGAGGTTGTTCACCCGGATCACACTTCCTTTAGTCAAGCCAGTGATCAGCAGCGTCACATTGATAATGGTAGTGAACAATTTTCAAATGTTTACGTTATTTTTCACCTTAACCAACGGTGGACCTGCCGGAGCCTCAACCTCCCTGGCGATTCTCACCTATATCACGGCATTTTCCAAATATGAGATGGGGAAAGCTTCAGCCATTGGCGTGATCTGGCTTGTGCTGCTGTTTGTCTTCTCCGTTGTATTCACACGCATCATGAACAGAGAAGACAGGTAGGTGGGAACGATGAATACGGCCAAAGCTGCTAATCTGAAGAAAACCGCGGTGCTTGCCAAAAAGCGCTCCAGGGCGGGGGAAGGTTGGACCTATGGATTGCTGGGGCTGATTCTGATCTTCTTAATGTTCCCGGTATACTGGATTATTGTAACCTCCTTGCACACCAACAGCGAGCTGCTTCAGCTTCCACCCAAGTGGATTCCGGTACAGATCAACCTCTCCAGCTATGTGGAAATTTTGCGTTCGCCGGTTTTCTTAACTTTTTATAAAAATACCGTGCTTGTTGCCATGGGGGCGACCGCATTATGTATCATTGTATCCATCTTTGCCGGTTATGCCCTCTCACGATTCCAATTCAGAGGCAGCAATCTATTAACCTTGTTGTTTCTTTCAGCTCAGATGTTCCCGACGGTAACGTTGGTTATCGGACTATATTCTCAATATCAGGCGCTTCATCTGTTGAATACGCTGTACGTGCTGATCCTGGCTACGACTTCGACATCTCTGCCCTTCAGTATCATGCTGATGCGGACTTTCTTTAATGGCATTTCCAAGGAGTTGGAGGAGGCGGCTGAAATTGACGGAGCCTCCCGGTTCAAGACCTTATTTACCATTATTGTCCCCTTGTCCAAGCCTGGAATTATGGCGATTGCCATCTATACATTCCTGATCGCTTGGGATGACTTCTTGTTCGGCTTAACCCTGGTGAGCGACATTGGCAAAAGAACACTCAGCCCGGGCTTGTCGCTAACTTACCTCGGCGAGTATTCGGCGAACTGGTCCGGTGCGACGGCGGCCGCTGCAGTCGCCACGGTACCGCTGCTCATCGCGTTTATGTTCCTTCAGCGTTATATGGTAGAAGGCTTGACGGCCGGAGGCGTGAAGGAATAACCGTCGAAGCCTGCGTTTGGCGAAGCGCTGTATGGCAAAGAGAAGTAAAGCTATCAATAAAATGACGGCCTGTTCCATAGATCCAGGGAACAGGCCGTTTGACTTTGAATGCTAATAAGTAATCTCCGACCGCCGTATGCGGTCTATTTCTTGTTCCCAAGGCTTGAATCATACAAAAACAAACATTTTCTCATAGATTCCTCAACTCCTTCCATTCGTCGCATCGAATACAATACAACTGTAAGCACAGACAAACGAAAAGAGTGGAGGGACAGGCATGAGTGGGCCCTTGATAGTGATGGAGGGAATAGAGAAGCAATTTCCCGGCGTGAAGGCGTTGAACCAGTGCCGGTTTGAGCTGCTGGCAGGCGAGGTACATGCCCTGGTCGGAGAGAACGGCGCCGGCAAATCAACGATGATGAAAATACTGACCGGTGTATATACCAAGGATGCCGGGAGGATCGTCTATAAGGGGCAGGAAGTTGATATTCAGAATACCAAAGCGGCGCAACAGCTGGGCATCAGTATCATTCATCAAGAGCTGAATATGATGCCGCATTTGACAGTTGCTCAGAATATCTTTATCGGGCGCGAGCCGCGCAAAGGGTGGTTCTTGGATGAGAAGCAGCTCAATGCCCAAACTCAGGCGCTGTTTGAGCTTATGAATCTGCCGTTGGACCCGAGAAGTATAATGTCGGAGCTGACTGTCGCCAAGCAGCAAATGGTGGAGATTGCCAAAGCGCTCTCGTTCGAATCAGAGGTTCTCATTATGGATGAGCCGACAGCGGCGCTTACTCAATCGGAGATCGAAGAGCTGTTCCGGATGATAGAGCAGCTTCGGCAGCAGGGCGTAGGGATCGTTTATATATCTCATCGGATGGAGGAACTGAAGCGGATTACGGATCGAATTACGGTTATGCGCGACGGTTGTTATATAGATACGGTTCGAACGGCATCCATCACCATCGATCAGATCATTGCTATGATGGTTGGGAGGGAGATCCAGAATGTAACAAAACCGGCTGCTGCTCCGAATAAGAGTGCGAAAGCGCTGGAGGTACGGGGATTAAGCCGCGGTTCGGAGCTTCAAAATGTCAGTTTCTATGTACGCAAGGGTGAAATTCTTGGCTTTGCCGGACTCATGGGAGCGGGGCGAACGGAAGTGGCCCGGGCTATCTTCGGTGCGGACCCGTTTGATAAGGGAGAAATTCTCATTCACGGGAATCCGGTCAGAATCAAGCAGCCACATGATGCCGTGGCCCATGGGCTAGGTTATCTGTCAGAGGATCGTAAGCGTTATGGATGTCTTGTAGAGATGGATGTAAAGATGAATATTGCAGCCGCCAGTTTCTCCCGCTTTACCCGCCTGGGCTGGGTAGATGACAAGAGTATCGCGCGAGCGGCGGAGAAGTATGTGGAATCACTTAAGATCAGAACGCCGAGTGCAGACCAGCTTGTCAAGTTCTTGTCAGGAGGTAATCAGCAAAAGGTCGTTATCAGCAAATGGCTGGCGCGGGATTGTAATATTCTCATCTTCGATGAGCCGACCCGCGGGATCGACGTTGGGGCGAAATCGGAGATTTACAAGCTGCTGGAGCAGCTGGCGAGCGAAGGGAAAGCGATCATTATGATCTCTTCGGAGCTGCCTGAAGTACTGCGTTTAAGTCACAGAATCATGGTGATGTGCGAAGGCAGGATCACAGGAGAGCTAAGCAGCGAAGAAGCAACGCAAGAGAAAATAATGAAATACGCAACGATGCAATCGTAGGGGGCTGTCAACCATGAAAGTAACCTTATCCGACCGGCAGACATCGCTGAAAGGCTTGGCGATGCAGAAGGTTTTGGCTTTTGCCAGCTTGATTCTGTTAATTATTGTCTTCACGCTTTCATCAAGCAATTTCTTTCGGTTCGATAATTTGGTGGCGATTATCCTGTCAACGGCAGTTATTGGGGTTCTGGCACTTGGCTCCACCTTTGTCATCATTACCTCCGGAATTGATCTGGCCGTCGGAACGGTAATGACATTTGCTTCCGTGATGACGGGAGTCATCATAACAACCTGGCAGCTCCCTATGCCGCTGGGTATCGCAGGGGGGATTGCAACGGGGGCGCTATGCGGCCTGATCAGCGGCCTGGCCGTAGCCAAAATGAAAATTCCTCCGTTCATTGCAACGCTTGCCATGATGATGATTACGAAAGGCTTGTCACTTGTCATTTCCGGGGCTAAGCCCATCTATTTCAACGATACGCCTCAATTTATGGATATTTCGATGGGGTCGATTATCGGCTCCATCGTTCCAGGCTGGGATATCCCTAATGCCGTACTGATTTTCTTCGGATTAGCCATCATTGCAAGCATGATTCTCTCCAAGACGATTATCGGACGGTTCAACTTTGCTATCGGCAGCAATGAGGAGGCAACCCGATTATCCGGCGTGAACGTCGACAGATGGAAAATGGTTATCTATACCATTACCGGTGTTTTCAGCGGGATTGCGGGAATCTTGATGGCATCGCGTTTGAATTCGGCACAGCCTGCACTAGGTGTCGGTTATGAGCTCGAAGCGATTGCAGCGGTTGTGATTGGCGGAACTTCGCTGAGCGGGGGCAAAGGCTCCATTCTCGGCACGGTGATCGGCGCCTTAATCATGAGTGTCTTAACGAATGGGCTTCGGATTTTATCCGTTCCTCAGGAGTGGCAGACCGTCATCGTGGGCTTGGTGGTCATACTGGCTGTGTACGCGGATATTCTTCGTCGCAAGAAAAAATAAGTAACGGTATAACCTCCGCTTACGGAGATTCATACAACCAAACTATATGGTAGGGGAGACTATAACGATGGCAAAGAAAAAATCGTTAGCAGCAATTACCGGTACGGTCCTTTTGGTCGCAACCATTCTAAGCGCTTGCGCCGGCGGGGCACAGCAGAGCAGCGCGCCTGCACCGAACGATTCGAAGCCTGCAGGCAACCAATCGGCAGAGAAGATGTATATTCCCGTCATTTCCAAGGGATTCCAGCATCAATTCTGGCAGGCCGTTAAGCAAGGAGCCGAGAAAGCGGCGAAGGAATTCAACGTTGAAATCACCTTTGAAGGCCCAGAGACCGAGTCCCAGGTAGATAAGCAGATTGAAATGCTGCAGGCTGCGCTGGGCAAGAAGCCGAAGGCAATCGCTCTGGCAGCGCTGGACAGCAAGGCGGCGGGTCCTATGCTGCAAAAGGCTAAGTCCTCCAACATACCCGTTATCGGCTTTGACTCCGGTGTAGACAGCGACATTCCGGTTACTACTGCAGCTACAGATAACAAAGCGGCAGCGGCGCTTGCGGCTGACAAGATGGCGGAGCTTATCGGCAAGGAAGGCGAGATTGCTTTGATCGTCCATGACCAAACAAGCCGTACAGGCGTTGACCGCCGTGACGGCTTCGCGAATCAAATCAAATCCAAGTATCCGAATATCAAAATTGTTGATATTCAGTACGGTGGCGGCGATCACCTGAAATCAACGGATCTGGCCAAGGCCATGATCCAGGCGCATCCGAACTTGAAAGGCGTATTCGGCTCGAACGAAGGCTCCGCCATTGGCGTCGTAAACGCGGTGACCGAGCTGAAGAAGGATAAACTTGTGATCATCGGCTTTGATTCCGGTAAACCTCAGTTGGATGCTATCAAAAACGGTAAGATGGCCGGGGCGATCACGCAGGATCCGATCGGAATCGGATATTGGGCTGTGAAGGCTGCGGTGCAAGCAGTGAAGGGAGAGAGCGTGGCGAAAACGATCGATACCGGCTTCCATTGGTATGATAAAACGAACATGGATTCCGACAAAATCAAACCGTTACTTTACAACTAGCAGGTTAGGGAAAATTACATTGAAAAAAGCCGGAGGCAGTCCCGCAGGGGGGTTGTCTCCTTGAGCTTTCTATGTGAAAATAATGAAGCAAACCCAAAGGGAATCTTTACCAATCCTGTACTGTTGGCGAGGTAATGCTCATGTATACATTGATCTTAGTAGATGATGAAGATGAAGTAAGAGAAGGCATCATCAGGAAAACGGATTGGGCTGCTTGCGGCTATCAACTGCTGGGAGCGTTCGATAACGGCAGAGATGCGGCCGACGCGTTAGAGTCACTGCGTCCCGATGTCCTTATTACCGATATATGCATGCCATTTATGGACGGACTTGAGCTGACGCGATATGCCATGGAGCAATGCCGGGATATGAAGATTGTGATCATTACCGGGTATGAGGATTTCGAATATGCCAAGAGGGCCATTCAACTGAAGGTCAATGAATATCTGCTGAAGCCGATTAACTCTCATGAATTTACGGCCTTCCTTGGGAAGCTGAAGGGCGAGCTGGATGAAGAACGTGCGGCTAAGGAGAATGTAAGCACCATTCGGCAGCAGTTGAACCAGAGCCTTCCTCTGCTGAAGGAGCGCTTCTTGGAACGCATGATGACTTCAGTGCTGAAGAAGGAGGAAATCGAACGTAAGCTTCAGTATTTCGGGTTGTCTATACCCGGGCCGTCCTATGTAGTCCTTGTGGCGGATATTGATGATATGCGCATGTCCGAATCGACGGGAGTGGCGATTGATAAGGACACGGATATCGAGCTGCTCCGCTTTGCCGTTTTTAATATAGTTCAGGAGATTGTTGAGGAGGATGCCTCCGGAATTGTTTTTCGGACTCGGGACGATAAGATCGGCGCGCTGCTTTCAGGGAAACCGGAAGATGTGGGCCAGCGCGCTCAGATTCTCGCATCGCATGCGGCTCACAGTGTCGAGAGATTCCTTAAGCTTACTCTCACCATAGGGATCGGTAGAACCTGTACACTGCTTCCTCATATCTCCAAGTCATATCAGGAGGCTTGCTCTTCCCTTGATTATCGCCTGCTTCTTGGCAGCAACCGTATTATATGTATCGCTGACCTTGAGAGGGGGGCGAGTGGAGATACTATTGGGTACCTGGAATGGGAGAAAAGGATTCTTTCAGCGCTCAAGATGGGGAAGGGAAGCCAAGTAAGCAGTGTTCTGACCGCTTGGCTGGAGGAATGGAAGGCCATCGGTTTACCTGTGGAGAGGTGTTACGGGATGCTGAATAAGCTGCTGGCTGCACTTATGAACTGGGTCGCTGAAACAGGATGCGATGAATCCGAGGTATTTGGCAAGGACCCGTTTAAGGAAATGAAGGCGATCCGCACACTCGATTTAATCAAGCAGTGGCTGGAGGTGTTATGCCATCGGATTGTTTGTCACTTGGGAGAGAAGCGTAGCGCGGAGACACAAACTCAAATGCAGCAGGCTGAAGCGTACATTCAGGAGCATTACGTCAACGAGGATTTGTCGCTGCAGCAAGTATGTACACACATTTACATGAGCGCCAGTTACTTCAGCTCTTTATTCAAACAGCATACGGGCTTGACCTTCGTGGAATATCTCACGCGTCATAGGGTGGAGAAAGCGAAGGAGCTTCTGGCAGCAACCGGATTGAAGGCATACGATATTGCTGCTCGTGTAGGATACGGCGATCCGCAGTATTTTAGCGTTATCTTCAAAAGACAGACGGGACTGACCCCCAAGGAGTTCCGCAGCCGCGCTCAAGCGGGAGAGGCGTAATGAAAGGAGTCAGGCTGTTTCAATTCCAAAGCATCCATAGTCAAATCGCACTTGCCTTCTCAGTACTCATCCTGTGCACGACAACGATCCTCAGCTTTACGGCTTACAGGCTCTCGACCGACGCGGTAACGGGCACCTCGCTGGAATATACGACCGAACTAGTGAAACAAGTCCACAACAACATTGAGAATTACATTCAAAATATGGAGAGTATTTCTTCTCTTTCGCTAAGCAATGGCGATTTGAAGCGTTATGCAGCCCTTCAGCGACAAGATGGTCTGGAGGGGGAAATGCTTGGTCGGCAGGTAAGTGAATATTTCCGTTCTGTCGTAGCCTCGAGGAAGGATATTGCTTCTATCTTATTTGTAGGACAGCAGGGAGGGATGGTCTCGGAACGAATCTGGGACAACCTGAAGAAGGAAAACGAGATTCGAGTACAGGATTGGTTTGTGAACGCACAGAAGTATGACGGGCAAGCCGCCATTTCTTCCTCGCATGTACAGAATCTGTTTACAGGGGAGTATCGGTGGGTCGTATCCATTAGCAGAAAAATGCCTTCCTCCGAAGGCTTTGGCGGCGGTGTACTGCTGGTTGATTTGAATTATAGTGTCATTGACAATCTATGTAAGCAGATCCAGCTGGGTAAGCGAGGGTATGTTTTTATTGTTGACCCCTCGGGAGACCTAGTATATCACCCTCAACAGCAAATTATGAATACACAGCTGAAGAGTGAAAGGATCGACGAAATCCTTCAATCTCAGGATGGAACCATGAGGTTCGGCACCGGTGCCGAGCGTAAAATATATACGGTTTCCACGACCCGATTCGGGTGGAAAATCGTCGGTGTCATTTACCCGGAGGACCTGACTCGGAACAAGCGCGAGATGCAATGGTCCGCAGCTCTCTGGGGCAGCCTCTGCTTGGCCATCGCCTTAACGATCTCGTTCATTTTCTCCTTTACGCTAACGAAGCCCCTGAAAACGCTGGAGTCTCATATGAAGCTTGTGGAGAAGGGAAACTTTGAGCAGCGTGCAGATATCGAGAGTACGAATGAGATCGGGAAGCTGGCACGAAGCTTTAATCTCATGATCGGCAAAATAAAGGAGCTCATGCAGCAGATTGTGCAAGAGCAGGAGAAAAAGCGGATTAGTGAGCTGAAGGCGCTGCAGGCACAAATTAAGCCGCACTTCTTATACAACACCTTGGATTCGATTATTTGGATGGCCGAAACGGGCAAGATGAGCGAGGTCATTCACATGACTACCGCCCTGGCCAAGCTCCTCCGGTCCAGTATCAGTAAAGGCGAGGAGCTGGTGCCCATTGCGGTGGAATTAGAACAAATTCGCAGCTATTTGACCATTCAGCAAATTCGGTACCGTAGAAAATTTACTTATTCCATTGATGTGCCGGAGGAGCTGCATAAAGCCAAAGTGATGAAGCTTGTCCTTCAGCCTATCGTAGAGAACGCGATCTATCACGGAATGAAGCATAAAGCGGAGCCGGGCCATATTCGAATTTCCGGGCGAAGGGTGGACGGGGTTATTGAGCTTGCTGTAACGGATGACGGTGTGGGTATGTCTCCGGAGAAGGCCCGGACCCTACTAACCGAACCACGGACGGAAACGGACGGCTACACCAGGTCGGGCGTTGGTGTTCACAATGTAAACCTCAGGATCGAGCTTTATTTTGGCACGGATTATGGTCTCCATTTTGAAAGTGAGCTGGAGGAAGGGACTACGGTCACTATTCGAATTCCAGTGCTTATGGATAGGGAGGGGCAAGAGGTTGAATAAGGCCAGAGGGGTCTTGCTTGCGATTTTTTTATTGTTGGCCGTCGCTTTGGGATATTACCTCTTGGATATGAATAAGCTGAACTCCGAGAGTAAGCCGATCCTTTTTATACCTAAAACGGTCGATACCCGCATTTCCTTCTGGCAAGCCATGAACCAAGGGGTCCATGCAGCAGCCAAGGAGTACGGGGTAGAGGTGAAAATTACCGGTGCGTTGGCCGAGACGGATATTGAAGAGCAGATCCGGCTTCTGGAGCAAGCGATTTCGGAGAAGCCCCGGGCTATCGTTCTGGCCGCGACCGATTACAACCGGCTCGTCCCTGTGAGCCATAAGATTAAGGCTGCAGGCATTCCGCTCATCACCGTGGATTCGGGAGTGGAAGGGACTATGGCTACAAGCTTTATCTCTATGGACAACTACGCCGCAGGAAGAAAAGCCGGCGACTCTCTACGGGCGCTTCTGCATCCTGGAGCCAGGGTAGCTATTATCAGCTTTGTAAAGGAGTCCACGACCGGCATGGAGCGGGAAAGAGGAGTGAGAGACAGTCTTGCGGAAGGGGGATTCATTGTTACGGAAACGTTATATACGAATACACAGGAAGAACTCGCATACGAGCTGACTGCGAAATTGCTGCAAAGTCCTGTTGCACAACAGCTGGAGGGGTTAATCAGTCTGAATGAGCCCTCGACCGTCGGTGCTGCCAGAGCGCTTAAGGAGCAGCAATCGGAAGGCAAGCGGATCCCGATGGTAGGCTTTGATAGCTCTGTGAAGGAAATTACCTTTCTGGAGGAAGGCGTACTGCAGGCGATTGTCGTACAGAAGCCTTTCAACATGGGGTATTTGGCAATTAAAACGGCTTTGACCGCCGCGGAGGGGAAGAAGGTCGAACCCTGGATCGATACCGGGACGGTTGTCATTACTAAGAGCAATATGTATTCCAAGGATCATCAGAAGCTTTTGTTTCCTTTTACGTATGAAACGCCGTAGGTGTCATGTGAGGCGGGGCAGATGGGCACCGGAGGTAAGCGGGTACTGCGGTTCTTGAGCCGATCAGTCGAATCATGCCTTGATGAAGCCGGACGAGGAAGTAACACCCTGCCAGCGTTCGGATTATGTACATTCGGGATAGTATCATGCGACATATAACATTTTGAATTATGACCTATTGATGTTCTCGAATATCTGAGTTAATATTAACATTAATTGAGTGTTTACAGGATCGAAGGATTTGAAACTACATATAACAAAATGAATCTTCGTGGAGTGGTTACAAGATGGATGTACGTTTGATCCGGCTTTTCAGACCGCCGGCTGTACCGATGCCGTTATTCGCCCATACGGTCGGCTACAATAAACAAAACCCCATGGCGCGGCCGGAAGGCTTCTCAACCCATCAGCTGCTGTTTGCCCGCATCGGGCAGGGGCGTGTTCGCGTACCGGGCATGGAGGAGTTCACTTTCGGGCCGATGCAATCTATGTTCGTCCCGGCCGGACTACCCCACGAGTATTCTCCAGTGTCCGATGAACCGTGGGAGGTTGGATACATATCGTTCTCGGGGACGAAGGTCGAGCCGCTTTTGGAGCATTTCGGTCTGGAGGCTTGCAGGCCGCTCGCGCTCACGGATGCCGAAGAGGTATGGTCTGTTCTTGATGAGCTGTGGGAGCTTGCCGACGGCAATGAGGACGGTGCCGAATGGGAAGCAGCCGGTATGCTGTACAAGTTCCTACTGAATTTGCATAGGATGAATTCAATCGAAGCAAGGAGGGGACGGGAACCCGACACTCATTTGAGCGAAGATGCTGCCAAAGCAGTGGTTGAACGTGCGGCAGCCTATTTAAATGAGCATTACAATGAGAACATTTCGTTATCCAACGTGGCGGATTCACTCGGCTATACCCATCAGTATTTGAACCGTTTGTTTCACAAAACATACGGTGTCAGCATGCTCCAGTATGTGCAGCGAATTCGTCTGGAGAAAGCAATCGGCTTCATGAACACGAAGGACACCATTACCGTTAAAGAAATCGCCAGCTATGTCGGAATGGAAACGAATTATTTTATCCGGACGTTTCGAAAGGCTACGGGGCAAACCCCAGATCAATACAGGAAGACATCTGCCGGCCGCAGAAGGTAGTCGGGGATGAACGGTTTATATCAAAGGATAAAATAAATGTAGAGTGGAGCTGATCAGATGCATATTCATCAGAGTGGAGATTACCAAACGCTTCATGCAGGTATCCTGCCGATTGCCGGCAGGCTAGGCGTACAAGTGGATTCAAAGTCTGGGGATGATGGGCTTCCGTTGCGTTGGGAGCAGCGTAAGGGCCAGCTTGAAGCGGCATGGGATGGAAAGCAGGGATGGATTCGTTATGACGAGAGACATCACGGATTTCGAGCTTTCGGATTATGGGTGGAGAAGATGCGTGCCTGTCGTTCCGACGATGGGGAGTTTGCGCCGTTTCTTGTACAAGAAACGCCGCAATTTACTACAGTAGGTGCAATGTTCGATGCTTCTCGAAACGCGGTACCGAGCTTGCCTGCGCTGCATGAAGCCTTCATCACATTGGCGTTGATGGGGATGAATCAAGTCATGCTGTATACCGAGGATACGTACGAAGTTGAGTCTTACCCTTACTTCGGTTATATGAGGGGAAGATATACGAATACGGAGCTTAAGCAAATCGATGATTGGGCCGCCGATCTGGGCATCGAGGTTGTTCCCTGTATTCAGACGCTTGCGCATTTGGAGGAAGCGCTGAAATGGGAATTTGCAGCTCCGATCAAGGATACCGGCGATATTCTGCTTGTCGGCGAGGAGAAAACGTACGCCTTCATCGAACGAATGATTGAGGCTGCATCCGCACCGTTCAGGAGCCGGCGCATTCATATCGGGATGGACGAGGCACACCAGCTGGGGCTAGGCAACTATTTGAAGCGCAATGGGTACAGAAATCGCTTTGACATCATGAATGAGCATCTGCACCGTGTTGTCGACATTGCTGAGCGTCGCGGGCTGAAGCCGATGATCTGGAGCGATATGTATTTTCGTTTAGGGTCGCGGACAGGCCATTATTACGATCTGGAGGCGGAGATTCCGCAAGAAGCCGTTCAAGGAATTCCGCAAGGGGTTACCTTCGTGTATTGGGATTATTATCATGACCAACAAGATTTTTATGAGACATTCATCCAAAAGCATCTTGATTTGGGACGCCCCGTTGTGTTTGCCGGGGGCATCTGGACCTGGAACGGCATCGCCCCGAACACTGGGAAAATGCGGGCAACCACGGGGCCGGCCCTCATGGCCTGTAAGGCGCTGGGTGTACCTGAAGTCGTGGCAACGATGTGGGGGGATAATGGGGCCGAAACGCCTTGGATGAGCGCATGGCCGGGATTGCAGCTTTATGCGGAGCATGCCTATGCGGAGCAGGTGGATGAGCAGCGGCTTAGGGAGCGGTTCGCCTTATGTGTAGGCGGCGATCTTCATGATTTTCAGACGTTGGGACAATTTGATGAAACGCCGGGCGTGGCTCAAGGCAACCCGCAAACGTCCAATCCCTCCAAGTTTTTGCTATGGCAGGATGTGTTAATAGGGTTGTTCGATGCGAATATTAAAGACGTTCCTTTAGCGGATCATTACCGGCAGTTGGCGAATAGGTTAAGCGCTGCTGTCACAAGAAACCCCGCTTTCAAGCCTATGTTTCGTTGGTATACGGCGTTGGCGGAAGCTTTGGCAGTAAAATGCGACCTCGGCGTTCGATTGAAAACAGCATATGATCAGTGCCAACATCGGAAGTCGGAGTCGGGAGCTGCGGGCTTTGTAGAAACGCTGCAACAGTTGAATACAATGGCGGACGAGCTGGTCCTATTGCGTGCTTCCATTGATTCGCTTCGTCGTCTCCACCGGGATGTATGGTTTGCTGCCTTTAAGCCTTTCGGATGGGAAGTCATGGATATGCGGTATGGCGGACTGCTCGCACGATTGGATACGGCATGTGACCGAATCCGGCAATACGTTGCAGGCGATGTCGACTCGCTGCCGGAGCTGGACGCCGAAAGGCTGCCATTCGACTCGGAGTTCGGGTATCACAACGGAACCTTGGGACGAGCGGCGTACCATAATATCGTAAGCGCGGGCAGCTTATTCAAGCCTGTGTAACAATTGTATAGAAGCATGCTACCGGAGAGGGAATTCTGGGAATCGTGAGAAAAAGGAGTACAGCGATATCATCGCTCTGCTCCTTTTTCGGTTGCGGCATGATATCGCTAGAATGTCAAGGGCTCTTTTTTTAGATCATGAGGATGCAAAATGGATCAAAACAGCATGATTTTCAATCGACGTACATTCAAATATAATAGGGAGATTAGGTTCAGGGACCTTCGATGAGGAGGAATCATGCATGTCGCTAATAGTAAACGATCAAATGGACATTACGTTATTCGATGTAAAAAAAGTACAATATCAATCGAGAGTGATCTTCGATTACATTCAATCGTGCTATACCGTCTCTTTTATTAAACAGGGGGAGGTCATTACCACCTGCGAGGGAAAGGAATATGTGGCCAAATCGGGCGACGTCATGATTCACCGGCCTCATATTCCGTTTAACGTGATTTCCCGAACGGATGGAATTCACTACCTGTTTAACGTCGATCTGAAGGTGAAGGATAATGAGGATTTTTTTCAGATCTGCCCTATGGACAAAGTCATCAAAATTCGAGATCCCCAGCTGTACGAGAAAAAATTCGACGAGCTGCGCAGCATATGGCTGCAGGAAATCGACGAGCTGCGAACCGCGCAATCCGGTTTCTTGGCGCTTTTCCTACTGCATGAAATCATCGAAAGCTCCAAGGTAGAGAGGCGTTCCGCCAGGGAAGCTTTCGAGATTGACCGCTTTAATAAAGCGCTTCATTATATGGAAAAAAGGCTGGATCAAAATATTACTAGAGAAGAGCTGGCTAATTTGTACCATATGAATCCTGTTTATTTCAGCAGAGCCTTTAAAAAGATTTACGGAATCACACCATCGAGAATGCTTCATAAATTGCGGCTCCTGCATGCCAAACGGATGCTTGAGAACCCTGAGCTTTCCATCGAATACATCGCACAGAAAAACGGCTATTATGACGCCGCCCATTTTAACCGGACATTCCAAAAGGCATTTCACATGTCCCCAAATAAGTTTCGCAAAAGTATCAAATATACAAAAAGTAGAATCGAGCCTACCTTGTTTGACGATGTCGAATAATTTAACATTAGAATCAAATCAACGGTTAATGCAGTCATTGAGAGCGCTCCCAACAAACTGTTATTATGCAAATCCGTTGATCCTTAAGACAATACGCTACTAAAGCTATGGGGGGATTTCTTTGGTCAAAGCATGGAGAAGCCTAGGCATCGCATGTCTAGCAGCACTAAATGTACTAGCCGTTACAGCATGCTCCGGAACAAATTCAGGGAAGGCTCCGGCACCCGATGCCGGAAATGGAAAAACGGCCGAGGCACCGAAGACGGATAAAGTTACACTTCGTGTCATGGATTGGGCGGATAGCGAGAAGCCATACCGGGAAAAGTTTATTAAAGATTTCGAAGCGAAATATCCCAACATCAAGATCGAATATACTCTGCTCACCTCAGACCAATTTCAAAATACGATCACTACGGCGATCAAATCGGGTGACGCTCCGGATTTATTCCCGATTCCCGGGAATATGTCTTTGAGCATGGCCGTCAAGGGAGGCTGGTACCAGCCGATCGATCCTTACATCGACGATGAATTCAAGAACCGGTTCGTGGACGGTATCTTCGTAGAAGGGACAACGATGCTGGACGGCAAGATTTATTCGATCCCTGCACTCTCCAGCGTACCGAACACCCTGGTCTATTACAATAAGCAGCTGTTTCGGGATGCCGGTCTTGACCCGGAGAAGCCACCGAAAACGTACAGCGAATTCCGCGAAGCGGCAAAAAAGATTACGGAAGCGGGCAAGGGCAAGGCATACGGAATCATCGAAGGCGGCAAGCAGATCGGGCGGTGGAAGCTCGCTGCGTTGGATTGGTCCGCGCTTGGCGGCAGCGGCTTGAACCAGCATTCCCCAATCAGCCTTGTTACCAACAAGGCAAGCTACGATTCCAAGGCGATGCTTGACGTCTTCGGCTTGTTTAAGGGACTTAAGGACGACGGAAGCTATCACCCGAAAACGATGAGCATCTCCGCGCCCGAGGCGCGCGCCCTGTTCGGCGAAGGCCAAGCTGGCTTCATCATTCAGGGGGAATGGTGCATCGGTGTATGGAGACGGGACAATCCGAATCTGGACTTCGGCGTGATGGCTCCTCCGGTGCCGGATGATGGCCAGAAGGGCTTCCTGCCTCAATCCAACTATAGTCCGTGGATCGGCATTTCCCAAACGACAAAGCATCCGAAGGAAGCGGCGCTGTACTTAAAGGAATACTTCAGCAAGGAATACCAATCCGTTCTGGTTAAGGCAGGAGACCGGTTCTCGATACTGAAGGGGGTTAACGAAAGCTCCTCGGATATTCCGCAGTTCAAGCAATACTACGATATTGTTCAGAAAACCGCGAGATTGGTACCAAGTCCGCAAATTCGTAACCCGGAGCTTACTGCCGTCTACGCAAATTATAAAGATATTCAGCCGGGCATCGGCGATATTCTGCAAGGGGTCGTTTCCGGGGCTGTCAAGGAACCGGCCGCTCCGCTCAAGCAGCTGTCGGACGGGGTCGATAAGGCGCTCGATGCGGCAATTGCTAAAGCAAAATCAGAAGGTGCCAAGGTGGATAAGAGCGATTTTGTTTTCTCCAATTGGAGCGCTGATAAACACTACAAAGCGGAAGATTACAAGGCGTTAAAATGATGGCGAAATGGAAGATTCAAGCTTGGTGCTGGGCGTTTTTGTTTCCTACGATGGCATTATTCGTCTTGTTTCAAGGCTGGCCCATCGTGGCAAGCTTGTACTATGCGACGCTGGATTGGTCGGGTCTGACTTCTGACTCGACCTATGTAGGGCTGCAAAATTTTATCGACGTTGCCAAGGATCCGTATTTCTGGAATGCGTATAAAAACAGCTTCAAGTTTATGCTGGGCGTCGTTCCCCTTCATCTGATCGTGCCGTTGATTATCGCCGTCCTGCTGAATCAGCCGAAGCTGCGCGGGGCAAGCATTTATCGGACACTTATCTTCCTCCCGGTCGTCACCACGACCTCAATCGTGGGCATCATCATGGTGTTTATTTGGGGAAGCGATGGTGCGGTTAATGATGCGCTCGTGAAGCTCGGCCTGCTCGATGTGCCGATCAATTGGCTGGGCGATGCCGAATGGGCCATGTTCACCGTCGTCATTATTTCCGTGTGGAAGAACCTCGGGATCAATATGGTTTACTGGATGGCCGGATTGCAAGGCATACCGAGGGAGCTGTATGAGGCGGCGGAGGTCGATGGAGCCAGAGGCTATAAGCTGTTTTTCCATATTACCGTCCCGCTGCTGGTGCCCATCGGGGCCGTCATCCTGCTGCTTAATGTCGTGAATTCCTTGAAGGTATTCGATTTGATCAAAACGATGACGAACGGCGGGCCCTTCTTCGCTACCGACGTCGTATCCACATATATTTACCGTTATGCGTTTTCCAGCGAGATGGGGCTTCCCCAGCTAGGATATGCATCGGCGGCGGGTTTGTTTTTCGCGGTAACGATCATTGTGCTCGCGATCATCCAGTCCGTCTTGAATAAGCGAATAAAAGGCAGTGGTAAAGCCGTATGAAGCTAGCTAAGAAAACGTTATTCCATGTCGTCATGACCGCTTTTTGCTTCGTTTGGATTTATCCGTTCTTATGGATGGTTTCGGCTTCTTTCAAAACGCAAAACGAATTTTTTGCCAACGGCTTAAGTCTGATTCCTGAAAGCCCCAGTGTAGAAAATTTGATTCGCGCATGGAATGAAGCGAATTTCGAACGTTATTTTATTAACAGCGTCGCGCTATCCGGCAGTACGATTCTTATCGTGCTTCTCGCGACGGCCACATGCGGTTACGTTTTGGGACGATATACTTTCAGGGGCAAGAAGCTCGTCATGGCCCTGCTGATTGCCAGCATGTTCGTGCCGATGGAGTTTGCCATCATTCCAATCTATGATTTGATTAAAGGTATGGGGCTATTAAACAGCTTGTGGGGAGTGATCCTTGCGGAGGCCGGTGGGACACATATTATTTTCATCCTGCTGTTCGCCACCTTCTTCGGTCAAATTCCGAAGGACCTGGAAGAAGCCTCCATCATGGACGGCTGCGGTTTTTTCAGAACCTTCGTTACGATTATGCTGCCCCTCTCCAAGCCGATCGTCGGAAGCGTCACCATTATGCAGTTTATCTGGTCGTGGAACTCCTTCATGGTTCCGCTCATTTTGACGCTGAGCGAGCCGGACTTGCGTCCGCTTGCCGTCGGATTGTATGCACTCAGAGGCGAGAACGTCGTTGACTGGACGGGAATCGCCGCCGGGGGGACTATTGCCATCCTACCTATCGTTATCGTATTTTTGTTTCTGCAGCGCTATTTTGTCGATGGCATCGCCGGAGCCGTGAAAGGCTAGATTCCAAGACTGAGCAGGTACTTAACCCCACATATAAGGCAGGTTTAACAAAGATGAGAATCATTTATCTGGATCTGGACTCCTTGAGGCCGGACCATCTGGGCTGTTACGGGTATCACCGCAATACCTCGCCTCATATTGACCGTATTGCGGAGGAAAGCGTGCGGTTCACAAACTATTATTGCTCGGACGCTCCTTGCATGCCGTCGAGAACAGCATTGATGTCCGGCAAATTCGGTATTCATAACGGCGTTGTCGGTCACGGTGGCACCGCTGCGGATATGAGGCGTGAAGGGGTAAGCCGGGGCTTCAGCGATCGGCTAGGAAGGGAAAGCTTGCCTGCCGTCCTCCAGTCCATCGGCTATAAGACAGCCTCTATCAGCACCTTTGCCGAACGTCATTCCGTTTGGACGTTCAACGCCGGATTTAACGAAATTTTCAATAACGGCCAACGAGGCCACGAAACGGCGGAGCAGGTGCTGCCTGTCGCCCTCAAGTGGCTGGAAGACAATGCCGGAGAAGAAAAGTGGTTCCTGCACTTAAACTTTTGGGACCCGCACACGCCTTACCGTACGCCGGAGGAGCTCGGCAATCCGTTCGGGAACGACCCCATGCCGGCATGGCTTACGGAGGAGGTCTTCCAGCTCCACCTGCAAAAGAAAGGGCAGCATAGCATTGAAGACATGAATAAGCTAGCCAAATCCCATTATTACAAGCACCCGAGGCATGGCAAGGCCATTGTGGAGCATAACGATCTCCGTATGATCATCGACAATTACGACTGCGCGATCCGTTATTTGGACGATCACATCGGCCAGGTGATCCGCAAGCTGGAGGAGCTGGGATTATGGGAGGATACCGCAATCCTTATCAGCGCCGACCATGGGGAGAATATGGGCGAGCTCGGCATTTACTCGGAGCATGGGACAGCGGACCAAGGCACCTGCCGCATCCCGATGATTATTCGTTGGCCGAATGGTGGATTAAAGGGAGCGGTAGATGACGGTCTGCACTACCAGCTGGATTTGGCTCCAACGCTGGCCAGCTTGCTGAATGCACCTGCACCGAATAGTTGGGATGGGGTCAGCTATGCTGACAGCCTCACCTCCGGGACGCCAACCGGTCGTGATTACCTGGTCGTCTCCCAATGCGCTCATGTTTGCCAACGAAGCGTTCGTTTCGAGGATTGGCTCTACATCCGGACGTTTCATGACGGGCATCACGGATTCCCCAAGGAAATGCTGTTTGATTTGAAGCATGACCCCTACGAGCAGCACAATTTGGCCGAAGAGCGGCGCGATATTTGCATGAGAGCCGTGTATTTGCTTAACGACTGGCATGACGATATGATGTCGACGATGCCGTATGATAACGACCCGTTGTGGACAGTGATGAAAGAAGGCGGTCCCTTGCACGCAAAAGAGTATAAAACTTGGCAGGAGTAAGAGGTGAAAAGTCGTGGTTTCTCTGCAACTAAGAGGAATTGCGGCTTTTTTATTATGAGAACTCAACGTTCCAAGGGAAAGGGGTAACACAATCAAAATGCGTAAGCGATGGAAAATGCCGCTTTTCTACCGGTACTTATTATCCTATGTTCTCGTTCTAGGGATTCCAATCCTCGTCATCGGGTTAACTTTATATTCGCATATCGTCAACTTAATGAGAGAGCAGGCATTTGAAGCGAACCGCAAGGTGTTAACTCAGGTTAGCGATATTGTAGATTCTAAATTTCGGGAATTTATGAATATCGCAGGTACAATATCGAACTCCTCGGATTTCAGCACGAAGCCACCGCAAAACCCTTATGAGATTTCAATGGTGCGTAAACGTTTGAATTACGAAATCGGCAATAATTTCATTAGAGAGCTGTTGTTCTATCCTCACGGCGGAACGTATATTTTCTCCAATTCCAGTAGTTATACGCTGCCGTTCTTTCATCAGATTTTCCGCTTTGAGGAGTGGCAGGAGACCGATTTTGAGCGAACGATCGGCGACCTGAAGCATCCTACTTTGACATTGGCCACTAGGGATGAAGGTTCGGGAAGCTACACCAAGCAGTTTGTGTACATGGTGCCGATTCCCCTCAACAGTATGAATCCGAAGGGAACCGCTCTTTTTACCGTAGACGAGAAATCCATTTTAGATTTATTCCAAGCGTTGATGAAATACCGTGACGGCAACACGTTCGTGATAGACGGACAAGGAAGGATCTTGACCTCCCTACAGCCTATCGGGGCTAAGGACGTTGTCTTTATTGAGCGGATCCTTCGCTCTGACATGGAAGGTACCGAAACGGTAAAAACGGATGGAAATATATATTACGTCTCGTACGCCAAATCGAGAACGATTGGCTTGACCTACGTTACTATCGTACCCGATAAGGAATTGATGCAGCCTGTCAATGAGATCAAGAACAAATCCGTTGTTTCAGCGGTGTTGATCCTGTTGTTTGGCGCCGTTTTCATATACTTTGGGATGCGTTTAAACTACAAACCGCTGCTCAAGCTGATCCGTCACGGTGAAGCGCGATGGGGGTCCGCCATGCAGCATGCCCACGGCTTCGATAAAATCAAGGCGATTATGGAGTATGCCGAGCATATGCAATCCCGTTTGAACCGGCATGAGGAGCATGCGCAGCCGGCAATGCGGCAGCATCTGCTGTCCGGACTGTTAAAAGGCCGGTTTAAGACTAAGGAGGCCTTCCATGAAGCCGGGCAGACGGTCGGCCTCAAGCTGGGCCAATCCGCATACCAAGTAGTGATCCTTCATTATGATCCTCGTATAGAAGACGGGTCCGACTTCAGAGATCGGTTGTACTCCCGATTGCAAGAACGCATGCCTGATGATGCTGAGATCTATTTCGTAACCATGGTGGAAGACGGGAAAGAAGCAAGTATCATCTCGGTCGACCCTGCCGGGTTATGGTCAGAAGAAGCATGGTCCGATATCCGGCAATCGCTGGCGGCAGAGCTGAACGGACCCGTGACAATCGGGATAGGCAATGCTTACAGAGAGATCGGCGAGCTCTACAAATCGTTTATCGAAGCGTCCACGGCCATTCAATACTCCGCGGTCAAAGGCAAGAACCGGGTTATTATGTTTCACGAGGCTTCGGCTGCGAGAGTAGAGCAGGTCTGGTACCCCGCATCGGAAATGCAGGAACTCAAGGAAGCTCTGAAACGGAAGGAGTCCGCTGAGGTGATGCGCATAGCAGGGCTCTTGGTTGATAAAATTCGGGATAACAGCACGACCCTATTTATGGCGACTTACCTGTGTACGGATATTACGAATATGGTCTGGAGAACGATGCAGGAAACCTGTGGCGGCAAATATCAATCCGGCCCGAAGCTGGATGTCATGGCACTCACGCAGCTGGGCAGCTTCGACGAGTATGCGCAGGTAGTTATGGACGTTTGTTCGTTTGCGGCGGGTGAGTTTGAAAGTATTCATTCCCGTTCGGCGGAGCAAGAGCTGTACCAAAGCATGCTCGTATATTTGGAGACTCACGCATTGGAATATCATTTCTCCGTTCAAGGAATGGCGGAATCGTTCTCATGGTCCGCTTCCCATATTCGCAGAGTATTTAAGGAACGAAGCGGTGTCACGATTTCCGACCATGTGCATGAACTGCGAATCCATAAAGCGAAGCTGCTTTTAACGACAACAGATATGTCGCTGCAGGAAATCGTCGTAAAGATCGGATATTCGGATGTATCCAGCTTTATCCGAAAGTTTAAGCAGCATACCGGGGTGACGCCGCGTGATTACCGGAGAACGGGATTGTAGGGGCTTCATAAGTCAATCTGCCAATGAAATAAATATGGGCCAAATCAACAAAGACAATAGCCAAACAGATGAAAAGGGGGCGGAAATACTGCCCCTTCCGGAGGGTTTTCCGTTTCGCATATTCATGTTGAATTGGCTGATTGTTGAATCCGGCGATGGATTGTTATAGTAAAACGGCCATGAGTGGTAGCGCTATCATTGGTGGCAAACAAAATCTACTGACAAAGGGAGAGTCACAGCAATGAAGGTGAAAAAGTGGGGGATCGTATCACTGTCTGCGTTCCTTGCCGTATCTGCCGTGCTGGCAGGATGCGCGGAGGGGAACGGCGGCGAAGGGAAGTCCGGAGAGCCGAACGCAGCCCAAACCAGCAAGGAAGTCAGCTTTCCGCTGAAGGAGCAGATCAAGCTGCGGATGTTCGCTCAGAAAAACCCCGTAGTAAAAAAAGACTACAATGAAATGAAATTTTTCAAAGACATGGAACAGAAGTCGAACGTGAAGATCGAATGGTCTTACGGGACGGCATCCGACACGGTAGAGAAAATGAATCTCTTGTTTGCCAGCAACGATCTTCCTGACGCCTTCTTCGGTCCGTATCTGATGGGTACCAATGATATTGTCCGATACGGTTCGGAGGGGCAGATCATCCCGCTGGAGGGTATGATTGACAAATATGCGCCCAACATCAAGGCCTTATTCGAGAAAAGGCCGGAGTACAAGAAATACGTGACTGCGCCGGACGGACATATTTATACGATCCCGATGATCTCGGAAACGCTGGAGAATACGACGCCGGACACGATGTTTATTAACAAGAAATGGCTTGACAAATTGAATTTGAAAATGCCGACAACAACCGATGAGCTTTATGAGGTGTTAAAGGCGTTCCGGGATCTGGACCCGAACGGCAACGGCAAGAAGGACGAGATTCCGTTCAGCGTGCTTGATATGAAAAATCCGATTCAAGGTCCTTTATCGCTTGCCGGCGCCTTCGGCAAATCATTCCCGAGCGGGAACGCCTCCTTCTTCCATGTAGAGAACGGGAAACTGACGTTCGCTCCGCTCCTGCCGGAAAATAAAGATTTCCTGATATATATGAATAAGCTTTATAAGGAAAAGCTGCTGGATCCGGAGCTGTTTACTCAGAATGCGCAGGTGTACCAGGCGAAGCAGAAGAGTAATCCGTCCATCGTCGGCGTACATTTCGTATGGTCCAACTCTGCGATCTTCGGCAGTGCGACGACCGACTACGTTGCCGTGCCGCCGCTCAAGGGACCGGGCGGCAAAGCGGGCTGGAACCGGCAGGGTCCGAATAACACCCCGCATGGCTTCTCGATCACGAAGGAGAATAAACATCCGGAGGCTACTTTACAATGGTTCGATCTGATCTATGATCCGAAGACAAGTATGGAAGCGACTTGGGGGCCGTTCGGCATTAATCTGAAGGAAGAAAACGGAATGTTCGAAATTCTGAAGGCGGAGGGCATGTCTGATCTCGATTTCCGCTATTCCGAGAGTCCAGGTGCTCAAGCGCCGGGAGCCGTACTGAAGGAAACCTTTGATAAGATGAAGCAGAACGAAGGAGGCAAGGAGAAGGCGGATTACATCAAAATGTATCAGCCTTTCCAGCCGAAAGAAATTTTCCCGCGCGATGTCATGCTTAACAAGGAAGATGCGGAAAAGGCTAAACAATTCGCCGTAGATGTTACGCAAGCCAAAGGCTACTTGGATCAAGCCCTTGCTAAAATTATTTCCAGCGATAACCCGGAGGGGGAATGGAAGGCGATGGCGGAGCAGCTGAAAAAGTATGGGATCGATCAATATACCCAAATGATGCAGAGCTACTACGACAAATTAAAATAATATCAGTAACCGGGCAGGGCACACCGGAGATCTCGTCGTTCGGGGTGCCCGCCCGTATCTTCCGGCCGGTAATGTAAACAGCCGTATCATGAAGGAGGTAGCAGCATGTCCGCTGAAATCGGTCATACCAAGGCAAGCAGTGTGCGGACGGGATGGAAGGCTAGGAATCGAACCTTTGTCAAGATCGCTCAAAACTATCAGTTGTATCTTTTGTTTTTTCCGACGCTATTGTATTTCGTCATTTTTCAGTACGGACCTATGTACGGATTGCAAATTGCCTTTAAAAACTTTAGTCCAAGCAAAGGCATCTGGAATAGTCCTTGGGTTGGGCTACAGCATTTTGAAAGATTTTTCGATTCGGCCCAGTTTATAATCACACTGAAAAATACGCTGTTGATATCGTTATACGAGCTTGTGCTTTTTCCCATTCCTGTCCTTCTTGCCTTGCTGATGAATCAGCTATTAAGTCAGAAATATAAGCGGGTCGTACAAACGATCGTGTATGCTCCGCATTTTATATCGATGGTCGTGCTTGTCGGTATGCTGTATTTGTTCTTGAATCCGCGCAACGGCTTGATCAACCAAGGGCTGGTTGCCTTGGGGCTGGACACGGTCCATTTTATGGCTGACGCGGTTTGGTTCAAATCCATCTTTGTTTGGTCCAATGTGTGGCAGAATGCGGGATGGGGCACGATCATCTACTTGGCTGCATTGACTTCGATTAATCCGGAGCTGCATGAAGCGGCGATTATGGACGGAGCGAGCAAGCTTCAGCGGATTTTACACATCGACATTCCCGGTATTATGCCCACCGTTATGATTCTGCTCATACTGAATATGGGTTCTTTCATGACCGTTGGTTTCGAGAAGGCTTACTTGATGCAGAATCCAATGAACGCCCAGGCCTCGGAAATTATTCAAACCTATGTGTACAAAACCGGGCTTGTCGGAGCGCAATTCGGCTATTCCGCGGCTATCGGATTATTTAATAATGTTACGAATTTTATTATTCTGATCGCTATGAATTCTTTAGCTAAAAGGCTGAAGCAAGCGAGCTTGTGGTAGGGGGATACAATGAATCAGATTTGGAACCGAAGCAGAGGCGATAAGCTGTTCGATTGGATGAACAATCTTTTTTTCGTCGTAGTCTCCCTGGTGATCCTATACCCTCTTTACTTTATGGTTATCTCCTCCTTCAGCGACCCCGATGCCGTCAATTCAGGGTTAACGTTTTTCCTCCCGCAGGAGATTACCTTTGAAGGCTACAAACGGATATTCACCGACCCTAGGATTATGTTGGGTTATAAGAATTCGCTTATTTACACGCTAGCGGCCATGATTGTGAAGACGGCGATGACCATTACAGCCGGGTATGTTTTATCACGCAAAGACTTGGTTGGCAGAAACTTCTTCATGATGATCATTATCTTCACAATGTTTTTCCAAGGCGGCTTGATTCCGACTTATTTACTAGTAAAGGATCTCGGTATGCTGAATACCATGTGGGCACTCATCATTCCGGGTGCGGTAAGTGTTTACTTACTTATCATCGTTAGAACCTTTTTCCAACAGACGATTCCCGACGAGCTCTTCGAAGCGGCTTCGATCGATGGCTGCAGCAACATCAAGTTTTTTACCGGCATCGTCTTACCGCTTTCGATGCCAATCATTGCGGTTATCGCTCTATTCAGCGCCGTGCAGGAGTGGAACGGCTATTTCCAAGCGCTTATCTATCTTCGCGACCAGAAGCTGTTCCCGCTGCAAATGATTCTGCGGGACATCCTGATTCAGAACGAAGCCCAGGATTCGATGCTGGAGGTCTCCATGGAGGCGCTGCAGCGTCAGAAGGCGGCGGAGCAAATCAAATACGGCGTCATTATCGTTGCATCCGTACCTATGCTTATACTGTACCCGTTCTTGCAGAAGTATTTTGTCAAAGGAGTTATGATTGGTTCAGTAAAGGGTTAAGGTTACACAGGAGAGCCGTGGAGAGGATTCACGGCTTCCTCCCATCGGGAAATGTAAGCGTTGTCTTGTGTCGGGAAAGGGGGTGGTGCCGCAGAAAAGGCCATAGGATGAAAGAAATGTTAACAAGATGTTCTGACGATGCTGCGACAAGAACAAATTCGAAGGAGGCAAAGTTATGAAATGGAAAAATTGGGCTTTCACTGGTGTTGTACTGATCTGCTGCTTGGCTTTCGGGACCGCCGCCCAGGCGGACAATACGACCTATTATGTGGATGCGACAGGCGGCAGCGACACGAATGACGGGCTTACGGCTGCGAAGGCTTGGAAGTCGCTGGCCAAGGTGAATGCGGTCACCTTCCAGCCGGGGGATCAAATATTGCTGAAAGCGGGGGAACGTTGGACCGGCACGCTGCATCCTCTCGGATCGGGGGCGGCGGGCAATCCAATCGTAATAAGCCGCTACGGAACAGGTTCGAACCCTTTGATCGAAGGGCAAGGGGCCAGGAATGTCGTCATGCTCTATAATCAGGAGCATTGGGACGTCGGTCACCTCGAAATTACGAACAAAACGGCCACCCAAGGGACAACGGCACGAAGCGGGGTCGAAGTGATCGGTGAGGACTACATGGCCGGACCGGTAACGGACATTACGAATGTGGCAACACTTCATAATATTCGTTTGCACGACCTGTACATTCATGACATTAACGGACAGCATATCAAGACGGTGAACGGCAGTGCGGGAATCAATGTTGTCGTAAAACGCAGAGGAGACGGACAGCCCAATCGGGTAACCAAATTCGATCAGGTGTTGATCGAAAATAACAAGATCGAAAACGTAACCCGTACCGGAATCATGGTCAACTCGGCTTGGGGGAGCCGAGCTCAGCAGGGCGGGACGGTTAATCCGCAAATTCCGTGGACACCGGCAACGAATGTGGTCATTCGAGGAAATCAGGTGCTGCATGTGAGCGGAGACGGCATAGTGCCCCATGTTTCAATCGGCGCACTGGTTGAATACAACAGGGTTCATGGCTTTAACGAGGCAATGGTGGATTATAATGCCGGCATGTGGACCTACAACGGGGACTATACGCTTTATCAATACAATGAGGTATCAGGCGGAAAGACGATCAAGGACGGAATGGCATTCGATTTTGACAACGGAACGAAAGGTCTTATCTTCCAATACAATTACAGCCATGACAATGAGGGCGGGACGGTGCTGATTTGCCAGAATGAAACGAACGGCTCCGTTTCGGACGGCATCTTCCGCTACAACGTCAGCCAGAATGACAAGTACCAGATGATCACGGTTTGCGGCGGCAGCAATTATACGAACATGCAGTTCTATAACAACGTGTTTTACGTCGGCAGCGGTATTGCGAATAATATGCTGATTAATAATAACGGAAATGCTCCCACAGGCAACGGGCAGGCGAGCTTTAAGAACAATATCTTCTACAACCTGGGCACGGGCTCGTATGCCGCAAAAACGTCTTGGACCTATGACAGCAATGTCTTCTTCGGCAACAACAAGCCTACGACCTCAACGATTCCGGATGCGAACATGATTACTGCCGACCCGCGATTCGTAAGTCCCGGCACCGGAACGGGCATCAATGGACTGGACGGCTATAAGCTTATGACCGGCTCTTCTGCGCTAGGGAACGGGGCAGTCATTGCGAACAATGGCGGTAAGGATTACTGGGGCAACCCTGTATCGGCCGCGAACCCTCCGCATCGCGGAGCATATAACGGATCGCCGGAGCTGATCGGCAACCCGGGTTTTGAAGCGGGAACCGAAAATCCTTGGTATCATTGGGGCAGTGCGTTGTTAACAACGAACACCGGCGAAGTCCGCACGGGCAAAGCGGCGGCCAAGGTCGTTCCCAGCTCGGCCTTCGAGCAGTGGGTCACCGTGAAGCCGAATACTACTTACAAGCTAAGAGGCTACGGTAAAGTTTCCGGGACTGGGCAAACCATATCCATTGGAGCCAAGCTTTATGACGGCAATCAACAGTCGGCAGCGCAAATAATGGACACCAGCTGGACGCAGAAGGAGATTACCTTCACGACCGGGCCTTCGACGACGACGATGCGGGTGTTTATTTACAATCCCTCTTCCTCCGGCTATGGGTTAGCGGATGATGTAGAGCTTTACGAGCAGTAAGAGAACGAGAATATTGTACAAAACTTGCCTGGAATTGTTCAATTCCATCCTCTTAAGTCCAAACTATGGGAATGCTTTCAAGCCCGTGTTAAGATGATTGCGGTTGCATGAAAGTAAGCACAAGGGGAGGAAAATCAATGAACAAAGCTAAGAAAGCATTGCTAATTTCCATAGTGGGCGTTTCGCTAGCCGGGTGCAGCGGCACCCCCGCCGCACAGGAAACGAAATCGGGTCCTGATGCTGTACCGGTTGTCGACAACAAGCCGGTTACGCTGACCATCGTTGTTCCGCCTTATGCGGACGGAAATTTCAAGGAGTATGTTGAAAAGCCCGTAGCAGCGAAATTTCCGAATATCACCTTCGAGAAAATCGCCTCGAACAACTGGGAAGAAGTGATGGCTTCCGGCGCTAAGCCGGATTTGTATATCATCGGGCAGGATAAATTTCCTCAGATGAAAAATCTGGGGATCTTAGACAATATGGACCCGTTTATTAAGAAATTCAACATGGATATGAGCAGGTTCGATACGCAATATCTGGATTCCATCAAATCAACCAGCGGCGAAGCTTATCTTCCGGCACTTCCTTTCTACTCCGGCTTTTACGTTACGTATTACAACAAAGATATATTCGACAAATTCGGCGTGGAATATCCGAAGGACGGTATGACTTGGGATGAGATGATTGAGCTCGGCAAAAAGCTTACCGTCATGGAGAACGGTACGCAATTTCGGGGGCTGCTTCCGGTGAACGGGCCCCAAATCCCCGCAAGCCAGTTGGAGCTCAAGTTTTTCGACGACCAAAAGAAGCCTGCCGTGAATAACGAAGGCTGGAAGCAAGTGCTGGAAACGATGCATAACATCTACAGAATTCCGGGAAATGAAGAAATTGTCTTTGACAATAAAGCGATTGATCAATTCTTGAAGGAGCGGCGGGTAGCGATGCTCTTCGGATCGAACCTGTTCTCGTCGCTTAAGGACGCCACTGATTTGAATTGGGACGTCGTCACTTATCCGGTTCACACGCAAGCTCCCGATAAAGGGACGGAAGCCCTAGCGATTGTGCTCGGCGTCACTTCCATGAGTCAGAACAAGGATGCGGCCTTCCAAGTGATAACGGCTGCTCTTTCGGATGAAGTGCAGGAGGAGCTTTCCAAGAACGCCGGGATCACCGTGCTGCAAACTGGAAAAATTCAAAGTATGTTTGGTCAAAACTTACCGTATTTGAAGGAGAAAAACGCGAGTGCCGCGTTCAAGATCAAACGAGTGAAGGGCTACCAGAATTATGGTGCCGCAGGGATTATGATTACAGCGTTACAGGAAATCGTGAAGGGCAAAGATACCAACACGGCCCTGAGAGAAGCGGAAGAGAAGCTGGTCAAGCACATGGAGAAGCTGATCGTTAAATAGAACGGCACGGAAGGGAGGCGATCCGCAATGTTAGCAACACCTACTCTCGAACAGCAGAGATGGCAGTATATGGAGCTTGGCATGTTTTGCCACTTCGGCATCAACACGTTTACGGGCCAAGAATGGGGTGATGGTACGGATGACCCGTCGCTGTTCCATCCGACAGAGCTGGACGCAGGGCAGTGGGTGCGCACGGCGAAGCAGGCCGGGTTCAAGTATTTCGTGTTGACCGCGAAGCATCATGACGGCTTCTGTCTTTGGCCGACCCGCACTACCGATTATTCCGTCACTTCGAGCCCGTGGAAAAAGGGGAAAGGCGATGTAGTAAGGGAATGCGCCGAGGCTTGCCGGGCCGAGGGCATAGGCTTCGGGATTTATGTATCCCCTTGGGACCGTCATGAGCCATGCTACTCTGACGAAGCGGCCTACAACGACTTCTACGCGGAGCAGCTGACGGAGCTGCTCACGCAATACGGTCCTCTGGTGGAGGTATGGTTCGACGGCGCGGGCTCCGAAGGACGGGAGTACGATTGGCGGAGAATCATGAAGCTGGTCAAGACACATCAGCCGGAGGCCATGATCTTCAACATGGGAGCGCCGACGATCCGCTGGGTAGGCAACGAGGACGGCGTTGCCCCCTATCCGTGCTGGAACACGGCGGAGACGGCGAGAACCAGCATGTTTACGAAGAGCATGCTGACTTGGCTGCCGGAAACCTCGGCTTGGGTGCCTGCTGAGTGCGATGTACCGATCCGTAAGAGGCGATGGTTCTGGCGGCCGGACGATGAAGATCGTCTTCGCTCGACGGAGGAGCTCGTGGACATTTACTACCGCTCCGTAGGGCATGGCACCGTACTGCTGCTTAACGTCGCCCCCGATGTGCGCGGATTGTTCCCGGAGGCCGATGTACGGCGCGTACTGGAGCTCGGCGATGAGATCCGGAGGAGATTCTCCTCCCCGATTGCGGAAGCCTCCGGTCAGGGGGAAACCGTTGAGCTTGCTTGGACGAACGAGACCGAAATCAATCATGCGATCTTGATGGAGGACATTGCCCATGGAGAACGAATTAGGTCTTATATTCTCGAAGCGCAGCAGGACGGCCAGTGGGCGGAGCTGGTTCGCGGCAGCGCCGTCGGCCATAAGAAGATCGACCGTTTTCCGGCGATCCGTACGAACCGGTTGCGACTTCGGATTACGGAGTGCGTAGAGGAGCCGGTCATTCGCAAACTATCCGCCTTTTGTATAACGGAGCAGCTGTAATCCAGCCCTCCCGCCATCCTTCCGATGGCGGGAGGCTTTGCCTTTTATACGTGATGATGAACGGAAGGAGGAAATTCATTGATCGGGCAGAATGCACAAGAAGAGACTCTCATCCGGAGCTATTTCGACCAGATGCAGGTCGATATTTCTGCGGCGGATTGCACCAAGGTTTCTTCCAATTGGCGCAGCATGAACCAGATTCCGAATTACTGCCGTATGTATTTTATTGTGGATGGGGAAGGCTGGATCAAAATACGCGGAAAAGAATATTACCCTGGACCGGGGCAGCTGTTTATATTGCCTGCGGGGGTGGTGCAATCGTTCGCTTCCGTCAATGACAATACGTTTACGAAATATTGGTGCCACTTCACGGCCAAAGTAGGGGAGCTGCACTTGCTGCAGCTGTTGGACGTGCCCTTTTATGTACAAATTCCAGACACCGTCTATGTGGAGCGCCTATTCCGGAGCCTATTAACCGCTTATCGCGGCCATGAGCCGTATTCCCCGCTGCAGGCCAAGGCTGCATTCCTTGAGATCTTCTCTTATTATGTCAGGCATTGCAACCCGCAGAGCATTCAGCTGTCGGTATCGCCGAATGCGACTCTTCTGAACCAGCTTTTGTCCTATATCGACGTGCGGCTTGGAGAACCGCTTACGGTGGAGGAGTTAGCCAAGGTAGTTAATTATACGCCTAACTATTTCAACCGCTTCTTCAAAAAAATGCTGAACATGACGCCCGTGCAATACATTCTGAAAGCCCGAATGGAGAGGGCAAAGCGATTTCTGGCGACGACGGACCTAAGTCTCAAACAAATTGCACAAGAAATCGGCATGGATATTCATTATTTCCAGCGCATGTTCAAGCGAAGCTTCGGTTCGACGCCCAAGCATTACCGGGAATCGAACCGGCATCAGCTGCAGCAGCGGTATCATATGCTGAGTGACCAAGCGGAGCTCGATGTGGAGACAAGCCGTTATTGGGAAGCATGGATCCGTCCCGATGGGGAAGGCGAAGCATCGTCGCCAAGGGTGGCTCTGGAGGAGTCCCGTTTGCAAGAGGCCGGTAAGGGGGAGCCTCCGCCCGTCGATTCCATCCCCAAGGGGCTTGCCCTGCCTGCATCAAGTCAAGTACGTTGGCATGATTTGGAGCTGGGGATGTTTTGCCACTTCGGACTGAATACGTATACGGGGAGAGAATGGGGGGACGGAACCGATCCGCCTTCCTTGTTCCATCCGGAACAGTTTGACGCCAGGCAGTGGGCTCGGATAGCGAAACGGGCCGGGTTCCGCTATCTTGTGCTGACAGCCAAGCACCATGACGGGTTCTGCCTTTGGCCTACCCGAACGACCGACTATTCCGTCAGGTCGAGTCCCTGGAGGAGCGGGGAGGGCGACGTCGTTAGGGAGGTGGCGGAGGCCTGCAGGGAGGAGGGGCTTCTGTTCGGCCTGTATATATCCCCATGGGACCGGCACGCTCCTTGCTATCAGGATCAAGCCGCTTACGATGACATGTATGCCGAGCAGCTTACGGAGCTGCTGACGGGCTACGGGCCGATTGTTGAAATCTGGTTCGACGGTGCCGGCTCGGAAGGAAGGACCTTCGACTGGGAGCGTTTCACGGCGCTGATGATCCGATATCAGCCGGAAGCGATGCGGGTGAACATGGGGAAGCCGACGGTTCGTTGGATCGGCAACGAACTGGGTGTCGCACCATACCCGTGCTGGAACACGGTGGAATCGAAGCACCAGCCCGGCCGCTTGGAATGGATTCCGGCGGAATGCAATGTTCCGCTGCGCAAACGGCGCTGGTTCTGGCATCCGAACGAAGAGAGCAAAATTCATGAGCTAAGCGAACTGCTTGATATGTATTACCTATCCGTCGGACACGGATGCAACCTGCTTTTGAATGTCGCTCCGGATGTTCGGGGGCTGATCCCTGAAGAGGATGTCCGGCGTGTTGCCGAGTTTCATGATGAGGTGCAGCGAAGATTCGCCAATCCGTTGGTCGATTTATCCGGACAAGGCAGCGAGATGACTGTGAACTTCTCCGGGCCACAGATGGTGGATCATGTCATCTTGATGGAAGACCTTCATTACGGCGAACGCGTAGCATCGTATGTGATTGAAGCGGAGTTCGCCGGAGAGTGGATTCCTATCTTCCAGGGGAGCGCAATCGGCCATAAGAAGATCGATCGATTTGCTCCGGTTCCAGTCGAGAAGCTTCGGTTTCGGACGCTGCAATCGATCGGTATGCCGGTGATACGAAGATTTGCCATATTTCACACGGCTGAAGAATGAGGATCTGGCTCCCCCGCCGGATCCTTTTCGCACAAGGCAATAAAGGCGGAGGGAGAAAGCGACGTTTCCTTCTTGAAGGTCCGGTAAAAGTAGGAGCTATCGTAAAAGCCGAGATATTCGGATATTTCGGCAATGGTCATCGCCGTGTTCAAGAGCAGGCTACGGGCTTCCGTGATGCGCAAGTGCCTTTGGTATTGGACGGGAGTTTGTCCAGTTACTTCTTTGAACAAGGATATCGTATAATTCGTCGATCGCCCAATCTGCTCCGCCAATTCCCTTGCATGTATCGTACGGCGGTAATTAGCCGTAATGTATTGCTGAATTTTGCCGGATTGCTGCCACTTCATGGGGGATATTTCTCCGGTTTCAACGTCACGGCTAGCTATCCCTATCAATTCCTGCAAAATTCCGGAGCCGATAAAGCGATGCATCGGTTTGCCTTCCAAATGTTCGCGATGCAAAGCCTCGAACCGTTTCTTGATATATTCAAAGTTTCTTACTTTGGTTTTCGTGAACGCAAGCTTGTCCAATAAGGGAACCGTACCCGAAGGTATGAGGTGATGGAACAAGGCCGAAAATTTCTGATGGGGCTCCTTCACGTAGTTCTCCGCACCGCGATAGGTTCCTTTCGGAATGAAGACCAGGTCGCCTTTCTCGGCAATCACCGTAGCATGGTTAATCGTATACTGCAGCTTCCCTTGAACAACCAGAATAAGGATATTCTCATTTACGGTTTGCGGCAGCATGCGCCAGTTCGGAATTTTATCGTCAAAATACGTGATATACTGCGTAATCAGGGGGATACCTCCTTTGCAGGAATATTTTCCTATCTCTATCGTACCACGTAAACCGCTTCGATTTCCAATGATATTATCCCTAAAATTGGTGAATTATACATGGCTTGCAAAGGTCAACATTACGTATAATTCCCTTATGAATGCGCTTGCATTTATAAAAGGAGGGTATCATTTCATGAGAAAAATAGGTAGATTCTCCGTCTTGTACAGCGCCTTACTCGCGGTGTCTATCGCGGGTTGCAGCGGCGGCGGTGCGGACACGCTGCAAAGCGAATCCGGCATGAAGCCAGAACCAGCGGGCAAGAGCTCGTCAGGTACCGGTTATAACAATGAGCCGGTCAAGCTGGGCATTTATGACTATCAGGCGGGCATCAACGAGCGCGAGCTGGAGACGCACATCCTGAAGCCAATCCAGGCCAAGTATCCGAACATAACCTTCGAGCTGCTCAAAGCCAAGTCGGCTGAGGAGCTGACAGGCTCAGGCGTCGTTCCCGATCTGGTTGTTACCAGCAATGTATTCGTAAAGCAAATGCTTGAACTGGAGCTTGGCGAAGATCTACAGCCGATGGCCAAATCGGCCAACTTGAATCTGGAACGCGTCGAACCGGAGGTCATGAATGCAATCAAGGCATTCGGCAGCAAAGGTGAGCTCTACGCTTTGCCTTTCTCGATGAATTATGGCGTAATGCTGTACAACAAGGAAATCTTCGATAAGTTTGGGGTACCCTATCCGAAGGATGAGATGACCTGGAACCAGACACTGGAGCTTGCAAAGCAGGTGACCCGAACAGAGAACGGGACGAATTACGTCGGCGTTTCCATGGGAGCTCCGCAGCCTCTGGTGCGGCAATATTCGCTTCCAGTCGTGGATGATAAGCAAGAGAAATCGATCATTGCAGCTTCGGAGGGCTATAAGAAAATATTTACTTTGCTGCGCGGGCAATACGATATGAGCGGCTATCTTGGGCCCAATAAGGAATTCAGCTACGGCATCAACGAATTTCTCAAAACGCAGACGCTTGCCATGCATCCGAACTGGATTGCAGGCGTGACGGATAGCTTGGTGCAGCTGGAGAAGGAGGGCAAAGCCTTCCATTGGGATATCGTCTCCTTTCCAACGTACGACGACCGGCCCAAGCTGGGGAGACAGGTTGATTTTCATTTGTTCATGGTCCCCCCGACAGCGAAACATAAATCGGCAGCATATGAGGTGATCCAGCTGCTCCTACAGGATGAAGCTCAGCTGGCCATGAACAAGGCCGGAAGGATGACGGTGCTGAAGGATCCGGCGCTGAAGAAGGATTTCGCCAAAGATTTGAAGGTGTATGAAGGTAAAAATTTGGCGGGCATATTTAAAGTGACACCGGCTCCCGCCCCGGTCAGCACGGACTATGACAACAAGATTTATGCCATACTTCAGGAGTCGAACAAGGAGATGGCACAGAACGGCATGGACGTGAATACAGCACTGCGGCTCGCCGACGAGAAAGCTAACAAGCTGATTCTGGAAATGAAGCAGCAGCGCAAATAACGTTTGGTAAATCAAGGTAATTGTACGGGAGCCGTCTCAAACTTTGAGACGGCCTGTGCTCTTAATTTTGTCTGGCTGGAACCCGGAGTGTGATGGTCGTCCCTTCCCCCCGTTTGCTGCTAATCTCGACCCCGTAACACTCACCGAAATAATATTGAATCCGATCATGGACATTCTTGATCCCGATATGCGCTTCATCCAGCGTATTGCTTGGCTGGGAAATACGATCTCTCAGGTGCTGCAGCTGCTCTTCACTCATGCCGCACCCGCTGTCTTTGACTTGAATGAGCATATCGTCGCCGGCGATGGAGGTGGTAATTTCCAGCACTCCGCCGCCGGCTTGCCGTTCTAATCCGTGTACGATGGCATTCTCAACAATCGGCTGCAGCGAGAAATGCATCACATGTATGGATTCCGTGCCCGATGACAGCTGTTCTCTATACGTAATTCTGTCTCCAAAGCGCATTTGCTGCACCTGAATATAGAGGCGAATCAGCTTAAGCTCTTCTTCGAGAGGTACGGTTTCCTTGCCGGTTTGGATATGAAAGCGGAATAACCGGCCGAGCAGCCCGATCATTTCCGCAATATCTCGCTGGCCTTGTATGATGGCCTTCATTTGGATGGATTCAAGTGAATTGGCCAGAAAGTGGGGGTTGATTTGACTCTTCAGGGCGCCGAATTGTGCGACCTTCTGCTGAACCTTAGCCATGGCGGAGCGTTCGATATAAACTTGCAGATCTTGGACCATTTTTTGGATCCCGCTGTATAATACACCGAACTCATCCTGCCGGTCACTTCGAATATTGACATCGAAATTTCCCATGCCTACCAGCTTGACTTGTCTGCTTAAGTAGATGATTGGTTTCGTGACGCGCTTATATAGGATGAACATAAAGAGAAGTGCCATGCCAAAGGATCCGAAGGCAAGAGCCAGTGTGATAATGCGAAGCAGCTCGGCAGGCTTTGTCATCTCGACTTCATCAATGTACTGAACAACCTTCCACCCGGAATAAGGAGAAGTAACAAAATTAATATAAGATTTGTTACCGTCTATCGGGGCGTAGAAGCTGCCCAGGTGATTGCCGAGTACCGTTTGCAGAACCGCAGGCTCCAGATGAATTTCCCCTGTCTCGCTGCTTTGCGGAGCGGAGTTGTAGATGATCCCGCCCTGCTCGTCCATGATGATAAAATTACGGTTGCTGTTTTCCGACAGCTTCAGGATTTCCCGTAAGGAGTCCAAACGAATATCCAGCAAAATGACACCGAGGGGATCCCTGCTGCCTACTTTGTTAATGACTCTTGCAATGGAGATGACAGGCTCGCGCGCATTGACCCGATGATAAGGAAGATGCGTGCCGATCAGAACGACTCCGCCCCGCTGCTCGAGAGTTTTTCTATACCAAGGCTCTTGTGTAAAATCTTTAAAAACATAGTCCGACGGGTTAAAGTTGGCGGAGTAGAATACTCGGTTACCCGTGTAGATCTGGACACTGTCCAAATTTTTGATCGTCATTTCGATGGAGCTGATGAAATTTTCAATAGAGTAACGGTATTGCAGCTTTTGATTCTCCAGATTATCGATGGCCTGGAAATTCCACTGCTCTAAAGCCTCCAGCAGCTGCCCATCCATTTGTGCATTCAAGGTTCCTTTCTCAATGCTCTGCAAATACTGGTCAATGTTGAAGGAAAGGTTGTTAAGAATCAGATTCGAGCTGCTTTGATATTCGCTTTTGACCGCATCAAGAGAAAATACATAGAGTATGGCGGATATCACCATGAGCGGAATCGTGATGGTTGCAATCATGAGGACGAATATCTGATGATTGACGTGCTTTAACCGGAACCGATTCGTGAAAACTTTGAGCTTATTCATTTTCTCACAACCCCAGCTGCTTTCGATATTCGGTAGGCGTCATATTCGTTACGCTGCGGAATGTTTTTACAAAATGCTTGTAGCTTTTATAACCGCACATATTGCATACGTCCGTGATCAGGTAGTGGGGTTCCGCCAAGCATTCCTGCGCATAACGGATACGGAGCTCCGTAATGAACGTCATGTAGTTTTTGTTTAGCTTCGCTTTAAAAAGCCTGCTTAAATAAGACGGATTGTAAAAAAAGCGATCGGCCACCATCTGCAGGGTAAGCTCCTGATCAATATGCTCCCGGATATACGTTTCAATCTGTTCAAATATTTGCGTTTCTTGCGAGCCTGTTTCCGAAGCGGCCCGGTAAACGGAGCTGATATGGTTCATCCATCCGGCCAGCCATGCGAACAGTGCCTCTATGGATTGAAACTCGTCGACACATGACAGAGTGAGCAGCTTATCGCTATACATGCCTTCTATGAAAATGCCGTTCCGGTTGGCGAAGCGAAGGGTGAGGCTTATGATTTCCTGAAGCAGCGCAAGCCAAATCTCCGGCGGGGTATGCTCCAGCCGATCGCTAAGTCTTATGGCGATTTCATTCATCAGCTTCACGGTTTGAGCTGCGTTTCCATGCTCCAAACAAGCCAGGATTTGATTCTTCTCTCTTTCGTCCAATGGTAATGTCTGCTTCCTGCTGTCCGAGGGTTCACTCTGAACATTGCCAAAGAACAATCGCGATCCGGGTCGAGAAAAGCGCTGATACAATGCCTTCTCCGCTTGCCGCAAGCTGGTGCCGAACTCATGTAATTGCCGCACCGGCTTCCCCACAGCAAGAAAGAGCGTTTCATGGTAGGGAAGGGTAGGCTCCGTTCCTGCAGGTTCGGCGGTTTCACCTGGCATAATCGTCATTACGTACATTCTGGATTTATAGAGATAGGTGAACACCCGACGGGGTGTATCCTTCCCATACATCCAGCCGATCGCTTGTCTCACCAGGTTCTCAGCCTCTAATCTCCACCAGCGTTTGGTTTGCAATGATTCCGGATTGCAGGGGATATAAGACACAACGAAAGATTGAAAGAGGTACGTGTCCCCTAATTCCGAACAAAGCGGCTTGATGATATCCAGCGTCACGGGCTCCTCGTCTTCCATAAGCATTTTGACAAGCTCACTGCCTTTAAGCTCCACCCCTTCTCTTACGTCACGCTCCAGTTCCGCACGTTCGCGTAAATCCAGCCGCTTCGATTCGATGATAAGAGTCGCTTCCTTGATAGCGGCGAGGCTTTCCTCATATTGTAAAGGCTTTAATAAGTAAGCGTGTACATTGCCAAGACGGATGGCTTTCTGGGCGTAGGAGAATTCGTTGAACCCGGATAACAGGATAAAGACCGTATCCGGAAGTTCCGGCCGGAGCCGTTCGATCATCTCCAATCCGGTAAGCTCCGGCATGCGAATATCCGTAATGATCATATCCGGCCTCTCCCGTACGGCGGTATGGTAACCCTCCAGCCCGTTCTCCGCCTCGAGTATTTTGTTGAAGCCCAGCTCTTCCCAGGAAAAATAGTAACGGAGGCCCGTTCGAATCAGTGGCTCGTCCTCTACGATCAATAATTTATACATTCACTGTGCCTCCTTGAGCCTGGCGTTGATCTGCTGCCGAGTTGTATTCAGTATACTACTAAAATGACATCCGTTGTTGCGAAAAACATCGAATAGACGTGATAGGTCAAAATAAGACCCTGCGAGGTAAAAGCTAAGGTATTTTGTAAAGTTTATGTATCCCTTATGATTTAAGTATAAATGAAAGCGCTAAACATTTCATTTAGAAACCATTCTAGGGGGTATTTTTGTGGCAGCTTTGAAAAAAGGGCTCATGACCGCAATGAGTATCGCGCTTGTCGGAACACAACTCGCAGCCTGTAGTTCGGAAACGCCTAAGGCTTCCGAACCGTCGGCAGACGGAAAGGCGCCGGCAGCATCGAAACCGGTTGAAATCACTTGGTGGAACTTCCCGAACTTCCAGCCGCTCGATGGCGAGGTGGGCAAGTATGAGAAGCAGATTATTGCGGCGTTCAATAAGAAATATCCAGAGATCAAAGTCAACCTGGAAATGATTACTTTCGAGGGTGGACCACAGAAGCTGAATGTAGCGATCGCCTCGAACACAGCTCCTGACGTCATTTATGATGCTCCGGGCCGAATCATTGACTGGGGCAAGAAGAAGCTGCTGGCTCCTCTGAACGATATGGTTCCTAGGGACGTGCAAGCCGATATTTCCCCGGCCTTCTGGAAGCAGTCTATGGTAGGCGACCAGATCTATATGTACCCATTCAATACGGCGCCGTTCTTGATGGCTGCTAACAAGACCGTCTTCGAAAAAATCGGTGCATTGGATTTACTGCCGTTGAACAGGCCGGATCGGACATGGACGGTTGCGGAATACGAAAAAGCGCTGCAAGCTGTTAAAGAGAAGGCGCCGGATGTGATCCCTTCCGGTTTCTTCGCGAAGAGTACGGCCGGCGACCAAGGGACGCGCGCCTATATTGCCAATCTCGGGGTTTCCAGATTCCTGAGCGAGGATTACAGCAAAGTGGCTATCAATACGGAGCAAGCGGGTAAAGCGCTGGACTGGATCGTACAAGCAAGCAAGGATAAATTGGTTGTGCCGGGAGCCGCTTCCCTTGCTGCAGCGGATGTGAATGACTTATTCCTGCAAGGCAAGCTGGCTGTCACGCTCAACTATTCCCCTGTGCTGAAGGCGCAGAACAAGCCGCTTAAGAAGGCGCAGTTCGAGGAAGTACTGCTCCCGTTCCCGACACCGGACGGCTCGAAGCCGAAGCTTGAGCCTTATCTTGGGGGAATGGCTATCTTCGATAACAAGGATAAGGATAAGATCGCCGCTGCGAAGAAGCTGATCGACTTTATTGCTAATGATGCTGAATGGGGCAAGAAGAACCTGATCCAAACCGGCGGTTTGTCCGCACGCAACTCGATTACTGGACTTTATGACGATGCCGAGTATAAATACGCCGAGCTGGCCCGTCAGTTTATCACAGATCCTCCGACAGTAGCGGATGGCTATGCGGATATTCGTCCCTTGTGGTTCCCTGAGCTGCAGCGTGCATTGACGGGACAGGCAACAGGTAAAGAAGCGTTGGATTCCTTCGCAGCTAAGGCGAACGAAGCCATTGCCAAGGCTAAGGCTCAAGCGAAATAATACACAAAACAGTTGTAAGGGAGCGGCGTTAGGCAGTTTCGCTGCTCTCTTACATTACGGATAGGATGGGGAGAGCTAATGCTAGCATCATTACGCAAAACGAGAGGCTACGTAATTCGGGACTGGTTGATGAGCTACTTGTTTATCTTGCCGGCGCTTGCATTTTTTCTGTTGTTTGTTGCATACCCGATGATCAAGGGGATTTACATTAGCTTCTTTGAATACACGCTAAGAGATTTTGAGTTTGTGGGCTTTGGTAACTATGCAGAACTGATGCACAATGAAACCTTCCTCAAATCGATGAGAAATACCCTGATGCTGGTTATTATTACCGTACCGGCCGTAATTATATTCTCTATCTTTGTAGCCGTTACCATCTATAAGAAAAATGAATTTACTAGATCATTCTTTCGCGGCGTGTTTTATCTACCTGCAGTATCCTCAGTAGTTAGTATCACCGTTGTATGGGGCTGGATCTACCACCCGAATTTTGGAATCTTGAACTACAGTACAAGTCTCTTCGGCGCGCAGCCCACGGCTTGGCTGGGGGATACAAAGACCGCTTTATTGTCCGTCATCGCCGTTCTGCTCACAACCTCCGTTGGACAGCCGATTATCTTGTATGTTGCCTCCCTTGGCAATATTCCCACCTCCTATATAGAGGCGGCCCAAATCGACAGGGCTACACCTATGCAAATATTTGTGAAAATAATCTGGCCGATGCTGATGCCAACGAATTTATATATCATTGTCATTACAACGATTAATACTTTCCAATGTTTTGCATTGATCCAATTGCTGACTTCCGGCGGTCCGGTATACAGCACGTCGACAGTCATGTACGGCGTATATGAGCAGGCATTTCATTTAGGTCAATTCGGCATGGCTTCAGCTATGGGAATTTTGTTAGCCATTATAATCGCAATCATTTCTACCATTCAGTTCAAATACTTCGGCAGCGATGTGGAGTACTAGGAGGGAACCGATGAAAACCTATGCGCAGATCAATTCAAACGTGAGACCGGGCAAATCGAAAGGTCGATCCTCCCTTTTCCAGAAGCTGACGATTTCCAAAGGAATAGCCAATATACTGCTGGTGCTTTCGACCGTGGTCTTCATCTTTCCTTTCTATTGGATCGTAACAGGGGCTTTCAAAATTCAGACAACGGCCACAGCCATTCCTCCCGAATGGATTCCGCTCGAGCCCACTCTGCAGAACTGGGTGGATTTATTCAAAAATCCGGCATGGCGATGGACGTTTAACAGTTTCCTCATAGCCTTCGGCGAAATGATCGCGGTTTGTGCCGTTGCCTCCATGGCAGGGTATGTTCTTGCCAAAAAACAGTTCCCAGGCCGCAAAATCATTTTTACTTTGTTTGTTGCAGCTATGGCCTTGCCTAAACAGGTCATCCTTGTTCCCTTGTTTACCATGCTGGCGGATTTCGGATGGGTGAATACGTATCACGGTTTGATTCTACCGGCTATCGGCTGGCCCTTCGGCGTATTCCTTATGAAACAGTTCGCTCAAACCATTCCGGGTGAGCTGATCGAGGCAGCTAAGATCGACGGCTGCTCGGAGGGACGGTTATTTGTAACTATCATTTTGCCGCTCCTGAAGCCGGCGGTAGGTGCGCTCGCGATCTTTACCTTCATCGGCGGATGGAATGACTATTTCAGCCAATTGATTATGACCCGAACCAGCAACATGATGACACTGCCTCTCGGCATATCGACCCTTCAGGGCGATATTGCCACGAATTACGGTGTACTTATGGCAGGAGCGGCATTGGCATCCATCCCTATGATCACGATCTTCCTGGTATTCCAGAAAGCCTTCACACAGGGAATTACAATGGGGGCGGTGAAGGGATAGCTTGATGAAAGTAGTACTGGATTGGATTAAAAACTAAACGAATTCTTAACAGCAGGCACATATTGTGTCTGCTGTATTTATGTGGGTATAACCAAAAGAACAGGTAAAGTTACAAGGATGTTAGGTAAAAATTGAGGGATATCCTTCGTACAAGTCACCCTCTAAGATAGAAATAGAAAGACCTCCATCAACAAAGTGATGCCTGAATTCGAAAGGGGGACATAGATAATGAAACGGTGGAATGCATCCGTTCGCAGGTGGAATTCAATTCATAATCAGTTTTTATTCTTTATTATATTGTTCTTAATTATACCTCTATTTCTCAGTATGTTCTGGGTCTTTAAGCCACTTGAGAAGGTCATTGAGCAAAAAATCGGAAAAGCAACGGAAGAGGCATTATACCAGGTCGATTTTCATATCGAACGATTCCTGCATGAGATGTTGAAATCAGCCGTGGATATCTCTACCAATTCCAATGTCATTAACATGCTTCAGTACCCTAATGAATTGTCATACTACGATAAGCTAAGATTAACGGATTCCGTCATTAACAAGCTATATACCACCTACTTGGCCGAAACCCATATTACGCTGCTGGATAGAAAAGGGAATTGGATCAGCAATAAGGTCATCACTCCAGAATTATATGATCATATTGTCTCATCCGATTGGTATAAGGAATTAATCAAGGAACCGATGGGGATCCGTTGGCTTACGAATGATACGGCGAATTATATTTACTTGGATAAGAAGCGAATGGTGACTTTAGCCAAAACGATCACCAACCAACAAACGAACGAAAATATTGGCATCGTTTTGCTAAGTGTAAATGAAAGCGATATCAGTTCGTTCTTTGAGAAGCTCGAGGGAGAAGCGGCGCTACTGAACGAACAAGGCGGATTTGTGGCAGGAGCGTTAAGTGAAGGCTTTTTAATGCCGGGCACGGAAGATTCGGACAATATATGGGAGAGCATGAAGGGGCAGTTCATCTCACAGAAGGGTAACAGCAAATCCATTATTAGTTACGACACGATCACCGCAACGGGCTGGAAGCTGGTCCAAGTCATTCCACATGATAAGGTATTTAAGGAAATATTCGATATTCGAAGAACGAGTCTTCTTACAACCGGATTCATTGTCTTGGCATTTTTACTTCTCGCCGTATCCATAGCCTATAGTGTCTCCAAACCGTTAAAGCTTTTAAACAAACGAATGCAAGAAATTGAAAAGAACGATTTTAACAGCTCACTTTCTCTTTCAGGACCTAAGGAAATTTCCACGGTAATCGAATCCTACAATCATATGGCCAGACAGATCAGAGAACTGCTCGGAAGATTAAAGGAAGAATACGAGCAGAAGGAGGATATGCGGTTTCGCGCATTGCAAGCGCAAATCAATCCTCATTTTATCCTGAATACGTTAAACAATATTAAGTGGATGGCCTATATTCGGAATGACCGTGAGGTCGGGGAAATGCTGTCCAGCCTGGGAAGTATGATGGAAGGCAGCATTGGCAGAGGAGATAAGCTCATTACGCTGAAAGAGGAAATGGAATATGTGAAACACTATATTACTTTAATGAAGCTGCGATATAACGAAAAATTATCAGTGGACTTCGCGATTCCGGAATCATTGTACCATCATGAAGTGATTAAATTTATGCTGCAGCCGATTGTTGAGAATAGCATTATTCACGGGATTGAACAGCTAGATCGCGACGGCGTTATCCGTGTGGAAGCGGAGGCGAAGGACGAACGGCTCGTCATCCGAGTGATCGATAACGGGCTGGGGATAGAACCCGAGCAGCTCTTAGAGCTGCAGCAAAGTCTTCTTAACGGAGTGACAGATTCCAAGAGCATTGGGGTTCGCAATGTCCATGAACGGATTCGTTTGCAATACGGAGAAGGGTACGGACTGCGTTTTGAGAGCACATACGGGGAAATGACGAAGGTAGAATTGGAGCTCCCATTAAGATCTACAGAAAGAGGTGGTGGGATGACATGCTGAAGGTAATGGTGGTAGATGATGAATTTTTGGTACGATTAGGGATTAAATCTTTAATTGATTGGGAACAGCATCAATTCCACTTTATCGGTGATGCGCAGGATGGGATAGAGGCTCTGAACTTACTGGAGAAGCAGCCGGTGGATATCATTCTTACGGATATTGTCATGCCGAGGATGAACGGGATTGAATTGATCGAAAGGGTAAAATCCGAATATCCGGAAACACATATTGTTGTTCTAAGCAGCCACAATGATTATGAGTATGTCAGAAAAGCCATGAAGCTGGGTGTTGACGATTATATCCTGAAGGCGTCGCTGACCCCGGAGGAGCTGCTGCAAATGCTGCTGGAGGTCTCCGCCAAGATTGCCGACCAGCGTTCTGCCTCCGGTTTCTCGCAAGCGGTTGCTGCTTCTCCCGGCACCTTGCAGCGGATGCCGCAGTATCCGTTTGAGGACCAGCCCGCTATTTTGCTCTTGGTGAGACCGGACACGAGGCAATCAGCTGATCTTACGAAGGACTCGCCGAAATTACTGAATCTGGTTGAGATTCAGCTGAAGCGGAAGGCGGGTGGCTTTGTATATTCCGTCAAGCAGGATGAAATCGTGATCCTGCTTCCTGTAATTGACGAGCCGGGACGATCGAAGGAAGAGGCGCTTGCCTTCGGCCAAGAGGTAGCCGCGGCAGCCAAGCGATATATCGATCTCCCTGTGGTAATCGGAATATCCGAGGATTTTCAAGGGGAGGAGCAATTGGAGCCGGCGTATGCCCAGGCGGAGGAGTCGCTTCTGCAAGCTATGTCCGATTGCAAAGATAAGATCTATCGGGAAGACATCCAACAGCTGATGTCATTTATCCATGAGCATTACACGGAGGAGCTCAGCTTAAAGCGTGCGGCCGAAATGATTCGAATGAGCGAGAACTACGTAAGCTATCTCTTTAAGAAGGAGACCGGGTTCGGTCTGTCGGAGTATTTAAATCAAGTAAGGATCCGGAAGGCGGAAGAGCTGCTGCTGGAAACAAAACTTCCGATCTACCTCATTGCGGAGCAAGTGGGATATGAGAATATTAATTATTTCGGACGGATTTTCAAGAAATTGAAAGGGGAAAGTCCGCAGCAATTTCGGTCTAAATATCAAAAGTAAAGTCGGTTATATTTGGGATTGTAAATTTGTGAATATAAATCGTAGAAAAAGAATAGCATCAACCAAACATCCGAGTTTTGTGAATAAAACGCGAAGATCCGTTCCTGTATCCCCTTCCTGAGCCGTTATATACTAAGAATGTAAGCGCTACAACATCTTAGATAGGAAGGGTGGTCATAACCTTGCGAGCGACATCGGTATCGCGTTCCATCAAAGGGGAAATGTGGGGACTCTTCTTCATTGCTCCTTTCGCCATTTTGTTTTTGTTGTTTGAGGTTTACCCCATTATGAATGCGTTTTATCTTAGTTTTTTTGACTACGGATTGGGTAGGAAAAATTGGATCGGCTTGGATAACTACACGAAGCTGCTGTCGGATGATGTGTTTCTGAAATCTATTATGAACACGTTCGGCTTTGTAGTAGGCACTGTACCGCTTACCTACCTGTTTGCGGTTTTCGCGGCGGTACTGATATTTGGCAAGCACAAGCATCTTGCTTCTTTTTTTCGCGGTGCCTTTTATCTACCCATCATATCGTCACAGGTAATCCTGTCATTGATCTGGGCCTGGATTTATAATCCTGTGAATGGGATCGCCAACTACTCGCTCTCCAAGCTGGGTCTCGGACCGATAATGTGGCTGTCGGATGAACGATTTGCCCTGCTGGCACTGATCGTGGTGGTCGTTACCTTTAACGTAGGACAACCTATTATTCTGATTCTGGCCGCTCTCGGGAATATTTCTCCCGATTATTATGAAGCCGCGGATTTGGACGGTGCCTCTTCCGTCAGAAAATTTTGGCATATTACGCTGCCGCTGTTAAAGCCGACATCCCTTTACATTCTGGTGATGTCAACGATCTGGGCATTCCAAACATTTGTCGTTGTACAGCTGCTCACAGGCGGCGGTCCTAACTACGCGACATCCACGATCATGTTTTTGTTATACGATACTGCTTTTGTATACGGACAGCTTGGTTTGGCCTCTGCGATGGGCATTATTATTACCGCTTTAATCTCCGTGGTAGCCATCGCCCAGTTCAAATTAATGAAGTCCGATGTACAGTACTAGGAGGTGAGCTGGATGAAGAATGCGGCTTTCCTCATGGTGAAGGGTGTCGGCAATGTATTATTGTATGCTCTCGCAATTATGTTTATCTTCCCGCTTTATTGGATGATCACGGGTGCCTTCAAGAATCAGAGCTCGACGGTGAAGGTACCGCCGGACTGGTTCCCGACAGCCCCGACGACACGAAACTTTATTGAGCTGTTCGAGGACGGTTCGATTTTCTCTTGGCTGTATAACAGTGTGTTCATTTCCATAGTAGCTACGATCGGGGTATGCCTTGTTGCCTCTATGGCAGGCTACGCCTTGACCAAGAGAAAGTTTAAAGGAGCGGAGCTCTTTTTCACCCTCATCCTGATGGCTATGTTCATACCAAGACAGATTACTTTAGTTCCCTTGTTTTCCATGATGCGTGACTTCGGACTTGTGAATAACTTGGCTAGCGTCATCCTGCCGGTTCTGACCATTCCTTTCTCCGTTTTCATGATGAAGCAGTTTAGCGAATCGATTCCGACCGAGCTTCTTGAGGCCGGAAGAATTGACGGGTGCTCCGAGCTCGGACTCTTCTTTCGTATTTTCCTCCCAGTGGTCAAGCCGGCTATCGGCGCATTAGCCATCTTCACCTTTACCTATGCGTGGAATGACTACTTATGGCAGTTAATTATGCTTAGCGAGAAGGAGAAAATGACGGTCAATGTGGGAATTGCCACTCTAGTATCCGAATATGTGGCGAATTACGGTCTGCAGATGGCAGCGGCAACGCTCGGGTTTATCCCGGTGTTTATCATATTCCTTATGTTCCAAAGCTATTTCGTGAAGGGCATAACACTCGGCGGCGTCAAAGGCTGATGCTGCTCCCATGAAGGGGGGTGAGACACTTCTGGGTGTTAAGCAGGGCGAAATAGGTAAAAGACTTTCAACTATGGAGGGGTTCATATGAAAAAATCCACACTTTCGATTCTATCCATTATGCTGGCGGCAACAGCAGCGGTAGGCTGCGCAAAAACAGAAGAGCCGAAGCAGGATGCCGAAGCGCCTGCAGCTGCCAATGATCATGTTCAATTGACCTGGTGGGTCGATACTCGCGGCGATGTGCAGCAGGCCTATGAAGAAATGAAGCAGGGCTTCGAGAAAGCGAATCCGAACGTCAAGATCAATATTGTCAAAACCCCGGATGACCGTATCAATGAGCGGATCAGCATTGCGGCGAACACGAATGAAATGCCGGATATTCAGCAGGGCTCGTTCTTCTGGCCGCTGTCTTACGCGAAGAAGGGGCTGCTGGTTCCGCTTGACGATATTGTGGATAAGCAGGACTTTGAAGAGAAAACCTTAAAGAATGTCTCGGTGGACAATAAGATATACATTTACCCGAACAGCACGGTTGCGATCGGTTTTCTCGTTAACAAAGATTTATTCAAGGAAAAAAATGCTCTTGATCTGCTGCCGAAAAACATGGAGCCCTGGACCTTCGATCAGTTCTTGAAAGCGGCTAAAGCCGTAACCGATCCAGGAAAGCAAGTGTATGGCTATGGACTATACGCAGGCGATACCGGCGGCGACCAAGCGACCCATTCCCTGCTCTGGGGATTCGGTGCCAAGACATGGAATGATGAGAATAACAAAGCGATTCTGAATTCTCCGGAAGGCGTTAAGGGAGTGGAGTTCTTAACCCGTTTGATTGATGAAGGCGTAGTTCCTCCCGGAGCTCCGGGCTTGAAAGCAAGCGCCCTCATGAACGATATGTTCGTTCAAGGGAAGCTCGGGATGGCGTTCGGAAACATCGGCAATCTGCCTACATTAAACAAGGCTTTCACTGAAGGGACTGCGAAGAAATTCGAGGTAGATATCGTTCCTTTCCCATCCGTAGACGGCAAGTCGTCGAATACCGTCTTGTTTGGTTACGGAACCTGGATGTGGAATACCAAAGACGAAACAAAGATGAAGTGGGCAAAAGAATTCATTAAGTATGCGAACAGCCAGGAAAATATGGCGAAAATGGCGAAGGCCGAATCCGTTCTGATTGCACGCAAATCCTTAGCGAAAACTTACGCGGAAGGAACACTTCAATACAAGACGACACAGCTGTTTAAATACGCCGGCAACATCGGTCTTTCCGTGCCGGGATATCCGGAGACACGCAGTGCGTTCTACCCTGAGCTGCAGGCAGCGTTCACGAAGAAGAAGACAGCTCAGCAGGCTTTAGATGATTGGACAAAAAAGGCGAATGAGATCATTGCTAATTCTTCCAAGTAAACGGAGCTGAAACCATGCTACTGGGCAGAAAAGAACGTTGGATGTCGGATCGTTCCTTCATGCATCCTAAGCTGAGGGAAGTTATGGACATGATGATAAGAACGAATTTCTCTGAGCTTCAGGAAGGCAAGTATTCTTTGCAGGATAATGATGTGTACTATACGATTATGGCTCTCGAGACAAAGGACAGGAAGAAAACCAAGGCGGAGAAGCATGAGCAGTATATCGATGTTCATTACCTGCTGGAAGGCACCGAAACCATAGGCTATGCATGCGATAACGGCATGAACGGAGTAGTGGAGAGCAGCTTGGAAAATGACTATGTGTTGTATGAGAATGTGCAGGGTGAGCAGTTTACTACTTTGACGCCGGGGATGTATGTGATTTTGTATCCTTCGGACATTCATAGACCGGGATTAACGGGATCGTCAGCTGAGCCCATTTCGCAACACGTTCGGAAAGTGGTTTTCAAGGTAAAGAAGGAGATTGTTCAATAATGTACGGGAAGCGCTTGGTGACATGAAGCCGAGCGTTTTTCCTTCATGCCGCGGGGAATCGGTTCCGGTTGGTCGATATGTCAGAATCGGACCAGACAGCATGTAAAAAGTAAGGGATTCTACATGGACCAAGGAAGTTTTAAGATAGAAGCAAGATCGATCAATTCCAAAAGGAGAAACGATGATGACAGCATATGATATTACCAGATTCAAAGGAATTACTGTAGCTATGTACTCCGCCTATGACGAGAACGGTGAAATCAGCGAAGCAGCTGCAAGGCAGCTGGCCCGGTACTATGCGAATACGGGCGTTTCCGGACTTTATGTGGGCGGAAGCACGGGAGAAGGGATGCTTCAATCCGTAGAAGAGCGGAAGCGTACACTAGAGGCGGTCATCGCTGAAGTCGGAAACGAGCTGACGATTATTGCTCACGTGGGTGCACCTTCTACACGGGATAGCGTAGAGCTTGCCATTCATGCAGAGCAAGCCGGTGCTCATGCTGTATCGGCTGTACCGTCCATCTATTACCGCCTATCCCCGCAAAGCGTGGAGCAGCACTGGCTTTCCATTATCGACAGCACGCAGCTTCCTTTCATCATATACCATATTCCCCAAACAACCGGATTTCAATTGTCCAAGGCGCTCTTGACGAAGATGGCAGCTCATGAGAAGGTCATCGGGGTTAAGATTTCCGCGGAAAGCACGTATGAATTGCAGCAGTTTAAAGCGGCCGGAGGGAAGGATTTCCTAGTGCTGAACGGACCCGACGAACAATACCTGGCGGGCCGCAGCATCGGTGCTGACGGCGGTATCGGCGGTACGTATGGCGTAATGCCGGAATTGTTCCTGAAGATCGAACAGTGTTACGTGGATGGGAATATGGAGGCAGCGAAGGAGTGGCAGTTTATTACAAACGAGCTGATTACGGAGCTGCTTTCCTTCCCGTCATTGTATGGCGCTTGTAAGGCAATCATGGAGCTTCGAGGGTTGCAATGCGGAGGCGTTCGAATGCCGCTGCTTCCGGTTGGAGAAGAGAATATGGATCGTCTGAAGGCACTGAATGACAAAATGCTTGGTCTTACCGCCAAGGCTAGCCTGTGATGGCAGCAGTAGAAAGGTGCGTACTATTATGGAAAAGATGTTGAAGAAGCTTCCCAAGAACGGATTGATCGTATCCTGCCAAGCGCTGGAGCACGAACCGCTGCATGGCGGCGATACCATGGCCAAGATGGCTAGAGCGGCTGTGCAATCCGGAGCCATCGGCATTCGTACCAACGGCATTGACGATATTATAAAAATTAAACAAGAAGTGGATGTTCCTGTTATCGGTCTTATCAAAAGAGATATTCCGGGATCTGACATCTTTATCACACCGACGCTGGAAGAAGTGAAGGCTATCGTCTCTGCCGGCGCAGATATCGTAGCATTGGATATTACGGATCGGGAAAACCGTCTGGAGCAAGTAGTCCCCCTAATTGAATATGCACACTTCCATGGGGTCTCCGTGATGGCGGACATATCCACCTTTGAAGAGGGAATTGCTGCAGAGCGTCTAGGTGTAGACTTGATCGGAACAACGCTCTCAGGGTACACCCCTTATAGTCCTCAGCAGGAGGAGCCTGACTTTGAACTGCTGGCAAGGCTGTGTCAATCGGTGAGAATCCCCGTTGTGGCAGAGGGGCGGATCTGGACACCGGAAGATGCGGCTAAAGCAATGGCTGCGGGAGCCGGATATGTCGTTGTAGGCAGCGCGATAACGAGGCCGCAGCTGATGACGGCCCGATACGTTAAGGCATTGAGTAGCATGTAAGGCAAGGGAAGGAGGGATGGCGATGAACCGCTCATTATTGGATCCGTTATCTCCATTCGCCATTGGGGTCGATGTAGGCGGTACCAAGATTAACGCCGGAGTCATCAGCAGTAAGGGCGATGTGTTACATTCCTTCAGTTTAAGCACACTAGCTGGAGAGGTAAGTACTGCGCTTCGCATACAGGAGGCGGTACAAGGTCTCTTGACTGAAGCCTTGCAACATCGGCCGGATCTCCGTATCAAGGGGATCGGTGTAGGGACGGCAGGCCAGGTAGATCGCAACGACGGGAGTATTCGCTTCTCTTCGGATCTCATTCCCGGTTACATGGGCACGCCGTTAAAGAAGCTGCTGGAGGATCGGTTTCAGCTTCCCGTAGAGGTTGACAACGATGTGAACGTGCTTGCATTGACGGAAAAGAAGCTTGGCGCAGGCAAGAACATACAAAACATGATTTGCCTGGCCGTAGGTACCGGTGTTGGCGGCGCGATTCTTGTGAATGGCCGTCTTGTACATGGGGCGTGGGGCGGAGCTGGAGAGCTTGGACATATGTCCGTCGACTTCAAGGGAGAAACCTGTATCTGCGGGGGGATAGGTTGTCTGGAGCACTACGCGTCGGGCACCAGCATTGCGCGCCGTATGAGGGAGCGACTGGCGGCGGGCGGAACGCCGGAAGAGAGTATCGATACAAGGGAAGTCATTGCCCGTTGGTATGGTGGGGACCCTGTAGCTACTGAAATCATGCAGGACGCTCTCGCTGCGTTAGGTTCTGCCATCGCGACATTAATACACACTTTTAATACAGAGTTGATTGTCATTGGCGGTGGTGTAGCCGAGGCAGGAGAAGCCCTATTTGAAGGTTTACGGCAAGAGGTGGACAAGAGAACGATGTCATCTCTGAGGCAAGGGGTAGAAATAAGACCCGCATACCGTGGCAATTGGGGCGGTATGATTGGGGCCGCTTTGCAAATTTGGGAATACAACGAGTAAATAAAGAAGAAAATATCGTCCCGCGTGCAAAATGAAACTGCATCGGGGCGATTTTATTTTGATTCTCCTATTCATTGCGTCCGGTCGACATTTTGCTACAATAGAAAGAAAACGCAGGGAGAAAATGATCAGCGGTATGTTTGGAGCTGCATTGCAGGTCTGGGAATATTCTGAATAAATCTGAAGCCCTAGGGGTTTGAGTTCGTGAAAAAATATGACCATCTTGAACTATTCACGGATAGGCGACCGCTTCTGTTATTGTTTGAAAAGAACCAGTCATAATAAAGAAGGGGATGTTCCTCCAAAGTAATATTTCTACTTTTGGGGCGACCCCTTCTTTTTTGGCTTTAATGTGCAGGTACGGATGTATTAATGATGGCACGATCATTTAGTCCTTTATCTCCTCAAAGGATGAAGGCATAGAAGTCAAAAAAAGGCCATATCCAAAAAGTAAAACGATGGGGATGTTCGGTTGTCTCCCCAAGGCGTAAGATAAAATAAGGTCTGTGTTTTTTATGAAAGGATGTAATGGATGCATGAGCACGATATTGAGCACAGAACACTTGTCTCCTTACCACCAATTGAGAAAGGAATGTTGTATAACAAGCAAGAGTACTCTGGATGTCTAAGCACCGTTCCGAGTAGTGAGCAGCGTAAAGTTAATGAATCTCAATGGGAAATGAAAGATCTGGCGTTAATAATAAAGTGATGGAAGGACAAACCTATGAAAAAAACGATCTTATGCTTTGGAGATTCCAATACTTGGGGCTATGATGCTGAAACGGATTCAAGGTTCGATGAAGAAACAAGGTGGACAGGTCTTCTGGCCAATCTTCTCGGCAGCTTTTATCGGGTTATAGAGGAGGGTCTTCCGGGAAGAACAAGCGTATTCGAGGATCCTTTGTTTGAGGGTTTATCCGGGTTCAATTATATTTATCCGTGCATGATGTCTCATGCGCCTCTAGACATGGTCATCATTATGCTGGGGACAAACGATACGAAGCAACGCTTCGGTGTAACTTCATACAATATCGCTCAAGGCATCACCAGACTTGCTGTGAAAGCAAAGGGAATTGCCGCAGGAAGAAATGGGAAGACACCAGAGGTTCTTGTAGTTTGCCCGGCCCCAATAGGTCCGCAATACATAGACAGTAGAGTTGGTAGTGCCATGGGATTGAACTGCAGTGAAAAATCAGAAGAACTTTCGAGCCATTTGGCCGTTTTGCTTAAGGGCAGCGGCATTCATTTTGCTGATGCAAGGGATCAGGTTGCGATGAATGAAATTGATTATATGCATTTGGATGCGGATGGACACCGAAAAATGGCTGATTTCATGCTGCATCAGGTGAAGCGAGACTCGCGGCAATAATAAGCCAGCAGCAATTCAAATGGTTCCACTACCTAAATCCTAGAGTTATTGCCCATATAATATATGTTGAAGACCCCGATCAGACGATAACATGATAATCAGCATGTTCTGGCTCCAAGGGGCTCTTCATCATTCTTCGCGCTGAATCCCGTAGTCCGATATTCGCAAACCTTGGTCAGGGGACGGATGTATGTATAAAGTTCTAGTCGTAGACGATGAGAAAAATATTAGAGATCGATTAGTGAACTCATTTCCCTGGAACGAAACTGGATTTCAAGTGATAGGTTCTGCAGGAGATGGTTTGGAAGCGATGAATATAGTCAAACAATATGTTCCACACGTAGTAATGACGGATATACTTATGCCGGAATGGAATGGAATCGAGTTAGCAAAAGCAATACAGGCTTCATATCCTCAAATTAAGATCCTCATTCTTTCCGCTTACGACGATTTTAAATACGCGCAAGATGCGATCCGGTATGGAGTAAAAGGATACTTATTGAAACCTCTCATGAAAGAGGATTTTACCAACGTTATGCATGGGATCGCGCTCGAACTGAAAAAGGACGAGTCGATTGCCAAAGATAAGATATCCGAAGCGGGTGCGCGCGAAGAGGCTTCGCTTATCGCTCTAATAAAAGGAGAACCTGTACATCAGCATCATACTCCATGGTTACACAACTACAAAAGAATTGCAGTTTGCTCGTTCGATAAACAATTCGAGAAAGACCAAGGATTGAGTATCCGGCAGTTCATCACGCAAATATCAGCGGAATTCTGGATGGAAAGCAGTACTCGCGTCTTGTTCTACGGCAACCACTTAGTGTTATTCATTCATGATACCCGACCTATCAGCAAATATGAACTGAAGGGAAAATTCGAGAGGTTCTCTGATACTGTCAAAGAGTCGGTGATGTCGAGATACGGCAAACAATGCATGCTTTCCATCGGGATCGGGAGTATGGTGGAAGATCCAGGGCATATTTGCACTTCCTTTAATCAAGCGATATATTCGCTCAGCCAAAAGTTTTTCGATGAATTTGCTTCCGTCATTTTTTATCAGGATATCACTGTCTCTCATTCAGAAGAAAGCAGTAAAGAACAGTTAAACGAGCATCTTGGTGTCGTAATGAATCAATTGATTCAAACCATTTTATCTCAAAACAAGGGCGAAACCGCTCACCTTCTCCGGGACTTTTTTGATGCTGTGGAGCGGGGTAAACTACGTTTGGAGGAAGTCCAGATCACCTTCTCGGAGTTTATCCTCTCTTTACTGATGAAGGCAAAAGAAAGACGGCTTCAAGTAAGCGCTTTAGATAAGAAGCAAGCATTGCAACAGATTTACAGAGCGGAAACATTCGCCGATTTGAAGAAATGGATAAAAGTGACCTTGGAGACATTTCTGGACCATGCTAAAGTACAGGGACCTACAGACGGGAATCGGTACGTACAACTTGCCAAACAGCATGTGCTTAGCTGCTTCAACGAAAAGATTACTTTAGAAATCATGGCTCAAAGGCTATATATTCATCCGTCCTACTTCAGTTCTATCTTCAAGAAAGAAACTGGACAAAATTTTATCGATTTCGTCAATGAAGTAAGGGTGTGGCAAGCGGTGGAGCTACTTCGGAAGAAAGATTGCAAAATAAAGGATATTTGTGCCGCAGTCGGGTTTCACAATTATTCCTATTTTATTAAGGTTTTCAAGAAAGTGACAGGGGCCAATCCTCTTGAGTTTAGGTCCGATCTTACTTGATATTACCGCGGGAGGCTGGTCATGGCTCAAGTATTCCACCGGTTACAGAGAATCTCGTTCCGAAACTTTCTCATGTTGGTTTCACTTGGGGCCGTGCTCCTATTGATGCTGCTATTAAGCAGCGTTTTCTTTTTTAAGATCAAGCATTTTATCGAGGAGAAGAAGCATTTTATTGTTACTACTAGAATGAATCAGCTTTCATTCGAAATTAATTCCAGCTTCAGTAACGTTTATTTCATGCTAAACAATGTACTATCAAATGAGAGACTTCTCGGCTATACACAAGGCTTGGGTAGTAGCAGTACAAGTATGCTGGAGAAATACATGTTGTCGATTCATTTTGAAAAATATTTACAAAGCCTCGTGCAAGAAAACGAACTCATTGATTCCATTCTGGTTGTGACGCCGCAAAGTCAGTTTAGTTCCGATCACACGTATTTGGACTTCGAACTTAACGGTATCATGCTAAAAAGCGAACCGGATAAAGAATCCAATCTGGTTTTGCTTGGGGAGGCGTCCGAGAGGCTCGTTCCCCCAGAGGGAAACGAGCCCTCAATGGCATTGGCGCAGGCCATGCAGTCGTTGGACCAGCGGATGTTTTTTGCAGCAAACTTGACGAACCGCACCGGGGCCCATGAAGGAATTTTATTGATCCTGCTGAATATGAACTATTTCAAGGAAAGTCTTCCTTATAACGATAACTTCACGCTATTCGACTCGAATGGCCATTTCATCTATAGAGGAAACCAGACCGATCAGGCTGCTAACGGGCTGGAAGAGCACGAGACGTCGATTCCTTTTCAAGATTTCCGGTTGCTTTATGTCGATCGAATGGACTTTTATCACGAACAGCTTTTCCTCATGATCCGGCTGATTGCTGTTACCTGCTTACTGACGTTTGTAGTCGCCTTTGTTTCATCCCGCGTCATCTCGAGCAAGGTGCTCTATCCCGTATATAAATTAATCACATTATTTCAATCGTACGATATCTCAAAGGACAACCTGAATTATTACACGGAGCTAACGACTCGAACTCGGCATTTACATTTAAGAGATCGCTTCCTTATTTATTTCATTACAACGATCCTGCTGCCGCTAATCGTATTCATGTCAATATTTTACTGGAAATCGTCACAAATCGTCGCCGATGACTTGCAGAAAGGTCATCAATCCCTGTTTGAAAAAACGTATAGTCTTCTTGAGAACGATATGAACCGGATCGAGGTACTTATGGCCCGCATCTCCATGGATAAAACCATTCAGGACGACATTCTCTCGAATAATATGGATAAGCTGCAGAAAAACCTTCAAAACGAAAACTATTTCCTTGGACATAACCGGAGTACGATAAGTATTTATGATCCCTCTAATAAACTAATGTTCTCTAGTCGGTATAAGCAAGCAAAAAAAATGGATCCAGAGTTTTACGAGCGATTAAAATCGTCTGGAAGAGTGATCGGGTATCACTTGACGAAGGACGATCATGGCAGTGTATCCATCGAGCTTGGAATGCCGATGATTCAATTGGATAAGTATCCGCAGGTCGCAGGCTACGTTACGGTTGAATTGGATAGCGGCTATGGTTCCAATTTGTATGCCGAGTTCAGGCAAAACGGCAGTGAAGGGTTTATTGTGGATCGGGATCAACGGATCATATCGCATCCGATTAGCGGTCAGGTCGGAACGATATTCGATTCAAACGCGCCTGATAACAAGAAATACTTTGTATATGTGAAAGACATTTCTGGGGTTCCATGGAAATTTATATCTAGATATAATTACTCGGAAGTGCAGCGGCAAGTCGTCAACCTGTTTCTCAATGATTCATATATTCTATTTCTCATATTCCTTCTTATGCTATTGCTCTCATACTACATGTCGCAAAGGATGCTCACCCCGCTTGGTCGCTTAAATAGAATGCTAGGCGAATACGAGCTCGGGAGGGGCAGACAGTTGCTCTTCGATCGAATGTCCGGAATCGAGGAGGTGGATTTGCTGGGTAGCAATTTTAACCGAATGATCCGCAGAATCGACGACCTCGTTCAAGAAACGCTAGTTGCAAGTCAAGAACGGATCAAGCTGGCGTATGAGAAGAAGGAAATTCAGATGATCGCCTTACAATCGCAAATCAATCCACACTTTCTTTACAACACATTGGACAATCTCCTTCATCTTGTTGAGATACATGAAACGGACAAAGCTGTCGACATGATAGGCTCGTTGAGCCGATTATTTCGTTATATCACAAATAGGGAACATATGATCCGGATTCGCGAAGAGATCTCGTATGCCAAAACCTATGCAGGCATTATGTCTCAACGATACCACAACTTTCATTGCGTCTGGCATATTGACGATGAAGTGCTGGATTGCAAAACACTGAAGCTTATTTTGCAGCCAATTATTGAGAATGCTCTTCATCACGGGGCCCGAAAGGCGAGAAAACATGTAACCATAGAAATCTGGTGCTGCAAGGAAGGGGATTCCATCCGCCTTGTCGTCAAGGATGATGCGGCCGGAATGATGGAGGCAGAATTACAGGAAGTACGCGCCCGGCTCTCTGATTCCGAGACCACAAAAGCGGGGATTTACAATGTGAACGCGCGGATCAAGCTCCATTTTGGCGAAGCTTACGGCTTGTACATTAACAGCATATACGGTGAAGGAACGATGGTGACGATTTTGCTTCCGGCATAACAACAAACGGCATGAAGAACAAATCATATTAAGATAATGCTATAACACCTGTAGATTGTTAAACTTTATGATTATTATTTTTTTTATAATTACTTCGTAAGCGTTTTCCTAAAATAACGAAAGGAGTTGATTACCTTATAATGAACATCGGTCTACAGCGAACAGAACAGCAAATTCTCAAGACCCGTAACAGCAACTGGATTCGCGCGAAAAAAATGAAAGCGCTATACCTCATGCTGCTGCTGCCGATGCTGCTGCTTTTTCTCTTCCACTATGTACCGATGTACGGCATCCTGGTAGCGTTCAAGAAATTTTCGCCGGGACTCGGAATTTGGGATAGCCAGTGGAACAATTTCGGGCATTTCAAAAGTTTATTTCGCGATACTCTCTTTTTACGGGCATTGAAGAACACGCTCATCATTAGTATTTTGAAGCTGATTGTGTCCTTTCCGGCTCCCATTGTGCTGGCAGTATTGCTCAATGAAGTGAAGCATGTTCTGTTTAAAAGAGTGGCTCAATCGGTTTCGTACTTGCCGCACTTTATGTCCTGGGTCATTCTCGGTTCCATGGTGGCCGAGGTGCTCTCTCCCCAAAGGGGCATTATCAACTATATGATCCATTCACTGGGGGGACAGCCAATCAACTTTTTGTCGGACAAAGTTTTTTTTATACCGGTTCTAGTGCTGACGGATGTATGGAAAGAAATAGGCTGGGGGGCCATTATTTACTTGGCGGCCATTTCATCAATCAATCCGGATCTTTACGAAGCGGCAGATGTGGATGGAGCCGGACGATTCAAAAAGATGATTCATATTACTATCCCGTCGTTGATTCCGATGATCGTCATTTTATTTATTCTAAGCTTGGGCAATATTCTAAATGCAGGCTTTGACCAAATCCTCAACCTATATAATCCGCTTGTATACGAAGTAGCTGATATTATAGATACGTACGTTTATCGGAAAGGTCTTGAACAGTTCCAAATGGACTATGCAGCTGCTGTCGGATTGTTCAAAAATGTGGTAGGTGTAATTCTTATTTTGGGAGCGAATGCGATCATTCGCAGGCGAAGCGAACATGGCATTTGGTAGAAAGGAGGAACAACCTTGCGCAAAAAGCAGTTTTCTTTATTCGATCTTTTCAATGTTAGTTTGATTAGTCTATTTTCAATTGCCGTTATCTATCCGTTCTGGCAAACGTTCGTTCTCTCTTTCTCAAATGCCGACGATGCTTCTGCGCTTGGATTTCATATATGGCCCAGTCGGTGGGTTACAGACGCTTATCAATTCGTGTTTACATACCAGAATATCTTAGTAGCTTACCTGAACACCATCGTTCGAACTACATTTGGCACGTTGTTAATCGTCGCTTCTACCCTGCTCGTGGCTTACCCTCTATCCAAAAAGGATCTGCCCTTCCGAAATTTCTTCACCGCTTTTTTCTTGATTACGATGTTCTTCTCGGGGGGGTTGATTCCTAACTACTTATTGATCAAAAACTTGGGGCTGCTTGACAATCAGCTAGCGCTTATTTTGCCCGGTGCAGTCAATGTATTCTCAATTATTGTGATGCGCAACTATCTGATGACGATTGATAAAGGGTTGGAGGAGTCGGCGTTCATGGACGGGGCCGGTTATTTCAAGATTCTGACCCAAATCATGATCCCGCTGTCGAAGCCCGTGATTGCAACTGTTGCGTTATGGGCTGCTGTAGGGCATTGGAACGCGTGGTTCGACGCCATGATTTACATTCGGGATCCATCCAAGACCGTGCTGCAAATGGTGGTCAGGCAAATGATGGTCGCCCTCGATTTGTCTCAGACGCAATTCGGCGGTGGTGGAGGGATGGCTAACGCCGATTTGCTTCTTAGCAACGTTCGTGCAGCAACCGTCATGATTTCCATTGGTCCTATAATTCTCGTGTACCCTTTCGCGCAAAAGTATTTTATTAAAGGGATTATGATTGGTTCGTTAAAAGGATAATTATAGGAGGTACTAAAATGCAAAGGCGCTTTCATGTTTTATTATCGGCCGTATTGGCAGGATCCTTGGTTCTTGGCCTGGTCGGTTGCAATGGCGAGAGCAGGACAGGAGATTCCGCGTCCGGAAGTACGAACAATGGAGACCAAAACTCGGGTCTGCCGGTACCGGGCGATTTTGCCAAACCGTTGAATTTGAAGCTATCCGGGTCCTTCACCAGAGGGAAGATTGAAGACGGCAATTGGGTGCAGAAGAAGCTTGAGGGAAAATACAACATCAAGATCACCAACATAAAGGTTGATACGTTCAACAAGGATCAGGTACAGCTGCTAATTGCTTCGGGGGACATGCCGGATACGTTCTCCTTTACTGCGGGAACCTTGTCAGCATTGGAATATTATGATAACGGGCTGACGAGAACGATTCCGAAGGAGATGCTAAAGAAATATGCACCGCATTATTCCAAAATGCTGGATGAGAATTCACCCGGGTGGGAGATGAATTTGGCACCGGGAAAAAAAGACGAATATTTAACTCTCATTGGAAATTTGGGGAATACGAAAGCATTGGTTTGGACTCCGACATTCCGGTTAGATTGGCTTGAGAAACTAGGGATCAAGCCGCCAGGTGAGATCAAGCCCATTGGGACAAGTGGCGGTCTGGAAAGGATCTACTTCACCGATAAGGCGTACACGCTGGAGCAGACGGAAGAAATCCTGAAGGCCTTTACTCGTAATGACCCGGACGGCAATGGCAAAAACGATACGTATGGCATGCTGCCGTTCAATAGCAACTTCACAAATTGGGCAGCAACGCTTTTGGGAGCATACGGCGTGGCAGGTGGCTATAATCTGGAGGAGAACGGGAAGGTGACAGCAGCGGAAATCTCTGAAAAATATAAGCAGTTTTTGAAAATGATGGCCAGATGGAGCAAAGAAGGCTTGCTGGATCCGGAGTGGACGACAATTAACGTGAATAAGAGCTGGGATAAGTACAATCTCGGAAAGAGCGGATATTATTCGGCGCAACCAGCTTATGTGGGTATGGATACTTGGACAAAGGGCCGCGCTCCGGCAAATCTGGTGGAGAAGGACGCTTCCGTCAAATTGCTTGTAACCGCTCCCGAGATCGGCCCGAACGGGCAACAAGGGGAGGGGGCATATACTCCGGTCAACCGCCTGGGTGACGCTTTTTACATATCCAAGAAAGTGACGGACGAACAATTAGCTCGTATCCTGCAAATATTCGACTACATCAACTTTGACGACGATGCCTTATGGACGCTCTACGGTGAAATCGGTACCCATTCCACGTGGATGGGGACTCCCGAAAAATCTGAATTAAGGGTGAATAAGGAGTATCCGGAGAATGAAGGGAATATGGGCTTCTGGGGATACAATTTCAGAACGTACAATGATAAGAGGGCGACCTATTTGACGAGCGAAGCCACTTCAAAGTTGAGAAGTGAATTCTTCGGCAGATCAGATGTGCTGCAAAAGATGGAAATCAGGCCTTATAAATGGGACTTGCTGAACCAAACGAAATACACTGAGCTCAACAATAAATATAAAGGTCAATTGGAGACAATCGTAAGTGAATTCCGCATGAAGGCAATCGTTGGGGAAATCGATATCGATAATGAATGGGATAAGTATGTGCAAAACTATTTAAACAGCGGCGGAAAAGAAATTTTGTCCGAGCTTGAGAAGGCGCCGAAGGTGTCCGACCTGCTAAGTAAAAAATAATGATGTGGCTCAGGACAGTAATGAAAGGAAAGGAGATCGACCAATGTCGCCAATGAAAGATAACTTAGACTTCTTGTCGTTTCCGATGTACATCAGCAGAATGAGTTTGTTCGATGTGCTGCCCGCTTCAGAAGGAGCAATCGTTTTCGTGGGAGACAGCCTGACGCAGCGTACCCAATGGCAGGAATTTTTTCCTGATCGAACGGTAATCAATAGAGGAATTGACAGTGACCGTTCTATTGGCGTATTGAAAAGGCTGGATCATATCATTGCCCTGAAGCCATGTAAGATATTTCTAATGGTGGGTATTAACGATGTATACGACAAAAAGGATGCAGATCATATTCTGAATCACTACGAATCCATCCTGCTGAGAATAAAGTCAGATTTGCCGGAGGCGATATTGTACATTCAGAGCTTGCTTCCCGTGAATAACAGTGTTTTTAAGCATCCAGTCGATAACGAAGATGTGATGTGTGTAAATGCCAAGCTAACTGAGCTTGCGAAGAAGTACTCTACGAGATTTATTGATTTATATTCCTATTTCTTACAACAAAATGAACTGGACGATAAGTATACCTTGGATGGGTGCCACTTATCCGGGCAAGGGTATTTGGCATGGGTCGAAGTCATTAAGCCGTTTGTAAACGAATGAAAAAAAGGAATAACGAGGGGAAGCTGGCTATGGACCACAATGAGACGATTGCACTATTTTACCCTAGCTTGGCCGGTTCGGCGACTTACCGGATTCCATCCTTGCTGACGACTTCAAAAGGTACCGTTATCGCCGGTATCGACGCGAGAATTAGTAACATCCGGGATAATCCAAACAAAATCAATACGGCAATTCGCCGTAGTACGGATCATGGCGATACGTGGAGCGATGTGCAGACCTTAGTATCTTATGCGGGAGAAGGATTAGATGGCGCGGCAGCGATCGATACCGCCCTGCTTCAGGACGAGGAGACTGGCACGATCTGGATGCTGTTCTGTCATACTCCTGGAGGTATCGGCTTATGGTCAAGCGAACCGGGAACTGGCTTTGACAAACACGGCAACAGACTTCTGCATGACGGGGCAGGTAACGTTTACTATCTGCTTCCGAATGGCAATGTAACTGATCAGGAGGGGAATCTAACACCATACACAGTTGATGAAGAAGGAAATGTACATCTTAATGGATTCGGCAAAGGCAATATTTATTTGAAGAAGGGGGCACATCCCGAAGAAAGCCTGCTGGAGGCCAGAACGTCATTCCTCCAAATGATCAAGAGCGAAGACGATGGATTGACCTGGTCAAAACCGATTGATCTCAATTTTTGGATTAAAGATTCCTGGATGAAATTTATCGGAGCCTGTCCGGGAAGAGGCATACAATTGAAGTATGGCGCTTACCAAGGCAGACTTATTTTCCCAATATATTTCTCAAATCTTGAAAGAAAGATGTCATGTGCTGTAATTTACAGCGACGATCATGGGGCGACATGGTGCAGAGGCGCATCACCAAACGACGGTAGGCTATACAATGGAGTGACGGTGGATGCCATGTCACTCCAGTTGGATGGCGCGGACTTGACCGAATCGCAACTGATCGAGCTGCCTAGCGGAGAGATTCGGGTATATATGCGTAATCATTCGGAATTCAAGCGGACGGCTGTGGCGACCAGCATAGATGGCGGGGAAACTTGGAACCAAACGGAGTATGACGAGCATTTGGTGGATCCGACATGTCAGTCAAGCGTTATTGTTTATCCGGAACTTGGTGATGGGAAAACGCGGGTTCTTTTCGCCAACCCGGCGGACCCGGAACACCGCCGGAACGGAACGGTCAGACTAAGCGAAGACGGTGGCCGCACCTGGAAATATTCCAAGCAGATCCATGAAGGGCCCTTCTCGTACTGCTGTTTGACGGTTTTGGCGAATGGGGATATTGCGCTTGTATATGAATGTGACTATAGTTTCTCGGAGAACAAACCGATAACCGTGAGGTTTACTAAGTTCACTTTGGATTGGCTGAAGTCGAGCTGACACATGTTCCAGTTCACGAATAATTTCTTAAGGAAGGGTCAATATTCAGGGCTCAAACAAAAGCTCTTTTCAAGTAAAGCGGGTTGAAGAACACGGCAATTTTGTCGAAAATAACAGAAAAATTAATGTTCATTTCTCCCTCCGTATAGTATGCTAAACATAGGTGATGTTGCATCGTAAGGAAGTCACGGAGGGGGAATTGTATGTCAGTTTTTTATAAATCCTTCACTTCTCTAATAAGTATCGGATTGATTAGCTTGTCACTAGCTGCTTGTACATCCAATCAGAAGCAGGCAGATATCCGCTTAGAAGCAGGGGCAACTACGACGGTTAAGCCTGTAGAGATTACATGGTGGAACTTTCCGAATTATCAGCCTTTGGACGGAGAGGTCGGTAAATTTGAGAAACAGCTTATTGCCGCCTTTTCCAAGAAACATCCGGAAATTAAAGTCCGTTTCGAGATGCTTACCTTCGAAGGAGGACCGCAGAAGCTGAATGTGGCAATAGCATCCAATATGGCTCCTGACGTTATATATGATTCGCCCGGACGGATTATCGACTGGGGGAAAAAGAAGCTCCTGGTACCTCTGAATGATATGATCAGCAATGAAGTGAAGGCCGATATTTCGGAGGCATTATGGAAGCAGTCGAAGGTGGGCGATACCCTTTATATGTATCCCATCAATACGACACCTTTCATGATGGGGGTAAACAAGACCGTATTCGAAAGGATCGGCGCTGTGGACCTGCTCCCTTTGCATCGTCCCGACAGGACCTGGACCTTTGCCGAATATGAGAAAGCGCTAATGGCCGTTCGAGATAGAGCGCCTGATGTGATCCCCTCCGGCTTTTACGCCAAGAGCACCGCAGGAGACCAAGGTACACGCGCATATATCTCCAACCTTGGCCTATCCCGATTCTTGACGGAGGATTACAGCAAGGTTGCAATCAATACCGAACAGGCGGGACATGCCTTGGATTGGATTGTCAAGGGAATGAAGGAAAAGCTGGTAGTAACCGGTGCGGCCTCCCTTGCGGCTACCGACGCCAATGACCTGTTCCTTCAGGGCAAGTTGGCCTTCAGCATCAATTATTCCGCTGTGCTTCGAGCGCAGAACGCGCCGCTTAAGAAGGCTCCGTTCGAAGACGTGCTCTTGCCTTATCCAACGGCAGACGGCTCGAAGCCGAAGCTGGAGCCATATCTTGGCGGGATGGCGGTGTTCGATAACGATAATCCGGAGAAAATTGCCGCATCGAAGAAATTCATTGATTTCATTGCAAACGATCCCGAGTATGGGAAGAAGAGCTTAATACAGACCGGCGGCATATCGGCCAGAAACTCGGTGGTAGGACTTTATAATGACGCTGAGTACAACTATGCTGAGACGGCACGTCAATTCGTAACGGATCCGCCTACGATCGCAGACGGATATGGTGAGATTCGTGCCTTGTGGTTCCATGAGCTGCAAAGGGCATTAACATCGGAAGCAACGGGGAAGGCCGCACTGGATTCTTTTGCTGCGAAAGCGGATGCAGCCATCAAGAAAGCTAAAACGCAAGCGGATAAATAATAGTAGAGAAGAGCAGCGTTCAAGGACGCTGCTCTTCCTAGTTAACACAGTGAGACCGTATGGTTCGAGATCGGTCGGTTATGGACTGATCTCAGTTTGTAATGGTAACCTGAATATCCTGCGGATAGTTGCCAAAGCCCTTGCCGAACAAGCTGACTCCGCCGCAATTGACGGCCGTTTCGGGACATTGGATTCGGAATAAGATCTCCGAGCCGACTCGGATACCGAGCTGGTCTATGCGAGCATCAGAGCTGCGTACTCCGTCAATGAATGAGCCCTCCCGTGTTACGGATATTGTCTTGTGAAGCCCATACTGGGTATCTCTCCACCAACTCGGGGTATACTGGCCTCTCTTGCTGCCGAAGTCGCCCGGGCAGGTCCACGTGGCTACATCCACGTTGTTCAACGTAAACGTAATATCCGAGGGCCAATTTTCATTATATCTGGGAGCCTCCGAACAAATCTCCAGGGAAATGGCAATACTTGAGGCTTCCTCGCGACCCACCAAATAATTAGGAATGCGGTATTCCACATAACCGCTTGCGAACCACAGATGCTCTGCCTTCGTGTGCTCAGGATCGTCGAAGTACCGAGGGTCGTCCATCATTCCTAAACGCTTCTCCAAGGAGGCCAGCCCGCAGGTAGGCTTCACCTCATAACGGGAATACTGCCCGATAGGCAGCTCCACCGTATATCGGTTATGGTCGGCGGCCTGTTCCATAGATTCGGTTCGAAGGACTAATGTTAGCTGGTCAACCTTCAAGGAGCACCGCTTCTGGGTGCCCCGCTTTCCCACCAGGCTCTCTGTGAGCACAATTCCCGCCTCTTCGAGCTTCTGAATGTGCTTGGTAATGATGGCGGACGAGAAGCCTGTTGCCTCTGCGAGCTCACCGATATTATATGGGCGAGCATTTAACAGCTCGATGATCCGAACCCGGGTTTCGGAGGAAAAGCACTCCAATACGTTCATATTCTTCGTTGTTACGTCAAGCTTCAATGTATAATCACTCCCGTCAGCTTTGATTATATAACTTATATGTTAACATATAAACATTTTGGTTGACTTTTTAGATATCACACTCTAATATTTAACTGTGTAATCATTATATTAACAATAAGGTTAATTTATCGAGGGGAGAGTTTTCTATGACAACGGAAGTCATGCGTCCGGAATATCCGCGTCCGCAGCTTGTGAGAGAACAATGGTTGAATCTTAACGGAGCATGGGAGTTTGAATTCGATGATGACCGAATTGGTGATGGAGAGCAATGGGGGCTGGGAGCCCAAGGCTTCTCCAAGAAGATTCAGGTTCCTTTTGCCTATCAGAGCAAACTAAGCGGCATTGGAGATACAGACTTTCACGACCTGGTTTGGTATCGCCGCAGCTTCACCGTTCCTGCCGAGTGGACCGGCCGACAAATACTGCTTCATTTCGGTGCAGTTGACTATGCGGCAACAGTGTGGGTGAACGGTCATAAGGTTGCTTTCCATGAAGGCGGGCATACGCCGTTTCATGCCAATATTACCTCGGCGCTCAGGTCAGGTGACAATGTAGTGGTGGTTCGGGCGGAAGACTTCAGTCGTGATGTTACGCTGCCCCGCGGGAAACAGTACTGGAAGGAAAATTCCGCTTCCATTTTCTATACAAGAACTACAGGGATTTGGCAAACGGTGTGGTTGGAGCCTGTGAATGAGCTTTACATAACCAAACTCAAATTCAAGCCGGATATCGATAGGAACGAAATTCAAATCCGGACCTTCTTGAATCAAGCCTCGGCGGGAAGGAAGGTGGAAGCCCGAATCGATATTCGGTTTAAGAACGAATATTCCACAAGCACTACATTTAGCTTCACTCATGCAGAGGAGACAAGAACCATAGGTCTGCATGATTTCAACGATCACGGGTTAGGCCGCTGGTGGACACCTCATAAGCCGAATCTTTACGATGTAACGATCACGCTGCTTGTGGACGGCAAGCCGGTTGATATGCTGGAAAGCTATTTCGGCATGCGGAAAATTTCGGTCGAAGCCGGAAAGGTGATGCTGAACAACCGGGTTTATTTCATGAGGCTGATCCTCGACCAGGGCTACTTCCCCGACGGCATTCTGACGGCGCCTAGCGATGAGGCGCTAAAGCAGGACATCGAGCTGGCTAAGGCTATGGGCTTTAACGGTGCTCGTAAGCATCAGAAGATTGAGGATCCTCGCTTCCTGTATTGGGCGGATAAGCTGGGATATTTCGTCTGGGGCGAGATGGCCAACGCTTACAGCTACTCGGAGGACTATGTTCGTAAAGTGACGCAGGAGTGGCAGGAAGCGATTGAAAGAGACTATAACCATCCGTGTATTGTGGTCTGGGTACCGATTAACGAGAGCTGGGGCGTTCCTAATATCCTCGTTGACAAGCGTCAGCAGCAGCACACGTTGGCCATGTATCATATGACCAAGTCGCTGGATGAAACCCGTCTTGTCGTCTCTAACGACGGATGGGAAAATATGAGCACCGACCTTGTCACCATCCACGACTATGCTTGGAAAAGGGAAGATCTGGAGGAGCGTTATTCCACTTTGGAGAAGACGCTTGGGGCGAAGCCCCATCGCCGTGAAGTGCTTGTCGGAGGGACTGCCTATGAGGGTCAGCCGATTCTGGTTACCGAGTTCGGCGGGATTGCCTTCAAGAAGAGCGATTGGGAGGGCTGGGGATATTCCGGTGCGGAGAACGAAGAGGACTTCCTCAAGAAGCTGCATGACGTAGTAGAGCCGTTCCTGCAGTCCCCGTATGTTCAAGGTATCTGCTATACACAGTTAACGGACGTAGAACAGGAAATCAATGGGCTGCTAACGTACGATCGCGTGCCGAAGGCACCTTTGGAGGAAATCAAGAAAATCTTTAATGGACCGGTGAAATACTAAGGTGCCTAAGCGGTAAAGCGAATGTAACAAGAAAGCCACTTTCCCGAACTAGCTTCGGTGAGGTGGCTTTTCTTACTCCTAACCGGCCCCTGCACTCACGGAACACGCCCGGGAAGGATAGGGACCACAAAGAAAGATTCATGGTCGGGTCAGCCGGCGCGGCGGGAGCGGGCGAGGGTTAGCCTAGCGAGGACCATGCCGGTCAGCCCGATCACTATGGCAAAGACGGCCCCGGCTCGCCCGTTGCCGGTGCCCCAGCCACCGGTGGAATTGGCCAGATGCAGCCCAGCGATGACTATGCCGCCCAGCCCCGCTACCATGGCTACGAGGGCCCCAGCTCGCCCGTTGCCGTTGCCGAAACGACCGCCGGAGCGGGCTAGAGACAGCCCACCGACGACCACGCCGATAAGACCCAACACCACGGCCACAAGGGCCCTAAGTCGCCATGGGGTTAACCCGTATCCGATACCGTATCCGATATTACCGTTGGTCACTTCGGCAGAGGCAATAGTTGGCACAAGCAGTACTGTACAGAGTATTACGAATGAAACTAGCTTCATTTTCATTTTTCTAATTACTCCTCTTTATTGTTTTTGCAATCTCAACGGATCAGCCGGCACGGCGGGAGCGGACCAGAGATAGTCCAGCAAGGACCATGCCGGTCAGCCCCACCACGATGGCCACGATGGCCCCGGCTCGCCCGTTGCCGGTGCCGAAACCGCCGGTGGAAGTAGCCAGATGCAGCCCGGCGAGGACTATGGCGATCAGCCCCACCACCGCGGCTACGATGGCTCTGGATCGCCCGTTGCCGGTGGAGCGGGCCAGAGACAGCCCGCCGATGACCACGCTGACCAGCCCCACTACCGCGGCCGCGATGGTTCTGAGTCGCCCGGGGGTTAAACCGTATCCGATATTACCGTCTGTCACTTCAGCAGAGGCAATAGCTGGTACAAGTAGAAGTGTACAAAATAGTAAGAATGAAACTAGCTTCATTTTCATTTGTTAATTACTCCTCTTTGTTGTTTTGTTTAATCAAAATCAGCTAAGCAAACACTTCTAAGGCTCGAAGAGTTCGATGGGGTTACCTGCCGGGTCATCCAGTAAGATCTGCTTACCACCAAAACCTGTGACAATATCGCTTCGGAAGCGTAGGCCTGCTTTGCGCAGGGTTTCGACAAAGCCGCCTAGGTCATCGACCTCGATTTGAATCCGATTCCAGCCTCCGGGTTCCGGTTTTCGCCCATCCGGCATGGCTCGAGCGGCTCCACCTTGACCATTTTTGGCATTCACAAGAAGATTCAAGTCACCTCGCTGCAAGACGGCAAAACCGGATGCAGGATGTGCTTTGACAATAAAGTCAAGATGCTGTGTGTAGAATGCGATTGTCGCATCTACATCGTCGACAATGTAACGTACCCTGATAGGGGCCATGCTTTCTCCTCCTTAGATTCTCTTTTCTGGCGTAGATATACCAACTATCGATAAGAAGCCCTGATCCGCGGGTTCCTAATTATGCATGCAATCCCCGACTTTAGGTTCACTGTGGTTTCCGGATAAGTTGCTCATCTTTGAAATGCAGGATAAATCCGCCACCCCCTTCGCGCCGAGTTCAAACTTCGCTCTCTTAACCGGCAATGCTGCCCTTCTTGTTCTTCGCAATATTTCTCTCCTTTCACAGCCAAGTTTACACAACAAATATCGAGAACTTATGCAGATCTTCCTCTCTTTCCATGGATTTCTTTAAGAACCAAACAAATCGCGGTATAATTTTGGGTAAGCGATATAGGTCTCGTCAATGGAAGCAGACTAAAGGGAAAGTTGTGATGGGAATGGAACCGAAGCTGTTGCTTGTGGAGGATGAACAGGGCATGCTGGAGGAGATGCAGACGTATTTGCAACGGGAAGGGTTCCGGGTATTGACCGCTTGTACCGGTAAGGAAGCGCTCATCATTGCCCGGTCTGAACGGCCGGACCTCGTTGTGCTTGATTGGATGCTCCCCGAGAAAAGCGGAATCGACGTATGCCGCGAACTAAGGCAAACCTCGCAATGCGGCATTATTATGGTCACGGCCCGATCGGATGAATCGGATAAAATTGTCGGCCTGGAAATCGGCGCAGATGATTATTTGACGAAGCCGTTCAGCCTGCGCGAGCTCACCTCGCGCATCCGAGCTCTACTTCGCCGTTTACGCGGACCTGAAGACAGGCCGATTTTTTTGGAAAGAGATAACTTGATCATTTCCGAGGCCAAATGTCAGGTATTCAAAGACGGTCAGGAAATCCAATTGACACCTACCGAATTTAAAATTCTGTTCACACTGGCGGGTCGTCCCGGTATTGTTTTTAGCCGATTGCAATTGTTAAAGGCTGCTTTGGAGGACGAGTTCATGGGATACGAAAGAACAATGGATTCCCATATCCGGAATCTTCGCCGCAAACTGGGGGACGATCCTGCCGATCCTCGATATATTCAAACGGTATATGGTTTCGGTTATCGATTCGGTGAACGTTCATGAAGATGACGGTCCGCATGAAAATATTTGCCTGTATGGGACTGCTCGTGTTCATTGTAAGTATCACGTTTTCCCTTACAACGCAATTCTACGCAGTCGGTTTGTTCGATGAATTTCAAAGGGAACAAATCGATGCTAACTATTTACGCGCAGCGCCCGAGGAGCAAATTGAAATCTTTAAGTCTTTTTTCCTGGAAAACATGCAGCTGAACGCGCTGCTTCAAGTCACACACGGCGTTCGCTTGTTCTTTTTTGTTGCGATCGGTTTGTTATTCAGTTTTTGGATATCAGGGGTGCTGACCCTCCCGCTCAAAAAGCTTATAGCCGCTATAGAGCGCGTGGCGTCGGGTGATCTAAACGTCAAAGTACCTGTAGACACGAAGGATGAGTATGGGAAAGTCGCCCGAACGTTCAATGATATGACGTTTCGCCTGCGAGAAGCCGAGGAAGCCCGCAGAAGATTGGTGGCCGATGTTGCTCACGAGCTTCGCACGCCGTTGTCCGTTATGCAGCTTAAACTGGAAAATTATCAGCAGGCCGGACAGCATGTCCCTCCGGAAATGCTGCTTCGGATTCATGATGAAGTGATTCGAATGAGCCTGTTGGTAGATGATCTGCATGTCTTGTCGCTCGCCGAAGCAGGCCGGTTGTCGCTCGATCGTAAACCGCTCGATCTGACGGTACTCCTGGAACGAATCGTAGACGATGTGAAATACGAAGCGGAAGAAAACGGATTGGACATTCACCTTCATCTAATTTCGAAGTCGGTTACCGTTATGGTCGACGCGAGAAGGATCACGCAGGTTTTTATTAATCTGCTGACGAATGCGATTCGTTACACGCCTGGCGGGGGGAAGATTACGGTCGAAGTGAAGGACAAGGTCATTGATCGGGATGCGTTCTTTGCAAAGGTCTCGGTGATCGATACAGGCATCGGAATAAAGGAGGAAGAGCTTCCTCATCTTTTCGATCGATTTTACCGTGTAGACGAAGCACGCTCGCGGCATACAGGCGGTACGGGGCTCGGATTATCCATCGTTCATCATTTTGTAAAAGCCCACGGCGGTTTCATCCGCGTTGCGAGTCAGCCTAATGAAGGTACTACATTTACCGTTTATCTGCCGACAGGCCATGATATGTATATGGAGTGAACAACAGGGGCGGCAGCTCGGATAAACCTCCCGCGCCTTCGCGTGGGCCGCCTAAACTATTTGTTAAAAACTGGTAAATTAAACTTATAGTGATAGCGCAGGTGGCCGAAAAAACAAACGAGAGGGTGTGCCCAAAGCCATGAAATGGCTAAGAGGCACACCCGGTTTCTGCGCAGAATTCGAATCAGATTCTTTCCGCCCCTCAGAACACGGACTTCAGGACGGATAATAAATAATCGTTTGATAAACAGCCTTATGGCGGGAAGTATTGCTGTAAACATGGGGCTTATCTGCTACAAAATGAAGCGCGTCACCCGCATTCAGATGGTACGATTCCTCTTGAATGGTAACGTGAAGCTGGCCCTGGAGGATTACAATATACTCTTCCACCCCTTCGTTATGGGGTTCCGAGTTATGCAAGCAGTCGGGATCCATCTCAACAATATAGACCTCAAACTTTTTTTGTTGATCGAACGGGATGATCGGATAGGCGCGATACAGCCCCTCTTCCTCTCGAAAAGGCTCCATCTCCCCGTAACGGATCAGCTTCACTTCCGGTGATTCCTCTTCAATCAGAGAAGTAAATGAAATGCGAAGCCCGTTAACGATCTTCCATAGGATGGAAATGGTCGGATTCGAATCGCCGCGTTCGATTTGCCCTAGCATCGCTTTGCTAACGCCGGTTAATTCAGCTGCCTGATCCAGACTGAGCGATCTCGCTTTGCGGATGTTCAGCAGGTTCCGGCCGATTTTCTTATGAATCTGATCTGTTTCCACGTTACAGTCTCCTTACTCATTCATTCTTAAGCTTACGATATGTTAACCGGATCGGCGATGATCGTCTCAGGGGAATGGTTCATCGCGTAGGCCAAATCCTCTAGGATTGCGCTGGAGGTAGGCATTTCACCGGCACCTCGTCCGCTGAACGTAAGCTCGCCCACGAGGTTGCCGGATAAATGCACGGCATTGAACTCGTACATCACTCCGTATAACGGATGTCCCTCCGGGATAAGTCTCGGCTCCACGGTTAATTGCACGGTTCCGTCTTCAAATTTCTCAGCGGAGGCGATCAATTTCCATCGGGCATGTTGTTCTTTAGCATAGGCGATGTCATTGGAGGTCAAGTGGGTGATACCCCGGCGAATCACCTGTTCGGGCGTTGTATCCACACCCCAGGCTAGCCGAGCAAGAATGATCAGCTTATACATGCTGTCGTAGCCCTCCACATCCGACGTCGGATCCGCTTCGGCGAAGCCCAATGCTTGTGCCTCGGCTAACACCGTCTCGTAATCGAGCGATTCGAGCATCATTTTGGTCAAAATGAAATTCGTTGTGCCGTTCAATATCCCTGAGATACGTTCGATTTTATTATAACGGAGAAATTGGGAGAGCACGCCGAGAATCGGGATCCCTCCGCCGACGCTGGCTTCATACAGCAAATGAACGCCCATCTCCTTGGCTAACCGTAGCAATTCCGAGCCATGTTTGGCCATAAGCTCCTTATTTGCCGTAATCACATGTTTCTTGGAACGGAGTGCTTCTTCTATATACGTTTTGGCGGGCTCCACGCCACCCATCACTTCTATGACAACTTGAAGTCGACGATGGGAAGAGAGTTGTTTGTAGTTATCGAATAAAAGCTCCGGATGAATGTCCACGCTTCTCGGCTTCGACAGATCTTGAACCAAGACGCCGCAGAGCTCAATCTTTCCGCCGAAGCTTTCCTTTTGCCTCTCGGCATTGCTGGTCAATGCTTTCACCACGCCGCTGCCTACCGTACCTAAACCGAGTAAGGCGATTCCGATCGAATCTCTCGTTTGCTCCATAGCCATCCCCCTTAAAATAAAAAAACCTCTTCCAAGAAGAGGTTAGAACGCAATCGTCCTCTTCTTATCTTTCGGAACCTCGTTCCGATGGATTTAGCACCTTGTCCCTTTGATGGGCCGGTTGCCGGGTTTCATAGGGCCAGTCCCTCCACCTCTCGCAATAAGAAAAGCTGTTATACAGCTGAATATGAAATTATTGACTTTTATTTTATTGAACTTCTTCCGGATTGTCAATTTCTTATTGATCGTAGTGGATGAGTTAGGCAAAATATGTATTTACATTATAGCATACGAGTGTATAATATAACGTATAAGTACACTAAAGCGCACAATAAATACATTATAACATACAATCTTGTGCTGTAACTCCCAACCTAAGGAGGTCATGTTCATGACAAGCCAAACGTTTGCCTCATATCTTCGGCAGCAGCTTGCCGAGCTGAAAGCCCAGGGACTGTTCAATACGATTGAGCCACTGGAAAGCGCGAACGGCCCTATCATTCGTATGAACGGTCGCAGCTTGATCAACCTTTCTTCCAACAATTATTTGGGGCTGGCATCGGACGCCCGTTTGGTCGCAGCGGCGATCGAAGCGACGCAAGCGTTTGGCGCAGGCAGCGGTGCCGTCCGGACGATCAACGGTACCTTACAGCTTCACGCCAAGCTTGATGAGAAGCTCGCGGCATTTAAGCAAACCGAAGCGGCGTTGAGCTTCCAGTCGGGTTTTAACTGCAATATGGCTGCCATTTCTGCTGTCATGGGTGCGGATGACGCGATATTATCGGATGAACTGAACCATGCGTCCATTATCGATGGCTGCCGTTTAACCAAATCAACCGTTATTCGTTACCGACACTCGGATATGAACGATTTACGTGCTAAAGCGAAGGAGGCCAGGGAATCCGGCAAATACAAAAACATCATGGTGATTACCGACGGCGTCTTCTCGATGGATGGAGATATCGCCAAGCTGCCCGAAATCGTAGATATTGCCGAGGCTTTCGATCTCATTACTTATGTGGATGACGCCCACGGTTCGGGTGTGCTTGGCGGTGGAGCGGGCACAGTAAAGCATTTCGGCTTATCCGCCCGAATTGACATTCAGATCGGCACGTTATCGAAGGCAGTCGGTGTCGTAGGGGGGTATGTGGCCGGGTCGCGCGAGTTGATTGAATGGTTGAAGGTACGCAGCCGTCCGTTTTTGTTCTCTACTGCGATGCCGCCGGGTTCCGTTGCGGCTTGTATCGCAGCGATCGACATTTTGCAGGGCAGCAAGGAACTCCAGGACCGGTTATGGGAAAATGCCGCCTACCTGCAGCGCGGTCTTAAAGAGCTCGGCTTCTCTATAGGGCACACACAAACCCCGATCACGCCGTGTATTCTCGGAAATGAGGAAGCGACGCAGCAATTCAGTACCAGGCTGTACGAAGAGGGCGTTTATGCCAAAGCCATTGTTTTTCCGACCGTGCCGAAGGGGACCGGACGTATCAGGAACATGCCTACGGCGGCGCATACGAAAGAGATGCTCGACCGGGCGCTTGCCGTTTATGAGAAGGTCGGTCATGAGCTGGACTTGATATAAGGAGGTGCTTACCATGAAGCGAATCATGGTGACCGGAGCCTTGGGCCAGATCGGTTCGGAGCTGGTGGTACGGCTGCGTGATATTTATGGAGAGGATTCCGTTCTGGCGACGGACATCCGGGAGGGTCAGAGCGAGGCCGCCTTATCCGGGCCATTCCGCATCCTTGATGTGTGCAATGGGCCGTTGATCCTGGAGGCGGCCAGGGAGCACCATGCGGATACGATCATTCACCTTGCGGCACTGCTTTCCGCAACAGCGGAGATCAATCCTGTATACGCATGGAATTTGAATATGGGCGGATTGGTTAATGCGCTCGAAGCGGCGCGACAGCTCGGGTGTCAATTTTTTACGCCTAGCTCTATTGGAGCATTCGGAGCGGGTGCCCCCAAAAAGGGCACGCCGCAGGATACGGTACAGCGGCCTTTGACCATGTACGGGGTCAACAAAGTGTCCGGCGAGCTGTTGTGCGACTACTACTTTCATAAATTTGGCGTAGATACGCGAGGGCTGCGCTTCCCGGGATTAATTTCTCACTGTGCGCCTCCCGGGGGCGGTACGACGGATTATGCCGTCGAAATGTATGTGGATGCTGTTCGAACGGGCAGCTATACCTCCTATTTGAAGCAAGGGACCTTCCTGGACATGATGTATATGCCCGACGCCATTGACGCGGTGATTCAATTGATGGAATCGGATGCCTCCCGGCTGAAACACCGCAATGCCTTTAATGTAACCGCCATGAGCGTCGATCCGGAGCGGATAGCCGCAAGCATCCGAAGGCATCTGCCGCAATTTGAGCTCAAGTATTCCATCGACCCGGTTCGCCAAGCGATTGCGGAAGAATGGCCGGATTCGATTGATCCGACGGCCGCGAGGGAGGAATGGGGCTTCCGGCCGCAGTACGACTTGGAACGAATGACCGACGATATGATGATCAAGCTCGCAGCCAAGCTGAACTGCAGCAAAATGATAAGCTGATTCGTGCAACTGTGCGGATAAGGAAAAGGGACTCGAAGCTCCTTCCATTGAATGCTTTTCTTCGTTGACAGAGCTTCTTTGGTTTGCTATCCTGAATTCAGGAAAACGTTTGGGCTTGTTTTCTTGCGAAGAACCGGAAGGAGCTGCTTGCGATTGACCACCTTGAAAGACATAGCTACATTCGTAGGCGTTTCCATTTCTACCGTATCTCGGGTTATTAACAACGATACGAGCAGACACATCAATCCCGATACGGCCGCCAAAGTCTGGCACGCGGTCCGTGAGCTCGGATATGAACCGAACGAATCCGCTCGTACGCTGGTGAAGAACGGCAGAGAGAAGTCCCGGCCTTCCAAGCAGATCGGATGCCTGGTATCAGGTCCTCATATTCGGGACGGCCATCCTTACTTTTCTCCCATCATCTCGGGTATGATGAATCGCTTGAACGAAACGGGTTATTCACTTGCTTTCGTCCATACCCCCGAGGAAGCAACAGCTGAAACGGCGCTAACCAGAATGATTCTCGAGCACCGAATCGACGGCTTGATCGTGATTGGCTGGATTAACAATACCCTCATCGAATATATAAAATCGACGACGCTGCCTGTGGTTGGCATCAGTGCGTCGGGCTTGGATATTCCCCTTGTCGATTACGACCGGACGGCAGCCGCTAAGTCGGCCGTGGAGCATCTTCTCCACGCCGGTCACCGCAGCATCGCTTTCGTAGGGGGCGGCGGCCATAACGGAGCGCTGGATACCGAGGAACGCTATCAAGGCTACAAATATGCGCTGTTTGAAGCGGGGATCCCCTTGAATACTTCCTGGATCATTAACACCCACTGGAATATAGACAACAGCTTCAAATTCGTAAGCGAGCTTATTAACCGGGAGCGCGGTTCCCTGCCGACGGCGTTGTTCGCGGCCAGCGACCAGCTCGCCATTCCCGCCATGCGCGCCGTCATCGAGGCCGGCCTGCGAATCCCGGTAGACATGGCTGTGATGTCAATGGATAACATCGATATCGCAAAATATACGACACCGCCGCTTTCTTCGGTGCACGTGCCTAAAGCCGAAATCGGGATGACGGCAGTAAAGACGCTGCTGGATCAAATTCAAGCGGATTCGCCCCAAGCATCGAAGGTGCTGCTGCCTTACCGGCTCATAATCCGCGAGTCGTCAAGCCCCGTGTCCGTTACATCTACATAAAGATAGTCAAGCTTAGTCTTGACTACTTTTTTTACTTAGCAGGATAACGTTTTCCTGATTTGGGTGCAACATAGCAGGCTTAGAAATTACATATATTTGTAAGGAGGTGAGGCCGCAAGTATAACAGCCACATTACAAGCTTCGTGTATCCGCTTAGATTTACATATTGTTAAGTAAGCAAGGGCATCTCTTTATCGGTTCCAAAGCGTAGATATACCCCAACTGAGAGGAGAAATTAACTTATGAAAAAAGTGACTGCCGTCTTAATCGGTGCCGGAGACCGTGGCGCCTACGCCTACGCTCCTTACGCTTTGCATTATCCCCACGAGCTGGCGTTCGTTGCGGTGGCTGAGCCGAACGAACAGCGCAGGCAAGCCTTCGCGGAAGCGCATGGCTTATCCTCAGAACAGACATTCGAATCGTGGCAAGAGCTGCTGCAAAGTCCTTCTGTCGCCGATATCGCCATCATCTGTACCCAGGACCGCATGCATCTCGAGCCGACGCTGGGGGCCCTTGAGCAAGGCTATCATGTCCTGCTGGAGAAGCCGATGTCGCCCGACCCGAGACAATGTGTAGAGATGGAGCTTGCGGCAAAGAAGCATAACAGGCTGCTATCGATCTGTCACGTATTGCGGTACACGCCCTTCTGGCAAACGGTGAAGCGCATCATCCGTGAGGGGAAGATCGGCGACATCGCTTCCGTTCAGTTGAACGAGAACGTGGGCCATCTTCATATGGCGCACAGCTTCGTCCGCGGCAACTGGAACAACTCCGACGTCTCAAGTCCGATGATACTGGCCAAATCTTGTCATGACATGGACATACTCGCCTACGTCCTCGACAAGCCATGCCTTCGCGTCAGCTCGTTCGGTTCGTTGATGCACTTCAAGGAGGAATGCGCTCCTGAAGGCGCTCCCGAGCGCTGTCTGGACGGCTGTCCTGCGGAAGCGAGCTGTTCCTATTACGCCCCGCGGTATTACCTGGGGGAAGGCAGCGGCTGGGCCCGGAAAATTACCGGGGATACGAGCAAGGAAGGGATACTGCATGCGCTGCGTACCACGCCGTACGGTCGATGCGTATACCGCAGCGACAATAACGTAGTCGACCATCAAGTGGTGACAATGGAATTTGAAGGCGGCGCCACAGCGATGTTCAGCATGTGCGGCTTTACGCATGACAATACGAGAATCGTTCAGATTATGGGCACCAAAGGCGAAATTCGCGGCAATATGGAAGAAAACCAAATCACGGTATACGATTTTGTTACGAAGGAACAAAGCGTCATCCGGCTGCATGATTCGAAAGTAGGTCATAACGGCGGCGACGTAGGGATCATCCGTGATTTTCTTAATCAAGTGCGCGGAGAAACCAAGGGAGAAAGCCTAACCTCCGCGTCCGTATCCGTTCGAAGCCACTTGATGGCGTTCGCTGCGGAGGAATCCCGCTTGAAGGGCGGAGCTCCGGTGGATATTACGTTATTTCACGAGAGGCTGACCGAGGGTCTGCATTCCGGCAAGGAAGAGTAGTCCCTGTAATCAACTGTAATCAACGATTGTGCCAGAAAGAAAAAGCCTGCCCTCAGCGATGGCGCTAAGGCAGGCTTGTTTGCGTTATGGATGTCGGACTAGGGGGGAGAGCTTACCTATCGGAGCCGGTTATGGCCTCCGGCATACTCTCGCGGTATTTCCCCGGCGGGATGCCTTCCAGCTTTTTGAAGGCTCGGATAAATACGACGTGGGTCGTATACCCGACCATCTGGGCGATCTTGGCATTCGTCAAATTTTTATTCTCCATCAGACGCTTCGCCTTGTCGATCCGTTTGCGTGTGATGAAATCAAGCAAGTTGAGACCGTTGTTCTTTTTGAAGAACATCGAAATGTACTGCGGCGTCATTTGCAATCGTTCGGCAATCATCGCAAGGCCCAGATTCGGATCGTCCAGGCTGCTCTCCACCAGCCGTATGATTTCCTGGAGCAGCTGCGTACTATGGTCGGTCCGATCCGCCTTAAACGAGCGGGCGAGCGTTTCATACAGCTCGATCGTTTTGCGGTACATCCCTTCGGCCGTCGGATTGCTGAACACCGCCTTGATCGGATCGAAATCGGGCCCCAGCCATTCCTCTTGCACCATATTGGTGGAGTTAACGATTTTCAAGAAGGTGCTTGTGATGTTGAAAAATAAACATTTGCCGAGCTCCGGCGTAATATGGCTGGAATCGAAGTTCATGGAATAGATCGTGCCGAGCAGCTTCAAGGCGCTTTCCGCATCGCCGCTTCGCACGAAATTGACAAGCTGGACTTCGATCTCAAGGGGATAATAGTAATGCTGTTTGACGTCGGTAATGTCCTGGAAATGGATAACGACGTTCCTTCCTTTAATGATTCTATAATCAAGCGCCGCCAGGGCTTCCGCATAGCTGTCGCCGATTTGCTTTTCACCGTGATGAACGCCTCCGACGGCAACGGTCACGTCGATTTTGAAGCGCTGCTGAATCACTTGATGAAGCGACTCGGCAATGTCCCGCAAAAAGTCCGCCTCCTGCTCCGACGGCTCCGCGGGCAGATTGATCAAGAGCGCTATCCGGTCCCGTTCCAGCTCTACGGCGAAGCCCCTGTGATTAGACCGTACCAAATCGACGCCGATATTCGAAATAATGAAGCGGACCAGCGCCCACTGCTGCTCGGACTCCGTTGAGGTAAACCGGGACATGTCCTCGATCTGAACAATCATAACGGCGAACCGGTCGCTTACAAAGGAAATATCCATGAATTGGAGCGACTTCTCGCTTTCCGGGGAGCCGTCAATGTCCGCATAGCCGCGAATCAGCCGGGATAAATAGTTGGCCCGGATGACCGGCGTCTGCTGAGCCAGAAGGCTGCGCAAGTTGTTTTCTTCGTGCAAGGAGCCCTCGAAGGTTTGCCGGATTAACTCGTATTCATTGGAAGGCTGATGTCCGCTGAGCTGTTTGCCTCCCAGGATCGCATGGATCGTTTTTTGGAGAGGGAGGTAGTTACGGTAGGCCGCAGCATACACAGCAAGCAGACCGGCTGCTACGCAAATGGCGAAGAGCCATAAAGCCCAAGTCTGGATTTGGTTGACCTGCTTCATAAACACATTCTTAGGGGTGACGGAAACGTATTTCCAGCCCTCCTTCAGCGACGGGGTGAAGGATACCATCTGATCCACGCCCGCGAGCGGGTAGGCGAAAGGCTCCGCGCTTTCGTTCATGCGCGCCAGCAGCTCCTTCGGCAGCGGCTTGTTGTCCGTACCCATCACGATTCTTCCCGAATCATCAATAATATAGATGGCGCTTTGGCTCGCATATTCGAGCTGTGCGAACATTTTCTTGATTTGGCTTTGATCGATTAATACGACGAAGCTGCCGAGAATATCCTGCGTGGAACGGATCGGGAGCGACTGGACGTAGGTGACGACGTCCGTCGGCCCGGAATCGATGCCTGCGGCCGATTGTCCATCCGTTCCCTGCTTCAAAGGAGCGGCAGGAATAAACGTCGCCGGATGGAAACGGGTCAGCTCCGTGTGCCACTTGTCGTATGTCATATCTTCATAGCTGTAAAATAAGCTGTAGAAGGTTCGGGAATCCGTCACCAGGTCCGGTTTGACAATCGTATCGCTGCTTGCGAAATAAACGTAGTAATCGAATATGAAATTGCTTGTCAAGCTGCGATAACGGCCAAGCGAATCACGCATGAATTCGATAAACAGGAATTTGTCGGAAGCGGAAGCGTCGGATGGAATCTTGAGCAAGTAATCCAGCTTCGGATTCAGCGCAACCTGAACCATCAAATTGTCCACTTCGGTCAGCTTGCTGTCGAGTGAAAACCTCAGCTGCTCGAGCATCGCGATGTTCGAGCGGTTCGCCCCCAGCTCCAAGCTCTTCTCCACCTTGGTATATAGGAACAAGCCCATGGCAAGCGGAACCAGCAGAATGACCAAATGGGAAACGAACATTGTCATAAGCGCACTTTTACGATTGCCGATCGGAAGCAGGCGCAGCAGTGTTTTCATAAGCGTCACGTCCATTTTCAATTAGCTTGACACAATTGTAACAGATATGACCCCCGGAGACTATTCCTTGATCGCGCCGATCATTACGCCTTTGACGAAATATTTTTGCAGAAACGGATACAAGCAGATGATCGGCAGCGTCGAAACAATGATCGTTGCGTATTTGATCGTCTCACCAATCGCAAATTTATCGTCGCTCGCAACGCCCGTCATCATCGAATCGGTGCTGTTGGCGATCAATATTTCACGCAGAACGAGCTGAAGCGGGTACATCTCGCGGTTGCGCAAATAAACCAAGGCGCTGAAGTAGGAATTCCAATGACCCACTGCATACCACAGGATCATAACAGCAATCACGGGCATGGAGAGCGGAAGCACGATTCGGAACAAAATGGTCCATTCGCTCGCTCCATCCATTCGGGCGGACTCCTCCAAGCTGACAGGAACACTTTGGAAGGAGGTGCGCATAATGATCATATTGAACGTGTTGATTGCGCCCGGAATGAGCAGCGCCCACACCGTATTCATCATCCCGAGATCGTTCACGAGCAGATAGGTCGGGATAAGTCCGCCGTGAAATACCATCGTAATGACGATGAAGAACATCATAGTATTTTTAAAATACAATTTAGGCCTGGATAAAACATAGGCGCCGATGGCCGTCATGAAAAGATTGATTGTCGTGCCTAACGCAACATAGAACAGGGTGTTCTGATAGCCCTTCATAATCATCGGGTTGTTGAACACGGCCTTGTATGCTTCCAGATCGAAGCCGACCGGGCCGAGCAGCAGCCCGCGATGCTGAAGAAACGAAGACGCATTGCTGAGCGAGGCAAACAATACATAGATGAATGGATACAAAGTAACCAAGCAAAGCCCGATCATGAGAACGGTGTTGAATAATCCGAACGTCTTCTCGCCGGCGGTTGGTTTCATACGTTACGCCTCCTTACCACAGTTTGTTCTCGCTAACCCGCTTGCTGATGCTATTGGCGGCGATAATCAGAATGAAGCTGACGACAGAGTTGAAAAAACCAACGGCGGCGGTAAAGCTGTAGCTTGCCTCCAAAACGCCTTTACGATATACGTAAGTCGAGATGACATCAGCCGTCTCGTAAGTCAGCGGGTTGTACAGCAGGAGCACCTTCTCGCTGCCGACCGTAAGCATGCTGCCCATGTTCAGGATGAACAGAATGACGATCGTTGGCATAATGCCGGGAATCGTAATGTGCAGCGTTTGCTTCCATCGGTTGGCGCCATCCATGCGGGCCGCCTCGTACAAGGTCGGGTCGATGGTGGCGATGGCCGCCAAGTAAATGATCGAACCCCAGCCGATGCCTTGCCATATGCCGGACGATACGAACAGGAAGCGGAACCAATCCTGTTCCTTCAGAAAGTCGATCGCCTCGATCCCGAAGGGAGCCAGCAATTGATTAACGAGGCCGTCGCGGCTTAAGAAATCGACCATCATGCCGGCAACGACGACGATCGAGATAAAATGGGGCAAATATGAAATCGTTTGCACCAATCGTTTAAACAACGCATTGCGAATCTCGTTCAGCAGCAGCGCGAGCACTATTGCCGCCGGAAATCCGAACAGAAGCTCGTAAAGGTTGATCAGCAGTGTATTTTTGAGCAGCCGCCAGAAATAAATGCCGTTAAAGAAGCTTTCGAAATGCTTGAACCCTATCCAGGGACTGCCCAAAATCCCTTTCGCGGGGGCAAAATCTTTAAAGGCTATTTGCAATCCGTACATCGGTCCGTAGTGGAAAATGATGTAATATGCGATAACAGGTAGCGCCATGGCATAAATCGCCCAATTGCGTTTCACGTCGGTACGAATCGTTTGCCACACCTTCGGGTCGCCGGATGCTTTGATTCGTTTGGTGGCCGTTAGAGGATTCCCGGTACTTTGCGCCATTGCCGTCACCCTTCCTTTATATTCTTGAAACAATTGCAACAGGGAGATGAACCGCTTCATCTCCCAGTCCAATCGCTGCGTATTAGCGCTTATTATAACGTTCAAGCGCCGCTTGTTGAATTTTGACGGCATCCTCGATGCCCATGCTTTGAATGCGTTTTACATATTTATCGTAGTTATCGATCGGCTCCGCACCCATGATGAATTTCAGCAGCATTTCGTCACGGTACGTTTCAATGTCGGTCATAATCGATGCGAACTTGCTGCTTTCGTCCTTCGTAGGCGTTACCAGCGGCATTTTGCGTTCGGCCGTCGGTGCGGACCAGATGGCAAGCGCGTCCTTTTGAATAGGCAAAGCAAGGTATTGCGTTTGGAAGTTGTCGCTCAGTACGTAAGGACCGCTCCAGGTCGAGCGGTTATGCTTGGCGAAGGACTGCTGCAGGCTTACTCCGCTTGGCGGATTAAGCACTTCCGGCAGGAATACCGCCTTGCCGTTCTCGAGCTTGTAGCTGACGCCTTCCTTGCCGTAGTTGAAGAGCAGCTCGCCTTTCTCGCCGTAAGCGTAATCAAGCCATTTAACCGTTTCGATCGGGTTCTTGTTGCTTGTGGTGATCGCGGCTCCGACGCCGTTGCTTGCGAAGTCCTTCTGGCCCCAAATCGGCTTGTCGCCCGGCTTCAGTACCGGATAAGGAGCCGCTGCCAGCTTGAAGCTCGGATCCTTGTCTTTCATCAAGTTAGCATATTTGCCGATGCCCCCGCCGTTGTAGAAGACCGAAGCGCCGAGCAGGTTGGTCGTCATTTTGTTGTCATACAGCTTGTCGTTCGGAGCCGCAAAGTCCTTGTCGAGAAGTCCTTCCTTATACCACTTGTTCATGGTAAGGAGGAATTCCTTATACTCCGGCTGAATGGGGCCGTAATTCACTTTGCCCTTATCTTGATAGAAGCTGTAGTTGACGCCCCATGCGCCAAGGAATGGAGCATCCACACCGATCATCGCTTTGTCGATATAAAACGGGATTTCATCCGCCTTGCCGTTTCCGTTCGGATCTTTCTCTTTAAACGCTTTCAAAACGGTGTACCATTCGTCGATCGTCGTCGGCATCTTTAGTCCGAGCTTGTCGAGCCAATCCTGGCGGATACCGGGGCCGAAGAATACTCGTACCTTATCCCCGCCGCGCAAGAACGGGAACGAGTAGATGCTGCCTTCATCCGTCATGATTTGTTTTTTCCAATCCGGATGTTCCGCCAGCAGTTTCTTCAGGTTCGGCGCGTATTTATCGATATAATCGTTCAGCTTAATAATTTTCCCGTCCTGAATCGCTTTCTCCGGACCGCCCGGATAGTTCGACGTCCAGATCGTTTCGATCACGTCCGGCAGCTGGCTCGAAGCCATGACCAGGTTAAACTGTTCTTTGGCCTGCTGCGCATCAAGCGGTGGATGCTGGAAATCAACTTTGACTCCCGTGATTTTTTCTAATTCTTTGTAGGATTCCATTTCGGCATAGGTCTTCATTTGCGCTGCCGCCGCACTGTGATTGGCTACCCAGTACGTCAGGTTTGTCAGCTTCGGCGGTTGCGCATCGCTCCCCGGCTGTGGAGTAGCTACAGTACCTGTGCCTTCTCCTCCGCTACAAGCGGCAACCGATATGGCGAGCGTAGAAGCAAGTAAGATGGTGCCCGTTTGTTTCATCTTTGTCTTCAATGCAAGAGCCTCCTTTTTATCCATTCAAGTTAAGGTCCTTGGGTCAGCCCTCCCTGAGGGGGCTACCTGTGAGATTTATTGTAGCGTGTCCGGGAGCCGTTGGATACGTTCACCTTTTCGCAAACGTAGTATTTTCGTAAGATTCCGGGATTGACGATATTTCACCACCATTGACCGATTTCAATCTCCAGACTTGTACCGGCTCGTGCAGGCGCTGCAGAGGCGCAGTTGAAAACGAGTCATCTCATATTAAAAACCGTCTATGTACCCAAAGACGCCTTATTGATATAGTTGGTGCAACGGACGCAACGGACTGTATGCGTTGATCGATTCGCCATTTTACACAAAAGTGAGGCATGAGTCATGAATGTCGGACTGCAGAGCATGTTTTACAAGTATGTCTGGTCGTCGAATTGGTGGAAGCAAGGCCGAAACGATACGTCTGTTAAGCATATGGATCTTCACTGCCTGAAGCGGGATAGTGCCGCCTTTCAAGCGCTGCTTCACTCGGATGAAGAGGAGATGCTGGTCACACTAAGCCGAGATGCCCTTCTGTGGAAGGGAGGACCGATAACGATCATCAGATGCGAAGTGGAAACCGATGCCCCGGTCAAGGTGGAGCTCCGGTGGATCGGCTTGATCGAGGATGACCATCGCGTCCCACGGTCCGATGTGCTGCTGGAAGAATCCCATTTGTACGTGCCGAAACGTAAAATTCAGCCCGCTTGGGTTGAGCTTCATGCGGACGAAGCCGCCGCGCCCGGGACATATGCAGGGAAAATAAGCTTTTATACGCATACCATGTTTGAAGATGAGACCCTGGAGCATGAGCTGACCTTTAGCCTCACGATACATGATGAGATGCTGCCGCCCAGCAGCGGATATTCCTTTTACTTGGATCTGTGGCAGCATAACTGCAATATTGCAAGGAAGTACGAAGTTTCTTACTGGTCAGACGCTCATTTCGAAATTCTGGACCACTATCTGGAAAGCTTGGGGCATCTCGGGCAGAAAGCTTTGTCCCTGATTGTATCCGAAGAGCCGTGGAGCGGCCAGCGCACCTTTATCGACGTGGAGCCATCGGACTTGAACGAATACAGCATCGTACCGGTTGTGAAATCGAAGGACGGACGATTCCAGTACGACTTCTCGCACTTGGACCGCTATGTGGCGCTGGGTGAAAAGCACGGGATTACGCAAGAAATCGAGGTTTTCGGGTTGATCGGCATATGGAGGCACGATGACGAAGGCTATACGGGGATCGTGGAAGGCTACCCGGATGCGATCAGGGTCCGGTATTTCGATGAAGCTGCCGGGTGCTTTAAGTTTATCCGAGATCCGGATGATCTGACCTCGTATATTCAGGCTTTGGAGCGGCATTTCAGGGAAAAAGGCTGGATAGAGCGGGTACGTGTCGTAGCCGATGAGCCGGCGGACATTCCGTTGTTCGAACGGAGCTTGAACTATTTGCAATCCATTGCGCCCCATTTCCGGTATAAAGCGGCTGTCAATCATACCTCCTTTATCCAAAAGGAAATCGAAGGCATCGTGGATTATGTGCCGGATCTCGAATGCGCCGCAGAAGAGTTCGACCAGCTGATGAAGCTAAAAAAAGAAATCAAAGGTACGATGGCCTATTACGTTTGCTGTAATCCGGATAAGCCTAACACCTTTATCAGCTCGCCTTCCATCGAATGCCGTGTCATACCTTGGCTAGTGGAGAAACTGAAGCTGGACGGATTTTTACGTTGGAACTATACCGTCTGGCCGGATGACCCTCTACATAAGCTTTCGTATCGGCCTCTGATCTGGAAGGCGGGGGATACCAACTTCGTATATCCCGGCAAACGGGGAGCCCCCTTGCTCTCCCTCCGGTACAAGTGGCTGCAGAAGGGGATACGCGACTACGAATATATGCAAATGCTGAAAAAAGAAGGGTATGCCGAGCAAGTGGACCGTTTGCTGGAGACTGTGTTCCTGTTCGGCCAGCCGAGTGAGCTGGCTCCCGGCTCAGGAAAAACCGCCGGTCAATTGTACAGTCTTCAGGAAGAAGACTATGACCGGCTGTATGCGCTCAAGGGAGAGCCATTTGATCCTGCTGAGTAGGAGGGACGTATGAGAAGCATTACATTCGACAACGCCACGTGCGGGTGGAACGAAGCTTTGCCGCTTGGCAACGGACATTTCGGCGGTATGGTATTTTTCGAGGAGCATCGGCTTACGGTCGCTCTGAATCATTATGAGGTTTATTATCAGAAGCTTAACCGGTACTCGAAAAAGTATAGAGCCGGAGAAGGCCCCGATTTATCGCGCCAATACGGATATACGTTTGAAGAATTGAAGAAGTTAGCGACGGATCTATACCGGGATCCGGGCGGCGGCCCGATTTATTTATACGGTGATGCCTTGAACCCGAACAGCATGTATAGAAAATACGGCAAACCCGCAGGCGGCTCTTCCCATTATCCAACAGGGGAAATTCATTTATATCCCTCTGCCGTGCTGGCCGATCCGGATCACTACTCGCTGCGGCTCGATATGGACACAGCAACCGTACACTTCCGTACGGAAAAAGCGGGTAACAAGCTTGATGTGCAAACCATCGTTTCCCAAGATGGAGATTACGTAATCACGAAAATCAGGCAGTCCAATGCTTCTCTGTTAGAATCCATTGACTTGACGGTTCCTTCCAGGAGATATGCGGAGATGGATGTCGTGTATCATCAGCTGGATGATACGACATTTTATTATCAAGGCTCCTTCTATCCGGACGGCGAGGATAGAGAGCGGTTTGAGCCGTTCAGGTTTATTGTAATGATGCGTCTGGTCGGGGCCAAAGGGGCCGTTGAGGCATTGGATGGCTCCATCCGGATTCGTCCCCTTGATGCAAAGGAAGACCTCACATTACTAACAACGGTCGTAACGGAGGAAGTAACCAAGGACCTGCTTGCCGAAGCAGTACGGAGGTTAAATACCGCCGTGGAACGGGTGGAGGAAATGATGGCGGATCACCAAGAGCATTGGCGAAGCTTTTGCCAGCGCTCCTCCATTACCGTGCCGGACAAAATGATCGAGGATTTATGGCATCTAAACCTATATGCGCTTGCATGCTGCAGCGGCCAAGGCGGTAACATGCGCGAGCAGGCCTGCGGCTTGAACGGCTTATGGGATATTAAGCAGCCTACCAAGTGGGGCAGTATGTGGTATTGGGACGTTAATATTCAAGCGGCTTTCGCACCGCTTTATACGGCTAACCGGCTTGAAATAGCGGAGGTGTTTGCCGACGGTTTGCTTTCGTATGCGGGTCTTGCCGAGCGAATGGCTCAGCAATTTTACGGTCTGAAGGGTATTTCTGCGGACTACCCGCATGCTTCATATATGAGTATATGGCCGTGGTGCGCTCAATTTTTATGGGACTATTACCGGTATAGCATGGACATGGACTTTTTGCGAGAGAAAGCGTATCGCGTATTTAAAGGGCTTGCACAGTTTTTTGAAGGCTATTTGCAGATGGATGACCATTCGGGCAGGCTCTGCGTTTTCCCCGATATATCACCGGAACAAGGGCCGATAACCCGAAATTCGACCTGTTCGTTGGCAGCTATCAAGTATTTACTGAATATGGCCTGCGAAGCAAACGAGCTATTGGGAGAATCGGAAGCCGACCGCAAGAGATGGAAAGAGATGGCTGAGCTGCTCACGGATTACCCTTCAGGCGAATCTCCCGGTTACGGCGAAATACTGCTGGACTCGGAGTGGGCACCCGCGGAGCTGCATTTACGTCACCCGTCGCTTCTCATGCCCATATATCCGGTGGGAGAATTCAACAAGAATAGTGAGCCCTCGCAGCGGAAACGAGCGGAAAATACGCTTCGCTATGTGGAAAATCATATCGAATACGGCGTATTCCAGTTCGGTTGGCTCTCCTGTGCCGCCGCCAGGCTGGGAAAAGGAAACACAGCCCTTCGGCTGCTTTACGAGCACGGCATTGATTTGTCGCTTCGAAGCAACGGGTTGTTTGCCGAAGAAACGGAGCGCTGGATGAATTACTGCAACATCACGAACGAGCCGTTATACCATCCGCATATGACAGAAGGCTCCGGAGGCATTGTCGCCGCTGTCAACGAAATGCTGCTGCAAAGCTATGACGGAGTGATCGACGTATTTCCGGCGGTGCCTTCAGGAGAAAGTGAACCGGAACGGACGGTCGGTATGTATGAGCATCATCTTGAACATAAGGTTCGTTCCTACGAAAGATGGGAGAATTGCGCATTTCACGGATTATTGGCCGTTGGGGGCTTCGAAGTAAGTGCCGAAATGAGGGATGGCCGAACCGTATGGGTTCGAATGAAAAGCAGGGCAGGCGGACGGATAACGATTCGCAATCCTTTTGGAAGGGATGAGAAGATCATTGCAGTACACATAGAAGGGGCTGAGCGTTCCGAGATAGAGTACAGCTTGGAGGATGGTCTGATTTCTTTTCTTACGAATCCGTATGGGGAGTATGCGATATATCCCCAAGCCGATTCGGAGCCCCTTTGCTCGTATAATCCGCAGCCTATAGAGCAAAACGGCTATCCCCGCACTCATGAGGCTCATACGTACAGAAGAGTGTTTCTCGGTAAAAACAAGGATACACAATATTACCGGATGCTCGATCATTTCACATTTGATTATTATGCCGGCAACAGCCGGGAATCGAGGCTGGCGGCCTTCCGGCTCGATTGCGGAGTGAATCCGGCTATTCTGGATAAGGATTACGGGAACGTACTGCCCAGGCAAATGCACAATGAGGGGATCCTCGGACAGACGTTCCGCAAAATCACAACCGAAACCGTATTTACACCGTATTCAGGCATCGGATGGTTACGTGCCGAGAAGCTTATCTCGCTTGACCGCGGGAACCCTGATGAGCTGCGAAGAGATTTTATCGGAGGGGCTGATGAAGCGACTTTTTTTATTGAGTTACCGAAGGGAAGATACGACTTGCTTTTCGTAACAGGAGACAGCGCCGCACCGTCTTACACGGAGATCGGCATTCCCGGGCAAAGCGCATGGAAGCCGGAGAAGGCGTTGAGGGCGGGGGAATTCCAAACGGATATCTTATCTATTTCGCAAAAGCAAGATGGCTATCTGAACATCAATTTTCGCAGCATGGCCGATTTGGAATGGAGAGTGAATGTACTGGTTATCAACAAAAGCTACACCTATTTGTAATTGCTTCTTTATAGCAGGAGCACGTCATAAATGTGCACATAAAGGGCATAATATTACACCTTCAAATTAGTGTGTACCGCCTACAATGGACAATGAGAACTTAAAAGAGGTGGTGGTCTGGTTATGAGAGAAGACGGAGGGGCAGTTTCCCCGTCTTTGTAAGCGCTTTTCTGAAACAGGAAGGGATGCAATCCAGATGTGTTTATAAAGGAGCGTGCCTATAGTGTTCAAGAAAAAAGTCTTTAAAACCATCCACGTTGCTATTATCATTGCGATGCTGTCATTTTTAGTAATACCTTCCTTTGCTGTAGAAGCCATTGCAGCTGAAGAAACGAATCTCATCTCGAATGGTGGATTCGAGACGACTGTGACAACGACGCGGAACAAATGGGTGGGTAACATAGAACCTGTCGGTTGGACGGAATGGTATGCCAGCGGAAGCGGCAAAGCGGCTATCGATCGCACGGTTGTTCACGAAGGAAGCAATTCCGTTCGAATCGAGCACGCCTCAGCAAGCCGAACCGCCATAAGCGGTACGTTCACGGTCACGCCCGGACAGCGCTACAAGCTGGGCGTTTGGATAAAAACCGATAACGTCGTTGCCGCGAACGGGGTGTTCGCAAGGACGCAATATTTGGACAGCAGCGGTAAAAAAGTAGGTGACGGTCCCGCAACAGCCAAGCTGTCGGGAACGAACGATTGGATTCTGAAGGAAACGTTTATGACGATACCGGCAGGCGCAGCAAAGCTGAAAATTGAACCGTTCTTCGAAACGGGAACAGGAAATGTATGGTTTGATGAGGTGACGCTTGTGAAATGGGACGGTCTGACCGGTCTTGATTTGGACCGCGACTTCATATCGATCGGGAAGGATCAATCGATTAAGCTAAATCCGATCTATACACCCGCAGATGCTCCTGACAAATCCGTGATCTGGACGTCTACGAATCCTGATGTTGCCGTCGTGGCGGACGGGGTCGTTACGGGAAAAAGCTACGGTACGACCGTTATCAAGGTGGCGACGATGGACGGAAGGCTTACGGCCGAATGCGTGATCGGCGTGGAATCTCCCGACATGCTTCAAGCCTATGACACATTGAGAGGAATTTGGTACGACAAGCTGGTAGGAGGCGGCCGGGCGAATACCGCCGACCCTGACATCGCAGCTTATGTCACTGCGCTTGCGGCGAATGTGACCAACCCGGAACGGACCGGCCGCTGGGATAGGCTGAACCAATCGGCGGATCGGACGTATTTATGGAGCGATTTGACCAGCGTGACCGATTCGGCGCAAATATCGACGGCATACGGCGCTTTGCGGACGATGTCGCTCGCGTACTCGATCCCAGGCTCGCCTTTATATCATAATGAATCACTCCGCAACGATATCGTCGGGGCGCTCGATTGGATGTATGCGAACCGGTACAATGAGAAGAAGACCGAATACGGTAACTGGTGGGATTGGGAAATCGGGACACCCCAGATCGTCAACGACATTATGGTGCTTATGTACGACCATTTATCCGCCGACCAGCTCAACAACTATATGAAGCCGATCGACCGGTTTGTACGCGACCCGAAGGTGCGGGCTATCAACGGCGTTAAGGAAACGGGCGCCAACCTGCTCGATAAGGCTTTTGTCGTGAGCCTTCGGGGAATCATCGGCATGCTGAGCGCCAAAATTGTTCAGGGACGCGATGCGATCGGGCCCGAGTTCGTCTATGCGACCAAAGGAGACGGCGTATACAAGGACGGTTCGCTCGTCCAGCATTTCAACATCGCGTATACGGGCGGGTATGGAGCGGTATGGCTTAATCGTGCCGCCGATATGATGCTGTTGCTGAACGGATCTCCATGGACGGTGAGCGATCCGAACGTAAACAACGTGTACGATTGGGTGGCCGATACCTTCGAGCCGATCATATACAAGGGCCAGCTGATGGATATGGTGAATGGGAGAGGCATTTCCCGACAGACGGCAGGCAGTGCCCGAGGCATCATTATGACGATTCTGCGTCTGGCCGAAAGCGCTCCGGCGGATAAAGCGGTCTCCATCAAACGGATGGTCAAGGAATGGATCCGGTCGGACACAACCTATACCAATTATGTAGAAGGGCTGCCGATCTACGAAATGAGCCTGGTCAAAAAGCTGATGAGCGATTCGGCGATCGAGCCGAGAGGGGAGCTCGTCAAGCATCAAGTGTTTGCCGGTATGGACAGGATCGTTCATTTACGACCCGGGTTCGGCTTGGGCATCAGCATGTTCTCCGACCGGATCAGCGCCTTCGAATACGGCAACGGGGAGAATGGAAGAGGCTGGTATACGGGGATAGGCATGACTTCACTGTACAATAACGATTTGACCCAGTTTCGTCAGGACTTCTGGCCGACCGTCGATTCGTACCGGCTGCCGGGAACGACGACGGACGGATCCTACAAGACGCCGAAGGATTGGGCTGCCTACATGAACCCGAAGGATTGGGTCGGAGGATCGTCAATCGACGGCCTGTACGGCGCCGCCGGGATGCACTTTTCGCTCGAGCAGAGCACGGGAAGCACATTGCAGGGCAAGAAGTCGTGGTTTTCCTTCGACGATGAAATCGTCGCGATCGGAAGCGGCATTACCGGTACGGACAACCGAAAGACAGAAACGATTGTGGAAAACCGGAAGCTGAACGGTAACTGCGACAATGCGCTCACGGTGAACGGAGCGAGGAAACCGGCTGAGCTGGGTTGGTCCGAAATGATGGATAACGTCAAGTGGGCACACCTATCGGGCAACGAAGCCAATTCCGATATCGGCTACTATTTCCCTAAAGATGCGACCATAGCGGGACTTCGCGAAGCCAGAACCGGCGCATGGAAGGATATTAACTCCGGGGGAAGCCCAGCCCCGATTACGAGAAATTATTTAAGCCTGGCATTTGATCACGGGGTGAATCCGACCGACGCTTCCTACGCCTACGTGCTATTGCCTGGGAAGGATGCCGCATCGACGGAAGTGTACAGCGAAAGTCCGAACATCGCGATTCTTAGCCAGACACAAGACGTGCATGCCGTGAAAGAAGCAGGCCTCGGCATTACCGCCGCGAACTTCTGGAACGCGGGTACTGTTGACGGACTGACCGCCTACAACCCGGCGTCCGTTATGATGAAGGAATCGAACGGATCGGTCACGCTCGCCGTTTCCGATCCGACGCAAAAGCAAAGCGCGGTAACGATTGAGTTGAACAAAGCGGAGTTGTCCGTCGTGGGTCACGACGCCACGATCGAAGTAGTGCAAACGTCGCCTACGATTAAGCTGGTCGTGAATACGGCCGGTTCCATTGGTAAATCGCATGTCATTACGTTCAGGGACTCGGTTGCTCCCACTACAACCGACGATGTCAAAGCCGGCTGGCAAGCTTCGCCGCAAACGGTGAAGCTGACTGCAGCCGATCAAGGCAGTGGCATCGCTGAAACGTTATACCGTGTTAACCATGGGGCTTATGCCAAGGGCAATACGATCAGCCTCGGTACGGAAGGCGTTCACTCCATCGAGTACTATAGCGTCGACCGCGCCGGAAACCAAGAAACGATCAAGTCGGCAACGGTTATGCTCGATATGTCCGGACCGACGATCGAGCCGACGGTATCGCTGGCCGTCTATCGGACGGCTTCGGCAGCCATTCGCTTCGCGGTCACCGATTCGTTAAGTGGAATTGCAAGCACCTCTTTCAAATTGGACGGTGCGGAAATGAGCGAGCCTTTGATGGTAACGCCGTTATCGCTTGCATCCGGAAGGCATACGATTCAAGCGACCGCATCCGATCAGGCCGGAAACGTTACGGCTCGCGAGTTTACGCTTGAGGTGATGATGGATATCGACCATTTGGGCGAGTTGATCCGTTATGGAGGAGAGCAAGGCTGGATCGGGAATCAAGGCGTATCGAACAGCTTGCTTTCCAAAGTCGATCATATTCATAAAGCCCGGTCCGATGCCGAGCAAGTACAGAACGGGCTGAAAGCCTTGCAGAATGAGATCGAGGCGCAAGCCGGTAAACAAATGGATGCCTTGTTTGCGCGGAAGCTGTTGGATGATATCGCATATTTGAAGAAAAAATAATACTGCTACTGTAAGGAGAGACACTGACGATGTTGCGGTTAGTGTCTCTTCTTACTAATGGAGGAGCAAGTGATCGGGTCGGAGCAATAGCAAGTATCCGGCTCCCGCTATGGCTATCGCAAACTTCCGGACCTTATTCTGACGAATCTTACTGCGAGCAGCAGCAGAGGCAGCCCGAGACAGAATGTAAAATCAAAATATGGCCAGTAATTGTCAATAAGATCGTTGAAATATGAAGCGTTCGGAAACGCAGCAATGGAGGAGACGAGCAGAATCATGCCGAGCGGAAGTGCCAGCGTCTTCGGTTCCTTTAGCTTCGTCAAATCAGACAATCCGAGCATGAGAGCATAAAAATAAAGCACCGCCTTGAAAAAAGTGGACATGATCCACATGATCGCCAGCATGGCTTCAATCCGCTCCAAAAAATTGCCGATGCTGATCTTCTTGGCAAGAGCATAGCTGGGATACATTTGATAGGCTGTGATTGGGGCCCCCAGCACCACAATAGTCAGAACGATCACCAGCTCCAGAATGATTCCGCCTATCAATACTCCGATCAGCATGTTTCTGGCAAGCGGCTTGCTCTGTTTGACCGATGGGAGAATCACCAGCATGATGACGTTCTCTGCGAATGGAAACGTGGTGGTCGTAAGCGCCCCCCTAAGAACCGGCGCGATGCCGTTGTCCAGGATCGGAAATATATTCCGAAACTCGGCTTCCGGCACCAGGCAAACGGCGAGAATCAAGAAAAGCAGGAAAAAGTGAGGAATGAAAATTTCTCCTGCCCGTGCAATGGTTTCGATTCCAAGGCGGGCACCGACCACTAAGGTAAGCAGAAATAAAAGCACAATCGATTGGATGGGAGTTTCCGGCATGATCTGCGTCGTCATAAAATCACCGATCTCCCGTACTTGCGAGGATACCATCAGGAAGAAATAATAGATAAGAAGAAGGGTAGCGGATCGGCCGATCCACTTCCCGAACAATTTCCGGTTATATTCGAAAATAGTCAACCCGGGGTACAGCTTGCCGAACACGGCGAAAAAATAAATGAAAAGCAGTCCCATCATAAGGCCTATCAGTCCGGATATCCAGGCATCCTCTCTGGCGTGCAGGGCGGGGATCGACGGCAGAACCAGAATGGAATCGCCCACCGTGCAGAACGTTATAAGGATGATGAACTGCCGGACGCTGATGGTTTGTTGACTCTGCAAGACGATCACCTGCTTGTGGGATAGTATCCTTTGCGTACCCAAGTGATTATGAGCAGCAAAAGAGGAATGCCTGCTTGAAACGGTAGGTGAAGATACAACGGAACGAGCTTGAGACCGATGTCGATATGTTCCGTATACCCGTCGGCGATGATTTCGGAAGAGACCAATAGCGGCAAACCGAGCCACAAGGCAAGCTCTTTCCGCGTCCCGACTTGGAACAGTTCGTGAGCGCCTTTTACCGCTGCATAATAAAAGATCGTAATTTTGAAAAAACCGCCGATAATCAGAGTGACGATGGCAATCGCCTCCAGCCTCTCGATAAAACCGGCCAACCGGATTTTGCCGATCGTTCGGAGTAACGGAAAGGTTGAGTTCTCTGCGTTGTATGCCGTTAACACACTGATGTTAACCGCGATGATGAAACTCAGAATAAGACCGCTGATTAAGATGGCAACAAGACCGAGACGTCTTGCGTGAAGCGGATTGTTCAAATACGGAAGAAGTATACTGAAGGCGACGATTTCTCCGAAAGGAAACGTCATGGTTTGCGGGAACACCGTCTTCAGTACGGGCTTCCATCCATGCTCCAGCGGCGGCTTCAAATTCTCCCAATTGATAACGCCTGATGCGGTGAGGAGGAAGATAGCCAATACTGCAAGCATGAGTATGATCCACAGGAAGATTTCACTAGCTCTTCCGATGGCTTCGATTCCAAGCGAACAAGCGTATACCGCGGCCAGCATCATAATCATATTGACAACTAGCATCGGGGTGAGGGGGAGTGTTGAGCTTAACAGCAAGGCTCCGAAATCCCTCAGCACTCTCGCAGCGATATATAAAAAGTAAACGATGTATAGAAAAGCAACCGCCCGGCCGACCCATTTCCCAAGGATGATCTGCAAATAGCCGATCAAGGATAGGCAGGAATGATACCGGTACAAATAGTCATAGACGAGAAACAGGATGAAACCGGCCGCCATACCGATCAGAATAGCCATCCATGCATCTTGCTTCGCTTGCATGCCCAGCCCTACAACCACGGAGCTTCCTATCTCGAATAGCAGCATCAGCGCAACGAGCTCCGATGCGTTGATTTTCGCTCTTTCCACCGCTTCCGCCTTCTTCCTAGGACATGATTACAGTAAGCTTGTTATGACATAATGGACCGGCTTGTAGACAACAATGAGCAGATCCGACGGGTTCGGCAGTTCCAGATGCGTAGCAAACTCGATGATGCTTAGGCCGGTGCCGAGCAGGAGAAAACCGGAGAATACGATGAAATCCCGTTTTGGCTGCAATTTTCGAAGCCTCGGTCCATCAATCGCAAGAATAGCGAGAGAAGCTGCAATGATCCCTATTGCAGTCCACATTACCGATTCACTCCTTTCATTGCTTGAAAATGGGATTGGTGACTGTCCCGAGCCTTCGGATTTGGTTATCCGTGTTGACTTGTACCGTCATTTCAGGGAATAGCTTGTCCCAATCCTCCCTGATTTGTTTCCAGCCCTTCGGATCCGAGCGGCGAATCGTTTCCCCGAAGCCGAAAATATCGGTTTTGTAGTTTTTCTGTACAGTATTGATTGTTTGCAGTATGATTTGCTTCAATCGCTCATTCGCAATGTTCTCCAGCTCGGTGATCGTTTCCGGCTTTGTCAAATCGATTTGGCATTGCACCTCTCCGATATTTCCTTCACTGTGGATATCGATTCGGATCTCAGGCTTGCCGTTAACGACTCTGCCTTTCGTATCGGTTTTGGTTCGTACGATTTCCAGGTTCAGCTTTCCCCCGTCAGGGCACGTGATTCTCCCTACGGTGTTCGCCACTTTATCGATGAGAAAGGAATACCCTTTACTTTGCTCCTCGTCCAGCCAACCGATCAGCTTATCCTTTCTGAACACGGCCAGTCCTGAAAGCTTGATTCGCGGTTGTGGATTAGGCGTCTGGTTTGTTTTCACCTGTGGGTTCGAAGCCTTGCCAATGAGCTTTACGGAGGTTAGCACAGGGTTCTTTCCTTCGCTGACCAAATCTGTAATCAGCTTGTCGAGCGTCACCGTCACCGTGGGAGCCCATGATTTCTGGGACTCGTACATCGAGGTGAACAGTTTGTTCGCGGGGACCTCCTCGATGGCGGTCTGCACTTTAAGGATTTCTTCCGCACGCGTATCCTTGGCGACAACGATGTAGAAGTCGGTACGCAGTTCATGATCCCTGGAGAGGTAGTCTAATACAGGACCGATTCCTTGCTTTGCCAAGCCTTCTCCCAAAACGAGAACACGCAGGTGCGACATGTAAAGTCTTCGCGGACTTTCCTCTGTGATTCTCCTGATCGCATCAAAGATGGTAACTCCTGATGCTTGATATACGGTCACTGCAGACTCGCCCCCTCCTCCTCCTTTTGCTGCCACTTCTCTAGGATTGACCACTTGTGCCGTGATTCGGTATTCCTTGCCGACTTTGTCAATGCCGAGACCCATGTTGATTGCAAGCTCGTTCATTTCCCGGCGATTCCAGCAGCCGGACAAGATGAGAGTGATGCAAGCCAGCGGCAAGATCAGCTTATGTATTCGCTTGCCCAAATGAATACCTCCCCTGTCGTCAATTGGAGCCTCGGGATTTCGGAGCGGGCGTCGGCTGCTCCCGAACCATATCTTGCTCACTGACCAGTTTCGGCCGTGTACGCAGCATCCAGCGCGGCAGCCGGAAGATGGCATCCTTCTGGTCCTCGCCTATGAAGGGGGCAAACGGACTCATATAAGGAACGCCGAAGGAGCGCAAGCTGCACATATGCAGAATCAATATAATCGTGACGATGGTGATGCCGTACAAGCCGAAGGAGGCAGCTAGCCCCATCAATAGAAAGCGAAGCATGCGAATGCTGATGGAAAGGTTATAAGCGGGAATGACAAAGCTGGAAATCGCCGTAATCGCAACGACGATGACCATCGCAGCGGATACGATTCCGGCTTCTACTGCGGCTTGGCCGATAACAAGCGTGCCTACGATCGAGATGGCCTGTCCGACGGCTCTAGGCATGCGGATTCCGGCCTCCCGCAAGATTTCGAATGTAATCTCCATAATCAACGCCTCGATAAAGGCGGGAAATGGCACCCCTTCCCGCTGTGCCGCCAAGCTCAGCAGCAGCCGGGTCGGGAGCATCTCCTGATGGAACGTTGTTATTGCAATGTAAAGCGATGGCGCACTGAGAGCGATGATTAAGGCGATAATTCTCAAGAAACGCATCAATGAACTGATATCAGCGCGCTGATAATGATCTTCCGCAGCTTGGTAGAATTGGGTGAACAGGGCAGGAACCATCAGCACGAAAGGGGATCCGTCTACCAGAATGGCGATTCGTCCTTCGAGCAGCCCGGCGGCAATAACATCCGGCCGTTCCGAGTTGAACACAGTCGGAAATGGCGTCCAAGTACTGTCCTCAATCATTTCTTCGATATAGCTGCCCTCGAGAATGCCGTCCAAATCGATGCGGCCAAGTCGGCTCCGGACTTCTTCGACGATTTTTTCGTTGGCCAAGCCTTTGACGTACATTATGGAAACGGATGTTTTGGTAATACGGCCGATGGATACGTTTTCGAGCCAGAGCCTCGAGTCTTTAATCTTACGCCGCAGCAGCGACGTATTGGTCCGCAGTTTTTCCGTGAAGGCCTCTTTCGGTCCGCGAACGACGGTCTGCGACATTGTCTCCGATACGCCGCGGTCCTCCGACTTGCTCATGTCGATCGCCAAGGCTTGCGGGTAACCGTCCACCAGCAAAATGACATGCCCCGACAACAGTGAGTCCAGCAAGGTACCTCTATCCGCAATATCCCGGATGGACCCCGCCGACAAAACGAGCTCCTTCAGCCCAACCACCAGAAGATTGCCCATCGTGAGCAGCTTGTCCAGCTCAGATTGACCTACACGGTTCATCAAAGGATCGATAACAAATTGCTGAACCGATATGATATCTGTCAAACCGTCGGTAAACAGAATGCAGGCATTGATTTGCCCGTCCGGCCCCGCCCGAAACGATCGAGTGACGATGTCATCACTGGTCCCGACAGCATGGAGAATATCATTAATATTTTCCGCAATACTGGAGGACAGGGGTTGCTTGAGCTGATTGACAGAGTGAGGAATCTTCTGTTTTCTTGTTTGGGGATTGTGTTTGCCTTTCTTGAAAAAGAGCATAGCCGGATTGTCCTTCATTTAGGATATATGCAGAGTTAGGATTACCAATAATATACTACTTATGCGTTTATTGGTATGCCCAAGCGGGGAGGTTCTTATAAACGTTAAAAAGCTAGCCCCTAATAGCTATTGAAACAGCACTAGAAAATAGCCCGGCAGGGGTGAACGCGAAAGGAGCGGTGTTCAACCTTCCGGGTTATTTTTGTTGCTTAAAGATCAGGCATTTACACTTGAAAGCGCCTCACCGTAAGGCTTCGGGATGTGTTATATTGGAAGTGCGACCGGCAATCTGATATAAGATAAGGAGATGAATGCCTTGGCTTTGATCAAACGGTTAGGACATCTTGCATTGATTGTAGAAGATATGGAACGATCGCTTCATTTTTATTGCGATATCCTTGGATTGACTAAAGCGTTCGAGCTTCATAAGGACGACGGCAGTCCATGGATTGTGTATGTCAAGGTATGTGAAGGACAGTTTATCGAGCTGTTCTACGGCGGGCAGCATAAGCCTGAGACGCAGCGGGGACAGATTGGGTTCGATCATCTTTGCTTGGAGGTGTACGATATTCATGAGGCAGCTGCCCATCTGAGATCGAACGGAATTCCCCTTGATGTGGAGCCGAAGCAGGGGAAGGACACGAATTATCAGTGCTGGGTCCGGGATCCGGACGGGAATCGGGTGGAGCTGATGCAGCTGTCGCCGGGTTCTCCGCAGATGAATAGTTAAATCATACTAATTACATACGAAATAAACGGGAGGCATTGTCAATGATCAAGCGGACCTTAGGAAGAACCGGTCATGAGAGCTCTGTGGTGATGTTCGGTGCCGCGAGTCTGGGGAACGTAACACAGGCCGAAGCGGACGAGTCCATACGTTATGCTCTGGAGCACGGTGTGAATCATTTTGATACGGCCGCCAGCTATGGAGACGCAGAGCTGCGTATGGGTCCGATGATCAGCCAGGTACGTAATGACATTTTCCTGGCAACGAAGACCGGGATGCGAACGAAGGCTCAGGCGAAGGAAGAAATCTATCGCTCCTTGGAACGGATGCGGGTTGACTCGGTAGATCTGCTGCAGCTTCACGCAGTAGGCACATTGGAGGAGCTGGACAAATGTACGGCCCAAGGCGGATCCTTAGAGGCTGCGGTGGAAGCGAAGGAGGAGGGGATCGTTAAAGCGATCGGCATAACGGGTCACGGACATCAGGCTCCGGCCACACATCTGGAGGCATTAAAGCGCTTCCCCTTCGAGACTGTGCTTTTGCCGCTCAATTACTACATGTATTCCTTGCCTGAGTATCGTGAGGCCTTCGATGCCTTAATGGAGGAAGCGGAGAAGCAGCAGGCCGCGGTTCGCGCAATCAAGGCGATAGCGAAGGGACCGTGGGCGGAAGGTCAGCAGCGGTCTTATGCAACCTGGTATGAGCCCTTCGATCAGCAGCATGTCATCGATGCCTGTGTACATTTTATTCTTTCGTTCCCTGGATTGAAGGGCTTCGCTACAGCGGGAGACATTCACCTATTCCCCAAAATCGTTGACGCGGCGGAGCGCTTCGGCTCGATGACGGATGAAGAAGCGGAACGGGTCCTGAGCTCGATCAGCGGATACACTTCGATTTTCGGCGCACCTACGTCCATAGCGTAAGCTTTTTGGATTGAACCGTCAGGATGTATTCCTGGCGGTTTTTCGTGCAATAGCTTATTTAGACACGAATGTACTTCTGTGAACCGGCTTTACCTAGGGCTGCAATGCTGCTAATGTGCATAAATCGACGAGCCCAAGAGAGGCTCGGAACGAGATTTGTGAGAATAAGCATCTTTGGGAGAATGCAACGGGTTAGAACGAGGCAAATGGTCCAGGAATGTTGTTAATACGCAGAAATCTTTTGATTCCGATGGAAACCATCGGGAAAAAGTTGCGCATTTGCACAATTAGAATGCTCCCAAATGAACAGACTCCCACCTCTGGCCGGAATGTCTTAGGAAAAAGGAAAGCAGAAACAAGCAAGAAGTAGCCCGAAGTGGGAATGGCGTGGGGTTTAAACCTCTGAAGCCAACGAACAAAAATAAACAATTCCGTGTTCAAAGTGTAAGATTATGCGTGCTTATGCAAATTAAACGGTTGATTTTACTTTTTTTTATCAAACATATTGACAGAAAGGGCTTTCAAAGGTAACCTTAAGGTATTCAAACGAGCAATTATAAACATTTAGTGAACATATATGAGCAATTTTTCGGGAGGAGGATTCTCGATGTTACCTGCTGAACGCAAATTAAGAATCGTAGACTTTGTAAGGCAGTATCGTGTCGCTTCCGTGGCTAAGCTGGCGGTGGAATTCGATGTCCACGAAGCGACCATCCGCAGGGATTTGGCGGAGCTTGAGCACGAGGGGTTATTGAAAAGAACGCACGGCGGTGTCATTGTAGAGCAGCTGACGCATAACGAGCCTTCATTTAATGAGAGGTCTAACGTGCAGCTGGATCAAAAGATGCGGATCGGGCAGCTGGCGGCAAGCATGGTGGAGGATGGGGAGAACATTATCATCGACTCCGGCACCACCACATTACATATCGCCAAGAACCTGGTGCACCGCTCGAATTTGACCGTGGTGACGAATGATATCAACGTCGCTGCCGAGCTAAGAGATGCTCCGGGCGTAAAGGTGACCGTTACCGGTGGCGAGCTGTATCCGTCCAGCTTCATGCTGAACGGGATGTTTACCGATCAGGTGCTCCGGTCGCTGCATGTATCCAAAGCGTTCATCGGGACGCCGGCGATTCACCCGAAGCACGGACTCATGCATCCGGAGGCGCAGCTCGTCACGGCGAAGCAGGGGATGATCCAAGCGGCCCAGGAAGTAATTGTCGTAGCCGACGATTCGAAGATCGGCAAGCTTTCGCTGCATAAGGTCGCCCCGAACAGCGCGATTCACACGCTAATTACCGGTAAGGAATTGGCGGAGTATGAACGCAGGCAATTTCAGGAAGCCGGTGTGAATGTGCTTCTTGCCTAACCTTCCTTGGGTGACTCCTTCGCGGCTGCTCTAAGGGCCGTGGAGTTCACATAAATAGCATGAAATTAAGATGGAGGTGTTACCATTCGTGTTACATTCACGAATAGGCAATGTACAATCGCGTACTTTGCGGCTGACGAAGCCAAGCGAAATTGAGGAGCTTCTTATCGAAAGACCGCTTCGCAGAGGGTATGTGGCCATAGAGCCGACGATGGCGAGCATCTGCCACGCCGATCTGCGTTACTTCGGCGGAATGAGGAAGCCGGAGGTATTGGCCAAGAAGCTTCCCATGGCATTGCTGCACGAAGGCATCGGAAGAGTGGTCGAAACCAACGAAACGAAGCTTGCCGTAGGGCAACGCGTAGTCATTGTGCCGAATGTGCCAGGCTATCTGCTCCACGAGCTGGAGCGGGAGCAATGCTGTCCGGCATGCAGGAATGAAATTGAAGACAATTACTGCTACCGCTCGGAATTTTTGGGTAGCGGCACAGACGGGATCGCCCAAAGCCGGTTAGTTCTTCCAGAGCCGTGCGCCATACCGATTCCTCCCTCCGTCCCGGATGAAATTGCCGTGCTTACAGAGCTGTGCAGCGTTTCCTACCGGGCGGCCAGAAGCGTGAGCCATCTGTTGAATCGGGCGCAGGTAGCCGTGTTCGGAGACGGACCTGTCGGATATTTGACGGCAGCGATTGTGCATTATGCATTCGGTGTGGACTCCGACAGGCTTATGGTATTCGGAGCGATTCGGGAGAAGCTGGATCAGTTCTCTTTTGCCAAGACGGAGATGGTTCAAAGCTATGATTTCTTCTCCGGACAGAAGGCGGACATTGTCTTCGAATGTACAGGGGGCCGCTTTAGCGAAAGCGCAGTGAATCAAGGGATAAACCTTCTGAAGCCCGGTGGACACTTGATTGCCATGGGAGTGAGTGAGGAACTGGTACCGATCAACACGCGGGATGTGCTGGAGAAAGGGATTACGATTCACGGCAGCAGCCGCAGCTCGATACAGGACTTCCAGGATGTGCTTCAGGTGATGATGCAGCAGGAATGTCAAGACACATTAAGAAGATTGCTTCCGGGGAAATTTACGGAGGTGAGCAAGGCAGAGGACCTCGCTGGCGCTTTGGAATCTGCCTTATCTCACAGGGACTGGAAAAAAACAATCCTGGACTTTCACTGGTGACACAGTGGAAGTCTTACCTAGGATTGTATCACAAAAGCCCGGCAGTTAACATCCGAAGTTTTTGGAGCGGCTTGTAAGCGCTTAATTACAACTAAAGATAAGGAGGCTGGCTCTTGGCATCGATTGAATTCGTGAAAGTGACGCAGTCTTTTGGCAATAACGTGATCATTCAAGACTTGAATCTCAAGATTGAAGACGGCAAATTTACCGTATTGGTAGGTCCGTCCGGGTGCGGGAAGACGACCCTTCTGCGCATGATCGCCGGTCTTGACCCGCATACCTCGGGTTCCGTTCTGATCAACGGCAAGGATGTGACCCGAACCGCTCCAGGCCAAAGAGGGGTGGCGATGGTGTTTCAAAACTATGCGATCTACCCCACGATGTCGGTGAGGGAGAACATAGAATTCGGCTTGAAAAATAATAAGGTGCCGAAGGAAGAGAGAACCCGTCTGGTGGATAGCATCAGCTCTACTGTAGGATTGTACGATTACCTGGACCGCAAGCCGTCTACCCTGTCCGGGGGGCAGCGCCAACGGGTTGCCTTGGCACGCGCTATGGTGAAGAAGCCATCCGTGTTTCTCATGGATGAGCCGCTTTCCAACCTGGACGCCAAGCTCCGGGTCCAGATGCGGATCGAGCTGATCGAGATGCATAAGAAGCTCGGCACCACCTTTGTCTATGTGACGCATGACCAAGTGGAGGCCATGTCGATGGCCGATACGATCGTACTCATGAACAAAGGGAAAATTCAACAGGAAGCGGCGCCGGAGGTGATCTACCGCAATCCGAGCAACCTGTTCGCGGCGCAATTCATCGGGGTTCCGCCAATGAACGTGGGGGAGCTTGGCACGGATGGGGCGAGCTTCGGATTTCGCCCGGAAAGCGCAGTTTTGTCTGCGGAGCAGGGAGAGCAGCATTATTCGATTCGCGGACAGATTGTCACCAGAGAGATGCTGGGCTCGGAAACGATCTACCAAATCAGGTCGGAGCGCCATTCCTTCATGGTGAAATGTACGGAAGACCTGTATTCCTCCGGTCAGGAAGTGTATTTGGGTGTGGACGCCGACAAAATCTATTTCTTCGGGGCAGATGAGCAGCGAATTCGCAAGAACGACGCTCGCCATGACGACTATTTGAAAGCGCTTAGAGGACAGTGTCATGGATAAGAGAAGAATTTGGGAGCTGATCCGTCCTTATCTCATGGTCCTGCCCGCTATGACCGGTATCATTCTCTTTGTCATCTATCCCGTCATTTATTTGATCAAATTAAGCTTTTATAAATACAATTTGCTCAACAAGGATAAAAGCAAATTTATCGGCACGGACAATTTCACGCAAATCTTCACTCGTGAGGACTTCTATGCAGCGCTCACCAATACGGTGGTTTATACGGTGGGGGTCGTTGCGCTGACCATGCTCTTATCGCTGCTCATTGCGGTGTGGCTCAATAAGAAGACTCGCTTGAATGCGTTGGTGCAGGCCGGGATTTTTACCCCGCACATCATCTCCATCGTATCGGTTGCATTGGTATGGATGTGGCTGATGGAGCCGAATTACGGGATGCTGAATTACTTGTTTAAGGCGATCGGTCTGCCGCCGTCGCAATGGCTGCAGAGCTCCAAGACCGCGATGATTTCTATTATTATCGTTTCCGTGTGGCAAAACATCGGATACTACACATTAATTATCGTCGCAGCACTGCAAAGCATACCGCCTACCATCTACGAGGCGGCTGCACTCGATAACGCCAGCAGATTCAAGGTATTTTATAAAATTACGCTGCCGCTCATTTCTCCGCAGCTGTTCTTTATCCTGATTATTATGACCATCGGTTCGTTTAAGGTGTTCGATACGGTGAAGATTATGACCGCAGGCGGTCCGAATGCGGCTACGACAACGCTCGTTTATTACATCTACGAATTCAGAACCAACAGTATTGGTTATGCTTCCGCTACCGGAGTGGTGCTGATGGCCATCATCGCACTGCTGACCTTCGTCTACTTCCGGTTACTCTCCAAAAAGGTGCATTACCAATAAGGAGCTAAGCTTGAATACGACAAAGGGGGGTAACCGTTGACTTTTGATTGGAAATACATGAGATCGGCCTTGGACATTGTATTGAAGGCTGCCATTCTGATGATATTCGTTTTTCCGTTCTTATGGATGATCTCCACCTCGCTTCAGACCTTCCAGGAGACAATGGCTTTCCCGCCGACCTGGATACCGGCATGGCCGCAATGGATCAACTTCGTAGAAGCGATGAGGGCCGGCCCTTTCTTAACCTATGCGCAAAATTCGGTCATCGTCACCTTCACGATCATTCTCCTGCAGCTGATCGTCATGGTCCCGGCGGCTTATGCGTTTGCCAAATACCGTTTTGCCGGGAAAGAGATTTTGTTCTCTATGGTGCTGCTGGCCTTTATGATTCCCGGGCAAGTAACCTTCATTCCGGTCTACCTGATGCTAGCCGATTGGGGGATTATCGACACTCTGCTTCCGCAGATCATTCCGTTCATGTCCAATGCCTTCGGGATCTTCCTGCTGCGCCAGTATTTCATGCAGGTGCCTCAAGAAATTATCGAATCGGCAAGGCTGGATAACAGCTCGGAGTTCAAAATCATATGGAAAATCATGATCCCGATGTCGATGCCCGCCTTGGCGACCATTGCATTGTTCAGCTTCGTCAGCCATTGGAACGACTATTTCTGGCCGCTCGTTATGACCGACTCGGCTGCCGTCAGGCCGCTTACGATGGGAATCGCCATGCTCCGGGAGACGGAAGGCATCAGTAACTGGCACATTATTATGGCCGGGAACGTTGTGCTGGTCGTGCCGATTCTGATCGTATATCTATTTGCCTCCAAGCAGATTGTAAGGGCGTTTGTGTACTCAGGAATTAAGTAAAACATGTTGGATTTCAGTTATAAAAACTACTCATTGAGCGGAGGTTTTGATCCATGAAGAAAAAGTTTTCGACGGTTTTGATGGCAACGACAATGATATCCACAGTGCTCGCCGGCTGTTCCGGCGGGCAGCAGCAGCCGACAGGCCCTAGCGGCAGTACACCTGCCGCACCGGCTTCCTCAGCGACCCCTGCTGCTCCCGCTGCAGGCAGTAACGGCAAGATTACGGTGAACTTCTGGCATTCCCTTGGAGGAAAGAACGGGGAATATACCGACGCCATGATCAAACGCTTCAACGAATCGCAGAGCAAGATTGAGGTCGTAGGCACGTTCCAGGGGGGCTATGACGAGACGGTTACCAAGCTGCAGCAAGCCGTTGCGGCCAAGACGGCACCGGACGTGGCGATGCTGGAGCGAGCCTACGTTCAGCTTTTCGCCGACTCGGATGTGTTGGAGGATATGAACCCGTTCTTCAAGAAGACCGGCATGAGCGTGGATGAGTTTACGCCGGGACTGATGGGGCATTCGACCTTTAACAAAAAGCTGGTCTCGCTCCCGCTCAACCGTTCCACCCCGATCCTTCATGTCAACAAAACGATGCTGGATGAGAAAGGGCTGGCCATTCCTAAAACGTGGGATGACTTGAGGAAGGTCGCGAATGCGCTTGTGATTAAGGAAGGCAATGAAATCAAACGGTACGGCTACAGCATGCCTTACGATACGTGGTATCCGATCGCGATGATCAGCCAGGCAAAGGGCAAATTCTTCAACGATGCCGGAACGTCGATCGGCTTTACGAATGGCGAAGGCGTGAAAGCCTTCAAATTCCTCAAGGAGATGCAAGCCTCCGGAGGACTGTATTATCCGCCGCAGCAGGATTCGGGCAATATCGTCAACCAAATGTTTACAAGTGGTAAAATCGGCATGATGTTCCAGTCGACAGGCGTGATCGGCAGCCTTACCAGCAATGTGAAATTTGACTATGTGACGGCGTTCCTGCCGATGGACCAGGTGTACGCCAACCCTACGGGTGGAGCGAACGTAGCACTGATGGCAGGCTCCAAGAATAAGGATGCAGCCTTCGAGTTTATTAAGTGGATGATGCAGGATCCGAAGGGCGGCCAGCAGTTCGTGCTGGATACCGGGTATTTGCCTTTCACCAAGAAGATGGTTGAGTCGCAGCAGATGAAGGATCTTTGGGCGAAGGAGCCGAACCGAAAGGTGGCATACGATCAGCTTCAATATGCCGTCGATACCAATAAGCACGTAGCTTGGCCTGCCATCATGCAGGAGTTTTTCAAAGGAATCCAGGCGATTATGTACGATAACAAGAACATCGAGTCGACTCTGGATACGTTCAAGAAGGAAGCGGAGCGTTTGCTGAAGCAGTAAGAGCCGGAAAGGGAAAGGATTGAGTTTACTATGATCAATCGTCTTGAGAATAAGAACTCCATCACCATTGCGGCACATAGAGGTCTGAAATGCGAATATCCGGAGAACACGCTCCTCGCTTTCCGTGAGGCGCTTGAGCTCGGAGTAGATATGCTGGAGCTGGATTTGCGGATGTCCAAGGACGGCGTCGTGATGGTCATTCACGACGCCACGCTGGACCGAACTACAAACGGCTCGGGCCGGGTCGGGGACTATACGGCGAACGAGCTGAAGCAGCTGGATGCAGGCGGCTGGTTTCATCCCGTATTCGAAGGGCTCAAGATCCCTACCTTCGAGGAGTTCTGCGGCCTGCTTGCAGACTATCCGGATGTGCTGCTGAATGTGGAGATCAAGCCAAGCCCCGATGCCCGGGCGGTGGCCGATCAGGCGATTTCCATGCTTGAGCGTCACCGCTACTTGCCCCGATGCGTGTTCACCAGCTTCGACGCGGACATCGTCGCCTACATCCATGACCGGTATGGACTCAAAACCCAGGGCTTTCCGGGGGAACTGATGTCCAATTTTGCAGAGGGTCCCGAAGGTACGTATTCGAAGATGTGGGCGGTTGGGATCAGTATGAAGCTGCTGAATTCGCAGCTCGTGAAGCAATTTGAGGAGATGGGGATTCTCGCCTGGTCGTATTGCCCCGATCAGGATCAGCAGGTGTATGACTCGCTCGGCTGCGGCGCCAACCTGATGACTGTGAACAACCCGTATCCGGCTATGAGCATTCGCAAGCAAATCGCGGCGGAAGCCGTTAATAACGGAGGTGCAGTATGAATTTTTATACGAAGAAGCAAGGAAAACGGCGTTTGCTACTCTCCATGGTGCTAGGGCTGACAGCGGTAAGTTTGCTGCCTGTTGCGGCATCGACCAGTTTGGCGGAGCGCCCTGCGCTGGAGTCCAAGATGTTCGTTTTGTCGGGGACGGCGAACGAGCTGTTCCGTGACAAGGCGCTTCATAACGGCACGGTGCTTCAATCGTTCGCCTTCGATAACGTGAACCAGCATATTTATGTCGTGCAGCTAATGGCGGGCGGACAGCAGCTTCCGGGCGAGACCGCACCGGTAAGCGGTGCCAACCGGGACAAGAACGGAGACTTGACGTTAACACAGCTGGATATGGAAGGGAATAAGCTCGGGTACATGTTCCTGAAGGGCTTCGGCCATGGTGTCCAGATCGGAGTGGAAACAGTAGGCGATAAGGCATACTTATGGACGGAAACGGACTCCGTAACGGAGGGCAGCAGCGGCTGGGGGACTCAGATTGCACGGTTCCCGTTCGAGAACGGCAAGATTCTCACTCCAAGCTCGCCTGAGCTGGAGAAGCACCGTCTGGTGGAGGGAGCGGACCGGACTACGGTCAATATCGATGCGGCGACCGGCCAGCTCACGATGCGCTATCGCAAGGACGTTTCCTTCCGCTTCGGGGTGTATCCGCTGGAGGAAGTGAAGAAGGGGAATTACACGGCGATAGCCGATGTGCCTCAGCCGACGGTCGGTACCTTCCAGGGCTTTGCGTCCTACGGCGGGTATCTGTATTTGCTCGAGGGCAATGCTTACGGCTCCAGCGGCTCCGTTGCACCGGAGGGGAATACTTACATTACAGCGGTGGATTGGAAAACGGGCGAAGTGCTCGATAAGGAACTGATGACAGCCGGACAATCGCTCACCTTCAGAGAACCGGAAGGAATGGCGATCCGTATCCCGGATCTTAGACATCCCCACAAGGCGGAGCTGAGCTTCGGATTTGCTACCAACTTTACGCCGAACCGGTGGGCGAGTATCTACACATTAGATGAGCTTCTGCCGGCGGAAGCGATCATTCACAGCAAGAGAGGGAATTGAGGCTAAGGGAATACAAGCCTCTTCCATAAAGGACAGCTGCTAAGCTTCACATATGGCAGCTGTTTTTTATTTTCAAAACCACTTGCACAAAATATTCATATGCGATATATTGCATATAACATATTGCGTATAGGAGTGAAGCGGTTATGACCGAGAAGAAGGATTTACGGATTCGGAGCAAGGTTATCAGCGAGGGGGTGAATAGAGTACCGAACAGGGCCATGCTGCGAGCCGTCGGCTTTACTGATGATGATTTTCAAAAGCCGATGATCGGCGTAGCCAGTACATGGAGTGAAGTGACCCCGTGCAATATGCACATCAACGAGCTGGCTGTGCAGGCGAAGCAAGGGGTTCGAGAACATGGCGGAGCGCCGCTTATTTTTAATACGATTACAGTATCCGACGGCATTTCGATGGGTCATGGAGGGATGCTCTTCTCGCTGCCAAGCCGTGAAGCTATCGCGGATTCGATTGAGATCGTTGCCGGAGCCGAGCGCTTCGACGGGCTCGTTGCTATCGGGGGCTGCGATAAGAACACCCCGGCTTGCTTGATGGCAATCGGCCGGATGAACCTTCCCTCCGTCTATGTTTACGGGGGAACGATTCAGCCTGGCCGTCTTGACGGCAGGAACATCGATATCGTTACGGCTTTCGAGGCGGTCGGCCAATATCATGACGGGAAAATGACGGAAGAACAGCTCCATAAGATTGAATGCAGTGCTTGCCCGGGGCCAGGCTCGTGCGGCGGGATGTATACGGCGAACACCATGGCCGCTGCCGCGGAAGCGATGGGGATGAGTCTCCCGGGGTCCTCTTCGACCCCTGCGATTTCCTCCCTGAAAGCAGCGGAATGTGCCGAAGCGGGAAGGCAGGTCTTGGCTTTGCTTGAGCAGGAGATCTACCCCAAAGACATTATGACCAAGAAAGCCTTCGAAAATGCTATTACAGTAGTTATGGCCTTAGGCGGATCGACGAATGCCTTCTTGCATCTGCTGGCGATTGCGCATTCGGTTGGGGTGGATGTAAGCTTGGACGATTTTGAGCGAATCCGTTTGCGGGTTCCCCACCTTGCCGACCTGAAGCCGAGCGGTCACTATGCCATGCAGGATTTGAACGAGATTGGCGGTGTGCCCGGTGTGATGAAGCTGCTGCTGGCGGAGGGTCTTCTTCATGGGGAATGCCTTACGGTAACCGGCAAAACCTTGGCGGAAAATTTGTCCGAGGCTGAATCGCTTCCTGATGGCCAAGAGATCATACGTCCGATAGGTCAGCCGCTTAAGCCGAGCGGACCGCTCGTTGTTCTGAAAGGAAATCTTTCTCCTGAGGGGGCCGTTGCGAAAATGTCAGGGATGAAGAAACAGCGTTTCGTCGGTCCGGCCAAGGTATTTGACAGTGAGGAAGCAGCAACGGAGGCGATAGTAAAGGATGAGATTCAAAAAGGGGACGTGCTTGTCATCCGCTACTGCGGGCCGAAGGGCGGACCGGGCATGCCGGAAATGCTGTCCGTCACAGCCCTTATCGTCGGCAAAGGACTAGGGGGAGAGGTTGCGCTGATCACGGACGGCAGATTCTCCGGCGGCTCCCATGGGTTTGTGGTGGGTCACGTCTCGCCGGAAGCACAAGTAGGCGGGCCGATCGCCCTGTTGATGAACGGGGATATCGTCACCATCGACAGTGAAACGCAGCAAATCGCGTTTGATGTATCGGAGGAGGAGCGGGAGGCACGTGCGAAAGCATGGGTGCAGCCTCCGCTGAAGGTATCCTCGGGAGTACTGGCCAAATATGCCCGGCTCGTCGCTTCCGCGTCCAAAGGGGCGGTCACGGACTTAATTGAATAAACGAATATGTGTCCAAGGCCGCCGACTACCGGCAGCCTTGGACTGAATGATGCTCGGAAATACGTATTGCATTTAACAGTTTTATCCACTAAAATTAGTAGTGAAAAAGAAGTTACCTTTAATGAAACCGCTTCCTGAACTTCCTGCCTCTGAACTGCCGCATCGATTCAACGCCAGATGACCCCAAACGAGCTCCTTTACCTTGTTCTTTACTCATCAGCACTACAATGCGTAGTGGTGATGTTGCTAAACATACACCCATTTAAGGAGGCTTATTGTAATGAGCAGAAAAAAATGGTTATCGACCGCCGCTGTATTGACATGCAGCCTGATGTTTTCTACGTCGGTCGGATGGGCAGCCGGGTCAGTCAAATCGGATATGCCGGTTAAGGTAAACGGGAAAGACGCTTCGTTCGCAAGTCAAGCAATCTTGGTAGAGAGCAGCCTTTATGCCCCCTACGAGGCTGTGGCTAAGCAGTTGGGAGCCGAAGCGAAATGGGATAGTCGGACAAGCATGCTAACCTTCCAGAAGGAAAGCAATATTTTGGAGCTTACGGCAGGGAAGGCCTACCGGGTGAACGGTTTGGAGAGAGTAACCTCCACACCGCTGCAGGTCATAGACGGGGCTGTTTTTGTTCCTGTACGCCTGGCGTTTGAAGCCTTCGGTTATCAAATCGGATATGAATCGAAGACGAGGCTCGTCCAGATGAGCACAGCCACGGACGCGAAGCCGTCTATTAAAGTGCACGGCATTACTCCCGGCGGGTACGTAGTCGGTAACGAGCTAAAGGTATCGGTATTCGCTTTTAACCATCTCTTGAAGGATTTCAATATTGTCAAAGAAGCTAAGGCGGGTGAAGGCCATGTTCACCTGTGGCTCGATTCCGAGAAACTCGATGCTCCTTCTGCAGTGAAAGCTTATAAGAATGAGGCGGTTGTATTTAAGGACTTGCGCCCGGGAGAGCATACGCTGACGGTCCAGTTAGTCGGCAACGATCACAAGCCGGTTGTGCCCGAAGTGAAGCAGGTAATCAAGTTTAACTCCGTGGATGTTTCCATCGCAGCGGACCTTGATCCGGAGAAAGCGACCGGAATGCGAATCGAAGGAATCATTGCGGACGACCAGCATCGAGTCTTTACTGTAGAGATGGACTCGAAGAAGCTGTACCGCATTATGGGGAAAAGCGGGAAGGTGGAAGTATTGACGGAGCTGCCCCGGATGGCTACGGGCATGGCTTTTGATGCAGCTGGCCATTTGTACATAGCAAGCGGCGGTATGGAAGGGGTTATTTACAAAGTTACCAAACAAGACCTCATAGGCGATGCATTCGACACCTCTAAAGTCGAAACGTACGCAAGCGGCGTACAAGGCGCTAACGGATTAACCTTCGATGCCAAAGGGAATCTTTATGTGAGCGGAGGGGCGAACGGAAATATTTATAAGGTCACACCGGATGGCGAGGTAAGCACCTACAAAAGCGGATTGACTGCAGCCCGCTCCGTACAGATGATCACCGTTAACGGCGTAGCCTTCGGAAAGGACGGCAAGCTTTACGTGGCTAATACAAGCTCAGGCGAGGTGAGCCGGTTCGCGATCAACGAAGACGGCTCCCTGGGTGCTTCTGAGCTGGTAGCTCAAAGCGAGCTGTTATATGGTGCTGACGGATTGACGATCGGTCCGGACGGGGATGTATATGTTGCGGCGAACGAACGGAACGCCATTGTTCGCGTCTCGCTTGACGGCCAAGTGAGGGAGGTAACTCAAAACGGAAACAAAGGTCCGCTGGAGTTCCCGGCGAGCTTGCATTTTGTCGGCACTACGCTATATATAAGCAACTTTGACCTGCCGCGCGGGGATAATCTCCCTAACGACCCGGGAATCGGATCTTCCGTCGCCAAAATCGAGTTCGCCGAAAAAAAATAAGCTGAAGAGAGTAAGGCATTCAAACCGATAATCGTCCTACCGGACGTCGTTATCGGTTTTTTTGATGCTTTAAGCGGAGCTCAAGAAGTTCCCTTTGAACCCGAGCGCACTTTCCCAACCAAAGGGGGGCAAAGCTGCTAAAGTGCAGAAATCCACGGTCCCAAGTGAGGTTCAGAACGAAATTTGTGAGAATAGGCATCTTTGGGAGAGTACAAAGGCTGAAAAGAGGGTAATGGTCTTGGAATGTTGTATATACGCAGAAATCTATTTGGTTACGCTATAAATTGTGGAAAAAAGTTGTATTTTTGCAGGAATATGTAGTTTGAAGATTACTAGGTTCGCCCGGCGACCGGGATGTATTTTGATCAAATCGACGGTAAGGATAGGAACCTATCCCGAGAATTACAAAGGAGTCCATGGAGAGCCAAGCAAGGAGTGGATCCGAAAGTTTAATTTTTTTATACAACAATGAAATAGAGTGCAAGTCAGCTGATAACTCCGTGCATTAAAAACGGATGGTATATAGTGTAAATTGAAATAGAAAGATCTTATTTAATACATTTAGGAGGGGGCTTATGAAAAATATGGGCAAAGCATTCGTTGGTTCTTGTATTGCCGGCTCGATTCTCCTTTCGGGCTGCTCCGGGGGCCTGCCTGCGGCGGAAAACGTGAAGAACAATCCCGCAGCTATCAGTACAGACCCGGTAACCATCACGATGAGCATGGACACCAACATTGATGAAGATTTGATCACTCACATTCAAGAGCAAGTGAAGAAGAAGCATCCTAACATCACCCTGGAGCTGATCAAGCCCGGCAAAGGAACCAGTCTGGCCGAATTAATCACAGCAGGTCAAACGCCGGATCTCGTGCTTACTTACAACGGCAAGCTCGCTTCCTACCAAGACATGGAGCTGCTTTACGATATGACGCCGTTAGTGAAGCAGCATAATGTCGATTTAAGCCGGTTCGAGCCTTATATTTTGGAGGATTCCAAGATCGCCTCGGCCAAGGATGAGCTTTACGGCCTTCCGATCAGCTTAAATTACCATGCTTTGTATTACAACAAAGATATTTTTGATAAATTCGGCGTACCGTATCCGACGGACGGTATGACTTGGGATCAGGTGCTTCAGCTGTCCAAGAAGGTGACCGGTATGGACAACGGCACGCAAATACGAGGTTTTGATCCCGGCAACAGCGTCATCTGGGTTTCCCAGCCGTTAGGTATCGCCGCGGTCGATCCGAAAACCGATAAAGCCACTATCAATAACGATCAGTGGAAGCAAGTGTTCGAAATGGTGAAAGCGTTTTACTCCATCCCGGGCAATGAGCCGAAAGGCTCGGGGAAGGACGCCTTCCTGAAAGAGAAAACCGTCGCGATGTACACGGATTTGAGCATCATTAACGATTTGGAGCTAGCGTCAAAGAACGCATTGAACTGGGATATGGTGCAGTACCCGAGCTATCCGGAAAAACCGAACGTCTATGGAAATGCCAGTGTCAATATGCTGATGATTACGCAAACGAGCCGGCATAAGGAGCAGGCGCTTCAGGTCATCAATGTAGCGATCTCGGACGAAGTTCAACTGGAAAGCGCCAGAAAGGGGCGAGTCACTCCTCTGAAGGATCCCAAATTCAAATCCGAGTTCGGCGCGGCCCGCGAGGTGCTGAAAGGCAAAAACGTGCAGGGCATCTTCAAAAGCAAGCCGGTGAAATATCCGATTGCCTCGAAGTTTAGAGGAAAAGCGGAGAATATGGTCCGAAACAAATTTACCGAATACCTGAGCGGAAAAATCGACGTGAACACGGCTCTTTTCCAGCTGGAGGAAGAGATCAATAAGATGGTGCAAACCGAGTCGGTGAAGTAATTACAGTTGATGAGTCCTGCGGTAGAGCGAAGGGCTCATCTTTAATTTTTTGGAGAACAGCCTGCTTAAGTAATAGCCGTTCTCGTAACCGCATTGCTCGGCCACCTCTTCTATGGTAAGCGACCCGGTAATCAACAACGTGCAGGCCTTCTGTAGACGAATGCGGGTTAGATACTCGCTCGGGGTCGAACCGAGGGCAGCCTGAAATCTTCGAGTGAATTGCACAGGGTTCAGACCGAGTGAATCGGACAGCGACTTCATACGGAAGGGCTCGAAGGCCTTCTGTTTGATCAAGGTAACGGCGTGTTCCATGAGCGGATCGTGGCGTAGAGGCGCTTTGATCTCAGGCTGCCCGGACTCGAAGCAGTACAAGTACAAAATGTCCTTCAGGTGAAGGGAAATCCAAGCCAAATGAAAAGGGTCTGTAAGGTCAGGCAGCTGCTTTATGCGATAATAATCCGAGGCGAGCCTGCGGGTATCTCTGATCGTAATTTTACCGACAGGCATCGTTTCGTGGAAAGGCACGATAGGGTCGCTGCCATTCGTCCATTGAAACCGGAAGAAGAAGAAAGAAAGCGGTGTCAAGACTTCCCGATAAAAGGGAGCGCCGGGCGGGCAAACGACAATATCGCCGAATACGGCCGTTCCCGAATGCTCCATGATTTCGTACTCAAAAGCGCCGTCCTCGACGGCAAAAATGATCCATTCATTATAGGTATCCACCTTATACGAGAATTGCTGCTTTTGATCCCAATAAGTACATTGAATCAATTGGGGATGGAAAGACCAGAACGGTAATAAGGCCATCGTCGCAACCCTCCAGCTTTGTTGAATATGAAATTTTGTATTGATTATATATAAATACAGTGCATTTTAAAAGAAATATTCATTCTGTATAGTGAAATTAAAGATAAATTAATAAACAGGTTTGGAGGCGGAAGCCATGGATCGCAAAGGATCCCGTTTAGCGGAGTGCTTTACCCTGAAGGAGGAGCCGGGTAGGCTGATTATTGGTACGGCGAGGTATTTGATGCAGGTGGATACAACCGGATGCTGCTTTTCCTTTCATTCACCTGATCGTGAAGTCATTGCTGCGGCACATGAGATTTCGGGAATCCGATTTTCCTCTCCAAACGGAGAGGAGGTTCACGATGCGTTATCCGCTGCGCTGGTTTCCTTCAACGAGAGTCAAGTGCACATCTGTGTGACAAATCGTAAAGGGGATCAAGCGGACGTTCGGATCGAGCCCTCCTCCAGCTTTGTTAAGCTGCAGGTGCTCCCCCGGACGGAGGGAAGGTATACCATTGACGCAAGGACGGCGCCGCTGCAGCCGGTATACGGGCTTGGAGATCACGGAGGCTATGGAGATAGCACGGACGTATTCGGTATCACCGACAATCACTTTTTGAATGCGAACGACGGCAAACGTTTCGTGTCCAATTTCGCCGTGTTTCCGGCGTCAGGCTTTGCGCAGGTGCTTTTTGAAGACGGTGTAAAGCGGGTGAGAATCAACGGGGAAGAGAACGCGCTGGGGGCGTCCGGCGTCACAGCGGTCTCCAGTCTATACTATTTTATCGGGCCGCCGGAGCAAATTTATATGGATTATAAGCTGGCGCGACATCGGGAAGGATACCCCGACCTGAAGCCGAAGTACGATTTTTTCGAGGTTGGTTATGAAGCCTTCGGGTCATTGGGGTGGAATACATATCAGCAGTCCGTGCAGGAGGACCTTCAAGCCTATATTGATAAAGGTTATCGTTTAAAATGGGCCGTCATCGGCTCCGGATTTTGGAAGGGAGACCGGCAAGCGGACGATCAGGGGGCTACCACCAGCTTCGGAATATGGGATGATGAATACGAGGAAGGAAGAGCGGACGGGCTGCCCAATCCCAGGTATCCGGACAAGGAGGGGTTGAAAGATTTTTTCCACTCCCGCGGGATGAAGCTGATTCTTGGGCTGCGGATTAGCTTTAAGGCACTCCCTGAGCATGGGGGACATTACAACGCTTTGAATGACGGTAACTTTATTCAGGAAGGACTGGAACGGGGCTATTTCGTAACCGATGAGAAGGGGAGTCCGATCACGTACCGGGTTCAGTTTCCGAAAGGGGCCGTTTACTTGTTGGACGCCCGGAAGCCCGATGCGGTGAATTGGTATTCGTCTCTGGCAAGGCTTTGGGGGGCAGACGGCTTCAAGGAGGATACGATGCTGAAGGACGGCGCGCTGCTTCGTAATGATGCCAAATGCAATGCGACAAACGCCAAGCTGATGGAGGCCGGCTATTACTCGATGGTTCGTAATGCTGCCTACTCCGTGCCGGGGGAGATTTTGCGGCTGGAGGATACGATGTACGGCATGGATCAGGACCGCCCGGCCATTAACGGGCTGAACTACGCGGCAAGCGGCGCGTCAAACGTCTATGTAGATATCATTGCGGGTAAATATTTGAAAACCCCGTTGACGGAGGATCAAAAGATCTACTTTGTGCGCAATGCCATGTTTGCTGCCGTGTTCCCGGCGATGTCCGTAGGACTCGGACCATGGAAAATGAATCATGAAGCCTACGAGGGCATTGTCAAAAAAGCCTGTGATTGGCATTCGGCTATGGCGCCTTACATTTATAGCGCAGCTTTGGACAGCTTTCATTCAGGATATCCGCATACGATGACGCCCCTTCCGATTGCGTATCCGACGGATACGAACACTTACGGCTTGGCTTCGAAGCAGACGAAGCAATATGAGTGGATGCTCGGCCCTTCCCTTCTGGCTGCTCCGGCTTACGGCAGCGATTACGCCCAGGTGACGGCGAGAGACGTGTATTTGCCGGAAGGAAAGTGGATCGATTTTGAAACGGGAGCGGTCTATTATGGCCCGGTGACCTTGAAAGGTTACGAATTGCCGCCGGATAAAATTCCGGTATTTATCGGCGGGAAGGGAGTTATCGTCGTTCGAGATGAAGAGGACGGCCGGTTATACGCCGAGGTGTATCCTATTCGGCAGCAGGGCTCGCAGTATAGGTTCCGTTATCCTGACGGCAAGCATACTTCTTGTATCACGAATGATAATACAGGGTGGAATCCCGATACCTTGGAGATTGTTGAGACGGAATCTGGGGACAAAGTATCGTTCCGCTTTAACGCTTCAACAGGAGCCTGTCGTTTCCGTTTACGCGAGGGGGCTAACTACCGATTGGTAGGAGGAATGGAAGGCAACAAACAGGAGTAAGTAGAAAGAGCAAATTGCGGAAGCAATGGAGAACTTAACGATCTCCAATTGATTCCCTATGCTTTCATGACGCGAAGCCGGAACTTCTTTCCGGCTTTTTTTATGCAACAAAAATTGGAAATCCCCGTCTAATAGATAGCTGAGGAAGGCGAAAGGGGGATTCGGGAAGAAAGTTGAATCGGCTGCCTATGAGCCATTCTACTTCGAAGTTTACGACGAGAACGGGGGGCTTATGATACTATTGATTTTCAGGCGCCTGATTTTTACTTGAAGCAAGGATACGTTATCTTCGACACCTTGGAGAATACACCTCTTCACGGGGGGGAAGATTTTTCATGCAAAAAAGAATTGATAGAGACGGAGAGTGAACCATGACACACGCGGTTGTTCCATATCAAGAGAACCATCATGATACATTAGTCGATATATGGTATAGGGCCGTTGTTCGCACCCATACCTTTTTGGCTGCAGAGGATATAGATTTTTACCATCAGATGGTGAAAAGCGGTGTATTGAGAGAAGTGGAAGTTTGGGTCGGTCTGAACGATAATCAAAAACCGGCCGGGTTTATTGGACTGGACGGTACGAAAATAGAGATGCTATTTGTGGATCCGAATGAACACGGAAAGGGGATCGGCAGTCGATTAATCCGATATGCGGAGCAAATCAAAGGGAGCATTCTGCAGGTTGATGTGAATGAGCAAAATGAGGGGGCACATTCCTTCTACAAAAGACTGGGATTCGTACAAACCGGACGTTCGGAGCTTGACGGTTCAGGGCGGCCCTTTCCCCTGCTGCATCTTGAATATCGGGGGGGGCCAGGTGAGATAGTCTGCTCTTGTCGAAGGGGGTGCGGGAATGAAGGCATTGAAAGCAACAGGAGAGGCATCATGCATAGCAGCTGAACCGAAGTCCGTTGCAGTGAGATAGGAAAGTTATCTATAAGAAAAAAATCCTTTGCTCATCCTTGGCGGACACGTTAAAGTTATAACGGAAGAAGACTCTGCCGATTCGGGTGCCCATCCATTCGATCTCCCGCGGTGCATTTCCGCATGACAGGAACAAGTACTCTCTTAGCGATTTACAAATAAATTACGTGAAGGGTATTGACTTGTGGAACTGTAAACACTATTGTAACAGATAGCAGACCGAATCCAGGGTCTCGTACAGACAGATATTTATAGGAGAAGGAAGTGGAATTGAGAATGAAGCAATACAATACGCGTGCCATTATGGCTTCGCTGCTCATCTGCGGATTTGTCGGGATGTTCAGTGAGACGGCGCTCAACATTGCCATCAGCAATTTAATGGTTGTGTTCGGCATCACCGCGGCTACGGCACAATGGTTAACCACCGGGTTCCTGCTAACGCTCGGTATCCTGATGCCGATGACCGGTCTGCTGCTGCAATGGTTCACCACAAGACAGCTATTCATCGGCTCGCTTGTAAGCTCGATTGTGGGCACGTTGATCGCGGCGCTGGCAGTCAATTTCGAAATGCTTATGGTCGCACGGGTCTTGCAGGCAGCCGGTATGGGTCTGCTGATCCCGTTGATGTTTAATACGATCCTCGTTGTCTATCCTCCGGAGAAGAGGGGCGCAGCCATGGGCTTCGTCGGTCTCGTGATCATGTTCGCACCGGCAACCGGTCCTACAGTGGCGGGTCTCCTGATCGAATATTTAACATGGCACTATATTTTCTGGTTATCTCTTCCGTTCTTAATCATCGGTCTGTTGGTAGGACTGAAGTATTTGGAAAATGTCTCAGAGGTGACAAAGCCTCGTATCGACCTGCTGTCCGTCATTCTTTCCACCATTGGCTTCGGTGGCGTCGTCTTTGGCTTTAGCAAGGCGGGCGAAGGCGAGGGGGGCTGGACCAGCCCTGTTGTCATCGCAACCATAATCATCGGACTGGCGGCGCTTCTGCTGTTCGTGCTGCGCCAGCTGTTTATGCGTGAGCCGATGATGAACCTGCGCGTCTTCAAATACCCGATGTTTATTGTGGGTTTGCTATTAGTGCTCTCCTGTATGATGATCATTCTATCGAGCATGATTATTTTGCCGATGTATCTTCAAAAAGGGATGAGTTTGTCTGCCTTCACAGCAGGACTCATGCTGCTGCCGGGCAGCGCTCTGAACGGCATTTTGTCGCCGCGCATGGGACGTCTGTTCGATAAGTACGGACCGAAGTGGCTCGTAATTCCCGGTTTGGCGATCGTTGCGGCGATGCTGTGGTTCTTCTCCGGCATTACACCGGCTTCTTCGGTGGCGTTCATCGTCGCGCTGCATATCGGCCTGATGGTGGGTATCTCCATGGTATGGATGCCTGCGCAGACCAACGGCTTGAACCAGCTGCCGCCGGAGCTGTACCCGCACGGTACGGCTGTCATGAACACGCTGCAGCAGGTAGCCGGTGCCATTGGCACAGCGGTAGCCATCAGCATTCTGACAAGCGGCATGGAGAAGTACTTACACGGGTCCGCGGCTCCTAACGAGCTGGCCGAGATGTCCAAAGCGATGACGTTCGGTTCGCAGAATGTGTTCCTGTTCGCAATGACCGTGACCCTAATCGGCCTGGCCATGGCGTTCTTCATCCGCCGTGTCGTTGTCAAGCATGCAGCAATGAATCCGATGCATTAATATTAGGAGGGAGCCGAATAGGCTCCCTTTTTTTCGAGAACATTGGGAATAGGAGCCGTTATTTATGAATTTCTTCATTAGGCAGGAAATGCCGGACGACTATGAACAAACGGAGATCGTTGTAGAGAGTGCGTTTGCAGCTGCCCAACACAGTGATGGAAATGAACATAAGCTAGTTTCTCGGCTCAGGAAATCGGACTCTTTCATTCCTGAATTAACTTTAGTGGCGGTTCATAAAGAAATCGGGCAGGTAGCGGGACATATCCTTTTATCTAAGATCAGCATTAACGATGGGAATCAAGCAGTCGAATCCCTGGCTCTAGCGCCTCTTTCGGTCTTACCTGCATATCAAAATAAAGGCGTAGGCAAACAGCTAATTCAGGAAGCGCTGGCTGAAGCCAAAAGGCTCGGGTACCATTCTGTTGTCGTCTTAGGCCATTCGTCATATTATCCGAGGTTCGGTTTCCAAAAAGCATCGATATGGGGAATCAAAGCCCCCTTTGAAGTGCCCGATGAAATATTCATGGCGATTGAGCTTCATGAAGCTGCGCTTGCTCAGGTTTCGGGGGTTGTGGAATATCCCAGCGTGTTTTTTAAGAATGGCTAAGGCTTGGCGATTGCCGCGAATCGGCGCAACATTTTGCTCATTTGGACGAGCTTTACAACTAACTACATGTTCCCAGAATTATGTTAAACTAGAATCGCTCACATTCACAGGCAATCTCCCGCGGCAAAGCAAGCAGCACATCCCATCCGACTTCCCGCAAATGGACTTTATACATTGTTAATATCTTATTTAGAAAATTTCAAGAGACCTGCTTTATACTGTAATAGAAGGAAACGCGTTTCCCTATCAAGATGAAGAGGAGATCCATTATGAGATTTGGTAAAAAAAGCATGACGGCAGTCGCATTCACGGTCGGAGCCTGCGTCTTTCTGTCGACCGCCTTCGCCGATGCGATGCTGGGATCCGGCTATGATCAACTGAAAGGCACGGCCAAGCTTACCGCCGCGCAGATGGAGAAGGGACTTAACAATTACACGGTTGAAGCGTTGATATCGCTAAAGGATAACGGACAATCCTTGTTCCAGGTTTCGAATTTCAGTAAAATTGATACCGAAAAGCAAGCAACCGAAAACACATCCACGACGCAGTATTCCAACGGCGAAGCAAGATCCAATTTTTCTTATTTAGACAAAAAGTATTCCGTCTATAAGAACGAAACGGATAACAAATATTACGTGAGCGAAATGCCGGAGAATATTGAGAGAGGCAACAGTTTCAGCAACCCTTTTAACGAAAAGGGAGCCCCTGAGGTCGAGAAGATTGTGGATGCCGTTGTGGGCAATCTGAAGGATTACGTTCAGGCGGAGGAGCGTCCTGAAGGGGGCAAATCCTATTCGGGGAGCTTATCCGAAGCCCAAGTGCCCGCTGTAGTGAATGCGGTAGCGTCCTTCGGTATTAAGCAGATGATTAACGAGCAGGGCCGAATGGGAAGAAATTCGAACATGCCGGATATCGAAAGTGATATCTATGTAAAGAAAGTAACAGGAACTGCTTTGGAAAACAAAGCAGGATTGCTGGAGAGCCTGACGGGCGACGTCATCCTGACCGGTAAGGACAAGAATGGGGCGCAGCACGATCTGTCGCTTAGCGTTATCTTCAAGCTATCCAATATTGGAAGCACGAAGGTGGCTATGCCTGACTTAACGGGAGCCAATGTAGAGCGCGTTAGTCAAAACAGCGGCTTCAGCAGCAAATATGTCGGCAAATATTCGAACAACGTTATCAAAGAGAAAGACGGCAAATTCGTCAAAATCGGCGAAAGAACGCTGGAAATTTTGAGTATCAGTGAAGATAAGGTGACCGGTAAGTACTATGAAACCGCGAAGCCGGGCTTTGAAGCCGAATTCGGCGCGGCAGACAGCTTCCAGTTCGAATATAATCTGAAGCAGAACGGTAACGGCATGAATTTCTTCAAGTACACGAACGCGAAGGGTGAACAGAAGAACGGACAGCTGCATGCCAGCGGCTCGGGTAAGCTCTACCTTGAGCTGGATATCGAAATCCTTGACAGCAATTCGTTCCGCTCCCAAAGTCCTGACAATTTCGATAGAGAATTCAGCCGGGTATTTGAGTAGTAGGATATAGCTGAGGGAAGCCGCTTAGGCGGCTTCCTGACCATTTTTTTGGGGAGATGTTGGCATTCATGGATAAAGCAATGGAGATCACCGGGTTAACCAAGGTATATCCTAACGGCCGCGGCATCAGTGATCTGAATTTGACGGTAGATCAAGGAGATATTTTCGGCTTTCTCGGACCTAACGGCGCGGGGAAGACGACAGCCATGAAGATGATGGCGGGACTCATGAAGCCGGATCGCGGCGATGTGAAAATTTTTGGCGCCAGCGTCCTGGACGACTATGTCAATGCGATGAAGCATGTTGGCTGTATTATTGAAACGGCGGAGTCCTATCCGTACTTGACGGCCAATGATAACCTGAAGCTGTTTGCCAGGTTCTATCCGCATGTGGACCAGCAAAGGATCGACGAATGTCTTGAGATAACGGGCATGCTCAAGTACAAGAACGAAAAGTCCAGAAAATTCTCGCTTGGGATGAAGCAGCGTCTGGGGGTAGCGGCTGCCATTTTGTCCAAGCCGAGTCTTTTGATTATGGACGAGCCCTTGAACGGACTCGATGTCGAGGGAATGCTGGAAATGCGGAGGCTGATCAAGCAGTTGGCCCTGGAAGGCACTACCTTCTTTATTTCCAGTCATCTGATTCACGATGTGGAGCTGACCTGTAACCGAATCGGGGTCGTTTATGGAGGCAAGCTTGTCAACGTAGACTATACGAGCAACATTCTTGCGAATTATTCGTCGCTGGAAAATTATTTTGTTAGTGAGGTGGACCGCAATGGCAGGGTTTAAAGCCGCATTCTTGAACGAAGCCGTCAAGCTGCTGAAGAAGAAGAAGCTGATTGCGGCAGTCATCCTGTCCATCCTCGCTGTCATCGTCGGGCAAATTGCCGTAACGGCCATTAAGCATGGGCTTGGACTTCGCGTCGTCGGAAGCACGGAATTTCCATTGGTGGTCCTATCTATTTTTTCCTATACGATCCTGCCTTTATTCGCCACCTTCGTAGCCATCGATATGTTTAACGGCGAATTTTCGTCCAACACGATGAAAATTACGCTCACAAGACCGGTTACGCGGTTCGGCGTTTTTAGTGCCAAGGTGCTGAATATTGCGCTATTCATTGCGGTGAACCTATTTTTTGTGATGGTGCTTTCCTTGCTTGCAGGGTTCTTGTTTAATATGTCTTCCTCCGGCGTCATGGGAGTCGTCCGGGTCATTCTTTCTTATCTGGCTACGTTCCTTCCGGTATTCGTCTTTTCCTTGCTGGTGGTGCTTTTGTCGAATATATTGCGCGGCGGTCTGGCGGTCTTTTTCCTTTCTGTCATTGCTTTCGTCGGTCTTACCTCTCTAGGGATCGTGTTTTCGAGCTATTCCAGCTTTTTCATCACGCCGATGTTTGACTGGTACACGCTGTGGATTTCGGAATCGATGAATGTATTCAAAATCTTCCGCCAGCTCATCATTATGTCTGGATGTGGTATGATGTTATTTGCAGCGGGCTTTTATGTATTTGATAATAAGGATCTGTAGGATATAGTAAGCGAGGAAACGACATGCAGTTGACCAAACGGTTTTTCACGATGAATGCACTGACTGTATTGCTTTCCATTGGTTTAACGGCATTGGCTGCAGTGATCTTTATTGCCGCGTATACGAAGGTTTTTGGCGGCGAGGGGTATGTCGACGGATGGAAAAGGGTGTACGAGGTCAGAACGGGCTTAAGCGAGCTGAAGCGGGAAGCGATGAGCCTCGAATTCGACCAGCTCTTGAACAAATCCTATCAGCATGAATTGTTTGAACGGGTAAAAGCATTGGGGGGCAGTGCCATTCTATTGAAAAATAGGGAGGTGCTGCAGTCCACAAGAAATTTCAGTGACATAGACATCGAAAGAAGCCTCATGCTGACAGGCGGCACACCGAATCAGGATACCCTTGAGCTCGACGGCAAGGTGTATTTGTTTGCCCGGGCTTCGTACCAGCTAAGGTCCGGCGACGAGGGGATCCTGCTGATGCTCGCTCCTGTGCAGCTCAACACCGATTTCTATATGCTGCTTGGGATCTTTACCGTCTGTTTTTTCCTTATCGTCTTTCTTCTGTTGAATTTCTGGGTGTCTTACCGGTTCTCCCGCGGCATCATACGGCCCGTCTCGAGATTGCGGGATGCAGCGGTGAAAATTAGTGAAGGCGACCTGAGCGGCGGAATCGCGGAGGAAGGCGAGGGCGAGGTCCGCGAACTCAGCAGAACGCTGGAGCTGATGCGAATCAAGCTGAAGGAATCGGTGTATTTGCAGCAGAAATACGATGACAATAGAAAATTCCTGGTGTCTAGCATCTCTCATGATTTGAAGACGCCGGTTACATCGATAAAAGGGTATATCGAAGGGATCATGGACGGCGTGGCCGGCACCCCTGAGAAAATGGCGGCATACTTGGAGACGGCCCGTTCGAAGGCCATTCTGGTCAATACGATGATTGATGATCTGCTCTTGTATTCCAAGCTCGATTTAAACCAGCTGCCCTATCATTTTGAAAAGACCGATCTCGTCAGTTATTTTGAGGATTGCGTTGCAGATTATCGTTATGAGTATGAGAAGGCGGGTATCCGTTTAGAGCTGGTAAACCAGCTCGAAGGAACGGTTTGTGCGTTAGTGGATCGTGAAAGGCTCAAGCGGGTGATCCAAAATATACTGGATAATGCCACGAAATATTCGGACAAGGATGACGGCAGGGTGACCATTTTTCTTCGGGAAACCCGTACATCAGCAATAATCGAGATTAAGGACAACGGCAAAGGCATCCCTCAGGAGGAGCTTCCGCATATTTTCGATCGGTTTTACCGGGTCGATTCCTCCAGAAAAAGCGCGGACGGCAGCGGTCTTGGACTGGCGATAGCCAAGCAGCTCGTGGAGGGTCACGAAGGGAAGCTATGGGCCAGAAGCGCAGTTGGGGAAGGAACCAGTATGATAATATCTCTCAAGAAGCTATAGGTATGGGCGGGAGGATGCAATGAAACGGATTCTTATCGTGGAGGACGACCAAAGTATCGCCAATCTGCAAAAGGACTACCTTGAGCTAAGCGGCTATTCGGTTACCATCGTGAGCGGCGGCCAAGAAGGCTTACAGGCTCTGAAGCAGGAGGAGTATGACCTTGTCATCTTGGACATTATGCTGCCCGGGATGGACGGGTTCGAAGTACTCAGAACGATCCGGGAGCAGGATGACATCCCTGTGCTCCTGGTATCCGCGAGAGCGGAGGAAATTTATAAAATCAATGGTTTGGGTCTCGGTGCAGACGATTACATTACGAAGCCGTTCAGTTCAGCAGAGCTGGTCGCGCGGGTGAGCGCCCATCTGAAGAAGTATGAGCGGATGAAGGAGCGGTTCGGCAAGGAAACGACGGGTGCGAAGCTTCAAGTCCGCGGCCTTGAGATTCACAAGGATTCCAGAAGAGTATTCGTGAACGGCAACGAAGTGATGCTAGCGCAGAAGGAGTTCGACCTGCTCCTGTTCCTGTTTGAGCATGCGAATCGCGTCTTTGGAAAGGAAGAGCTGTTTGAGCGAATTTGGGGAATGGATGCGCTTGGCGATACCTCAACGGTGACGGTTCACATTTCCAAGATTAGGGAAAAAATTGAGGAGAACCCGTCCAAGCCGCAGTATATCGGCACGGTTTGGGGATCGGGGTATCGATTTATCGTGTAACGGGATGGCAAGGAACGGCGTCTGTCGTGCCTTGCAGGCGGTCGAGCAAGGGAAAGCGCGATCATTCGAGCTGAGGATCGGACTTGGGAGCAGAGGCGGGTTCAAGGAGGCACGGGTCCAGCTTGCACCCGCAAAGCCGATAAAGTCGTTTGGCCGGAGCCTGGGGGCTTGCCCGGCCTGAAGTGCAGCTTCATTCCAAGTTTCTCCCGGGTTGTCGTTCGCTACCTCGATTTATATGCTTACTTTAACGTCTTCATTTTGCGGTATTTTGACGGCGATACACCTTTAATGTCTCGGAAAATCCGCGAGAATGTATTATATGATCCGTAGCCAACCTCCAGTGCGATTTCAGAAACGCTCATCTCGGTTGAAACGAGAAGGCTGCACGCATGGCGGATGCGAAGATCTTGCAGGAAGTGGACGTACGATTGGCCGGTAGCTTTTTTAATGATTTCACTGACCCTGGAGATGCTCAAAGAGAAATTCTTGGCAATTCCGCCCAGAGTCAAATTCTCCTGATAATTGCAGTTTATATAGTGGATGATCGGCCAGGCGGCTCCTGCTGATTGGCCTGAGGCGGGCTTCCCGTTCGGTGTTGCACCATTCTTCCTCCGATAGCGGTCGAACCGGATGAGAAGCTCCTTCAGCTTAACCTGCAAATAGCTGTTCCGCCATAGTTCGCTGCCGGCGTATTCCTCGATCATTTCCTCAAGCTGGCTGTCCATCCACGCTTTCTCCTTCCCATCTAACTGAACGAAAGAAGGCAGCCCTTCGGTACCATTCACCATGCCGTTCATCAGCTCTTCTTGATTCTGCCCCGTTAGCAATTCCATACTGAATCGACAATTGTACAGAATGAGCTCCGATCCCGGATCGGTGAACAATTCATGAATTTGGTACGGCAGCAAAAAAGAAAACGTCCCCGCCTCCATCCGATGCTTTACCCCATTGATCGTTTCCCAGCCTGTCCCGCTCTTGACGTATGAAAATTCAAGGTAATCCTGCCGGTGGGAAGGGTAGCCTTTCTTCAGTCTATTAATCAGGAGCTCGAACTGGAATGGGCTATCTTTAGTCGTATAGCCTTTCAAGTATCTTGGGAAATGTGACATATTGGCTGGTCCCCTCAGAAATAATGGGATAATTATCGAAAAACACGTTAGGTTTTTTTCCTTCATTTATTTTACCATAAATAAAGTAAGTGAGTGCTTAGAATAGGGGGGAACAAGTTGAACCGGAGGACGCAGCGAGTTGAATTTGAACAGACTAAACAAATCTATGAGAGTGAGACATTGGTATTCCATGGGGTGGACGGCTTTGATGTCTACAATATTTCGATTCCGTTTACACGGGACGGGAAGCGCTATTTGTTCGGGCGGGTAGAGCGCCGCGAGGAATGGGCTCGCTCCTGGGTCCGCCTGTTCGAGGAGACGGGACGGGATGAATGGACTGTTGTGAAAGACAGCATGATTTATCCGCTGGAAGACCCTTACATCACGGAGCTCGGTGAAGAGCTTGTCATGGGCGGGACACATGTACAATATCAATCTGGAAAATACAGTACGTTTTTTGGATATTTTTATCGGGGCACCGACATCAACAATTTATACTATTTCACTACCGGACCTAACAAAATGAAGGATATTCGTCTTGTTCCGTTGTCGGATGGCAGGATCGGCGTCTTCTCGCGTCCGCGCGGAGCGGGGATGAGAGCCAAATACGGGAGCGAATCCATGATCGGCTTCACGGTCATAGACAGACTGGAAGAGCTGACAGCGGACGTCATCGAGAATGCGCCTTACATCTACGGCATCTTCGGGAAAGGCGAATGGGGAGGCGTGAACCAGGCTTATTTGCTCGACAGCGGCAAAATCGGCATCATCGGTCACATGTCCTACAAGGATGAGGATACGAACGGAGGGGAAGTGAAGGTGTACCTGAACATGGCCTTCGTATTTGATCCAACCACTCGCGAGTCCATGGACCTTCATTTGATCGGAAGCCGTAACAGCTATCCGCCGGGACCTGCCAAGGCGCCACATTTGGTCGACTGTGTCTTCGCTTCGGGAATTGTGATGCGTTCGGACGGCAAGGCCGATCTTTACAGTGGCATTGGAGATTGCCAGACGGGACGTATTACGATTGACTATCCGTTCGAGGGACATGGGCGTATTGTCTAGAGGTTTTCCCGGAGTCATGACTCTGGGATACTTACCAATATTGAATGGGGGAATCGATATGAGAATGAATCGAATGGCTGCACTTTTACTACTATTGTTTGTAACCGCTTGCAGCAGCGGTAATGACGGATCGGCCGGTGAGCAGTCCGCCGCTGAGAAGAACGCACCGCCTCAGGTTTCGACAGAGCCTGTCACGATCAAATTCGCACTGAGCATGGGATGGCTTGGACCTGGCGAATACCAGAAGTATGTAGAGGAGCCGGTGAAAAAGCGATACCCACACATTACGATCGAGCCCATCGATTTGTCCAAACCGGAGAACGGCTTCGATAAGCTAATGGCCGCAGGCAACATACCGGATTTGGTGATGACCGCTTCACCGATTATTTACCGGTTTGTAGGGACCGGAATGGAAGATAGTATCGAACCGCTGATCAAAAAATTCAATTTCGACCTTTCTCGGCTAGACCCGGTTGCAGTAGAATCAGTGAAGTCGGCAAGCCTGCAAAACAACTTAATCGGTCTTCCATGGACGATGCATTTCAGTGCGCTCTACTATAATAAAGATATCTTCGACAAATTCGGTGTTCCGTATCCGAAGGACGGCATGACCTGGGAGGAGACCCGAGAGCTGGCCAAAAAAGTGACGCGCAGCGAAAACGGTGTGCAGTATCGGGGCTTGGAGCCGGATAAATCGACCCGCCTGGCTTCCGTGCTGTCATACGGCTTTGTCGATCCGGTAACGGAGAAGCCGACCGTGAATAATGATAATTGGAAAAAAATATTTGAGCTGCTCAAAAGCATCTACGACATTCCCGGAAACAATACACCCCGTTTGGCTGGCGGAGGTACGGATCAGTTTAAGAAAGAACAGACTCTCGCTATGCTGGCTACCAATAACAACCTGCCGAACTTGAAGGATGCTCAGGATTTGAACTGGGATTTGGTCCAGTACCCGTCGTTCAAAGAACGTCCTAACACCGGCATGCAGGTAGATGAGTGGATTCTTCACGTCACGGCGCAGAGTAAATACAAGGATCAAGCGTTTCAAGTCATCTCCACGATTCTATCCGATGAGGTGCAGACGGATGTAGCCCGCAACGGTAGGCTGCCGGTAGTGAAGTCCAGCAACATTGAGCAGGAATTCGGCAAAAACTTGGATTACTTGCAAGGGAAAAATGTGAAGGCGGCCTTTATGTCCACTCCCGCAAAAGCGCTTCCAGTGAGCAAGTACGATTCGTTCGCTGAAGGTTATATGTCCAATGCCATCATCCCCATCGTCAAAGGGGAGAAAGATATTAACACGGCACTGAGAGAAGCGGAAGAACAAATTTCGAAAAATATTGAAACGAACCGGCAAAAATAACTCGGCAATGAAATGGAAGAAGGAGGTGAGCCAGATTTGCGTTAAGCTATAGGCGAACTCTAGCTCAATAACCATCATGAAAAGGCACGCTGGTAGTTCCGGCTGCCTTTTTTCCCGTTAGCGGGCGATAGTTTAATTTAAACTTGGATTGGTTTCTGAGTGTTCGATAACAACACTTAATTATGAAAGTGAAAAGTTCAAAATAGCAGATTTTGCATCGGTTAAGCATTTAGAACAATTACGCGAAAGCGAACGATAGGAGTTCTATATTTAACAACTTTTTTCTGACCCGGTCCGGGCAAAGGAGCAGATCGCCGCGGCAGCAGCTCCTTGGTCGCGTGGGAACGGTAGCTCATTGTCGCTAACAGGCCCCGTTAAGAGGTGGGCGGACGATCTAAAACAAATTTATTTACAAACCGATGGTCGGTATATATAATGAGTATCAGCAAACCAATTATTGCTAAGTGGGGGACCAGTTTTGAAACAAGAGGAACGTAGGCAACAAACCATAAGACTGTTGGTCGACACGACAAGAGAATTAATAAAGGAAAAGGGCTGCCATAGCATTACAATGCAGGATATTATGGGCAGATCCGGCCTTTCAAAAGGGGCAATCTTCCACTATGTGAAGAGTAAAAACGAAATCTTTGTTTGGGTTCTGCAAGAGGGTCTCGAAGATACAAACAAACGCTTCATGAATGAAGTTGAGCAAGGGCGCCGAAATTTCGACGAGCCGATGCAGAAAATCAAAGAAAGTATCGTCACTTACGAAAATCCACATAACGTTACGAATAAAGTACTGTTGTACTTGCTTGGAAAAGAAGAAGAGCCTGCGGTCGCGGAAGCGTTGAAGCAGTATTACGAACGGTCGGTGTATTTATCCAAGGTGTGGATTGAAACCGGCCAGTTGCATGGAGTGATTCCTAAAACGGTTGAGGCGGAAAAAACAGCTGAAATGTTCGTAATGATGACATTCGGTTTGCGGGTCCGCTCCAGTATTCCGTATACACATGCGGCTTTTAAAGCTCAAGATGTAACGGAGTTTATTATTGATATTTTAAGCCCTGCAGCGGATGGGACCAGGGAACAGAAGGATGAGGTCATGTGAAACTCTGGTTAATCTTGAATTTTTGATCGGTGTTATATTAATGGCCTTCGTGCTCGCAGACTAAGGAATTATTTGGCTGTTCAATCTCATTTCGCTGCAGCGTAAATTGACCCGGTTCAGCGCCCTAAGTATAGAAATAGGGAAGATGTCCGGAATATCGACATGCTTCCCATTTATAGGCTATATTCGTTATTCCTTACCTTATGGTGATGAAAGCAATCATAAGTCGTTTGCAATACATAAGAAAGGGGAGATTCGGTTGATTCCGCTTTATGTGCTTATTGGGGCATTTCTGTTTTTTCAAATGTTGGGATTGCTCGGTTTGATTTATTTCGAAGATTGGCATACTTCGCTTCAGGGAGCAGTGTCGGTAATGCTGCTCGTTACCGCATCCGCACATTGGGGGAGCATGCGCCCCGACCTGATCCGCATGGTGCCTAGGGCACTCCCAAGAAAGGATTGGATCGTGACCATTACAGGGGTGTTTGAAATCCTCGGGGCAGTCGGGATCTTGTTCCCCGCAACCTCAAGAACGTCATCCATCTTATTAGCTTTACTACTCATAGCTATGTTTCCAGCCAACATAAAGGCGGCTAAGGAAAGTTTGACGATTGGCGGACGACCTGTTCCCAGGCTGCTGTTGCGTACAGTTTTGCAAATCGTTTTTCTATCTGCGATTCTTTTGGCTGGTTAAGCAGGGAAGATTAACTCGTCTTCCAACAGTAATGAACGATGCCACTGATAAAAAGCGACCGCCAATGCGGTCTTTAAGTTATATCTTATATTAATAGATTTCTTCCCTGTCTGGGGAATTCCATTCTGAGCGAATTAATCCAACGTAAGAACCGGTGCTGGTTGTCACATTGATTGATTCAGCACAAGCTCGCGTCGGGCAAGGGAAAAAACGGGATCGTGATTCTGTCGCTCGACACCTTTGCACTCCATTTATTGCGGCATCGTGGTGTAGGTATGGGTTCCAAATACAGGAAACTAGAGCTGGGGACCGCGGTCACCTACTCGCTGAATCAGTGGGGGAAGTTGGCCGTGTTTTTGCAGGATGGCCGGCTGGAGATCGACAACAATCATAGCGAACGCTCCATCAAGCCGGTCGTCATTGGGCGGAAAAATTTCCTGTTCAGCAACACTCTTTGAATACTTGCCGCGTCTTTTCAAGGTAGGTCGCTCCAACCTCTCTCCTAGATGGATAGAGGTTATTTGACTTTTTAAATATATATTACTTTACAGTTATATAACCGAATGGTAATATAAAGGTAAGACATTCATGAAACTAAAAAAGGAGGATGATCATATGGACGGAATGCTTAAAGAATTAAACGGAGGACGTATAGTAAGTTTTGAACGCTATCTAAACCATCCCGTGGAAAAAGTGTGGCAGGCTATTACCCTGCCTGATCGGATCGCGGATTGGTTAACCGCGCATGCCGAGTTCGAGCTGATTGAGGGTGGCAAAATTATGTTTCGTTGGGATAATGGAGATACCGTGAGTGGGGAGTTTCTTCAAATCAATCCTCCATATGAGCTTGCTTTTACTTGGAAAGAACAGGTTTCGGGCAACTCCGTGGTACGCTGGGAGCTGCGGGAGGAGGACGAAGGATGCAGGGTACATCTTACCCATACGTTCTACGAAGCGGCAATGATCTCCGGATTTCTGGCAGGGTGGCACGTGCACCTGGATGTGCTGGATCTAATTCTTCAAGACCGGCGTATCGACTTTCCTTGGGAGCGCGTCAAGGAACTGCGCAATCAATATGAATCCCAAATAAGGTTAAAAGGAGGAGGAGCCCTATGAACGAATCACTCATGATTCAGCATCGGACATTTGTTAACGTCTCGCCGAATGTCGTGTATGGAACACTTACTACGGGAGAAGGCTGGGATGCATGGTTTACTCAGGGGACAACGGTTGAGGCGAACCGGGCGGACATATTCATTTCCGTTTTAAAGATTTTGGGCCGGACCATATTACGTTAGAGGATGGCGGAACCGTATTGGAAGCTGTCGCGTATGAGAAATTCGTATTTCAATGGACTCCTGGAGAATCCACGACGACTATTTCGTTCACATTAACGAGCTTAGGCGGGGGAACACTGGTTACTGTTTTGGAGTCGGGATATACCCGATCCGAGCAGGATCTGAAAGCTTTCGGAGATTGCGCTGTCGGCTGGGGGGAAGCAATGACCTTGCTGAAATACTATTTGGACCATGGAATCACATACGGTGCCGTGCCTAGGCACCATCTTGAAAAAACAATGACCGAAGAATACTTAAAACGTACGGATAACTTTACAGCAAAGCATTAAGGAAAACAGATGGAGCAGTGAAGAAAATGGATATTTTCGAAGTCTTGGCAGAGCCTCATAGGCGTTTTATGCTGGATCTCTTGCGAATCCGCGAGCGGTCCGTTGGAGAACTGGTTGAAGAGAGTCAATTGAGTCAGCCCGGGGTTTCCAAGCATCTCCGAATATTACGGGAAGCCGGACTAGTAAACGTACGATCCGATGCCCAAAAAAACATCTATTCGATTCACCCCAAACCGCTCAGGGAAATCGACGCATGGTTAGAATCGTACCGCCATTTCTGGTCCGATAAGCTTGATGCTCTCGAGTCGTTTCTTGACAATGAACAAAAGTAAAGCCATATCTGCTTATTTTGGACATCCGGAGTATTGAATAAACGTTACTCAGAATGTCAGAACAATAACTAAAACGGAGAGGCAGCCGATTTGAAACGGCTGCCATTTCCATTTTGGTTTATGGATTTTTCCGGTACACGACGCATTCAGCAGTCCTACAGCTACCCCGGGCAGTTTGGCAGAGTCTGTCAAGTTTTCACTTCTCTGTGATTACTCATCCGCTTCTCCTCCACATGCAGGCGTATACACCTATCTTCATTGGTTTTCCAATGTCCATTATTAGGGGGCATTTCAATTAGATTGCAGGGTTTTATTCGTTTATGAATTTTGGGATCATGGAAGTTAGACCAATTAGCTGGAGTGAGCGCAGGTAGAATTACGAACGATTAATTTCGTATCAATATGAATTTTTGAGGTGATAGAAGGCCCTTCATTCTCTTTTAATTCAATCAGCTTGGAAACGGCAGTTTCCGCAATGACTTCCGTCTCTACATGTATTGTCGTTAATTCTGGAGAGATGACGACTGCTTCGTGAATATTATCGAAACCGATTACAGAAATATCCTGCGGTACTCGAATACCCAGTCTCATGAAAGATTTAATTACACTAATCGCGATATAATCGCATTCACAGAAAATCGCTGACGGCAAATCCCCATTACGATCACGTATAGCTGAGGTGAACTCCTCTTGTGGTGAGACAATAGTAGGGGATGCAGTAAACAAATCTTTCTCAGCTACTGCCAAGCCCAACTCGCCAAGAGCATGAATAAACCCTTCCTTACGAGCGTTAAAATTATGCATACGAACATTGGATTGTACGTATCCAATCCTCTTATGACCAAGGCTTACTAAATGCCGAACTGCTTGGTATGTGCCTAGCTGGTTATTCATTACGATGAAATGGGTGTCGAGTGTGTTATGGCATGTATCAAGGACGACAAGGTTTTGGTGTCGAGCAGCTATCATTTCAACAATCTCACGGGATAGATTCGTACCAAGTAATATAATTCCCCCAGATTCATGCTCATGTTCAAGTTCTTCAATCTTTCCTTCCAGTTCGGCAGCAGGTACCGAATTAAACAATAAAACAAGCCCCCGTTTCCTGCATTTTTCCTCTAAGTAGTGAATGAGCTCCATGAAAAAAGGCTGCTGATTGTAGTGCTCCAACACGATTCCTTCGTGGACGCAGGCAACAAAGCGAACCGTATTCCCGAAAGTCGGCATCTTCTCTGTGCGAGTCGACCGCGGGGTATAACCTTGGTTCCTGACAATATCTAAAATTCTATCACGTGTATCCCCGCTTACTCCCGGTTTTCCATTGATCGCTAAAGAAACAGCGGACTTGGAAACATTGGCCAGTTTAGCTATATCCTCAACTTTCATGAGATCGTTACCTCCGATTATGAATAAAACAGCATGGTTTATAGCATCACAATACTGTACATTGATATAAAAAACAACTAAAATAAGTAATTTTATCGATATACAGCATAAAATATGCTGAAATCAGCAAGTTTCTTTTAATAATACAACTAAACAAATATCTACAATTTATATAAAACAGTGATTGACAATCAAAAATACAAAGTGTTAACATTGTCTATGAAACGAAAAGTGTTTTTGTGTTTATGTAGGCGGAAACAATTGATTTTACAAGAATATGAGCTTTTTTACTCTTAAGGAGAGAATCGGATGTCACAATGGAATAAAGGCGCTTTATTGGGCGATCGGTACCGGGTGATTGTTTCAACAGATATCGGCGGGAGTGATCCGGACGATTTTCAATCCATGGTACATTATTTATTGTATTCTGATTTATTTGATACGGAAGGACTCATTTCGTCCCCATGGGCACAAGGCCGTAAGGAGCACATATTGGAGGTCATTGACCAATATGAGAAGGATTTCGAGAACTTAAAGTCGCATTCCGAACATTACCCTGACCCCGATTACTTGCGGTCCGTTACCAAGCAAGGTACAGTAGATTTTGCTCCGTACAAGGGCTACGATAAACCGACTGAGGGATCGGATTGGATTATCCAGTGTGCCAAAAAGCAGGATGACAGACCCCTGTATATTTTGATTTGGGGTTTGCTGGAGGACTTGGCTCAAGCCCTTCATGACGATCCGAGTATCGAGGAGAAGCTGCGGGTTTATTATATTGGCGGGCCGAACAAAAAATGGGGTCTCAATGCTTACGAATATATAAGAACTCATTTTCCAAACTTATGGATTATTGAGAACAATTCCACTTACAGAGGGTGGTTTGTCGGCGGGAATCAGGATGGTGACCTAGGTAATGAGTCATTTGTTGCACAACACATCAGTCAACATGGTGCAATGGGGGATTATTTTGCCAATGTATTAAGCGGGAAAATAAAGATGGGTGATACCCCGTCTGTCACGTACTTGCTTAAGGGAGACCCGGAGCATCCGGAGCATCCGAGCTGGGGAGGCAGCTTCACCAGAGTCAAGAATCGCCCTTTATTCGTATTTGATCGAAATACAACGAAAGAGGATATTATCGAGGTGTTTGGCATTCTCGAGCTCGTGTTTCGCGGACCGGTTCTGGATTCCCCAAGCGATGTATGCGTATTTACGCTAGTTGTTGAGGGGCAAAATTTTGAAGGCTTTTATCTTGGTAATGGAGAATACCGTGTTCGCTTCATGCCCAAAGCGACCGGACACTGGTCGTATGAGACCAAAAGCGATATTGCCGAGTTAAACGGACAAACCGGTGAGTTTACTTGTATAGAGGAATCCGCGGCGAGACTAGGGTATGACGCCGCTTATCCGAATTGGTGGTCGGATGTATTGGATACCGAATTGCAAGAGGATTCGCATAAAGGAGCAAAGACTGTGAGCATGTGGAGAGAAACGTTCCTGCGTGATTTCCAAGCTCGAATGGATCGCTGTCTTCCTAAAGGTGAACGGACTCTGTCTTAAAGCAGCCCTTATCGCTGTAAAACGGCTATAGGTACAGCCCTTAGTCCGAACGTTTGGACCGAGGCGGTTCCAATGATGACGATTCGATCGGAGGAAGTAACCATGAACTTATACGAAGCCAATGTGAAGCCTCGCGTCCTTGTCCTGACCGACATTGAGAATGAACCGGACGATGCCATGTCGTTGGTTCGTTTTCTTACCTATTCCAACCAATGGGATGTTGAAGGTCTTGTCGCGACGACCTCAATTCATCTGAGAGATAAAACCGCCGCGTGGCGTATTCGCGCGATTGTAGAAGCCTACAGTCAAGTCCGTGATAATCTGGAGCAGCATGAGCCTGGTTATCCGGATGGAGAGTATTTATTGTCGATCATTAAAGAAGGTCTTCCTCTTTACGGCATGGAAGCCGTCGGCGAGGATAAGGACTCCTCCGGCTCCGAACTACTGATCGAGGCTGTCGACCGTGACGACCCACGCCCGCTATGGGTGCTTGTATGGGGCGGTCCTAATGTGCTGGCTCAAGCGTTATGGAAGGTTCAGGCTACACGCTCGGCTGAAGAGCTTACTACCTTCGTCTCCCGTCTGCGTGTGTATGCCATCTCTGATCAGGATGATTCCGGTCCATGGATGAGGAAGACATTTCCTCATTTGTTCTATATCGCCAGTCCTGGCTTTCACGCCGGCGGAGCGTATCATTTTGCCACCTGGAGCGGAATTAGCGGCGACCACTTTCATGGTCGTTTCGTCGGGGCTGATTACAGCATCGTCGACAATCCTTGGCTTGATGAACATATTCGCTGCAAGGGACCACTTGGCGCTCAATATCCACAAGCCACTTTCCTCATGGAGGGTGACACGCCTACGTTCCTGTATCTCATCAACAATGGACTCAGCAGTCCCGAGCATCCGAATTGGGGGAGCTGGGGAGGTCGTTACGAGTTATTTACTCCGCCTACTCAGAAATGCTTCCTTGAGCCGGAGACAAGACCCTTCTGGAGTGATGCCGCGGACGAAGTGTTTGGTATGGACGGGAACTGGCACACCAGCAATAAGGCGACGATATGGCGATGGCGTTCGGCGTTTCAGAATGATTTCGCGGCCCGTATGGACTGGACCATCAAGTCTTATGCTGAGGCCAATCATCCGCCCGTTCCAAGGCTTGCTCACCCTGCCATGTTGACCGCCAAACCAGGCGATCGAGTTGATCTTAGTGCCGAAGGCTCCTATGACCCGGACGGAGACAAGCTTTCGTATCATTGGTTCTACTATGGGGAGGCAGGTACCTTCACCACATCGATGGCACGTACCGGAGACCCGGTCCCGATTGAGAATGCCGACCAACCGCAGGCATGGTTTACCGTTCCGACTCAGCGCGTTCTTCGCAATGGCACCATGCACATCATTCTTGCCGTCACCGACGACGGTTCACCGGCGCTGACCCGTTACAAACGAGTGATCGTGAACGTCGAATAAGAAAAACTAGAGGTTGCATTGAGGGCTGAGAAATAAGGGGCGACCAGGGTACTGTGAAGAGCACCGGAGTCAGGAGAGTATGTAGACATACCTTGCTCCTTGAACTGCGGCAGCTCTTCCCAGTAAATCCTGTTGTATTCAGTTGCTAATTTAGTACGCACATTCCTTATATTCATTGTTTAGTAAGAGATTGTACCGTGGAGTTGGAAAAAGAACTAGTGGAATTACGAACAACAAGCCTTGTATCTATATGAATTTTGGTGGTGATAGAAGAGCCTTCATTCTCCATCAAATCTAGCAGCTTGGAAACGGCAGTTTCCGCTATGGCTTCCTTTTCTACATGTACTGTAGTTAATTCTGGAGAGATCACGACTGCTTCGTGGATGTTATCAAAACCTACTACTGATATATCGTGTGGTACTCTTATGCCTAGTTCCATGAAAGATTTGATTACGCTAATAGCAATATAATCGCATTCACAAAAAATGGCTGATGGCAAATCCCCATTGCGGCTACGAATGGCCGAGGTGAACTCTGGTTGTGATGAGACAATAGTGGGTGATATCGTAAACAAGTCTTTCTCAGCTAAGTCCAAACCCATCTCATGAAGAGCGTTAATAAACCCTTCCTTACGAGCGTTAAAATTATGCATTCGAACATTGGACTGCACGTATCCAATACTCTTATGACCAAGGCTGACCAAATGCTGGGCTGCTTGGTATGCACCCATCATGTTGTTCATTACGATGAAATGGGCGTTTAGTGTATTGTGGCATGTATCCAGAACGACAAGGTTTTTATGGCGAGCGGCTATCATTTGAACTTGTTCACGGGATAGATTCGTACCCAGTAGTATGATTCCCCCGGACTCATGCTCTTGTTCAAGTTCTTCTATCTTGCCTTCCAATTCAGCAGCAGGTACCGTATTAAATAATAAAACAAGCCCCCGCTTCCTGCATTTTTCCTCAAGGTAATGTATGAGTTCCATGAAAAATGGTTGCTGATTGTAGTGTTCCAATATGATTCCTTCGTGTACGCAGGCAACAAACCGAATCGAATTTCCGGTAGTCGAAATCTTTTCCGATCGCGTCGAGCGCGGAACATAACCTTGATTCCTAACTATATCCAAAATTTTATTACGTGTATCTTCGCTAACTCCGGGTTTCCCATTGATAGCTAAAGAAACGGCAGATTTTGAAACATTGGCCAATTTGGCTATATCCTCAATTTTCATGAAATGGTTCCCTCCGATTATTGACCAAGACAGCATAATGTACACTTAAATATTACAATAATAAGATATTAAAAATCAAATAAATTTTATAAACAAATTCACTAAAACAACTAAATATTCATTTTTTGGAACAGTGCAAAGGATCGTAGATATGTGTTTTGAATAGGTGGGATATCCGCATGATGCACAGATTCATCGAAAAATGGGGAAGGCTTCTATGATGGGGATGGAGTCTATTTTGTGCGTTCAGGGTCGTCATGGACATAAGGGAACCTTCTGCTGTACGGAGCCTCTCGCATGCGTCAATTAACAATAGAGGAGACCGGCATCACCATTCAACAAAGTTAATAACCAATGAGGACCTTTACGGCCACATGCTCGCGATTCAGCGATAAGCGGAAAATATTATCAAAGAGACAACTAAAATTTAGGTCTTCCCGTGGCTGGATTGACACGTACTATCCGCTCACGGTTCCGAAGTGGCTGGCGACGGAGGCATTCTTCATCTTTCTGATGGTTCAGTTTATCCGGTGCCTGCCGAAGGAGCTTGATGAATCGGCACGGATTGACGGTTGCGGTCAAGCGCAGATTTATTTGAAGATCATCATGCCTTTACTCCTCAGGTGACTACTCTTGGGGTTCTTTGTTCGCCATGTCCGTGCTGTCGCTCGTTCCAAGTCTTATCATTTTTCCTTAGCTGCCAGAAATACATCGTTGAAGGCATATCCACCACAGGTATTAAAGGATAAGGTATGTTTTACATTTAAAAGAGCAGATGAAAATAGCCTTAGTCCCAATATAACGGACTGAGGGTATTTTAGTTTGTATTTTAGTTTCCTATGGGACGGGCTGATATGAGTTAATAAACAAGCTATCCTAATGAAGTGATAAATAATCTTATTGTTTATATAAATAATATTATAAATACAACTAAAACATGGATTGACTACTTAATTATTCCCATGTTAACATGAAATTAAACATAATTCTTCTAAATTTATGTTACAAATGTTGAGTTATAAATTTAGGCGATGCGGCAGTTACAATCAATTGGAGGTACAGCGATGAAAAAATTAAAGCTTGGATATGCCCCTACACGAAGATTTGTGTTTAGTGCGGAGGACGCCTTTAAGTACAAGGTAATGATAAAAGAAAAGATCGAAAGCTTCGGCCTTGATATCGATATCGTAGACCTGGAGGGGATCAATAACGAAGGACTCCTCTATGATGATAACATTAATGCGGACCTGATTATTGATAGATTCAAGAAGGAGCAGGTTGATGCTGTTTTCTTCCCCCATTGTAATTTCGGAACGGAAGATACCGTGGCCCGAGTCGGCAAAGCAATGGGGAAACCGGTGCTGCTGTGGGGACCTCGGGACGAAGCGCCTCTTGAGGATGGCATGCGTCTTCGCGATACACAGTGCGGATTATTTGCAACCGGCAAGGTATTGCGTCGATTCAACGTCCCTTTCTCCTACATAACAAATACACGGGTAAACGATCCGGTATTTGAGAGAGGCTTTGCCAATTTCGTTTCTGCGGCTAACGTGGTTCGCCAATTCCGCAATCTTCGTATCCTGCAAATCGGTCCGCGTCCGTCTTCTTTCTGGACCATGATTTGTAACGAAGGCGAACTGCTCGAACGGTTCGGGATTGAGGTTCATCCGATTACACTTGTTGATATCCAGCGTGCGGCGAACCGGATTGAAAAAGGAAATTCCTCCGAGCTGACGGAAGTCATTGACTATATTAAATCGAAGCTCGATTGGTCGGAAGTGACGGAGGGCGATGTGAAGCGCATTGCCTCATTAAAGGTAGCCATGAAGCAATATGCCAAGCAGACAGGCAGCTCGGCTATCGCCATTCAATGCTGGTCTTCGTTACAGGATGCCATGGGAATTATGCCTTGCCTTGCGAATGCGATTTTGACAGACGAACAAATTCCCGTAACTTGCGAGACGGATATCCACGGTGCGATTACCTCCGTTATGGTTCAGGCCGCTTCCATGAATCAAGCGCCGACCTTTTTCGCCGATCTGACGGTACGCCATCCCGAGAACGCGAACGGGGAGCTTCTGTTCCATTGCGGGAATTTCCCGGTATCGCTGTCGGTTGAGAATAAACCTAAGCTTCGTAAGCATTTCCTGTTCGATGACCATTCACCCGGCACGCACGAAGGTGAAATTAAAGGCGGCGAGATGACGCTTGCGCGTTTTGACGGCGATCATGGCGAATACCAGCTGTTCCTTGGACGCGCTAAAGGCATCGAAGGGCCTTACACTCGAGGCTCTTATGTTTGGGTTGAAGTGAACGATTGGCCGTTATGGGAAGAGAAGCTGGTGAAAGGTCCTTATGTTCATCACTCTGTTGGAATTCACGCCAATGTCATTCCTGCTTTATACGAGGCGTGCCAATACATTCCGGGACTGACGCCGGACCCTGTAGATCCGACCGAAAGTGAAATTCAGGCATGGTTGCGAGGCAAAGGCCTGTAATAAAAAGGAGGACATATGGAAATCAGAGAGCTTCAGATGAAAGCTGCCCAAATCCGTAAGGACCTGCTTACGATGATCCACCGCGCCAAAACAGGCCATACCGGCGGCTCGCTCAGCAATACGGATATATTGACGGCATTATATTATCGTGTGATGAATAATAACCCTAGTAATCCGAAGGACGCTAATCGGGATCGCTTTGTATTGAGTAAAGGTCATTCCGTCGAATCGTTATGGGCCATTTTGGCGGATCGGGGCTTCTTCCCTAGAGAGGAGCTTCTAACCTTCAGCCAGTTCGGGACTAAGCTCATTGGTCATCCGAACAATAAGGTGCCAGGGATCGAGATGAATACAGGCGCCTTGGGCCATGGATTGGCCGTAGCCGTTGGAATGGCGCTAGCCGCCAAATGCGATGGCAAGGCTTATCGTGCTTATTGTTTGATGGGGGACGGCGAGCAAGCCGAAGGCTCCGTATGGGAAGCGGCGATGGCCGGAGCCCATTACAAGCTGGATAATTTGATCGGAATTATCGATCGGAACCGGCTCCAAATTAGCGGAACGACCGAAGAAGTCATGGGACTGGAGCCGCTCGAAGAGAAGTGGGCCGCTTTCGGCTGGAACGTCATCTCCATTAACGGAAACGATATGAATGAGCTGGTCCGGACCTTCGAGGCTACACCGACAGTTGCCGGCAAGCCGACACTCGTTATGGCCAATACCGTGAAAGGCAAAGGGGTATCTTTCGCAGAAAATGTAGCCCATTGGCATCACCATGTGCCGAATGATGCGGAGTTGGAAAAGGCCTTAAGCGAGCTGGACGCGCTTATAGCAGCTTATCAACAGGAAGAGGAGGTGCGCTAAACATGAATACGATTCCGAATCGTCAGGTCATCTGTGAGACCTTGTTGAACCTCGGCAAAACGGATCGCGATATTATGGTGCTGGCAAGTGATTCCCGCGGTTCAGCCGCCATGGCCCCATTCGCTAAAGAACTGCCGGAACAGTTCGTTGAGGTGGGTATCGCCGAACAAAATATCGTCGGGATCTCGGCGGGCCTTGCGCACAGCGGGAAAAAACCATTCGTCACCTCGCCGGCTTGCTTCCTTAGCATGCGAAGCATTGAGCAGATCAAAGTGGACGTCGCTTATTCGCAAACCAACGTAAAGCTGATCGGTATCAGCGGAGGCGTGAGCTATGGAGCTCTAGGGATGTCCCATCATTCCGTACAGGATCTCGCCGTAGCACGTGCGATCCCGGGACTTTCCGTCATTCTGCCTGCCGATCGGCATGAAACGAAGAGGATGACGGAGGCGCTCGTCAAGCACGAAGGCGGCGTTTATGTGCGCATCGGTCGTAATCCGGTAGAGGACGTATACGAGTCCGATGACTATGAATTCGTTATCGGGAAAGCGGTAACGATGCGAGAGGGTACAGACCTAACCATTATAGCAGCCGGGGAAACGGTTCGGGTTGCTCTTGATACCTGTGAAGCACTCAAGGAATCAGGAGTGTCCTGCAGGGTGCTGAATATGCATACGATCAAACCATTGGATGAGGAAGCAATCGTGAAGGCAGCCAAGGAAACAGGTCATATTATCACGGTGGAAGAGCACAGCGTGCTTGGGGGACTGGGAGCAGCCGTAGCAGAGGTAGTTGTCCAGCATCAACCTGTACCTGTGCGAATCCTCGGCATACCGGACGAACCGGCCATTGCGGGGAAAACGTCAGAGGTCTTTAAGCACTACGGTATCAGCGCGGAGAACATAAAGCGCGTTGCACTCGAACTTCTTGGTAAGTAGGGGCGCTTGTATGAACAAAGAATATATACTGGCGATTGATCAGAGTACATCGGGTACCAAGGCACTTATCTTCGATCGCTACGGAAACATTGTAGCGCGCTGCTCGGCACAGCATCAACAGTTGTATCCCGAGCCCGGTTGGGTAGAGCATGACCCTTTGGAAATTTACAACAATGTAAAGCAAACGGCTTTTAAGGTGCTGCAGCAGGCCGGTATTCAACCTGCAGAGCTTGCAGCACTGACCCTAACAAATCAGCGTGAGACGGCTGTCATGTGGGATCGTACAACGGGACTACCTGTTTATCCTGCGATCGTTTGGCAATGTCAGCGTACCGCTGATCAATGCAATTCATATAAAATAGCCGAATTAGAGGATGAGGTACGCTCGAAAACGGGATTGATGTTAGATCCGTATTTCTCTGCAACCAAATGGGGCTGGATTCTAAACAATGTGGCAGGTGCAAAGGAGAAACTTGACGAAGGGAAGCTGATGGCCGGTACAATCGATAGCTGGCTCATATGGAAGCTTACTTCGGGAAAGGTTCATGCTACGGATTATACAAACGCCAGCCGTACCTCATTATTCAATATCCATACGCTTTGTTGGGATGAAGTGCTTTGTGATCTATTTGGAGTTCCATCCGAGCTTTTGCCCAATGTGAAATATTCCGACGATGAATACGGTTATACGGAAGACACAAGTCTATTTGGAGACATACGTGTTCCGATCACAGGCATTATCGGTGATTCGCAAGCAGCTTTATACGGCAATCAATGCTTTCAACCGGGTATGGCGAAAGCCACCTATGGAACAGGCACCTCACTACTGATGAACGTTGGGGAAAAGCCTAATGCTCCCGGAAATGGGCTCGTTACCGCTGTCGCTTGGGGTATCGGCGGCAAAGTTACGTATGCGATGGAGGCTGTGGTTCGTTCCTCGGGTGACAGCCTGAAATGGGTTCGTGACAATCTGGGTTTATTCGGTACATTCGCAGAGATGGAACAGCTGCTTATGCAAACTCCAACGAATGAAGGGGTATATCTCGTGCCTGCTTTTGTCGGGCTCGGAGCGCCCTACTGGGATGCGTATGCGAGAGCTTCTATCATCGGGATGAACAGGGGTACGGGGAAGGCGCACATTATTCGTGCCGCATTAGAGAGCATTGCCTATCAAGTAAGCGATGCGGTTCAGTTAATAGAGAAGGAAACCGGGATCATTCTAAAAGAGCTCCGGGCGGATGGCGGAGCCTCCGACAATACGACCTTGATGCAGTTTCAGGCAGATATGTTGAATTGTCCGGTTCTCAAATCGGAGGTAAGCGAGCTTTCGGCGATGGGAGCTTATTATTTGGGCGGGCTTGCCGTAGGGTTTTGGTCTTCTGCAGATGAAATTCATTCGCTGAGTAAAGAGTATAAGAGATATGTTCCACAAATGGCGATGGAAGATTGCAATCGCTTTCGTGAAGGTTGGTTGCGGGCGGTCAGCTCTGTATTAACCACAAAATTATCACAGTAATTATTTACGGAGGGTCATTCAATGAAAAGCGGCATCCGTTCTTTTAGCAGCCGGTTGCAGTAAAAGTGAGAAGGCTCCTGCAGCAAGCACAGAAAACGGGAATCAGCCTTTGAAAATCAGCATGATGGTTTCCCTCCACGAAGTTTGCTATTAACGATCCTACGGCACCGTTACATTCGGCAACCTATACGGAAAGAAGGCCTCGACTGCAGGAAATCATCAAAGATGCAACCTATAAGTATATTCTTGGCGGCATGGATGAGAATGGTTTCCAGGCTGAAATTAAGAAATGGCAGGAACAAGGCGGAGCAAAGATTATCGAAGAGTATAATGCTTCATTAACGCAAAGCAATACGAAAAAATAAGCTTTCTACTATAACAGCGGATGCGATTCACGAATCGTTGTCCGCTTTTCGCGTAATATATGTACAGTGCTTAAAGTAACAGTTATCATTCATATATAATCAACCGGAGGAGGAATCAGTTTGAATAACCGTGTAAGAATTACAAAACTAAGGGTTGAAAATAGGTGTAATCCAATCGGCATTGATGCAGAAGCTCCACGCTTTAGTTGGATCATGGAAGCTGATGAACGCGGGCAAAAGCAGACGGCTTATCAGATTCTAGTAGCCTCTGAATTGTCAGGGGATTCGGCAGATGTGTGGAACAGCGGAAAAGTCTTGTCTAACGAATCGGTTGCGATCGTTTATACCGGAGAATCCCTGCAACCTTCGACCCGTTATTACTGGACTGTCATGGTATGGAATAAGGATGGTCAAGTCTTCATAGCTGAGGAGCAGGCCTATTTTGAAACCGGAGTGAGAAGCACAGACGGTATTACTGGTTGGAGTGGAGCCAAGTGGATCACGATGAATGGCAAAACACCGAAAAGTCCTGGGGCTCCGATGTTTAGAAAAGAAACGAAACTGAGAGGGAAAGTCAAACATGCCAGACTTTATATATCGGCGCTGGGTGTATACGATGCCTATCTTAATGGGCAAAAGCTTGGGATCGTCATGGATGATGGCCGCCGCGTTTACGAACACATGCCTCCCGGATGGACGAATTTTGATCAGAACAATACATACATGACCTACGATGTTACATCCTATATGAAGGACGACGTAGCCGTGCTCGGGGCCATACTAGGGAATGGCTGGTGGAATGGCCGCATTTCCAAGGCACCGGGATCTGAGAAACAAACCGTGTATTACAACGATGAAAAAAACGAATTGGCGCTGTTTTGTAAGTTATTGATTACCTATGAAGATGGGTCCACCCAAGCTATCGTGACGGATACGGACTCCGGCTGGAAGGCAGCCGATACAGGCCCGGTAAGAGAAGATGATATTTATGATGGCGAAACGTATGATGCCACGATGGAAATCGAGGGCTGGGCAGAATCAGGATTTAATGATGCACAGTGGCAGGAGGTAAAGGAACATCGTTACAGAATAGACTTTCCGCATGCAAGCGTAACCGCTTACCATGGGGAAACGGCACAGATTGTAGATGCGCTGGATCAAGTCCCACAGGCGATCACCACCTACACTGATATTATCGCCGAAGAAGAAACCGCCAATGGGCGGGGGAAAATTAAAGTTGATCCCGCACGCACCTTTACCGACGCGGAGGTCGCTAGGCATCATGTGATAGCAATTTTCTCAGATGATACGGTCATTTATGACTTGGGACAAAACATGGTCGGTGTACCACGTGTAACCGTTGAGGGCCCGAACGGAACGCAAGTAAGGATTCGTTATGCGGAGATGTTGAATGATGAGAGCAAAGGGGCAGACGGTCCTGTAGGCTCGATATATGTGGCAAATCTGCGAAAAGCGGATGTAACTGATTATTATACGTTAAAGGGAGCTTCGAACGGAGAAACGTATCAACCTGCCTTCACCTATCACGGGTTTCGATATGTAGAGATCACCGTTGCCGCGGGTGAGTCCGTGACGATTCACGGCCTAACGGGTAAAGTGGTCAGATCTGCGATTCCTGAGACTGGAAGTATAGAAACTTCACACCGTGATGTCAATCAGCTCTTTAGCAACATTATGTGGGGACACCGCGGCAATTATTTGTGGATTCCCACGGATTGCCCTCAGCGAAATGAACGTGTGGGCTGGTCGGGTGATACGCAGCTTTTTGCTAACACCGCTTTATATAATATGGAAGCAGCTCTTTTCCTCGAGAATTGGATGGATATGTTCGTACAATGTCAAGAAACGTACGGAAACGGTGCGTTCACATCGACAGCTCCGAGCGGAAGGTATGCGAATTTCAGAGGGTTTGTCGGCAATGGCGGCTGGGCTGATGCAGGCATCGTCGTGCCATGGACGGTTTGGCAGATGACAGGCGATACGTTCATTATAGAAAAAAACTACGCAGCCATGAACCGATTCATGGATTGGATCTATGATCAGACCGGCGAGACATACCGAGGTACGGGAAGCATTGGGGACTGGTTGAATTTTCAAGGGACAGACCGGCAGCTCATGAGCGATGTTTATTATGTTTACGATGCCATGTTGATGGTGAGCATGGCTGGAGCTATCGGGAAAACGGCTGAAGTGCAGAAATATGAAGCACTACACGAAAAAATTAGACAAACGTTTATCAAAAATTACATTCATGTAGATGAAGATGGAGCTTTGACAGTCTTGTCTTCAGGTGGTTATAAGGCTTTGGAATATGATGATAACCCGGATCAAGTCGGTGTTGAGAACATCAAGATGGAAGATAACAGCCAAGCTTCGCTCTTATGGTGCTTAAAGCTGGGACTTTATGAGAATGAGGACCAGCGACAGCAAATGATTCATTTATTGACTGAAAATATCAAAAACAGCGAGGCTTATAAAACGGCTCATCCGGAAAGCTCACGAGTAAATTATGCCGAAAATACGTTGTCTGTCGGATTCCTGGGCGTCAATGTCATCGCCCCGGTTTTGTCGGATGTAGGTCAATCGGAGCTGGCCTATAAGCTGCTGCTGCAAGATGCGATGCCATCCTGGTTATATTCGGTCAAAAATGGGGCAACAACGGTTTGGGAACGCTGGAATTCCTATTCGGTGGAAGATGGATTCGGCGATGTGCGCATGAATTCCTTTAATCACTATGCTTATGGCGCAATTGCCGAATGGATGTATAAGTATATGGCGGGGATTGCCAATGACCCGGCGCAACCTGGGTTCAAACATATCATATTGAGACCCGAAATAGACATAAATGAACAGATCACTTGGGTAAAAGGATCGTATGACTCTGTTCGCGGAACGATTCGAAGTGAATGGGAAGTGAAAGGCAACAATTTGTCTTACGCCGTTACGATCCCAGCAAATACGACGGCCACACTTTATCTGCCGTCAAATCATCAACAAAATGTGAGTGAGGGCGGAAAACCGGTTCAAGAGGCGGAAGGAATTCATTTTATCGCTTATAAGAACGGTAAAGCTATCTATGAGCTTGGCGCCGGAAGTTATACGTTCGAATCTGTTCTTAAACCCTAAATATCGATTATAAAGACTTCTTGCCTTTCATGTTGAAGAAACGCCAATGGAGCTTTGAATGTATTCACGACTTATGGGTAACAAGTCAGAAAATCGGACAATTTCAGCAGCATGTTTGTGTTATCATGATGGAAGTAGTCTGATTTCTCAGGGAGGAGAACAGGATGCTTCCTCAAACATTACGGGTCTTCAAGCATAAAAGTGTTTTCATTAAAATGCTGCTCCTCTTTAACATCTTTGTCGTTATGATGATTCTGGCTTTCGGGTACATCTCGTACACCAAATCAGCTTCTCTGCTGATTTCGGAAGTGGTGGAATCCAACAATCAATATTTAGAGCTGGCCCGCAGCAACATTGATAACACATTGGTTTCATTGGATACGTTGTCCTTTCAAGTCACCCTCCAGGACGATATATGGCGCTCGCTCTATTTGTCGGAACAGACTTGGGACCTGGATCAGCTGCTCTTCGTAAATATTATCCAATACCTCAAAAGCGTTAAGCTCTCCAACCCGATGATTTCGGATCTATGGCTGCAGTATTACCGTTACCCCGTCGTGATAAATCACCAGTCGAAATATAATCAAGAACATTATTACAATCAGATTTACGTAACGAAACCCGTCCAGCAATGGCAGGAAAGGCCGAAATATCACAGCATATCGTATTTGGGTCCCATGAAATTGTCGGCAGCGGGCGACGGCCCGGAAGTGCTCACTTTCGCGCGTACCGTACCTTTCAGCGATATATCACCTACCGGTATGCTCTATATAAATCTCGATACCGAGAATCTCTCGCGAACACTGCAAAATGGAAGCGATCCGTACCCTGCTTTTATGTATGCGATTGACCGGGATGGAAGGCTGTTGTTTAGCAGCGGAGTAGAAAATGAGCAGGATCAAATTCTCCTATCGACGAGCGGAACGATTACGCAAAAGGTAATGAATTTATCGGCTAAAAACGGGCACCTTGAGGAGAACGTGTCCGGAAGCGATTATCAAATCGTCTTTACCTCATCCCGTGTGAACGACTGGACTTACATCAGTGTTGTACCTACTGCGTTTATCAAGGCAAAGGCAAATCAATTCCGGGAATTTACTTGGCTTGCGGCAAGCTTGTGCCTGATCGGTGGGCTCATCATATCTTATTTCTTGATTAATAGGATGTATCGTCCGATTAATAAAATTGTCAGCTACATTGATATGTTCGGCCGTAAGCAACCGGAGGAAAATAGGCGTTCCGCGGAGGATGAGCTCGGGTTTATCGACCGGATCATCAATTACGCCTATTATGAGGTCCATCATTTGAGAGACACCTTTGAGAAAAATGTACCGAAGCTTCAGCAGAATTTCCTTTATGATTTACTGGAGGGCCGTTTATCGGCGGCGAATGTCAAAGAAACCGCCGAAGAGCTGCAGCTTCCGTTTCATTACGATATGTTTCAGATTATCGTGTTCGAGACCGTTGACTTCTCATTGGATGATGCCATAAGCACATTGGGACACGATATGACCGCCTTATTCGACGAATTGGCCATGGGAATAGGAGGGACTGCGATCCGATCGATTCGAAAAAGAAACGATAAGATGGTTTCCATCCTTAACTTACATTCCGAACATCCGAATCCGGAAGCGGCTAGCGAATATATCTGTAAAGTACTGGTTTATTTTAAGCATACGTATAGCCGCACCTTTACCGTGGGGGTTGGCAAGGTGTACGGACGGGCAGAAGAGATTCCGCTTTCTTACGTGGATGCCTTATCCTCGCTGCAGTATAAGGTAGTTAAGGGCCAAGGCAGCGTCATCTTCGTTGACGAGGTCACGAAGCTGCCGGAAAGCTCCTTTCACTATACCTTCGATATGGAGAAGCAGCTGATCAATGCGATAAAAACCGGCAATGCCGAGAGCTTGACGAAATTGCTCGACATCATTTGGACCGAGAATCTGGAGAGGACGGTCCCAACGCTGGAAATCATCCATAATCTGTTTCATGCCTTGGCCGGAACGGCCATTCGTACCATTTATGAGCTCGGAGCGAATTCCGGAGAAATTTTCGGGGAAGCCTTCGATCTTTACCGGGAATTGAACCAACAACCGAGTATCGCGGAGAAAAAAGCGTGCATCGAGCGTGCTATGTCCATGATCTCCGATTGGATCACGGCTAAGCAGCAGGGGCAATATGCCAGGCTGCTGAACCAAATCAAGCTATTCGTAGATTCCCGTTACCGGCAGGATTTGTCCCAGTCGATGCTGAGTGAGCATTTAGGGTTATCCGCATCTTATCTCAGCAGCATTTTCAAGGAGGTTACCGGCTTGAATTTCGCTGATTATGTGAATTCGCGGCGGATCGAACAGGCCAAGGACTTACTCCGCCAATCGGACGAATCGATTGTGGAAATCGCTGAGAAGGTAGGCTTCAGCAATTCCAATACGTTTATTCGTGTGTTCAAACGGCACGAGGGGATCACTCCCGGACAATACCGGCAGCTCGAACACTCCGTTTCGTAGCTGACCAAGCCCTTCGCAAGGAGGGCTCTTTCTTTTTGCAAAACACCGTAAAACTTATTGATGTGCCTAAAAATACGACGATTAGAAATCGTGAAATATCAACACGTTTCTAAGAAATGATCGATTGAAATATTGAGCGTTACCGTTTAGATTTGAGCTGTGACCTGCATCACTGTTGAGATGCTGCCCGTCAACACATTACCAAAGAAAGGGGCACCGGTATTATGGCCAATCATGACACGGCGGCTTTGATGAATCCTATGACAGCTGCTTCAAAACCTGGAATGAGCTGGAGAAGGACGATGAAACGGTACCTGCCATTTTATCTCCTTTTTCTTCCGCCGATGTTGTATTATCTTATCTTCAGGTACGCACCTGTGGTAATGGCGCTGACCATTTCATTCATGGATTACAACATCTATAAAGGAATTCTCGCCAGTCCATGGGCCGGCTTCAAACACTTTATGGACTTCTTTAACTCGGTTTACTTCTGGAGGGTGCTGCGAAATACACTTGTTATCAACTTGTTGAACGTGGTGTTCGTTTTCCCGGCGCCGATTATTTTCGCTCTCATGCTTAATGAAGTGCGTAACACAATCATCAGAAGGGCCGTTCAAACGGTCAGCTACCTGCCGCATTTTATATCTACTGTCATCGTAGCGAGTATGGCGGTGACGTTCCTTTCCCCATCGGTTGGTCTAATAAACAACCTTCTAGAGAAGCTCGGATATGAGCGCACAAGCTTTCTGCTGCAGCCCGAATACTTTTGGGCGATCTATACGGGTATGGATTTGTGGAAAACGCTCGGCTGGTCCGCCATCCTGTATTTCGCGGCTTTAACCGGGATCAACACGGAGCTTTACGACGCCGCCAAGGTGGACGGGGCCAATCGGTGGAAACAGACTCTGCATATCACGCTGCCCGGCATCGCACCGACAATCATCATTCTGCTTCTGCTGAAGATAGGTGATATGCTCGAGGTCGGGTATGAGCTTATCGTCCTGCTCTATAATCCGAACACCTATATCACGGCAGACGTAATCGGTACCTATGTATACCGTCGCGGTATTTTGGAAGCCAACTTCAGCTTCGCTTCCGCTGTAGGCCTGTTCCAATCGGTTGCGGGCTTGGTACTGATCATCATTGCCAACAGATTGGCCAGAAAATACTCGGAAACAAGCCTTTGGTAAAGGGGGAGCAACGATGCCTGTTCTTCGCATGGGACCGGGGAAGCTACTGTTTATCGCGATAAACACATTATTTCTGGGGGCTGTCGTTACAGTCACCTTGTACCCGTTCCTCTATATTTTCGCCGCCTCCATAAGCGACCAGCTGTATATTCAGCAGGGACGTATCAGCATTATTCCAATGGGACTTCATTTGGATGCCTACCGGCGTGTGCTCGAGTTCCCGATGCTGGGAAGAGCATACCTCAACACCGTAATCTATACGGTCGTAGGCACGGCCATCAGCATGATATTGACCGTTTGCGCCGCCTATCCCATCTCGCGAAGAGATTTACCGGGGCGCAAGCTAATGACCGGGTTCATTCTGCTCCCGATGCTGTTCGGAGGGGGCTTGATACCTACATACCTTGTAGTCAGCGCACTCGGTATGCGCAATACGATCTGGGCTATCGTGATTCCGGCCGCGATTGCTTCCTTCTATGTTTTTATCCAACGAACCTTCTTCGAGCAAATTCCGTCGGAGCTGGAGGACGCCGCAAAGATGGACGGCTGCTCGCAGCTGCAGTGTTTGTACCGAATCATCCTTCCGCTGTCGGTGCCGTCATTGGTAACCATTGGGTTGTTTTACGCAGTCGGCCAATGGAACAGCTTCTTTCCTGCAATGATTTATCTGAATAACGAAGAGATGTTTCCCGTCCAAATTTTGCTGCGTGATATCGTGATCCAGAATCAGACGGATCAGATGCTGGTCGATGTCTTTGACGACAAGAACCTGGTGAGCGAATCGATCAAATATTCGACGTTAGTCATCGCGACTCTGCCTATTCTTGTGGTGTATCCTTTCATTCAAAAATATTTAATCCAAGGCTCTATGATGGGATCGATTAAGGGGTAAACAAAAAGGAGGATTAGTCAATGAAAAACAAGACTGTCAAAAGAAAATGGGCCATTGCTGTTTCTGCTTTAGCTGTAGTGGTAGCGGGCTGCTCGGGGAATGGCGGCTCAGGTGCCAGTGAAGCCCCTGCTCCAACGGGTGACGCAGCCAAGCCGTCTGCAAATGGCAAGGTACTAGACAAGAAAATCGAAGTCAGCGTTTATATGAGGCCCAGAACCGAGTCGGTGGAGTCGAACGAGCTGCCTTGGATGAAAGCGATCGTGGAGAAGACGAATGTGTACTTTAAGTGGCTGAAAGCGCCGAACGACAACAATGATTATATCCAGAAGTTTAACCTGACTCTGGCCGGCGGAGATCTCCCCGACCTGATGGAAGCGACGCCCGACCTCCTGAATAAAGGAGGAGAGAGCGGTGTTTTCGAGCCTCTGAACAAGCTGATCGATGAGCATTTGCCGAATTTCAAGAAGCTCGTTCAACAAAACCCCAAAATTTTGAAGGATATTAAATCCGACGACGGCAATATTTATTTCTTTCCGCAAATTTCGGCGGTCAAGACAATCAACCTGAATATTTTTCGCCAGGATTGGCTAGATAAGGTTGGCATGAAGGCGCCGACCACCACGGATGAGATGTATCAGGTTCTCAAGGCGTTCAAGGAAAAGGACCCTAACGGCAACGGTGCTAATGATGAAATTCCGTTTACTACACGGAACAAGCTGAAGGGACTGCTGCCCTTTATCGAGCCGTTCGGCGTCTCATTGGAGGAAGAATTCTATGTAGAGAACAACCAGGTGAAATACTCCTTCACCAACCCGAAGCTGAAGGACGGACTGGCCTTTGCGGCCAAGCTTTACAAGGAAGGCCTGATCGACAAGGAGTATATTACCAATGATCAGAAGATTTGGGAATCCCGGTTTACGAATCAGGTTTCAGGCTCTACCTTTGATTCCTTCCCTCGGATCGAATATTTGGAGAAGCTAGTCGTCAAAGCGAATCCAAATGTCAATATGACAGGAAGCATCCCGCTCAAGGGACCAAGCATGGAGGCCTACACCAAGAGCCAGCAGACACTGATTAAGAACGGTTTCGCTATCAGCTCCAAGTCAAAATACAAGGTGGAGCTTGCCAAAATGCATGACTGGTTCTACAGCGATGAAGGTCAGCTTGCCCATAACTTCGGGGTACTCGGTCAAACCTATATCATGGAGAACAATGTTCCTAAATATACGGACTTGATCATGAAGGATCCAAAGCAGTCTCCACTGCTCAAAATGTATGAGCTCGGCCACCGGGAATTTGCCTACCAGTGGGATATCCGTTATGAGAACGCGATGGTTACACCGAAGATTGAGAAAATCCGCGACTCGATCACTCCGTACATCAAGGACCGATACCCGCTTACCTTATCGTTCACCCAGGCGGAACGCGATGTGCTGAACTCAAAGCTTACGGAAATTACAACATACAAAGATGAAATGATGAATAAATTCATTATGGGTGCGGAATCCTTGGACAAATTCGATGATTTTGTTAAAAATATCGAGAAAATGGGTCTGGATCAAGTCCTTAAGATTCAACAAGCCTCTTACGACCGTTATCAGAAGAGATGAACAAGAAATCCTGAGGGGGGCACTTGGAACAAAGTGCCCCCTTAGGATATGCAAAAACATATGACAGATGAGGTATAATATGGTAGTTATGGTATAAGGCCTATTAAACAAGGAGTGTGGATGATGATTTACCGAGGGTTCGGCAGTACGGGCTGGAAGGTTTCTGCGATTGGCTTGGGTACCTGGAATATTGGAAATCAATGGGGAGAGGTTGATGATGAGACCGCTTACGCAACGATACGTGCTTCGTTAGACCAGGGCGTGAATCTCTTCGATACCGCCGAGTCTTATGGAATTCCAAACGGCTTATCGGAGCAACGGCTGGGCAAAGCCTTGAGTGGCTTAAGGCATAACACATACATCGTTACGAAAATCGGTCATTTCGGCAAACGGACGGGCCAAGGTGTGCCATTGACCACACCGGACATGATCAGGCTATGTGCACATGCTTCCCTGCACAGGCTGCGAACCGATTGGATCGACGTGCTGCTGTGCCATATCGGAGATATTCAGGATCCGTCGGTATTCCTAGAGGGCTTTGAGATCTTGAAGCGGGACGGAGAAATCAGGGAATATGGAATCTCCACCAACAGCCTGGAGGTACTCAAAAGGTTTAATGCAAACGGAACCTGCCGTGTGGTCGAGGTTGAATATTCTCTCTTGCACAGGCAGCCCGAAGAAGAGTTCTTGCCGTATTGCGAGGATAATGGAATCGCCGTGCTGATTCGGGGTCCGCTTGCAATGGGACTGTTATCCGGGAAATATTCGGAAGCCTCTGTCTTCACCGACAGTGTGCGTAACGGTTGGAATACGAATGGCGCAGGACGAAAGCAGTTCGAAGAACGCGTCCAAAGGGTGAAACAGCTCAAGCAGAGGCTCGAGCAGGATGAAGACATGGCGACAACCGCGCTCCGTTATGTGATCTCCCACCCGGCGGCTGCAGTAGCCATACCAGGCGCAAAATCCCCTGAGCAGGCAGCTGCAAATGCCAAGGCAGGGGATCGACTGTTGACGGCTCAAGAGCTTGAGCGATTAAAACAATAGAATTTGTTTATTTGAAATGACCTGAGGCCTAGTCTCAGGTCTTCGTGTGTCGAGCACTTTCCCTGATTTGACTCAATTAGATGTCATAAATATAATTGCTGCGGCAAAGAAAATGTCGCAGGACAACACGTTAGATGGAACAACTTTCTTTTATGAAAATCCGTTAAAAGTGTGCAAGCTCCTTCGGTGACATTTTCCGTATATGATACCGAGTATGGGATCGATCAAACCGTAATCATTGGTTGCTTGGCTAAAGATGCATGGTCAGGCATCGCTTCGACAACCTGACCGCCCTAGTAGAGCATTGATAGCATAGATAACGGCATTCGACATGCTCTGGTTGAAAAATTGAAGCAAGCGAAGGCTTCGGCCTACAAAGGCAACACGAATGCCGTGCAAGCCCAACTCAAGGCATTTATGAATCAAGTGAACGCTCAGAGCGGAAAGGCTCTCACGGAACAACAGGCACAGGTATTGACCGATATTGTGCAGTTGCTGAAATAATTGCTGCCTATAGAGCATTACTTACACACAGAGGAGGGCGGGCATCCCTTGATTGATTTAAACACATTACTAAAGTAGGAAATGTCATGAAATCCACAACGCTCTGCGACCTCGGTTACAGAATAGCCGCCGGTAGATAATAAGATCTCGGCTTGATTGATACGCATCTGGTTCAAATATTCCTTAAACGATATGCCGGTGTTGATTCTAAATAGTTTTCCGAGATAAAACAATCCGCGGAACCATAACGCGGTCGGCGCGAAGCTTCCAATTGCAAGTTTTTCCCCAATTTGCTCGCTGAGCATTAGAGGGATTTTTAAAAAAATGTCGAATACCTGTTTCATCATTTGTAAAGGGGCGGCGCTTGTGCTCAAAAGGACCTTGATCGTCTGTCTTATTAGCTTGATTTCTTTTTCGCTAATTCCGCTATCCATCGTCATGGATAAAGAAAAACAGCAGAAAGATTTAATGGTCCGGGATGGAGTAATGGACCTCTCTAAGTGGAATTATGAACAGAATAAGAGAATCAAGCTGGATGGTGAATGGGAATTTTATTGGAATCGATTGTTAACTACCGACGATTTCAACCAAGTAGGCAAACATAAGCCCCCTATTACAGATTTTATAAAGGTACCCTCTCCGTGGAATGGCAAAATAGTCAACGGCCAGCCCTTGCCCGCTTTTGGTTTCGCCACTTACCGAATGGTGCTGAAAAACATGCCCTTTAACGGAGTATTTGCTTTGAAAAAGACGAATATACGTTTTTCAAGCGCGGTTTATGCAAACGGGCACAAGCTCTTCGAGGATGGAAAACCGTCGGAGGAAGCAGCGAGTTACCGATCAGGGAATGTTCCGCAAATCGGCTTTTTTCCTTCTGAGAAGAGAGACGTTGAAATTATCGTTCAGGTTGCCAATTATGATTATGTAAATGGAGGCATTCCGGTATCCATCTATTTTGGTGAACAAGATGCGATGAATGAGCTTCAGCAGAAGAGCGCGGCGCATGAATTCAGTACCTTCGCTATTCTCTGCACGCTTGCGCTAATATTCTTCATCTGCTTTGTAACGGCAGCGTTATATCGCAAAAAAGACTATACATTGCTGGTTTTTGCTGTAATTTGTTCGCTTTACGCAATTTATAACGGCTTACTCGGAGAACGACCTCTTATATTATTTTTGCCCGGAATTTCATTCGAAGTTTTATATAAGATGAAGGACATCTGTTCATTTGCCTGCATGATTATACTAGCTATCTTTTTCTATCAACTTCAAAAAAGCATTATTTCACTAAAGTTTATCCGAGCCGTAACCCTTGTATTGGGCTGCTATCTGGTTATGGTAGCGTTCCTTCCTATTCGTGCTTATATGGTCATTCAACCTTATATCATCGCTTTGTATGAGTTGATGATTATTTGGTTGCTTTTGAAAATTGCCGTACTTCATATCAAGAGTGCCGAAGCCGATCGCTTTAAGTCTTTCCTGCTGTTCATGGCGATTCTCGCCATTAATCTGTATTCCATAGACGTTATCCTATTTGCCTTTTCTTTTAAAGAAAATCTATGGCTAGGGCAATTTTATATCGTTGTGTTCAACATCATTCTGATCTTTATGATTGCCATCCGTTTTTTTGAGGCCTATCACACGATAAATGAAATGAAAAATCAGCTTCTCCAATTAGACAAAATTAAGGATGATTTTTTGTCTAATACTTCCCATGAGCTGAAGACGCCTTTAAATGCCATAGTGAACATTACCGATACCCTTATTAGGGGAGTTGAAGGGCCGGTTAACGAAAAACAAGCGCATAATCTTACCATAGTGATGGAAAGCGGAAGAAGATTAACCAGTCTTGTAAACGAGCTGCTCGATTATTCAAAAATGAAACATGGAGATATTTCGTTATATAAGAGCGGCATAGATCTGAAAGCTGCCGTCGATTCGGTCATCGGGATTCACCTGTTTCTGCTGGGAGAAAAGCAAATAGCGCTTGCCAACCGGATCTCAGAGGATATTCCTGAGGTATGCGCGGATGGCAACCGTCTGATCCAAATTTTGCACAATCTGATCGGCAATGCGATCAAGTTCACCGAGCAAGGCGTGGTAGACGTAAGCGCTAAAGTTATCCGCGATTTGGTTGAGGTTCGTGTAAAAGATACAGGTATCGGGATTGCAGAGCATATGCAGGATCGTATTTTTAAGGCCTTTGAACAGGTCGATGCTTCCGAAACGAAAAATTATGGTGGAACCGGTCTTGGATTAAGCATAACGAAGAAGCTGGTGGAGCTCCACGGCGGAGAAATTCATCTGGAATCCAGTCTCGGGCAAGGATCGGTTTTTATTTTCACGCTTCCGATATGGGGCAAGGTTTCGAGAAAAACGAAGGGACAAACGGATGAGCAGGAACCGCTGAAAAAGGACGTGAGCTTGAATTATTCGGAGTATCCCATATATGTCGAAGGTGAAAAAGACGAACTTATTTTGGTGGTGGATGATGAATTCGGCAATCTTCAATCCATGATCAATTTGCTGAAGCTGGAAGGGTATTCCACCCTTGTTGTGAATCGAGGGCAAATGGCGGTGGATGAACTTTCAAAAAAACGGGAGTTCTTTCTGGTTATACTGGATATCATGATGCCTGACATGTCCGGGTACGAGGTGCTGAAAGCGATTCGAGAGAGGTTCTCTTCCTCTGAACTGCCGGTACTGATGCTGACGGCTAAAAATAGGGTTGACGATATAATCTTGTCGATGGAAAATGGAGCAAACGATTTTGTTGGGAAACCGTTTGAAGCGGAGGAGTTAATGGCGCGACTCAGAAGTCTCATCCGACTGAAAGCTTCCGTGAAAAACGCAAAGGACGCTGAAATTGCCTTTTTGCGTTCCCAGATCAAACCTCATTTCCTGTACAACGCCCTAAATTCAATTGCCGCACTTTGCCCGGATGAGCCTCTGAAGGCGGAGGAACTGACGCTGCAGCTTTCGCAGTATTTAAGAGGCAGCTTTGATTTCAAGCAACTGGATTCGGTTACGACCATAGAAAATGAATTGAATCTGGTACAAGCCTATATCAACATTGAGAAGGCGCGGTTTGGCGAAAGGTTGAAAGTGGAATATGATGTGGATGTGAATCGGGATATCCTGATTCCTCCGCTGATGTTGCAGCCGTTGGTGGAAAATGCCATTAGACACGGCCTGATGTCCATGATAAGGGGAGGAAACGTAAAAATATCCGTGAAAAAGGAAGCGGACACTGTAATCAGCTTTGCCGTAGAGGACAATGGATGCGGTATGACAGAAAAAAAGCGGCAGGAAATGCTGAATTCGGATGATCAAAAGGAAGGCGTAGGGCTTTGGAACATAAGTCGGCGCCTGAAGCTTCTTTACGGAAAGAGCCTCCGTATAGAAAGCAAGGAAGGAGTGGGTACGAAGGTATCCTTTGACATTCCTGCTAAGTCGATTAAGCAGATTGGAGGTTAAGCATGCTGCGAGCCATTATCGTGGATGATGAAGAATTATCGGTGAAACGTTTGAAGAAGATACTATCCGAGAACGGCGACATCGAAATATGCCATACGTTTCTGAACCCGTTGGAAGCTTTTGAATTTGTAAAGGAGAATCCGATACATATCGCATTTCTGGATATTTCCATGCCGGAAATTAACGGTATGAAGCTTTCCAGTCTACTGCTTCAGCTCGATGAATCCATAGACGTGGTTTTCGTAACCGGTTATGACAATTATGCAGTTCAAGCGTTCGATATGAGCGCACTGGATTATCTGCTGAAGCCTGTTACCACAGAGCGTTTGTCAAAAACGTTGGACAAAATCAGAAAAAAACATCGGGGTGCGGCTTCCGGACCTTCCATAGCGGTTCTTCTGTTCAATGGCTTGAAGATATACCGGCGGGATCAGAATAATGAGCCAATAAAGCTGAGAAGCCCTAAAACGGAAGAGCTGTTTACTTTTCTTGTTTGCAAAGGAACAGTCAGTCGGGAAGAAATTATCGATACGTTATGGAGTGACTTGGAACCTGAAAAAGCGTGGAAGAATTTGAATTCGACCCTCTACTATATTCGAAAAGCGATCAACGAGAACAACATGGGGAATTTTATTATAGCAGGCAAAAACGAAATCCGGATTGAAGAGAGCGGTATTTATTGCGATTTGTATGAATTCGAACAGTTGCTGCGACAAATCAGGGTCTCCTCTGAAAAAAGCGCAGATCTGCTTGAACAAGCGGAAACGCTGTATACGGGGCCGTTTTTGAAAGGAAAGGCATACGAATGGGCGAGCGAAAAGACCCATCGGCTTGAACAAAATTACATCGAATTGCTGGAGGCCGCCGCAAGATTCCATATGAAGCGAAACGAGCCGCAAAAATCGTTGCATTACTTTTGTGAAATTTTGAAATTGGATTTTATTAGAGAGGATATCAATCATGAGGTAATCCGTTTGTACGCTGCGCTGGGGAGGACGAATGAGGCGCTTCGGCAATATCACGTGCTGGAGGAGATGCTGCTGCATGAGCTTGGAACGAAGCCCGATCCCCGAATCCGGGATTTTGTCGTGAGTTTGACGCAATAGAAACAAGCAGAATGAAGAGCCTTTGGAATTGATCGGGATTCCAAGGCTCTTTCTTGTTTATTCCCTGTTTATTGTGTTTTTGTATAATAAACCTGATATTTGTCGAAAGAGGGGACGAGAGCTGTGAATCATCAAAGAAAAGCCAAACCATGGTTGAGGAAGCTGTACATATTGAGCTTGGCGCTGTTTATTGCATGTACATCTATGTTAGAAATATCGGTATATGCGGCTGAGACATGGAGCCAATTTGGCCGGCTTGGGTCGGTCAGTAGTTCAAACCCGGGAGGTTTTACCTCTCCAAAAGGAGTGGCGGTAGACAGCAGCGGGAATGTGTATGTGGCCGATACTACCAACCATCGCATTCAGAAGCTGACCATATCGACGAATACATGGAGCGAGTGGAAAAAGGCCGGCGGCGGCGCAGGAAACGGCTTGGGCGAGTTTAATTATCCTAATGCAGTGGCGGTAGACAGCGGCGGGAATGTGTACGTGGCCGATAGTAGCAACCATCGCATTCAGAAGCTGGATATTTCGACGAATACATGGAGCGAGTGGAAAAAGGTCGGCGGCGGCAACGGACTCGGCTTAGGCGAGTTTAACAATCCAAGAGGAGTGGCGGTAGACAGCAGCGGGAATGTGTACGTTGCCGATAGTAGCAACCATCGCATTCAGAAGCTGACCCTATCGACGAATACATGGAGCGAGTGGAAAAAGCCCAGCGCCGGCGCAGTCGCAGGAAGCGGCTTGGGCGAGTTTAATAGTCCTTATGGAGTGGCGGTAGACAGCAGCGGGAACGTGTATGTGGCCGATAGTTCCAACCATCGCATTCAGAAGCTGACCCTATCGACGAATACATGGAGCGAGTGGAAAAAGAGCGGCGGCGGCACAGGAACCAGCGTGGGCGAGTTTAATAATCCAAGGGGAGTGACGGTAGACAGCAGCGGGAATGTGTACGTGGCCGATGCTAACAACCATCGCATTCAGAAGCTGGCCCTATCGACGAATACATGGAGCGAGTGGAAAAAGGTCGACGGCGGTTCAGGATACGGCTTGGGCGAGTTTAATAGTCCTAATGGAGTGGCGGTAGACAGCGGCGGGAATGTATATGTGGCCGATGAGTTTCATCGCATTCAGAAGCTGACTGTAGTGAGCAATACATGGATTCAGTGGGGTGTAATTGGGCCTACATTCGGGTTTAGTACGGGCGAGTTTAATTTCCCAAGAGGAGTAGCGGTAGACAGCGGCGGGAATGTGTATGTGGCCGATACTTCCAACCATCGCATTCAGAAGCTGACCCTATCGACGAATACATGGAGTGAGTGGAAAAAGGTCGGCGGTGGCACAGGACTCGGCTTGGGCGAGTTTAGTAGTCCTTATGGAGTGGCGGTAGACAGCAGTGGGAACGTGTATGTGGCCGATTCCGGCAACAATCGCATTCAGAAGCTGGATATTTCGACGAATACATGGAGCGAGTGGAAAAGGAGCAGCGGCGGTGCAGGAAGCGGCTTGGGCGAGTTTAATTATCCAAGTGGAGTGGCGGTAGACAGCAGCGGGAACGTGTATGTGTCGGAAGTTATCAACCATCGTATTCAGAAGCTGACCATATCGACGAATACATGGAACGAGTGGAAAAAGGCCGGCGGCGGCGCAGGAAGCGGCTTGGGCGAGTTTAGTAATCCTTTTGGAGTGGCGGTAGACAGCAGCGGGAATGTGTATGTGGCCGATACTTCCAACCATCGCATTCAGAAGCTGAACCTATCGACGGATACATGGAGCGAGTGGAAAAAGATCGGCGGCGGTGCAGGAAACGGCTTGGGCGCGTTTAATGGTCCAAATGGAGTGACGGTAGACAGCAGCGGGAACGTGTATGTGGCCGATAGTTCCAACCATCGCATTCAGAAGCTGACCCTATCAACGAATACATGGAACGAGTGGAAAAAGATCGGCGGCGGCGCAGGAACAAGCTTGGGCGAGTTAAATAGTCCTTATGGAGTGGCGGTAGACAGCGGTAGGAACGTGTATGTGACCGATACTTTCAACCATCGCATTCAAAAGCTGGAAATACCTGCATCCCCGATCACTGACTTTGCAAGCACAGCGAAGACGAGCACAACGGCAACGTTCAACTGGACAGCAGCAAGCGGAGCGACGGGGATCATCATCGAGCAGTCCCCAGCCGGAGCAAATACATGGACAACGGCCACGACCGGCGCGATTGCAACCAGTTCGACGGCCGCGACGGTAACGGGGCTCAGCGCGGCCACCGCATATGATTTCCGGTTAGTGGTCACCGGCGGGGCGAACGCAGGCAACTCGAACACGGTGAGCGTCACGACCGATTATGCACCAACGTACACGATAGCAGAGATAGCGGATCAAACGGCAACGGCACTGACGGCAGGTTACAGTTCGGGCACTCAGGACACGAAAACGATCACGATTACGAAAACCGGCACCGGAGATTTGACGAACGTAGCCACAGCGTTAAGCGGAACCAATGCGACCGACTTTGTAATTACGCAGCCTGGAGCGACGACACTGAACAGCGGAACGACGTCGACGACGTTTACGGTGAAAGCAAAGGACGGCCTGGCAGCAGGCACGTACACCGCAACGGTGACGGTATATGCGGACAACATGACGAATGTGACGTTTACGGTTACACAGACGGTGAATCCGGCGCCTATGGCACCGTCGATCACCAGTCAGCCGGGCAACAAGACAGTGACAGCAGGACAGAATGCAACGTTCAGTGTAACCGCCAACGGCGACACGCCGCTTAGCTACCAGTGGAAGAAAGATAGCAATGTGCTGACAGACAGCGGGAACATCAGCGGAGCAACGACGGCGACCTTAAGCATCACTAATGCGCAATTGAGCGATGCGGGCAGCTATACTGCCGTGGTCACCAATGCAGCGGGGAATACGGAAAGCAACGCGGCAACTTTGACGGTGAATCCGGCGCCTATGGCACCGTCGATCACCAGTCAGCCGAACGCTGCGACAGTGACAGCGGGACAGACTGCAACATTCAGTGTAACCGCCAACGGCGACACGCCGCTTAGCTACCAGTGGAAGAAAGATGGCAATGCGCTGACAGACGGCGGGAACATCAGCGGAGCAACGACGGCGACCTTAAGCATCACTAATGCGCAATCGAGCGATGCGGGCAGCTATACTGCCGTGGTCACCAATGCAGCGGGGAATACGGAAAGCAACGCGGCAACTTTGACGGTGAATCCGGCGCCAGTGGCACCGTCGATCACCAGTCAGCCGAACGCTGCGACAGTGACAGCGGGACAGACTGCAACGTTCAGTGTAACCGCCAACGGCGACACGCCGCTTAGCTACCAGTGGAAGAAAGATGGAAATGCACTGACAGACGGCGGGAACATCAGCGGAGCAACGACAGCGACCTTAAGCATCACTAACGCGCAATCGAGCGATGCGGGCAGCTATACTGCCGTGGTCACCAATGCAGCGGGGAATACGGAAAGCAACGCGGCAACTTTGACGGTGAATCCGGCGCCAGTGGCACCGTCGATCACCGGTCAGCCGAACGCTGCGACAGTGACAGCGGGACAGACTGCAACGTTTAGTGTAACCGCCAACGGCGACACGCCGCTTAGCTACCAGTGGAAGAAAGACGGCAATGCGCTGACAGACGGCGGAAACATCAGCGGAGCAACGACGGCGACCTTAAGCATCACTAACGCGCAATCGGGCGATGCGGGCAGTTATACCGTCGTGGTCACCAATGCAGCGGGGAATGCGGAAAGCAACGCGGCAACTCTGACGGTGAATGCGCTGACCAATGCGGCAACGCCTAGCATCGGCACACAGCCAGCGGATCGAACGGTGAATGTGGGTGGCAGCGCGCCTTTGAGCGTAACGGCAACGGTGAGCGACGGCGGAACGATGAGTTACCAATGGTACAGCAATACGATCAACAGCAACAGCGGCGGAACGCTGATCAGCGGTGCCACGACCGCGTCATATAACGTACCGACAACCATGGCGGGAACGACGTACTACTATGTTGTGGTGACGAATACGAACAACAGCGTAAACGGAACTAAGTCGGCGACAAATACGAGCAGCGCAGCCAAGGTGACGGTGAACGGTGCACCCACGTATACGATATTCGCAATACCCAATCAAACAGCGTCGTCACTTATTGAAGGTTACGCCTCGGGTACGCAGGAAACGAAAACGATCAATGTAACGAATACCGGTACCGGTAATTTGACGAATCTCGCTGCAGCTTTGAGCGGCAACCATGCAAATGATTTCGTCGTGACGCAACCGGGAGTGACGACACTGGACAGCGGAATCACGTCGACGACGTTTACGGTGAAAGTAAAGGACGGTTTACCAGCAGGCACTTACACTGCAACAGTCACAGTAACGGCGGACCATATGTCGGCTGTAACCTTTACTGCGACGCAGGTGGTAAACTTGCCGAATGCTCCTGCGAATCCGCAGAACCTTGTGGCTGTCGGAGGAGATCGTCAGGTTACACTAAACTGGAGCACGGTAACGGGAGCGACCTACTATAACCTGTATATGTCAACAACTTCGGGCCAATTTAGCAACGCTTCAGTTACGACAGTAGGGTATTCCACCTACAATGTTCAAAGCTTGACCAACGGAACTACCTACTACTTTATAGTGAAAGCAGGCAACTTGGGAGGTTTGAGTGCGGAATCCAACCAGGTCAGCGCAACTCCTGTAACCGTTCCGGCAGCGCCAACGAATGTGACGGCAGTTGCTGGAAACGGACAAGCCACTATTTCTTTTACAGCTCCAACTGATAATGGCGGAAGTGCGGTTATGGAGTATGAGGTAACGATTTTGCCAGGAAATACGGTCATAGCCGGAACGGTAGATCCAATTACCATAACAGGCTTAACCAACGGAACGAGCTACACCTTTACGGTAAAGGCGGTCAACGGTGTGGGAAGAAGTGTCTCTTCTGCCCCGTCCAATGCTATTATCCCAGCAGCGCCATCCAGCGGCGACAATGAAAGCGGCAACACTACAACCGAACTTGAAGCTCCTGCTAGACCGGAAACCGGGAACACCGGAGTGGATGTACTTGTCAACGGTAAAGTGGAGAGTGCGGCAACAGCAACGACAAGTAAACAAAACGAGAAAACCGTAATAACCATTACAGTTGACCAAAAAAAGCTGGATGACAAGCTCGCGCTGGAAGGACAACATTCGGTTGTGGCGATTCCGGTCAATATGAAGTCTGATGTAGTCGTAGGTGAATTGAACGGTCAAATGATTAAAAACATGGAGAACAGGCAGGCAGTCTTGGACATCAAAACCGACCGGGCAACGTATACGCTGCCAGCGCATCAGATCAACATTGATGCCGTTGCCAATCAATTCGACAGATCTGCAGTCCTGCAAGACATCAAGGTACAGATCGAAATCGCGACACCGACAGCGAATACATTAAAAATTATGGAAAACGCGGTAGCGAAAGGAACATTCACACTGGTCGCACCGTCAATTGATTTTACTGTTAAAGCCTCATACGAAGGCACAACGGTTAATGTAACGAAGTTCAACGTCTACGTGGAACGAACCATTGCGATTCCGGATGGTGTTGATCCAAACAAGATTACAACAGGAGTTGTTGTTGAACCTGACGGAACGTTTCGCCACGTACCGACCAAGGTGGTTGTTATCGATGGTAAGTATCACGCAAAAATCAGCAGCTTAACCAACAGTACGTACTCGGTTGTATGGTATCCGCTTGAGTTTATGGATATGACCAATCATTGGGCGAAAGCTGCGGTGAACGACATGGGATCGCGGATGGTCATCGATGGTACTGGAAACGGCATGTTTAATCCTGACCGAGACATGACTCGCGCTGAACTTGCAGCGATTATCGTTCGCGGATTGGGACTTAAGCTGGAAAACGGAACGTCACCGTTCTCGGATATCAAGACAACAGATTGGCATAGCAGCGCGATTAATACAGCATATGCACACCATTTGATCGATGGGTTTGAAGACGGAACGTTCCGTCCGAACGATAACATTACCAGAGAACAAGCCATGGTGATGATCGCCAAAGCGATGACGATCACCGGGTTGAAAGCAAAGCTTCCTATCCAACCGGCAGGCCAAATATTACAACCGTACACAGATGCGATGGATGCATCCGCATGGGCGCTAAGCAGCATTGCAGACAGTGTTCAAGCGGGCATCGTATCGGGAAGTAACGGTGATGAATTGACTCCAAAAGCACTTATTACGAGAGCTGAAGTAGCAGCAATTGTACAAAGACTGCTTCAAAAATCGGAATTGATATAAGCTCCGTTATACGGCCTACAACTAGAGTAAAAGGGCTATACTACAACAGTAGAGAAAGCTGTCGCAGTATAGCCTTGTTTTTTAATATCCATTTTGATTGCCGGGTTTTCGCATCAGTTATATTAAGTTACATAAGAATGAGCAAACTCAATTAGTGCAACACGGTCATTCACACCATGCTTATGTCAGTCAAGCTCGAGGAAGATTAGTTGTTAACTGCGGTAGTTTTGGTTTGCCCTTTGATAGGGATAATCGAGCTAGCTATGCCAATGTAGAGTTTAATAATAAAGACTTAGCCGTTCAACTAAGGAGACACTCAGGGTTGTTAGATATCCTTATGATTCTGCTAAAAACACTCTTAAGCTAACGAAACGATGGTCTTCTGCAAATCTGTCGGGGTAGTCTGCTTTTCCTGCTCCGACTTAGTTGGATGTGTTAACTCCGCGATGTTAACTGGGACGTAAATGCAACGGCAAGTAAAAATTAGGTGTTCAGAACAAGTCCTTGAAATTGAAGGGCTTATTCATTTTGGAAGCATATGTTTGCCATTGTTGGATTCAAAAGTTTGTCAACTAAAAAAAATCTTGATATTACAGGGTTTTAGCCGGTATTACCTTTTTAAAAAAGGGAGGGCCCAATATTATCGAGCCATTTTTTTGTTCCCATAGTTTTTAACAATCAATTATTAGTACTACAGGCAAGCTTATTGTTCCGATATAGACCAAGCGTTTTATAGAGAAAACGATTCTCCATAGAGGGAGTATAGTTTAATAAGGCTCAGTATAAATTACTTACTTCTTGAACCATACACCATAAAACATTTAGTAATGGTGGATAAAATGAACTACGACTCAAATGACAATACCGCCAGAAGATACAAAGCACATGTTAGTGTCCTGGGAACAACGCAATTGCATCTAAGAAATCCATAAAATTATTGATTGGTGGTCCGTGGGGCCTCATACCTAACTAAATTACCTTAAATTGGCTTGCGGGGATAGCTTAGATCGAGGGAAAAAACGTTGAGCTATTTAAGAGGAACTATGTATTGACCAACCTGACTTAAAAGGATTTACCCAAGTAGAATTCCATGTGATGCATTTCATGTTGTTTACTCCTTTCTTCTGTAATGAAAATGTTTTTCTGCTGGACGACAATAGCGGCCGCACAGCTATGTTTCTCCGACGCTTCTGTTCAAGCAAGGCAAACCCTTCTTTACATTGGGCTCATTGGGGGGGGAACCGGGTTCCGACCATACTCACACGCCTGTTGATTCGTTTCCTGCAGAACAAGCTCAGCCTTGAGGAAGTGGTTAGACTGCCCCGCTTTTACTCGGACGAGAGACTGATATATCTGGAAGAAGATTTGGAAATAAAGGAAAAGAACAAGCTTCTTCATCTCGGTTATCGTTTACAGCATCATTCCGTGCCGATTCGATATGGGGGCACTCATGGGATGGTTCTGGGGGAGCATGGTGCGATGTATGGTGTAGCAGACCCGCGCAGGAAAGGGAAATGCATCATCAAGCGAATGTAGATAAGCTGACAAATGACGGTGACCAGACTTAGGGGTGGGAATCGAGTGGAGCATTGCTCATTTTGCAAGCTATGCTGTAGGGTAACGGATAAAATCTCCCTGAATGAGGAGATCTGTGAGGAATGTCTTGATCTGCTGGAGTTTGGGTACTTGTCCTTTCCTGCGTACCGTTTAAAGGAACAACATACAAATGATAGAGTGGAGAAGTCCGCATTAAAGGGAAGTACTTAATATATATTACTTCAATAACAAATATATTAGGACATATTAGAATATTTAATACACAATATATCTTATTTAGTATGTACAATTTAATGTTTATTATGTACAATATAAACGAATACCAAGATTATTCTGGTTAGGGGAGGGATCCTGTTGAGCCTAGGTATCGCAGTGAGTGGAATGGGAAGAATCGGGAGACTTGTCGTAAGACAGCTTTGTGACGTGAGTCGTAGGGGGTTCAAGCTGCTCGCGATCAATTGCATTTATCCCGTTGAAACCGTGGCGCACCTCTTGAAATATGACACGGTGCACGGCAGATGGGATGCTGACATTTCCGTGAACCATGGCATGCTGGTCATCAACGGACATAAAATTCATGTTACCTTCGAACGCGACCCGGCAAATATTTCATGGGGGAGCCTCGGTGTCCAGCTGGTTGTTGATGCAACAGGGAAATTTAATGATCGAGATAGAGCAGCTATGCATCTTTCATCAGGAGCATCTCATGTATTGATTACCGCACCAGGCAAGCATATGGATCTTACGGTAGTGATGGGTGTTAATGATCATCTGTATGATCCGCATAAGCATCGGCTGCTGTCGGCGGCCTCCTGCACAACCAATTGTCTTTCCCCGGTTCTGCATATTTTGGATCAGGCCTTTGGGGTTGAGAGCGGTTGGATGACGACAGTGCATTCCTATACTTCCGATCAGAAGCATTTAGATAATCCGCACAAGGATCTCCGCCGAGCCAGGGCATGCACGGAGTCGATCGTACCTACAACCACAGGGGTCGGCCATGCGCTTGCCGATGTACTTCCGCATCTTGCATCCCGCATCCAGGGTATCTCACTACGTGTTCCGACACAAGACGTTTCGCTTATTGATCTAACCGTGAAGGTGAGTCACAGCACTACGATTGAGCAGGTCAAAGCTGTGCTCAAAGCGGCGTCTGAGGGCAGGGGCTCCCGTTATGTCGGGTATACAGATGAGCCTCTAGTATCGGCCGACTACATCGGCAGCTCCCAGTCGGCTGTGATTGACGGACCGTCAGTGATGGTCATGGGGGATCAGATTAAGGTATTGGCTTGGTACGATAATGAATGGGCGTACGCGAGCCGGGTCTCCGACCTGGTTCAGCTCATGGCGGAAAGGATGGAGCAGGTATGGACAAAGACGCTGCTCGCGTAGAGCTTGGAGTGATTCTGTGCAAGTATTGTCACACCGTGATCGGCACCTTCGATGCGGAAAAAGTAACTACGTACTATTCGGACTGCCAAGAGCAAGATTGCTACGAGGTGCGGCTCAGAAGGGAGGCAGACGCACAATGTTAAATTCTCCGGAGGGTATAATTAGCATGAAGGACGGAGGGAATCAGCAATCAAAGGCAGGCATCACTCATTATAATTTACCTGTTTCGCAATTACTCGAGCTAGCACTGGAACGTAAGGAAGGCGTTCTAACCGGGAATGGTGCTCTGCAGGTGTTTACCGGTAAATATACCGGCCGGTCCCCAAAGGATAAGTTCATTGTCGATGAGTCTTCTGTGAGAGATCGCATCGACTGGGGGGCCGTTAATCAGCCGATAAGTCAGAGGAAGTTCGACAGGCTGTTTCAAAAGGTACAAGATTACATGGTGGAGAAGGAATTGTTCGTCTTTGACGGCTTCGCAGGCGCCGACACGGAATATAGGCTTCCCATCCGGATCGTCAGTGAGTATGCATGGCATAGTCTGTTCGTTAAGCAGCTTTTTATTCGTCCTTCCCAGGAGGAGCTGCTGAAACACAAAGCCGAGTTTACAGTCATAGTCCTGCCGGGCTTGCGAGCGGATCCTACAGTGGACGGCACACGGTCGGAAACCTTTATTTGTATATCCTTTGAGAGAAAAACCGTACTCATCGGGGGGACGGAGTATGCGGGAGAAATCAAAAAGTCGATTTTCAGCGTGCTGAATTACCTGTTGCCGCTGAAAGGCGTGCTGCCAATGCATTGCTCTGCAAATATAGGCGATAAGGGCGAAGTGGCCCTCTTCTTTGGTCTATCTGGAACAGGGAAGACTACGCTCTCTGCAGATCCGACTCGTCGCCTCATCGGAGATGATGAGCATGGATGGACGGATCGTGGCATTTACAATTTCGAAGGAGGGTGTTACGCGAAGTGTGCAGGCCTGTCTCAAGATAAAGAACCCCAAATATGGCAGGCGATCCGCTACGGAGCAGTGCTTGAGAATGTCATTATAGACCCTGTGTCGGGAATGGTCGAATTCGGAGATACGTCCATAACAGAAAACACGCGCGCTGCTTATTCACTGGAGTCCGTTTCGCAAGCGGTGATCCCTAGCACGGCAAAGCATCCTAGCGTCATTGTTTTTCTGACAGCGGACGCCTTCGGTGTGCTTCCTCCGATCTCGAAGCTAACAAAGGAGCAGGCGTTGTATCACTTCCTATCTGGTTACACCTCAAAGCTTGCAGGTACGGAGAGAGGGGTCACCGAGCCGGAAGCCACCTTTTCCGCCTGCTTCGGTGCGCCGTTTCTTCCATTGCGGGCTTTGGATTATGCACACTTGCTCGGACAGAGGATCGACGAGCATCAATCCCGGGTGTACTTGGTGAATACCGGTTGGACCGGCGGTCCCTACGGAGTTGGACGCCGAATGGATTTATCGTTTACTAGAGCGATGATTGCCGCAGCATTAAACGGCTCGCTTGAGCAGATGAATTATACGATGGATCCGATCTTTGGACTTCATTGCCCCGCTGCCGTACCAGGTGTTCCAAGCGAGGTATTGCAGCCCCGTAATACGTGGGAAGATCAAGCGGCGTATACAGCTTCTGCGAGAAAATTAGCTGACCGGTTTATCCAGAATTTTAAAAAATTCGCCAACGTCGGCGATGCGGTTGTCATGGCCGGACCGCTTCAGGATAAATCCTAGCTACGGGGGACTTACGAGATGGAAACGACGTTGATCATAATAAAGCCGGATGGGATCCGAAGAGGCTTGGCGGGCGAGATTCTGAAGCGCATTGAGCAAAAAGGATTTCAACTATCCGCTGCGAAGCTGATGGAGCAGGCGGAACGTCATTACCAGGAGCATCGGGACAAATGCTTCTACAAAGGGTTGATCGCCTACATCACTTCCTCACCGGTACTTGCAATGGTATGGAAGGGCAAGGAGGCTGTTCGTTTATGTCGCTTGCTAATCGGCGATACCAACGTCCTGGAAGCAAAATCTGGAACGATACGCGGAGATTTCGGGAATGATATCGAGAAGAACCTCGTCCATGGCTCCGACTCGCCAGAAAGTGCCGTCTGGGAAATAGCTAACCTCTTTCGTTCGGAGGAACTGCTGGTATAACAACGAAAATTGAATAGAAAGAATGATAAACGACTCAAAATAAAAAAGAAGGTGCCAGCTTAACGGAGGCCACTGAAAGAGTCCATTCATATTAAAAGGTACAGTCCTTCAAGAAAAAATTAGAGGAGGCTGTACCTTTTTTGCCGAATCATTAAGGTATCACGAAAAGCGGATGAGAGTGAATGATCCGGCAACAACAGGTATTTTCTTCCTTTAGATGGTATGGGATACACCAAGACTTGATCCTAAAAGTGTCCTGAAAAAGGGGCATCGATTTAGCGAGGATAAGATGTTGCAGGATATCCCCCGGTTCACAGAAGTGTCGTTAGCAGCTTAGATACAATCTTTTAATAGATGACGAATTCAGATAACGAAGTACAGACAACTGAAGCACGGATGAGTCGGAACAAAACTAACATACGGACGAAGATCCTGTCGGGCAGCATATCCGACCACCACCTCATGGACAGGTTGAATGAAGGAATGTGGGAGCGAAGACTCTGTGAGACATGGGAGGGTTGACCTCCATGAGGCGATGTGGAGATCCAAAGGTGCAACCATAAATCTCCAGAATGTCCACTTTTTAAAAACAGGTGGTCTGGGTGGATGTGTTTTGCGCTTCCTTCTCCCCCATATTTTACATAATCTACAACCTTGTTCCACCGAGTGCTTGTCCCGTACGGAACAAAAACGTTCAAAATCTAAGAAAACGAGCGTATTTAAGAGGAAAACGATTCTCCATAGAGGGAGATTAAATCAATAATGGGTCTAGCATCTTTCCTGGAATTAGGTTATTATTGGAAGAATTACTTTGAGGAGAGATGCAGATGTCGGACATACAGGCAATTGTATTAGACTTGGACGGAACATTGCTCGGCAGCGACAAAAACATATCGCCTAGAAATTACGAGGCTGTTAAACGGTGTTATGATTCCGGAATTCATATTATCGTCGCCACGGCGCGACCGCCTAGAGCGGCCAATCAATTTGTAAAGAATTTTCCTTTTGCAGACTACTTGGTTTATTACAATGGTGCTCAAACAATATGCAAGTCTAAGCAAACTCAGCGGCACATTAGTATCCCTATGGAGATTAGTCAACAGATCAACAATTTCATCGAGTTACATGCACCTCAATCGATAATTAATTACGAGGTCAATGACTCATGCTATACGTATACACCAATTCCTGACTCGCAACTTAGTCATTTTGGTATCCGTTCAAATGATCCTAAACCCCTGGTTGTTGATAAGGATTTTATTAGTTCACTATCCCCAACCAAAATATTGGTTCATGGTTACAGCACATGGATGGATGTTATCGAGCAATTCGGTGATCATGTGAACGTAATCGCAACTGATGGAGGTGTATTGGTTCAAATCATGCAAAAATCAGCGTCAAAGGAAGATGCAGTGCAGTTGGTATTAAATGATATCGGGATAAATTCGGAACAAGTGATGGTATTTGGAGACGATTTTAACGATTTGGGACTTTTCCATATGTGCGGATTTCCAATTGCAATGAGTAATGGGATAACGGAACTAAAAAATTGTGCAAAACACATTACCGAATCAAATGATAACGATGGTGTTGCTGTTGCTCTTGAGAAATTTGTGGTGTAATCAATTGATGATAATGATTCACCTATCGAAGAACGTTAGTGGAATAACCAGGGAGCAGAACCGGCGCGGCAGCTGCTTCCTGGTGTCGTTGAAGTAACCAGCAGTATTGTTTGATGAAATCGAAATAAAGACTTCTAGGGGAATGGCGGTGTCAAATAGACCAAGGGTTTGCGCGGTAATTATTAAAGATGACCACATCTTAATGGTACTACATGATCATGGGGATCGAAGCTATTGGACCCTACCAGGAGGTGGAGTTGAAGAGGGCGAAACTCTTGAAGCAGCGGTGCTGCGTGAAGTAAAAGAGGAAGTTAATTTGAATGGAACAATCGTTCGACTTCTGTTTGAAGATGCATATACGAATGGACCCGAGTATTGTTTTTTGGTTCAAGTCACCGAGGACGAGAAAGAAGCTGAATTGGGTTATGATCCAGAGTTACTACCGGAGGATCAAGTTTTAAAAGGTATTGCATGGTTTACACTTACAGAAAAGAAGGATGACAAACAAGTAAAACGGGTACTTCAAACCTTGGGAGATTAAGTTAACGAGAAACGATAGTGCAAAGAAGGGAGCGCGAGCTGCTCTCTGTTTACGCTACTTTCTCCTCACTAAATATAATTCGACCGTTATCAATTAATATCAGAGTGTCAGCGACCTTATCCAAGTCAGAAGTAATATGAGAGGATAAAAAAACGCTTTTCCCATCTTTCACATAATCAAGTAAAATGTCCATCAACTCAAGTCTAACCTGAGGATCAAGCCCACTTGTTGGCTCATCCATGATTAATAAATCTGCATGATGGGAAATAGCCAATGCAATTGCAAACTTCATACGCATACCTTTGGACAGCGTGCCTATTTTTTGATTCAGCTGCAACCCAAACCGTTCGATATTATGATTAAACAGGGTGTTATCCCAATTGGAATAGGCTGCCGCGATAACGCCCTTCATTTCCAGCACTGTTAGCTCATCGTAGTAATAACCTTCATCCAATACAATGCCAATGAGGTTTTTGAATTCCCGTTCGTTTTTTTGAATATCCTCTCCGAAAAACTTTATTTCTCCAGCATCTTTTAATATTAATCCAAGTATCAGTTTAATTGTTGTAGTTTTACCTGCACCGTTAACGCCAATGAATCCATTAATACATCCCTCGGTTAAAGAAAAACTTACATTCTCCAATTTGAAACTCCCCAAGTGCTTTTTCAAACCGTTTACTTCCAATATCGGCTTCATTCTTCGCCCTCCTCGAAAAGCAAGTCCATCATAGCATATAGTTCACTTTTACTTATTCCAAGCAAGCGGGCAGATTCCCAAGCCTCAATTAACTTAACTTCAACCATGCGCCGTTTAGACTCTAGAAGTAGTTCGAAGTTTTCTTTAGCAACGAATGATCCTTTGCCTGCTTTGGTTGTAATAAAACCTTCCGATTCAAGTTCATCGTATACTCTTCGGGTTGTAAGCACACTAACATGCAAATCATTCGCCAATGCACGAATAGAAGGTAACATTTCTCCTTCCTTTAACTCGCCATGAATTATGGCATCCTTTATTTGATTTTTGATTTGTTGATATATCGGTGGATCGGACGCATTGGAAATAATAATCTTCATGTAACCTCCATGAAACACAACTGTGTATTAACCACATACACAGAATATACAGAAAACACATCGTTGTCAATGCACTTCATTATGTTGTAACTTAGTCAATCAAATGAATATAAAAAACGGCATCTCTGCCGTTTTACAATAAAGTATGGAAAGTGGGAATTTAACCTCTGATTTCCCGCCACCGCGATGTTGACGTTGTTGTTTTGCCATGTTCGAGGATAAGCTTGCAATGGCGTCTAGCGATTTGTAACAGTTGGTTTGCTGTTGTATCATCGATATCAAGTCCAGTTATAGAATAACGGTTATAATATTCATGTTATCAAGTCCCTTCATCTAGATTTGTTGATGTTTAGTAAGCTTGGATGGCAGGTTTTTGCAAGCATTCGATATCCGCAAATTTTGAAGGTGCCATCCACCGCTTTATCTTTGTTACATTGCCTTCCTTTTATAAATAAAGTGAACTCAATTGGTCCATATAGATCGACAAATGTTATTTTAAGGTTTATGGTGGTACGGAGAACCATAGCAATTATCAGGATTATGGGATGAACTTTCTGTCGCCCGGATACTCTTATATAGGAGCGAGGTGAAGAGATGAGGGTCGCCCTAAGGGTCAAACAAGCGCAAAGAGGGAACAAAGAAGCGCCTCTTCAATTGATTCTGGCTGAGAAGGATGTTTATTACAGGCTTGCTCTTGCTTACATGGGGCAAGAGCTGATTGCGCGGCAAGGTTTAGATTTTAATGGATTGGCCCCATTGCACCGATTTTAACTTTGACGTTCACGTTCACGTCCGCCTCTGAAAAAGCATCTCCCCAACGATCCTGAACTTTCTTCCATTCATCGTATGCAAAGGCCCGAGCGTAAAGACCGTATCCAAACGGGTCGATTTTGGCAGCTCGCGCCTTGCCGATCAGCCGCTCGAAACGCGATTTCAATATTTCCGCCATTTCGCGCTCCAATCTCGGCGCTTCTTGCCGTACATCGATCTTGAAATGACGATCGGTCAAGACGGCTGTCATATTGATCCCGATATCGAATTTGAGTTTGCCGTCTTTATGGCTTACCTTAGGTTTCGCAGATATGCCGGACGCTGAGAAGGAAAAGGCGCCGGGCTTGAACATGTCGCTGGCTGCTTTCACGGGATGGGTCAAGGTAAAGCTAAACTCGCCTTGCGTTTTATTTTGCAAAATGTGCAGCAACTTGGTTTCCTCCCCGTCGATGGAAAGCACATGCTTGCCTTTTTGGTCGAGCAGCGCGGTTCCGGTGATCACCAGTTCCTCTTTTTTTTGCATTTGGGTGATGCTCGCCGTTATTCCTTTTTCAATCATTTGCCGCCGCAGTTCCTGGAGCGATGTTTTTACGGTTAAGTTGCTGTAGTACACCGTTCGAATCAGCTTTGTCATATACATGGGGAGACGTGGTTTGTTTTTGGGCAAATAGCTTACGATGTCGTATACCGTTCCGTCTACCATGACGACTGTAGCATTAACGGTATTCTTTGCGTCCCGGTAAAACACGTCGAGCAGTGGGAACCAATTTTCATGCTCGAGCACCTTTTTTCCGATCATGATCACCTGAGCTTTCGCTGCCGAAGGCAGCGCCGAGAAGACCTTGTCGAATTCATCGCGGGATTGGCGGAGCGTCATCGCCTTTACTTGATAAAACTCTTCCTTAACCGTCGCTTCTTTGTTAAAGATAGGGCTGGATGCGGAAATGAGCAAATCGTTATTTTCGTCCAAATCAATGCCTACGAGCAGAACAAGCGAAACATCCTCAATGTTCCTTTTATCGATGCATCCTGTTAAGAAAACCATCGTAACAAACAAACATATCAAACTTCGTCTCATGAGACGCGTCTCCCCCTGAAAGCTTCCAATACGCGGACGTAGATGTATAGGACGACGGGCAGCAGGTAAATGAAGAATGAACCGAAATACGCATGAAGCTTCGCCCACCGATCCGACATATTCCATGTGGGGTGTACCAGAAAAACGGCAACGATGCAAGCGAACATGTACCAAGCACTGTGGGGCGTATGGTCCTTCTTGCCTATCAGATGGCTTGTACTGAATACCGCACAAAAAATGTACGGAACCCATGACCGTGAAACGACGAGTAAAAATAACGCCAGAAACACCATGTCGAAACGTTCCAAAAACCGGAACTCGATCACTTGAAGCAAATTCAGCACCGGCTGGTTATATTGCGTTATGTCGTCCGGGGCGAAATAGACGAAGCAGACGACCGTTACGTACAAATAAAGCAGACCTGTAAGCCCGTTGGCAATCATGAATCCGCGCAGGGCGTATTGTTTTTTTTGCAGGAACGGATAGATAAAGTAAAGCACTTCAATCCCCAAAAAGGAAAGCAGGGTCGTAGGCACAACATTGATGATTGGCTTGACTCCTTCCTTGAACAGAGGCAGTAAGTGAATCCAGTGCCCTTTCCACAATAGAAATATAAGGAATATCGGCATCCACACCGTAAGGTAGAACGCGATTTCATTATATCGGCCCTGCACGCGCAGCCCGTTGCGCGCGATCATGAAAACGGGGACGACGAACAGCAGCATGACGATATAATCTGGCGTCATCGGCAAAAACCAAGCCTTGATATAAAGCACTCCCCGAACCATACTAGTCCAGTTAAAAAAGAGAAAATAAGCGATCACCGGAAGAAGAGCCAGCTTCCCGATCCATTTCCCGAACAGCCGGCACAGCAAATCAGGAAGCGTATCGTCCGGAAATCGTTGTAACGTTAGCAGGGTTAGGAAGCCCGCGAAGGAATTGACACCCCAGGCGATAATGATGGAGATCCAACCATCGGTTCCGCTTTTCGCCGCCAATTCTCTCGGAAGCGAAAGAATGCCGGTACCGACTTGCGCCCCGAACAAGATCAATATATATTGCATGAAGTTGATCTCGTTAAATTTGTATTTCTTCACGGAGCGCCTCCTTTCGGATCATCAGGCTCTTTACGGATGGATTGAACGGGTCTGGCGCTTTTGGGCCGCTTGAACATGCTCCATAACGGCAGTCGGACGAACGTATCCTTCATGTCCGCCCAACGGAACGGGGCCAGCGGGCTCCCGTAAGGGGTTCCTAACGATTCAAGCGACACCAAATGGGCAATCAGTATCATTAACCCTACAACGATGCCGATAATGCCGAACAGAGAGGCGATCAGCATCATCGGGAAGCGCAAAAGACGGATGGCTGTTCCCATATCGTAGTTCGGGATGGTAAAAGAAGCGATCGCGGTGGACGCGACCACAATGACCATAATGTTGCTGACGATGTGGGCCTGTACGGCGGCCTGTCCGACGATGATGCCACCTACCATGCCTATGGATTGTCCTATGGGGGCGGGCAGCCGTATGCCTGCCTCCCGTATCATTTCCAGCATGATCTCCATCATCAGCGCTTCCAGTAACGGAGGAAACGGAACGCGCTCCCTCGATTCGGCGATCGACAAGAAAAGCTCCAGTGGTATGACTTCATGGTTAAACGAGATGAACGCGATGTAAACGGCCGGCAAAAAAACGGCGATCGTAAAAGCCACAAATCGAAGAAGCCGCAGAAATGAGCCGATTAGCCATCGAGAATTGTAATCGTCCACGCTTTGAAAAAATGAAATGAACGCCGCTGGGGCGACTATGACGCTTGGCGAGCGATCCACCACAACGACATATCTTCCTTGCAGCAGCTGAGATACAGCGGTATCCGGCCGTTCGGTCAAAATAAATTGTGGGAATGGGGAGAAGGAGTTATCCTCAATTAACTCAGCCAATTCGCCGGTATTGACGATCGCGTCGATGTCCAACTGTCGGATTCGATCCTGCAGCTCCTGCAGCACTTCCGGATGGGCGACGTCTTGCAAATACATGATCCAGATTTTTGATTTGCCGCGCCGTCCTACGGAATGCTCGGCGATTCGGAGCTCTCGGTTTGGAACGTACCGGCGAATGAGTGCAATATTTTGCATTCCGGTTTCCAGGAAGCCTTGGTGCGCGCCCTTCAGCGAGCTTTCCAGCTGTGGATCTTCGATCGCACGCTGCGGCCAACCCTGGGTGTCGTAAACCCGGGCTACCTGATCTCCCTCGATGAACAGGACGCTTTCGCCGGAAAGGACGGCTTGTTCCACATCTCCCCAAACGGTTACATGGCGAACGCCGCTGATCGTGGGGACAGGAATGCGATCGTTCCCCTCAGGGGCCTGATTCATCAACGGGCGCAAAACGTTGTTATTGATCGAATTTTTATCGGTCAAACCGTCCAAATAGACCAAAACCGCCGGAATTTCCTGCGGGCCTGCGAAAAAACGATACACGGCCATGTCGGGTGAGGCAGGGAATAAACGTTTGATTTCTTCGATGTTTTGGGTAATTTCGCGATGGAGCGGGCGGGAGTCGATATTCAGCTCCTTCGGACGGTTTGCCGCCGACGACTGGGCGTTCCGTTTTTTGTTGAAAAAGCGCATGAACAAGAACATTACCAACCACACCTTCCCAACCGTACATTCTGCTTTGTAACTTAAGATGGATAAAAAATGAAAATTTATTCAGACAACCGGGTTCAGATAAATACATTCGTAGACACGTCCTGAGAAATATTAGGTCGGGAATGAGAACAAGTTCTTGTCATTATAGGATCAAGTCCTTGTTATTAACCGAAATCACCAGCGCCCATTGCTGCCTCTGATCATGGATCCGTCAAGGTTCCCTTCGGCGCCTGTTCCCGAAACCAAGCACTGCCCGGAAGGAACCCACCGCCGCGAGGCAATGACTTTTGAATCTCCTGTGGCCGCCGCGTAGCTATGGCCGCGGAGCCATTTCCACGAAGCAAAACCTTCCCGAAACACTATCCCCAAATCAAGGACCATTCCTGAAAAAATCCAGGGAGACAAAATGATTCGAATTCTCTTTGGAATCATGAAAAAGGGGCATCCTTCAGTGAAGAAAAGATGATGCAGGATATTCCTCAACTCGCGGAAGTATCATTAGCAGCTTAAAAGACTCAAGTTAGACCGTAACGTGTAGAAATAAAATTGAGGGGATATACACCATGAGTGGTTTCATTGGAATCGAATTAATCGATCCTACTTCGAGAAGCAACATGAACTCACGAAAGAACTTTGGCAAAAACTACGTGAGCAGGGGATAAAAACTGGGGATAAAGGGATAGTCAATGGGATTTTCTACTCAAAATCATATGAGCACGCAAAGGTATTAAAAGCAAGTTTCAATGATTGGGATATACGCATTCAAGAACAAAAAGAGAACTACGCGCAAATAATATAAATTTCAACTCCAATAAGTAGATTGAGTATTAAAGCTTTGGTAGAACTAACCGATGTTTTCTTGATAGCCGCGGCAGAGACAGACACAAAATTTGATGGGCTTGAATTGGAAGTTAATGAAAATAAAAGAATAAATTCTCCTCGGTGGAAATTCTCGTGACGTATGAAATAACGTGATTCGGAACACAATCTAGACGCGGTTGCCAGCATAGAACAACGGCAGCCGCTGATCCCATAATACAACGGGTAGGATACTTCGATGCAGCTAGAAACCATGAGATAGTTTGGACGTATTTATAACAAATTGAAATTGGTGTTTCGGAGGAATAAATGGACATATTCATAGTATTTACTCTTGGCTTTTCTGGGTGCATTATTCTATTAGTTTCTATTATCGCTATAAAGGTTATAACAAAGAAGAAATTACCCGATAACAACTACACTCCATTTGATTACATAACAGCACAAACCAATATTGAATTTCATCAAGAAAAAGAAGGAAAAGAAGAAGAAACTGACAAAGGCGATGATAAATATAAGAACAGAAAGAAAACTAAGAGACTTAACTAACTGGGAAGGTACTGACAGAAAGAAGGAATGACGCTGCAATCAAAACGTATGAAATTAGTAATTATATTGTTGACGATGAACGGTTATTGAAGAAAAGGTTAGGGGATTAAACTATCGGAGAACGAAAGCGCAATAACCCAGGGAGCAGATCGGCACAGCAACTGCTCCTTGGCCTCGTTCATATCAGTTGAATGACAACAGCGGCAGTCTAAGACATTATTTTTCAAGTCTTGGTCAGCCGCTTTTTCTTTTTAATGGATCAGTCTAAAACTTATATTTCAAAAGCTGACGTTTCTTTAGTTCAAAAACCGTGTTAAATCAACGATTCCAGTCTAAAACTTTATTTTCAACGGACACCAAGAAGACTATATCAATCTCATTAGCGATAAATTCCCTGTGTTCGAAAACATCCGCGAGCTGTCTACGCGGGCCGAGCGAACCGTCAGCTATGAGCACTTGAGGATTATTGTCATCAGCGATAAAGTGGCGCGGAGTGAAAATTTAAATAACATCGTCAATTTCTTAATTAGAAACACGGAAACGAGACGGTCGATTCGAGTGGCGATTTCCCAGGGAAAAGCCAGAGAGGCATTTGTAAAGCGGGGGATCGTCAAAAATCCGTCCTTGGAAATAAGAGAATTAACGGATAATTATCGAACCACCTTAAAGATGGCCCCTGAAATTAAATTGGGGGATATGTCGGAAAATTTAACGGGAAAATCCAGCTTTATTGTACAGCGGGTAGACACCTCCAGAAAGGAAGCAAAAATAGCCGGAGCTGCAGCGATCAAAGGCGATACGGCCAAGATTGCCGGCTGGCTGAGCGAAGATGAGCTGGCCGGATTGAACCTGTTGAAGGGGGAAGGGAAAAACTTGGGTATTATCACAGGCGCAGATCCGGAGAGCGGACAAGCGATGGTTTACGAAATCCGAACGTTGAAAAGCAGAATCAGCCCCCAAGTCAACGGCGATACCGTCTCCTTTGCGGTAGACATCGCGACAGAAGGTAAATTGAGGGAAGATTGGGTTTACCCGGGCGACACTTTTGAAAAAGACTTCATACATCGAGCGGTACAAGCAACGGTTGAGGCTATCCGGAATGCGACCGAAAAGGTGCTTTCCAAAATGAAAAAGGATCTCAAGGTGGACGTAGCGGGCTTCGGAAAAAAACTCAGCATAAAATATCCGCAAATGTGGAAAAGGATGAAAAAAGATTGGGATCGGAAATTTAGCGAGATGCAGGTGGATGTCAAAGTAAACGTGAAGATCCAGGAATTTGGAACCAAAGGAGCGAAAAAGGGGTAGCTGCAGCGCAGGTAACGATGCCGGCCTCGCAGCTATTCCATGAGCTTTTTCGATTCCAGATATAGCACCTGAATAAACTTTTTTATATTATGGCGGATCAAGCCGGGAGAGGAAGCTTGCTCGCTTTCCAGTTCCCTCATTTTGATTCGTATATCGCTTAGGTCGAAAAACTTGGTAGCGTACTGCTCGAACTTCGGATTCGAATAATCGATCAAGCCAAGGGACGCCAGATGGGTCAGCGATTGGTTTACCGACCGCCGAACCCGTTGTTCGGCCGCTTTGATCTCTTTTTTTATGCCGGCTGCGGTAGCCGAGGGACCTAACTTTTTCCGGGCGATTTGCTGATAGATTTCCAGCAGCTGTGGGAAGCCCTGCTCTAATGGGTTGCTGCTCTCGTACCGGTATAAATAATCGAGTATTTCCAGCAAGTCTTTGACGCCGGCTTCACCAATCAGTCCGAGGTCCGATAGCACGTAGTTTCCGCAGGACACAATGCTCTTTTCGCCTGCGGAAGGCTCTTTAGCCGGTGCCGCGCCGCTTAAGCCGATGGCATTCAGCGTTTTCTGGATATCTTTAATGGAGTGCTGCAGCCGCAGCCGTTCCGTCACCTTACGAAGAACGGAAATTACTTCCAACCGGTTGATAGGCTTTGTAATGTAATACTCAACTCCAAGCGAATATGCTTTGCCTATCAGCTCCTTTGACTCCACTTGGGAAATCATGACGATCTTCCCGTCGAAGCCTCCGGACAGCTCGCGTACGGTCTCGATGCCGTCACGAACAGGCATTAGCAAATCGATCAGCACGATATCGATTTGCTTCATGGCAAGTAAAGCGATATCGATTTGCGCACCGTCTTCGGCTTCCCCCGCAATCGTTCCCAAATCCTCATCCTCAATAATTTGCTCCAGCATGGAGCGGACGGCCGGGTCGTCATCGACAATATAGAATCGCATCGCGCTATTCCACCTTCTTTGCTATTTGATCGAGAGGGAGCGTTATGGTGAAGACAGCGCCTGTCCCTCCGCCGGCGGTGCCGGCTTGTACGGTGCCGAGCATTCTCTCGACCTCTTGCTTGACGTAAGCCAAGCCGATACCTGTGGAAGCATTGCCGGATTTATCGTATTTCGTAGTAAAGCCGGGAAAGAATATTTTCTCCACGTGCTTGGAGGCAATGCCCGGCCCATTGTCGGCTACGCTGAAAATGACGGTATTGTGATCCCGCTTAACTACAATTCGGATACTGCCTGTTTCTTTTATCGCCTCAACGGCGTTGGCGACCAAGTTATTGAGAATTGACAAGGTTGCGTAGACATGACACGGGGGAAAGACACCATCCATGTGCAAGTCGAGCCCGATCTTCTTGCCGTGCGAACGGGCATACTTTCGATTGGAGCGCAGAACGATTCCCGCCAGTTCTTCCAGCGGCAAATATTCGCTTTCATGCGAGATCAAGCCGGATAGTCCTGCATAAATCCGTTGGTTGTCCTTTTTAATCTCGTGGACCTGCCCGGCGATCCGGAGTGCCTGCTGAGCGAGATCTTCCCGAAGCGGATGCTGGTTGTCCTTTAAGGATTGATAAAGCCCGTAGCTGTCCTGGGCGATATTTTCCGCATTGTGCAGCGTTTTATTCAATTGGATCGTTTCCTCATAAAGCTCGGAAATCAGCACGAGCATCTTCTCTTTTTCTTTGCGCTGCTGTTCTTCGGCAGCTTTGGATTGTCTCAGCTTTACCAGATTGAAAAAACCGAGCACAAAAAAGCTCCGAAAAAAAGCGATAAGCGCAATTTGCTTCCAAGTGGCTAAAGCAGTCAGCGGCGCTGCCGCCGGGCTGCGCAGCAGCAGCTCCACCGAAGTCGCGGCGATTTCTATCGTCACGCCCAATACGCCGAGCAGAAGCGGCCGGTGATGATGCCGGTTCATTCGAACCGCCGCGAAGACGATCGCATAGGTCAAGTAATAAAAAAATACCGGATAGTGATGCTGAAAAGCCGCTTCCCAGTCCCGGAGCGGCCCGAGCGTCGTCTCTAGTCCCATGCGGAAGATCGTAACCGCGGCGCCGACCAGCAATCCCGAGACAAGCGGAGAGACGGACCGGAGCCATAACAGGAACAGAAAGAAGGCGGGGGTTCCCAGACTTACCCGAAAATCATTTTGAAACGGGTAAAAATTCAATTCGCCCGCAATAGGTACCGTAACGATCATCAGCATGAAAGTCAACCATTTTTCTTTCAACGCGGCGCCCGGCCTCCTTTCCAAATCGAAGTAAAGTCTTTCGACATCGTTCGTAGTATTCCTTCCTTGGCCGATTCTAAAAAAAATAAAGACCAAAAAGTAGATTTATATAGATTTCTATAGAATCCCCATACAATTAAACTCATCCAAGGCAGCAAGTTTTCATGAAAAGAAAGCGCTTTACAATGAAGAGAAAAGGGGAGTCTGCAGTGAAAAAATTTGGTTTGGCTTTTCAAATCCTGATTGGCCTTGTATTGGGCGTGGCGGTAGGGGCTGTTTTTTATGGAAACCCGGCTATCGAAAGCTTCTTGAAGCCGGTGGGAGATATTTTCATTCGTCTGATCAAAATGATCGTCGTTCCGATTGTCGTTTCCTCTCTGATCGTCGGCATTGCGGGTGTTGGGGATATTAAAAAGCTTGGCAAGCTCGGCGGCAAAACGATTCTTTATTTTGAAATTGTGACGACGGTCGCCATTATTTTCGGTCTGCTCATAGCCAATGTATTCCAACCCGGTGCCGGTGTCAATATGGCCGGACTAGCCAAGTCGGATATTTCGAAATATGTTGAAACGACCGAGAAGGTGACCAGTCACAGCTTCACCGATACCTTCGTCAATATTGTCCCGAAAAACATTTTCGAGTCGTTCGCGGCAGGCGATATGCTGGCCATCATTTTCTTCTCGGTATTTTTCGGCTTGGGCATTGCCGCCATCGGCGACAAAGGGAAGCCGGTGCTGGCTTTTTTCCAAGGCGTTTCCGAGTCGATGTTCTGGGTAACGAACCAAATCATGAAGTTTGCGCCGATCGGCGTATTCGGATTGATCGGGATGACGGTATCGAAGTTCGGGGTCGGTTCCCTGCTTCCGCTCGGGAAGTTAGTGCTAGCCGTATACGTGGGCATGTTCCTGTTCGTGGCCATCATCCTCGGCCTGATCGCCAAGCTGTGCGGCACCAGCCTTATGGCAATCGTTCGCATTTTAAAAGACGAGCTCATCCTTGCTTTCTCGACGGCAAGCTCGGAAACGGCTCTTCCCAAGATGATGGAGAAGATGGAGCGCTTCGGCGTTCCGAAGGCGATTACCTCCTTCGTCGTACCGACGGGGTACTCGTTTAATCTGGACGGCTCTACGCTGTATCAAGCCATAACCGCTTTATTTATCGCGCAAATGTACGGCATCCATATGCCGCTCAGCTCCCAAATCATGCTGGTGCTGGTCTTGATGCTTACCTCGAAGGGAATTGCCGGTGTGCCGGGCGCATCGTTCGTCGTACTGCTCGCTACGCTCGGATCGGTCGGGATTCCGCTGGAAGGTCTTGCTTTTATCGCCGGGATTGACCGAATTCTGGATATGGCCCGGACCGTGGTCAACGTCATCGGCAATTCCATAGCTGCAGTTGTCATGGCGAAATGGGAAGGACAGTACGACCGGAAGAAAGGCGAGTTATATTTAGAGTCCGTCAAACAAGCTGCATAAGTCGAAAAACAGGGGGAAACGACGATGACAACAGCACAGCTCAGGGTGGAAAAAGATTTTCTCGGCTCCAAGGAAGTACCGGCCGGCGCCTATTACGGCATTCAAACGCTGCGCGCCGTTGAAAATTTTCCGATAACCGGATACCGCATTCACGAAGAACTGATTCGTGCGATGGCAACGGTCAAACATGCAGCGGCTACGGCGAACATGGAGATCAGACAGCTGAATCCGCAGATCGGGAATGCCATCGTGCAAGCGGCCCAGGAGATCATGGACGGCAAATGGCACGATCAGTTTATCGTCGATCCGATCCAAGGCGGAGCCGGAACCTCCATCAATATGAATGCCAACGAGGTGATCGCCAACCGGGCGATCGAGATTCTTGGAGGAACGAAGGGCGATTATTTTCAAGTCAGTCCCAACTCCCATGTGAATATGGCTCAATCGACCAACGACGCGTTTCCGACGGCGATTCATATCTCGACGCTTTCTTTAATTGAAAAGCTGATCGTGACGATGGAGGAGCTGCTTGCCGCGTTCCGCAAAAAAGCGGTACAGTTCGACGGGATTATCAAGATGGGACGGACGCATCTGCAGGATGGCGTACCGATCCGCCTTGGTCAGGAATTCGAAGCTTACAGCCGCGTGCTAGAGCGCGATATCAAGAGGATCAAGCAAACCCGCGGGCATTTATACGAAGTCAATATGGGCGCAACGGCCGTCGGAACCGGTCTGAATGCCGATCCCCGCTACATTAAGCGGGTCGTGGAGCTGCTTGCCGAGCTCACGGGACTGCCGCTAATCAATGCGGATCACCTGGTGGACGCTACGCAAAATACGGACGCTTATACCGAGGTGTCCGCGGCGCTGAAGGTTTGCATGATCAACATGTCCAAGATCGCGAACGACTTGCGTCTGCTCGCCTCCGGCCCGCGTACGGGACTCGGGGAGCTGAACCTGCCTGCGCGCCAGCCCGGTTCGTCGATCATGCCGGGCAAGGTGAATCCGGTCATGGCGGAGGTCGTCAATCAGGTAGCGTTCCAGGTCATCGGCAACGACCATACGATATGTCTCGCTTCCGAAGCCGGGCAGCTAGAGCTTAACGTGATGGAGCCCGTGCTCGTGTTCAATTTGCTGCAATCGCTTAGCATGATGATTCAAGTGTTTAAAGTGTTCCGCATCCATTGCCTGGAAGAAATCGAAGCGAACGTTGAGCGCTGCAGAGAGTATGTGGAGAAAAGCGTCGGGGTTATCACTGCGCTCAACCCGCATCTGGGTTATGAGGTCGTAGCGAGAATTGCGCGCGAAGCGATTTTGACGGGGCGTTCGGTACGCGAGCTGTGCCTGCTTTACAATGTTTTAACGGAAAAGGAGCTTGAGCTCATTCTCGATCCTTACGAAATGACGAACCCCGGAATTGCGGGGGCGGAGCTATTGGACAAGAACTAAAGAGCAGATGCAGCAACCGTTTCACCTAATTAAAGGAGTTGTGTAAAAACATGTCAGCCAGCACTTATATGATCTATCGTCTTCAAATCGATAAAGAACAAACCTCGCTCGGCGATATCGCCGCTGCGATCGAAAGGACAAGCGGGGACATCGTAGGGATCGACGTCATCTCGTCAGGCCGTTCAAGCACCGTCCGCGATATTACCGTGAATGTATCCGACCAGATGCACAGCGAGCAGATCGGCGAATCGCTTCAAAAGCTAAAAGGCGTGAAAGTGATTAACGTCTCCGACCGTACGTTCCTTGTGCACTTGGGCGGGAAAATCGAGATCGCCTCCAAAATTCCGGTGAAAAACCGCGACGATTTGTCACGGGTCTACACCCCGGGTGTCGCCAAAGTGTGTACGGCGATTGCGGAGCAGCCGAGCAAAGCCTATTCGCTGACGATCAAGCGGAATACGATCGCCGTTGTATCCGACGGAACGGCCGTGCTCGGACTTGGCGACATCGGACCGCTCGCGGCCATGCCGGTAATGGAAGGCAAAGCCATGCTGTTCAAGGAATTCGCAGGCGTGGATGCTTTTCCGATATGCCTGGACACGAAGGACCCGGACGAAATCGTCCGCATGGTAAAGGCCATGGCCCCGGCCTTCGGAGGCATCAATCTGGAAGACATTTCGTCACCTCGCTGCTTCGAAATCGAGGAGCGCTTGAAGCGGGAGCTCGATATTCCGGTGTTTCACGACGATCAACACGGAACGGCTGTCGTCCTACTGGCCGGTTTGTTGAATGCGCTCAAAATTACAGGCAAACAAATGTCCGATATTAAGGTTGTTGTGAACGGGATCGGCGCTGCAGGCATCGCTTGCTCCAAGATGCTGCTGGCCGCCGGCGTACGCAATTTGATCGGCGTGGACCGTGATGGCGCCATTCATCGGGAAGCGCATTACAACAATCCTCATTGGACGGAATTTGCCCGGATAACGAATCCGAATCTGGAAACCGGCAGCTTGTCCGAAGTGATCAGGAATGCGGATGTTTTTATCGGCGTGTCGGCTCCGAATATATTGAAGGTGGAGGACGTCCGGTCCATGGCGAAAGACCCGATCGTCTTTGCGATGGCGAACCCGATTCCGGAGATCGATCCGGAGCTGGCCAAGCCGTACGTTAGAGTCATGGCAACGGGAAGGTCCGACAAGCCCAATCAGATCAACAACGTGCTTTGCTTCCCGGGCATTTTCCGCGGCGCGTTGGACTGCCGGGCGAGCGAAATCAACGAAGCGATGAAGCTTGCGGCTGCGCAGGCGATCGCCTCCGTCGTAACCGATGAAGAATTAAACGAAACGTATATCATTCCGAGCGTGTTCAATCTGAAAGTAGTGGAAAAGGTGCGAGAAGCGGTGATTGAAGCGGCTTACCGTACCGGGGTTGCCCGAAAAATGCTGAGAGAATCCAATAAAGAGTAAGGGAACGCTGCTTCTTTTAACACGTTAGGCAGGGTGCTACCTTAACGGACTGAGCGGACGTTATTTGGTATTATTTCTATTTATTTGACATTTTAGGAGACAATAGGACCAATAATGCAGTTAGTGAAATAGTAATCATGATTTTTTTCATACAGTTACACCTCTGATGAATTATTGATAGGATGCCCAATATAAAATAAAAACTCCGAAAAATGGAGGCTTTCCCAATAGTCATAGAAATGACCTGGGATAGCCTCTTATTTTTGTAAACAAAAAGAAAACTACACCCTATCCTATCAACAACAATCTACCGTAATTCTCAAAAGGTCCTGGCGGAGTCGTGAGAAATAATGGTTGACAGCTCTAATTGATAACGATTATCATTATTAACAGGAAAAATAATCCGGTAAGGGGGCAGTAAGGAAATGACATTCCGACTGCATACGGAACAATTGGACATTGCCTATGAGGAGCGTCTCATTGTCCGGCAATTAAATCTGTCGATACCCGATGGGAAAATTACGGCTTTAGTAGGAGCCAACGGGTCCGGGAAATCGACCATTCTTAAAACGCTGGCCCGCATTATGAAGCCAAAGGCCGGCAGCGTCATTCTTGACGGGCAATCCATTCATCGCCAATCCACGAAGGAGGTAGCCAAGCAGCTTGCCATTCTTCCTCAGAATCCTACCGCTCCGGAAGGGCTTACCGTGAGCGAGCTGGTGTCTTACGGCAGGTTCCCACATCAGAAGGGCTTCGGCCAGTTAGGTGCGGAGGATAAAAGAATGATCGAGTGGGCTATCGATGCCACCGGCATGTCGGCGTTTCGGGAGCGCCCGGTGGATCAGCTCTCCGGAGGACAGCGGCAGAGAGCTTGGATCGCCATGGCTTTAGCGCAGGGAACCGATATTTTGTTCCTGGATGAGCCCACCACCTATCTCGATATGGCTCACCAATTGGAGGTTCTGATGCTGCTGGAGGAGCTGAACGCCGCTTCTCAGCGAACGATTATTATGGTCGTTCATGACTTGAATCATGCTTCCCGGTATGCTCATCATATGGTAGCGATTAAACACGGCAAGGTTATCAGCGAAGGGAGTCCTCTTGATGTGATGACCCCGGAAATGCTTCAAGATGTTTTCGCAATTAAAGCCGATATCATTGCCGATCCTCGAACGGGCGTCCCGTTATGCTTGCCGTACGAGCTCGTTTCCTCAACCAAGTCGGCAACGGTTCCCGTGCAGCAAGAATCGAAGCAAGAACCCGCGCTAGTAGGAGTATAATAAACCATTTGTAAGGGGATTGAACATGAAGAGGCAAGCTTGGATTTATCTTTTATTATCTCTGTTTATCGTATTGGCGGGCTGTGGTAAGTCCGTGGACACTAACGCTAAAGGAGGCGCGGCAGTGGCTGACCCGGCGAAAGCCGGTAATCAAGAAGTGCGTACGGTCAAGCACGAGCTGGGAGAAACGAAGCTGCAGGGAGTACCGAAGCGGATTGTCGCTCTGGAGTTCTCCTTTGTGGACGCTCTCGCAACCTTCGGCGTATCCCCTGTAGGGGTGGCGGATGACGGAGATGCGAACAACATTATTGAACCGATCAAGCAAAAAATCCAAAAATATACCTCATTAGGCTCAAGATACGAGGTGAATTTCGAGCTGATTGCTTCCGTTAAGCCTGATCTTATCATTGCAGATGTCAGCCGGCACAAAGAGGTGTACGGCAAGCTGGAGCAAATCGCTCCTACGATCGAGCTAAAGAGTTTAGGCTCCGATTACAATGAGAATATGGCATCCTTTCATGCGATTGCCGACGCTTTAGGGATGAAGGCTGAGGCTGAGAAAAGGCTTAAAGAGCACCAGGCTGCGATGGAACAGCTGAAGAAGCAAATTCCTGCCGGGGAAAAGCGAACTGTACTGCCCGCGGTAGTCACCGCAGCCGGATTTTTTGCCCACACGTCGAAGGCTTATGCCGGATCGGTATTAGAGCAGCTCGGGCTGAAGGATGCTATCCAAAGCAACGATGCCTATCCGAAAATTACGCTGGAGCAGCTTGTTTCCGCGAACCCTGAGGTTTTGTTCCTGATGGTGAATGCAGGAGAGAAGACGGTGCTGGAAGAGTGGAAGAAGAATCCGTTGTGGTCTCAGATTCCAGCGGTAAAGAATGGACAGATTTATGAGGTGGACAGGAAAATGTGGTCTCTTTCCAGAGGTTTAATCTCTGCCGAGACCATTGGCGGCAATGCCATTCAACTGCTATACGGACAGAAGAAATAAGGGGAAGCGGGAGAGGACTCCCGCTTTTCGCTTGTCTTGGGGGAAAGCGATTCATGAGCATTGTGACAATACATAAGCATGAACACAGCGGTTTGAAGCATTTTGTTATTTGGTTAACCATAAGCTGCATCTTGGGCACTATAGGCTTTGCAGCCAGCATCAAGCTGGGCTCTTCCCCCATCCGATGGGAGGATCTTTGGTATGGTCTCATAGGAGCTCAAGAAACGAAGGAGCAATTGATCGTCCGAACCCTTAGGCTGCCGAGAGCTCTCGTAGCCGTCATGGTTGGATCGAGTCTAGCCGTTGCGGGTGTGATTATGCAGGCGGTTACACGGAATCCGCTGGCTTCTCCGCAGATTTTCGGAGTTAACTCCGGTGCCGCCTTGGTCGTGGTTGCTTCCATCGTGTTTATCCCTTCGCTTACGCCTTCCCAGCTGGTTATTTCCGCCTTTCTGGGGGCTGCGTTAGGCGGATGGCTTGTGTACACCATGGCATCCGGCGGCGGGAAATTTACACCTGTGAAGCTCGCGCTGGCCGGAATGACCGTCAGCATGCTGCTCTCAGCGGTGACGGAGGGCCTTATCGTATTACATGACCAGAAAACACAAAATATTTTATTCTGGATGGCTGGAGCCGTCGACGGCAGCGATTGGAACGACGTTTTACTCATGCTTCCTTGGTGGCTGATAGGGATATTAGGGGCACTATTACTTTCCGGGTCTTGGAATGTGTTGAATATGGGAGATGACGTGGCCCAAGGTCTAGGCCTGCATATCCGCTATGTACGTTCAGCAGCAGGAATCTTAGTTATTTTATTAGCCGGAGCCTCGGTTTCAGTTGCGGGTCCCATCGGCTTTGTCGGTCTGGTCGTTCCCCATATTGTACGTGCCTTAGTTGGAACAGAGCACCGCTTTGTAATCCCGTTATCTGCATTGCTAGGGGCGTCTTTGCTGCTCTACGCCGATATAGGGTCCCGTTTTATCTCGTACCCGTTTGAAGCTCCCGTAGGGATTGTAACTGCAGCAGTCGGTGCCCCCTTCTTTCTTTACTTGGTCCGCAAAGGGAGGCGATCGGAATGAAACGTACGCTGATCATAGCCGGAGGGCTTCTGCTTATGCTCGTTGTTTGCTGGATAAGCGCAGGAGTGGGTGCGGTATCCATCCCGATGTCCGGGATCGCCCAGGTCCTGCTCGGGGGCGGGGAAGAACAGCATCAATTCATCTTGATGGAATACCGCTTACCAAGAATTGTTCTATCGGTCCTCATCGGATCGGGCTTAGCGGTGGCGGGCGTCCTTCTGCAGGGTATCATCCGTAATCCGCTTGCCTCTCCCGACGTGATTGGTTTGACCAAGGGTGCGGGCCTGGCGGCGGTTCTCTTCATTGTGCTTGTTCCGAAGTCTCCGCCGGGAGTACTGCCCTTCGTCGCTTTCTTGGGCGCCGGGATAGCCGGAGCCATCCTGTTCATCCTATCGGCGGGCATCCGCATGGGACCTTCCGGTTTGGCGCTTTCCGGGATAGGGATCAGCGCGCTGTTTACGGCAGGGATCCAATACGTAACTGTCAAACACGCCGTTGATGCGAATACCGCCTTATTATGGCTGGCCGGTAGTCTTTGGGGGAGAGGGTGGGAGCATGTGCTTTTACTTTTTCCTTGGATCGTGATCGTTACGCTCATTGCGCTCTATTATGCTAAACAACTGGATCTCCTAAGCCTAGGTCAGCAAACAGCCGGCTCCTTGGGGGTTGCGGTCGGCCGTGTTCAGACGGTCGTACTTCTGCTGGCCGTACTGGTAACAGGGGCATGCGTGGCCGTATCGGGCTCCATCGGGTTTGTGGGGCTCATAGCCCCGCATATGGCAAGGAGGCTGGTGGGGCCCAAACACTTTGGACTTCTCCTCATGGCGGGCTATGTAGGCGCTATGCTCGTGCTGATAAGCGACCTATTAGGGCGGTGGATTATCGTACCGAAGGAAATCCCTGTCGGCATAGTATGCGCAGTTCTTGGAGCCCCGTACTTCTTGTGGCTGCTGAGAAAAGAATCGAAAGGCTAAAAGGAACCTGAAAAGGCCATACTGATCTCAGGGAGGTGAGATCAGTATGGCTAAAGACGTATTATGCGAAGTCAATTCCTGCAAGTATTGGGCTGCAGGCAATCAGTGCAACGCTTCCTCTATCTATGTAGTAAGCCACAGAGGCAAGAAGGCTGCCCATTCAGAGGAAACGGATTGCAAGACGTTTGAACCGAAACTGTAAAGAGGGAAGGGGGCAGCGACGACTGCCTCCTTTTCTTTTACCTTCCTAGTATACCCCTAATTGATAATGATTATCACTATTGGCTCTTTGGATGTGATTATTTTTTTGCTATCGGTCGCATCAGCCATAAAAAGTAGAAGGCTCCGATGACCGAAACCACAAGACCGGAGGGAATTTCCTTAGGTGCGAACACGGTTCTTCCTACAAGATCGGCTAACGCAAGCAGTAGGGCTCCCAGTAAAGCGCTGACTACGAGCAGCTTGCGATGCTGATGACCGACCAGCAGACGCGCCGCATGCGGGGCCAATAGACCGACGAAGCCGACGGTTCCCACCGTCGAGACGGCTGCGGCGGCAAGGGCCACGCCCATCAGCGCAAGCCATAGCCGGCTTCGGGTAATCGGGAGACCTACTCCGGCTGCCGAATCGTCCCCAAGCGCAAGAATATCAAGCCTGCGCGCTTGCAGCCAAGCGATCGGCAGCAGCAATAGCGGCCATGGCAGCAGCCGAAGCAGATCGCTCCAGCCGCGTGCGTAGGTGCTGCCTGCAATCCAAGCCAGCGCGACGGCGGCTCTCAGCTCCGCCTTAATCACAAGCAGTTGGATGGCGGCCGATCCCATGGCGGAAACGGCGAGTCCGATCAACGCTAGCATGGCGGGCTGCAGACCGCCCCTGGCAGCGAAGAGGAAGACAACGGCGGCACAGGCTACAGCTCCCGCAAAGGCGGCAAGCGGCAGCCAGTAGATCGGAAGGTCCGGCCATAATAGCAGCGATAGCAGACCGCCGATTCCTGCACCGGAGGTGATCCCGATCAGGGATGGGTCTGCTAACGGGTTGCGAACAACCCCCTGCAGTAGAAGACCGCTGACGGCCAGCGCGGCACCGGCGACAGCCGCTACCAGCATCCTTGGGAGCCTCAGGTTTAGAATGATGTTGTGATGCAGATCGGAGCCGCTGCCTATGAGCAGCTGCCAGAGCTCATTGGCATGAATGCGAAGCCCTCCCAGCATCAGGCCTGCTGCCATGAGCCATCCCAGCAGGATGACAATAGCGAGCACTAGCGTGGAATAGGGAAGCTTCGTCGTACGGGTGCGCTCCCCCATGGAGATGGCACCTGCAGAACGCAAGCTTCCCCGACCGGCTCTCAGCGCCAGCCAAATCAGCCACGGGCCCCCCAGCAGGGCTGTAATAGCGCCCGCAGGCATTTCATAGAGGGTGAAATAGACCATTCTGGAAAGGGTATCCGCTCCTACGAGCAGGGCGGCACCCCAGATTGCTGCCGTCGGCAGCAGCAGGATATGCTTCCGGAGCCCGATCAGCCGCATGAGATGAGGGGCAATCAGGCCGATAAAGCCGATCGGTCCTACAACGCTGACGGTAACGGCAGCAAGCAACACAGCGACGGCTAGCATGACAAGCCGGTTATAGCGAACACGGATGCCCAGAGCTTCCGCTACTTCCTCGTCCAGCGATAATACATCAAGTCTGCGGGAGAAGAAAAGGGCTGCTGCGATACCAAGCGCAGTCCAAGGCAGTGCATAGTAAACCCCGTCCCAGCCGTTCTGAATGAGGGATCCTGCGCCCCAAAGAAAAAGCTTGGAGGCTTCATTTTCATAAATAAGCTGGAACGCTGCCGTCATACCGGCTAGTGACATCGTGACGGCCATGCCTGCCAAGGCAAGCCGGATCGGCGAACTGCGTAACCCCCCGGAAAGGGCAAATACAAGTACGGCCGCAGCGATGCCGCCCAGCAGGGCGGCAGGCAGCGAACCGCCCCATAGCCATGCAGGAAAAAAGATAGTCATGATCGTGACGGTTAAATAAGCTCCGGAGCTGATGCCAAGTGTTCCGGCAGATGCCAACGGGTTGCGGGTAACCGTTTGGAGCAGTACCCCCGCTACAGCCAAGGCTGCTCCTGCAATAGCACCGATGACCGCACGCGGCATCCGCAATGATCGCACAATGTGGTGCGCCGACTCGTCCGCCGGTTGAAATACGGCTTGAAAGACTGTACCGATCGTAAGCTCAGCCTGACCTTGCGTGATATGTACCGTTAGCAGGACGGCGAGCAGAAGGACTCCCATGAGTCCGATGCCAACGGCCCGCAGCACAAGGGACGGAAGGACGGTAACTGTAGTGACAGTTCCGTCCTGAAGAGTTGTATTTCTCATTTGGCAAGCAAGGTAGTTACTTGATCTACAAATACTTGTGCGGATATCGGTCCGCCAAACAGCCATGTTGCGCCGCCAAGGGAATAGGTCCGGTTCTCCTTCACAAAGTCGAGACCTTTCCATACCGGATTATCCTTGAGCTGTTTAGTGAAAATATTGTCCTCTTCGGTAACAACATAGAAGAAGTTAGCTTTTTGAACTGCCGGCAGCGCCTCAACGTTCGTCGTAGCAAACCCGTATGCTTCGAATTTGGACGACTTATACGCGTTTTTCAAACCGATTTTGCCCATAATCTGCGAGGCCATGGAATTTTCGGTAAAGGCGCGAATCGTAGGTACGTCCTTCGAGCTGAAGCCTTGAACAAGAACAAATTCCGTTCCGCTTTTGCCCGCCTTTTTCAGCTTCTCCCCTGCTTGAGCATAGCTGTCGTTCAGCTTCTTCAATACATCCTGTGCTGCGGTTTTCTTATCTACGGCATCAGCGATCGTCAGGAAGGTTTCCTCCATCTCCTGGTACTGATTCGGTCCATTCTCGGGTGGATAGGGCTCGAACATAATTGTCGGAGCAATTCCTTTCAGCTTATCGTAGATGGCTTTATGCCGGAAGCTTACGCCGATGATCAAATCAGGCTTAATAGCGGCAATGGTTTCCAGGTTAGGCTCCTGCCGTGTCCCAACATCGACAACACTGGCTTCCAGAGCAGGCTTTACGTTAACGGACTTTTTGTAGCCTGCAATATCCGCTACACCGGCGGGCTGAATCCCTAGAGCGAGTAAATCCTCCGCATACACCCACTCAAGAGCGACAATCTTCTTCGGTACAGCCTCCAAATCCGTTGTCCCTAGAACGTGCTTAATGGTGCGTTTGGAAGCCTGTGATTCCTTCTGAGTTGCTGCGGAATCAGCGGGCTTTGAAGCGGAATTTGCGGGAGCAGCGCTATTGCCGCAGCCTGCGATTAGCAACACAATTGCAATCAATATGGCAATCGGCTTGAAATGAAAACGTAACATCTGTACTTGGACCTCCCAATATGTAAATGATAATGACTCTCAGTCAAGGAAAATTCTATTGCGAATGAGAATCGTTGTCAATAACTTTTTTGAAATATGTTCCAGAGCTCTAGTAGATATGCATTGGTTGAGTGCACTTACGGAAAATGTTGACATTTCGGTTGAGAACGATTATCATCAAGTTGATATTGAGAATCGTTATCACATATTGTGCGAGGAGTGTAGATCGTGAACAAGGTGCTTGACTGGGAGCTGCTGGAACGTCATTTTTATGTAACGGCAGCACACCGTACCGATACCCTTTACTCTATCAACGCGAAGGAGCTGCTCCGGAAGGAAGAGGCCGGTAAGTTTGTTGCCCTCTATGGCGAACGGATCAAGGCGAAGGTTCCCGAAGCCGCTTGTACTTACTTCAGCGGTTTTTTGGCCGGCTTATGCTCTGCAGTTCAGTTCCTTTTGTCTCATCATGATGTCGCACTGGATTACGGATTGCACAATCTAACGATTCAGCTGTATTTAAACGATCAGCAGAAGCCGTCTTTCTCTTTTATCCTGCATGACTGCACCTTCGAAACTGCATCGGCAGGAGGAGATAGAACGATGTGGAGGGAGGCGGTGCTGTCGAAGCTGTACGCGGAAACCGTCAGACCGATCGTAGAGGCGCTCGCTGAAGCGGCGCACTCGGATGCGTCGACCCTATGGGGGGTCCTGCCCACAGGGGTATACTACCGATATGAGGAGATACTGCGGCAGGCTGCCCATCATCCTGCACTTTCGGAACAAATCAAGGATGATTTTTCATTTTTAGTACACGGTATTCAAGGCGATGTGTTCGGTCGGAGAAGGAATCCGTTTGATATCAAGCTCAAAACAATTCCCAGCTGGAAAAATCCCGATGAGCAGCTTCGGCAAAAAACAGGCTGCTGCTTATATTATCAAACCGAAGGCGGTACCTATTGCTATACATGTCCTCGGATCGATGACAAGATGAGGGAGCAGAGGAAGCAGGAGCTGCTGGCACAGTATGGGTTACTCAAAGCCACATAACGAAGGATGGATATTCATGCTCTGCCTTATCGATAAAGCGGTAGATGTCCGGTTTTTACTATTCTCCCGTCCGAAAATAGAGTAACCTATCATTTGAAATGACATCGTAAGTCATTAATTCATATGGGAGCTGAGCAAATGGGACTGAAGCTGGATATGGTGGGCATCGTCGTAAAGGACATGAAGCAGGCATTGGCTTTTTATCGTGTGCTGGGGCTCGATATACCGGAGAGCGCAGATAATGAGAAGCATGTTGAAGTTGTTCAAGAGGGCTTTCGGCTTGCCTTTGATATGCAGGAGACGATCAAGGAGATTTATGGCGGGTGGGACGAGCCGGTAGGTCATCGGGTTGAGCTGGCGTTTCTGTGCGAAAGTCGGGAAGCGGTAAATGCGTTGTTCCGCAAAATAACAGAGCAAGGCTATACAGGATTCCGCGAGCCTTGGGATGCTTTCTGGGGTCAGCGCTACGCGATCGTTCAAGATCCGGACGGCAATTTGATCAGTCTCTTTGCATAAGAGGATAGACATAGTGAAGCGGTAGCCGGGAGCCTTCTATCCTGGCTGCCGCTTGTTTGCGATTGTGCGAGAATGTACACATACTTGCTATTGACTAAATTTTATTTTTGTGATATAATAATATATTTTACTGTTGTTCCGTACCCTTTTGTGTGATAAATAATAATAGGTCACAGACTTTTATCAGGCAAAGGAGTGAGGGGTATGAACTTTTCGAAAGGTTTTATCATGCTGCCGCTGGAATCGGAAGGCTTTGGCGGAAGCGCAACACTATACCCAACGTTGATCGGAGATAGAGAAACGGCGGTATTAATCGATACGGGAATGCCTGGAAATGTGGAAAGGCTCATGGAGGCAATTGAAAGGACGGGCATGTCCATGAAACAAGTGCAAAGTTTGATCCTAACGCATCAGGATTTGGATCACATAGGCTGTGCACCGGACTTAGTTGAAGCCAGTGGAGGTCGAATTCAAGTGCTTGCTCATGCAGAGGATGTGCCTTACATCGAGGGGAAGCTTCCCTTGATCAAGACCACCCCGAAAGCAATGGAGCCGATGCTGCAAAAACTTCCCGAATCCGTGCGACAAGGCGCGCTGCGTCTGTTGGAAAATCCTCCGAAAGTAAAGGTAGACCGTACAGTGGAGGATGGAGAGCGATTGCCAATGTACGGCGGAGTTCGTATTATACATACCCCGGGGCACTCCGCCGGCCACATCTGTCTGTATCTGGAGCAGAGCAAGACCTTGGTGGCTGCCGATGCGCTAATGATCGTTCATGGCAAGCTGCACGGTCCCGTGCCCCAGACGAGCTTGGATATAGAACAGGCTTTCGGATCCTTAAAGAAGCTTCTGGAGCTCGATATCGAACGAATCATCTGTTATCACGGCGGAATGCTTGAAGAGAATTGCAAAGAGCAGCTGGCAGAACTGTGCAGAGGCTAGGAATAGATGAAGAACAAAGACCACTTTGACGCTCACGACAGGGGCTTCGAAGTGGTCTGTTCTATTTAAAGGGACCGAACGGAAGCCCGTTCAACCAAATTCACCGGAAGCATGATCCTTCTGCGCTCCATAGAGGGGTTCTTAATCAGCTCCAGCAGGAGGCGGGCCGCTTCCCCGCCCATGCGGCGGAAGGGCTGAACGACAACCGTGGGCGGCGTCTTAAAGAGGTCCGGGTACTGATAGTCGTCAAAGTTGATCACGGACAGGTCATGCGGAATCCGGATTCCAAGCTGAGCAGCCTGTTTCACGACATGATAGCCGTGGACGCTATCGAAGGTCAACACAGCGGTTAAGGAACGTCTCTCCGCTAAGAACCGGGCGATTGATGCGGGGCTCGCTTCGAGAAGTCTCTCCGTATGATCGACAGGAATTTGATATTCAGCCAACGCTTCCTCATAACCGTGTAGACGATCCTCGAGGGAGGTTGTCCCCAGTACGGGAGAAGAGATGCAGCCGATATGGCGGTGTCCTCTTTGGATCAAATACCTGGTTGCCTGATATGCTCCCTCACGATTGTCTGAACAGACGCAGTTGGTATCCACTCCCCGGAGATAGCGGTCAATAACAACAATAGGGTAATGGTTCATCGTCAGGCGAAGCACCTCTTCGTTGTAGCTTACGCCATGCACCGGGAAAAGGATAATCCCCGACGCACCGCCGGCGGAAGCTGCGGACAGAAGCTCAAGCTCTCGTTCCTTGGAATCGTTCGCGTTCATAAAAACCAGGTGATAGCCGGCTTCCGATACGGTCTCTTCGATGCCCAACAGCAATTCGGAGCACATCGAATCCAGCGTCCTTTGAATGATGAAAGCGATGGTCGGAGGCGAAGCGGTGGACAACCCGGTCTTCGGCGCCGACGGCAGCTTAGGTACATGCTGGAGAGAGTGTGTGGATACGGGATTCTCAGTAACGTAGGTCCCGCGACCTTGGATGCGGTATACGATTCCTTCCTCGATCAATAAGGATAGGGCTTGTTTCACGGTAATCCGGCTGCCTCCGAATTCGCGCGCCAAGTCCATTTCGGATGGCAGCCGGTCGCCAGGCTTCCACTTGCCATCACGGATCCCTTGGAGCAAATAAGCACGGATCTGCTGGTAAATGGGAGTACGTTTGGAAGATGATTTCATCACAATGACCTCTATAGAAAATGATGTAAGTGTATATATACCAATATACAAGTTAGATGGCTGTAAGTAAAGAACTTGAGATTAAAAATAATTGTTTACTTAGCGATATTTAGCGGATATAATTTGTGAAAATACCAATATACATATAAATATACAATTATACATGTAGGGAGGCCAATTTTACATGCCGCAATCCAAACGGATACAACGATTTATTCAGATGCTGCTTGAGCGAAGATTCAGTGAATCGCTTGAGCTCCCGCAATGGACGTGTAAACGCGCTGTTTATATCGAAGAAGGTGAATATGCTTGGAAGGAGGGAGTGGAGCTAGTTTCTCCAGGATCACTATCCAGTGTTCCGGGGGAGACGCTCTTCTTGGAGAACAGAATCACGGTACCATCGGGCTGGAAGGGGAAGAAAGCTGCGCTCCTTCTCCAAACCGGGGGCGAGGGGCTGCTATCCATTAACGGTGTACCGTATCATGGGTTGGACCGTAACCGGCATCAGATTCCACTGCCGGAGAAGGTGTGGGAAGCCGGTGAACTTCATCTGACGGCAGAGGTATACCACACTCCTCCGCTGCCTAAAGATGAACTGAACGGGCAAACCGAGAATTCTGCTCCACCTGTACATTTTGCCGAAGCTCGATTGGTGTCAATTAATGAAGCCATTGAGAGCTTATATTTTACAGTACTGACCTACTCTGAAGTCATGAAACAGCTTCCGGCCGGGGGAGTGGACAGCATCCTGCTCACGGACAGCCTTATGGAGGTTGTTCAGGAGCTATCCGGAGGCTCCATCTCAGATCAAGCTCAGGTCCGGCAGGCGGAGAAGAAACTTCGTACCGTTCTGGCAAACCGCTCGAACTCCTCGTCCGGGGGCACCATGCATATGATTGGACAATCTCATATCGATGTCGCCTGGCTGTGGCCGTTGAAGGAGACGGTAAGAAAGACAAGTCGAACCTTCTCGACCGTATGCACGCTGATGGATGAATATCCCGGGTACCGCTATTCACAAAGCCAGCCTCAGCTTTATGCCTATGTGAAGGAGCGCTATCCGGAGCTGTATGAGCGGATCAAGCAGAGGATTGCGGAAGGACGCTGGGAGCTGGTTGGCGGCATGTGGGTGGAGCCGGATCTGAATATACCGTCGGGGGAATCCCTGGTTCGGCAATTGCTGTACGGACGCCAATTTTTTCATGAAGAATTCGGGATAGAGCCTCGGGTCGAGTGGCTGCCGGATACCTTCGGGTATTGCGCCTCCTTGCCCCAGATCCTCAAGAAATCGGGAATCGACTATTTCATGACCTCCAAGATGAACTGGAACGATACGAACCGGTTCCCGTACGATCTGTTTTACTGGAGGGGTATTGACGGTACTTCGATCCTTTCCTTTCTGAATCACGGACTAAATGAAAACACGCTGCCGAAGGATGTAGCCGAGCACTGGCAAAGCTTCAAGCAGAAGGGCGTTCATCAGGAGCAAATGCTGCTGTACGGATATGGTGACGGTGGGGGAGGGGTCACCCGAGAGATGCTGGAGGTTCTTGAGCGCTCCGAGGCGCTGCCGGAATTGCCAAGCTGCCGGTATAGCACGGCGCATGAATTTTTCGACGGGGTCGCACGGAAATCCCCGAAGCTTCCGCAATGGACGGGCGATATGTATCTTGAGCTGCACCGCGGGACGTATACGACTCACGCTGCGAACAAGCGAAAGAACAGAAAGTCGGAGGTTTTATACCGGGAAGCGGAGCTGTGGAATGCGATGGGCGTGCTTTCCGGGTTGGTAACACTTGAGCAGGCTTCAGCGCTGCAGGAAGGGGAGCTGAAGGAAGGATACAAGATACTGCTTTTGAACCAATTCCATGACATTATTCCCGGCACTTCGATCCCGGAGGTATACGAGAAATCGAACAGGCACTATAAGGAAGTTGAATCGTTAGGGCAGAAGGCGCTGGACTCCGCGCTGAAATGTCTGGTTGAAGCGATTCATACGGAAGGGGAGGGGCAGCCGGTTCTTTTGTTCAACAGTCTGTCATGGGATCGTAACGACCCGGTGGAGCTTCGCGGAGGACGAGAGCTTGCCGGAATGGCCATATACGACCGCAATGGTAGGAGACTGGAGTCGGACTTGCTGAAGGATGGCGAGGACACCTATATCCTTGCGTTCCATGCAGGCATGATCCCTGCAACAGGCTACAAGACAGTGTGGCTGCGCAGCGCCTCTTCGGATGCAGAAGAGCTCAAGCCGTCCCGGCAGCTTACAAATGGGTGCTGGGAAACGGACTTCTACCGTATCGAGTTCGATCAGTCCTGCCGAATCGTCCGACTCTTGGACAAACGCGCCGACAGGGAGCTTGTGGAGCCGGGCGAGGTCATAAACGAGCTTCAGCTGTTTCATGATACGCCAACGGTTTGGGATGCGTGGGATATTGACCCCCAATTTGAGCAGCAGCCTGCCGGAGAGGCCGAGCTGGTAGGAGCGGAAGTGGTGCTGCAAGGGCATACTAAAGATATTTTACAATTCCGGTGGCGCTTGAACCAATCGCTGATTACGCAGAATCTTGTTTTGTATCATCAATCGTCCAGAATCGATTTCCAGACCAACGTGGATTGGCGGGAGGAACACAAGCTCTTGAAGGCGGCCTTCCCGGTCGCGATTCTGTCCGATAAAGCTGCCTATGAGATTCCGTTTGGCAGTGTGGAGCGGCCGACGCATACGAATACGAGCTGGGAACAAGCTCAATTCGAGGTGTGTGGACACCGATGGGCCGATCTCTCGGAGGGCGGCTTTGGAATCAGCTTGATGAACGATTGCAAGTATGGATATGACATCCGCGGAAACCGGATGCGCCTGACTCTTCTGCGCTCTCCTCGTTGGCCCGATGCAACCGCAGATGTTGGGAATCATGAATTTGTGTATTCGCTATTTCCACACGAAGGGGATTGGCGAGCCGGTGGTGTAGTCCGCGAGGGAATGCAGCTGAATCACCCTGTTATTGCTGCAGCGGCCGCGGCGGGAAGCGGAACCCTTCCGTCCGAGGCATCGTTTCTGCAGCTGAATGGCAAGCAAACCGTTCTGGATACCGTAAAGGTTTCCGAGGACGGGCAGGGTATTGTCTTCCGCTTGTACGAAACCTCCGGCGGGCGGGAACGATTCTCGCTTGACGGGGCAGAAGGCAGCAGTGCGGAGGTAAGCTGGGAACGGATGGCGGAAACCGACCTTATGGAGAGAGCAACCGATGCGAAGGGGAAGGAGAGCGGGACCGTCACAGCCCGCTCCATACATCCGTATGAAATCGTGACATTGAAATTACCGTTAACCGATTGATCGGAAATCTCAAGCCAACAGCGGCAGTAGAGGACGCCAGTGTTTCTCGTCCTTACTTGCCGCTGTTGGCTTTTTATGCTGAGGACTCTATTTCTGGGCTTTTTAAGCGGGTCAGCCTATCCTTTCACCGCACCAAGCATAACCCCTTTAACGAAATACTTCTGAATAAACGGATAGACAATGATAATAGGCAGCGCCACCAAGAAGATCGACGCCGTCCGCACGGACAAGCTGGATGTATCATTCAGCACACCCATATCGCCTAACACCGTCGCCATTTCCATCTGTACGACCATATCGCGCAGGAAAATTTGCAGCACCTGCAGCTTGGTGGAGTTGATATAGATGACGGCATCCATATAGGAGTTCCAATGCGTCACGGCAATGAACAAGCCGATCGTGGCAACGGATGCCGTGGACAAGGGAACATAGATTTTATAGAAAATCGTCCAATCGTTGGCCCCGTCTATTTTGGCGGATTCCTCCAAGCTATCGGGGATATTCTCAAAGAACGATTTCAGCAAAATGACATTCCAAGTGCTGATGGCCGTCGGGATGACCAGCGCCCAGATCGTATTGATCAGCCCGGTTGCCTTGACGATCAGGTAGGTCGGAATGATGCCGCCATGGAAGAGCATGGTAATAATAATATACAGCATGAGCAACTTTTGCCCGGGCAAGTACCGCTTGGACAGCGCATATGCGAAGGTTAACTGTAGAGCGAGATTGCTTACAACGCCAATAACTGTTCGATTAATGGTATTAACGAATGAAGTAATGAAACGGTCATTATCGAGAATGATGCTGTAGGCCGTCAGATCGAAGCCCTTCGGCCATAGAATCAGCTGGCCTTCACGTACGAGATGCGGATCGCTGATCGAGGTCAGGATCACATAATAAAAGGGCATAAAAGTGATCACTGCGAAAACGAGCAGGATCGAACCGATAACGGTATTTCCAATAGAAAATTCACTCTTTTTCATTCAAATCTCCTCCTTCTGTTCGAGTCAAAGCCTACCATAACGAGTTGTCGCTAAATCTTCTGGCTGCCTTGTTCGCACTCCATATGAGAATAAAGCCGATCACGGATTGGAATAAGCCGATCGCCGTCGTTAAGCTGAACCGAGCATCCTGTAAGCCGACCCGGTATATATAGGTGCTCAGCACGTCGCCGACATCATAGACGGATGGATTGTACATGACATAGATTTGTTCAAAGCCGTAATCGAGCATTGTCCCTATTTTCAAAATGAGAAGAATAATGACCGTGTTCCGAATACCCGGTAAGGTAATATGGAGCATCTTCTGCATGCGGTTCGCCCCGTCAATGGTCGCCGCTTCGTATTGCTCCGGATCAATGGCGGATAAGGCGGCCAAATAGATGATGCATCCCCATCCGCTTTCCTTCAGAATTAAGGAGAGTATGACGACGGGACGGAAATACTCCGATTTGACCATGTAATGAATCGATTCGAGCCCGAAGACTTCCCTGATCTGATTCACCAGTCCGTCGTTCGGGGATAGGAGCTGGATGACAATTCCGCCGAAGACGACCCAGGATAGGAAGTGCGGAAAATATACAACCGTCTGAATGGACCGCTTGAAGAGAACGCTCCTCAGTTCATTCAGCAGCAGAGCGAGAATGAGTGGAGCCGGAAAGGAAAAGAGCAGCTCATAAACGTTCATCAGAATTGTATTTTTGACAATACGGTAGAAGTCCGGATAAGTAAATAGGAACTCGAAATGCTTCAGACCTACCCAAGGGCTGCCCCAGATGCCTTTGGAGAAATTGAAGTCCTTGAAGGAAATGATCAATCCGTACATGGGCAAATATTTGTAGATGAAATACCAGATAAAGCCAGGTAAAGCCAATAAATAGAGGTACTTATATTTGTTTAAGTTGCTCCAGAACACTCCCAGCGGCTTCGTCCGTTTGCGGGCCGCGGTGTTCAATGGAATCGATGCTTTCATAGGATTTCCCCCTTTGAGCTGTGCTGGCTCTAATTATAGGAGGGAGGGTAATGGCGAGGATATGTTTACTTTTTTGGAGTGTGTATAATTTTTGTGGAGGGGCATGGACAATTCATCGGAGGATGAATAGTATTTATATTGTACTGATGGGCACGGCGAGCGATGGGTACAGTATAGCTAACAGATCAGGCTGCAAGGAGGTGAGGACCGTATGTTACGCATGATGAACCAGCTGAAGGACAGGTCTGTGTTTATGCTGTCTCTTCTGTTTTTATTGACGGTTTTCGCGGGTTTCCTGCTGTACGATTACAATATCCGTTCGAACTATGCCAAAGAAAGAACGTACTATTTTCAGCAGCATCACGAGAAAGCGTACTCATCCCTGTATTTATTTTCGGATAAAATTCAATCCATCTACCGTCAAATGCTGCAAAACCGCGATTTGCGGGAATGGCTGACCATTCCAGGCGAGATTGCACCGGAGATGTACAGGCTGAGCCAAATCCAAAGCTCTTTTTTCGATGTCATCAACAGTCACTCCGGGATCGCTTCGATGTATTTGCATAATAAAAAAAACAACATGATTCTGTCGACGCCGTTCATGTTATCGGAGCTGCCCCAATTCCCAAACCGGTCCATCTTCGAACGGTACGATTATAGCGATGCGACGCAATGGAGCTGGTATGTACTCCCTAACGAAATGAAGGATAATCCCGGAAGCTCAGCCATCATTTCCATGACGGCAGGCATTCCTTCAAGAAATAAGACCGGGGCGTTGGCCATTAATTTGAACCAAGCCTATGTCGCCGATACGTTGATGAAAGACAATGCGTATGTATTGTGGCTGGACCCGAACGATCAGGTGCTTTTGGCTAAAAACGAAGAAACGAAGGACTTCTTTCTCAAATTCGCGGAGCACATCCTGTCCGTGAAACAGGCTCCTTACCTTTATAAGGATCATCTTGTGCTGAGCTCCTCCTCCGATATCGGCGGGTGGAAATTGATTACCATCATCCCCCAGGATATTCTGGTTCAAGGACAGCCCGGCAACCCATTGTATAAATATTTGATTTTGCTGGTCTGTTTTGCTTTAGGACTTCTGCTGTTTTTGTATTTCCGGTATACGCGCCGGGAGCAGGAGAAGCTCCATGAGGTGCGAGTGAAACAAAACATGGATGATTTTCAAAAGGGGCTTATTACAGACCTCCTGACCGGCAAGCCGCTGCCGGAGAGTCAAGAGGAGAAAGCGAAGGCCTATGGCCTGAACCTGAAGGGCGTTGCCTATCAGGTAGTCGTTTTCGAGATTGACGATTATTACAATTTTTTGCGGTCAAAGTCGGACAGTGAACGTTTTTTTATGAACAAAATTTTATACAACGCCATTAAATGGACCTTCGTGCTTCGCTTTAACGCCCATCCTGTGAATTCCGGTCTCGAGAGAGTAACGGTGCTGCTCTGTTACGACGAGCTGAATAATGAGATCCGGGACGAGCTGGAGCGGACGATACGGTACATTCAGAACGATATCAGGGAAAATTGCGGACTTACCGTCTGTACGGGAGTCAGCAATGTAGTCCGGGAACTGGAGCACGTGCATTCCTGTTATGCGAATGCGGTCATGGCCGTGGAGTACAAATCGATCTATGGCAAGCACTCGGTTATTTATTATGACAAGCTGGGGCTGACCGGGGCGACCTCGTTAATGAAGTTTTCCAAGGAGATTCATAAGATTCATGATTACTTAAAGTTAGGCAACGTAAGCAAAATCGAGGAATCCCTGCATTCGATACTGGATGAGCTGATCCGTAATGAGCAATTTACGCTGGAATGGATTCACGCTTTTTTTGCTAACATTATGGCCTCCATCATGAAGTATGCGTTCGAGAACCGGATTGACATCAATCACCTCTGCAAGGAGGATGTGTTCATTACGCTGTACAGCTATGAATTTTTGGAGGAGAAAAAGGCGTATATTCTGAAGCTTTGCTCCGTTATGATTGAGCAGATGCGCTCCAAGCCGGAGGAGGCAAGCTCAACGGGGAAGGTGATTATCGAATATATCGACAAACATTTTGACAAGCCGATTTCATTAAATATTCTCGCTGAGAAGCTTGCGCTGAGTCCCTCCTACTTAAGTGTGTATATCAAAAACCAGCTTGGCGTCGGGTTTGTGGAGTATATCAGCACCCTGCGCGTGCAAAAGGCATTAAAGCTGATGGACAACGAAAGCTTGACGATACAACAGATTGCCGAACAATGCGGTTACGATACGGTGCATACCTTTATCCGGCAGTTCAAGAAGGTGCACCAGCTCCCGCCTAATGAATACCGGACCCAGAGACGTAATAAAAAAATGTAAATCAAGAAATGTACACTCGCGGATCCCAAAATCTATACATTCCTCAAGGTATTATTCATTGCCATTTGGAGCTGACAAACTAGAATGAGTAATATCCAGCGCCGGTGCCGCCGGGAGGGATACTAGTATTCAATGGGAGGGTCTAAACGATGTCTTGGAAACGCAAAACGAAAACGCTTCTTTTGGTAGGCGCAGCTTCAGCGGTCGCCATCAGCGGGTGCAGCACGAAAGCAGAAGAAACGAAAGGAAATGAAGGCGCTTCAACAAAGCCGCCTACCTTCAAGGTCATGTTCGATTACAACGTGGATACGAAGGGGATGTCTCTTACCGACAATGAATACATCAACTACCTTCAGGAGAAAACGGGTGTTCGCGTAGAGCTGGAATCTCCGGGGTCGGCCGGGTACTTGGATAAGCTGAACATCCTCATGGCTTCCGGCGAGTATCCTGACGCCTTCATGGTGAACGATAAGGATAAGAACAAGCTGCTTCAGTTCGCGGCGGATGGCCTGCTTACCGATATCGCTCCGTATTTGGATAAATACCCTAATTTAAAAAATGTGATGCCGAAGGAGGCTTGGCTGCCTGTTAGTGACGGCGGGAAGATCTGGGGGATTCCGTACAACCGTCACGACGGCTTTAACCAGGTTGTGTACATCAATAAGGAGTGGCTGGAAACGCTGAAGCTGGACATTCCCCGCACCATCGATGATTTCTACAAGGTGATGAAGGCTTTCACTGAGCAGGATCCGGACCGTAACGGCAAGAACGACACGTTTGGTTTGATCGCACTGAATGACATGTTATACGGGGGGAAAATGTTCCAAGCGGCCTTCGACGCCGAGACGTGGAAATTCCGAAACGGCGAGCTGCTGCCGCCGGAGCTGACGGATGAATATAAAGAATACTTGAAGTTTATGAATAAGCTGATAGAGGAAAAGATCCTGGATCCGGAATGGCCTACTACGGTAGGTACGATCTTCCGTCAGAAGGTCGCTACCGGTAAATACGGCATGTTTAATAACTTCTGGCATTTCGCCAGCGGCGCCCAGCTCGCTCCGGGTACAGCCGAGCGGTATATTGCTATCGAGCCGCCGATACGTGCAGACGGCAAGCCGACGATGTTCACCTACAACACGACCAACCGGCATTATATCGCCATTCCGAAGGATACGAAGCAGGCCGACCAGCTGCTTAAATTCATTGACTGGTCGTTATCGCCGGAGGGTACGCGTTTCAACTTCTTGGGGATTGAGGGCAAGCATTACACGAACAACAACGGTAAGTTCGAGAAGACGAAGGAAGAGAGAGCTGGCCTGCACTGGGCCTTTGCGCTAGTGAAGCACGGGTTGCTGAACGATGAAGTGAAGAGCTTGATGCAAGCGGATTATGCGGACCATGTCGTCCAAAATCTGTCCCTGGCGCAAAAGTTCGGCCAGCTGGATAAGATAGCAGCCTCCCTGCCGTATTATCCGGAGCTTGTGCCGTACAACCTGCCAAAGATTACTCAAGAGTATACGGCCAAAACGATTCTCGGAAACGAGAAGGTCGATGCCAGCTGGAACGACTATGTAAAGAAGTATCGCGCATCCGGGGGAGACAAGGCAATTAAACTGTGGACCGAGTGGTATAACAAGGAAGGCGCCAACTTGAAGTGAATCTGAAGCTGGAGGTAGTTGTCAATGATTACAGTCATGCAGGATAATTTCTCACAGTTTGCCATCGGGCCGTTCCCGTACGATCCGAAGCACTCCGCGATAGGCGAATACCACTATTACCCGCCGGAAGGAAATAGGGGAGGCTGGTACGATCCGGTCGTTTACTACGGCTGGCTCGGGCCGACATGGATCGTTACGGAGGATAAAGGCAGAAAGCTCATGGAACAAACCCGCCCTCAGGCGGCGATTACAGCCCATTGGCCGTTGCTTGTCAAGGGCGAGGTCAGCTGGAAGGACTACACCTTGGAGGCAACCGTCCGTCCACTCTCCACCCGCTCTCATACGGGCATGGTGTTCCGCTATCAGCACGGACGCCGTTTTTACTTTCTCGGCTTCGAGGGCGGCGAGCTGAAGCTATTGAAGCGCGATCAGGACCAGCTTGTGACGCTGAACGCAAAGACATTTGACTACGATGTGGATCATGAATATAGGTTTAAGGTGGAATGTATCGGCCATCGCATTACCGCTTCCGTGAACGATGCGGTAGTACTGGAGATCGAGGACGACTCCTACGACGGGGGCAAGATCGGTCTATCCTCCCGCATGCCTGCGCAATATTCGGACATTCAAGTGACGATGACCGAGGAGCATCATGCGGCTTGGATCGCGGCCTGCCGCGATACGGAGCTGGAGCTCGCGAAGCTTCGTACGGAGTACCCGCAGCCTAGGCTGTGGAAGACGATTGACTTCAAAAACTTCGGAACGGCGAGACAGATCCGCTTCGGTCATTTGCTGGGTACCGATGAGGTCCAGATCGTCCTGGCGCAGCATCAGAAGCGCGGACATAAGGATGCGTATGCCCATATCAGCTGTTTGACTGCTTTATCGCTGGACGGCGAGGTGTTATGGCAGCTCGGCGAGCCTAGCACGCTGGCCGACCATGCGCTGTTATCGGCGGATCTGCCCTTCCAGATTGCCGATCTGGACGGGGATGGCTTCGATGAGGTCGTAGTGGAGCGCAATTTCGAGCTAATGATACTGAATGGGCGGACAGGTGAGGTCAAACGCAAAATTCCTACCCCGCTCTGCAAGGAGCCAAAAGGCACGTTATATAATGTACCGTTCCAGGAGTATGCCTTCGACCGATTGAATGTAGACTGCATCCGCATTTGCAATTTCTCGGGGAAGGAGGAACCAACAGATATTCTTATTAAAGATCGTTACAGCAGGGTATGGGTGTATGATAACGAGTTGAATCTGTTGTGGCAGTTTCATGAGGGAATAACCGGTCATTTCCCTTATACCGCTGATATGGACGGTGATGGCAAGGATGAGATGTTCATCGGCTATCACTGGGTGGATCATGATGGTACTTTGCTGTGGACGCTGCCGGTGCCGACAGATCATACGGATGAGATCTTAATCGGCCACTGGGATGTCAGCCGGCCGGACCCGCTAATCGCGATTGCCTCCGGGGAAGAGGGCTTTATGATCGCCGACCTGCACGGTAATTTGGTACATAAGCACATGATCGGGCATGCCCAGCGGGTTAGCGTAGGCAATTACCGCCCGGATTTGCCGGGATTGGAGCTTTGTGTGACAACCTTCTGGGGTGAGCAAGGGATCGTCTACTTCTTCGACAGCCAAGGGAGACTGATAGAGCAGTTCGAACCGACAACGAACGGAACGGTCATCACTCCCGTGAACTGGACTGGAGACGGTAGGGATCTGGTGCTGATCAACGGCAATACGGAGCATGGCGGTCTTGTGGACGGCTGGGGGCGAGTGGTCGTGAAGTTCCCGCAGGACGGCCATCCGGACTTATGTGCGGAGGTCATCGATATCACCGGGGACGGGCGAGATGAAATTCTGCTTTGGGATGCTCAGCGGATGTACATCTACACACAGGATCAGCCGGCTGGGGTGGACCCGGTTGTGGTGCCGGACAAATATCCGCACAGCTGCTTCTCAAACTACCGCGGGGAATTTAATTATCCCAAGAGAGGTTAGCGGCAAGTGCAATCTTTTTAGGCTAGCGCTAATAACAAATACAGGATTTATACGATGGGCTGCTGAGTGATCAGTAGCCTTTTTTTATTGCTACCGAAAACAAGAATCCAGATGATTACCGGATTTTGGAACAACGAAAAATGAAGTATAGTTATAATATATCATGCTTAATGGGACAGGTACTGGATCAATAGGAAAATATAGCGCTTACATTTGTGTCAACAACGGGTAACTAAGTAAAAAGATGCACATTGTTAGGTGGTTTTCCCAAACCTATAATGAAAACATACACAGCGCTAGTGTGTTAGGTCTCAAAAATCTACGATGTGGGGGTTGGACATGAAAGGGATAAAGAACGGATCAACATTATTCTTAGCTTCAATTCTGTCACTCGCTACTGTGCTGTCGGCTTGCAATGACCAAAGCGGTTCAACAAGTAAGGGGCAGGAGGATGGCGGAAAGAAAGAACCGGTGAATACCGTAAATGCAGATCCGCTTGGTAAATATGATCCGCCGATCGAGGTGTCGTTCGTACGAAATCTAAGTAATGTCGTAGAAAATAACGTACTCGGCGTCCTGAAGGGTGAAACGCTTGAAGACAACCGCTGGTCCCGCATATACAAGGATCAGCTGGGTATCAATATTAAATATAACTGGGTTGTAAAAGGCGACGTAAGCTCCGATCAATATTTGCAGAAAATCAATGTGACGCTAGCTTCCGGTGACCTTCCGGATGTGATTCCGGTGAACGCGACCCAGCTGAAACAGTTGGCTGATTCCGGCCAAATTGAAGACATGACGGAATTATACAAGAAATATGCTACCCCGTTGACTAAAGATGTCATGTCGCAGGAAGGAACAAGTCCTTTCGATGCCGCTACGTTCGACGGCAAATTGATGGCGATCCCGCAGCTCGAAGCCTCGATCGAACGGGCGATGTTTATCTGGATCCGTACGGACTGGCTGCAGAAGCTGGGCTTACAGCCGCCGAAGACGATGGCTGACGTGCTGGCGATCTCCAAGGCTTTTACGGAGCAGGATCCGGACGGCAATGGCAAGAAGGATACCTACGGTCTTGCCATAACCAAGACTTTATGGGGCGGGGCGATGGGGCTCGAAGGGTTCATGGCCGGATATAATGCTTATCCGAATATGTGGGTGGAGGATGCTTCCGGGAAGCTCGTTTACGGTGGCATTCAACCGGAAGTGAAGAAAGCGCTTCAAGCATTGCAGAACATGTCGAAGAACGGAGAAATTGATAAGGAGTTCGGCATTAAAGACGGCGGCAAGGTATCCGAGAATATTGCAGCAGGACAAATCGGTATGGAATACGGCGAACAGTGGAACTCCATCTATCCGCTTCAGCTAAACAAAAATAACAATGCGAATGCACAATGGCAGGCATTTCCGATTGTTTCGGAATCCGGCAATACGCCCAAAGTGCCGCTCAAGTTCAGCACGACCCGCTTCTTTGCGGTGAAGAAGGGAGCCAAGCACCCTGAAGCGGTCATTAAGCTCTTCAATCTGCACCTTGAGAAAAACTGGGGCGCAACGGCAGAATTTGATAAGTACTACGCTCCGCCGGAAGCGGAAAGCGTATGGCAGCTGTCTCCGGTGACGCCATACCCGGCTAAGAAGAACGTGGAGGCATTCAGAGCGATCGATGCGGCCCGCAAAGCCGGGGATACTTCTAAGCTGACGGGCGAAGCCAAGACGATTCAAGGCAAGCTGGAATCCTTCGCTTCAGGATCGAAGGAAGGATTTGCTCTGTGGGGTTGGGAGCGGATTTACGGCAAGGAAGGCTCGATGGGAGTTGTTGACCAGTACGACAAAAGCAATCAGTTCCTAATGGAGAAATTCGTTGGGTCGCCTACTCCTACCATGGTTGAGCGCAAAACGACTCTGGATAAGCTGCAGACCGAGGTCTTTGTAAAAATTATTCTGGGTCAATCCATCAATGAATTCGACAAATTCGTGGAAGACTGGAATAAGCTCGGCGGCGATAAGATGACTAAGGAAGTAAACGATTGGTATGCATCCAAGAAGAAGTAACAAAGGGCAGAGGATGGAGTTCACCTTCCTTCCTCTGCTTCTTTAAGTTCGAAGCTGATGGGGGATGGATATGGGAATCAGGAAACTGCGGAGAGAGCTTCCATTGCATCTGATGATTTTGCCGGGACTACTTTTGATTGTTTTATTCTCTTATGTTCCCATGGCCGGTATCGTTATCGCTTTTCAAAAGTTTATTCCCGCGAAGGGACTGTTCGGTGATCAGAAATGGGTCGGTTTGGATAATTTCAGATACGTCATGAGTTTGCCGAGCTTTACACAGGTTCTATGGAATACGCTCTTTATTTCAAGCCTTAAGCTTATTTTGGGGCTGATCGTGCCGATTGCGTTTGCCGTTCTGCTCAATGAATTAAAGAATGAAGCGATTAAGCGTTCCGTGCAAACGACCATTTATTTGCCCTATTTCTTATCCTGGGTCGTTCTGGGCGGAATATTGATCGATATTCTCTCACCGTCTCAAGGTATTGTTAATAGTTTGCTTAGTTCGCTCGGCTTTGAAAAAATCTTCTTTCTTGGCGATAACGGGTGGTTTCCAACCACGCTTATAGCTTCGGATGTATGGAAAAACTTTGGGTACGGTACGATCGTTTATTTGGCGGCCATTACGGGTATCGATCCCGGTTTATATGAATCCGCAACGATCGACGGCGCGAATCGCTGGCGGAAGATCTGGCATATCACCATTCCCGGTATGCGTATGGTTATTGTGCTGATGTCCGTTCTTAGTCTCGGACAACTGCTGAACGCCGGATTCGATCAAGTATTCAATTTGTACAGTCCTCAGGTTTATGAGAGCGGTGATATACTGGATACCTTTGTTTACCGGATCGGCTTGCTGGATGCCCAGTACGGCGTGGCGACGGCAGTCGGGTTTTTCAAATCGGTGGTATCGCTGATCCTGATTTCAAGCTCATACTTTATCGCTTATCGGTTTGCAAAATATCGAATTTTTTGAGAGGAGGGAAAGCGATTGTCACAGTCATCTACAAGAATAACGGCGGAAGGCTTGACCCAGGCGCCGGTCAGGCGCAGACGGTTCGAATGGTTTTCCGTAGTAAATACTTCCTTTCTCATCCTGGTTTCGCTACTATGTGTGCTTCCGCTCGTTCATGTCGTGGCGGTTTCGTTCAGCTCAAGCGCTGCAACTGCAGCTGGCTTCGTGAAGCTATGGCCGGTTGATTTCACGCTGGCATCCTATTCGTATACGGCCAGCCGCGGAGCGTTCTGGCAATCCATGCTTGTTTCTCTGGAGCGTATCGCCATAGGAACGCCATTAAATTTGTTGTTAACTATTTTAGTAGCTTATCCTTTATCTAAGGAATCCCACATGTTCCGATTTCGGATTGTCTACGCTTGGATTTTCTTTATTCCCATGCTTTTTCACGGTGGATTGATCCCGTGGTATTCCACGATTAAGCAGTACAATCTGCTCGACTCCATCTGGGCTCTTATCCTGCCGCACGCGGTGCCCATCTTTAGCGTAGTATTGCTGCTTAATTTCTTCCGGGAGCTGCCGAAAGAGCTTGAGGAGGCGGCTCTCATGGATGGCGCAAGCCACTGGACGACACTTTGGAAAATTTATGTTCCGGTTTCCAAGCCAGCACTTGCAACATTAGCCTTGTTCTCCATGGTCGATCATTGGAACAGCTGGTTTGACGGCCTTCTTCTTATGGGAGACCCGGCCCATTATCCGCTGCAAAGCTACATCCAGACGATCGTGATTCAGCAAAATATGGCGAATATGTCGCGCGACGATTTGCTAAATCTGGCGCTTATTTCCGACCGGACGCTGAAAGCATCGCAGATTTTCCTCGGCTCGCTTCCCATTATTCTGGCTTATCCGTTCCTGCAGAAATACTTCGTGAAGGGCATCGTACTTGGCAGCGTGAAAGGGTAACAGGCATAAAGAAGTGATATGCGGTTAAGTTCTTTACTAACCGTAGCAGGGCTTCTGCCATTCAAGTTATAATGGAGGAAAAACGCGGGGGGCGCACATGTTGTTCAATCGTTTATCATTCTCCTTGCGAAATACCATATTTCTTCGACTGATCGTCACCTTTTTGCTTATTATGCTTCCCATTATTCTGCTGGGCGTCTATTTGTATCATTGGGTCGTACAGACGGCAAGTGAAGACATTTCCAAAACGGCGGTTTCTCAGATCACCTTCTATTTGACCGATCTGGGGAATGAGATCGAACGAATGAAGCTGTTGCAGTACGGTCTTCTGGAGGATGAAGATCTCAATGAGCTTGCGCTGGTGTGGGAACATATGGATACAATTAAACGCACGGAAGTAATCAACATGGTAAGGAAACGTCTCTACACCATTCAAAACAGCAGTAAGTATATCAAGAATGTGAATGCTCACATCCACCTCAATTTGAAAACCATTTCGTCCGCAGATGGGGTTTATGAGCTTGATACCGCACGTTATTCCGAGATTAGCTCTGTTTTAGGCGGCCGAAACAGACAGGTTATCGATTGGAAGGGTGGACTTTTCTTGAACGCGGCCAAGCTGGGGGGAAGCAAGGGGACCGATCCGGTGTTTATTATCGAAATCGAGCTGGATACAAAAAAGCTGCAGGAAGCGCTGGAACAATTCAACACGTATGCCGGAAGCGGGACCTTGTTATTCTCGGATAAGTCCGGCGTCATTCTTGCAAGCGGTTCCTCCCAACATTTTCAGAAAGAAACGATTTCTCTCATAGTACAAGATAATGATACTCCGGATAGCCATGACGGAATCTATGAAATCTCGGGAAGCCGATATTATACCGCTCATGCGAGCTCCGATTATCTCGATATGTCCATTTACCGATTCATTCCCGAAGAAATCATCCGGAAACCGCTTGAAAAGTTTTATATATTGGCATGGCTGTTTGCAGCCGCCGCTTTCGGGATTATTGGCGTCTATGCTTTATCTACCTACAAATTTATTCACAAACCGATGTTCACGCTTGTTAAGAGTTTTCGTCGTATGGAGAACGGAGATCTGGATGTAGTCATCGCACATGGGGCAAAGGACGAGTTCGGGTATTTATATAGCCGATTTAACCAGATGGTCACCAATCTTCGATTTTTGATCGATCAAGCCTATAAGCTGAAAATCATGACGCAACGGGCCGAACTGAAGCAGCTTCAGTCACAAATAAACCCTCATTTTCTATATAACAGTTTCTTTATTCTCAGTACGATGGCGAAGACGGGGGATGTAGAACGCATCGAGCAATTTACGAGACAGCTGGGTGAGTATTTCCAGTTTGTAACCCGCAATGCTTCGGACGAGGTCACGTTGAAACAGGAAATTCATCATGCCAGAATGTACACCGAAATTCAGGAGCTGCGCTTCTCGCGGCGGATTCGGGTACAGTTCGAGTCCCTCCCTGTGGAATTTGAGTCGGTTTTGGTCCCCCGCCTAATTGTACAGCCTATTATCGAAAACGCTTTCGAGCACAGTTTGGAGCATATGGCTTATAGCGGATTGGTTGTCGTCCGATTCGAGCGTGTTGAGACGGATATCCGCATTGTGGTCGAAGATAACGGCGATCTTCTGACAGATGAGGTACTACAGAGGATTGAGGTTTCTCTGGCAAACGAAGATGATCGGACGGAGACGACGGGTATGGTCAATATTCACAGACGCATAAAGATCATGTTCGGCGAAGGATATGGGATAGAGGCATCTAGAAGCGGCCTTGGCGGATTAAAGGTGACCACTACGTTTCCCTTCAAAGGAGGTGATGCCCGTGTATAGAATGCTGATCGTTGATGACGAAGAGATTATAACGGACGGGTTGTTTGAGATATTCAACAAGCTGGATCTCGGTCTGGATCTATATAAAGCTTACTCCGGACGGGAAGCGTTGGACTTGATGAACCGGACGAGGGTGGACATCGTGTTATCCGATATCCGTATGCCCGGTATGGACGGGCTGGAGCTCATGGAGAACATTCGGCGCAACTGGTCGCATTGCAAGATCATTTTTTTGACAGGCTTTAACGAATTTGACTACATCTATCGGGCGATTCAAACGCCGGGTGTAAGTTATCTGCTCAAGAGCGAAGGGTACGATAAGGTAATCAATGCGGTGCGTGACGCGATCAAGGAATTGGAAAACAGCCTGAGGATCAACAACTTGATTCAGAAGTCAAGGGAGAACCTGACCACGCTTGAGACACTGGCTCGAGGAAACTATTTCCAGCACCTGCTTCATGGTGCGCGCGCCGCGGATGAACTGGAAGAGGACTTTCGGAGGCTGGATATCCCCCTTGATCCGTCCTTGCCCGTCCTTGTAGCGCTTGGCGACCTGACGCACAAGGGGATCCATAATTCATTCGCCGACAGACAAGAGGCGGCACTAGCAGTCAAGTTTCTAGCGGAAACGTTCCTCGCGGAAAGAACGATAAGCCTTGGTATGATCGATCGTTACGGTGACCTCTTCTGGCTCATTCAGCCGGCTTCAGAATCCGGGATACCGAAGGAGGAAGCCTATACTCGAACCGTAAGGTTTCTGGAAGGTGAATTCGAGCTTATTCAGCAAGCCTGCACGGAATCCTTGGATCTTACAGTTGCCGTTACTCTGGGAGGCAAACCGTGTGAGTGGAAGCTGCTATCAGTCTTCTACGATAAGATGAAGCGTCAGCAGCATTTGCGAGCGGGGGACGGCGCCCAGATGGTGCAGACGGTGAACATGGAGACTTCCGAGCCGTCCTTGCCGTCAAGAGAACGATCACCGCGTGATAAAGCAGAGGCATTGACGGCATACCTGGAAGGGGGGAGGAGGGAGGAGTTTCTCAAGCTCCTGGATGAACTGATCGAGCCGGCGCTCGATGGTCGGGGAACGGGAGGGTCCTTCCTGACGGAGCTGTATTACATGATAGCACTGATCCTGTTGTCTTATATAAACCGATGGGAGCTTCATGAAAAGGTTGCTTCGGTCTGCCTCATGCAGAGTGACGGGCATGCATCCTGGCGTGAGGCGTTTGCCTTTCTGCGGCGGACGGCGGACTCGCTGTTTGCCCTCAGGCGAAGCGGGGAACGGAACAGGGCGGCAGCAGCCATTGATAAGGTCCGTTCTTACATTGAGGAGCATATGGCCGAGGATCTGTCGCTCGTACGTCTGGCGAATGTCATTCATTTCAATCCCTCGTATTTATCGCGTCTTTTTAAACAGGAGTGCGGTGTCAATCTCTCCGAGTATATTGAGGAAGTAAGAGTGGGTAAAGCCAGGGAGCTCCTCAAGCAAGACGAGTTGAAGATTTCAGACATCGGCATCCGAATCGGTTACGAGGCTCCTCATTCCTTTACCCGATTCTTCAAGAAAATGACCGGAGTAGCGCCTTTGGAATATAGGGAATCTCTGCGGAGATAAGAAAAGGAGCGTTGATTTGGATGAACGAGGGCAATGTGATCAAGAAAGACAGAGATAGTCTGAAAGCGGTTCTTAAGGCGGGCAAGGAAACAGGAACGATCAATCGCAACATTTACGGGCACTTCGCTGAGCATCTCGGCCGCTGTATTTATGAAGGCATTTGGGTAGGGGAAGATTCTGTAATCCCGAATACTAACGGAATTCGAAACGATGTATTGGAAGCGCTTAGGAACCTTGCCATCCCTGTGCTCCGTTGGCCCGGAGGATGCTTCGCGGATGAATATCACTGGAAGGACGGGATCGGGCCCCGCGAAGAACGGAAACGGATGCTGAACACCCATTGGGGCGGTGTGGTCGAGAACAACCATTTCGGAACCCACGAATTCATGATGCTTTGCGAGCTGCTCGGCTGTGAGCCATATATATGCGGGAATGTTGGCAGCGGTACGGTTCAGGAAATGTCCGAATGGGTCGAGTACATCACTTTTAACGGTGAATCCCCTATGGCTGAAGCACGCAAACGGAACGGACGTGAAGAGCCGTGGAGCCTGACCTATTTCGGCATAGGAAACGAAAGCTGGGGCTGCGGAGGCAATATGCGGGCTGAATATTATGCCGACGAGTATCGCAGGTACCAGACTTATGTACGTAATTACGGCGATAACAAAATATACAAAATTGCATGCGGGGCGCCTAACGACAGGTACGAATGGACAGAGGTCCTGATGAAGAATGCGGCATCCTACATGGACGGTCTCAGCCTGCATTATTATACGATTCCGGGTACATGGAAGAGTAAGGGATCGGCAACGGATTTTACCGAAAACGAATGGTTCGTCACGATGAAGAAAGCACTGTTTATGGAGGAGCTCATCCGAGAACACGGCGCGATTATGGATAAGTACGATCCCGATAAACGAATCGGCTTGATCGTGGACGAATGGGGTACTTGGTTTGATGTCGAGCCGGGGACGAATCCTGGATTCCTCTATCAGCAAAATGCTCTCCGCGATGCCCTTGTGGCCGGAATTCACCTACATATCTTTCATGATTTCTGTGACCGGGTGCAGATGGCCAATATTGCGCAAACCGTTAACGTCCTGCAGGCGATGGTCCTGACTGAGGGACCGAGGATGATTCTGACCCCGACGTATCATGTATTCGAGATGTTTAAGGTTCATCAGGATGCGAAGCGTCTCGATCTTGATTACAATAAGGGCGTTTACGAATGGGAAGGACAGACGATCCAGCAGATCAGTGCATCGGCCTCCAAGGATGCGTTCGGTACCATTCATATGAGCTTCTGTAATATGGATTTCCACAGCTCCGCTCATCTTGACATCCAATTAGAGGGCATTGCGGGTTATGCCGGTATTATGGGAAGAATCCTGACGGCTTCGGATCGGGGCGCGCATAATACCTTCGAGCAGCCCGAGAACGTAATCCCACAGGAGTTCCTTGACTTCGAGCTTGCGGATGAGCAGCTCTTGATAAACCTGCCGCCAATGTCTGTTGTTGTTATGACGGTTAAGGAACAATGAAGCCGATGCATTCAGTAACTGAATCCGGAGTATAGATTTATAACCAAACTTTCCTAAGTACCGTGCGTAAACTTAAATAACGTCAGCCGAAAAGGAGAAATGGCCCATGACCGGGAACAAGCAGCAAGATGTAAATGCTCTTCAGTGGGACGCCAATATGATCGTTCCAGGAGCCGCAGGGGATGGCTTGAGCTGGTATGCTGCGCTTGCGGATCCGTTTCAGGTTGCCGGATTCGCTTGGCTTGCGGCGGATCAGACGTATCGGAGGCTTCCCGTTCGGCCCGAATATCCTGTATCCGACGCCGTTGACAGCCTAGCCAACTGTACCTCGGGAGGGCAGATCCGGTTTCGGACAAACTCCAGGAGGGTGGCTGTCAGAATGCGGCTGAGCGGCACTCCGGGCATGTACCACATGCCGGCAACCGGCGAAGGCGGCGTCGACGCCTATATCGGCCTGCCGGGTAGCATGGTTTATGCCGGTACGGCCCGCTTTCCTTGGGGGCAGGATGCATATGAAAGCGAGGTTTACACCGGAACGGACGAGGAGCTTCGTCAATTTACCTTGAACCTTCCCTTGTATAAAGGGGTGAAGGAGCTGTGGATCGGGCTGGAGGACGGGGCAGCGGTTACAGTGCCCATCCCATACGAATCGCCAAAGCGGATCATTTTCTATGGCACCTCCATTACACAGGGAGGGTGTGCTACACGCCCCGGAATGAGCTATACGAACTTGTTAAGCCGCAGAATCAATCTGGAGTGTATCAATTTGGGGTTTTCCGGTAACGGAAAAGGGGAGCCGGAGCTGGCTCGGTTGATTTCTGCCATCGCAGACCCGGCCTGCCTTGTGCTGGATTATGAAGCCAATTGCGATACGGAGCGCTACTGCCGTACACTTCCTGAGTTTATAAGCATTTACAGGGAAGCTCATCCGTCGGTTCCTCTGATTGTTGCTTCCAGGATTGTGCACGGGGGAGAAGTACATAGGCCCGAATTACGCAAAAACCGCTTGGAGCGGCTGCATTACCAAAGGGAGCTTGTCCGGAAGCTGCAGGAAGCGGGGGATACGCAGCTGTTCTTCCTTGACGGCTCCGATTTATTGGGAGAGGAGCCCGCAGAGGCCACAGTGGATGGAGTGCACCCTACCGATCTGGGCTTTATGCTGATGGCGAACGGGCTCGAGCCGGTGCTGCGAAATGTACTTTCGAAAGGCGGTCTATGACCGTCTTTTTTGTCACTTCTGTGAAAGGGCTTCTCCAAAAAGTAAAAGTATGGGATGGGGTACCCTCTGATGATGGTTAGGCCTCTCCAACCCTTTTTCAAGATTGGTTTGGTGTCGCCTGTGGGAAGGCCGTCACGAGTTAGGCAAGGGATGCAATGCTGCTATAGTGCAGAAATCCACGAACCGAAACGAAGTTCAGAGCGGGATTTGTGAGAATAGGCATCTTCGCGGGAGTGCAATGGCTGAAGACGAGGCAAATGAATGCACTTCTGTAAGTGGGCTTCGATAGAAGCTTTCTTATTTAACCAGCGGCAATCTCGGTGTTAGTCTTTCTCCGGATTGCCGCTCTCTTATTATACCCCCTACTGAATCGGTTCCCCTTCCCTTAGAAGGGTGTGCTGCTTCCGGTACTCTCCAGGGGCCATACCCGTCAGCTTCTTGAACATCCGGTTGAAAGAAGTCACGTTGCGATATCCGATTTGCAGCCCGATATCGTTCATATTCAAATCCGTCTCGACCAGCAGCTGTTTGGCTTTGCGTACCCGGACCTGGTTGATATGATCGCTAAAATTCATGCCGGTCTTCTCTTTAATATACACCGACAAGTAAGCCGCGGACATATTCAGCTTATCAGCCAGCAAATCGAGCGAGATATCCTCCGCATAGCGGTTCTCCACGCTGTTCATGATGAATTCGAGCGTATCGTCCTTATCGGCCTTGAAGCGGTTCACAATGGCCGCGCATTCCGAGAAGAGCATACGATAAAACTCCTTAAATTGCTGAACCGAATAGCAATCCTTCAATTGCCGGTTCAGCTCCTCCTGTAATGCCGCCATGTCCTCGTGGTAGCCGAATGATCCTTGGACCCTGCATACTCGCTCCACCATTCCCTCTCCGATCCTGCGGTACTGCTGTAAGGAAGCGTCCTTCTTGGCCATTTGGTCGAGCACCCGTTCGATAAGCAGCATGCAGGCCCGCTCATTGCCCGCAAGCAGCGCTGCATTCAGCTCCTGCTCCTGAGACGGGGTTAACAGGAACAGCCCGGAGCCGTTATGGAGCGTGGTAATCAGCTGCGTTTCCTCAACCGGTCTTGCTTGCTCTAGCATTTGAAGAACGATACGATATGCCTCATTGAAGCCGGAGGAATGGCGATAAACCGGACTAACGGCAATCGTTACAAGCAAGTACTGGCGATCGCGGTCCAAGATTTGCTTCAGCTGAGCGAGCGCGGAATCGAGTACATGGGGATTTTCACCCATCGTGACGAAGGACAAAATCTGATTATTCTCGATCTGAAACGTATGGGACGACGGAAACCGTTCAGACATCAGCACCCGGATATATTCACGAATATAATAGGCCGCCTTCTCCGGAACGATGGCAGGCTCGCCGCCGGCCGGCGCGCTGCGAAACTGAAGCTGATACATAATAATAACGTAGGGCTGGTCCGTCGCCAGGACATCCTTCCAATCGTTAATATCCGAATTGATTGCCTTCAGCTTGTTGATGTAGCCGTAGCTTGTCAATAACGAATTTTTGCTCAGCATCTCCGTATGAATTTCCTCCTTCTCACGGATCAGCTCGTGCATCTCCCGGTGGATCAGATCGAATTCGTGGATGGCGTTGTCCACACTTCCCGGATTGCGGTGCAGAATGGACGCTACGATCTGCTTCAAAGGACGGTTGATGCCGCGGCTTAGCAGCCAGGATACGGTAATGCCGATAGCGACAGAGATGGCCAGAATAATGTACATCGTCATATTCAGCTTCGATACTTGGGACGAAATGTAGGAATAGGGTACAGCCGTAACGAAGGTCAGCTGAGCTTCCTTATCCTTCACGGCAAAATAGTAGAAACCGTTCTTCAGCTGATAATCCTCATTCCGATCGAAAAAGGGCAAGCCTTCCGTCGATATTTCTTGAGACGAACGGTACAGCAGGCTGCCGTCCGGATTCAAAATCATAAATCGGGGGTCCTTCTCCTGACTATGAAAGGCCTTAAGCATTTTGGCGGCATCCAGCAGGGCGATGACCCGGTAATTTTTACCGGGCATCTGGAAGGAGATCGGGAGCAGCTGCGTATTCTGATCCGAATTTAGGCCGGTTACACGGAATACCTCCGCCGGATGAAGCAAGTAGATGCCGGATTGCTGCGACAGCTTGCTCCAATAATCAGCGGTATAGACCGGACTTTGATAAAACCGGGAAAAAAACAGGTCCGAATCGCTCGTGCCTTCCTTCTCAATGACAAACGCCGGACGGGTAAAAAGGATGATCAGGTTATCCAAATAAAACATCGGGTTGTAGGCATGGGAACGTACCTCCTTGAGGGGCTCCCCGGCCAGCCAATAATTCGTTTCCGCATCCGGCCTGGAGACAAGCTGACGGTTGAAGGCTACGAGCTTCTCCTCATGGTAAAGGCTGAAAAGAAGCGTCTTGATCCGTGTGAAATGTGTCTGGTAGCGGTCGGCTGTATTTCTCAAGCTTAGCTGGTTATGCTGAATGATTTCCGTTTGGATTCTATCCGTAAAAAACTGAAACGAAATCATATGAAAGGATACAAACAACAAAATGATGGTTAAGAAGCTAAGAAAGATTTTTACGAATAGTGACTGACGCTTCATTAGAGTCCACATTATTGCCTGATTCTCCTTTAAATAAGGGGTATTGTATGTAAGCGGACGGATAAACGGGTTTCTACCTATATTACACGATGGGCTCCCGATACGGAATTATCATTTTCTTTTATCCTTATCCATTTCTTATATAACCAACTTCCCGCTAGGGAACAAAGAATAAGTCAATTGCCGCAGAGCGCCTGGCGGAATATGATCGAATCACAACCGAAACCAACTAGGACTGAAGCAAAGGCAGGTGAACGAATGTTTTGAAAACGTCTGAAGCGGCATCTATAGAAACAGCCGGTCGTGTGATGGCACAGACGAAGCGGAAAGGTGCGCTGGTGTCCCTCGGGAAGCGCATGAGACGCAATTGGCAGCTTTATCTGCTTATCTCTCCGGTGCTGGTGTTTTTCTTGGTATTTGAATATGTACCGATGTACGGAGTGCAAATTGCGTTCAAAAATTTCATTGCTACCAAAGGAATATGGGGGAGTCCCTGGGTCGGGTTCCGGCATTTCGAACGTTTTTTTGAAAGCTACTACTTTTGGCGGCTGATGAAAAACACGCTGGGTATCGGGATCTACCAATTGGTTGTAGGGTTTCCGATTCCGATATTGCTGGCGCTGATGCTCAATGAAGTCCGTTCGAAGAAATTCAGCCGTTTCGTACAGACGGTGACGTATGCTCCCCATTTTCTATCGACGGTCGTTATGGTAGGGTTAATCATGATCTTTCTCTCACCGGAGACCGGATTGCTCAACCGAGTGGTGACGATGTTCAGGGGAGAACCGATTCCCTTCATGACGGATCCCGCGTGGTTCAAGACGGTATATGTCCTGTCAGGCGTCTGGCAGCAGATGGGATGGAGCTCGATCATCTATTTGGCGGCGCTTGCCGGAATCGATCCTCAGCTTCATGAAGCGGCGCGTGTAGACGGCGCCAGCCGTTGGCAGCGAATCTGGCATGTGAATTTGCCGGGCATTATGCCGACCATTATCATCTTATTGATTTTACAGGTCGGATCGATTGTAGGCGTCGGCTTCGAGAAGGTATTCCTGATGCAAAATCCGCTCAATATGTCGGCCTCCGACGTTATCTCTACGAATGTATATCGCAGCGGTATCATCGGGGCGCAGTACAGCTATTCGGCGGCTGTCGGTTTGTTCAATTCCGTAATCAATTTCATCATGCTGGTGACGGTTAACCGTATTGCCCGTAAGGTCAATGAAACCAGTCTATGGTAAGGAGGGAGGAGCTTTATGGGACTGCTGCAAAGCCGGGGAGATCTGTGGCTTGAGCGTAGTATTCTCGCTGTTCTCTCGGTCATCACCGTCATCGTTCTGTATCCGCTGTTATTCGTCCTGGTCGCGTCGGTAAGCAGTCCGGAAGCGGTCATGCGGGGCGAGGTGTGGCTGTGGCCCAAGCAGCTGACTTGGGTCGGCTACGAGAAGGTGTTCGAGAACAAGGATGTCCTGACAGGTTATATGAACACGATTCTCTATACGGTAGTAGGTACGGCAGTGAATCTTGTCATGACCATAGCGGCGGCCTATCCGCTGTCGCGTAAGGATTTTGACGGCAGGAATGTCATTACGGCCCTGATTGTGTTTACCATGTTTTTCAGCGGCGGAATGATCCCGACCTATCTGCTCGTGAAGCAGTTAGGCATGCTGAACAGCTTCTGGGCGTTGATCATTCCAAGTGCGGTCTCCGTGTGGAACATCATGATTATGCGGACTTTTTTCCAAACGGGGATTCCTTACGAAATGCAGGAGGCGGCTGCGATGGACGGCTGCTCCAATTTCAAAACGCTGACGCGCATCGTGCTTCCGCTTTCGCTGCCGATTTTGGCGGTCATGGTCCTATTTTACAGCGTTGGCCACTGGAATTCGTATTTCAGCGCGATGATTTATTTAAACGATCGCGATAAGTACCCGCTGCAGCTGTTTCTGCGGGAAATCCTAGTACAGGGGCAGATGAACGAAATGATTGGTGTGGGTGACGATACGCTGTTAAAGACCATGATGGATGCGGAGGCCGTGAAATACGCCATCGTGATCGTGGCCAACCTGCCGATATTGACCCTCTACCCGTTTCTCCAGAAGTACTTTGTCAAAGGCGTTATGATCGGTGCGATTAAAGGCTGAGATTCCGATATTTTGCAAATATGATCAGGAGGGTTTGTCTATGAAAAAGCGTAAATGGGCGGCAGCTACTCTGGCTGTTACCATGTCGACAGGCTTGCTTGCTGCGTGCAGCAGCGGAGCCGAAACACCGGCGGCAGAAGGCCAAGGAGCGAAGAAGGAGGAGGTTGCGGGCTTGAACAGCACCGGCTTTCCGATTGCGAAGGAGCCGCTCACACTCACCTTCTTTACAGGTAAGGCGGCAACCAACGGCAATAACTTCGAGGAAACGCTCGTTTGGAAGGAATACGCCAAGAAGAGCAACATCAAGGTAAATTTTCAGCTGGTTCCTTTCGAGAATTTAACGGAGAAGCGGAACCTGGCTTTGGCGAGCGGAGACTATCCAGATGCTTTCTACTCCGCAAGGGTGAGTGCCGCCGACCTGATGAAATACGGAGCTCAGGGCACCTTCGTAAAACTCAATGATTATATCGATAAGTACGCACCGAATTTCAAAAAGCTGCTTGATAAGTATCCCGACCTACGCAAAGGTTTGACCATGCCGGACGGGGGGATCTATTCCTTCCCATCCTTCTATGATCCGGGCTTCCTGCCGATGCTGATCGGTACGCCTCTTTGGATTAAGCAGGATTTCCTGACCAAGCTGAACATGAAGGAGCCGACCACAACCGAGGAATTCTATCAATATTTGAAGGCCGTCAAAGAAAAGGATCCGAACGGCAACGGCCAGGCGGATGAGGTGCCTTATGCGGGCGGCGGCATTAACCCGTTGATCGAGCAGCTTCGCGGGGCGTGGGGCTTCGGGAATCGCGGACTCGGCCATAAATTCGTCGATATGAATCCTGCCAAGCAAGGGGAGCTCCGCTTCTTCCGTACCGATCCGAAGTACAAGGAAGTGATCGAGTATGTTCGCAAGCTCTATGCCGAAGGGCTGATCGATAAGGAGATCTTCACGGTGAAGACCAGCGCGCTCTACGCGAAGGGACAAACCGGGGTGTTCGGAGCGACGATCAACCCGAACCCGACGACACAGATGAATCAGACAGGGTACGTAGGTCTCGGGGCACTGAAAGGGCCGCATGGCGATCAGCTCTATACGCATCTGAAGGTGCCGATGGTATGGCCGGGCGCCTTCGTCATCACGGATAAGAACAAGCATGTAGAAGCTACGATCCGTTGGATCGACTATTTCTACGGCGATGAAGGGGCTACCTTCTACTTCATGGGCTTGAAGGGCCAAACCTATAAGGAAACGGCGGACGGCAAGCTGGAGTTTGTGGAAGAAATCACGAAGAACCCAAGCGGCTTAACGATGGACCAGGCGCTGGCGAAGTACATTACTTGGCTGGGCGGCAGTTACCCCGGCTATGTGCAGGAGAAGTACTTTAAGGGCTCGGAGACGCTGCCGGAATCGGTCGCCGCAGGTAAGAAGGCGGAGCCGCATGCGCTGAAGGAAATCTGGAATGCATTTAACTTTACGGAGGAGGAGACGGAATTCATGTCTTCCGTTGGCTCCGATATTCATACCTACATCGGGGAGATGGAGGCGAAGTTCATTACCGGTGCCGAACCTATGTCCGAATGGAATAAGTATGTGGATACCGTAAAGAAGATGGGAATGGATCAGTATATGAAGATTTACAAGCAAGCGTACGACAGATACAGCAAGAGCAAGTAGTGACAGGGGGGCGGCTTTGCTTGCAAAGCCGCCTTCCCAGTTTAGAGCGCGTATGCCCGGAGAAGGGAGTTGTAGGGGTTGGCGGCTTTTAAGAGAAAGCAGATCGTCGGGCTGGCAGGAGCCGGGGCGGTTGCATCGCTACTGGTGCTTGCAGCCTGTACGGAGGTTAGTCTGGAGGGCGTGCCGGCCAAGTCGGCTCCTTCCGTAGCTCAGCCGTCTCCGCAGGAGAAGCCGCGGACGGATCAGGTGTTCGATAAGGAGAAGTATAAGGATCAGCTTACGATCCGCTATTTCTATCTGGAGGGCCCGGAGATGACGGGAGACAGCATCCTGATTCAATCGCCGGATGGAAAAAGCATGCTTATCGATTCGGGATTGCCCGGGGTCGGGTCACAGGTAGTAAGCTATCTGGATAAGCTAGGGGTCACGAAGCTGGATATTGCCTTGAATACGCATCCGCATACGGATCACATCGGAGGTTTCGCCACCGTTGCACAGAAGAAGGAGATCGGCGTCTTCTACATGGAGAACTTGCCCTATCCCAGCTCGGCGTCTTACAGGAATGCAATCGCCGCACTGGATGCCAAGCAGGTGCCCAAGGAAATTCTTGAAGAGGGCTCCACCTTCAAGCTGGGAGAGGAGGTGAGCTTTGAGGTTTTAAGCCCGCCAAAAGGAGAGCTTCCAGGAGCCATCAAAACCTTCTCCGCCCCGGAGCTGAATGATTATTCCATGGTGCTGCGAATGACGTTCCGCGGCCAGTCGTACTTAATTACTGGCGATATCTATAAGCATCGGGAGATGGAGCTGGTCGGCTCTCCTTTGGCGGAGAAGCTGGATGCGGATTCGCTGCATGTTCCGCACCACGGAAGCGAGTCGACGTCATCCTCGGAGCTGTTCATGCAAGCGGTTACTCCCAAGTATGCCGTCATGAGTCAAAATTTGTTTCAGAGTCCCAATCTGATGGAGAGGTATCAGAAGAAGGGGGCGCAGGTATTTTCGACCGGTCTGCACGGCAATGTGTTGCTTATTCTGGACGGGAAAGACATACGCACGATTACCGAGAAGGATTGGGCGCCGAGGTCCGGCGCCGCTCAGAAGTAGAGTGATTCTATCATTCCCAAGGAGGATGCTATGAAAGAGAAAAGAAAAGGTAAGCTTCAACGGCCGATATGCTCTCTATTGCTCTCCCTAAGTATGACGGTAAGCGCGGCTCTGCCGCTCCATGGGGCAGCGTTCGAGGCGCAAGCCGCTGCCGCCGCCGCATTGGTGCCTCCGGTTCTTATCACGGAGCTTGTTCCCGATACGACGAATGTAAACGGAGCCGACGGGTACGAATTCATTGAGGTATACAATAACACGGATCAGCCGATGAATTTCAAGGACTACAAAATACTATATCGTTATTTGGAAAGCGAGACCGTATGGGTTCCCGTACCGGAGGATGTCGTGATCGAGCCGGGGAAAACACTGGTTTTATGGATCATTAACACCTATAACGGCGCGGCAACCGTAGCGGACTTCAACGCCAATTTTCAGGTGAATCTGGTAGAAAATAAAGACATTGTCCGGATTTACTCAGGCGGTATGGCGAACAGCCGGATGCGCGAGGTTGTCGTCATGACCAATACGGGACATGAGCTTGTCTCGGCCTTCTACAACGAGGGAGAGGAAATCACGGAGCCGGATAAGGGCATTATTTATCGTTATCCGCAGGACGGAACGAATAAAATGGCCCTGATCAGCGGAGGAATCCAGCCTGGGACACCGGGAAGAGTGGAGCCCGAGCAGGTGCCGTCCACACCGATTTCGATAACGGACACCTTGCCTCCTGTCATTAGGGATAAAACCGGACTTGCAGCTAGCGATCCGACAGAGGAATTGGAGATTACCGCCGAGGCAACTGACAATAGCATGGTGAAGACGCTGACGCTGCATTACCGAATGGAGGGGCAAGCTTCCTTCCGGACAGCTCAGCTGAAGAAGGGTGAGGAAGCCGGCATCTATCACTATAAGCTCGGAGTGCTGGAACTGCTCGGCAGCCCCGGTTTGGAATATTATTTCACGGCTTCTGACGGCTACAATGAAGCTCAAAGCCCGATCAGCCGGATCCAGCTGACGAATCCCGTAAGTCCGCGAATGAACCTTACGGAGGGGAGTATGGTTAGCGGAGAAACCTTGGTGAAAGCGGCCGTGAACGGAACCGATCCGTCACAGCTGCAGCTTGCCATCGACGGGAAGCCAGTCAGCGGCGGAGAACGGGCTATGGAGAAGAAGGCGTTCTTCGTTTTTGAAGGGCAAGGCATGAACGGGAAAAATGCCATTACGATGGGCAAGGACATTTTGTTTATGGCCGATAAGGTCGTGAACAATTTCGATACGGTCATTGCGCCTATCGAACCCGAGCGGCTGAAGCAAGGAGAGAACGTCATTGCACTGCGGGCCGGCTCATCTGTAAGGCCGTATTTTGAAGACAACCCCGAAACGAATCTGGACGATTACGATATTCGGAACGTTCGGCTGGTATTGGCAGACGGTACGGTGCTGAGATCGAAGGAGTATGCCAATCCGAGCCAGCTGATCGATGTGGGGGATAACGGCAGGTTCTTGCCTGTTGTGTACTTTACGTTCGACATCGCTCCGGAGAAGCTGAATGCGCTGGTGTATCGATGGCCTACGAACGCAATGCAGGACGGGCCGCATACCGTAAGCGCGGTAGCACCTAACCAAGGTGAAGCTCGGGTCCGAGTAAACGTCGATAATACAGGACCTGTCCTCACGACCAATATGGCGGAGGGCCAGCTGTACAAGGGAAGCTTCACGGTGGAAGCGGCCGCTTCCGATGCGGTTGCAGGCATCAAGAGCAAGACGGTGAAGCTGGACGGCCAAAACATCGTCGTACCTTACGCTACCTCGTCCACTGCCTTAGCGCCGGGTGTACATACCCTGCAGCTGACGGCAACGGACAACGCAGGGAATCGAAGCGAAAGAACGATTGCGTTTACGACGCCGGAGGAGCATCCGTATAAGCCCGCTCTGATCTCACCTGAGAACGGGCAGCACGATGTGAATGCCGATCCGGTGCTGAAGGTTTCCGTCAGCGATCCGACGAGCGATGAGCTGAGCGTGTCGTTCCGCCGGGGATACGTATACGATGCCGCGGCACCGCAGCTGCAGCTGTTCAAGCATGCAACGGCTTGGGAGCCGCCTTCAGCTGCAAGACCCATTGGCGAAGTAAGGCTTACCCCGGAGGAAACAGCGGATTTGGCCTCCTCGGATGGCCGTTATGTGACGGTAGATTCCACTCTGCAATTTCCTTACCTTCGATTCGAGGTGCAGCTGAAGGAGGAGATCTCGGCAGGAGATCAAGTGGAAGTATTCTGGGAGGGCAAGTCGCTTCCGGGACGGAAGGTGACGATGTATGCATGGAACCACAGCAGCGGAAAGTGGGATGCGGTCGATTCCTTCGTTCCGTCCACGGAAGAGGATTTTGAACTGACCGGGTTAGTCTCCGGTGAGCATTATGTGAAGGACCGGGTCATCCAAGTCATGGTCCAAGACCAGATTCCGGCTCGGGGGGATTATGATTACACGATCGCCTGGATGTCGGATACCCAGTTCTATTCCGAGCTGCACCCGCATATCTACGAATCCCAGGTGAAATGGATCCGCGATCAAGCCGCTGCCATGAATATCCGGTATGTCATCCATACGGGAGATCTGGTCAACGAGCCTACGGCGAGGTATCAATGGGAACGCGCGAGCCAGTATATGCAAGTGCTGGAGGATGCGAATGTCCCTTATGGCGTGCTCGCGGGTAATCATGACGTGGGAACTACAGATTCCGATTATACCACCTATGAGCAGTATTTCGGCGCGGGACGTTTCGAGCAGGAGCCGTACTACGGGGAGAGCTATAAAAACAATCGCGGGCATTACGATTTGATATCCGCGAGCGGCAACGATTTTATTTTTCTGTACATGGGCTGGGGTGTGAATGAAGAGGATATGGCCTGGATGAACCAGGTGTTATCGGAGCACCCCGATCGAATTGCCGTAGTCAGCCTGCACGATTATTTGCAGCCGAACGGTACCAGATCGATTACAGGCAACAAGGTGTATCAGGACGTTGTTTTGAAAAATAAGAACGTTGCGGCGGTCCTCAGCGGCCATTATACCGGCAGCGCGCTTTTGACGGATGAGATCGATGACAATGGCGACGGAGCACCCGATCGCAGAGTGTATCAGATGCTGAACGACTACCAAGGCTTCGAAGAAGGCGGCATGGGGTACATGAAGCTGCTGCATTTTGATACGGAAAGCAATACGATTTATGTGAATACGTACTCTCCATATAAGAACGATTACAACTATTACGAACCGTCCGAGTATCCCGGGAAGGATGAGACGACACTGGCCCTGGAGCTGACTCCCCGCCTGAAGCGCGTGGCAACGGATTATCTGCAAGTGCGCGTGTATACGGATAAGGAGATCGGCAAAGCGCAGCAGGTTCCTAGCGGCGGGACGGCGGAGGTGCAGTGGAGCGGGCTTCAAGAGCTGCAGGGCTACTCCTGGTACGCTCTAGCCGAGGATGCTTTCGGCGGTAAGACGGTGTCCGACATTTGGAGCTTTACGACCCGCAATGTGATCGATAGTCCGGCAAATTTACGGGCACTTCAAGTTATGGATGTATCGGTTCAATTGGCATGGAATCGAGTCCAAGATGAGCATGCGGAGCGAATTTCGTATGATCTTTATAGGAACGGCAGCCTGCTGACCTCCGTAACCGATTCCGTGTATTCGACTGTGGGGGACGCCGTATATCGAGTGGATGGGCTTTCACCCGATACCCGATATGAATTCTATGTCATTGCCAAAGATGAGAAGGGCAATGCTTCGAAGCCAAGTCCTACGCTTGTCGTCACGACGCAAGTAAATCTACCTGTTGTCCAGGGGTTGCTGCAAGGGTACATCATGTCGGGAGAGGTGACCGGACCATTGGCGATGCAGCTAAGTAATCGGATGGAGCAGGTAGCGCATCATTACGAAAAAGGCTCTATCGCACAAGCGGCGAAGCATTTGCAGGATTTCCTGAAGCAGTTGGGCAATCCTTCTCAGCAGGGCAGGATAACGGCAGAAGCAAAGGCCTTGCTGGAGCAAAAAGCGAGTGCACTGCTTGCGCAGTGGAGTAAGAACGAATAAGGAGGCTTTCTAAGTTTATGATCAAAATCGGTTTGGTCGGGGCGGGGTTTATGGGCCAGACCCATCACAAGGCATACCGCCAGATTGGGGGAGCGGCGGTGACAGCCGTGTGCGATCTCGATGTGGAGAAAGCGATGAAGCTGGCAGGGGCTTGGAACGTGGATATCTTTACATCATTGGAGACGATGCTGGAGCTAAGCGATATCGATGCGGTTGATGTGTGCTTGCCCACGGATCTTCACCGATGGGCGGTGGAACGGGCCGCTGCTCATGGCAAGCACGTATTTTGCGAGAAGCCGATCGCAGCCTCGGAAGAAGATGCAGAAGCCATGATACAAGCGTGCCGGGCAGCCGGGGTGATTTTCATGGTAGGGCATGTTGTCCGGTTCGACCCGCAGTATCGTGCAGCCAGACAGCAGCTGCTTGCAGGTAAGCTGGGCAATCCCGGCGTCGTGAGAACGGTACGGTCGGGGGCTTTTCCCGCATGGTCGCCGTGGTTTGCAGACTATGACAGAAGCGGGGGGCCGCTGATTGATTTGGCCATTCACGATTTCGACTTCCTGCATTGGTGCTTCGGGCCGGTACGACGTGTATTCAGCAGACAGGTAACTCGGGAGCAGTTCGACCATACCTTAACCCTGCTGAGGTTCGAAAGCGGCGTTATGGCGCATGTGGAAGCTAGCTGGGCTTATCCTCAGGGAGCTCCGTTCCAAACTTCCATCGAGATAGCGGGCACCAAAGGCTTGGTCCAATTTGACCGCGGATCAGCCGCAACCATTGTACAATTTGGAGGAGTTCATGGGGTGGCAGCGGAGAGCCCGACCGTTAAGAGCCCGTACGCTCTGGAGCTTGAGCATTTCGTGGAATGTATCGGGAACGGTGCGGTGCCGCTTACTTCCGGTGAAGAGGCGCTGGAGGCGCTGCGAATCGGATTGGCCGCAGCGGCATCCGCCTTACGGCAGAAACCGGTGGAGATGAGGGCGGTGCACTAATGAAAACCATTCGTTTAGGGATGATCAGCTTTGCTCATATGCACGCCTACAGCTACGTTCGGTCCATGCAGCAGCTACCGCATGTGGAGCTGGTTGGCATTTACGACGAGGACTTGGAGCGGGCGCATGCCGCGGCGGCACGAAGCGGTGCGAAGCACTATGAAGATGTGAGCCTGCTGCTGAAGGACGTGGATGGGGTTATTATTTGTACGGAGAACCGAAAGCATTTCGGCTATGCAATGGCCGCCGCGGAAGCGGGAGTGCACATTATGGTGGAGAAGCCGATCACCACAGTGGGGGAGGAAGCCCGCGAGTTGATCGCGCTTTGCAGCCGAAAGGGGGTAATCCTGCAGACGGCATTCCCGGTTCGCTTGAACACATCCGTGCAGAAGGTAAAGCAGCAGATCGACGATGGTTCCGTCGGTGAGATCGTGGCTATCGCCGCTACGAACCATGGGCGTATGCCATCGGGATGGTTTATCGACCCCGAGCTCGCCGGTGGCGGAGCGGTGCTGGATCATACGGTGCATGTAGCGGATGTCATGCGTTGGCTGCTTCACAGCGAGGTGACGGAGGTCTATGCGGAGGTTGACACCCTGCTTCACGACGTGCCTGTGGACGATTGCGGGCTGTTGTCTCTTCGCTTCGAGAATGGGGTGGTTGCAACGCTGGATACCAGCTGGTCCAGGCCGTCCACCTTCTCGACCTGGGGAGACGTGACCATGCGTATCGTCGGAACGAAGGGCGTTCTCCACCTCGACGCCTTTGGGCAAAACGGTTCCCTTTGGGAGGAGGGAGCAATCCCTTCGCATCGGTATGTCGGATGGGGGGACAGCTCGGACGGCGCCCTAGTCGGCGAGTTCGTTGCGAGCATTCGCGAAGGCCGAAGCCCGTCGATTACAGGTGAGGATGGATTGCGCGCGGCGGAGGTCGCTTGGGCCGCCTACGAATCCGCCAAAACGAACCAAGCGGTTCAAGTGAAGCGATATTAAAAAGGATTTGGAGAGCCCGCCGGGATAACCGGCGGGTTCTTTTGGTTGAGTGGGCCACACCTGACTTGCCTGATGGTATGAAAATGATGAACAAGGCGGCCCCCTCTAATCGCATATAGGCAATTACCGGCATCATGGGGGAATGATTCACCTGTGTAGTTGCAGATTTGCGATTACTTAGGCTTGAGGATAGTAAAATAGGGTGAGCGGAATCCGTTTATTGTAAATGTGCGACTACATTTGCTCAAGAGCATGGATTCGACTACCGCAGTTGCAATAATGCGACTACCTAGGCGGAGGGCAAGAATAGCGCGCTTTAATGGAAGAGGGGATGCAATTCAATGGAAACCCGGAGGTGCATATCGATGGCTGCTGGTATTTGATTTATATACCAATATATGCCATAATTAAGGAACAAACGTTCGTTTTATTCGGCGACTTCCTAATATTGAGAAAGAATTTACGAACCAAGAGAACATCCTAGCCGGTTTCATCGTCATTGAATATAGCAAAGGGGAGGGCCGGCTCGGCGGGCAAGGTCCACGAAGCAGCCAGAGTGTGCACAATCGTAATGGCTGGAGCTGCTGCGAGCATTCGGGCAAGCTATAGATGTGAGGCGTATGAGGGAACATGCCATGGTGGCCTCTGAGTGCATGATTAGACTGAACAAGTACCTACCTGATAGCTGTTGACAAAACGCCAACATTCTAATAAGATGTCTATGTAAATCGCAAACGAAATTATAAATTGTTTGCTATTTAACAAACGCTACAAGGAAGTGTTGTATCATGAAGGTTTCCGAACGATTCTGGGAAGCATCCGTCGAGGAGCTCAAGAAGGGCTATATCCAGGAACGCGATTATTACATGTGCCTGCTTTGCGGCAGAACCTTCGAGCAAGGAGTTATTTATCAGGTGGATGGGACGTTATACGAAGCGGAGAAGTATACCCGCGTTCATATTGATAAAGCACATCATTCTGTTTTCGACTACCTGATCTCGCTGGATAAGAAGCTAACCGGATTGACGGAGCACCAGAACAGCCTGCTGAAGCTGTTTTATCAAGGCAAGACGGACGCTGAGGTGCAGAAGGAGCTCAATATCGGGAGCAGCTCCACCATTCGCAATCATCGCTTCGTGCTGAAGGAGAAGGAGCGCCAATCCAAGGTATTTCTTGCCATGATGGAGCTGCTTAAGGAGAAGGACCAGCATGCGCCCGCCTTTGTACCGGTGCATAAGACAGCGAAGATGGTAGACGACCGCTATAATGTGACCGAGGAAGAGCGCAGGGCGATTCTGGCAAAGTATTTTACCGAGGGGACGGACGGACCGATTACAACCTTCGAGATGCAAGAGAAGTCGAAGCTGATCATTCTAAGAGAAATTGCTTCTTCACGTTTCGATGCAGGACAGAGCTACAAGGAGAAAGAAGTGAACGAAATTTTGGAGAAGGTATACCACGATTATGTAACCTTGAGAAGGTACCTAATCGAGTACGGCTTCATGGACAGGGAGCCGGATGGAAGCAAGTATTGGCTTAAAGTATAACGACAGAGGAGAAGAACCATGGATAAGAATCGGAAGAAAGAGCTTGCCGCACAATTTATGGAGCAGAAAACGATAGGCGGTGTGTACCAAATCCGTAATACCGCGAACGGGAAGCTGTTTGTGGACAGCACACGGAACCTGAGGACGCTCAACGGAAAAATGGTCAGTCTGACCATGGGCACCCATATGAGCAAAAGCCTACAGCAGGATTGGAACACTTATGGAAAAGAGTCATTTGTTTTTGAAATATTGGAAGAAGTAGAAATGAAGCAGGACGATTTCGGGAAGTCTGCGGATCGGCTGAAGAAGCTGGAGGAACAGTGGCTCGAACGTCTACAACCTTTTGGTGATAAAGGATATAATTAGCATTGCGCGTTAAATTTAGTTGGTTTTTCCATTAAAGGAGTGTCGAAACAATCTCATGATTTTAAAAAATCGCTATGTGCAATCGATTTTGTTGTCTCATGTATTACTTCAGCTTGGAATATGGATCCGTAACTTTGCCATTTTGCTTTATGTCACGGACTTGACGAATAATGATCCGTATTATGTGTCTCTCATCTCGGTCGTTGAATTCGCGCCGATCTTCGTGTTCTCGATTATCGGCGGAACTTTCGCCGACCGCTGGAGGCCGAAACGAACAATGGTATGGTGTGACCTGTTGTCGGCGCTTTCGGTGTTTGTCGTGCTGGTCACGCTAGTTTATGGTTCCTGGTACGCCGTATTCTTCGCTACGTTTATCTCGGCGATCTTATCTCAGTTCTCCCAGCCTTCCGCAATGAAGCTGTTTAAACAGCACGTAGCGGAGGATAAGCTTCAAGGTGTGATGGCCATGTTTCAATCTATGATGGCGATCTTCATGGTCGTTGGACCGATGCTGGGTACGTTCGTCTATCAACGCTTCGGAATCGAGATTTCCATCGGTGTCATGGGGGCGATGTTCCTTGCATCCGCCTTGGTGCTTGCATTCCTGCCGCCGGATACGGTAACAGAAGACAATCAAGCCGATAGAAATTTCAGCCGCGAGCTTCGCGACGGTATTCGGTATGTATGGAATAATCCTACGCTCAAAACATTGGCGGGCATGTTTGCCGCAGCCGGTTTGGCTGTAGGTCTGATTCAGCCGCTGATGATCTTCGTTACTACAGAGAATTTGGGCAAGAGCAAAGACTTCCTTCAGTGGCTGCTGATGGCGAACGGCGCAGCGATGCTGGTCGGCGGGGGCCTCGTGATGTCCGTAGCAAAGAAGGTTTCACCTGAGAAGCTGCTGGCGGCCGGATTGATCAGCAGTGTCATTACAACGATGATCATCGGTTGGTCTACAAGCGCGCCAGTCACGTTAGCGGCGCAGGCGATTGCCGGTTTGTTCTTCCCCTGCATTCACATCGGCATTAATACGTTGATGCTGAAGAATACCGAACAATCCTTTATAGGCAGGGTGAACGGGGTTATGAACCCGATGTTCATGGGCTTCATGGTTATCGGAATGTCTCTAAGCGGCGTCTTTAAATCGAATATGTCCCTGTTCGCGGTTTCCTGTATTGCAGGGCTTTTGTTCGCGGCGGGCGCAATCATGTTAGGTCCACTGTTTAAGCAGGGCGCGAGCCACAAATCCTCCGCGGAAAAAGCGGACCCAAGCACGGTGTAACCAAGAGAAGAGAGGCTGATTTGTTAGCGATATGCTAACAAATCAGCCTTTTGTTTAAGGATTTATTTTTTATTTACAGCCTGGTAGGAAGCGGTGTATTCATCCATAATCTTTTGCCCGCCTTCCGTCTTCCACTTCTCGACTTCTTTCCTAAAGCCTGCTTCATCGATGCCGCCAAGAATAAATTTGTAAGTAGCGTCTTTGATGATTTCCTGCAAACGCAAGCCCTTCTCCGTATAGGTTTTGGAATCGAGCGGAGGCGTCGGGTCATGAATCAGGAAGCTGTTGTTGTCCTTCACTTGCTGCTCCGCCTTGGCTCGAACCGGCAGGGTATAGGTAGGCTCCAGCATTTTGATGGTGCTCTCGCCGCCGATCATCAGTGCTTGATATGCCTTGACATCGCGCTCCCACAGCTTCACATCGGAGGTAACTTCTGCTTTGCCGTCCTTCAGTGTGTAATGCTTGCCCTCCATGCCATAGAAAATCAAGTTGGTGTTTTCCGGCGCCATCAGCTTATCGAAATAAGTCAGAATGGACTTGAGCTCCGCTTCGGTCTTCACAGCGGATTTAGGGAAAATGACCGCAGATATAAAGCCTGGAAGGGCCCATACCCCAGGTCCTTTAGGACCTTCGATCCGATTGAGCACATCCAATTCGAATTTCATGCCGGTACCGGACAGCTTCTGCTGCAGCGTTGTGACATCCTGCAGAGAGCCTACATAAATACCAGCTTTGCCGGTGTTGAACAGGTTTTGCTGATCATTTTTACTAGTAGCCGGGAAATCCTTGTTAATCAGACCTTCCTTATGCAGCTTTTGGAACCATTTCAAGGTTTCCATGTAAGCCGGATCCTCGAATTCAGGAATAATTTTCCCGTCCTTGACAGCCCAGTTATTCGGTGTTCCAAAGTAGGAGGAAATGGTTTTGAAAGCGCCGTAGATGAGATCGTTACGATCCGTGAATCCGATGGTGTCATTCTTGCCGTTCTTGTCCGGATCCTTCTCGGTAAACGCTTTCGCCATGTTGTATAAATCATCGATCGTTTTTGGAGCCGGAATTCCAAGCGCATCGGCCCAATCCTTACGATAAATAATTCCTTGCTTAGACAGCGGACGCTCTTGGTACAAAGCATAGATTTTTCCATCGACCGATGTATTATTCAATACCTTCGGATCAAGATTCTTCAGATTCGGATAATCCTTAAGGTACGGTCCGATTTCCCAAAATTGGTTGCTCCGGAACGCTTCTCGGAACAGCAGCAGGGATGTTTGATTCCGCATAAATACGGCTTGCGGGAGTCCGCCTGTGGCGAAGGCTGCGTTCAGCTTTTCATCGTAGCTGCCGTCCGGAACCCATTGAATGGTTAAGTTCGTATTGGTTCTCTCTTCGAGCAGCTTCTCGATTTCTTGATTCGGCACCTCCGGCGTGTGCAGGTTGGCCATGATGGTGATGGGTGTCGGGCCTTTGGGAGCCTCGGTAGTTCCCTGGTTGCTTTGACTGCCGGTGTTACTGTTGGCACAACCAACCAGTAATGAAAACGCTACCGAGGTTGCCAATAAAGATGTAAGCGATTTACTCATAGATTACTCCCCCAAGATGTGTGATGAAATGGTCAGCGGCATCATCATACCGTCGAGGCGAGCAGTACGTACATAATCATTGGATTTGATGTTCATAAAAGTCAGGCGCCACGCGGGTTTGTCTGCCGTTCTTGTATTAAGCGGTAACATTTTATCAACCAACCACCGATACAATAACTAGGTATTATACAAACACAGGGTGAGGCTTCTATGAATCTTTTTACAAAAATGCTGCTGCTGATCGCAATGCTGATGCTTCCGGTGATCATACTGTATTTTTATTCCAATCAAACCGGCAGCCGCGTAGTCGAGGAGCAGATCAATATCAGCAATCGGAACCGATTGGCTCACTTCGTCAATGAAATTGAGGACACCTTGGAGCAAGCGTCGAAGTATTCAAATTTGATTTCGAGGGATCCGGATTTCACGCTGCTGGCTGAAAATGCAGTTCCGGCATCCCGTTATGAATATGCAGCGCTGATTGATCGGGTAGAGAAGAAGCTGGGGCTGATCAGTCTCTCCACGGAGGGCTTGAGCCGGGTCAATCTTTATTTCCCTGCGGCGAAGCTGGCCTTCTCTTCACTGTCTCCGATTACTTATGACGAGAGGTATTTAAGGTCAGGTGTGATCAATACACAATGGGCGCTTCGCCGTACCAGCGTAAACGGCTCGATCCAGCGGTCGTTCACTCGACATTTTGTCGAGCCTTTGGCCGGTTCGGAGGATGTGCGTAACGCTTCCGTCATTGTAGAGGTTGATTTGATGGAAGATAATATTGTCAGCATGCTGGATTCATTCAAGTTCAAAGGCAATAATGATCCGTTCCTGTACAAGGCGCCTGGAGACTTTGTATTCAATTCAACCTCTGATCAAACGATAGCAAGGCAGATTGCAGAGAGTTATGAGAACGCTGCCAGTGGAAACCCGGGAAGCCATAAGCGCATGGTTGTGGATAACAAGCAATATTTGGTTTACCATATTACCTCGCCTATGTTGAATTGGACGTTGGTCGATTATGTGCCGCTGGAGGATATTCTGGCGCCCGTTACACGCAGCCAGCACCTGTTCTACGCCGCCGTCAGTCTGCTTGTGCTTGCGGGGGTCGCCGCGGCGCTGCTGCTCTACTACAATGTGCAGGTCCCGATTCGGCTGCTGACCGAGAGTGTATCGAAGCTGAAGCAGGGAGAGTTTTCCGTCCGCATTCACGAAAGGCCGAAAAAGGAATTTTACCGTCTCATTCAGCAATTTAATGAAATGGCCTCGCAAATTCAGCATCTGGTGGAGAAGGTATACGCGGAGGAGATTCGCTCGAGAGAAGCTTTGATGAAGCAGCTGCAGTCGCAAATCAATCCACATTTTCTATACAACAGTCTGGCCTATCTTATCAGTATGGCGCGTATGAAGCGGACCGAGCCGGTCATTTCCATGGCTTACCGTTTGGCCGATTACTATAAATACACGACACGCAATGTTGAGATGGTGACTACCGTTAAAGAAGAGCTGAGCTTCGTTCAATCCTATGTGGCGATTATGAATGATCAGCTGGATAAAATCCGCTTCGATGTATCCATCCCGGAAGCGCTGGAATCCGCGATGATTCCGCGTTTGACAATTCAGCCGGTAGTGGAGAACTCCATTGTGCACGGGCTGGAGGCGAAGCTGGGTGAGGGCGGGATTCGCATTACCGGCTTCATCGAACCGGACCGGAATACCCTTATTATAGAGGATGACGGTGTAGGAATGACGGGGGAGGAGCTATTAGATCTGAATCGAAGGGTGGCCGGTCAGAAAGCGGAGGGAGAAAGCTTCGGTCTCTGGAATGTACATCAGCGGCTGCGATATCAGTTTGGTGACGGATCGGGTGTTACGGTAGAGCACACTGATACCGGCGGGGTAAGGGTGCTGCTGAGATGGAATCGAACCGAGGTCAATTGACCGGTCATAACCAAAACTTAATCAGGGGGGATAATTATATATACGTTGTTGCTGGTAGATGACCATAAGCACCTTGTCGAGAGCATGGCGACGACGATTTCGTGGACGGAACACGGCATTGGAACCGTATTAAAGGCGTACTCCGCACAGGAGGCGCTGGTAACGATGGAGCAGCATCCGGTAGATATCGTGGTAACCGATATTCGTATGCCGGCGATGTCCGGCCTGGAATTAATCGAGCGGATAAGAAGCAAACATCCTATGGTAGATTGTATTCTGCTGACGGGCTTTGCCGATTTCCAATATGCCCGTAGAGCATTGGAACTGCACGCGGTCGGTTATCTTCTAAAGCCGGTGAGAGACGAAGAATTGATTCCTATGGTTCGAGAGCTCGTCGAACAAAGGAAACGTAAACGGGAGGAACAACGGCGCATGATGGAGCTTCAAGCGGATGTGCTGGAGGCAAGAGCCGAGGCGAGAACGATACTGGAAACGGAGCGGAAGAGAATGGCTCATGACCTGCATGATATCGTGGGACATACGCTGACAACGACATTACTGCAGATGGAAGCGGCCAAGCTGCTGATTCTCAAGAATGAGTTGGCAGGGCTGCAGCGTCTGGAGCATTCGCAAAGAATGGTGCGGGAGAGCTTAGAGAGCATGCGGGAGGCTGTGCGGATGATGCGGGAACCTGATGGAGCGGGGGACTTGGAAAAAGAGCTGAGGCAGCTGCTTGGAGATGTGGTCCAAGCGGCCGATCTTCAGGTGGATTACGAGCTGGATTTGCCTGAGCCGATTAGCGATCCCCTGATTCGAAAAGCGCTGTATCATGCGTTACAGGAGGGGATTACCAATGGGCTGCGTCATGGGGCGGCCACGGAATTTCGTTTCCGCTTAGTGACGGCAGGCGGAGAGCTCGTCTTCTTGCTGTGGAATAACGGCATACCTTACAATGGCACTGCTGTTGGGTTCGGCCTGCAGGGGATGGAGGAGCGGGTTCGTCAAGCAGGCGGCATCATGAATATTGCGGCTAGTGTAGAACCGAAGGGAACGATACTTACGATTCAAATTAGCCTGGGAACGGGGTGAAGCATCCGATGCTCATCAAGCTTGTGAAACTTCTACTCATCCTATCCCTAGCCGCTGTGTCTGCGGTGGCTTGTCAGGAGGCGCCTGTGAACCCGGAGCCGGTCACGTCACCTCCTCCGCAAGCCGTTGAACGCATTAAGAAAGCCCCCAGGTTCGATCCGCCTGTTGTGATCTCAACGGCCAAAGCGCTGAAGGATTACGATAAACTGAAGGCGGGCGACACTCCGGAGAATAACCCGATAACCCGGTGGGCCAAGGAACGGCTTGGAATTGTGCAGACGAATAAGTGGCTTTTGACGGGTCAGAACGAAGCGCTGAGTACCAAGATCAAGCTTGCGCTTTCGGGAGGAGAGGAGCTGCCCGATGTGCTGTTTCTTACCCAGCATGAGATTCCGGAGCTCTTGGAGGGGCTCGTGGATTCGGGGCGCTTCATAAGGATGGAAGAGGCCTTCGAGGCTTATGCGCCCGATAGGGTGAAAGAGGCTTATGCGAAAAACCCGGATGTTTGGAAGACCGTATCCCTTCGGGGCCAAGCCTGGGGTCTGCCGCAAATTTCCGACGGCAAGGTGGGCGATCCGATTCTATGGATCCGTAAGGATTGGCTGGCCCGGCTGGGGCTGCCGGAGCCGACGACGCTAGAAGAGCTGGAAGCGGTCCTTGAGGGGTTCGCCCACCGGGATCCGGACGGCAATGGCCTGCAGGATACCTTTGGGCTGGCGATTGCCGGGAAGAACACGCTGAACGGCTGGATGGGGGATGCGAGCTTCGTTTTCGGAGCGTATGCGGATCAACCTTACCAGTGGAACCGGGGCAAGGACGGTACCCTTTCTTACGGCTCGGTGCAGCCGGAGCTGAAACCGGCATTGATGAAGCTGCGGAATTGGTATGCGAAAGGCTATCTCCACCCGGATTTCGGCACGCACGACGAGCAGAAAGCGGTCGAGCTTATCACGTCCGGTCAAGCCGGGGTGATCTCCGGCCCCGGGTGGATGGGAGGCTGGCCGCTTGGTGAGATGCGGAAGGAGCCGGACGAGACTGTGATGAAGCCGCTCCCGTACCCGACAGGGCCTGACGGCCGGATCGGCCGCATCGGCTCCCGGCTGTCGTACGGTGCATATTTTTTCCGCAAGGGCTTCGAGCAAATGGATGCTGTTTTCGCGTATTGGGATGAAGTGTACGGTACCTTCATAGAAGACCCCGATTCGGATTTCGCTATCGGCTTTGGCGAAGGCTACGATTATATGCGTAAGGACGGGGACATCCAGTATGACTTTCCAGGTGTAACCAGCACGCTGACGAATTATTTGCTGTTTGGACCCGGAAGCACGCCTCCGAACATCATGCTCGGAGAAAGCATCGAGAATCGCGTGTACCGCGGGCAGGTGCAGTCGCCCTATGAGAAGAGGCTCGCGGCTACTTCCTCCCGGCTCTACCTCGAGGGGAGAATTATCGGAGACAAACAGCTTGCATACTCTCAGAAGAACGAATTTGTCGGTCCTTATACGTCGACGATGAAGCGAAAGTGGCCGCTATTGGAAACGATGGAGAAGGAAGCTTTCTTGAAGATCGTCTACGGAGAGGCACCAATCCATGCCTTGGATGAGTTCATTCAGATGTGGTATCGCAGCGGCGGAGAGGCGATCACGAACGAGGTGAACCAGTGGGACCGTGATAATCAACCACGCTGAAGCAACTAGCCGGATATGGTGGGGAGCAGCTTGATATGCCAATGTTCTGGGTTAGTGAATTATTGAACCTGTGAAGCTTATTCGCCGCACGGAAATCCAATTCATTGCCCAGGAAATCAATTATTCCACCAGGTAGGGTGGTCTTAGAGCCGAAGGCCTGGGTGCCTTCGGCTTTTGTTTTAAGGCAAAGGCGAACAAACGGGCCACCGGTCAGCAAACAAAAGCGTCCAATCGCAGATTTGCAACTAGAGGCACGTGGGAAGCGCGAAAAGAGGCCTGCAATTGCAAAAGTGCAATAGGAGGCGAACAAACGGGCCGCCGTGCAGCAAACCAAAGCGTCCAATCGCAGATTTGCAACTAGAGGCACGTGGGAAGCGCAAAAAGGGGTCCGCAATTGCAAATGTGCGATAAAAGGGCGAACAAATGGGCCACCAGGCCACGAACAGTAGCGTCCAATCGCAGATTTGCAACTAGAGGCACGTGGGAAGCGCAAAAAGGGGTCCGCAATTGCAAAAGTGCTATAGGCGAATAAACGGGCCGCACGGCAAAAGAACAGATAAGCCCGGTGTTCGGCAGCGCTACTGCGAGAAAGCTTCTTTAGCACTATTATTCGATGTGAAGTAATATGATACAATGGAGCTTAGATCACCGAACGGAGGTTCTTATTTTGCTGCAAAAAACACACGGTGTTGCCGGAGTGCTCGCCGCGGAGCTTATTATTTTACAATCAGGAGTACCTATCCTTTCATGGGAAACAGCTGCCGGTGTATTGATCGGTTGCTTTGCCGGTCCGTTAGCCGACATAGATAAACCGGGGTCCGTCATGGCAAAGCTCTTTTTTCCTTTGTCCGCCTTGCTCCGGTTTCTCCAAATCAAACACAGAACGTTGACGCATTCGCTTGTTTTCATTCTAGCTTTGACCGTGCTGGCTATACCGCTGCCGTCCTTCTATTTCTGGACGTTACTGTTCGCTTATGCCACTCATCCGCTAATCGATTTACTCAACGAGCAAGGGGTGAGACTGCTGTGGCCCGCTCCATTCAAAATTCGGCTGCTGCCCAAATGGCTTGCGATCGAAACGGGATCCGCAGCGGAGGTTATATTTCGCTGGGGTCTTATCTTCATAGGCGTCTTGCTTCTCGGTCAGGAAGTTATCCAGTGGTATGGGAGTCGCTAGGGTTCAAATCCCTGGGGGTGAGGCTTCGATATTCTTTTTTCTTCAATACGGACAGCGCGCCGTTGATTTCTAGGATTGCATACTCCACTTCTTTAACATCGAAAACATCCTTACCACGTAATCCTTGTTCTAAGGCCTCCATGGAATATTTGTATTTAAGGAGGTTTTCCTCAACAAGGAGACCGTCCTTAATAATGACTACCGGCTGACCGGAAATCAGCTTGCGGGCCGTTTGGCTTTTGAGAGACAGCAGCATTAAGCTGTAGCCGATACCACTGATAAGAAGAAGCGATAGTAAGAAATACTGCATTTTAATATTGATATTAAAAGCCATGTTACCGCCTATAGTTCCTAAGGTCATGGAAAGTACAAATAAATGATGAGAGCTATGTGAAATGAGACGCCTCCCTAAGAGTTTGGTGTATGCCCACAACCAGCAAAAAGCCAATACAGTCCTTAGGGTAACTTCTAAATAGGGTGACATAAGGATGGATCTCCTTTGAAAATAAGAATAATTACCATAAATAGGATAACCGAAATCCTCTAATATTATCGCTCAAGTCCCTTCAACCCGGAAGGGATGATTTTTGTCTCAAATTCTGGTACAGTGGGCTTACTGGCAATTCTATTACTAGTAAAAGGAGTTATTTCGCTTGAACAAGAAATACTTGATTTCAACGGCCCTGCTGCTTGGCTTGCTTGCAGCACAGGGGCAAGCGGCGGATGCTCAAGTGTCCGGCACCACCATCAAGCTCAAGCTGCAGGATAGCGAGACCGCGGCAGAAGTGAGCGGCCTTCAGACGACGTTAGCTACAGCTCCGGTCATAGTAGACGGCAGCTTCTACGTGCCCATTCGTTGGGTTAGCCAGCAGCTGGGTATGACCATGGTATGGAAGGCGGAGAGCCGGAGGATCGGACTGACGGCACCACATGCCTATATCGAATGGGATCTGAACCGGGCAACGGCCTCGGTTAACGGGATCTCCGTACCTTTAGAAGAAACGTCGATCATTCAGAATGATAGTTTACTAGTAAAGCTGAGCTGGATTGCGCCCTATATGGGAGTGACCTATGTGTACCAGCCGAACCCGAGCAGGGTGGAGCTTACCTATACCGGACCCACCAAGACGGCTTACCGTGAATCGGTGTATACCGAGAACATCCAGCCGAACTCTCAGCCAATTGCCAAATTCGTTACCGATAAGGCCGAATATCGCAAGGGAGAGCCGGTAGCCTATGTCGATTTGAGCTATGATGCCGATGCCGAGGGCTTGCCGGAGTACCGTTGGATCGGTCAGAAGGACGCCTTCTTCGAGCCGGGTACGCACGCGGTTACGCTGCAGGTGCGCGATGGGAGCGGTCTATGGAGCGAGCCGTTTACGCAAAGCGTCAAGGTGACGGACGATACCTTCCTGACAGAGGAGCAATTCCCTTGGTATGCGAAGCCGGTGGGTACTTTGGCCAAGCTCAGCAATGCGGCATGGAAGCGGAACTTATCCGACGCGCCAGCAATATCCTCAGAGATTACCGAACGGAACGAAAGGCTTCAGGTCGTGAGCGGGGTCAACCATACCATTGGGCAGAGTGGTTTGCTTAAGAAGCAGACTATCAATGGAAAAGTAAGGCTGTATTCCCATCATGTACTTGGAATGAAGGAATCCAAGCAGTTCGCCATCCTTCTGCATAACCCGAATCCTACGGAAACACGACACATCTCTGTCAGCAAACAAGGCATGGGGGGACCGACCTTGTTTCATGGCGCGTCTGCAGCTTCGGCAGTGGCAAGCTTTATGACCGAGCCCGCACTTGATCAATGGATCGAGGTCAAGCCTGGCGAGACAGTAACCTTACAGCGGTACACCCTTCAACCGGGACAAGGCATTATACATATGAAGGATATGGAAAGCGACGGGCCATTGGAGGCCGGCTTTGTTGTGACAGGGGAGTTTGACTCCATCCGAGCCCTTCCTAATTATGCAGCAGTTACTGATGCAGTAGTTGCTTCGAGTACCGGCGCATCGGAAGTAAAGCTCCAAGCCTATGTGAAGAACTTGACCGCGGTATCGCAATGGACGACCCCTGCGCCTGATGCTACGAATATAGGTACGGTATACAAGATGCGAATGACCTTCCCGAGTAAAGCGGCGATCGGACTGAGAGCCCCCGACGGTCTTGTGAACGGAACGTTGAAGGTTAACGGCAAGGTTATGCAGCTGCCCGAAGGCGGTCTAACGGACCAGGACGGCGCTCTACTCATTTATCGTTCTACAGGCCTTGAGGCGGAAATTACGATCGAATGGATGACTGCACCGGGAAGCACGTCTTCCGCACAATGGATTTACTACCCGCTGGAAGAGAAAAGGTAGGAAAGGACAGGACTAAGTTATGATAAGCAAAAATAAATCCTTCATACTATGCCTTGGCGCTTCTCTGCTGCTGGGGGCGTTCGTCAGCCAGCAGCACGCGGCGGCTGCAAGCACCACAGCAGCTGCCGTTCCGGAGCATCAACAAATGTTTCTCTACCCTTTGGAGAAAACCGCGTACAGTAACGGAGTCAAGCTGGAAATGCAAGCTCCGCTCGTCGAGCGCGAGGGACGGTATTATATTCCTGCTGTGGAGCTGCCGGGCTTGTTCGGCACTCCCGTCCAATGGAACGAGTCCACAGGTTCGGTTCTGATCACGACACCGAAGGTATTTCTTGAGGCGTCCCTGACGGAGGAGTCTTTCTTTATCAATGGCGAGAAGCAGCCTTGGGGCAAGAACGCCTTGCTTCAGGAGAACCGATTGTATCTGGATATCACATGGCTGGAGCAATGGATCGCTTTTCACTCGAAATTCAATAAAGAGCTAAGCCGTGTGGAACTGCAGTATGTGAAGCCGGCGGCGGATCGTACGCTCTTTACGAATGATGCCATGCCCAATGTAAAGCCCGTTGCGAAGTTTGCCGTCGACAAGGAAGCTTACCGGATCGGTGAGCCGATCCATTATACGAATATAAGCTACGATCCGAAGGGAACCGCGCTGAAGTCCAGCGACTGGATCGGAAATGCCGACGTGATCTACACTCCGGGGCTGTATAAGGTATCCTTAACCGTGCAGGATAGTCTGGGGAACTACAGCGAGACGTATTCCCAGAACATACTTGTACTGGACGAGCCCTATTTAAATGAGTTCGAGCATGATGTTTATCACGCGCCTGTGGGAACGTACGTCAGGAAAGAAGAGGCGGAGCTGCGAAAGTACCTTCGCGGTATTCCACAGCTGGAGCATAAGGAGCAGAAGCCGACCGACCGGCCGCTAATCGTAAGTGACAGTCCGGAAACCTTCGAGGGCAAGGGCTTCCTATACCAGGAGAAGGTAAACGGCAAAGCCCGTCTCTACGCCACGCATGTGAACGGTACGGATCGGAGGATGAAATTCGCGATTCTTGTGCGTAATCTGAATCCTGACCGAGAGGTCAAGATCAAGACGACGAATCAAGGCGAGGTATACCCAACGATTTATGCCAATCTGATGGGCAACGAGCCGACGATCGATTTCCTTCAAGCCCGTGGCGAACCGCAGTCCATGGTGCTTCGTCCGCAGGAAGAGGCTTATTATAAAATGATGCCGGACTTTTACCCGGGTCAGGGAATGAACGTCATGTATGACGTCGAAACGGATGGGGATGTATTGTTCTCCTTTGTCGCAATGGAGCATGAGGATCATATCAACGATTTAACCCATTACCCGAAGCTGCCTTATCGCGGCAATGTGCGGGGAACGTTCAGCGGCTCCGAGGTGATCTGGAACATTGATGCCTCAACCGTGAAGAAGCCGTCCAGCTTTGCCATTGGCGACGGCACCTCGGATCAATTCGTCACCGGTTTTGATTATTTCCATAAAGAACCGTCACTCAATCTGGGGAACTATGGCGTGGTCTACAAAATTCACATCGAAGCGCCCCCAGCCGTATCCGTTCTTGTGCTTCCTCGCGGAGGAGTATTTAAGGGACCGTTTGAGGTGAACGGACGCATTATCCAAGTTCCGGCTTCCGGGGTCATGATGGATTACCAGGGTTATACGATTATTGCGAGGACGAACGGAACGGAGAAATCCATTGACCTCGAGTTCTCTCCCGCATCGGGCTCGGCTTTCCCGATCGACATTATTCTATACCCGCTGGATAAAAAGTGAAAAGCATGAAAAAAAAGCTCAGCTACGAGTCAGTAGCTGAGCTGTTCTCTTTTGATGATTTTCATATAACGGTCTATCTTTCGATAAAGCGTACGATCCTCATGATGACGAAAAAGCTCATAGAACGGATTCGTATTCACCTCGATGATCCACACACTGCGCTGAGAGTCAATGCCAAAATCGATGCCTAGCCTCCGGCAGTGCTTATAACGCTTCTCGAATTTTTTCGCCGCCATAAATCCTATGCGAATCATTTGTGCCTGTACCTGACGAATTTGTTTGGGTGACAGTCCGGCTAGTCGAAGAGAATCCCGGAACCGAATGGCCTTACCCCCATGATTGTAATTGGTAACAATCCGAGTACCGGAAGCGACCTTGCCCATAATCCCCATGCATAGCCATTTATCCTTCGGCTTCAGCATGAGCAGCCGGAAATCCGCAGGATGTCCCTTCACCTTAACCAAGGAAACTCCTTTTTGAATTAAGAAGCGTCCGCCCCTCGTGTGCCCGAACACGATTTTGGATATCTTCTTCGGCCCGACGAGCTGAGCCTGCTGCTCCCGCTGCACCAGATATTGGGAGCCCGATTTGGTAACCTTCATAATGCGGTTGCCGAACGAACCGAAAACCGGTTTGACGTAATTGACACGATACTTGCTCAGATACGTATTCAAGCTGCTGCGGCTGAGCGGACGCGTTGGTGGTATATGTCGTGCAAGCCCGCGATGTCCCACCAGTCCCAGATGTCTGCTCCACTTGTCCTTGACATGCCACTGACGCTTTCTAATCATGCCTTTGCGCATCTCCTTAACCTCTTATAATAGTGAATCGTAATCTATATATTCATATGCGGACATTAGAAGGGGGGGTTGGACTTCCCCCTAATGCAGATGGTACAATTCGTTGAATACGAATCACACGGGAGTTGACCGGACATCATGCTTGAGCTGCTGTATACGACCGCAAAGGGTTTGCTGCCGGGAGCTATGCTTGTTATGACTGTTTCCTTGGTATATAGGAGCTGGAAAAACGGGATTTCCCCCATGCCCTCATCCTCTCTCGTCCGCCGGACGGTAGCCCAAGAGGTCGGTCGGCTCGGTATTCGCGGAACGATCATTGAAGCAGGCTCCGGCTGGGGGACTCTGGCGTTTTCTTTACAAAGGCGGCTTCGGGGAATACGTATGATCGGCATCGAAAATTCGATGATTCCGCTGGGGGTCTCGCGGCTCATGTCAGCCGTTCTGAAGCGTGTTCACCCTGAGGTATACAAGGATATAAGCTTTCATTACGGAGACCTGTACGCTTACCCTTATGGGGAGGCGGCCGCCGTAGTGTGCTACCTGTTTCCGGGGGCAATGAAGAAGCTTAGCGGCTTACTCCGCGATAAGCTGCCACCCGGAGCGTACGTGATCAGTATCTTCTTCGCCATCCCCGGATGGGAAGCACAAAGAGTGATCACATGCAAGGATATATACCGTACAAAAATTTATGTATACGCGCATATCGACGAAAAGGAAATGTAAGCGTATAATTTGTGTGTACTTGTACTAAGATTGCTACCATTTGACAAAGGAGTGAAGATAGGTGAGATTGGCAGCACAGTTGTATACGCTTCGGGAGTATCTTAAAACGCCGGAAGATATCGCCGTAACGTTAAAGAAGGTAAAAGCCATCGGGTATAACGCGGTGCAAGTGTCCGGTGTGGGACCTATCGATCCCAAAGCGCTCAAGGAGCTGACGGACCGCGAAGGGCTGAGCATTTGTGCAACGCATATCGGGTACGCAGAACTAACAGAGCAAATGGATCAAGTCATCGAGAAGCATCACTTATGGGGATGTAAGTACGTAGGCCTCGGCGGCATGCCTCAAGAGTTCCGGGGAAGCAAGGAAGGCTACGAAGCGTTCGCCAAGAAAGCCACCGAGATCGGAAGGCAGCTGAATAACGCCGGACTTAAGTTTATTTACCATAACCATGATTTTGAAATGGCCAAATTCGACGGTCGGACAGGGATGGACATTTTGTTCCAGGAAACGGATCCGGAATGTGTTGATTTTGAAATTGATGTATATTGGATTCAATCGGGTGGGGGCGACCCTGCGGAGTGGGTTCGCAAAATGGATGACCGGATGAAGGTGGTTCACTTGAAAGACATGGTGGCTGTAAACGCACGGGAGCAGCGCTTCGCCGAGGTTGGCGAAGGAAACATGAATTTCGCACGAATTCTGGAAGCCTGCAAGGAGATCGGCGTGGAGTGGGGGGCCGTCGAGCAGGATCAATGCTACGGTGCCGACCCGTTCGATTGTCTGCAGCGCAGCTTCACGAATCTAAGAAGCATGGGCGTTGAGGCCTAATAGCTTCATTCATCGGTGTATAAAAAAGAGCACATTCTTTCTCGCCAGCGAAATGGGCGGGAGCAGAATGTGCTCTTTGTCTTTACGTATCGATAGAGAATGCTACTCTTCATGATATCCGATTAGGATGCGCGATGGGTTGGAGTAGATCAGGCCCTCATAGGTCACATCCTGGACAAGATAGAGGTAGGCAGCGGATAGCCGTATCTCAATCGTATTTCTTTCAGGATGACAGGAGACACCAAGCTCATAAACGAGTTCGATGTCATCTCCAGGGGCCACTCTACCAACTGAAACGCCACCCACGAGAGCCGTATACGATTGCCGTACGCCGGAGATCCGGAGGCTTCCGGGAATCCAAGCTGTGTCAGCCGGGATGAGGTCGTACACCATCACGTCCGCCGCGGTGTTGCCGCGGTTCGTCAGCGTGGCCCTGATCGTGACAGGCATACATGGCTCCGCAACAACAGGCTGTACCGCCAAGTTTAAGTACAATACCGGACGGATGACGCGAGTATGCACTACATTGGACCTTACCAAATCCGTCATGGTCCTGCCGTCGGGCAGCCGGTAAGTCGTTTCTACGGAGGCGCTGTTGCTGATGACCTCACTCGCATCGGTCACGGTAGCCAAGAAGGTAACCATAGTCCTGTCTCCCGGCTGCAGCGGCTGCAGGACAACCCCCTTGGAGGGGTGTTCCCGAAGGCTTGGCTTGCGGTCTGTCTCCAGACTGTCCCAAACATATAAGGTACCTTTAGGCAAAAGGTCGAAAAACTTCGGCACGGCCGGGAGGTTCCCCCGGTTCTCGATCTCGAAGCTGTAGCGGAGCTGGCTTCCCACGGCCGCTTCCTCGGCATTGACCCTTTTGCGAATGCGGACTTTGCCATTCCATACGTGAACCGACACCGGATTGGAGAAGACGGCTTGGTGCTCATCCTTATGCCGGTAAGTGACACGGGCCTGGTTTGTAATTCGCTGAGGTTCTGAAGAAGCAGCAATTAAGGCGGTTACCGTCGCAGTGAAGGCTATGGTAAGGGTTGCTCCCGCGTCGAGCGAACCAAGCTCGATCCCCTTAGCGGGGTTCGCTCTCGGATGAAAGCTGCCTTGAATGTTGACACTGCCCTGCACCCATTGTATACCGTCCGGCAGTTTATCCTTCAACACGATCCGGTTCATGCTGTAGTTACCGTCATTGATAATCTCAATGGTATAGGTAAGCAAATCACCACGAAAGCTGTGTATGCTGGAGACCTTCTTGAGAACACGAACGGCAGGCTGGCGCGGGAGTAGCGTGACTCGATTGGACAAAATCTCTCCGCTTGCGATACGCCCGTCAGGGGCGATGAATCGATAGGTGACTCTTGCTTGATTGGTGATTCCGCTAGAACCGGAACCGGAGCCGGAGCCGGAGCCGGAGCCGGAGTCGGGCAAATGCTTCACAATGACCATAAAACTGATGTCAACCGATGACCCGGGTTGAAGGGAGGGGAAGGAGATCCCCTCCCGAAGATCACCGTTAGGACTCGGGAGGTCTCCCACCCTAAGGCTGCCCGCCAGCAGCTCGGTGCCCTGCGGAGGAGCATCAAAGAGAATTGCCTCCGCTTCCCGATCCCCCAGATTGGCAAGCTTCAATCGATAGGTGATCACACTGCCGAGTGAGGGGGCTGCCTCGCTAGCGCTTTTTTCTAATATAAGCTTAGGGCCGACAACGGACGTTTGGACCACATTGGAGTAGGCCTGCCCGCGGTAACGGTCGGTGCTGAAACTGACCACTGTTTGATTCCATATCGTCTTCTTCGGTCGACCCTCCTGCTTCATTCTATAATCACCTCAAAGGTTACAACAACCGACTGGGCGGGTGCGATAGTACCAAGCGGAATACCTGAATCCGGTCGGTCTCCCGGACGTGGCTCACCATTTACCGCTACACTGTCTGCAACCAAACGGGCTCCCTCCGGCACGGGGTCTGTGAGGACGACATTGTTAACGTTATCGTTACTGTTATTAGTGACTCGAATCGTGTACACAATCGTATCGCCTACTATCGCATTGTCCCGACTAGAGCTCTTGATTACCGTGACATCCGGTGCGGAAACGCGAACGGCAACCGGATTCGACGTCACCGAGCCGCTGATGCTTCGACCGCTTGGTGGAACGAATGTAAACTCGGCCGTTGCCTGATTGATCACCTGTTGAGGCGACGGAAGGGCTTCGACGGAAACCTGCAGCGTCAGGGTGACCTCTACGGTATCCCCGCCAGCGATGGTGCCGACCGAAATGCCGTCCGCCGGATTGTCACCGGGCCGGGGGCTGCCGTCGATGATCACACTGTTCTCCACGAAGGTTGTGTTGGCCGGAATGGCATCCCGCAGAATGACGGCGGCGGGAATATTGCCGCTGTTTCGGACAAGGAAGGAATAAATTACATTATTGCCCACCGTTACGTTGTTTCGATTCGCATTTTTGACCACAGAAATGTTCGGCTGGTAGACCGGAGTGGTCACCCTATTGGAAATCGACCTGCCTGAGAAGGAGCCGGAGGTAAAGCTGACGCTGGCCTGGTTACCGAGCTCCTTCGGAATCGGTTGCTCATCCGTAACACGAACGGTAAAGTCTACGGACACACTTCCGCCGGAAGGGATGGTTCCGAGCGGAATGCCTGTTTGGGGATTGGCGGCTGGTACAGTCGATCCGTTAGCAGTTACGCTTTCGGCAACAAATTCAGTTCCGAAAGGGATCGGATCGGACAGAACGACACTGTTGACTGGTTCTATCCCGTTATTCGTAACAACAACCGTATATCGGATCAAATCGCCAACTACCGCATCTATTGCGGGGGTGCTCTTCACCACACTTACATTCGGTGCGGATACAGGAATGTTCAGCGCATTCGATACGGAAGTACCCGTCAGCTCTCTCCCGTTCGGTAAGGTGAAGGCGAATGCTGCGGTGGCCTGATTCGTAATAAGCTGATTGTCTGGAAGCCGGTTGATCACGACAGCAAAGGAAGCCGTAGACGTAATTTCGGCATCGACGGTCCCTATTGGAATACCGCCCTCCGGGTTCGCTCCCGGCAGCGGAGTGCCGTTCACGACGACGCTGTTCGGTATGAAGGACGTTCCTTCCGGGATCGTGTCGGTCAGATTGACGATTGCCTCCGTATTCCCTGAGTTAACAACAGACAAACGGAATACAAGCGTATCTCCGACCGTAGCGACGGAACGGTTTGCGCTTTTATTCACATTGACAATGGCCTGAACCACGTCAGTAGAGGTAGTGTTGGAAACACTCAGCGCGTTGAATGCCCCGGAGCTGAAGCTGACAGTTGCCCGATTGTGAATCACGGCCTCACGGGTGAGTTCCGTAACTCGCAGCGCAAAGGTGACGGTAACGGTGGCGCCGGGTGGAAGCGAAGGAAGCGGCAAGCCGTTCTCTAGAGCGAGGCCCACCGTGCTCCCCTGGACCGTAACGCTCCCCGGCTCAAGAGCCGTTCCTTGCGGAAGAAGATCCGTTAAGATGAGGTTGGTCACCTCCGTGTTCCCGTTGTTCGTTACGACGATAGTGTAAGGAACCGTATCCCCGACCGCCGCAACATTTCGGGTGGTGCTCTTCACTACACTTACATTCGGGGCGGACACGGGGAACGTAACCGTGTTCGATACGGCCGTTCCGCCTACCGTTCGGCCCCCGGGTGTGGTAAAGGTAAAGCGGGCTGCAGCGCTATTCTCGATCAGCTGGTTAGCCGGGAGCTCGTTAATGACTACCGCGAACGATGCGCTTGCTGTCTCTCCGGGCTCGACAGTACCTAGGGGAAAGCCGCTGTCCGGCCTCACCCCGGGTAGAGGAGTGCCGCCTGCAAGGAGGCTGTTCGTAACAAAGCTTGTGCCCGCGGGGATAGAATCCGTAACCGACACCTGTGCGGCCCGATTTCCTGAATTGGTTACGAGAATCCTGAATACGACCGTATCGCCTTGGGTAGCGTTATCCGTATCGGCGGTCTTGGTAACTGTCAAATTTGTTTGAAATACCGGGACTGTGACATCGTTAGAAAACACAGAAGCCGACAACGCTCCCGAAGTGAAGCTGACGGAGGACCGGTTGGTAATGACCCCTGCAGGGGGGATTTGATCAACTCTGACCTGAAAGGCAACGGTAACGGATTCGCCCTGGGGAATGCTGCCGATCGGAATGCCTTCCGACGGCGAAACCCCCGGCAGGTTCGTACCGTTAACCACCGTGCTTCGGGGCACGAAGGAAGTGCTGCCCGGCACCGGATCGGAGAATACGACGTTATTGATGGGAGATACCCCGTTATTCGTAATCGTAACAGTAAAGGGGATGGTATCCCCCACAACGGCTTCTGTTACTGTCGTAGCTTTACTGACGGAAACGTTAGGTGCGGAAACCGGGAAGGTAACCGTATTGGAGCTCGCCGAACGACTTTCCGTTCGTCCGTCCGGTGTCGTGAAGGTGAAGGCGGCTGCAGCCGCATTCGATAGTCTTTGTGGTGAAGGCAAAGATTCGATAACAACGGAAAAACGTACTGTTACGGTCTGCCCTGGGGATACCGTACCAACAAGAATGCCCGAGGACGGGATGCTTCCGGGCAACGGTCTGCCATTCAAGCTCACACTATTGTCAATCATTGATGTGCCTGCCGGGATTGTATCCGAGACGGTTACCTCGGCTGGAAGGTTTCCGCTGTTGCTCACTTGAACCGAGTAGACTACAGTATCCCCTACGGTAGCGTTATTCGTATCGGCACTTTTCAGAAGCGCGATAACCGGTTGAGTAACGGGGGTAACCGTAACATTGGAGCTGGAGCTTGCGGAGACGGTGCCTGTTGTGAAGCTGACCGTCGATTGATTTCGAATATCCGGAGGAGTAGGCATGATGATGTTCACCTCATATTGGATCGTTGCCGAGGCGCCCGGCGCCAAGGTACCGATCGGAATACCGGCAGCAGGGTCTGCGAAAGGCCGTGCAGCGCCATTCACCGTCAAGCTGCCGGGTACAAATAAAGTGCCCTGTGGCTGGCCGTCAGTAAAAAAAACATTGGCCGAAGCGGAAGTCCCTGTATTGGTTATCACCGCTGTGTAAGTAATCGTATCTCCCCCAGTAACGCTGACGGCATCCGTACTCAAGGTAATGGAGACGGTCGGGAAAGAGACGGGAATCGCGACTTGATTAGAGCTTGCGGTTCCGGTAACCTGTCTTCCGCTTGGCAATGTGTATGTGTAGGTGGCTCTGCCCACATTCGTGAGCAGTCCGCCGGGGGGGAGGGATGTAACACGCGCTACCATAGTGATGATAGATGATCCTGCCGCCGGGATGGCGGTCAAGGCGATCCCTGCTTCGGGATGGACCCCGGGTGTGGGTATCCCGTTGATGATAAAGCTATTTGGCTCGAACACAGCTTCCCTTGGGAGGATGTCGCTAAACACGACATCGGCCGAAATGTTGCCGGTGTTGCTGATGACAAACGTATAGCCGATCGTATCCCCCAGGATGACCGCAGCGCTATTGACTGATTTCGATACCTGAATCAAGGGGGTATATACCTGCGTTGTCACCGGTGCTGCGTAAGAGACACCATGGAAGGTGCCGGAAGAGTAGCTTGCGGCTGCTCCGTTAACAACCAAGCCGGAGGCGGGCAGCGAGGTTACCCTTGCTTCATAGATCACTTCGGCTGTTGCTCCGGGCGTTACACTACCGATCGGAATTCCTGTTTCCGGAGTCGCGCCGGTTACCGGAATCCCATTCACGGCAATCCGGGCGCGCTGCGCCGAAAGCTCCGCAGACAGCGTGTCGGTCACAATCACATTCGTGACTGTCGCGGAACCGTTATTTGTAACTCTTAGTATGTAACGAAGCACATCGTTAACGGCCGCTTCTGTGGAATTGACCTCTTTCGTAATGGTGACAACAGGGGCAGAGGCACGGATCTCCAGCACATTCGAGCTGCTTGCTCCAGACATCGTGCGTCCGTCAGGAAGCACATAACTGTAAACTGCAACGGCCTGGTTGGAAAGTCGACTAGGAGACGGATGCTCCTTAAGAACGGATTGGAATGTGACGGTAGCCCAGGCGCCCGGAGCAAGCGAACCAAGCTCGATTCCGTCGACCGGTGAGGCCTCCGGCCGCGAGCTGCCATTCACGAGGACACTGCCCGTGACGAAGGATGTCTGTGAAGGAAGAGGATCCCGTAGCACTACAATCGCAGGGAGACTCCCGGTGTTCCGCAGGACCATCGTGAACGGTACCGGAAGTCCGACCACAGCGTTAGCGACGGTTGTACTTTTGGTAACCACAATCACAGACTGATATATGGAGGTAACCACGGAATTGGATACGGATTGACCGTAGAAGCTTCCGCTTCGATAGGAGACGCGGGATTCATTGACTGCGGCTGCAGACGTCGGCACGGACTCTACGAGGACTTGAAAGGAAACCGTTACCGAGCTTCCGGCATCAAGGTTGCCGATGGATACACCGGCATCAGGATTGGCCGACGGCAAGCTAACGCCATTCAAGCTAAGGGAGCCGGGTACGAGACGAATCCCGTTCGGCAGCGAGTCCAGAAAGACCACATCAGTTACGGCGGAAACACCGTTATTGGTTATGACGGATGAATAGGTTAGCTCTTCACCGACGGCAGCGATCGTCCGATTTACCGATTTGCGGATTGTAATATTCGGCAGCGCGACCGGTGTTACCACCGCGTTCGAAGCGGCGCTGCCGCTGAGTGTACGGCCGTCCGGAGGCTGGTACGTATAGGTCGCGGAGGCTTGATTCGTCAGCTGCGGAGGGGTAGGAACGGACTCGATACGGACCTGGAAGATGACCGTGGCGAAGCCGCCTGCAGGTACGGTGCCGACTTGGACCCCGTTTCCAGGTTCTGCCCCGGAGACGTGGGCTCCGTTGATTTGGAGCGAACCGCCGACATAAGCGCCGCCTGCCGGTATGCTGTCTGTCAGCACGACCCTGGCGCCGACGCTTCCCGTATTGCTGACAAGAACGGTATAAGTAATCGTTTCGCCAACCGTCGCTAAGTCGGCGCTTGCCGTCTTCCGGAGCGTGATGATCGGTGTATACACTTGAACCGATGCTTCGTTGGAAGGAATCACTCCGGTAATCGAAGGCCCGCCGGCAAGGCTTTGGAACGTAAAGGCGGCATTCGCCTGATTCACCAGTTTTTGTGCAGCCGCACCTTGCAATACTTGGACACGGAAGGTTACGGTTACGGACGAACCGACGGCAAGTGAGCCTAACGGAATTCCCGCTTGGATGTCCGCAGAAACACGGGCGGCTCCCCCCACCATCACACTGCCTGTCACAAACGATGTACCGGCGGGCAAGGCATCGGACAAGACGACGCTGGCGGCATTCGCGGTGCCGGTATTGCTCACCGTAACCGTATAAGTAAGGATATCTCCGACGACGGCTCCCGAGGAGCTGCTGCTTTTCGTTACTGTAATGCGCGGTGCATTAATATCAACCTGAATGGCATTGGCATTGACGACATAGGCGTCACCGGAGGTGGTTAGCCGTAGTACGGCAGAGGTTTGATTATTGACCAGCCTGGAGGAGATGTCTACGTTCGTAATATCCCAGCCTTGCCGGCCACCGGAGATGTTGGTTCCCGGGTTGCCGTTCGTTTGGTTCCGGGTCCCGAAGGTGCCTGTCGTATCAAGATTTCCACTGTCGTTATTAATTTGCGAAGCAAAAAAATTGTTTGCCAAATTGTTAGGCCCTGACAGTGCTGCCAGCGAGCTTGTCGTAGCTCCGAACAAGGCTTGGTCGCCGGTCCGCGCGGCATCGCCCTCCAATGAGCTGAATAAAGCCCGGCCGCCAAGAACGCCGCTAACTGGGGTGGCAAAGCCTGACAGCGTGGTCGTGATAGGAGTGGAGTTCGCCTGCACGAGGACGGCCCCGACCCGAAGCGACATATTGCGGAAGGGGAGCGAGGGGTTCTGATAGATGACGCCGAGCGTCCAGCCTGCTACATTCACGGGCAGATCATTGCTTCCCGCGATAATGCCCGCAACTCTCCCTGTCGTATAGGTGCCGGCGCCGCCCTGTTGAACTAGGGTAGTAACATTGGCGCTCCGTACATAGCCGGAGGCACCGGCGGCCAGCTCAAACTCATTGCTCGTTGCAGGATCCGGGCTTACATTAAAGCTGCCCGTCGGCGTAGTGAAGCTGACCGCATTGTTAATGACGCTCGACAAGTTCGTATTGCCTACGATGTGAGTTGCTCCCCAAATCAGCTCCGCATACAAGACATTGCTTCCGGCGGGAAGCACCAGGACAGCGGAGGAGCTGTTGTTCAAGTAGGCGCTTGTCGTTCCCGGTGGATAGGAGCCGTGGCGCAATGCGGTATTGACCGTGATAAAAGCTCCGATCGAATCGTTCGTCCCTGGAGTTCCTTCCTGATTGGCTCTGCTGAGTCCAAGCGTGTTGCCGGTAAAGGTAATGGCACCCGTTGCGTTCAGGGTGGCTCTGACTACAAGAGCAATGCGGAGCACCTCCCTTTTGATTTGGAAAACATGCCGGGGGTTCGACAGCAATTTCGATAAAGCATATTGGTGATGGTCGAGATTCATGTATGTCCACGATAAAATTGCTAGATACATTTCGTAGAACAGCTTTATCGCCGTTTATTGCTGTTTCGGAGGACCCTTTTATCGTATTCGCTTGTTACGAGGAAAATAAATACAATATTACCAATAGATACATAGTTTTGGGATCGAAAGGTTTCGATGCGGCTCACACGTCCCGTCCCTGCTGATATTGGGCCTGTCGTAACGTTTCGACACAGGAAGGCTCGAAATGCGGCTGTCTGCTGTACCGCACTAACTCATCATGCGAAATATTCTCCTTTACAATAAGGAAATGGTACATGATTTCTCGCACAACATTCGGCTGGGTGCTGCGTAGCGCTTCTAATTCCTCGGAATCATACCAGCCTGTCGTGTAGCTGGGCTCGTAGAACAGCTCCATGCGAAGCAGCCGGAAGTCAAATGGGGCCAGCGCGGCATAATCCATCACCGGCGGGCAGCTAAGCTGGATATCAGGCTGAAAAAAATCGTTGGTTAAATAGTACGGTGTCGTTTCGTCAAACGCATGCCTTACATACGGATTGGACATATGGCGAAAGTGGTGGGCGTAAGGCGCCAAAATACAGACCATGGCTTTGTGATGACAAACTCTGTAGATTTCGGATAGCACAGCGAGCAAATCGTTCACATAGGACAAGGAGCGAGAGGCCATCACGAAGGCAAGCGAGTTATCCGGAAACGGAAGAGGCTCATTCATATCGCTGACGATATCAACGCCCGGAAGCGACAATCGATCCAGTCCGACAAAGTTTGAGTGCTTGTTCGTCCCGCATCCAAGATCCAATTTCATAGTGTCATCCTCCCGTTACTTATTTTGACTAGTGTATAGCACAGGTAAGTATATGTTCAGGGTATGGCAGAGCATGTCACATTCTCCCGATCGAATTAATGTTAACAAAATGTTCACGTTTGCAGCGACAGACTTTGACAAACTTTGCTCGTTCGCTGTCTTATACTAACCATACTTGTTGAATAAGGAGCGCGCGTACATGTTGTCGGAGTTTTGCTTGAACCACATCATAGAGAAGCTGCGGGTTCAAATGGTTGAATTGGCGTTGAAGAAGGGCAGCCTGCTGGATCATGATGTGATCGAGCTGAGCCAGCGTTTGGATGTCTATATTGTTCGGCTGCAAAAATTGATGAAAGAGAGGGCCGGCCAGCGGATCGCCGCACCGGCTGCACGTCCTGCTGTAATGCGAACAACCTATGTTGTGATGAAGGAAAAGAAGCTCGTTGATCCGGCTTAAGTCGGGGCATCGAGCTTTTTTTGCGTATGAACCCGTGGATACACAGTCTACAATAGCTGTCGTTGCAGCGAAGGCACAGGCGTGGTCAGGAGTTCGGCAATATTGAACCGATGGAATGCGTCGTTCGTCGGTTATTTGTTTATCGCGCCTTGGTTGTTCGGATTTCTGGTGCTCCAGCTATGGCCGACTATTCAAACGTTTTATTGATCCTTCGCGGAATACACGTTATTGGACGCCCCGCGGATTCCGGCTTGTATAGCCCCTTCCAGTTGAGCCGGGGCAAAGAGCATCCGCATACGGCGAAGGGCAAGTTCAATTATGATAAGGATTCGTACCGCCTCCGGGACAAGAGAAGATTTTTGGAACAGAAGTAGCTGGCAGGGACGTTTACGCGGAGAGTATAGGTCGAAGTCAGGGAGACCAGTGGTCCCACCTCGAACCGCAAAAGTGCTAAAGTGCAGAAATATAGTCGCTTAACCCTGGCTCGGAAAAGATTTGTGCTAAAACGCAACTTTCAGAGCGCATTTTGGCCGGACACGAGGAATGTGGTCAATCAATTGTGACTATTCGCAGAAATCTGTTCCATTTTGGTAGAAATCATGATTGATAGTTGCATTTTTGCAGAAATGCTCCGATCAAAGAACTTAACGGAGGCTTCATGAGCTTAATTTGAAGTCCGATAATAATATGTTATGTTGACTTAATTAATGGAGATAGATATCCAATACAAATCAAAGAAGATATGGAGAAGGCAGATAACCCAACCCATATGACAGGGCGTTCATACTTGGAGTTTGATACCGGTAGGAGATGAAGTATAGTAACGCTATTCCGTGATGCACAATAGTAGGAAAAACCATCCAACAGGGGGCTTCAAGAAGCTTGAATATATCAGATCTCATCAACCAACAACGGGCGTACTTTCGCAGCGGTGCAACCAGGGAGGTCTCCTTCCGGACCGGGCAGCTGCAAAAATTATATGACATGGTGAAACGGTCAGAAGCGGAGGTGACGGAGGCGCTAGCGAAGGATTTTGCCAAGCCGCCGTTCGAAACGTTCGTAACGGAGGTCGGCTTCCTGCTGGCTGAAATCCGGCACGCGATAAAGCATATCCAACGGTGGGCCAAGCCCCGCAGGGTCTCATCCAGTATGGCCCTGCTCGGTTCTTCCGGCTTCATTGTCCCGGAGCCGCGAGGCGTCTCGCTGATCATTGCCCCTTGGAACTATCCGTTTCAATTGGCGCTCGCTCCGCTGGTTGGGTCGATAGCAGCGGGCAACTGCGCTATTCTCAAGCCTTCCGAGCTGACCCCGCATACGTCGGCGCTGATCGCCCGCCTTTGCAAGGAGACGTTCGATCCGGAATATATTGCAGTGGTGGAGGGAGGAGTGGAGGCCAGCACAGAGCTACTGGAACAGCCCTTCGATCTGATCTTTTTCACCGGCAGCACCGGGGTTGGCAGGGTCGTGATGGAAGCGGCCGCCAAGCATCTCACACCTGTCGTACTGGAGCTGGGCGGCAAAAGTCCGACCCTCGTTCACAACGACGCCAAGCTTGAGCTGGCTGCGAAGCGGATTGTCTGGGGAAAGTTTCTAAACGCCGGGCAGACCTGTGTCGCGCCGGATTATGTTCTGGTACACCGGAGTGTGAGGGACAGGCTCGTACAGGAGCTGTCTAAGCAAATCCGTGAAATGTACGGGGATGTACTGGCGGACGGCAGCCGCTATCCCGCGATAGTGAACGATCGGCATTTCGCGAGGTTGACTGCGTACTTGAAAGATGGGGTACCGGTCTATGGGGGACGCTCCGTTCCTGAGCTAAGACGAATTGAACCGACGCTTCTCGCGGAGGTGGATTGGAGCTCACGGGTTATGCAGGACGAGATCTTCGGCCCGATTTTACCTATTCTGGAATATGAGGATCTGGATGAGGCCATAGCGCAGGTTGTTGAACGACCGAAGCCTCTTGCTTTATACCTTTTTACCGAAAGTACGGAGGTGCAGGAGAAGGTGATTCAACGAATCTCTTTCGGAGGCGGCTGCATTAACGATACGATTATGCATTTGTCATCTCCTTATCTGCCTTTCGGTGGTGTTGGGCCTAGCGGCACCGGCGCCTATCACGGAAAATTCAGCTTTGATGCCTTCTCTCATGCCAAAGGGGTGCTCAAGCAGACTACGCGGTTCGATATCAGCATAAGGTATGGTCGAACGGAGAGGGCGATGAGCCTCCTGAAGCGGTTGTTAAGGTAGAAAAAAAGAGACCCACAGCAACGGGCTGCGGGTCTAAAGATATATATAATGAAAAAGGGGGTCATAAAGAAGTATAGCCCATTTATGTTAAGGATCGATGATAGCTATATTTCAGTTTGATTACAATTTATAAATTAACCTATGGTATAATAAATCGATTGGCAATTATCGTTACTTTACTACATAGGGAGTGTAGTGTATATGGACACATTAAATCGAAGTCTTGAAAAATATGCCGAGCTTGTCGTTCGGATCGGAGTGAATATTCAGCCCGGGCAGGTGCTGCTGATTGAATCGCCGCTAGAGGTTGCAGATTTTACCAGAAAAGTAGTAAAAAAAGCTTATGAGGCCGGAGCAAAATACGTGCAGGTGCAATGGGATGACGAAGAGGTGACCCGGCTGCGCTTCACACATGCTCTGGAGGAATCCTTCGATTATTATCCGCAATGGACGGCCGGTATGATGGAGCAGCTCGCAGAGAGCGGGGGCGCACTGCTGAACATTAAGGTTCCCGATCCGGAGCTGTATAAGGGCATTCCGTCAGATCGGGTAACCCGGGCAACCAGGGCTGCCTCGACGGCCCGGCAGAAGTTTCAAGGCTACGTTCGGAACAAGAAGTTCAGCTGGTGTCTGGTTAAGGCTCCGACCCGCGCCTGGGCGGCCAAAGTGTTCGCCGACCTGCCGGAGTCTGAGCAAGTAAGTGCGATGTGGGAAGCCTTGCTGCGTATGAACCGGGTCGATCAGGAGAACCCGGTGGAAGCGTGGAAAGAGCATATCCGTGCCCTTACGGAAGTGAAAACGAAGCTTAATACGAAAAAATACAAAAAGCTCCATTACCGCGCGCCCGGCACCAACCTCTCGATCGAGCTGCCCGAGGGGCATGTTTGGCATGGCGGAGGTACAACCGATGACAGCGGCGTGTATTTTGTAGCCAACATGCCGACCGAAGAGGTGTACACGATGCCTTCGCGAATCGGCGTGAACGGAACTGTCACCAGTACGAAGCCGCTCAATCTGAACGGCCGACTGGTGGATCGTTTCTCGTTTACCTTCGAGAACGGGCGCATTACGGAATACCAAGCCGAGGTGGGCCGCGAATACCTTCAAGCTCTGCTTGAGACCGATGAAGGTGCTTTGTACTTAGGTGAAGTTGCGCTCGTGCCGCACGACTCCCCTATTTCCAATACGGAACGCGTGTTCTACAACACGGGGATCGACGAGAATGCCTCCTGCCATCTGGCGATCGGCAGCGCTTATCCGTTTACGATCGAAGGCGGAACGAAGCTGACGAAGGAGGAGCTCCTCGAACGGGGAGCTAATATCAGCATGACCCATGTCGATTTTATGATCGGCTCGAGTGAGCTGGACATCGACGGAGAGCTGCCGGACGGAACGATTGAGCCGGTATTCCGCAGCGGTAACTGGGCGACATTGTAGTGAAATTTCAAAAGAGGCAATCCTTTTTGCGGATTGCCTCTTTTTTTTGTCACAAAAAAGAGGCCTCAAACGACTTATGTGTGAAAACAAGGGAGGGGATTCGATTGAATCAAAGCAAATGGGATGTTGTCGTTGTCGGCGGAGGTTTGGCAGGCTGGATCGCGGCGGTTTATGCCGCAAAGAACGGAAAGCGCACCTTGCTGGTGGAGAAGGCTGCGGTATTCGGGGGCAGGGCTGCAACCGTCATTAAGGAAGGGACGGCGCTAAACCTGGGCGCCCATGCGGTCTACCGGGATGGAGAGCTTCCGGCCGTTCTGAAGGAGCTCGGAATCGAGCTGGAAGGAGGGGTTCCTGAAGCAGGGGGGTATGCCAACTGCAACGGCAAGCTTTATACGCTCCCGGGCTCGCCGCTGTCGCTTCTTTCCTCCAGGCTGCTGTCCTGGCCCGGGAAGCTTGAGATGGCAAAGCTAATGATGAATGTGAAGGCTATGAATGACAGCATGCTGCCTGCCGGCTCCTTAGCCGATTGGGCGGAGGATAGCATTCGTGAGCCGATGGTTCGTCATTTGTTCTACACGCTGTGCCGAACTGCGACCTACGCCCATCGTCCCGATATCCAGCTGGCCGGCCCCGTTCTTCGGCAGCTTCGGCATGTCCTGCAAGGAGGCGTGCTGTATCTTCACGGCGGATGGCAGACGATGATAGAACGGCTTCGTCTAACGGCGAAGGGAACCGGGCTGGTTACTGCTGTAACTGGAAGGACGGTGCGGCGGGTAAGTCCGGCGGCAGCTGCGGAAACGCGCCGTTATTCCGTTTCCTTCGCGGATGGAGACGCGGTACAGGCAGAGTCTGTCATTCTGGCCATTCCCCCGGCGGAATGCTGCCGGATCGTTGAAGGGGCGGAACGTACCTCCTTGGACGTGTGGCGCCGTCAAGCAGAGCCTGTTACGGCTGCCTGCCTGGATCTGGTCATGCGCAGACTCACGCAGCCGCGCGTTCAGTTCGTGATGGGAGTCGATTCACCTTTTCTGTTTACGAATCAATCGAGAGTCGCTACACTTAACGATAACGGACTTCTTGCCGTTTCTCTGCTCAAGTATCACGGAGCGGATCAGCCCCATACCGAACAGGACAAACGGCATATGGAACACATCATGGAGCAGCTCCAGCCGGGCTGGAGAGAAGAGACGGCCGCAGTGCAGCATTTGCCGCACATGACTGTCGTCCATGACCACCCGCATACGGGAAGGCAGCTGCTTCCTGGGCCCGCCGTTCCCGAAATGCCAGGTCTCTATGTAGCGGGGGATTGGGCCGGGCACCGGGAGCTGCTGGCTGACGCATCGGCCGCAAGCGCCAAGAGAGCGGTCGGTGCACTGCTCGGGCAGGAGTCGAAAGGGGGCAGGAATGCAAATCGATCAGCTGTATGAGACGTATCGGCCGTTGTTATTTTCCATTGCATACCGGCTGCTTGGCAGCATTTCGGATGCGGAGGACACCGTACAAGAAACCTTCTTGGCTTGGAGTGAGCGCACTAAGCAAACAGCGGCAGTGCAGGGGGAGCCGGTTACTCATATCAAGGCATATTTGTGCCGCATTCTCACAAATCATTGCGCCGACCGGATCCGCAAGCTCAGAAGGCAGCGGGAGTCCTACGTCGGACCGTGGTTGCCGGAGCCGCTAACGAACGCAGGCCCGGAGGATGCGTGCATCCGCAAGGATACGATTCATACGGCCTATCTGCTGCTGCTTCAGCAGCTGAATGCCGCCGAACGAACGGTATTCGTGCTTCGTGAGGCGTTTGACTTCAGCTACGATGAGATTGCAGAGATCACTGGAAAAAGCACCGCCAATTGCCGTCAAATTTACCGCAGGGCGCGGCAGGGCATGCCAGCTAGGGAGGAGCAGGATGTGAAGCCTCCCGACATGAAGGATAATGAGCGGGCTAGAAGCATCTTGTTGGAGTTTGGGCAAGCGCTGGAACGAGGCAATGTTCCTAAAGTGCTGCAGATGCTTACGCAAGATGCGGTCCTGGTTTCGGACGGCGGCGGAAAGGTGAATGCGGCGTTAAAGCCGATCCTGACGCCGGAGCGGATCGTCGCTTTCATTATAGGTACGGTATCCAAGCTGCCTGAAGGCATGCAGGTCAAGAGTGACCAGGTGAACGGTCTTCCCGGTTTGGTGTATACGCTGGAGGATCGAGTGTTATACGTGGTTTCGTTTGCCCTGGAAGGGGAACGGATCAGCGGGATCTACCTGGTTTCTAACCCGGATAAGCTGGAGCGACTGAATTCGTAAAGCCATAATTAAGTTAATAATCTTATGAATATTAGTAAGAACAAGCACTCTCAGTCGGAGTGCTTGTTCTTATTTCCATCGGCTTGATTCCTGAAATGCTGCCTGTCCTCCCGATAGTGGAGCGGGGATACTCCCTCGATCTTCTTGAACAATCGGCTAAAGTAGAACGGGTCCGCATATCCGACCTCCTGGGCAATTTCTTGAACGCTTTTGCCGGTATGGCGGAGGAGGTGCTTGGCTCGTTGAACCCGAAGCTGCTGAAGATAGTGGTTCATGGTGGTGCCGGCATATTTTTTGAACACCTGGCATAGGTATTCGTATTTATAGCCCTGGGCTTGCTCCAGCTTCGCTCTCTTTAGGTCCGATTCGTAGACATTGTTCAAATAGTTAACCAGCCTGCGGAAGGTGATATACGATATCGGAAAATCGGTGTCCAGATGGCTCTGCTCCAGGAAGTCGTTGGCGATGAATCCGAGAATTTCGGCTAGGTGAAGCGTGCTTTGATAGCGAAAATAGCCGCGGGGCTCCTTCATGGTTTCCAGAAGCTCCTCGAACCGGCTGAGCAGCTTGTAGCGATGACGGCTGCGGTGCCATCTTGGGAGGATGACCAGATCCTCATGGCTGAAGTCGACCGTCCGCAGCTCGGTCCGTTCGGCATGGACTATCGTAAGGTCAGGCGCTTGATGTAAGGCGAATTCGTTCAGGCCGGGATGACAGGAGAACTGTGCCCAATAGAAGGTGCCCTGCCGTTCCTTCGGGCTCCAGCCGGTATGCTGCTCCCAGGGACGGAGCAATAGGGAATCCCCGGCCTGCAGGACGAAACGGTTATCCCCGGCTTCCAGATGCACCGTGCCCTCGGCTGCTACGATCAATTCGTAATAAGGATTGTAGTGTTTATTGAAAAAGGTGGTGTTGGCATTCGCATCGAACAGATCCGCCCACTTCACATCCGGTACGGACAAACGTGACATGGAATAGTACATGGAATGGCTGCCTCCGATATTTTTAATAGATGAAACTAAATTGTGTTCATGGCTTCGCTCAACTTACGTTTCTATAATCGAAATAGGATGCTTCTATCATAACCGAAATCGAAGGAGACGGTGATCATGCAAAGCAATATTATAAATGAAAAGGATTATTATCGGATCGTATACGGCGGATGGCTTGGTAAAAATATCGGGGGAACGCTTGGCGCCCCCGTAGAGGGTGTCAAGAAGCTGCTTGAGCTGACCTTCTATCCGAGATTGCCGGAAGGTCCCCTCGAGAACGATGATCTCGATCTTCAGCTGGTTTGGCTGCATGCGCTGGAGCAGTACGGTCCCTACCTTACCGCGCGTGAGCTTGGTCAGGAGTGGCTGGAGCATATCTTTTTCCCGTACGATGAATACGGTTACGCGCTGACCAATCTGCGGAGAGGACTCATTCCGCCGGTAGCCGGCTCCTTCAATAATCCGTTCACGAACTGCATGGGCTCTCCGATCCGTTCGGAAATATGGGCGATGACGGCGCCGGGCTTACCGGAGAAGGCCGCTTATTACGCGTATCAGGACGCGATCGTCGATCATGCGGGCGGAGAAGGGGTCTATGGGGAAATGTTCTTCGCCGCCATTGAGAGCGCTATCTTCTTCGAGAAGGACCGCGACCGGCTGATTGAGATCGGCATGATGTTTATTCCCGGCACAAGCCGCACCTACAAGGCACTGGAAGATCTGCTCGGCTGGCATCGGGAGGGGAAAAGCTGGACGGAAACCCGTGCATTGATCTTAGCGCTGCATGGAAGCGACAACTTCACCGACGCTCCGCAAAATATTGCGTTTACCATTCTCGGCTGGCTGTACGGGACCGACTTCGAGGACGCTATTCTGAAGGCCGTCAATTGCGGATATGACACGGATTGCACGGCAGCGACACTTGGCGCCATTCTGGGCATGCTGCTCGGACCGGAAGGATTGCCTGACAAATGGGTGAAGCCGGTTGGCGATCGCGTCGTCGTGAGTCCCCCGATCAAAGGATTCCCGGCCCCGGGCAATCTGGATGAACTGACCCGTCGTACGATTCGGATGGGTAAGCAGGTATTGGCTGCCTGGGATTCGGACATTATGGTGCATCCCGAAGAACCGACCTGCTTGAGCCGCCGTGAGCTTTCGCTGGAAGAGGTAAGGGAACTATGGGGCAGATCGGCAACCTCTACTCGTTACTTATTGCCGAAGGGAACGGTTCATAACGAAGCGCTGGAGCTGATCCTTGAATTCGGCGCGGAAGGACCGGCAATCGGCGCAAATAAGGAGAAATCGCTGCGAATCACGCTCATCAACCGCTCGCAGATCACCCTGACGGGAAGTCTCTCGATGGATTTGCCGGAAAACTGGAAGGGGCCGGAAGCGATCGAGGTCGTTCTGAAGCCAAACGAGGAGGTCGTCTGGGATGCCGTCGTGTTTTCCGCAGGGACAGCAGCTCCGTATTACGAGCTGAACCTCATCTGGTCAAGAATACACGACGGCTCGGTGTGGGCCGCGGAGAAAGTGACGTTTGCGTTGGTTGGCGCATCCCGCTGGACGGTATGGGGACCTGACGGCAGCGAAGGCGTCGAAGCGGAGTTCTCCGGCAATCGTTTGGATTGGGAGAAGGCCGTGGCTACCGATACGGAAGGTTTATATCGGGCTAAGACGACACTGCTTAATCCGTCGGATCGGAAGGTAAGACTCATCGCAGCATCTAACGCGCCCATCATACTTAGATTAAACGATGAGATTGTCATTAACTGTCAGAGCATCCCGGCATTCATGCCGGCGTATCACCGTGCCCCTAAGGAACAATGGATCGAGCTGTCTCTCGCTGCCGGTGAATATGAGGTAGAGGTGGAGGTCCGTAAGGAGGGAGTGCCGCTGGAAACCTACATCTTGCCGGTGTCCACCCGGGATACCGAAACTCCGGGACCTTTTTATTACTATACGGATATGCTGTTTGGAACAAACCGATGAGGTTACAAGCGGGATAATCACAAAGTTGTTGTAAAATTGTAATCACAGGTAAATCAAAGAAAAAGCAGCACTCTCCCAAATTGGATTATGCTGCTTTTTGTAATGTTCTACGGGAGGCGAGGTAATCAACGCATATGGATCACCGCGTTAGAAAATAGTCGGCACTATTCCCCCATCGATTCGAATAGGAGAGCCTTTAAATGCGGATGCATAAGGACTGCATACGAACGTAGTTAATCTTCCGATTTCAATAGGCCTAATAAATCGCTGAATTTCCGATTGAGGCAGGTTTGCAGACATAAATTGCTTTTCTTTTTCCTCGAAAGTCATATCCTCATTCGGGTACATTCCTTCAATGATCTGATGCACATTCTCGGAGAGCGTTGGCCCCGGCATAATTGTATTAACCGTAACTTCCGTGCCTTTGGTTAGTTTCGATAAACTTTTAGAAAGTGAAAGCAGCATGGATTTCGTTATACTATACTGCGGCATGAGTCCTGAGGGCATCATTGCTTCTTCACTTGCAATAAAAACAATGCGCCCATAATCGTTTTTCAGCATGCTAGGCAGGTAAAGCTTTGTTAAACCATTTGCTGCAAGTACATTGGTACGGATATACCTTTCCCAAACCTCATCGTCGATGTCCTCGTATTGCAGTACTTCATAAATTCCCATGTTGTTAACTAAAATATCTACCTTGGGATATTTTTTAAATAAAGTTTCTCTTTGACTAGGATCCACAAGATCGGCTGCAGCATTCTGAGGAGAGGTAGCCGGAAATTCCGACTTCAATTCATGTACGGTTCGTTCTACCTCTTCCTCGTTTCGTCCGTTAATAAGTACATGAGCCCCTTCTTTGGCAAGTTCAATCGCAATGGCTTTGCCTATCCCTCTCGTTGATCCTGTAACTAAAGCCGTTTTATTAGCTAATTCCATATCCATTATCCATGTCTCCAATTCACAATTGTTTTACGTTCCGGATATGGATGATTTTACGTTGTCTGGACCGTTCAGAAAATAGCGTCATGCGTCAAAGTTCTTGCTTTACGCGCCAAAAGACTTAGTGAATGGCCGCTCTCCGCCAATTCGAAGGAGTATCCCCTTCCCAAAGGCGGAAGGCGCGGTAGAACGAGTTCTGGTCTTCGTATCCGAGCAAGTAAGCCACTTCTTTAATATCAAGCAACGGGTCCGCCAAGTACTCCCGTGCCTGCTCTTGTCTAGCTTGGGTCAACAACTGCTTAAAGCTCGTCTTCTCGTTGGTAAGTCGGCGCTGCAAGGTACGAGGGCTCATTCTCAGCTCCTTAGCGACGGTCTCAATGTCGGGGCGCCTGCCTGTGAGGGTACGTTTCATAATCCCTTTGACCGTCTCGGGAATGGAGCGGGTGCGCCGCTGTTCATCGAGCGATCGGTCCAGGGCAGGAGTCAACATTTCCAGCAATTCCTCATTGTAAGAAACGAAGGGAAGATCCAAATCTCTTCGATGCAGCGTCAACCGGTTATGCTTGGCACCGGTCCGGATACGGCAGCCGAAGTAAGCTTCAAGGGCCTGAATATCGCCCATTGTGTGTGCGAATTCTACGCACTTCGCCTTCAAAGATTGACCGGTTCCCCGGCGCCCAAGCTCCATCAAACATGCCAGTGTAATCCCAACCAGCATCGGCGGACCGGAATGTTGGCTAGATAACCATTCCAGCTCGATCGTGCAATGCTCGCCCTCCTCGGTAATACTTAAGCTCTCGGGCGGACATAGTTGTTTGTACCGTGCCATTCGCTTTAGAGCATCACGGTAGTTGCGTGCGTGGTAAGTCGCTAAGACAGTTGGGGGATACTTCGCAGTTTCAAAGAGGGTGGCTAGCTGGATGATTCCTTTGGCGGTATCACCCATTAGCTCGGAATACGCCTGCCAAATCGCAAAATATTGGGCTGTGGTAACCACCGGTTCGTTAATAATGGTAAGGGGTAGCTGCGCTTTGCGAGCTATTTCATGGCCGGCTATTCCTATTTGACGGAATCCTGCCCAAATTCCCGGAGGGAATGCAATACGGTCCGCGGTAGGAGAGGTCATATATTTGGGCCTCCTATAGTATGCATTAGGGGTCTGGTAACCCCAGCTGACTGGTTGTACTTAGTATTCCCAGTCTAATCTACTCTTCGCTATCACACAAGAGTAGGATTAACGTCAACAAGCACCCTACGGTTTATGCAGCAGGACACAGCCTCTTAAGGCATTTTCTCCACATGGCCGAATTTTAGAAAGAACATCACATTGATAATGATAAGCAGCAAATATGCATACAGCGGCTTCTTTTGATTCAATCGCAGGAGGGGGAAAATGAGGATGTCGACAAAGACAGACCAGCCGAGGCTCCAGCCGTTAAAGTAGGTAAACAACCCCATCCTATAGACGATCCATTCATGGATACCAAAGGTCAGTGCCCATCCTAAATTATATAATAATCGCTTCAGCAGCCCGTTGGGATAGTGAGACAGAAACAATATGGTTACACAGGGAAATACTACAAAGGTGAGCAGCAGCTCGAACAAGGAATGCTTCCACTGAAAGTAGGGCGATTCAAACCGCCATAGGATATCAGCCCCTGTTAAATAAAAGTAGAGCAGGCTGCCGGATATGAAAAAGTAGGTGCTGGACATGTAATCGTTAATATTCTTCCAGTCTCCCCATTTCCACGCCGCTGCAATCCACCCCAAATAGCCGATAAAAAAAATAATCTCCATGTCTCAATCGCTTCTTTTCTGAAATATTGCCCAAGCAGAAGCAAGGGATCATCACGTTTCCGAGGATAGTATGCCCTATATTACATGAAGATTATTTAAAAATACACAGTAAATGGTAAAAATGGTACTAAAGTAACTCTTTCGCTGCGCGGCGTCCCGTGAAGAAGAGCAGGAGAAACGAGATGCTGCCAAGCGTAATGATAAGAATGGATAAATACTGGGAATCATATCCTGGGAGATGAATGAGAAATGGCGCAAGCAGCATAGATACGGAACTAAGCAGAAAATACAACCTCGCTCGATTACGCAGAGCATGAGCCAAAGCAACTGCGCCGTGCTCTGCTGCATGGTTCCTTGCGGCATCGAGAAACCTGCATACCATGGCCAGCATGAGAAACTGTACCAAACTGCCGTAGGTTAATAAAGGAATGCTGATAATCCCATCTCTTCCCGAGCTTGGCAGCAGGGGCAACAGGTCTGCGGTAGAGAGGAAGGTTAGGGCAATTGCATAGGGCAGGGCATGGGAATATTCCTTGCGAACCTGGCTTGCCCGATGGATGGCGTTCCACAGAAGTGCATAGCCAACCAGATCGGGCAGCATATCGAAGAATAAAATTCTGACATCGATGAGGATCCATACCATAGCCCAGGCAAATCGGTTAAAGGCTCTATGCATTAGTCTTGACCCCCGTTTCGCTGGCGAACGTAGCTGAGCAGCTCCCGGTTATCGAACTGTGGCCATTGTCCGATAATTCCGTGCGATGCCGCCTCCCGTCCCTCCGCATCCAGCAGCGTCAATCGCAATCGATAAGCATAGTGCCGACGTTCATCCATTGGGGGAAGCTCGAAACGATACTCCATTCCAATATAGTCCCCAGGCTGGAGAGTCATCGGGTAGCTTTTGCGATCCATGGCATCCTTTCCGTTAAGCTCCGCAGTAAAAACACCGCGCAGCTGACGCTCGAAGCTAAGCTTCAGCGATTGAAGCGTTATCGCTTGCTTCACTCTATACCCGGAACTCCCGGAGCCGTCCGACGATCCCCCCGAATGGGCTTGCTCCATGCGGCTTTCTCCCGTTACGCTGCGATTCGGAAAGATCGTTATACTTCCGATGGAAACGACTTCTTCCGTCCCGTCGGTGTAGTACACACGCATCCGGTCAAAGGCGTACGGCTCCGTTATCTTCTGCATATCGAAGGTAGCGGGACTAAGAATTTGCTCCATTACCTGAAGCCTCCCGTATTCCGACCGTGGCAGCGAATGGTGAACGCGCAGCCAAGCTCCGTTAGGCAGCTCGTATTGGTACGGCTTTTTCTTCATATCCGTATTGGCTATATAATAGATGCTTGTGTGGGCAAACAAGGAGGCGTCCAGCTCATAGTAATGCTCCAGGAATATCGGCTTTTTCAGCTTCTGCGATTCGTAATAACCGATGCTTCCCGACCACACGGCTAGCAGGAGAACGAGCAGGAGAGAAAGCTTATATTTTCGCACCGAAACCCTCCTTTACCGCAACTCGTTACCTACTGAATCTGACGAAGCTCCGCTCCTTATTGTTGCATGAATGCACATAAATAAGGCTATCAGCTTGAGATCGGCCTCAAGAGATAGCCTGTCGCAATGAAAGTCAAGGCACGCGGGAAGGATTCTCCAAATCAATGATGACCGGCTCATTCGGGAATTTATAGCCGCAGCCGGGACAATACTTCGTATCGGCCAGCACGACTTTGCCGCATACGCATTCCTTTTCTTTCTTTACCTCAACAATCTTGTGTTCCAGAAGCTTGATTTCCTGCTCAATGAGCTTGATGGCTTCAGCGCCGGAGGCGATAGCCGTTTCCGCTAGAGAAAGGCTTCCTGAGGAATAAGCTTGATAGACCTGCTGCCCAATGAGCTGGTACTGACGCTCGATCTCCTTTTGTTTGGCGAAGATGGAGGCCTTGATCCGTGTAATTTCCACGGTCTGCTGCGCTTTTTTCGCTGCTTCCGAAGCGCCTTGCTTCATTTTGTCAAAGAAAGACATAGGTTCCCCTCCAAATCTTGACGTCTTTTCTTCCTACAGTAGTTTATGTAACACAGGATTCGTAAAGTCCTTCCCTAGTGGAATCGTTTTTCCCCAGGAAGAAATGTGAAAAGAACTACTTTCTTATTGACGATTGGCGTATCCTGTCGTATTATGTATAAAGTAATTGTGAATTAAATCACATGAGACGGATCGTTTATTACTCAAATAGGAAATAGGAGTGTGTTCTTATGCAAGCTGTAGAAACACAGAACCAAGCACCGACAAGCAGCACGGAGTCGGTTGATGCTCAAGGGCTGACCCATTTGCTGACTCAACTGGCCAAGCCGGACGTTCAACAATCCTTGCTTGTCCTCATCGATAATCTTCCAAGATTGACTGCAGCAGCAGATAAGCTGGCCCAAGTCTATGAAACGGCAAGCACGCTGGCAGCCGACCCGGTGTTCGTTACGGACATTAAGGGCGGCTTCGAGGAGATCGTCCTGCCCGTTGCGGACAAAGCGAAAGGAATTGCCTCGGCCGTTATGGAAGCAAGCGATAGGGCACAAAAGGAAACGGATTCGATCGGATTGTTCGGACTGCTCAAAATGATGAATGATCCGCAAGCACAGAAGCTGTTTCGGTTCCTGCGCGCATATCTAGCGGTTGCCAACGAACGGGAGAGCGCGCGATAAGCTGCGGACTAATAGAGATAAGACGGAGGTTTTTTCAATGACTCAAAAAATCGTAATTCTCGGCGGCGGCTACGGCGGATTGCTTAGTGCAATCACCGCTAGAAAATATTTCGCACCGGAAGAAGCATCGATCACCCTTGTCAACCGGATCCCATCCCACCAGATCGTAACCGAGCTGCATCGATTGGCGGCCGGGAACATTTCGGAGCAGGCCATTGCTTTGCCTCTGGAGAAGCTGCTTCATGGCAAATCGGTGAACCTTATCGTACAGAACGTGGAGAGCTTCACACCGGATCAGAACAAGGTGCTCCTGCAGGACGGCCGAACCTTGGAATATGATATGCTGGTTGTCGCTCTCGGCAGCGAAACGGCCTTTTTCGGCATTCCGGGCCTGGAGGAAAACAGCTTTACTCTTAAATCCGTGCGTGACGCGAACCGGATTCGAGCGCATATCGAGGCAAAGCTGCAGTCCTATGCCCAAACGCATAACCAATCGGATGCGACATTCGTTATCGGCGGCGGCGGACTGACTGGTGTCGAGATGGTAGGCGAGCTTGCTGACGAGCTGCCGGCGATGTGCCGCAAGCTGGGCATCGATTACAGCGAAATCTCACTATACTGTGTAGAAGCCGGTCCTTCCATTCTGGCAGGCTTCCCTGCAGATCTCGTTGACCGCGCAAGAACAAGCCTGGAGAAGCGTGGAGTGACGTTCCTTACGGGTGTTCCGATAACGGAAGTGAAGGGCAGCACCGTGTACCTCAAGGATGGCAATACCCTGGAAACCGGCACTTTGGTTTGGTCAGGCGGCGTGCAGGGTAACCCGATTGTGGCGGCTTCCGGTATCGAAACAAACCGCGGCAGGGCTACGGTCAATGAGTTCCTGCAATCGACCTCGCATGCCAACATCTTCTTGGCTGGAGATAGTGCGGTTGTGATGATGGCTGAAGAGGGCAGACCGTATCCGCCGACCGCTCAGCTGGCCTGGCAGATGGGAGAGCTGGTAGGCTACAATATGTTTGCATACGTACGCCAAGCGTCCATGCAAAAGTTCGAGCCTGTGAACTCGGGAACTCTTGCCAGCCTGGGACGCAAGGACGGCATCGCCACCATCGGCGCTTCGAAGACGAAGCTGAAGGGCTTCCCGGCATCCGCTATGAAAGAAGCCAGCAATATTCGCTATTTATCCCATATTAACGGTTTGTTTACATTGGTGCATTAAGCTAAACAGGCAGTCTGCTCACCCAAGAGCAGCTGCCTGTTTCTTTATTGTGGTGCCTTTACTTGTGAGAAGTCAAGTTCCGTATCAGCAAATTGTTATATTTATCCGAATGCTTCAGTTCATCTAAAATAATGCCGAAGACCGTGTCCTTGTAGACTCCATGGGGAAGCCCGAACCATATTTTACGGTACCGTTCGACGGCTTCTAGCTCGCCCCGCTGTGCCTTCTGCAAACCGGCAATGTAGTTGGCAACCTGCTCCGGAGCCTCATTGCTTACGCCGGTGACCTCACGTCCGGTTAATTCCCTATACATTTGCCGGAACATCTGGTTATGGCCCCGCTCATCGTTTCTTATGGAAGCTATCGTGTCGGCTTGTTCCCGGTTCGGTGCAAGCTTGATCAACTGATCGTAGAACAGTTCGTCGTTTCGCTCTCCCTGCACGGAGGCCTTTATCATTTCTAGCGCCTCTTGCGTGGTGATGGACCAGATTGGAACGAAGGCAGCTCTGCTCCAATAAGGATTTACATAATACATAAGATGAACCTCCAGTTTCTGTCATTCAATATAAGGCATTCTATGTGCATCAGCCCAGAATGGTTCATGGGTGATTAAGTTCTATAAATCTGACTCATAATGGGAATGAAGCATACACTTCCAACCATGACGGAGACGAGCTATGAATGACTACCTCGATATTCTACTAAGAACGGTAACTTCCCTGATCCTTTTGCTGCTGATCGCCAGGATTCTTGGGAAGCAAACCATTTCCAACATGACCTTCCATGACTTCGTTGCCGGAATTACCTTAGGGGCTATATCGGCCAATTTGGCTTTTAATAACAAGATTCCTTGGTCCTACTTGCTCCTGTCCCTTTCGGTGTTTACACTGGCTTCCTTTATTTTTTCACTGATTGCCTTGAAAAGCCGAGGTCTGCGGGGATGGATCTCCGGGTCTCCGACTGTGCTGATTCAGGATGGCAAAGTCCTGGAGAATAATATGCGGAAAGCCCGATATACGTTGGATTCACTGAATCAGGGCCTGCGGGAGAAAAATGTGTTCAATATGGATGAGGTAGAGTTTGCCATTCTGGAGGACAACGGGAAGCTGTCTGTTCTCAAGAAGGAAGAACACCAGTTCGTGACCAAGAAGGATCTTCAGCTTTTAACGGGGGCTCAAGCCTTTCCGGTCGAGTTAATCATGGACGGCCAGCTGATCGAGAAAAATATGGAGAGCAGCGGCATTTCACGGGAATGGCTCGAGCGTGAGCTGGAGCAGCAGGGGAAACAAGTATCGGATGTTTTCTACGCCGTAAGGGGAACGAAAAAACAGCTGTTTTTTGATTTTTATAAAGAGAAAATTACGATGCCTGTCGATAAGGAATGAGCATTTCGCGGAGCACAGTCAAAAGCTGTGTTTTTTTCATGTTTTGGGTAATCCTATTCCATAGAAAAATTCGGATTCTAAAGGAGTATGGGATGAGAACCTTCGTGCTATTTCTGTCGTTATCTATTATTTTTATTACGACTGCCGGTGCAGCCGGACCTAAGAAAGATCGGTATTATTACGAAAAAACCGGGCAAGTCGTATGGGAGATACCCACCGAAGAGAAGGTCGTGGCCTTAACATTTGACGATGGACCGCATCCGCAGCATACGGTACAAATTCTTGACCTTTTGAAGCAGTATGAAGCCAAGGCAACTTTTTTTGTTGTGGGGAATAAAGTCAAGGCGGCACCGGAGCTTCTTCGGCGTGAAGTGGACGAAGGGCATGAAATCGCGAACCACACGTATAGCCATGCATACATGGGTAAACGAACCAATATGAGAAAAGAGATCAACGACACGGAACAGCTGATCGTCGCCATCACAGGCAAACGATCCACCTTGTTCCGCCCGCCCGGCGGGATTTACAACGATAACCTCGTTACGATGGTGAATCAGGAAGGGTACAAAATGGTGCTCTGGTCATGGCCGCTGGATACGAAGGATTGGGACACCCCGGGTGTAAATAAAATCGTCGATCGCGTGCTGAAGAATGCGGACAACGGCAGTATTGTGCTATTTCACGATTATATCGAGGGACCTACACAAACCGTTGATGCCTTGAAGGTAATTTTGCCGGAGCTGCAGAAGAGAGGCTACCGATTTATTACCGTTTCGGAATTGTTATCTCACCGAAAAAGCAGTGAAGCCCTGCATAACCGCTAGTGTTTTTTCACCGTTGCCAGAAGGACCAGCAAGCTAAGCAATAGGAAGGAAAGCAGCATTCTGGCAGAGCTGTTTAACTCAGGCGATAACGAAGCAAACGGGATAAAAGAATCCAACCAATAGAAGCAGAGAAACAAGACAAATAGCAGCAGAATCGATTTGGCGAACAAAGCTGCGTAGGGCAAGACTACAACACGATGTTTGCATAGAATGAAGCTGTTCCAGCCGAGCGAGACGGCCTCCAGCACCATTAGCTCCAAAGCCGTACCAATATAGCGTAGCTCGGGAATGGCAATCAGCGTATAACCGGCCGTCACGGCACACAATAGCCCTGCAACCAATCCGTAAATGGTATGCGCGCTTTTCCCCATCACCCAGAGGATCGTTGTCGTCAGCTCCCGGAGCCCCACAAGCAAGGGCATGATGCTCAGGAAGGCAATCGCGATCCCGGCTGAGGCATTATGAAATAAAATCATGGCCAGCTCATGATGGTAATACCAAATAAAGAAGGCTGACCCCAGCCCCCAAAACCAACCCAGGGTAAGCATTCGTTCTACCCGAAGAAGGAACCTTTCTTTCTTCTTGTTCAGCCAAGCCCAAGATAGCTTTGATGCGGAAATATGCGATAAGGAGGCGGTTACTAGACTCGGCAAGTACACTACACTTGCAGCCATGCCCGTAAATTGTCCGTAAACGGCAGTTGCCTGGGAGACGGACAATCCGGAAGCTTGAAGACGGTGCGGAATGATAAGCGCATCCAAAAACTCGGATAACGGAATGATGATTCGAGTCCCCATGATGATTAAGGATTCGTTCGCGAATTGGAAAGCGCTCCTCACGCCAAAGCTATGCCATCCCCCAATGGAGCTGAGACCAGAGGCTTTTAGTTCACGAAGCAGGAGAATGGATAAAAAAAGAAGTGCAGCGACAGCGCCACTCCATGCACCAACCAAGGCACCGCCTACAGCTTGATGGAGGCTCTCCTTTATCCACGCTATGACTAAAAGCAACATAACAGTGACCCGAACCGCTTGCTCGATCAATTCGGAAACCGCGACAACTCCGTACATCTCCAAGCCTTGAAATAAACCGCGAATCAGATTAACCAACGGGACGATTGCTAGAACTGGGGATAAATAAAGAAATGCTCTGCTCATTTGAGGTTCATCAAATAGTAAAGCAAGCCGGCCCGCTCCTAGATGAATCAGAAAGCATAGTATGACAAGGAAGGGCACAAGATATAATAGAGACAGCCAAAAATATCGAAGGCCTCTTTGAAGATCGCCTGCCGTACGAAGAGTCAAGACTGTTGGATATCCGCCCGTTGCTATAGTAAAGAGAAGCCCGTATGTAGAATAAACCATTTGGTATAGCCCGACGCCTTCAGATCCGAGCATCTGAAAAATCGGTATGCGGACGATGCCTCCAAGTATTTTGACGCACAGCATAATAAGCGATCTTGTAGCAAATTGGATAGCTGAAGTGGACAACCTCATTCGGCGTAATCTCCCTAGGTTCATATTTAGCAAGTGAGATCATTTCCGCAATTACCATATATCGTAAGCATACGCGGAAACCGAATGAGGTATGTCCAACAATTCTAATCTTTCACATGGATCAGCCAAAATACCGTTGATTTATCCCAACCGAGATCCCATGGAACACGGTAACGGTCTGCGGTATGTGAGTTCACTAGAGGGTAGCCCTGCGGATCAAATCCGGTAAGGACGGAGAAATGATCGATATCTCCATGGATTTCATATGCGACTAAATCCCCGGGCTTCATCTGGGCAAAAGCTCCTTGAGGGAATTTGGCAGACGTTTTGGAGACCTGTCCGTACGTTCCTCGGGCGACAACCCGAGCATAACCTCGGCCGATAAGGAAGTTTTTCAGGGAATCGGTACGAACCCAAGCCTCACTTCCACCATAGCCCGGGCGGTATCTCCAGTAACCCGTCATGCCAAGCCCTCCGCCCTCCTTAGGATCGCCTAATACCTGTGAGGAGAAGTTGGTGCAATCTCCGCCCTGTCCGGTATAATCGTTGTATTTGCCGTTATACTTGTGGTTGTTTCCTGCTCCCCATGCCAAGCCTGCGTATTTATCGGCATATTGCACCGCTTTGGCCCGGTCGTATCTGACATGCTTCTTCTCGGATGGTTTGGTTTCGGATTCTCCGGCTTCGATGGTCAGCTGCTCTTTCAGCTTCACCCACAACGGAATTTGCTTAGGGTCCTCTTCCAGAGGATCCAGGTACCATTCCTTGCGGATACGCCACTGACCGTCGACTTTCTCGAGAGCTAACGTATGTCTCGTACCGATGCCAAAGCTATGTTCCGATCCTAAATGTTGGGGATAAGCATAGGTAAGCTTCATGGATTGCGATAATGAGACCTTTGCCGAATTTTTGCCGACCTTCATCCGCTGAATGTTGATATCACTTTTGATTTCTACAAACTGGACATTTCTTTTTTCCGCCCAAGCATGAATATATTCACTCCGTTTGACCTCATGCTTGTAAGCATACTGGCTTATTTTTTCATTTTTCATGTATTGGGATTGAATCCGTTCCGGAGCATCTAACAGAAGCGCCTCGGCCCGCTGTTGATATATCTGTTCAATCACCGTTTGGAGCGCATCCTGCTGCGGGGTATCGGCATGGGCGAAGCCCGGAAACATCAAGCATGCGGTGAGCCCCATCCAAAGCCCAATGATCTTCAATATGTTTCACTCCATCCCATTCTGTGCTTGTCGGCTGTTGGGAGCCAGACATAATTTCACCTAAAAGCACCTGAATCATACGGGAGATCTGAAACTGGTTTTTCCGGCCTACATGCTCGTTATTCCTTATTTTTTTCACAGCCAGTGAAGTGTGGCGTAGGGCCGTTTGCCGGGAACGGAGCAAAGCCTACCAAAGCTCATACGTAACCTCAAAAAATAATGCCCCACAGCAACGAACTGGGGGCATCATCTTTTGTAACTGAATACCTACTTCGGTTGTTTTCACTTTGCGGGTTAACGGATCATCGCTGCTGCATGGGAGCCTGCAGCTCCCAAGGATTCATGGCCTTCAGCTGCTTCTCATACAGCTCCCGGTACAGGCCTCCTTGCTTGAGCAGCTCCCGGTGGCTGCCCATCTCCACTACCTTCCCGTGATCAATGACCAGAATCCGGTCAGCGCGTACGACGGTAGATAAGCGGTGAGCGATAATGAAAGTCGTACGCCCCTTCATCAGCCGCTCCAGCGCCTCAGTGACGAGCGATTCCGATTCCGAGTCCAATGCGGAGGTCGCTTCATCCAAAATGAGGATGCGAGGCTCCTTGAGCAGGGCACGGGCAATGGCAATGCGCTGCTTCTGGCCTCCGGACAGACGGACGCCTCGTTCCCCGATGATCGTGTCATAGCCTTGCTCCATATCTGTAATGAACTCGTGGGCATTCGCAGCCGCGGCGGCCGCCAGGACCTGCTCCCGGGTCGCTTCTGGATCGCCGTACATAATATTCTCGTAGATCGTGCCGGAGAATAAGACGTTCTCCTGAAGCACAACGGCAATCTGCCTGCGAAGGTCATATAGATCGTACTCCCGAAGATCGATACCGTCGAGCTTAACCGCTCCTTTATCGGGATCGTAGAAGCGAGGAATCAAGTTGACCAGCGTCGACTTGCCTGCCCCGCTCGGACCGACGAGGGCAATGACTTCTCCGGGCATCGCGGTAAAATGAATGTCTTTCAGGGCGGGCCGCAGCTCCTGCCGCATAGGCGGAAGGGGCGGCTTCATCCGGGGCGGAAGCCAGTAGAAGCTCTTCTCCGGCTTAAGCGGCTGGACCAGATCGGGATCCATGTTCGGATCCGCCTCTTTAGGCTTCTCGGGAAATTCGCTGACATAGGTGAAGGAAACGTTATGGAACTCGATCTTCCCGACGCAGTGGGGGAGCTTGACGGCGTTCTCCTTCGATACCACTTCCGGCGTCATATCGAGCACTTCGAAGATTCGCTCCACATGCGTCATCGAGTTCTGAATCGTAGCGTTCGCCTCGGCGAAGCGCTGAATCGGTCCGTACATTTGTCCCAGGTAGGCCTGAAACGCAACCAAAGCGCCGATGCTTAACTGTCCCTGGAGCACGAACAGCCCGCCTACGAACCAAGTGATTAAGGTACCCGAATGCGTGAAAATGTTGCTGATTCGGCCAAGCGATTGCGATAGCAAATTCGCCTTGTTGGCCAAGCCGATATGGTGTACGGCTTGCTTCTCGAAGCGATACATTTCTTTCCGCTCCTGTGCAAACGCTTGCACAACCTTCATTCCGCTGATTCGCTCGACAAGCACACCGTTAATCCGTTCCATCTGCCGATGGACGGAGCGCCAGGATAGCCGAATGCGAACGTTCAGGTTGGTGAAGGTCAAATAATACAAGGGAAGAATCCAGAGCGCCAGCAGGGCGAGCTGCCAATGAAGAGAGAATAACATGAACCCGGCGAACAGGATCAGGAACAGATCGATGATCAGATTGATTACGCCGCCGTTAACCATCTGCTGGGCGCCGTTGACATCGCTTGTAATCCGCGAGACGATGCTGCCTACCTGCCGGTTGTCATAGAAGCGCTGAGAAAGAAGCTGCATCTGGGCGTAGAGCTGCTTACGAATATCGAATACCATGCGGTTCCCGAGACGAAAGGTTGCGGTATTGCGCCAGAAGCCGGTCCAGATCCCGCACAAGTACAAACCGGCCAATGCCAGCACCACCTTGCCCAGCGTCCAGAAGCCCTCCTTGCCGGGGAGTACATCGTCGATGAGAATTTTCGTCATCCACGGCGCGATAAGGGGATTTGCGAATTGGGCGACGCCAAGGGCTAGTATTAGCACAATCCGCATCCGGTAAGGCCACAGGAACTGGAGATATCTGCGAAGCATGGACGTATTGCTCTTTGGTTTTTGGATAGGTCCTGGAGTCATTTCTAGGGTGCTTTTCATAGTAAACACCTGCTTCCGATAGCGATTCGTTTTGCCTCTATAGACATTATCATAGTAATGTCTGGAAAAAAATGAAATATATCCTCAGAATCCATGGACAATTGTGCTTCGGAGCTATAATTCAATTCGCTTCTTGAAAAAGCTGAAAGGACCTGGAGATTGTCCTCCAGGTCCAAGGCAGGCATATTTTATTGAAAAGAGAGGTCAAATCAGATGACGACCGGATGCCTGGCGCGGGCATGTCTAGTTGCCTCCACCATATTTCGCAAGGAGGCCGCCGTTTCCTCCAAGCCTCGTGTCTTAAGCCCGCAGTCCGGATTGATCCAGAACAGCTGAGGATCCAGCACACGCAAGGCACGGTCGATCATGCCGGTCATTTCCTTGACCGAGGGGACACGAGGGCTGTGAATGTCATACACTCCTAGCCCGATACCCAGCTTATACGTATCGCTCTCAAAGCTGTGAATAAGCTCTCCGTGACTGCGCGAGGTTTCAATGGAGATAACGTCGGCATCCATAGCTTCAATGGACGGAATCATGTCATGGAATTCGCAATAGCACATATGCGTGTGAATTTGCGTAGTGTCCCGTACCGAACAGGTAGTCATACGAAAGGCTCTGACAGCCCAAGACAGATAAGCGGCTTGTTCTTCCCGCTTCAGCGGAAGCCCCTCCCGCAGGGCCGGCTCATCCACTTGAATCATGCCGATACCCGCTTTCTCCAGCGCCTCCACCTCTTGCCGAAGGGCATAAGCCAGCTGATAGGCTATTTGCTCCCGAGGGATATCGTCACGAACGAAGGACCAGTTCATTACGGTGATCGGCCCGGTGAGCATCCCCTTTACGGGGCGTGCCGTCAATGATTGGGCAAATGTGGTTTCAGCGACCGTCATGGGTTCCGTAAAGGCAACGTCCCCATAAATGATCGGAGGCTTTACACACCTCGAGCCGTACGATTGCACCCAACCGTTCTGAGTAAAGGCAAACCCGGCCAGCTTTTCTCCGAAAAATTCAACCATATCGGTCCGCTCGAATTCACCGTGTACTAGCACGTCAAGCCCAATGTCTTCCTGCAGCCCAATCCAGTAGGCGATCTGCTCCCGGATATAATCGGTATATTGCTTATCGGTCCAATCTCCCTTACGCCAAAGCTGACGGGCTTTTCGCACCTCAGCCGACTGAGGGAAGCTGCCAATCGTCGTCGTCGGAAGCAGCGGAAGCCGCCACTTACGCTGCTGAGCGGCATGTCTGGCAGCAAAGGGACGGTTACGGTCTAAGGGACCAAGGCTGATCTCCGAGATCGCTTGCTTCATCTCCGTTCGGCTGCGTTCGGGAGACCGCTTCAGCGTTTGCACACCGCGGTCGTGCCGCTCGAGTTCGGCGGCTACGGCTTCCGTCCCGCTTGAAACGGCCTTCGCCAGCAGCACAATTTCCTCCAGCTTCTCCTCTGCAAAGGAGAGAGCTTCCAGTAATTCGGGCGTCAGCTTGGTTTCCTGCTTCACCGTGACCGGTACATGCAGCAGGCTGCAGGAGCTTTGGATGATGAGCCGTTCCGGAGAAACATAGGCGCCGATTTCGTTAAGCAGAGCTAGCTTCTCTTGCAGCTCTGCTTTCCAGATCCCCTTGCCGTCAATAACCCCGGCTCCCAGCACCTTATCGGCCGGAAAGCCGAATGTCCGCAGGGAAGATACATTGCCCGCGAGGCCGTGGACAAAGTCAAGACCGATCCCGGCAACAGGCAGGCTGATGAGCTCGCGGTAAGCTTCGGCAGCCTCGAAATAAGTTTGCAGCATGATGCGCAGGCCCGGAACAGAGGAGGCAAATGACTCATACACGGTCTTGAGCCGCCGGAGGTCGTCTTCATCGGGGTTCGTTACCAGAATCGGCTCGTCGAGCTGTACCCAGCTGACGCCTTCTCGAGAAAGCTCCTGCAGCACCTGGACATAGAGCGGAAGCAGCTTGGCGAGCCAAGCGTCCAGCTCAGCTGGGACGTAGCCCTTGGACAGCTTCAGGAAGGTTAACGGTCCGAGAATGACCGGCTTGCCGTCTATGCCCAATTGCTCCTTGGCTTCCCGATACGCTTGCAGCGGCTTATTCTCGGTGAGCACGGGAGTCATTCCGCCAAGCTCAGGGACGATGTAGTGGTAGTTGGTGTTGAACCACTTCGTCATTTCGCAAGCGGTGGCTTCCTTGGTCCCGCGAGCCATGCCGTAATAAACGGAAAGAGGAACAACGCCGCCCCCATAAGGGAACCGTTTCGGAACCAAACCGAACATAGCCGCTGTATCGAGCACGTGGTCGTAGTAGCTGAAATCATTGACGGGAATATAAGTAATTCCTTTGTCCTGCTGCTTCTGAAGGTGGGCTAAACGAAGCTTCCGAAGCTGAAGGTGAAGCTCAGATTCCCCCAGCTTGCCTGACCAGAACGCTTCTAACGCTTTTTTCCATTCCCGGTCCGTACCGATACGGGGGTAACCTAATACACTGCTTTGTACCATCTTGTAAACACCCTTTGCTCTGAGTTTTTTGGGTTGCGCAAATTGTTTACAAGAAAGATAACACGTTTTCCCAGTTATGCGGTAACTCCCATTCCCTATACTTGGTTATAGCTTTAGACTATAACGACGGCGACAGGCAAGCCCGTTAAGACACAAAATGCTGAAGTGCCTGCACATAGGCTAGTCCGAGCTTGGAAAGAGAAAGGTCTTGATGCGAAATCCAGCCGACATTAATGGATTCTTCCAGATCTAAGGGCACAGGGACAATTTCGTTGCCGTTCAAATCTGCGCTTAATACGCCAGTCGAAATCGTATATCCGTTTAAACCGATCAACAGATTGAAGAGGGTGGCGCGATCATTTACACGAATGCTCTTCGGCCGGGTCATGGTGCTCAGTATTTCTTCGGCGAAGTGAAAGGAGTTATATTCCCCTTGATCAAAGGACAAATAAGGGTATGGCTGAAGCTGCTCGATCGTTACGATGGGCTGCTTGGCCAGCGGATTTTTGCTGCTGATAAAAATATGGGGCTTGGCTGTAAACAGACCGGTAAACTGTAACCGGGCTTCTTTTAGCAGCTTGTGGATGACCTTTCGGTTAAACTCATTCAAGTACAGAATGCCGATTTCGCTCCGCATGCTCTTGACATCCTCGATAATCTCGTAGGTCTTGGTTTCGCGTAAGGCAAGCTCATATTCCTCCTGCCCATACTGTTGCACCAGCCGGACGAAAGCGTTCACGGCGAAGGCATAGTGCTGCGTCGAAACGGAAAAATGCTGCCTGGAAGGCTGAGTGCCCAGATAGCGTGCTTCAAGCAATTCCGCTTGCTCTATCACCTGGCGGGCATAGCTCAGGAATTCAACCCCCTCCTGAGAAAGCCGAATTCCCTTGTTCGATCTTTCAAAAATAACGATTTGAAGTTCTTCCTCCAGATCTCGAATCGCATTGGAGAGACTGGGCTGAGCAATAAATAACCGTTTGGCTGCCTCATTGATCGAGCCTTGCTTGGCCACCTCGATCACGTACCGCAATTGCTGAAGTGTCAAAATGCTTTCTCTCCTTCCGGCTTCCTGATCTCTCATCTACTATCGATCATTATAAACAAAACGCAATCGAGAAGAAATCCGGCGAAGTTGATGGAGCTATAATAAAATGATCTTGATAAGGTAAAGGGGTTTATGATGGGCAAGCTGATCGTGCAGCAGATGATGACATTGGACGAATATGCCGCAGGACCTCGAGGAGAGATTGACTGGCATCGGCCGGATGAGCTGGGGACGCAGCCCTAGCCCCGGGTTGAGTAAAGAAGCCCTTACTGCCTCGTAGGTAGAAGGGCTTCTTCCGGATGCTTTATACTGCGGTAGTGACGGCTTCTTGGGCCGCCGGTTTAGCGGCCGCTCCGCTCTCAAAGGCAAGAATCCAGCCGTACCATGCGTAGATCAGAAAAGATAACGGGAAGACGAATTTCATCATGGACTCGGTAGGTACAATCAGCAGGGCGAAGAGCAGTAAATGAACGATCGCAGGCCATTTGGAGAGAATGCGGGCCCGAAGCATGGCAATTCCCATAAGCGGGAGTGCTATAAGCATGACGGGGAACAGCAATTTCATCATGTAGTAGCCCGGCCAGCCTTCGCTCATTTGGATTTTCATCACGAGGTCGGAGGTTGCCTTTAACTGTTCCTCGGTCGTGATGTTGTCGAACAGTACAGGGTATTGGTAGATTTGCAGTACCGCATGGGTTGTATCGAACATAAATACGATAAATATCATAACAAAACTAAGCCAGCCCCACCATCTCAGTCCCTTCGACTGGCGCAAGTAGAGTCCGGGCAGTCCCATCAACAGCATGGTGACGGCAATGAACAGCGCCACATGGGTCCACACCGCCGTTGGGACGAAATACGACAATTCCGCCACACTGGCGGGCACATCCTCGAGATGAATAAATTGGACCACGGTAATGATCAAGCCGGAAAGCAGCAGCATCCAGCCGCTAAAACGAAAATAAGCGTTAGGTACTGAGATCAAGGGCTCCACACTCCTTTTGACGATATGCGATATTCTCAACGGACGTTATTGTAGCTTCCCGTCCGTCCCGGATACAAGGGCAGGATTCCCGACCAGGCCGGGAACTTCTTCAGGCGCCAACATTCCTGAACCATCGGGATCGGGAGCATGCTATACTTGTAGAAATAGTCCTCGAGCCTGGGGGGAAAAGGAATTGGCAGTGCGCATTTTGATTCATATCCTATGGTGGATTGCGGCGGGGATGTCCATCATGGTTTCGTTCTACAGCCATATCCGCGGTGTAAGTGTATATTCCGAGCCATGTGAAGGTAACGTATGCAGCAGCTTTCTTCAGTTAAACGCGATTCAGCTGGAACAGCTTGCGTCTCTCGGTTTGCCGGCAGGACTGTACGGCGGTTTCATCGTCGTTCTTTTGGCCATCCAGAACCTATCCTCATGGATGGTCGGTTTTCTCGTTTATCGATACGGCTGGCGGGATTATTACTCGGTGATTGCGTCCATGCTGCTCGTTGTAACAGGCACGATCTTCAGCACGGATGATTCCTTATTTGCAGATGCCCCGGTCCTCATGAACATGTTTCTGCTTTTGAACGGCTTCGGCTCGATGTATTTGTTCTTTCTGTTCTTGTTTCCGAACGGGCGCTTCTTCCCTCGGTGGACGGTGGTCCCTGCGGTGGTTTGGCTCATCGTGATGGCGATCACCTTATGGTTTCCCTCGTTGACGCTGTTGAATACCGTGAGCTGGGGGCCGTTGATGAAAAATGCATATATGCTGGTTATGCACGGTTTGGTTTTTGTGGCGCAGGGCTACCGTTACCGGCACGGGGCGACGACAGAGCAGCGCCGTCAAATCGTCTGGTTCTTCCTCGGCTTCGGAGGTTATTCGATAGCCGGCATATTCGGTATGCTGGAGATCTTCGTCAGCCATGGCCTGCTTAGTATGACTACGATAACCTTACTATACATAGGTCTTCTCGTACTGCCCTTTTCTATCGGGATTACGGTGCTCGAAACGCGTCTTAGACCTCTCTCCGTTGCTTTCAACCGGACGCTTGTCTATATCGTACTCAGCAGCTTGAGTCTGCTGGTATACGTTATGCTGGTCGGCGCCTTAGGCGTATTGCTGCAGGGCAAGGTGCATATGATCGTAGCTTTGCTGGCTACCGGATTGGTCGCTGTGATGTTCCATCCCCTGCGGGAGCGGATACAAAAGGAAGTGAATCATCTTGTCTATGGGGAGAAAGACGACCCTTACCGCATTTTGTCGGATCTGACACAGCGGCTAGAGGGAGCCTTCACGCATAGCTCCTTGCTGCAAACGGTCGTGAACCAGACAGCACAGGCGTTGAGGCTCCCGTATGCAGCGATCGAGTTGCACACCGGCGAGGGGCCGGTTCTGCTCGCCGCGTACGGACATCCGTCAGGAAACGGCTGCACGATGATTCCGCTCGAGCTGCAAGGCGAGGCTGCAGGACAGCTGGTGCTTGGCGTAGAGCGGTTCGAGGAGACGCTGCCGCCGGGGAAGCGCCGTGTGCTGGGCGACCTGGTCGGCCAAGTGAGCATCGCTGTACAGGCGGTTCGCCTGACGCGGGAGCTGCACCGGTCGCGGGAGCGGCTCGTTACCGCCCGCGAGGAGGAGCGACGCCGCCTGCGACGGGATCTGCACGACGGGCTCGGTTCCGGTCTTGCCGGCGTACTGCTGCGGCTCGAGGAGGCGGTGCAGCAGCACGAGACGCAGCCCGAGCGGGCGAAGCAATCCGTCGAGGCGGCCCAACAGCAGCTGCGGGCTTCGATCGCCGACATTCGGCGGCTCGTGTACGCGCTGCGTCCTCCGGCCCTCGACGAGTTCGGCCTCGCTTTTGCACTGCAGGAGCTGGCGCAGCAGTATGAGAGCGGCAGCCTGCGGATCGTGCTCGATGGAGCGGAGCGTGAGCTCCTGCTCTCAGCCGCAGTTGAGGTGGCTGTCTATCGCATTGTGCAGGAGGCGTTAACTAACGTGGTTCGACATGCTGGAGCCACTGTCTGTACGATCCGAATCGCAGCTGAGCCGCAGGCTTTGCGGCTGCAAATTCGCGATAACGGCCGAGGATGGAGTGGGCTGAAGGATCGGGCAGGCGTAGGTGTCCATTCGATGAAGGAACGGGCGGAGGAGCTGGGGGGAAGCTGTACGATCCGATCGGAGGACGGGGAAGGAACGGAAATTGTCGTACTCCTCCCGCGGGAGGAGAGAAGGGAGGGAGGGGCTGTTTATGGAGAAGACACGCATCTTATTGGCGGATGATCATCCGATGTTTCGGGAAGGGCTCGTCTCCTCGCTTAGCACGGTGGCGGAGTTCGAAATTGCGGGCGAAGCTTCCGACGGGGAAGAGGCGGTCCGCCTCGCCGAAGAGCAGCAGCCGGACATCGTGCTTATGGACATTAGCATGCCGGGGAAGAACGGCATCGAGGCGACGCGGGACATCATTCGCACCAGCCCGCATATCGGCATCCTGATTCTGACGATGTTCGATGATGATGCTTCGGTTTTTTCGGCGATGCGGGCGGGGGCCCGCGGCTACATGCTTAAAGGCGCCCGGAAGCAGGAGATCGTCCGCGCGATCTCGGTTGTCAGCAGCGGAGAAGCGATCTTCAGCTCCTCCATCGCGCGAAAGATGATGTTTTACTTTGACAGCATAATGGGTAAAACCGCCGCCGCGCATCCGCTGCTTCCGATGCTGACAGAGAGGGAGCGCGAGGTTCTGGAGTGGCTCGCCCGCGGCTCGGACAATGCGGAGATCGCGAGGAAGCTGAGCTTGACACTGAAGACCGTGCGCAATCATGTGTCGAACATCCTGAATAAGCTTCAGGTCGCCGATCGCGCACAAGCGATTTTGTTGGCGAGAGAGGCCGGGCTGGGCGGGGAGCTTAAAGGGTAGTGTTCGTGGCTCTGCTTGTTCATTGTTACAGCCCGCGAATGCCCCTTTTTGACTACGTATCTGCCTTGCCGCGCACCCGCCTGCTGACGATTTCGCTTATTTTCTATCCCTTTTAAAGGATTTGCAAAGCGAACAGCGTATAAGTATAAAGATAAGCTTTGGAAACCAAATGCGTCCAAGGACGTAAGAAGCCATATTGTTGCTTCAATCATACATAGGGAGTGGAAATGGAACATGAGAAAAAAACGTTGGACCCCCGTGATGGGCGGTGCGCTGGCAGGAATGCTACTGATCGCAGGCTGTCAGCCGGTAGGCAAAATAGACGTAGCCCAGATCATTGCAAATAATGCTTCGGTCAAATCGATGGAGGGCAAGCAGTTGATTGCGCTGGAGATAACGCCGGATCCTTCAGACAGCATTCCAGCGGATCAGCAGCTGTTCATGGATTTATTCGGCACGATGAAGCTGAATATGACGGAGGTTAAGGCGAAATCACCTTTGGAAGTGTCCGTGAAGGGAAATTTTGAATATAAGAAGGGCAGCATTCCGTTTCAATTGACGATGAAAAGCCAGCAGGAATTCCTTCTCTGGTTTGAAGGCGCCAAGAAGCCGATCTTGATCAAGAACAACATGGACGCCATGAAAGAATCGGGAGAGAAGCTTCAGAAGGTGATGATCGAGCAAATGGAGCAGATGCAGCTAAGGGCTGTTGAATCCGCACCGAAATTGGTCGCCGCTCTTCTCGGCGCAGCTCCGAATCCGAAGACGATTTCCGTTCAGGAAGCGGCCCAGACGATTCAGGGAGAAAGCTTGATGCTGAACAATATTCACGCTGAAATTTATGGTCATGAGCTGATTGATTTGTTCAAAGGCTTCGTAACGAATCTGCTGTCCGACGAGAAGGCTCTGAAAGAAATCATCGGCGTCTTTTATGACATCTATGCCCCGATGATCGAGGAAATAGCCAAGCAAGCGGAGGAGGAAGAGCTCACAGGCGATGGCAGCTCGCAGGTTGAAATGATGCTGCCGTTTCTGAAAAACAAAACGCTTGCAGTAGAGTTTGTCTACACAATGATCAGCGAGCAGCTCAAAAAGGTAATGAAGGATTTCGATGCTTCGTTCGAGCAATTCCGCGAATCCGAAAGCGGCAAGAAGCTGAGTGAAGCACTGAATGATAAACAGGTGCTGAAGGTTGATCTCTACGCGGACGGTAAACAGCAGATCCGTAAATCGAATACGGAGCTGCTGCTGACGATGCCGGAGGAAGATAAAAGCGGAGTGAAGCAGATCAAGGTAACCATGGCGGAGGAGCGCTGGAATATCAATCAACCGGTGACACTTCATACGATAGATACGAAGGACGGCGTTGTGGATATCAGCCAGTCGATGGGTGACGTGAACGCAAGCAAGCTTCTGGCGTCCCTCGATCCGAAGTCTACCGTTTACCAGCTGCTGAAAAACGATCTGAAAATCACGAAAAAGGAAATCAACATGCTGATGGACGACTCATCTTTCAGTGCCGCTTCCACGAAGCCTTACAACGATCAAGGCACAGTGATGGTGCCGCTCCGCTTTGTCAGCGAACAGCTGGACGCTGATGTCAGCTGGAATGACGCGGCCAAGCAAGTGACGATTACGGACCCGCTTACCGGGAAGGTGATTGTGCTCACGATTGACAGTACCGAGGCTACTGTGAACGGCTCGTCCCGTACTTTGGAGAAAGCGGCGATCTTGGTGGAAGGTTCGACATTCGTTCCCGTACGCTTCGTTTCCGAGAACCTTGATGCGAAGGTAGAATGGGATCAAAACATGAATATGGTAAAAATCACTCGAGATTAAGCACTTATTCCGTCATCATAGTAACGGGCTCCGCGATTCTATACAAATCGCTGGAGCCCGATTTTTTTACTGGAACAAGGAAATATGAGCTTTTTGATCGAAGGCGAAATTGGCCGCTCCGAGCGGTCCGCCGATATCATGCAGCGCATTAACTTTCACGGCCGTAACGGCTCCAAGCGAGCTGCTGGCACGCTGGCGCATGACGGATGCCGCTGTGTCCACGAACAGCTTGCTTGCATGGGGCATACGGCCGCCCAAAATAATAGCCTCCGGATTGAAAAGGTTGACAAGATTCGCCATGGCGATACCAAGATATGAAGCTGCTTGCTTGATGATTGCTCCGGAGAGCTCGTCTCCTTGATCGGCCGCTGTGCCGATATTTTCGGCCCTCATCATCTGCAAGTCAAAGTCTTCTTTATTTTGTAAAACGCTTGCTTCGCCTTGCCGGATACGTTTGCGGAATTGCTGCTCGATGGTCGGCGCGCTGGACAGCACTTGCAGGCATCCGTGATTGCCGCAGTGACACAGGGGGCCATCCGGCAAGATCGTCGTGTGACCAAGCTCGCCGGCACCTCCGGTGGAACCGGACATGAGCTGACGGTCAATGTAAATCCCGGCTGCAATCCCGGAACCTACTCCCAAATAAATTTGATGATGGTAGTCTTGTCCTGAGCCGTAACGGCATTCCGCTAACCCGCGGGCGCGGTGACGATTTATCGTCACGGAGGTCCAGCCGAGCTCCTTCCGGACGATGCCGCCGACATCGATATGATACCAGCCGAGCTCCGGCGCACTCCGAATGGTTTGGTAATCGGAATCGACTAATCCGGGTACACCAAGACCAAGAATCGGGATAGGGGGCTGCTCCAGACTGCCGATAAACGGTTTCAATTGAATGAGAAGGGAGTGAAGCACATCCTCGGCTGACGGTAAAGCGGCGGGAATGGAAGCCGTCTTGATGATATTTCCGCTTAAGTCGAATGCGCATAGCGTCCATCGCGAGTTGTCATAGTCCGCTCCGATGATCGTACCAGCATAGGGCACCAGCTCCAAATACGTGGCGGGTCTGCCTTTGGTTGTCATACGGTCGGTGGTTTCCCGGACCAGCTTGCTCTCGATCAGCTCTGCAATCGAGACAGACACAGTCGCTCGGCTAAGGCCGGTCAGTCTGGTCAGATCGATTCTTGACACATTGCCGTGCTTCCGCAAGGTTTGCAGGATGCTTAGCTTGCTTCCTTTTTTATCGCTGATTTCATTGCCTGCCATACAGATCGTTACCTCTTTCTATCTTCAAACAATCCATGTAAAATTTCTATGAGCATATAACAATCCTTCACTTTCGTCAAGATTGAGATGATAACATAGATGGTTCTGATGTAATCGGGTAAATATTGGTTGCAAATCGGTTCTATAAGTTCGTATCTTAACAATAATGAAAATAATATAAAGGAGGAGGGCTAGGATGAATCCTCTTCATCAGCGGATACCAACCCATCAAGGCTTTCAAATGGCTATGGTTTTTAAGGATACGAAGCTGCCCCACAATGAGCTCCCCGACCATATCCATGATTGGTTCGAGCTTGTGTATGTGTATTCCGGCTCGGGCGTATTTTTTATTGATCAATATTTTTACGACATGGAAGCGGGCGACTGTTTTCTGATTCCGGCGAACACCATTCATCGGGCACTGCCCAATGCCGATTGTCCAGTGACGTCAACGGCTTTGTTTTTTAACGCAGTCACCGTACCGCAGATGCATTCGGGGGAATCCTTTTCGCTAATGAAGTGTTTCGAGCAAGCGAAAAGGCATAAAAATTACAAGTTTCATTTGCCAAGCGATGAGAACCGCACGTTGGAAACGCAGCTTGATGGGATCAACAAGGAGCAGCAGCAGTGCTCTCCGGGCTACCGCCACGCAATTCTTCTCCACCTTTCCCAAATATTATTGCTGATGACCAGGGCAAGCTCGAGTGAAAGGGAAGACACTTCTTTCTCTTTAGGTCCCGAGTGGATGAAGGAGGTGCTGGCTCATATTGACGACCATTTGGGTTATGATCTGAGCCTGTCCGCGCTAGCGGCGAACCATTGCGTATCTCCGGCGCATCTGTCCAGAACCTTTAAGAGGTGTACCGGACTTACGATCACGGAATACGTAAACACCAAACGAATATTGAAGGCGGTCGAATTGCTGCAGACCACCCGGCATAGCATTAGCGAGATCGCCCTTGCATGCGGTATCGATAGCTTGCCTCACTTCCACAGCACGTTCAAAAAAATGATCGGCCATACACCCGCCCATTTCAGGCGTCAAGTTGATGAGCAGATGAAAAAATAAAAAAGATATGTAAAGATACGAATTATGTTGTATAATGAAAAACGTCATCATAAGCAAAGGAAGGGATTTTTATATGAAAATTAAATCCATTGAGCTTTTTAAAGTGCCGCCTAGATGGTTGTTCTTAAAAATGACGACAGACGATGGTCTTGTCGGTTGGGGAGAGCCTGTTGTCGAGGGAAGGGCGGATACCGTCCGCGCGGCCGTCGAGGAGCTTAGCTCTTATCTGATCGGACAAGATCCGATGCGGATTGAAGACCTGTGGCAGGTGATGTATCGGGGAGGATTTTACCGGGGGGGTCCGGTATTAACCAGTGCGATGTCCGGCATTGAACAAGCGCTGTGGGATATTAAAGGAAAATACTACAATGCTCCGGTGTATGATCTGATGGGCGGCGCGTGCCGCGACAGCATTCGGGTTTATAACTGGATTGGCGGGGATCGTCCCAGCGACGTGAAGGAAGCGGCCCGGAAGCAGATCGAAGCGGGCTTCACTGCGGTGAAGATGAACGGTACGGAGGAGCTTCACTACATCGACACCTTCGATAAGGTGGATGCCGTCCTGCAGCGTATTGCTGCAGTTCGTGAGGTAGGCGGTCCTTCCTTTGGGATCGGCATTGACTTCCATGGTCGGGTTCACAAGGCGATGGCCAAGATTTTGGTTAAGGAGCTGGAGCCGTTCCGTCCGATGTTTATAGAGGAGCCGGTGCTGCCGGAGAACAATGAGGCATTGAAGGAAATCGCCAAGTATACCTCGGCGCCGATTGCTACAGGCGAGCGGATGTACACTCGCTGGGGCTTCAAGGAGCTGCTGCAGCAGGGGGTTGTAGATATTATACAACCGGATGTATCCCATGCCGGCGGCATCATGGAGACGCGCAAAATTGCAGCTATGGCGGAAGCTTACGATGTGGCACTTGCTCCGCACTGTCCGCTCGGTCCGATTGCATTGGCAGCCTGCCTGCACGTAGATGCCTGCTCGCCGAATGCGTTTATACAAGAGCAGAGCCTCGGAATTCATTACAATCAGGGAAGTGACCTTCTTGATTACTTGAGCGATCCGAAGGTGTTCGGTTACAACAACGGCTTTGTTCAAATTCCTCAAGGACCGGGACTGGGAATTGAAGTGAACGAGGAGAAGGTCCGCGAGATGGCCCGTATCGGTCACGACTGGAAAAATCCGCTGTGGCGCAATGCGGACGGTACCGTAGCTGAATGGTAAATCCAAGAACAGCCTGCCTGTATGTAGAGGGCAGGTTGTTTTTTTTGTTTATTTACATACAATCAGTATGTATGTTAAAATACAGGTAAATACTGGTTGCCAATTTTAAAGGAGGCATTTTATGAGAGTGAATAGTTTTTACCCCGTCATCATGACGGACAAAGTGGAGGAGAGTGCGCATTTCTACAAGCATTATTTTGGTTTTGAAGCAGTGTTCGAATCGGAATGGTATGTTAGCTTGAGGAAAACGGAACATGACATCACTTATGAGCTTGCTTTGCTGGATGGCTTCCATGAGACGATTCCAGCACAATCCCGCGGCTTGACACAGGGCTTGATTCTTAACTTTGAAGTGAACGATGTCGATGATTGGTATGACCGGTTCATCATGCAGGAGCAGCTGCCGCTGCTTTTGCCGCTTAGGGATGAAGAGTTCGGACAACGTCACTTCATTACAAGCGACCCGAACGGTGTGCTGCTGGATATCATCACCATAATGCCTCCTTCCGAATCCTACCGGACGCAATATTCGGAGCAAATATGGAGCGAAGAAACGAAGTGAGCATCACGGAGAAGATAGAGCTATGAAACGAACAAAAGAAGAGGCTAACGAAACCATTCAGCAATTGCTGGCCATTGGCCGCGCCCACTTTACCCGGCTTGGCTTTGCGGATACGTCATTAGAAGAAATCGCCCGGGAGGCCAAGCTGACACGGGGGGCTTTGTACCATCATTTCGGAAGTAAGAAAAAGCTGTTTGTCGCCGTGCTGCAGCAGATTCAGCAGGAGATCGCCGCCGACATAGAAAACGAGGCCTCGCAAAGCGAAGATCCTTGGGCGCAGCTTCTTCTTGGCTGCAGGGCCTTCATCGCTTCAGCGGTACAATCGAATAACAAGCGACCCTTGTTGATTGACGGCCCGGCCGTGCTTGGCTGGGAGGAATGGCGTACCCTTGACCAGCTGCATTCGATGAAGCTTCTTCAAGAGCAGCTCGCCTCCATGCAGCATTTCTTCCCAAGCCTGTCCATTGAGGCATTGACTCATTCCCTTTCCGGGGCGTTAAACGAGGCGGCGTTGTGGACTGCCCATCAGTCGGACATACCGAAGGCACAAGCTGAAGCTATGGCAGTCGTTGATCACTTTCTGCGTGGTTTACAGATGAGGAAGTGAATATCTTTCGGTTTCCGCTGTAACAAAAGAGCCGGCACTTTGCGAAGTGAACCGGCTCTTTCCCATTCTTGACGAAATTATTGTGTTATGAAGCGGATGTTGTACCGCACTGAGTTCTCAGCATTCTTCTTATCCTGAACGATGAGAACCGTTTTGCCGAAGAGTGTAGACGCAGCCCTTACTTCTACATCATCCCGCATATCGTGCGGCCGGATTACGGGTACATGGGTGCTCCCGGCAGGGACGGTGATCGTGTAATCAAAAACATGGGGTGCAAATGCAGGCAATGCTTTGTTGTTTACCTTTATCCCCTTGAGCAGAGGCAACCGGTCGGACGGAAGCTCAGCTGTGTCGAGGCCTCCGCCGCCAACCAGGCTCCGTTCTATATTTTGCACTGCTGCACTGCCTAGACGGTCCGTCAACTGCTGACGATATAGACTCGCCGGGGATACATGCATGCCATAGTGCTCCCAATGAGCGTCTGCCCGAGGTCTTTGATCTTCCCCGCTGGGGAGATACGGCTTCGGCTTGTTACCGATGTGACCGATAGCGTAATTCTGAGCGGTCGGAGGCTGCTGGGACACCAGATCGCCCTCCGTGTTCCATGTGACGTAATTCGCTCCGGACCAGCCGTGGCCGCTTCCCAGCCTGCCCCTGTCTTGAACGGCGATGTCCGATTTCACAAGATCATACAATCCGCCGACGGACCAGCGATGATGCGGCTCGCTTGTCGCGTATTCGGTGATCGATGTGCTGTCGAGGAAAACGTTCGGGCCTTGTACGCGGCTGTCGACGACAAAGGCGTGTCTTGCGGTTTCCGCATAATTGCGCTGCATCAGCGTCAGCTCTCCGCTCATTTTGTAAGGATAGCGGCGTTCGCCTGTAATTTGACTGACCATATCGAGCGATCGATTGTCTTGGACGGTAATCCACTTGGAGCCCCGGCTGACATGAGCCAGCGCATGATTCAGGTGGAGACCGGTGACTTCGCGCATCCAAGCGTTCTTGACGTTGGAGAAGACGGCGAAGCTTACGGCATGATTCTCGTCGGCATAATACGGTTTTCCGCCGTTCGTAAGAGTCACGCTCGGATCGAATGCGGAAACGACGCGCAGCTTCTCGATTCCAATCTGTTCAATTCGGTCGGGATCCTCGTATTTAATGACCGCACCGCCGCCCCAGCGCTGCTCGATCGAGTTCGCAAGAGGCGCGTCGATGGTTACGACATGACCTTCAATTGCTGTAATGACACGGTCGAAATCCAGGTTAAAAGGAGACCACTGCTGCGTGCCTTCTCTTTCGACGATCGTATCCATGTCGATCTCATGTATCCAGCGGGCATTGCCGTAGCGGCGTACCTTCACCGTATCCCCAACCGCAAGGCCGCTTGCATCCTCTACGTGGAAGGAGCGTGCCCCTGCCGGTACGAATAAGTCCGTCACCCTAACGCTGGTATCCATAAGGAGCTTAGGCGCTTCTCCGCGAATTTGGAGCAGATCCCGCTTCGTCGTACCTGTGGCATAGAGGACCGTTTCGTCTTCCTCTTGCCCCTCGCCCCGAAGTACTACACCGCTCGCATTGACCTTAAGGCTGCCTTCGATCTCATAGGTGCCTTTCTTCAATAATACGGCGCCGCGGAAGCCTTCGGCCGATTGAGGCATTTGAGATACCTGATCGATCGCAGCTTGAATCCGCGCAGTATCATCGCCATCCCCCGGTTCTATGACAACCCTTGCCTGCACATCCGGAAGCTTGACGCCTCCACCCATGTAACCGGCGTTGGAGAAATCGATAATGCGATTGCCGCGATAATCGGAAAGGTACTCCATGTGTCCTTTTTTCCCGATAAAGGCAATCTGGCTTTGATTAGGATCGATTTCATTCGGGTTCCGAACAGTAAAGTAAAAGGTATCATAGACCGGAGCTTTACCGTTAAAATGGAAGGTCAATCGAATTTCGAACGGTCCCTCCGTTTGTATATGCCCTGGGAATACAAGTGCTTTCTCGGCTCCTTGCTGCAGGCTCGTTGGAGCAAGCTGGTGGAGAACAACTTGATCCGCGCTCGACCAAAGGGCGGCCGTCACGGTGCCGTCAACATAAGGCAGCAGCTTGACAGAAGGGTAGGCATCCCCGTTTTGCAATAAAGCCGGTTTGCCGATTTCCCGAGTCATGAACGTATGCTCCAGCTGCACATCGACCATGAGAATGGCCGGATCATACACATCCACCCACACGCTGGATTCTTTGGTTACAGTATCCAGTGTGGCTTTGCCTACAATTTTTGCCACCCCTTCAGAGGAAGCGTTTACAAGACCGGACGGATCCACTCCCGCAACGCCGGGCTGTGAGCTTTCCCACGTGATTTGCGCTTCCGCTAAGTCAGTCCCTTGGCCATTGCTCAGTTTTCCGCCCAGCTGAAGCGGGTAGGACTCCCCTTTGGCAAGACGGATGGTGTCGTACTCGTTCATAGCTCCCCCTGCTGCGTCAGCTACATAGACGCTTTCCAATACCGTTGGAATCGGCTTGCCGTTCGTATCATATAGTGCAAATTCGTTCAATTGAAAATTCGTATTCGATAAGGCAACCGTAACTCTTACGTACCTCGCCGTGGTAGCTGGGAAAGGAATGGTTTCGATTTTACCTGAGATCGAACCGGTTACCTTCTTGGTTGCGGCTTCCTGCCATGTCTGCTGGTCAGTCGATGTGTGGATCGAATAACTGCTTACGGCACCGGTTCGGAAATCAAGCTCCGCCAGGTCAACGGTAAGCATATTGCCCAAATCTACGGTGAGCCATACGGTTCCATCGCTGCGGTCCGCGCTGAGCGGCTGCCAGAAGGTCGCAGGATCCCCGTCAACGGCTTGGACGGCTCGACCGCATGAGCAGTCTGAGCTTTGCGCTACTTTTTTGTTTAGCGCAAGGTTCACCCTCGTTTCCTCGGATGCGGTCGCCGTCGGCGTGGAAATGCCAAGCGGAGGCATTAGGAAGGAGACTAACAGTACAGCAGTAAGCCAGGATCGGAAACCACTTCTTGCCTTTGACACAGGTTGTTCCACCTTTCATTAGGGAATGTGCAGCACGAGAGACTCGTTAGGCCGGCCGGAATCGAGTACTCCCAAATTATGATAAGGCATCCTTTTTTTGATTACAAGAGAATGTCACGCTATGTTGACACAAACCAAACGGAAGCATATTTAGACGGTACTGCAGCGTAATAGAACAACATTTTCCAAAAATATCCTTGGCACTCAAGCTTTAGATATGTGGAATTTCTTCACACCGTCTTCACATCCCTTACGCTACAATAATAGTAAGATCGTGTAAATTGTACGCGGAGGCGATAGCAATGGCCAAGATTCTAATCAATCACTTATATAAACGGTATGCGAAGGATAAGCCGCCGGTCGTAAAGGATTTCCATCTGGAAATTCAGGACAAAGAGTTCCTCGTTTTCGTCGGCCCGTCCGGCTGCGGCAAATCGACGACGCTTCGCATGATCGCAGGCTTGGAGGATATCTCCGAGGGAGAGATCTATATCGGGGATACGCTGGTTAACGACCTGCCTCCGAAGGATCGGGATATTGCGATGGTGTTCCAGAATTATGCGTTGTATCCTAACATGTCGGTATATGAAAACATCGCCTTCGGACTTCGTTTACGCAAGCTGCCGAAGCATGAGATCGATCTCGCGGTGAAACGGGCCTCGAGGGTGCTCGAAATTGAGCAATATCTGGAGCGCAAGCCTAGAGAGCTCTCCGGGGGACAGCGGCAGCGGGTGGCGCTCGGTCGGGCGATCGTACGAAATCCGCAGGTTTTCCTGATGGATGAACCGCTTTCGAACCTGGATGCGAAGCTTCGGGTGCAGATGCGCACTGAGATCATCAGCCTGCATAAGAAGCTTGGAGTTACCATGATCTATGTTACGCACGATCAGATTGAAGCGATGACCATGGGAGACCGCATCGTCGTCATGAAGGATGGCGTGATTCAGCAGGTGGATACGCCGGAGACGATTTATACCTTGCCGAATAACACGTTTGTGGCCAGCTTTATCGGTTCGCCGCCGATGAATTTCATCGAGGGCCGAATTCAAGAAGGGGCCGGCGGGAAGCTGGAATTCCACACGCCGCGCTTTGCACTGGAAGTTCCGGAAGGCAAAACACAAGCGCTTACGAAAAACAAACAAGTGAACCGTACCGTGATCTTGGGGATCCGACCGGAGAATGTCAGCTTGGAATCCCTTGTGTTCCAGGCGTTTCCGAAAGCGATTGTGCCGGGAGTCTTTAAGCTCGACGAGCTGATGGGTGCCGACCGCTTTCTGCATCTGGACATCGGCAAGGATAAGGCGCTAGTCGCACGTGTGAACCCGAGGTACCGTTTCAATGAGGATGATAAAGTCGAGGTTGCTCTCGACATGTCTAAGGCGCTGTTCTTTCATCATGAAACCGGCGAGCGCTTGCTTGATTAAGATCTATGGGGGAAAGGAGTGAAAAGTACCCATGCCCGTGTTGACCAAGTGGAAAACCTGCAAACGCTTACTCTCAACGTCGTTGATCGTAGCGCTCGCTCTTACCAGCGCGCTTCCGGGAGCTCTTCCTAAGGCCGATGCCGCAGGAGAAACGCCGGCTGCCGCCAATACCAGTGCTTCATTAATGAAAGACACGGAGCCGTACTATGCGGATGTATGGAAAGGCTGGCTGGAGAAGGGCGCTAAGCCGGCAACGGGGACTATCGAGCTTGCCGCAGCGAATAAAGCTGTCATACAAGCAATGAGTGACCATATCACCCTGGGAAGCTATGAGGGAAAGCAGAATACCCTGCAATGGACCGGAACGGGGAATGGCTGGGTCGAATATAAGCTGGACGTTCCGGCCGATGGATTGTACGAGATGGAGGTTTCTTATCGTCCCATTACAGGGAAAAGTCTGAGGCGTCCCGCCGTGTGGAATATGTCGCTGGACGGGAAGAGCCCGTTCCGCGAAGCTTCTTCCATCACATTGTACCGGCAGTGGAAGGATGTCAGGCCGATTAAGAAGGATGACCGGGGCGATGATATTCGACCGAGATCGGAGGACATCTCCGGATGGACGGTGACCTCCTTGCGAGATTCCGGCGGGGCCTACGCGGAGCCGCTGCAGTGGTTTCTTACAAAAGGGACGCACGTCCTGCGGATCGAAGGCTACGAGCCGGTTGCGCTGGAGTCCATTAAGCTGACGCCGCCTAAGAAGCTCAAGACCTACGCTGAAGTGAAGGCCGCGTATCCGGGCGCCAAGCCGATAGCTGCCGATGTACTGACGATCCAAGCGGAAGAGCCTGCTGTCAAGAACGATTCCTCCATCCAGATGGCTTCGGATACGGACATGCGTACCTTCCCGTTGGCTACGGGGAACATCACCTTTAATACCATTGGAGGGAAGCGGTGGTGGAATCAGAACCAGGAGCTGACCTGGACGCTGAACGTACCGGAATCGGGTCACTATAAGCTGGCCATGCGTACGCTGCAGAACACGATTTCCCAGAAGGCCTCTTATCGGACGATTCGCATTGACGGAAAGGTGCCGTTCCAGGAATTCCTGACGTATCGTTTCCCTTACAGCACAGGCTGGGAAGGGACGATTTTGCAGCAGGAGGACGGCACTCCATATGAGCTCTACCTGGAGAAGGGAAATCATACGCTCTCCATGGCCGTCACTCACGCTCCATATAAGCCGATTATTCTAGGTATTGAGAAGCTGCTGGATCTTCTGTATACCGTAGATCAGGATTTGCGTTCCCTCACCGGCGGAACCGATGACAAGAACCGAACCTGGAGAGTGGAGAAGGAGCTGCCCGACTTGACTCCTCGCATGAAGGAGGCTGCGAAGCAGCTGACTCAGCTCGCCGGGCTGACCGAGCAAGTGAACGGCCGGCAGGACAATATCAGCCAAGGCTTTGCTTCCTCGGCGCTTGATCTTGAGAAGCTGCTGCAGAAGGTCGATGACATTCCGTATCACTTAAGCACTATCACCTCGATGGAGGAGAAGGTCGCCAAATTTATCGATGTCTTGATGCAGCAGCCTTTGCAGCTGGACGAAATTTATTTGGCTCCGGCGAACAAAGAGCTTCCCAAAATGACAGCGTCATGGCCGGCCAAAATCAAAGGAGCCGTTGTTAATTTCTTCTACACCTTCCGAACCAAGGACAGATTAACGGAGATGAAGGACACGGAGCTGAACGTTTGGGTGCATCGCGGGAGAGACTACGTTACGCAGCTCCAGGAGCTTGCCGATGAATTGTTTACACCGGAGACGGGGATTAAGGTACGAGTCAATCTTCTCCCGAATACGCAGCTGCTCGTCATGGCGAATGCAGCGGGCATTCAACCGGATATCGCCCTCGGCCTGTCTCAGGATCTTCCGGTTGACTATGCGATTAGAAACAGCATTCACGATTTGTCCCAGTTCCCGGACTTCAATGAAATCTATAAGCGCTACAGTCCTGGGTCTTGGCTTCCGTTTTATTACAACAAGGGCTACTACGCGATGCCGGAAACCCAGTCGTTCCAGGTGCTGTTCTACCGGAAAGATATCCTGGACCGTCTTAATATGAAGCTTCCGAACACATGGGAGGACGTATATGCGCTGCTTCCGGATCTTCAGCAGAACGATATGAATTTCTTCGTCAATCCTAAGGAATTCATGATGTTCTTCTTCCAGAACCGCAATGACTTCTTCAGCAAGGACGGCATGAAGACCGTTCTGGATACGCCGGAGGGCTTCCAAGCCTTCAGGCAGTGGACGGACATGTTCAATATTTATGCGATGGAGCGCGAGGTGCCGAGCTTCTACCAGCATTTCCGCAAAGGCACGATGCCGATCGGAATTTCCGATTACAATATGTACATTCAGCTCTCCGCAGCGGCGCCGGAAATTAGCGGACGCTGGGGTATCGCTCCATTGCCGGGTACCAAGCAGCCGGATGGAAACATCACCCGATGGGCCGGCGGCGGTCAGACGACGGGCGTGATTTTCAAGGCATCCAACAAAAAGGATCAGGCGTGGCAATTCATGAAATGGTGGAATTCCGCCGAGGTGCAGGAGCGCTACGGCGCCGATTTGGAATCGTTCAACGGCATTTCGTTCCGCTGGAACACCTCGAACATCGAGGCATTCACCAAGCTGCCATGGAAGCGGGAGGACGCGAACGTCATCTTGGATCAGTGGCGCTGGTATAAGGACATGCCGAACCTGCCCGGAGGGTATTTCCTAACACGGGAAATCACGAATGCCTGGAACCGCACCGTAGTCGACGGGATGAACTACCGGAATTCCCTCGAGCTTGCCGTGATGGAAATCGACCGCGAGCTGAAGCGTAAGCAGCAGGAATTCGGGTTCGTCGATGTGGACGGCAATGTGAAGAAAACGTTGGATTTACCGGTTGTCGATAAGCCGTGGGAAGGAGTGAGGACGTATGTTAAATAATGGAACCGGCGCTATACAGCCTGCGGTGAAGGGTGTGAAGGCACAAGGAAAGCCGAGCCTGGCATCCAAATTCATGGGTCTTCTTTCCGAGATCTGGGCTTATCGCCTCTCCTACTTGTTCATTGCACCGTTCATGCTGTGCTTTGCAGCATTCATCGTCATACCGGTAGGCGCGGCGATCGTATTGAGCTTTACTTACTTTAATGCGATCGAACCGCCGCGTTTTATCGGCTGGAGCAACTTTCAGTATTTGATATCACAGGATTTGCTTTTCCTGAAATATGCGCTTCCGAATACGTTCAAATTTGCGATTATTGTCGGTCCGGGCGGCTATATCGCCGCTTTCCTACTTGCATGGCTTATCTCGCAGCTGCCGGGCTCCACGCGCCGCTGGTTTGCGCTCGCTATGTACACCCCGTCTCTTACGGCGGGGATCGCGATGGCGATTGTATGGCTTCCGATGCTGACAGGGGACCGGATCGGTTACTTGAACAGCATCCTGCTCGAGCTGGGCTTTCTGGATGAGCCTCGGCTTTGGGTGACGGATAAGGCGTATCTCATGAACTCGATGATTGCCGTTACGCTGTGGTCCAGCATGGGGGTCGGTTTCCTGGCGATGCTTGCAGGGATACTCAACGTAAACAGCGAGCTGTACGAGGCGGCACGCATCGATGGAATGAAGAGCCGCTTACAAGAGATTTGGTACATTACGATCCCTTCGATGAAGCCCCAAATGCTGTTCGGTGCGGTCATGGCCATCGTGTCCACCTTTAAGGCAGGGGCGATCGGGGTGGAGTTGTCAGGTACGAACCCGACGCCGCAATACGCGGGTCACTTGATCATTAACCATATTGACGATTATGGCTTTATCCGTTTCGAAATGGGTTATGCGGCGGCCATCTCGGTATTCCTCTTGCTGCTGATGTACGCATCCAATAAATTTTGCTGGGGCTTGTTCGGCTCGAAGGAGGATGAATAATGCAGCGCACCTTAACCTGGTGGAAGCAGCTGCCGCGGCTGTGGGGAGGGGGCGGCTCCAAGCTCAAGTCCATGGACGGCTTCCAGAAGCTGTTGATCCTGTTCCTCATCATACTGTCGGCGTTTATGCTGCTGCCGCTCGTCTATATATTTAACCATGCACTGAAGCCGTATCATGAATTGTTCGTGTATCCGCCTACCTTTCTGGTAAGAGAGCCGTCACTTCAGAACTTTGTAGAATTGCTGCTGGTAGCCTCCAGCTCTACGGTTCCGGTAAGCCGTTATCTGTTTAACAGTCTGATCATCTCAGGCGGAGCGGTAGTATGTGTCACGATCGTTAGCGCGATGTGCGCTTATCCGATATCGAAGCATAAATTTCCGGGGCATAAAATGGTATTCGCCACTATTATCCTGACGTTGATGTTTGCGCCGGAAGCGGTTCAAATTCCGCGTTATCTGGTCGTCAGCAACCTAGGCATTATGAACACGTACTGGGGGCATATTCTCCCGCTGGTTGCGATGCCGGTCGGTGTGTTTCTTCTAAAGCAGTTTATCGATCAGCTGCCTAACGAGCTGCTTGAAGCGGCGCGAATTGATGGAGCGGGAGAATTTCTCATATTCTTGCGGGTCGTCATTCCCGTTTGTATGCCTGCGGTAGCGACCGTAGCGATCCTGACCTTCCAGAGCTCTTGGGGGAACGTCGAGACCTCCACGCTCTTTATGCAGGATGACGAAATGAAGAATTTCCCGTTCTTCTTGTCCACATTGACCAATAACTTGGCCAACAGCGTGGCGAGACAGGGAGCGGCAGCGTCAGCAGCACTTATCATGTTCATCCCGAACCTGATCATATTCTTGTTCTTCCAGGGGAAAGTGATCGCTACGATGGCTCACTCCGGGATTAAATAGGAAGGAGGAGAACGTTAGTTGAACAAACGTCATTCATTCAGATCGCTTCTCCTTGTACTATTGGTTGTCCTTATGACGGTTTCGATCTGGCCGGTTTCCGCATTCGCTTACGTCCCATATGACACCAATTATAAAGATAGCTTCGGCCAGCTCGTCTGGACACAATCGGCTTATAACCCTGTTGCGGCACTTGGCCGCGACATCTATGTGCCGGATCCGAAGGACCCGAGCAAGCAGGTATATTCTCCGCTCGTACAGCCTAAGGATTTGTTCATCGACAGCAAAGATCATATTTACATTGCCGATACCGGGAATAGCCGGATCGTGCACCTGGACGAGAAAGGACAACTGCTCCGGATTCTGGATGTCAAAGAAAGTCCGCTGAAGAAGCCGGAGGGGCTGTTTATCGACCAAAAGGGCGATATTTATGTGGCCGATACCGGCAATAAGCGGGTCGTTCGTCTCGATAACAACGGAAAGCTGATGAAGGAATTCAAGCAGCCGACATCCAAATTTTTGCCGGACTCCTTCAAGTATGATCCGATCAAGCTTGTCGTTGACAAGCGCGGGTTCCTCTATATTGCCACACTAGGCGGATATCAGGGATTGCTGCAGCTCGATCCGGACGGCAACTTCCTGAGCTTCTTCGGGGCCAATAAGACGGAATTTTCGGTTATGGACGCGTTCAAACGTCTCGTCTATACCCGTGAAATGTACCTTCGCGAAATTAGCAAGCTGCCGGGCTCGGTAGCCAGTGTGACCATTGACCAGAACGGGCTGATCTACACGGCGACCAAGGAAGTAGCTTCAGGGCAGCTTAAGAAGCTGAACATAGCAGGGAAGGATCTGCTCGCCTTCAAGGATGAATTTTCCGACTCAGTCACGACCAAATCGTTCGGGGAAGTCAGATTCCCTCCGAGGGATAAGCTGCAGAAGCCCCAGCTCAGTGATTTGACGGTGGATCGCAGCGGTAACATTACGGCGATTGATTCGACTCTCAAGTATGTGAACCAATACGACGGCAACGGCAATCTCCTCTTCTTCTGGGGCGGCTCCTCACCGGCCTCCTCTAATCGTCTCGGCGTGGTGAAGACGCCTTCGGCGATTGCCAACAACTCGAAGAATGAGCTGTTCATCTTGGATGAAGAGAACGGCGCGGTCCAAATGTTCCGTCTGTCGGAATTCGGCGCTCTGGTGCATAAAGCGAACCAGCTCACCCAAGATGGACGCTATGAAGAGAGCGAGAAGCCTTGGCAGGAGGTGCTGCGCTTAAACGCCTACTATACTCCTGCGGTGCTTGGGCTTGCCAAAGCCGCTTATAAGAAAGGCGAATTCGAGAAAGCGGAGAGGCTGTTCTTCGAAGCGGGATTCGTGCAAGGCTATTCGGACGCCTTCTGGCAAATCCGTCTACAATGGTTCCAGAAGCATTTCGGCGTGCTGATGAATATCGTGCTCATCGGCGGCTTGGCTCTTTATCTCCTGAACCGGTTCACCCGTAACACGAGCTGGAGAAAGGCATGGAAGCATCGCAAGCCGTCGGACATTCCGCTGGTGAATCAGTTAAAGCATGCCTTTTATATTCTGAAGCACCCTCTGGATGGGTTTGCTGCGATCCGTTATGAAGGAAAAGGCAGCATGCTTAGCAGCACGATCCTGTTCCTCGTTTCGGCGGCTTCCTTCTGCGTGATGCGGGCAGGCACCGATTTCATGTTCAATCCGTCCGCGGCGCAGGAGATCAACCTAGTGACGATTTTCACCCAGTTCGTCATCGTCTGGTTCGGGTGGGTGATCTCGAACTACTTGATCAGCACGATCTATCGGGGAGAAGGTCGCTTCCGCGATGTGGTGTATGGCAGCTCGTATGCGTTATTCCCGTTTGTACTGCTGGGACTGCCGCTGACGTTCCTATCCAAGCTGATGACGCTCAGTGAGGCTGCGATTTTCTCCTTCCTGGAGACGGCGCTGATCGCATGGGTTGCCCTGCTCATGGTATGGAAGGTGCAGGCGATGCAAAATTACAGCGTCGGAGAAACGGGAATGAACATCTTCCTGTCCATGGCGACCATGACGATTCTCGGCGTTCTGATCTTCGTTACGTTCGGTTTAACCAATGAGCTCAAAGACTTCTTCTATTCCGTGTACCAGGAGGTGACGATCCGATGACCCGCAACTATCGGAAATTCAAAATGTTATCCGCAGCCGCCTTGGCAGCTGTTACGGCTGCGGGTCTGCTCGTGTCGCAATCGCCGCCGCAGCTCGGTATGGCTGCGGCACCGGCGCCGGCTGCTCCTGCTCCGGCACAGCCGGCGGATTCGAAGCCTGCCGCTCAGACCACACCGGCTCCAGCTCAAGCACCAGCTCAAGCGCCTGCTGCCCAGGCGAACCGAGCAGCGGAGCTCCCCGACGAGAGCAAGTTCCGCATGGTCGCTGAGAATGCACAGCTTCGTCTGTGGGTTGACAGCACGACAGGTCATTTCAAGACGGAGGACAAACGAAGCGGCAAGGTGCTCCGCTCGTATCCGAATCCGGAGCATTGGTCGAAGGAAACGATATCCGGTACGTGGAGGAACAACCTGCGCTCGCCGATCATGCTCGAATACATTGATATGGCCAATTTCAAGTCTCAGCCGAAGATCATCAGCTGGGCGGAGGACAAAGGCGTTCTGGAAGGGTTCCAGACCACCTCGGACGGGTTTAAGCTGACGTATCATTTTGCGGGTACCGGGTTTAAAATTCCAGTAGAGGTCAAGCTGGCCGATGATTATGTGGAGACGAAAATCGTGGACAGCGCCATTGTCGAAGGCAAGCTGTCGCTGCTCAATCTAAAGCTGTATCCGCTTCTAGGCGCGGAGCCTTCACTGGACCAAGAAGGATACATGCTCGTGCCGGACGGTCCCGGCGCACTGATCCGCTTCAAGCCGAACCGTACGCAGGACAAATCGATTTATCGGGAAAGCATCTATGGAAGCGACTATGCGTTCTTCAACGAAGAAACGGCCAGACAATATGTCGTGGCTCCGATTTTCGGATTGAAGTCCGGAGATACGGCGTTTGTGGCTGTGATGACCAGTGGAGAGGAATATGCAAAGCTGTTCGCATCCCCATCAGGGGCGTTCGGGATTTCAAACTGGATCACACCGGAATGGCAGTATCGAGTGAAATTTTTCCAAAATACGAGTCAGAAGGGCAATGCCGGGTTCTTCACCTATAGCAAGGAGAGATTCTCCGTACAGCGTACCGTGCGATATTATTTGCTTGACCCGGCTCAAAGCGATTACACCGGAATGGCCTCCAAATACCGGCAGTATCTGATGAAGGACAAAGGCCTGAAGCCGCTGCAGACGGTAAGCAAAAAGATTCCGATGTTCGTGGATATCGTAGGCGCAGACCGGAAACAGGGGCTCATCTGGGATAAGTATTTGAAGGGTACTACGACGTCGGAAGCGACGGAGATGATCAACCGGCTGTATGGGCTGGGCATTGAGAACATGACGATTAACTATTCCGGCTGGCAGGAAGGCGGCTACAGCAAATATGGGGATTTAACCGAGGTGGATTCCCGTCTGGGCGGAAATAAAGGGATGAAGCAGTTTATTCAATTCGCTCACAGCCTGAAGCTACCGGTGTTCCTGACGGCCAACTACAGCCAAAACAATACGGAAACGAACGGCTTTAGGCCGAGATACGACGGGATGCGCAATTTGGCCGGACGCCTGATTGAGTTTACTAACTTTAATAACCGGGACCTGATCACCATGATGAGTCCGCGCTACGCGACCCAGATGATTTCCAAGGATCTGCAGCTGTTTAAAGAGCTGGGCGCCGACGGACTGCATCTGGAGGACGGCATCGGACGTTACCTGAACAGCGACTTCAATGATCGCCACAGGGCTCCCCGCTCTGAGGTCAGGAAGCTGCATGAGCAGGCTATGAAGGAGATCAAGGAAACGCTCGGCGGTGTCAGCGTCGAAAGAGGCAATATGTACGGTATCGGAGAGCTGAAGCACATTCATCGTATTCAGCAGGATCATTCCCATGATCTCTTCGTCGATGAGGCGGTTCCGTTCCTTCAAATTGCTTTGCACGGGCTGGTCAGCTACACGTCGGACTGGTCTAATCTAAGGGATCAGTATCAAGAGGAGTTTTTACGATCGATCGAGTATGGGGCTTACCCGGGCTTCATCTTTACTCATGCGGATTCGGGGGAAATGAAGGGCGCGTATTCGATCTGGTACTACAGCTTGAATTACCGGGATTGGGAAGTGAAGGCGCTGGAGGAGTACCAACGCTTTAACGAGGCGCTTGGCGATGTGCAGAACAAGCTCATTACCGGCCACCGGACGCTCGCGCCGAATGTGAAGCAGACCGAATACGAGAACGGGAAGAAGATCATCGTCAACTATAATGCCGAACCGTATACGAACGGAAGTATCAAGGTTCCGGCACAAGACTTTATCGTGATTACAGGAGGGAAGACTCCATGAACCGTCGCAGATGGAAGCTAAGCGCCGTCTCCCTTCGGAAGCTGGAAGGCTCATTGTTTATTGCACCGTGGGCTTTCGGGTTCCTCACCTTTCTTGCCTTCCCGCTCGCATACTCGCTGTATATGAGCTTTCAAAGGGTTCGGATTACCGCCAGCGGGATTGAATATACTCCAGTCGGCTTTCAGTACTACCGGGAAATTCTGCTGGCGGACGGAGGCTTGCTTTACAACGACCTGCTGCCGTTTCTCCGTCAATCGCTTTTCATGATTCCGATCATCGTCGTGTTTTCCTTGATGGTGGCGATTTTACTGAATCAGAAGTTTCTTGGCCGCGGTTTCTTTCGGGTCATTTTCTTCCTGCCGGTGATCTTCTCCTCCGGTCAAATCATCCAGGAGTTCATTACCCAAGGGGAAGGGACGCTTGGCTTTGTACAAGAATTCGAAATCGGCAGCTTCATTACCACATATCTTCCTGCCGCCTGGTCCGCACCGATCATTAAAGTCATTAGCTCGTTCGTGCTGGTGCTGTGGTACTCCGGCGTCCAGATTCTGATCTTCTTGGCGGGACGTCAGACGATCTCGGTCTCGGTGTATGAAGCCGCGAGAATCGACGGAGCGGACCCTTGGGAAACGTTTTGGAAAATTACGCTGCCCGGCATGTCTCCGTTCATTTTCCTGAACATCATTTATACGGTCGTTGATTTGTTTACCTTCCCGTCGAACCCGATTATTACGAAGGTAACTACAGCGAATTACGGCTTATCGAGTGCACTGGCATGGATTTATTTTATCATCGTCATGATTTTCCTTGGCATTGCGATCTTCATCTTTAGCAGATTGACCAAAACCGCAACCGCCAGCCGATAGAAGGGAGGGAACGACATGCAACGACTCACGGAGATTGTGAGAACAAGATACAGCCCGAAGGAGCTGAATACAAGAAAGCTGCTTCTGAACACGCGCAATACGCTTCTAGGGAAGGAAGCCAACCAAGGACTTATCTTCCGGCTGTTCATGTACCTGATTCTGGTCGATACGGCATTTATCTATGTCAAGCCGATTCTGTATATGGTCACCACCATGATCAAGGATGCCAACAACCTGCTCGACCCTGCGGTAATCTGGGTGCCGCGGTCTCTCTTCTGGGGGCACCTGCAGGAAGCATTCCGGCTGCTGAAATATCCCAGCGCATTCTCCATCAGCTTAACGGCCTCGTTATCCGTAGCCGTACTGCAGGTGATTTCCTGCGCTATTGCCGGTTATGCGTTTGCGCGGCTCGAATTCCCGTTTAAGAAAACCATGTTCGTGTGCCTGATCTTTTCCTTCGTGATGCCGCCGCAGGTAACGATTCTTCCCTCCATCCTGCTCTTCAAGGAGTTCGGATGGCTGAATACGTACCTGCCGCTCATTATCCCGGCGATTTTCGGGCACGGACTGAAGGGTGCTTTATTTGTTATCATCTTCCGGCAGTTTTTCTCAACCCTGCCTAAGGAGCTGGAGGAAGCGGCCAAGATTGACGGAGCGAGCGTATTCCGGGTGTTCTTCCGGGTGATGCTGCCGATTTCGAGCTCGGCCATTATCGTCGTATTCCTGTTCTCCTTCGTGTGGAACTGGAACGACTTCTATTATCCGTCAATGTACATGTTCGGAGCCAAAGAGGTTCCCTTGTCCATCAGCTTGTCGAGATTGGCCGCTGCGCTTACGGCGGAAGCGGAGCAATCGGGACCTAGCGTCTTTGCGGAGCCGATCAAAATGGCCGCATCCTTCCTCATTATCATGCCTGTGCTGGCGGTATACGCCTTTACTCAGCGCTGGTTCGTAGAAGGAGTAGAACGTACAGGGCTGGTAGAATAGAACGGTAAGCTTTGGAGGAGGCCTTCTTCCGGCGGAAAATCCGCTTTAGGAAGGGCCTCTTTCTTGCATTCCTGCTTGTCCCAATTCGCAGTGACAGATATGATAGAGAGAAGAAGAAAGTTCAGGGGGGCCGCCATGCGGATTTTGGTTGTTGAGGATGAACCGAAAATACGGGAAGTGCTGATCGCTTATCTTCGGAACGAAGGGTGGGCGGTTGACGATACGGGAAGCGGCCGGGAAGCGCTGGAATGGTTTCAAAGCCGATCCTATGACCTCGTCCTGCTTGATTTGATGCTGGAGGAACTTTCCGGGGAAGAGGTGTGCCGGGAGATCCGGCGCCATTCTATCGTTCCTATCATTATGCTTACCTCCAAATCGAAGGAGAGCGATACGATCGAAGGGCTTAACCTCGGTGCGGATGATTATATTGCCAAGCCTTACCGGATGAAGGAGGTCATCGCCCGGATCCATGCGCTGCTGCGCAGGGTAAGGACCTATGCTCCCGAAGTGCAATCGGCGTCTGTTCTCACATTTGATAAAGGTAAGCTGGTGTTAAATCTGGAGGAGAAGACACTGCTGGTACGGGGCCTGCTGACCGGCTTGACGTTGACCGAATTCAAGCTGATGAGCGTGCTCGCCGAGAAGCCGGGCAAGCTATTCAGTCGAACGGAGCTGACGCAGCTCGTGTTAGGCTACCGGTTTATGGGGGATAGCCGCTCGATCGATACGCACGTGAAAAATTTGAGGAAAAAGATCGAAGAGGATGTTAAGGAGCCTAGGTATATTTTGACGATGGTAGGAGCCGGGTATAAATTCGCCGCGGAGCCTGACCGCAAGGATTGATGTCGATGAAAGCTTATTTTCGTAAAATGAATGTCATCCTGTTTCTTACCCTACAGATCAGCTTCTTTATCCTGTTATCCATCATTACTTATGGCTACAGCTACAACTGGGGCGATGTTTTTCAGCAATATCAGCAGGAGCAGGTGAAGATCAATGCCTTTAAAATGATGGATGATCTTCGCAATGAAGAGATGAGCGTCGGTCCGTACACGGAGGAGCAGCAAGCCTGGTTAACGCGCCGCGCCACGCTGTATGGCATTCTTATTCGTTATGGCGAGGATCGGCAGCAAATATGGTTCGATATGTTTTCACGCATCACGGATCCTAAGGCGGTCTACCTACAGGAATTTCCCGTCGTGGCCAAAGGGGAACATCGCGGCTTGCTTCAGGTAGCGTATCTCAAGCAGATGAACGAGCTGGACCCCAGCTTCGTAGCCTATCAGGGCATGATGAAGAAACGATCCGCTCTCTTATTTGGCGTTGCCCTTTTGCTTTCGATTGTAATCAGTGTGATGGTTTCAAGGCTGCTTTCGCGCCATCTTCAGCGGTTAAAGGATACTGCGGACAAGATCCGGACCGGGGACCGGGAGACGAAGGCGGTTGTTCTCGGTCCGGAGGAGATCCGGCAGCTGGCGCTGACCTTGAACGAGCTTTCCGTGGAGCTGCGCCGGCAGGAGGATTGGCGTCACAACCTGATGGAGGATTTGACTCACGAGCTAAGGACCCCGCTGACCTCCATGCTCTCGCAGCTGGAGGCTATGATCGACGGCATTTACGAGGTGGACGTAGAGTGGCTGCAGCAAATCTATGATGAAATCATCCGGCTGACCCGGCTTGTAACCGACATGGAGAAGCTTTCGGAGGCGGAAGCGGCACGATTCACCATCCATATCACCAAGGTGGATTTAATCCAACTGACGGAGCAAGTATTTCGAAGCTTTCAGCCGCTCGCCAAAAGCAAGGGCATCCGGATGCGGTTCAGCAACCCGAATGTACCGTGCTACGCTGAGGTGGATCGCGATAAGATCGTCCAGGTGGTCTCCAACCTAGTGTCCAATGCGATCAAATACACAAACGACGGCGGCGCGATCACGATCGGTGTGGACTGGCACGGAGACTACACGATTCTGTATTGCAGGGATACGGGGATTGGCATCGGACCGCAGGATCAGCCCTACGTATTTAATCGGTTGTACCGGGCGGACAAGTCCCGTTCCCGCTTCAGCGGCGGTGTAGGCTTGGGACTTAGCATTGCCAAGGCGCTTGTAGAAGCGCATGACGGTGTGATTGAGCTGGAAAGCGAGCTCGGTAAGGGGTCGCTGTTCCGGGTGACGATTCCCAATCAGTACAAAAATATGAAAGCCTTGCACAATGAAATGAACGCATAGCCGTGTAAGGGAGAGAACACTTTCCGACTCTTTGCCGATGGCCGTATCAACGGGGAGGGCTGGCGGAAATTCAATGCATGGCAGCCGACTTCTCCAATAATGAAATGGCTAGGCGAATTGGCATGTTTCGGAGTAATGCGAAGTGAGTAGTCGTCGAACGACTAGGAGGGTGTCGTAGGGCACCCTCATTTCCGCGTAAAGCTGCAAAATTGCAGAAATCTATGTGCCGTACCCGGGTTCAGAACGAGATTTGTGCGAAAACTCACTTTTCAAAGCGTACAAAGGCTGCAAACAGGCTTTGTACGTTTTGAAAGTTGTATTTACGCAGAAATCCACCGATTTCACTGGGGAAAAACGGATTATTTCTGCTTATTTGCAGAATTATGCTGAAACCACTAGAAGCATTTTATATGCTGAATCTTTCCGCAGCACAGCCGCGTCTCCTAGGAGTCCCTCTCTTTTGGCAAACAGATATAGCATGATTGGTAAGGGCGGCATGGGGAGGCCGGGAAGGGCTCTCCAGCCTGACGACGCCGTTCATGGCCATTTATTTTGCAAGTAAGCTGGGCACGACTTTTGCCGGGATGGCTACGATCTTCTTTATTCTCGACGGGGCCTTCAGCGGCTTTGTCGGCGGATATTAAGCGGACCGGATCGGACGGAAGAAATGCAAGCATGCTGATTATGTCGGTAGAATTTCATTTAGGCAATTACATTGGGATCGGCTTGGAAAAAGAGGTAGCGGAGGCCAGCGTATTCAGCTGGGGAGCTTGGTCTTATCAGTTTAACGGCATTCAGTTGCTTGGATTACTGCGCACAGAGAATACGATTCTCGTCGTGCTGTTATCTTTCTTGATACGGGCGTTGATGCAGCGTTTCGCGGAAGAGCCGCTTTTGATGGGAGGCTTTCTCGACTATGCTCTGTTTTACGGCCTGATTGCTTACTGCGACCGTCCGTGGGTGCTATTCGGCGCCATGGTTATCGCGACCTTCGGAGAGCTGCTATACGTTCCGATTAAGCATGCGTATTTGGGGTGCATTGTTCCCGAGCATGCCCGCGGCTCCTACATGGCCTTGGATGATGGCATACATCGAAGCTGTATCCGCTTAGAAAACTCGATGAGACCGATCCGTGCTTACGGGTCGGTCTCTATGCATGAACTTCGATTATGTATATTTGGACGGGGCGACGCCGGTTGCTTTCGTAAACGCCTTATAGAAGTTGGAGTAGTCTTCAAATCCAGATAAGCGCGCGGCTTCCGCCGGAGGCACGGAGAGCTTTAATAAGGCGGTAGCTTTGGACAAACGCTTGTTCAATACATACTGTTTAAAGGAAACACCCATGGTCTTTTTGAATAAATGCGAGAAATAGTACTTATTAATATGAAATCTTCCTTCGATCTCATCCAATGTAATGTTGACGGACAAATGATCATGGATATAACGGATGATCCTCTCCAGCTTCTCATGCTGCTCAAGTGTCGGCTCATCAGGCCCGGAGTAGGAGGAAATCAATTCATTGATATGGACGAGCAGCCGAATGAAGGTGAGTTCGATCAGCAGCCGGTTCTGAGGGTTCAGCTCCTGACCCAATTGTTCGATTTCGGTAAAATAACGCCGGAGCTGCGCTTCCTCGACGATGCTTGCCGGCAACCGATTGAAGCTGGCGGGCTTCTTCCTTTCGAAATACTGGAGAAGATCATAGCCCGGGCTGCAATAATGGCTGCAAAATTGCGGCTTGAAGAAAACAAGGATCCGCTCGTAGCTTTCATCCGTGCTGAAATAAGGGCGGTGCATTTCCTTATTGTTAAAGATAAGCAGGTCTCCCGGAAGGAGACTATAGCTTTTGCCCTCTATCTGATAATCAACGCTGCCGGAAATGAGGTAATACAGCTGATAACGGGATTCCAAATACAGCCGGTGCTGGTCGTTATCCGGCTTCGGTGTCAGGCTGTGCATGTAGGTGAAGGCTCCGTTCCCCAGCGTAAAGGCTACCATTGTTGTGGACATAGGACAATCTCCTCTCCCGCACGGTCAAAGCCGAAACGTGATCATGGTGACCTGGTAAGATGAAGGGGGTAAGACAAGCAATAAAATTGAAGAAATAGCAAGCTTTGCAATTATAATAGCAATATTTACCATACCCAGTAAAGTGGCCTTTGAATTATACTTAGCCCAGTCGGACCCAATGGAGGGGGGATATGGAATTTATTTTGACGAAACAGCCTGTAACTCTTGGACATCCAGTTGATGACTTGATAGTAAGCCACGAAATGGAAGCGCTTAACTAAATGATGGGAGGTCATCGAATGAAAGCTAGGAAAGCATTGGCAGGTTCTCTTCTAGCCTTAAGCTTAGGAATGACGACTGCTTGCTCGGGAGGCAGCGCACCGGTAGGTCCCGCGCCGCAGGCTGTCGAACCCAGCAAGACTAAAGAGCCGGTGGAGTTAATTATTAGCCCTTACTGGCTCAGTATGAGCGACCAAGAGTTCGAGGATTTGATGTTCAAGCCGCTTAAGGAAAAATTCCCGCATATCACGATGAAGCTGGATCGGACGGATCCGACCAAGATGCAAGCGAACGGCCAGTTTCCTGACATATTCTACACGGCAAATTCCAGACTCAGCTTATATTTCGATTTAAATATTCCCTATGACATGAGCCAGTTGGCCAAGAAGCACAACCTGGACCTGAACAAGTTCGCCAAGCCCAACATTGATTGGGTTAGGGAGCTCGGTCCCAAGGGCGAAATTTACGGGATCCCGTTTGATTTAAACCACATGGCGCTTTTCTATAACAAGGATTTGTTCGATAAGCGAGGCGTTCCCTATCCTAAGGAAGGAATCACTTGGGATGAGCTGTATGACTTGGCGAAAAAGCTGACATATGTAGAAAATGGAGTTCAATACCGCGGGGTCCTGCCGCAAAATCCGGAATTTTTCACCCGCGTGAAGTCGACGCCGCTGATTGATGCCAAGACCAATAAGAGCTTGATCGACACGCCTGAGAATAAAGTCATCCTGGAGAGAATTCAAAGATTTTTTCAAATTCCAGGTATGATTGTGAATAATGAGTATCCGATTAAGGGGGCGGATTTCATCAAGGATCAAACGGTGGCGATGTACGTGAATTGGCTTACCGACGTCTCCAGCACGATGCAAGCAGGGAATGTAACTATGAACTTTGACATCACGGCTGCTCCGATGCTTACCGAATTGCCGGGTTTGACCATCGACCCTGGAGCCAAGCTGTTGGGAGTCTCCAATACAAGTCAGCATAAAGAGGAAGCATTCGAGGTCATTCAGTTCTTGACGACTTCTCCCGAAGTGCAATCGCGAATCAACCGCAGGGCACGTTTAACGGCGCTGGCAGACGAGACGATCCGAAGCCAGTTTGGCGCTGACATGGAAGTGCTGAAAGGGAAAAATGTGCAGGCCGCTCTAAAGGTAAAGCCGGCCAAGATGATCCCGCCCAACATCCATACAATCACCGCTGCAGGCGGACTGAACGGTGTGCTGAAGGATTTGGCCCTGGGTACTAAGGATATTAATACGCTGCTGAGAGAAGCCCAGGAAGCCGCGGACAAGAAAATAGAGCAGGACATGAAAGCGAAAAAGTAGGCCTTTAACTGTGCCGTATCAAAATGTAACCGGATACAAGTGAGAATTACTAGCGTCATCCATTCTTCTGAATTGTGAAAGGGGAGATTTCTTTGGGGGACAATGCAAGAACAGCAGTGAGGAAAGGAGCATGCTCACCCGCTTTCTTCGTAAGAATGACCATTTTGATTGCGTTGCTTGTAGGAATGCTTCCCTTAGCTCCTGCGCAGGGGGAGCCGGCGGCAGCGATACCTACGGAGGGTCCGAACTTGCTTCTCAACGGCAGCTTCGAACAAATAACGAACGGCTTACCCGCTTCGTGGAGTAAATGGATTGCAAGCGGTTATACCGGCAATCCGCAATTTACTCTAGATGAGAATGCAATCAAAAGCGGCAGCCGCTCTTTGCGGATACAATCGGCTGAACCCGCGAGGGCAAGCATCAATCAGTCGATCCGCGTAGAACAAAATCAAAGCTACAGGTTAAGTGTTTGGGCCAAGCTGGATAACATCGTCTCAACGGATAGAGGAGTTGTTATGCGCTATCAGTTTTTCGACGCAAACAACACGAAGATCGGAACCGATAACTATGTGGGCGCCCGAAAGGGAACCGCGGATTGGGACCAAATTACGCATCAAGCGACCGTTCCTGCCGGTGCTTCCAGGATGCTGGTCGAGTATTTTCTGTGGGCCGCTTCCGGAACCGTATGGTTTGATGATGCGCAGGTATCCAAGGTCATACCGATCACCGATAGAATCAAAGCCGAGCATCCGCGGCTGCTGGCAAGCGCTTCGGATTTCGCCGCCTTAAAGGATCGTATTGCGGCAGATCCCAGACTTCAATCCTGGTATGACAAACTATACGCTAGAGCTGAAACGATATTGACGGAGCCGGCTTCCATCTATGAAATTCCGGACGGGGTCAGATTATTGGCGGTTAGCCGAAAGGTCAAGGACCGCATTCAAGCACTGGGCCTGATGTACCGTCTGACGGAGGATGCCCGGTTTGCCGAGAGAGCCTGGAAGGAGCTGGAGGCCGCTGGCAAATTTAAGGATTGGAATCCAAGTCACTTTCTCGATACGGCGGAGATGACCTACGCCTTTGCCATCGGCTATGATTGGCTCTACGATTATTGGTCCGCTGAACGGAAACTATTTCTCCGCGATGCCACGGTGAACAAGGGATTCAACCCGGCGCTGGCCGGCTACAAAAGACCTGACTTTTGGGTGAATACAAGCAACAACTGGAATTTTGTAGTCAATGGGGGCATCGGCATGGGAGCTCTGGCTTTCGGAGATGAGCCGGAGGTGAAGGCGCTCGCAGAGGATCTTCTTGGGCGCGGCTTCCAATCGCTGCCGAAGGCACTGGCACAATGGGCTCCGGACGGAGGCTGGTATGAGGGACCCGGCTACTGGGCATATTCCGTCGAGTACGCCGGACTTTATATGAAGGCGCTGAAGACAGCCGTTGGAACGGACTTCGGCTTGTCCCAAAGCCCCGGCTTTCCGTTAAACGGAGATTTTCCGATCCATATGTCGGGGCCGATTAACATGACCTTTAACTTTGCGGATGCGGGCTCGGGTCTGCCTAATTCTCCCTCGCTGCACTGGTTCGGATCCGAATTCAATAAACCGGAATACGGCTGGTGGCAGGCCCAGCGTGCAGACTTAAGCCCGTCACCGCTTGATTTGCTCTGGTATGCTCCGAACGACTATCCCGGACCGCGTTCTTCCCATTTGCAGCTGGATAAATACTTCCGCAATGTGGAAGCTGTCTCTATGAGAAGCTCGTGGGAAGACCCGCGTGCCGTTTTTGCGGGCTTCAAGGGAACGAGCAAGGAAAAGAATCACAACAACCTCGATGCGGGTACGTTTGTGCTCGACGCACTGGGCGTGCGCTGGGCGCAGGAGCTAGGGGCCGACAACTACAACTTGCCGGGATATTTCGGCGGGGAACGTTGGACGTATTACAGGATGAGAGGCGAAGGCCAAAATGTTCTGGTGATCAACCCGGATGAAAGTCCGGATCAAGATCCCGCCGCTACCATCAGCATCAGCAAATTTGCTTCATCGCCTCAGGAGTCGTTTGCCGTTGCTGACCTGACACAAGCCTATGCGAAAAACGTGGTGAAAGCGGAACGCGGCATCCGCCTTCTGGACCATCGGCGCCAATTGCTGATCCAGGATGAAGTGCAGGCGAAATCCCCATCCGATGTGTGGTGGTTTATGCATACCGCTACCCAAGTGGAGCAGATCGCACCTGACGGACAATGGGCTATGCTTAATAGTAACGGAAAACGGCTGTGGGCGCGCATTCTTTCCCCGTCTCAAGCCAAGTTCGTGGTGATGGATGCCGTACCGCTGCCAACGTCCCCCAACCCGGAAGGACAAAATTCGAATGCGGGAATACGCAAGCTGGCTATTCATCTGGAGGATGTACAGGATCTTAGATTGGCCGTTCTGATGGTTCCGCTGCGCGAAGGGGAATCTCCGCCGGTGGAGCTGCCTCAGGTAATGCCGCTTTCGGAGTGGAATACACCTACTGTAGAAGTACCTTTGTTACATTCGATTACCGTTAACGGCAAACCTCTAGAAAGCTTCACGGCTGAGTCGTTCACCTATGACGTTAACCTGCCCGATGGATCGACGACAGCACCGATTGTGACAGCAGTTGCTGCCAATTCGAATGCTTCGGTTCACGTGCGGCAAGCTTCGGGAGTTCCGGGAACGGCTTGGATTAACGTATCGACTCCCAGTGGGGGTACCGGAACGTATCAAATTCATTTCCAGAGCAAGGTTAGCGTAGGAGACGTTGGTTTGCCCGTTGCCGATGTAACGGCTAGCAGCGATGACGGCAATATCGCGCTGAACACGATAGACGATGATTTGGATTCCCGATGGTCGGCAGAGGGAGATGGAGAGTGGATCCGCTACGATCTGGGTACCCCGAGCACCATACGCAGTGTATCCGTTGCCTGGTATAGAGGGAACGAGCGGACTTCCTCGTTTGATATTGAAGTTTCGGGCGATGGCACTTCGTGGACACGAGTATTCAGCGGAAGAAGCAGCGGCATTACGACAGGACTGGTGAATTACGTTATCGGCGAGCATCAAGCACGCTATGTCCGTATTATCGGCCACGGTAATTCACAAAACCAGTTCAACAGTATTACTGAGGTTCGTATTTATGATCGCGTCGTGAGTGATCCAAACAGGACACCAGAGTTAATGAGCGTATCCCTTTCTACGAATACTACCGGTCTAAAGGTATCGCAGTCCACCCGGCTGCAGCTCTCGGGAGCGATGAACACCGGAGAGCCCGCCGACCTAACCAGGGCTAAGGTGGAGTACTTCTCTAGCAACCCGGCAGTGGTATCGGTAAGCGGTGACGGGGTAGTGACGGCAGTCGGCGAAGGCAGCGCAAGGGTAGTAGCCGCCGTGACACTGGACGGTTACCTTAAGTTTGCGGGGCTGAACTTTACGGTGATGGACCCGCTTAGCCGCGTATTCACTCCAGCCAAGGACACGTTCGCACGAGACGGAAGCTACGCCGACATAAACTATGGAAGCGGCGGCAATTTGACGGTCAAGAGGAGCAGTATAGGGTTCCAGCGTGAGGCTTTCCTTCAGTTTGACTTGGGTGATCTGACCGGCGACGTTGACTCAGCGGTGCTGTACCTCTACGGCAATGTTGCCGACAGCGCAGGGACGGAAATCGATAATACGGTTCGTGCGGTGGAAAACGATAGCTGGACGGAAACCGGTCTGACCTGGAACAACCGGCCATCCACAGGCGCATCATTGGCAACGACAAGAGTCAATAGTCAGCCGGCATGGCGGGAGTTTGACATAACGGACTTTGTCAAAGCTCAGGCCGCTGGAGATCGCACGGCAAGTCTCGCGGTCCTTCAAGAAACGGAACCCGGGTTAAGCACCAATTTCTACTCCAAGGAATCAGGTAAATTCAAACCATATCTGAAGGTGAAGCTGCTTGATAGTCATGTCCCTGCTATTAGTGTAACGGGAATCACTTATGGGGGAAGCTACGCGAACAGCGTTACCCCGGTCATAACGGCCGAGGACGCGGAGACCGGCGTCAAGAGTTTGTCCATTACGGTTGACGGAAAGCCTCATGAGTCCGGAGCAAACATAACGGCATTGGGGGTTCACGAGCTTACCGCAACCGCTGCGGATTATGCCGGCAATGTTTCGAACGTATCCGTAACCTTTGCTGTTTATGACCCGACGGCAGGACCGGTAACCGCGGGGGGCTGGTTCACTGCCGTCAATACGGAAACGGTCACCGGAAGCACTTACGGAAGTAAGGTTCACTTACAGGCAAACCTCGGATATAACAGCTTAGGTCAGCCGGAAGGGAGCTTGCGAATTCACGATGAACCGCGTGGAATCCGGTTCGAGCTGCAGCAGATCAAGTTCCTAGTCATTGCAGAACAAACGATGAGCCTGGTCGGGACCGGAATCGGTATGGACGGCCAAGAGTACCATGCGCAATTAGAGCTCTTGAATGACGCCGCGATGAACGGAAAGCCTAAACCTACGGTTTCTGTGTCCGTATGGCAAACGGATCGCAGCACCCCTGTGATGAAGGTAACCGGCCGACCGTTCACAGGAAACATGACGTTTCATAAATAACCTTTCCCGGGCAATTCTTGGATGATCCGTTCATCTGAGAATTGCCTTCTTTTTCATGAAGCCTAACAACCGCAAAAAAACACTCAAACACAGAAAGGAATCCCATGCCGAATGTCCCGAAAGAACGTATGATGGAATCGAAGGAGGGAGAGGGCGTCATGAAGCTATGGACGAAAGAATGGTTTGCAGAGATCAACGAGAAGGCGGCTCGCTCCCATCGGACACAGGATGTCAAAAAGCAGTTGTTTAACCGATTGGATTCCGAGGTTCAAAGGCCGTTGAGTATTCCTCTAACGGGAGGCGGCTGGTACCATCGTTACGTTTGCCCGAAGGACGGAACACGACTTACCTATAAGGCACGTGATAGGCATCTTTGCCCCAAATGCGGGGCGGTGTGGTCGGGTTCCCCTTGGGACGAATGCGGTGTCGATCTGGAGCATAGGCGTTATGCCGAATTAGCCAGAGATGCAGCTATCGGTTACGCCTTAAAAGGGGAATCGGCGTGGAGTCAGCTGGCGAAATCTATTGTGCTTTTTTATGCCGAACATTATGAACGGTATCCGCTGCACGATAAGAATAGTGGAGCGGGAAAGACGTCGGGCAAGGTGCATTGCCAGACATTAACCGAGGCCTCATGGATCGTTCCCATTGCTCATAGCTATCATATTCTTAAGGAGCACGGGCAATGGACGGCAGCGGAAGAGGAGCATTGCAGAAGAGGTCTGTTTCATAAGGTTCCGCCCCTTCTGCGACAGAATCGGATGGGCATTTCCAATTGGCAGTCGTATCATAATGCAGCGTTAGCGGCTATTGCTGCAGCGATCCATGATGAAGAGCTGATGCACGAGGCGATATATGATGGAAACAACGGCTTTTTGTTCCAAATGGAGCATTCACTCGATGAGGACGGCTTCTGGTACGAGGGGGCTTGGGGCTATCACCTGTATGCGTTGTATGCGCATGTCCAACTGGTGATGGCAGCAGATACATTCGATATGGATCTGAAGAATCATCCGCGGTTCAAGAAAATGTTTGAAATCCCATTGCTCGCGGCGATGCCGGATGGAACGCTTCCGGCCGTGCATGACTCGGAGAAGGTGAATCTGACGGGACGCGCCGCACTCTATGAATGCGCTTATGCGTGGTGGGGCCTGGGGACGGACCTGTTAAGCCTATCCAGGCGCGACAGCTTGTACAGCTTGCTGTTCGGTAAAGATTTGGACAGAGCTGCACCGGCAAACACACATGACCAAAAGATTGTAGAAGAGCAGCAGAGCATTTCTGCAATCCACCTTAAGAAAACGGGAATGATCGTGCTTAAGGAAAACGGAAGCCGCCCTAGAGCACTTCTTCTGGATTACGGACAGCATGGAGGGGAGCACGGCCACTTCGATAAGCTGCATTATTCGTTCTTCTCGGATGGGAAGGAATGGGTCACTGATGCCGGAATGCTTCCCTATGGACATCCGCTCCATTACAGCTGGTTCCGCCACACGATAGCCCATAACGGGATCGTGATTAACGGAGCGTCCCAGCGGCCGACCGAGGGTCAATTAACGGTGAACGAATATCGGAATGGAGCATATATGCTGCAAGCGGAATCGAGTGAGGCCTATCAGGGCGTGAAGCTTCGCAGGACGCTGTTCCTGGAGAGCCGATTTCTGCTCGATATATGCGAGGCGAGATCGGAGGTTCCTGTCACCATGGACTGCTTTCTTCATTTGGAAGGCGAACCGGAATCGGCGGATTTGATACGCTTGGGCGGGGAACCTGCCGAAGGCTTGGCCGGAGCCGACGGATATTCGCATCTGCAGAACGGCATCAGATTAGCTGACTGGCAGCGAAGCTGGCTGATCCGTTGGCGCTCCGGATCAGGTACGGAGCATCCTCTACGGATGTGGGGAATCGAGGAAGCTCCGGGAGTACAATCCTACATGTACGACACCCCGGCCATGCCATCAATCGGGCATAGGAAAACCCTCGTGCGCCGGCAGCAGGCAGTAACTTACGGCCGCTTTATTACGGGTTTTAGCAGGGAGCAGCAGGATATGGAGGAGGTGCTGACATGGCTACAACACAGACTGCCGATAAACTAGGGACTAGCTCTCCTTGGAAGCTGCAGCGGATTCGTTATATGTGGAAATATCGCACGTTATATTTTCTGGCACTTCCGCCGATTTTGTATTTCGTTGTTTTTAAATACGTTCCCATGTTCGGTTCCATTATAGCCTTTAAGAACTACAATATTTTCAAAGGCATTCTGGACAGTCCCTGGGCCGGGATGGATCATTTTCGCGCGATGCTGGAGTATCCCGAATTTCGGCGAATCCTATCCAATACCCTGCTGATAAATGTATATGATCTGCTGCTGTCCTTTCCGGCACCGATTGTACTGGCTCTTCTTCTGAACGAGATCCGAAGCACGCTTTATAAGAAGTGGGTGCAGACCGTCATCTACATGCCGCATTTTCTGTCCTGGGTTATCGTTAGCGGTATTGTCGTTGGCTTTCTCTCCCCTTCCTCAGGAATGTTCAACACCGTCCTCGGCTGGTTTGGTGCGGAGCCGGTCTATTTCATGGGAGACAGCGCCTATATTCGTTCGATCATTATTGGCTCCGGCTTGTGGAGAGACATCGGCTGGGGGACGATTATTTATTTGGCTGCCTTGGCCGGTATTCATCCTGATCTATATGAAGCGGCCGAGATCGACGGAGCCGGCCGGCTTCAGCAGACGCTGTCTATCACGCTTCCCGCGCTGCTTCCCACGATTGCCGTGTTATTCATGCTAAAAATCGGTCACTTTATGGACTTCGGATTTGAACGTGTCTTTGTTTTCCTCAACCCGTTAAACAGCCAGAATGGAGAAATTATCGACACCTACATTTATAAAGCGGGTCTCCTGGAGCAGCAGTACAGCTATACCACAGCGATCGGGTTGTTCAACTCGGTCCTGGGACTCCTGCTGGTTTTCTTGGCAAACTATCTGCATAAAAAAGCAACCGGTGAAAGCCTGTATTAGCGCGTATTAGAAGGAGAGTGATTGCATATGCGAAGGGGAAGTTCAGGCTATCGGTTGTTTCTGAGAGCGAACAACATTCTGTTATTCTTACTAAGTCTCGTGATGTTCCTGCCGATGGTCAATATTGTGGCCAAATCCTTCAGCGACAGCAAAATATCTGCATAAAAAAGCAACCGGTGAAAGCCTGTATTAGCGCGTATTAGAAGGAGAGTGATTGCATATGCGAAGGGGAAGTTCAGGCTATCGGTTGTTTCTGAGAGCGAACAACATTCTGTTATTCTTACTAAGTCTCGTGATGTTCCTGCCGATGGTCAATATTGTGGCCAAATCCTTCAGCGACAGCAAAACGATAGAAGCGGGAAGGGTGGGCTTGTTTCCCGTAGATTTTTCGTTAACCAATTATGAGTTCGTTTTGATGGATACCGCAATCTGGCGGTCCTTCGGGATTACGGTATATATTACGGCAGTCGGCACGCTGATTAACCTGATCATGACCGCGATGCTGGCCTACCCGTTATCCCGGCAAGAATTCGTTGGCCGCAAGTATGTGCTGCTCATGGTGCTCTTTACCATGATCTTCTCGGCACCGCTCATTCCGAATTTTCTCTTGATCCGTCAATTGGGTCTAATGGATTCCTTATGGGCTCTTCTGCTGCCCGGGGCGGTAAGCGCCTTTAACTTTTTTGTCATGCGATCCTTCTTTTTGCAAATCCCGATTGAGCTCATTGATTCGTCCCGAATCGACGGCTGCGGCGAAACGCGGATACTCTGGAACATCATTGTTCCGTTATCCAAGCCTGCCATGGCGACAGTGGGCATCTTCTACGGAGTAACGCATTGGAACACCTATCAATCCGCCATCTATTACATTAATGACAAAAGCTTGCAGCCCTTGCAGGTCAAGCTTCGGGAGATGATCGTGTCCGACAACATGAACTCCAGTTCGGGAGCGCATCTGTTCGATGCCGCTCTCCTGGCTTCCCCCGAGGGCATCAAAATGGCCACGATCGTGGTAGCCACACTTCCGATTATCGCGATTTATCCTTTTCTGCAGCGTTATTTCATCAAAGGGATGATGCTTGGATCCGTAAAGGCATAAATTTCCCGAAACCGCCGAAACATTAGAAGCCGATGCAGATACTGTAAAAAAAAACGGATTCACAGCAAAATATCCTTAAGACGGCTGCGATCATTCCAGTATACTGGATTCATCGGCGCATCATTAAAGAAAAGGGGTTACGAAAGCATGAAACCAACCGTATCAGCCGTTCTTGCAGCTACTCTGGGGTTGTCCGTGCTGGCAGGATGTTCAACCACGGCGAAGGATAATACCCAAACAGGGACCGGTGAAGAAGGCAACAAGGGGCGTACGCCCATCTCCATCTCCATGTCCATTCGGATCCTGAACGGTCCTCCTGAGTTCAGCCAGAACATTAATGAAGAGAAATGGCTGAAGAAGATGGAGGAGCTGGCTAACGTCGATTTGACCTTAAAGCCGATGCCGCATAAAGAGTTCGATCAGAAGATGGCGCAAATGTTCGCCACCAATGACATTCCCGATGTGGTGCAAGGGTATACTTTGACCGGAAAGGATATGGGAGGGTCCGTAGAAGCGGGGATTTTCATGCCGCTGGATGAGCTGCTTCAGAAGCATGCGCCGAACCTGATGAAGAAGATTCCGAAGGAAGCGTGGGAAGGCGTGAAATACAACGGGAAAATTTATGCCATCCCCGATGTATTGAATCATACGAGCCGGCGTGGAACCTACATTCGAATGGATTTGCTTAAGAAAACGGGATTACCCGTTCCCAAGACGGTAGATGAGTACCTTACGGTGCTGCGTGCCTTTAAGAAGCTCGGAGTAGAGCATCCGTACGCCGGCCGGGAGAATTTAAAATATTCCGACGTGTTCTTCGGCGCCTATGACGTGTACCCGTACAACAGAATGTACGAGAAGCAGGGAGACCAAATACTTCCGAAATTTATGGACATCGAGAACATGGGCCAAGCGATTCAAACGTATAAAACGATGTTTGATGAAGGGCTCATCAGTAAAGAATTTGCCACGACCAACGGCACCATCTGGAAAAACAGCATCAACGCAGGAAAAGCCGGAATATGGAATTCCAACAGCAATGAGCTTGACACGTTTGTTAGAGAAATCAGAGCATCCGTACCCGATGCCGAAGTAGCCTTAATCCCTTCGCCGGTAGGTCCTGACGGGAAAGGCGGACAGATGGTGTATGATTCCGTGCTTCGGAGCCATTTTATCAATGCCAAGACGAAGCATGCCGTGGAAATTGTGAAATTTTTCGATTGGATGATTTCGGAGGAAGCCGTAAAGTTCTTTAACTTCGGTATAGAAGGCGAGAACTATACCATGGACAACGGAAAGATGAATTATAAGTATCCGACGGACAAAGCCGGTCTGGACGATCAGGGGATGCGCGGCTTTTTCAGCTTCATTAAGGATCCGACCTTCAAGGATGGTGTGGAAACGCTAACGCCGGAGGGACAAAGAACGAAGGAGCAGCAAATCAATATTGTGGATAAGGAAGGCCGTAACGGGATCAGCTTTAATCCTGAGCTGAAGTACAGAACCCCGGATGTGGCTCCGAAATTCGATGAGCCTGCGCCGATCATTCTACAAGGCATTATCCAAATGATCTATGGAAAACGTCCTCTCTCCGATCTGCCGAAGGTCATTGAGGAGTGGAAGACGAAGGGCGGCAACGACTTGATCAAGGAAGCGACCGATCGATATAATAAGAAAGAAGGTGTCATTGTCCCTTAATCGAAAGGCGGTGCTCGTGCAATGTGGAACATAGTGGTAACGGATGACGAACCGATCATCGCCCGCACGGTGGCTAAGCTGCTGGCTCAAGGTCAATATAGCGAGCGCTTACATATTCGAACGGCCAAGAACGGAGCGGAAGCGCTCCAGCTGATGGAACAGGAGATTTGCCACATCTTATTTACCGACATTCGCATGCCGGTAATGGACGGTCTGGAGCTGACTCGCAGGGTTCGGGAGCAATACCCGTCTACCTTAACCGTGGTCATTTCCGGCTATGGCGACTTCCATTATGCTCAACAGTGCATGCAGCATGGCGTAAAGGAATATCTGCTCAAGCCTCCCTCCAAGGAGGAGCTGAACCGTCTGCTGGGCAAGCTGATCGGTGAGCTGGAGAACGCCTGGCCGGCGCCTGCCTCCATTACGATCATAGACACCTGGTCGGAACGGTTGGCCGAGGCGATCTGGTCGCAAGATCTTCGGCTTATCGATACCCTTGTTCAAGAGCTGATTGAGCACGGAAGAGCCTTCTGTTATACTCCGGCGCAAACCGGCGTTTTCATCGAAGAAAGCTGCGGATTGCTTCTACGAAAAATTAATGCACGCGGGATATATTCACTTCAGGAAGAGGAGTTTGTCGATACATCCGCTGTTGAGGATCCTATGGAAAGACTCAGGCAGCGTATCGCTTTCCTATCCGAATGGATTATGACTAAGCGAAGGGGGAATGCGAAGGATCCGATTGAGGAAGCGAAGACCTACATTGATCACCATCTGGCGGATGAAGCGGACCTTGAGGAGGTAGCGGAAATACTGGGCATTAGCGCGACTTACTTCAGTCATCTGTTCAAGCAGAGAACCGGGGAAACCTTCGTCAAGTACAGGATGAGGAAACGACTGGAGCGGGCCAAGCTGCTGCTTGAGCTTCCCCAATACCGCATTACGGACGTCTCGATGGAGGTTGGATATACGGACCCGACTCATTTTTCCAAGCTTTTCAAAAAATATAACGGCCTGACTCCCTCCGAATACAGAGAAAAGCTGGGCATTTCATGAGAATCGGAAAAAGCTTGGCTGCTAGAGTTTATCTGGGTGTGATTTTGGTTACGGTGCTTGCCATTTTGCTCTTGGGTGTAGGCTCCTATCTGCGCTCCTCCGGTGAACTGGAGGAGCAAACGGGGCAATATTTGCGTCAGATGGTTCGCACGGCGGCCCACCAGACGGACTTGTATTTCAAAACCTATGAATATGCCGCTACCACCTTGCTTATCAATACGGATTTGCGCCGTTTTTTTGAGATAGATAAGAGTGATTACGATTACGTCCATTATTACAGCCAGGTTCGGCGCTACGCGCTTCAGCCTACTCTTACCTTCTATCCTCAGATCAATTTCATCGCGGTCATCGGAGAAGACGGCAGGTATATTGCCGAGCAGCGGGAAGGGACATTTGTTCCGCAACCCTCCGCGATTGCTTCGCATTACCGATATTTAATCGATCAGATCGGTCGTGCGAATCGTCCTGCCATCATCCATCATGGCATTAGCTCGGCGGACGATAGGGCCATGATTACCATTGCTAGCAAGGTGAGGGAGCTTCGGAGTCTTCGCGATTCCGGTGTGGTTACCATGGAAATTCGGGCAAGCGAGCTCTCCCAGCTCTGGGCGGAGGTGGATCTCGGCGAACAGGGGTTTTTCTTCATCGCAGATAAGCAAGGGAAGCTCATCTACCATCCGGACGAAGCGCTTATCGGCACTTTGTTGGATGAGAGACTCCTAGCAGACACTCCTGGTGAAGGTCAAGTCATGAAGGTCAAAGGAATGGACAGGATCTTCGTGTCGGCCGTATCCGAATATACGGGATGGCGGTTGTTCGTATCTTTGCCTGTGGAGGACGTAACCCGGCCGGTATCCAATATTCGCCAAAGTACCCTATGGGTGGGGTTGTTCGCATTGGTGGCGACCGCCTTTGTTGCCTTCCGTTTTGCCTCCTCCGTAACGAAGCCGATCCAAAAGCTGCGTTCTGCCATGAGACAAACGGAGTTGGATAGCTGGCAGCCCATCGCCTTGCCTGAACGACAGGATGAGATCGCCCAGCTATATCAAAGCTATAATCATATGGTGACACGTCTTGCTGCGATGGTAGATACCGTTTATAAAGAGAAGATGGAGCGGCAAACGGCAGAATTCCAAGCCTTGCAGCTGCAAATCAATCCGCATTTCCTCTACAATACCTTAACGGCTGTATACGGTTACGCCGTGGAGCAGGAAGCTGAAGAAATTGCGGAAATGTCCCGAGCCTTATCCTTCATGTTCCGTTATGCGGTGCAAACGAATCTGGAGGAAATTACGGTTGCCAATGAGCTTAACCATGTACTGAATTTCATGATCATCATGAATCATCGCAACCAGCAGGAATTTGAGTTGGAGGTGCTCATTCCTCCGTCACTGCTGCTCGAGCACATGGTCCGGCTTACTCTGCAGCCGTTAGTTGAGAATTGCTTACAGCATGCCTTTCCCGAGGGAATTGCAAGCGGACATTATATCCGTATTGATGCAAAGATACAGGAACGTTGTTTTCTCGTGACCGTTGAGGACAATGGGATCGGCGTCTTAAGTGAACGCCTTGCTGAGATTCAAGCCCGCCTTGCAGAGAATCGCTTGGGAGGGCAGGGCGCAACCGGTTATACCGGGGGGATCGGGCTCATGAATGTTCATCGCAGAATCCAAATGGTCTTCGGCGAACAATACGGGCTGCGGATCGACAGTACGTATGCGGCAGGAACAACAATTACTCTTGTCATGCCCAAACAGGTGGATAAGCTCAGGAGATAGTTCTTAGAACCATGGGACTATCTCGGGTATCAATCACCATCATATGAAAGCGATTACATTAATTTTGATATAACATTTTATAGAATCACGAGAGGGGATTTGATTTTCAATGAAAAAGAAGAAGTTAGCGCTACCCGCTTTGGCACTGTCCCTAACGATGCTGGCCACCGCTGCTTGCTCTACCCAAGAGCCGGCGGCAACCAAGGATGCGGAGGCTCCGGCTCCAAGCAAGTTTACCGAACCTGTCGAGCTATCCTTCTACCATAACGCGGGGATAACCGCGGAGCAGTTTGAAACCCAATTCGGCAGCTACATCAAGCAAAAGCTACCTAATGTAACGGTGAAATTCGTTCCTAAGGACAAGAATGTGCAGCTCAGTGAAATGATCACCAGCGGAACGACCAAAATTGATATTTTTATCGATTCGATCGGTCAGATTGGGTTAAAAGGCTCCTTGTTAGATATTGGCCTCCAGCAAGACATTTCGGATTTAGTGAAAAAGCACAATGTCGATTTGAACCGGTTTGAGCCCAGCACCATCGAGGCCATTAAAGTCATGGGAGGATTATATGGTCTCCCTATCAGTAACAGTACGATGGTTATCATGTACAATAAAGACATCTTCGACAGGTTCGGCGTGGAGTATCCGAAGGACGGCATGACCTGGGAGGAGCTGTCCGACCTTTCCCAGAAGCTGACCCGCAGTGACGGAGGCGTTAATTATGTAGGGTACTCGACTTCGATCAACCATTACTTGCGGATGAATCCGCTCTCCCTAGTGAATGTCGATGCACAAAGCAAACGGGCCTCGCTCGATAACGATCAGTGGAAGCGTCTCATGCAGGAAACGATTCTAAATCCGATGAAAGCGGAAGGCTACAAAACGGTTGCCGCAGAGCTTAGCAAGCAGTGGTACAAGATCCCTTATATGGATGAGTTTAATAAAATACGAAACGTAGCCATGTTCTCTTTCATTTATGCAGATTACCCGTGGCTAAAGGACATGAACTACGATCTGGTGTCGCTCCCGTCGTTTAAGGATCGCCCGAAGGTAGGGGCCCAATCCTATCCGACCTATATGTTCCCGACCTTGACAACGGAGCATAAGGACGCTGCTATGGAAGTGATCAAGCTGTTTATCTCCGACGAATATCAAACGAATTTCTCCAAAACAGGCGGGATCACAACGCTGAAAAACGATGCCATTAAGCAAGTGTTCGGACAAGAGACGCAGATGAAGGACAAAAATATGAAAAATGCCGTTTTCTACAATCAGTTCGCACCTGCTACCGTGAAAACGAAGTATGATACCTTCGTTGAAGAAGCCATTCGCGGTCAAATAACGAAGCTCATTACCGGGGAAACCGATCTGAACACGGCAATGCGTACCGCAGAGGAGAACGTAAACAAAAAGATCGAATCGGAAAACAAGTAAAGGGACAGCGGACGGATGAAGGTGATGACAACAGCAGGTATACGACTCTCTCTTGTGGTTTTATTCGCTATGATCGCAGCTTCATGCACGGGTCAAGGGGAGCATGACTCCAAGTGGAGGAGCGCTTTATACCCGAAGGACTGGAAGCCGGGCTTTAAGGATGCGGACGGACGATTCCTGCACGATTTCTCTTATGCGGGCTACCGCAAAGGGGAGAAGCCCCTACCGTCGAAGCCTCCCGGTAAAACGTACAATGCTGTGGAATTCGGTGCCGATCCGACAGGGCTCAGCGACTCCACCACAGCCATTCAAAAGGCTCTGGATCAAGCGGGAGCAGACGGCGGGGGTGTCGTTTATTTGCCGGCCGGCACCTACTCGGTGCGACCGCCCAAGAATCAAGATTGCTCCTTGTGTATTCGCCATAACGGCGTGGTGCTTCGCGGGGAAAGCAAAAGCTCCACCTTCATTACTAACGAAGAAACCGTGATGCGCGGGAAGAAGGTTGTACTCATTGCGCCAAAGAGTGGAGGCGATTGGCATCAACCGACGGGTAAGAAAACCCCATTATCCAAGGATGTCCTCGAGCCGACAACGACGATTCCGCTTGACTCGACCGAAGGGCTGAAAAAAGGGGATTACGTTGTCCTTCATTCCGGCGCTACGGAAGCTTTCATCGCTGAGCATGGCATGACGGGTAAATGGGACAGCAGCCTCAAAGGGCCGACATTTTATAGACAAATCGTACAGGTGGATAGCAAGAGCAAGGAGATCACCATTGATATTCCTACCCGCTATGCTCTCAAAACGCGGGACGGGGCAGCGGTTTACCGTGTGAGTCAGCCGATTGAGGAAGCGGGCATTGAGCAGCTGTCCATCGGCATGAGGCAAAACGAAAAAAACGGGTGGGGAGACTTGGACTACCAGAAAAACGGCACGGGGGCGTATGAGGTCCACGCCTCCAAGCTGGTACAGTTTCGCCATGCGTTGAATTGCTGGATGAACGAGGTGGATTCCTACCGCCCCAAGGGCAATAAAGATGATGTTCATACCTTGTCGGATGCGGTGGAAATTTACAAATCCCGTTCGATCACGATAAGAAGCAGTACCATGCAAAATCCGCAATATAAGGGAGAAGGCGGCAACGGATACGGCTTTATCCTTGCCGGAAGCGATAGTCTCATTGTCGGAAGCAACGCTGTAAAAAGCCGTCATGGCTTTAATTTCAAAAGCATGTGGACGAGCGGGAATGTCGTGCTCCGCAGCACCTCGGTACAGCCGAGACTGGCCAGCGACTTCCATATGCATCTGAGTATGGCCAATCTGCTGGATAACATGACGCTGGACCGCGACTTTCTTGAGGCCAAGTACCGGCCTTACGGCACCGTCCTGCACGGACATACAACCAGCCAATCCGTATTCTGGAACACGAACGGGGTTCAGTATATGAACGGCAAAACCCATATCGTCGAGTCCAAGCAATTCGGGCATGGTTATGTCATTGGAACGAAAGGTTCGGCGAGTCAAGTGTTGACGAAGACTTCCGGGACGGATGCTTCCATGCCGGAGGATTTCGTGGAAGGCGTGGGGCAAGGAGAGCAATTGGAACCGCAGTCCCTATACATTGACCAGTTGAAGCGCAGAGGCTTCGGGTTTAAAGAGTAAGCAGGTCAAAGAGCAGAGGCTATCCCTGGGGGATGAGGGTGAGGACAAGATAAAGGGTGGTTCCCCACATAATGCAAGCGGACGTTTTGTTCAATCCCGTCATGAGCTTTCCGGATTGATCAAGTCTGCCAACCTGTTTACCGGCAAAGGCCAATGAGAAAAACCATATCCAGGACACTACGATGCAGGCGCAAGTGAATAACACCTTCTCCATGCCTGAATAGGATAAGGAATTGGTGCCAATGACGCCGATTGTGTCCATGATGGCATGCGGGTTGAGAAGAGAAACGGATGCCGCAAAGGCGATTTGCTTGCCTGGGGTAAGCGCGTTTGCCGTGACGGAAGATGCGTTAGGCTTGCTTTTCCACGTAACGAAGCCCATATAGAGCAAAAAAACGATGCCCGTCGCCAGCAGCGCCGCTTTAATCCAATATACGCCAAGAACAATTACGGAGACCCCAAGTACAGCTAATGAAATAAGAACCGTATCGCAAACGGCGGCAGTCATGACGACAGGCATTGCTCTAAGCAGCCTGGGCTGCACAGCACCCTGGTTAAAAACAAAAACATTCTGCACACCTAGGGGCAGAATCAGACCGAAAGCCAAGAAAATGCCGTGAAGAATTGCACTTGCCATGGATGAACTACTTCCCTTTCCTTGATGAGTTATGCAATGCTCATATAATGCCAATATACTAGTGTACATGTATGGGAAAGTCAATTGGTTTTCGGTCTAACACGAAATAAGCACTCCATGCTGACATGGAGTGCTTATTTGCGCAATATGCATTAATATATATCATTCTATGATGACAACTCGCGTAATTCGATAATAGGCGCAACCTCGCTAAAGTGATAAGGAACCGTCCAGCCGTTTTCCAGTTCCACCGTATAGGGGAACGAGCTGGTGATGTCAACCTGAAGTATTTTTCCGGTAATCTCGCCGTGATAGGGAGCGGCCAAGATGCGGACTTGGCTTCCTTTTTGTATTTTGCGGACATTTCCCAATTCCTAAATCTCCTTCCGGCAAATCTACCCCAAAGGGATTCGTTACTTCCTGTTAATTTGTGTCCGTAGCGAAAAGGCGCACCGTGTCGACATTATGATATAGAGGGAAATGAAAGGAAGCCGGCGAAATAAAGAGGCGAAGCGGTTGTTGCAAACCGGAGGGGGCAGTGGAGTGGAAATCACCATTCAGGCGTTAAGCAGAAGGTGTTCACGGTACCTCAGAGGACGATTGAATTTTTCCCATTCGATTCCTGGTTTACCGTGAGTGCCGATATCGTAGACGGGCAGGTAAAGCAGTATTATTGTAATATCAACGAGCCGGCCAAATTATCGGGAGATAAGGCGTCCTTCGTCGATTTGGATCTGGATTACGTGTACCGAAGCGGGGAATGGCGTGTAGTGGATGAGGATGAATTCGAGACCCATGCGGTTTTATTTGGTTATCCAGAGTGGTTGGTACATAAAGCAAGGTCGGAGTTAGTTCAGCTTCAGCAACGGGTTCAAAGCAACCGGTTTCCGTTGACGGGACCCTGGAGGCATACATTGCTTGTATTCCTGAAGAAACATGAACCGATTCCGCAAATCATTCAACCTATCCAAGCGGGTAAACAGGAGGTACAATGTAACTAAGAAATGGAAAGGATCTACGATCACTTGCGTGAAGGGAGCGAATGAGCTTGCATAGAAAACAGGTTTTTTCCGGTTCTCCTTGGGAACCCATTGTCGGTTACTGCCGGGCTATCCGTGTGGGCAACCGAATTGAAGTGGCTGGAACGACAGCGATGAAGGACGGAGATGTTGTCGGCGTCGGAGACCCTTACAAGCAAACGAAATGTATTCTGCAAACGATTGGGAACGCTCTGCTTGAATTGGGAGCCGAGCCTCGGCACGTCGTGAGAACACGCATGTTTGTTACGGATATTACGAAGTGGGAAGAGATCGGCAGGGCACACGGCGAATTTTTCAAAAATATTCAACCGGCTTCAACCATGGTGGAGGTCAAAGCGCTGATCGATCCGCGGCTGCTGGTGGAGATCGAAGCGGAAGCGATCGTAGAGTAAAGCAGTGAGTGCAGAGGCAATACGCCGCCACATGGCCCATTGGAGGAAACGATGCGAAAAACGACCTTGATTGTTACCGGCTATTATGCTTTCATCTTTATGGCATTGGGAGCGTTTGCTTCTTATATCAGCCTGTATTATGTGCATCTGCAGCTTACGACAGCGGATATCACATGGCTAACTACGATGGGCTCCGTTGTGGCTATTCTGCTGCAGCCGGTGTGGGGCACCGTTGGGGACCGCGCTCGAACAAAGAACCAAATATTGCTTGTGGCACTCGCAGGGGCGGGATTGGCCGTGTGGTTATTTCCTCTTGCTGCACAATCGCTATGGATGCTGATGCTGGCAGTGGTGGTTTTCTACGCGTTTCAATGTGCCGTGAACCCGCTTAGCGATACCATTGCATTGGAGCAATCGGCCAAAGGTTTGTTCCAATTCTCCCGTGTGCGCATGGCGGGATCGGTCGGTTATGCCATCATGGCAGCGGTGGCGGGATGGCTGTTCTCGAGAAATATTGAGCTGATGTTTCCGCTCTTCTCCGTATTTATGATCGGGGCGTGGGTATTAGCATTTTTTGTTCCTAAGGTTGAAGGACATCAGCGCGGCAAGCCGAAGGTCAATCCGCTCATTATGCTTCGAAATCGAAACTTGGTGGTTATTTACGCGTACAGCTTTATTATTTCTACGACCCTCGGGTATTTCTATGCTTTTCAATCGGTGTACAGCTTCGAACAGGGCATCAGCATGGGATGGATCGGGCTAGGCATCATGATCGGATGTGTTCTGGAGCCTTTGTTTATTTTACTGTTCAATCGAATGTATCAGGGAGCCGGTATTCGCAGTGTGCTTTTGCTGGTCGGGATGATTGCCGTGCTGCGTTGGATCCTGTTCGCGGTAGGAGTTAATCAGGTTACGTATCTCGTGATTTGGGCGCTGCACGGGGGCACTTACATTATCCTCTATCTGGCGCTTGCTGAATTTGTTGCGAAGCATGTACCTGCGGAGCTGAGAGCCGGCGGACAAACGATGAATGCGGTCGTCATGGGGGCCAGCCGGGTCGCGGGCTCTCTCTTCGGCGGTCTGTATGCGGCGGCTTACAGCCTTCAGTCCGCTTTCATGGTTTGCGCGGTAATATGTGCCGCAGCACTCCTTGTGCTCTATAAGTGGGGGAAAATCAACAAGGAACAGCCAGCGATAGGGATTCACGGGGATTCATAAGGGGGCTGCTGCCGGGGGTTGCCAAGTAAAGGTTCATTATAACGAAGAATTCCTTTGCGTCGCTTGCTTACGAAAGGTAAACTGAAAGGCGGCTTGTATTTTTATTTTTAATTCAGGATAGAGAGGTAGTTATTCATGAAATTCGAGAAGTTTCCAACGGTTGAAACAGAGCGGTTCTTCTTGCGTCAAATGACTGTCGACGATGCACCAGCGATATTCGAAATTTTCTCCGATGGCGATGTGACAAGGGACATGGGAATCGATCCGTTCACCGGCATCCATCAAGCGGAAGAGCTGATTGATTTTATGAACCATCTGTTTATAGAGAATAAGGCATTCCGGTGGGGAATCGTAAAAAAAGACGACCTTTCCTTAATCGGCACTTGTGGCTTCAATGGTTGGGAAACGGACAGAGGCTCCCGGGGAGAAATTGCTTATGACCTAGGTAAAAAGCATTGGCGGCAGGGATATATGACGGAAATTGTCCAAGGCGTCATCACATTCGGGTTCGAGGCCATGGAGCTGTACCGTATCGAAGCCTTCACGAATCTGGACGCGATGCCCTCCATCCGGCTGTTGCAGAAGCTTGGGTTTCACGAGGACGGGATCTTACGGGGGTATTCCTTCTTTCATGGAGCGTATGCGGATCAACGTTGTTTCTCTCTCTTGAAAAACGAACGGACCCATACGGGATAATCTTTGTGCCATTGACATTGCATTCGTTTTCTATAAAATAAGAATATACGTTCTTATTTATTGGAGGCTGCTGCCATGCACAAGGAGTCCGTTCAAGAGCACCAAGTCATACAACCTAGCATTTTATATTACGGCACACCCGTTGTCCTGTTAACCACCCTGAACGAAGACGGCACAACGAATATTAGCCCGTTATCCTCCTCCTGGGCGTTGGGGCATTATATCGTTCTGGGGATTGGGGTAGGCGGGAAGGCTATGGAAAACCTAAGAAATCACGCGGAATGTGTGATCAATGTCCCGGATCCGAGTCTTTGGAGGCAGGTCGAGGCACTGGCTCCGCTAACGGGCAAGGATCCTGTGCCGGATTATAAATTACAAATGTCCTATCGGTATGAAAAAGATAAGTTCGGCGCTGCCGGGCTTACGAGCCAGGCGTCGGAGCTGGTGCAGCCAAGCCGGATCAGGGAATGTCCGCTGCAAATCGAGAGTGCCGTAAGGAACATTCGCATTCCCGAGCACAGTCCGAGCTTTGCTATTGTCGAAGTGGAAGCACTTCGGGTCCATGCACGCCGGGATATTGTCAAAAACGAGAATCACGTAGATGCATCCTCCTGGAGTCCGTTAATTTATAACTTCCGGCATTACTTCGGACTGGGGACAGAGCTTGGAAAGACGTTTCGTGCGTAAAATGGAAGGCCCTGGGCGTAGCCTGGGGTTTTCTCTTTTTATGGGTAATAACTTCGCAACCACGGATTGAGCACTTAAAGTATGTTGCGTACGACGTAGTTCTTTGGTACTATGGTTAAGGAATTTTACATATAACAGGAGATGGCAATGATGAAATTGACCAAAATGCTCATAACCGGCATGGTATTATCTCTGGCCCTGACATCAAGTGCTTGGGCACATTCGGGAAGAACGGATGCAAGCGGGGGACATAACTGTTCTGCTTCTTCGAAGGCTAAGGGTTTATGCTCCGGATATCACTATCATAATGGCGGCACGTCTTCCGGAGGAGGTTCTTCATCGGAAAGCAACGTGGTAACCCCTCCGGCAGCAAGTTATTCTGCGCCTAAAGAGGTCATCCCTGACGGCCACGTAAAGGTCACTATTCCATCGTATAGCATTTATGTGAATGGGACTGCCGTACCGAATTCCATGTTAAAGTATCCTGTCATTTCGTATAAGGATATTACGTACTTTCCAATGACGTACAAATTTACACAAGCCTTAGCAATCGAATCGGCATGGGACCAAGAAGTCGGCTTTGTAATTCGGAAAACAAACAATAAGGCAAACAAGCTGGAGTTCGATTACGGCAGCGCATCGGATAAGCTCTATGCGAAACAACCGGATTTCAATGTATTCGTGAACGATGCATGGGTTGATAATGGTAAGGAAGAGTATCCGCTTCTTGTGCTGAATGATGTGACTTATTTTCCAATGACCTGGCACTATGCTGTGGATGAGCTTGGACTGACTATTAAGCTGGAAAACAATAATTTTTACATATCCAAATGAAAAAGTGAAAGCGACGAATTATCCGTCGCTTTCACTTTTTTCCTTATTCGGCTTCTTACTTCCTGTAGCCAAGCTGAAGGGAGATATCCTGCGCCGTCTGGGTAACCAGCCTCGTAAATACGGGGATGGCCGGTGTCACACGGTCGCTCGGACCGATCATGCTGATCGAGGCATTGACCGTTCCGTCCGCATCATAGATGGGAGCGGCAATACCCGTCACTCCGACGTTACGCATGTCCGAGCTTAGCTCGAAGCCCTGCTCGCGTATGGTCTCGAGTCGTGACTTGAGCTCGTCCGCATTTTTCATGGAATAAGGGGTAAAGGTCTGCATTTCCCCCGTAAGCACTTCCTTAATAAAATCAGGGCTTCGAAAGGCAAGGATAGCCCGCGATGCGGATGTAGCGTAGAGCGGAAAGCGGCGATAAGCCTCCACATTGAACCGGATCGGATGCACAGAGTCAATTTTGTTCACATAAATAGCTTCGTTCCCGTCTCTGACGCAAAGACAGACCAGCTCCTGGGTCGTTTCGGCAAGCCGCTGAAGGAAGGGCTTCGTGAAATCGACCAAATTATGATTCTTGAGCACGCGATTGCCAAGCTCCAGAAGGGTATAGCCGAGCGCATACTGCTTGTTAGCGGGGTTCTGCTTAATGAAGCCCTCGCTTTCCAGCGTCATGAGAAGCTTATGAACCGCGCCCTTCGATAGCTCCAGGTGACGGCTAAGCTCGCTTACGCCCATTTCCTTGTCCGACGTAAGAAATAGCTTTAATAATCGGCAGCTGTTCTTGACTGAAGATAAGTGATTATCCATGGGGTGTAAGACTCCTTAGATGGGGTAGAGACCTAGAGACCGTCATCGACACGGCAATTTACGTGTAGTGTAGCAGAAGAGGTAGGGGATGACTAGTCAAAAAATGATCAAAAAACGTTAACAATTTCGTAATTATTGATTGCGTTAATACGGTAACGCATGCTATTATCTTACTATACATTTCACAAATAGTAAACAATGTTCACACATAGTGAACGATTTACAACACGAGGAGGATATTTTAATGAAAAAATGGGGATCAATTGTTACAATTGCAGCATTGTTCGGGACCTTGCTTGCGGGCTGCGGAACAGCAAGCACACCAAAGCCGGCAGAGAATACGGGAGCGGCTCCTGCTGCGGGAACGCCTGCTGCGCTGGTACCGGAGAAGCAGCTGGTCATCGCCGGTAACGGCGCTACCGTTGAGCAGATGATGAAGGATGAGATTTTCAAAAAATTCAATCAGAAATATCCTGACGTTAAGCTGACTTATGTTTCCGGAGTTTCCACAGAGATCGTGGCCAAGGTCAAGGCACAGAAAGCCGCTCCGCAAATCGACGTAACGATCATTGAAGGCGGGGAGCAGGAAGCCGGACGCGTCGAAGGTCTGTGGGATACACTTTCGGATAAAGATATTCCGAACATGAAGAAGGTAGGCGAGGACCTGAAGGTTAAGGATAACAGCGGTGTTGCCGTCAACTTCACACCGATGGGTATTTCCTATAATGCAGAGATGGTGAAGGCGAAGGGCCTCCCGGTACCGGGATCGTGGAACGATCTGGCGAAGCCGGAAATGAAGGGGAATATTACGCTCTCCGAGGTATCCAGCAACTTCGGCCGTTCCGCTCTCATCATGCTGGCTTACGCAAACGGCGGCTCCGAGAAGAATATGGATCCGGGCTTTGAGAAGCTCGCAACGATCGCCGGGTATATGCCTACCTTCGCGAAGAGCGCAGCTCAGCTGCAGCAAAATCTGCAGAACAAATCGGCGGCCTACACGGCGTGGACTATGGCTAGAAGCTTGGTACAGAAGGATGCCGGGCTGGATCTGGAATTCGTCATTCCGAAGGAAGGCGCGAACCTGGTTCCTAACGTAGCCACCATTGTTAAAGGCGCTAAGAGCCCTAATGCCTCCAAGCTGTTCATTGACTTCCTGCTGACCGACGAAATTCAGACGATGTACGGGGAGAAGCTCTATTACAACCCGGCGACGGATGTTAAGCTCTCTGGCGACGCGGCTAAGAAGCTGAGCTTCGACCGCAGCAAGGTCAAGAAGTTTGACCTTGAGGTTGTAGGCGGCAATACACCGGTATGGCTAGACCGCTTCAACAAAGAAATTGCACCTAAAGTCGGAAAATAAGGTGAGTCGAGTGAGTAAAAGCATAGATGTAGAACTCGTCAATATTCAGAAAAAATTCGGAGACAACGTGGTCGTTGACAGCTTCAACCTGCAGATTGAGAAAGGGGAATGCATCTCCTTTCTCGGTCCTTCCGGGTGCGGGAAAACAACTACGCTTAACATGATCGCAGGCTTCCTGGAGCCGGACCAAGGCGACCTTCTCATCAAGGGCAAACGGATGAACGGCGTACCTTCCAACAAGCGCGAGCTCGGCATGGTGTTCCAGACGTATTCGCTTTTCCCCCATATGACTATTTTTGAGAATGTGGCCTACGGGTTAAAGCTCCGTAAGGTTGGCAAGGCGGAGATTGCCGAACGCGTACGCAAGGTACTGGAGCTAGTCAAGCTGCCCCATGTAGCCGACCGTTACCCGAAGCAGCTTTCCGGCGGCCAGCGCCAGCGCATCGCTATTGCCCGTGCGCTAGTGACGGAGCCTTCCCTGCTGCTGCTCGACGAACCGCTAAGCAATTTGGATGCGAAGCTGCGCGAGGAGCTGCGGGATGAGCTGAAACGGCTGCAGCAGGAGATCGGGGTTACGACGATTTTCGTTACGCACGATCAGGAGGAAGCCTTATACTTATCCAACCGGATCGTGGTGCTGGATCATGGCAAGGTAGAGCAGATCGGCACGCCGTGGGACATTTATAACCGCCCTGCTTCGGAGTTCGTACATACGTTCATCGGCAAGTCCAATCGAATGCCGGGCGCGGTGTTGAAATCGGAAGGAGAGCAGCTGCTGCTGAGGACGGAAGCGGGCTTCACCCTGCAGGCCCCGGCTAGGGGGCGAACGTTTACCGGGAGCCAGCCTGTATCCATCTATGTAAGACCAGAGAAGATCCGGCTGGTGGTGGCGGATACCGCTGCTGAGAGCGCTAATCAGGTTAAGGGGACGGTAAAGCTGACCTCTTTCCTTGGAGCTTACACGGAATGCGAGGTTGAAGTCGGTGGCGATGTGCTGACCGTTCGGATTGAAACCGGGAGTGACGACGCCGTACTCACTGCAGGTTTAACGGTCTTCTTGCAATGGAAGTCCGAGGATGTATTTGTATTCGCAAGGAAGGGGAACGAGCGATGAATCAAGGACAAAGCCGCGGGGCACGAACGGCTCTCCTGCTGCTTGCTCCCGGGCTCGCGGTGATTCTGGGCGTATTCCTGCTTCCTATGTTGTACATCCTTCTGCTGAGCTTTCAGGACAAGCACGAAGCCTTTTCTTTCGAAAATTATGTATTGCTGGTTAAGGATCCGTATTACCTGCAAATCCTATGGCGCACGATCAAGCTCAGCCTGCTTACCGTGGGAGCATGCTTCCTGCTGGGCTACCCGGTTGCAATGTATATGGCTCAAACGACAGGCAAGATGAGGGGAATCATTACCTTCTTAATAATCTCTCCCCATCTGGTGAGCGTCGTCATCCGGAACTTCGGCTGGGTGGTCATTCTCGGCGACAAAGGCTGGGTAAACGAAACCTTGCTTAAGCTCGGATTGATCGACAAGCCGCTCAAGCTGCTCTACAACGAGCTGGGCGTCGTGATCGGATTAACGGATTCCTTTATCGTCTACATGATCTTGGCGATTGCAACAAGTCTCTATCAGATCGACGGCTCCTTATACAAGGCAGCCAGCATACTGGGGGCCGGGAGGCTGCGCACCTTCTTCACGGTAACCCTGCCGCTTACGCTGCCGGGAATGGTGGCGGGTACGACATTGGTATTCAGCTTGTCGATGAGTGCTTTTGTCACCCCTGCATTAATGGGGGGAACCAGCGTGAAGGTACTGCCGGTGATTACCTATGAGAAGGTAATGGCCCAGCTGAATTGGCCGCTGGGAGCGGCGCTCGCTTTCCTTCTGCTCGCTTCCACGATTGCGCTGGTCACCTTGTTTACCCGCCTTGTGGAGACGAAGCGCTATAAGGAGGTGTTCTCCTCATGAGCCGGAAATTCAGTCCGCTGGGAGTCATTACGTTTTTTGTCGTGCTGTTCATTATCTCACCTTTGCTTGTCATCATACCGACGTCTCTGACCTCGGTGAAATATTTGTCGTTCCCGCCGGTAGGCTTTTCCTTTCAATGGTATGTCAAAATCTTCGATCGCCCTGAGTTTGTCGATTCGTTCTTGTTCAGTCTGCAGCTTGCGGCGCTCACGGCGGTCATTTCGACCATTCTCGGTACGCTGGCCGGGATTGCCTTGCATAAGTATAAGTTCCGGGGCAGCGGTATGATTAACGGATTGCTTCTCTCGCCGCTAACTGTGCCTGCGCTCATTATCGGTATTGCAGCACTGCTGTTTTTTACCCGGATCGGGCTCGCCGGCACCTTCATCGGATTGCTGCTGGCCCATGTGCTGATCTCAATCCCGTACGTGGTTCGGCTTGTACTGACCGGGCTCAGCTCCTTTGATTACACATTGGAGCGGGCAGCTTATATCATGGGGGCCAAACCGTTCCATGTATTCCGGGACATTACGCTGCCGTTGATTAAACCGGCCATTATGTCCGGAGCGATCTTCGCTTTTCTGACATCTTTTGATAATGTGACGGTTTCGCTCTTCCTGGTTTCTCCGACGACAACAACGCTGCCACTGGCTATTTTCAGCTATATGCAGGAAACGTTGGATCCGCTTGTAGCTTCGATATCGTCGGTTGTTATTTTGCTTAGCTTGGTTTTCATCATTCTCTTGGAACGCGTGTATGGCTTGGACCGCTTGTTCGGCTCCAATTCGCATTCCCATTAATGGAGCTGCATTACCTTCATGTTCACATCTATGATAGAGCAGTATAAACTATATCTACCGGAGCTGCTTCGGCTGCTTGAGGAAAGCGTCAATATGGATTCCCCTTCGCAAAGCAAGCTCCACAACGACCTAATGGCCGACTGGTACACCCAGCAGTTTGTAAGACTGACCGGGGGCAGCGTCCGGCGTGACCGCCACCCCGTTGCCGGCGATCGCTTGCTGTGCGAGGTAGGCGGCGGACCTGACCGGATCCTTCTGGTTGGGCATTACGATACGGTATGGCCGCTTGGGGAAGCGGAGCGGAGACCGTTTCGGAACGAAGGCGGGAAGGTATTCGGTCCCGGTGTTTATGATATGAAAGCAGGATTACTGCAAGCGATCTTCGCGATCAAGGCGCTTCAGGATACGGGTCACTTCCCTGTGAATAAAAGGGTTGTTCTTCTGATGAACAGCGACGAAGAGATCGGCAGTCCGAACTCTCGCGCTTTTATTGAAGAGGCGGCAAAGGGAGCGAAAGCGGCGTTCGTGCTGGAACCCCCGATGGAGCCGACCGGTGCGCTGAAGACGGCACGTAAGGGGAGCGGTCGTTACCAGCTGACGGTAACGGGCCGATCGGCGCACGCCGGAGTCAACCCGCAGCTTGGCGTGTCGGCGATCGAGGAGCTTGCAAGGAAGGTTCAACTGCTGCATGGGATGACCGACCACACCCTGGGGACAACGATTAACGTCGGAGTCGTTCGAGGGGGGATCGGCGCCAACGTCGTTGCAGATCATGCGGAAGCTGAGATTGACGTAAGGGTCTCGACGCTGGAAGAAGCACTGCGGCTTGAGAAAGAGCTGACCGAGCTGAAGGCGAGTTTGCCGGATGCCCATGTGCAAATCACAGGCGGCATGAGACGCCCTCCTATGGAGCGTACCTCCGGAACGGAAGCGTTGTTCGCACTGGCTCAAGAAATTGCCCGGGATGAACTCGGCTTCATATTGGAGGAAACGTCAACAGGCGGCGTAAGCGACGGAAATTTCACAGCTGCAGTCGGAACGCCTACGTTAGATGGACTGGGAGCACGGGGAGATCACGCGCATTCTCCTTTGGAGTATGTGCGGGTGGACGAGATCCCGGTCCGGGGCGCTTTGCTCGCTAGGTTAATCGAACGGTGTTAAAAAACAAGGACAGTCCGGAAGGTGAGGACTGTCCTTGTTTGTGCGTTAGCGGATTATCGATCCGTTATTAGGTCTGTTTTGAGAGGCGTATGGTGATTAACGGTTTTTGAGGGAGTTATATCTACAAATTTTCTCCGATAACCGCGTTACTACCGGTATTCCCCTCGAATAAGTCCCTCAAAATCTCTTATTTGCGAAAAATCGTTATTACGGCAGAAAATAGGCCCTCGAAAACCCGTTATTACTCTCGAGCTGCCGGTTACCGATAATACGGGGATTGAAACGGCGTTAATGCGGCAATTACCGCTTCACTGAAAATAGCCGCACGAGTAATACGGCCATCGGTAAACAAGCCGTATGCTCCTTCCTTATGATTGCTGCCTGTCGTTCCGCTTAATTCGTCAATTACATGACGGAGCTCCAGGTTGTCGCGTTTCAGCCTCTCTCCAATCGAATGAGGAATGGGGAAGTACAATCCTTTGCCCAGATACAGCTGCTTACCGTCCCAAGCGGCACACACCGAGAAGAGGTACCACTGATGTGTATGCACATCGTCATAGGTGAGTCCTCCCTCCAGACCAAGGCCTATATTCGCACCGGGTACGGCTTCCAGTACCCGTTTCGCCCGGTTAACGGCGCCTTGTATGGTTTCCTGCTCCGTCATGGGCTGATCGGTTACGCCGGAAGGAACGCTCTTACAGATTGGCTCGACACCCGTAGCCATCACGACGGCCGAGCGTTTCGCTTGATTGGTTGTACCGAGTGCATAGATCAGCTCGTTACCATGCATGCTTCGAACACTCCTTATTCAGTACTTAGAGGGGGAAAAGGGACCAGCGGAATCCGCCATGGTCCCCGGATGACCATTTGGGGTTCCCCAATATAGAACGTGATGCTTTTTGCCTTCAGCTCCGCAGGCAAATGAATACTCTTCATCGCCAGACTGTCCTCATGAACGCTCCAGCTGTATCCGTTATCTTCGGGCTGCCTTCTATCGATCTTGACCGTCTGGAGGGCTGCAGCCTTGTTCATATCAAAGCCCAGATCGACATCGATGAGTACGCCGCCCTCCAGACTGCGTTCTACTTTTGTGAAACGAACGGGAAACCCGTCAAGCGTTACACTCTCTTGAATTGCAATGGTCCCTGCTTCAGGAACCGGCAGGGTCACCTTCTGCCATTCAGCCGTAGGGTTAACTGCTAACACGGATGGAAGCGTGAGAGTATGCGGCTGCTTTCCTGCGGAAGGATCACGATATACAGCTTCATTTTGCAGCAGAAAGCCATAATGGTCAACCTTCACCTCCGCTTCCTTTCCGTCGGCATCCGTAATGCGAAGGCGTTCCTCCGAAGTGATCGGCTGTGCGCCGTAGCTCTGAATTCGCCGATTTCCCGGAAGCTGGGAGAGAAGATTCACTTTGGTCCACCCATCGCCGAGGGGCGTTGTGACTGCCGTAATAGTGATATCCTGCTGTGTATCGCTGCTCCCGATCTTACTCATATCCTCGCCCTGCGTAGCCGGAATAAGCGTTAATGGCCCAACTTCTTGGTCCCCAATCATTAGGGTGATCCTCGAGCCTTCATGAACCGGTAAACTGCCCTGATAATAGTAGGTACCGATCCAGGAGCCTGCGTGGCTGAGAGTTGAAAATTTTAATGAGTAGCTGGCACCGTCCTCTATTTTAAGCTGAATGTACTCGGCGGAAGCGCTGTTACTGCCGGAAAGCTGAACCAGCACTTGATCGCCGGTAACCGCCACGGCATCTACGGAAATTTCGCTAGCCCCGAAGCGATGAACATAAGGCTTCCCGAGTACAAGAGTCGTTTGATCAACAGGCGTTTCCGTTACGATCCCAAGCCCCGGCAGAAATTGCAGCACCTTTCGCAGTTCTGCTCCTACGTTGGTTGTGCTGGCAATGGCTGAGGCGGAGAGGAAAAGGACGCAGGCGGCGGCGACAGCCCAGCCACGCTTACGCTTCTTCGATGGTGCTGCTGCCATGTGCTGCAGCTCCAGCTTGCCCTTCGTCCTCTGCTTGATTCTTTCCAAAATGTCCGCATCGAGCGGAGCTTCGCTGCTTTCCGGTATATCTGACATGCTGCGTATTGCCGTAGGATCGAGCCGATCCAGCAGGTTCCTGACTTCACGTTCCTTTCTATCCATCATGGGAGGTCTCCTCCTTAAACCATAGACTCAGCTTGCTGCGAAGCTGGACTCTGCTGCGATAGAGCCGATTCTCGACGGCCTTCTTGGTCATGCTGTAGCGTTCTGCAATAGCTTCTAACGGTTCATATAGAAAGTACCGTTGAAATACGATCTGCCGATCCGGCTCCGGTAGCTCGTTAACAGCGTAAATAACGGCTTGCGAATCCTCGTAGGAGAGCACCGTTTGCTCTACACTCTCGTCCCGGGAAGGAAGATCTTCCTTCATTGCTTCTACACCGGTCCTTTTGCTAAGTCTGCGCCGATAATCCAAAGCCTTATACTTGGTAAGGATCAGCAGCCAGGTACGAACGCTTCCGCGGTGCTCGTCATATTCCTCAGACTTGTTCCAAGCTTCCACGAATACATCGCTTATGCATTCTTCGAGATCCTGGGGGCTGCCGAGTCCGTTCATAATTCTCGAGGCCAAGGAATACAGTACCCCGCTATACTCATTCATAAGAAGCTCGAGAGCTTGGGGAGATCGACGGCGAAGCTCCTGAAGCACATGGTCCTCCCGAATGGTCATGATTTCCTCCTGTTGTTCCTATAAAGATTCCTTCCTATCTTACTACGCCGACGGAGGAGAGAAACACTCAAGCAAATGAAATAGTAGTTGTGAATTTATAATAAATGTATTAATATGGTAAAAACCAAATCTTTTAGTCTATCTATATGGGATGAGACATGGAGAAAACCCGAGATAACTAAACTACCTTAAGAAGGTAGGTTTAGTTATCTTTTTTTATTCTACAGAAAAGGGGATGCTTGTGAAACTGATGAATACGGACAGCATCAAAAACAAACTGCTGGCGGCACAGTGGGGATGTAAGCTTGCTTGGAGGATCGATAAAAAAATGTTTCTGTTCTGGACGATCCTTAACGTTGGAATCGCTGTACTGCCTGCAGTGGCCCTGTTTTATAATCGGAATATCATCGCTAATTTATCAGCATTTCTTTCTTCTGGAACGGGAGACTTATCGACGGTGACAACGGATATTGTCCTGCTGGGAATCATTCTGACCGTATCCGGCCTTTCAGCTCGAATGAACGACGGATTTCTTTATATGGTGATGTATGACTCCTACTATTTGGGGCTGGAAGAGTATATGATGGATAGCGCACAACATGTAGGGCTATCGGAAATGATGAAAAAGAAGGTAAAGGATGAATATTTTGCAGCAATCACGCGCTGCGGTTCCCTCACCGATCTCATGAGCTCCGGGTGTGCGCTTCTTGCAAGGCTGGCTTCCATCGTCTCCCTGCTGGCCGTTGCCTTTGTTGTATCCCAATTTATATTTTTCGTCACTTGTCTTTTTATTGTAGTTGTTATTTACCTCAATTCCGCCCTTTCCGGGAAATCACGTGTCGCATGGAAGGAAATGAGGGAGATGCTTCGTAAGGCGGACTATTTCGAAAAGCTGGTACAGCATGGCGATACGTCAAAGGAAACGAGAATTTTTAACTCTGCGGAACAAATCAAACGCGAATGGGCGAACGCCTATCAGGGGATAGAGTTAAGCGGGAAACGTCGAGCATACGACATAGCGCAGCTAACGTTTTTTAGTAAAGCCGGGTTTTATTTGTTTATGGTTCTCATGCTTGTCTACTCCTTATACCAGGTTGCTGGCGGCAAAATGGGTCCCGATGTCCTGTTGATGATTTTTACACTTTGTATCAATATTGCCGATTCCGTCTCTACGATTTCCAAAAGCTATCAGCAACTGGATTACGGGCTCTACGGCTTGGACATACAGAGGCGGTTCTTTGTGAGCAATGTTAAGACCGATGTAGAGGAGGATCAGTCGAAAGCCGTCACTGCGCTTGATCCTCATGTTTGCTTCGAGGTAAGAGATATGTCCTTCGCCTACACCGAAGATAAACCGGTTCTCCAACATATTACTTTCCAAATCCGGCAAGGGGAAACGGTGGCTTTGGTAGGGGGGAACGGCAGCGGGAAAACGACCCTTATTAAGGTTTTATTAGGGCTCTATCGGCCTTCATCGGGGGAAGTTAAGTTTATGGGAAGATCGCATTCGGATTACCGTAAAGATTTTGTGACGGAGAAGATCGGTGTGTTTTTTCAGGATTTTTATTTGTTTCATTTAACGCTTGGAGAGAACGTGGGAATCGGCAATATAAAGGACATCGCTAACGATAAAAAAATAAAAAATGCTATGGAAAAGGGCGGCGCAGCCGGTCTTATCCTAAAGCTGAGGAAGGGCTTGAATCATCTTCTCGGTAAGCAAGTAGATAAAGAGGGGGCGGTTCTCTCGGGGGGCGAGGGACAGCGTGTTGCTGTAGCCCGTACCCACATGAGCGACAAAGAAGTGATGATTTTCGACGAGCCGGCCTCGATGCTTGACCCTATCGCTGAGATGGAACAGTTCTATTATATTAAAGAAAAATTAAAGGCAAGAACCTCGATTCTGGTATCGCATCGGATTGGCTTTGCCCGCTTGGCTGACCGCATCTTGGTGATGGATAACGGCAGCATTGTCGAAGACGGCACTCATGAGGAATTAATGAGAAAGAATAGATTGTACGCTCATTTATTCAGAGAACAAGCCCAATGGTATGACCAAGAAAACAGTGAGATTGCTGCAGCCAGTCACGAGCAAGGTAAGGGGGCTAGAACATGACTCAGACAGAAACCAATGAATCGCTAAAGCTGACTCAATGGGTAAACATATCATGGCGCGCGTTAGCGGTAAGTCTTCGTACGAAGAGTAAAATGTCCTTGTTCATTCAAATGGTAGGCTTTATTATGGCATTTATGCCGGTTTGGATAGCAGGCTCTCTTCAGCGGTTTACGGACCATGTTCAAATGATCTCTCAAGGCCAAGAGACGGTCAGTAAGGCTCTTGTCATGTTCATTATCCTGATAAGCCTATATTTGCTTCAGACTGCGTACACATTCGCACATGATTATTATTCAGAGGTGGATCGTCAGCTCACAACCAAATATATAAAAAATGCCATTATGGAGTGCGCTAGCCGGGTACAATATAAATACATCGAAAACGATGGGGACTTTCGGGAAAAGCTCGCTTTTGCCGAAATGTTCGGGGGGGCGCGGGTTGCGGCAAGCATGCAGCAAAGTATCATTATCCTTCAACAATTGGCTGCCTTCCTAAGCATTGTCACTGTATTGATGGGGGTTAGCGCTTGGATTGTTGCCATTCTGCTAATAGCCTGCATCCCCGCCGTCATACTTTCCATGATCCTAAAGGATGAGGAGTATAAGGAAAAGACGAAAAGTATGAAGGAAGGCGCGATGTCCGTACATCTGTTTTATATGGCATCCGGTGCCAATGAGCAATGCAAATCGTTGAATGATGTTAGATTTTATGGGATTTATCCATGGATTAAAGAGAAATGGCGCAAGGTCTCGAAGGACTATTTAAGTAAAAAGAATGCAGTGACCAAGAAGCATCTCCTCTATAACTCGATTGCGGATATTTTGCGGAACGTTGTTTATATTGGTATTTTACTAATGGTTGCGAAGCAGATCTACAATGACCCTGCCTTAGGGCTAGGCATCTTTATGCTGGTGTTTACTTTGTCTGCGCAGCTGCAAACGACGACCACGAAACTATTTGCCGGGGCCGCCCAATTTATCAGCGACATAAAGTATATGCGAGACTTCTTTGAATTACAGGATACCCCGAGGGAAAAGCTGGAAGAGAATCCGGCGCTGCTTGAACGTGCGGACATTGTGTTTGACCATGTGGACTTTGCCTATCCGAACTCAACGGGAAAGACACTTAAAAATATTCATATAACCATCAAGCACGGGGAAAAAATTGCAATTGTCGGGAAGAATGGGTCCGGAAAGTCTACTTTTATCAATTTGTTGTGCGGAATGCATGAACCAACGGCCGGACAGGTCAAAGTCAATGGGATCGATGTCCGTAATCAGCTATCAACGGTGCGCAATGCGATCTCGGTCGTTTTTCAACATTTCGGAAGATACGAAACCTCGATTCGCAACAACATTACGATATCTGATTCCGATCGCTCCGTGACGGATGAGGAGCTGAAACGGCTGGCAAAGAGGGCCAATGCCTATTCGTTTATTGCAGCGCAGCCGGATGGAATGGATGAACTGGTCGGAGCGTTCAGTGAGAGAGGAAATAATTTATCGGGCGGGGAATGGCAGAAGATTGCAATTACTAGAGCTTTATATAAAGAAAAGGCGAAGATTATGATTCTGGACGAGCCTACCGCGGCGCTTGACCCCGTTTCCGAAGCACAATTATATCGGGACTTTACCGATCTAACCGAAAATAAAACAACGATATTAGTGTCGCATCGCATGGGTATTACCGCCTTGGTGGACCGCATTCTGGTTTTCGAGGATGGAGAAATCGTAGAAGATGGGACTCACGAACAATTGCTTGCCAAGGGCGGTCACTATACATCCATGTACGTGGCTCAGGCCCAGTGGTATAAAGAGGAATTAACAAGCTAGCAAAAAACGTATGTCACAAGTGAGCAGCGGTCACAAAATGGGCAGTTTTCCGGCGGAATGTGCTATCATGGAGAGGTGGGTCCGGATGATTTGCTATCAAGTAAAAAGGTGATGACCAGATGAAGAAAAAAATAGGCTGCTTGCACGCCCATTATTCCAATATTGAGTATATTCAAACTGCTATGGCATCCGATGAGTGGGAAATGGTACATTTTGTGGATCCCGGTTTGATGAATAGAATCATAGCAGACCAACATTTTGATGAAACAGCGGCGAAAAACAAAGTCATCGAACAAATGGAATGGATATTACAATCCAATGTTGATGCGATTCTTATTACGTGTACCAATTATATTGCTCTCCTTGATGAAAGCCGACTTCCTACGACGATACCAATAATAAAAATCGATGAGCCCTTTTTCCGTTATGTCTGTGATATAACCGAAGCGCAAATCTTATTATTCACCAACCCGGCAACGGTCGAAGGAACCATGAGAAGGCTGCATCAATTTGCTGCTGCATCTCATAAACCGGTTCATCATATTGAGGCACGTGTGATAGAGAATACATTCGAGCTCATCATGCAAGGTAAAAAAGAGCAGTATGAGCAAGAAGTATCTAAGTACATAAGAGACGTACTGGTCTCGGAAAACAACAAGAGTGTTTCTGTTGCCCAATTATCCATGGTAGATACGGCGAGGAATGTGGAGCGGGAGTTCGGTGCAACTATCGGAAATCCTTTACATTCATTGGTTGCGCATATGGATAGCATTCTAATCGGCGGCAAGTAACCCCGAAGTGAAATAGCTCACCAACCTTGCACAGCACGGAGGTTTCCTGTGGGGAAACCTTCGCATGCCGGCGACCGGGTAGAGCCTATTGACCCCATCTAAGGTACATCGTTAATGTGCAGCATTTGGAAGCTTGAGCTTGGGCGTGAATGGTGAGTAAAACCCCCGTTGGAGTGTATTGCGTTGTAACGGGTGCGCTTGTTCCTATCGATTTAATTAATCGGTCCACTTCCTGGCGATTCCCCCTTTGTGCTGCTTCCATTAAATTGCGCGCATACTGCGGTTCGGCAAACTTGGTAAGGATAGCGCCTGCATCGGAAACCATTCTCTGAAAGGCGGCTACCGAATGCTCGAAGGTTGAGATGTCTATCGCGGGATAAGGCCGTATTTGTCCGAGGGATATGATATTTGCCTGGAAAAGCTGCGGGGTAAAGGAAGGACTATAATAAGGGAAGGGCATATAATGAGGGGAAGGAATAAAGTAAGGAGTTTCAAAATTAACCCCCAAAAACGGATTGCCCAAGTGCCCAACACTTCCAAAATGTCCGTGAATGCCCATCGAATTGATCCTCCGTTTTATAAAATGATGCAGAAATTTCATTATGTATTGTATGGGCTTTTGTCATAAGGGTTCGAGGGATGGGGAAATAGGCGGCACAAAATAAAATAGACAAATAACCCGCAGATGAAACCCCGCTGCGGGTTATTGCCTTGTTAGGACACAAGCTCCACCTGCCGGGAGCCGTCTTCCCTTAAGGTAAATCGGAACAGCTTCCCTTCCTTCGTGTAATATACGGTCATTCCGCTCATGCTCAGTTCCTTCGGATGACATTCGATAAAGGCCTGGTAGGAGAGCTTGCCGCTCACCAGACCGGCAAGATCCACTCCGTCGAATCGGACACCGTCGTGCTCTTCCAGGGCCGGCTGATAGTCCGGGTCGGTCTTCCCGTCATATCTCCAAACGTTGTTACCCTTCGCTCCATTGATTACCGTGGCAGAGGGATTACCGAAACGGGAACGAATGCCATTGCGGGATACACCGGGTACCAGCTTTTCGATCATCCATTGACTGGTTGGCTTGAGCAGACTCGTCGTTCGTGTTTCATGATCATATGCAACCTCAAAGCCGGTGAAGCGCGCCATATCTTCTACAGACAGGAACCAGCGGTTGATGTAGAACACCGGGGGATGCAGCGGCTCCTGTTTTACCCCGTTGACGTATACGGATAATACTCCGGTATAAGCGGAGATCTGCTGCTGCTTTGCATTTTGTGCTGGCTTATGCTCGGAGCTGCCTTTCAACAGGGAGCTTCTTGTGAAGTGGATGCCTCCGTACCACTCCGACAAGTGATCGACCAAAGCTCCGGCTTCTTCGGCAGGAAGATAATTGATGCCTCCTACGTTAAGAGGGATGGAAGCTAGCGGCTGAGTAACGCCGTTCCACTGAATGGTAAGCGCGGGATTCGTCCAGCCGATAACCTCGCTTACGGTATAGCCGTTCGATCCGTTGCCGGTGTGGGGCGTTCGGAAAAAGAGCGGCTCACTGTTCACATAGGTTGTCTTGTTATATGTATTGCGCTCTACGCGAACACCTAGGACATCCGTGAGCAGCTGCTCCGGCGCGACCCACCCCGTTCCGGTACGCTGTACTGGTTCGTCAATCGCGTAGGACTGGCCTTCCCATTCGATCGTACTACTGCCGGCCTTGAGCAGCAAAGTTCTAGACCCATAGACAGCCTCAAGCTCCTCACCCTGGCCATGTTCGGTTACAGTAAACCCCATGGACTCCAATACTTCTCGTGCGGGAAGCAAACCAAGCGGAAGCTCCGCCTGCTCTGGGAACAGGTTTACACCGTTCACTACCGCGGTATGCGGTTTGTGGTCGTATGGTCCGTGCGGGGGAGTTACGGAAGCCAGCACCCCATTTTGATATTCCACATATCCCCCGATAAGCATACCGCTCTGAGCACCTTGGATTGGAGGAAATAAAGAGAGATACGTCTGAATAAATTGCTGGAGCGCTTCTCCCTCCAATTTGCGCGTTTTAGCGGCATAAGCGGTGGCGTTCACCTTCGTCCCCAGCGTGGAAATCTGTTCGTCGGAAGCGCCAAGCTGCTTCAATAACGCTATAGCTTCCGGAGAAGGTTGATTCTGTTCCGTTGGAGCGGGCTCGGCGCCAGCGGAATACACAGCGTGCGAACCAAGTAAGCAGAGGGCGATAATTAGAACACCCAGTTTCTTTTTCATCAACATACCTCCTATCGATTCATCCATTATAGACTCTTTTACTTGGATAAAGTTTCTAAAGAATGGATAAATATGGGTTGGTTCTCTGGGGAGGTTTGCTTATAATTGGAAAAGGAGGTGTTCAGATGAAAAGGTTATTCCCCGGTATGTGTTTTGTACTCGGAGTGATCGTGCTTTATTACGGAGTCCGTATCGTATCAGGTATGATCCTCACGATGTATTATGTACCCGATATCATCAACAGCTATGCTTCTGTCGATTCGCTGCAGTCGAAGACGAGCTTCGGAGTTCAGCTTAGTTCCTATGGACGAGCAGTGGAGGCCTTGCTCGTAGCTGCTGCGGGGCTTGGGCTGTATGTAGCGGGAAATCGGCTGCTGCGAAAAAGAGGCTAAGCCGAAAGCGTCAATGCCTCCAGTGCGAGAAGGGCATTGCCGCGGAGCTTTTATCAGAGCAGGGGCAGTTCCGCAAGCTCCCGATAGGCTTCTCCAACGGGTATAATTTTGAAGTAAGGTTGAACTTCCCGCAGTGTTGAATTATAGTTATAAACAAAATGCTAATAAAGAGGTTGCTGACAATGGAGTTGGGCAAACGGATTAAGTACTTCCGCAAGTCGCAAAGAAGGACACTGAATGAAATTGCACAGGTATGCGGGTTTACGAACAGTCTGCTTTCCAAAATTGAAAATGGCAAAACAACGCCCCCGATTTCTACATTGGTCAAAATAGCCAATGCATTAGGGGTACGGGTATCGGACCTGTTGGGTGAAAACGAGCAAGTGGGTACCGTTCTTACGAAGAAGGATGCCATTGAGGGGAACCTGATCTCTACGAACAAGGGATACTCCTTCTACACCTTCGCCCCGGAATTGAAGGACAAGCTGATGCAGCCGTTTCTTTTCCATGCTCGTAAGGATGAAATTAAACAGCATGTGTTTTCTCACACCGGCCACGAGTTCGTTTACATGCTGGAAGGGCAAATGAGATATAAGGTAGGTGCTGTGGAATACACGCTGCTGCCGGGGGATAGCGTTTACTTTAATTCGCTGGAAGAGCATACGCTGGTTCCCATAACGGAGGAAGTGAAATATTTGGCTGTGTTTGCCGATACGGGCGAGAACCATCCGGCGAACCAGGGAGAAGAGTAGAGGGGTGTTTTGAAGCTGAACATCTCTCTGTTTTTTTTGTATTGAAATTCAACTATATTGAATTATAATTAAGATAATTGAAAATTCAGGAGGTCATCTAACATGCCGGAATTGAAAAACAAAAGGCCTAATATCTTGTTTATATTAGCAGACGACATGGGTGCCTGGGCACTCGGCTGTGCGGGTAATGATGAGATTCGCACTCCGAACCTGGATCGGTTGGCGGCGGAAGGCGTTCGGTTCGACAATTTCTTCTGCGCATCTCCGGTCTGTTCGCCGGCGCGCGCTTCGATCATGACAGGGCGTATCCCATCCCAGCATGGCGTGCACGATTGGATTCGCTCAGGTAATGTGACCAAGAGCGAGCTGGAAGAGGATGTGCGTTCGAACAAAGTGTTTGGCGAAGAGCGAGTTGCTATCGATTATTTGGAAGGGCAAGCGACGTATACAGAGCTGCTAGCCCAAGCGAATTATTCCTGCGCTTTAAGCGGTAAATGGCATTTGGGCAACAATGCGGTGCCGCATAGAGGATTTGATCGCTGGTTCTCGATAGCACGAGGCGGCTGTTCTTATATGAAGCCGGATATCGTGAAGGACGGAAAGATTTGCATCGAAGAAGGGTATATTACCGATTTCATTACGGAGCATGCTTTGCAATTTCTGAGTGAAATGGCAGGAGAGGATAAGCCCTTTTATTTGAGCGTTCATTATACGGCACCGCATTCTCCCTGGGATCGTTCGGAGCACCCGGAGGAATACGTTACCCTTTATGACGATTGCCCGTTCCATTCGGCTCCCGAAATGCCGTTGCACCCGGACCAAGCTAGAACTTGCCCACATGGGGTTGGAGAGAAGCGTAAGGAGCTTCTTAAAGGCTACTACGCGTCTATTACTGCCATGGATGCGGGAATCGGACGGATCATGGAGCGGCTAGGGCAGCTGGGGCTGGACGACAATACCCTGGTTATTTTTATGGGTGATAACGGAATGAACATGGGGCACCATGGAATATGGGGCAAAGGAAACGGAACGTTCCCGCTCAATATGTTCGATACTTCAGTGAAAGTTCCGGCTATCTTCCGCCATGCCGGCGAGATAACCGCAGGTCAGGTTAGGACCGAGCTGTTAAGCCAATACGATCTGTTCCCTACTTTATTAGATTATGCGGGAGTTGAGAAGCTTGAGCACAACCGGCAAACGGAGCTTCCGGGAATAAGCTTCGCCGGTCTGCTGAAAGGGGAATCCGGCTCCGATCATGAGAACATCGTTATTTACGACGAGTACGGTCCGGTAAGGATGATTCGTACCAGGGAGTGGAAATATGTGCATCGGTATCCCTATGGACCGCATGAGCTGTATGATTTGAGTAACGACCCGAACGAGGAAATCAATAGGATTGACGATCCGCAATGCAAGGATATGCTGCATTCATTGCGTGTTCGTTTAGGTGAATGGTTCGGGAAATACGTGATTCCTGACAAGGACGGAGTATATGCGCCTGTCAAAGGATTCGGACAATTAAGACCTGTCTCCCCCGGCAGGAGTGAGGAAAGCTTCAAGGATTTCTAGAATCTTTATACTAAGAATCGCAGTAAAACAGCCCGCACTTTGGGCTGTTTTATTTTTTAATACACTTTAGAGCACCATTCACATGTAACATGTACGGAATTACGGAGTATTGACTTATTTCTCAATCATTTCAGAAAGGGGGTTATGGGAAAGATTGTGTTCCTTTATTATGAAAATTGAGCAGCCGACATAGAGGAACGCAGCTCATTGCAGGATTAAAAATGGGCCTGGTCGTCTGAAAAAAAACTGTTGAGCTTTTCGGCAAAGTAGGTATATAATGGATTTGTAGATAATTAATTCATTTAATTAATAAACGTGCGAAGAGGGATGGTTCATATTACCGGTCCCTAATGCGGCAAGGGCGTGATATTGGATATGGGGAAAATTCGTTACGGCATGGTCGGCGGGGGAGAGGGCGCTTTTATTGCTGACGTACACCGCAAAGGCGCCATGTTTGACGGACTATGCGAGCTTACGGCCGGCTGCTTCTCGCGAAGGCAAGACAACAATGCGGCTACCGGACATAGGCTCGGGCTTCATGACTCGCGTATATATGCTTCCTACGAAGAGATGGCCGCGAGCGAGGCGAAGCGGGAGGATGGCATCGACTTTGTTGTCGTCGTGACACCGAACGACTCACATTATGAGATCGTGAAGGCATTTCTGCTTCAGGGAATACCCGTTATGTGTGATAAACCGCTCGCCTTAACGTTGTCTCAAGGAGAGGAACTGGCAGCCTTATCCGCGGAGCGCGGACTTCCCTGCGCGGTAACCTACGCTTACTCGGGTTACCCCATGATCAAGCAGGCGCGCGAGATGATACGCCGCGGAGACATCGGAGAGCTGAGGAGTGTGGTAGCCGAATATGCTCAGGAGGGGATCGCGAATCCTACCAGGAAAGGAACCAACTGGCGTACCGATCCGAATATTCAGGGGGAATCGTTCGCCGTAGCCGATATCGGTACCCACATTGAACATACCGTCCGTTATATGACGGGGCTGCGCATCTCCTCCTTATGCGCCATGTTCAACGGCGCCGGCCTGGATAACGGCTTAGAGACGGACGCCAAGCTGCTGGTCCGGTATGAGGGCGGACCGAACGGGATGTATTGGTGCACCAAGCTCGCAATCGGCAGCAAGAACCGATTCGTCATTCGGGTACACGGTTCCAAGGGGACTCTCGAATGGGAGCAGGAGCAGCCGAACGACCTGCGTGTATGCTTGAAGGGCGAGCCGGTTCGATTGTATGCGCGGGGAAGGGAGCCGCTATATCCTGAGGCTGCGGCATTCAACCGCCTTCCCGGCGGCCATGCGGAGGGCACCTATGAGTCTTTCGCCAATCTGTATCGCGCTTACGCATTGGCGATTGGGAAGTGGCGGTCGGGCTTGGCTCCAGAAGAGCTCGATTTCGACTATCCCAGCTTCGAGGATGGAGTGCAGGGCTTGCGCTTTATCGAGGCATGTCTGAACAGCGCCAAGGGCAACTCTTCATGGGCCTCCTTACCGTGCGGTGCCGGCGCGGGTAGGAAAGCATTTTGACATCGGGCCGGATAATTATTATGATTCAAACTATATTAAGCTGATTCTATCGAAAACAGGTGAACCCGTGAAAAGAGTAGGACATAATACCGCCCGTACGAAACAAATGAATCGCAGCCTGGTGCTGCAGACGTTATTTCGTCATTCTCTCATATCCCGGCAGGAAATTGCAGAGCTGACTAAGCTTACTCCCGCTACCATTACCAACATTACCCGCGAGCTGATGAACGACAATCTGATTACAGAGGCCGGCAGCTTAAGCACCTCCGGAACCGGCCGAAGACGAATCGGGATGGAGTTGAATGCGGATGCATACTGGGTGCTGGGAGTGCACATTAGCTTGCGTCGGCTGGAAATCGGCTCTGTCAACCTTAAGGGGGAGATCGAGGATCCGGAAGTTCATGAGCTATCGTCGCTGAACACGGAAGAGTTCCTTCGGCTTCTGCAGGAGCTGCTGGAACGCTACATCTCGAATCGTCCGGGGAGAATATTCCGTGCAATCGGCGCAGGTATTTTCGGGTTCGTCAGTTTCCGAACCGGTGTAGTCAATTGGATTCACTCCGGTTGGACCCATATCCCGCTGGCGGCATGGCTGGAAGAACGCTTCGGGCTGCCCGCCTATGTCGATAACAACGTTCGCGCGATGGCGCTTGGTGAAAAGATGTTCGGCGACAGCAAAGATGTATCCGATTTTATGTCCGTATTTATCGGTACCGGTATCGGCTCCGGCTTGGTCATTAATGATACGATATTCCGCAGCGGTTATATGGAAACGGGAGAATTCGGCTTCGGTCATATGACATACATACCCGATGGAATCCCGTGCTGGTGCGGCAATCGAGGCTGTCTGGAGCGTTATGCATCCGAATCGTCCATTCTGGAGACGCTCGGGCTTTCGAAAATGGACGAAATGCTCTTGAAATACCGCGAGCAAGACCCCAAAGCGGTTGAGCTGCTGCACGAGACCGGTCGTATCATCGGCAAGGTACTCGTTTCGTTCCTCAACATACTCCATGTGAAGCGAATCGTAATTGGCGGACGCCTCGCTTCGAAGGAGCTGCCGCTGCTGAAGGAAATCCGCGAGATTGTTCGCGAAAGGTCAGTCACAATGCGTCATTCGCAAATCGAGATTACGGCTTCAACGCTCGGCAGGGAGATCGGTATGATCAGTGCGGCGGCCTTGGCTATGCACGGTGAATTTTTCGGGGAACCGACTTGAAGAGGTGGCCGGATAGTGTCGATTGGATGGAAGCGCGATCGGCACCGGTGTTTCTCTCTACCAATATGGTCAATAAATTAACAGACATGGGTGGTCCAAATGAAGCTGGCATTTCTAACTAACGCTCTTGTCAGCGAAAACATGAACAATATCGAAGAGATGGCGGCATGGGCGCAGAACCACGGCTTCAAGGCGATGGAGGTCGGCCCGAAGCTTCCGCTTGATGAAAGCGCATACAAGCGTGTGGTTGAAGCTGGTAAGGTGGAAATTGCGGCACTTACCTACTGCCGCAACTTTCTAAGCAGCGACCGTGAAGAAGCCGAAGCCCATCGCGCCGAGCTGCTTCGAAGAATCGAAACGGCCGGGAAGCTCGGTATTCCTCTAGTAGTGACGTCTACGGGCATCAACAACAGGCGAACGAACGAAAGGTACGATTCGTACGATTCGATACGGCCGCTGCCGGCGCGCAGCCTGAATGAGGTCGTATCGTGGCTCGGGCGTGTATTGGAAGCAGCGGAGAAGAACGGTGTCAACATCGCTGTGGAGAACTGTCCGCTCATGGGGAATATTGCAATATCCCCGGAAATGTGGACTCTGTTGTTCGAATGTCTGGACAGTCCGCGATTCGGGATTGCTTACGACCCGTCGCATTTGATATGGCAGTTTATGGACCCATACGCTCCGATAAGGGAGCTGGGTCGACGCATCTTTCACGTCCATGCGAAGGATACGGAAATCGACCGCGACAGGCTGCGCCGAACCGGCATTCTTACCGATTTCACGTGGTGGCGCTACCGGCTGCCCGGGCTGGGAGAGCTCGATTGGACACGGTTCTTCTCCGCTCTGCATGAGATCGGCTATACTGCGGCAGTTAGCATTGAGCATGAGGATCCGGTGTGGAGCGGGACGGTGGAGAAAACCAAGCAAGGATTATGCCTGGCGGCAAGCTTTCTACAGAGCGTTCCCGGCGCCGGTTTGAAGGCGGGGACCGGAGAGATCATCCGATGACTTGGAGCGTAAGGTGCAGCCGGTTAAATGTTTGGCACATAATGAAACGGCTGAAAGACGGCAGCAACCGTCGTATCGGCTTATATTTTGGAGGTTAGCGTATGATAGAAGTGAAAGGGAAACAGATTGTTTTCGTCGATAAGGATCAAGTCGAGCTGCATGAGGCTTCCTGGGCCGAGGATCAACTGAAAGAGCAAGAGCTTCTGATTGAAACGGAGGCATCCTTTATCAGTGCGGGAACAGAGCTTGCCATCCTGACAGCAAAGACACCGAAGGTATATCAAAAAGGCTCGTGGAATGCCTATCCATGGAAGGCCGGTTATGCCAGCGTCGGAACCGTACGCGCAACCGGGCGGAACGTGCGAGGCTTCGAGCCCGGAGCCCGCGTATTTCTACACGGCAAGCACGGCTCGGCTACCATTGCCAAGGCGGGCGAGCTGCTCGTGCCGGTACCGGAGGGCATGGATGCTTCGGTCGCGGCTGCGACCCGGCTTGCCAGCATCTCCGCGACGGCGCTGCACGTCTCCGACATCCCCCGGAATGGGTGGGTCGCCGTATTCGGTCTAGGACTCGTCGGTAACTTCGCAGCACAAGTTTACCGAATTATGGGCTGCCGTGTGATCGGCGTCGATCCAGCGGCGAGAAGACGTGAATTGGCCGAGGCGTGCGGAATTCCATATACGGTACATGGGACACCCGAAGAGGTAACCGAACGAATCCGGGACATTACCGGGGGAGACATGTGCGCCGTCACAGTCGATGCCGTCGGACACAGCGCCGTTATCCGACAAGCGATGAAGGCTGCAGCGAGCTTCGGTCAGGTCGTTCTCCTCGGGACGCCGCGAACGCCGTTGGAGGGGAATATGACCGAGCTGCTGGCCGATATCCATTTCCGCTGGTTGTCTCTGCGCGGTGCGCTTAACTTTAACGACCCCGACCGGCTGAGAGAGATCCAGCGGACCACGTTCGATTGGGTACAGTCCGGACGATTGCACATCGAACCGCTCATCTCTCACCGGCTGAAGCCTGAGGAAGCGCTGAAGGCTTACGACGGCCTGCAAAATCAGACGGAGGAGTACATTGGCGTCTCCCTGTTATGGAAGTAGTTGACTAGTGGCAGCGATTGATTCTAAGGAGGAGAAGGAATGAACCAAGGAAATTGGCAGCCGGGCCATTATGTGTTTATTGGTGCGGACAGGATCACGGAGCAGTATATCCTGGATAATTTCAAAGGTGTACAGAAGGCGTATCAATGGAAGGATCTAGAGCCTGAGAAGGGGCGGTACGATTTCACTGAAGTGAAGAAAGATCTGGAGTTTCTCGGCAAGCATGGCAAGTTTCTTGTCATTCAGCTTCAATATAAGGGCTTCACCAAAGGACACTCCATCATTCCTGCCTATGTAAAGGGCGCGGAATACGGCGGAAGCCCATTGGTTTCGAAGGTAGGGGCTCTGAATTCTGTCGTTTGGAATAAAAATGTGAGAGAACGAATCGGCGAGCTCATCCGCGCGCTAGGTAAAGAGTTTGACGGCAACCCGTGCCTGGCGGCAATCAACCTCCCCGAGACTGCGACAAACTACAATTTTAACAACCCGCAGGAAGGGATTGAGGAATACACCCATGCTAAATATGTCGAGAGCTTGAAGTATCTCATGAAAAGCTTGCGCGAAGCGTTTCCGAATACAGTGGTCATTCAGTATACGAATTTTCCGGCTGTCGTTTTGCCGGAGCTGATCGAGTATCAGGAGGAAATCGGAGTAGGTCTGGGAGGACCGGACGTATACCCGGGTAAGATAGGCGTAAGTGATGTAAACGATCCTGAAAGAGGCGTTTACCGGTTTTATTCACAGTTATCCGGGAAAGTTCCGCTTGGCGCGGCTGTACAGTCGGAAAACTATGCGGACATCCTCAAAAAACAAAATGCCATACGCCGTGGGGAGCAAGTCACGATACTTCCCGGCGATGAAATTCCGTTCCCGGTACGGGATCATCTAAAGCTAGCGCAGGAAAAGCTTCACCTGAACTACATGTTCTGGGCAAGGCTGCCGGCCGACAGCTTCGAGAACGTCAAAAAGCTATTGGCGGAGCCGGATGTGGCGGGCGATCCGGCCGGCGGATTGGATGCCAGGCTGCCGGAAAAGACGTTTCTGAAGTAACAGGCTGCAGTGACGATCGATGTTAAACGAGACCTCGGATAGACAGCAACCATCGGCCGGGTTTCGTAAAACATACATCAACATAATTATTAGGGGGATTTCTATGAAAAGCACAGCGATGAAGGCAATGGCATCAGTCCTGGTGTTGACCACCGTTTTAACCGCATGCAGCAAAGAAGAACCTGCAGCCCAGAAGAACGATGCGCCGCAGGAGCCGGTTACCATCCGCATGATGCGCTACCAAGGCGGGTATGACAAAAGTGAATTTGAGAAATATGTCAGCGAGCCCATGAAGAAAAAATACCCGCACATTACGTTTGAATACGATGTAATGCCGCAAAACACAACGCTTCAGGATCTAATCGTTTCCGATAGGGCGCCGGACATCTTTTTGACTGGAGTAAGGGGTCTCAGTGACTTGCTCGCCGTCGATTTCCCGTTGGATGTCCGGGATATGTCGAAGAAACACAATTTGGATTGGAATGTCTATGAGTCTACTGCACAGAGCATGGTTAAGGCGTACGGCTCCAACGGTGAAATGTATGCAGTTCCTATGTGGCTAAACTATTATGTAACGTTCTACAACAAAGACATTTTCGACCGTTTCGGCATTGCGTATCCGAAGGACAATATGACCTGGGAGGAAATGTACGATCTGGCCAAAACGTTGACCCGTCTCGACGGGGGCATCCAGTATAAGGGACTGCAGCCGGGCCAAGTCAGCCTGATGGGCAGCGGACTGGCACTCCCTTACTTCGAGCCGAATTCCGATAAGGTCAATTTGGTGACGGACAGCTGGGCTAGGGTATTTAAGCTTGCGAAAGACTTCTATACGATCCCGGGCAACGAGCCGGTGCCTAACCTCGGCAGCATCTTCCCTAACTTTATTACCGATAAAAATATAGCAATGCTACCTTCCTACGGAAGCAGTATGACGAGATTGGCCGATCCGCAGTTTAACGCAGGAGTAAATTGGGATATCGTCTCTTATCCGAGTTATAGCGAGAAGAAAGGGTTCAGCGCCGAAACCGACGGCAACGTCCTTGTCATTAACAAAACGAGCAAGGTGCTGGATCAAGCGTTTAAGGCTGCGCAGGCAATGTCAACCGATCCGGAGATGCAGCTGGACCTTGCCAAAAGGGCGGCGACGCTGCCGGTCTTAAAGCTTGAGCAAACTCAACAGGTGTTCGGGCAAGCGTTCCCGATGATGAAGGAGAAAAACCTGAAAGCGATTTTCGCCGTGAAGATGCTGGATACCCATCCTTATAATCAATACGACAGCCTCGCAAGAGGACCGATTATGAACCGGAATTTCCAGACGTACCTCAGCAAAAATGAGGACCAGAATACGGTGCTGCGCCGGATTCAGGAGGAAGTGACCAAAGCGGTCGAAGCCGCCAAGCTGGATAAGCAGAACAAGAAGCAATAATGTATCGTTAGGAGGTTTACCATGCACACCCCATCTATTCGTACCGGGTCTCGCCGTCGCTTATCGTTCGATGAAGGTTGGTCTTTCCGTCTTACGGATATCCCCGAAGCCTCGGCCCCTCAGTTTGACGATTCAAGCTGGAGAATGCTGGATCTACCGCACGACTGGAGCATCGAATGCGACTATCATCCGGACAATCCGACCGGTAAATTCGGCGCTTATTTGCCGGGGGGCATCGGCTGGTACCGCAAAACGTTCCTGCTGACTCCGGAGCTTCAGGGCAAAAGGCTGTACCTCGAATTCGAAGGCGTGTACATGAATAGCGACGTCTATATAAACGGCCATCATTTGGGCCGCCGCCCGTATGGATATTTGGGCTTCGAGTACGATCTGACGCCATACCTTGTGCCGGACCGCAACGTCATCTCGGTTCGTGTCGATAACTCGCTCAGCCCGAGCTCACGCTGGTATACCGGAGCGGGAATTTATCGTCATACCTGGCTCACCGTAACCGAAGATGTGCACGTCGCTCATTGGGGCACCTATATCACAACGCCGCAAATCGACGAACGATATGCGGCCGTATCGGTCCGAACGGAAATTGTCAACCGTTCGGACCGGGCCCGCACCTTAACACTGGTGTCGCGGTTTCTGAACCCGGAGGGCCTAGGTGTGGCTGAAGCCAGCTCGGAATTTACCGTCGAAGCGGGTGCCGTCCTGCCGGTACAACAGTCCGCGACGGTAACCGACCCGGCTTTGTGGTCGCCGGAACATCCCGATTTGTACTACCTGCAAAGCGAAATTCGGGAGAACGATCATCGCATCGACGATTATATCACCACCTTCGGCATACGTTATTTTGAGTTTTCTGCGGAAGCCGGCTTCAAGCTAAACGGAGTATCGATGCTGCTTCAAGGAGTCTGCTTGCACGACGACGGCGGGCCGGTCGGGGCGGCCGTGCCGGAGAAGCTGTGGGAGAAGCGGCTCCGCATGCTGAAGGAGATGGGCTGCAACGCCGTAAGAACGTCCCACAACCCGTTTGAGCCGGCCTTTTACGACCTGTGTGACGCTATCGGACTGATGGTCATCGATGAGGCGTTTGACGGCTGGAATACTCCCAAAATTCCGTATGACTACTCGTTATACTTTGATGAGTGGTGGGAAAAGGATCTTGGCGATATGATTCGACGGGACCGCAACCATCCGTCTATTATGATGTGGAGCATCGGGAACGAAATCAGGGAGCAGAAGGTAGAGACTACGGTCATGCTTCAGGATTTCGTACACCGGCTTGAACCGACTCGTCCGGTCACCTGCGGCATAAACTTCGTAGGGGAAGCAATGGATGAAAATCGCGGCGTTCTGGATATTGCCGGATATAACGATGGAGGCGGCGCCTGCTTTGTATATGAGTCGGATCATCTCAACTACCCGAACCGGGTCATGCTTGCTACAGAAGCGCCGCATACGCTGCATACACGCGGGTTTTATCGTACCCAAACGTGGTGGAGGGACAAAGACCAACCCAGGATCGAGATCCCGAACTTGACAGAAGAGGAAATATTCACTAATGCGTCAATACACTACAGCTCATCGTATGACAACTGCGGTGTTCGAGCTTCCGCACGCCATTCTTGGGATTTTGTGAAAAAATATCCGTATCTGGTGGGCGAGTTCCGCTGGACCGGCTTCGATTATTTGGGGGAGACGCGGCAGTATCCGGCGCGGAGCAACAGCGCGGGGGTTATCGACCTGGCTAACTTTCCGAAGGATCATTACTACTTCTACCAGAGCCAGTTTACGACGAAGCCGATGGTTCATCTGCTTCCGCATTGGACCCATCCGGGACTGGAAGGTAAGGTGATTCCGGTATGGGTCTATACGAACTGCGAAGAAGCCGAGCTGATCGTTAACGGTTGTTCCCTCGGAAGGAAACCGATGGGCGATGATATGTACATTTCGTGGGATGTCGGCTACGTGCCGGGTTCGATCGAAGCGGTCGCTTATCGTGACGGGCATGCTGCTGCGCGAAAGCGGTTCGAGACCGCGGACCGTCCGGCTGCAATCAAGCTGAGTACGGACACGACCGATCTGAATACGGATGGGCGGGATTTGGCACAGGTATCGTTTGAAATTGTGGATAGCAAGGGACGATTTGTCCCTTACGGTGACAATACCGTACATTTGGCGTCGACCGGACCGGTCGAGTTCCTAGGCTCCGAGAACGGAGACATCATCGATGTGACACCTGCGAAATCACCCTCGCGTGCAGCCTTTTTCGGTCTTGGAATGGGGCTCTATCGCTCTACCCTGGAGAGCGGGGATATTGAAGTTACGGCAGCGGCCATTGTCGGCGAACGGATTTTCCTGAACGAGACGACGGTGTCCATATCGGTGGACAGCATTGCGCTTCGGGGCGCGCTTTCCGCTAAATCCTATGACATCTACTACACTACGGACGGCACCAAGCCGACCACGGCATCTGCTGTATATGAAGGGTCTCTTCGTATTGATGAATCCTGCACGGTTCGTGCCGTCGTGGTCGATCGAGATAGGGTTGTGTTTGAATTGGAGACGACATTTGTCAAAGGGGAGCAGGCTGCCGCCGTAGATACGTCTCACGGCAATCGGCGCGACTACATCCCGCTGTTTCGTGACCGTCCGCAATCGCCTAAGGTATGCGGCGTATGGCTAGGTAACGGGACGCGCGTCCTATTGATGAATAATGGCGACGTATTCCTTTTTCAGGGATCTCCGAAAGCAGAGCTTGCCGGAACATGGTGGTACGAACTCAGCGAGGGATCGGAGGATGCAGGGCGAGGAGAAATTCGCTGGGCGGACGGCATGGTTCAACCGCTCGCTTTGGAATCCGGGGAAGGCCGGCGATTGCTGATGCTGTCTCAGGACAACGAACCGATTCACTTGGCGAGATGGAAAGGAGATATTACTCGCTAATGCGGTCGCTGCCATCCGAAATCCGGATGATAGCCCTAAGTGGCAGTAAATATTAGGAAGCCGAGTTAACGGGGAACGGAAAATTTCGGATACTTTTGCTGGAGGCTGCATAATTGAACAATCATACGCAAGATCGGCCGAATATATTATGGATTTCATTGGAGGACACAAGCCCGCGACTCGGATGTTACGGGGATCCATTAGCAAGGACGCCCAATATCGATAGACTTGCTGCCGAAGGGATGAGATTTCCTTTAGCCTTTGCAACTGCCGGAGTATGCGCTCCCAGCCGTTCGGCTATCATCACGGGAATGTACCAGACCTCTATCGGCACCCATCATATGAGAACGACCCATACGGAGACTTGCGCTCCCGAGCTGCCGACGCCTTATCATGCGGTAGTTCCACATTACGTCAAGACGTTTACTGAATATTTGCGGGCAGCGGGGTACTATTGCACCAATAACAAAAAAACCGATTACCAATTTGAAGCGCCGGTAACGGCGTGGGATGAGCTTGGCGATGATGCTCATTGGCGTAATCGGGAGGAAGGGCAGCCGTTTTTCTCCGTGTTTAACCCGATCTTGACCCATGAAAGCGCCATGTGGCCGGAGAAGGAAAGACATGCGCTGGAAACCGATCCCGAGGAAGTGACGCTGCCGCCGTACCTTCCGAATACGAGGAAATCCCGTGAGGCGCTTGCTCGACATTACGACAATATCGCAGATTCGGATCAGATTGTTGGCAGGCTTCTGAGGCAGCTGGAGGAAGACGGATTAGCCGATAATACGATCGTCTTCTTATGGAGCGATCATGGCGAAGGACTTCCCCGAGCGAAGCGTTGGCCGTACGATGCGGGAATCCGCATTCCGCTTATTGTACGCTGGCCCGGACGGATCCGCCCGCAAACCGTCTCGGATCAATTGGTAAGCCTAATCGACTTGGGGCCGACAGTGCTATCGTTGGCTGGCCTGGAGGTGCCTTGCCATATGCAGGGTCAACCGTTTCTGGGCGATTATGCTAGGCAAAGAGACTACATTTATGCAACGCGGGACCGGTATGATCAAGCCTATGATATGATTCGCGCCGTTCGAAATACAAGATACAAGTATATCCGGCATTATGATCCCAATCTGCCCTACTTGATATGGATCTCTTATAATAATCAGCATCCGATCCAGCAGGAGATGTGGCGCCTTCATTTGGAAGGTAAGCTGGAAGGCGTACAAAACATCATGTTTGGGAAGCGACCTGTGGAGGAACTGTATGACACGGTGAGCGACCCGTTCGAGCTGAACAACCTGGCGACCGATCCCGGCCATAGGGATCAGCTGCTCGAGCTGCGGCACGCTTTGGACGAATGGCGCAAGCAATATGACGAATATGGGGATATGTCTGAGGAGCAAATGGTCGAACGCTTCTGGCCAGGCGGCTTCCAGCCTCATACTGCAGCACCTATATTCGTGCCGATAACTGCCGAAAGCCCGGGAATTGAAGCGACAACGGAAGGAGGCACTTTCCGTGGACCGCTCATGATTCAGCTCTATTGCTCAACACAAGGCGCTTCCATTGCCTATACGACCGAGAGCGGCGAGAATGCCCGGTGGAAGCTTTACACCGGGCCCATTCGTTGTAACGCCGGATCGACGACGGTCAGGGTGAAGGCTTGTCGTATCGGCTACAAGCCCAGCGAGGAAAGAGCGGCGACGTTTACGGTTACGGAGTAATTCCTTCTCTATGTGAGCCTTTCGAAGCGGAATATGAACCAAACGAAAACGGCCTGTCCTTGCCGAAGCATGACGGGCCGTTTTTCTTTCGACATACTGTGCAGGTCAGGATCGATTATAGGGATCGTGCCCGCGGAATTGGCTTGGGGATACTCCGTAACGGGTTCGGAACGTCCGGCAAAAGTACGGATAGCTTTGAAAGCCGGCATATTCCGCTATATCCTCCAGCTTCATTCCGCCGATCATAATGCGCTGCGTTGCAATGGACAGACGCACCTCCAGCACGTAGGACATAATCGTTTGTCCGAAGGATTGCTTGAACAGCTGGGATGCGGTAGAAACGCTAACGTTGTGATGTGCTGCAATGTGCGGTAATGTCAGAGGCTTTGTCGCATGTCTTTCGATATACGTCTTGATTTGATAAGAAATATAAGTGCGGCTCCTTGGCGAAATGGCTTTACTGTCCTTCAGCAGACGACCTAGAGACAGAAAGAATAATTTCAGTAATGCTTCCAGCATCTCGGAATTGTTCTCATGCACGTTCCTCTTCTCCATGATGAGCTTTCTCCATATAAAGAGAAGACCTTCGTCCAGCTCAATATTCGCTACATCGGGTAGGTTTGATTCTTCCCACCATTGCTTTATCCAGGGACCGTCGCAGATCAAATAGTAATCCGCGCTGTCAATCGGATGATCGAGTCCTCCGATGTCCAGCACATAGCCCTGATTCGGAATGGAAAATACCATATCGCCAGGCCCCAAATCGTATTCCTTCCCGCGAATGGAAACCCGGCATTTGCCTTTGATCTGAAGCCGAACCAGGTAGCAGTGGCGATTGAGCGAGCTTTTGTCATTAATGAAGGGCTTGGTATGCCGAGCGTAGTCAACGGCGATTACCGACAACGAATGACCTATCATGTCCATCACCTCAATGGCCGAATTTTCCTTACCGAATGAAAAGCTGCGAAATAAGTCAAGTGCTCGGAATCCTGTGTATGTTGGGAACGGTTGAACGTACTTATAATCATTAGTATAACGATAGAATAGGGGGCAACACAATTGAAAAAATGGATAACTTCCGGAATATCCTCCATGCTGGCACTCTCTCTTGTAACCGCTTGCGGAAATGACGGGGCAGCGCCAGGCAGTCCGTCTGATCAAGGAAGCTCGGCTGTAAACATGGACAAACCGATGACAATTACCATTGCCGTGCCTCCCTTTGCCGATAATGAATATGAGACGATCCTAAGCAAGGCGGCGAAAATGAAATTTCCCCAGGTGACTTTGGAGAAGGTTGCGCTCGGCCCTGGCGGCGATTACGAGGTAACGGTGCTGGCCAAAGGAATGAAGCCGGATATCATGATTGTCGGACTTGGCAGCAGCTTTCTCATTCCGCTAAGGGAAACGGGAATTGCATTGGACCATTCCGAATTGGTTAAGGCGAATCAAGTCGATCTTGGACTCCTCGAGCCGGTTCGGATGGATCTGGCGCAGCATGTGGACGGAACTCCGGATATAACGGCGATCCCTTATGCTCTGGATACGGCGGCCTTGTACTACAATAAGGATATTTTCGACCGCTTCGGCGTTCCTTATCCGAAGGATAATATGACATGGGATCAAGTCTATGAGCTTGCGAGAGTCTTGACGAGAACGGAGGACGGCGTTCAATACCGCGGATTGGAGCCGGATATGATAGACCGGGTATCGGGACAAACGGGCCTTACCATCGTGGATCCCAAAACGAATAAAGCTTCCGTAAACACGGAGGGCTGGAGCCGGCTCTTTACGATGATGAAGCAAATTTACGATATTCCAGGCAATAACCAGTTGAAGTGGGCGGCAGCGGCACGTGAGTCATTTTCCAAAACGAAAGACTTGGCGATGCACGCCGGGCTCGGTCCGGACGGGTACGACTCTGCTCCCGGATTGAATTGGGATTTGGTTACTTATCCCGTAACGAAGGAGGCGCCTACGACAAGTTTGGCACTCGGTGGACGCGCATTCTCGGTGACATCCTTAAGCGCGCAGAAGGAAGAGGCATTCCAATTGGTCAAATTATGGGTGTCCGAAGACGTTCAAAAGCAGCTGTCGGCTATTGGCAGAGCGCCTGCATTAAACTCTCCCGAAGCTAGAAAGCAATTCGGTACGGGTCTCCCCGGGTTTAAAGGCAAACACTTGGAAGCGCTGTTCATGCTGCAGGCCGCCAAATCGCCGAGCGTTTCCAAGTATGAGGCGGAAGGGGCCAAACAGCTTCGCAGCGCTTTTCAGAACATGATCAAGCAAAACTTGGATGTCAATACGGCCCTTCGCCAAGCGGAGGAACAAATCAATAAAGCCGTTGAACAGTTGGCGAAATAACCGAGATGCAATGAAGGGCGGCCGTTTGCGGGTGAAACCGCGCAAGCCGTACAGACAGAATGCTTCAGAGAGACGAGGCGTATATCGGCGTATCGTTTCTTTGGAGATGAGGGCATTCAAATCATTTGAATTACATTTAAAAATATTGAATATCATGTGATGAGGAGACGGTTCCATGACGAAACTAACCATGCTGAACGCAATGGCAAGTCCCGATTTTATCCAATCGCTGGATACCCAGGCGGCTTGGGGGATCGAAGTTCTTGATTTGAAGGACCGTATATGGGGGAAGTCGCTGCTAGAACTATCCGAAGAAGAAGCAGAAAGAGCAGCCCTGGCCATCAAGGAAAGAGAACTCAGTGTCCATTGCATGTCAACGAGCTTGTTTCATGACGATCTGGAGCGCGGGGAGAACTATTTCCGGGACAGTCACCTTTCGCAAATCGAACAAACGAGCAGGATCGCCCGTATTCTTCGCCCAACGGTCATCCGTATGTTGTCTCCTAGGATAGAACGTAACGGCACCCTTACGGACAGCATCGGGCGCATGAAGAGCGATTTCGCCTGGTTTTTCCCGATGCTGCGGGATGCGGTCGATCGGCTTAGTGATGAGGGATTTGAGGTTACTATTGAGAATGAATGTGAGCACAATATTTTCTCCCATCCGCAGGAAATCATAGATTTCTTTGAAATCCTGAATCGCCCCGATTCCGTCTATTTTACCTATGATGTACAAAATTTATGGCAGATGGGCACCCTTCCGACGCTAGACATATACCGGACATTAAAGCCGTTGATCGGCTACTTCCATCTCAAAGGGGGCAGGGCCGGGGAAGACGGTCGTCTCCTGTGGAAATCAACGCTTGAGGACGCCTCTTGGCCGGTAGCCGAGATGACGCTGGAGGTTGTACGGGACGGAGTCAGTCCGGTCATCTGCCTGAACCCTTCACACGGAGGTAAACTGGAGGGCTACGACTACAGCCGGATGTTTCAGCGTGATCTTGATTATATCCGGTCTGTGATTCAAGGGAAATGACATAGTGACGAAAGCGAGGGGCACCTGTTGACTTATCAACGCGATGCAGATAAAAAGCTGAAGGTAGCGGTAGTCGGTTTAGGCTCACACAGTTACCGCAACATTTTGCCGGCGCTGACCTATCTTCCAGTAGAGCTCGTCGCCGTTTGTGACGTGAATGGCGAACTGGCAGCCTCAACGGCAAAGCAATACGGCCAATGCGCCTGGTACACCGAAACGAAGTATATGTATGGGAAAGAGCAGTTGGACGCCGTTTTCCTCGTCGTTTCCCCTTACAAGCATCCTGAACTTGCGATCGAGGCGTTTCATGCAGGTGTGAACGTGTGGATGGAAAAACCGGCGGCCATCCGTGTCCACGAGGTTGAAGCGATGCTTGAGAACAGGAAACAAACACGGGCTATGGTGGGCTTCAAGAAAGTGTTTATGCCGTCGGCTGAAAAAGCGATGGAAGTATGCCGGATGCCGGAGTTCGGGAAACTGAACTCGATGTTAGCTTCGTATCCCATGTGTATGCCGAAGAACGGGAGGGAGGTGCTGGAGCATCGGCGGTTCCAAAACTGGCTAGGTAACGGCTGTCACCCGTTGTCCCTGATGATGGCCGTCGGCGGCAACGTATCGGCCGTGACCACGCATGTCGGGGCAAATGGATATGGCTGCGTACTCCTTGACTTTGCAAGCGGGGTGACAGGAACCCTACAGCTTGCCTCCGGGCCTCAGCCCATAGAATTTTACCATTTCTACGGGAGCAATTGGCACCTTGGCATTGATAACTGCTTGAAGGTAACGCTTCAGCGGGGCATTCCATTCGAGTACGGCAAGACTACCAGCTATGTACCGGCAGGTCTGGAATCCGGCGCTATCGTTTGGGAGCCGCAAAACTGTATGGCAACGCTCGAAAATAAAGCGTTGTTCACCCAAGGAGTTTATGGCGAGCTCCATTACTTCTGCCGTTGCCTGTTGGATGATAAACCAGTGGAAAGAGGGTCGCTGGAATTTACACTCGAACTAATGAAAGTCTACGAGGCCGCGCTAATTTCAAACGGAGCGACCATTGAAATCCAATAAGTACAAGGTGAAAAATGCATGGTTGGTGTCAAACGGCCATCCATTTGTACCATATCTTATTCATCAAAAAAAGGGAGGATAAGCAAGGTATGATGATCAGACGTGTATCAAAGAAAATGACAGCTATCATTCTGTCTTCAATGATGGCTGTGACGATGGGGCTGACCCCAGTAAGCGCCAAAGTGGTTCTACCGACTCACCGGGACGCGCAGACTTTTAGCTACGACGGCTTAACGAAAGACAATTATCTCCAAAGGCTGTCTGAAAGAGGGGTGGATGTGACAAGCGGTAAGGAATTTATCCCCATTCCATGGGGTTCGCTTCCCGGGCAGCCGCCGACTCCGTATGCACCTGTCACTGAGGGCATCGATATTAGCCCCCACCCCGAGCTAGGAAATCAGAACATGGCTAAGCTCGGGATCCTCGACGTAACGGCGGGACAGTTCCATGTCGATAACACCGGGACCACAGATGTGACAGAACTATTGCAGAGCGCACTCGACTATGGCAAGAAACATCAACTGGCCGTATTTTTGCCCTCCGGGACTTATCTGGTGTCCGATACTTTACTGCTCCAAACGGGAATTTCAGCACGTACCAAAAACTTTATAGACACCATAGCTAACAAAAATGAAATGCCTACCGTGCTGCTCGGTTCTCGACTGGGAAACGGCACCACCATCAAATTGAAGGACAATGCGGCTACCTTTGATGATCCGCTGAATGCGAAGGCGGTTTTGCATTATTATCAGCCTGAAATCACGACGAACAAGAACACCAAGGAAGTTACGATCGAATGGGGTGGCAAGCATGCTGCCGATAAAGAAGGCAATATTACGATCGACCATATTAACGTCGTGACCGGTAATAACCCGGGAGCCATCGGCATTCACGCGGCAACAGCCCAGGGCGGTGTCATCAGCGATGTGAACATCAACGCTACCGGCGGTCTGGTCGGCATCATGGGCGGAGCGGGGAACGGGGGCAGCTGGACCAATATCACCGTAACCGGCGGGAAGTTCGGTTATGATTCCAGACTAACTACCATCTTACTTCAATCCATTCAAAATATGACGCTGCAGAACCAGACTCATGCAGCATGGCTCGCAGGCAACGGAGGCTCCGCTACCGTTACGGGCTTGAAAATTATAGCCGACTATGAAGGGCCGGCGATCATCAAAGGATACAGGGGGCAGCCCTTTTTCGGTTCGCAGAGTATCATTGACGCCGAGATCACCTATACCCGCTCCTACAATGGACCTGCTATTGCAGGCTCAACGGAGAATACCAAAGCGATCGATAATGTCGCCTGGCCAAACAACAACGTAGTCAGCAGCGCCGAAGTACCGGCTCTTTCAAGCTACTTGCCCAAAGGCTTATATCTGAATAATGTATATTTCAAAAATGTTTCCAAAGTGATTGACGCTTCCGATTTCAACGCCCAGGTGGATGCCAATCCGAACGGATGGTTTCATATCAAAGAATTTGCCTATGGCAAAGATGAATCTTGGACGAATGCAGGCGCAACGGCGCCGAAAGTGAATTGGAAGAACGTTATATACGTCGATAAAGTCAATCAGGGAAATACATATCTTGGCTCGACAGCCCATGATATCGCCCCGCCTTCGGATTTGCAGGTGAGGCACGGATGGCTGCCGGGACAAATTCCAAGCTTTGAAACACCGGGTCTTGTCGATGTAAAAGCGGTATACGGTGTGACCGGAGACGGAAAAACCGATGACACCGCGGCACTCCAGGCGGCCATTGATGCAAATGAGTACGTATTCCTCCCTAAGGGCTACTACAGGATTACCGATACATTAAAGCTGAAACCGAATACCAAGCTGTTCGGTCTCGCTTCGGCCTATTCATATATCATAACTGATGTATTCGATATTCCGAATTGGGGCACCGGTCCGAAGCCGATGGTGGAGACAGCGGACGATAAGAACGCCTACACCGTGATCAGCGATATCACAATCACCCCTACCAAGGAGGTACCAAGCACCTTCGAGGGCAGTTATCCGCTGTATTCCATCAAGTGGCAATCCGGCAGCAGCTCGATCATGCGCACCGTCCAGATTGAGCCTACCCGTACCTACGGGTTCATCGGCTCGGATAATGCTGCGTCTTACGGCATGAAAACGTCTCTTTATGAATATCCTACGCTGCTGATTACCGGAAATGGCGGAGGGAAAATTTATAACGTGTATAACCAGCTTTTCCTGGCAGCTCTCGAACCATCCGCTATGAGACTTATGGCCGTCCGGGGGACGACGAACCCGCTGTCTATTTACGCTGCGAACTGGGAGTATATTAAGAGCAGTGCAACAATAGAAGTCAGCAATAGCCAGAATGTTACCTTGTACGGGAACAAGACGGAAGATAACAACACTTATCTGGATATTAGCGATTCCAACAACGTTAGAGTCTTCGGACACAGTGGCAGCGGCGGCGCCGCTTACCAGTACACGAACGATATCACAGCGAATATTAACAACACAACAATTCCAAACCCTATCGATCCGAATAAAAAAGGTGTATTTTACAAGGCGACCAACTCGACGAATTTGCTGATTACGAACCTAAACGATCAGGTTACGGTCAGAAATAATGCAAAAAACGGATTAAATTTAGTCCAAGCGCGATATGACCTGTTCTGGCCGATTAAGGTAGATTCCGACCCGGTACCATCGGATACAAGACCTGTCATGTATAAGCTGGGTATGCCGTCCGACGGCTTCTATGATGAAACCACGGCACCAAGCTGGACTAACGGCAATTTGACAGCATCGAATGTCACCGGCAGCGGGGTTACTTTAACTTGGAGCGGAGCCTCCGATAATGTAGGGGTATCAGGCTACAAGGTGCTTCAAAATGGTGTGGAGCTGGGCACCGTAGTTGCAACGACCTATGGAGGTACTTACAATGTAACCGGACTGACCGCCAATACTCCATATACCTTCCGGATTGAAGCTAGAGATGCGGCCGGTAACTGGAGCACGAGCGGTCCTAGTCGCACGGTATTTGTCGATACCCTTGCACCGGCATGGACCAATGCAAATTTGACGGCATCGAATGCAACGGGCAACGGCGTAAGCCTAGCTTGGAGCGGGGCCTCCGATAATGTAGGGGTATCAGGCTACAAGGTGCTTCAAAATGGTGTGGAGCTGGGTACCGTAGTTGCAACGACCTATGGAGGTACTTACAATGTAACCGGACTGACCGCCAATACTCCATATACCTTCCGGATTGAAGCTAGAGATGCGGCCGGTAACTGGAGCACGAGCGGTCCGAGTAAAATCGTAATGATGGATACCCTCGCGCCGGTATGGACCAATGGAAGCTTGACCCCAACCCATGTCGATCAGACTAGCGTGACACTGAACTGGAGCGGGGCAAGCGACAATGCAGGGATTGCCGGCTACAAAGTCTACCAGGGAACTACACTGATAGCTGCTTTGGACAATGTAACCAGCTACAAGGTTCCGTCACTGGATGTCCGAACGGGTTATACTTTTACCGTTCAAGCAGGGGATGCTTCGGGGAATTGGAGCACTTCCGGGCCGTCGGTCGCGGTCACGACCTTATCCGTTGGCGGCGGCAACAACAGAGACGGGGATAAGGAAAAAGACAATAATAAGGACAAGGAAAAGGAAAAGTACAATAACGGCAACAACGGTAACGGTAACAAGTAAACGGAAGCTTCTGAAAATTTCCACTTAAATCAGGTGCAGTCTCCTTTCTGTAGGATAAGGAGACTGTATCTTTTCCTTTATAAGCGGGTGTCGTGGGATCATGAGGGAATCAGAAGGAAGGCTGATCTGGAGTTGAATATACAAGAATAAATTGTATTGACATTCAACTATGTTGAATTATAATTAATTTGTGTGAAAGAAAAAAGGAGGATCTACGATGGCGACAATAACCGATTTACGGAAGCAACAGCATGTATTGGATATGGAGTGGGGAAAGATTCAATGGCTGTGCGGACAGGAAATCGATCCCGACTGTGAGATGACCTTCGGTATGGTTTACATCAATGCGGGGGATACGAACCCGAGGCATATTCATCCGAACTGCGAGGAGTACATCTTCGTGCTTTCCGGGGAGTGCAATCATACGTTGGGAGACGAAACGTTCCATCTGGAGCCGGGGATGATGCTGCGGATCCCGCGCGGCGTACCGCACAACGCCACGGTGACCAGCTGGGAGCCCTGCCGCATGATGATTATGTATTCGGCTCCGGATCGCCAAACGATCGGTGAATAGACTGCTCTTATTCTATGTAAAGGATGATTACCTATGGCTAAGAAAGCGGTATTGATCGGAGCCTTGGACACCAAGGGCGCTGAATTCGCATTTGTCAAAGACATCCTTATGCAATCCGGCGTAGAGACGCTGGTGATCAACACGGGAATTCTGGAAGAACCGGCCTTTCCCCCTGATATTTCATGCGCTGAGGTTGCGGCTGAGGGTGGAGCTTCCCTTGACGAGCTGCGGCAAACGAAGGACCGAGGCAAGGCGGTTGCGGCAATGACGGCGGGCGCTGCGCAGATCGTCAAACGGTTGGTAGCGGAGGAGCAGGTCGGAGCACTGTTCGGCATGGGGGGCACCGCCGGCACTACAGTAAGCGCTTCCGCAATGCAGGCGGCGCCCGTCGGTATTCCAAAGCTGCTTGTGTCGACGATTGCCTCCGGCAATACAAGACCGTACGTGGGCGAGAAGGATATCATGATGATGTACTCGGTCATCGACATCGCGGGCCTCAACACCTTGTCGATGAGGATACTGAGCAACGCGGCTTATGCGCTGGTCGGGATGATCCGAGGCGTTCAAGGGGAAAAGGCGACGGCCATGCAGAAAGCGAAGCCGATGCTCGGCATGACGATGTTCGGGGTCACCACCCCCTGCTGTACGAAGGTAAGGGAGGCGCTTGAGGCGAAGGGCTTCGAAATTCTCGTGTTCCACGCAACAGGCACTGGCGGTATGGCCATGGAGGAATTGATCCGAGCCGGCTTTATTCAAGGCGTACTCGACATCACAACGACCGAGCTTGCTGACGATTTGGTCGGGGGCATCTTCAGCGCCGGGCCGGACCGGCTCCTGGCAGCAGCCGAGAGGGGCATCCCTCAGGTTGTGTCCGTCGGAGCGCTTGATATGGTTAACTTCGGGCCGCCGGAAACGGTACCGGCTCAGTTCCAGGGACGGACGTTCTACCAGCACAATCCGACGACCACACTGATGCGGACAACGGTAGAGGAGAACCGGGAGCTGGGGAGACGATTGGCCCGGAAACTGAACCGTAATGCCGGTCGTACCATCGTCTTATTTCCGCACGGCGGCGTTTCTCTGCTCGATATGAGCGGCAAGGCGTTCGACGGGATCGAGGAACGTAAGGCGCTTTTTGAAGGGTTAAGGTCGGAGCTCGATCCGGCGATTCCGTTAATTGAAACACAGGACGATCTAAACCATCCGGCGGTAGCCGATACGATCGCCTCGCAATTTTTAACTTTATACGATAAATAAGTGGGTGATGAGAATGCCAATTTCCAGAACGGAAGCGATTGCACGATTACGCGAGCAGATCAATCGGAACAAGCCGATCATCGGCGGGGGAGCCGGAACCGGCTTGTCTGCGAAATGCGCCGAAGCGGGCGGCATCGATCTGATTATTATTTACAATTCGGGACGGTACCGGATGGCCGGTCGCGGCTCCCTCGCCGGACTGATGCCCTACGGCGATGCGAATCAGATCGTCGTCGAAATGGGCAGCGAGGTACTAACCATCGTGGAGGATACACCGGTGCTTGCCGGGGTATGCGGCACCGATCCGTTCCGGCGGATGGACGTATTCCTGCCGGAGCTGAAGCGAATGGGCTTCTCCGGCGTTCAGAACTTCCCCACAGTGGGATTGTGCGATGGCGTGTTCCGCCAAAATCTGGAGGAAACCGGCATGGGCTACGACCTTGAGGTGGACATGATCCGCAAGGCGCATGAGCTCGATATGCTGACCTCCCCGTACGTGTTCAACGAGGAGGATGCACGCAAAATGGCTGAGGCCGGCGCGGACATTCTCGTCGCCCATGTCGGGCTTACCACGAAAGGCAGCATCGGCGCGCATACGGCACTGACGCTGGATGAAGCGGCCGAGCTAGTGCAGCGCATCCATGACGCGGGGAAGGCGGTCAACCCGGACATCATCGTCCTCTGCCATGGCGGACCGATCTCAGAGCCGGAGGATGCCGCCTATGTGCTGCAGCGGACCCGCGGGGTCGCAGGATTCTTCGGTGCGTCCAGCATCGAGCGGCTGCCGACAGAGGTTGCGATCAGCGGCCAAGTGCGGTCCTTCAAATCGATTTCAATATGAATGAAATCCGGATTCGGGGAACAGGGTATCCGCTTGTGCGGAACATTGGATTTACGCTTACCCAGGAAGGTTGGACACATCCCGACCGTCTGCTTGATTATCACGTGTTCATCTATGTCATCCATGGGCAGATGCAGGTCGTTGAGGACGGGACGGAATATATTTTGCGGGAAGGCGACGCATTGTTCCTGAAACGGGGCATTCATCATTGGGGCGGTGCCGGGACGCTGCCGGGAACCTCGACATTCTGGATTCATTTCTACGACTCCCATCCGAGTTCGGAGGACCAAATGGAAGCGGGGACAGGGGACCTGGAGAACTGGCTCATGTCACCTTCCTATACGGTATTTATGCCTGAGCATTACGATTTCACTCTGGAGCTCCCGAAACGGATTCAGGTCCGGAACGTACCCTACATGTATCGAAAAATAAAAGAGCTGTATGACGCGTACAGCTCTTCCCGCTACTACAATCATCTTCACATCAGTATGGGCGCGATGGATATTTTTCTCGATATGCTTCGCGCTTCGCGTGAGACGCCGACGGGCAGTAAGTCGGACCTCCTCATTCGGCGACTGATCAAGCATCTGGAGGAGCATTGTACGGAGGAACTCGAAACCGACCGGATCGCCGGCCAGTTTCAGCTGAATTACCGTTATATAAGCACGATGTTCAAGACTCGCGTAGGCACGAGCATCTTCAAGTACCATGAACGTTTACGGATTCACCACGCGGCGGAGCTGCTCAAGAACACCTTGCTCAACATCTCGGAGGTCAGCGATCAAGTCGGTTTCAAGAGTCCTTATTATTTTAGCAGAGTATTTAAGAAGGTAATGGGCGAAGCGCCGTCCGAATACATTCGGAACATTTACCGCAATTAGTCGGTTGAGTCGTGGCCGTCATTCGAAGGACGGGATTATCACTTCTTTCCCGCCGTTCATGGCGGATTCATGCGCGCAAATGCCGGCGGCCGTCCAATTGGCTGCAGTAACGGCGTCTATTGAAGGCTTGCGCTCCTCTACGATGCTGCGAATAAATTCGTGCACCAGATGCGGGTGCGAGCCGTGGTGGCCGTTGCCCTGCAGCACCGATTGATGCGGGTTGTTCGGGTCCACTTCCGCCTGATGCGTGATGTAGTAGGCAAGCTCCGGAGGCAGCAGGTCGGGCCTGGACGGAGGAGAGATTCGCTCGGTGCTGATCGGTCTCGGTTTACCGGGCTCCTTCAAGCCCATTCGGAACAGCACCTGGGGATCATTCTCCATATGCCATTCCATGGAGGCTTTCTCGCCGTAGATATTGAAGCTTTCCATATAGCTTCTTGCCGTCTCGAACAACGTGCGGGTGACCTCAGCGCTCAATCTGTCCCGATCAAGCTGAAAGATTGCTGTTTCGACCGGGAAGGGGTTTCCATATTGCTGCACGTGCGAGTCCTTCATCACACCGGATCCGAAGCAGTGCACCTTCGTCGCCCGGGCATCCGCAATAGCGAGCAGCGGAGAGACGGCATGAGTGGCGTAATGCATCGGCGGGAGACCTTTCCAATACTCGGGCCAATTCTCCATGTCCTGGTAATGGGCACCGCGTAGAAACTGAATGCGTCCGAACTCCCCGGTCGCATGCATCTGTTTGGCCAGAAGGAATTGGTACGTGTAGACGGCCGTCTCCATCATCATATAGTTTCGGTTATTGCGCTTCTGCGCCTCGACGATTTGCTTCAGTTCCTCAATTGTGGTAGCCATCGGCACGGTGCAAGCGCAATGCTTGCCGGAGTTAAGCACATCCAGTGTTTGCTGCGCATGTGCATGAATCGGCGTGACGAGGTGAACCGCGTCATACTCGTCGGAACGGAGAATATCCGCAAGATCGGTGTATCTTCGTTCGAATCCGAATTTCTCGCCGTATTGATCCAGCTTCTCGCGGTCCGAATCGCAGATCGCTACGTACTCAACGTCCGGATGAGCGTGATAGATGGGAGCGAACGCTCCGCCGAACCGTAAGCCGACAACGGCGACACGCAATTTTCGAGGTAATGGGGTGGACATATTTTTCATCTCCTTCGTGAATAAAGTTCTCGTTTCTATTATCATGGAATAAGTGAAGTATGTGAATGAAGAAAACCTCAGAAAAGCTGTACGATGTTCAGATAACTACCGCTCCGCTTTTGCGGGGAACCCAATCTATAACGAGATCGGAGTGTCTGTAATGACGCGAAAGCTGAAATTTATCCATGTCGGTACCGGAGGCTTCGGAACCAACTGGTGCAAGAACGTGCTGCCCTATGCTGTAAATGAGTTGCAGGCTGCGGAGCTTGTTGCTGCTGTAGATATCAATCCGGAGGCTCATACCAATGTCATTGAAGCCTTAAACTTTGATCCCAAGCAGTGTTATACGGACCTACGGCAGGCGCTGCAGGAGAATCCGTGCGATTTCATCAATATTGTAGTGCCTCCATTTGCTCATGAGTACGCGGTCGACTTGGCACTCGAATTTAACTGCCATATCTTGATGGAGAAGCCCATTGCCGAAGATATGGAGTCGAGCTGCAGAGTTTATCACAAGGTGAAGCAGTCCGGGAAGAAGATGGCGATCAGCATGAGTCACCGTTACGACCAGGACAAAAAATCGCTGGAGGCTTTAATCAAATCCGGAGATTACGGCAAGCTGCATTACTTGATCGGGCGGTTTACCGCGAATAACCGGAATGCGGTGAACAATCTGAAGGAATACGCGCATCAAAACTTTTTAATTTCCTCGGTGATTCATCACTTTGATATTATTCGGACACTTTCCGGAGCCAATGCCAAAACCGTCTATACCCAGTCATGGAACCCCCATTGGGCGCCGTTCAAGGAGCATGCGACAGCGCTGATTCAAATGGAAATGGAGAATGGGGTACGCGCCTTTTTTGAAGGCTCCAAGACGAATGCCACCGCTCTGAACAACTGGACTCGCGATTACTTCCGGGCGGAATGCGAGCTGGCGACGCTTGAGCTGAACCACCGGGAAATTACACTGCGCAGCGATCTCGATCCGGCACAGAAAATCAACCGGCCCGTTCCGCTGTTAGAGGGAGATAGCTGGAGCCACCGGCTTATCATTAAAGAATTTATGGAATGGGTCAAGGGCGGACCGGAGCCGGCTAACAGCATTGACGACAACATTCAAAGCACAGGATTGCAATTTGCCGCTATTCAAAGCGGCTTGACAAAGCAAATTGTGGATGTTCAGGCATTTCTGGCGGAGCATCTGCACCGGACGGCCGTCCGATAGAACGGCAGACAGGCTTGGGGCGAAACCCAAGCCTGTTTACTGCAATAAGTATGCTACAATATGGAGGATGTTTCCAAAGTGAATCGGATTCCGAACGAAATGGTAGATGACATTATTTGGAACCATTAAATAGGAGGGGAAAATAGCAAATGACCGAAGATTTGCAACGGCTCAAATCACTTTTTACCGGCTGCTTGAGTGTGGCGGAAACGGAGGAAGGTGTTGCCCCGGTTCGGTTTACGGAACGGCAGCTAGGCGTATATGCACAGAAAGAAGCGCAGAGTCTCCGGAGCCGTTGTCTGGCAGGATGCCGGCTGGAGATGCGGACCGATAGCGAATATATTCGCTTCGATTACGTCAGGAAAGGAGGTGCCCGGAAATATTTATATTTCGATATTTGGGTAGACGGCAGATGGGTGGCGGAAATCGGAGAAGACAACCCGGAGCAGCCGGAAGGCTCGTTTAGCTATGAGATAAGCGGGAATAGGGGCGGGATGAAGCAAATTTGCATCGATCTGCCGCATAATGCGGAAATTGTATTCCATTCGTTCCAATTGTCGCCGGACGCCCAGTGCGAGCCTATCGGTCAAGCGCATGGCGGCTTGTTATGTCTCGGAGACTCTATCACACAAGGAATGGACGCCAAACATCCGTCCAGCACGTATCCGGCACTTCTGGCGCGAGCGCTAGATATGCCGCTGCTCAATCAAGGTGTTGGAGGGTACATATTCAACGCGGACAGTTTGGACGAGAATTTGCCTTTTAAGCCACAAATTGTGACCGTTGCTTACGGGACGAATGATTGGGTCCGCCATGAAACGATGGCTTCATTTCGTGACCAATGTTCCGCATACATCGATGCCGTCAGCCGGCACTATTCCTATGCTCGCATATTCGTCATGACACCTATATGGCGCAGCATCAGAAATGAAAGAAAGCCGCTCGGTACTTTCGATGAGCTCGTCCAAACGATAAAGGAGATTTGTGCCGATCACCCTTCCATCCATGTAATCGACGGGGAAAGCCTTGTCGCTCATTGCGGGAGACTATTCGCCGACGGAACTCATCCTACCGATGAGGGATTCGCTCATATGGCATTGAATTTATACAAGCAAATACTTCATAAGTTGTAGTCCTAAGGGCCGTCCTGTAGGCAGTCGTTTGTTCCTATCTTTACGGTAATTCAACAGGCCGGTTAGCAAATAGGGCTGTTCCTCATAAGAGAGGGACCGCCCTGTTTTACAGCTGGGACTACAGCCTTCTGTCGCGTGCCGCATAAGCGGTCGGTGACATGCCTGTATACTTGCGAAACATTTTGTGAAAATAGGAGGTATCGTAATAACCTAAGTGATGAGCGATGAAAGTGACGGTCAACGTTGTATTCTGAAGCATCTCCATGGCGGAGGCGATACGCAATCGGTGCTGGTATTCTAACGGCGTCTGGCCTACCGCTTCCTTGAACAGCGTTAAAGTATAGTTTGGAGACCGGCCGATAAGCTCTGCCAGCTCTTGCATGACAAGAGGCTTGCGGTAATTCTGGGAAATATGATGCTCCAGCTTGTCCACGTGATCTGCACGGCGCTTCGGCAATGGAGGAGCTTCAAGCTCACGGCACGCGTTACCAAGCATTTCAAGAAGAATACCCGTCTGGATTGTGTTGTAATATTCCCTACGCTCCATGGACTGTCGGTGCAGAGAAATGAAACGCTCTCGATAATAATCGAACATGCGGACCCGCATAAATTGCGGCTCCGTTTTTTTGATTAACGGCAGGCTGAGCTCGGGTGAGCAAGTGAAAGTGACGGCATACTTTTGATGAAGAACCTCCTTGTCGTTGAAAGCTTCCCGCTGTGTGCCGGACGGAATGAAAATCAGATCGCCCTTCGACGCCTGCCTGGTTACATCGTTCAGCCGATAGAGCAGCTTCCCGTCCGTTACGAGCACGAGAACATGATATTGTACATGCTGCAAACGATTGTGCCAATGCGGTATGAAATCGTCTAAATATACATTTAGGTTATATATCATATGGACAGGAACCCCCTGTCGAAGTGAATGTGGTTCTATACATGTAATCGTAACTTTATACATGGAGTTTGTAAAGCGTTTCCGTCTATACTGGACATGAGGTGAAGACAATGAATGCCAACAAAAGGCCGAATATACTGTTCATCATGTCCGATGATCATGCTTCCCATGCGATGAGCTGTTATGGAAGCCGCATTAACGAAACGCCGAATATCGATCGTATTGCAAATGAAGGAATGCGCTTTGACAACTGCTTTTGCACCAACTCCATATGTTCCCCGAGTCGCGCGGCGATTCTCACCGGAAAGTACAATCACTTGAATGGTGTGAAATCGATCAACGACGACTTCGACGGCAAACAGATGACCTATCCGAAGCTGCTGCAGGCGGAGGGATATCAGACCGCCATTGTCGGCAAGTGGCATCTCGGTCACGGCGGTGATGCCGACCCGACGGGCTTCGATTACTGGACGGTCGTACCGGGACAGGGCCAATATCATGATCCTGTCTTTATTGAAATGGGGGAACGAAAGCAATACCCTGGGTATGTAACGGATCTGACAGCGGATTTCTGCATCGATTGGCTGGATCAGCGCGACAAGGATCGTCCGTTTATGCTGATGTGCCATCATAAAGCGCCGCATCGGCCATGGGAGCCGGCGGCCAAGTATGCGAACCTGTATGAGGATATCGAAATTCCGGAACCGGAGACGTTCTACGACGATTATTCCAATCGCTCACAAGCAGCCGTTGAGGCAAAAATGCGAATAGATCGCGATATGGTGGACGAGGTGGACCTCAAAGGATTGCCGCCTGAAGGGCTGACGCCACTTGAGGAGAAAAAGTGGAGATATCAGCGGTATATTAAGGACTACTTGCGATGCGTCGCTTCGATCGATGAGAATGTCGGACGGCTGCTTGATTATTTGGACACGGAAGGCTTGACGGAGGATACCATCGTTGTTTATACATCGGATCAAGGCTTCTTCTTAGGGGACCATGGCTGGTATGACAAACGGTTTATGTACGAGGAGTCTTTGCGTATGCCTTTCGTAATTCGTTACCCGCGCGCGATTAAGCCGGGCTCGGTAACGGAGGCAATGACGCTCAATATCGACTTCCCGTCGACATTCCTTGATTATGCGGGGGTTGCGATTCCGAAGGAAATGCAGGGACATAGCCTGCGTCCGATCTTTGAGGGAAATAAGCCGGATGATTGGCGAACCTCGATGTATTACCGTTATTGGATGCATCTGGACGAGCACCACAATGTATATTCCCATTACGGCATCAGAACAAACCGTTATAAGCTGATCTATTATTATGCAGAGGCTTTGGGAACGTCAGGGTCCATTGAAGAGAAGCGCCCGCCGGAGTGGGAACTATTCGACTTGAATAAGGATCCGCACGAAATGAATAATGTATATTCAGATCCTGCTTATGCTGAGTTAATACCTGCGCTTAAAGCGGAAATGCATACACTTCAGCGGGCAGTTTTAGACGAGCCGGTTGAAGAGATCGAATAAAATCAATTGTCGGCAAAAGCAGGAAAAGCCCCGAAGCGGGGCTTTTTCTTCGTTTAGGATGGCATCGTGTGGGGCTATGCTGGGTTCCTTACCCATTCGACCCGGCCCCATCCCTTCTATAATTTTACGCGAATTTCCTCGATCGATACCCTGCGTTGGCCTCCCGGTCTAGATTCTGCCGATGCGATAACCGGCTCGGGTTCACCGATCTCAACCAAACGGGAAATCAATCTTCGCTTCAAATCGTCAGCCACGCTTCGGTACGATTCAAGCCCAATCAGATTGACGAGCTCATATGGATCCGACTCGAGATCGTACAACAAATCCTCGACATAATGCTCAGAAGCGGAATCGCTCCAGCCATGAAGCTGCGGCGCAGTGACGCTATACTTCCAGCGATCGGTTCGAATCGCTCGACCCACCTGAGATTCGCTGATTTGTATCAGAACCTCCTCAGGCCATTCCCCGGATTGTCTTCTGACAAGCGGCATAATGGAACGTCCCTGCATATCGGAAGGAACGGGAATTCCGGCTGCATCCAGCAGCGTCGGAGGGAGGTCCACCAAGCTGACCAGCTGCCGCAGCTGTCCGCCCTGCATAAAGCCTGGACCGTAGATCGCCGTAGGGGTCCGAATGGAGCTGTCATGGGCGCTGCGTTTATACTCGCCGTTGCGGGTTTTGAAATGGCAGCCATGATCGGACGTGAAGAGGATGATCGTTTTTCTCGTCAGGTCCAGACTCTTCAGTGCATCCATCAGGCGTCCCAGCGCTTCGTCCAACCGCTTGACCATCCCATAATAACCACCCAGGTGCTGAGGCGCCGTACCGACTAACGCCTTCAGATCAGGCGGTGTCCACCGGTCCGTATACATTCCCTCGTACCCGTCGGGTGCCGGGTAATTGTCCCGATGATTCTGGTGGTGCGGTTCAATATAGGACAAGAACAGGAAGAAAGGATCCTGCTGGTGCCGATCGATATACCGAATGGCCGCATCCGTCTGCGCATCCACACGATAGCCCGGCAGCTTCACCTCTTGGCAGTCGTTATCGTAAAGCACGGTATTGTATGCATCGGAGGAGAATTCAAGGACGTTGGCCGCCAGCCAATACTCGTAGCCGCCGCGATCCTCCACGGGAACAGGCTCATGCTCCGAAAGATGCCACTTACCGATATAGCCCGTTTCATAACCCGCATCTTTAAAATAGTGGGCTAAAGTACGCTTCTCATGAGAAAGCGGAATGTTGTTTCGGTAACAGCCCGTTGTTGTAGCATACATTCCCGTTTGGAGACAGGAGCGCGCAGGTCCGCACACCGGCTGACATGTGAAGGAGTTGTACAAATGCGTTCCTTCCTGTGCCATTCGGTCAAAATTCGGTGTCAACCCCAGCGGGTTGCCGTGCACTCCCGTCGTATCCCAGCGCTGCTGATCGGTGAAAAATACTATCACATTTGGACGTTCGTTCTCTTTGATCGCCATCCGCTACCACTCCTTAAGGATCATATCGTAATCCGAAGATATATAATAAATTATAATGATCATAGGCAATTTGATTAGAGGATAAACGACGGTATAATATAAGAAAACGAAGATTGTGCGATTCGGGGGAACAACCGTGGACCATCAGCTGTATCGCAGGGCAACCGGCGAGTACGACGTAACCTTTTATTTTGTATTTGATTGGCACAGAGAGGCAGACTGGAATTTTACCGATTACCGGATACCCGTTACAACGTTCTGGTATATCCTTGAAGGGAGCCGGCTCCTCATAGCTTCCGGCGAGCAGCACGAGCTGAAGCCCGGTATGCTGGTAGCCTTGCCGACGAACACGAGCATTTCTACAACATATGGAAGACAGGATAAGGCACCGATACATTATTTGTCCATGGGGATTCAAGCGATCGCGGGAGGCCTCGATTGGACGGAGCGATACGGCATTCCCATTGCCATGCAGGCGTTTCCCCGGCATGAGCCACGGGAGCTAACCCGCATCTGGCATAAGCTGAAGGAGGAGGCCCCCATGTTCCGGCAAATCCTCTCTGAGGGGGCGGAAACCTTCGTCTCCGCTGCACACGCCGGCTTTGCACTGGCCTGGGAGAGCAAGCTCAAAATGTGGCTTTCCCTGATGACGCAAGCCATGCTTCCCTATATGACCACGCCGAACCCCGTCATCGACCGAAGAGTCAGCGACATCTGTACGTATATCCGAAGAAATTATGCCCGCAAGCTGCAGGCGGATGAACTGGCGAGGCAGGCGGCTCTAAGTGAAGGACATATGCGCGCGGTGTTTCGGCAGGTCATGGGCATGTCACCGCATCAATATATCCTTCAGACCCGCATCGAGAAGGCCAAGGAGCTTCTAGCCGCAAGCGGACTTTCCTTAGCCTCCATTGCCGAGCTGACGGGCTTCGAGGATCTTAGTCACTTCGTCCAAATGTTCCGTAAGCGCGAAGGTGTGACCCCAGCAGCGTATCGTAAAAGGTTAGGAGCTTGGGAAGGGTAGCTTGCTCAGCTTGCAGCCTCGGGGAACAGCATACTAGCGAACCGCTCCGCTGCTAGAGATAGCTGAACGTTACGGCGTACCGCGAAGCCGATGCAGCGGGGTGGAAAGGCTTCCTCCAGCTGAAGTACGAAGAGTGCTTTGCTGCGAAGCTCTTCTTCGACGAAGGAGCGGGTGATGAAAGCGGCGCCATACCCGCGCATTGCGAATTCTACCAATAAATCGATGCTCCCGAGTTCGAAATCCGGTTTGACCGCCAAGCCTCTTGATCCGAACCATTGCTCAACGAAGCTCCTCGTACTGCTCCCTGAAGAGAGAAGAAGCAGTGGGAGCCCCACCAGCTCTTCCGATGGTATTGGACGCCCCGCAAGTTCCTTATAAGCCTCCCCAACTACGAAGCATTCCTCCAGCTGTGCTAATGGTCGTATCTCCAATAAGGAATCCTCCAAAGGCAGATGAACTAAAGCACAATCGATCTTACCTTCCCGTAAACGCTGGGCAAGTTCCGGCGACTTTCCGTGAGATAACCGGATACGAACCCCCGGATGCATGCGGTGAAATAAATCTAGCTTCGGCAGCAGAAGATGCTTGATCAGGGATTCGCTTGCTCCAATCCGAAGCTCACCTTCCGTCAGCTGCTTAAGCTCCTGCACATGCTTCTGGGCGGCATCGAGCAGGGAGAAGGATTGCTCTACGTAAACCAGGAGCGACCGCCCCTCCTGCGTCAGCTCAACCCCCTTGGATAGTCTATGAAACAGCTTCACCCCGAGCGCTTCTTCCATCTGCTTTAACGCATAGCTCACGGAGGGCTGGGTAATGTGCAGCTCCTGGGCTGCCTTCGTTAAATTTCCATGCCGGGCCGTTTGTAAAAAAATGCGATACCACTCCAGATTCATCATATGTTATAGAACCTCTCTATGGGTTTATTCGAAAATTGCGATTTCACTTATTTCATTGCTCTTATTATAATCGGGTTAAGTTAACCGATCAATGGAGAGGTGATAGCAAATGGAACAGCACAACCCGGATCTGGAATCGCGGTCCCCGTGGTCCATGAATCATGAGAAACCGATGATAACCATCCATCCTCCCAAGGCTGCGGTAGCAGGCACAATAACTTTATCCGGCAGCAAAAGCCTGACCAATCGGGCTCTGATTATAGCGGCGCTTGCCGAGGGCACCTCCCGGCTTGAAGGGATCTTACGAAGCGACGATTCCTATTGGTGCTTGGATTGTTTAACCAAGCTTGGCGTGAACGTATCCATGGAAGGAGAGACGGCCTACGTAACAGGCTGCGGCGGCGCTTGGCCGGTTCGCTCCGGCGAGCTCTACGTAGGCGCGGCAGGCACGGTAGCGCGCTTCCTGCCTGGGGCGTTAGCCGCCTCCGATCACGGAAGCTGGACCGTCACAGGCAGCAAACGGATGGGCGAGAGGCCGCTGGCGCCGCTGCTGAGCGCGCTGTCGGATCTGGGTGCAAGCATTCGAAGCGGAGAAGCGGACCGAAGTGTGCCGTTCACCTTGGAGGCACGGGGGCTTCGAGGAGGAGAGGCTGCGCTGCCGGGCGCGACCTCCAGTCAGTTTATCAGCGGTTTGCTGATAGCCGCACCATATGCGGCAAGCCCGCTGACGATTCGCATCAATGGCGAGGTAGTTCAGCGCGATTATGTGGACATGACATTATCTATGATGCGGTTGTTCGGTATTTACCCCAAGGTAATCGATAACGGTCAAGCTATAAGTGTCCCGGTAGGCAAATACCAGGCGCAGTCCATTCGTTTAGAGCCGGATGTGTCCGCGTGCTGCTACTTCTGGGCATTAGCCGCAGTAACGGAAGGCCGTATTCGAATCGAAGGCATATGTGCCGCAGCAACAAGCCAGCCGGATATCGAAATACTGAAGGTGCTGGAGCGGATGGGCTGCTCCGTCGTGCGAGGCGTTGATTTCGTAGAGGTTGCGGGAACAAGGCAATTGAAGGGCGGATTCACCGTTAGCATGAAAGCCTGGTCCGACCAGACGCTTACCGTCGCTGCTATGGCCGTATTTGCGGACGCGCCTATAACTATGATCGACGCGGCCCATATCCGGCACCATGAATGCGACCGCATTTCCGCTATTTGTGCCGAGCTTCGGAAGCTTGGCATTCGGGTCGACGAGCGGCAGGATGGATTGACGGTGTACCCCGGCCAGCCGATTGCGGCGGTGCTGGAAACCCATGACGATCACCGGATGGCCATGGCCCTATCGCTCATCGGTGCTAGAATCGAGGGAATCCGCCTTATGGACCCGGGCTGTGTCTCAAAGACCTGTCCGGATTATTTTGACCGATTGTCCGCTTTGGGGATGGGAATACAATAAAAATGCAAAGGAGGAAGCCTTATGGCAGGCAATACGTTCGGGGAGCTGTTTCAAATCACGACCTTCGGGGAATCCCATGGCGAGGCAGTTGGAGTTATTGTGGACGGAGTCACCCCAGGCGTCGATCTCTGTGAATCGGACATACAGATCCAGATGGATAGGAGAAAGCCGGGACAATCCTCGGTGACCTCTCCGCGCAAGGAATATGACCGTGTTCACATACTGTCGGGAGTGTTCGAGGGCAAGACCACGGGTACACCGCTTATGGTCATGCTGTATAACCAAGATATGAGACCGGAAGCTTACAGCGAGATTCAACACGCCTTTCGTCCGGGGCATGCGGATTATACGTATCTGCAAAAATACGGCATTCGCGATCACCGGGGAAGCGGGAGGGCCTCCGGAAGGGAGACCGCCGGACGGGTTGCGGGCGGAGCTATTGCCCGTAAGCTGCTTGCCCGAAGGGGGGTGCAGGTGCTGGCATATACCCAAGAGCTAGGCGGGATTGCATGCCAATCCTTTGATGAGCAGGCGATCGAACGGAATGCTGTCCGTGCTTGTGACCCCGAGGCAGCGGTAAGGATGATCGAGAGGGTGGAGCAGCTGGCTGAGGCGGGCGACAGCTGCGGAGGCATTGTGGAATGCCGTATCCGAGGTGTGGCTCCGGGACTGGGCGAACCCGTATTCGATAAGCTGGATGCAGAGCTGGCTAAGGCGATGTTGTCTATAGGCGCGGTAAAAGGCATTGAGTTCGGTGCCGGCTTCTCCGCCGCCAGGATGCTCGGAAGCGAGCACAACGACGGGATGTGCGCGGAAGGCTTCATGAGCAATCACGCTGGAGGCATTCTAGGCGGGATCAGCACAGGGCAGGAGATCGTGTTCCGGATCGCTGTGAAGCCGACTTCGTCGATCTCCGTTCCGCAAAGGACGATCAACGTTCATGGGGATGAGCAGGAGATTCGTACGATAGGCAGACACGATCCGTGTATTTGCCCGCGCATTGTACCTGTTGTCGAGGCGATGGCCTGTCTTGTGCTGGAGGATCAGTATAAACGGCAGGCAGCGATACTAGGTTAAGGCTTGACCCTCCCCATAACAATGGTGCTGTAGTAATGGCCGTCGGAGAGCAGCTTGTCGTATTTCAGTACTCCTTCGACTTCAATGCCTAGAGACGTGTACAGTTCGATGGCCTTACGGTTCGTTTCCAGAACCTGTAAGGTCATTTTTTTCAACCCTGTCTCTTCAGCCCAAGCTATCGATTGCTGTAAAAGCTGCTTTCCTATGCCATATCCCCAATAATTCCGCAATATGTTCACAAGGAGTTCTATGTATGTTACATTAAAAATAATGGATAAATATACCACATTCAATGATAGATTCATCCGATTTATGGCATCTAAGCCTATGGAGGGATGTTATGGAAAGCGGTTTCACTCAAGAGCATACGACAGCACGCTTTCGTCAAGCGCTGCAAGCGTTCGTTAAGAAGGTAGAGCAAGACGATCAAGTGATAGCTGCGATTCTTCTAGGCAGCTTATCTTATGATCAGGTTTGGGAGAAATCGGACATTGACCTGAAGCTCATCGTCCATGACCAGAAGCTGGGTGTCGGCTACAAGTGCTTCGTTGAAGATGAGGTTCCGATGAATACCGGCATCATGACGCGCAATGAGTTCAAACGCTGGGTAGAGCGTGCAATAGCGGGGTCATTTCACCATTCCATGCTGGTGCGCAGCACATTATTGTTCACGAAGGATGCTTCGATTGCAGACTACTTTGAGCGAATTCGGTACGTAGGGAGCCGGGACCGGCAGCTGCAGCTGCTTCGATTGGGAAGCCATACCCTCAGTATGCTGGCGAAGGCGGAGAAGTGGCTCTATGTCAAACGGGATGTCTCTTACAGCGCGTTCTGGATTATAAAGATGGTCGATATCTTGTCGCAAATCGAGGTGTTACTGCACGCCGATGTACCGATGCGGGAGGCGGTTCATCAGGCGCTGGCTTATCATCCTGAATTTTTCCAGGCCATCTATACAGAGATGATCCGCGGGGAGATAAGCGAAGCGAAGGTAGAGTCGGCCTTGCAAAAAATCAATGACTATCTGAATGACAAGGCGGAGCAGCTGTTTGAGCCGATTGTAACGTACCTCAAGGAAGAGATGGACCTCCGTACGGTTACGGAGATCGTGGACAAGTTCCGGGTCGTCATTGAGATCGATGCAGGTTCAGTGACGACGGCTTGCGATTGGCTGGCGGAACGCGGCCTCTTGATGAAGGCGGAGGCGGAGACGAAGGCTACGCCGAAGAGCCGGGTAGCCCTGACGGAGCCGGCCTATGCCTTCGAAAGCGAAGAAGATACGGATTGGGAGCTGATGGGCAGCTAATGAAGCAGTACATTGAAGTACGCGGCGCAAGACAGAACAATTTGCAAAATATTGATGTCAATATTCCTCGAGATAAACTAACGGTTATTACCGGGGTCAGCGGCTCGGGCAAATCTTCACTGGCGTTTGAGGTGATCTACGGAGAGGGACAGCGGAAATTTCTCGAATCTCTCTCCAACTTCTCGAAGAGCCGCATGACGCAGCTGAAGAAGCCGGACGTCGATTTTGTCTTCGGTTTGTCCCCGGTGATTGCAATTGAGCAGAAAAAAGGGATCGTCAATCCCCGCTCGACGGTAGGGACGATGACGGATATTTACGATTTCCTTCGGCTCCTGTTTGCCTCGGCGGGGGAAGCGAGCTGCCCATTCTGCGACCATCCTGTGCCGATCCGTTCGGCTGCCCAAATGATCGATCGAATTCAGCAGCTTCCTGATGGGACCGTGCTGGAGGTACTGGCTCCGATTTTTAAAATATTCGGTGAAACCTATGAAACGACATTTGATGAAATACGGGGGAAAGGCTTTCGAACGGTCAATATCGACGGAGTACGCCACAGTCTCGGCGATCCTGTCGAGCTGGACGAGGAAGCGGACTACCGAATGGAAGTTGTGGTTGATAAGGTGATCGTGGGCCGCGATGTATTCAAGCCTCTCACTAAGACGATTGAGAACAGTCTGAAGCTCATTGGAGAAGGCTACATTCGCTTTGAAATCGTCGGTCATCCGAACGGGGCGGAGGCTACCATCGAGAAATTCTATAACGGCTTCGCTTGTCCGGAGCATCATTTAACGATGGGGGAGCTGCAGCCGAACTATTTTTCCTTTAACGATCCGGACAGCGCGTGCCGTACTTGCGGCGGCATCGGCACGTTCATGCGGGCGGAGGCGCGGTTCCTATTAAAGAACGGGAACAAGTCCATCAACAAAGGCGCGATTGATCCGAAGCTGATCAATACGAGCAATCCCTCCACCTGGATATGGTCGTTGGTACGAAGTATGGCGAAGCATTACGGCATCGATCTCGATGCGCCGTTCCATGAGCTTCCGGAATCGGCGCGTCAACTGCTGTTCTACGGCACGAAGGGAGAGAAATTCCCCTTCCTTCCGGAGGAGGCGGCATCGAAAACACAATCGCGGCACGTCGGAAAGCTGATGAGCTTCGGCGGTTTCGTGGGCATCACCAACCGGTGGTATAAGCTGTATCTGAAGCGCAAGGCTTCATCCCCGAGCGAGGAGGAGTTTTACAAACGCGTGATGGTGGAGCATACGTGTCCCGACTGCGAAGGCAAGAAGCTGAAGCCCCAGCGGTTTCGAGTCAAGGTGGGGGGAGCGGATATTCACGAGCTTTGTGAGCTTTCGCTTCAAGAGCTATACCCGTTCCTGAATCGTGTGGAGCTGATGCCCGCTAAGGCGCATGTCGGTCGGCAGATTATCGCCGAGATCGTTTCCCGGCTTATGCTGCTGCTGGATATCGGGCTCGATTATTTGAGCTTAGGACGACGCTCGGATACGATATCCGGCGGCGAAGCGCAGCGCATCCGGCTTTCGACGCAGATCAGTTCCGGGCTCATGGGTATGTTATATGTATTGGATGAGCCCAGCATCGGGCTCCACGCAAGGGACAGCATCCGGATTATCGATACTCTGAAAAAGCTGCGAGATATCGGGAACACGATCATCGTGGTGGAGCACGATATCGATACGATCTGCAGCGCCGATTATATTATCGAAGTGGGGCCCGGTCCGGGAACCCGCGGCGGGAGAATCATTGCCGAGGGTTCGGCGGAGGAGCTAAGGGCCCATCCCGAATCGGTCACAGGCTCCTTCCTTAAGGGAAGCAGCCGTATTGAGATTCCTCCGGTTCGCCGGTCTTCGAACGGCTCCGTGTTATCTATTCGCGGCGCCCGAGCCAATAATTTGCGCAATGTGGACGTGGACATCCCTCTCGGAGTCCTTGTCTGCATCACCGGGGTTTCCGGCTCCGGCAAAAGCACGCTCATTAACGAGGTCATGAGCAAGCAGCTGTATGCCCATTTTCACGATGCCCGCATTGTTCCTGGGGAGCACGATGCTCTGCTGGGGCATGAGCAATTGACCGGGATCGTGACCATAGACCAGTCGCCGATCGGACGCAGCACCCGCTCGAATCCGGCGACGTATGTCGGCTTCTTCGATAAGATCCGCGAGCTGTTTGCCGCCGCCGCCAGCGAAGAGGGCAAGGGGCTGACGAAGAATGATTTCGGCTTCAATCAAAAGAACGGCGGACGCTGCGAGCACTGCCAAGGCGAGGGCGTAGTAACGACGCAGCTGCAGTTCATGCCCGACATCGAATCCGTCTGTCCGGCATGTAAGGGGGCGAGGTTCAACGAAGAAGTGCTGGAGGTTCGCATCAAGGACCGTCACATCGCTCAGGTGCTGGAGATGAGTATCGAGGAAGCGGTCGAATTTTTTGAGCATCAACCCTATATTCAGCATAAGCTCCGAGTATTGAATGAACTCGGTCTCGGATACTTGCGTCTCGGCCAGTCCTCGACGACGCTTTCGGGCGGAGAAGCCCAGCGTATTAAGCTGGCAACGGAGCTAAGTAAAATGAAGCGGGGCTCCCACAACCTGTACATCCTTGACGAGCCTACGACAGGCTTGCATTTGCACGATATTCAGAAGCTGATTGATTGTATTCAAAAGCTGGTGGAGGCCGGGCATTCGGTTGTGGTGATCGAACATCATCTGGATATGATCAAGGTAGCGGACTACGTGATCGATATGGGACCCGAGGGAGGAAAGAACGGAGGCAGGGTCATCGCCTCCGGCACGCCGGAGGAAGTGGCCCGTTCGAAAGGTTCGTTGACGGGAAAGTTTTTGCGAGAGCTTCTCTAATGGATAGATTTCTTTGACCAATGGCATCTGGTAAGTAAGGGGGAAGGAGGGCAGCGATTGCTAACGGTAGAAGAAATAGGCAAGACCGGATTAGGCGGAAGGGCCGCGATCCTAAATAAAGCAAACTCGGAAGCGGATCGGGAGCTGGTTGAACGTGCGCGAAGCGGGGATCAGGAAGCTTTCGGCGAGCTGGTGCGGGCTCATCGGGCAAAGGCCTACGGCTGGGCGAATACGATCGCACGGGACGCCTTTTTGGCGGAGGATATCGTTCAGGATGCACTGATACGGGCATTTTTACATTTGGGGAATTTGACGGATACCCGGCGGTTTCTGCCATGGCTTCATACGATCATTCGCAATCAAGCCTATATGAAGCTTCGCCGCGGCGGTCCTTTTCGCAAAGAACAGCCGTTCACTTCTTTATCCCCTCGACCTAGACGTTCAGAAGATGCCGGCGGTGAGACGGATTGGGGGGATCTCGACCGCATTCTGTATCGGATGTCCCGATCGGCAGCAGAGGAGGTCACAAGAAACGGCGACCCTGCACAGAGTGATCTTCGAAGAGAGCTGATGGAGCAAATTCATGCACTGCTGCACTGTCTCAGTAAGCGGGAGAGGCAAATCTTTGAAGCCCATTTCTTCGGCGAGCTGTCTCCCGCCGACATAGCGCAGCTGTTCGACACGTCTACGGCAAATGTATATAACCTGTTATCGCGGTCGAGAGCAAAGGTGCAGAGGGAACGAATTCGCGTAACGATTAGCGGCTATGTCCAGAAACGAGCGGAGACGGGGCGAAAGCGGGTTAACATTTTGTCCTGTCCCTCAATCTAATGAAGGAAGGAGTTGAGTACATGGCAGAAGTCCAAAGCAGCGTAAAGGATTGGACGAAAACCTGGACGAGCGCCGCAGCCGCCATTTACGGAGCCGTCGCCTATACCGACAAGAAGCATTATTCCTTGATTGACGTGATGGGAATTACCGGCCATGCATTTCGCATCAATATCGACCCCGACCACATTGATGTTGCGGGCCCTACCATGTTTCCAGGGGGGTATTTGGTTCGCCGAAATCTATGTAATTTAGGCTTTATCAGCAATCTGTCGGATACTACGAAGCCTTATACGCCAGAGAAGGTGGAGCAGGTGATGGCACTGATTCAAGAATCGATCGATAAGGGAATCCCCGCCATTGCCTTCGATCTCTTCATTCCGGAATTTGGTCTGATATACGGTTATGATGACGACAGGCAGCTGTTCCATGCGAAGGATGTATCGAAGGAAGGGACGGTCACGTACTTTGATTTTGTCGAGAAGCGCAACATGCTCTGGGTAACGACAATCAGTGAGAGCCTCCCCCATTCCAAATATGAGATTCTGCGCATGGCGCTTGATATGATCGTCGATCATGCAAGGGGAAGGGAATGGCAGCATATTTTTAAAGGGAAGTACCATATCGGACTTGCAGGTTATGATGCCTGGATTGCCTGTATGGAGAGGAGGGCCGCCGATCCGTTCGGCAACGCCTATAATATTGCCGTGGTCAGCGATGCCCGGGAGTTTGCAGCACAGTTCCTTCATGAGCTTACTATAAGCTGGAGCGGGGATAATGTCGTGGAGCGTAAGGTACGGAAATTGGCTGGAGAAGCGGCGGTACACTATGCCAAAACAGCCGCGACGCTGGTTGAACTAAGGCAGATGTTCCCCTTTCCGCAGGGAGGACAGCCGGATGATCCAGCTGCGGCGGATCGCGCTGCCCAGCTGCTTCGGACGGCCAAGGAAGCCGAGACATTAGGAATTGAGGTGCTGGAGCGTCTGCTGTCCTTTATGAAAGCCTATTGGTCGGAAACCTGGATTAAGTAGCTCATTACCATTCGGATAGCATCATCAAGAGGGATTCGGGTATAATGAATTGGAAGAAGTAAACAATAAAACGAATCCGATAGGGCAGAAGCCGAATGAAATGGGAGATACGATGACAGAGAAAAACACCAAACAAGGAGCGGGCTGGAGCTTCGACAATAGCTACGCCCGGCTGCCTGAATTATTTTATTCCAGCCAGAGCCCGACGCCTGTTCCTTCACCGAAGCTGGTTATCCTTAACGAGCCGCTTGCTGTATCTTTAGGCTTAGATGTAAAGGCACTGCAAGGGGAAGATGGGGTTAACGTCTTTGCCGGCAATCAGGTTCCCGAAGGGGCCTCGCCTCTTGCTCAAGCATATGCGGGGCATCAGTTCGGATATTTTAACATGCTGGGGGACGGACGCGCTTTGCTGCTGGGGGAGCAAATCACGCCACAGCAGGAACGGTTTGATATTCAGCTCAAGGGCTCGGGAAGAACGCCCTATTCCCGCGGCGGCGACGGCAGGGCTGCACTAGGTCCGATGCTGCGTGAATATATCATTAGCGAAGCCATGCATGCGCTCGGCATTCCTACTACCCGGAGTTTGGCGGTGGTATCGACCGGTCAAATTGTGAATCGCGAAACCGGTCTTCCCGGTGCCATCCTTACTCGCGTGGCGGCAAGCCATCTGAGGGTGGGCACGTTTCAATACGCCGCGAATTGGGGGGAGACCGAAGATCTTCGGGCTTTGGCGGATTACACGATCCAAAGGCATTATCCGGAAGCGGCTGCAGATGCAAATCGCTACATTAGCTTGCTCGAGCAGGTGATCCGTCGCCAGGCCGCACTTATTTCCAAGTGGCAGCTCGTCGGCTTTATTCACGGAGTGATGAACACCGATAATATGGCTATCAGCGGAGAAACCATCGATTATGGGCCATGCGCCTTCATGGATGCTTATGATCCGGCAACGGTATTCAGTTCGATCGACACCTCCAGACGTTATGCCTATGGCAACCAGCCGCCTATTGCCGCTTGGAATCTCACGAGATTCGCAGAGTCACTCTTACCGCTGCTGCATGAGAACGAGGAGCAGGCCATCGAGTTGGCCCAGCAAGCTCTTTCCGCCTTCTCCGAGCAGTTCCGCAGCCATTGGCTCACGGGGATGAGGGCAAAGCTGGGGCTTTTGGATACGGAGGCTGAGGATGAGGCGCTGGTAGAAGAGCTGCTTCGTACGATGCAGAAGTACGGTGCCGATTACACGAATACGTTCCGTGCCCTCACGATGGAGAAGCAGGAGGATACGGTCTTATGGGATTCCCCCGAATTTGCCTCCTGGCATGAGCAGTGGCAGGCAAGACGGGGCAGACAGCAGGGGTCCAAAGAAGCTTCGCAGCAGCTTATGAAGCGCAGCAATCCTGCCGTCATCCCTCGCAATCACCGGGTAGAAGCCGCGTTGGAGGCGGCAGAGAACGATGGAGATCTTAGCGTTATGGAGAGCCTGCTCGAGGTTCTACAGTGTCCGTACGCTTATTCTCCCGAGCAGGAGGAGTACACTGCACTGCCTGCGCCTTCGGCGCGTCCCTATAGAACGTACTGCGGTACATGACCAAGAGAAGGCTGCCTATTAAAGGGCAGCCTTCTCCGTTATAGCTGCCGGATCCGCAGCTTCCACTCTCCTTGCTGTACTGCATACTTTGACTTGAGTACTATGCGATACAGCTGATCTCCCCATACCGATCGCACGCGACTATCGGTTAAAGGAATCTCCTCTACCGCGGCGGACAGTTGATCCTCGTCGTAATCCAGCTCCACCCCCGTACCGGAGGAGGGGTCACGAACAAGGAGCTTCCCTTCGGCCGCCGCCGGAGCATGTAGGCTTATAAGGCTTAGCATAAGCTCGGATACAGGATGCTTCAGCATGAATCGATCCGACACTATCACCTCAGCGGGCGAGCCTTCGCCGCGGTTCATACGGAAGGCTCTTACCCACCGTTCGATTCCGGCCTCCTCAGGGTAAGCCCCGGCAAGCTCCATGCGAAGCTCGGCGAAGCTGTCGTCAGCGGCATAGTGGACATCCTTCGCCCGATACGCCTTGCCTGCCGCTTGTTGTACGCCCCCAACGGTAGGCAATGCATGGTAGGCGGATTGCATCGTCCAAATTTCGTATCGTCGCGGACTGAAGGTTTTGGACGTATAGTTCTCTACCCCGACATCAATCAGCATGGGCTTGCCGTCGGCATAGACGATAAAGTGTCCGACATCGTTGTGATTGTGGCTCTCGTCATTGTGCCCGCCTTTGGCGGCAAGATAGAGGCCTTGGGCCGAGCCCTCCCGCTCCCGTGCGGCGAACACCTCGATCCCGTCCATCCACACGTCTCTTGTATAGGCTGGGGCTTCCTTGTGTGTCGTGAGCTCGGTGTACAAGGAAAGGCTTGGCACAATGCGAAGCAGCGGAGCAAACTTCTGCTCTTTCCAGCCGTGTCGTTGAAAGGCATACGCACCCAGTGCCTGCATACCGGGATCCTCGATGCGTTTACCGTACCGGTACACCACATCCCCGTATATGCGCAATCGGGCATCCCCGTCGGCGAAGTTCACGAACCAATCCCCGTCAATATGGACCTTGGCAATATATCTTCCGATAGCCTGCACAAGCGGCAGCCGGAAAAAGTTCATTTGACCGTCCGTGGCAGTGTAGAGCAGATCCAGACAATCGAACAAGGAAGCTCCCGCATGTCCCCAGTAGCCGGGTCCTTCGTCACAGCCTCCGTCGGGATGGTATACGGCCAAGAAAGCTTCAAGGCTGCGAAGAGCTTTATGTATAGCCGACGCCCGGCGTACTTCATCCGATTCCATCAATAAGAAGGAACCGATGACATTGGAAAGTATCCACGGATTCCAATTATTCACTTTGCGGTCTTGGAAGCCCATCCACCAGAAGTCGTCCCGTTCCAGGAACGGGTTCAGCATTCTGCGCTCGAGCTCACGCCCGATCCGGCGCCTTAGCATAGGACAAGCCTCGTCCAGCGCGGGAGCCAGCAGGTATAACGTCCATGACAACAACGATGCGGTCTCCGCGGAGAACAGGTCGATGACCGGATCATCCACATCCGGCAGAGCGAACCCACGGCTTAGCAGAGAAATGCTCATGTGCGCAGGTACGACCCAATTGGATTCTTCGCAAATCAGCCAGACGCCGTTGACGATTTGTTCCATGAACCGCTCCTGACCTTCGACGCATTCGGCGAGCACAAGCTCGGCAAGCGCCATCCTCCGATCGAAATATACCTCCTCGAAGCGGCTTCGGTTCCCGTTCTTCACAAAATCCATGTAGCGAGAGGCGAGCAGCGGGGGCCAATCGTAATCGAGGCGCGCCTGCCCTCTGGTCACCCATTCCGACTTCACAGCCTCAGGGAGAGCATCCCAGTATTCCCTTTCGTTCGCTTGGGGGACCGGGCGAAATCTCTCTTGACTCCGTAGGATTCCGCGCAATCGTTCTTGGGGGTAATCTTCGTGCAGCACCGACATCACCCTGCCTTTTCTATTGGAAATGAATTACCTCTTCATTGTAAGTCCTTCCCACAAGAACGGGAATAATCTTTTGAACTGATTACGGCACAAAAGCCCATAGTTGAAAGGAATTTCGAATGATCATCTGAAATGAGCACTGAGCCCGCAGGTGGAAATATAAGCGTTCTATTCTCAGTTGAAATGATTATATCCATTTCCACCTTTACCAAATATAATCAATTCCACGAGGCAAGCATTCCCAAATAAAGGAGCGTGGCAGAGCATGAGCCTTGAAGCGGCGGAGCTGGAAGTAACGGCTGTCCGTACCAAGCGAAAGAGACGAAGCGGCATATTCATGGATTGGGATTTGTACTTGCTGCTGCTGCCGGGTCTTCTATACTTCCTGGTGTATAAGTACATTCCCATGTGGGGCATCGTGATTGCATTTCAGGATTATTCCCCCTTCCGAGGTATTCTGGGGAGCGAATGGGTGGGAATGAAGCATTTCGTCACACTGTTTACCTATGATAAATTTTGGCAGATTTTCCGAAATACGCTGCTGATCAGCTTTTATAATCTGCTCTTCTTCTTTCCGGCACCGATCATCATGGCATTGCTTCTTAATGAGCTGAAGAATCAGATCTATAAGCGAACCGTGCAAACAATCATCTATTTGCCGCATTTTATTTCGTGGGTTGTCGTGGCCGGGATGACGTATCTGCTCCTCGGGACCCAAGGCGGTCTTGCGAATGAAATGATCAAATCGATGGGCGGAGAAGAGGTTGCTTTCCTGACGACGCCCGAGTATTTCCGAGGACTGATTGTTTCTCAGAGCATTTGGAAGGAAGCCGGCTGGGGCACCATCATTTTTCTCGCGGCACTTTCGGGAGTGGATACGCAGCTCTACGAGGCGGCGATTGTGGACGGTGCAGGGCGATGGAGACAGCTGTGGCATATTACGCTTCCCGCCATCCGAAGCACGATTTTCATTCTGCTGATCTTGCGTCTCGGCAATATTCTCGATGTCGGCTTCGAGCATATTTTCCTTATGCTGAATTCAACGGTCACTAGCGTAGGGGATGTGTTCGAAACGTATGTATACCGCGAAGGCTTGATCGGCGGCAAATTCAGCTATACGACGGCTGTCGGCTTGTTCAAGTCTCTGATCGGCCTGGTGCTGGTCATGGGAGCGAACTGGCTAACCAAAAAATTCGGCGAAGAGGGCGTTTACTAAACCCGGGTCGATGGGAAAGGAGCTGGCTTCACATGCATTATAAACCATCCTTCGGAAGCCGATTATTCGATACGGCGAATGTGCTGATCTTGGCTTTGTTTTCGCTGATCACGCTGTTTCCCTTCTTATATATAATGGCGACATCGCTCGCTCCCTTGCAGCAGGTGCTGCGCGGCGGCGTGATCCTGTGGCCGGAGAAGGTAACCTGGGATGCTTACCAAACGATATTCGGCAACACGCACTTTGTGCGTTCCCTCTATACGACCGTGTTCATCACGGTGCTCGGCACCTTGACCAATCTGCTGTTTACCGTCTTCATGGCCTACCCGCTTGCGAAGAAGAGACTCAAGGGCCGCGAGGTCATTCTGTTTCTTGTCGTCTTCTCGATTCTTTTCAGCGGCGGGATGATTCCCACGTACATGGTCGTGAAGGGCACCGGCTTGATCAACACGCTGTGGGCGCTGATTATTCCCGGAGCCATTAGCGCCTTTAACCTGATTATCCTGAAAAATTTTTTTCAGAGCATCCCCGAGGAGCTGGAAGAGGCGGCACGTATCGACGGCTGTAAAAATCTAGGCGTGCTGTTCCGGATCGTGCTTCCGCTGTCACTTCCGGCATTGGCTACCTTTACGCTGTTTTATGCCGTAGGGCATTGGAACCAGTTCTTCGCAGCCATCATGTACGTGACCAAATCCAGCCTGTGGCCGATTCAGGTGGTGCTGCGGCAGATGATCATCGAAGGCTCCACACAGGAGTTCGAGGTGGCGATGGGAGAGCTGAAGATCATCCCTACAACCATAAAGATGGCAGCTATTATCGTGGCAACCGTCCCTATCCTGTTTGTGTATCCGTTTTTGCAAAAGCATTTTGCCAAAGGAGTTCTACTTGGCTCCGTCAAAGGGTAGCACCATCAATTGATGATAAATAAGGAGGTCGACGGTATGGTTAACAGAAAAGGAGCAGCCGTTTCGATGACGGCATTGCTGCTGGCGGCAGCGGCAGCGGGCTGCAGCGGAGGGGATGCCCCTGGTGCCGGAACAGGCAGCGGCGGAGCGGATTCAAGCAAGCGGATTAAAGTCAGCATGATGTATCCGCTCTATGCCGAGCCGCCGCAAAAAACGGAGGCGTGGAAGCTGATCGAGGATAAGTTCAATATCGAATACGAGCCCATTGCCGTTCCCAACAACAGCTATAACGATAAGCTGAAGGTAACGCTAGCCTCCGGAGATATGCCGGATTTGATCCTGTGGACCAACTATCCGGACCCGGAGCTGGTCAAGTATGTAAATCAAGGCGCCTTTCTCCCGTTGGATGACCTGATCAAAGCATCGCCGAACATTATGAAAACGCCGCAGGACATTTTCGATAATGTGAAGATCGAAGGGAAGCTGTACAGCGTACCCAGAACGCGCGCATTGAACCGCTCCGCGGTGATGATTCGTAAGGATTGGCTTGATAATCTGGGGCTGCCTGTACCGAAGACCGTAGATGACCTCTATAAAACGGCGCTCGCTTTCACGAACAATGACCCCGACAAGAACGGGAAAAACGATACCTTCGGCATTGCGATGGGTGAGAATCTCAGCCACTTGGACGCTCTCTTCATGGCGTTTGACACCGGCAGCGGCTGGCGCAAGATGGAGGACGGCTCCTTAATGAACGATGTCATTACACCGGGCAGGAAGCAAGCTCTCGAATGGCTGCGGAGGCTGTATGCCGATGGCGGGCTTGATAAGGACTTCGCTGTGCTGAAGAACACGCAGGTATGGGAGAAGCTGGAGGGCGGCAAGGCGGGAATCCTGATCGGCGGACAGACGAGCGATTACGCCCGTTATGTGGAGAATCTCGGCAAAATCGATCCGAAGGCGAATCTTATTATGATTGCTCCACCGACAGGGCCAAGCGGCAAATCCGGCTACGGCGAGACGTCCGGCTTCTTCGGACAATGGCTGATCCCGGCCAAGACGGATAAGGAAAAGGCGAAGCGGCTGATGCAAGTTCTCGATTGGCAGGCCGGGGATGAAGCCTACAAGCTGAAGCGTTATGGCGTCGAAGGAGTGCATCATACGATGGAGAACGGCAAGCCTAAGCTGAACGCGGACAAATACAAAGCGGACGGCGTGGACAACTTGATTCCGCATAACCCGTACGATCCTTACAGCTACGTAGTGCTGACCGCTCCGGAGGCGGTGCAGAAGGCACAGAAGGATAACCTTGATTTTGTTGCCAAGCTCGGGATCAAGAATCCTGCCTTGTCCTTCGTAGCGCCGACTTCCGTGGAGAAGCAAAGCGATTTGAATAAGCTGAAGGACGAAACCTTTGTGAAGATTGTGATGGGCAAGGCGCCGCTGGAGGATTTCGATAAATTTACGAAGGAATGGCTTGATAAGGGCGGAGCGCAAATCACCAAAGAAACCAATGAGTGGTTCAAAAAGCAAAAGTAAGTCCGTTACAAAAAGGAAGCCACTATCCTAGGGGAGCTTCGGCACTTCTTGTCGAACCCCTAGGACCGTGGCTTCATTTTCTTTTTTCGGGAAGGAATCGGAGGAGGTGAAGCGTATACTTTATGTATGAAGCGCTTTCAGCTTGTCAGGTAAGGAGGGGACTGGGTTTGCTGCTGCGTATATTCGGAGATATGTGGTCGAGGGGCTCGATGCGCCTCAAAATCCTCATTGCCGCCTCGCTGCTGTCCATCGTGCCTGTCATTATTCTGGGAAGCGTTACGTATATGATTGCCGAGTACTCCCTATTTGATGAGGTGGGGAAGGCAAACCGGGAAACGGTGAAGCAGGTGCAGCAGCGTATCGACGAGAAGCTGGTCAGCCTGGATAAGGCTGTGCTGCAGCATGCGTTTAATCCGATGCTCCTGCACTATTTGACCCTCACGAACCCCTATGAGAATGGGGAGCAATTCCGCGATGTGATGACCGTGCTCTCCTCTATGGAAGGGCTTATTGATGATGCGAATGCCGTTTATTTATATATGAAGGATCAAAATCTGATGATGAGCCCTAGCCAAGGGATAACGACAACGGATCGGCTTCCGAGGGATGTGCTTGAGAAAATCCAAACGGACCCGAGGCCCTATTTCTGGCTGGACCGCAAATCGGCGTCCACCGTTACCAGAGGCGGCTCCAATATTGTCACCTTTGTTCGAAAGCTGCCCGTGAACATGGACAAACCGCTCGGATATTTGATCGTCGAGCTGAACGACCGGGCTTTTTTTGATATTTTCGCCCATACGAAGGTTGGCATGAACGGGGAGATGTTGATTGTCACCTCCGGCGGAAATTATATATCCGATTGGAACAAAAGCCTGCTCGATCTGAGTGTACAGAATCCGGTGATCGATCAGCTCTTGCAATCCGACCAAGAGGAGCATACGTACACGGAAACGATCGGCGGACAAAAGCTTCTGCTGAATTACAGAAAATCACCTTATAACGAGTGGAAATACATCTCACTGCTGCCGGTCCATGATTTAACCTCCCGGTTTAATTGGATCAAGCAGACCACGCTGGGACTCGGGGCTGTGCTGATCGGGATCAGTCTTGCAGCGGCAGCGGTGTTGTCGGGCAGCTTCTTCCGTCTGATCTACAGCGTTGTAGAGACGATTAAGCAGGCGAGGGGGGAGCTTCCGCAATCTCTTTCCAAGCTGAACGAGATTGGGGTGATCCGATACTACGTCGATTTGCTGCACCGCTCGAATCATGCCCTGGAGCAGCAAATTGCCGATTCCATGCCGATCCTTCGCACCAATTTTCTTCACCGGCTGCTTACTGAACCGATGAAGGAGAAGGAAATTGTCGATAAGCTCGCTTATTACGGCATTGATATCCCGCATCCGTATTATACCGTGCTATCCATCGAGCTGGACAACCTGCGGGGGCAGACGGAGCAGGATCTCCATCTGTTTCTCTATGCGGCAATGAATATCGCGAAGGAAATAATGAGCAGATATACGAACGGCGTTGCCTTTCAAAGTCCGTCGGATCATATTGCCGTCATCCTGAATCATGGTCCCGGGGACGTTCATGACCGGCAAAAGCTCGTATTTCAAATTGCCGAAGAAATGCAAAGCGTGGCAGAGCGGCTGCTGAGGGTTACAGTAACCATTGGAATCGGGTATAGCTACGAAGGGCTGGAATTCATCAGCCGCTCGAATAAGGAAGCGCTGGAGGCGCTGCAATTCCAGCTGGTGGAGGGAAGCGGCAGGGTAATTTATATCGGCTCCGTTCTGCCTGAAGCGAATAGCGTCAGCTACCCGTCGGAGCAGGAGCAGGTGATTATCAACGGGATTAAGCTTTGCCATGTAGAGCAGGTGGTCCAGGGGGTTGCGGATTTTGCCGCCGTCCTTAGCGCCAGGGGCCGCCAAGCTTCGTATGACCATATTCATCAATCGTATATCCAGTTGATTGCAACCTCGCTCAAAACCTTATTCGAGCTGGACCCCGAGGGAGGACCGAAGCTGTTTGATTTCAATCCGTACCAACGGCTGGCCAAAATCAAAACCCATGCCTCCATCGTGTGCTGGCTTACCAAAGAAATTTATCCGGACCTCATATCCCACGTACATGAGCACCGTAACAGAAGACAGCGGACTACCATGGACCGAGTACTTCAGTACATTCACGAGCATTATGATGAAGAGCTGTCCCAGCCGATGCTGGCCGAGCTCGTTTCCCTCCCGAATTCCCAATTCAGCGCAATGTTCAAAGAAGAAATGGGCATGACCCTAACCGATTATATTATCGCGTATCGCATCGACCGGGCCAAGGAGCTGCTCCGCACCACGGATATGAAAATTTCGGATATCGCCGAGAAGCTTTGTTACAACAATGCGCAAAACTTTATTCGGATGTTCAAGCGCAGCTGCGGCATCACACCGGGGGAGTACCGGTCGCGTGCAGTGAGTAGAGAAGAGATGCCGAACTAGTCATAGCCGTCCACCTGCCATCAGAAACATTCTGGCTAACCGTCATTCCTGACGGTTAGCCGGGGCGTCCGGGTACTTAGACTTTATTGCAGGCATTGCACCAATTCTCCACGCAACCAACCGATAGGCCAGAAAACATGGTTATATGAGCTTAAGACTACGCGAAATCCCCGACAGGGCAAGGTTTCGCGTATTTGTGCATGCCATGGAGAAATGGTCAGTTGAATTCGCAAGCCGGGGGGCGGTAAGATGGCGGTATCGAAGCAGAGGAGGTAGTGGCGGTGGCAGAAGTGTACCCACAGAAGAAGCTAGTGTCCGCCAAAAGCAAAGCACAGGCAGGCAAGCCCACATTAGTAAGTATGTATCTCGCGAACATGAGAAAACATTGGATGCTGTATCTGATGGCACTTCCAGGTGTGGCATTTTATCTCGTTTTCAAGTACGTGCCGCTGGCGGGCAGTATCATTGCATTTCAGAAGTACCAGATTTTTAAGGGCATTCTGGGCAGCTCCTGGGTAGGTTTGGACAACTTCATTTATTTGTTTACTTACCAGGATTTTTACCATGTGCTCCGCAATACGGCGGTCATTGCGCTGTATCAGCTGATCTTTGGTTTTCCGGCGCCGATTATTTTGGCCCTTCTATTAAATGAGCTGCGGTTGATGCTGGCCAAGCGGGTGATCCAAAGCGTCTTTTATCTCCCGCACTTCCTGTCCTGGGTCGTCGTAGGGGGGATTGTATTCGAGCTGCTGGCTTCCCAGGGGGTCGTCAACTCGATTCGCGGCTGGTTCGGCTTGGAACCGGTTCTGTTTATGCAGGAGCAAGCTTATTTCCGGACCATTGTGGTGATCTCCGGAATTTGGAAAGAGGTCGGCTGGGGAACGATCATTTATTTAGCGGCCATCGCAGGTATCAACCCGAACTTGTATGAAGCGGCCGTCATGGATGGCGCGAACCGGTGGAAGCAGACCTTGCATATCACGCTGCCGGTGATGTTCCCGACCATTCTGGTGCTGTTCTTGCTCAACATCGGGAATTTCCTGGAGCTCGGCTTTGATCAAATTTTCAACCTGCTCACACCGATGACGTATTCCGTCGGGGATATCATCGAGACGTATGTGTACCGCGCCGGGGTGCTGCAGGGGCAATACAGCGTAACGACCGCGATTGGGTTATTCCAATCGGTAATCGGCTTCGCCTTGTTATGGACATTTAACCGGCTGGCACGAAAAACGGAACAGGGGTTGTGGTGATGAGACTATCCGCGGGAGAGAAACTATTTCAGACGTTAAACTACGCCATGCTGTCGGTCGCCGCCGCTACGATGCTGTTTCCTCTATTACAGCTGCTGGCCGTGTCGTTCAGCTCGCCGATCGCCGCCGATTCGAAGCAGGTGTTCCTGCTGCCCGTGGAGTTTACGCCGGCCTCCTGGGTACATATTTTGAAGAACAAGGGCTTGTGGATGTCCTTCGGCGTTACCGTATACATTACGGTGCTCGGAACGTTCCTCAGCATGCTGTTCTCCGTGCTCATGGCTTATCCGCTGTCGCATAAGGAGTTCCTGCCCAAGAAGGCGATCATGCTGGCCATTGTTGTGACGATGATCTTCAATGCTCCTCTCATTCCGTTCTTCCTGACGGTTCGCGAGCTGGGGCTGATGAATTCGCTATGGGCATTGATTCTTCCCGGCCTAATCGGTACCTTTAATATGATCATCATCCGAACCTTCTTCATGGGGTTGCCATCGGAGCTCTACGATTCGGCCCGAATCGACGGATGCAGCGATGCCGGCGTGCTGTTCCGCATTTACCTGCCGCTCTCGAAGCCCGTTCTGGCCACGGTCAGCCTGTTCTATGCAGTAGGGTACTGGAATTCGTTCCAGCGGGCGGTTTTATTTATCCGGGATCCTTCTTTGTGGCCGCTGCAAATGAAGCTTCGCGCCTATTTGACCTCACCGGAGGAGCTGGCGGCTGTGAATTTGATCCTGGGCGATTATGAGTTCAATACGACCACGCTGAAGGCGGCGACGATTTTATTCGCCACCATTCCCATCGTGTTGGTATATCCGTTCTTGCAGAAGTATTTTGTAAAAGGCTCCATGGTGGGGTCGTTGAAAGAGTAGAAAAAGGGAGGATCCACACATGACGAAATCCGTATTCCTAACATCAGCCAAGCTATCCGCACTCACCGCCGTGATGGCTGCCGCCGCCCTAAGCGGCTGCTCGAACGGGGGCGAAGCCCCTCAAGCTTCAGGTACTCCTGCTAAAGACGGGAAGCCAGTTCAGGTGAAGGTGTTCAAGAGCCATATGGGCGTGGGCACCATCCCCGACAGTAATAACCCCCACGTTAAATATGTCGCCGAGAAAACCGGGGTAGAATACAAGCTCATGACGACGCCACCGGGCTCCGAGCCGACCGAGTATCTCAATTTGCTCATTGCTTCGGACGATCTGCCGGACATTCTTCGTCCTATTGGCGGAGTGGAGCAGACGCTCATCGGACAGGGAGGCGCATTGCCGCTGGACGATTTGCTGCCGAAATATGCGCCGAACGTGTGGAAGAACATTCCGAAGGAGGCTTGGGATATCGTTCGCTCCGCCTCTCCGGACGGCCATATTTACTACATTCCGAAAGTGTTCCTCGTGCCGGAGCGGGCTCCGATGATCCGGAAGGACTGGCTCGATAAGGTAGGCATGCAGATGCCGAAAACGACGGAGGAGTACAAGGAAGTGCTCAAGGCGTTCCGTGATAAGGATCCGAACGGCAACGGGAAGAAAGACGAGCTGCCGACCTCGGGACGCGAATTCGGCAAATGGATGGACCATCTGTTCGGCATGTATGGCGTAGCTATGTGGGAAGGGAACCCCGAGTGGGATATTTATGACGGCAAAATCCAATACGCAGGTGTAACGCCGAACATGAAGGCCGCGATCGCTTATATTCGCGAGCTGTATGCGGAGAAGCTGCTTGATACCGAAACCTTCTTGAATAAAGGCGATGTGTGGCAGGCCAAAATCAACAACAACCTGGTCGGCAGCTGGTATCACCTTCCGGCCAACGTTCGTGACCGGTACACGGCCATGCTGAAGGGACAGCCGGACGCTTACATCGTCGGTATGCCTGTGCCTAAGGCGAACGGGTTCCAGGGCTTCGTCACCCAGAAGAGCATGGGCGAGCCGGAATGGATTATTCCTGCCGCAGCGAAGAAAAATGCGGAAGCGTCCCTGCGCCTGCTGGATTTCTTCTACGACCAGAACAACGATGAATTCATTCGCTTCGGTCTGGAGGGTCAGCAGCATCAGGTGGTGAACGGCAAGAAGGTGCTGTTGCCGCCGGAGGACAGCCGTCCGATCGCCCTTGGCATGCGCAACCTGACGACGAAGGCGGATATGGATATTCGGATTAAGGAGACGATCCCGGAGAACATGCAGAAGATGGTGCAGGACATCTTCGCTATCAGCACAGCGGATGCCCGCAGAATAGCGGGAGACGGCCTGCCGAATACGGTATACGAAGGGTACCCCGACATTCAGTCGCATAAGCTGTTCCAAGAGTATTTGACCAAAATCGTCATCGGCGATTGGCCGCTGGAGAAGTTCGATGAATTCGTAAGCCGCTGGAAGCAGGCGGGCGGCGATGCCGTTACGAAGCGTGTGCAAGACTGGTACGCCAAGGTGAAGAAATAAGAGGGAACGGTGATCTGATCATGAGGAAGCGATATGCAATCTGTGGAGTAAGCGGTAGGGCGCTCGGCATGTTCGCCAAGCCGATTCTGAGCACGTTCTCCGCCAGCTGCGAGCTGGTGGGGCTGCTCGACCGGGACCCGGTCCGATTCGATCTGTACCGGTCCAGGTACCCTGAGCACGCCGATGTGAAAACATACGGGGAGCAGGACTTTGACCGGATGGTAGACGAAACCCGGCCGGATGTCATCATCGTAGCCGGGCGTGACGATACGCATGCCCGGTACGTAATCGCTGCGCTGGAGCGCGATCTGGATGTCATTACCGAGAAGCCGATGGTTACGACAGGCGAGGACTGCCGACGCGTGCTGGAGGCGGAGCGAGCGAGTAAAGGGACTGTAACGGTAACGTTCAATTACCGTTACGCCCCGATTCATACGCGGATTAAGGAGCTGATCCTCGAAGGAAAGCTTGGCCGCATTACTTCCATTGACTTGAACTGGTATTTGGATACGTATCATGGCTCCAGTTACTTCAAGCGCTGGAACCGGGTGCGCGAGCATTCCGGAGGACTCTCCATACATAAGTGCACGCACCATTTCGACCTGGTGAATTGGTGGATCGACCAGCAGCCGGTTGAAGTATTCGCTTACGGCGCCTTGAACTATTACGGCTCGGAAGGAGAAGCGAATCCGAAGAAGGAGGACGGCCGATTCTGCGGCACTTGTGACCATACCGCCGAATGCGATTACTATTCCCGGTGGAATGCCCGAAGCAAAAATATTCGCGTTCCGGACGATCACCTCGAATCGCTCGCGGCGGAAAAGCAGGCTTTCCCTTACTCCGATTATCGTCCGGACCGATGCATTTTCGACTCCGAAATCGACATCGAGGATACGTACACGGCTTCCATTCGGTACAACGGCGGCGCGCTGCTCAGCTATTCGGTGAACTTCTCTCTGCCGTATGAGGGCTACCGTCTGGCCATTAACGGCACGAAGGGACGCCTGGAAACGATGGAGTATCATGCGCCGAAGAGAACGCCGTTCCCGACACCGGTACAGACAATCGACTATTTCCCGCTCTTCGGCTCCAAGGAAACGATTCACGTGGTGCATAAAGAAGGAGGACACGGCGGCGGCGATCCTCTGCTGTTGGAGGATCTGTTTATGGGAGAGGACCAAAGCCGGCCTTACCGCGTGTTATCGGGGGCGGAAGCCGGAGCGTATTCGGTCGCTACCGGAGAAGCGGTATGGCGCTCCGTGAAGGAGCATCGACCTATCACGATTGCCGAGGTCATCTCCGGGGGGAAGCAGGCCGAGGCGAAGTCGCTTGTAAGGAATGGAGGATAACCCAGCATGAACCCATATTTCGACCCGGCCGACAGCATGGCATCCCAAACGGAGAGCGGCAGCATCCCGCATGTGCTCTCCGTCATGGCCCAGCGCTACGTCGGTGACAACCCGCCTCACGGACCGGTGTACCGGGTGACCAGGGAGAGCGGCATTCGCAAGCTTGAACATCACGTCTACGAATTTCCGGTTGCCCGGATGTTTCCGGATATGCAGGAGGGGCAGTACGTCTATGCCTGGGCAAAGCTTTGGATCGATCAAGCGCAGGACTTCATCTTCTTCATCCGATGCCATGGACCGGTGCGTTTGTTCCATAACGGTCAAAAGCGCTACGGCTCGTCTCCTGCGGAGGAGGGGGCAGAAGCCGCACCGCTGAAGCTGAAGCTCTCGCTTACCCGCGGCTGGAACCACTTCGTGCTGGAGCTGGCCAAAGGGGCCGGGGGAGCATGCGGTGCGGAGTTTGGCACGAGCAACCGCAAGAACAAGCCGTTCCACTTCCTCGTCCCGTCCCAGGAGCGGGAGGGGGAGGAGGGCTGGCTCTATACGGCCCCTATGGAGCGGCAGCTTACGGACATACCGAAGGCTACGGTGTCCGAGAAAGCGACGGAAGCCATGTGGCTGCCGGTGGTGAATCGAATCGACCACGGCCGGCTCGATCAGCTGTTCGGGAACCGCTCGGATGCCGCGGCTTATGCATGGACGACCGTCGTGAACAAGACCGGGTCGCAGAAGCAGGCGGCGATCCGCGGCAGGGCGAACAGCCCTCTATCGATCCAGTGGCAGGGCCGGACGGTTCACTCTGTACTGGAGGGCGGTGAATTTACCGTGATGCTCGAGGCGGCGCCGGGAAGCTCGGAGCTGTTGATCCGATGCTCCGCAGGGGAACAGGGCTGGGGCTTTCAGCTGGAGCCGCTGCAGGGAGGTCTTGAGCTCGCCGCCCCCCGCAAGGTGCACGGTTATTCCGGTTCATTGCTTTACTTGGGACCGTTTCCGCAAGAAGAGGGAACGGATGCGGCGGCGTATTTGAGCATGGACACAGTAGCTTCAACCGGAGAAGGCACGTTCTTCTGGATGACGGATCAGCCCGGAGCCCATGTTCGGCCGTTTTTGGAAAACGAGCTGTTCGGAAAATGGAACTACCCGCTCGGGGTCACCCTATCCGGATTGCTTGAAACCGGCAAGCTGCTGCAGCGCAGCGACCTGATTGATTACGCAACCCGGCATGTAGAGTTCGCTACCTCGACATACGCTTACTCGTTATGGGATCGCGAGCGGTTCGGAGCGGCTGGCTTGAACAATCAGCTGTCGCATATCGATAGTTTGGACGATTGCGGCTCCTTCGGCGCTTTGGCGATTACTGCAAGCCGGGTTCGGCCGCTTAAGGGCGCAAGCCAAGTATTTGACGACATTGCGGAGTACATTATGAACGTGCAGGACCGGATGGAGGACGGGGCGCTTTACCGCCGTATCGGCGTCTCGCCTAACATGCACAATACCATGTGGTGTGACGATATGTACATGAGCGTGCCGTTCCTGTGCAGGTATGCCGAGCTGACCGGCGATTCCCGTTATATCGACGAGGCTGCCCGACAGCTGTTGTTGTACAAAAAGTATTTGTTCATTCCGGAACGCAGCATTATGGCGCATGTCTTTGACGTCAGCAAAGGATTGGCCTCCAAAGCAACCTGGGGGAGAGGCAACGGCTGGGTGTTCTTCTCCTTGGCTGTGCTGCTCGGTGTCCTGCCGGAGACCCATGAGCGGTATGAACCGGTGCTTGCCTTTTACCGGGAGCTGGCCGAAGGGTATCGCAGGCTGCAAGGAAAGCACGGCTTGTGGCATCAGGTGCTGATCGACCACGAGTCCTACGAGGAAGCTTCCTGCACCTCGATGTTCATTTACGGCTTCGCCCTCGGTGTGCGGCATGGCTGGCTGGAAGAGCAGGAGCCTTACGTCAAGGCGGTGCTTGCGGGCTGGCAAGGCCTTTGCGAGCGGGCTATTGACAAACGCGGCAATCTGTACGGCGTATGCAAGGGCTCCGGCTGGTCCCACAGCAACGCCTATTACAAGCATGATTTGGGCTGGAACTTGAACGATACGCACGGGATCGGCATTGTGCTGCTGGCCGGCATTGAGACGGAGCGTATGATCGGGGAGCTGGGAAGGAAGAGCTGACGAAGGCCGGGAATACTTGCCCGGGCGGGGTGTCTTGGGGACCAAATCGCGATATAATGAGAAGATACTCGGCATAAGGTGGGAACAATTCGTTATGCAATCCCTCAAGAAATGGATAAAGTACAATTTGGCTCATACCCAGGCCCGGCTTGTATTGATTTTGACCTTCTCCGTATTCCTTATTATTTTGGCCGTGAGCATGACCTCTTATTATACGTCCAAGTCGGTGCTGCAGGAGGAGCTTAGCGGTCCGCAGCTTCAGATGCTGCAGCTCAATATGAGCGTAATCGACGAATCGATCAAGGAAAGCGACCAGGTGGCCATACAGGTCGGTTTGAACAAGAGCGTCTATCAATTTTTTACAAGCGCGGACCAGAATTCGATTGCCAACATTACCGATATGTACCAGCTGCTGTCCACCTTGATCAGCAATTCCAAGTACGTCAAGAGCATTTATATTTACGATATTCAGAAAGGCAGCTTCGTTGCGATCCCGCAGGGCTACAGCTCCAGCAAGCTGAACTTCATCGATTCGGAATGGATCGGCGTCGAGAAGGAATTCGGGGATAAGATGACGGTGATCCAGAAGCGGGATGTACCGGAGGGCGCAGGCCGAAACGCTTCCGACGTGACCTTGTTCCGCAAAATTATGATTCAAGGCGAGTTCCGCGGCATTGTGGCGGTCAATCTCAAGGATGAGGAATTGTTCGCGAAGCTCAGTCCTCCTTCGATCAATAATGTCAGCCGTATCCGCTTCATCATCGATACGCAGGACGATGTTCTCTACTCCTCCTCGAATTATGATTTTGACCGCGAGGCCATCCGGGAAGCGCTTACGGTTCTAAAGGAGGAGGGCAGCGGCGATCTGACCTATCATAACCGTAAGCTGCTCGTCAATCAGCTGGAATCTCCCGTAACCGGCTGGAAATATGTTTCCATCGTCGAGCAGGACAGCTTGCTGGCGAAATCCAAGAAGGTGCGGGATACGGTGCTGTTGGTCTCTATCGCGGCGCTTGCGGTGGGCGGAGCGACCATCTTCTATATCAATGCTGCAGCCTTCCGTCCCGTTCGCCGCTTGAAGCAGCTTTTTAGCGTATATGACCGTAAGGGAGTAGCCGGCGCGGAGGGAATTAATCTGGAGAAGCTCGCCGGGGAGCTGGTCAGCAATCATGCCCATTTGTCCCAGCTCGTACGGGAGACGATGTCGGAAGCGGCCTCCAAGCTGTTATATGACATCTATACCGCGAACCTGACGGGAAAACGCGACATTCAGGAAAAATGGAGTCGTTATTTTACGCAGTGGAGTTCTGCCCCGATCCAGGTAGCTATTCTCTCGATCGACCGGTATGAGGCATGGTCGCGGACCTATACCGATGCGGACCGATCTCTGATGAAATTTGCACTGGCCAATATTGTCGCCGAGCTATTCGAACCGCAGTGGCGCATCGTTTGTGCGGACTTCGGCAAGGACCAAACGGCAATTCTGCTTCAGTCCCGCGAGGACATCCCGATGGCCAAGGCCAAGGAGCGGCTGGAGCGGAAGCTGGCCGAAGCGATTCAAGTCGTCTTTCATTTGTTAAAATTTAGCGTTTCTGCCGGGATCAGTACGCCGCTTACCGAAATGACCCGGCTGAGGCAGGCTATGCTCGAAGCGGAGAATGCGCTCGCTTACCGCGTATATCAGGGCTACGGGCAGATCATTCTGTTCGAGAAGGTATCCGCGCATGAGGTGGGAGAGCCCCTTCCGTCCGAACAGCTGCTGGAGGAGCTGACGCTCGCCATTAAGGCCGGCGACGAGAGCGCGGCGCAGGGAACGCTAAACGAGGTGTTCGAACGGCTGCGCAAGCAAGACGCCTATCCGTCTACCGTCGTTTCCTTCCTGGAAGCCGTGGCTGAGCGCGTCGACCAGCTTCGTCCGGCTGAGGAGACGGATGCTGAGCCGATCGTGGAACAGTTCGATACGCTGCGGCTGGAGGATATTCAAGAGGAGCTTCAGCGACGGGTCACGGCGCTGGTCCATCGGTTTTACCGGCTTGCTCAGAGCAAGGACTTTATCATGTGCCAGCAAATGATCGATTATATGCAGCAGCGGCTTGACGAGCCAATCGGCATTCCGGAGATCGCCGAATCGATCGGCATCAGCAGCAGTCTTGCCAGTCAGGTGTTCAAGCAGGAAACGGGAGAGACCATCTACAACTACCTAACGCAGCTGCGCATGGAACGGGCGGCGGAGCTCCTTTTGAAGACGGATGCCCGTATTTCGGATATTGCCGCTATGGTCGGCTATCAGCATGAGAACAGCTTTATTCGCAGCTTCCGCAAATTCAAGGATATTACCCCGGGCAAATACCGGGATGTCATGAAAACCCGAATCGATTCCCCCTTGGAGTAAGGGATGGGAATCGTCCGGTTCATTTAAGGAGGAGACATGGACAGACGAAACATTGTAGAGCGTCATCATCCCGAGCTGAGCAAGTGGGACCCGCTGTCCCCGTTTACTGTGGGTAACGGAGAGTTCGCCTTCAGCTGCGACATTACCGGCTTGCAGTCCTTTCCCGAGCAGTATGAAGTGCCGCTTGGCACACAGTCTCATTGGGGCTGGCATTTCACGGGAGGCCATAACCGATTCACCGAGAAGGATGCCGCCTATCAGATGTTTGATACATATGGCCGTCTCGTAGGCTATCCGATGAAGCCCGGCGACAAGGCGGAGGCGTACCACTGGCTTCGCCAAAATCCGCACCGCCTGCATCTGGGCAGAATCTCCTTCCGCTTTCTAGGGGAATCCGGGGAGGAGGCACAGGCGAGCGACGTGACGAATATTCGTCAGAAGCTGAACCTTTGGACAGGAACGATTACCAGTGAATATTCCGTGCAGGGAGTACCGGTTCGAGTCACCACAGCGTGTCATTCCGAGAAGGATACTGTCGGCGTCCATGTGGAATCGCCGCTGATCGGGAAGGGCAGGCTGCAGGTGTTCGTACGCTTCCCAGGCCCGGACATGATTCATACAGCATGGGCGAAGTCCGTGTTCCCGGATTGGGAGCATGACGACAGACATTCTACGGAGCTAGTGAAGGTACAGGAGCACCGGGCGCTGCTGAAACGAAGCATGGATGAGGACGGCTATGAAGTGGCGTGGGAATGGAGCTCCGGCCGATTGCTCAAGACAGGTGCTCACGAGGTTACCTTAGTCCCGGGCGGTGAGTCGGATACTTTGGAGTTTAGTGTCGGTTTTGCAACACAGTCTCCCGAAACGCCATCCTTCCGAGATATTGAAGCATCCAGCGAGCGGTATTGGGAAAGCTTCTGGATGAACGGAGCGGCTATCGACTTCGCCGGCAGCTCCGATCCCCGAGCCTTCGAGCTGGAGCGACGAGTTGTGCTCTCGCAGTTCCTCTGCGCTATGCACAGCGGCGGCTCCTTGCCTCCGCAGGAAACCGGGCTGATGTACAACAGCTGGTTCGGCAAGGCGCATCTCGAAATGCACTGGTGGCACGCATCTCACTTTCCGTTGTGGGGCCGCGAGCAGTACCTGCAGAAGAGCATGGGCTGGTACCGAGAAATTTTGCCGATTGCCCGCGACTTGGCGACCTCCCAAGGCTACGAAGGAGCGCGCTGGCCGAAGATGGTCGGCTTCGACGGCAAGCCTTGTCCGTCGGCGGTCGCGCCCGGCTTAATCTGGCAGCAGCCGCATCCGATGGTCATGGCGGGTCTGCTCTATGAGGCGAGCCCGACTCGGGAAACGTTAGAGCAGTATCGGGACGTTGTTTTTGAATCGGCCGATTTCATGGTGTCTTATGCCCATTTGGACGAAGAAAAGCGCGTGTACGACTTGGGTCCGCCGTTAATTCCGGCTCAGGAGTGTCATCCGCTAAGCGGCAGCAAGAATCCCCCTTACGAGCTGGAATACTGGAAGCACGGACTGGAGCTGGCCATTCAGTGGGCTGAACGTCTGGGTGTGGAAGCGAACCCCCGTTGGGCCGAGGTAGCGGCATCCATGGCACCGCCTCCGCAGGAGGACGGCGTGTATTTGGCGCACGAGCTGTGTTCGGATACGTTTACGGAGAAGAACAGAGACCATCCGTCCATGGTGGCAGCCCTTGGCGTTCTGCCCGGCACGCTGATCGATCCGGAAGCCATGCGTCGGACACTCCACAAGGTCAAGGATGTATGGATGTGGGATTCGGCATGGGGCTGGGACTTCCCTATGTGCGCGATGACGGCGGCGAGACTTGGCGAGCCCGAGCTTGCCATCGATTTTCTGCTGATGGATGCAACAAAGAACACCTATCTGACCAATGGGCATAACTACCAGCGTCCCGGCCTGACGGCGTATTTGCCGGGGAACGGCGGAGTGCTTACCGCAATAGCCATGATGGCAGCAGGGTGGAAGGGCTACGAAGGCGAGCCGAACCCGGGCTTCCCGCGCGACGGCAGCTGGACGGTAAAGTGGGAAGGGCTTAAGCCTTGGATGTAGCTAGGTAACCCGACTTGGTATCGGTACCTCAAGCAATGAACGATACAGTTTGAACAGGAGGAATTCACAAGATGCAGACCGCTGCGCAAGCTAGGACGGATCAGCGCTTATCGGTGCGGGTGGCGGAGTCCATCCTGTCCCGGTGCGAGGAAGGGCTTCATCCGAATATAGCTAACAAATGGGGGTATGTCGCCGGGATGGCGCTTACCGCGTTCGGCTGGCTTGGCGACCATACGGGAGAGTCCCGCTACCATGACTTCGTCAAGCGGCATATGGACATCTTTGTTCATGAGGACGGCTCCATTCAGGGCTACTCCGTGGAAGAATACAACCTTGATCATATTAACAAAGGGAAAAATTTGCTGCGGCTTTGGAGAGAAACCGGCGATGCCAAGTATGAAAAGGCGGCACGCTTGCTCACCGATCAGCTGGCAGGGCAGCCCCGTACCGACGAAGGCGGGTTCTGGCACAAGAAAATATATCCATTTCAAATGTGGCTGGACGGCTTGTATATGTCCTCGCCCTTCATGGCGGAATTTGCCCGCACCTTCGGCGAGGAAGGCTGGTTCGACGAGGCGGCGCATCAGCTGCTGCTCGTGGAGCGGCGTACTCGCAATCCGGAAACGGGCTTGCTTCATCACGCCTGGGACGAGAGCAGAGAGCAGCGGTGGTGCGACGGCGCCACAGGCCGCTCCCGCCATGTGTGGGGCCGGGCAATGGGCTGGTACGCTATGGCGCTAGTGGATGCGCTGGAGCATTTCCCGGTCCGGCATCCGAAGCGCGGTCAGCTTGCCGGCATCTTCGAGCGGATGGCGCAAGCCGTCGTCCGCGTACAAGATCAGGAAAGCGGCGTGTGGTACCAGGTTATGGACTGCAACGGCCGCGAGGGGAACTATCTTGAAGCGTCGGGTTCTTGTATGCTGACCTATGCGATGGCCAAGGGGATTCGACTCGGCTACTTGTCTGAAGTAAGCCGCAAGTCGGTCGAACGCGCCTATGAGGGTATCCTGAGCCGCTTCGTGACGGAGGATGAACAAGGCGTTCATCTGCATCAGATATGTCAGGGTGCGGGTCTCGGCGGACGCAAGTACCGCGACGGCTCCTACGCCTACTACCTTAGTGAGCCGGTTGTCAGCGACGTGCTTATGGGGGTAGCTCCCCTGCTGCTCGCCAGTACGGAGATTGAGCGGCTGCGGGAGGGCGCTGCAAAATGAATGAGGGAAGCACGGCCAATCGGCTGGTGATGACGTATCCCGCCTCATGGTGGCGAAACATGTGGCGGGAGGCGCTCCCTTCGGGTAATGGAGTCATAGGAGCTTCGGTGTTCGGTGGAGTGCAGGAAGAAACCATAGTGCTCAATCATGCCAAGCTGTGGCACTGGGGGCACCGCGATGAGCTGCCGGATGTAAGCGCTACCTTGTCCGAAACCCGGCGGCTAATGGATGAAGAACGATTCCTTGAGGCCAGCTGGCAGCTGGCGAATGCGCTGAAGGAGCAGGGATATGCCACAAGGCTCGCTTCCCGGTTTCCCCTAGCGGCGATTCGGCTGAATATGCCGTGTAAGCACGCTTTTCGTCAATATCGCAGAACTCTCGACATGGAAACCGGAGAAATCACGGTTGCTTGGAAGGACGGGTCGAGGTCGTTTGAAAGAAAGCTCTTCGTCTCCCGGGCGGATCAGGCTGTAGTGTATCGGTTGTCGGGAGCGGACGGCACGGTCTCCGGAGAGATCGGCTTGCAGCTGCTGCCGAGCGATCGCTTCGGAGATTCCGAGCAGTTCAAGGAGCTGGCCGGGACCGTGGAGGTCCATGCAGACGATCAAATGGTCTGGTACGCGGCTACCAATGATGACGGTACGGATTTTGGCGCGGTGATGAAGGTGCTGCCGGATAAAGGCGTTTCAAGCGGGGCGTCGGAGGTCATCCGCTTCGAGCAATCGTCAGGCGTGCTTATCGTTGTCAAGACGTTCGTGCTCGGCGAGCGCGAGAAGGATTGGCCTCGGCTCCAGCAAGAGCTCGATGAGCTGACCGGGACGTACTCCACTTATGATCAATTACTGGAGAGGCATACCGAGCTTCATGGCCCGTTGTTCCACTCCGCTTCTCTTGAGCTGGGGAATGGGCAAGAGGGTATGCACTCGAATGAACGGCTGCTGCTCGATGCTTACGAGGGAGAAGCTCCGGACAGTCTGGTCCGCAAAATGTGGTCCTACGGCCGTTACCTGTTTATAAGCGGCACTTCCGCTTCGGCGGATGCAGAGCCCTTCGGGCTGTACGGACTTTGGGGCGGCGATTACAAGCTCGTCTGGTGCCATAACATGGCCAACGAGAATATCCAAATGATGTATTGGCACGCGCATGTCGGAGGTCTTGAATCGCTAGTACCGACCTTATTCCGCTATTATGAAGGGCTGATGGACGATTTTCGAAGCAACGCTCAGAAGCTTTACGGCTGCCGGGGCATATATATTCCAGCGGGAACGACGCCGGGCGTAGGGGTGCCGAACCAAATCGTCCCGGTCATTCTGAATTGGACGGGAGCGGCCGGCTGGCTGGCGCGGCATTATTACGAACATTTTCGGTATACCGGTGATGTGGAATTTCTCAAGAAGACAGCGCTGCCGTTCATGCTGGAGACGATGCAGTTCTATAAGGACTTCCTTGTTACGGATGAGAACGGGCTTTATAAGGTATACCCTTCCGTCTCGCCTGAGAATACGCCGCAGAACTATATGCCGACCGATGGCAAGCCGCTGGCGCATCCGATGCCGACAACGATCAATGCGACGATGGATGTGGCTATTCTTAAGGAGCTTCTGCAGCATCTGATAGAAGCGTACGACGCAATAGGCGCCGAACCGGCTGCTGCGGCGGAATGGGAGCGAATGCAAGAGCTTCTGCCAACCTACCGGGTAAATGAAGAAGGGGCAGTCTGCGAGTGGATTCATCCTGCTTTTGAGGACCGCTACAATCACCGGCACTTGTCCCATCTATATCCCGTTTTTCCCGGCAATGAAGTGACGCGGGAGAACGCTCCCGGCTTATATGAGGCCTTCGATACTGCGGTGCGCAAGAGGGAGATCGGGGCCCAGAGCGGCTGGTCGCTAGTGCATATGGCCGCCATCTACGCCCGGCTCGGCGACGGCGACAGTGCTCTGGATTGCCTTAACACCCTAACCCGGTCTTGCTTGCTGCCTAACCTCTTTACACTGCATAACGACTGGAGAGGCATGGGGATCTCCATGTCGATGCCAACGGCGCCGGTTCAGCTCGACGCGAACCTGGGCTGGGTCAATGCCGTTCAGGAGCTTCTGCTGCAGGTATCGCCGGGGATGATCAAGCTTCTTCCGGCACTGCCGGGACGCTGGAGCCGGGGAAGGCTAACCGATTGGAGATTCCATACCGGCCGCGTCTCGATGGAGTGGAATCGGGAAGACGGCACGCTGCGGGCGGAGCTCCAGGCTGACAGGGACACTCAAATCATAGTAAAGCTGCCCGATTGGGCGCAATTGCATAACCAAGCATTAGAACAGCTGAAGCCATCTACGCTCGGCCCGTCTTACTACGAGCTTCGACTGCACAGCGGCGACCGCCTGAGCTTGTTTTAACCGACCGATATCCTATGCTCGATCCGCCGGAACGCATCCGTTCCGGGATAAATCGATAAAATCATTGTGGGGGATGAAAGCATGAATTGGAAAAAGGTAATTAGCTCTGCCGCTCTGGCAAGTGTAATCACTGCGGCGCTGACCGCCTGCGGAGGCGGCGGGGAGGCCGTCAAGCCTGCGGATGTGAAGCCTGCGGCAGACGATCCGAACGAGAAGGCGGAGCTTGTCATTTACTCCAATAGCGGCGACTCGCAGGAGAGCTGGAATGAGCGCTTCGGCAATGCGCTGAAGGAGAAGTTTCCCAATTACACAATTACCTACTTGCAGAAGCAGCCTAATAACGGGTTGAAGGAGCTGCTCACAGCCGGCCAGACGATCGATATTTATTGGGATTCCATCGGCGGCTTCATGGACGGTCTCATTAACAACGGGATGCAGCTGGATATGACCGATCTTGCCAAAAAGCACAATGTCGATATGGGGCGCTTGGAGCCGGTTGTAGCAGATTCCATCAAACAGATCGACAGTGCGAAGATGTACGGCATCCCGGTGTTCAATAACAATATGGTGCTGTATTATAATAAGGACATCTTCGATAAGTTTGGCGTTCCCTATCCTAAGGATGGCATGACCTGGACGGAAGCCAATAAGCTGGCGAAGGAAGTGACGCGCTCCGAAGCCGGAAAGCAATACGTGGGGCTTTCGTCCTCGCAAACGCACATGCTGCCGATGAACCAGTTCTCCCTTCCGTTCGTCGATAGTGCGAATAAACCGACGATCTTCTCCAACGAAAAATGGAAGGAATACTTCGAAACTGTATTTGTCGAGCCGGCCAAAGCTCCGGGCTACCGTGAGTATATGAGAGCGCATAAGGACGCAATGCCTTACCGGAACGAGTTTTTGAAGGATCGGGAACTTGCGATGTTTGCTTGGCTTTCTTCCATCGTATTCGTATTCCCGGAGGATTTCCAGGCGATGAACTGGGATATGGTGTCGCTTCCAACCTTTGAGAGCTTGCCGGGCGTTGGCTCGCAGCCGTATCCGACGTACTTTGCCGTCACCTCCATGTCGAAGCAGCCGGATCAAGCGATGAAGGTCATTAAACACCTTATTTCAGATGAGGTTCAAATGAAGCTGTCCAAGCTGGGGGTTATGCCTGTTTTGAAGAATGAAGAGGTCAAGAAGGCTTACGGACAGGAAAGCAAGTTTAAGGACAAAAATCTCAAGGCATCGTTCTATAACAAATTTGCTCCGATGGCGACCCAAACGCTGTTCGATAAGACGCTGCTGACCCCATACGCCAAAACGGTGCCGAAGCTGATGCTCGACCCTGATTACAATACGGTCTTCCGTGCTGCGGAAGAGGAAACGACCAAGAAAATCGAAGAAGCCCAAAAGGCGTCCAAATAACTCAAAAGCGCTAAGCTCGCCCTTCTGCCGTCCAATCCGTGCCGGGGCGGGCTTTCGTCCCCTAAAAGGAGAAGATGTATGAGTCGAATGTCATGGGAAGAGCAATTCCTTCATCCGTCGGAAGAGTACACACCGATTCCGTTCTGGTTCTGGAACGATAACTTGACCGAGGAGGAGCTGCGCAGGCAAATTCACGATTTTGCGGAAAAAGGTGTCATGGGCTTTGTGATTCATCCTAGAATCGGCATTCCCGAATCGATCCCTTACTTGTCCGACATGTACATGAATCTTGTGCGGTTCGCGGTCAAAGAAGCGGCATCGCTTGGAATGAAGGTGATTTTGTACGACGAAGCGATGTATCCTTCCGGAGCGGCTAAGGGGCTTGTTGTTCAGGGGAACCCCGAGTACGCCAGCCGAGGCTTGAAAATGGTCGAGAAGTCCGGAGCGGATCGCTTGCTTTTATCCGATTGCATGGGAGATGGTGACGTACTTGTTTCGGTGCAAGCGGTAAAGAAATCCGCAGAGGGAAGCATCGATCCGGCGGACTCCGTCCTCCTGTATCCCGTAGAAGACACCGTTTCCTTGGATCAGCTGGAGGGGGAAGCGCCGGAATGGACGATTCTCCTATTTATCGAGACGATCTCCAAAGGAACGATCCGCGGGATCCACTTCGGGGAGGATGACGGAGAACCGAATGTCCCTGCCTCCGCCGACCTGCTGAACCCGGCCGCGACCGCCAAGTTTATTCGCCTCACCCATGAGCGGTATTACGAGTGGCTGCAGGATGAATTCGGCACCACCGTCATTGCCATGTTTACGGATGAACCTGAGATTATGGGACGCAGACATATCAAGGGCCTGAAATCCTGGACGAAGGATTTCTTAGCCGATTTCATTGCGGAAGGGAACAAAGAGCAGGAGCTGCCGCTGCTTTGGCTGGACTGTAATAACGGGTCCGCTTCCGCGGTGCGTGCGAAATACCGCAAAGCGGTTCAGAAGCGGATGACGGCATCCTACTATAAGCCGCTGAGCGAATGGTGCGAAAAGCACGGCATTGCGTTAACCGGGCACCCTGCGGCAAGCGATGATATAGGATTGTTGGAGCTGTTCCAGATTCCGGGCCAGGATGTCGTGTGGCGGTGGGTCGCACCGGAGAACAACCTCGGGCTGGAGGGAAGGCACAGCACGGCGGCCAAGTGTGCCTCCGATGCGGCGAGACACCGGGGAAGACGCCGGAATTTAAATGAAGTGCTGGGCGTATGCGGTAAAAATAACGACTGGAACCTGAGTGCAGGGGATATGAAATGGTACCTGGACTGGTTGTTCGTTCGAGGCTGTAATCTGATCAGTCCGCATGCCTTCTATTACTCCGTCGACGGCCCGCGCCGATTTAACGAGAGACCGCCCGATGTAGGGCCGAACAACATTTGGTGGCCGCATTACAAGACGATTGCGCAGTATATTAAGCGGATGAGCTGGCTCATGACGGATAGCCGCAACCAAGCCTCCATCGCCGTTGTATGTAAAGAGGATTCGCTGCCTTGGCGTATGGTGAAGCCGCTTTACGAGAATCAATGGGAGTTCAATTATTTGGAGGAGAAGCTCCTGACGACGGCCGGCGTCGTCCTTGACGGAAGCATTCGCATTGCCGGGTACGAATATACCATGGTGCTGCTTGAGGAAGGAGACGAGCTGGAACCGGAAACGGTGCGTGTCCTGCAGAAATTTAAGGAGCAGGGTGGAGTGATCATTGGTCTCGCTGCTGAAGGCGGTGCAAAAGGCCAGGTCGTTGCGACTGCCGTTGTATCCGATGTGAACGGGCTGGTGTCCGCGATAGAGCCTTATGCAGCTCCGACCGTACGCTTAACACCGGGCCACGCTGATATACGAGTAACGCATGTGATTAAGGAGAATCAGCATTTTATCGTTGCGGTCAATGAAGGGGAAGTATCCTATCAAGGCAGCTTGGCGACAGTCGTCACAGGGTACACGGAGCTTTGGGATGCCTGGGCAGGCACCGTCCGTCCGATCCATACCTTGCCGTCGGAAGCAGGACAGTGCATTCAGCTGGACCTGGAGCGCCGCCAAAGCGTTGTGCTTCGCATTGATCCGTCCAGAGCATCCGTATCGGATCAGGCATCCAAGCCGTTACGTCCACGTAACGCCTATGTTCTATCGGAGGGCTGGAGTGTCCGGGAGCACTCGTTACCGGCCGAACCTCCGTCGATCGGCTCGTGGTCGAATACGGCAGGGTTGGAGCATGCGTCCGGTACGGTCTGTTACAGCTGTGCATTCGAATGGGCTACGGATGTGCTGCCTGAGCGATTGGTACTTGATCTGGGTGAGGCTTATGAGATTGCCGAGGTCAAAGTAAATGGGAAGGAAGCCGGTGTTGTCATGTGGTCGCCTTACCGGTTTGACGTGACTCCTTATGTGATCAAGGGAGATAACGTACTTGAGGTGACCGTTACCAATAGTTTGGCGAACCGCATCGACCGGCTGCAGCTGCCGTCGGGCTTGATCGGTCCGGTGACGCTGACGGCATTTGAGTAACGGAATAGCAAAGCAAAGGGACTTATTCGCTCCCGCAAATAAGTCCCCCATAGACTACGGCTACCTTTTCAACGAGCCCGTAACCGTCACATTTGAGAATTTCGACGTGTTGTAGTTGTTGATCAGGTTGTTCTCTCTCGCGGCTTCCACCGCCATCCCGATGTAAACCTCTCCGAGCCCCGACAGCTGTGTGGACGATACTTGTCTCCAAGTGGTGCCGTCCTGGGAGATGGAGCCGGTGAGCGTGTCTCCCGCCTTGGTCAGCTTTAACCAATAAGGCGTGTGCAGGCCCGCGATCGGCGGCGTTTCGGTAAGCGGCGCTCCGGCATGATCCCGGTTGTAGAAGACGGCGACATACGCCTCTCCGCGTACGGACAGAGCCATCATCGCTTCCCGCGCGCCCGGCTCCAGACTTTCACGGATCATAAGTCCTGCCCGGTTGTGCGGTGTCACATCAGTGATGTGGTCGACACGGGCAACGATCTCTCCGTCACCGGTCAGCTTACGATATGCGAAGTGGAAGGAATCGTCCTCCCGCCAGTTACCGGAGCCTTTCAGGATGTAAACGTCATCCGTCACAGAGGTATGTCCGGGAATAGCCGGATTGCCTACATCGGCAGATACCCACGGTGCCGTGCTGCCGTTGGTATTGACATGAACAGTCACCGCCGTCGAGTCCGCCTGCGTCCCGCTGTTGTCGAAGGCTCTGGCCATGACGAAGTAGGTACCGTCCGCTACATGGTTCCAAGTCATCTGGAAGGGGGCTTTGGTGTCTTCACCGATTTTTTGGCCATTGGCGTAAAACTCTACCTTATCCACACGTCCATCCGGATCCGTTGCTTCCGCTGCGATCACAACGGTCCCTTTGCTCTGGAACTGCTGATGCTGCTCGGGCTTGGTCAGGCGAACGACCGGGTTCAAGGTTCCGTTGCCGACGAGAGAGTTCAAGTACTTCTCCAAATTCGTATATCCGTCGGCGGCGGTTCCATTGCGGTCCGCAGGATCTGCAGGGTTCAGCCCATGACGAAGCTCCCACTCATCAGGCATACCGTCGTGATCCGTATCCGCAGGGGCAGGCAAACTGGTAAGAGCAGGCCAGCCACCGACCTCTGTCTGAGAGTTGATCTGCCGGCCAGTACGATCCCGAACGTCGTTCACGAGGCGGGCATCAACGGAATCTCTCTTCGGCAGAATGGCACCTGCTTGCTGCAATACAAGCTCATAAGCCTCCTGTGGTGTATGGGTCGTGACCGGATAGGCTGGCACCGGTTCGGTTCGCACCTGCTTACCGGCGTCCAGAACGACGCCGAGCATGTTGTTTGCGGTTACTTCCGGGTTGCCGTCGACATAGTTCCCGGCAATATATACGGAGCCCCGCGAGCCTGTCTGCTCGTGAAGGCGCGCCCTTTTGTCAATCACGGTGTCCGGTCCGTACTTAAAATAGTTGTTGATCATATTCAGCTCGGAGGCGTCTCCTCCATAGGCGGATTGATAATTCCAGTTATAAATGACGTTGTTGCGGAAATCGAGTGTCGGGTCTTCCTTCACCGTGCCCTTGAAACGGGCGTTCCGGCTGGCGTTATGAATCAGCAGGTTGTGATGGTAGGTGGAGTTTCCCGCGCCCCACAAGCCGCCGAAGCCGTGCCGTCCTTTCTTGTGCTTGGACATATGCAGTGCTTCCCCGACGATGGACCATTGTACGGTTGTATATTCGTTCTCGTAAGGGGAGAGCACCTCATCGATCGCCCAGGTGAAGGAGCAATGATCGATGATGATTTGCTTGTGCTTGCGTATGGACATCGCATCCTCTTCTCCAAGAGGAATGTCGCCTAAACGGAACCGCAAATACCGGACAATGATGTTGTCCGCTTCAACAATAACAGGAAAATGATTGATGCTGATGCCGTCCCCGGGAGCCGTCTGACCGGCGAGCGTCAGGTTGGAGGCGCGTATAATCAGCTTTGATTTCAGATCAATGTTCCCCGAAACCCGGAACACGATGGTCCGATTGCCTTGGCTGACCGCGTCCCGCAAGGATCCGGGTCCGGAGTCATTTAAGTTCGTGACCTCATACACCTCTCCGCCTCGTCCGCCGGTCGTATACATGCCTCCGCCTTCGGCCCCCGGGAATGCCGGCAGCTGGCCGGCAGCCGGATCCGATGCGAAAGCGTCAGGTTGGATCAGCGTGGCCGCAAGCAGGGGAGATAACAGCAGGGCGGTCCACTTTTTCACCTTCTTCATCATTCACAGCTCCTTTGTTATTGAATGGGATAACAGGGATATTATGACATGAAGGCACTTTCATAGATATAGGCTTCGTTTGGTTTTGTATAGGTCAATGCTCGTTCCTGCGCAGTAGAAGAGGAAATGATTCTGGAGGTGTTGCGATTATGGGTATTCAAGTATCGGAAGTTTTCCGCTTCAGCCCCCGATTCCGTCCCGGCATGCATATATTTGTGAATTATGCCTTCGAAGCTTTCCGTACCCCACAGCATTCTCACGACGCATTCGAAATGAACTATGTCAGCGAGGGCAGCGGCTATCAATACATTAACGATCGGGTTGTTCCCGTGAAACGCGGCGATTTGTTTCTGCTGCCGATCGGCACCAGCCATGTGTACCGTCCTTCCACGTCCACCGAAGACAACAGCCTGACCGTGATCAACTGTGTCTTTCGATTGGAAGCGCTTCCTATGTTCCAGAGCTTTCCGCCGCCGGGCTCGCTGCTTGAGCGGGCACTCTACCGACCTTCCAGCTTGCCTCATCCTTGGCTGCATTTTCATGATAAGGACCATGTCCTGTACGATTTGTTTCTCACCCTGCTGACCGAATATCGCCAGGCCTCACCCGGCTACCATGTGATCGTCCAGTCGTTGTTTCATCAGATTGTTGCGATGCTTCACCGCATGTCCGAGCAAGAGGAGACCGTCCTGCCGGGCCGGCAGAAGATTGAGGAGGCGATCCGCTTCATTCGCAAAAGGTATCATGAGGATATCACTCTCAAGGAAGTCGCAGGCCATAACTATGTAAGCACAAGTCATCTGCATAAGCTGATTAAGCAGGCAACGGGCAGCACCTTCACGCATTACCTGCAGAACTTGCGTATCCAGCGCAGCTGTGAGCTTCTCCGAACAACGGATATGACGGTTCAGCATATTGCCGAAGCCGTCGGGTATCGCGATATGAAGTTTTTCCACCGCCTTTTTCGGAAGAAAACCGGGATGACGCCGAATGAATACCGCAAAAATGGAGTTCCCCTCCTGGGAGTAGGAGGGGAGTAGGGAGGGATTTGCCGGGCTATCCCGCAGGAGTAACAACCGCAAGTCCGTTCATATAGGGCCGTAAGGCCGCAGGGATGCGAATCGAGCCGTCCTCCAGCTGATGATTCTCAAGCAAGGGAATTAAGATTCTCGGGGAGGCGACGGCGGTATTGTTCAAGGTGTAGCAGTAGCGCAGCTTTCCCTGTTCATCCCGGTATCTGATATGGGAACGCCTTGCCTGGAAATCGAGCAGGCTCGACGACGAATGCGTTTCCCCATAGGCGTTGCGGCTGGGCATCCAGGTTTCGATATCGAACTGCTTGTAGGTTTTCTGCGACATATCTCCTGTGCATACGGCCATGACCCGGTACGGCAGCTCCAGCAGCTGAAGCAGCTCTTCTGCGTTTGCCGTGATTTCTTGCAGCAGCTCTTCAGACGCTTGGAGGCTCGCCTCGCATAAGATCACCTGCTCGACCTTGGCGAATTGATGGACACGGTACAGTCCGTGGACGTCTCTTCCCGCCGAGCCCACCTCGCTGCGAAAGCAGGTGGAGACGGCAGCCAGCTTGATAGGCGCCGATACATCCACCACTTCCTTGGCATAGTACGAGACGAGAGGAACCTCGGAGGTGCCGACCAGCCAGGCGTCGTGTCCTTCCAGACGATAGACTTGATCTGCGCCGAGCGGGAAAAAGCCGGTACGGGTTAAAGCTTCTTCTCGCACAAGCAAGGGAACCTCCAGCAACGTAAAACCCTTGACGAGAAGGAGGTCCAACGCAAGCTGCTGTACGGCCCTGTGCAGCTGAGCTCCCAGGCCCCGAAGGTAGTAATGCCGTGTCCCCGACGTCTTTACTGCGCGGGGGACGTCAATCATATGATGAAGCTCGCCGAGAGCTACATGATCTCTCGGGTTGAAGGGGAACAGGGGAGGTTCGCCTACGCGCCTCACTTCGACGTTATCTTCGTCGGAGGTACCGACCGGGGTGTCGTCCGATACGATGTTCGGCACCAGCAAAGCCAGCTCATTGAGCCGGTTTTCGGCCGCGGCAAGCTCTTGCTCCAGCTCACGCAGCCGAAGGTTCAACTCCTTTACACGGTGCTTCAGCTGGTTGCTCTGTTCCGCATTGCCAAGTTTAATAAGATTACCAATATTATTAGTATTCTCATTTCGCTGCTGCCTTAACTGATCCACCTCTTGCTGAAGCTTACGCCTCCTGTCCTCACAATCCAGCAGTTCCCCGATGGAGACCGAAATTCCCTTCCGGTCGGCCGCCGTTTGCACCTCTTCCGCATGTTCTCTGATCCACTTGATTTCCAGCATCACACCGCGCTCCTTTTTTGTAAAAATACAAAAAGCGCCCTCATCCTTATGGGACGAGGAGCGCTTGTCTCGCGGTGCCACCCAAATTGATTGAACGGTGTCGCCCCAGCCGGGGCTACCCTTCAATCCACTTTCGTTCCGCGGTAACGGGCGGGTCCGGTTAACTTAGGGGAAAGGAAGCCCTTGGCGAGAACGCCTCCGAGTTGGATGCTCTTCACTGGCATGATATCGGTGTTTGATTTTGTAGTAGTATACCTTATTCTGGAGGAAACATTCAAGTGTCGGTTTAGGAATTTGTAATTAATACGCTTTATAATGATATTTGGACTTGTAGACGCTAATTAATTACCCAAAAGATAAAAAAATCCCATTTCCTTTCTTCTTCAAGCATGTGTACAATATTAACTACTGGATGAAATCAGTAAAAGCAACGTAGCAGGGAAGTGATGATAATGAAGCTGGGTGGGGCACCATGGTTCACAACTCCTTTATATGTTGCTCTTATGCTAATTGTTTTGTCAGCCTGTTCGGCAACGAATGATAGCGCTTCTAAAAACACAGGCGCTAAGTTCGCGGATAATACGATTACGGCTTATATGGGGAAGGGACCGGCGTCCGAGGTGATTAAGTCCTTACTACCCGAATTCGAAGCAAGAACAGGCCTTAAGGTTGATTTGCAAATATTTTCAAATGAGCAGTTGAGTAGGAAGCTATCTGTTCAGCTTGACGCAGACAGTTCGAATCCCGATATTATTATGCTTAGGCCGCTGGAGGAATTAAAGCTTTTTAACAAAAACGGCTGGCTCCAGCCCTTGGATGAATATGTCCATAAGGATGCCGATTATGATTATGGAGACTTTTCGAAGTCGGCAATCGACTCTACGACGGATAACGGAAAGCTGCTGTCGATTCCGCTTTCTACGGAGCAGCAAATTTTATATTACCGCAAGGATCTGCTCCGAAATGCGGGCATATCGGTTCCGCGAACGTTAGATGAACTGGAGGAAGCAGCTAAGAAGCTTCATGATCCGCAGGGTGGCGTATACGGGTTTGTCGCAAGAGGACAGAAAAACGCTTTAGTGACGCAATTGTCCTCCTTTATCTATTCGGAAGGCGGCGATTTTCAACAAGGCTGGAAGGCGACGCTGGACTCGGCTGAGACAATAAGCGGAATAACCAGATACGTAAATTTACTGAAAAATTATGGTCCTCCAGGGGTCATGAATATGGGTTGGCCTCAGGCGGTGGGGGTATTCGCCCAAGGAAAGGCGGCATTCTTAACCGATGCTAGCGCTATCTACTCTGCCGCTGCCAACCCGGACAAATCGCCGATTGCTGATGAGGTAGGATACGCCATGTTTCCAGCTGGGAAATCAGGTGCAAGGCCCTATAACGTTACGGCATGGGGAATTGCCATTAACGCCGCCTCTGACAATAAAGACGCGGCATGGTCCTTTATCCGATGGGCGACAAGCAAAGAGCTCGTTATGAAATCACAGGTTAAAGGGAATCCCGGTGCACGCAATTCAGTATGGAGCGACCCTCAAGGGGTTAGCGGATTTCCAAAGGAATATATTTCTGTGATTAATAAATCGATTAGTGACGGTATCGGCCATGACAGACCGCAGGTTATTAGTGTTGGCGAAGCCCGCGATATTGTCGGAGACATCGTGATCAAAGGCTTGCTCGGGGAAGATATCAAAGAATCGGCCCACAAAGCAAATCAAGACTTTCAAGCTGTTATGGATCGAGACAACAAAAAATGAGGTACAAGCCCCATGAACATAAAAACGACGACCTTCGGAAAGGTGATTGGGCTGATTATATGCCTGCTTATTCCGATAATCCTATTATACGGATATTCTCATCAAGTAAGTGTAAATGTCGTAAAGCAAACGGTTGAGGACGGAAATCGCAACCGTCTTTCTTTTTTTATGAGCCAAATGGAATCGATGATAGAGCAGTTAACAAGATATTCCGTAATTGCCAGTAAAGATTACAGCATTATGGAATATTTGAATGGACGAGGTCAAAGCTCACCGGTAGTTCAAGTCCAGAGACAGCAGCGTATTTCGGAAATGCTAAATATGCAGATTGCGACCAGCAGCTGGAACAATCAGCTTATTCTATATGTAACCGATACACAAGAAGTTGTCTCGACGGATTACTCCGTTACGTATAACGAGGACTATATACGGAACTCCGAATTCAAAAGATGGTCGCATCGTAAGCTGGAGAATCAAAGCTATTTTTCCCGTCTCCGAGAATCGGATCAGTCCAATCTACTGGTCGAGGTGCGGTTTGCCGATGATAACATCGAAAATATGCTCAACCTTTTAAAGCAAGGTGGAGATACCGACCCCTTTTTCTTTATGAAGGGACAGGATCCGATTACGAACCGTACAGCCGATCAAGGGAAGGTAAAAGGCGTCATCGAACAGCTGGACGGGTATACGCTTGAAAGGCAGGGAAGCCAAGTCATTTCCATGAACGGTCAAAAATATGTAGTCAATTATATTCGTTCCGAAAGCTTGGGCTGGTATTTGGTCGACTTTGTTCCACTTGAAAAAATCTATTCTCCGATCACCTTAAACCGCAACTTATTTTATCTGATTGTGGGCCTTCTTCTGCTATTGAGCATATTGGTCACTCTGCTGCTTTACCGTAACGTTCAGAGACCCATCCATCTATTGATCCGTGGCGTTCAGAGAATTAAAGACGGCCAGTATTCCGTAAGGCTGAAGAAGCAGCCGAACAACGAGTTCGATTTTCTATTTAACAGCTTCGACGAAATGGCCGAACAAATTGAACAGCTTATTGAAAAGGTGTATAAAGAAACGCTGCGCTCCAAGGAAGCGACCTTAAAGCAGCTGCAATCACAAATCAATCCGCATTTTTTGTATAATTGCTTATTTTATATGAAAAGCATGGCCACTCTTGGGGAGAAAGAAGCGGTCGTCGCGATGGCATTAAATTTGGGGGAATATTACCGATACACGACCCGCACGGAAAAAACCATGACCACGCTTCGGGAAGAATTAAAGCTCGTAGAAAATTACTTGACGATTCAAAATCTGCGCATGCAGAGGTTTCACTACGAGATTGATATCCCTGAAGCGATGCTGGATTTGGAAATTCCGCGTCTTCTTCTTCAGCCGCTTGTAGAGAATGCGGTCATTCATGGAGTCGAAAATAGTCCGGAGTTCGGCATCATTCAAATTACCGGTGAAACCGGAAACGGATTGCATCGCATTATCGTGGATGATAACGGACAGGGTATTTCCAAGGAAGGAATCACAGAGCTTCAGAGGGAGATCGCTATGCCGCTCGAAGAAGATACAGGCTGCGGTCTTTGGAATATTCACCAAAGGCTTGTGCAGCTGTTTGAGGGGCGGTCCGGATTAAGCTTTGCTCAATCATCCATGAACGGATTTCGTGTTGTAATGGCATGGGAGGAGCAAGGCAATGCGATGAAGAAAGGTGAGACTTGACGTGTTCCAATTATTGATTGTAGATGACGAAGCCGCTGTAGTGGACAGTCTTGCCGATACCTTGCCTTGGCAGCAAATCGGTATCGTCTCCGTATTTAAAGCGTATTCCGGCTTTGAAGCGCTTGAGATCTTACAAACCAATACGATTGATATCCTAATTACCGATATCCGCATGCCCGGCATGAGCGGCCTGGAGCTGCTTGAGAGAGCACGGCGCAGCTGGAAAAAACTGAAATGCATTCTGCTGACGGGACATGCAGAATTTGAATATGCAAGACAAGCCATTCAGCATGATACCTACGAGTATTTGCTTAAGCCGATCAGTGACGGGGACATATTGGATAAGGTAGATAGGCTTGTCGCACTATTGAAGAAGGAAAGGGAGGAGCTGCAATCCTATCAGCAAGTAGTGAAGGCATTCGAGGAAAGTCTGCCCAGGCTTCGAGGTGAATTGTTGAATGATCTGCTCCAGGGGATGAAGCTATCACCGCAAAGGCTGCAGGAAAAGATGGAGCTGCTCAAGGTCCGCATGAGGGCTGACGAGAGCTTTGCACTTATGCTGGTCCGCATGGAAGGGAAGCTATCGGAGCTTGATTTGTACAGTCTTTCCTTGATGGAATATGCCGTTGTGAACATGGCTGAGGAAATATTTGAAGATGATTTCCAATTATGGCCGTGTAAGGACATCCATGGATTTTTAGTGTTTTTGGTTACGATTAAGGAAGAGAAAACGGTGGAGCTAACCGGTAAAGAAGCATTCGAGCATCAACTGCAGCAGCAGGCCTCCCAGCTGCAGTTAAGCGTCAACCATTATCTTAAAGGGACGGTATCGGTGCTAATCAGCAAGCGGGGACAATTTCCCATCGATGTGAACACGCTTTACCAGGAGAGCCTTTACTCGCTTAGGAGACGCATCGGCAGCCAAAGCGGTTTATTTATCTACGTGTCGGAGGAGTTGGAGCGGCAACCCGTTCAATCGCTGCAGCGGCTTTACGAGCCGCCTCTTCTCGTTCACCTGTTGGAGTCGGCGAGCTGGGATTCGGCGGAGGAAAAGCTCTCTAGCATTTTTCAAGAGCTGAACCGCAAATGGGCCGATTCCTCGGAGCATCTGATCGAAGTATTTTTCTCGGTCTATGCGTCTTTCAGCTCGTTCGCCCATAAGAATGGCTGTGAATTGGCCGCTATGCTCGGACCGGCACTTTCCGACGTTGCGGGCTTGGCGGCTTGCCGATCCATCAAGGCGCTGGAAGGCTGGGCGTTTGAATCATTACGTCTTATGCGGACCAGTATGGAGAGCGAAACAAGAAACGACCGTGAGCATGCAGTTGAAAAAATCAAGCAGTATATTCAGAGGAACCTAACGGAGGACGTATCGCTTCAGGCTGTGGCCGATTATATGTATATGCATCCCGTTCACATCTCCAGGATTTATAAATTCGAGACGGGAGAGAACCTCAGCGACTATATATTGCGGCTGAAAATGGAGCTGGCCGCCTCGATGCTGGCGAACCGGTCGCTAAAAAATTACGAAATCGCCCTGCAATTAGGCTATCAAAATCCAAACTATTTTAACAAAGTGTTTAAGAAATATTATTCCCTGACTCCGCAGGAATACCGTTTGAAGCTGGAGGAGGGCAACTGAATATTTAGACCTGCAACCCCTCGCTTGAGGCAGGTTGTTTTTTTTTGCACTTCTTCGATAAGGCGGACGTAATTCACCATATCTAATGGTTAAGATAGTATCCGTAAAGTTAAAACCTTGTCATATAAAGCGGCACGCCTACCCTCTACAATAATAAGTGTAAGTAATACGAAACAAGCTCTAGGAGGGGTTAACAATCATGAAGAAATGGGTATCGAATGCAGTATCCGTCACATTGCTGGCATCACTTGCAGCAGGCTGCAGCAGTGGAGGAAGCACGGAAGGGGCAGGAAACGCGGGGAAACCGGGTAACGCGAAGCCCGCGGGCACGCTTACGTTCTGGATGAAGAAGCAGCTGTTTGATGATCAAAACAAGCTGATTCAAGAGCGTGCCAAGCAGTTTGGCGTTGAAAATAACGTGAACGTCAACATCGAGCTTATCGCCTATGAAGATTTCTATCCGAAGTGGTCGGCGGCGATCGAATCGTCCACGGTCCCGGACGTTTCCTTTTTCGGCTATCAAGAGATCGGCCAATTCTACGCCAAAAACGTTCTCGAAGATGTAAGCGATTTAGTCAAAACGGTCGAAAGCGCCAATGGGGAAATTCAAGAGAGCATGAAGAAGGCGGTTACCTTCCAGGGCAAGCAATATGCGATTCCATTCTGGACGGAAACGCAGGTGCTCTATTACCGCAAAGACCTGCTCAAGAAAGCCGGCTTCGATAACCCGCCTAAGACGTGGGATGAGTTCAGAACAATGGCCAAGTCGTTAACGGATCCAAGCAAAGGGGTATACGGCGCAGGACTCGGGTACGGCAAAGGAAACTCGGACGCCGAGTTCTTAACCCGCGGAATTATCTGGTCCTTCGGCGGCTCGTTCGATACCAAGGACGGTAAAACGGTCATTGCGAATTCACCGGAGACCGTTCAAGCAACGAAGTTTATCCGGGATATTTTCCTAACGGACAAAAGTACGCCACCAAGCTCGGTTGGCTGGGATGATGCCGGAAACAACAAATCTTACTTGAGCGGCCAGTCCGCGATGATTTTCAATGTGGGCAGCTTGCTTGGAACGATCAAGAAGGATAACCCGGAGCTTTATGAGAACACAGGTATCGCTCCTTACCCGGCAGGCCCTAAGGGAACGTTTATTCCGGGCATCAGCAACAATCTCGGTATCTTTAAAGACTCCAAGAACAAGGAATTGGCTAAAAAGTTCGTTTCCTACATGGTAGCGGCCGATTGGTACAAAACCTGGATTGAGAAGGGTGCTCCGCTCACAGGCCCGGTCTACAGCAAGCTGACAAGTGAGCCGGTATGGCAGGACATTAAGAATAAAGCGTTCGTCGATTCGGTTAAAGGCTTTTCCTTCCTTGGGTACCCGGGCGAATACAATCCCAAGGCCGGTGAAGTGTTCAATCTACGCTTAGTAAACGACGCATTCCAAAAGCTTCTTCTAGAAGCAAGCTATACGCCCGAGGCCGCCGTTAAGGACCTGCATGCAAAAATTGAGGAAACTTATAACAAAAAATAATAATCGCTCTTCGGTGTGGCCGGCGCGTTCGGTCATACCGAAGTCTACTAAGTAAGGCGGGATGCGGATTGAAATCGAATGAAGACAACAAGCTTGCTTATGTGCTGATGAGCCCTGTGCTTCTTTATCTACTTGCAGTCATGGTGCTTCCTTTCGGATGGGCGGTCTATTTAAGCTTTACGAACAAGGTTGTGGGTGTTCCTGCAACGTTTATCGGGTTCAAAAACTATATCGATCTGATGAAGGAATCCTTATTTTGGAAAGCGGTATGGAACACGCTCTTGTTTACAGTCGTCGCCGTAGCCGGCAAAACGGTATTTGGTATGATCATGGCTTTGGTGCTTAATGAGAAAATCATATTTCGCAATGTTTTCCGGGTATTGCTGTTCCTTCCATGGACGATTCCAACGATTGTTTCCGTCTTTACATGGCAATGGATTTATTCGGATGTGGGCGGAGTGCTCAATTATATGTTGATGAAAACCGGGATGTTAAAGCAGCCTGTCGGATGGCTCGCGACCCCTGACCTGGCGATGTTTTCGGTCATATTGGTGAATGTATGGAGGGGCATCCCGTTTATGGGTATAGCGATACTGGCAGGACTGCAAACCATTTCTAGGGAAATGTACGAGGCGGCTATGCTGGATGGAGCGGGTGCGATTAAGCGATTTTTCTACATGACCCTGCCTTCGGTCAAGGAGGTTACGATACTTGCCGCGGTGATGACGACGATCTGGACACTGAATGATTTTGAAATCATTTGGCTGCTGACTCGCGGAGGTCCATCGAACGGTACGCAAGTGCTGTCAACGCTTAGCTATACGATCGGATTTTTAAATATGAACTTAGGCAAAGCTATTGCGATAGCCATTCTAACGATGCCTCCGTTGATCATGCTTATCAACATCGTTACGAAGCGTTCGCTGTCGAAAGAGTAGGTGATAGTAATGGAGAAGACTTCAATTAGCAAGCAGATCATTGTCTACGCTGCGCTTATCGTACTGCTGATTTTTGCTTTGTTTCCGCTTTACTGGATGCTGAACACGTCGTTTAAATCGCAATCGGAGATTTACAGCATGACGCCGACGTTCTGGCCGAAGCATTTTGGCTGGGGCGCGTACGAGAAGCTTGTGGGCGAGAAAAATTTCCTGGCTAACGTAAAAAACAGCGTTATGGTATCTCTCATTGTTTCGCTTGTTTCGATTGTGATCAGCATGCTTGCGGCCTATGCCATTTCCAAGCTGCGCTTTCGCGGCAGGGCGTTCGTGTCCAAAGGAATCCTGTACGCTTATTTGATGCCAAGGGCGGTTCTGTTCATCCCGCTTTACATGCTGGTGTCTGCGATCGGGTTGAACGATTCCATATACGGCCTGATGCTGATTTATCCTACCATTACGGTTCCGTATGCCACATGGATGTTAATTTCGTATTTCAAATCCATTCCGACCGAGATTGAGGAGGCCGCCATGATCGACGGCTGTACGCGGCTTCGCACGATGCTCAGCATTATTTTTCCTTTATCGGCACCGGGCATTGCAGCCACCTTTATTTTCGCCTTCACGCTCTGTTGGAGTGAGTATTTATATGCTTTAGTCGTTGTGACCAAAAGTGTGGATAAGACGATTACACTCGGCTTATCCGATATGATCGTCGGCGATGTGTTCGCTTGGGGACCTCTTATGGGCGGCTCCATCCTCGCTTCGATCCCGGTCATCATTATGTATCTGTTTACATCCAAATTTATGGTCAGCGGCATGACAGTAGGAGGAGTTAAATGATGTCCGATATGAAAAAAGTGCTCGTGACGGCAACCAATTATTCGATTCTTTGTACAGAGGCTAAGGAATTGCTCGAAAGCCATGGAGTACAGATTGTAGAAAACAAGGTGGGCCGGCCTCACACGTTTGATGAGCTGAAGGAGCTGGTGCAGGATATCGACGGCGTTGTTGCAGGCGTGGATACATGGAATGAAGATGTTTTCAAGTTAGCCCCCCGATTAAAAGCGATCGCCCGCTTCGGGGTTGGCGTCGATAATATCGACCTTGCCAAAGCGCAGGAGTACGGGATTAAAGTGACCAATGTACCGGCAGGCAATGCAAATGCGGTTGCCGAGCTCACGGTAGGGTTAATTTTATCCGTTATGCGAAACATCCCGACCCTGCACCAATCGGCAAGACGCGGTTACTGGGATCGGTATGTCGGGGCGGAGCTAATCGGTAAAACAGTCGGCCTGCTCGGCTTCGGTAACATTGCCCAGATGGTGGCGAAAAAGCTGCAGGGCTTTGACGTCCGCATCATCGCTTACGATAAGTATCCCAATGCGGATAAGGTGCGTGAGCTCGGCATTGAGATGGTCGAATGCGACGAAGTGCTGCAGCAAAGCGATATCGTCAGCATGCATCTGCCCAGCCTTCCCGAAACGTACCATATGATGAGTGGGAAGCAATTCGCGATGATGAAGAAGAGCGCGTATTTCGTCAATACGGCGAGAGGGGCGCTTGTCGATGAAAAGGCACTTCATCATGCTCTTCATAACCGAATCATTGCTGGAGCGGCGATTGACGTATATGAGAAGGAGCCCGTATCCGCCGACAATCCCCTGTTTCAGCTGGGTAATTTGGTTTCCACCCCGCACACGGCTGCCGAAACCTTCGAAACGTATCATAAGGTAGGCTTGGTAACGGCACAAGCGCTGCTGGATGTGTTCGCAGGCAAGGAGCCTCTTAATTGGCTGAGGGTGTGATAACGAGATGAGTTCGAAAGTAATCGTAGTAGGAAGCTTAAACATGGATTTGGTCGTAAGCGTCGATAACTTACCCAAAGAAGGAGAAACACTTCTGGCGCAGCGCGTATCCGAGGTCCCGGGAGGCAAAGGAGGCAATCAGGCGGCGGCGGTCGGCAAGCTGCAAACGCCGGTTGCGATGATCGGCAAGCTCGGTTCGGACGCTTACGCGGAGGGGCTGCTTGAATCGTTAAGGCTCTCAGGTGTTCATACCGGTCCTATTATGATCTCGGAAGGACGGACGGGATTGGCCCTGATCACAGTTGACCGTGCGGGGCATAACCAGATCGTCGTTATACCTGGCGCCAACAATGACTTGACCCCTGGCGATATCGAAAGCCAAAAGCATATCATAGAACAGGGCGAGCTTGTGGTGCTTCAATTGGAGGTCCCTTTGGAAACGGTTGAGCATACGCTTCGTTTAGCCAAGGAGCTAGGGAAAACCACGGTTCTGAATCCCGCGCCCGCCCGAAAGCTCAGCGATGAAATATTGCAGCTGGTCGATTATTTGATTCCAAATGAGCATGAGCTCCTGAGTATGACAGGGGTTGATATTTCGGATCATTCGGGGGTTCGGGATGCAGCAAAGCAGTTTATAGATAAAGGAGTCCAAGCGGTCATCGTTACCTTAGGGGATAAGGGCTGCTGTTATGTGGGGCGGGATTCGATCAAGCAATATCCCGCCTGTAAAGTGGAGGCTAAAGATACGACGGCCGCCGGAGACAGCTTTATCGGGGGCTTCGTTGCCGGTTTATTGGAAATGCAGGATGTGGATGCTGCCATAAAGCAGGCAATCAAAGTATCCGCTTTAACAGTAATGAAGCATGGGGCGCAGGAATCTCTTCCGACCTTGGAAGAAGTTGAACGCTTTGGGAAGTAACAGGCATATGAAAAAAAATGGACATGGGAGATGGAGAACAATGAAGCATTTGCATGGAGTTACAACAGCGATGGTGACCCCGTTTGACGAAAATGGCAAGGTACGGCTTGACCTGGTGGCGAATCTTACCGATTTTTTAATTTCGAAGGGCGTCCACTGCCTGTACCCGTTAGGCACAACCGGTGAAATGCTTCGGTTGTCCGTAGAGGAACGGAAAGCTGTTGCGGAAACGGTTGTCAAACAAGCCAACGGCCGTGTGACGGTTTATATTCATGTGGGGGCTATGAACGAAGACGATACAATCGCTTTAGCCAAGCACGCTTATGAGATTGGGGCAGACGGAGTCGGTGTTGTGACTCCTGTATTTTTCGGAGCGAGCGACCGGGAGCTGGAGACATACTACCTGAACGTCGCTCAGAGCATTCCGGAGCATTTCCCGATGTATCTTTACAGCATCCCGCAATGCGCCGCCAACGATATTAAGCCGGAGCTCGCTCAGCGCATCGCCGACCAATGCCCTAACGTCATCGGCTTAAAATACAGCTTCCCCGACTTCTTACGAGTAAACGAATACTTGACGATAAACGACGGCGAATTTTCCGTAGTGCCTGGCGCCGACCGTTTGTTTTTGCCGGCATTAGCAATGGGCTGTGAAGGAGTTGTATCAGGGGTATCCTGCGTATATCCGGAGCCGTTCGTAGCGGTCTATGAAGCCTTCAAGCAGAACGATCTCGACAGGGCGAGAAAGCTGCAGCGGCTCGCAACCAAATATTGTGAAGCGGTTAAGAGCGGAAGCAACATGTCATATTTTAAAGAAGCGCTGAAATTAAGAGGAATTGACGCCGGTGTCATGAAAGCTCCGCAGCTGGACATTCCGGGAGACGAGATTAAGAAGCTTGGTGAGCTGTTGGCTCAATTGGATCAGGAAGCCAAAGAATTGCTGTGAGAAGCGATAGGAGGATCACGATGAATCCATCCGAATTTGTGGTATGGCGAGAGCTTGCGCGCTTTTTTAAGTGAGAACCTAAAGCATTCTAACGGACCTCCCGTTGAATGCTCATAACCAGAAGAGATTGCCGGCCTTCAGCATCTACGGTAAGGATGTTCAGGATATGGGAGACAGCTCTATTCCGACGGATGTACAGGAGTTAGGCAACGGCTTGAATGATGTTCCGGTTCCCATCCCTGACCTCGCATGGTACAATAGAAGGAGAAGATTGCACACGTGTGCAATCCAAATCCTAAAGATGGGTGGCGAGCTAATGAAAGTGTTGGTTTTGGGCGGTACAGGTGTCATCAGCAGTCAAATCTCGCAGCAGCTGCTTGATGCCGGGCACGAGGTGACGATCTTCAACCGCGGCTCGAAGAGCCTGCCGCAGCCGGAGCGTTACGAATGGCTGGTTGGGAGCAAATCGGAACCGGAGGCATTCCGCGCGTTAATGTCGGGACGAAGCTTCGATGTCGTGATCGATATGATCAGCTTTAACGAACAGGATGCCCGCCTTACTGTGGATACCTTCCGCGGAAGTGCTGTTCAGCTGATTTTTTGTTCCACCGGAGCCGCGTATAAGCGACCTTTCCGTACCACACCTGTTCGCGAAGACGACGAGCTGCTGTTCGATGATCCTGGTTTCCCTTATGCCTATGAGAAGGCTCAAATGGAGTTATATTTGAACGGACTCAGCCGGAAGGATGGACCCGCTATAACCATCATCCGGCCTTCATTAACGTATGGCATCGGAGCGGCGAACCTGGGCGTACTAAGGCAAAATTACAACATTGTTCATCGCATTCGCAATGGTCTCCCGCTGGTGATGTTCGGGGACGGCAAGCTTCCATGGAGCTTTACCTTTGCCCCGGATTTGGCGAAAGCCTTCGTGGGAGCAGTGGGGAACGAGCGGACCTACGGTCAGGCCTATCATGCCACGAGTGAGGAGAACCGGGTATGGGACGATTTATATCTGGAGTTCGGACGCATTCTTGGAATCGAGCCGAACATCGTTCATTTGCCGACGGAGCTGCTGATGAAGGCGGATCCCGGGATGTTTGCCCACCTAAATTACGAGAAGAGCTACGCGGGTCTGTTCGATAACTCGAAGGCGAAACGGGATATTCCAAATTTTCAGGTCACGATTTCGCTGAATGAGGGACTGCGGATGATGCTGAACTGGTATGAGAGCGAAGGACATACCGTGGATGCTGATAAAATGCGGCTGGAGGACCGGCTCGCGGCTATCCACGCGGACTGGAGCCGGACCATGGGGTCTTTCGGGGCACAGTAGACGGCATGCAAATAGGCGGGGTGGCTACCTATTAGGGGTAGCTCCCGCCTCTTTTATTGAGTTATTTCATCCGCTCCCGAATGCTTTTCCACTCCGCAAGGTGTTGTTCCAAATCTGTAATCAGCCGGTCGACTCCGGCCACAAACTCGTCTCTATGCTGCACCCGGGCACAGGACTGCGCAACCTCTTCCAGCAGGGGACTATAAGCCGGGAGGGCGGCAAGCAGCTGCTGCAGCTCGCCTTCGATAGGCGTGGCTGCCGGTGCTTCGCTTTGAAGGGCAGCCGTGGCTTCGGTTTCCTTCGCGCTTTGCTCGGATTTTCCCTTCTTCGCCGCCGCGGGCTTCGGCTCCTCCTGGGATCGGGCCCGTTCCGCCTTGTTATGCTCATATACCGACCAGGTCTCCAGAAGTCCCGGACCTGATTTCAACAGAAGCTTGTCCTTCGTGCCGGCGGAAATTTCCTTATCTTTGAACAGCTTCGCAATTTTCTTCACATCGCTTACGGGCAGCTCATCCCTTGCGATGATCAAGGCCAAAGGATCCCTATGCTCGAGCGGCAGGTCTTTAATCGGCAGCAGCTGATCCTCGGTCAGCCTGTCTTTCCGTATCTCCGTCCCGCTGACGACCAGCTTGCGGACCGCCGTGCCGAACTTGAGTAAATCGAGCTTGTTCTTTATGTACGATTCCGGCTTGCCCAGCTTACTGGCCAAAAACTTAGTCGATGCCGTAAATTTCGGATCGTTCAGCAGCTTATGGAACGCCTCCGCCTCCTCGATGGGGGTGAAGCCGCTTCTCGTTAAGTTCTCGGCAATTTGCTCCAAATAAATTTCCACTTCATCCGTAACGTTCGAGACGATGCAGGGGATCGTCGGCAGACCCAGCGCGAGGCAGGCTTTGTACCTCCGGTTGCCGTAGATGATTTTATAACGTCCGTCCTGCGTCGTTCTTACCTTAATCGGAGAAAGCAGTCCAAGCTCCTCAATGCTCTTGACCAGCTCCTCGAGAGACTCCTCGTCAAATTGATATCTCGGCTGATCCTTATCTTCCTCAATAAGGTCAATACGTATTTGGGCGATGTCCATTCGTCGATCTCCTAATCTCTTGAATCTCTTAACGTATCTATCAGCTCTATTATAGCTTACGAGCCTGCGAAGGGGGAAGCTCCGATCAACGTAAGGGATCCATCAGGGATCTATCAGTACTTCCGCCTTGTGAGATCAGCTACAATAGGTATAGAACAAGGAGGGAGAAGATGAACTTCATTTATCGTTTATTCCAAAAGAGGAGCGTTCAGATCGTACTGCTGCTGCTTCTCCTCGTTTATTTGAATAACAGCTCCTTGCTGGCCGCGGACCGTGAGGGCACGCCACTGCTGCTGGCTCATCGGGGAATGGCGCAAACCTTCACCATGGAAGGCATTACGGGGGATACCTGTACGGCTGAGCGCATCTATCCGCCGGAGCATCCATACTTAGAGAATACGATTGCTTCCATGGAAGAAGCCTTTAAGGCCGGGGCGGATATCGTAGAGCTGGACATTCACATCACCAAAGACAACCAGTTTGCCGTATTCCATGATTGGACGCTCGACTGTCGGACGAACGGGAAGGGCACAACCCGGGATTATACACTGGCTGAACTGAAGCAGCTGGATATCGGCTACGGCTACACGGCAGACGGCGGACAAACGTATCCTTTTCGCGGGAAGGGAATCGGACTGATGCCTTCCTTGGATGAGGTGATGGAGCATTTTCCGCGGCATTCGCTGCTGCTGCACGTCAAAAGCAACGATCCCGAAGAGGGCAGACATCTGGCACGGTATTTGTCCATCTTTTCGGAGGAACGCCGAGAGCTGATAACGGTATATGGCGGAGACCGGCCGATCGCGTCGCTTCGCGAGGAGCTGCCCTCCGTGCGGGCCATGTCGAAGCAAACGATGAAGGCTTGCCTCATTCCGTATGCCGCCTTGGGCTGGACCGGATACATACCGGGGAGCTGTCAGGGGAGGCAGCTGCATATACCCGAAGAGATCGCTCCGTATTTATGGGGCTGGCCTAACCGCTTCCTGCAGCGGATGGAAGAGTCCGATGTTCGTGTTATTGTCACCGGAGGGAACGGGACGGAATTCTCCTCCGGCTTCGATTCCCTGGAGGATGTCAAGAGATTGCCTAGGGGCTTCGACGGAGCCATATGGACGAATCGGATCGATCGGCTTGCCAAGTGGGATCGCGTCATTCGATAGGTGCAGCTGCTAACCGCGATCCCACTTCCAATAATATACTTTCGGCAGATGAAGCTTGGGTGTATGATGGAGATAATCAGCAATAAGTGTCATTGAGACGAAGGAGACGAGATTCCAATCCACGGCTTGCTTAAACATAGGCACATCCCCTTTTATCCATATATTTCTAATGTATTCGGGGGAGGAATGTCCTTATGCTGATTAGAATCCATGCCTTTTGATGAAGGGAGCTTCTTATGACATCGATTGTCGTCTTGGACGGTTACACCTTAAACCCGGGGGATCTGAGCTGGGATGAGCTGAAGCAGCTGGGAGAGGTGACTCTGTACGATCGGACCTCACCGGAAGACATTCCTTCCCGGGCAGCCCATGCGGAGATCGTATTAACGAATAAAACGCCGCTATCCGGCGAGACCTTGGCGAAGCTCCCGAAGCTTCGTTATATCGGTGTGCTTGCTACCGGCTATAACATCGTCGATATTCATACTGCAAGAGAACGAGGCATTCCTGTAACGAATGTTCCTGCCTACAGCACCCGATCGGTCGCTCAGCTCGTCTTCGCATTGCTCCTGGAGCTGTGTCATCGAGTGCGGCTGCACAGTGATGCGGTCCATTCGGGCGAATGGACGAACAGTGCGGATTTCAGCTTTACCAAGTCGCCGCTGGTGGAGCTGGCCGATAAGACGCTCGGACTGATCGGCCTTGGGAGAATCGGCCTGCAAACCGCCCGAATCGCACAAGCCTTCCGTATGAGGGTCATTGCCGTAGGCAGCGGAAGAAGTCAGCCCGAGGCCTATGAGGGGATCGAGTGGGTTGATCGGGAGACCGTGTTCCGGACATCCGATGTCGTCAGTCTGCATTGTCCGCTCACCCCGGAAACGGAACGTATGATTAACGCGCAATGGCTCCGGCAAATGAAGCCGACGGCGATCTTGATCAATACGTCGCGAGGAGGGCTAATCGACGAATCGGCGCTTGCAGAAGCTCTGCATAGCGGAGCTATAGCAGGAGCCGCACTGGATGTACTCTCGACGGAGCCCCCGGGTGAAGACAATCCTCTGTTGAATGCACCGAATTGTATCATCACCCCGCATATTGCCTGGGCCACAAAGGAGGCGCGCTCGCGATTGATGGATGCTGCGGTGGAGAATATCCGCTGTTATCTTGCGGGGCAAGCGGCGAATGTCATCAACGGTGTGTGTGAAGTAAAATAAACGAGACAAGGGTGAAGGCTTTGATCATTTGGATCAACGGCGCGTTCGGCTCGGGGAAAACCCAGACATCGTATGAGCTGCATAGAAGACTTCCCCAATCGATGGTTTTTGATCCTGAAAACGCGGGCTATTACATTCGAAAAAGCATACCCCGCGATATCGCCAAAAGCGATTTTCAGGATTATCCGATGTGGAGAGAGATCAACTACAGCATGCTGAAATACTTATCAATGGAATATAGCGGCTGTATCATTGTACCGATGACGATCGTGAATCCCTCGTACTTTCAGGAGATTGTCGGAAGACTAAGAGCGGATGGAGTGACGGTGAACCATTTTGCTCTGTGCGCTTCCAAGGAAATGCTGCTGAGGCGGCTTCGCAGCAGAGGCGAAGGGAGGCAATCGTGGGCGGCACAACAGATCGACCGCTGCCTGGCAGGGTTGACCGACGAAACCTTTCGGCATCATCTGGATACGGAGCATATGACGGTTGCGGCGGCTGCCGAATCCATTGCCGCGATACTGCAGCTCCCGCTACAGCCGGACCCGCGAGGTAAGGCTGCCAAAGCAAGGGACCGGCTTCTCACGCAAATCAGACAAATCCGGTTTTTCAGGTGACAGAAGGGCTGTCCCGAGGTGGAGATCATCCGCTTCAGGACAGCCCTTGGCTGTATCAATAGCTTACTTAATCACGATCGCGCCTTTCGGTAATGGTACGTCCTTGGCTACCACCACTAGCCCAACACCACCTGGAACCCATGCCACCTTGCAGTCCTTAACCGAAATGTACTTCCCCGGAACCTTAACGCCGTTCACTTCCGTGACGGGAATGGACACGGTTGCCACGGGCTTGGTCGCAGCGGTGGAAGTTGCTTTCGGATCTGCTGTAGTGGCAGCGCTTACAACGTTGGGGAGTAAAAGAGCAGAGCAGACGAACAGCGCGTATACTTTCGTTTTCATGCTTTTCACGGGCCATCTCTCCTTTGACAATGGGTTAACACGGAACAACCATGCTGCGCTTCAATCGCTAGTTGCTACATCGTATTCGCCGCGATTGCGTCCTATGATCGGAAAAGCGGCTGCTAGTTATTAAATTAGCATCAAATTGTGTTTTTTTGGGAATAAGTATAGATGAGCATTGGTACTGAACATAGGAAAAATAAGGGGAAATCGCATAGTGAAACTGACTCCGGAGCAGCGCGTCACGCTGCATGGCTTTAACAATCTGACGAAATCGCTAAGCTTCAATATGTATGATATTTGCTACACCAAGGATGCGGAAGAGAGGGAAGCCTATATCGCGTATATTGACGAGCAATACAATGCAGACCGGCTTACTTTCATTCTGAACACGGTTGCCGATATTATCGAAGCCAATGTGCTGAGTGTAGCCAAGCAGGACTATGTCCCTCAAGGGGCGAGTGTGACCATGCTCGTATCCGAGGGTCCTGTCGTCGAGGTGCCAACGGAGTCGTTTGAGGAATCTCCGGGACCTCTGCCGACCGCCGTCACGATGAGCTTGGACAAGAGCCATATTACGGTACACACGTACCCCGAATACCACCCTGACGAAGGGATCAGTACGTTCCGCGCGGACATTGATGTTTCGACCTGCGGAGAAATTTCACCGCTGAAGGCGCTGAATTATTTGATCCATTCCTTCGATACCGATATTATGACGATCGATTATCGGGTACGAGGCTTTACGCGGGACATCAGCGGCCATAAGCTGTTTATCGACCACGAGATCAGCTCAATTCAGAACTATATTCCCGAGGAGATCAAAGCGCTGTACGATATGATTGATGTCAACGTATATCAGGAAAATGTTTTTCATACCAAGTGCAAGCTGAAAAATTTCGATCTGGATAATTATCTCTTTGGCTATACGAAGGAAACGTTGACGCAGGAAGAGCAGGAGAGCATTACAGACCGGTTGAAGACGGAAATGGACGAAATTTATTACGGCAAAAATTTGTTGTTCTATCATTGAGTCTCCCGTGGGGAAAACCATACGTCTTTGAATCGCAGCCAGCCGCTGGAGGATAGCTTCACCCCGCGCAAGCGGCGGTGAATTACAGTGGATACGATGTTATGGAACAGACAAAGAACGGCATGCTCCTCCTGAAGAATTACATCCATTTGCCGAATGGCTTCTACGCTCATAAAGCCGTCCAGATTCATGAGCGCCTGCTCCAGAAGCTTCTCCAGCTCTTCCTTGGTAGGGGCAGGCAGATAAGATTTCCAAAGCCCGATATCGCTTCGTATCATTTGGTGCAGGAATAAACCCCCGGCAAACGCCTTCAGCACGAAGCGCTCCTTGGTCTGCTCCTCGATAGTAAAAGGGCCTGAACCTATAAGAGGTTTGTGGTCCTTGGCAGCGATGGTGAACCGTGGGGAGGCGAGGACATGCAGGAATAGCGAATTCGGCTCCTTTAATGTAATGGAAACCGCCAGCGGACCAAGAGGAGCAATCTTCCGGATCAATAGCGCCCAATAATCCGAACGATCACCGCTCGTTCTAAGCCGGTTCAAAGAATAGACAACATCCTCTGAAGTTAATTCAGCCCCGTGATGAAAACGGACGCCTTTCCTTAAATAAAAGATCCACTGCCTGCCGCTCTCATCACAGTCCCACTCCAGAGCCAAGTGGGGGACCGGTTGATGCCGCTCGGCATCCCACTCCACAAGCGTATCGAATACCTGCTTGACCCAATGCGCATCCGTGCGGAGCCGCGAGTTTAATGGGTCCAGTGCTCCGATCGGCCGATAGTACGGGAGCCGGAGTACATCCTCATTCCCGCCATCCGTAACTTCCTGCCGCCACCCGAATTGGGTTGACATCCAAGCGGTCCATGCCGCTTCGAAGCCGTCCCGAGCTCCGTATTTCCTTACGAGATCATGTGCTGCCTGGATTTTCCCGCTGCGAATTTGCTCGATGGCAAGCTCCATGAGGTGCTCCCGGAGCTGACGGTGGAACCGAATCCGGGAATAGTGCCTGCCCCTTGTTCGCTCCATTTATGGAGCAGCAGCTTCACGTTCTGGCGGGTGCATATCAGCAGTCCGCGCAATTCATCTATCGTCACAGTGATTTCCTGAGACAGCCGATCCGGAAAGTTGGCTCTTACAAGCAAATATGCCTCTTGATGTGTCACGCTTTCATCTCCGTTCCTCAGGTCATAAAGGGCAAGTTAATGAGAAAGATTATAGACTTTTTCTTTCCCTTTTGACAAGGTAGTATAGAGGAAAAGACGAACACTAAAGGAGAGAGCCGTAATATGAAGCTGCGCTGTGCGATTCTGGACGATTATCAGAAGGTGGCATTGGAGGCGACGGATTGGTCCGTGCTTCAGGACCAGGTTGAGCTGGAATCGATTCATGAGTACATCCAAACGGAGGAGGAGCTGGCACTGCGGCTGGCATCGTACGACATTCTGGTCATTATGAGGGAGCGTACGCCTTTCCGGGCTTCTCTGCTGGCACGCTTGCCGCGGCTTAAGCTGCTTGTAACTACGGGATTGCGCAATGCGTCCATCGATCTAGCTGCCGCGGCTTCCCAAGGCGTGACGGTGTGCGGTACGCCCGGCCATTCAGAGCCGCCCGTCGAGCTTACATGGGCATTATTGCTTGGGCTGGCCCGGCATGTCGCCGATGAGCATCAAGCCTTGCGCGCAGGAGGTCCTTGGCAGACCACCGTCGGCACTGACCTATACGGCAAGCGATTGGGTCTGCTGGGGCTTGGGAAGATCGGAAGCCGGGTAGCCCGGATCGGACAAGCGTTCGGGATGGAGGTCATGGCTTGGAGCCGGAACCTGACGGAGGAAAAGGCGGCGGAGCAAGGCGTATTGCTGGCCGGCTCCAAGGAGGAGCTGCTGGAGGGCAGCGATTTTGTTTCGATTCACTTAGTCCTCAGCGACCGGACGAGAGGATTGGTGGGGGAGGCCGAGCTGCAGCGGATGCGTTCCACCGCATACCTGATCAACACCTCGCGTGCTGCGATCGTGGATCAGACAGCGCTGGCAAAGGCGTTGATGAACGGCTGGATTGCAGGAGCGGGATTGGATGTGTTCGATATCGAGCCGCTGCCGCAGGACCATCCATATCGATCGCTGCCGCGTGTGCTGACAACACCGCATCTGGGCTATGTAACCCGGAGAAATTATGAGACCTTCTACCGCGGGGCGGTGGAGGATATTCAAGCGTTCCTTGAGGGGGTGCCGATCCGGCGGCTGGAGTAATTTAAGCTAAAGAAAGCCTTCATTTTGATGATGAAGGCTTTTTTAGCTTAACTATTTTTATAAAAACCCTTAAAAAGGAAATAATGGAATAATAATAACAAGCGGAAGGTTTGTATTGCTTACCGGCTTTGTACCAAAGGGAGCTGCAATCATATGAAGAATCAACGTCATAAGCATCTTTTTGCCATCACTCCTTTTGGCATTACACATTTGCAGGAGCATAATCCCATTATGGTAGCTTGGTGGTCTGCCGTTTTCCCAGGGTTTGGGCACTACTTGCTTAATCAGTATACAAGAGGAACCTTGTTAACCTTAAGTGAAGTGATCACCAATTCGTTAGCTCATATTAATGAAGCGATGATCTACTCCTTTTGCGGAAAGTTCGAGCTTGCCTCATCCATCCTTGAACCGAAATGGACTTTCGGGTATCTGATTATTTACCTGATTGCCATTTGGGACAGTTATCGGTCTGCCGTGTACCAGAAGAAATTATTCCGACTGCTGAGCATTCAAAGTCTTCCCCTTCGACAGGTCGGTATCTTCTCCTCGGAAATCCAATACCTGGAGCTGAAAAAACCGCTCGTCGGTGTCATTTTCTCCATATTTTTTCCGGGGCTGGGCCAGCTTTATAATCATCGGTTCGGGCTGGCGTTTTACGCGATGTTTTGGTGGTGGTTCTATATATCCATGTCCGGAATGCATGAATCCTTGTTGCACTTACTATTAGGCAGACTTCAGGAATCCATCAATATCCTTCAGCCTCACTGGCTGCTATTCATGCCATCGGTCATGGGGGGGGCGATTTATCATGCTTATGTTACTGTAGTTGAGCATAACAAGCTTTACTGCATCTCACAGCGCCGGCAGCTCTCTCTGCGATATGGAAGCACCAAGCTCCGAATAGTCCCTTTTACAGGAGATTGTAAAGAATGAACATTTTCGCGACCTTCGAGCATAGTATTGAAGTCGAAATCGCCTTAACGGAGCTGGAGAATCAATGGATCCCCCGGGAGCAAATACTCGTTGTTTTTATGGAGAACGAGCCTTCACCCGCTCATTTGCAAGCGAGGAAGAAAACGATGGCATCCAATGCTTTTGAAGTAGGGATGGCGTGCGCGACCGGGAGTGCCGTCATTGGAGCGAGCTTCGGGTTTATTTTAAGCTGGGGCCCTATCATTTGGGGACTTATCGCTACAATCTTTGGCTTTAGCGCAGGATTTTTCTTATTTTACTTTTTAAAAAAGAAAGGTATTCGTCCCTATCAACGAACAAATGGACCTGCTATTCTGGTCATTGTTCAGTGTACGGAAAACCTTGTAGGACAAGTAACGGATCTCATGTGGCAGTACAAGGCGCTCACCGTCGGACAAGCGGAAGAGCCTTCCTGATGAACAGCCGGAAGGCCCGACATCGATAAACCTATTTCTCAAGCAGCTTTCCAAGGGGGCTATATAGGGCATCGATGAGCTCTGTCGGCCCTGGCATTTCGGGAAAAAACATGAGAAGGATGGAAAGCTGCAGCCCTAGTAGCGTGAGAATGCCGTAAGTCCATTTTTCCCTTTTCCCCCTGATGCGGGGCCATTCATACAGCGTCATCATCCCAACGGTCGCTAGCAATCCCAGCACATTCAACCACTTCATTACTTCTTCACCTCTTCCTTTGGTAAGCTGCCGCCGGAGGTGATCATTCCAGGTCGGAGTACCTTTGCTTTTGCCTCTACATTGACCTCAATCGTCGGGAATTTGTCCTCCCACTGCCCCTTCAGTTGATCCCATTGCTTTGAGTATCGGCTGTGAAACACTTCATTAAACCCGAAGATATCGGCCTTAAGCTCCTGTTGCGCTTTACGCAATGCCAAACGAACCCGATCTTCAATATCCTTCTCTAGAAGCTTTCCCAGCTGCCGGGTAATTTCCGGCTTCTTGATATCCAGTCTCGTTGTGTTCTGTATGATATCGTCTTCCGTTTCAATCTTTACGGTCATGCTCCATGTATCTCCGCTAATGTTAGGGATAAGCTGCGTGCTGCTTTTGAGCAGCAAGAACGACACGTGGCCGCCGTCTTCTCCGTCAGGGGCTACGGTTACGACGGCTCTGTCCATCTCATTGCGAAGCCAAAGAACCCCGCGCGTTGACTTCTGGTCGAGCTTACCAACCATCCGGTCATCCTTGAAGACGGCGGAACCCTTGATATAGGGGATCGGCTGATGATGTTCGTTTTCTTTAGCGTGAAGCATCTCTACCCAAGGAAGCACTGCGGCATTCGAGTCTCCGGATAACATCTGAGCGAGCTCGTTAACGGTAATATTCAGACCTATTTTGGATTTCACCATTTCCTTCAGCACCTCGGCGGAGAAGCGTTCCAAGGGGGGGATGGATTCCACCACTTGTTTGGCTTCCCCGTTGCTGATGAAGAGGTTCGAACGCTCGCGCATTAGCGGGAATCGCAGGATAAAGTCGACTTGCTTTCGTATTCCCGTGGCAGCAAGCTTCTCACCGATGATAAATACTTCGGTATGGCCCCAGAACAGTCTGCGGGGTAATACCTCCTGGACCTTTGACATTGCATCGGCTATCGTGACACCGGTCCCCGTCCTTACGATAGATTGTCCGCCGCCGCCACCTTCCGGCTTGCCCCCACTCATGCTTTTCCCCCCGCCACCTCCCGTTCGGGGAATAAATACTTGGACGGAAAGCCGGATCTCATCGCCGCCGCTTTTATCAATAGCAGCAGCCGTAACCAGGGCCAGGTCATTCACCTCGACCCTGTCCCAGCACCCGCCAAGCGAAAGCATAACCAAGCTGCAAATAACCAAACGCGCCATGTAAGCCGGGTTTCTCCGCATACAATTCTTTCTCTCTCCCTCGCATTAGTTGCACTTCAGCCTTGCATCGACCTAGGATTTATTCGGTTCCCTTCCCGGGATCAGGCTTATTACCGTAGGACTGCCGGTGGGGATTGTATTCTCCGGTAAGATGCGGGCGTGACTGCAAAGACCACCATGGAGCACGAAGCAATACATCCTTCAAGTCACGGAGCTTCAAAGGTGCCATTGGCGATAAATATGGGACTCCAAAGGAACGAAGCGTGCAAAGATGCACAAGGATTGTGATAATCCCCAGCATAATCCCGAGTAAGCCAAGTGTGCCTGCAAGAAACATGATAGGAAACCTCAAGATTCTAAGGGCGGTACCGGCGGCATACCGGGGAATCGTGAAGGAAGCAATCCCCGTTATGGCTACCACCATAACCATTGGAGCGGAAACGAGTCCCGCAGATGTGGCCGCTTGTCCGATAACCAGAGCACCCACAATGCTGACGGCTGCGCCTACCTGCTTGGGAAGTCTTACCCCGGCTTCCCGCAGCGCTTCGAAAGAGACTTCCATTATCAGCGCTTCTATTAATGCCGGAAAGGGAATTTCTTCTCTTGATTGCGCAATACTGAGCAGCAGAGCAGTCGGGATCATTTCTTGATGAAAGGTTAAGATGGCAATATATGCCGAAGGCATGAGCAAGGAGACCAGAATAAACACGTAACGCAGCCAGCGAATGGCCGTTCCGATAATAAATCGCTGGTAATAATCCTCCGCCGATTGAAACATCGAATAGAGGGTGATCGGAGCAATTAATACAAATGGAGTTCCATCTACCAAAATGGCTGCTCGTCCCTCCAGCAGGCCGGAAGCTACCGTATCCGGACGTTCTGTCGCCAGCAGCTGCGGGAAAGGGGAGTAGGGGTTATCCTGGATCATCTCTTCGATATAGCCGCTTTCCAGCACCCCGTCGATTTGAATCCGCTGCAAACGTGCTTTAACTTCCTTGATCAGTGTAGGGTCGGCAAGCCCGTCCACATAGGCAATCATCACTTGGGTTTGGGAGTACCGGCCGATCTTGATCGAGTGCATTTTTAGCTGCGGGCTCTTCAGCTTGCGCCGCAGTAAGGTAACATTCACACCAATGGACTCGATAAAGCCCTCCCGCGGACCCCGAATAACGGATTCTGCGGTAGGCTCCTCAATGCTCCTCATTTCCCATCGGGCCATCCCTAAAGCCATCGCTCGGGGACTTCCGTCCACCAGAAGGAGCGGCGCACCGTTCGATATTTGATCAATCACAGCGGAATAGGAATCCAGTTCCGTCACCTTGGAGACAGGAAGCTTATGCCGCATAAGCGCTTGGAGGTCGGCCCATTCCGTTCCGTCAGCCTGCATCAGCGGTTCGAATACAAATCGGTCCAGACTCACCGTGTCGGTTAATCCGTCTATGTAGATGACGGCAGCTTTGATTAGCCCTCCGATAGTAAAGCTTCGGAAGATGACGTCGTCACAATTTGCATACAACTGGTGAAGCACCTTCAAGTTATCATCCAGCAAGGATGACAATGGTTCCTGCAATGAGGAAGCATGGGAAGAGCCGGCCGGCTGCTGATTTGCATCCGATGGTAATGTGCGTTTGAACCATTTTCCGATGTGTCTCAATTTCCTTCCCCTTACCATCCATTTTTTAAGATCATTAGATCATAAGTACCGGCAGTAGCTTTTTACATTATTTACATTGGATTTTCTTCTTATGTAAAATGCCAGCAATTTGGTTGAGGCAGCCTTCCAGTAATGGGGAATAGTAGCAGGCGATGTTGCAAATACTGGTGACATCGATTGCGACATCAACGGGGCGGGGTACAATGTTGGAAAGAGGAAAAATTTCAGCTATGCAATTGGCCTTTCTTATGTATCCTGTCATCATTGCCACAGGCGATTTGACGGCTCCTGTGCTGACTGTGAAGTTTGCGGGACGGGACTTGTGGATTTCTCCCTTCATCGCGTCCTTTCTCGGATTTATAATCGTCTTCATCGTGAATCAGCTTCATAAGTGGTATCCGGGAAAAACGATGATCCAGTACATGGAGGATATTCTAGGGACGGTGTTTGGAAAGCTGCTTGGGGCTTTGCTAATCATGTATTGTTTATACTCCGGGACAACGGTCCTTCGGCAATATTTTGAATTGATTGCGGGCGGATTTCTGCCGGAGACGCCTGTTATTGTTATTTCGGCAAGCATGGTGCTGGTTTGTTCCTTTGCCGTAAGAGGGGGAGGAGAGGTGTTAGCCAGGTTATCGCAGGTGATCGTACCCGTGATTTTCCTCTCCTGGATCATTATCATCATATTGCTCCTGCCGGACATGAAGCTGATTCGAATGCTGCCGGTCATGGAGAAAGGTATCCAGCCTGCACTGATGGGAGCCGTTCCTTTGCTCACTTGGTTTGATCATTTCTGGCTGCTGTCGTTTTTTCTTCCGATGCTGAACGAACGGCAAAAGGGGCTAAAATGGAGTCTGATTGCCGTAGTCGTTGTCACTCTCGTTTTGACCGCTATTAATCTCATGGTTCTGCTCATCTTCGGCAGCCTTACCTCGTCACTAACGTATCCGGCTTTCGCCGCCGTAAGGTACATAAGCATCGCCTCATTCTTGACCCGCCTCGAGTCGGTCGTTATGGCGCTCTGGGTTGCCGGCGCTTTCTTGAAGCTTTCGATCTTCTATTACGGACTAACGATGGGAGCCGCTCAATGGCTGAAGCTGAGAGATCATCACTCGCTTATTTTTCCGATGGGTATCCTGCTGGCCTTATATAGTATTTGGATTGCCCCAAGCCTGCAGGAATTTTCTCACTTTATGAGCACATCGAATATATTTTTTAATTACTCGATTGAGCTGGCCATACCTTTGCTCGTGTTCGCCGCGGCCGTGATCCGCAGGGTTGCTGCCAGGGACGGGCAATCCACGCTTCGTCGCACGTAAGTAAATGCGGATAAGGAGTCACGTGGGGACCCGGCGGATTGAAAAGAAGAGGCCATCCGGTTCTCAACAGTGTGAGCCGGACAGCCTCTTCTTTTGCTTTACTTCTCATCTCGGATTTCACGAAAAACGCGGAGCTTACTGCCGCAGAACGGACAAAAGTGTATGACACATTCCTGATCGTGATAGGAGAGCCTCCAAGCATCCTCACGAAGAACAATGGCGCTTCCCTCAGCCAGCGGCTTGCAGCTATGCATTTGCATAACGTCTCCTCCTGTCATGAGCAAGTTTTATTGTCGGCTGCCTGACACTAATCTAGCGGCCTTGTCCTTCACCCAGCCGTAATTGCCTGCGTTAATTTCCTTCAGGTTTACCAGCGAACCGCCGATGCCGACGCCATAACAACCGATACGCAGAAACTCTGCGATATTGTCCTCGTTCACACCGCCTACGGCTACCATAGGGATATGGTTGAGCGGTCCCATCAGTTCTTTAATGTACCCGATACCCAGGCTGGCTCCCGGAAAAATTTTGATCGCCGTCGCTCCTGCCTTCCACGCCTTGACGACCTCCGTAGGCGTCATCGCGCCGGGGAAGATCGGAACGCCGCGTTCCGCTGCAAATCGGATAACCTCTTCATCTGTGTTCGGTGTCACCAGATAGCCTGCTCCAGCCTCCAGCGCACGCTCTGCATCCTTCAAGTCTAACACGGTACCGGCTCCGATATACATTCTATCGCCGAATTTTTCTTGCAGCAGTCCTATCATGTCTGCGGCTCCAGGAGTATTCAGCGTAACCTCCATGACGGGAACACCGCCGTCCAGCAATGCCTGCGCAACCGCTTCAATGTGCTCTGGCCCGACACCCCGCAGAATGGCAATAATACGTGCCTGCTCGATTAACGCTAATCCTTGTTCACGATTCACCCAACAAACCTCCGCTCCAGTCATCTTATCGATTCAGACTCTATTATACTATGTTTTCATCAGAAACCAACCGGATCTAGTTGAAACCTTGCGCAATTCAAAAACAAGCTTTACCGGTACACTGCCCGTCAAGTAAAATATTGGGAGAAAGCATTTTCATTTAGGAGGCTCGCGAATGCTGCAAATTTCTGCAATTGACGTCTTTTCCCTTCGGCTTCCCATGAAGCAAAACTTTCTGATTTCAGGCGGCTCTGTCGGTTTGGCTGCTTCCGGCGCGCCTCATATTTATGTACGGATTACCGGAAATAACGGCCTATCGGGCTGGGGTGAGGCAAGGCCAAGTCCCCGCTGGAGCTATGAGACGCCTGAAACCGTCATTGCGGCTATCGAGACGTATTGGAAGCCGAGGCTGCTCGAACAACCGGCGGAGGATTTACTCCGGCTTCACCGCTTGATGGACAAAGAGCTTGCCGGAAGCATGCACCCCGGCCATCCTATCGCCAGAGCGGCCGTAGATACGGCGCTTCACGACCTCCTTGCACAGTCATGGCAGCTCCCTCTTAGCGGTTTGTGGCAATCCGTTCCAGCCGGTCCGCTGCACTTATCCTATTTGATTTCTACAGACGACCCGGAGCAAGCGGCGAGTAAGGCACGGGAAGCCAAAGCCCAAGGATACCGCGGAGTCGATGTCAAAATCGGGATACAAAAGCATCGGGATGTGGACATCCTCGAAGCAGTGAAACAAGAGGCATCCGATTTGTTTTTTCGTGTGGATGCGAATCAAGCTTACAGCTTGAAACAGGCCGTCGCCTTGGCCAAGCAAATGGAACGAATCGGTGTAGACGTCTTCGAGCAGCCGATGCCTGCTTCTCAACTGGCCTCCCACCGGGAGCTGCGAGGGAAAACCTCGATCCCTATCGCCCTGGATGAGAGCATTTGGTCTCCGGCCGGCCTGCTCGAGGCTATCCGCAACGAGGCCTGCGATGTAGCCGTAATCAAGCTGACCAAGCTGGGCGGATTGCGCAACGCCAAGCTGTGCGGAGAGCTGGCAAGAGAAGCGGGCCTCGGTTTACTCGGAGGGGGATTGACCGAATCCAAGCTGGGCTTCACGGCTTCCGCACATGTGTTCAAGTATCTGGAGATCACGGACCCGGTCGACTTGAACGGTCCCTTCTTTCTCGCGGATGACCCGATTGAGGGCGATTGGCCTATTATCGGTGGAGCTGTGATACTGCAAGAGGATATGAAGGGGCTGGGATGCCGCGTGGATTCCAGTAAGCTCTCCAAGTACAGTATGGGTATGTAATTGCCAGGAAAAATCGCACATTTGTACAAATGAATAGCATACCACTTCATGGGGATGAGCCGCCTGGAACTTTATAATACAGGTAGAGTGCAGGATCACCCTCAATTGTGAAGGAGCTGGAGCTAAATGAGTCAACTGAACGTGGCAGTAATCGGTGTTGGATCCATCTCAACGCATCATTTGAAGTCGTATCAACGTAATCCCCATGTCCGTCTCTACGCCGTTTGCGACCTGAACGGGGAGCGGGCACGCGCCAAGGCAGAGGAATACAACGCAGAAAAGGCATATACCGACTATCACGAGCTGCTGGCCGATCCGAAGGTGGATGCTGTCAGCATCTGTACCTGGAACAACACGCATGCGGAGATCAGCATTGCGGCATTGGAAGCCGGTAAGCATGTGCTTGTAGAGAAGCCGCCTGCCATGACGGTCGAGGAGGCGCTGCGGATGCAGGATGCCGTGAAGCGTACGGGCAAGCTGCTGCAGATCGGTTTCGTTCGCCGTTACGACGCCAATGCCCAGCTTCTGCGCGAGCTGGCGGAGCAGGGCGAATTCGGCGAGCTCTACTACGCGAAGGCTTCGGCGCTGCGGCGTCTCGGCAACCCGGGCGGCTGGTTCGCGGATATTGAACGCTCCGGCGGCGGTCCTCTGATCGATATCGGGGTCCACATGATCGATCTGATCTGGTATTTGATGGGCAAGCCGAAGCCGGTATCGGTTAGCGGCAACACATACCGGAAGCTAGGGAACCGTTCGTCCATTCGGAATCTTAACTTCTATAAAGCAGCCGATTACGATCCGACCCATAATACCGTTGAGGATATGGCGAATGCGCTGATCCGCTTCGACAATGGCGCCTCTCTGCAGGTAGATGTGAGCTTTACACTTCATGCCAAAGAGGATTCGATGATGTCCCGCCTCTACGGAACACAGGGCGGCTTCGAAATCGACCCGGCCGTCGTCATCGTTACCGAGAAGCATAACACGATCATGAATATGACACCGCAAGTCAACCATCCCGGCTTCCATTTCGAGTCGGCCTTCCAGAACGAGATCGACCACTTTGTTGATTGCGTGCGCAATAACAAGCAGCCGTTAAGTCCGGTTGCGGACGGGGTGGAGATCATGCGCATCCTTCGAGGCATTTATGATTCGGCAGCGCAAGGTCAGGAGGTGCGTCTATGAAGCTCGGCGTCAGCACCTACAGCTTATATCAGGCGCTTCGATCCGGCGAAATGGATGTGCTGGACGTTATAGACTATGTAGCTGAAATCGGCGGTCAGCATGTGGAGATCGTTCCGCTTGGTTTTACCTTGTTAGACAACGATTCTTTGATTGAAGCGATCAAGGAAAGAGCGGCCGCCAAAGGATTGGAAATCTCCAATTATGCTATCGGAGCCAATTTCGCGGATAAAAGCGGGACGGAGCTGGAGCAGGAGATCGAGCGCGTCATGCGCGAGGTCGACGTTGCGGCTAAGCTCGGTGTCAAGCTGATGCGCCATGATGTGGCAAGCGCCCAAGACATCTCGTTCCGACATTTCTCTGAGCAGCTTCCAATGCTGGCTGAGGCGTGCCGCCGCATCGCGGATTATGCAGCGGACAAGGGCATTACGACCAGTGTGGAGAACCACGGACGGTTCATTCAAGCGAGTGAGCGTGTGCAAGCGCTGATCTTGGCCACCGGTCGTACCAATTTCAAGACAACGCTTGATGTAGGGAACTTCCTCTGCGCGGACGAAGACCCGGTCATTGCCGTCGCCAATAACATTTCCTATGCATCCATGGTGCATGTGAAGGACTTTTACATCCGGCCGGAGGACAGCACGCTGAATGAAGGCTGGTTCCGTTCCGTCAACGGGCGATATCTTCGGGGAGCCATAGTGGGGCAGGGAGACATCAACATGCGGAAGGTGCTGGAAACGATCAAAGGCTCAGGGTACGACGGCTACGTTTCGCTCGAATTCGAAGGCATCGAGCCTTGCAAGCTGGGAGTACGCCTTGGCTTGAACTACATTCAAACCGTATGGAGGGAGCTTCCATGAACAATAAGATCGGAGTTATCGTCGACAGCTTTCGTGTCGGCGTAAGGGAAGGGCTGCAAAAGGCCAAGGCGGTAGGAGCAGACGGAGTGCAAATATATGCAGTGTCCGGAGAATTCGCTCCGGAAGCCTTATCGACCGAGGCTAGACAAGAATGGAAATCGTACATTGCATCTCTTGGGTTGGAAATCTCCGCGCTCGTAGGCGACCTTGGCGGACACGGCTTTCAGGATGCGAATGCAAATCCGGTCAAAATTGAGAAATCGAAGCGAATCCTAGACCTTGCCGTAGAACTGGGCACCCAAGTGGTTACTACACATATCGGTATCGTTCCTGACGATGAGAACAGCCCGGTCTATGCGGCAATGCACAAGGCTTGTGCCGAGCTTAGCGATTACGCGGCAAGCATGAATGCCTATTTCGCCATCGAAACCGGACCGGAGACGGCCCGGCATTTGAAGAAGTTCCTTGACGGAATCAGCTCCAAGGGGATGGCGGTTAACTTCGACCCCGCGAATATGGTCATGGTAACAGGTGACGACCCGGTTCAAGGTGTACACACGCTGCGTGATTACATTGTGCATACTCATGCGAAAGACGGTATCCGTCTGCGCGAGGTGGATCCTCGTGACATTTACGGCGCAGTCGATCATGAGAAGCTTGCGGACATGGCTACGGATGGCGATGCGTTCCGTGAGGTGCCGCTTGGCGAGGGCAGCGTGGACTGGCCGCGATATTTGCAGGCGCTGAAGGATATCGGCTACGGCGGATATTTGACGATCGAGCGCGAGGTGGGGACCAATCCCGAGGCGGATATTTCGAAAGCGGTACAATTTTTGAAGACCTTCAGAGCGTAACTTGATATAAAAAGGGCAGTTTCTCTCCGGCCGTCAGCCGGTTTGGAGAAACTGCCCTTTTGTCTACTCCCGCACCTCGGAGGGAGGCATGCCTCGGCATTTTTTGTACATTCGGCTAAAGTAATAAATGTCCCGATATCCAACAGCAAGCGCAATATCGGAGACCGTTTGCTGTGTGTTGCGCAGCAAATAATCGGCCTGGCGAATGCGAATATCGTTTACATAAGCAGTCACGCTCTTGTCCGTCAGCTGTTTAAAGAGACGGCTGAAGTGAAAACGGCTTAAGCCGGATTGCTCCGCAAGAAGCTCAACCGAAAGCTCTTCGTGGTAGTGCTCCTCGATATAGCTAAGGACGGGGGTCAGCCGCTCGAGCTGACGCATGCGATTTTGCCTATTTTTAACGGTTATCATCTGTCCTGTGCTGCTTCTCAGCATATCCGTAAGCATGCGATACAGGTCCGATTTGACAGCCATTTCAAACCCCGGTTCCCGTTCCTTCAATTCTTTGACAATGGAAAGAAAACGGGCCGTCAGCGGCTCTGCATGATCCACTTGGTTGGGAAACACAATCCCGTTATGCAGCAGGGGAAGCATATATTTGGTTTCGATCGCATCGACGGAGGAGCTTTGCAGTACGGCCGGATCGAAGATCAGAGCATAATAAAACAAATCGTCAGACGTGCATATGCCGGTATGCAGGTCGTTGCCGTTCACATAGACGAGTGAGCCGGGACCTACCGGAATCGGCACGCCGTTGCACTCGAATATCGCTTGCCCGTAAACGACATAAAGCAGCTCAATATGTTTGTGCCAATGGTTTGGAAATAACGTGGCGCCGTATTCATGAGATTTGCAGTAATTTACCTTGACGGGGAACGTCGGGTCCGGCATGCTCATGGGCTCAAGGAAGGCGCTTGTCATGGTAAGATGTCCCCTTTTGCAAACGCTTCCCTTCCGCGGCGGATGGGGTAAGCGTTGCATTATCATTGAAGTCATCCCCATCGTAATGGAAAACACTATGGATGTAAAGACCTGGACTGAAGAGTCACATGGTCCGGTGACTTTGAGTTTTTTTACGTTGAGATCACGGCTTCCCTAGTTTACTATTCTTAGTAGGAACCAGTTACTAGAAAGCTCAAACAAAGGTGGAACATTCGTGGGAATTACCGTTAGAGAAGCATTACGGATCGGGGGGCTCTCCCGCTGCCGGCTGGCTGCCGGAGAGAAGGGGCTTGACCGGAGCATTGACTCCATCACGGTTATGGAAGTCCCCGATGTCATTCGGTGGCTTAAAGGCGGCGTGCTGCTGCTAACCAGCTTATATCCGATTAAGGACGATGAGCAGGCTATCGGTCAGTTGGTGCAGCAGCTGAAGGAGGCAGGCTGCGCAGCTTTAGCCGTTAAGACGGCACAGTATGTACGGGAGATTCCCCCGATGATACTTAACGAAGGGGATCGGCTCGGTCTGCCCGTGATAGAGATCGATAACGAGGTCGCTTATCTGGACATCATGACCCCGCTCATGGAGCGAATTCTGAGCCGGCGGACGCTCGGAAAGGAGCAGTTGGACTCGTTCTTTCAATGGATGACGGAGCTAGCCATGCGTGGGCAAGGGACCGCCGCCATCGTCGATGCCATGGAGCAGATGACGCACAATCCTATTACGGTCAACTCGGAGCTCCCTGAATTGGTTCGAAACAGGGAGTACACTGTGGATGCTCTGCAGCACGGTCAGAAGCGGGAGCTAAAGGCGGCCAACCGTCCTCTTCGAATGGAGCGGAGGCTCAATCAGGCGCTGACTTCTTGCCTTGTTGCACCGATTGTGCTAAACGACGAGCTGCTCGGCGATATCACCTGCTGGCAGCTCCATAGGGAATTCATAGAAGAGGATGTACTGGTATTGGAGCGTTCCATGGTGCTGCTAGCCTTGGAGTTCGTCAAAGCACTTACGAAGGCCGATGTGGAACAGACCTATAAGGATCCGTTTTTACACGATATCCTTCTAGGCAGAACCTCGGATACCACTGCTGCAGTGGGACAGGCACTGCGTTACGGATGGGATGTGACGGGAAACCACCAAGTGATGAGTGCCGCGATCCATGTGAACGGCAGGGAGTACGATACATATGGAGATCTCTCAGTAAAGAGAAGACTGCTTCAGCGTGTAAACTTCTTCTTCGACGACTTTGGGTTGAAGGTAATGGCGACCATGCTGAAGGGAGAGCTGGTGCTGATTTGTCCGCAGTCGTTAGGTGACGAACGAAAGCTTCCTCAACTGGGAGCGGCATTAAGACAACGGCTTCTCTCCGAGCTTGACGGCAGCGAGATTACTGTCGGTATCGGCAGGCGCCATCGGGGTGTAGAAGGTATTCACAGCAGCTATATGGAATCAAGGAAGGCGCTGCAGCTCGGAAAGCCGCTAGAGAAGGACGGCTGCATTCCTTACGAGGAGCTTGGCGTTTATCGTATACTGGGGTCGCTCGAAGATAAGTACGACACAGAGCTGAAAAGCCTGTATGCGGATACGGTAGGCAGGCTTGCAGCGTATGATGAGCTTCATGATGCAAGCTTGGTTGCTACGCTGGAAAGCTATTTTGCCAATAACGGCTCCGTTTCAGTTACCGCGGATCGGCTTTACGTTCATGGCAACACCGTGAAATATCGCCTGCAAAAAATCGAGCAGCTCACCGACTGCGGTGTTCATGATGCCGAGCAGCGGCTGCTTCTGCACATGGGGCTCAAAATTCACCGACTCTTGAAGGTAAATAAGCTCCTTTAGCCAAATCGACAAAAGACGGCTGCTTCTTTCTGGCTGCAGCCACATACCGCCATCATTCCTTTGCTGATACCATACAGACAGGTGATCTGACAAAAGGAGTGATTTCGTATGAATAAACAGCAACTGGCTAAGGCAATTTACACAACCGCACGCATAACCGGGACGTTCCGGCTGCGTTCGGGGCAGCTGTCACATCAGTATTTTGACAAATACTTGCTTGAATCTGACCCTCAACTACTGGCCGAAATCGCCGAACAGCTGGCAAAGCTCATCCCGGAAACGACCGAAATTCTCGCCGGCATCGAAATGGGGGGCATTCCACTGGCTACGGCCTTGTCCCTGCGGACCGGACTTCCTGTGGTTTTTGTAAGGAAGAAGGCGAAGGCGTATGGCACGGCGAAGCTGGCTGAAGGCGTACCGATTCAGGGGAAAAACGTGTGCATCATCGAGGATGTCGTCACCACGGGGGGACAAATTGTTCTGAGCGCTCAAGAGCTAAGGGCGGCCGGGGCACGGGCGGAGTCCGTACTATGTGTGATCGAAAGAGACTCTTCCTGCCGCATCCGACTGGAGGAAGAGAGTCTCTTTTTAAATAGCTTATTCTCTATGGAGGAACTGGAGGTTTAATCCTCCATTTCTTTTCGGTAGGACGATTGTAGAAAGAACAGCAGCACCAATAAGAAAAAGGCCTCAAGGACAATGATCCATTGCGATGAGAAGGCCAAGAACGGCCCGAGTGCTTGTCCCATGCAAATTAAGGCAGCGCATATATTGAAAGCAATCGGGTATTTACGCTCTCTAGTGGTACGTAAGAAGGTAAACCCGATTCGAAATTTATGTAGAAGGAGGGTTAACATCCCAACTGCCGCTATAGAGATAAAGCCCTCTAAGTAGTTTCGCCCCCTTAACCTCTGAACGGCGTGATCAATATGGGTGTAATTGATTACCAGCGTCGTTAATATTTCCATAAAATTCATGAAGGTAAAGCTCGTTCCAAACATCACAACGGCTTGTATCCAGCGATGTCCCATTACGCAGCGAAGCAGAAGAATGGCTGCAGCGAATTGCAGAAATCCAACCCACGGACCCAGCCAGGGCTGCATTTGTAAACAGAAGGAATACGGAACAAGAATGCAAATGCAGATCAAATATCTCCATGGCTTATAGAAGGGACCGTACCGAAACAGAATATGCGTCATGGATAAAGCCACTACCCAAAGCAGAATATACAGGGCAATTAGAAACCAAAGCATTAGTTCACATCCCATGTTAGGATTATCTCCCCATTATATAGGAAACACTCATAAAAGTCATAGAAATCCTCGTGAGGAGAGTCCCCCTATGTACTTAGACAAAATTAATCGCCAATGGTCCGCCTATATGAAAGCGAAAGATAGAAACGAAAAGCTCCAAATTACCAATACAACCAGGCTGAACTTGAACCGGCGGCAGTATATGCTCGAATTTGTTCACAACGGGCTGCGGTATCACCTTTATCATGCGCTGAATGAACCGGTCTATGATATGAGAAGGCTTCAAGAGGGCTATGAGAACTCAAGCCTAGAGGAAGTATTTGGGATTAGTCCAAGGGAGGCGGCGGTGCTGTTATCTTTATTTAACGACTTTATGCAGCAGCATTACGATGAAATTCAGACATCCGTCGATTGCGGAGAAGGCTTGGAGCGTGCGATGGAGGCGATTCGTAAAGCCCGTTTATAAGTGCCGGCCGGTACATTTGAAACATAATCTTTCCACATAGCGTCTTGTTTAGTGTAAATGTGGAGAGGGGGACGGTGCTATGGTCAAGAGGTTCCCGCGTGTCATGACGGCTTTGATTGTAGTATTGCTTTTTATTTTTGTCTATTATGTTAACCGCTTCGGCAGCGAGGCGATAAACCAGAGGATCATCAAACAGGATGGGTATCACGTTCAATCGGTGAAGCCGCGGGAAAGCATCGAGGTGTTCGTTAAACCAGAATGGATTCCATGGAGAGAGGGAGAACGAATCGAGCCGAGACAGCAGTTGCTATCTGTGAGCAATACGGTCATTTCTATGGACAATACGTGGAATCGCGGTAATGACATGTATTTTAGCTTTCGCACGGAGTTCAGATTACCTAGGCAGCACGGCTCGTTCCTCTATAATTATATTTTAAATGAGGACGGAAGCGTCTTATCCAGCATGCAACCGGATGATTACACTTTGTATGATCTACACCGTCAAGTCATCCCCATTGGTCAAGCCGGCATTGGGCCGGGTGCGGACTTTTCCTTTGGTATCGAGCCGCAATACCAACAGCGCCTGAAAGACGGATTCTGGGTGAAGTATTCCGGGTTTACCTTGTATGAGTATTCCAAAAAATGATATACCATGTGAAGCAATGGCTTTGATATTACCGGGTTGACCGCTCTTATCCGCTAAAGTGGAGAACCCGGCAGTAGGAAGCCATTTTTTTATTGGAGAAACTTAAATTGTGATTGCACAACAATCTTATTAAAAACTTAATCATGTCATGATCGGAACAAAACATGTCACCGTCGTGACCTTACCAAACCATCATTAGCCCCCTATAATCAATACAAAAAAGAAAGGAAGGCTCCGTAAACGTGAAGTATTTTGTGACCGCTTACAAATGTTGTAAAAAGGCAAGGGAGGATGAAAGATGCTGCGCAAATGGATTTCAATTTTGATGGTATGCATGCTAATCGGGAGTGCAGTTCCCCTCGATATCACCAAAGCTTTTGCAGAGGAAACAAGCAATATTTCCGCACAAGCGGCGCTGAGTGTGGACTCGGTTACGGGAGCGAACGGCGCTGCCAATGCAGTGGATGGAAATAAAACAACCCGCTGGGTATCCGGAAGCACGACCTATGTCCATACGTTTGAAATGACTTGGCCAAGCGCCAAACGAATCAATCAAGTCAAGGTATGGAGCGGTAATATCGGGACAGGCGCGAATAACTGGCACCTGCGGGACTTTACTCTGGAATATTGGGACGGCAGCACTTGGGTGAAGATTGCATCCGTCATTGATAATGACAAAGACAATAATGCCGGACAATATAACGATTTCCAATTCGGTCCGATTACCGCATCCAAGCTGAGGCTGCATATTACGAAGCCTAGCTGGGGGGGATTCAATTTGTCCGATGATAAAATAGCCCGTCTCGCGGAGATCGAAGTGTATGCGCTCCCCGATGCAGATGTGACCCCGCCGGGCGAAGTGACCGATACGGCGGTTATCGCTGGTGATGGCCAGCTCACATTGACTTGGACGGATCCGGCCGCTCCGGATCTAAACCAAATTAAAATCACACGGGAAAACACGGTATCGGATGCCGTCTATATGGATAAAGGGATACAGTCTGCAACTTGGACGGGCCTTACGAACGGGAGGCCGCATTCGTTCCGGATACAGACAGTCGATACGGCAGGTAATACGTCCGCCGGTCTGGTCGTCACCGGTACGCCGAAGGCAGCAGATGGATCGCAGCCTGGAGTCAATGTGGCAGGCCAAGCAATGCTGAACGCCGATTCGGTGACAGGCTCGAATACGGTGTTCAATGCCGTGGACGGCAACCAAACGACACGCTGGGTGTCGGGCAGCTCCACCTACGACCATTTCTTCGAAATGACGTGGGAGCATGTGCAAACCATTAAGCAGGTTAAGGTATGGAGCGGCAATGTAGGCACAGGCTCGCACAATTGGCATATTCGCGACTTTACGCTGGACTACTGGAACGGGAACGCTTGGGTGACGATTGCGACAGTAACCGATAATGACAAGGATAACAACGCGGGAGAATACAACGATTTGACGTTTGACCCCATTGCCGCTTCCCGGTTGCGGCTGCACATCACCAAGCCGAGCTGGGGTGGCTTCAACGCGACCGACGATAAAGTAGCCCGGCTCGCGGAAATCGAGGTTTATGCCATTGCTCAGGAAGGTACGGACACGATACCGCCAGGGGAGGTGGGCAGCCCTGAAGTCATCGTGGGGAACGGGCAGCTGACGTTGAAATGGACGGACCCTAACGACATGGACTTGGGCCAAATCAAAATCACGCAAGAGAATTCGGTAATGGAAGCGGTATATGTCAGTAAAGGTGTACAAATCCGGCTCCTGCCCGGGTTGGTGAACGGAACGAACTACTCCTTCCGGCTGCAGACGGTGGATATGGAGGGCAATGTGTCGGCGGGGCAGCTTGTGACCGGCACGCCAAGTGAGGCGGCACCTGTTCCTACGCCGGGGATCACGAGTTTTATTACCCGCAGCGGGGATATATTGATGGAGGGCGCGAATGAGTTTCGGTTTATTTCGCTTAACGGCTCGAATTTGACCTATATTCCGGCCCCGAGCTGGCATCGAGCTGATCCATGGGAGCAGGATGATGTTTTCAAGTCGCTGCAGCAGATGGGCGGAACTGTAGTTCGGCTGTACACCTTTACGATCAAAGGCGGAACAGCTAACGGACAAGAGAAGAGCCATATTAACGGACTTCGTGATTATGACGAAGATTTTTTTAAGGATCTCGATCACATTCTAAAATTGGCCAATCAATATGGCATCCGGGTGATCCTCCCTTTTATCGACACATGGGATCACGTCGGAGGCATCAAGCAATTCGCCGCTTTTCGGGGCAAGGCTCCGGAGCAATTTTATACGGACCCGGAATTAAAGGAAGATTACAAGCATTTGGTCAGCTATGTGCTGAACCGGACGAATACGTTCACCGGGGTGAAATACAAGGACGATAAAGCCATTTTGGCATGGGAGACGGGGAACGAGCTATATACCACGGATGCATGGACCGCCGAAATGAGCGCTTATTTCAAAAGCATCGATCCGAATCATCTGGTCATGGACGGGCGGTACGGCCTGAGTGCAGCGGCGGTAGACGATCCCAATGTGGACATTGTGTCCAACCATTACTATGAAAGCGGCGGCACCAATTATGCGCTGCGTAACGTAGCCGACCGTAACATGAGTTTAGGCAAAAAGGTGCTGGTTGTCGGTGAATTCGGCCATACCAGCACGGCGAATATGTCCGCACTGGTGGATAAGGTCATTTCCAACGGCACATCCGGGGCTCTATTATGGACGTTGAAGTTCCATAACAAGGACGGAGGTTTCTACAACAAGGAAGGCGACTACCGCTGGCCGGGCTTCCCTTCCGGAAGTTCGTACGACGAAACGGCGGTGATGCAGCTGATTCGCAACAAGGCATATGAAATTCGCGGGCTTCCTGTTCCGACAAGAATGATACCGGACCCGCCGACGCTTCTGCCCATCGAGTCGGTTATGGGGATGTATTGGAGAGGCTCGGCCGGCGCAGAGTCCTATGATTTTGAAAGGGCGGGGGACCCGAACGGGCCTTGGTCGACCGTAGGCGTCGATGTGCCGGACAGTGATATGCCGTTTGTGCCCTTCAAGGACACAACTGCCGAAGAGGGAGGCACCTATTACTATCGGGTGAAAGCGAAAAATGCAGCCGGCCTATCGGCACCCTCCAACACGGTAGGACCTGTGATCGCCTCTTCTGCGCCTCCTGTGCCGGATCAGCCGGAGCTGCTGCCGATTCAATCGGTTTCTTCGATTTCGTGGAAGCCGCTGAAATGGGCAGAAACCTACGGTTTGGAGAGAGCGGAGACGGCGAACGGTCCTTGGACGGTGGTTGGAGCGAATCTGAAGGAGGGCGATAGACCTTATAAGGATACCTCTGCCAACAGCGGGGTTCCCTACTATTACCGGCTCAAAGCCAAAAATACGGGAGGGGTTTCCCGGCCTTCCGAGGTATTCGGACCGGTAATCGTGCGTAATGCAGCCCAGCTGGGACAGCTCAGCGTTGATTCCACGACAGGTACGAACGGGAAGGAAAACGCGGTCGACGGAAACTTGGCGACACGCTGGTTATCTCAAGGTGCCGGAGGCGAGCATTGGCTGCGAATCGATTGGACGGTTCCGCAAACGATTAACCGGTTAAAGCTGTGGAGCGGGGCGGCCAGCGGCGAGAAATGGCACATTCGCGACTTTAGCGTTGAGGCATTGACCGATACCGGCTGGCGGACGCTGGCAGCGGTGACGGATAACGATAAGGATGGATTCTACGGCCAATATAATGATCTGATCTTCGATCAGGTTCAAACGTCGTCCGTCCGATTGCTTATCACGAAACCTTCATGGCAAGGTACTCCGGTCAATCCTAACGATCAGATTGCCCGGCTGATGGAAATCGAAGTGGGCTTCGAGGACGTTTCGGCACCGGGGGAAGTTTCAAACGTCGCTGTGCTGCAAGGAGACGGGCAGTTGCTGTTCCGATGGACGGACCCTAGCGATGCGGATTTGGCTCAAGTTCAAATCACAGGAGCAGGGGAAACGGTAACGGACGCGGTTTACATTAACGCAGGCGTGCAGCAGGCCGTGCTTACCGGGCTCAGCAACGGGACCATGTACTCTTACCGGCTCATTACAGTGGATAGCCATGGCAATGCCTCGGCTGGAGTCACTGTAACCGGTTCCCCGAAGGCTTCGGATTCGCCAGGAGGCGGTCATCCCGGTAACGGCCATCCGGGAAACGGTGACCCGGGCAATGATAGCTCCGGTGAGGAGAGTCCGCTCACGGAGACCGGTAATGCTCAGCCTCAAGTACCCGGAAGTACAACGCCAATAGGACAGGAGATTGATGCTGTGAGCATCAGCCTTCAAGACGGGCAGGCTATCGCAGAGGTAACGGAGGCCGCAGTCAAAGCCGCCATCAGTAACGTATCGAAGTCTTTAGTTTCGAATGCCGACGCCGCGAAAACCGTGACTTTCAACATCCCGGCTGCGGAAGCCCCTATTGGCTATATCGTGAAGCTCCCGGCATCAGCGCTTGACTTGGCTAAAACGGAGGGCATCGATAGGCTTGCCTTGAAAACCTCTCTCGCCACTATAGCTTTTAAGCCGGATGCGCTCAAAGAAGCGGTAGGCGTGACCTCGCGAACGGTTGAATTTACAGTAGCGGCGGTGCCATCCTTCAGCCTCTCCCCGGAGATTTCTGCAAAAGTCGGCAGCCGTACGGTGCTTCAGTTCGGGGTCTTAGTGGACGGCCGTCCGGTAAGCCGGTTTAACGGAAGCAAGGCGATTGAGGTTACGATGGATTACAAGCTGTTCGCGGAGGAGATGCCGCATCACGTAGCCGTATTTTATCTTCCTGACAGCGGCGGGATGGTACCTGTGAAAAACAGCACTTATACGCAGGGAAAGGTCACTTTCTTTACCGATCATTTCAGCCGTTATGCTGCATGGCCGGAGGTCGTCTCGTTCGATGATCTCGCTCAGGCGGAATGGGCGAGAGCCGAAGTGGAATTCCTTGCAGCAAGAAACGTGGTCTCCGGAACCTCAGTCCATTCGTTCGAGCCCAACCGGCACGTGACCCGAGCCGAATTCGTGCAAATGCTTCTGGAAGCGCTGGAGCTTGTCGACCGTTCCGCTGTCCCGGGTTTGAGCGATGTCAAAGACGGCGAGTGGTATACAGGGTCCGTATCCAGCGCGATCCGGCTAGGAATCGTCCGCGGCTACGAGGACGGCACCTTCGGAGTGAATAAGCCGATCAACCGGGAAGACATGTCTGTGCTTGCGTATCGTGCCGCACAACAGGCAGGCTTTTCCCTGAACGCCGGATATCAAGCAGCGGCCGGATTCTCCGATCGAACGGAAATTTCCGGCTATGCCCGGGAAGCGGTCGAGCAAATGCAGCTTGCTGGGATCGTCAACGGCATGGAGGGAGACCGATTCGATCCGAAGGGCCTCAGCACCCGTGCACAGGCAGCCAGAATCATTTATTCGCTGCTCAATTACAGATGAGCTCGGTGAAAAGGAGTGACGCGGAAATCCCAATCCCGCGTCGCTCCTTTTTTGCACTCAACCTTTCACAAGGTCACGATCCGAACAGAAGATGTCATCGCCGTGGGCTAATCAAGCCGAACAGTACCCTTTACAATGAACATAGAACCCGGGATGATTGTCAGTCCCAGGAAGTAGTAGAAAGCGTCACGGAGGAGAGAACATGACATCGATGAAAACAATCATGCTGCCGCAGGAGGAGCTTCCGGTCATTCATGAAGTGGATGTTACCGTTGTCGGCGGAGGGCCGACAGGCATAGCAGCCGCCATCGCCGCTGCAAGAAACGGCGCGAAGGTGCTTCTGGTAGAGCAAAGAGGATTTCTTGGCGGCATGGGCACGGTATCGCTCGTTCCTGCCTTCTGCCCGTTTACAGATCACATCAAACCCGTTATCCGGGGAATCGGACTGGAGCTGCTTGAACGCATGAAAGTATCCTGCCGGCCGGAATTCCGGGATGACTACGCTGAGCAGCTCGATTGGGTGCCGATCGATGCCGAGGTGCTTAAGCGCGTATACGATGACGCGGTACTGGAAAGCGGCGCGAAGGTATTATTCCATACCTTTATCGGGCAGGTCATCATGAAGCCGGACCGAAGCGGTATCGAAGGACTCGTTGTTCTGAATAAGTCGGGGAGGTCGATCATCCAAACCCGTTATATCGTGGATGCGACGGGAGATGCGGATATCGCGGCCCTGGGCGGCGCCCCCTTCCAGAAGGGCGGAGAAGCCGGAGAACTGCAGCCCGGCACGATGTGTTATCTGCTCACGAATGTGGATCGCGGGCGGTTCCGGCAGTATATGCAGGAAAGCGGCGATAACGATCAAATTCCCAAGGCCGTCATGCTGGCGCAGCAAAACGGCGATCTGCCCCCGGGGCGTAAAGAAGTGTCCGGCTTCGCTTGGGTGTCCGATTATTTGGTCGGCGTCAATTTCGGCCATGTGTTCGGCATCGACGGCACGAAGGCGGAGGATTTGACGAAAGCGGCTATCGAAGGCAGAAGGCTTGTCGAGGTCCAAGTGAACTTCTTGCGAAAGTATGTTCCAGGCTTTGAGAACGCCCACGTCGTTAGCACCGGCGAGCAAATCGGCATTAGGGAAACCCGAAGAATCGTCGGCGATTACATGCTGGTGCAAGAGGATTTCACATCCATGCGCAGCTTCGAGGACGATATTGCGAGGAATGCTTACTTTATCGATATTCATATGGCGACAAGTAAGGAACAAATGCAGATCCGCCATCTCCCGGACGGCGAATCACACGGTGTACCCTACCGCTCGCTGCTGCCGCAGGGACTCGACAATGTGTGGGTAGCGGGTCGGGCGGCATCCGCCGACCGGGTCGTTCAAGGCTCGCTGCGGGTCATGCCGAACTGCTTCGCCATGGGACAGGCGGCGGGTACCGCCGCAGCGCTTTGCACCTCCACCGGAGGCACCTCCCGAGAGGTGGATATCCGGGAGCTGCAGAGGCTCCTGACCCAACAGGGAGCCTGGCTGGGCGAAATCGCCTCGTCCCAGGGCGTATAAGAAAACCGAAAGGAGGAATGAACCGTGGCACAGCATGAAGGACTTACAGTTCCCCGGACTCCCGGCACGGCTTCCGGCTTGTTGACGAAAGGCCGTCGTCTCTCGAATTTCAGACAATATTGGGATTTGTACTTGATCATGGTTCCGGGCCTTCTGTATTTCATCCTGTTTAAATATTTACCGATGTGGGGCATCGTCATCGCATTCAAGGATTTCAGCATTTTTGCCGGCTTCAGCATGAGCGAATGGGTCGGTCTGGAGCAATTTCGAAAAATGTTGAACGATCCCCAGTTTTTCCTGGTATTCCGCAATACGATCATCATCAGCTTATATAAGCTCATATGGGGCTTTCCCGGTCCTATCATCCTTGCGCTGCTGCTTAATGAAATCCGCAGCATGTTCTACAAGCGCACGATTCAAACGCTCGCTTATTTGCCGCACTTTCTCTCGTGGATCATTATAGGGGGTATTATGGTCAACGTGCTTTCTCCGGTAACGGGAGCGGTCAATGGGGTGATCGAGTGGCTGGGCTTTGAGCCCATCTTCTTCCTGGCCGATCCCCAGTGGTTCCGGGCTATGCTCGTCATCAGCGATATCTGGAAGGAAGTCGGCTGGGGTGCGATCATTTATTTGGCGGCGCTGGCCGGGGTGGATCCGCAGCTGTACGAAGCGGCCGTCATGGACGGTGCGGGCAAGTGGAAGCAGCTGATTCATGTGACGCTGCCTTCGATTATGAGCACGATTATCGTATTATTCCTGCTCCGTCTCGGTCACATTCTGGACGTCGGCTTTGAGCAGGTGTTTGTGCTTTACAACTCCCTGGTTTACGATGTCGCGGACGTCATCGAAACGTATGTATACCGGATCGGGATCGGACAATCCCAATTCAGCTATTCGACGGCCGTAGGCTTGCTAAAGTCGGTGATCAGTCTGATTCTTGTGGTCATCATCAACAAAGCCGTGAAGAAGACCGGTCAGGAGGGGATTTACTAAGATGAGAATGACAAGGGGAGAACGTTGGTTTTCCGTTATTAATCATCTCGCGCTTGGTGCTTTCGCACTTCTCGCTTTAGCACCTTTCGTTCACATCCTCGCCCAATCGTTCAGCAGCTACCGGGCGATCATGTCCGGCGAGGTATCCTTCCTGCCCGTGGAGTGGACGACTGAAGCTTATGTCAAAGTGTTTCAAGATCCCGGTTTTCTCCAAGCCTTCCTTGTCAGCGTGCAGCGGACCGTGCTCGGAACGTGCTTGAGTGTGCTTTTGACCTGCTTGCTGGCTTATCCGCTCTCCAGGACGTATATCCAAGGGCGTAGCTACATTATGTTTTTCATTGTGTTTACGATGCTGTTCAGCGGGGGCATGATTCCTACGTATCTCGTCGTCAAGCAGCTGCAGCTGATGAACACGTTCTGGGTATATATCATCCCGGGCGCCATTAATGCGTTTCATGCCGTTATCATGAAAAATTTCTTTCAATCGATCCCGAGCGAGCTGGAGGAATCGGCGCGAATCGACGGCGCCTCCAACCTCGGCATCTTATTCCGAATCGTCATCCCTCTGTCGATGCCGGCCATTGCCACTATTGCGCTGTTCAACGCGGTCGGCCAGTGGAATTCTTTCTTCGACGCGGTCATGTATGTGACGGATTCCAGCTTGAAGCCGCTGCAAATTTATTTGCGCGAGCTCGTCATGTCGGGCCAATCCAATATCAATACGACAGATAGTCTGGAGCGTCAGCTCCTTGCCATTGAATCGCTCAAAGCCGCTGCGCTGATCGCCAGTACGCTGCCGATTCTGATTGTATATCCGTTTTTGCAAAAATATTTCGTCAAAGGCATCATGATTGGATCCGTAAAAGGGTGAACTGGGAACGATCTCTCTTGTCTACGGTTTCGATACATATTATTTTAGTATAAAGGGGTTGGATGGACAGTGAACATGAAGAAGACAGTATCGGTGCTGGTCGGTACAACGATGGTAGGGAGCTTGCTTGCGGCGTGCGGGGCGACCCAGAATGCTCCAGCAGCAGGCAGTGCGGCAGCAGGGAGCGCGGATAAGCGGGAAAAAATCAGCATCGTGCATCCGAACGTAGGACGCAAATTTCTGGAGAACATGAATGAAAACAACAATCCGTACCAGAAGTACATTAACGACAACACCAATCTCGATATCCGTGTCGTTTATCCGCCGTCCGACGGGTACCAGGACAAGCTGAATGTGATGATGTCCTCCGGCGAGGAGAACGATATGGTTTATACGCAGGATGCATCCTGGTTCATCAACATGGTCAATCAAAAGGCGCTCCAGCCTTTGAACGATGCGATAGAGAAGCACGGCGCGGATTTGAAAAAATCCATTCCGCAGGAAGCTTGGGATGCCGTGACGGTGGACGGAAAAATTTACGCGATTCCATCCGTAACCTATATTCTCGGCAACGATCTCATGTACGTTCGCAAGGATTGGCTGACTAAGCTCGGGCTGCAGCCGCCAAAGACGCTCGATGAATACGTGAACGTCATGCGCCAATTTGTGGAAAAGGATCCGGACGGCAACGGAAAGAACGATACGATCGGCTTGCTGATGGGCGAGAACCTTATCCGAACCGCTCCGTTCTTCGGCGCCTTCGGCGTACCGCTCGCAGGGAACTCCGCCGTCTCGCAATGGGTGGAGCGCAACGGGACTCTCGTGAACGCCGCCATTCTTCCGGAAACGAAGGAAGCGCTTCGATATATGGCGGGCTTGTATAAGGATAAGATCATCGATCAGGAATGGGCGCTGAACAAAAACAAGAACATTGAAGAGAAGGTAGCGAGCGGCAAGGCCGGCATCTTCTCCGCCACTTGGTTTGATACGCGTGGGCCGATCCTGACGAACACGAAGAACGATCCGAAGGCGGAGTGGATTCCGCTGGAGTACCCTGTGGGCAAGTCCGGCAAGTCCGGTACGGTATCCTCAAACATGGTTACGGGCTACAGCATTGTCCCGGCAACGAGCAAGCGTGTGAACGAAGTGATCAAGATGTTCAACTTCGCCAACGGGAAAGGGCATGAGACGATTAAGTTCGGTTTGCCGGAGCACAACATTTCGTCCAGAAAGGACGGCAAGCTGACCATGAATTTCGAGGAGCACAACAAGCATGTATACCGCAACAATATTTTGGATTATGCCGCTCCCTGGGATAAAGAGCTTGATTATGAGCGTCTCGATGCACTCGGTCCGGAATTTAAGCTGAAAGACAACGTAACCCGGATCAGCAATGCCCTGATCAAGAACGCATATAACGGACCCGTCACAGCGGGCATGGGCAAAAACGGTGTTCAGCTTACCAAGCTTATGCAGGAAACGTTCACGAAAATCATTATGGGCAACTTGCCGGTCGACGATTTCGATAAATTCGTCACCCAATGGAAAAGCCAAGGCGGTGACGAGATTACGAAGGAAGTTAACGAGAACCACAAGAAAGCGAAAAAATAAACGCACAATATCGAAGTGAAGGCGCTAGCTAGACGCGTCTTCACTTTCATTTATTGAGAGACAGGGATGATGCGGGAATGATCAGGAGCTTGGCAAGCCGGTTTAAGCAATCCGTCCAGCTTCGGCTGACGTGTTTTTTTATTTTGATCCTCCTGCCGCTTGTGGCGACCTCGATGTTTTCGAATATTCGCTCGCAATCGATTTTGAAGGACCAGATCGGGGAAAGAACGCAAGGTGCGATGTTCTCGGTCATGAATTATATTGACCTAACGATGCAGGGCGCTTATGAATTAACTACCGTGCTTGCCAACGATCACGATCTGAACCGTAAATTTGTGCGGGCGGGCACTGAGCTGACGCCGGAGGCCATCCTTGATTTTCAAACGATCAATAAGCAAATCGCCTCGGTTGCTTCCGTCAACCGGATGGTACCCCAGGTATCACTATTTCACTATTCTTCGGGTGTGCTTCTTTCTACTACGGGCTACCAGAAGGAGGAAGCCAAGGACTCGCTCGGGTGGATCTCGCAAGCGGTTGACGCCAACGGAAAAATCACGATATTTTTCCCGCAGGAGAACCGCTATAACGCTAATCATGTCGTCGATCCCGTGTATAACAAGAACAATATGGTCGTTATGCGGCTGATGGATCTGCAGGATCCGCAGCGAAACAAAAATATCGTATTGCTTCCTCTAAGCAAGGAATATTTTGCCCAATTGCTGAAAGCACTGCTTCCCAGCTCCGGCGCTCAAGCCTTCTTATTGACGGAGCAGGGCCAATTGGTGGCGGGAACGGCAGGCAACGATGTCGAGCCCCCGGCTTGGCGGGACAAGGATAAGGATCTGGTCGTACGAGAGCTTCCCGGCTACGACGAACGCATGCTTATGGTCAGAGCTACGTCCCAAGCATCGGGCTGGACGCTGGTGGTGGTTCAGCCGGAGAAAGACATTTTGCGGGAAGCCAAGCAGCTGCAAGGCTGGAACTATGTGATGATTGCCGTGAGCTTGCTCATTTCCCTTTGGATATCCTGGGTTGTCTATAGCGGTATTTCCAAGCCCATCCGTCAAATGATAACAGCTATGAAGCAGATGAGAATCGGGCAGCTGGATACGCAGATCGTTCATAGCCGGGCGGATGAATTCGGATATGTGATGGACACCTTTAATCATATGGCTCGGGAGCAGCGGCATTTAATCGAGAACGTATATGAAAAGCAGATATTGCTCATGAAGACGGAGCTCAAGCTGCTGCAATCTCAAATCAATCCCCATTTTTTGTATAATACGCTGGATTCCATTTATTCCGAGGCGATTCTCAGCCATGCCGATAACGTAGGGGAGATGGTATTCCATCTGTCGAAGTTTTTGCGGTTCAGTCTCGGGAAGGGCCGGGATACCTATACCGTTGCCGAAACGGCGGAGCATCTTCATTACTATATTAAGGTTCAGCAGAAGCGGTTTGAATTCGAGGTCCGGTTCCTCTTAGATGAGCAGGTTCGGCATGTGAAGCTTCTCAAGCTGCTGCTCCAGCCCTTGGTGGAAAACGCGATACTGCATGGGCTGGAGAAGAAACGGGGCATGAGGGAGCTCATTATTTCGGCGGCAGCGGCTGCGGATGACTTGCTGGTCGTCGAAGTGAAGGACAACGGGGTGGGTATTCCTGCAGAACGGCTCGCTTATATCGGGCAGGAGCTGGGGAGGATCACGTCCGCCCATATGGAAGTCGCTGCCGGAGAGGAACGGCTCTCTTCGGAGTTGTTCGGGCTGCGCAACGTCAAAGCCAGACTAAAGCTGCATTACGGCGATCAGGCTGACCTGCTGGTCGAAAGTGTGATGAACGAAGGCACCACCGTTCGGCTTGTGATTCCGCATAAGTTTCGAGAGGTTGACAATGTACGCTTGGGGGGATCGATAACATGAATTTGATGATCGTAGAGGATGAGATCGGGATCCGTACCCGCATCGCTGCGACAATCCCTTGGGAGGAAAACGGGATCGATGTCGTAGGTCTGGCGGAGAACGGATTGGAAGCTCTGCAGATGATGGAACGCACCAAGCCGGATATCGTCATCCTGGATATTCAAATGCCTGAGATGGATGGATTGACGTTGGCGCGATATATTTTCGAGACCGACTCACAGATTAAGATTATTATTCTTAGCGGGTATGAGGATTTCGACTACGCGCGCTCGGCGATGGAATCCGGTGTCCTGAAGTATCTGATCAAGCCGGCGAGCAATGAGGAAATCTTGAGCGCCGTCCTGGAGGCGGCTAGCCTTCTGCGCAAAGAGCTGGAGGAGCGGCTGAATCAGGAGACGCTGGCTTTGAAATGGAAAAGCAATTTGCCGCGGTTGCAGGAAAGCTTCTTCAACAACTGGATTTCCGGCGCGTACTCCGATTGGGATATCGAAACCAGAGGAAGGGAGCTTCTGATTCCCTTGGAGCCGGAAGGCGCATTGACGGTTGCGGTGCTGGAGCCCGATCCGCTTACGGAAGGGGAGCTGCGCTTCACCGACCAGGATTCCGCTTTGCTGCAATTCTCCCTGCGCAGTATTGCCGGAGAATTAATTACAGACCGGGGGGCTGGGGTGTTTCAGGATCTAAGAGGCTCCACAGTTGTATTGTTTCAAAGCGCGGAGGGAGAGTCGCACGGGGATCTTCAGCTTCGTGTCGGTTTCACGATAACCAAAGTGTTGTCTGCGATCAAAGAATGCCTGAAGGTAACGGCAAGTGCCGGCATCAGCGGCGTGGGTGAAGGAAGGAAACGGGTTCCGTCATTATATGAGCAGGCGAGAAGCGCTCTTCAAAAAAGAGTCGTCTACGGGCATGATATCGCCATCCCTTATACGGAGGAGCGTGAGGATTATGAATCCGTTCCACCTGTTACGTCGGGCGAGCGGGATTTGGAAATCGGGATTGAAACCGGGGATGCTGCGAAAGCGGAAGCCGCACTGGAACGGCTGCTGCAGGAGGCGATCAGCCCCGAGGCGTCCGTCGAAGAGGTTCAGGATCAACTGCTTTACTTGATGCATTCTTTGCTTCGCATCATCCGAACGCAAAATTGGCCGCTGCGGGAGTCGATGGAGGAGGATGTGATGTATTTTCACAACCTCCAAAGCCTGCATACCAGCGAGCAAATCAAAAATTGCCTTCACCGCATCGTACGAAAAATGGCGGCTTACGCGCAAAAACGTGCACAGACAGGCGGAGGGCACAAACTCATTCAAAAGCTGCTCATAATAATTGAAGAAGAAATTGGGCAGGAGATCAGCCTTCATGCTATCGCCGGGAGATTTTTCGTCAATAAATCATATTTAAGCCGGCTTTTCAAGCATGAAATGGGGGAATCCTTCTCCCAGTATGTACTGAAGCGCAAAATGATTCGTGCGAAGCAGCTCCTCCTGGAGGGCGGACAGGTTCAATATGCGGCCGGACAAGTGGGGTATACGAATATCGGTTTTTTCTCGAAGGTATTTCAAAAATACTGGGGTGTGCTGCCTAGTGAGGTAAAGCAAGGATAAGCGACTAATAGGACATCTATCTCAAACCGATGAAGGTTCACTAACATACCTTATATTATCTTATCATGAGAGGATAGTGTAAGGATGGCCAGAGCAAGACAAGGAAACGGAAGATCGGTACAGTTCAGACATCGTATGGAAGGCTTAACCTCGCGCGTTGAGGGACATAGACATGCATTCGGCAATTTGACGGATCTCTTCATTCCCGAAGACGGAAGACACCGTCATACGTTTCGGGGAATTACGACCACCGCAGACGGTCATCGCCATTCCTATTCAGGGCAAACGGGTCTCAATATCGGTGTTGGTCCCAATCATTTTCACCGATTCCGTATACAAACCAATATCGCTGACGGGCACCGTCATATCATTTGCGGAAGAACAACGGGGCTTATTCGACTCCGTGGGCAGGTAGGACATCGATTAATTATTGAGAGCATCGTACGGGAATCCGTGAAGAAATAAAGCTCAAGCCGTTGTGGATCTATTCATGATAATTCTCTAGGCTGTTTTGTAATCAAACTGTAATCTGATTTTCATCTTCCTTTAATCATCTTGGCTTATAATAAATCTCGACCCCCTTTTTTAATATATAAACACTTCAGACCTGCAGCCCGTTGCTGTGGGTCTCTTTTTTTATTAAGGGTGGAGACAATTATCCGCAAAGGGGAGCTTGGCCTTGGAATACAGAGGTTCGTCGGCTTATGATAATGAGTCCTTTTATGAGAATTACATGCGCAGGAGAAACCGCGAGGATAGTCCCAATTACGTTATGGAAGAGCCTGTCATCCTTGAGCTGATTGGGGACGTGGCAGGCATGCATATTCTGGATTTGGGCTGCGGAGACGCACGGTTCGGTAAAGAGCTCGCTATTCGGGGCTGTGCCTATTACGAGGGGGTCGAGGGCTCAAGCCATATGGTGCGCTCGGCATTACAGCAGCTCAATCCCGCCTGCAGCCGAATTCACCATTCTTCAATGGAAGCTTGGGACTATCCAGCCCGGCATTATGATCTTGTCGTATCTCGATTGGCACTGCATTATGTTGAGGATCTGCAGCTCGTGCTTAGGAAGATTCGCCAAGCCTTGAAGGCTGACGGGCGATTCGTGTTTAGCGTGCAGCATCCGGTCTTGACTTCTTCTGTGAAAAGTGCCGAAGCCTCGGGCAAGAGACTCGATTGGATCGTGGACGATTATTTTAAGGAAGGGGAACGTGCGGAGCCGTGGATCGGAGAACAGGTTGTAAAGCATCACCGGACCATCGAAGGATATTTTCAGGCGCTCCGGAGGGCAGGCTTCCGTATCGAGGATATCCGGGAATGCGTTCCTCGGCCCGAACGCTTCCGTGATGAGGAGGAGTACCGGCGGCGCTTGCGTATCCCGTTATTTCTTGTGTTTCACTGCGGCCACAGGGATTAAATGATCAGACCCTCACGATCGATCGGGGAGTGGCCGCTTGGAATCGATCGAAGCCGTCGCCCATGACCTCCTCGGCATCCCCGATCATGACGAAAGCCTCAGGATCCGCCTGAGCCAGAAGCCGCTTGAGCTTATTGACCTCCGAGCGGAGCAGCACGACCATCAGGACATTTTGCTCCAAGCCGGTATAGCCGCCCTTGCCAGAGAGCTCGGTCAGCCCACGGTCCAGGTGCTCCAAGACTGCGGAACGCACCTTCTCCGGGCGGCGGGAAATGATCATGGCGAACCGGTTACGGTTATGAAGCCCTTGACTTACGGGAATCAGCTTGCGGCTGAAGAACAGGCCCGCCGCGGCATAGAGGGCATGCTCGGGCGAGAAGGCCGCGGCGCCGGCAGCGAGAATGGCCAGGTCCATTGCAATGACTCCATTAGCTAAGGTAACCCCGAAGAAGCGCTGCAGCAGCAGAGCGACAATGGTGAGGCCGCCGGTGGAGCCCTTAACCCGAAAGATGAGCCCGAGTCCCAGTCCCGTTCCTATCCCTCCATAGATCGAGGCCAGCAGGGGGTTATGCGTCAGCGTCGGCAAGTCGTCGGTGACCAGGATGAGAAGCGGCAGGATAAACGAACCAAAGACCGTTCTCCCGGCAAACGATCCTCCTAACGTGAGCCAACCCACTCCAAGCAGGAGAAGGTTGATGCTCCATCCGATCCAGGCAGGCGCCCAGCCCGTATAATGCTCAACCAGTGTGGATAACCCGGGAACCCCTCCTGTAGCGATCCCGTTGGGATTTTGCAGCAGGTTGAAGCTCAAGGCAATCAGTAAACTGCCTATAGTAATACAGCCGTATGTATACAGTTTGTTAAGTAGCGGTCGGTCCATACAAATCCCTGCTTTCCGGTACGTGCTTTGTTAATACCAGATTATAGATCAATAGGATGAGAAGCTGCAATGACGTGCTGAAACGCTTTTTTGCGGTAAACCGTTACTTTACAAGTCGCTGGGGACATTCGTTTCCAAGCTTTACTCCGTGGTCAATGTATCGTATGCTGAAAGCAACAGAACAGGTGAGGGATTATGAGGCATATGGCAGACAAAGAGTGCTTGACAGAGTGGGACGATATCCTGGAGCATTACTTTCCGTGCGGGCAGTGGGAAGTGTTAGCCTGGCAGGGGAAGGGCATGAACAATACGACTAGATTCATTAAGTCGGATAATGAGCATTATGTTTTGCGAATTTATGAAACGCATCAAGATGAACACAAGGTTCTTTACGAGCATGCGGTACTTCTGGAGCTTGGGAAGCTGGATTTATCCTTTCGTACCCCGGCGCCGGTAAGGACGCAGGGAGGGCAAACGGTGCTCCGGACGAAGAACGGAAAGCTCGCCGCTTTGTTTCGTTACATTGAAGGCCAGAATCCGGCATTGCAGAGCGCCGTTCAACTGAATGCCTTGGGAAAGGCTGCAGCAGATCTGACCATCGGTCTATCCAAGGTGCATTTGGCTCTGGAGTCCGTGTATCGTCCGTATTATGAACTGGAGAACACGCATCCGCTATGTTCGATGGCTGCCGTGCTGGACTTTTGCTCGAATCCCACTGAGGCATTTGTGTCCAAGGCAGCCTTGTTAGAGGGCATCGGCCGACATATCCATAGGCTTCAGCAGAAGCTCTCGCAGCTGAGGCATTTGCCTCATCAGCTCATTCATGGAGACTTGAATGCGTCCAATGTGCTAATGGATTCGGAAGATCGCATCGCCGCGGTGCTTGACTTCGAGTTTGTTACGAGGGACCTTCGCGCGATGGAGCTGGCCGTTTGCTTGTCGGATCTGATCCGGTTTGAACCGCAGCAGGATCCGAAGCTTGTATGGGATAAGGTCGATGCGCTGCTGACGGGGTACGGAGACAGCCTTCTCTTGTCAGCCGATGAGGTGGAGGCCGTGCCGCTTCTTCTACTGTTGAGACGGCTCGATGTGTTCATCCACTTCCTGGGCCGCTATTGGGACGGGGTGGATGAGGCGGAGGTTGTTGCACAGCAAATTCAAAGCGCCTATGCTATGACGCAATGGCTTGATCGGAATGAGTCCAAGCTGCTAGACCTGCTCAAGCGCCGCATCTTTCCGGCGGGATGAATGAGTTGCTGATAAATAAGCAAAGATAATCCATGTTGGAAAAAATAGTGAGCAAAGGAGTGTGCAGCAGCATGAGCCAAGCTGTGTTTAAGGTTGCCGGTATGACCTGCGATCAATGTGCCGATTCGGTAAAGGGTGCTCTGAGAAACATCGGGGCGGAAGGGCATGTCGATCTTTCTGCACAAATGGTAACCGTCCAATATGATGAGCAGAAGCTGACGACAAGTAAGCTCCAAGATGCAATCGAAGAGCAAGGCTACAAAGTAGTGTAAAATGGGAGCCGATTCGGCTCCTTTTTTCCCAGCATGACCTTGTGGAATGGGGGCTTAACGTTGTCGAAGGAATCCGCGAGATTACCGCAATACATAGTCGATTATACGGCGGTATACTAAAGCCGCATCTGCCTCCTTTTCTGCAAAAGGGGTACACCCCGCATCTCACCGTAGGAAGACTCGATACGACGGATGCCTATCTGCAAGCCGTGAATGCCGTTGCATCGCTGGCTGACGAGTTTGAAACGACGGTTACGAAGGTAAGCGTAGAGATCATTGCGGATAACGAGGATTCCATCATCGAAATGGAGTTGGACTTAGGGAAGCAGGGAAGCAGCTGGAGAATCTGAAGAAAGGAGGATCCTATGCCAATCATTACAGGATCGATATGGATTCATGCTCCGATTCAGGATTGCTTCGATTGTGCAAGAAGCATAGACATCCACATGGAGTCAACGGCCCGAACCAGGGAAAGAGCGATTGGAGGACGCACGAGCGGTCTGATCGAGCTTCATGAAAGCGTCACCTGGGAGGCTGTGCATTTTGGCATCCGGCAGCAGCTGACCGCGCGAATTACCGAATTCGAGCCGCCTTATCGGTTTGTGGATGAGATGGTCAGCGGCGCCTTCAAGCAATTCCGGCATGAGCACCGGTTTACTCCGAAGGATGGAGGCACGCTGATGGTCGATACGTTTGATTATGAGGCTCCTCTGGGGTTCCTGGGGAAATTCGCTGAAAGCCTGTTCCTCACCCGGTATATGACCCGATTTTTGGAGGAGCGCAACCATTACATAAAGCTGGCCGCGGAGCGGAAGCATACTGTGTTATAGATATGGAAGAGAGGCTGCCGAATGGCAGCCTTTCTGCTTGTCCCAATGCACGCCCTCAAAAGAAATACTGGACTAATCGTTCCCGAATAGGTATAATGTTCCATAGAGACGGAGGGAGAGCCATGGGACGTTACAAAGAGTTTGACAGAGAAGCGGTGCTTCATAAAGCAATGCTCGTTTTTTGGAAGAAGGGCTACGAGGCGGCAAGCATTCCCGATTTGCTGAAAGCTATGGATTTAAGCAGATCCAGTCTGTACGAAACGTTCGGGGACAAACAAACGCTGTATATTGAGGCGATAAACCAGTACAAGAAGTGGAAACAAGCCAAGCGGGATATCCTAGTCCATGCGACATCCGCCAAATCGGGAATTCGGCAGTACTTCGAGCTGCATATCGATTCCGCTTTGGACGCCGAATCGCCTAAGGGCTGTTTTATTACCAATGCGGCAGTCGGTATGGATTCGCCGGATGAGCAATTGAATGCGTTGATCAGGGAGCGGTTTGACGAGCTGGAGAAAGCCTTCTATGAGCTGCTGCGCAATGGGCAGGAGACGGGAGAAATTTCCCCGGATAAAGATATCAAGACGTTATCCTATCTGCTCTTAAACCTGAATCATAGCATCAATATCGTTGCGAAGGTGCAGGGTGACCGCAGCAGGATACGGCAGATGATGGACACGGTGATGGAAATGCTGTAAAGCATTTTTTTTTACCCATTCTGGAACGATTGTTCCGAAAAGTAATTCTGAATAGCAAAGGAGTGTTTTTTATGCAAACAATGCAAACAACTAACGTACCAAGCACGGAGAAATCGGTCTCGGCGTCGCTGATATTTCTTCTTGCTGCCGCCTGTGGCATTATCGCTGCGAATCTTTATTATGCTCAACCGCTGGTAGGTCCGATCGGTTCGGCCATCGGGCTGTCCTCCGGGGCTGCTGCACTTATCGTTACGCTGACTCAAGTCGGCTATGGGATCGGCTTGTTATTTGTCGTACCGCTGGGTGATATCTTAGAGAACCGCAAGCTGATCGTTTCGTCCTTACTCGTCACAGCTGCCGTACTGACAATTGCAGCTGTGGTCAAAAGCGCTGCTCTCTTCCTTACCGCTTCACTCGTCATTGGAGTAGGTTCCGTCGCAGCGCAGATCCTTGTGCCGTATGCGGCTCATCTTTCGCCTGAAGCCTTACGCGGCCGCAATGTGGGCAATGTCATGAGCGGGCTGCTACTCGGGATTATGCTCGCTCGTCCCGTTTCAAGCTTGATCGCGGAGTATTTGGGCTGGCGCGCCGTATATTTCTTCTCCGGAGCTTTGATTTTCGCACTGGCTCTTGTATTAGTAAAGGCATTGCCCTCAAGGCGTCCTTCGACGGCCACAGCTTACCCGGCGCTGCTGCTCTCCATGCTGCATCTCCTGAAGACGACCCCGGCTTTGCGGCGAAGGGCCATTTATCACGCTTGTGTATTCGGAACGTTCAGTTTGTTCTGGACAACGGTTCCGCTGGTACTGACAGGTCCAACATTTCATTTTAGCCAGTTAGAGGTCGCACTTTTCGCATTAGTCGGGGTGATGGGGGCCGTTGCTGCACCGGTGGCAGGCCGTATGGCGGACCGTGGGTGGGTTCGTCCGGCGACAGGCTGGGCATTGGCCATCGTCATCCTGTCCGGGCTGGTTCCCTTGCTGGTTCCAACGGGTTCTGCAATGGCGGTACCTATCCTTGTAGTCGCGGCCATCTTACTCGACATGGGTGTGTCCGCCAATCTGGTTTTAGGGCAACGGGTGATTTTCTCATTAGGGGCGGAAATTCGCAGCCGGCTGAACGGTTTGTATATGGCCATCTTCTTCTCAGGCGGCGCTATCGGCTCTGCGGCAGGGGGATGGGCTTACGCAACGTGGGGCTGGGAAGGGGCGCTGTTAATCGGGATCGCCTTGCCGGTCGTCGCCATGGCTTATTATGCGACGGAGTTCACAAAAGACATCGCCTAAAAACGGGCGATGTTTTTTTATCCTTCTGACGAGACGCAAGGGCATTGCAGACTCCATAAAACAATTGCATACTTATTTTACGCCGGACGCAACTCTTTACCTTTCGAATTCGTTTGAAGGGTGAAAGCAACAATTTATTGTGACAGAGGTGCATGGAGTGAAAATAATGATGCGGGCAAAAGCAATAGCAGGCGTGCTGCTGATCGGGGTCACCTTAGCTTCCACCCCAATGGCTTCCGTTTCCGTTGCGGCTTCCGTGCCTCAACAGGTCATAATACCTGAGTTTCCGGTTACGGTAAACGGATCGGTGCTGGATGTAATGCACAGCGAGTATCCTCTGATTCTTTATAAAGATATTACCTATTTCCCTATGACATGGAATAACTCATCGGCACTTGGGATATCGGTAGCCTGGGACGCGACGCAGGGCTTGAGCCTTGAGAAGGTAAACGCATGCTTACCGCTTGAGCAGGATTTAACTTCGATAAGCAACGATAACAGCCACGTTAGGACGGCAATGTCCGTTCCGTTTCCTGTTAAAGTGAACGGCACCTTGATTGATAACGATAAAGAGGAGTACCCCGTGCTTTTCTATAAGGACATCACTTATTTTCCGATGACCTGGAGATTTACGCATAACGAGTTCGGCTGGAAAACAAGCTGGGACGCGAGCCGCGGCTTCGGAATCAACTCTTGCGGAGCAGGCTCTTTTCAGCAAGCGGAAGAGGGGAGCGCACGCAACGTAGCGAACGGCGGGCAGCTGGCTGTGAAAGACGATTGGATCTATATGAATCCGGAAGTCAAGTACCACGGTCCAAGCAAGCTTGTTAAAGTCCCAATGAGTGGCGGCGAGGAAATCAAGCTATCGAACGATAACGCAGGTTCGATTAATATCGCAGGGGATTTTTTGTATTATACGATATCGGACCCCGCCAATCATAAGCTTCACGGGATATACAAAATGAAAACCGATGGTACGGAGAGAACCCAGATTTCATCCTCCCCTATATCTAATATCCGAGTAAAGGATAACTGGATCTATTATATTCATCAAACCTTTCAGCCGATGGAAGGTGTGACCGGCGGCGGCATTTATAAATCGGACGGAATTCATCGGATGAAGCTTGATGGTACGGGGGATGAGCCGCTTGCCGTCGGTGATTATGTCACCCAGTTTTTCATCGATGGCGATCGGATCTATTACATTGTGCAGCGGGTATCCGGCGAATATCATCTGTATGGAATGAATCTGGACGGCACCGAGCAAACCAAGCTTCAGGAAGACGTAACCAAAATGACCGTCATCGACGGGTGGATATATTACCTACAAAATTATGGGAAGCAAATCATGAAGATGAAACCGGACGGTACGGTAGTGATTCCTGTGTATACGTCCGACCATTTTATCTCGGCATTAAACTTTAGAGAAGGCTGGTTGTACTTGGTTTCTGGCACGTTCGGTATTCACGGAACGGCTTCGATCGAAAGAATTCGAATCGACGGAACGGGACGACAGGCATTGGCAGGGGCACGCGCGACTGCACTTTATTTTGCGGGTGATCAGCTGTATTTCCCGCAGGCATGGATGGGTGATAATCGTTTGGAGCATATGAGAGTAAATTGATGTGAGACAATGGATACCAGCTTAGAAGAACTTGCTCAATCGAGCTAAAGTGGACGAACCTGAAAACGGGGCGTCCATTTTTTGCATTACATCCAAATTTATAAGGCAATTTTAAAAGCAAGCGTTATCAAGTAATGTAATAAATTGTTTGGCTGCAGGGGAAAGATGCTTCCTTCGATTATAAACGTATCGAATGCCTCGTTGAAATTTCATTCCTTGAATTGGAACACCCACTAGTAATCCGCTGTTAATTTCCTGAATGATTGAAAACTTAGAAACGATGGATACCCCAAGTCCGTGGATGACCCCTTGTTTTATTGCTTCGTGATTACTGATTTCAATATATTCCGACGGTGTGAACCCAACCTCTCCGAAAATTCCTTCTAAAAAAATTCGAGTTGCTGATTTTTCAGGCTTTATTATGAAAACCTCTTCATAAAGATCATCCACGGAACACTCTTCTTTTTCAGCAAGTCTATGCATTGGGTTCACGATAAGAACAAGCTCATCCTGATAGAAAGTGCTGTATTGAAAGCGCGTTTCGTCAATTTGTATTTGATCCGAAAGAACCAGAAACTCGAGCTTATTGGACTCTAGCATTTGTAATAGTTGAGCGGAAGAAGTGATGTTCATGTTTATCTTAATATTAGGAAATTGTTTGGAAAACGTGCTAAGTATCTTCGGGATCAAGTAGACTCCCACAAAATTACTAGCTCCAAAGGCTAACGTGCCGTAAGACAAATTTTCAAGCTGATGAAGATGCTCTTTAGAGGACTGAAAAAGGTTTACGATTTGTTCTGCATATGGCTTAAAGTGCTCTCCGTATTTGGTTAGATAAAGCTTTTTACCGATTCGGTCAAATAATGGAACGCCCAAATCATGCTCGAGACTTTGGATTTGCATGCTTACCGTCGGTTGAGAGCAGTATAGCTGTTCTGCAGCTTCAGTAAAATTTAAGCACTCCGATAATGTAATAAACGTTTGTAGTTTCGTTAGATTCATGGTCAAGCCCCCTCAAAGAAACTATAAGTAAATGTAATGGTTACTCAAATATAATCAAATTGTTTAATAATAATATCCGACATATAATGAATTTGCAATTAAATAATAAAGGTGCTGACAATATGAAACTTGCTGATTGGAAACTTGGTACCAAATTGCTTGTTCTGTATGGAATTACCCTTTTGGCCTTGATTTTATCGGTTGGTGTAGCGCTTGCAGCCATGAACCACGTAACCGGAAAACTCATTCAAACATTGTATGAGGAGGGATACCAAGCAAGCTCACTTATTCTTCGAGCCGACAAGGATTTGTATCAACAGATGTTGAACCAGCGAACCATCGTATTCTCTGACTTGCCGAATGAGAGATATTTGCAAGAAATGGAGCACTATAAAAGCAACTTGGGAAATATCCGCAGCCGGATCCTGGAGGGTGAGGAGATTTTCGGAAAGAATCGGGCAAAGTACGAAAATATTCTAACCGAAAAATCCCATAAAAATGTGTTTGATAACATAGCAGATTTTTTTAGACAATTTGATCAATGGGAGCAAAGTACAACAGGTCTAGTTGAGAAAGCTTCCTTGCTCCCCATAAAGGAACGTCAGCAAATCGTCAATGAGATTGTCCAATATGATGAACAATTTGAAGCTGCAAGAAATTCACTCAAAGAAATTCGTTACCTCATGGATGCGCTCCTTCTTGAAGAAGTAGAAAGGTCATACTTGCTGATCCGTGATGCTCAATACGCTATTCTCTCCATTGCTGTCCTATTATTTCTCATTGTTTTTATTTTGGGTTGGCGTTTGGTTCGTTATATGGTTCATTCGATTCATCAAATTGTTAACGTATCGGGTCTTGTGTCAAGAGGCAATATCAACGTCGGGCGAATTGAGATTAGAAATAACGATGAATTAGGACTGCTTGCAGGTTCAGTTAATACGATGACGGATTCATTGAAACACTTGTTTCAAACCGCAAGTGAGAGTGCTGCTTTGCTGGCAAGCTCATCGGAGGAGCTTCTTGCCATTGCTGTAGAAGGCGATCTAACAGCGGAAAAGATCCGAGAGGATTCGACGGTTATATCGGAGGGGAGTAAAAGACAAAATGAAATGGTTACTAAAACTGTTGAAGCGATCAAAGATATGTCAGATAGGATCGCAGTTATTGAAAGCAATAGCGGGGTAGTATTTTGTTCTTCTGAAGAAACCCTTTTGGCGTCGCACAATGGCTTTGCGTCAGCTCAAAGTGTAATGGAACAAATGAAAGAAATTGATGATGCAATAACTGATACGTCAAATATCATTAATCAATTAGGGAATCAATCGGAAAAGATTCAAGGCATTCTTCAAACCATAAATGAAATCGCTTCCCAAACCAAGCTGCTGGCCTTAAACGCTGCGATAGAGGCTGCAAGGGCAGGAGAGCACGGAAAAGGTTTTGCAGTTGTAGCGGAGGAGGTGAAAAAGCTGGCGGAACATTCCGCTCTCTCTACCCAGTTGGTATCTGACGTAATACTCGATATTCGTTTGCAGACACAATTTGCTGTTAATGCAATGAAGATGGCCACCGAGAAGGCACAAGTAGGAAAAATAAAATCAGAACAAATTATTTCGGTACTAGGATCCATCCGGGATAAAGCTGGAAACGTAACTGAAAAGGTTACTAGCATGTATGAGAGCTTGGAGCGCATGAAAAGAGAGAGCGATAACATATCGAGGGCTACGGAGGAGGTGAAAAGAGTTGTTGATGAAACTACACAATACAACCTGAACAACGATAAGCGAATCAATCAACAGGCATCGTTAGTTAGGGAATTATCCGGCTCGGCCAGGTCTTTAGCCGATATTGCTGAGCATATGGACCAGATGTTAACGAAGTATTGCTGAAACAAGTTTAAAGATTTAGGAAAGGGGAGTATGATTCAAATTATAGATAATAATACGACAATGTCTCCATTATTAGGGGTCATCCTATGCAAGTTTTGCGGCTGTGAGATTGACACAGTAGATACAGAAAAGGTCACAACGTACTATAGCGATTGTAAAAGAGATACATGTCTAAATAAACAGGAACTGCACAATTAGTGTGATAAGTACCTATTGCAACCGAGGAGGAGAAGCACAATGTCCGATGTTTCCATGTCTATTGAAAAGGATATCAAAGAACCGCCGCCACCAACCAAGAAACAAAAAAGCAAATTTGAAGAGGGAATGAAAAGATGGGGGATCCCAATTGCCATCATCGTCTTTCTACTTCTCTTCTACATGCCAACACCCGAAGGACTAACACCCGTTGGTCAAAAATCCATCGCTATATTTACCGGGGCGCTGATCCTTTGGATCACGACTCCAATACCGATTTATTTAACATCTATGATGGCTATATTATTATTGCCATTGATTGGCGCCGTCAAAGATCAGGAAGTAGCTTTCGCGACATTGGGTTTCGATGTTATTTGGTTAATGGTTTCTGCATTTATACTGACATCCGCCATGATCAAATCGAATCTCGGCAGAAGGTTCGCCCTTTGGATGGTCACGACCTTTGGAAGAACACCCAAAATGACATTGCTAGTATTAATTATCATTAACTTTGTTCTGGCATTCTTCGTACCCTCCACGACGGCTAGAGCAACATTAATGGTTCCTATTTGCCTAATATTGCTGGAAGTATATAAGGCCATTCCAGGTGAAAGCAACTTGGGAAGAGCAATGATGCTTCAAGGGGTCCAAGCGGATGCCGTTGCCACCTCGGGTGTTATGACAGCTACATCAAGCAACATTATCGCTGTAGGCTTCATCAATGACCAAGCGGGCGGTCATATCGGCTATATGGATTGGCTTCTGGCATCCATGCCCACTGCAATCATTACAATGATCATTACTTTTTTTATCGGAATCAAACTGTTCTCCATTAAAGGTGAATCCAACTTTCAAAACGCTATGGGGACTTTAAAAGAAGAGCTTAAGAAGTTAGGTAAGTTTTCGTTAGACGAGAAAAAAGCATCGATCATATTTATTGTAACCGTCATTCTATGGGCTACTGGTGATTATCACAAGAATTGGTTTGGGTTTGAAATTAGTACGGAACAAACAGCTGTACTTGCCGGTCTCCTTTGTCTTCTTCCTAGAATCGGCTTATTGAATTGGAAGGAAGCAAACATCAAATGGGAGCTTATGGTTTTCGCTGCAGGTGCCTATGCTGTAGGTAATGCATTAGACAAATCCAAAGGCGCAGAATGGATCATAAAAAATGTGGTTAGCGCATTAGGCTTAGAACAAATGAGCCATACGCTGGTTTACATTGTGGTGATATTCCTGAGCATGTACAGCCATCTCATTTTTACAAGCAAAACGGTAAGAGTTACCATTTTAATTCCAGCCTTTATCGCACTTGCTAAATCTTTAGGTATGGATCCCGTGATTCTCGCTTTAGCGGCTGCAATGACTATGACCTATACCATTACGCTTCCACCTCACTCAAAAGTGAATACTATCTACTTTGCAACGGGGTATTTCTCTGTCTTGGATCAAATCAAATATGCTATTATTACTTGTTTTATTGGAGCATCCGTTATCAGTTTGTCCTTATTTACCTGGTTTAAAATACTCGGATTATAAACACTAGGAGGAAGCCATGCTGTATAGAAAAGTAATTTTGGCCATTGCCGATGGAGTAGGAGATCGTCCGCATTATGCAATAAATAATAAAACACCGCTGGAACTTGCTCATACGCCAAATATAGATCGCCTTGCAAGAAACGGAATTACAGGCATTATGGATCTAATTAGTCCCGGCATTCCTGTAGGGACGGACATGGGGCATCTAATCTTATTCGGATATCAGCCACATGATTATCCGGGACGCGGGCCTATAGAAGCACTGGGTATCGGTATGGAAATTAAGCCAACCGACATTGTCATTAGGTGTAACTTCGCTACAGTGGATGAGAAGGGAATTGTCGTTGACCGCCGGGCAGGACGGATTCGTGAAAAAACAAATGAAATTGCAAAGGCAATTAACGGATTAGTACTAGAAGAAGGCGTTGAGGTTTTCTTCAAGGAGGCTACGGAGCATCGGGCCGTACTTGTTCTGCGAGGCACGGGATTAAGTGACAAAGTAAGCGATTCCGACCCAAAGGCACCTAACGACGGTCAGCCCTATCTTTTAGTAGAGCCGCTTGATTCTTCCGAGGAAGCCGAACGAACGGCATGTCTCATTAATAAATTTTTAATGAAAGCTCATGCCATTTTATTGAATCATCCGGTAAATATCGAGCGTGTTCAGAATGGTAAGTTACCTGCGAACTTTATATTAACGAGAGGCGCCGGCCAGATGGCGAAGCTGGAGCCCGTTACTGAAGCTCTTCATTTTAAAGGGAGCTGTATTGCAGGAGAAAGTACCGTACTGGGTGTTGCCAAGCTTGCCGGCTTTAAGACGCTTACTGATCCTAGAATGACTGGAAACATAGATACGGACATAGTTCTGAAAGCTAAATTAGCTGTCGAAGAAATTGCAGAAAGCGATATGGTGTATGTTCATTACAAAGCTCCGGACGTCAAAGGGCATGATAATGAACCATTGGAAAAAACGAGAGCAATCGAACTGTTTGATGAAATGGTCGGAATGATTATGCAGGACTTACCGGAAAATGCATACTTGGCGCTGGCGGCAGATCATTCAACTCCATGTGAAATCGGGGAGCATACAGGCGATCCTGTTCCGATACTTATTTATGGCCCTGGAATCAGAAAAGATCATATTACTCAATATAACGAGATGGATTGTGCTCATGGCGGATTAGGGCGTTTAACGGGCAAATCGTTCATTGATACGTTACACGGGTTAATGGGATACGTAAAAAAACAAGGAAATTAGCCTGCCCATACACTGGAAGAGGAGGTTTAGAAAATGAACGGAATTGGCGTAAGCGGGATGGGCAGAATTGGAAGATTAATCATAAGAAAATTAATCATGAGTGAACAAGGAAGTCGTAACTTGCAGCTAAAAGCTATTAACAGCATCTATCCAATAGAAACCATAGCACATCTATTAAAGTACGACTCCGTTCACGGAATATGGGATATTCCTATTTTCATAGATAACAACAAGTTGATTCTTGACGGCCATGCAATCGAAGTAGCTTTGGAGCGGGATCCGGAAAATATTCCGTGGACGAACCTTGGGGTCAATTTAGTTATTGATGCAACGGGCAAATTTAATTATAGAGCAGGAGCTCAAAAGCATCTTCATGCGGGAGCCTCTCATGTAATTATTACTTCACCTGGCGAGGATATGGATTTCACCGTAGTCATGGGTGTAAACGACCATCTCTACGACAGTACCAAGCATAAGATCGTGTCTGCTGCTTCGTGCACCACGAACTGCCTGGCCCCCGTCCTAAACATACTAGACCGTGCCTTTCAGGTAAAGTATGGCTGGATGACCACAGTTCACTCATTTACATCGGATCAGATGCATTTGGATAATCCTCACATGGATCTTCGAAGAGCCAGAGCCTGCACGCAGTCGATTGTCCCGACTACTACGGGGGTCGGAAAGGCCTTGATTGATGTTCTTCCTCATCTGGCCAAGAAGATACACGGGTTGTCCATTCGTGTCCCCACGCAGGATGTCTCTCTGATAGATTTGACAGTAAAGGTTTCTAAAAATGTCAGCAAGGATGAGGTTAAAAAAGCCATTTTGGAATTTGCATCACCTAGTTCCGCTTCCTATATAGGCTATACGGAAGAACCTCTTGTATCTATTGATTTCGTAGGTAATGAGTTTTCTGCTGTTATTGATGGAATCTCCATGATGGTTGAGGGCGATCAGATAAAGCTGCTTGCTTGGTACGATAACGAATGGGGGTATAGCTGCAGGGTGGTTGATGTAGCGTTAATGGTGCTTAATACATTGGAGTATTAAATATTCTAGACTACGACTAGTACATAGCTACTAGTCGTTTCTCTTCATAACATAAGATGCGGGAATGGCTAGTCAATAGGAAGTAAACAGGGAGGGGAAAATGAGGTTGAGGGAATTTATTGTATTCCTATTTTTCTACTTGAAAGCTCCTTTATTATGAGCTGAACAAACTCCTGATCGATTTCTTCTACTTTCAGTACTTTTCGATACAATGAAATTAATTGCTGATCATTGAGCGTTTTCATAAAATTTCCTTTCAGAAATAAGATAAGGAAATAATACAAAAAACCCCCATGTAACATCTTGTGTTTTCTTTAGGTTGATTGGTGTTATTTTTGGTTTTGACAAAAGCTTATGCAGTTCGACACTTAGTTTCTTCACTTGATTTATTACAGGTGCCGGCATTCATTTTGTCCTGTCCAACATATACGAAACCTGATGTGAAGACCAGTTCCTGCCAAGAACTTGTTTTTTCATGAATTTTATTACAATTGATGCAGTAATAATGCATGATATCGTCTCCGATCCCTTGGACTAGCCCTAGTATAAACTAAAACGTTTACAATAGACAGACAATTAAGAAAATTTAATATTTTTAGAAAGTATGCCAATGTGTGTGCCATCGCCAAGGGAAAATTGGATTGCATAAAATGCCAAAAAGTGGTATTGTATTGATCAATAACCCTATTTACAGAATAGGACAATGGAGGAGCCTGCCAACAGCGGGCTTCTTTTTTCTTTTTTATATTTACCAAATGAAGCGAAGGGACATTATGGCAAATACCATGTATAGAAGTCAACAAGGAAAAGAAGCTATATTAGGCCAATACGAGGACTACTTGCAGCGCTTGAATATTGATATTTCACGCACCTATGTGGACACAAGTTTTGGGAAAACTCACATACTGGAGATAGGGCCTCGGGATGCCAAACCGATTATCGTTCTGCAAGGCGGGAATTGCATTAATCCGATGACTTTATCGTGGTTCAAACCCTTATTTTCGTCTTACCGGTTAATTGCGCCCGATACGATGGGGCATCCGGGATTTAGTGACGAAACCAGAATGTCCGCCAAGGATGGCAGCTTTGCTCAGTGGATCGCCGATCTGCAAAACCACTATGGCATCAGGAGCTGCGCGTTCATAGGTGCTTCCTACGGGGGAGGGATCATTCTGAATTTAGCTGCACATCTCCCTGAACGTATAACATGTGCGGTTTTGGTGGCGCCGGCAGGCATCTGCATGGGTTCGAAATGGACGATGATTAAACGCGTGCTCATACCTTTGCTTGTCTATAAAGCGACCTCTTCGGCAGCTGCCCTGCAGCGCATAGCGGACGAACTTTCATTTGGGCATATGGATGAAATCGACAAACAAATTATCGGAGACATTTTCACGCATGTCCGGTTGGAGCAAGATATGCCGGAAAGCGTGAGCGAAGCGGCATTGAAGGACTATACGGCACCTACCCTGCTGTTGACCGGCAGTCGGGATATTTTCTTCCCGGGAGAAGAAGTGGTTCAAAGGGCAAGGCGAATCATCCCGAATCTTGCAGACACCAAGATTTATTGTGAATCCGGGCATTTCCCATCACCTGAAGCAAAAGAAATGATGAATGCCGATATCCGGGGATTTTTGAACGAGAAATATTGATTCTCTGCGTAGTTTGTGAGGTGTGCTCCGAAGGTGATAACTATAATTTCATGTGAATACAGTATAGAAGGCCGGCAGCAGCGTATCTGAAAATATGCAAATTAACCAATTTATTTTTCTCTTTTTCCTAGCCCATTTGACCATTATGCTTACAAAAGCATTCCAATCTGATGATGAAGAGGGAGGAGAGTTACATCAATTGAGGCATGTACTTCAATTACTGCATTTTGGTTATCATCAGGCGATGAGCTGCATTTTTCCGGTGTCAATCTTTGCAACTTTAGCTCTCTCCAGCGTAATAAAGGTACCATTGATTCATCGTTATGATGCCATTCTACTTATATTGCTTGTAGTGCAATACCTCATGTACCGCAGCGGGTTAGAGACGAGGGATGAAATCAAGGTCATTTGTTTATTTCACTTGATTGGATTGGCGCTTGAGCTATATAAGGTAAAGATGGGATCATGGTCATACCCTGAGCTTGGGTACACAAAATGGCTCGGTGTTCCGCTTTATAGCGGATTTATGTATGCCAGTGTAGCAAGCTTTATGTGCCAGGTGTGGCGGAGGCTGAGGATGGACATGACGGGCTGGCCTGGGCTAACGCCTGCAGCGCTGCTAGGCGGTGCGATCTATTTTAACTTTTTTACCCATCACTTCATTCCTGATTTTCGTTGGTGGCTCACGGTGCTTGTATTTATTGTATTTTGGAAAACATGGATCATCTATCGGGTCCGGATGACAACCTATCGGATGCCTTTAACGCTCGCTTTTATCATTGTAGGTTTTTTCATCTGGCTGGCTGAAAATATTGCCACATTTTTCGGCGCTTGGAAATACCCGGACCAGCACCAAACCTGGCAGCTGGTTAGCTTCAGTAAGATCAGCTCATGGTTCCTTCTGGTTATCATTAGCGTCATTATCGTTGCACAGCTTAAATATGTTAAATCTAGGTCGAACAACGATACATGATCCACCTGACTATGGCATTTCTTTATAACGAGGAATGCTTTTTTTGTTTTAATAATTGATTGAAACAATAATAAAATAAAACAAAACAGTAATAATATATTGCAAAACGATAAATCGTCTGATAAAGTAAGATTAAAAATTACTGATAAGTGAGGGGCTTTTTATGAAACAAGGAACAACACTCTTTTTAAAGGCAGCGGTTATTCTTATTGGTATCCCGGTTCTTGCTATGTGCATATTTTTGGTGCCCGAGATTGGGAGCTTTGCAGCAGAATTGTATCCGGATATTGCTTATATGAACGAACTCGTTTACATTGATTTGTATGCAATGACGATCCCTTTTTACTTTGCCCTGTACCAAGCCTTTCAACTGTTAAATTATATTGATAAGAACAAAGCCTTCTCTGAATTATCAGTTCGAGCTTTAAAGAATATTAAGTTTTGTGCAATCACAATAAGCAGCTTGTTTGTGTTAGGCATGCCGCTATTTTATCTGATGGCGGAGAAAGACGATGCCCCGGGTATCATCGTCATCGGGTTGGTCATGATTTTCGCCTCCATGGTGATTGCCGTTTTTGCTGCTGTTCTCCAAATGCTTTTAAAAGAGGCTATTGATATTAAATCTGAAAATGATTTGACGGTCTGAGGTGACAAACATGGCGATTATCATCAATATCGATGTAATGTTGGCGAAAAGAAAAATGAGCGTTACCGAGCTTTCGGAGCGGGTCGGGATCACAATGGCTAATCTCTCCATATTGAAAAATGGAAAGGCAAAAGCGATTCGATTATCAACTTTGGAAGCAATTTGTAAGGCTTTAGAATGCCAGCCCGGAGATGTTTTGGAATACAAAAGTGACGAAGACACCACCATTATCGGTTAAGTGGAACTCTCTGGGATACAAAGGATATTAAAAAGGGCAGTACCGCCATTTCGGAGGTACCACCCTTTTTTCGTTACCTTATGGAGGACTGCCTGCAGGATTTCCAATTTTATACATGCTCGGTCTATTGAGGCTAGGAACTTTATGCAGATCTACGACTAGCGCGTAATAATAATTGTATGGATTTTTGACTACTTGATTTTCAAATACCCACTTTGGATCCCCGACATGTACCTGATCGGCTAAGCTCGTAATTAGGAAATTCGTCGTATTCTCAACGTGAAACAGGTAGCCCTTCTTAGCTTCCTCAATCGGTGACGAAGGTGCGAACTTCGTCTTTTGACCGTCATATGGTGCAGAGCCGCTTCCGCTATGTCCGAAAATTCGGATATGGTTGGAGTCTTTAATATGCATGTAAGTTGTGTTCTCTTCCGTCTTGCTTCCATAGAAGGTCACGTAATGGGAATTTAAAACTTCAACCTGTACATCGCTCTTAAGATATTCAAAGTTCGTCGCATACAGAGACAGCCCGTTGCTGGCATCCTTATCCCTGATAGCAAGCAATCTCATCGTGCTCTCATCCAATGTGCTTAAGGCTGGATTGGTTGCGTTTGCTTTTTCACCGAATAGCTGGGCGTAGACATTGTAAATTTTGCCGCCACCGCTGCCCGTAATCAGCATCAAAGGATGAATAAACTTTCCTGGAACCATCTGGAACTTTTCAAGATTTGCTTTCGTTCCACCAAGAAAACCATGAGTACGGATAGGTTCTATTTGCACAGCCCTCATTTTGGAGCTGCCGCCAGCCTGCCACTTGAGGGAGTACAGCGGATGAGGAAGCGGGTCTGTATTTGTTTTATCTGCACGTGTATTCGCTATCTCTCTCGGTGGCGTGATGGAGATGTCGCTAATGACCGTATTGGCATTCGCATCGTTTGCCGTTCGCACCAATGGCGCAACCGCTTGAACGGCGGTCCAAGCCGGGATATCTTCGGGCCTCGTGTAAATCGTAGTGAAGGCTGGGCTAACACCGAAAATCTTTGTATTGGGTTTCAGCTGCAGCGTACCTTTGATCCGGTAATATCCCTTCGGCAAAAATACGTAATCGCTTGCGTTGATTGCAGCCTGAATGGCCGCGGTATCGTCGGCGTTTCCATTCCCTTTGGCGCCGCCGGCGTAGATAGGATTTTTTACACTGTAATCGGCGATATTTGCCATTTGGAAGCTTGGGAAATCTGCAGCCGTCCAGCCATGTTTCGACTGCAAAGTAGAGAGAGGCGCTGCATTATCTGAAGCTCCTACATGGGTATATCCTTGATCCGTTTTACTTATATAAACTTTACTGTTCCAGTCTAAGCTATTCCATGTGTCAGTCTTGCCTGTCGCATACTCCGTGATATGGAACCAGCCGCCGGTATTTGCATTTAGAGGAATTCCGTTTGTGCCTTCATTATTCGTCAAAACTCTTGCTGCATTTTTGACATAAAAATTATTCAAGTAAATGGCTTCCGTATATTTTGGTTGCGCAGGAGGAACAGACGGGTCGCTTGGGGTGCCAATCGCCGAATCGATCAAATTACCGTTGGTAGCCGTAGTTACTATCGCAGGTCCATTGTAGGCTGACGGATATTCAATGGACGTATCGATTAAGTTTAAAGACCCGAAGAAGGGCTGCGGCTTAGTCGTTCGGATAATGGCTGGCTTTCCGCTTGGGGCCATAATTTTCATGCCTGCTACGACTGTTGTACCCCCGGCTCCTGCAAGCCATGGCACCTCGGTCTGGCCCTGCAGCGTAATATTTTGCATAGAAGGTACCGTGATCGTCTTTGATCTGCTGTCGATACCGAATTTTCCACCGGTTACGGTTACGTTGGTCCAGCTTCCGCCATTCCCGGAGCCGCCCACAATGCCTACCAGACTATTGGTCGCATCGACTGTAACATCCTGCAAAACCCCGCCTTGCGCGGAGCTCATGACGATACCGATCGCTCCGTCGTTGGGGTTCGTCTCCGATCCCGGGTTGGAGTTCGTATCGACAGTAATGCTGTCAATCATAATATTGCCTTCCCGGTCGGCGGCATGCTCTTTTCCCCACTCGACCGTAATCTTATCCGGGTTATTATTTTTGTCTCGAGGCCCGATTTCAGGCTGGTAGTAATGCAGAACCGCTTTCGGGTTAGTAGGATCTCCGAATCCCGAAGCTTGAGCCTTCAGCTTGATTGTGGTTGTTCCTGTCTTGGAGCCGATCAATACGGTAGGCATTTCATTTTTTTGCGCAATGACTGTCATCGGGTTCCCCGTCCGCATGGAAATGCCGGATGAAAGGTGAATCGTATCGGACACGATATACGTCCCTGCAGGAAGATAAACGGCCATTTGATAGTACTTGCCGTATTCAATCGCTTTTTGAATGGCTGCCGTATCGTCCGTTGTATCATTAACCGTCGCGTTAAAGGGGGCAGCGGTCACATCCAATATACCCCAATCACGCAGAGTCGCATTCCCTACATCCGAGGGGACAGTCAAATCCACGCCGTCTCCCACTGGTTCCGTGTATTGCTTCCACGTGTTGGTGCCTGTGACGGCCGGCCCCCAAACGACGGGAATCATTTTCGGATACGGTGCGGCAATCGTTGTGTCTACACCTATCTGACTGATATAGTTGCTCTGGGTTAAAGTACCTTCAGGATCGCCAGGTTCGACGTCAACCGTAAACGCATCATCAACTGTCTTAGGCAGCTGAATTGCTGCGCTGACAGCGGAAACGTTCATGGTGACCGCCATGACTGCCGCAAGGGTTGTAGCCGCCATTCTTTTCGATATCCTTTTTAATGACATCCTCTAATTTCACTCCTCTTTTCATTCGCTTGGGTTCTCGAATTGCCCGCAAAATTAATGTTCAGGCATGGTCTCGCCAAAAGCGAAAAAGTTGATAGCAGCGTTTTCTCTAGAACCTCCTTTCATACAGAACAACCAATATATTACAATTCAAATTATAGACTATACGAAACGCTTTCAATATGCACAAAATCGCAGTGTATTGACTTATTTCTCATGAAATTGATAGAGTCGATTTGTGCTAATGAGTTCACCAGTAGAAATTTAAACGGCCTCAGTCCCATGAAATACAGGACCAAGGCCGCTTAACCGATTCTTATTTTGCTGTTTACTTGACGGGGTACAATTCAACTGAACTGCAGCCTCGTTAAGCTGTATCTATTCGATTTTAAACGGTAATCGTAACCTGAATATCCTGCGGGTAGTTGCCAAAGCCTTTGCCGAACAGGCTTACGCCGCCGCAATTGATGGCATTCTCCGGGCATTGTATGCGAAAGAGAATCTCCGAGCCGGCTCTAATGCCGAGTTGACGGATTTGAACGTCAGAGCTGCGCACTCCGTCAATGAATGAGCCCTCCCGTGTCACAGAAATCGTCTTATGAAGCCCGTACTGCGTATCTTTCCACCAATTCGGGGTATATATACCTCTCTTGCTGCCGAAGTCACCCGGGCAGGTCCACGTCGCAACCTCCATATCATTGACAGCAAAGGTAATATCCGAGGGCCAATTCTCGTTATAGGTGGGGGCCTCTGAGCATATTTCAAGCGAGAAGGTGATGCTGGTGGCTTCCGATTGCCCAACCAAATAATTAGGGATGCGATACTCCACATAACCGCTTGCGAACCATAAGTGCTCCGCTCTCGTATGCTCAGGATCATCGAAGTAACGAGGGTCATCCATCATTCCAATGCGCTTCTCCGTACCAGCCAGCCCACAGGTCGGCTGCACATCATAGCGGATATACTGCCCGATAGGCAATTCCACCGTATATCGGGTACGATCGTCAGACTTATCTTTCGATTCCGTTCGCAAAACTAATGTAAGCTGATCTACCTTTAAGGAGCACCGCTTTTGGGTTCCGCGCTTTCCAACGAGGTTCTCCGTTTGCACAATTCCCGCTTCCTCAAGCTTCTGAATATGCTTGGTAATAATAGCCGACGAGAAGCCGAGCGCCTCTGCAAGCTCGCCGATATTATATGGACGACCATTTAACAGCTCTATGATACGAACTCTGGTTTCAGAGGAGAAGCATTCCAAAACACTCATATTCTTAGTTGTCACATCTAGATTCATGACCATCACACTCCTGTCGTAAACGATTATATAACTATTAAGTTAACATATCAACAAAATGATTGACTTTTAATGAATCTCGCTTTAGTATTTAACATATGAATAATAATGTTAATTAAATAATTAACAAGAAGGAGCGTTCCTATGTCAACTGAAGTATTACGCCCAGAGTATCCGCGCCCGCAGCTTATGAGGGAGCAGTGGTTGAATCTTAATGGAGCATGGGAGTTTGCATTCGATGATGAGCGTATTGGCGACGCTCAGCAGTGGGGACTGGGGGATAAGAGCTTGTCCAAGCAGATTCAAGTCCCCTTTGCCTATCAGAGTAAATTAAGCGGCATAGGGGAGAAGGGCTTTCATGATCTCGTTTGGTATCGACGCCTTTTCCAAATTCCTGCGGAGTGGACCGGCCAAAGAATCCTGCTTCACTTCGGTGCTGTCGACTACGCCGCAACAGTGTGGGTGAATGGTCGTAATGTTGCATTCCATGAAGGGGGGCATACGCCGTTTCATGCCGACATTACCCAGGCACTCCAATCCGGTGACAATGTCGTGGTTGTTCGAGCGGAGGATTTCAGCCGTGATGTGACGCTGCCCCGCGGGAAACAATATTGGAAGGAAGATTCTGCTTCGATTTTCTATACAAGAACGACAGGAATTTGGCAGACCGTTTGGTTGGAGCCGGTGAACGAGCTGTACATAACGAAGCTAAAGTTTAAGCCGGATATTGACAGGAACGAAATCCATATTCGGACCTTCCTGAACCAAATACCATCGGGAAGCAAGGCGGAAGCCCGAATCGATATTCGCTTTAAGGACGAATATTCGACAAGCACCACGTTCAGCCTGAATCACGCGGAAGAGGGCAGAACCGTCGCCCTGCACGACTTCAATGATCATGGGTTAGGTCGGTGGTGGACGCCCCACAAACCGAATCTCTACGATGTAACGGTTACTCTGCTTGTGGACGGCAAGCAGGTCGATACTCTGGAAAGCTATTTCGGCATGCGGAAAGTATCGGTCGAAGCAGGGAAGGTCATGCTGAACAACCGGGTATATTTCATGAGGTTGATTCTCGACCAAGGCTACTTCCCCGACGGCATCCTGACGGCACCGAGCGATGAGGCGCTGAAGCAGGACATCGAGCTGTCCAAGGCCATGGGCTTCAACGGGGCGCGCAAGCATCAGAAAATCGAGGACCCTCGTTTCATGTATTGGGCGGATAAGCTGGGATACCTCGTTTGGGGCGAAATGGCTAACGCCTACAGCTACTCGGAAGAGTATGTCCGCAAGGTGACACTGGAGTGGCAGGAAGCGATTGAGCGGGACTATAATCATCCTTGTATCGTAGCTTGGGTACCGATTAATGAAAGCTGGGGCGTGCCGAACATCCTTGTTGACAAGCGGCAGCAGCAGCATACGCTTGCCATGTACCATATGACCAAATCGCTGGATGAAACTCGTCTCGTCGTCTCTAACGATGGGTGGGAGCATATGAAAACCGACTTAGTCACCATCCACGACTATGCTTGGAAGAGGGATGATTTGGAGGAGCGCTACTCGACTCTGGAGAAGACGCTTGGACCGAAGCCGCATCGCCGTGAAGTGCTTGTCGGAGGGACAGCCTATGAGGGACAGCCGATTCTGGTTACCGAGTTTGGCGGGATTGCCTTCAAGAAAAGCGAATGGGAGGGCTGGGGTTACTCCGGTGCGGAGAACGAAGAGGACTTTCTTAAGAAGCTGGCGGACGTTGTCGAACCTTTCCTGCAATCTCCTCATGTTCAAGGAATTTGTTATACCCAGCTAACCGATGTGGAACAGGAAATCAACGGGTTGCTCACATATGATCGCGTGCCGAAGGCGCCTTTGGAAGAAATTAAGAAAATCTTTAACGGGCCCGTAAAGTACTGAGAACGCCTTAGGGATACGACTTGAATAGCCGTTAACAATGCTCCGCTCCTCAATAGGGGATGCGGAGCAAACCTCCAGGGTGATTGTACTACTCATTGGAATGAGAACATTGCTTAAGAATGCTAAGACGGGAACCAGGTATGGATAATTATGAAAGCGATTACTGAAACCCATTGAATACCTTATATGGATTTACTAGGGGCGTCTATAAGAGGTAAGTAGATGCCCGCAATGGTACTTTTCTGAAAGAGGAGTAGTTCAACAGCACAGTGTCGCACAGAGCCTTATCCTGCAAAAATTCGAAGATTATGGAGGGACCGAATTGAAAAGGAAGTTAGCACTCACTACCACAGTCTTAGCGTTGCTTTTGAATATCGGCTGCCAAAGTCAAACGATGTCCGGCGAAAAAAGCACGGATGTGTCCGAGATCAGTACGGAACCTGTTACTTTAAAGCTACTGGTTGCCCATGGCTTTTTCGCGAAAGAAGATTTTGACACCTATTTTGTTGAACAGGTAAAAAAGAAATTTCCGCATATTACATTGGAAATGGTTAGCGGCAAGCTGCAGGAGATGATAACTTCGGGTGATGTACCCGATATTTTAATCGCCGGGTTGCCAGGGATTCCTGCTTTACAGGATTTACAAATTATTGAGGATTTGAATCCGTATATCAAAAAGTTTAATTTTGACGTTTCCAAGTACGATCCGGTCTCCATTGAAGCGATGAAGAAGTTTGGCGATAAAGGTGAAATGTATGGACTCCCGTTTCGGATGAACATTCCTGCTCTTTTTTATAACAAGGTTATATTTGATCGATTCGGAATCTCTTATCCAAAGGAAGGCATGACATGGGAAGAGACAATTGATTTGGCGCGTAAGCTGACTCGGAGTGACGGAGGCGTTCAGTATGTGGGTCTCTACGCAGGGGGAGCGGACCGATTTGCGATGGGATTAACTTTGCCTTATGTAAATAAGCAGACGAACGAAGCCGTATTGACAACGGATAGCTGGGCAAAGGTGCTGAATTTGCATAAAGCCATGCATGACATTCCGGGATATGTGAAGGACGGTAAAGTAGTAAACAACTCGCACATTATGTTTGTGAAAGAAAAAACACTTGCTATGGCCGGCTATTGGGGTGCAGATATTATCGGTGAAATCGATAAATTGTATAGGAATGGTCAGGAGCTCGATTGGGACATGGTAACACTCCCCGTTTTTGAGAAGGGCAATGGCTATGCATGGCAGGCGGAAACACATAACATGTTTGTGACCACGACAAGTAAACATAAAGACCAAGCTTTCCAGGTGCTGTCTCTTGTTGCCGGGGAAGAGGTACAGAAGATCATCAATAAGAGCGGGAGAATTCCCGTTCTGAAGAAAACCGAAGAAATGAAGAAAGAGTTTGGTGCGGATTTGGAATTCTTAAAGGGGAAAAATACAAATGCCTTCTTCAACCTCCAGCCGGGAATGCATGAGCATACGAAATATGATTCTAAAGGCAGAAGCTTAATTGTAGAAGCGGCCAATGAGCTGATCCTGAAAGGCACCGATGTCAATACCGCCTTGCGGAACGCGCAGGAAAAACTAAATCAGTATATCAAGGAACAAGTAATCAAGTAACAACCATTCTAAATATACCGGAGGTGTCTGAAAAAGAAGTGGAGACTTGCCGTCACGTGTGACGGCTATTGTAAATTGTTTAATATGCAGACAGGCAAAGCACTCGATGTAAACGGAGCGAGAATCGACAGGTGCACATACGTAGGGACTTGGCAGGATCTGCCCGGCGGGACCGCCCATTTCGGGCTCCTTTACCGATTGGATTGATGTTGTAAGCGTATCCGAATTCCATTACAATGAGGGGGAAACCACGCCTTATAAGGTATGGTTTCCCCCTATAAGCATTGGGACCGGCTCTTACAGAGGGGAAAGGGAGGAAAGTTTGGTCTTCGTTTGAATGGGTGGAGGAGAAACCATGGTGAACACAATCGGGAGAGCACTAACGATAAAAACAAAGCTTCTGTTGCTAATCCTTTTCTTTCTATGTGTCCCGCTGCTTGCCTTTGGTGCGTTATGGTATGAAAGATCTTCCGAAGAAATTGAGAACAATGCGATCGGCTATAGTGAACAGCTCGTAAGGCAGGTGAATTCCCAGCTCGACGGCTACTTTACCGATTTGGAACGAATCACGTATCCTCTTCTGCTTCATCCGCATATCCAAGCTTTTATGAAGCTTGACCCGAATGACCAATACCAAAGATTCATCGTGAATAACAAGATATCCGAGGAGCTGTTTCCGAACATCACGTTCGGTCGTCCGGACATCTATGGCCTGTCGATCGTATCGAAACATGGACATGCTGCCTCCAGCTATAGCTCTTTCGCAGGAATTGCCAGCTACGAGAAGTACAAGGATACACTGCTCGGCGAGCGTAATTATAAAATAACCGGGTTAAGCTACATGGAATCCACCCCGGTGTTGACCATCGGCCGCCAATTTTTGGATACGGTTTCCTATGAGTCGCAAGGTATGCTAATTGCCTATGTACGGCTGAACGAGATCATTAAGATTTGTGAAAAAATCAAGCTCGGCCAAAGCGGGTTTGTGTGGATTTACGACGGGGATGGACGAATTGTTTACCATCCTGAGAAGGAGAAGTGGGGCAAGGGGGTATCAAACTCCGATATTACCCTTAGGCTTAGTGAACAGCATGGATATTATATTGAGAAGGGATCCGGCGATAACCGGCTCATCATTTATGAACGATCGCAAATGACGGATTGGACGCTCGTTTCCGAGGTGCCATTGAAGGAGCTGAACGGGGGCTTGATCCGTCTAAGAAACATCACCATCTGGACCGGCCTTCTGCTCGTCGGATTGGTGCTGGTGCTGATCGGCGGATTTTCTTGGCACTTAACGCAATCGTTATCCCACCTGCAAAGATTAATGAGAAGGGCAGAGGAGGGCGACCTCAGTGTGAAAGCTCCGGAGCGGCGCCATGATGAAATTGGCGGCCTGAATCGCAGCTTTAACCGGATGGTCAGCGAAATTCGCCGCCTTATTGAAGAAGTTCACTCTTCAAGAACCAAAGAACAGGAGATGGAGATTCGCAGGCGGGAATCGGTGCTTCAAGCGATGCAATCGCAGATTAACCCGCATTTCTTGTACAATACGCTTGAAATCATCAATTCTTATGCAATTATAGAAGGAGTAAAGCCGATCAGCAGAATGGCCACGTCACTTGCCGACATTTTCCGGTACAGTGTCGGCAATCCGAAACAGTCCGTGACTTTGCTCGATGAAATACGATATATCCGGACCTATCTGGATATTCAGAAGGAGCGGTTTCATTCGCTGCATGTACACATCGATGTGGAGGATGAGCTATTGGCCCGTGTCAAGGCGGTGCGGCTCATGGTGCAGCCTCTCGTGGAAAATGCATTTAAGCATGGCTATCAGGAGCGCAAGCAAAAACCGAGCTATATCGGCATCGTCGGCTTACGCATGGAAGAAGGATACGTGCTGAGGGTTGAAGATAACGGGAAAGGAATGAGCGCTGAGCTTAAGGCTGTCTATAACGCCGCGTTCCAAACAGGTATCATGGAAGGACATAACGGTCACTCCCCCGACCGGATAGGCTTGTGGAACGTTCATCAGCGAATCCGGTTAAACTTTGGTCCGCCCTACGGGCTTACCATCTTGAAGTCGGACGAGACCGGCACGGTTATTGAAATGACGCTCAAAATTACCGAGTGAGGCAGGTGATGATGAATGTATCATGTGTTGATCGTTGATGACGAAGTTATGATTAAACGAAGCTTGACCAAGCTGATTAATCAAAGCCCCTACGGCTTTCAGGTCGTTGGAGAAGCGGAGGACGGCAGCGAGGCATTGGCTTTGTGGGAGCGCTTGACACCGCATTTAGTAATCACCGATATCAGCATGCCGGTTATGGACGGATTGGAGCTGATTTCGTCCATACGCAGCCGGGAGAGGGAGACGGAAGTCGTCATCCTGTCGGGCTATGATGATTTTGCCTATGCACAGCAGGCAGTGAGGTACGGTATTATGGATTACGTGCTGAAGCCGGTAAGGGAGGAGCAGCTCAATGAAATTTTAGCCAAAGCTGCGGAGAAAATTGGAGAGCGGACTCGGCTCCGGAAGGATCGCGGAAGAAGACTGCTGGAATGTCAAGCGGCCGCGGCCGTGCTTGCCGAACAGCTATGGCTGCTTAATGAAGCTGAGGCTTATCAGCAGCTGGACGCTGCGTACAGCCATCTTACTGAGCAGGGGATTTCTCAGGCGGAGTCGGTCCGTGTATTCGAAGATATGCTCAGCTTGGCGGAAGGGGAGCTGCTTCAGCGCAGTTCGGGTAAAATTCGCGAGACAGAGAAGCCCTTGTTCCCCACGGTGGAGACATCGCATGATTTGAAACGTGAAGCCGGAGCTATCCTCTCCTCGTGGATGGAACAAATCCGTCAAATGCGCAACTGGGGTCAAAGGCATAGCATTCAGAGGGCGGTGGAGTATATTGATAAAAACTTTGCCGGTGAGGAGTTATCTCTGCAGTCCGTGGCAGATGAGGCGGGAATGTCATCCTCCTATTTCAGCCGACTTTTTAAAGAGGAGCTCGGGGTAAGCTTCATCGATTATATTACCCGGCTTCGGATGGAAAAGGCGAAGGAGCTGCTTCAGGAACCAGGGAGCAAGACCTACGAAATCGCTTATGCCGTAGGGTATTCCGATTATCCCCATTTTGCCAAGTCGTTTAAGAAATACTGCGGATTTTCTCCAAAGGAATATAAGAAAAGATTGACAGGAGGCTGAAGACGTGGCTGCACGTCTTTTTTTTGTCGTAATTTGCAAGCGCATACAATCAAGTAAAAAATACACAACTTTTTGCAAATTAATACATGTATTTCATTGTTGTAAACGTTTACTATAAAGCTACGATCAAGAGAGGGGAGAATGGACAACATGGAGTCAACGGGAAGGAGAACCGTACCGTCCGGGTCGGCGCAGGTGTTACCCGCAGCAGCGAAGCGAAAGCCTTATCTGCTGAAATATTGGCAGATCTATACGATGGTGCTGCCAGGCTTAATCTACTTTATTTTGTTCAAGTACGTTCCGATGGCCGGGATCGTGATTGCTTTTCAGGATTACAACGTATTCACCGGGATTGCCGGGAGCCCATTCGTCGGTCTGAAGCATTTTGTCAACTTGTTTACGTATCCCGAGTTCCTCCGAGTCCTTAAGAACACATTGTTGATCAGTATATATCAAATCGTAATCGGGTTTCCGGCACCGATCCTGTTGGCCCTATTCATGAACGAAGTTCGGCGTATGGCGTTCAAACGTACGGTCCAAACCGTACTGTATTTGCCTCACTTCTTATCGTGGGTTATCGTAGGCGGACTCGTCATTAACTTCTTATCCCCGAGCTCGGGGATGGTAAACGATGTTCTGCGTTGGCTAGGGAAAGAGCCGGTGTTTTTTATGCAGGAGCCGGACTTTTTCAGGTCGATCGTCGTCATCTCGGGAATTTGGAAGGAGGTCGGCTGGGGAACGATCATCTATTTAGCCGCTCTGGCCGGGATTCATCCGGAGTTGTATGAGGCTGCGGAGGTCGACGGAGCGGGTAAGCTTCGCCAAGCGATCAGCATCACGCTTCCGGCACTGCTTCCGACCATCATGGTGCTGCTGCTGCTGCGCATAGGGCATGTACTCGATCTCGGCTTCGAGCAGGTTTATATGCTGCTGAACCCATTGGTCACGGTAACGGGGGAAATCATTGATACTTATATTTACCGTGTCGGCTTGCTGGGCGGGCAATACAGCTACACAACGGCGATCGGGTTGTTTAAATCGGTTGTAGGCGTAATTCTCGTTGTCGGCGCGAACCATCTAAGCAAAAAAACAACAGGAAATTCGATTTATTGATCGTAGAAAGGAGAACATGATGGTCATTAGAGAAAGTCCTTCAAGGCGGGCGTTTATCGTATGCAATTACGTCTTTCTGACGTTGACAAGTCTGGCTATGCTGCTTCCATTTCTGCACATCTTCGCAGGTTCTTTAAGCAGCGGCACCGCCATTTCCCAAGGGAAGGTCAGCATTTTGCCGGTAGATGTAACGTTTATTAACTATGAGGCTGTCCTGCAGAATGGAGCTATCTGGAAGTCCTTCGGCGTGACTGTGTTTTTGACCGTCGTGGGTACGGCCTTCAATTTGCTAATAACCTCATTAATGGCCTATGGCTTGTCCAAAAACGAGCTGAAGGGGCGCTCTCTTATTCTGTTGCTGGTCGTGTTCACCATGATTTTTCAGGTGCCCCTCATTCCGGGATATTTGCTCGTCAAGTCGCTTGGCATGTTGAACTCTTTATGGGCGCTAATCATCCCTGGGGCCATCAGCGCATTCAACCTGATTATCATGGTGTCGTTTTTTCGTGAAATCCCGGAGGGGCTCACGGAGGCTGCACGCATAGACGGATGCGGCGAATACCGGACTTGGTGGAGTATCGTGCTTCCCTTGTCGCTTCCGTCTCTGAGTACGATCGGATTATTTTATGCCGTTGGCCATTGGAATGGCTATTTCAGCGCCATCATGTATATCCGTGATCCCGGGCTGTTCCCGCTGCAGGTGAAGCTGCGTCAGCTCTTGGTGGACAGTGATACCGAAGCGTTGATGCAAAGCGTCAACGTTACACTGCAATCGATGGAAGGGATCAAGATGGCCACCATTATGGTCGCTACCGTCCCGATTCTGCTGGTTTACCCGCTGATCCAGAAGCATTTTATAAAAGGTGCGATGCTTGGATCGGTGAAGGGTTAATACTTCAAAAACAAATAAAACAAGGAGAGGGTTACATGAAAAAGAGAATATCCTTATTAGCGCTGTCAGGAATGTTGGCGGCAGGCTCATTAGTCGGATGCTCAGCCGGCCAAGAAACGCAAAGCAACTCCGATTCGGGAAACACGACTGCTAAACCTGTTAAGCTGAAGGTCGGCATTGGTACGGAGGGGCTGCAGTACATTGAAGGCTCCCCGAATATTAACGAAGACAAATATACGAAAAAGCTGCGGGAAATTTCCAAAACCGACGTGACGCTGGAGCTGATCCCGCATCGCGAGTTCGATCAGAAGCTGACGCTGCTGTTTGCCGGCGGCGAGCTGCCGGATCTGCTGCAAACCCATGGAATCAACAAGCCCGAGGTGGCTCCTGCCGTCGATACGGGCGTGCTGATCCCATTGAACGATTTGATCGACAAATATGGCCCGAATCTGAAAAAGCACATTCCGAAGGAAGCGTGGGACTTCGCCTCGGTCAGCAAAGGAGGCAAAATCTACGGAATTCCGAACGTCAATGCTACTCCTAACGGAAACGTCATGATGGTTCGTAAGGATTGGCTCGACAAGCTCGGCATGAAGCCGCCGAAAACCGTGGAAGAATACATCGAAATGTTGAAAGCGTTTAAGGACAAGGATCCGAGCGGCAACGGCCAAGCGGACGAGATTCCTTACTCCGGACGTGAAAAGCTGGCGTTTACCGAGGCGTTCTTCGGGGCGTATGACGTGATGCCGGGCGATTGGAAATTCGAAAACGGTCAACTGATTCCAAACATGATTCGCCCGCAAATGAAGGAAGCGCTGAAAACATACCGCACCCTTTATGAGCAAAAGCTGCTCGATAACGAGGTATTTGTCCAGAAGCCTAAGGATTGGGACGCGAAAATCAAAGGCAAAGGCGTCGTCGGCTTATGGACGCACGGTCCCCGTTTGGCTGACAAATGGGCAGCCGAAGTGAAAACAGGAACACCCAGCTCTCAGCTTGACATTATCCCCGCACCGGTCGGACCTGACGGCAAAGGGGGGATGAGTATCGGATCCTCCGTCGGAGGTAACGTTTGGGTAATCCCGAAAACGACGAAAAATCCGGAAAACGCGATCAAGTTCCTTGACTGGTTCTACTCTGACGAAGCGCAGAAGTTCCTTACCTATGGCATCGAGGGTGAGGACTATACGATGGAAAACGGAAAGATCAAGTACAAATATCCGGAAAAACAAGAGGACATTTATAAAGAAGAAATGCATTTGGTGTGGCTGCGTTTAATTGGCCCAACCCATTTAACGGACACGGAGTTTATGAAAAATCGTCCTTCCGGTGAGCTTGTATTAAAGGCGATGGAAGTCGCTTCGAAGGAAGGTCGTAAAAACGACGGTCTCGGTATGCCCGCCTTACCGACCCTGCAGGCACGTCCTGAGCTGGGGAGAGACGGCTTATGGCTGGAGCTTGCGGCGAAGGTCGTTACCGGCAAGGAAACACCGGATGCGTTCGACAGGTTCGTTGAGGACTGGAAGAAGCGCGGCGGCGATCAGGTCATTAAAGAAGCGACCGACTGGTACAATAGCAATAAAAAATAGGGTAACCGTTAAGCGAAAGGGGCGTTGCTTTATGCAATGCCTCGTTCCCATTAGAGGAGGAGTTGAGAGCTGAATGGAGCATTTGGCCGGCACGCACGATTTGAAGCAGCTTCCGGAATGGGGGCCGTACACCAAAAAGTATATCGGCATTTCGCATTTGGCGGATGTGGAAAAAGGACTGCGATTCGATCTTTCCGTCTTTCCGGGATTTTATCGAAGAAAAGTGGATGTGCCGAACGTGATGTGGGAATCGGGCTACCATCCTTGGGAGGCGGCGCCGGATGTAAGCTGGTTTACGCATCGTCACGAGCTGGAATGGAAGGATCGTGTGTTTGCGGATATTTCCTACGCTGCACTTTCAAAAGAGTCGCGGCTTGTCCGATGTGAGCTCGTCAACCATACGGAGCATGAGCAAAATCTTATTTTGCATTATATGGCCTCGCTGCATTTTCCCCAAGTTCGGGGGCATGGCGAGCGACTGCAGCCTGCTCGGCCGATGCTACCGGATAGAGCGATGTGGACTGATGCACTGGATTATGAAAGGCTGGAGTTTGCGACTCCGCGTCTCACCGACAATCTGGTGTACGACGGTTTTTTCCGTGGCGAAGTGAGGGAGCAGCATTTTGTAGGCGGATCGGGTTTGGGAGCCGGCTTCGGAATCGATGCGGGCGATCGCGTACAATATCGCATTAAGCTAGCCGAGAGCTTGGAGAGCGCCGTGTTGCTGGTTCGCTATCGAATGGAGGAAGGCAGCTCGCTCATGCTGCATTTGGGAGGACTATGCGGCGGGGAGGTGCGATTGGACGGTACCGGACAGGTGGAGACGGTATATGTAGATGCCGGTGCTGTCACCGCGGGAGAGCATACAATTTCTTTTGAGTCCGCGGGAGGAGCTGGGATGATCCTGGACGGCTTCACGATAGTGGAAAGAGATGCGGTGGATCGCGTGCAATTTACGGTGGAATCATTAGAAGCCCATCCCCAGATCCTACCAGGTCCGGTCGCCAACAGCTTGCTTCTGAAATATGAAGGAGTCGAACCATATTACGGCTTACTGTGGTGCTTTGACGATTATGAGATTCGCGAGTTCCACTGTGATGAGCTGGACCGATTTATGCGTCACAATGTACACCACCATGTTCAGTCGGTTTTTAAAGGCCATGGGGATGGTCATTTTACAAACGTTTTCTTACGGCCCATACCGATGAAGCCTCAGACCAACACGATCCTTTACGGCATGGTATGCTGCGGAGATCGGGAGGAGGTCGAGCAGCGGCTTGCCTCATTCGATCAGACCGCCGAACGCTGCGAAGAATGGTTTGAAACGGCCAAGCGCGGGACTGCGGCTGTACCGTCGAATCCATCAGGCGAACCGTACCGGTTCAGCCAGCAGCTGATGCAGGCGACTACGCTTACGAATGTCGTATATCCTGTATATACGAAGCGGTCCTACATCCGTCATAATACGCCGGGTCGATGGTGGGACAGCCTTTATACGTGGGATTCGGGATTTATCGGCCTTGGGCTTGCGGAGCTCGACATTCAACGGGCTGTGGAGTGCCTGAACGCATACGTCACGGAGCCGGGTGATCCTCATGCCGCCTTTATTCATCATGGCAGCATGGTGCCGGTCCAGCATTATTTGTTCCTGGAGCTATGGAATAAGACGCAGTCTAGGGAGCTGCTGGACTATTTTTATCCGAGGCTGCGGCAATATTATTTGTTCTATGCGGGAAAGCTTGGAAGCTCGACGACTCGAACGCTAAAATCCGGGTTGCTAAAGACGTGGGACTACTTCTACAACTCCGGCGGCTGGGATGATTATCCCCCGCAGGTGGAGACTCATCGTCGTAAGCTGACCGCCGCTGCAGCTCCGGTATCCAATACGTCACATGGCATAAGGATCGCTAAAATATTAGTAATGGCGGCGACGACCATCGGCGGATTGGAGAATGACATTGCCGAATATCACGAAGATATAGAAGCATTCAGTACAGCAGTGCAGGCACATGCATGGGACGAGGAAGCAGGCTACTTCGGTTATGTCCTGCATAATGCTCAGGGGGAGCCTAGCGGGCTGCTTCGACACGAAACCGGGCAAAACTACAACATGGGACTTGACGGCGCTTACCCGCTTGTTGCGGATATTTGCACACCGGAGCAGGAGAAGAGCCTACTCGGTTATATCAATGATAATACCCGGCTTTGGAGTCGGATCGGATTATCTGCCGTGGATCAAAGTGCAGCTTATTACAAAAAAGACGGATACTGGAACGGTTCCGTGTGGATGCCGCATCAGTGGTTTTACTGGAAGACGCTGCTGGGCCTCGGGTACCCGGAGCCGGCCCATCGAATTGCGCGTACGGCACTTGACCTATGGAAGGATGAAGTGGAAAAGACATATAACTGTTATGAGCACTTCATTATCCAATCAGGCAGGGGTGCCGGCTGGCATCATTTTGGCGGCTTGTCCGCACCTGTGCTGAACTGGTTTTCTTCTTACCACCGCCCAGGCACTCTCACGTGCGGTTATGACGTTTGGTTGGATAAGGCGGAGTTTCGAAGTGATCATACCGGGCTTTCGGCTGAGCTGCGTTATTTCGGCTCTCTCGAGCGCGTGCATACGCTGCTCGTGTGCCTGAAAGCGGGAAAGGAGTATCGGGTGACATGGAACGGTCGAGCAGTCGAAGGTACAACTGGGGTAGACGGTGTGATAGAAATTCGATTGCAGGGAGATCGTGCAGGTAAACTGGAGATCCAGCCAGTGTAACTCAAGTAAGCATATTGGGGAGCGATTTACAAGTCTCAATTTATTTGAGGCCGCTGCAGCGTCCGGCTTCCGTTCAGGAGGGCAGCTGGACTCTGCGCGCTGCAGAGGCCAATAACGTAGCTTTTATAAATGCTGCTTAATGATTGCTATTCTTTCCGCATATTCCTCTTGCGTTAAATAAACGTTACCCGGGTTCATTTGGAAGGTCGAGCCCCAGTCCTGACGATCTGCATATTTAGGGACGATGTGCATATGCAAGTGGTGCATTTTATCGCCGTAGGCACCATAATTCAGCTTGTCCGGATGAAACGCTTTATCCAACGCTTCGCACACTTTTTTAACATCCTTCATGAATGCCGTTAACTGATCCTGATCCAGGTGAAAGAGTTCTTTGACGTGATCTTTGTAAACGACATTACATCTGCCAGCATACGTTTGCTCTTTAAAGAGAAAAACCGTAGAGACCTCCAACTCGCATATTTCGATCATAAGGTCGTCCCTTTTCTCATCCTTCATACAATACATGCAATCTCTATTGAGCTCCATGGGATCAAGTCCTTTCTTTTTGGGTATGAACAAATTCATTATAGCATGTCAGGGATTACTGCAAGCGCTTTTGATGAACCATGTGGTATTTTTTTGCGTCAGGGGATTGTCAAAAAATTTAAATCCGTGTAAAACTATAAGATTAGGTGTAGTATTTTTGGGGATTGTGTGTTATTGTATTTTTGTAATCAGGGGGAAACGGCCATTATTGGCAATTATGAACACATCATCAGGCCAGAAATGGATGAATATATAATCTCTACCGGACAGCCGGAGAGACACATGAAGCATTCCATGTGTCTTTCTGGCTGTTTTTTTGTATCCGTTAGAAGGTAGGGTTCATGACATTGTCACTACGATAAGGAGTGTATGTATGCAATACAGAAAGCTAGGAAGAACCGGTGTAAAGATTTCCGAAATCAGCCTGGGTACGATGGCATTCGGTCGATGGATCGATGAAAAAGCTTCCGCTGGCGTACTGGATCAAGCGATAGAGTCGGGCATTAACTTTATCGATACGGCGGACGTATACGGAAGAGGGATGGACTTGGGGGATCCTACCTTGACCGGAGAATCGGAGACAATCCTCGGTAATCTTCTGCAAGGCAGACGCCATGACATCATTCTGGCCACCAAAGTCAAAGCGCCGGTCGGTCGGGGTGTGAACGATGCGGGCCTCAGCCGGTATCACATTTATAGAGCGCTGGAGAATAGCTTGCGTCGATTGAGAACAGATTATATCGATTTATATCAAGTGCACGGATTCGACCCGAATACACCGCTGGAAGAGACGCTTGGTGCGCTGGATGATCTGGTGAAGCAAGGGAAAATCCGCTATATCGGCTGCTCTAACTTTGCGGCATGGCAGCTCGCCAAAGCCAACGGGATCAGCGCCCAGTACTTACTGAATCGGTTCGAAAGCGTTCAACCGGAATTCAGCCTCATCTCCCGAGAAATCGAGCAGGAGCTCGTCCCGTATGCTCTATCGGATCAAGTCGGCGTCATCGTCTATAGCCCGTTGGGCAGAGGAATCCTGACCGGGAAGTATCGACAGGAAGAAAAGCCTGAGACGGGGTCCCGTTTGGCCGCAGGGGAGAAACGACTGATGCAGCTGCTTGAGAAGCTTCCATCGCACGAGCTTATTAACCATATTCGACCGCTCGCTGAAGCACGGGGCTGGTCCGTCGCCCAATTTTCCTTGGCATGGGTACTCAGTCATTCGTATATTTCCTCCGCCATACTGGGTGCATCGAAGCCTAAGCATATTCAAGACGCGCTGCAATTTGCCGGGGAGCGGTTAACCGCCGAGGAATTGGCGAAGATAGATGAAATTTCGCGTAACATCGGAATACTACGATAAGGAGCTGGCGACAGATGACGCAACCATACTATTCTCAGAATCAAAACAGGAAATTACATTTAGGCTTGTTTCTTTTCTCGACCGGGTACCATCCTGCAGGCTGGCGCTTACCGGAAGCGGTAACGGACGGAGCCTTCGATCCGAAGTTTTTGCAGCGGGTCGCTCAAAAACTCGAGGAGGGAAAGTTCGATTTCTTCTTCCTGGGGGATGCTCTGGCTACAAGCGCTGATATGCAGTATCAATTCCCTTCCCAAATGGTTCGGCTCGAGCCCTTTACGATGATTGCCCACCTGACGGCGGTTACGGAAAAAATCGGGCTGATCGTTACGGCAAACACAACCTATGCCGAGCCGTATCATATCGCCCGAATGACGGCATCGCTTGACTATTTAAGTCAAGGACGGGTGGCGTGGAACGTGGTTACCGGTGCGGATGCGCGGGCTGCACTTAATTTCAGCCGTGATAAGCACTGGGATAATACGAAGCGTTACGATTACGCCGATGAATTCGTTCAGCTTGTCAAAGATTTATGGGACACTTGGGAAGATGACGCATTTGTCAGAAACAAAGAAACGGGAGTTTATGTGGATGAGAGCAAAGTTCATGCGCTGCACCACAAGGGGGAACATTTCTCCGTGGCCGGTCCGCTGAATGTAGCCCGTCCGCCGCAGGGGCAAATTCCGTTGTTATCGGCCGGAACGTCGGAGCGCAGTCAGGAGCTGGGCGCTCAATTTTCCAACGTCATTTTCACGGGGCAAATTTTGTTTGAGGAAGCCCGCAAATTTTATGCCAGTGTCAAAAGCAAGCTGGCGAAGTACGGGCGTTCCCGAGAGGAACTGTTCATTATGCCCGGGCTGGTCCCCCTGGTAGGAAGAACGGAAGAGGAGGCGCGGGCGAAATACCGCGAGCTGAGCTCGCTGCTCGTTACGAATTATGACCTTCGTCCATTATCGGCGCGAATCGGATTGGATTTGACTAACTACTCGCTCGACGATCCGCTGCCGGATTTGTCATTATCGTCGCTTCCGGATCCAGCGGAGTCCAGAGAATTCATTCGTCTGGCCCAGAACGCATCCGGGCATGAAGACATTACGATTCGCGAGCTGTTCCATTATTTTGCCGCGGTTGTCAGAGGTCATCTCCTGCTTGTCGGCAGTCCGGAGCAAATTGCTGATGAAATGGAACGCTGGTTCTTGAACGAGGCGGCAGACGGCTTTAACCTGTGCTCGCCTTACATGCCGGGGGGGCTCGATTTATTCGTGGATCTCGTCGTTCCTGAGCTCCAGCGCCGCGGGTTGTTCCGTACGGAATACGAGGGGACCACATTCCGTGAGCATTTCGGCTTACAGCGACCGGCGAGCAAGTTTGCACAGCAGAAGGCCGTTTTGGGTAATGGATAAAACCAGACCTCAACGGATGGAAGGAGGGTAAGGGTATGGACGACAGCAAATTCGGCCTGAAAAACTGGCGGATCGTTACCGCTCAACTCGCATTTTTATTGCTTTTTCTTGCCTTACTAGAGTACTTGGTTCGTGCTGACATCATCGGCTCGTTGTATTTGTCGAAGCCTACTCAAGTGGTAGGGGAAATCGTCAGCTTGTTCTCCAAAGGCGTTATTTTCCATCATCTGCTGGTCACGCTGGGAGAGTTTACGGCAGGCTATGTGTTGTCGGCGTTAGCAGGTGTCGGTACGGGACTGTTTCTGGTTCTCGTGCCAAGGGCGGAATCGTTCTTCCGTCCCTTCCTGTCCGCGCTGCTTGCTGTGCCCAAAGTAACGATTATTCCTTTGCTCATGCTGTGGGTTGGCATCGGGTTATCGCATAAAATAGCGATTGTCTTTTTGTTCTGCTTCTTTACGATCGCCTTCAATACGATTACAGGCATTAAGCAAACGGCGGATAACCATCTGAAGGTAGCCCGTGTCTTTGAAGCGACGAAGTTCCAAACGATTACGAAGGTGATTTTGCCGTCGGCTGCACCAACAATCTTCGTATCACTTAGAGTTTCTGCTGCGACAGGACTTGTTGGAGCCCTGTTCGGGGAGATGATTGCATCCAAGGACGGACTCGGCAATTTGCTGGTGCAGGCGACATCAACTTACGATACGGCCAAAGCTTTTGCCATTATTACCATCGTGACCATTGTTTCTGTCCTTATCATTTCGATCATCGATTTATTTGAGAAAAGAGTCGTATTGAAATGGAAATCGCATTAGAAAATATAAAATTTTACATTATTTCGCAGGGGAGAGACTTATATGAAGAAGCAAGCGTGGCGAGGGATGGGTCTGTTAAGTATGGCATTGGCACTTATGCTTGGTGCATGCTCCAATAACGCCGGGGGAGGACAAACAAAAGCATCAGGATCCCCCGCTGCTGCAGCGGGAGCGAACGGCGGCGAGACGAAGCTGCAAAAAATCCGTTATGCGGCATTTAGCGGGGTGAGCGGGCTGGCGGTCAATTATGGCGCCGAGAAAGGCTTTTTCAAGGAGGAAGGGCTGGATGTAGAATTCATCACAACGCAAAATCCTGTGGAGAGCCTGACGAGCAAAGACGTCGATATCGCCGATATTGCAACGACGACTGCGATTATTGCAGCCGGGAAAGGTGCGCCGATCAAAATTGTTGCGTCCATGTTCCGTACCAAAGGGCCGTTCTATCTTGTAGCCGCGCCGGGAATCAACAGTGTTGAAGAATTGAAAGGGAAAAAAGTCGGAGCAGCTGCTTTCGGCAGCGGACTGGATGTTTATACGCAAGTGATCCTGAAGAAACACGGCTTAAGTAAAACGGATGTGACCTATCTGGCTAACGGGGCTAACGATGCGGCCTATGCCAGTTTAACTTCGGGCCAGGTGGATGCGACGATCATCCACGAGCCATTTGCTTCGCTTGTCGAGCAGAACGGTAAGGGCAAAATTTTGGCAAAGGGCTGGGATTACTTGCCGACCTTCCACACCGGCATTTTGGCGTCCAGCAACGATTTCATTGCCAAGAAGCCGGAATTAATTGAGAAGCTGCTGCGAGCCTACTTGAAATCGCAAGAATACGCGAAAAGCCATCCGGACGAGTATAAGGCATACTTTCTGACGAAGATCAAGGTCGACCCGGCGGCATTGGATAAAGCGTTCGAGAGGGAAAGAGCGCTTTGGGAGAACAATCCTGACGTGGATAGAAAGGCTCTGCAGGATACGCAGCAGGTACAACTGGAGCTCGGATTGCAGGATAAAATTTACGATACCGATAAAATTCTCGATCTAAGGTTTATTCCGAAGAAGTAAAGGGGAGGAGCAGGTACTTATGGCCGAATTCTCGCTTCAGGCAGTTTACAAAAAATATGAAGGCTCAAGCCCCATCGATACATTGACCGATATTAACCTAACAGTCAAAGACGGGGAATTTCTTAGCCTGCTCGGCCCAAGCGGATGCGGCAAAAGCACGCTTTTGGAAATATTGGCAGGGCTGCAGCAGCCCACATCCGGGGAAGTGCTGTTCAACGGCAAACAACTGAAAGGGCCGGGTGTAGAAAGGGGTGTTGTATTCCAGGATCCGTCATTATACCCCTGGCGAACCATCGCGCAGAATGTCGGGCTAGGGCCCGAGCTGGGCCGCATACCGAAAGCGGAAAGAAAAACGGTAATTCATAAATATTTGGACATGGTCGGCCTGAGAGGATTTGAGAATAAATATCCGCACCAATTGTCAGGCGGCATGAAGCAGAGAGCGGGTTTGGCTCGGGCGCTGGTGAATAACCCCGAGGTGCTGTTAATGGACGAACCGTTTGGAGCGGTCGATCATTTGACACGCCTTCAGCTGCAGAACGACCTGCTGCAAATATGGGAGACCGAGAAAAAAACAGTCTGCTTTGTCACGCATGATGTATCCGAAGCCGTATTTTTGGGAGACCGTGTCGTATTACTTTCGCCTAGGCCGGGGCAAATCCAAGCCGTCTTTGAGGTTCCGTATCCACGACCGCGCAAACGCGATGATATCCAATTGCTCAAAATTCAGAACGATATTTATGCTGCCATTCATCAAGTTAAGACCCAGGACGATCTGGAATACGTCATCTAATATATCAAGGGGGGATTGGGCATGTCCAATTCAGTAATTGTCAATGTGGAGTGGTTACGTGAGCGCATTTCGGAGGGAAATCTCGTTATAGCGGACGTTCGGTTTTCACCGAAGGAAGCGAACTATGGCAGGCGTGCTTATGATGCAGGGCACTTGCCGGGGGCCGTATTCGTTGACTTCAAGGCAGACCTGACGGATCCGGCCCTGGAGCATGGCGGACGAAGCCCATTACCGACGCCTGAACGGCTTGCCGAACGGTTTGGAGCTCTCGGAATCGATACGAGTACTATCGTCGTCGTGTATGAGGATGTGAATGGACCTGCAGCAGCCCGTTTGTGGTGGGTGCTCCAATATATCGGCGTCGAAGACGTTCGGGTTCTTGATGGAGGTTTTGAGGCATGGAAGGGAGCAGGAATGCCCATTACTGTGGAGCAGCCTCAGCCTGCTGTACGCCGGTTGGCTCCCCGTATCCGAGAGGAAGCCTTGGCTGCTGTTGAAGACGTAAGATCGGTCGTGCAAGGAAAACGAAGAGCAACCCTCGTTGATTCGCGGGATGCTAACCAATACTTGGGTCTGGAAGCTCCGTTTGACCCGGTTGCAGGCCACATTCCGGGAGCACTAAATTTTTTCTGGAAGGACGGCTTGCATAAAGACGGTACCTGGAAACCCGTTGAAGCGTTACAGGAGCATTTTGCCGGGTTACCGAAGGATGAGGAAATTATTGTCTATTGCGGATCCGGCATCTCCGCCACACCCAATGTGCTTGCCCTTCGGGAAGCCGGGTTCTCCCGTGTCCGGTTGTATGCGGGAAGCTGGTCGGATTGGATCAGTTATCCGGAGCATCCTACTACAACAACAGAAGACCTGTAATCACTCCGACCGAGGCGAAGATAACTCCGAATGCCAAATTCCATAAGGTGATCCGGTAAGGGTTCACCTGAAGCAGCCCGCTCATAATCGTTACGGTTGAATTAAACGTGCCCATAAAGGCGGAGGCGAGACTGCAGACAATCATGACGACAGCGATACTGAGTGGGGAAATGACCTCAAGTATAGGCGGCAAAAATAAACCGATCACGCTCATCACGACCAGCGGGTGTAATCCAAGTACGGGTAGCACCAGGAAGAGAACACCTATGCTAAGGAACAGCAACACCGGCCACGCCGATATCGCTTGAACGGGTCCGGCAAGCCAAGTGAATAAAGTCGTCTGGGCAATCGCCATGTTAAAAAATCCGAAGGATAAAAACAAAACCAGCAAATGACAAAGGCCGTCTGTGCTTTCCCGCCATTTCTTACGGCTGATCTTCACAAATCGGCTGAATCGGCGTTTCATAACGGCCCATAGGATCGAGAAGGGCAGCAGAATTAACGTCATCGCCGTGAAGAAAGAGATTGGGAAGACGGAATGCACCATAAAGGCAGTCCCCATTAATAAGGCCAGTGCAAACAGGAACTGGAAGGTATGTCTCCATGACGGAGGCTTGTGTGCTGCAAGGCTGCTTGAGACCGCTGCCGTCTCCATGACCCCGGCTTGGCGATAGGCGAATCCACGGAGACTACCCAATGTGAGAAGTACGAGCGACAAACCGAACATCCAAGGAAAGAGCTTCGCGTAGGACACGCCGGTTAGTAATACGGCGGTAGCGACAAGTGGCTCTACAGGGCTCCATACGGCCACAATGCCGAAGCCGGGCAGAACCGAGGAAGCCACGAATCGTTTGGCCTCAGCCCCATCCACTCCGGCCAAATATTTGCCGAGGACTCGCTTCATTAAGGGAAGGGCAGCAAAGAATAGGAATAGGCTCAGACAATAGCTGACGATGATCGAACGAACAAAGAGTAGATCGAGCCGACCGCCTTGCACTTGAAGCCAACGGCTTAAATGGCGGTCATAACCGCCAACACGGATAGCGTGGTTGACAAACGGCAGCATATAAAGAAGGGAAATCAGCATGACGTTAGACGTAAACATTAGAGGGAGCTTATGGATAGGAATGTTCGCCCAGACAAGACATGCTGCCCCGGCTGTGATGAAAAGAGAGCCTACGATCCGGAACATACGTCTTGCCGCATGGAAGGACATAACGAAGCAAAGGAGAGCCAACACCCCTTCGATATATTTGATCCATGCAGCCCCTCCGTAGGCTACGTCAACCGTGAAGGAGATTACCAATAAAGTAAATAAGCAAGGTCTGAGTTTTTGCGACCAGTGATCCCACATAGCGAGGCTCCTGACTTAACAAGGATGTATGGAACGATATCGTATTATAACAAGGTTCTGTGAGAACGACAACCCTAGAGCAAGGCATGTATGAACTTGGTCAAAGCGAATTTTGTCATTAGGCTATGAGGCATTCATCATTCGATAAGTGTGCGGAAGCATGGTAGAATCTGTATATGTTTGAGTACATACGGATGGTGATGAAATGAAGAAAACAGTAGAGATTTTGGGGATTCCTTTCTCCAAACTCACTTTAAATGAGACGACCTTGCATTTACAACGACATATTCAACAGGAGGATACGAAGCTGCTGCATCTGATCACGGTCAATCCGGAGATTGCCATAGCCCGACAATCGGATCGGCTGCTCGATGCCATTATTCAAGAAGCGGATTGGATTACACCGGACGGAATCGGGATTGTGTACGCCTCCAGAAGGAAAGGGGACCCGATTACGGAGAGGGTGACGGGGTACGATCTGCTGCTTCGCCTGTTGGAGGAAGGGGATCGATATGCCTGGAGCTTTTATTTCCTTGGGACCGATGAGGAAACGAACCGAGGCGCAGTAGAGCGCATTCGGCAGCGGTATCCGCAGGTAAGGATTGCCGGGAGGCATCATGGTTTCTTTACAAAGGAAGAGGAGCCTTTCCTCGTGGAGGAGATTCGGCGTACTCAACCGGATGTGCTTATTGTAGCCATGGGGGCACCGTATTCGGACAAGTGGATCCATTCCCATAAGGAGGCTCTTGCAGGCGGTAAGGTTGTTTTCGGCGTTGGGGGGAGCTTGGATGTGATTGCCGGGAAAACCGCGATTACGCCACAAGTATGGAAGCGGCTCAACCTTGAATGGCTGCATCGATTGTTGACCGTACCGGTGGCCAAAGGGCAAAAATCGAGATGGCGCAGACAAACGGCGTTGCCAAAATTTGTGTACAGGGCGATTATCCGTAGAGGTTGAACGGCAGTTTCCTTGTTTTTAAAAGATAATAGTTTACGTAACATATGTTATGTAAACAAAATAACTTCGCAGCTCTTAAAGTAAAAATGAAGCGGTACGCGGTCATGTTGTGGCTGAGTGCTGCTTTTTTTATTTCCCATGAACGGATCTCTAAAATAAATAAAAGCTTGAACATTGTGTGAAGTTATTTTCAGGAATAGATGGAATATCTATAAAACATACGACTTCATTTGCTCACTGGAAAAAGTAAGTAGGAATGGGGACCGGATTTATTTATGAATAAGGAAATGGCTCGTACTGGAAATCTCCAGCTAATGAAAGAAATCAATCAGGCCTTGATCTTTAATGCCATCCGGGAGAAAGGGCCTTTGTCGCGTTCCCAATTAGCCAAGGATTTGCGGTTAAGCCCAACCACGGTAACCGTGATCGTCGACCATTTCATTGCCAATGGCTTTGTAATCGAAGTAGGCAAGGGAGATTCGAATGGCGGAAGGAAGCCGATCCTGGTGGAACTGGCTAAGGACGCCGGAATGGTGGTCGCCATTGATCTCGAGCAAAGCCGGGCCGCCCTCATGAATATGAAGGCGGATCTCCTGATAACGAAGCCGATTCCTCCCGTTAAGCAAGGAGAACTGATCACAATCCTCCTTAATGTAATCTGCGAAATGGTCGGGAGCATTCAAGGGCCGCGTCTGCTTGGTATCGGCATTGCCGTACCGGGCATCATCGACCCGAAGAAAAGCAAAGTCATTACGGCCACCAGCTTGAATATTAACCACTTGTCATTGAAGGAGGAGCTGGAGAAGCACTTTCAGGTTCCCATTTGGCTCGAGAACGATGCCAATGCAGCTGCCTATGGTGAATTCCTTTATGGCCGAAGTCAAAACGTACACAATTTTTTGTATCTCCATGTAGGAAGAGCTGTTGGAGCAGGGCTATTCCTCTCGGGAAATTTATTTACCGGAGGGGCTGGAGGCGCAGGGGAATTCGGGCATATTACCGTCGACCCGTCCGGCCCTCCTTGTCATTGCGGCAACATCGGTTGTCTGGGGAAGCTGATCGGGGCCGCGGCACTGTTGGATCAATGGTGCAGCTGGACGGGGAGCAAGGATGCTCCAACACTAGTAGAACTGGTCAAGCTTAGCAATGAGGGTGATTCCACGGCAATTCGCTTGATGGATTATGCGGGAGAGATGTTGGGGAGGGGGATTGTCACTCTCATCCATTTGTTTAATCCCTCGTTGATTCTTATGGGAGGTGAGCTTGCACTTAATAACGCTCGTTTGTTCAGTCAAGTGAAACAGCAAGTGAAGCTGCGCAGCATGCCGGTGTTCGCAGAGCATGTTCAGATCGAGGAATGCCGGACCCGTTTAAACGCAGGAATTGTTGGGGCGGGCTCGTTAGCCTTAAACCACTTTTTTCGAAATGTTAATTTCGAAACAGGAGACAAAACCGGGAGGGCATATCATGTTTAGAATAGGCTTGGTTGGAGCCGGTACGATGGGCAACACGCACCAACGGGCGTATCGGCAGCTAGATGGCGTAACCGTTGCGGCGGTTTGCGATGTGGATATAGAAAAGGCGCGGAGGATTGCCGATGAATGGAACGCCGAGACGTACGGTAGTCTGGCGGCTATGCTGAATAGTGCAAACATTGATGCAGTCGATATTTGTCTGCCAACCGATCTTCATCGTGAGGCGGTAGAGCTGGCAGCCGCTTATGGCAAGCATGTGTTCTGCGAGAAACCCATCGCACTTACGGTGGAAGACGCATCTGCCATGATCGCAGCCTGCAAAAAGGCCGATGTAACGCTGATGGTGGGTCATGTCGTGAGGTTTTTCCCGGAATACCGTTCGGCTAGAGAACAATTGCAATCCGGGAAGTTGGGAAAGCCGGGCGTCGTTCGAACGATCCGATCCGGCGCATTCCCCAAATGGTCGACCTGGTTCGGCGATTACTCCCGAAGCGGGGGGCCCATAATCGACCTCGCCATTCATGATTTCGACTATTTGCGCTGGTGCTTCGGACCGGTTCGGCGGGTGTTCAGCCGTACGCTTAACGGGGAACGGGAGAACTTCGATCATTCACTGACGCTCCTCCGTTTTGAAAGCGGTGTTATGGCGCATGTGGAGGCAAGCTGGGCTTACCCGCAAGGCGCGCCCTTCCAGACCTCGCTCGAAGTGGCGGGGACGAAGGGAATGGTCCAATACGATAGGGATAAATCGAATTCAGTCGTACAGTTCGGAGGAACGGCCTCCCCAGCCGGTGTACCGGAAAGCCCGCTGGCCAAAAGTCCCTATGCGCTGGAGCTGGAGCATTTTATCCACTGCGTGAAAAATAAGGAAGTTCCTCTTACCTCGGGTGAGGAAGCGTTGGAATCGCTCAAGATCGGGCTCGCTGCCGTACAATCGGCACGAACCAACCAACCTGTCGATGCGGGGGTGGACCCACGATGAACAAGTTGCGGATAGGGATGATCAGCTTCGCCCACATGGGCCACGCGAACAGTTATGCAGCGGGATTGCAGACGAACGAGTCTGCGGAAATTACCGGAGTTTACGATGATGATCCACAGCGCGGACAAAAAGCGGCCGAACGCTTCAATACAACCTTTTACCCTGATTACAAGCAGCTGCTGGAGCAGGTCGACGGGGTTGTCATCTCTTCTGAGAATAGAAAGCACTATCCTCTGGCTATCGAGGCCGCTGAAGCCAATAAGCACATCCTGGTCGAGAAGCCGATTACTACGGACGGAGCGGAAGCCCGCGAGCTGATTGACTTATGCGCTGAGAAAAACCTCGTGCTGCAAACGGCTTTCCCCGTACGTATGAACGAATCGGTGAAAAGGGTAAAGCGGCAAATCGACTCCGGCGATATCGGCGATATCGTGGCCATTGCAGCTACAAATCATGGCAAAATGCCGGGCGGATGGTTCGTGAATTACGCATTGTCCGGCGGCGGGGCGGTTCTTGATCATACGGTTCATGTGGTCGATCTGATGAGATGGTTTCTGCGGAGTGAAGTGAAGGAAGTATACGCTGAAGCGGATACCCTGCTGCATGAGATTCCTGTGGATGACTGCGGCCTGCTTTCCATGGTTTTCGATAACGGGGTAATCGCCACGTTGGATACAAGCTGGTCAAGACCGGAATCGTTCTCCACTTGGGGCAATGTGACGATGAGGATCATCGGTACGAAAGGCGCCATTCATCTGGATGCGTTCGCGCAAGCGGGCAGTCTTTGGGAGAACGGCTCTGCAGCTTCCCATAAATATGTCAACTGGGGCGATAAGTCCAATACCGCTCTGGTGGAAGAGTTTGTCGCAAGCATTCGCGAATGCCGCCAATCCAGCATCACAGGCATGGACGGACTGCGTGCCGCCGAAGTGGCATGGTCCGCTTATGAATCCGTCAAGCAGGGCAGGACGGTACAAGTTAAGCATTATTGACTGTAGGTCACTCCATAATAAAGACAAGGTGCGATGTCATAAAGTCCATGCTAGAAGGAGGTGAAGGCTATGCAGGACACTTCGCTGCCTCAAAATACCAAATCGAGAATTCGCACAAGGTGGAAGCCTTACCTTAGAAACTGGGAGCTTTATCTGCTGATCTCGCCGGTCCTTGCTTACTTTATCCTTTTCGAATATATCCCCATGTACGGTGTTCAAATTGCTTTCAAAAATTTTGTAGCCACCAAAGGGATATGGGGCAGCTCGTGGGTAGGCATGATGCATTTCGAGCGTTTCTTCGACAGCTATTTCTTCTGGCGGCTCATCACCAATACGCTGGGAGTCAGCCTATATCAGCTGGCAATCGGATTCCCGGTGCCGATTATTCTGGCTTTAATGATAAATGAAATCAAACCGACAAGGATATGGTTCAAAAAAATAGTGCAGACCGTAACGTACGCACCGCACTTTCTTTCTACAGTCGTTCTTGTCGGCATTGTTGTCATGTTCCTCGCTCCGGAAACCGGTGTGATCAACAAGCTGATTGTGCTTATGGGAGGACAGCCCATTTCGTTTATGACGGAGCCGGCCTGGTTCAAAACGATCTTCGTCGGGTCGGGGGTATGGCAGCAAATGGGATGGGGCTCCATCATATACCTTGCCGCATTGGCGGGCATCGACCCTCAGCTTCACGAAGCGGCCAAGGTAGACGGGGCGACCCGGCTTCAGCGCATTTGGCATGTCAACTTGCCGGGAATTATGCCGACGATCGTTATCTTGCTAATCCTGAACATGGGATCGATCATGGGTGTCGGCTTCGAGAAGGTGTATCTTATGCAGAATGACCTGAACCTGGAAAGCTCCGAGGTTATCTCCACTTATGTGTACAAAAGCGGGATCATCCAGGCGCAGTACAGCTTTTCCGCAGCCATCGGATTGTTTAATTCGATCATTAACTTTTTTCTTCTGGTACTTGTGAATTTTGCAGCCAAACGAATGAACCAAACCAGCTTATGGTAAAGAGGGGACGCCTGATGGATTATAGCCGGGGAGACCGAGTGTTTGATGCCGTGAATACCCTATTGCTTATCCTGATCACCGTAATCGTTATGTATCCTCTTTTGTTTGTGCTTAGCGCGTCCGTAAGCGAACCCTCCGTGGTAGCCAGAGGTCAGCTTTGGCTGCTGCCCAAGGGCATCAACTTCGTCGGTTACGAGCGCGTATTTCAGAATAAGGAGATTTTGAGCGGGTACCTGAATACCATTGTGTACACCCTGGTCGGTACGGCGATCAACCTCGTGCTGACGATATGCGCGGCGTATCCTCTATCAAGGGCGGACTTCCGCGGACGTCACGTGATTACCGCGTTTATTGTGTTTACGATGTTTTTCAGCGGCGGATTGATTCCGACGTACTTGCTGGTGAAAAAGCTGGGCATCCTCAATACCTTGTGGGCCATGGTGATTCCGAATGCAATTGCGGTTTATAACGTGATCATCATGAGGACGTTTTTTCAAAGCAGCATTCCGTTCGAGATCCAGGAGGCCGCTTCCATTGACGGCTGCAGCAATTTCCGCATTTTGCTTCGGGTTGTGCTGCCGTTATCTATGCCGATCATCGCGGTCATGGTGCTGTTCTACGCTGTTGGCCACTGGAATGCGTTCTTTCAAGCCTTGATCTACTTGTCGGATCGCGGTAAATATCCGCTGCAGCTCATCTTGAGAGAAATATTAATTCAGGGGCAGATGGCGGCCATGATCGATATGGCTGATGACTCACTCGCGAAGAAGCTTATGGAAGTGGAAGTGATCAAGTACGCCGTCGTCGTTATCGCCAATTTGCCGGTGCTGCTCTTGTATCCATTTTTACAAAAGTATTTCGTTAAGGGAGTTATGATAGGAGCCCTTAAAGGATAAATCATGTGATAAGAACAGGGAGGTTTATCGATGAAAACGAAAAAATGGATCTCATTGCTCCTCACCACGGCCGTATCCGCCGGACTTGTAGCAGCCTGCAGCGACGGTGATGCCGGAACGAGTCCGGGGACGGCCGACAAGAACACACCGGCACCTGCGGCGGGTGACAAGCTGAATGCTTCCGGATTTCCCATTGTGAAGGAGCCGATCAAGCTGACGATGATGGCGGGGAAAGCCCCAACGACGGCTAATAACTGGAACGAAACGATGCTATGGCAGGAGTACGCCAAGATGACCAACATCAACGTAGACTTCCAGCTAGTGCCGTTCGACGCGCTGACGGAGAAACGGAATCTGATGATGGCAAGCGGCGATTACCCTGATGCGATATACCTCGGAAGATTCAGCACGGACGACTTGATGAAGTACGGTGGTCAAGGCGCGCTTATCAAGCTGAACGATCTGATAGATAAGCATGCGCCTAACTTCAAGAAGATCATGGATCAATATCCTGAAGTAAAAAAGGCGATTACGATGCCTGACGGCAACATCTACAGCTTCCCGAACATGCTTTCCCCGGACTTCCCGTCGGTTCGGATGGGCGCCAAGCTATGGATCAAGAAAGAATGGCTGGACGCTTTAGGGCTGAAGGAACCGGCAACGCTCGACGAGTTTTACAACTACTTGAAAGCCGTGAAAAGCACCGACCTTAACAAAAACGGCAAGCAGGACGAAGTACCCTTGGGGGCGACGAAGCTGAAGGATGTCATTCTCCACTTCAAAGGTTACTTCGGTCTTCAAAACCGGGGATCTAGTCATCCTCTCGTAGACATGGGAGAGAACAATCAGCTAAGGTTCATCCCGACGGATGATCGTTACAAGGAGCTACTAACCTATTTCAATAAGCTGTGGTCCGAAGGCTTGATCGATAAGGATATCCTGGTTAATGAAAAGGATCAAAATAAATTTTTCGCCAAAGGGGCGGAAGGCGTGTTTGGTGCAGTGCGAGTAAGCAGCCCTTTCACTCTGATGAAACAGACCGGTTATATCGGCGCACCTTCGTTGGCAGGACCGAGAGGCGACAAGCTGCATTCCGAATACAGACCGGCAGTTGCGAATCCTGGCGCATTCGTGATTACGAACAAAAACAAAAATCCGGAAGCGACCGTTCGTTGGATGGATTACTTCTTCGGTGAAGAGGGCAACAAAATGTTCTTCATGGGCTTTAAGGACAAAAGCTACATCGAGAAGCCTGACGGAAGCGTCGAATATACGGATGAAATCAACAAGAACCCGCAGGGCTTGACCTTTGAGCAGGCGCTTGTCAAATACGTGACATGGCCTGGCGGCGGTTATCCGGGCATCGTAAGAGAGAAATACTTCAAAGGGGCGGAAAGCATGCCGGAATCTTTGGAGGCGGCGAAAAAGGTTGCGGCTGATTTGCCTAAGGAGGTTTGGCCCGCATTCAGCTACACTGACAAAGAAACCGATCGGATGCAGGCGTTGAGCACCGATATTGTGACGTACATTGACGAAATGACAACCAAGTTTATAACCGGCGCCGCACCGTTGTCGGATTGGAACAAGTATGTCGATACGATCAAGAAAATGGGGCAGGACGATTACATGAAAATTTATCAAGCGGCTTACGATCGGTACAAAAAATAAGGAAGCAATGAATTCCAGCTAACCAAGCATGGAGAGGGATGATCACAATTGAAGGGTAAGCGCTTAAGCTATTGTTGCCTCCTCACATTCCTAACTCTTATGGTTCAGCTGCTGGTTCCAGCCTGGGCCGGCGCCTCCACAGGGCCGGCTCTTACGGCTGCTCCCCAGCAGCCGCCGCTCAAGCTCAAAGCGGCGACCTACAACATAAACAACGCCAGAGGCACGGATAACGTACCTGACACGACGCGAATCGCCGACGCGATTCGCAGCACCGGCGCCGAAGTGATAGCGCTCCAAGCGGTGGATAAAAATTATTCCAGCCGAAGCAGCTACGAGGATCAGCCCAAGCTGATTTCGGAGAAGCTTGGCATGTACTATGTGTTCGCCCCGAACGTCGATCTGGCTCCGGAGCCGGGACGAACCGAGCGGCGCCAATTCGGCACAATGATATTGAGTAAGTACCCTATCGTTTCGTCCATGAATCATCCGCTGTCCAACTCCGGAACCGAGAAAAGGGCTCTGCTGGAAGCGGACATTGAAGTTAACGGCACGACGATTCGTTACTTTACAACCCATATGGATACTTCATCAACCATGAGGCTGAAGCAAGCCGATGAAATCCTCGCCATTGTGAGGAGCCAAAGCGTCCCGGCGATTGTAGCCGCTTATCCTAACGCACTGGACACTTCTGCAGAAATGAAGCAGTTGTTTACTGAGCTCAATGACGCTTTCTTCGACCAGCCGGAAGCTTTCACAAATCCCTCTCAACTTCCGGCCAAAAGAATCAGCTACATCATGCCGGACCGAAATTGGGAGCTTGGCGAGGCCAAGGTCGTACCATCGCTTGCATCCACGCATCTTCCGATTGTAAGTGAGCTCACCTTGAATCCGGACGCTCACCTGAACCCTAACATCAAGTCGCTGGCTTTCACGGATAAAATCAAGATTGAGACGGTGGGAACGACAAGCACCTTCAAGCTTCAAGCCTATATGACCAATGGAACGATCCGCGATGTGACGAATCATTCCCAATACGCAAACACACAGCCCCACGTAGCGGATATTCCGGCGCCGGGCGTTCTCCGTGCATTAGCAAGCGGAACTACGGTCATTACAGCCACCTACGGCCAAAGCACGGCTAATTTGCCGGTTTCCGTGTACTTAAAAAATCCTAACCTGTCGTCGATCAGCGTGAACGGAGTGCCTATCCCCGGGTTCACCCCTAGCCAAACGGACTATTATTTCACCCTTCCGGCCGATAACCGGCAGGTGCCGGCAGTGACGGCCGTAACGGAGGACCCAAACGGCGCGACAAAGATACAGCTGCCTTCCGTAGTGCCCGGAATCGTCTATGTGATCGGCACTGCAGATGATGGATTGACCACCAAAGAATATCGAATTCACTTCGCAGAGGAGAAAACAGACGTGCATTTTCCTATTAAAGTAATGTCCTATAACATTCATCACGGTGCCGACCCATCCGATAATTACAATCTGGAAAGAATAGCCGATGTCATTAGGCAGTCGGGTGCGGAGATCGTCGGCCTGCAGGAGGTGGACCGTTATTATTCGAGCCGCAGCAATAACGAAGATACGATCCAACGATTGTCCGACTTGCTTGGCATGCAGTTCGCGTATGGGGCCAATCTGGACCGTCCGCCGTCAGAGCCGGGACAGCCGAGAAGCCAATACGGCACTGCCGTTCTGAGCAAATACCCTATTATGCAGAACCAGAATTATTGGCTTACGAGCTATGGTCAGGAGCAGCGTGGGGTACTCGAGACGACGATTGACGTTCAAGGGGTTCAGCTGAGCTTCTATTCCACCCACTTGGGACTGGATGCCATTCAGCGGAATACCCAGGCGGATGAAATATTAGCTATTATGGCGAAACGAAGCGGCCCCAAAATCCTCGTAGGCGATTTCAACGCGAGGCCGTATGCACCCGAAATGAGCAAGTTCACCAAAGAGCTTCAGAACCAGTTCGCAGACCAGCCGAACGGGTTTACCATTGATTCGGTCAACCCGTCGGCCACAATCGACTATATCTTGGCCTCCAGCGACGTCATGCTCGGTGAACGTGAGAACGCCCGCGTCATTCAGACGCAAGCCTCCGACCATTTACCGATCGTCAGCAACCTGTATCTGAAAAGGCAGCTGCAGCAGCTTACAGTGGACCGGACGGATGGGAAGGCGGTGATCGGGGAGCAGTACCCTCTGAAGGTTACCGGCAGCTATTCCGGCGGATTTACTAGTGACGTCACGAGCCATGTGAAATACACGGTATCCGACTCGTCAGTGCTGACCGTGAGCCCGTCGGGTATCGTCACTCCGCTGAACCCCGGTGCGGCTGAAATTGAAGCGACCTTGGACGGCATTATCGCGTCATCCACAGTATATGTGATGAGCAACAACTCCCGGCTTGCCAGTATACAGTTAGAAGGCGCCCCTCTGGCGGGCTTCGCGGCTGAGCTTCTGGAATATACCGTATATTTGCCGGAAGGCACAAGCAGCGCACTGCCGATTACAGCTGATGCTGCAGATGCTAAAGCCAATATTGCAGTATCACAAGCGGAAGGAGTTCCCGGTGCTGCCACAATTGTCGTCACGGCGGAGGACGGGGTGCACCATACGACTTACCGTGTTTATTTCGAACGGAATTCGATTGTTGGCATGGTCTTGAGTCCTGCTGATTGGAAAGCCGAGCCCGGCGAGGAAACCACTGTAACAGCTTACTTGCAGTATAAAGACGGCTCGCGAAAAGAGGTTCCGGAGAAAGTGAAATTTGCCCATAGCGACGGTTCGGTTGCATCGGTTAACGCCCACGGAGAGGTTAAGGCTCACCTTGCAGGCACTTCAAGCGTTACAGCTACATTCGGGGAGTATACCGCTGCTATGAACGTTGTGGTTAACGGCTCAAGAAAGTAGTGTGAACCCGCACCGGTCGGATATGTCGAAATTCTAAAAAAAGTTTAACAGACCCCCTACCAATTTCCTATCACATGAGTATATAATAAGAATCGACCATAGGTATAAAGACACGATACAGGCACACTTCGCGAAAGCGTTGGCCGCAAAGCTATAGGGGCTACAAAGGGGGAACCCTTCATGCCAGCCAGCTGCCGAATGTTTCAAGCCTCTTGCATTAAAGGAGACCGAAACACGCGGTTTCCTTTTTTTATTTTTATCATGACGGAGGGAAATGACAGCATGGCAACCAACAGAACATCCCAAGGCATTGCACAGAAAGTAAGGGTATTTTTCGCACCGGGCGAATGGATCATGAACCGATTGAAGTATGTTAACAAATTTATCGTCATCGGTCTTCTTGTTATCGTTCCGCTATTGGTTCTAACGTTTCTGCAATACTCCAATGCGTCAACCGCGTCATCCCGTATCAAAGAGGAGCTGCGAGGCGTTACCTATGCGGATAGTCTTAAAGACCTGCTGATCGCTATGGATACGCGGCGCGCGCTCTTTAGCGGCATCATTCTTGGCGATACCTCTTTACAAGAAAACGTGCCAAAAACCGAGGATGCCATTCAGCAAGCCATAGCGTCCATTGAACAGCTCAATGGCGAAATGGGCGAGGATTTCAAAACGACGGAGCGATGGAGCGCTATTCTGAAAAAGTGGAACGAGCTCAAGAACAAAGGGACGGATCTTTCTCCTCAGCAGAGCCTTGATCAGCACGGCTCCATTCTAACGGACATTCGTTCTCTGATGACGCATATCACGAATTCCTCCGGTCTCGTCATTGACGGTGAAATAGGAAGTTACTATTTGATGGATTCGGCACTTAAGCAAATGCCGCTGCTGGCGGACCGCGTCGGCCGCGCCAGAGCTTTGGCGATAGCCTTCACGGCTGCAAGATCATCCGGCATCGCTACACAGCAGACGCTTACAACTTTGTCTGAGCAAATCAAAACAACGCTGGAGACCATCAATTCGAACCTGATTATTACGGCGGACATCCACGAGCAAGCAGGATCGAAACTGAAGGCAGCTTATAATAACAATGCCGCGGAAACGTCAAAGCTGCTGGAATTCGTCAATCGGGTTACTCTGCTGGATGCTTCTTTCACCATGAAGCCGAAAGATACCTACACGAGCCTAAGCGGGTCAGTGGAGCTAACGTATAAGCAATATGAAACCCAAATGGAAGTTTTGAAGAGCTTGCTCCAGACAAGAATCGATGAAGCGAATATGCATAAGACAATTCTTGTTACGGTAGCTCTGCTGGTGCTGCTGGGTGTCATCTACTTGTTTATTTCGTTCTATGCCTCCGTTCAAAGAGCGGTCGGTGCTTTGGAAGCCTCGGCATCGGAAATAGCTGAAGGGAACCTGACGTTCCGTGTCCGATTGGAGTCAAGGGACGAGCTTGCCATTGTTGCAAATGCCTTCAATCGGATGGCGGATACGTTCAGGGAGACGATTCTTGCCGGTCAGCAGGCGTCCGAGCAGGTAGCGGAGTCGGCGGAGATGCTGACACGCAATGCACACGCATCTACCCAGGCAAGCAATCAAATTACGGAAGCAACCCAGCAAGTAGCCGCCGGAGCCCACACGCAGCTGAAGGGGGCTGAGGAAACCTCCGTAGCCATGGAGGAGATGGCGCAGGGGATTCAGCGAATCGCTGAAACCTCCTCTACGGTAGCGGAAGCCGCAGCGACAGCCGGTGAGCAGGCGATAAGCGGTAACGAAGCTTTGCAGCAGGCGATTGGGCAAATGAACAAGATTCATGCTACGGTAGGGGAATCCGCTGCCGTTGTACAGCAGCTTGGTAAACATTCCGAGGAAATCGATTCGATCATCGGCGTCATCTCCGAAATCGCGGTTCAGACGAATTTGCTTGCCTTGAACGCTTCCATCGAAGCGGCGCGGGCCGGGGAACATGGCGCCGGCTTCATGGTCGTAGCTTCCGAGGTCAAGAAGCTGGCAGAGCAGACGAAGCAATCGGCGGGACAAATTACCGAGGTGATTCGGGAGATACAGAAGCAAACCGGTGGAGCCGTCACACGGATTATGTCCGGTGTGGAGGAGGTTGAGCTGGGCAAGCAGGTCATCGGGCAAGCCGGCAGTATGCTTGAACGGATAGTTGCTTCCGTACAGCAGGTGTCCGATCAGATCCAGGAGGTATCCGCAGCCGCGCAGGAGATGTCCGCCGGTACGGAGCAGGTGACCGCTTCGATGGCGGAGATGGTGACAACCTCCCGCAACGCGGCCGATCATGCCATGCAGGTGTCATCCTCCTCGCAGCAGCAGCTTGCTTCGATGCAAGAAATTTCCGCTTCCTCCGACGAACTGGCGCGTATCTCTCAAAAGCTGCGTTCCGTGATTACTCAGTACACCGTATGATATAAGCGTAACAATAACCGCTCTCTGAAATAGGGAGCGGTTATTTCCATTGTAGACGATGGCCTTGCAACGTGAGACGGCTTAATGCAATCCTGCGATGCCTTTCAGCTGCCGCTCCCGGTACTGTCTTGGCGTCATTCCGCGTATGCGCAGGAACGCGCGGGAGAAGGTGGGAAATGAGGAGAAGCCGGATTCATAGGCGACCTGTGAAATCGGCAGCTCGGAGGATAACAACAGGCTGCAAGCATGCCGTACGCGCAGCTCATGCAGCAGATCGACGAAATGGATGCCGTAGGCTTCCCCGAACAGCGTGCTGAGCTGGGACGGATGGACACCGAAGCGTTCGGACAAGGACGTCAAGGATAAGGGGTCCAAATAGTGCTCATACACGTACTGTACAACCGGCCAGATTCCTTTCGTATTGACGGAGGAAGGCTGACGGGCTGACGCTGACGGGACGATTCCGCTGCTGCGCACGAACAAGGACAGCGCCTCAAGGAGTAGGGCTCGGAGCATGACAGGACGCCACGGGAGCGTCGATTCGTGCTCCTGATAGAGCTTCTTCCATAGGTTCAAGCCTTCTTCGTAACCGGTGCCCTGCAATTGGGCATGCGCAGGCTGGCTGCCATGTTGACCGAGCAGAAGATCCTTTACGCCCCATGCGGCTTCCGGTCCCGCAGTCAGCAGCTTCATATCGAAATTGCAAATGAACATGACAAGCGGATGGTCCCGGTTGGCCCAATATTCATGAATCTGGTACGGCAGCAGTAAGACCAAAGTCCCGGGAAGCAGCTCGTGCTCGGTGCCATTGATGCGTTCCGTTCCTTTTCCCTCTATAACAAAGGAGAATTCAATGAAATCATGCCGATGCGGGGCAACCGAGGTGTACTTTTTTTTCTTCATATGAAAAGGAAAGTCCGTATCAATGTTGGGAAATTCGAACATATATTGCGGATACATGGCGGCTTCTCACCTCTCTCCTTAAGATCAGCTTTTATTATACAGGATGAATTCGATAAAAAAATGAAAGCTTTTATAAAAAAATGAAATATGCTCAGGACTCCCTAAAGGTAAACTATGTACATCAGCTGCATCAATTCTGTAGTGAATAAGGGAGAGGATGGACTTTATGAAAAAGCTAATAAACCGCGACGCGTTTCGCGGCATCTTTACCGCTTTGGTGACGCCTATGCAGGAGAACGGAGAGATCGACTATGCTTCTCTGGACCGTTTGGTCGAGCACCAGATCAGTCAAGGCATTCGAGGCTTCTACGTTGGAGGCAGCACAGGAGAAGGCTTTATTCTGACAAGCGAAGAAAGACAGCAGGTGTTGGAGGCGGTCGTTAAGGCGGCCAAGGGTCGTGTGACGATCATTGCCCATATCGGCTGCATCAGCACAAGGGAGTCGATCCGGCTGGCAAAGCATGCGGAGCTTCAGGGAGTGGACGCCGTGTCCGCGGTGGTCCCATTTTACTATAAAGTTACTATGAAAGAGATTCGTGAGCATTATGAGGCTATAATGGATACGGTCGATGTGCCGATGCTTGTTTATCACTTCCCCGGGGCAACGGGAGTCAGCCTATCCTTGGATTTCTATGAGCAGATGAGCCGCCATCCGAAATGCATCGGGGTTAAATTCACCTCGCTCAATCTCTTCGAGATGCAGCAGATCCGCTCACGCTGCGGCGACGACTTCCTGATCTATAACGGACATGATGAGGTATATATCGGGGGCGCTTATACCGGATCGGACGGGGCCATCGGGAGCACTTACAACATGATGCCCCGCTTGTTCACAACCATGTACGACATCATATCATCGGAGGAAAGACCGGTCATGAACACCTTGCAAAAGCTGCAGGCCGAAGCCAATGCCGTGATCGCCCATATGATTCAATACGACGTGATCGCTTACGAAAAGTATATGCTCTATCTTCAAGGGGTCCTCTCGGCACCGACCGTTCGACAGCCGCTTAAGCAATTTACGGCGGAGGAGCGTTCCCGTATCGAAGCCTTCTATAGGCAGAGCAATGTTCTTAGAAGCAGCGGTGTTGCCGCCAAGTAGCCGCTCCTCAACCCATTTAGTAGAAGAAATAGAATTATGCGGCGGCATTCGGTATAATCGAAAATGGAAGCGCTTTATGAGTTCGGCCCAAAGGGGGAGACCATTCCGTGTTCAAGAAAGTGAAGTGGTTTGCGTTGCTCGGCAAAATCAAACGCCGCAAATTTTTCATCCGTTTGATTCTGACGATCGCTCTCATTGCGGTCATACCCAACCTGATTTCCGATGTCGTCGCTTACTACAAGGTTTCTCATACGTTCGAAGAGGAAACGGGAAGAAACAAGCTGCAGTATTTGAATCAAACGATCAATTCCATGGAAATAGTGCTGAACCGAATTAAGGAAAACTCGAATCTGCTTGCCATGAACCAATGGTTTCAGGAATTCGAGAAATTCCCTAGCGGCGCCTATTACGAGGGGCTGAGGGGGGAGATTCAGAAGGAAGATTTACCCGATTTGTATTGGTATTTGGAGAATAAAAAGAATGCCATCTCTTTGATCAACTCGTTTAAGCTATCCAACGAGTTTGTGGATTCCGTTTATTTTTACGACAGCAGCAACAACCTTGTCATCACCTCGGAAAATGACGGCTCCAACCGGCAGTTCACGCTGGATAACTTCTATGACACAGCGTGGGTCGAGGCGCTGAAGGAATCGACCGAGAACGCGGTTTATATGGATACGAGAATTGCCAGGCAGTATCACCCGGGGGAAAAAAGTCTGTTGTCCATTATTTATAAATCAACCAAAGCAAACAATGCGTTTATTATTAATTTGGATGCGGCGCTGATTTACAAAAAAATCTTAAGCAAGCTGAATGAGCAGGACGATATTTTCGTCGTGTCCTCTACGGGCAACGTATTGTTTCACAGCCTGTCTGCCCAAATGCATCAGCCTTTGCGGACGATTCTGCCCGGAGACGAACCGGTTGTCGGGAAGACGGGCTCGTATCGAACCAAGCTGGACGATCGGCAAATGCTGGTCAGCTATTCAACATCCCCGTTGTTGGGTTGGACGTTTATCAACATATCCGATATGGAAGCGTTATCGGAAAGCACCTCGTCGATTACACAAACGATAGTCGTTTCGGCGATCCTGCTGCTTCTGCTTTCCCTCACCTTCGCCTATTTATCCTCAAGAAGTCTTTATAGGCCGATCTCCTATTTGCAGGCTTTGATCCACGGGACGACGGAGCGCAGGGCGGAGGATTCGGACGAGATCCATATGATCGGCAGCTTTGTACAATCGACGCTTACTGAGAGGGATTATTACAAGGAAAAGCTGGAGGAGAGCCTGCCGTTCTACAAGGAGCAGTTCAAATATACGCTGCTTCACCGTCATTCCTTAACGCTGGAGGAGATCGAGGAGAAGAAGGCTTATCTCGACCTTGACATCGAAACCCGCGATCTGGCTCTGCTCCTTCTTTGGTTGGGTGATCGCGAGGACCCGCGGCCGGAGCGGGATATGATTGCCGGCGAATTATTCAAAATGAAGGTGATCGACACGATCAAGGAGAGCGGGATCCTGGAGACGCCGTATTTTCTGGTTGATTCTGGGAAGGATACCCTGGCGATCGTCTTAAACCGCTGCGGCATGAATCAACAGCAGGTATATCGTATCGGGCAAAGGCTGCTTGATGTCGTAAATCTGGAAGCAAGAAGCGAATGTACGATGGGCGTCGGAAGAGCCTGTTCATCTATACTGCAGCTGCCGCAAGCGTTTGAGGAAGCGCAGGAAGCGTTAAAATATCAGATTATTTACGGTAAGGGCTACGTTATTTCCATCGAAGATTTGATGGTGACCGGCGGTGGCGGCAGCGAATTTGTTTATCCCAAGGACAAGGAAGAGGTGCTGCTCGGTTACATCAAGACAGCTCGTGAGTCCGAGGCGCTCCAAGCGTTCGAAGACCTGGTATTCGAGCTGAACGCACATAAGAACAAGCTGCATTATAATCAAATTCAGCCTATCTTCGTTCAGTTGCTGACAGCGATGATGAACAGCTATGCCCAGCTGGGGGCTAACACCAAGGCGGTTTTCGGCAACGGGACGGATCCGTACCGGGAGCTTCTCGAGCAAGGATCCTTGGATGATATCTGCAGGTGGTTCCACCGGATTATCCGGCACATTACCGATTATCTGGAGCGGGAAATGAACGCTAAAGGAAATTCACACATCGCCCGGGTAGTGGAAATGATGGAGAGGGAGTACGGCAGCGATATTTCGCTGCACTCGGTGGCCGAGCAGTTGAATCTGAATCCGGCCTACATCAGCAGGCTCTTCAAGCAAATCACCGGACAGCCGTTCGTCGATTACCTGAAGCGTATTCGAATTGAGAAGAGCAAGGAGCTGTTAACCCGAAGCGACATGAAAATCAATGAAATCGGCAAGCACGTAGGGTACAGCAACGCTTACTACTTTATCAAGGTGTTTAAGGAATTAATGGGTCTGACACCCGGCGAATACAAAAGGTTGTACGGCTCTTGAATGAGAACCTAGCGGTATACCAATACCGGCTAGGTTTTCTTTTCACATTACGGTCGGGTACGGGAGATAGGGGAGGGAGCATTCATGTTTTTAAAGCCGTGACGCTGCTCACTGCGAAGCAAACCGGTAAAAGCTACGCCTCCTACCGGGTGTGGGGCTCCATAGGGTTTGCCTCGGCGTCCATGCTGTTCGGGCTTCTGCTGAAGGAGTCCGGCATTCCCGCTGCCAAGAGGGTATGTATTGCCATCGTCGTGATGACGCTGCTGTTCGCTTTCCTGTTGGAGGACAGGAAGGCAAGCGCCCGAAAGGTCGAGTTTACGCATATTTTCCCAATACTAACCTCGGTCCGTTTCTTATGGTTTCTGATTCTTGTACTCGACGTATCGATTGCGCATCGGATGAACGACTCGTTTATCGTGTTATACCTGAAGGAGCTCGGCGCCCCGGAAACCTTCATCGGCTGGTCATGGCTTCTGGCGGCGGCAAGTGAGATTCCGGTCTTTTTCCTGCTGGGCAGGTATGGGGGGCGATGTAAGCCGCTGCACGGGTTATCGTACGGCATCTTTCTTTTGACGGCGCTCTCGTACATGCAGGAACTGGGCGGGGTTGGCTGGACTTATCGGTGGTGTAGCCGGCGGTTACATTTTCGGCCATTCAGGATATGTTCCGCTCTACAGGGTTTCTTCGATACTGGCCTTATGCGCGGCTGCCGGTTTCCTCGGAACACAGCTTTATACCGACTGGAAGAAAACAAGGACAGTGAGCCCTATAAAGGCATACTACGATCATGACATGTAGAAATTGTAGTATGAAAACACAAATATTTATTATATAAAACGCTTTCAACGCGTGCTAAGGTTACCTTGAACCAAGCGTTCAAAGGCAGAAAAAGATTGACGAACCGAAAAGGGAGGAACAGGAATGAGTAAAAAAATAACGAGCGTATCCGTCATTACCTTGCTAGCCGCTTCTACGCTGGCCGCTTGCTCAGGGGGCGCCGATCCCGGTAAGGGAGCCTCAGGGGAAACACCCAAGGCGGGTACCCCTAAGGAAGCTCCGAAAATCTATATTTATCAAAACTCCGGTGCATTAAACCAGAAGCCGGAAGGCAGCGTACCGGCGGCGCTGGAAGATATGAAGAAGATGTATGTAGAGAAGCTGAACATTGAGCCGATTGCCATCGTTCCGCCGAAGGGGGCGGCAGAGGAGAAGCTGAACCTGCTGCTCGGGTCCAAGGATGAGATCGATATATTCCAGGGCAATTGGGACCAATACGCCTCCAAGGGAGCCATTATTCCGCTCAATGATCTGCTGGATAAATACGGACAGGATATCAAGAAGGCATGGCCCAAGGAAGCATGGGATTACATGACGGACAAGAACGGGAAAATCTGGGGTATTCCACGCGGCGTCCCGTCGGTGCATTACCCGATCTGGGTTCGGACGGATTGGCTCAAGAAGCTGAATCTACAGCAGCCTAAGACGCTGGATGAGCTGGAAGCGGTTTTGAAAGCGTTTAAAGAGCAGGATCCGGACGGCAACGGCAAGGCCGATACGATTCCGATGATGACGGATTTGAACGGCATTAAGAATGCGTTCCTTGGCGGCTTTACCGACAACGGGAACAGCAATTGGATCGACCCAGCCGATAAAAAGGTCAAACCGATGGAGCTCGCGCCGGGCTTCAAGGACTTCGTCGCCAAGATGGCGGACTGGTACCAGAAGGGCTACATCTACAAAGAGGCCTTCGGCAAATTCGACCCTCTTGAGCTGCTGAAGACGAATCGTGTAGGGACCTCCTCCATGTGGTACTCACGCATAACGCTGCTGTTCCCGCAAATTCAATCGGGTTTAAATCCCGACGCGAACTATGAGATCATTCGTAACATTCAAGGACCGAAGGGCAAACTGATGACGGCAAGCCCGGGCAGTACAGCGGCGATGGTCATTACGAAAAAAGCGAAGCATCCGGATGCCGTGATGAAGTTCGTCAACTACCAGTATCAGGATCTGCCGACGAACACGTTGAATGCCGCATTCGGAACAAACTGGAAATACCTAGATGATAAGAAGTTCGAAATCGAGCTGCTTAACAAGGATATCTCGTATGCAGGCGAATTCATGGTTTCTCTCGGTCTTGCAACCGAAACGAAGTATGCCTTCCGTGATCCGATTAAGAAAATGCATGCGGATTATTTAAATAAGGAAATTTCGAACATCGATGTAGCCAAGATGCCGATCGACGCGATGATCACGTACGACAAGAAGATGCTGCAGGAAAACATCCCTACCCTGGGTGACATCGACCGTCTTCGCAGTGAAGAGCTGGTGAAATTCGTAACGGGCGCCAGACCGCTAAGCGAATTTGATAAGTTTATCGACCAAATGTACAAAGCCGGTCTTGATAAATGGATTCAGGAGTACACTCGTCAGTACAATGAGCTGAAGAAGTAAGAGAAATCGGCGCACATGAGCAAGCCGAAGGCGGTGTAGATCGCCGCAGCTTGCGCTGCTGCAGCCGGGGAGAAGGAGAGGAGGGCGTCCGTGCGTACAGAGCAGCTGTCTATTCAAGCTAGAACGAAGCGGCAGTCCGTCGGCCTTCGAAAGCTATGGAACGCCGTAAGGTTGAACCGTTTCTATTACTTGCTGATTATTCCGGGGATGCTCTATTTTGTCATCTTTGATTACATTCCGATGTTCGGCGTCATCATTGCGTTTAAGGATATTTCCCCCTTCGAAGGTGTCGGAGCCGTGCTTACAGGCGAATGGGTGGGGTTTAAGCACTTCGTGAAATTTTGGAATTCCTATTATTTCTGGAATGTCATGCGCAATACGCTGCTGATCAGCGGTTATAAGCTGCTGTTCGGCTTTCCGGCCTCCATCCTTCTGGCGCTGCTGCTTAACGAGCTGAAAAACGCCGTGTTCAAGCGAATCGTCCAGACGATTTCGTATTTGCCTCATTTTATCTCCACTGTAGTTGTGGCTGGCTTGGTGATGATGGTTCTGTCAACGGACTCCGGGATGATCAACGCAGCGGTGGCTGCTCTGGGAGGCGAACCGATTCACTTCCTGGGTGCGCCGGAATACTTTCGGTCCATTCTGGTCATCTCCCATGTGTGGCAGTCGATCGGATGGGGAAGCATTCTCTACTTGGCGGCCATGACGGGAATAGATCCCGGATTATACGAAGCGGCCAAAATGGACGGGGCGAGCCGTTTCCGCCAAATGTGGCACATTACATTGCCGGGCATTACGCATATTATCGTAATCATGCTCATTTTTTCGATCGGCGGACTGCTTAACGCGGGCTTTGAGAAGGTGCTCCTGCTGTATTCGCCGTCCGTCTATGAGGTGGCGGATATTATCGATACCTATGTGTACCGGGAGGGCTTGACATCGCTGCAGTATTCGTTCGCCACAGCAGTGGGTTTGTTCAAAAATATTTTGGCTATGATCCTGATCCTTGGCGCCAATTATATCGCCAAAAAATTGAACCAGACCGGGATCTGGTAAGGCAGTGGAAAGGAGGACCTGACTTTCAATGAATTCCCTAAAGCCCTCGACCGGCGAGCGTCTGTTTGATGCAGTCAACATTCTGTTTCTCATCGGCTTGTCGCTGCTCTTTCTCATTCCCTTCCTGTCGGTGCTGTCCACTTCCTTTATCAGCGCTGAAGAGTCGATGAGACGGGGAGCATTTGTGCTCATTCCCGAGAAGCTGGATTTTACCGCCTATGATCTGTTGCTTAACCGGGGACCGCTCGTGTTTAACGCTTATAAAATCACTATGTTTAAAGTAGTCGTCGGGACATTTTTAAACCTGTTGTTTACGGCTACCTTGGCCTACGGTCTGTCCCGCAGAAGCTTGCCTGGCAAAAACGCGCTGGTACTGATCATTTTTCTTACGATGATCTTCCATGGCGGCTTGATTCCAACCTATATGCTCATCGACAATCTCGGCTTGAAGGATACGCTATGGGTACTAGTGCTCCCGGGGTTAGTCAGTGCATGGAACTTGTTCATCATGCGCAACTTCTTCATGAGCCTGCCGGAGGAGCTGGAGGAATCGGCCATCATCGACGGTGCTTCCCCTCCGGTAATCCTGATGAAAATCATCGTTCCGTTGTCCATGCCGGCGATTGCGACCATCGGCTTGTTCTATGCGGTGTCTCACTGGAACGATTGGTTCGGTGCTTCCATCTATATCAATGACCAGAGCAAGCTGCCGATCCAGGTGCTGATGCGCAATATTTTGTTAACCGGAGTGATGCAGAATGAGACGCAAGTGGAGTTCGTGCACGATCCTCCGCCTGCCGCAACGTTGAAATCGGCCATCATTATCATCAGCACGCTGCCGATTTTGTTCGTTTACCCTTTTATTCAGCGGTATTTCGTGAAAGGGGTCATGGTCGGCTCAATTAAAGGCTAAGGCTTGAAGATACAAGAACCATGAAGGAGATGATCAGGTGTTGGAGCAAATGGCGTTGTTCGTGTCGGGTCAGGAGGGGTATCATACGTACCGCATCCCTTCGTTGCTGGTGACGGAGAGAGGTACGGTGCTGGCCTTCTGTGAGGCCCGAAAGAACGGTGGAGGCGATGCCGGAGACATTGATTTGGCGCTTCGGCGAAGCTTTGACCACGGCATCACATGGGAGCCGTATCGGATTATTGCCGATCTGGGCCCAGATACCGTCGGTAATCCGTGTGCAGTACAGGACCGGGATACCGGAACGATCTGGCTGCTGCTGTGCCGGAATGCGGAGGACGGCCATGAGAAGGACATACTGGCAGGCAGAGCGACACGCGAGGTGCTTGTCATGAGAAGCGATGACGACGGAGAAACGTGGTCAGAGCCGAAGGAGATTACATCTTCGGTGAAGCGCCCCGAATGGACGTGGTATGCCACCGGCCCTTGCCATGCCGTGCAGCTGAAGAGCGGGCGTATGATCGTTCCGTGCAATCATGCCGTGCTTCAGCCGGAGGAGGAGCGCTCCGGTCCCTATACTGCACATGTCATTTACAGCGACGATCATGGGGAGAGCTGGCAGCTGTGCGGCATCATCGGGGAGAATACAAACGAGTGTACCTTGGCGGAGCTTGCCGACGGCACGGTTTACATGAATATGCGAAGCTATCACGGCCGCAATCGGCGTGCAGTCGCCACCAGTAGGGACGGAGGACTGACGTGGTCGGAAATTGCAATCGATGAGGCGTTGGTCGAGCCGGTCTGCCAAGCCAGCGTGCTGTCGGTCGGGCAAGGGGGACTCTTGTTCTCTAACCCGGCCAGCACCTCGCGCGAGAGGCTGACCGTGCAATCAAGCCGGGACGGCGGCAAGACCTGGGCTATTATGCAGGAGCTGCATCCCGGCCCCGCAGCCTATTCGGATTTGGCCCTTGCCGGAGACGGTACCGTTCTTTGTCTGTATGAATGCGGGGAGCAGCGTCCCTACGAGCGGATCACGCTTGCCCGATTTCCCTTAAGGAAGGAGTTTCATGCCGAATGATTCGTAACCGGGTTTGGTTGGTTGTGTGGTTTGGTCTCTACTGGCCGGTGTCCCCACCTCCTTGGCAAGCGGCAACACAGATGCGGACCCTCATAGCCGGAACATGCCGTATTTCACCAATACGGATTTGTACGTATCCGGCACGGAAGGTTATCATACGTTCCGGATTCCCTCTCTCCTGACGACCAAGTCAGGGACCTTGCTCGCCTTCGCTGAAGGGCGGAAGAACAGCGCCTCGGATACGGGGGACATTGATCTGGTGTTGAAACGCAGCTTCGATCAGGGACGAACCTGGCAGCCGCTGCAGTTGGTCTGCGATGACGGGCCGAATACATGCGGCAACCCGACGCCGGTGCAGGATGAAAGCACGGGCCGGATTTGGCTGTTCATGACCCACAATTACGGCGAGGATACGATTGAGGAAATCAACAGCGGCACCGGCCGGGGCGTGCGGACGATCTGGAGCACGTATAGCGATGACGACGGGGAGACCTGGTCACCGCTCGTCAACCGGTTCGAGGAAGTGCAGCCGGCCAGTACGCGATGGGACGCTACCGGTCCGGGCATCGGCATCCAGCTTCGGCATGGCCCCGCGCAAGGACGGCTTGTCATTCCGGCAATAGGCCGGAACATCCAAAGCGATGACCACGGCGCAACGTGGTACCAAAGCGGCCGACTGCCGGGAGGGCTCAATGAAGCGACGGTGGTTGAGCTGTCGGACGGGACGTTGATGCGCAACGACCGTCTGTCGAGCAACCAGCACCTGAAACGGCGCGGCATCTCGACCAGTCCGGACCAAGGGGCGACCTGGTCGCCGATTACGTACGACCCGGTATTGATCGACCCGATCTGTGAGGCCAGCATCGTCAGATACAAGCCGGCGGATAACGCGGAAGGGAACCGCATGCTGCTGTTTGCCAATCCCGCCGACCAGAACCGCCGGGAGAATATGACGGTGCGCATCAGCTATGATGACGGCCAAACCTGGACGACCTCCAAGACGGTGTATAAGGGACACTCGGCCTATTCATCGTTATCTGTTCTGCCTGACGGGAAGGGGGCGCTCCTCTTTGAGGGCGGTGAGTTTACGCCGTATGACAAGATTATGTTCGCTGTATTCAACATGGAATGGTTTGACGTAGAAGAGCCGGATCTGGACGGTCTGCTGCTGTCCGAGGGTGCACTAACTCCCGGCTTCCGGGGGGATATCGGCTCCTATGAATTGGAGCTTTATACGGGAACGGAGCACTTGACCGTAACCCCAGTAACATCCAACGGGGGAATCGCTATTACGATAAATGGAGAGCCTGTCTCTGCCGGAATGCCCCGAACGATTCAGCTGAACGGTTTGGATGCGATTCGCATCGAAGCAAAACTGAAGGACCGCATTCGGGTTTACACCATTGGGATTCAGCGCTCAAGACCGATGCCGGAGCTTCTGCTGCACTGGGATTTTGACAAGCTCGGCGCGAACGGCGAAATTGTGGATGTGACGGGGAAAGGACATACGGGCGTTTTAAGCAGCGGGGCTTTGGTACAGCCGGGTCATGCGGGTTCTGGACTTTATTTGAACGGCCAGAGGGCCTTTGCAGAAATGACCCGTGCGGAGGACCTGCATACAGGCACAGACGACTTCTCCTTTGCCGTATGGGTGAAGCCGGAGGCGCTGTTCCAGCAGCGGCATATCATCTACTGGTACGGTCTGGCGGGCAAGGGCTTGCCCCAGTGGTGGTTCTCCGTAGAGAAGAACGGTGCGGTCCGGATGAATATGACGGGTGTCCCACTGGAGCGGGAGGTGGGTATAGCCACCATTGCCGGCATGGTGAAACCGGGCGTATGGACGCATCTGGCGGCCGTCCGGGACGGCTCCGTGAATAAAATCTACGTGAACGGCGAATTGGCAGCAACGTCCGCACAATATGACAGCAGTCAAATGAGCATAACGAATCTTCAATCCCCGCCACGCGTCGGCTTTGACAAAGGTACGGTGGCAAACCGGGATTGGAAAGGGCATTTGGATGATGTGCGCTTCTACAGACACTCGCTGAGTGCGGCCAAAGTACGAGAGCTTTATCTTCAGTACGATGTGAGCAAGCCTGTGACCCTAGCGGCCTTGAGCCCTTCGGTGCCAAACGGCGCCGAAGGGTGGTATACCACGGATGTATCGGTTACGATGTCCGTATACGATGAATTCTCCGGCCCGGCCCGTACGGAATACCGGTTGAACGGCGGGGCTTGGTCGGTCTATTCCGCACCGTTGACGGTGAATAACGAGGGCCAGCAACTGCTCGAGTACCGCAGTATAGATCTCGCCGGGAACGTGGAGGATAGTCAACTACTCAAGCTCAGCATAGACAAGACAGCTCCGACGCTCGAGGTTACCCCGAATCGAACGGAGCTGTGGCCGCCGAATCGTCAATGGGTGCCGGTCGAGATGAGCATATCGGCAGCGGACAGCGGCTCCGGTGTACATTCGGTGAAGCTGGTGTCCGTTACCTGCAGTGAGGGAGAAGCGTTAGAATATGTCCGGGATGCGGAGCCGGGTACAGACGACCGCACCTTCCTGCTGCTAGCGGATCGCAACGGCTCCGGGTCTGGGCGCGTGTATACCGTCGAATATGCGGTAAAGGACCTCGCCGGACACGAAACGCGCAAAACCGCCGACATCCTTGTCCCGCATGACAGGTCAAAATAGAGCCACATTCAAATCTCGTATTTTGTGCTATACTAGCAGAAAAAGGTATGCTTGGAAGGAGCACAGCAATATGATATTGGGTGACATCAGGTTTTGGGAGAAGGAAAAGGGCGCTTTATCTCCAGTGTTTCAGAAGGCGATTGATTTTCTCCAATCCCGTGATCTCGGGCAGCTGGAGCTGGGGAAATACGAAATTATGGGTGATGACATGTTTGCCTTGGTGCAGGAGCTCATTGCCGTCAAGCCCGGCGAAAGAAAATCGGAATGTCATGCCAAGTATGTCGATCTGCAATATTTGGTTCAAGGCGGGGAAGAGCGCATTTATGTAGCGCGGGCATCTGAGAACAACGTAGCGGTGGAAGACCGGCTGGCGGATAACGATTATCTCTTATTCGATGAGGTGGAGAACGAGATGGAGATCCGTTTGAAGCCAGGCATGTTTGCTATATTTTTCCCGGCAGATTTGCACCGTCCGGGCTGCAGTCCCGTAGGCGGCGAGAAGCTGAAGAAGGTCGTGTTTAAGATCAATTCCGCACTGCTTTCCTAATCATTGATACTTATGAAGAGGGCTTTCCTTACGGGTCTTACGGGACCGGAGGAAAGCCTTCTTTTTTATAAGTTTTGAGCGGAGCTCAAGAATTCTAATGTTTCAAGAAAAGCTTCCTCTTGATCACGAATGTACTTCCCTGAGAGGGCTTCGATAGAAGCTTTTCTTATTTTATCAACTGTATGCGAGAGACGGGTCAGAGTGTCATACTCCCGGATTTTTCCTTGCTTGGTTTGCCTCGGGACCAGATGACGACGGGTACCAGGAGGAGTGCCATAATGCCGCCCGCAAGGGAGAGGGCCGCATAACTGGAGTTTGCTACAACGATACCGGAGAGGGCACCGCTTGATGCTCCGACCAAGGCAATCAGTACATCTATGGCGCCTTGTGTTTTGGCACGATTAGCCGGTTGAGTGGCATCAATGATGATCGCGGTTCCGCTAATCAAGCCAAAGTTCCAGCCAAGCCCGAGAAGAACCAGCGCGACGATCAAGCCGAGCATGGAATCGGCCGGTACGGCTGCTGAGGTTATTCCTGCAGCGAGAAGCACCGCACCGGAAGCAAGCGACATGGCTGTGCGTCCGATTTTGTCAACAAGCATACCCGTCACGAGGGAGGGAAGGAACATCGCGGCAATATGAAGGCTGATGACTAAGCCTACCTCGCTTAATCCGTGACCGTGATGCTTCATGTGAATAGGCGTCATTGTCATGATGGCAATCATCACGACTTGAGTTAAAAGCATTACCGTTGTGCCGACCCAGATCCCCCGGGTGCCGGTAACGGGTGAATTCGAACGGATATCGGTAGTGCCGTCTTGCTCCTTGTTCGATTTCTGCGCCTCGGCAAGATCTTTCGCCACGAGGAACGGATCGGGACGCAGGAAGAAATGCAAAATCAGGCCTGCCAGGATAAAAGCAGCGGCTGCCAGAATGAAAGGACCGGCCAAGGCGGGGATTCCTAGCGACTCGGCGAATCGACCCATGACATTGACTAAGTTAGGTCCTCCCACTGCCCCTAAAGTCGTGGAAACCATAGCAATACTTACGGCGGTTGCCCTTTGCGTCGGTTTAGCCAAATCCGTGCCTGCATAACGTGCTTGCAGGTTCGTAGACGTTCCGGCGCCGTAGACTAAAAGTGAAAGGAAGAGCAAGGGAATCTGATGAGCAGCCGTTGCGGCCACAACTCCTGCAGCTCCCAGCCCGCCGGCAATAAAACCGGCCGCAAGTCCTAATCTGCGCCCGTAATGCTGTGACAGCCGCCCGACTAAATAGGCGGATAATGCCGAGCCAAGAGTAACCAGCGCGGCAGGAATGCCCGCGAAGCTGTCATTCCCGAGCAGGTCCTGTACGATTAATGCTCCGACGGTTACTCCTGCCGCTAGCCCTGCGCCTCCGAAGATTTGGGAAATGACGACGATAAGCAGTGTTCGTTTATAAAGTCGTTCCCGCCATTCTGAAGAATTCATCTTATCTGAAGGTAACACTAGTAAGCACCTCCTATCCCATTAAATGATGCTGCTCGGCAAACTGCCGCCATTCGAGTACGCTCTCCATCAGATGAAAAGCGTTATACCCTTCTCTTTTCAGTAGCTCCGCTGCCTGCGCCGACTGAAGGCAATACGGCCCGCGGCAGTAAGCGACAATATCCTTACGGGTTGGCAGCGCAGCAAGATGCTGCTCCAGCTCCTCAAACGGTACGCTAATCGCCCCGGGAATATGATTCGCTTCGTATTCATCTCTCGGCCGAACATCGAGCAGCAAGACTTCGCCTTTCTCCATTCGCCGCTTTAATTCCTCCATGGAGATAGGCTCCATCGGGGCATGGTGCTCGAGCACCTCCGTTTTGATCTGCTTGATCTCCACCAGCTGCCGCTCACTCAATCGGTGCAGGGACAACATAAAATCGGCGACCGCCTCGTCTACGAGCTCATAAATGACATAAGTGCCTCTTTTCGTAAATCGAACGAGTCTCGCTTCGTGGAGTATTTGCAAATGCTGCGATACGTTTGCCATGCTCATCCCCGTTTGGCTCGCCAGCAACTCTACCGCTTTAGGACCTTGCGCAAGCAGGTCAAGCAGCTCCAACCGCTTCGGGCTGGACAGGCTTTTGCCGATTCGGGCGAATTCTTGATAAAGTCGGTCCTTCCATATTCTCTCGATCGAGCCCATGCCGTATCACCTCAACTATTCAATAAAGTACTTGAATATAATAAAGTATAGTTTCAGCTGGATGGAAAAGTCAATTACAAATGTTCCGATTCGCGAGGCTGCTGCGGCGGAACAGCGAAACATTGCTATGCACACAAGGCAGCTTATACTATAATTACCAGTGTATAGGTAACGTGCCATCATTGACTTACAGTTTTCAAGGAGGTCTGCACATGAAGCGCTACGGGAGCGTCATTAAGGTAAGAGAGGAAAAGCTGGAGGAATACAAACGGCTGCATGCGAGCGTATGGCCAGGTGTTCTGAATATGATCCATGCCTGCAATATTCGCAATTATTCGATTTACTACAAGGATGGGTATTTATTCAGCTATTTCGAATATCATGGAGAGGATTACGAGGCGGATATGGCCAAAATGGCCGCCGACCCGGAAACCCGGAGATGGTGGGAATTGTGCGACCCATGCCAGGAACCGCTGGAAACACGGAAAGAAGGCGAATGGTGGGCGGAAATGGAAGAAGTGTTTCATACCGATTAAGGTAAGAGCGGGGTTGACGGGAAGAGGTCAGCCTCGCTCTTTTTTCTTCATACGGCTTTATATTTCATGATGACCATCAATCCGGCGAGAGCTGTGAGTGCAAGCAGCAAAATCATATATAGCGGCAAGAAGCACCAAGCAATGAAGAACCATGCAAGCAGCAATGAAACCGGGCTGGTGGCTCTAAGTAACAGGTACATCCGCTTACCCATCCCGGATCGGTTCAAAGGGGTCGCTTCGATCAGAAGGAGCAAAGGGTTACAGATCGTCCCGAACAGCAAAGGAATGATGACATACAAAGGAAATGCCGTTTGCAAAGCAGATTCCAGTAAATAGACCAAAGCTGCGGCAAAGGCTTGAGTGAAAAAATCCAAGTGCGCCGATTTCAGCTTACGCGGATTCGTGAAAAGCTTCGTCCAGGAGGGAGAGTTTTGGTAATGCACAGCCGCCAGCGGAAGCGACAGGATCAAGCCCAGCATGAATGAAAACAATCCCCATTGTAGTAGTTGAATCGTCATATTCAATCTCCTTTTCAGTGAATTTTCTAATGTCGATGAACACAGCTTATCATTCATGCCGTGCAAACAACGCGCAAATAATGAAACGTCTGCCGCAAAATACTGCGCTGTCCACGCAAAAATTTTTTGCAGCTTAACGAATAATCCTTGGGAAAACAGCCATAATAAACTTCGACGGTGAGAGAGAGGTGTGGTTCCGTTGAATGCTTCAACGAATACAGCCGTAGAAGGAGTTATTGAAACCAAATAGAAGCGAGGGGATGTGCCAAAGAGACGTTATTGTAGTATCCTAACTGCAATAAGTTGATGAGGTTACCTGAGTGTTCGAATGGTTCAAAACAAATTCATCACTTCACCGTCAGGGACTCCGCAAGGAGTCCTTTTTACAATGAATAAATGGAAAAAAAAGGGGCGATCACTCCAGTGGAATACCTGGAAGCGACCGCCGTGAATTAAGCTTGGACGTCATATTGTTTGCCTTCTTTACGTATCTTCGAGAACTCCGCTGTCGCGGTAAACAGGACGTCGGAAGAGGAATTTAGCGCCGTTTCAAACGAATCCTGCAAAACGCCAATGATGAAGCCTACGCCGACTACTTGGATAGCAATATCATTCGGAATGCCGAATAAGCTGCATGCCAAGGGAATAAGCAGAAGCGACCCGCCTGCAACGCCTGAGGCCCCTGCAGCGGACACAGCCGATAGGATACTAAGAAGAACTGCTGTGGCAAAATCGACTTGGATACCAAGCGTATGAACGGTTGCAAGCGTCAAGACGGATATCGTTACCGCAGCACCGGCCATATTGATTGTGGCACCTAACGGAATGGAGACCGAATAGGTATTCGAATCCAACTTCATCTGCTCACACAATCTCATGTTGATTGGGATGTTCGCGGCTGAGCTGCGGGTGAAAAATGCGGTAATCCCGCTTTCTCTCAGACAAGTTAACACAAGCGGATAAGGATTTCTTCGAATGTTTACATATACAATCAACGGGTTGACAACAAGAGCCATAAAAAGCATACACCCAATAAGAACGAGAAGTAATTTACCGTAAATCAGCAGAGATGAGAACCCGTTCTTGGTTATGGAGTCAAACACAAGCCCCATGATTCCCAGCGGCGCCCAATGGATGACCCATTTGACAAGGCGGGAGACGGCATCCGCAAAGTCAACCAGCATGTCTTTCGTACTATGATTGGCATTTCGCAAGGCTATGCCAAGAAGGACCGCCCAAGTTAGGATACCGATATAATTGGCATGGATTAGGGCACTTACCGGGTTGTCGACAATTTGAAACAGTAAGGTCTTAAGCACTTCAACAATCCCTTGAGGCGGAGTCAAATCCTCGGTACCCTTTACTAGGGATAATGTTACCGGAAAAGCATAACTGGCAATAACGGCAATCACCCCGGCCAGAAACGTACTTAACCCATAAAGGAAAAGAATGGATCCCATATTGGTTTGATGGCCCTTATTATGTTTTGAAATCGCGGCCATCACAAGGAGGAGGACCAATAAAGGCGCAACCGACTTTAATGCATTTATGAACAAGGAACCGAGAATAGTGATTCCCGTTGCATTTGGAACGGCTAATGCCAAAATGATCCCCGCTGTAATCCCTGCCAATATTCGTTTAACCAAGCTTATTTGATTCCACTTTCGTATGAATGTTCGCATGAATTCCCTCCGGCTAGAATGTGGAAATATAACAAAGCCTAGCAGCAATAACATAAGGCAGTTATATCATAACGATAGTTTACCATGTTAAATATTAATTGGGTATATTAAAAAGCGAGGATGCGGGAGGGTTTTTATGGAGTCGGATAAGAAGGAAGGGGCGGGCTTGTCCACAGGCATACTGCCGTTTGTCCTGACGGACGCTGGGCAGTTTCGGACACGGGCAAGGAAGAACGCAAAGCCAAATTGTCCTTACCGAAGTGAAGAGCGGCAGAGCGGCAGGCATTGCAAATCGACCGCTGGAGTCATCACCCCGGACATGCAGGACTAGTGCAGACTAAACAAGTTTCGTTCCTTCAATGGCAACGGAAATTCTGGATGAAACCAGCTGCTTGCCGTCCCACGTCAAAAGATTCTCCACATAACCTAGGGTATCCGCATTCGTTGTACCGATTATCCGCTGAATCGCAAGCAAATCATAGCCGCCCGCTTTGTCGCCGGTTACAATGGGAAACAATCCGCCTATGGCAAGAACCTCCCCTTGGGCTGCCTGCTTTAGCTTGCCGTTTGGATCGTAATACTGCAGCAGATAGCCATACCCTTTGGTACTAATATCAATAATAAATTGCACATTAAGCTGAGGACTCTGTACGCTCACTTTATAATAGTCCTGATAATAAACAAGGAAGGTAAACAGTTGGTTATAGCTGTCGCTATTCAACACCTCGTAAAGCATATGATGTTGGTAGGAATATAGGTAGAAAATGCCGTATCCGCCGCTCCCTCCGGTATCGATGCTCACCAGAATATCGGGTGTGGAATCTTTGGTGAAATCCCCCAGGAACAGCCTTGCATTATAGCCTGCGTTATTTTTAAGCGGGACCGTTGTCCTTAGGAGGGTCCTTCCGTCTTGAATGACAAGCGTGATCTGGTCTGCAAAAGGGGACGAAGGATCCGGTTTCTTCCCATACAAATACACACTGTCTGCGATGCCGTCACCGGTCACATCGGCTTGTTTCACATCAAGCAATTGATCCATCTCCGATAAATTCCTCCTTTAATTAGGTTGGAGTCTAATCAAGACAGCCGGGCTAAGCATAACATAATCTCAGAAAGGCAAAAAGGAGGGATAGTCAATGGGTTGTGTCGGTGGTGGTGTTGGAGGCGGCTTTACTTCCGCAGCTGCAATACTGGTTCTCTACATTCTGTTGGTGATCATTTTGTCGGCTGGTTTCTTCGTGTAATAGAAAAAAGGTAAATAAGGAACCGGCGCCCTTAGATAGCTAAGGTCTCGGTTCCTTTCCTTAATTATACATAGAGCAGGGTAATGACCAACAGCTCATAGAGCACTAGAGGCAGAATCACATTGTTATAATAATATTGCTGAGAAAGTGCACGATATGGGGTAGGGGTCGGAACAGGATTCCGAACGCTTAAGTACAAGATGCCTTTGTCGCAATGGACAAGCACTCCCTCATACACATGACCGTCCATGGTTTCAATTCTCACGAGCTGGTTCCTGTGCTGACGGCAAATATGGTGGACGTGATCGCGAACGGACTTCAGGCTGGAGACGACATGGGGGTCGGCTCTAAACAAGACTTGCGGCTGGTGGACGTTGGGGACTTGATAACTCATCGTGGATGACCTCGCTTTGAGTAGATTCTCTTCCAGCTTATGCAGATGCCTACATTATGGTGAGGGGTGCATGATCTGGTATTCGCCGCCGAAAGTTTTCTCATTTGACCTTCGACGTAGTACAATGATTTCGAAGGGAGCGAGCGGAAACATGATAGAGTGTCCCCAGTGTAAGAAAGCTACACCCTACCAGAAGCACTGCACTCATTGCGGAGCCAATCTGAAGCAGAAATCCGCGATTGAGCAATTCGACATGCTGGCCGAAAGAGTAGCTCAAGCGTTGAAGGAAGAAAGGCGCCGCAGGCAAAGAAGGCGGGCCACTCAGCTTGTCCTCCTGGGTCTGGTTGTTGCGGTTGCAGTCTACGTCGGACTACATATCTAAGAAATGGAAAAAAGCTCTAGTCCCATCCATGGATGAGTCTAGAGCTTTTGTCTGGTTTAATCTATATAAATTGTACCCTTTGGTACTGGAATTCCTTTGGCAACCAGAGTAATTCCAGTGCCGTCAGGAATATAGACGACCTTCGAATCTTGAAACCCTACATAAAATCCGGGAACCCAGATGCCGTTCACATTCGTTTTCGGTCCTGTCCATTCGGTTTTCATAGTCTCTACGCTTACGCTTTGTGTACTTGCTGCGCTCTCGGCAGGGGTCGCAGCAGCGGCTGCATTCGCAACCATCAAAGATGCGCAAACGAAGAGTGCAGATACTTTGGTTTTCATCATTTTCATCGAACGTCACTCCTTGGATATGTATGGTATCATTGCCAGCCATCGCCGGATGATCAATATTTACCCAAAGAAGCTTCGTATGAAACAATGGATTTAATGGGGTCGCATCGTAAAATAAAACGGCAAAGCTAATGCGGCCAGAGCGCCAAGCAATCCTGTTGCCCAGACCGTCGACTTATTGATCCGATTCATATAGTATCACTCCCAAGATTAACTTTGAATGCCTTTACTATGTCCTAAGAAAACAGCGGCTATTCAAGGCGCGGCTAGATACAACCGGACAAATCGACATTCCTCGGCATCAGCCGCCATCAGATTACACGAAAAGGATTGACACCTATCGCGCAATGGTGGACAATAATGGCAGTGTTTTGCAACGTTTAAAACCCCAATTACTGTGATAGGGGGTGACTCCCATCGCCAGACCAAAGAAGGCGGAGGAAGCGAAGCGGGCTTTTAAACAAAATGTGTATTTGAATGAATCGGAATACGATGAGCTGCTTGCCGCGGCTGCGCTGCGTCAGATGGAGAAGTCCAAAGCGATCCGAGAGGCGATCCGCCACTGGCTGCTACAATCGCCGAACCTGCAAACCCAGGCCGGTGGGATTCAGGGCTATCGCTGCGACGCCGGCCATTTGTTCTGGCTGCAGCAGCACCATATGCCGAAGGCTTGTCCCTGCTGCGGGACGACCGACACCAGGCTCCTGAAGGAGGAGGGATGACATGCAGCTTTTTGCCAAGCATCGGCTGCCGGATGCGTTATTTTCGATATTCACCTCGAAATATAGAGAGCTCTATGCCAGCAGCTTATTCGTACTGCTGACCTGTTATCGTCAGGAAATTGCCATCAAAAAAAGCGAGCTTGCATCCATGCTTTGCGATGCGCTGGAGGAGCAGCTGCTTCAGACGCACGACGAGGAAGAGGGGCTTAGCGGCAATACTTTATCGGAACGTGCTTACGCGATTATCCGCAAGCTTCATGCGACCGGGTGGCTGGAGACGGAGCAGAGCATGGATACGTTTGAAGAGTATTTGACGGTACCGGAGTTTGCGATCAAGATCATCAAGACGCTGCAGGAAGTCGCGAATGAACGGCCGAAGGAATACAATTCCTTCGTTCACAGCACCTATATTGCGCTGAAGAGTGCGGATACGGAGCGTGATGAATATACGTATGAGGCGCTGCTTACCGCTTATCGCAATACGGAAGAGCTGATCGACAGCCTCCGAACGCTGCTCGGCAATATTCGAAAATACTATCAGGAGCTGCAGCAGCAGACCGAGGTACGCGATTTGCTGGTACAGCATTTTGACCAATATACAAGTCTGGTCATGGAGAAGGTGTACCACCGGATCAAAACGACGGACTGTGTTCCGCGCTTTCGGGTAAGCATACTGCATATTTTAAAAAAATGGCTTGGAGATTACCGGCTCCTCGAAACGATTGCCGGACAGATGCTTCAGCGCGGCCATGAAGCCTCCGTTGTGGAGGCCCAGCGCAAGGTGAGCTCGATGCTCGACGATATGATTAATGCCTATGAGAATATCAATTCTATACTGAGGGAGATCGATCGAAAGAACAGTACATACATTAAAGCATCCGTTGAGCGCTTCCAATACTTGTTGAACGAGAACGAAGGGATGAAGGGGCGGCTCGTCGATATTCTTCACAAGGCGGGCAGCTACGAAGATCCGGACAAGGCCTGGAGCCTGATGGCCGAATCGCTTCCGCTGCATTCCGTGAACCACGTAACCACCGATTCGCTTTATACGGAGCCAAGGCGCAGGGAGCGTCATCAGCCGACGCCGCTGAACCTGGAAACCGAGGCGAGAGAGGAAGAGATCGAGCAGGAATATGAGGGATTGAAGGAACGGATTCGTCATGGTCTGACGCGCAATAAAGTGATTGCTTATATCGAGCAGGCTATGCAGCGGCAGGACAGGCTTCCCGGCAGCATGCTGCCTCTGGAGACGGATGAGCAGTTCCTGCAATTGGTCATGTCCGTATTGATGAGTGATGACGCGGGGATTCCGTACCAGGTGGAATGGCAGGATGGGTATGTCGAGGTGAACGGGTACCGGATTCCGGAGATGATTTTTGCAAGGAGAAAAGGGGGGAAGGCCAGTGGAATGGTTTGAACGCTATCAGGCGATGAGTGATAAAGAAAAGGACCAGTTCTCCCGAATCGCAGCGACGATGCTGCAACAAACCTTCCTGCTCAGGGAGAAGATGGATTTGCGGGAAAGGACGGTGGAGATCAACCGGGATTTTCGCTTTGTCGAATACTATCAGGATGTATTCCGTGGATATTTGGCGATGTCCGGCTGGCAGTTTGATCTGGATGTGACGTACGGCGTATGCTCCGTTTCCCACGGGTCAGGAATGAATCGGGCCTCTCTGGGCAAATGGGCTACTTACTTGTTATATGTGCTTCGGCTGATTTACGAAGAGGAGCGGGAGAAGCTTTCCTTGCGGAAGGATGTAGTCACAACGCTCGGAGCCGTACACGACAAGCTGTTTATGTTTCAACTGGCGGAGCGGAAGCTTCCGGACGTAATCTGGAATGAAGCCCTAAGCACACTCAAGCAGTATCAGCTGATCGATAAGCTGGACGGCAGCCGTATCGAGCCGGAATCGCGCCTGGTTATTTACCCGTCCATTCTGTTCCTGGTAGGGCCGGAGCATATTGGACGGCTGGAGAAGAGGCTTCAGGAGGAGCAGGGCAGCTCGGAGGAGGTTAGCGCGTGAAGTGGCTGAATCGGCTTTATTTGGTCAAATGGCATTACATAGAACAGCAAGTGATTGAATTTGAACGAATCAATTTTCTTACAGGGAAGAATGCGACAGGCAAATCGACCATCATCGACGCGATTCAGCTTGTCATGCTGGGCGATACAAGGGGCCATTACTTTAATAAAGCCGCGAATGAGCAGTCCCGGCGCTCCCTTAAGGGCTACTTGTACGGAGAAACCGGCTACAATGAAGCGGAAGGCGTCGTGTATTTGCGCAAGGATGAGGATTTCAGCACCTATGTCATGGCTGAATTTTACCATGAGGCAAAACAGGAGTATTTCACCATAGGGGTTGTGTTCGACTGCGGGCGGGACGGCCGATGGGATCATAAATTTTTCATCCTGGAGGCCCCGATTCCGGAGCATCGCTTCATCTTCGACGCCATCCCGCTAGGGATTTCCGAGCTGCGCAAATATTTGACCAAGCATTACGACCGCAGCAGGTTCCAATTCTTCGACTCGGACAAAGCGTATCGTGAAGGCTTCAAGGGTGTGATGGGACGCATCAAAGGCGATTATTTCGACCTGTTCCGCAAGGCCGTTCCTTTCACGCCGATTATGAATATCAAACAGTTCATCACGGAGTTCGTTTGTGAAACGCAGAACAAGGTCGATATCGAGCATATGCGGGAAAATATCAGGCAATATAAGCTGCTGGAGCATCAGGCCGAAACGATCAAAAGCCGCATCAAGTCCCTCGAGGCGATCGAGGAGGCTTATCAAGCCTACGATGAGCTTTCGCATCGATGGCAGATGGAGCGGTACGCCCTGTTGAAGGCGGAGGCGGATGAGACTGAGGCGGATCGCAAGCATTTGATGGATGAGCTGGGACGGAAGGAAGCCGATCTGCAAGCAGTGCAGCGGCGCGTACACGAGATCGAAGGGCAGCTGACGGAGGCGTCGGCCGTCTTGGAGACACTGCGCAAGCAGTACTACTCCAGCAAGGAGCGCGGTGAGTTGGAGCAGCTGGAGGTGTCCGTGCGGCAGGCAAAAGATGCGCTAAGCCAATCGGAGCATGCGAAAACGGAGGTGGAGCGCAGACTGCTGCCGCTGACGACCTCCTGGATGAAGCTTCTTGATGAAATCGAGAATCATGAGCCTGAGATTGTAACACAAGAGCTGCGGCAGCTTACGGAATCCATTCAAACGCAGGCGGGAGCCTTCCCGTTTCAGTTCAAACGGACCGATTTCTCCGACTGGAGACTGCAGACGGAGGAGACCGTCGGCCGGATTCGCCAAGCCTTGGAGGGCATCCGCGTGGAAATGAACCGTCTGCAGAAGGAGCAGCAGGCTTGCCGCAGCCGTTGGACGAAGCTTCGCGAGGGACACAAGGAATACCCGAATCGGGAGCTGGGACCGCTCCGCGATACCATCATCCGGGAGCTTTCGGCCCGGAGCGGGAAGCCGGTCTCCGTTGACGTCTTGTGCGAGCTGCTGGAGGTACGGGATCCGCAGTGGCGTCAAGCGGTTGAAGGGTATTTGAACAACCAGCGTTTTTATTTGATCGTCCCGCCGGAGCATTATACGGAAGCCGTTCAGATCTACGATCGCATCAAGTTCGAACGGAAGTTCTACGATATCGGACTCGTCGATGTAGGCAAAATTTTGGAGCGTAAGCCGAGCGTACAGGCAGGAAGCCTGGCAGAGGAAGTGACTACGGACAACCCGTATGCCAGAGCATATATCGATTACATCTTAGGCCGCGTGATCAAGTGCCAGCGGGTGGAGGAGCTCCGTCGCCATTCTACTGCAATCACACCTTCCTGTATGCTGTATTCGGGCTTCGTCTCTCGTCAAATTCATCCGCGGGTTTACGAAACGCCCTATCTTGGACGCAAGGCGCTTGACTTTCAAGCCAAGCAGCTCGAGCGCGAGATGTATCAGCTTCAGGAGCAGCTGGAGATGGAATGGCAGCCGAAGCTGGAGCTGTATCATGCGTGGTCCAAGGCTCCTCTGCTGAGCGAGTGGGAGCTGGACCAGCTGTTAGCTCCGGAGGGAACGGCAGCGATGGCCAACCTTCAGCCTGTCCGTTACCAAGCATGGACCGAGCTTCGGGAGCGTATGGATCAATTCGACCTGAGCGGAATGCAGCGGCTGGAGCAGCAGGTCAAGCATGCGGAGGCCGCCGAGAGAGCTTTGCTCGCTGAGAACAGCGGCTATATCAAGCGGATTGGGGAACTGGAAACGGATATTCGAAGCCTGAGGCAGTATCAGCTGCCTGATCTGGAAGCGGAGCTTCAGCAGAAGGAAAGCAGCATTCGGGATGCCTTCCCTGAGGATTGGATCCGAGAGCATGGATGGCCGTACTATGCGCAGGAACACAGCGGACAACCAAAGCTGAAAGCACTGCGGGACCGCTTGGCCAGCCTGGCCGTAGCGACGGAATACGAGAAGGGAATTCATCACCGGAAGCTGGTGGAGCTTCGATTCGAGTACTTAAAATCGCACAAAGCCACACTTGACCATCTGGAGGAAGGCAACGACAGCTGGTTTGCCGAGCTTCGCCGGATGAGAGATACCTCGTTGCCCGACTATGAGGATCAGATCGTAGAAGCGCGTGAGCGGGCATCGGTACAATTCCAGGAGGATTTCGTCAGCAAGCTGAAGGAGAATATTGAAGCCGCCTACGAGCATATCAGCGACTTGAATCATGCGATTGCTTCTTTTCATTTCGGGAGGAAATCATACAAGTTCGATATTAAGCCGCATGCGACGTACCGTGATTTTTACCGGATGATCACGGACGATATGCTCATGGAGGGCCGCAGTATTTTCTCCGATGTGTTCATGCAGAAGCACGGCGATGCCGTCGAGCAGCTTTTTCATAAAATCGTATACACCGGTGAGGATACGGGAAGTCCGGAGCAGATCCGGGAGCTTGAAGAGAATTTGGTCAAATATACCGATTACCGGACCTATCTGGACTTCGACTTGCTGGAAATCGATGAGAAGGGTGCGGAGTCCAGTCTTTCGAAGGTCATCGCGACCAAATCCGGTGGAGAAACCCAAACGCCGTTCTATATTGCAGTTCTGGCCTCTTTCCTCCAAACCTATCGTGTCAAGCATCCTTCCTTGAACCAAACGGTGCGGCTCATTGTTTTCGACGAGGCCTTTAGTAAAATGGACCATCAGCGGATTAGGGAATGTATCAAGCTGGTGCGGAATATGGGACTTCAGATCATTATCTCGGCTCCGACGGAGAAGCTCGCGGACATTGCTCCGCTGGTAGACAGGAATCTGTGTGTGACGAGGATTCGAAATCGCACCCATGTCAAGGCGTTCGATCCCCGAGAACTGTTGGAAGAGGACGCAGTGTAGCAGCAAAAAAAGAGGCTGAATCCGCGGAAGCCGTTATGGCTATGCGGATCAGCCTCTTGCTCTATTAGCGGCGCTTCGTGATCAAGTAAGGTGTAATGGTTCTTGTGGTATTGGTAGGATTGCTGATGTAGAGCACCCACAGGCTAGGTGTTTCCGGGTAGCTGTCAGTAGCATAGGCGTTAGTCAGCTGAGTAATCGTCCAGCCGCCGCTGATGACCCTTCTATCCGAAGGAGCCTGTAATTCAATCCGTATAATCTGGTTGGCAGCGATGGTAACATTGCTTAACACATGACGGCGGAAGCCATTGCCCAGATTTTGAGTGGCACGAACGCGGTTTGCTCCCAGTCTTACTGTTCTTGCTGCACGTTTTCCTACTTTAGCAACTTTTTTCTTCATTGAAACTACCTCCTTATATTGTGGTACACGATAGTAGATGCAAGTTAAGGAGAAACCGTTTGGACGAACCCCTTGGGGAAATCGCCAGTTTTTAGAAAACCTAATTAGACGAAGAGGTATTGAACGACAATGAACATACAACACATCCTTGTTACAGGCAGGCTTTATTCGGAATTCCAACGGTTGCAGCAGGAATTCCCGAACAAACAATTCCGGTGTATCCCCGAGAACGAGGTGACCGATGAGGATTATACTTGGGCCGAGGCCTATGTGGCCTTCAGGCCGACAGCCGGATTCCACATGAGGAACATTCGGTGGGTTCATTCGATGGGCGCGGGAGTGGATGCTTACTTGAATCATGCCGAGTGGAAGCCCGGCATTCCGTTGACGAGGACGATCGGTTCGATGGGGCGCATGATCGGCGAATACTGCTTAAGCCATATCCTTTCGGAGCTGCAGCATCACAGCCTATTCATGGACCAGCAGGCGGGGCGCCAGTGGGTGCCTAAGGCTCCTCGTCACCTGAAGGATCAGCACGTACTCATTTTCGGCACGGGTACCATCGGTCAAGGGATCGCACAGACGCTTTCGCCGCTGGGAGTTAAAGTGACAGGAGTTTCAAGGGGCGGCAGCTTGAAGCCATTCTTTACAAGGGTAGCCCCGTTAGCTGAACTCGATGATTTGCTGCCTCACGTAAACTGGATCATAAACGCTATGCCGCTGACCCTGGAAACGGAGCGTTTCTTCAATGCGTCTTTCTTCCGCCGATGGAAGAGCAATTACGCGGATCAACGTTATTTCATCAATGTGGGGCGCGGCCGCTCCGTGGTGGAAGAAGAGTTGCTGCTGGCCTTAAAGCAAGGATGGCTGCATAAAGCGATTCTCGATGTGTGCGAACAAGAGCCGCTTCCTGGCGAATCAGCGCTTTGGCCCCATCCGGGGGTGATCTTAACACCGCACATTTCAGCTATAACCGACCCGCAGGAGGCTGTCGTGGAATTCATCCGGACATTGCAGGCTGTGGAGCAAGGACGGGTCGCGGAGCTGCCGAACCTTGTCCAAATAGATCGGGGATACTAAGTGTAGAGTTTGAACTCCCCCCCTAAAAAAGGAATTACAGGCAGTGATGTTTAATATAGTAAGAGTTGAAGCCAATTCTCACTAGAGCACTCCAAGGGACGGGGGAATCATAATGCAGCAATTTGAGGTGGATCACCATTCTCTATTCGAGCAAATCTATCGCCTTGCTCCTACGGGAATTGCCCTGGTGTCCATGGAAGGCATCATCCTTCGGGCGAATCCTGCTATATGCCGCCTTCTCGAGTATCGGGAGGAAGAGCTTCAGGGTCTTTCTTATAAAGACATCACCTACTCCGAGGATCTGGAGCTTAGTAAGCAGCAGATTTCGCGAATCGCAAGTGACGATCTGCACCATTATGAGCTGGAGAAACGTTACGTGACAAAGCACGGCAAGCTTGTTTGGACCTCCCTGCACGTCTCCTTGCTGCGTCATTCGGTGACCCGGAAGCCGCTCTTCATCCTTGCCCATGTGATTAATGTAACTGAAAAAAAGGCGGCGCAGGAGAAGCTGAAGGAGGTACAGGGAACCTTCCGGCTGATTTCGGAGTATGCGAAGGATATTTTATATTACAGTACGCCCGGCGGAATATGCCAATATGTATCTCCCTCCGTCGAAAGAGTATTGGGTTACAAACCGGAGGAATGGATCGGAAAGCCGTTAGGACCGGAAATGTATCATCCGGAGGATCTTGCCGCTTTGAAGGCAATGGAGCTTTCGGATCAGGATACGCTGCAATACCGGGCCAGGCATAGGAACGGTCATTATATCTGGTTCGAAACGGCATACCAATTCATACGGGATTCTCAGGGAAATCTGGAGAAAATTATCGCCATCGCCCGTGACATCACCGAACGAAAGCGGAATGAGGAGCATTTGGCGGAAGCACAGCGGATTACTTCGCTTGGAAGCTGGGAATACGATTATGAGACGGATCGTACTACGTTCTCCGACGAAATGTATCGGATTTATAATATGAATAAGGATAAGTACCGGATGCTGGACCGGCAGGATATTCTGCATCTCATCGAACCTTCCGATAAGGAACGGCTGCAGAAGTCGTTCGAGGAGCTGCGCGGCGGCGGGGAGCTGAGTGAAGAATTCAGGATCGTTCAGCCCGATGGAGTCATCAAGTATTTGCACATCCGAGGCCACGTTACCTTAGGACCGGACGGCAAGCCCAAACGATTGAACGGGACGGTTCAGGATATTACGCAGCATAAGCAGATCGAGCTGAAGCTTCAAGAAAGCGTCGAGCGGTACACCTCGCTTAAGAAATATAATTTGGACGGTATCATTTCCCTGGACTTACAAGGAAACATCATCCACACGAATACCGCGGCGCAGAAGCTAACCGGGCTGACCGATGAGCAAATGTCCGGCCGTCCTTACAGCAGCTTCTTCGACTGCGATCTGGACAGTCTGCTGAAGGGTGGCATGCTCCCTGAGGGAACGAAGGGGCTGCTCAGTACCGTCGGGCATGTGAGCGGAAGCTTCTCTGAGGTTCTGTTGACTGCCGTGCCTATTATTATTCAGAAGAAAGTGACCGGCTACTATATCATTGCGAGAGATGTAACCGAGCAGCGCAAGCTGCTTATTGCGAAGGAAGCCGCAGAGCGAACGAACCGGGCTAAAAGCGAGTTTTTGTCCATGATGAGCCATGAGATTCGCACTCCTATGAACGGAGTGATCGGTATGGCCGATGTGCTGATGGAAACGACGGATCTGGACGACACGCAGCGAGAGTATGTAGAAATTATACGCAAGAGCGGCAGTACACTGCTGAGAATCATTAATGATATATTGGATTTCTCACGTATCGAATCAGGCAAGATCACGCTCCGGGAGGAGCATCTGAATGTACAAGAGCTGATTGAGGAAACACTGGACCTCCTGTCGGTCGCTGCCCAGGAGAAGGGGCTGCGCATGTCCTTCGAGGTGGACACAGCTGTCCCGCCCGTCGTTAAGGGCGATGCGGCCAGGCTGAAGCAAGTGTTGATGAACCTGGTCGGCAATGCCATCAAATTCACCCCTTCCGGAACAGTTGAGGTAACGGTACGGAAGAAGGATGAAGGGCCGCCGGTTATGCCTAGCTCCATTCAATTGGAGTTTGCAGTGAAGGACAGCGGCATCGGTGTGCCCTTGGAGCATCGGAAACACATCTTTGATCCGTTTGTTCAGATCGAGCATTATATGACTCGGCGAACGGAGGGTACCGGATTGGGTCTCGCCATTTGCAAGAAGCTGCTGGACCACATGGGTGGCAGAATCTGGATGGAGGATAACGATGAGAACGGCTCCATCTTTGCTTTCCGTGTCGTGCTTCAGGCCGTATCAGAGCAGTGTTCGAAGGACTCCGACTGCCCGGGTGAATTTGCTTCCGCATCTGCCAGGTTGAATATTCTCGTGGCTGAAGATAATGAGGTCAGCCAGCAGGTGCTTAAAGTCATGCTGGAACGACTCGGCCACAAGATTACGATGGTTCATACCGGAGAGGAGGCCGTCTCGGCTATCCTTCGAAATCGCTATGATCTCGTATTTATGGATCTGCAAATGCCGGTGATGGATGGCCTGACAGCGGTCCGGCTGCTGAAGCAGAGACTCGGCGCGGAGCGCTCCCCTGTCATTATAGCCGTAACGGCGAACGCCTTATCGGGGGATCGGGAAAGGTGTCTGGAGGCAGGGATGGACGATTACCTTAGTAAGCCTGTCCAGCTGCATAGGGTGTCGGAGCTTATCAAGAGGTACGAGGGAAGATGCTGATAGAACGCGTTAAGGCATATATTGACATGAAAAAGAACATTGTGATATATAAAAAAAGAGAATAGCACTCGTACCATTCGAGTGCTAAAGCGAGTATAAGGAAGGGAGCACTTTACGTGGCAAAGAAAGAATTTAGAGCGGAATCCAAGCGATTGCTCGAGATGATGATCAATTCCATCTATACACAGAAAGAGATTTTCTTAAGAGAGCTCATTTCCAATGCCAGTGACGCGATCGATAAAATTTATTACAAAGCGCTTACGGACGATAAGCTGGTTTTTAACAAAGAGGATTATTTTATTAAAATCACCGCAGACAAAGAAAATCGGACGCTGACGATTTCCGATACCGGCATTGGAATGACCAGGGAGGAGCTCGAGAATCATCTTGGGGTGATCGCGAAGAGCGGTTCGCTTGCATTTAAGCAGGAGAACGAAGCCAAGGACGGTCACAACATTATCGGACAATTCGGTGTCGGCTTCTATTCGGCTTTCATGGTGGCGGATGTGGTCACGGTGGTGACGAAGGCACTTGGCAGCGACGAGGCTTTTCAATGGCAGTCCGAAGGAGCCGACGGCTATACGATTGAACCGGCGGAGAAGTCATCCGTAGGTACGGACATCATCCTGAAGATCAAGGATAACACGGAGGACGAGCAATACGATGAATATCTTGAGGAATACCGTCTCAAGGCCATCGTAAAGAAATACTCGGATTTCATTCGTTATCCGATCAAGATGGAAGTAACCAGCCGTGTACCGAAGGAAGGCGCTGAGAATGAGTTCGAGGACGTCCGTGAAGAGCAAACCGTCAACAGTATGGTTCCGATTTGGCGGAAGAATAAGAATGAGCTGACAACGGAAGATTACGAGAGCTTTTATTACGACAAGCGATACGGCTTTGACAAGCCGCTCAAGCATGTGCATATCAGCGCGGACGGAGCGGTCGTATACAATGCCATTCTGTTCATCCCGGAGAGCACACCTTTCGACTACTATACCAAAGAATACGAGAAGGGCTTGGAGCTATACTCCAACGGCGTTCTGATCATGAACAAGTGCGGGGATCTGCTGCCCGATTATTTCAGCTTCGTGAAAGGGATGGTCGATTCGGAGGATCTGTCTCTGAATATCTCCCGGGAGCTGCTGCAGCATGACCGCCAGCTGAAATTGATTGCGAAGAACATCAAGAGCAAAATCAAAAGCGCTCTCCTCGGCATGCTGAAAGATGAGAGGGAGAAGTACGATAAGTTCTACGAGGCTTTCGGACGACAGCTGAAGTTTGGCGTCTATAACGATTACGGCATGAACAAGGAGGATCTGCAGGATCTTCTAATGTTCTACTCCTCGAAAGAGAAAATGCTGGTCACTCTCGATGAGTATATTTCCAGAATGCCGGAGGATCAGAAATATATTTACTATGCTGCCGGGGAAAGCATTGCCCGGATCGAGAAGCTGCCGCAGACCGAGCTGGTTGCGGATAAAGGCTACGAGATGCTGTATTTCACGGAAGAAATCGACGAATTTGCCATCAAGATGCTCATGAAGTACAAGGACAAGGAGTTTAAGTCCGTATCGAGCGGCGATCTCGGGATTGAGGCAACGGATAAAGAGGAACAAGAGGCTGCCGATGAGAGCAAGGAGCTTTTCGAGCACATGCAGACACTCCTGAAGGACAAGGTTAAGACAGTGAAAGCTTCCAAGAGGCTGAAATCTCATCCGGTTTGTTTATCGGCTGAAGGCGAAGTTTCCATCGAGATGGAGAAAATCCTGAAGGCGATGCCGAGCGGCCAGGATGTAAAGGCGGATAAGGTGCTTGAAATCAACATCAACCACGATGTTTACCGTTCCTTGAAGGATGCCTATGCGAATGACAAGGATAAGCTGAATCTGTATACTCAGCTGCTGTATAACCAAGCATTGCTGATCGAAGGGCTGCCGATTCAGGATCCGGTCGAGTTCACGAACGACATCTGCAAAATTATGGTTTAATATAGCATATATGAGTATAAACCCGACACCTGCGTAAGCTGGGTCGGGTTCTTTGTATTTGCGACCCGTCTTCGCGCCGAAGTCATAAACCACTTTTTCCTTGTTATAGTGTATAATATGGGTCATCCATCTTTGCTTTTATTACATACGGAGGTATAGTATGAGATTCAGATCGAAGCTGTATGTCGGGTTTGGAACGATCTTGCTCGTCATTCTCATCATGGCCGTTGTCGGATTCATCCGGATGAATCAATTGCAAGCCAACATGAACCTGATTGTCCACGATAAGTATGCCGGGGTCAAACATGCGACCATCTTTCGCAAGGAAATCAACTCCATCTCAAGGGAAATCAGTCATGCCCTTCTGGATTCCAATGACGAGAATGTGGAGAAGTATGCCAAGTCCGTCATTGCCAGCAATATCATCGTTTCCTCCGAATGGAGTCTGCTGCAAAGTCATTCCGTGCGTTTGGAGAATCCGGAGCTGATGGCCAAGCTTAACAGCGAGTACACCCAGTATGGCCGAACCCTAGAGGAGCTCGGCAAGCTGCTGCAGAGCGGTCAACGCAGCGCGGCCATTGCGTACTACCATACGCAGACTGAGCCTATACGGGAAGTGCTCTTTGCTACGTTACAGGCTTTCACTGATCTGTACGAGAAAGAAATGGAGCAATCGCTCGCGGAATCAATGAATATGTATTACAGCACAATGCGGCTTGGCGGGGTCCTGATTTCACTTGTACTTCTTATTTCGGTCAGCGTAGCGGTTTGGGTATTTCTTAGCGTGACCCGCAACCTAAAGCGTATTGGTATCCATATGAAGCAGGTAGCCTTGATGGACGGAAGCATGCCCCGAATCCCCATTCAAACCGCCGATGAGATCGGGGTGATTGCCGAAACCTTTAATGATATGGCGGAAGCGCTAGAGCAAAAGGCGGCAACGGAGAAGGAGTACCAGCTGACGCTCGAAGAGCGGAATCAGCACCAAGCCGTGCTCGCCGAGTTTAATGAGCTGCTTCGGGGGGTTCAGGAGCTTGAACCGTTGTCGCAGCAATTTTTGAATCATGCGGCACCACTCATGAGCGCTGGGTATGCCGCCTTGTATGTGCGAACGGCATCGGGTTCCCCAAGCGGAGCAATGAAAAGAGTGGCCTTATACGGCGGAACGGTCTCAGCAGCGGCGTCTAAGGAGGCCGAAGGGCTGGTAGCCCAATGTGCGGCGCAGAACCGAACCCTGCAGTTGACGGAGATTCCGACGGATTATTTCCGGATTCAATCCGGATTGGGCAGCGCTTCGCCTGCCTATATCACACTGATCCCCATCCCTTATGAAGGCCAATCGATTGCTGTGCTCGAATTTGCAACATTCCAAGTGCCTTCAAACGCTGTGCTTGCCGTTATCGACGAAGCGCGCTGGAGCTTAGGGATGGCTCTTCATGGGGCGGCTGCCTATCTGAAGGTACAGGAGCTCTTAAAGGAATCGCAAGCTTTTGCGGAAGAGCTGCAGACACAGTCCGAAGAACTGCAATCCCAGCAGGAAGAGCTGAGGACGCTTAATGAGGAGCTGGAAGAGCTGTATCAGAACTCAGAGCAGCGCAATGCGGAGCTTGAATGCATTAAATCGGAGCTGGAGGAAAAGAACCGCCAGATTGTGGTGAGCACACGTTATAAGACGGAGTTCCTGGCTAACATTTCTCATGAGCTGCGCACGCCGCTTAACAGCTTATTGCTGCTGTCGCAGCTGCTGTATCAGAACAAAGAGGAAAATTTAAATCCTAAGCAGGTCGAATACATCAAGACAATTCATAACTCCGGCATGGTGCTGCTGCAGCTGATTAATGATATTTTGGATTTATCCAAAATTGAATCTGGAAAGATGGAGATCATGAGAGAAAAGGCGTCGGTTCGTGAAATCGGCAATGTGCTGCAGCAGCAGTTTCAGCCGCTTGCCCTGCAGAAGCAGCTGGACTTTCATATTGACTATGAGGAAGGCGCTGATCAGGCCGAGCTATACACGGACATCTATAAGCTGCAGCAAATATTACGGAATTTGCTTTCGAATGCCCTGAAATTTACGGAAGCCGGATCGGTCAGCTTGGTGTTCAAGACGGCACTCGGCGTCCAGGGTGAGCCCTCCTTAGAGGTAGCCGTACGGGATACAGGAATAGGCATCCCGCAGGACAAACAAGTGATCATCTTTGAAATGTTCCAACAAGCGGATGGAACGACGAGCCGTAAATATGGCGGAACGGGTCTCGGACTTTCGATCAGCAAGGAACTGGCGGCGCTGCTTGGAGGGGAAATTAAGGTAACCAGCGAAGAAGGAAAGGGAAGTACCTTTACATTGGTTATTCCGTTGGGAGTGGGTGCGCAATTGCCGGCGGCTTCTCCGGCCTTTCCCGAGGTTGCTTCTGCTGCCGCTCCCGCCTTTGTATTGAACCCGAAAGAATTGGAGGCCGCAAGGCAGCCGGAGGAAAAAGAGAGTACACCAACAGCTCCCGCAACTCCGCTTAAAGGAGCCAAAATATTACTGGTGGATGACGATATGCGCAATATCTTCTCCATGGTCGGAGTACTGGAAAGCTGCGGCATGGAGGTTATATTCGCGGAGAATGGGATGGACTGCCTGGACTTGCTGGAACAAAACACAGGAATAGATCTCATCCTCATGGATATCATGATGCCTAAGATGGATGGCTACGAAACGATCCGGAGGATAAGAGAAGGGAATGCCTCTTTCCGGGATATTCCGATCATTGCTCTCACGGCCAAGGCCATGAAGAACGATCGGAGCAAATGCATCGAGGCGGGAGCGAACGATTATATCAGCAAACCGGTCCAGCTGGAGCAGCTATTTTCTTTGCTGCGTGTATGGCTTCACAAAGAGGAATCGTAAAAATATGAACTACCCGTTTCTTTTACAGAGACGGTTTTTTTCATTTATTTTGAAAAATGGCGCGCCTATGGACTGGTTTCCTCTTCTCAAAACTCATTCTTTCCGTTAGAATAGAGTTAATACCAATTTGAAATAATGTCCGTTATATTCGATAAATCCTACCTGTTTAATATCCTTTAATTAGGTTGATTTCAGCTGCTGATGCGGATACTATTTTCCAAAATGGTTTTAAAGGAGGCGTGTTAACCTTGAAGATACCATCATGGAAGCTGCTTGCTCAGATCTTTTGGACCTTCTTTAAGATTGGTCCTATCACCTTTGGTGGCGGATACGCGATGATTCCCTTAATCGAACGGGAGGTGGTTGAGCGCCGCAACTGGGTGAAAAGTAAGGATATTGCGGATATGTTTGCCATCTCGGGCTCTATTCCCGGGGCGATTGCCTTTAATTCGGCGTCCTTCATAGGGTTTCGTATCGCAGGTATTCCCGGTGCCATTGCAGCCACAGTAGGAGTTCTGCTTCCTACCTTTGCTATTATCATTGCTTTATGTATTTTACTGCTGAAGGTACAGGATCATCCCAAAATCGAGGCGGCTATGCGTGGGATTCGGGCGACGACGGTAGCGCTGATCGTTTATGCCGGGATCAAGATCGGGAAAACGGCGGTGCTGGATAAGGCGACACTCGTAACGATGCTGATGACGGTACTGGTGCTGGTCTTCTCGAACGTGAACCCGGTTCTTGTCATTATTGGGGGAGCGCTCGTCGGGATTGGTCTGGTCAGCTTCAAGGCCAAGCTGGGCATGAAGGTTGCCCTTGATGATGAACAAAGCAGCGGGATGCGTTATAAATATGCGGATTATTATCTTGGAGACGGGATTTAAGAAGGGGATGAGACGATGATTTACTGGGAGCTGTTCATCACCTTTTTTATCGTGGGCCTTGTATCCTTTGGCGGCGGGTATGCCATGTTTTCCATTATTGAGCGGCAGGTTACCTCGCACGGCTGGATGACTACGCAAGAGTTCACCAACGCGTTTTCGGTGGCGGGCATGTCGCCCGGTCCTATCGGTACGAACAGCGCTATCTTCGTGGGGTACAAAACTGCAGCGCTGCCGGGGGCCGTTTTTGCCGCGGCGGGCATGGTGCTTCCGTCGCTGATCCTTGTTATTCTTGTCGGGTTGTTTTTTACCAAATTTCATAAGAACAAATGGGTGCAATCCGCATTCTACGGACTTCGCCCTATTGTTACCGGACTCATTATGTATGGTGCCATTCGATTTGCAGTCAGCAACCAGCTCATCGGGACTTGGGGATCTGAAATGATAGGGGCGCTAGCTTTCTTTGCGTGTTCTTTAATTGCCTTGGTCTATTTTCGAATCCACCCGTTATACGTTATTATGATTTCAGGGCTCACAGGCATTGCTATTTATAGTTAGCTTATAGAGGAGGATGGAGCTTGGATAATAAACCAGCATGCTGTTCCGCCGGACGTCCTGCCGGCTCGGAGGTAATTGTCGCACAGAACTTCGATAATTTTAAAAAGGGTCTGAAATCGAGTGAGCCGACTGTGGGAATGATTCGACTCGAAGGCGGTACCTTCCTCATGGGTACGGATGATCAAGAGGGCTTTCCGGAGGATGGGGAGGGGCCGGTCAGAAGCGTTACGCTGAAGCCTTTCTATATCGATCCTTGCACGGTGACCAATGCGGAATTTCAAGCTTTTATTGATGCAACCGGTTATAAGACAGAGGCCGAGCAGTTTGGCTGGTCCTTCGTGTTTCATCTCTTGGTTCCGCCCGAAACAGCCAAGAAAGTGTCGCAAGTCGTTCAGAAAACTCCTTGGTGGTGGAATGTGGAAGGTGCCAGCTGGAAGCATCCGGAAGGTCCTGTATCGAGTATTGAAGCTAGGCCGGATCATCCTGTCGTGCACGTATCGTGGAATGATGCTATGGCCTACTGCCAATGGAGCGGAAAGCGGTTACCGACAGAGGCTGAATGGGAATATGCAGCCCGGGGCGGACTTGTTCAGAAGAAATACCCTTGGGGTGACATGCTGAAGCCGGAAGGCAAGCATATGTGCAATATATGGCAGGGAAAATTTCCGGACAAAAATAACGCCAGTGACGGTTATCAGGGAACGGCTCCCGTACGTGCCTTCGAACCGAACGGCTTTGGTCTTTATCAAGTCTCAGGCAACGTATGGGAGTGGTGCTCCGATTGGTTCAGCCGCGACTATCATCTGAAGGCTTCGACAACGGATCCTCAAGGTCCTTCGGCCGGACAAGCACGGGTTATGCGCGGCGGCTCTTATTTGTGTCATAAATCTTATTGCAACCGCTACCGTGTTGCCGCAAGAACTGCGAATACACCCGATAGCTCTACAGGAAATATCGGATTCCGATGTGCGGCTGATGTTCGTTCATAAAAAAATGCTTCCCTTTCATTCTTATGTTGTGTTACATTTTGAATAAAACGTAACACGGCTGGGACTGGGGGAAGCTGGGATGGAAGCAAGCATAATATCAATTCTGGGATTGGGCTTTATTCTTGGCATTAAGCATGCCGTTGAGCCCGATCATGTCATTGCCGTTTCAACCATAGCGAGCCAAACGAAGAAGCTGTCACGATCCTCTCTTGCCGGGGTGTTCTGGGGTATCGGTCATACGGCTACGCTGTTTTTAATCGGACTGATTGTGTTGCTCTTAAAGGAAGAAATCTCTGAGCGGTTAGCGATGTCCTTAGAATTTTTGGTTGGCGTGATGCTGGTCTACTTAGGTTTTACGGGGATGCTAACGTATCGAAAGCTTAGCGGACATATGCATAGTATCGATCGTTCGCATTGGAAATCGGTAGCGGTCGGTTTTATTCACGGGCTTGCCGGAAGTGCTGCGATGGTTTTACTTACGATGTCCACCGTACATAGTATATGGCAAGGACTTGTGTATATTATCGTTTTCGGGGCGGGAACGGTTATCGGGATGCTTCTTTTTACAACCGTTATCGGACTGCCGTTTGTGTTCACTGCGGGGCATTCCCGGTTCAATCGTGTGCTCACTCAGGCGACGGGACTCATTAGTATGACTTTTGGCGTTTACTATATGTATAACCTTGGTGTGACGGAAGGCTTGTTCGCCTTATGGCTTCAGCGGTAATCTTCGCTGAAGCCATTATTTGTTGGCCGCGGCGGTCGGTAAGGAGATGATGTGAGAGAGGAGAGTTTGTTTCGCTGAGATAAGGAATAACGGACTTCTAGGACGTTATTCTGGATGAAACAGCAGCGAAAGCTGGAATAACGGTTTTTCAGACCGCTATTTCGGCGAAAACAAGGCAAAACCGCTCCACAATCGCGTTACAGCAGAAAATAACGGTTCGAAAGTCCGTTATCTGCCTCTGACCGATTCAAAAACCACAAATAACGTTCTCAAAGTCCGTTATTGTGCGAGCACCTTTGGAGCAAAGCAACAAGGGAATCCATCTGCTAAATCAGAAGGGATTTTTTGTGTTATACTGGGGCTGGAAAAGAGGTGTAAGCATTGCACATTCAACCAATCGATAAGGAGCAAGCATGGACGCTGCGTCATCAGGTGATGTGGCCGGAGAAGGAGCTTGATTTTGTTAAACTGGACGATGATGATCTAGGCCTGCATTATGGGCTGTTCGTGGAGAACAAGCTCGTATCCGTTGTTTCCGTGTTCATTTCCGGAGATGAGGCGCAATTTCGTAAATTTGCCACGCTGGCGAAGGAACAAGGCAAAGGATATGGCTCCATCTTGCTGAATAGGGTGTTCGATTATGCTCGTGAGAGAGGGATGAAGCGCATTTGGTGCAACGCCCGCGCCAACAAAGCAGCGTTTTATGCTAAATTTGGTCTCATTCCCACAGGTGATTCCTTCATTAAGGAAGGGCTGCCATATATGATTATGGAATCATACCTGAATACATCAGATGAGGATAAGCGGATATGAAAATCACCTCGGTCGGATGTCTGATTACTAATGGGGAGCAATATCTCGCCTGTCATTCTACGGGAAATGCCTTTTATGATCTTCCTAAAGGTACGCAAGAGGAGGATGAAACTCCTATTGAGGCGTGTCTGAGGGAGCTGCGGGAAGAAACCGGTTTGGTCGCGCCGCCTCATAAGCTGAAGGATCTAGGTATATTTTCATACATAAAATATAAGAAAGATCTGCATATATTTCTCTGGAGGACGGTGGAGTTGCCGAACCTTCAGGAGCTTTATTGCAGCTCTTATTTTCGCCATCCTAAAAGCAACAAGGAGCTTCCTGAGGTGGACGGATATCGCTTCGTTTCATTCGAAGATGCGGATCAATATATGTCTAAGAGCATGGCGAAAGTGATACATGAGATCAGAAAGAACCACTTGTAATACGACGAGGGGCGTGTGAAAATTCGGCCCACAGACCGATATGCCTTCACGTTCGGAGCTACTGTGAGAAGCGTCACAGCCGATTCAAATCTTTCATGGTACTTTTAAGCTGAATCAAATGAACGAAGTCGTGTCAAAATAAACCAAGCAGTCGAAATGCGAAAGGAGCTATGAATATGGCGGAAAAAGCATTTATTATGATTAAACCGGACGGTGTGGAGCGAGGATTAATCGGTGAGATCGTGACACGCTTTGAGAAAAAAGGGTTGCGGCCCGTTAGAGCGGAGCTCATGAATATATCCAAGGAGACTGCCGAGAACCATTACGGCCATTTGAAGGCCAAGCCTTTTTTCGGAGAGCTGGTAGATTATATTACTTCCGGTCCGGTGTTCGCCATGATCGTAGAGGGGAAGGGCGCGGTTCAAAATTCTCGTGCTTTGATTGGCGCGACGAATCCGGCGGAAGCCGCACCCGGTACCATTCGAGGGGATTATGGACTGGACGTGGCATTCAATATTATTCATGGCTCCGATTCGCAAGATAATGCCAGCAGAGAAATTGAATTGTTTTTCCAAAATAAATAATAACGATAAAAGTCCGTGAAAACGGGCTTTTTTTCTTTTCCGTGTAGATCGGCACAGGCAGAAGATACCTTGCATGCATTTTTGATAATCGGAAGTATGGTTTTCCGTCCAGCATTCCATAATAAAGGTGATGAAATCCAGTTGGGTGGGGGGTAACCATGAAACAGCCCGAGGTGAAGCCGCTGACGGAGGAACTGCAAGGCAATGTGGCATGGATCAAAGAGGCATTTTCGTATCCGAAGAACCATGCGCTTCGAATACGTGATGTGTTTATCCCTTTCATCAGCAAGGAAGGTACGGTGCTGTACGTCGATGGAGCGGCGGATACGCAGACGATTCAGCAGCATATCGTCGAGCCACTGCTGAAATATGTTCACACCCTGCCTCTGCAAGAGGATCAGGTTCAAGTAATGGTGCAGCAGGTCATTACCGGATGCTCAGTCACGCTGTTAGGCACGGATAAAGAAATTATCCAAGACTTGCTGATGGGTAACACGATTGTCTTGATTCAAGGCTGCGGTCAGGCGATCTCTATCGAAACGCCGGGCTTTGAAGCGAGAACCATTGGTGAGCCCAAAGTAGAGCATGCGTTAAAAGGACCAAAGGAATCGTTCGTTGAATCGGCTGCTACGAATTTATCCCAGATTCGGAGGCAGCTGAAAACGCAAAATTTGATCGCCGAAACGATGTCGTTAGGCAAAGAGGTAAGGTGCCCGGTTACACTGCTGTATATAAGAAACCTCACCAATCCCGAGCTCGTCAAGAAGGTTAAGGAAAGAATTAAGGTCATCGAAAGCGACAGCGTTCAAAATTTATCCATGCTGGAGCAATATATTGAAGACCGGCCGTATTCCATCATCCCCAGCACCCTAACGACAGAGAGGCCCGACCGGACCTGTGCTTTTTTGCAGGAAGGGCATGTGGTGCTCATCATGGATAACTCACCCTATGCCTTGATCGCGCCGATTACCTTCTGGTCCTTGTTTCACACGGCGGAGGATATGAATCTGCGCTGGGTTTATGGCAATTTTATCAGAATCGTAAGAATTTTCGCCATCTTCGTCGCCCTGCTGACCCCTTCCATCTATATTGCCGTAAGCACCTTTCATGAGGAAATGCTTCAAACGGATCTGCTGCTGGCGATTGCGGCGACAAGGGAACGTGTTCCGTTCCCCGCGTTTATGGAAGTGCTGATTATGGAGGTAGCCTTTGAGCTGGTAAGGGAGGCCGGTGTCCGAGTACCCAGCGTCATCGGTCCGACGGTAGGTATCGTAGGAGCGTTAATTCTCGGACAAGCAGCTGTAGAAGCTAATATTATCAGTCCGATTCTAGTGATCGTCGTAGCGATTACAGGTCTCGCATCCTTCGCCATCCCGGAGATCAGCTTTAATTTTGCCGTACGAATTTTTCGCTTCATTTTACTGGCAACAGCTACCTTCATCGGATTCTATGGAATCGCATTGCTCTTAACTTGCCTGGTTTGTTATATGGTCTCTCTGAAGTCGTTCGATGTGCCGTTTCTTGCGCCGATGGCACCGCACTATCGTTCCTCCAAGGATTTGGTGCTGAGGCCGCCGATCTGGAAGCAATGGCTTATGCCTTTTTATACCAAGCCATTGGTCAAAAAACGAATGAAACAGCCGGAAGGGAATCGAAGGAATGATTAGACCTACGGATAGCAAGCTGGGAGTGAGGGAATTCGCCTCGCTCCTTGTTCTTACCATTGCCATTAAGCTGACGGATACGACACCCTCCATCCTATTCATGCAGGGGCATAATGCCGCTTGGATGATTCCGTTGTTATCCGCAGTAATCATAATCATTCCTGTGGTATTGCTCTTATCCTTGCTAAAAAGGCACGAAGGCAAGGGACTGATGGAGCTCCTTACTCTGACATTCGGCCGATCTATCGGCTTCGCGATGGGCTTCATATTATTCGTTTACACTTTATTGTTCTCCTCCATCAACAGCCGCAGCTATGTCGATATTATCAACGTAATGATGTACCAAAGAACGCCGGTCCCCGCATTGTACATCATGCTGCTATTTGCAGCTTGGTTTGTGGCGAACCGCGGTCTTGAAGCCATCGGACGTACTGCTTGGGTTGTCATCCCATATATCAAGTTAATCCTCTGGTCGCTGGTTTACTTCGTGTGGAAAGAGATCGATTGGCTACACTTGTATCCGATTGCAGGACCGGGCTATGATCGGGTTGCCCAACAGAGTTTCCTCCATAGTGCCATGTACGGGGAATTGATACTCATGATGGTGCTTGCTTCGAACGTGAGGAGCTTCCGCTCCTTTCGCTTCAGTACTTGGCTTGCCTTGGGGGTCTCCTGTATAGAACTAGTCGTATTGATGGCCGTATATGTTGCCGTATTTGACTATCCTTCCGTCGTCCAATTGGCTTACCCATTTCAACATCTCACCCGAGCGGCGTCTATCGGTAAAACACTCACGCATGTAGAATCGATGTTTTTCGGATTTTGGATCATATCCGCCTCGATCCACTTTGCCATATCCATTTACTTGACCACCTATATTTTCGGCAAAATGCTGCGTCTCAAGGAGTTTGAACCGATGATCCTTCCTTTGACGGCATTGATTTTGCTGCTCGGTCTCATCCCCAGCGATACCCAGACGACGTTAATGCTGCGGGACGGGATTACTCAATGCGGCTCCTTTCTGTTTATTTCGCTGCCTTTCCTGCTGTGGATTACGGATCGGATACGAAGGAGGAGAGTGAGTTGAGGAAAACGGTAATTCTCATGGTATTGGGTTCGCTGTCACTGCTTCTGACGGGCTGCTGGGATCAGCTGGAGCTGGAGGAGCAGGCCTATGTCGTCGTCATGGGACTGGATAAAGGCGCACCCGGGATGGTGGATGTTACCTTCCAGATTGCTAATCCGCAGGTAGGCTCTACGGACAAAGGCTCGGCTCAGAATGAACCTCCAAGCGATACGGTAACCTTCTCAACGCCGGACATTCTATCAGCCAAAGATATAGCCAATAGTATTGTCACAAGAACGATCAGCTTTTCGCATCTTAGAACCATTATCGTGGGGGAGGAGTTAGCCAAATCGAGCTTATTTCATCACGTTATGGCTGCCGCGACAAGGGATCCGGAGCTGCGCAGCGAATCGAATCTGGTGGTGACGAATCATAGAGCGAGAGATTTCATACACAACAACAAACCGAAGCTGGAGACCCGGCCCCATAAGTACTATGAGTTCATGCAGGATCGCTGGAGAGATACGGGGTTGGTTCCTTATTCTACGCTTACACGTTATTTTCAACGGCTGGGAGGGGATGCCCTGTATCTTGCGATTTACGCTTCGGCCAAGCCTCACCCGACAACGAAAAAAAGAAATGAGGACCAATACAAAGCAGGTGAAATTCCCCATGACTCAGGAGATCCAGCAGAGATGTTGGGATCCGCGGTTTTCAATTCCGGTCGGATGATCGGTACGTTGACGGGGGAAGAAACCCGATTCGCTTTGTATTTACGCCGCAAGGCGCTCGTTCATTCCTTTATTGCCTCCTACAAGGATCCGTTGAATCCTAAATTTCAAATTTCAGTAAGAATGATCAAGGAAGAGGATACTAAGATTAAGGTGAATACCGAAGGGGATAGGGCTCAGGTCAAGGTGACGGTTCCTATTGTACTTCAAGTTTTATCGATTCCGAGCTTAACGAATTATGTTACAGACACGGAGAATCAGAAAAAGCTGATTGCCTCCTTGGAAAAGCAATTCGAACAAATTTCAAGGAAAGTTGTAGAGAAATCTCAGAAGCAGTTTAAAGCAGATCCTTTTCTATGGCATCTGAACGCCAGAGGAACATTCAAGACTCTACCTGAATATTTAGCCTATGACTGGTCAAAGCAGTTTACGGATGCTACGGTAGATATTCACTTTGACTGCCGCATCGAAAGCTTCGGTAAGCAGCTTTTGCCCCCATTGGCGGGTCGTGCTCTTGTTGAACAGGAGGAGAAGCAGTGAACTGGATCCTGATCCTCGGTTATCTTTATATTACTTACTATACCTTTAGCTATGCCAGGAAGGTGTGGCAGGAGGGGAATAGGCTGGGAGGATTCGGCATTGTCCTCCTGTCTGTATGTTATTTGCCGATTTCCATATGGCTGTATATCAGATAAGCCGGCTCGGGGAACAGAAGGTTTCTGCTCTTCAAGCCGGCTGCTGCTTTCTTCAGACGATCGGGTTTACTCTTCATCCTGCCCGAGAAATTCATCCAAGCTATGAGAGGCTTTGCTTTGATTGCAAATATTGCAGGCGCATACACAATTCATTGGAGTCGTATGTCCTCCCTTGGAGCGCGGCAGCAGATGATCGATCGTGTCCCCATACTCACCGCAGAAGAAGCATTGATGCCGGTCTCTTGCCAGAATAAACCGGCGAAAGGATTTATTCGTATAGATCCGTCGGATCGTATAACGGTTAACGACGACAGCGGCATGTTCCTTCACTAGTGTAACAGCTGTCTCCAAGTCGGTTTCCTGGTACCAGCGCCTTCCCTTGTCCGTTCGGCCGCGCATCCGAATGAAGCCCTCGCGGGTCGGCTGAAGCACGGAAGCATCCGGACCTTCGGGCCGGGGGGGAGGAGGGGGCAGCGGGCGGCGTGTCCGTATCTTGGGTGCGTGCAGAGAGCCTTCGTCAAGAAGCAGCGGAGGCGAGGCTACCCTTACCTGCGGTTGTTCGGCAGCGACTGAGGCTGCGTTTCCCCCTGTGTCCGGGTCCGCTTTACGCTGCTTTCGGCAGCTACGACATGCGCCGCGGCGTGACGCTTTACCGGAACGTCTGCCAGTTCTTCGTAAAAATTCCTGTATTGGTTTCTGCTCATGACAATGAGCGCAAATTTTGTACATGGTGTCCACCTCGCTTCCTTCCCTTGTTATTCTACCATAAACAGGACAGGAAGGAGGAATGTGCCTGGCGAAGCGCGCAAATATTACATAGTCTCGCGGAATAGAGCAAGAGAAGCGTAGAGGGGATGTACGCCCTTGTGTTACGATGGGTAGTATCCATTTCAGCAAAGAAGGGTAGCCCTCATGGAGACATGGCGCAAAAATTTATACATCTTATGGTTTGGGACCTTTTTTACCTCTGCGGGGATCGGAATGATCATTCCCTTCCTGCCGCTTTACGTACAAGAGTTAGGCATTCATGACGTTCAGAAGGCGGCCCTTTGGGCTGCGATGATATTCGGGATTAATCATGTGATGATCGCAATAACTTCTCCGTTCTGGGGCAGATTCTCGGACCGGTACGGGCAAAGGGTGACCATGATTCGGTCAGGCTTCGGCCTGGCCGTCATTATTGCCGCGATGGGACTTGTCCATACACCGGTTCAGCTGCTCCTGCTTCGCGCACTCTTCGGAACGATGGGAGGCTTCTCCACCTCGGCGGTGGCCCTCATGGCCATTGAGGCGCCGAAGGATCAAGTAGGGAGGACGCTCGGCACGCTGCAGACAGGTCAGGTCAGCGGGCAGTTGCTGGGGCCGCTGCTGGGGGGCATCCTGGCGGAGTGGCTCGGCATGAGGAATTCTTTCTTCTTCACAGGCTTATTCATCTTTATCGCCGCCGTGCTGGTGCTCTTCGGAGTCAGAGAAACAAAGGAGTATGCTGTCTTCCGCATCGGCCCGTGGCTTCAATCGATGACGAATCGGCGTAAGGAAATGCGCGCACAAGAAGAGGGAAAGGCACCTCAAGCAAAGCTGGAGCTTCGACAAGTGATGCGGGAGACCCCAGTCATATTCACGCTGTTCCTGTCCACCTATTTGATTGCGGCCAGCTTCCAAAGCATCAGCCCGATCATCTCCCTATATGTGAAGAGCTTGCATGTAGAAGATCACGTGGCCTTGATGGCCGGCCTGATCTTCGCTTCCAGCGCACTCGGAACGATGATCGCAGCCCCGATTCTCGGAAGACTCGGCGACCGGTACGGCTACTTACCGGTGCTGCTCAGTTCTTTGCTGTTGATATCGCTCTTGTACCTTCCTCAGGCTACGGCCTCGAATCCTTGGCTTCTCATGGGTATGCGTTTCTTATCGGGACTATGCGTAGGAGGACTCATTCCATCGATCAGCTCAATCCTGCGCAAACTTACACCTTCCGATATCAGGGGAAGTGTGTATGCTTATAATTCAAGCGCCAATTCGCTGGGCAACGTCTCCGGTGCTCTATTCGGCGGTCTGATCGCGGGACATTTTGGAATCCCGGTCGTATTTTATATCATTGCAGGGGTGTTCTTCTTGCACTTCCTCATGCTGGCGGTCCAGTATAAAAGATTGACGCAGGCACAGTTGGGAAAAGAAGCGGAACAATAAATATTTCCCGGGCGAGTGCAATTATCGACTGCATTTGATCAATAGCGACTTCATCCAGCATGTTATGACGAAAAAGGAGGAGATCGGGAGATTACTTCTGAAACTCCTTAGGTGTGAAGCCCGTCATTTGTTTAAAAATGCGGCTGAAATAATAAGGGTCGGGATAACCGACCCGTTCTCCGACCTCCTTGATAGCTAAATCCCGGTGATGGACAAGAAGATATTTAGCCTCATTAATTCTTAATCTCATTAAGTATTTGGAGGGCGGTTCTTCCGTATATTTGATGAAGATTTTACTTAAATAAGAAGCGTTAAAGTTAAAGCTGCGTGCGATTTGCTCCAGACTTATCTCCTTATGGAAGTTTTCCCTCAAGTAGCAACGTACGAGCTCCACGATTTCCTTCGGATTCGTCACGGACGGAAGCAGGTCTTTCCTGCTTTCCATCATGGCGGAATTCTCGTTCTCAATCACAGTGAAGAGCCGGTGGAGCGTTCGCTGCAGGTCTGCCATATTGATGGGCTTAAGCAAATACTCATCCACATGGTAGGTAAGGGCCTGCCGTGCATATTCAAAGTCCGCATAGCCGCTTGTGATGACCTTCCGGATCCGCGGGAAATAGAGATGGAGCGCCTTCACCAGCTCCATGCCATCCATGACAGGCATCCGTATGTCGGTAAAAATCAAATCAGGCTGACGCTCCTGCACCAGCCGGTAAGCCTCCCGGCCGTTCTGTGCCTCACCGACCACCAGGAAGCCATCCAAAGATTCAATTTTCTTCTTCAAGCTTTGACGAATCAAGTCTTCATCCTCCGCTACAAGGACTGTGATTTGCAAAGACTTCTCCACAGCTTACCCTCCGTTCTGAGCTATGCTCCCGCCAATCTGGATCGAAGCGCCGCCTTGCGGCAAAGTCCTAATGTGGAAGGTCATATTCCTTCCGTAAGTCAGCTTAAGCCGAATGTAAAGATTAAGCAGGCCCATACCCTCCAGCTTGAGAATGGGAAATACGCCGGTTTCTTCATATGCTTGAATTTTGGCATGAAGCTGCCCAATACGGTCTTCAGTAAAGCCGGGACCGTTGTCGGATACCTCGACGATCCATCTCCCGTCGGCAGCCGTACCGGTAATGTCAATCCTCCACGGGGGTTCCTTCGTCGTAGCATATTTCAGGGCGTTCTCGGCGAGCGGCTGAATAACCAGCTTCGGAATACGGAGCGGCAGCAGCCTTGGGTCTATCGCGAACGAGTACTGCAGCTTGGAGCCGAACCGAAGCTGATTTACGTCCAAAAATTTAATGGTATAAAGTATCTCTTCTTCCATAGCAACCAGCGACACATCTGACGAAATATAGCGAAGAAACCCGGACATATTCTCGGACATAGCGATGATTTGGTCATTCATTTGTTCTTCGGCCATGACATGGATCGTAGCCAGTGTATTGTACAGAAAATGCGGATTCATCTGGGACTGGAGCGCGATAAGCTTCGATTGCAGCTCCTGCGATTGGGAGAGCAGCAGCTCATCCATTGATTCCTTCAAGCGGGCACTCATCTTCACAAATGACCAATGCAGCTGGTCAAGCTCGCTGAGTCCGCTGTTCAGTACGCGATAAGCACCGTGATCCTCGGTCAGATCCTCAAGCCGCATATTTTGTATGGTGCGGTGAATCTTCAGAATGGGCAGAGTGATTCGTTTGGCGGCAAAGTACGACAAGATGATAGCAAACAGCATGATCAAGAAAGCAATCAGCACGGTCTGCTTGGTAAATTGAAATAACGGAGCAAACAGCTGCTCCTCGGAAACAATGATGACCGTACTCCATCCCGTAAATTCCGAGTAGTGAGCAGAAACCAGCTCTTTTTTACGTGTGTTCGGATGCAGGAAGGCGGCTTGTTTCAACGTCGTCCCGTCAGGCTGGATATAGGCTTCATATTGTGAAGGATCAGCTTGAAGCGGATAAAGCATTTGACCTTCATCGTTATAAATCAGAATCTGTGCCTCATAGGGGTTCTGTAAAGCAAAGTCCGTGACGCTCTTGAAAACTCGGCTGAAATATTGCTTCACCTCAATGATCCCCATCGGAGCGTGAAAGCTGTCATAGAACAACCGATAAAGGGAGAGGGAGTATTGCTTCTCATGAGAGGAGCTGAATTTGGACATGGCTTCATCCGGCACGGGAGAGCTGATGTATTTCGCGCCCTGCTGATCGACAACACGTTGAAACCACTGCTGTTCCGACGGACGATAAGTTCGCTCGCTGTTATCGAATCCGCTGCCGTATACTTTACTTTCGAAATCATATAAATAAATTTGTTCCACAGGCCGGGTCGGCCCGATTACGGCGGTAAGAATTTCCGTCAATTCCTTGGCGTTCTCCAAAGCACCGATAGGACTGTAAACGCTACCATCTCCATCGTCCTTTTTGCCCTCCGAGTAGGCCAAGTAGCGCTGAAACCGATTTTTCACCAAATTGGAGTACATGACATTAAGCGATACACTGTTCATCTTCTGAATTTCCGAATCGAGCTGCTCCTGGATGGAGCGTCCCGTGCTTTCCAGCGAATCCAATGCATTCTTCTTCAGCAGCTCGGAAGCCCAGACGGAGAAGCATATGACCAGCACGGCAAAAACAACCACAATGATCAAAGAATAAGTGGAAAACAGGATCATACGAATGGTGCCGAAACGCTCTCGCATAATGCCTCCTCAAGGGGGAATATGGAATAGCTGGTTTCATTTTCATACGAAGCGAATCATTTGTCAAAGGTTTTCGGAAGCAGATTCGGTAAAAAAAACACAAAAAACGAATCTCATTTCTCCATGGCATCGCTATGGACACCGATTTATAATTATTTATGTAAGCGGATTCACGAATGAAATTTATCCAAGGGGTGCGTTCATGATGAAACGATCGGTTTGGATGTCTTCGGTTTTGCTGTTGTCCGGCTCAGTGGTGACCGCGTGCAGCGGAGGGTCGACTCCGGCAGCAGGCACTGCGCCTAACACAACGGCGGAGCAGGCCAGGAAGCAGGTTACGTTGACCTATATCGCGAGCCAAGGCTGGATCAAGGACGCGGAAATGCAGCTCGCCAAAAAGTTCGAGCAGGAGACGGGAATTAGGATCGATTATCAGATCGTTCCCGCCGATCAGTATTTTAACGTATTGAAGACGAAGCTCAATTCCAAGGAAGGACCGGACCTGTTCGGAGGGCAAAGCGGGAAGAGTGAAATCAAGCTGAATTACAACGTGGAGAAAAATGCCGTCGATCTGAGCGACCAGGAGTGGGTGAAGCGCGAAGATCCGCTTTCCGTCGATCAACTGACACTGAACGGAAAGGTGTATGCACAGACCATATGGGATACGGGAAACAGCTTCGTCATTGCCTATAACAAAAAAATATTCGAAAAGCTGGGGCTTTCCGTTCCGAAAACTTACGAGGAGCTTAAGCAAGCGAGCTTGAAGATTAAGGAATCCGGGGTGACACCGATCTATGAGCCGGTAGCGGACGGCTGGCATCATGTGCTGTGGTTTGCCGAGCCGGGTCCGAGATACGATGAAGTGACTCCGAATCTATATAACGATCTGAACGACAACAAAAAGAAGTTCGCAGACGATCCGACGATGCTGCTCGCGCTAAATCAGCTGAAAGAGATGTACCAGCTCGGGTTTTTCGGCGATAATGCGCTCTCGGATACCGGCTCCAATACGGCAGCGAAGCTCGCGAGCGGCAAGTTTGCCATGTCTCTTGCGGCGCAGAGCGTCGTGAAGGACATCGTCAAAGCGAATCCTGAGCTTAAAGAGGAGGACTTCGGCTTCTTCGTCATTCCGCTCGCAGACAACCAATTCTATTACATCAATCCGGGTGGCCCAAGCAAATTTATATATTCCGGGTCCAAGCATATTGAAGAAGCGAAGCGATATTTGGCGTATCTGGCCAAGCCGGAAAATCTCCAATTCATGATCGATAACGACCCGACGATTTCGAACCTGAACTTCTCCGGATTGAAGGATAAATATACGGCCGAGCAGAAAAAGCTGTTCGCGGCGTATCCGAAGAGAGGAACGGACATCCAGGACTACGTCAACTACGTGAATCCGCAGTGGATGGATATCGGAAAGGATTTGACAGCTATGTTCAGCAATACGATGCAGCCGGCGGATATTTTGAAAAATATTGATAAACGCAGAGCGAACATGGCCGGTGTGGCCAAGGACCCGGGCTGGGTAAAGTAAGCCTATGAGAGAGCAAATGTATCCGTCCTACTTTACTTGGGGGACGCTGGGAATGTATGCCGTATTTTTCGTCCTGCCCGGCTTGATGGGCTTCTATTACTCGTTCACGGATTGGAACAGCTTCTCCGACGAAATCAACTTTATCGGATGGGACAATTTCAAAATTTTGTTTTCCACAGACGAGAATTATGTAAGCTACGCTTGGAACACGCTGAATTTCACCATATCGACCGTTATATTGAAAACGGTGCTGGGACTACTGCTTGCCCTGGCTTTGAATCAAGGCATCCGTATGAAGGGCTTTCACCGCGTCATGATCTTTATGCCCTCCATTGTGCCGATGCTGGTGGTGGGCCTGATCTTCAAGTCCATCCTGAATCCGGAAACCGGTCTGTTGAATGAAACGTTACGTTTCCTCGGCTTGGCGGCATGGACTCAGAAATGGCTGGTGGATGTGCAGTGGGCGTTCAAATCGATTATTGCAGTCGATACCTGGAAGGGCGTCGGTTATATTATGATCATTCTGCTTGCCGGCATTCAATCGATCTCAAGGTCTTATTATGAAGCGGCGGAGATCGACGGGGCAAATGCGTGGCAGCGGCTGAAATCGATTACGCTTCCGCTGCTGATGCCGGCCTTGACGGTTACCACGGTGCTGAACCTGCTCCACGGCCTGAAGGTATTCGAGGCGGTGTACGTGCTTACCAACGGGGGACCCGGCTATGCAACGGATGTGCTGTATACGGTCATTTTCAAGGAATTTTCCATGGGAAGATACGGTGTCGGCACGGCCCTTTCCTCGGTGTTATTTTTGTTCATGACCCTTATCGGGTATTTCGTAATCCGCTTGATGGCTAGAGAGGGGGAGCATGAGCATTGATTGGAAAGTCTATTCAAGCTTTGCTTCGTAACGGTCTCGCCTGGCTGCTGAGCTTGTTGATGTTCGTTCCGCTGCTGTTGATCGTGATCAACTCCCTCAAGGATCAGGTGCAAGCGAGCTCCATGGGGATGGATTTGCCGGATCGGCTTCACTGGAGCAATTATGCTGTCGTCATAGAGCAGGGGAAGCTGCTCCAGTCCTTCTTCAACAGCTTATTGTATTCCGGGGCCTCTACGGTACTCGGCATCGCCCTGTCGGCTGTGGCCGCCTACATCTTTGCCCGAAACGCGACAAGGCTTCACCGTTTCTTTTACTTCTTCATAATTTTGGGGATCGCCATGCCGGTCAATTTCGTGACGCTTACCAAGGTCATGCAGTTCACGCACTTAAACAATACGCAGCTCGGCATTATTATTTTGCTTGCGGTTCATTCGATTCCGTTCACCGTATTCCTGATCTACGGCTTTATCGGCACAGTGCCAAGAGAGCTTGACGAAGCCGGGATCATGGACGGCTGTCCGCCGTTCAAGCTGTTCTTCCTCATTGTGCTTCCACTGCTCAAGCCTGTGGTTGTCACGGTAGGCATTTTGAATTTCATGGGGGCATGGAATGACTTTGTGCATTCTCTCTACTATTTAAACAGCTCGGACAAATGGCCAATGACGCTGGCGGTTTACAATTTCTTCGGCAGGTACCAGGTGAACTGGAATCTCGTATCGGCGGATATTGTGCTGACGACGCTGCCGGTTATCCTGATTTATCTTCTGGGACAGCGCTACATCATTGCAGGGATGACCTCGGGTGCAGTCAAAGGCTAGGTTGGGGATTCCGCGGAAAAGGAGGGATTGAATATGTTTTTTCACGATATTCGCATGGAAAAGGAGCTGATCTTCGAGCGTAGGATCGACAGCGAGGTGGAGCATGAGCTCCACATGCACGATTTGCTCGAAATCAATGTGCTCCTTGAGAATCGGGCGGAATTCAGGCTTTTGAACGAATCGTATGCCGGCGAGCCCGGGGACGTATTCATCTTTCGCCCGTATGAGCCGCATTACAATTTGACCGTGGACGCCGCTAAGCCGATCAAGTGGATTATGGTGCTGTTCTCTCCCTCCATTGTGAGGATGATTCCCTACGGGTACCGACTGCTGTATCCGTTCTACACCGCCGCCTCGGCGCCGCACATTCCTGCGGCGTCCTTCTACGCACAGAGCATTCAAGCGGCGGCGCGCGCGGCCTTCGAGGAGCAAGAGAAGCGGCTTCACGGCTGGGAATCGAAGCAAATGATGCATTTTATCGATATATTGGTCCAAATTTACCGGTATTCCTTAGACTGCTTGTCGGAAAGGGAGCAAGCGGAGATAGAGACGGGCGTGGTGGCGACGGTGGCTTACATTCTGAGGCACATTACGGAGGATATTGATATTCGGGAGCTGATCGAGATTTACGGCAAGGGGAAAACGAATTTTTACACCAGCTTCAAGCAGGCGGTAGGCGTCACCCCGAATCAGTTTATTCACCGGCTGCGAATGCAGATCGCCATGTATTTGCTCAAAACGACGGACAAATCGATTACCGACATTGCCTTCGAATGCGGGTATCATTCCATTCATTATTTTAATAAGCATTTCAAACAGTACCGCAATCTTTCCCCTAGGGAATACCGCAACCGGACGAAGAAGGCAATATAGTGAGGGCTGTCCCGAAGTCTGCGTATGGCGGACACGGGACAGCCCGCCGTTTATCGGGCGGCGTTGAGCGTACGAACCACCTTCAAGTGCTCTCTTTCCGCCTCGGAATACTGAGTCTGAAGCTGATCCCAATATTTCGGCGGCGTGACGGGGGTGCCGGCAAAGGAAAAGCCATTCTCATCCAGACGGAGAGGGCCGTTCAGATTCGTTGCATCAAAGCCAAGCTCAACCCGCTTATCCAGCATCATTCGGAGCAGCCGATAACGGTCCTCGCTCCAGCCCGGAAGCTCCTTCGCCCACGCCTCAGGCGCATAGCTGTCTTGGTAGACTTCTTCATTCAAGTAATGAATATAGAAGATGCGCCGCTGCCGGTCGGAAGGATTGAAGGCAGAGCCGTGCGGGGTGGAGAGACAGTGAAACAGTACATCGCCAGCTTCCATCTCCAGCGGAACCGCACCGCAGCGGTTGTAGAGATCCTCCTCGGATACCTGCTTCAGATCGACGTGGCCGACCAAATGCCGTCCGTGGATCGCCCAGACGCAGCCGTTATCCGGACCCGAATGGTCCAAATAAATATCCGTCGTAAAGTTCGGAATGCCGAAGGTCGTCGAACGGCTTCGCGCCCCGTAGGGAGGATCCTGATGCCAGTGAACCGGTGCGCCGGAATTGGCAAGCTTTACGACGAGGGAATCGTTCCAGGGATAGAAGGAATGGCCGATAATTTGCCCGATATTTTCGAGCAGCTCCTGCTTCACCGTGACGGCGAGGAAGATGTCGTCACGCTGCCACATTTTCTCAGACCGCCAGTAGGTTTGGCTGCCGTCTCTCGTATAGTAGCGGTGATCCGAGCCTGTTCGGGCCACGCCTTCCGCCTGCACGGCGTCCGCCGCTTTTTGCAGCAGCTCCAGCTCCCTGCCTTTGAATAAACCTCTCATGATCAAATAGCCGTTCTTATGGAAATCTTCAATCTGTTCTTGTGTGAGCATTCTTTCACTCCACTCCTTCGCAAAAGGTTCATTATCAAGCTCAAGGTTATCGTAGCATACGGAACGTGGGGATACCTTTCTAACTTAAGGGATGCATTTGCAATTTTGTTCAGCCTCAGACGTTTCGGACGGCTTTGAACAAAATCACAAAAACGGACACCGGTCCAGACAAGTTTGCCGGTTATGGATTCGTTATACTTATCACATCGATAGATCAGAGGAAGCTGCAGTCCTCGAAACGTGTGATTTCAACTTAGGGGGAAGGAGTCTGTTCATTATGAAAATTATTGGTTATGAACGCGGTGAACGAGGCTTGATCCTCGAAACGACGAAGGGACGGATCCAAATTGAGATTTACAGTCCCTCCATTCTGCATATCGTCTATACGCATGAGGAGGAATTCAGTACCAAGGAGAGCTTGGCCGTGGTGCCTGAGGCGTATCAGGGTGCTGAGTGGAGCCTGACGGAGTCCGAAGGGACGATCGAGCTGATTACCTCAAGGCTTCAGCTTAGCATTCTGAAAGCAACAGGAGCGTTTCGGTACCGGGATCGGAACGGGCGCCTGCTCGCCAAAGAGCCTGACCGGGGCGGCAAATCCCTCGTAGCGACGGAGGCGGTCCGTTACGTCTATGACGATACCTCGTCGGTAACCAGCAGCATGTCGGCCGATGGGGTACGTGTCCAGGCGGAAGCCAAGGACGCGATCGTACGCAAAGCCTACCACACCAAGCTCGAGTTCGAGTGGGCGGAGGGAGAGGCGCTGTACGGGCTCGGCTCGCACGAGGAAGGCATCATGAATTTGAGGGGAACGAGCCAATACTTGTATCAGCAAAATATGAAAGCCGTCGTGCCTATGCTGGTTTCGACAAAAGGGTACGGTATTCTCATGGACAGCTATGGCCTGATGACTTTTCATGACGATGCTCACGGCTCTTATTTATGGACTGATACGGATGACGAGCTTGACTATTACTTCATCTATGGACCGGAAATGGGAGAGGTAGTATCAGGCTTCCGCACGCTTACTGGCCGTGCTCCCATGCTCCCGAGATGGGCGTTCGGCTACGCGCAGTCGAAGGAGCGCTACAAGTCGCAGGAGGAATTGATTAACGTCGTTAAGGAATATCGGGAGCGACAAATTCCTCTAGACATGATCATTCTGGACTGGATGTCCTGGACGGGTAATCTATGGGGACAGAAGTCCTTTGATCCCGAACGGTTTCCTGACCCGGCGGGAATGATGAGAATCCTTCATTCGATGGATGCGAAGCTGATGGTATCCATCTGGCCGATCATGAACAACGACGGTCCGAACCACCGGGAGATGAAAGAGCATAACACGCTGCTCGGTAACCAAGCGACCTATGACGCCTTTAGTGAGAAGGCACGGCAGCTCTACTGGAAGCAGGCTTACGAAGGGTTGTTCTCGCATGGGATCGATGCATGGTGGTGCGACTGTACGGAGCCCTTCGAGGCCGATTGGAAGGGCGAGGTTAAGCCGGAGCCGGAGCAGCGGCTGGCCATCAATACCGGCCGGTCCAAGAAGTATTTGGATCCGGAATACATCAATGCTTATTCCCTGATGCACTCCAAGGGGATTTATGAGGGACAGCGGGAGGTCACGCTGGAGAAACGCGTCGTGAATCTGACCCGCTCCGCTTACTCGGGTCAGCAGCGCTACAGCGCCATCACCTGGTCCGGCGATACGTGCGCCAAGTGGGAGACGCTGCGCAAGCAGGTTCCCGCGGGCCTGAATTTCTGTGCCGCCGGCGTACCTTACTGGACCTCGGATATCGGCGCATTCTTCGTTGCCAAGAAGGAGCAATGGTTCTGGGACGGTGATTATGACCGAGGCTGCGACGACCCGGCTTACCGGGAGCTTTATCTGCGATGGTTTCAGTACGGCGCCTTCCTGCCTATGTTCCGCTCACATGGGACAGATACGCCGAGGGAGGTATGGCGCTTCGGGGAACCCGGTTCCGTAATCTATGATACGCTCGTTACATTTATCAAGCTGCGCTATCGGCTGCTTCCCTACATTTACTCCATTGCCGGTATGGTGACGCTCCGGCACGATACGATGATGCGTCCGCTTGCCTTTGATTTCCGCGCGGATGAGAACACGTACGATATATCGGATCAATATATGCTCGGTCCGGCGCTCCTGGTCAATCCGGTGCTGGAGCCTGTGGGGGAAGCTCAGCGCTTCTGCCGTTCCGTTTATTTGCCGCGAGGAGTACAGTGGTATGATTTCTGGAGCGGGGAACAGCACGCAGGCGGGCAATGGGTTAACGCCGACGCAGGTCTGGATACCATGCCTCTGTTCGTGCGCGCAGGCTCGATTGTACCGGTAGGACCGGACATTAAACACAGTTTGGAGCTGCAGGATGCACCTTGGCAGCTGCTCGTTTATTCGGGGGAAAGCGGAAGCTTCACCATCTATGAAGATGAGGGAGATAGCTATCGGTATGAGCAAGGTCAGTACGCCGCCACAACGATTCGCTGGGATGATGAAGCCTCGATATTGACGATTGAGGACCGGGAAGGCTCGTATGCAGGAATGAATCCAAAGCGAGCGTTTCTCGTTCATAAGGTAACGGAAGGGCAGGGCTTTGTTAAGCTTACGGCGGATCCAGTCGGCCAACCGATTATCTATGAAGGAAAGACGGTACGAATTCAGCTGTAGCTTCGACGGAGCTTGGCCGCGAAAAGGAGGGGAGGAAGGCTGTGAGTCGGCATCAGACGATGTTTTACCGCTTTTTGCTGTCCTATCTGGTGATCCTGCTAATTCCCATTCTCGTTGGAGTGTATGCGTATAACCGGACGGTAGACGTCGTCAGAAACGATGCGGCGCAGCTGAACCTCTCCGTCCTTGAGCAAAGCAAAGACACGATGGACCGGCTGTTTGAAGAAACTCAAGATTTGGTCTCGCGATTGTCGATCGACAGTCGGACACAGCTGCTGATGGAGACTGCCAAGTCGCCTTTAACCGCGGAATCGATATACGAGCTGGCTCAGCTGCGAACCGGCTTGAGAAAGACGGTATTCAATAAGCTGATAACCGATGTGCACATTTATTTTGACCGGAGCCGCTATATTGTTTCTCCGGAAACCGTCAGCAGTGTGTCAGAGTTGCCGTTGCGCTTCAATAATTCGCCGTATGAGGGATGGCTGCAAGATATGCTGGGCGAGTCGAACCGGGAGAGCCGGTATATCAGCATCGAGGAATTGACGGTGAACGGGCAGAGCCGCAGCGGTCTGGTTTATGTGAATCCCCTGCCGGCAGGCTACTCAATTAAGAAGGAAGGCGCTATCGTCGTCTACTTGAACCAGCGTCATATTACCAATATGCTGGAACGACTCGTGATCGGCGATCATGGCTTTGCTTATATTCAAGACTCCGCGGGGACAATCATTTCCTCCTTGCATGGGGAAGGCGGACCTTGGGAGCTGCTTACCTTGCCGAAAGAGTCCGCTAACGGATACACCTTCCAAACCATCCATGAGCAAAGTATGCTGGTCACCTATTCCACCTCCGCACAGAACGGATGGACCTATGTCGCGGCGTTTCCCTCTGAGCTGGTGATGGAGAAAGCCGGCTATATCAAAAGGATTACGTGGACTCTCGTTCTGCTCGCCCTCCTCATCGGGAGCCTTGTCGCACTGTACTTATCTTATACAAACAACAAGCCTCTACAAGAGCTTCTGTTATCGGTGAAGGAGCTCGACGGCATCATGAAGCTGCAGCTGCCCTTCTTGAGGAGATCCTTCATTGAAAGATGGTTGAGGGGAGAGTTCCATTCCTTCAAGGAATGGGAGGCGCACGCGGCCCAAGCGCAGCTGAAAGACCAGCAAACGCGATATACAGCTGCCGTCATCAGGATTCATGCCACGAGTGAGCGGGGGGAAGTGGACACATATGCTTTCGATGTCGCTCGATACGACAGAGCTAAGCTTCTTACCTGCTGTCCGGAGCAGGAGGGCCATCTCCATGAAATAAGGCGGGGCAAGCTGGTCCTTGTGATCCCGGTGGAGGAACGGCTTGGAGTAACCGAAGCCGCCAAGGACATCAGTTGCGGGCTGTCGAAATGGCAGGAGCACCTTAGGAACGAGCTTCAATTGACGACGGCTATAGGGGTCGGATCCATCTGCGATGATCCTTTGCTGCTGTGCAAATCATACCAGGAGGCGGAGCAGGCGGTGGAAGGGCGTCTCTTGGAGAACCTTCATCGTGTGGTATGGTTTCAAGCGATGGCTGGCAGCTCCTCGTCCTATTATTATCCGCTGGATGTTGAGCTGAAGCTTATGAATCTGGTGAAAACAGGCGATAGGAATGGGCTCGATCTTGTGCTCGAGCAGATTGAAGTACAGAACGTGGAGTACCGCCAACTATCTCTCAGCAAGAAACGGCAGCTGTTTTATGAAATCAGAGGCACGCTATACAAGCTTTCCGACCAGCCGGAGGGCGGGACCTGTCCATTCCGGGAGGAAGTGGAGGCGCTGGAGCGGATGGAGGAGGAAGGGGAGTTTGACTTCTCCCATCTGGCATCTCTGGCCAGGTCTATGTGCAAACGAATGGCGAACCAGCAGCAATCGATGGAGCGGGTAGAGCTGTTCGAGGAGATGAAGCGGATGTTGAACTCGGGCTTTACCGATTCCAGTTTGAGTCTATCGGTTCTGGCCGACCGGTTCCGGCTGTCGGAAAGCGCGGCCTCCGTCTTCTTCAAGGACCAGTCCGGCATCCCCTTCTCCGATTATTTAGAGCAGCTTCGACTTGAAAAGGCATGTTGTCTGCTGATGGAAACGGCGCTACCGATCCAAGAGATTGCCGTACAGGTCGGCTACAATAGCGATAAAGCGTTTCGCCGGGCGTTCAAAAGGGTCGTTGGCATCCAGCCGACCTCCTATAGAAAAACAATTCGTGCTGCTGAGCATTAGCTCACAAAGATAGAAAGCCTTGGTAGCAAAGTGGGGAATTACCCCGCATGCCAAGGCTTTTTAACATGAATGGTTGGAGGTAGTCCATGAGAATTCCGTCACGCGTCCAACAAGGGATGCAAAGGTGCAAAAGTGCAGAAATCCACGAACCCAAGTGAAGCTCAGAAAAAGATTTGTGAGAATAGGCAGCTTTGAAAACTCACAATGGCTGAAAACGAGGCAAATGGCCATGGAATGTTGTTCCGTTCGAAGCTGAACAGGCCCTTTCAACGGCCGCGCCAAGCATGGAGTTCACCCGAGAGGATGAGGCCAGATAATGCTGCATCCGTATCGTTAAAGAAAGGTGTGCTGCTGCTAAAGAATGGTACCTTAACCCGCCATTGCAGGGACCCAGCCAAAGGTGAAGGTGCCGCGAGCACCGCGGTTTCAGTCGTTAGGAAGAAAGGTATGCAGGGGAATGAACTGTTCCTTTACGAAAGCGCTCGCATCCTTTACGTTTGGTTTAAGCGCTTTCACATTTGATGCTTGGAGGAGACAGGAGATGAGCATGGTACATGAAACGGGTTCCCGTTCCGCCCTGGCCCGTCCGCGGTGGATAAGCCGCTGGCTTGCCGACTGCCTGACTAGAGCGAAGAAACAAAGATTACTGCTGCTGCTGCTGCTGCCCGGTGTGCTTTATTTCATTATCTTTAACTACATTCCCCTATACGGCGTGCTCATTGCCTTCAAGAACTTTAAGATGCAGGAGGGGCAGAGCTTCCTATCCGCGCTGATCAGCTCCCCTTGGGCGGGAAACCTTGGTTTGGATCATTTCAAGCAGTTCGTTCAAGGGCCGCACTTTGGAAAGCTGATGGCGAATACGTTTCTGCTGGGGCTTTATTCCATTGTGTTCGGCTTCCCGGCTCCCATCTTATTTGCACTGCTGCTGAACGAGCTGAGACACAAATACTACAAGTCCTTCGTGCAGACCATCAGTTATCTCCCTTATTTTCTTTCCGTTGTCGCCGTGGTCGGAATGATGAAGATGGTGCTTTCGCCGGGAGATGGCATTGTGAACGTAGTGCTGCAAAAGCTGGGTTTTGAGCCGGTCTATTTTATGTCCATGCCGGAATGGTTCCGTACGCTGTTCATTGGTTCCGGAATCTGGACCGGGCTGGGCATGGGAGCCGTGATTTACCTTGCAGCCTTGTCCAAGGTGGATTCGGATCAATACGAATCAGCGGTCATCGACGGAGCGACCCGGCTCCAGCAAATATGGCATATCACCCTCCCCGCGATCAAGCCCGTCGTAATCATTATGCTGATTTTGAATTTGTCCGGCGTGCTGCAGGTCGGTGCTGAGAAAATCATCCTGATGTACTCGCCGCTGACCTACGATACCGCAGATGTGCTGTCCACGTACGTATACCGTCGCGGTCTGGTGGAGCTGAACTTCAGCTTCGGGGCCGCCGTAGACTTATTCAACGCAGTAATCAACGTACTTTTCCTAGTAACAGCGAACCATCTCGCCAGGCGATTTACTGAGGAAAGTCTCTGGTAGCCCGGTGCTGCCTACACACAAGGGAAAGGAGTGAAACATTTGGTTAGAGATACGACGTGGAGCTCGAAGGCTCTTGATTTGGTTGTCCACACGATCATGATTCTGGTGCTGCTCATTACCTTGCTCCCTTTACTCCATGTGCTTTCCATTTCGTTAAGCGACCCCAAAGCCATCAGTGAAGGCAAGGTAGGGCTGTGGCCCGTCAGCGTGAATGTGCAAGCATACTTTACGATCCTCTTTGAGAATGTGCATGTGCCGAGATCCTTTCTGAACTCGGTTCTTATTACGGCGGTCGGAACCCTGCTGAACGTGATAATTACTACGGTTACCGCTTATGTACTAGCCAAGAAGGAATTGCTGTTCAAACCGTTCTTCATGGCTCTGGCCATACTACCGATGTTTTTCAGCGGCGGCACGATCCCGATGTTTCTTCTGGTCAAGTCACTCGGAATAATGGATACCATTTGGTCCGTCATCGTTCCCCAGCTGATCAGCTCCTGGTGGCTGGTCATCATGATTTCCTTTTTCAAAAATTTCCCCAAGGAGCTGGAAGAGGCCGCGCGGATCGACGGGTGCAATGAATGGAAGAGTCTTGTGAGCATCGTACTGCCCTTATCGAAGGCAGGCGTGGCAACCATTGCCTTGTTCTACGCCGTCTCCCATTGGAATTCCTACTTTTCCGCGCTTCTCTATTTTCGCAGCTACGACCATTATCCGCTTCAGCTCATCTTACGGGAAATCGTGCTGCAGAACACACTGGCCGACACTTTGGCGGCGCAGGGCAACGTAGAGCTGGCAAAGGACCTGAAGTCTGATCTCACGCCCCAAAGCGTTCAATACGCAACCTTAGTCGTATCGATTGTGCCCATGCTTGCGGTGTATCCGTTTATTCAAAAATATTTCGTTCGCGGCATCATGATCGGATCGTTGAAGGGCTAAGGGATTGCATGTCGCATCAACCAATTTCATGTAAAGGGGTAGGATTATGCAGCGTAACAAACCATGGATAGCGGCCATCAGCCTGATTGCGGTACTGTCGACGATGATTGCCGGATGCAATTCAAATCAGGAGCCAACGGGTAAGGATGGCAGCTCTCCGGGAAGCCATCCTAACGGTACGGAGAAAAAGCCCGTTGAAATTACGGTGGCCAGCCAAAACAAATACGCACCTAACAAAATACCGAACGCTTACATTGAGGAAGTGGAGAAACGTTTTGGCATGAAGTGGAAATACGAATCCATTCCTCTATCGGCCGGTATGGAAAAATACAATGTCATGTTTGCGTCAGGGGATTATCCGGACTTCATTCCCAACATGAACAGCTTCAACACGGTGAAAAAATGGGCCGCCTCGGGGTATCTGCTGCCGATTGGGGATTACATCGACAAGCTGCCCAATTATCGGAAGCTGTTTACCGAGGAGCAATGGAAGCTGTTGGTCGACTTCTCCAGTGTCAACGGCAAGCTGTATACGCTGCCCTCTATTAACGGTGTATCCGATCCGATGGTTTGGATTTACCGCAAGGATGTCTTCGACAAGGCCGGAATTGCTCAATTCCCGAAGACTACCGAGGAGCTGTATCAAGCTTTGAAAAGGCTGAAAGCGGCTCAGCCCGATTTTGCCGGTATCGGAGTTCGCGGCGGCTCGGGAAATACGGGCATCAAGGCGCTGATGAGCGGCTTCCAGAACGCATATCGTCTGCCTAAGGACTTAGGCGGCGCAGACGGCTGGGCGGGCTTCTGGAATGACCCGGATGCGGGCAATCAGGTGGTGTTCGGGGCTGCTACCCAGAAGCATCGGGATATGCTCATCTATTTGGCTAAGCTCTATAAGGAAGGGCTGATCGATAAGGAATTTGCTACTTTGTCGGAGCAGCAGTGGACGGAGAAGAGACTGAACGGCAAATATTTGATCGACTTCCAATGGGTCTCGCAGGTGGCCGACCTGACTGAGAAGATGAAGAGCAAGCCTGAGGTCGTCTGGGATTACTCCAGATCGCATTTGCAGGCGGGAGCTCAGCCGGGGCTCGAATTCCGTGCCATCCCGGTGGCTCTCTTCGGGCCGGTGTTCAGCAGCAAGCTGGCGAAGCAGCCAGAGAAGCTGGAGGAGCTTCTTAAGTATATCGATTGGTCGTCGACAGAGGAAGGCCAGCTGTTTCACATGATGGGAATCGAGAATGTCACGTACGAGAAGAAGGAGGGAATCATAGGGTACAAGGAGGGCTTCGACCGCAAGCGGGTCGCTACGGAATATGGCTTCGATTGGTTCCTGAGCAAGAGCTCCGAGGCGTTGAAGGGCGATAAGCTTGCGCAGAAATCGAAGGAAGCCTGGGCCGTCTATGAGAAGCTGCCCTATGTTACCCCTAAGGTCGCTCCGCTGACAGAGGAAGAATCAGGTACGGTTAACGCAACCATGAGCGCAATCAACGATGTGGTGTATCCTTTTGCCACCAAAGCGGTTATGGGGATGCTGGATGTGTCGAAGGATGAGGTGTGGAACAACTATCTGAAGGATTTGGATAAGGTCGGCTTGCAGAAGGTAGGAGACATTTATAAAAAATATTGGAAATAAAGGAGGCTTCCGTTCATGATCGATGAAACTGAGGCTAGCACCGAACCGCTAAGGGGAAACTCCGACTGGTTCGTCCATGACCGGTTCGGCTTGTTTATCCACTGGGGATTGTATGCTCTCGGAGCGAGGCATGAATGGCTGAAGGGCCGGGAGTTCATGTCAAATGAGCAGTATGATCGATACTTCAAGCGCTTTGACCCGGATCTGTACGACCCCGAGCTTTGGGCGCAAACGGCAAGCGATGCCGGCATGAAATATTTTGTTGTGACCACCAAGCACCACGAGGGCTTCTGCCTTTGGGATTCGAAGCATACGGACTACAAGGCTACCCATACGCCGGCAGGGCGGGACCTTCTGCGCCCACTCGTGGATGCTTTCCGCAGCCGGGATATGAAGGTGGGGCTGTACTACTCCCTCCTTGATTGGCATCATCCGCATTATACCGTCGATGTGAAGCATCCGATGCGTTATAACGCTGCCTATGTGGAGCAGGATAAACAGCGTCAGTTTCAGCGGTATGTGGATTATATGCTCCACCAAACTCAAGAGCTGCTGACGGAGTACGGCAAGATAGACTTAATGTTCTATGATTTCTCCATTCCAGCGGAGGAAGGCTTTGCGGGCAAAGGCAAGGACGACTGGCAAAGTGAGAAGCTGGTGAAGCTGATTCGGTCGCTACAGCCGCATATTTTGCTGAACGACCGTTTACAGATCCCTGGAGATATTACGACGCCGGAGCAATATCAGCCCCGATCCGCCCTGCAGATCGACGGGAGACCCGTGGTGTGGGAAGCCTGTCATACCTTCAGCGGCTCCTGGGGCTATTACCGGGACGAAGAAACCTGGAAGAGCGTCGAGGTGCTCGTCAAGATGCTGATCGACAATGTGAGCAAAGGCGGCAATCTGCTCTTGAACGTAGGACCCACGGGACGCGGAGAGCTGGACGAACGAGCGCTTGACCGCTTGAAGGGCATCGGCGAGTGGATGAGGCGGCACAGCGGGTCCATCTACGGCTGCACATCGGCACCGGAAACGTTCGTTTGTCCCCAGGATTGCCGTTATACCTACAATCCCAAGACCAACCGTTTGTACCTGCACGTTTACAGCTGGCCTTTCAAGAGCATCCATTTGGAGGGGCTGGCCGACAAGGTGGAGTATGCTCAGCTGCTGAATGACGCCTCCGAAATTCGGATGACGCACGGAGCGCGGGAAAGCTCAATGGCGGAGGGAGCCTTCCGTGAGGGAAGAAGCGCGGACTTGCTGACACTAACCGTACCCGTCAAAAAACCGAATGTCACGGTACCGGTTATCGAGCTGTTTTTAAAATTGAAATAAAGACACGTAAAGGAGCTCTGAACCATGGGAATGATCCATCTGGCGGTACAGCAAGACGCAGCGCTGCGAGTCGAATACGGAGTCGGGCTGCTGACGGCAGCGCTTCGGGAGCAGGGACTGGCTTTCCAGGTCGACGAGCCCTGGACGGCGGATACGTACCGTGATCGGAAGGGCTGGAAAATTTACATCGCCAACCGGACGGAATCTGACTTGATCCGTACGCTGGAGGAGCAGGAGGTGCTGTGCTACCATACCCGGGCGCCGGAGGGTGAAGGCCATTATCTAGCTTCTCTCCCGGGCCAGCTCCTTGTCGTTTGCGGCGGCAGTGACAGCGGCACTCTGTACGGCTGTCTAGAGCTGGCGGACCTTATCCGAAGGGGAGGGCAGCTCCCTCAGGATCTGGCCTATTCGGACGCACCTTCCTTCGCTCTGCGTGGTCCGGCGATCGGACTCCAAAAGACCAAGGTAGAGCCTCCGCGCAGGACCTATGAGTATCCGGTTACCCCGGAACGCTTTGCGTGGTTTTACGACCGCTCGCTCTGGGAGGATTTCCTGAATATGCTGCTGGAGCAGCGCTGCAACGTCATCTATTTATGGACGGGACATCCGTTCTCGTCCTTCGTCAAGCTGGATGAATACCCGGAGGCGCTGGAGGTGACGGAAGAGGAATTCAGGCTGAATGTGGAGACGTTTCGTTGGGTGACGGAGGAAGCGAACAAACGGGGCATATGGATCGTGCTTAACTTCTACAACATCCATATTCCGCTGCCCTTTGCGCAGCAGCACGGGCTGGATCTGCATCAGCCGAAGCCGCTGCCGCTGACCGCCGATTATTATCGGAAATCGATTGCGGCCTTTGTCCGCAGCTTTCCGAATGTCGGCCTGATGGTTTGCTTAGGGGAAGCTCTGCAAGGGCATGTGTACGGCGTGGAGTGGTTTACGCAAACCATACTTCCTGGGGTAAACGAAGGGCTGAAGGAGCTGAACCTGAAGGAAAAGCCTCCGATTATCCTCCGGTCCCACGCCATCCCTGCCGAGCAGGTCATGGCGGAGTCGCTTCCGTTATATTCGAATTTGTATACGGAAGCCAAATACAACGGAGAGTCGCTCACTACTTATACGCCGCGGGGGCGCTGGCAGCAGATTCATCGGCACCTGAGCTCGCTTGATTCGATACACATTATTAATGTTCATATTCTTGCTAATTTGGAGCCTTTTCGCTTCGGAGCGCCTTCCTTTATCCATAAATGCATGCAGGCCGCCAAGTATCGGCTAGGATCGAATGGAATTCATCTGTATCCGCTCTTCTTCTGGGACTGGCCGTATTCTCCGGATAAGACCACGCCGCGGCTCCGCCAAATTGACCGGGATTGGCTCTGGTATGCCGCCTGGTTCCGGTATGCGTGGAACCCCGACCGCGATCCGAAGCTGGAGCGCGTGTACTGGACCGGGGTGCTTGCCGAGCGTTATGAGGATCAGGAAGCGGCCGAGGCGATTCTGGAAGCCTATGAGGCGTCCGGACAATGCGCACCGAAGCTGCTTCGCCGGTTCGGCATTACGGAAGGCAACAGGCAGACTATGAGCCTTGGCATGACCATGAGCCAGCTGACGAATCCCGAGCGATACCTTCCGTGGAAGGAGCTGTGGGAGTGCCAATCCGCTCAAGGGGAGCGTCTTGAGGAGTATGTGCTGAGGGAGTTTAGCGGGCAGCCCCATGTGGGAGAAACGCCGATGGACATTGTCGAGGAGGTGGAACGCCACGCGGTCCATGCGTCGAACTCCATCAAAAAGGCGTTAGAGCGTGTGAGCCGCCAACGTGAGGAGGTCGAACGACTTGCCTCCGACATCGAAGCGATTCGGCTCATGGTGTTCGCCTACACGAAAAAGATTCGGGCTGCAATCCAAGTGCTTACGTATAAGCATACGGTTAACGGACAATTTCTGAGCGGTGTAGAGCACCTGGAGAAGGCCGTTGCCTTCTTGGATGAAAGTCTCGCCAGCTATCGGGAGCTCGCCGAGCTGACGGACGGCACTTACCTCTATGCTAACAGCATGCAGACGCCGCAGCGCAAGGTTCCGTTCCCTAACGGGGAGACGTTTGGGCATTGGCGTGATTGTCTTCCTTATTACGAAGCCGAGTACCGGAATTTAGCGGAGAATGTGCGTCAGCTGAAGCAGGGGATATTGCCTCAAGCGCTTCAGGATTTCGAGGAAATTACACCGTATGCGCCTGCGCCGTTCCTTCTCCATACGCAAGGGGCGGAAGCTTATCGGGTGGAGAAGCGTGCCACAGTGTTTACCGACGGGGATCTGTTTATCACGAATCATGCGGAGGAAATCGAGGGGCTGACCGGCGTTCGTTTCAGTCAAAAGGCGGCTGCCGGCGAAGGCATCAGCCTGGACGTTGAGTTCCAAGCGCCCTCCCGGATCCTGATCGGATATTTCAATTCCTCGGACTCCCAGTGGCTTAAGGTCCCGGATCTGGAAACGAACACCCATGCCGATGACCGGGGAGGCTTAAGCCCGATCCTTACGAACGGATTGCAGGTATATGCTTATCCTTCCGTGAATATTCATGCTTTACAATATGAGCCTGGCCGGCATACCCTTGTATTAGGTAAAGGCGCTTATGTTGTGCTTGGCGTGATTACGGCGGACCAGATGCTCCGGCCGAGAACCATTGGAAATCATCATGTGAGTCTGGAAACGCTTGACTGGCTCTATGAGCCGCAGAAGTACCATTCCAAAGCGGAGGTTATTTCATGAAAGAGAAACAGCCGCCCGGGCGGCAGACGAAGCTGGGCCTGCAGGGTACGGTGTTAGGCTTCCTGGATCCTTGGGCAGGAGAAGCCTCCGATCGATTGATGCGGACGGGAACCGGGATGGTATATCCATCCCAGGACCCGAAGCCGGACAGGGAGGAATTCGTATCCCAAATGAAGAGGCTCGGGGCCGACTTCTATGTTCATCATGTGTTTCCGGACGGAGAAGGGCTGACCGGGCATTCCGAGCTTCTCGAGGACATGGTCCGTTATGACATGGAGGTTTGCCTCGGTAACGAGTACGGCAATATTAACGGTCCATGGGTAGATGGAACGAACCGGTATGATGTGACCGACGGTCCCCTCCTTGAGGTAGCCCGAACGGGTAAGCTGATCGGGCTGCTTTACGATGAGCCGGAGCATCTGCAGATCAACGCGGGTCAATATCGCAAGGATCGTTGGCTTCCGCATTGGGGAAGCATGACGGGACTAACTCTGGAGGCATCGGCCGAGCGGATGGCTTCCGTCATCGCTCAGCGCGTCGAGCACGTCGAAAAGCTGTTGTCGCCTCTAGATACAACGCCAAAGTCGGGTGCGTTGATCTCGGAGCAGGTTTTCCCAACCTTGTTCCATGTTGCCGCCCGCGGCGGGATGACGCTTTGTCCCAAGGTAATGAAGGAATCGTTCCAGCCGCTGCAGCTGTCTACAGCGCTCGGGGCGGCGAAGCAGTACGGGAGGGACCTGTGGATCTGCGCGGATTTGTGGGGGCCGGATATCGGTCATTGGTTCACGAGGGTGTCCGGGTTTCCGGGGCATTCCCCGGAGGAATTCGCTTCAGCGCTTCGCATGGGCTATTACATGGGACCAACCCACTTGTTTACCGAGAACGTCGATGCCTTGATGACCTATGGTCCGAAGGGTTTCGAATTAACCGAATTCGGCGAAGTCTGGAAAGCCTTTGCCCTTGATTTCGTACCTAAGCATCCTTTGTCGTATGACCACAAGCAGGCTTCGGCCGATATTGCTCTGGTCTGTTCGGACGACAGCAATTACGGTCAGCATGCCAGGCTGTTCGGAAGCAGGGAGCAGGAGGCCCCTCTCTCCACCTCCAAGCTCTTCGAGGCCTGGCATCTGCTTAGCCACGGCACCATACCCGCACATGGCAGCTGCATGCATATCCCGGGCTACGATTTTCCAAGACATAAGCTGAAGGCAGCCGTACCGAGAGAAGCCTTCCCGCTAACCCAAGGATTGCCTGAACCGCTGTTGCCGGAGGGCCTGCATCCGCTTTTCTATCCGAGCAATAATGTACTTGTCTATGATGAATTCGTTACGGAAGAAGCGCTGGGAGAGCCGAAGCTGATCTTGCTGGTTGGCAGCCGCGTCCCTGCCAAGACCTTGCAGCTGCTTCGGAGAAAGGCGGAGCAGGGCGCTGCAGTCATTGCAGACAAGTCGCTGGTTCCAGCGGAATGGAAGGAATCGAGAAAACTCGGGAGCGGCTCCTGGACGGTCACGTCAAGCTTCTTAAGCGAGGAGGCGAGAGAGGCTGCGAATCCGCACCTGGGGGATGCGACCTGCTGGAGACAGTGCTTCGGAAGCGCAGAGGTACGCATGTACAAAGGGGATGCAGACGGGTTTACCCTTGACTTCGAGCTCGCCCGCAAGTAGGGATGTTGAACATAAAAGGTCGGTTTCCTCTATGTACCGCAACTAGCGTCATTAGATATGCTGGGGAGGAGTAGTTACCATTACATCCTCAACCGGGTGGGTGAAGCCGCATCATGACTGCAAGTAATGAAGTGAAAGCAGACTGGCAGGATCTCGAGATCCTATCGAAAAATACGTTGCCTCCTCGTACCCCGTTCATTCCCTTTGCAGATCGGCAAAGCGTGGTCACCGGAGAAGCGGGCACCCCTCGCGGGGCTTCGCCCTATTATCGGCTATTGAACGGGCAGTGGGCGTTCTCCTATGCGGAAGCGCCTTCCGAAGCTCCGGAATCCTTCTATGCTACGACATATGACGATTCGGGCTGGGAATCGATTCCGGTTCCCTCTCATTGGCAGCTTCTGGGTTATGGCCGGCCTCATTACAGCAGCTGTCCATACCCGTTCCCGATCGATCCGCCGCACGTGCCTACGAGAAATCCCGTCGGATGTTATCGGACGGGATTCCGTATCGAGGACACTTGGCTCGAACGGGAAGTGCAGCTTGTGTTCGAAGGGGTGGATTCCGCCTTTCACGTGTGGGTTAACGGGCAGCTCGTCGGCTACGGCGAGGGCAGTCATTACCATTCGGAATTTCTTATTACCGATTACGTGAAGAGCGGCGATAATGTACTGGCGGTGCAGGTATTCCAGTGGTCAACGGGAAGCTATTTGGAAAGTCAGGACAAGTGGAGGCTGAGCGGCATTTTTCGTGATGTGTACCTTCTGTCGACGACGCGGGTCAGCTTGCAGGATGCGGCCGTACGTACCCGGTTCGATAATGGAGATTACACAAAAGCGGAGCTGGAGCTTAAGCTCGATGTGGTCAACAGGTCAAAGGCGCTTGTGGATTCATATCGCCTGGAAGTGAGCCTCATGGACGGGCAAGTGATGCTGTGGGAACGATCCGCAGGGGAAATCATCCGGCTTTCCCCAGGAGAAACGGCAAGTATTCGACATAAGGAGCCGGTGGAAGCTCCGCGCTTGTGGACAGCGGAAACACCGAATATGTACACGCTGGTCTTCACCTTGTACGATGCGAGGAATCAGGTGGCGGAAGTTAAAAGGCTCGATGTAGGCTTCCGGGATGTCCGGATTGCGCAGGGAAAACTGCTTGTCAATGGCTGTCCGATTACTCTGAAGGGCGTCAATCGTAATGAATTTCACCCGGCACTGGGCGGGGTCATGACGCTGGAGCAAATGACGCAGGATATGGTTCTAATGAAGCGTCACAATATCAATGCGGTTCGGCTGTCTCACTATCCTAACGATTCGCGATGGCTGGACCTGTGCGACCGATACGGTCTCTATGTCATTGCCGAAGCAGACTTGGAGACGCACGGCTTCCACTTCGTTGGAGACGAGGGCTTCCTGTCTTCCCATCCGGATTGGAAGGAAGCGTATGTGGACCGGATGGTTCGCTTGGTGGAAAGGGACAAGAATCATCCTTCGGTCATTCTCTGGTCGCTCGGCAACGAGTCGGGCTATGGGACCAATCATGACGCAATGGCGGCATGGGTTCGACAAGCCGACCCGACAAGACCAGTCCTCTACGAACGGGCGTACGATGCCAAGGTGGTAGACGTGGTTAGCCGTATGTATCCTTCCGTAACGACTCTTATAGAGGAGGGGCAAAAGGAGGATCCGCGGCCATTTCTCATGGTGGAGTTCGGTCATGCTATGGGGAATGCGGTGGGCAATTTGCAGGAATACTGGGATGCGATTTACCGATATCCGAGACTGCTTGGCGGCTTGATATGGGAGTGGTGCGATCTCGGGATCCGGCAAGTAACGGAGCAGGGCGAAGCATGGTATGCGTATGGCGGCGACTTCGGCGATGAGCCGCACAGCGGACATTTTTGTTTGGACGGACTGGTCTTTCCGGATCGACAAGTCAAGTCTTCACTGTTAGAGTATAAGAAGGTGATAGAGCCGGTGAAGGTCGAGCTGCTCTCTCTGCGAATGGACGAAGAGGTCGAGTTTCTGCTTCATAACCGGTATGATTTTTTGCCCCTGTCTCATTTGAAAGGAGAATGGAAGCTGTATTGTAACGCCGTAGTTGCGGCACAGGGAGCCTTGCCTGAGCTAACCGCTTGTGCGGGGGAGAAGCAGCGGGTTGCCCTTCCACTGCCGACTCAACAGATGCTTGCCCCGGGCGAGTATTGGATCCATCTTTCCTTCAAGCAGCAAAGCACAACACTGTGGGCCGAGAATGGCTATGAGGTAGCTTGGTGCGACGTGCCTCTCAAGAAATTGGAAGCGGTTGCAACGAAGCTGGCATTAGCGGGCATGCCTGCCCTAGATTACCGCGTTCAGCAGGATGGCTTCACGATCAAGGGGCTTGATTTCCAGATCCTCTTTAACCGCGAGACAGGGGCTATCGATTCATGGGTTCATCGCGGCATCGAATTATTAAACCGGGGTCCTAACGTGAATCTGTGGCGAGCGCCGATCGATAACGATGTTCATCTAGCCAAGGAATGGGTCAAGGCGGGCTACAACCGGCTAATCTGTGAGCTTCGGCATATTTCTATTGAACCGCAAAGCAATCAGCTGATTCGGATCCGTACCGAGCATCGGCTTGGAGCCAAGGGGGAAGGCGCCTGCTTCAACTCCATGATCAGCTGGTCGGTATACGGTAACGGGGAATTGCTTGTTGATGCGCGGCTGATCCCGATTACCCATCCCTCGAGGAAGCTTCCTCCTCTGCCACGGTACGGGCTGGAGCTCTCCATGCCGGTCACCTTTCACCGGATGAGCTGGTTCGGGCGAGGGCCGCATGAATGCTACGCGGATCGAATGGAAAGCGGTAAGCTCGGGGTATTCGAGGGAACCGTGCGGGATCAGTTCGTGCCGTACCTGAAGCCGCAGGAGAACGGTAACAAAGCGGAGGTCCGTTGGTGTACGATGACGAATGAACGGGGAGAGGGTTTGCTTTTCGCCGGGCTGCCTCTATTCGATATTAGCGCGCATCACTATACGACGGAGCAGCTAGGTTCCGTGAAGCACGTTCATCAGCTGACCCCGGTGAATCAGACGATTGTAAAGCTGGATGCGGCGCAGAGCGGGATCGGTAACCATAGCTGCGGCTATGCTCCTACATTGGATGACTATCTACTTGACGCGGAACGAACTAGGGAATTCAAGCTCCGCATGAGACCGATCACGATGAACGACGACTCGCCTATGAGGCTTGCGGGCCTGCGGCTTCCTGAAATCCAATGAAGTGTTCGCCACGAATCTACAGAATCCTCAGTCAATAGCCTCTATAATATAAACCGAGACGGAGGTTTTACGATGACGATCAAAGTCGTAGCTTGCCAGACGGAATATACGACGAATCCCCTTGGAATCGATACGCTGCAGCCGAGATTGTTCTGGCGTCTCGAATCCGCGGAACGGTCGGCTTCCCAGACCGCTTACCAGGTGCTTGTAGCTAGGAGCAAGGAAGCGCTTGCTCAAGATCAGGCAGACATGTGGGACAGTGGAAAGGTAGATTCCGACCGTTCCATCCACATCTCATATGCCGGAAAGCCGCTTCAATCCGATACGACCCACTACTGGAAGGTGAGGGTGTGGGATCAGCACGGTGAGGCGTCCGAGTGGAGCGAGATCGCTTATTGGTCGATGGGGCTGTTACAGCGGGGAGAATGGAAGGCCAAATGGATCGGGCGAAGGACACAGTCCGGTTCCGAGCTTCAGCCATCCCCCTATTTTCGCCGAAGCTTCCGGCTGGAGAAGCCGGTGCGTCGTGCTTTCGTGTATGCAACGGCGCTTGGACTCTATGATTTGCGGCTGAATGGAGAGCGTATCGGGGACCGGTTTGCTCCCGGCTGGACGGATTACAATACCCGTGTTCAGGTGCAGGCCTATGACATCACCGGGCAGGTGACTCAAGGAGATAACGCCTTCGGTGTGATTGTGGGAGACGGCTGGTATTCCGGAACGGTAGGATTTCTCGGCAGAGCCGTGTATGGCGAAAGGCCTTTTTTCCTCCTGCAGGCGCACATCGAGTACGAGGACGGAACCACCGACCGGATCGTGACGGACTCCAGCTGGAGAACTACTGTCGGTCCGATCAGGTACTCCGACTTTATCAAGGGCGAAGCTTATGACGCGCGGCTTGAAATGGACGGCTGGGACCGTTGCGGCTATGAGGATGGCTCATGGGAAGCGCCGGAGGTTCGTGCAGGCTATAACGGACAACTGGTGTCGTCCCTTGAGCCTCCGGTCCGGATCACCCGCTCCTTAAAGCCCGTCTCCGTAAGAGCTACGGAAGCAGGCACCCATATCTACGATATGGGTCAAAATATGGTGGGCTGGACGAAGCTGCGGGTGCAGGGGGAAGCCGGAACAAGCATTATCATCAGCCATTCGGAAATGCAGAATCCGGACGGTACCTTATATCTCGAAAATTTGCGAAAAGCCGTACAGCAGGAGCAGTATACGCTCAAAGGGCAGGGCTTGGAGGAGTATGAGCCGCATTTTACATTCCATGGCTTCCGGTACGTTGAGCTGATCGGCTACCCGGGTGAACCGGATCTGGATACCATCGTAGGCCAGGTTGTGCATTCCGATACACCGGTTACCGGACAACTGGAGACGTCCGATCCTATGATCAATCAGCTGTACTCCAATATTACTTGGGGTCAGCGGGGCAATTTCCTCTCGGTGCCGACCGACTGTCCACAGCGCGATGAAAGGCTCGGATGGACCGGAGACGCGCAAATCTTTGCCCGCACCGCAACGTATAATATGAACGTATCCCGCTTCTTCACCAAATACATGCAGGACGTAATCGATTGCCAGCAGCCGTCCGGCGCGTTTACGGACGTTGCTCCGGATGCAGGCTGGATCCGCCATAAAATGTGGAACACGCGGCTGAATTGGTTCGCTCCCGATAACGCCGGATGGGGAGACGCAGGGGTCGTTATCCCGTGGACACTGTATTTGATGTACGGCGATACCCGCATACTCGAAGCGAATTATGAGGCCATGAAGCGTTGGGTCAGCTACTTGCGGGACCATACGGAAGACCTGATTCGTCCCGATTATGCCAACTACGGGGACTGGCTCTCCATTGATGCCGATACGCCGAACGATGTGCTGGCCACGGCCTACTTTGCCTACAGCACACAGCTGCTGGGGAACATTGCAGGCGTGCTGGGGCAAAGTGCAGACCAAGCGTATTACGAATCGCTTCACGCCGACATCGCTCAAGCGTTTCAGGGGGCATTCGTCAGCAGAGACGGACGGATCCACGGTGAGACGCAGACCGTTTACGTGCTTGCCCTGCAGTTCGGGCTGCTAACCGAGGAACAGCAGCGTCAGGCTATAGAGCATTTAGCCGCCAACATTCGGGAACGGGGTAACAGGCTGTCAACCGGCTTCCTCGGGGTAGGCTACTTGCTTCCCGTGCTAACGGATCACGGCCGATTGGATGCAGCCTATACGCTTCTGACACAAGAGGCGTTTCCGTCGTGGATGTATTCAATTAAGCACGGCGCTACGACAATATGGGAGCGATGGGACGGCTGGACCGAGGAGAAGGGCTTCCAGACGCCTTCCATGAACTCCTTCAATCATTACTCTCTCGGCTCTGTAGGCGAATGGATGTTCCGTTACATGGCGGGCATCGAAGCCGATCCGTCGGAGCCCGGCTTCCGGCATACGATCATCCGGCCAAGACCGGGCGGACGATTGAGTGCCGTCAAGGCGGCTTACGAGTCTTTGTACGGCAGCATTAAGGTTGAGTGGGCGCTCTCGGAGCAGGGAGCATTGAAGGTGAGCGTGGAAGTGCCTGCCAATACAACGGCGACCGTATGGATTCCGGGAACGCAGGTTTCCGTCAACGGCAGCCGCTTCGAAACCGGAACGGCTGTGGAAGGAGTCCGTTCACTGAAGGCAGTGGAAGGCTGCGAGCGGTACCGCATCGGTTCGGGCAGCTACGTGTTCGAAGCTGCTCCAATCGGCCTGGCGAGAACACAAACGGCGATCTAAGGACGAATGGAATAAGAACAGTCCGGACAGGGAGATAAGGAGCCTTCACGCTCCGCCTCCCGGCTCCGGCTGTCTTCGTTTTCGAGCAAAGGGGAGATATCAATTCATGTGGAACACTCTACGCACCAAGCTTTCCGGCATAAGAACCGTGCTTCTGCTGAGCTACTTCGTCATCATTGTGCTTTGCATCTCCTCAGTCGGTACCCTTTCCTTCTATATTTCTTATCAATCGATGGCCGAACGGGTGGAAACCGCCAGCGCCCAGATGGTTAAGCAGATGGAGAAGAACCTGGATAACGAGTTCCATAACAAAAGAAACGTCCTTCTTGCCCCTTATTACAGCCAGGAATATATCGACAGCATCAATGCTTACGCTACGATGGAGGACCAGACGAAGTTTCTGTTTCGAAGGCAGCTCGGCGATTTGTTCCTAAAAGGCTTCACCATCACCCCCATCCCCGATTTTGTCCGGTTCCAAATTTACTACAGCAGCGGGGAGCTGATCAACGGCTCCGACCATCTTCCGGAGGAGAGCCCCTCGAAGGTACGGGAGTCCTCCTGGTTTCAACAGACCATCGCCAAGGACGGCAAAATGCACTTATTCCGTTCAGGACCGAACTCGGAAGCAGCGCAAGAGGGCGCATCCTATTCGACCTCCATCCTGATTCGCGACTTCGCGAATCCTGTCGCTTACATTATTGTCAGGGCCGATTACAGCCAGCGTCTGTTTCAAAGCATTGAACAAAACGACGATTTGACGGATTCCAGCGAAATCTGGATCTTGGATGAATCGAATCAATGGGTCTACGCTTCGAGCGGCATCAATGCGGCTGGACCGGACCAGGATATTCTGTCACAAATGAACGGCGAAGGCGGCCGATTCTGGACGTCCGGGGACGCAGACCTCAAGCTGGTGTCCTACACCAAGTCGGCCTATTCGAATTGGAAGACCGTTCTCGTCATGCCTAAACAAGAAATTTTCAGCCCGCTTGATCCCATCAAGACGGCGGCTTTCTATACAGGAATTGTCGTTTTCTTCGTTACATCGCTGATGTCTATTTTGTTCGGCCGGTTTATCACCAATCCTATCCTTCAGCTGCATAAAACCGTGAATCACATTAAGCGGGGGGACTTCTCCATCCGCGCGAACATTGACCGAAGCGACGAAATCGGCCGGATTGCCATGAATTTTAACGCCATGCTGGACGAGCTGCAGAAGCTGATCGAGACCAAATACGTGTATCAAATTCGGCTGCAGGAGGCGCAGCTGGCAGTGCTGTACTCGCAGATCAATCCCCATTTTCTGTACAATACGCTGGACAGCATTAAAGCAATGGCCGACTACCACCAGGTCGACGAGATCGGGGAGATGGTGCATTCGCTGGCCGATATGTTCAGATACAATACGAAAAGCAGTGACGAAGTGGTTACGCTGGGGGAGGAGCTTGTCCAGATCCGTGCCTATATGAATATCCAAAGAATCCGTTTTGACGACAGGATCGGTTTCGAGCTTCAGATCGATCCGGCTCTGTATGACTTCCCGCTGCTCAAAATGACGCTTCAGCCGCTTGTTGAGAATGCCGTCTCCCATGGTTTAGAGCGCAAGCGCGGGAAAGGGACGATACGCATTGGTGCGGAGCTGAAGGAAAGCCGCTTCGTGTTATCGGTCGAGGACGATGGGCTCGGCATGTCGGAAAGGCGACTGGAGCTCATCCGGGCGGGACTGCGTTTGCCGCTGTACCAGGATGAGCATGCGTATTCGTCAAAAGAGGGAGGCATCGGAATCCGCAACGTTCATACCCGCTATGCGATCCGCTACGGGGAGCGATACCGGTTTGATATTTCGAGCCGCAAGGGAGCTGGAACCCGGATTACGATTACCCTGGAGCTGGACGGAAGGGGAAAGTAGGAATATTCAACATCATTGGTCGGTATTGTGAATGGGGTTCATCGAAGCGCTTTCATATAATGGATTTGTAAGCGATTACTATGGAGGGGTTGAAGAGATGAAAGCGATGAATCACGTGAAAAAAGCAGTCAGGCTCACTACACTCTGTTCGATGGCGGCGGCTCTGGCTGCATGCGGACAATCCGGAGGCGGTACGCCTGCAGCGTCGCCGGGCGGCAACCAAGCACCGGCAACGGCGCCGGCCAAACCGAAAAGTCCGGTCACCCTCAGCTTCGTGATAGCGAACACGGTGGACGCAGCGCCTTTTCAAAAAATATTTCAAGAATACGAGAAAAAAACAGGCAATAAGGTAGAGCTGCAGGCGCTGCCCGGGGGCGACTTCGACAACATGATCAAAACGCGGTTCTCGACCGGAGATTTCCCGGACCTGTTCCTGATGCAGCCCGGCACGAAGCAGAATGTGAAGCTGAGAGCGGAAGAGACCTTGCGTGAATGGTCCGGGGATGCCGATGTTTGGAGTCGTGTCATTCCATCGATGAAGGAGTTTCAAACGACGTCCGCCGGAAAGATATACGGTGTTCCATTCGGCGCCACCGGTGCCTATGGCGTTTTTTACAATAAGGAAGTATTCAAGAAGGCCGGCGTCGAGCCTCCGAAAAACTATGCCGATCTCATTGAGATCGCCAAGAAGCTTAAGGCCTCCGGTGTCGTCCCCTTCTACGAAGGCGTGAAGGACGGCTGGCCGGCGCAAATTTTCTATTTGACCGGCTGGGTTTCGAACGTGGATCCTGCTATCAAAGATGCCGGTGTAGCCAAGCTGGAGAAGAATGAGCTGAAGCTCGCCGACATTCCGGAGCTCAAGGATTTGTTCGTCAAATCGAAGCAGCTGAAGGAGCTCGGGCTTTATCAGGACAATACGCTTGCCGGAACATACGACGAGCTGCAGAATCGGATGGGCGAGGGGAAGGTTGCGATGGCCTTCATGCTGGACGGCATCATCCCGCAGATGGAGAAGAAGTTCGGCAAGGACTTTGTTTCGAATCAAATCGGCTTTTTCCCTTTCCCATCGGCAACAGATGCAGGGACCGCGATGATTACGCCGCCTAACCAGCTGATGGTTCCGACGAAGGCTAAGCATGCAGCGGAGGCGGCCGAGCTGATTAAATTCATGATCTCTCCGGAAATGGTCAATCTGTATTACCAAAACCAGCCGGGCATCCCAATTTTCCAAAATGCGACCAGCGAGCTGTATCCTGTTCAGAAAACGGTCAAAACGTTCATCGATTCCGGCAAGGCGAAGGTCAACGTACAGAACCGACTGACGCCAACCTTTGCCGACTTCCAGAAGACGCTGCAGACCTTCTTTATCGACGGCGATGTTGATAAGGCGCTTAAGGAGTTTTCCGGGAACTACGAGAAGGATGGCAAGGCAAAGCGTCTCCCGGGCTTTGAATAAAGAGCGCGTAAGCGGCCGGGGGGATAGAGAACCCCGGTCGCAGAACGCAGGTGGAAGGGAGGAGGAGAAGCTTGGAGAGGCGCAAATACCCGCTATATTTCTCGTTTCCTGCGCTGGCGGTATTTCTGTTATTTTTCATCACCCCGACATTGATCGGGTTCTACTATAGCTTCACGGACTGGAACATCAACGCGGACACGATCCGCTTCACCGGACTTGACAATTACCGGGCTTTGTTCGAGGAGTCGCGGCTGAAGACAGCCTTCGTGAATACGCTGATCTTCTCCGCATGCGTGACTGTCCTTCAGAACGTTTCCGGTTTGGCGCTTGCTATGGTGCTGAATGCTGCCTTGAAGCTGCGCAATGTGCTTAGAATGATTTTTTTTCTGCCCTATGTTATTTCTCCGATAGTCATTGGATATATTTTTCGCGCCATCTACCACCCCGAGCACGGCATCGTCAACCAAATCCTGCACGGTGCAGGTTTGGCGGCATTAGCTCAGGATTGGCTGAATGATCCGAACTACGCGCTGTATTCCATCATTGTTACCGACGTTTGGCGCGTAGCCGGCTTCTCGATGGTCGTCTATTTGGCGGGACTTCAATTTATTCCCAAGGATTTACTGGAAAGCGCTTCGATCGACGGCGCGGGTTATTGGAGCAAATTCCGTTCGATCCAGTTTCCGCTGCTGGCTCCGGCATTCACCGTGAACGTGCTGCTCTCGATGATCGGTTCGATGAAGGTATTCGAGATGGTGATGGTGCTGACGGAGGGGGGACCGGGCTATTCCACGGAGGTGTTCTTCACCTACATCCGAAGCATGTTCAGCACCGGGGAGTTCGGCTATGCGACAGCCGTCAATTTGATGCTGTTCCTGCTTGTCACGCTGGTAGGGCTCCCGGTTCTGCACGCAATGAAGAAGAGGGAGGTGGAGATGTGACCAAAGAGCGAATCGGCCTAATAATCCTTGAGTTAATTGCCTTGGCTTGCGCGATGGTGATTATTATCCCCTTCTTTATGATTCTGGTGAATTCCTTCAAGGATATCCGCGAATCGGCGCTTTTCGGATTAACCCTGCCGTCAACCTGGCATTTCAGCAATTATGCGGACACCTTCTCGCAGGCCAATATTTTTCGTGGCTTTAAGAACAGCATTCTGATTTCTCTTAGCGTTGTCGTTTGCGTTAATCTGCTTGCCTCCATGGCTGCCTTCGTCATTCAACGGCGTGACGATAAGCTGCTTAGGGCTGCCTACTACACCTTTATTATGGGGCTGATTGTACCGGTTTCCATTGTCCCGACCATCAAGCTGATGGGCGATCTGCACATTCGGGGTACGTACTTCAGTCTTGTTATGTATTATACGGCCGTGCTGCTGCCGTTTGCCGTATTCCTCCTTGTCGGGTTCATGAAGTCCATTCCGCGGGAGCTGGATGAAGCGGCACTGCTGGAGGGCTGCAGCCATTTCCGGCTGTATTGGCAGGTAGTGCTTCCGCTGCTGCTCACCGTCCTCGTTACGGTAACCATTGTCGTTATGGTCTCGGTGTGGAACGACTTTTTCGGCCCGTTCTACCTGATGACCGACAGCACCAAATGGACGATTGTCCTGCAGATCTTCAACTTTGTCACCATGTACAGCACGAACTGGGGCGTTGTATTCGCCTTTATGGTCATTGTCGTTACCCCCGTGCTGTTTGTATATTTGCTGCTTCAGCGCTTTATCATCGACGGCTTGACGGCGGGTTCGCTGAAAGGATAGTCGGCTCCGGACGAACGCCTAGGGAGGAGATCGGGATGCATAAGGTCATGATAGTGGATGATGAGAAGTGGATCCGGCGCGGATTGATCCAGTCGATCGATTGGGAGCGGTTCGGGTTGGAGCTGGCGGGAGAGGCCGGCGACGGGGAAGAGGCTTACGAGATGGCGCTTGCCGTCAAGCCGGAGCTTCTCTTCCTGGATATGAGGATGCCGGGTCTTGACGGCAAGCAGCTGCTCGGACTGCTGAAGCACGCGCTGCCCCAGACGGTAACGATAGTCGTCAGCGGCTATTCCGACTTCGAGTATACCAAGGAAGCGATCCGCCAGAAAGCGTACGATTATCTCCTGAAGCCTGTGAAGAGGGAGGAGCTTTCCGCTGTGCTGGACAAAGCGGTGCGCGAGCTGGAACGCCGAAGCCAAGCGCAACGGACGGGGCATGCCGGTGCAGAGGAATGGCTCAGCCGATGCCTGCTTCATAGCGGGGATTCGGTGCAGCCGAGCGGCAAAGTCGATGAATGCATGCCTCCGGAGGACTGGCAAGCTGGGGGTTATGCCGTTGCGGTATGCCGTCCTGATGTCTTCCTCGATACTTGGGAAGAGGCGCGCGCCGTGAAGCCGCTCCTGCTTGAGCAGCTGGAGCGCCACCGGCCCTTCCTGCTTGGGGGCAGCTTCTTATGTACTGCCACCTCTTCTCCCGGTGATCCGAGGGAAACGGTCATTGCCTTCTGCGCCTCCCGGCTGGGGCAGCCGGATCTGAACCAGCTGTACCAGGTCATGCAAGCCGCGACACGGCGCGCCGGGGACGCTAGCTATAGCTTTGGGTTTAGCCGGATCAAGCGGGATCCTCTCTTTCTAGGGGAAGCGTACCGTGAAGCTCGGCAGGCGCTTCGTAGCCGAAGTCTTTCCGCTTCTGCCTGTGTCCTGTTTTTTGGCGAATCTCCCTCTACCTTGAGTGTCACATATCCCTTAGAGCGTGAGAATGCACTGTGGCTTGCGCTGCAGGCAGGGAATGGCGATGCTGCGTCCGTGGAGTTTGACCGGTGGTTCGAGGCTTCCGCCAAGTCGGCCTACACGGTAGAGCAGCTGCAGCACAACTCGGTTGTTCTCGTCCATGCCATGAACAAACAGCTGCAAACGAAGGGCTCGCTGCTGGAGGAGGTATGCGGCAGGAAACTATCCGTCCTGACGGAGATGATCCTTTACCGGAACGATACCGCTTCGGTGCGAAGGTTCTTCGAGGAGGAGCTGCTTCCGGCCGTGCTGTCGCATCATCGAAGGTCCTCCGAGAAGCAGAGTGAGACGATCGTAGCCGAGCTTCGAAAGCTGATCGAAACGCATTATGATCAACCGCTGTCGCTTCACCAAATCGCAAGCAGCCGTTACATGAATCCGGATTACTTGAGCAGGCTGTTCAAGAAGGCGACCGGCACGAACTTCGTCGATTATTTGACGGATGTTCGTATTCGAAATGCCAAGGATTTGATGCGCATGTCCAACTGTAAAAATTATGAGATTGCTCAAAAGGTAGGCTATGAGGACTACCGTTATTTCAGCCAAATCTTTAAGAAAAAGGTTGGCATGACGATCGGCGAATATCGCAGCCGAATCGACGCAGCCATTCCTTTAGGAGGAGAACCCCCTTATGACCAAACGCTTCATACCTGATACGCTGATGCTGGAGGAACGCGCCGCCCACGCCATTAATGCGATGGTCGGCATGGCCGATCATGATCACCAGTGCATTCCGTTCTTTGCCGCGAATCTGATGCATAAGCCCGCCTATATGACTCACGGAGATTGGGATTACGGGTCAAGCCACGGACGCATGATCGACGGATTGATTCTTGCGCGCCACATGTCCGGGGAAACCTTCGGACGCGAAGTGGAGGAGCGGTACCGGGCCAATCTGCTCTCCTTCTTCAAGGAGGACGGCATGAGCTACCGGCAGATCAATCCTACGCGAAGCTGGGAGCCCAACGCCAATCTGATTGACCAGCGTGCAGTGATTCTATCGCTGACGACCTGGTTTATGGAAACTGGCGATCCGAAGGTGAAGGAAGCCGCCGATCGCCATGTCGCTGCGCTGAAACGGATTGCTGTGAAAGAGCGGGATGTATGGTATTATCCGGCATCGGAATATAAAGAAGGCGGCTGGCCGTCCGCCAATGCCGTGCAGCTGCGGCTCGCTCCGGATCCCGCGGCCTTCTGCGGAAGGCTTGTCATGCCGCTGCTGAAATACCACGAGCTGTCGGGCAATCAAGATGCGTTTGAGCTTTGCGAATTTTTCACGGCGCTCATTGTGGAGCGAAGCGGCGTGTTCCTGCCGGACGGCAGCTTCAACGATTCGCTCGCTTATCGCAGCGGCCATTTCCACACGCGGCTCGGTACACTGGACGCCATTGCTCGCTTCGGCGCTTTTACCGGTGACGCCGCCAAGATTGCCTGGGTCAAAAAATGCTACGACTGGGCGCTGACCCAATGTACGGCCTTCGGCTGGACGCCGGGTGATTTGCAGGAGCAAGCCTATGAGCATGAAACGTGCTCGCTGGTGGACCTGATCGCGACAGGGATTACCTTGGCAAAAAGCGGCTACGTTGAATATTGGGGCATCGTAGAGCGATTTTTGCGAAATCATCTCGCGGAATCGCAGTTGCTCGATTTAAGCTGGGTGGAGCAAACGGACGATAAATCGAACGATATTAAATATAACAAATCGTTCTATAAGGTGGCTGAGCGCACGCGCGGATCCTTCGCCGGCTATTCGGCGCCTAACGATTTTGTATGTGATGTCAATGAAGGGCGCGGTCATACGAACGATCTGCAAATTTGCTGTCTGGGCTCCGGAACACGCGGGCTGTTTATGGGCTGGAGCAACACGATCACCGAGAAGGACGGGGCGGTCAGCGTGAATTTCCTGCTGAACCGCGGCTCCAAGTGGCTCGACGTAAGCAGCTATTTGCCTCATGAGGGGAAGGTTGTGCTGGACGTTCACACCGATCTGCCGAGGCTGCAGATTCGCATTCCCGAATGGGCGGGCTTCACGAAAATCCGATTCGTCCGCGAGCGTAACGGCGAGGTGGTCGAGGGCACGGGGAAGGAGCCGAGCCGCTGGGTCAATAAGCAGTTTCTGCTGTTAGGGGCCGCGCAGGCGGGCGAGAGGATTACCGTGACATTCCCGCTGAGCTTTCGTAAAACGAACGAAAATGCAGTGGGTCAAACCTTTGAAACGGAATGGCGCGGTGACGACGTGGTAGGCATTACCCCGCAAGGGAAGAAAAAGCCGTTATACAGCGGACGCCAAGTGTTTGATACCGCTCCTTTGCGGGAGGGGGACTACCGGAGGCTGGAGAAGGAGTTTGTTTGGTAATGGTTTGTCCAAATATGAAATGGTAGCGGAGGGGAACTTTATGAAAACTGTGGTTGCCGTGTATACCGGTCAAGGCTTGGCGGACCCGCTTAAGGCGGTGTTCCAAGAGCTGCTTCCGGACTGCCGGCTTGTCAATATTATCGATGACAGCTTGATCGGCGACGTTGTAAGGGCAGGGCAGGTTCCTCCGGCGGTGGCTCGTCGATTGGTCCAATATTACCATCATGCAGAGGAGCTGGGTGCCGACGTTATCCTCAATACCTGCACCTCCGTAGGAGAGGTGGCGGATGCCGCCCGCCATCTCATCGGAATCCCCATCGTGAAAATCGACGATGCCATGACGGCGCTCGCAGCGGCGCAATATGAGCGAATCGCCGTGCTGGCGACGCTCCCGTCTACGCTGGAGCCGACGCTGCGTTTGATCCGCAAGCAGGCGGATGCGGCGGGACGTCAAGTGACGCTGGTCAACGGACTCGCGGAAGGGGCCTTCGACGCCCTTGTGTCCGGCCGCCCGGACGAGCATGATCGTCTTCTGCTGGAGACGGCCAAACGCACCGCAGAGGAGTCGGATGTGATCGTGCTCGCTCAAGGCTCTATGGCCCGGATGGAGAAAGCACTGGCCGAAGCTACCGGCAAGCCGGTGCTCTCCTCCCCGCGCCTTGGCGTAGAGCAGGTCAAGGAAGTTCTCTCGCACGGCGGTGCCGGCAACCGAAGGGGTGAGGGGTGATGTCTCAGGAGAGGGTCACGGCCATTTATCTCGTGGAGACGCCTTATTCGCTGGAACGGGCTGCCGCCGTCATTGCCGGGGAGCAATCTACAGGCACCTTCACCGCTGTGCCGGGAGAGACAGATCAGGTGAAGGAGAAGCACGGCGCTCGGGTAGAGCGAATCGAGCTCCTGGGGGAGACGGATCGTCCGTCCCTTCCCGGCGCAAAGACGCCAACCGCCCATGACGGTGTATACCGCCAGGGACGGGTGACCGTGTCGTTTCCGCTGCACAACTTCGGTCCATCGATTCCGAACCTAATGTCTGCGGTAGCCGGTAATCTGTATGAGCTGCAGGAGCTGTCGGGTATCCGGCTGCTGGACCTGGAGCTGCCCGCCGCGTTCACAGCGAAATATCCAGGGCCGAAGTTTGGCATTGAAGGAACCCGGAGGCTGGCAGGTGTATGGGAGCGCCCGATTCTGGGCTCAATCGTGAAGCCGAGCATCGGCCTCACCGCAGTGGAGCTGTCCGGGCTGGTTGGCCGTCTTGCCGGCGCGGGCCTCGACTTCATCAAGGACGACGAACTGAATGCCGATCCGCCTTACTGCCCCTTCGAGGTGAAAGTGAAGGCCGTCATGGAGGCGGTTGACCGGGCGGCGGATCACACCGGCCGTAAGCTGATGTATGCCTTCAACATTACCGGCGACTACGATGAAATGAGGCGGAATCACGATCTGGTCGTAGAGGCGGGCGGCACCTGCGTTATGGTCAGTATCCTGAGCATCGGTTTAGCGGGGCTCGCTGCCCTCAACAAATATAGTGAAGTTCCGATTCACGGTCACCGAAATCAATGGGGAATGCTCACCCGCTGCCCTCAGCTAGGCATCGAATTCACAGCATTCCAGAAGCTCTGCCGTTTGGCTGGAGCCGATCATCTGCATGTCAATGGACTGAACAGCAAGTTCTATGAGAGCAATACCTCGGTCGTTCGTTCCATTCAGGCTTGCACGGCACCGCTATTGGGAGGCTATCAGACACTCCCGGTCATCTCATCGGCACAATGGGCCGGAACCGCTCCGGCGACGTATGAGGCAACCGGCTCCGTCGACGTGATGCATCTGGCCGGCGGCGGAATGCTGGCCCATCCGGACGGACCTGCAGCTGGCTTCCTGAGCATGAAGCAAGGCTGGGAGGCCGCCGTGCAGGGCGTTCCTTTGACGGAGTACGCCGCCGGGCATGCGGAGCTGGCGAGCGCGATTCGCAAATACGGGGGGAGCTGATACCGATGGAGGAAGCTCTGACGAAGGGGCGGGAGGCCAAGGTCGGACGTCTCCTGTGTTATTACGGCGATGATTTTACCGGCTCTACCGATGTGCTGGAAGCGCTGTTCCGCGCCGGTCTCCGCACGGTTCTGTTTCTAGAGCCTCCGTCCGAGGAAATGCTGGGCGGACGATTCGAGGCCGCCGATTGCTTTGGGGTGGCGGGCATCGGTCGTTCTTTGCCGCCGGAAGCGATGGAGCGGGAGCTTCGCCCTCTGTTCGAAATGCTGCAGCGTGCGGGTGCTGCCGTGTTTCACTACAAGGTATGCTCGACCTTCGATTCCTCGCCGGACACCGGAAGCATCGGTAAGGCGGCCGAAATCGGCAGAGACGTATTTATAAAAAAGAAGGGCGGGTATATTCCTCTTCTGGTAGGTGTACCGTCCCTTAAGCGCTATACCTTGTTCGGTCATCATTTTGCGGGAGCTGGAGCACAGGTTTATCGATTGGACCGGCATCCCACGATGTCGTTTCATCCGGTAACCCCTATGAGGGAATCGGACCTTCGGGAGCATTTGAAACAACAAACCAAGCTGCAAACGTCCCTGCTCGATATCGTGGCGCTCGACGGATCTTATCCTGATGTTCGCGGGCGCCTCGACGCTATCGTACAGAATGAGCAGCCGGATTTGGTGCTGTTCGATGTCCTGGATGAACGCCGACTCGCGACAGCAGGCCGATTGATCTGGGAGCAGGCGGAGCAAGGCGAAGGCGTATTTGCTATCGGCTCCTCCGGGGTGGAGTATGCACTTGCCTCAGCCTGGAGAGAAGCAGGACTGATTCCGGCAGAGGAACGGCCTGCCCCGACGGTACATAGCGTTGACCGGCTCCTCGTTGTTTCAGGGAGCTGTTCGCCAATTACGGAAAGGCAATTGAAACGCGCCTTCGAGGCGGGTTATGCGGGGATTCGCGTTCCGGTGACGGAGCTAATGAAGCCGGAGAAGACCCCTGTGGTTATGGAGAAGCTGCGTCAGGAGACGCTTCAGATCCTCAAAGAACAGCGGAGTGTCATCCTTTACACGGCGGCCGGGCCTGCGGATGCCAGCATCGGGGAGCTGAGGGACTTGCTGACGAGCCGAGGACTGCGTCCGGAGGATAGCAGCGCAATGCTCGGCGCATTGCTTGGAGCGTTGGCCAGGGAGCTAGTCACGGAGGCCCGCCTCACCCGCATCGTTATTGCAGGGGGAGATACGTCGGGCTATGTTACCCGGGAGCTGGGCATCTATGCGCTGGAATGCAAAGCGACGCTTGAGCCGGGCGGGCCGCTTTGCCGGGCATATTCCCATCACGCGACGATCGACGGGCTGGAAATGGTGCTCAAAGGCGGTCAGGTGGGCAGCGACGGCTTCTTCGAGCATGTGCGGCTTGGAAGCAGGCCCGTCGGTGCATCGGGAGCATAAATGGTAAGCCAGGTCGCATAAGCGGCCTGGCTATATGGCTTTGCACGATTTGCGAACGACAAGCTGGGTGTCTATGAACGATTTGGTGCTGACCGTCATTTCCTTCCCGATCATGGACAGCAGCCGGGAGACGGAAAGCTGCGCGATCGTGCTCTTTTCCACATGGACCGTGGTCACTGACCGCGATATAATCGCATACGCAGAACAGAGCGGTGGGGGAGCGGTCCGCGGAGACCGGATAAGCTGATCTTAAACGCATCTTGCGGTGTGAAGATTACAGGGGAAACGGTGAAGCTGTGCTCATCCCGTCTGGGGTGCAAAGCTGCTAAAGAAGGTGATTTCATAATGATATAAGGAGCGTTACCGGGCCGTGATAAGCGCCAGGCACCCTGTAACGCGATTTTTTCATCTTACGGTCGCAGATGAACACATATTTGGTACAGTAAGGTGAATTTATAACGTTACAAGGAGCGTTACCGGGCCGTGATAAGCACCAGACGCATTGTAACGCGATTTTTGGACCTCTGTCAAGAAAGTAGACACTCCGTTAAGTGAACCCTTAAGCAGCCTTCTTAAAACGCGCAGCAAATTTAACCGGCGATACATAACCGATTGCACTGTGGATTCGCTTACGGTTGTAGAAGAACTCAATATATTGAAAAATGGCTTCATAAGCCTGCTGCTTCGTTTTAAACTTGGTGCGGTAAATAAGCTCCTTCTTTAATATGCTGTGAAATGACTCGATACAAGCGTTGTCATAGCAGTTCCCTTTTCGGCTCATGCTGGCTTTCATTGAGTAAGCCTTCAACTTCTTACGGTATTCATCTGAGGCATACTGTGAACCGCGGTCTGAATGATGGATGAGCCCTTTCCGAGGTTTCTTGGCCTCATAGGCGGCTTGTAACGTGTCTACAACTAAGTCTGTGGTCATTCGATCGTAAAGGCGCCAGCCGACGATCTCACGCGTGCATAAGTCTAAGATGCTGGCAAGGTACAATCGGCCCTCTCGGCAAGGGATGTAGGTAATGTCTGCTACCCAGACCTTCTCTGGCTTCTTCACATCAAATTCCTGATTCAGGATGTTTGGAGCGATAGGCAGATCATGGTTAGAGTCGGTTGTCTGTACCTTAAATTTTCGAGAAACGCACGAACGCAGCCCTAGCTCCTTCATGTAGAGACTGACTGTGCGCTCTGAAATCTTAAACTGTTCAGCCCATAGTAAACGGGTGATCTTGGGGCTGCCATATCTTCCATGAGAGTCGTGAAAATGGTAGGAAATCCGCTCCATCACCTTCGTCTTCCGTTTCTCTCGCTCACTTGCTGTAGCCGTTTGCCACTTGTAAAACCCGCTCCTGGATACCTGCAGCACTTTGCACATCTTCTCCATTCGAAATTCGGAGCGGTGATCTTCAATGAACTGGAACCTTAGTTCTTTTCTTTGCTGAAGATGTGCAGAGCCTTTTTTAAAATGGCCAGCTCCTCCTGGAGATCGGCTATCTCCTGATCTTTTTTCTTGGCTTCGCGTTCTTTTGCTGCCAATTCTTCTTTCATTTGACGAAGCTTTTCCGGGTTGGCTAGCGGCTCATTTTCAAATGAACGGTACTGAGACATCCAGTTGTGGATTGTTCCTGCCGGAATGTTCAGCTCCGCCGCGATTTCCGGCACCGTCTTGGTCTGTTCTTGTACGTATTTGACTGTCTGCTTTTTAAATTCTTCATTGTAACGCTGCCGTTGATCTCCCATGGTGGACACCTCATTGTTCTTTGCTAAGTTAATTATCTAACTTCACTTAACGATGTGTCCACTTTTTATTCTAGCTGCATTTTTCATCTTACAGTGGCAGATGAACACATATTAGGTACAGTAAGGTGATTTCATAACGTTACAGGGAGCATTACCGGGCCGTGTTAAGCGACAGACGCTCTGTAGCGCCATCTATATGCCGCAGGCAGTGATGCCGTAAATGCTGTTCTCCTTCTCGAAAGGGTCTACTTCTAATGAAGGTAAACAGGCTAAAGTGACCCGTATAACAAATTTATATAAGAAGTCAATTTCATAATAAATTTCTGCCGCAGGTAACCAATTTCGATGTGTACATTTTCAAAAAAGTTACGCGGCTTGTTTGGTCAAACGGATGTTCATGCTTAAATGATTCAGCGCATATGTAGACACGTTGTACGTTAGGTAACATAGTTCGCGATCGACAAACGCCCGTTTTTTGAGCCTTCGTGTAGTGCCCATGCCAAAGTATAATTTCAGATAAGCAAAGACACGTTCAATAGCCGTTCGCAACTTAAACAATTCGGCAAACTTAATGTGGGGAGGTACTCCTTTTTTGTTTGCCGAAAAACCTTATTCCACATGGGCTTTCTAATTATGAAATTGACTTAAAGTGCAACAATCCTTGACCCTAAACGAGGTTCAGAACGAGATTTGTGAGAATACGCATCTTTGAGAGATCACGATGGCCGGAACCGAGGCAAATGGTCTTGCAATGTTGTATCTTCGCAGAAATCTCTTTGATTTGGATACATTTCATGGGAAAATATGCCTTTTTGCGGAATTTTTGCTATTTTAACTGCACAGCGCTTTCCTTAATCGGTATGCGTAATCCGCCGGCATGACCGAATCGCCAAGAAGAATGGCGCAATAGACAATGAAGAAACCCCGTCCTCCCGGTATGATAAAGCTATGCAAGGGAAGTCATCGATGGAGAGGAGGGACGGCTTTGAATGAATACCTGATCCCCGAAGCTGCCGATCCGGTCCGGACCGAAGAGGCCTCCCGGTTGAAAAAGAAACGGCTTATCAAAAAGCATGTGACCGCCTACGCCTTCCTCATTCCCATTTTCGTATCCATGGGATTATTCAAATATTATCCGCTGTTCACCGCCATTGTGAAATCGTTCTATCAGTGGAACGGGGCGAACCTCAATACGTTCCTCGGATGGCAAAATTATGCGAAGCTTTTTCAAGACCCCACTTTTTACGTATCGCTTAAAAATGCAGCCGTGCTTACGGTGATTTTCATCCTGATTCAGCTCACCCTGCCGCTTTATGCCGCCATTGGGGTGTTCCACTCGCCTAAGAAGCTGCAAAGTATATACCGGGTGCTGTTTCTGATCCCGATGGTTGTGCCCCACGTGATTGTTTTCTTACTGTGGCGCTGGATTTATATGGGCAACGGAGTGCTGAATACACTGCTGCGACAGCTCGGTTTAGAAGCCTGGGTGCATGCCTGGCTCGGGGAAAGCGCCACGGCCCTCGGCGCCCTTCTGTTTGTCAATTTTCCGTGGATCGGAGGAATCTACTTCCTCATCTACCTGGCAGGGCTCATTACGATTTCCAAGGAATTATTCGAGGTAGGGAGCATTGAGGGAATGAATGCCTGGCAGCGGTTTTTGCATATCGAACTCCCGCTGATTAGGAATCAGATTCGGCTGGTCGTGATTTTGGCTTTTATCCATCAATTTCAGAGCTTCGAGAATGTTCTGGTGCTGACCAACGGCGGACCGGGCTTCTCCACATTAACGCCTGCCCTATATTTGTACAAAAAGGGCTTCGAGTATAATGAGCTCGGCTATGCTTCCGCTATCGGTGTGTTGGTCTTCCTTATTCTTTTCTTGTTTACGCTTACGACGAACCGCTTCATCAAACGAACGGAATCTTTGGATTAGGAGGGGCTCTGATGCGAACATGGTCACTAGGCAGGGCCGTAAACCAAATCTGCCTTGCCGGGCTTTTGATCCTGACATTATTTCCGTTCTACATGCTGATGATCACCTCATTGAAGCTTCAGGATCAAATTGTCCATCATTTCTGGTACCCGGTGCTCCCTCTGCATGCAGACAACTTTGTGTCGGCTTTCCTGCAAACGGCTCCGTTTATAGGAAACTCGCTGTTGATTTCTGCCGGAATCATCGGCTGTGTGCTGATCAATTCCACGCTCGCCGGCTATTCCTTCGCGAGGTTCACGTTCTTCGGCAAAGAGCCGTTGTATTACCTGATCCTCCTCCTGATGATGGTGCCGGGCTTTCTGCTATTGATTCCGCAGTTCATCCTATTTAAGCAGCTCGGGCTGCTCAACACGTATTGGGCGCAAATCCTAGGCCCCATGGCCGGGGCTTCCGCGCTGGCTACGATGCTGATGCGGACCTTCTTTGAGGGCATCTCCGGAAGCTTGATCGAAGCGGCTGAAATCGAGGGGGCCGGAGAGCTGCGCATTTTTGCCCAATTCATCGTACCGTTATCCAAGCCGGTGATCGCAACCGTAGCCATTATTAACGCGCTGAACGGCTGGAACAACTATATATGGCCGCTTGTCGTCACCTCGGGCAATAAGGTGAAGCCTATCATCTTGGCACTAAGCAATATAAAGGGGCCTATGGATCAGGTTCAAGGAATCCAGTTTGCAGGGTACGTCATTGCATCGCTGCCGCTGCTCGTATTGTTCGTTGCTGCGACGAAGCCGTTCATCAGCGGAATTACCGCCGGTGCCGTGAAAGGCTAACCAATTCTCTACGGAAGGGTGCTTGCCCATGAGTATCAAACGTTCCATCCAAAGTCTCATTTCCCTCTGTATTACCCTGCCCCTGGTTCTTTCCGGGTGCGGCGAAGCTTCTTTAACAGATTCCTCCGGCGGGGACAAAACTGGCGGCAGTAAAATCGAGCTTAACGTCATGGTCATGTCGGAGGCGGGCGGCGATCAGACGGAGCAGCAGGTATGGGAGGAGACGGTGCGTTCTTATAGGGAGAAACGGCCGGATGTGGAGATCCACCTGCAGCTGCAGAACTTCGGGGGCGTCGAGCAGCACAGGGCCTGGGTCACGACTCAACTGATCGGAGGAACGGCGCCGGATATTTTTACGACCCGATATATTTGGGATCAGGAGGACTTAAAGAAAGGACTGCTTACGGATCTTACCCCTTACTATACGAAGAAGCAGCCCCATCTTGGCGATAAAGCTTGGTCGGACATTTTTCCCAAGACGCTGCTGCAGCGGCTGATCGGTGATAACCAGACCTATGCCAGCGTGCCTACAAGCGTAGACTCTGTTCGTGTTCTGTACAATAAACATTTATTCGACAAGGCCGGTATCACCAAGCCGCCGCAAACGTGGAACGAGTTCCTCGCCGCGCAGGAGAAGCTTAAGGCGATCGGCGTGACCCCTTTCGGATTTCCGAATACGAAGCCGGGCGATTACAGCTACAGCTGGTCGGTACGCATCTTGACGGAGGAGCTGATTGCTGGTCAATACGAGCAGCTGGATACGAACAAAAGCGGCTTTATCGAAATCAACGAATATGTGAAGGCCGTAGACGAAGGGACCGTAGACATCACGAAGCCGCCTTACAAGGACGTGTTCCCGATCATTAAGCACTGGAGCCAATATTGGCCGAAAGGCTATAACGGCATCGATTTCGCCAGCTCCTCGGATATGTTTTTGCGCGGCGAAGTCGCCATGGTGATGCGAACCTCCGGACAAAGCAAATCGCTCTTCGAGTCCAAGGCTCGCGGCTTCGAGATGGCGGCTTTCCCGCTTCCTTACTTGACTAAAGAGAATCATCCGCAGGCCCTGGGCAAGCTGATGGAAATCGGCGGCGTGCCTGCTGGAAACCTGGCCATTCCCAAATCCATCAAACCGGAAAAGCTTGACGCAGCCATTGATTTCATGGCCTATATCACCTCCGCCAAAATACAAGGAAACCATGCGGAGAAGCTGTATCGTACTCCGGCGACTACGACGGCGGAGCTGCCGGATCATCTGAAGGGCTTCGCGTTCGTAGGCGACCCGATGAAGCTGAACATTTACGGCGGCGAGGTGGATAAGAACGTTACCGAGAACAATCAGAAGCTGGGGCAGCTTTATTTGGAGGGCTCGATTTCTTTGGATACGTATCTAGGAGACCTAAAGAAGGTAATGCAGTCCGGAGTGCAGCAGAAGAAGGACGAGAACAAATGGAATGCGCAGAATCATTACGGAATAAAGTAATAGACAGGGGATACGGATTGCCTAAAGGGTGACAGGTATCCCCATCTTTGTTCTTCCAGCACACTAAGGACGGAGCCCTTGCCTATGCTAAAGACGAAGATGTTCCTTTCCTTTTCCATGGTATCCTTGTTTATCGTCGGGATCACCTGCGGCATGTTCTACATCAAATATACCCGCGACATTATGCACCAAGCCTCCTCTTTATCCTCCATCATCTCCAGGCAATTTTCAGAAATGGTCGATTTGTATATGCAAAATATCGAAGAGCTTTCTCTTTCCGTATCGATTTCTCCTGCCGTCCAAAGCGCTCTAATGGATTATAAGAGAGCCGGCGATTCGTTCGAAAAGGAGCTGATAGGCTATAGACTGAGCCCGTTTTTATTTGATTTTTCCTATCCCAAGCCCTATGTTCAAGGCATTTCGATTCACACCTTGGACGGTTATCTGTACTACTATGTCAAAATGGTCGAGAAACATCCTGCAGCTCCTTATCCTCAGGAAAAGCTTCAGACGCTCGTGGAGGAGCTGGAAAGCAAAAGGTTTATTCTGCAAACCTCCGTCAGCGGTGAAGGCATAGGGGAACCGGCCAAACGGATCGTCTCCTTCCACCGGCGCATTCATCGCATTCCTACGCAGCAGGCTATCGGAGTAGCCACGATCCATATCAACGTCAATGCCTTTAAGGCGCTGGCGCGCCCGAATTTGCAGTCGGATGAGCTGGGAAGCCAAATGACCATGCTGCTCCTGGACGAGCAGGGGGAGATCATTTATGAGAACGGAAGCGCAGGATGGGAAGGCTCGCGTCCGATGTTCCCCATGGATTCGCTGGAGCCCGGGAAATCCGCAGGTGAGCTGGTGTGGAGGAGCAAAGCTTACTTTTATACTTATGAGGCTTCCGATTATACCGGCTGGCATACCGTTTCGCTTATTCCGAAGACGATAGTGCTTCACAAGCAGCAGAACATCCGAAACCTGATCGTTGCCGCCGGACTGGTTACCATGCTTCTCGTCGCCTTGGTCTCCTATACGCTATCGTATCAAATTACACTTCCGCTTCGTAACATGATGCGTAAGATGTCCAGTGTGGAGCTTGGCAATTTCAACCAACGGATGGAGTATACCGGACGGAACGAGATCGGCAAGCTAAGCCGGATGTATAACCATATGCTGGACAGCATCTCGCGTCTCATTCATGAGGTCTATGAGTCCAAGCTGGCGGAGAAGAATGCCCAGCTTGCCGCCCTCCACGCACAGATCAATCCCCATTTTTTGTTTAACACGTTAAACATCATGAAATCGATCAGCCGTCTGCGGGGCATCGAGGAAGTGGCCGAGATTTGCGTATCGCTGGCCGGTCTGTTCCAATACAGCATGAAGCAGCTCGACAGGCCCGTCATGCTTCTGGAGGAGCTGGCACACCTTCAGCACTATTTCAAAATCCAGCAGCACCGGTTCGGTGACCGTCTGGAGCTTGAATACCGTATCCCGGATTCGCTGCTGAAGGCCAGACTGCTGAAGCTGACCCTTCAACCGCTTGTTGAGAACGCTGTTAACCACGGCCTGAAACGAAGGAAATCCGGCGGGAGAGTTCATATCCAAGCGGAGGTGCGGGAGGGCATGCTGCTCCTGACCGTATCGGACAACGGGGACGGCGTCGAGCCGGAACGGCTTACCGTCTTGCAGCGGTCACTCGGTACGACCCATGCGCTGCAGGGTTTAGAAAGGGAGTCGAGCGGCGTTGGCCTGCTGAACATTCATCAACGGATCCAGCTGTTCTACGGCAGGGAATACGGAGCGTGCATCGAGAGCAACCCCGGCTCGGGAACGACCGTTACCCTTAGGATGCCTTTATCGTTCGCAGAACAAGAGGAGGAGGCTGAAGAGAGCTATGAACATCTTTCTGGTTGAGGATGAATATTGGGCATTGGCGGAGCTGGTTGAGCTGTTCCGGGTCTATGAGCCGGAGCACCGGATATATTCATTCTCCAATGGGGAGGAAGCGCTGGAAGCAGCGGGGGCGATTCGTCCGGATCTCGTGCTAACCGATATCAACATGCCCGGTATGGACGGACTGGAGCTGGTGGAGGAGCTGAACCTTCTGGACCCCTCCATTAAGAAAATGATCATCAGTGTCCATGATCAATTCGAGTATGCGCGGATGGGCATGAAATTCGGGGTCGCGGATTTTTTGGTTAAGCCCGTTTCCAAGGAGGCTCTGTACAAGGCTGTTGATCAAGCGCTGCGGCAGCTGCTGGAGGAAAGGAAGAAAACGGAGGAATGGTTTCATGTCTCCTTGACACGGTTGCTGCTCACGCCGGAGCTGCCGTCCGATCCCAGGTTATTAGGCTTTCACGATGAAGCCTATCTGCTAATCCTCGTATCCGGTGAGGCTGATAAGGGCAAAAGCCAGCTTACGAATTCGATGCAAACTACCGAGAGGCTGATGACTTTGCTGTGCGTTCCTGCCAAGGAGGATTTCGTAAAAGTGGATTTGGACGGCAGGCATAAGGTCTTCCTTAGCAGGGCGGCGGCTTCGCTTCGGCAGGAGATTGTGAAAACCCGGTTAACGGAGTGGGTGGCACCACAGCATCACGGCCCTGAGGCCTTGCATATCGGCTTTGTTCGGAAACCGGCAGGACAATCTTTGTTCGAAGTCTTGGAACGGCTTAAGAAGCATCTGGAGGAGCACAAGCTGTTTGAATTTCCGACAATCGTATCGATGAACGAGCAGCCTGCGGATGCAAACCTGAGCGGCGTCTGGGATCGCATCCGGATTCTGGAATCGCACTATCGCAAAGGAGAGCTCTCCAAAGGAAAGGATGTCCTCATGCGTCTGCTGAACGAGCTGCGCCGTCATCGTTTGACCAAACGGCAGCTCGATTTGTTGATGAACGACATGTTCTATTCGCTCAAATTCAATCTGTACCGTTCCCGAACCGGCCATCTTCCTGTTCCCGATCTTCATGATGATTCGCAATTGTTTCAGCATATTTATTACTACGACAAATTGCTGTCTCCCCTTCATGACAAGCTGGTAGAGCTCTATGGGGCAGAGGACAGGAAGGAGGCCAGTCCGAAGGAGCTGATCCCCATCCTGCTGCACCTTATCCATTTGGAGTACCGTAACCACCTGTCCCTGCAGCAGTTCGCCCAACAGCATCATGTCAGCTTAGGGTACTTGTCCCGTATGTTCAAAGAGCAAACCGGATGCACGTTCTCCGACTATGTTACGGAGCTTCGGGTCCGTAAAGCCAAGGAACTGCTGTGCGGTGGCGCCTGTGGGCTGCAGGAGGTGAGCAGGCTCGTGGGCTACGAGGATCCCAAATATTTCAGCGCCCAGTTCAAGAAGCTGGTGGGCCTGACACCTCATCTGTATGCTAAGCAGGCGATGTCCGCATTAATGGAACCGGGGCGTAGCGAAGGAAAAAATGTCCCCCTCAATCGGTAAAATCGTATGTATTCCCGTGTAAGCTTATCTCCTACAATGAAATTATCATTCCATGGGTACAGCACCCTGGATGCCGGGTGGGCTTCACGGCCGCCTAGGTTAGGTTTCACATATAGGGAGGGTATTCGTATGAAACGTAAACAAATCGTTGCCTTCATTACTTGCGCAGCACTGCTGTCCACAGCCGCTGCGGGATGCTCCCAAGGCCAGACTGCAGGAGGAGGGGCTCCGGGGGACAATAAAACGGCTCCGGCGGATAGCAAGGGACCTGAACTGAAAACGCTTACGTTGTTGACCGGGACTACGGGAACGGCATATCCGGCCCTTCAGGCCGTAGCCGCGGAAGCAGAGAAGAAGCTGAACCTCAAGATCAAATTCGATGTGAAGCCCGACGGTACGGAAGGCGATAACCTGGTGAAGACGCGGCTGGCCACCGGAGAAATGTCGGATATTTTATACTACAACTCAGGCTCGTTGTTCCAGGCGTTGAACCCGGAAGAGAATTTCGTCGACCTGACGAAGGAGCCTTATATGGATAAGCTGCTTGATTCCTTTAAAGTGACGGTCAGCTCCGGCGGGAAGGTATTCGGTGTGCCCGGCGGCTCCTCCAATGTGGGCGGGATTCTCTATAACAAACGGGTTTATAAGGAGCTTGGGCTTACGGTACCCAAAACATGGGCGGAATTCATCGCTAACAGTGATAAAATTAAGGCGGCCGGCAAAACGGCGGTCATCGGCTCCTATAAGACAACCTGGACCTCCCAGCTCTATGTGCTTGCGAACCATTACAACGTTCAGGCGCAGAACCCGAATTTCGTAAAGGATTATACCGAGAACAAGGCCAAATATGCCACAACGCCGGCGGCCCTCCGCGGCTTCGAGATGACGGCGGAAACGTTCAACAAGGGTTACATGAATAAGGATTTCCTCGCAACCACTTACGACGGGGCGCTCAAAATGCTGGCAGAAGGCACCGGTGTCCAATATCCGATGCTGACCCACGCGGTCGATGCGCTGGCCCAGAACTTCCCGGATAAGGTGAACGATATCGGCGTATTTCCGGTTCCGAGCGACAACCCTAGCATCAACGGGTTTACCGTATGGCTGCCTAACGGCCTGTATATTAACAAGAAGAGCAAGAATGCGGATGCGGCCAAAAAGTTTCTGGAGTTCCTGGTCTCTCCGGAGGGCATGAAGATCTATATGACCAAGAGCAAAGCCAACGGGCCTTATGTCATTAAGGGCATTAACGTTCCGGACGACGCATATGAGGGGATTAAGGAAATGCAGAGCTATTTTGACGCGGGCAAAACCGCACCTGCTCTGGAATTCGTATCGCCGGTGAAAGGCCCGAACCTGGAAAGCCTGCTTATTGAAGTCGGCACCGGCCAGAAATCTCCCTCCGACGGGGCAAGCGATTACGACAAAGACGTCAGGAAGCAAGCACAGCAGCTCAATTTACCGGGCTGGTAAGCGGCAGAATACCAGTAGCCGCGGTTCCGCCCTGGGCGGGACCGCGTTGTAAGGAGGGAACGGGATGACGTTAGCACAGAAGAAGATGTATTCTTACTTATTCCTGCTTCCGGCAGGAGTCATCTACTTCGTCTTTTATCTGCTTCCAACCATCATGTCGCTTTTTTTCAGCATGACACGGTGGACTCTAACGAAGTGGCAGTATATCGGCTTTGACAACTATGTCATGTTCTTCGAGGAAACCTCGCTGCGAATCGGGTTTAAGAATACGTTGATTTACGCCGTAGTCACCTGCGGGCTGAAGGTGGTCCTGGCGCTGCTCTTGGCCACGCTGTTAACCTCACGGATCTGGTTTAAGGATTATTTCCGCTCGATGGTGTTTTTCCCGACGCTGCTCAGTACGATTGCCGTTGGGATTGCCTTCAGCACGATGATGCATCCGACGCAGGGGGTCATTAACAGCGCTTTGGCCTCCATTGGCATTGAAGGCCCGGACTGGCTCGGCAATACGAAGCTAGCCTTATACTCCGTTGCGTTGATTGACGTCTGGAAGGGGGTAGGGATTGCCACCGTAATCTACATCGCAGGCATTATGTCCATCCCCCAGCACTATTACGAGGCGCTCCGAATCGACGGGGGCAGCGCCTTCCGCAGCTTTTGGCACATTACGCTGCCGCTTAGCCGGCCTGCAATGAATTCGGTTATTATTCTTGCGTTTATCGGCGGGCTGCGCACCTTTGATCTAATCTGGGCGACGACACGAGGCGGCCCGGGCTTTTCCACGGATTTGATCGCCTCCATTATTTACAAACAATATCAGGCGGGCTTTTACGGATTGGCTACTGCGGGCAATGTGATCTTGTTCGTCGGCATCTCGCTGCTGGCCTTCCCGTTGTACATGTTCCTTAACCGAAGGGAGGTGGAGCTGTGAGCGGCACCGTTCGAGTATCGCAGTCCGTTTTGGCCAAGCGAAAAGCCGGCGTCCTACCGTTCTTAAGCCGATCGATTGTGACGCTGGTGATGCTCGTGTTATCTACAGTCATTTTTTGGTTGCCCTTTTATTTTGTCATTGTCAATTCGTTCAAATCGAGTGTGAAAGCCGCGGATATGACGATGTCCTGGCCGGATACGCTGCACATCATTGAAAACTATACAGCCGTGCTTACCGCTTCCGATCATATGCTGATCAGAGCATTTTACAACAGCACGCTGCTTACCGTTCTGTCTCTGACCGGTCTTGTCTTTGTGAGTTCACTTGCCGGTTTCGTGCTACAGCGCAGGGAGCGGAGCAGGGGAGCGGCCAGCCTTAACTTTCTCGTCCTGGCTGGTCTCATGATTCCCCCGGCTGTCGTGCCGACGATCTGGGTACTGAATTCCGTAGGGCTGTTCAAGACGCTTCCCGGCTTGACGCTGGTAGAAATCGCCCTTCATTTTCCTTTCTGTGCCATTCTGTATAAGGCTTTTACGGCTACCGTTCCGCGCGACATCGACGAGAGCGCGTTCATTGACGGCTGCGGGGGCTTCAAGCTGTTTACACACATCATCTTCCCGTTGTTAAAGCCGGTTTCCTCCACCATCATCATTATTCAATCGGTCAGCATCTTCAATGACTTTGTCAACCCGCTGTACTTTTTGCCCGGAGCGGAGAACGCGACCGTACAGCTTACGCTATACAATTTCATGAGCATGTATCTGACGAATTGGAATTTGCTTTTTGCCGATGTGGTCTTGATTTCCATTCCACCGCTTATCTTATTTTTATTTTTCAATAAACGGATCGTAGCTGGGATGACGGCGGGTGCCGTGAAAGGGTAGGGATCACGGTTGGCGTAATCGCCTATGAAATTGGCGGATTTCACAATGCGGAAATTGCTTGATTCCTTTATGATAAATGTAGCAGGAAATGGAAAGGGAGGAAGACGGCTACTACGCAGGAAGCGCCGGTCTTACACAATTACAAGCACGAGCATGGCGTATTCCGAAGAAACGAAGGAGGACCCATGGTACGCCAGCTGCACAAGGCACAGTTTTTTCATGAAAGTGAATGCCCCTTTAGCATCGGTTCCTATGTTCATGACAAGGAAATTACGGAACATTCGCATGACTTTGTTGAACTGGTGTACTTAGCGGACGGTCAGGCTGAGCATTGCTTCGAGGGACAAAGCTATCCGATCCGAGCCGGCGATGTCTTCATCATCAATCCGGGTGAGGTGCACTCGTACCGGACTATGCCCGGTCAGCGCATCGAGCTCATCAATTGCTTGTTCTTGCCTGAGCTGATCAATGAAGCGCTTCTGCGCGAATTAGGGGTTTCCCGCTCCATGGACTACTTCTACGTATATCCCTTTCTCGATGCGCGAGAGCGCTTTCACCACAAGCTTAACCTGTCCGGGCCCAAGGCGGGGGAGGTCAGCGCTCTGCTTAAGGCCATGATCGTCGAGTGGGAGCAGCATCGCCCCGGTTACCCGACTGTCATCCGGCTGCAGCTGCTTCAGCTGCTGATCATTCTGTCCCGATTTTATGCCGAGGGATGCAGCCAGGAGCACAAGCCGCTCGAGAAGGAGCGGACGGTTTTGATCCGCAGAATCAACGGTTTTTTGGAGCGGCACTTTGACCAGAAGCTGGCGGTGCCGGATTTATGCGATTTTTTCAATATCAGCAACCGGCAGCTGAACCGCATCTTCAAGCAAGAGACCGGGCTGACGGTAACGGAGCGCATTCATCAAATTCGTATTGAGCGAGCCAAGCAGTATTTGCTGGACGGTCATGAGAAGGTGATCGAGATCGCACATAAAGTGGGATATGAGGATCCGTCTTTCTTCACTCAGCTGTTTCGGCGCAAGGTCGGCTGTCCACCTGGGCAGTACAGGGAGCTGTATACCAAATCCAGTTCATAAACGGAGGTAGTGATATGACGTTGCAGGTTGGGGTCGTCGGGGTCGGGAACATCGGGTCTATTCATGCGGGTGTGTATAAGGAGCATCCGAAAACGGAGCTTGTGGCCGTATGCGATATTGTGAAGGAGAAGGCCGACCGGGCGGCCGAGAAATTCGGCTGCCGCGCATTCTACAGCGTGCAGGAGATGCTGGACAGCGGGATCCGGCTGGACGCTTGCAGTGTAGCGACGAAGGGGGAAGAGAACGGCGGGGAGCACTTTGAACCAACGATGCAGCTGCTCGGCGCAGGCGTTCCGGTTCTCGGAGAGAAGCCGATCTCCAACCGGATCGAGGAAGGAGAACGAATGGTCGCGCTTGCCCGGGAGAAGCAGCTTCCTTACGGCGTTAATTTAAATCACCGCTTCACTCCCGCAGCGGAGCGGGCCAAGCGTTGGGTGGAGGAAGAGCGGCTCGGCAAGCTGCACATGATCAACATGAAAATGTGGATCAACAACCCGGTGGAGACCTCCCCGTGGTTTCATCTGCGGGCGCTTCATCCGCATTCGTTCGATGTGATCCGCTACTTCTGCGGCGACGTGAAGCGTGTAGCTGCCTTTATGATGAAGGGAGAGGGCAGAACGATTTGGTCCAATGCCCAAATCATCATGGAATTCGAGAACGGCGCCATCGGCAACCTGGTCGGGAGCTACGATGCCGGACCGAGCTATGGGCTGGAGCGCTGCGAGCTAGTCGGGTCCAAGGGCCGATTCGTGCTCGAGGATGCGTGCGAGCAGCTTACCTTTTATCCGCGGCAAGGGATTGAGACGGAATCCTACCGCTGCCTTGGCGGGATGAAGGCCTTCCCGGAAACGTTCAAGAGCCGGATCAGCGATTGGATCGAGCAGTTGGACGCCAAGGTGCCCTTCGACCAAATCAACGGCTCCGGAGAGGATGCACTCCGGGCTCAATACATCATTGAGGCTGCGATCCGCTCCTTTGAAACATCCAATATCGTCGAGCTTTAATCATAGGGGGATGGAACGATGATCCGATTAGGAATAAACTCGGTGTTGTTCAAGGAATACGATTTCGCAACCGCAGCTAAGCATATTCAGCTCTGCGGGTACGACGGAATCGAGCTGGCGGCGATTAAAGGCATGTGCGAGCATCTTGAGCTGGAACGTTGGAGGGAGCAAGCCCCGCAAATCAAGGCAATCACTGAGGAGCTCGGCCTTGCGCTTCTCTCGATGGAGGTAGCCTCGCTGGATGAACAACGGCTGCAGCTGGCATTCGAGGCCGCACGAGAGCTCGGTGTTCCGATCGTAAACGTCGGTCCGGGGGGCAAATCGAACGTGGACGAGGACTTGTCCGCTTCGATCGATAAGCTTGCGCGGATGGCGGAGCTGGCCGGTGAATATGGGGTGACCTTGTGTGTCAAAGCGCACGTTGGACAATCGGTCTACAATACGCCTACGACGCTTCGCGCAATGGAGAGCATCGGCTCGTCTGCGTTTGGGATCGATATGGATCCGAGCCATATTTACCGTGCCGGAGAGAATCCCGAGGAAGCGCTGGCCCAGGTGGTCAGCCGGGTCCGGCATATCCATATCCGGGACTGCAAAGGGCGCCAGGCGGGTCCGGGTCCCATCGAAGCCCAAGCCTGCGGGCGCGGAGATATCAACCTGATCGACTACTGCAAAGTGCTGGTGGAGAGCGGTTATGACGGACCGGTCAATCTGGAGGTAATCGGGGCGAACGGCCATTCTCTCGCGCAGCTGTCCGTTGTCGCTGCCGAAAGCCGCGGATATCTGCATGCGGTATTGAAGTCCCTCGGAGCCAGATAAGCTCGCTTAGCTGTCATTTATTTTTAGGAATAACCTGATAAAAAAGGAGTCCTGCACGATGAAGAAAAAACGGCCCAACCTGCTATTGCTTGGAATTGACAGCCTGCGGAGAGATCATATGAGCAGCTACGGATATTCGCGATTAACAACCCCGCATCTGGATCAATTGGGTCAGGAGGGGGTGCTGTTCGAGCAGCATTTCTCTCCAAGCATTCCCACCACTCCGGGGTATGCCTCGATGCTGACGGGAATGGACTGCTTCGGTACGGATGTCGTTGCGCTGCGGCACGGCGGTCCGCTCGGCGAACATGTGAAGACGCTCGCGGAGGTACTTGGGGAGCAGGGCTATAACACAACCTGCGTCGGATTTACCGGCAATCCTTCGGCACGCGGCTTTCAGACTTATCTGAACTATGAAGCATGGCTGCCGGACGAAACGGGACGCTGTCCCAAAGCGGAGAACCTGAACGAGGTCACGCTGCCCGAGATGAAGAGGCTTGCGGCCGGAGAACAACCGTTCTTCTTATTCCTTCGTCACATGGACCCGCACACTCCTTATTTGCCTCCGAAGCCGTTTGAGCGTCTTTTTTACGGCGGGGATGAGAAAAATCCAAATAATCGCTCCTTGGATGCGTTATATGATTTTAAGCCGTTTGTCGAATATTTCACCTCCTGGTTTCCCGAAGGCTGCACGGACAGTTCGTATATTGATGCTCAGTACGACGGGGCTGTCGCTTACATGGACGCATCCATTCAAGCATTGTTCCGGCAACTGGAGGAGCTCGGTCTGGAGGAGGAAACTTTGATTGTCGTGACCTCCGATCATGGGGAAACCTTGAACGAGCATGAGTGCTATTACGACCATCACGGGTTATACGAATCGAATTTGGTCGTCCCCCTGATCCTGCGTTACCCCGGCAAGCTTCCGGCCGGCAAGCGGGTAAGCAGCCCCACGCAGATTAAAGACATTATGCCGACCTTACTGGAGCTTCTGGGCATCGATACGGACATCTCCTTCGACGGCAGGTCCTTACTGCCGCTCATCCGGGGAGAGGAACGCGTCCCGGAGAGCGAAATGTACATCACCGAGTGCACCTGGATGCGCAAGCATGGCTGGCGCACATCGGAGTGGAAGCTGATCATAGCGCTGGAGCCGGATCTGCACTTCAAGCCGGAGGTGGAACTGTACAATCTGATCCGGGATCCGCTTGAGCTGAACAATGTAGCTGCAGAAGAACCGGAGCTCGTACAGCTGCTGACAGCACGAATGGAGTCGCATATCGCTGCACGAGAGCGGGCGACCGGACGCACCAATCCGATGTACACGAATCTGAACTGGCACGGGAAGGGCTGCGGGCCTTTCACATCCTCCCAGCAGGCGTATGATTCCATGCAGATTCGGTCGGCTTCCTCGGCAAGAAAGCTGCAGGCCAAGGAGGCGGAGAAGGAAGCGGGCCAAGGAGCCGAAACGGTTGCGGCAGCCCGTGAGAACTCGTCCGAGAGAGCGTGATTCACTAAGAGCGAACCGGCGGAATAACGAATCGAGGAGAGGGCGCAATGCAGAAGGTTGCGGTTGTCGGGCTGAACAATATCGGGCGGATCCATTGCCGTTCTTACGGAGAGCATCCCGATGCTGAGCTGAAGGCCGTTTGTGATCTGGATCGGGAGTTGGCAGATCGGGCAGCGGCACTGTTCGGAGCGAAGGCGTACTATGATGTTAACCAAATGTTAGAGCAGGAGGAGATCGATCTCGTCAGCGTGGCTACCGGCGGAATAGAGAACGGTTCCCACCACTATGGCCCGGCGATGGCGGCCATCGCCGCAGGCAAGAGTGTTCTTGTAGAGAAGCCGATCTCCAATGATCTCGGAGAAGCTCGGGAAATGGTCAGCTTCGCGAGGGAAAAGGGGGTCCGGCTCGGGTGCAACCTGAACCATCGATTTACCCCTATGGCACGTAAGGCGAAGGAGTGGGTCGAGGCGGGTGACCTAGGCTCTTTGCTATTCGTGAATATGAAGCTGTCGATAGGCAACGCGAAGGAAACCAGCCCGTGGCTGCACATGCGAGCCCTGCACCCGCACTCCTTCGATGTGCTGAGGTATTTTGCAGGAGATGTCAAGCGGGTTCAAGCTTTCATGACGAAGGCGCCGGGCCGCTCCATGTGGTCCACCGCCTCCATCAATCTGGAGTTCGCCTCCGGAGCTGTCGGACATCTGACAGGCAGCTATGACATGGATAACCGGCATCCGATTGAAGCCTGTGAGGTAGCGGGGCATCGGGGGCGCTTCGTGCTCGATAATGTTTACGAGTCATTAACATACTATCCCCACGGGCAAGAGGAGCTTAGAGTCTACCGCAACCCCGTGCTTGGGGGCTTTCCAGGCTTCGACGCGACCTTTCGATCCCGTATCGCGACGTTCATTCAACAGCTCGAGGAAGGGGTCGCTCCCGAGCGCATCGAGGCTTCCGGCGCAGACGGGCTAGCCGTTCAAGAGATCATTGAAGCGGCTATTCAATCGCAGCTTGGTGACGGCAAAGTGATAGATGTTGGTCGATGGTAGTTTACATATTAATAGTTATGTAAACAAAATGCAGGGCATGGACTACGGCATTTCGCCGTCCTCCATGCCTCTGCTGCGTGAATTGGCAATATTTAAGGGATTTCTTCCAAACTTGGATATGTTATAGTAAATATGCCAGCCGGCAAACAACTAGACCAAATGGAGGAAATTGCAGTGAAAATGACAAAGCTCAAAGTCATGCGTTTAACGGCATTCCTATCCACAGCTATAGTGGCTGGGACAAGCTTGATACCTCAAGGACAAGCCTATGCTGCCCAAATTGGAACCATTGAAGACGGTGTGAATTTCCGCACCGCACCAAATACGGATTCTCGAATCATTCGTATGCTGAAGGAAGACGAGAAAGTAACGATCGTCGAAAAAGTGAACAATTATTGGTATAAGGTCAAAGACAAGAACGGCGACGTAGGCTATGTATCCTCCAACTCGAAATACATAAACGTATCGCAAAGCTCGCAACAGTCTGGTCAGACGGGTACAATCGTCAGCGGTGTCAATATGCGCGCCGGTTCCAGCACGGATTCCCGTGTCATTCGCATGCTGAAAGCAGACGAGAAAGTAACGATACTCGATCAGGTGAACAGCTTTTGGTTTAAAGTGCGCGACAAGAATGGGGATATCGGTTACATATCAACAAGCTCGAAATACATTAAGGTTTCGGGCAGCTCATCCGGTGGTTCTTCCGGCGGTTCTTCCGGTGGCTCGTCAAGCGGTGGTTCCTCCGGCAACCAAGGCAGCGCATCGGCCAGGATTGAGAAGGTTATAGCGCTCGGCTACGATTTTTTGGGTACTCCATATGAATTCGGCTCCAACCGAAACAATACCAATACCTTTGATTGCTCTGATTTTGTTCGGCATATTTTCAAGGAAGCAGGCGGTATTACGCTGCCTACGGACTCGCGTAAGCAAGGCGACTGGGTAAAGGAACACGATACGATTACAACCAATTGGAAAAACCTGAAACGCGGTGACTTGATGTTTTTCATGTCCTACCGCGGGACGAGCTCAGACGACTACCCGAAGTCGAATAAATTAGGACAAAGAATTACGCATGTCGGGATTTACTTAGGTGACGGAAAAATGCTGAACACTTGGTCCAACGACTCCGGCGGAGTACGTGTGGATACGATTGATAACAAGCATTGGGAATACCGATTTATGTTTGGAGGCAGCGTCATTAAATAACGGGGACTACATAACATTTCATGCAAAAGGGCCTGCAGACGTCATGTCTGCGAGGCTCTTTTTCTAATCCTTAACGGCTCTTTTCTTTGGTTTTGGCGGATAAGGGGTTTCGTAGGTCAAACTCGACTTTGTTGTATTGAGGCGATTCAGTCGGAACAACCAGCCCTCAAACAAAAAAAGATGTACCTTAAGCCAACGCTTAGGTACATCCTGCTAACGTTTCTTGAATTTGATTCGGCGGAACCGGCTTACTGATATAGTAGCCCTGGATTTGATCGCAGCGGTAGGATTTCAGAAGCTCCAGCTGCTCCACCGTCTCCACACCCTCGGCTACAACGGTCATATCCAGTTGGTGAGCCATCTCGATAAGGGTAGAGATGATGACCTGGTTACGCGGGTTATCCTTCAATTGGTCAATCAAGGTTTTGTCAATCTTCATAATATGGATGGGGAGCTGGCACACGTATTTCATCGAAGAGTACCCTGCCCCAAAGTCGTCGATAGAAAGCGTAAATCCGAGTTCGCGCAACCGCAGGAAAACATCGATAATCTCATCGAATTTTTCAATGGCGAAGCTTTCCGTTACTTCCAGCTCAAAATGATGCGGGACTGCCTTCTCCTCCATAAAAATGAGCTGCAGTCTTTCAACAAATCCAGGCTCCAGCAGCTGGATACCGGAAATATTAATGGCCACCAGCAGGGACATATCCGGATTCCGGCTTTGCCATTCAGCGTATTGACGACACGCAGCTCGGATAATCCATTCTCCAATATCGTGAATCAAGCCTGAGGATTCAATGATCGGGATGAATTCGTAGGGCGATACGGTTCCAAGGTCCGGATTCGTCCACCGGAGCAGAGCCTCGACTCCTGTCATTCTGTCAAGTTGAAGGTTCCATTTCGGTTGATAGTGCAAGGAAAGCTCTTGGTTATCGATGGCGGTCTTAAGATGCTGTTCGATCTTCAATCTGCGGATTCTTACCGTATCAAGCGATTCGGTATACAAGCGATAGTTGTTTTTCCCGGCTTCCTTGACATCCAGCATGGCCGTGTCGGAATAGTGAAGCAAGCTTTCCGCCGTATCGCCATGCTCCGGATAAAGACTGATCCCAATACTTGCTGAAATCGTAGTGCGGCAGCCTTCAAGCTCGAAGGGGGACCCTATGGTCTCCTTGATAACCTGTGCCAAATGCTCTACCTGATTGGCGCTCCGGTTGCGGAAAGTAATGATACAAAACTCATCTCCTCCCATACGGCAAAGGACATCGTTTGCATCGATGCAATCCTGCAATCTTTCGGCCGTACTGATTAACAGCAAGTCACCGGACCTGTGACCCATCGTATCGTTAATCAATTTGAACCGATCCAAATCAACGAACAATACGGCAAAGGGAATATTGCGGTGTATGTAATCCTCCAAGCATTGATAAAACGCTTTGCGATTGGGAATGCAGGTTAGCGGATCATGTAACGCTTGATAATGGATTTCCGTTTGCGCTTGCTGAAGAGAAGCCATCATGTGATTGAAGGATCTTTCAAGCATGGTCATTTCGTCATTGCCGGTCTCCTGAAGGCGAATCGAGAAATCCTGATGATTTTTAATGCGATTCATTCCAATGACGGTGTGCTGTAGTCTTGTAAACAACGTTTTCTGCAGAACGACGATAATAATGAAAAAGAACAGTACAGCGGATAGTGCATAATAAACTAAATAAAAGTTGATGCTCCTTTTAGCTTCCTTATATAAATCTCGTGGCTTTTCAAACTGCAGAACGAGCGCCGGCCGATTCTCAAAGTCGGTAAGCAGGCAGAAGCCGCGGTTTACATCTTCATCGGTTTCCGTCCAGAACAGCGCATCACGTTTGCCGGGCAAGTATACAGGGACAGCTTCGGCAGGCGGACGGTAGGAAGGATCCACCACCTTGATTTGCAAGGGCATGTCCGATTTTTGAGCAATATATTGAATGTAATTTGCATCGAGAAACCGGGCAAACAGCAGCGTTCCCCGAACGGGACCTAGGTTGTCGCTGGTCAAAATCGGATAAGATGCGGCAATGATAGGCTGGCCGTCGATCACCAGCAGCCCTTGCTTTCGAGCCAAGGAATCGGGTTGTTCGAGAAAGGCGGAATGATCCTTTAGCAGCGCATCGATGAACGCAGACGGATAATTCAGCGGCCGGAAGCCTGCATAATCATATGCTTTCGCGAAATAAATCTCCCTCCGGTTATTCATAAGCAGTACAATATTCAAACGGCTGGACGTAAACAAGGAATCCGTGTAATTTACTGTCAGATAAGGATCGTTCGGCGTGGGAATGGGTGTTCGGTTAATGAATCTGTACGTATCGTCCCATCCGGCATAATTGATGGCAATCGCTCCGAGATTCGTATATTCGTCGTAATAGGCAAGCAGGCTTTGTTTCATGCTCTCGTGCATAGTGCTGTTTTCCATCTTCTTGTAATTTTCCAGCAGCGTATTTTCGGAAATGAGATAAAGAACGGAAAACAGGATCAGTGTTGTCACCAGTATGTAGAGCATGATTTTCCTGCGTAGCGGCATAGTGATTTCAACCCCCGATGACTTTCCATAGTTGTAATTGTTGATAATTTAACGTGACTTTTAGCTCATTATAAACGACAAATTATGACAAAGCAATGGGGTATGAGCTGCTTTTGAAAATGCTTCCTTAGAAAGAAATGACAGCTCGTAAAGGAAAGTTGAAAGGGGCCAGCTTTTGGCAGACCCCTGAATGAACTTGATGCTTCACTTAGCCGAGGAAAGCGATGGAACGCTTCGTTTTCCGCGCAAAGGCGATCGGATTGTCGATGGCTTCCCAGTGAATGTACATTAACCTAGGACTATCATTCAACCAGTGATTATGCAGAGCAGTCACTTTGATTCCATTTCTTTGGAGATTGCGAATCAACCGATTGGCCTGATTTTGAAATACAGCCGTTTCTCCCAAGCATAAAGCGCGGCCGGAGCTGTCCAGTGACTCAAAGGAAAACAGCTGATAACGGACTAAAGGAGAATTCGTGCGTCTGCCAAGAATCGTAGCGTTTAATCTTCTGGATCGACTTACAAAGCATACGGGTCCCGGATCGATTTCATGCTCTCCACCTAAAATCCTTGAGAACTGATTGCACAATCTTCTGAAGCGCGGGCTAACGTTAACCATGCTGGTAATCTACCTCCCCATTGTGGATGAGATATTGTATAAGAATAAGGGGGGAAGCGATTGTGCATGAGCCTACGCATACCATATTTTGGCATTTGCCCTATTGGGATGATTAGTACCAAGCCCTGGAAGCAGAAAAGGCCGTCGGAAACTGCTCAGCGATCCCACCCGTCATCACGTCGGCCATCAGTAAAGCTTGTGGTTCGACTCGGTCATTTGTAGCGACGTTTTCTTCATAATTTCCGGCAATTCGAGCGGCCACTTCACTACTGAGAAGATTCAGATGCTCATGCATCATAGCAGTCCATTGGGCTCTAGACCAAAAAGGATTGATACTGCTTAGAAATTCGGCTATAGCATCGGCGTTCCTAAACCATCTTTTTTGAGCAGCTTGAGCAGTAACCGTATTTCCCGCCTGAAGCGCTTTGACGAGTTCGGCAGCAATCGTGAGATGTTCGCGAAGCAGCTGGGCAAATTGCGCTGCGATACGTGAGCCGTACAGAGGCCCAAGCACGGCGGCAAAATCGGAAGGGTTTCTCAGAAGCCTGGCTGTCGTCACATTTTCATCCGGAAGACGCCCAACGATGCTATTTACCGTTAGTCTCGTCCAATACACGTGCTGTTCCCATAAAGTCCTCAGTTTTTGGTTTAACTCTACTTTCGACGGTGTCCAAGCGACAGGATATGACTGACGATGGATAAATGAGATCGGACCATAATTCATTGGCGCAACGCTCCTTTTTTTACTTTCCTCTAGTATATGGGCGAAAAATGCAAGTGTGCGATTGTCTTGCATGGATTTGACGCTTATGGCAAAGACTACTAAAGGAAAATTCATGACAAGGAGCGGGGGAAACGTGCGCAAACGGCTGGAGGAATTCAAAAACGAGCTGATCAGTGTGAATTGCCTGGAGGGCCACGAGGATGTGCTTTTGGCCTTCGATCATCTGATGGATGAAGTGGAGAAGCATGAACAAACCCATTACGAGAGGCGTGGTCTCTCTGCTGAGGCAGGCTATAAGGCTGTGCAGGAAGCGGAGGAAACCTTTCTCGAAGAAATCGCCTGGTTCCGGCAGGCGGCCTATCGTGTCATTGAGAGGACGGTCGCGGACCTTGTCAATAAAGGAAATAAGCATTGGACCAAGTTTTATGCCAAGGTGGAATAGTGAACGGAAAATGTAATGCCCGGTACCGGCAGGTGCCGGGTTTTTGTTCGTTAATACAACTAAAACGCAACTGGATAGAGGCTTATAGACTGTATTATGATCGAAGTGCTAAGCTGCAATCTATTGGATGCGGAGGAACCCATGATGATTATTGATGGAAGCGGGAATGCGAGCAAGCCCTCAGAAATGTCGGCCGCCGGCGCGGCGCCGGTCCCCGCCCCCGATTTCAGCCGGATACGTCCGGACGATTTCGCCGATGAAGATTACATTTCCCCACAAGTGTGGTTGAACGACCGCAGGGGAATCCCGTATTACTTCAAGCACTTTCACACGGTGGCAAATGCAGTGCGGTTGGAGGGGCCTCATCGCGGTTTCGTCGATATTGCGGTGCATCGCAGTCCGGAGCATAACTACCCCTATAATGCACGAGTTCAAGAGAATCACCTTTGGTTTGCTTACTTCTACACGAACCCGGCGTCATGGAATCTTTACTACGGCATGCCTCAGGTCCGATATCGGCTGGAGGCGATACTGGAGCACCTGCTAACCTTACAGGGACCGGAAGGAGCGTTCTCCGAGTATAGCCCGGGAGGCTACAACCTGCCGGGGACGTCATTCGCACTGCAATTTCTCGGTCAAACCGTCCGACTATTGGAGGAAGCGAAGAAGTCGAATCCCGACTTCCCGTTCATTAACGAGAATCTTTATACCAAGGTGTTAGAAGCGAGCCGTAAGGCGATTGAACACGTCTTGCATGACAGTGCGCATTGGAAGCACGGCACCGGGTTCACCAATCAATATACTTTGATGTGGTCGGCAACCGCCGCCTACTTGGCCTTCCGTCCGGATGGGGCAATCGAATCGAAGCTGCGTGAGAGGATGGCCGAATCTGCGAGCGCCTTCATCAGCCCTGCGGGATTTTATTATGAGAATCACGCTTTTGATATGAACTACAACATGGGTGTTCATATTCAGAATATGATGGCGGACTATTACTATTTCAAAGATACTCCGTTAGAGCAAGAAATGATCGAGAAGGAGAGCAGGTTTATCGAATGGCTGTCCTACAATCTGATACGGGAGCCGGACGGATCATTTTTCACATCCAATGCAGCTGTTTCCGGGCGCACGGAATCCGCTCACTATGAGAGAAAGGATATTCCGCTGGCAGAGAAGCTGCCGCTGGCTAGAGCCTTTGTCAAGTCGCAGGAAGAGGTGGCTTTGGAGATTCAGCAAGCGAAAAGCGAGATCGTGAATGACGGCAGCTGGCCTAATGTTCCGGAGCTGCAGAGGAAAGGCGGCAGTGCGTTCAATCCGTACGGCCTGTACAACCGCATCTTGTACCGCTATTATCCCACGGAAGCAGAACGTGCGGAGGCGATCGCCAAGCTTCCGTATCTCGCGAGCGAAAGCTTCAACCATCACCGCAGCGACGACCGCAGCGGGCTTCAGTTCACCTACGTGCGGCGACCGGATTATTATGCTGCGTTTAATGCGGGACCGTGCAGGGTGAACGCTCAGGTATTCGGGATCGGGCTGCTGTGGCACCCCCGGGCCGGAATAATACTGTCCAGCCAGACCGAAGCTGCATCCATGAAATTATGCAGAGGGCTCTCATGGGGCACGAAACACCATAACAGTCTGCGCGTGTACGAGAACGGAAATGTTTGTCCGCGGTACTATGTTGACGGTCAAGAAGTGATGCCTATATGGGGATGCAGCGATATCGCTTCAGGTGATATCGAGATGAGATACGAGCTCGGGACCGAGGGTCAGAAGACCGTTCACTTCGGAGAAGAGAGCATTTCGGTAAACATCCGACATTCGGACCGGTTCGAAGAATACCTTCCGCTTATGGCTGCCCCGGGGGACCGGATCGACCTGGAGCAAGGTTGTATTGTGCTGAATCGGGGGGACACCGCTATTCGAATTGCCTTCGATGAAGGTGCTGAGGCCAAGCTTGTACCTAGGAGCTTTCACATGTATTCCTATCAAATGCAAATGCTTATACTGAAGGCTAGTCAAACGCTCCAATATACTATCAAGATGGGATCGCGTTAAAAACGGTCCGAATCAAGACGCAGAATCGATAGCTTACGACTATTTTGAATTCTGTGTCTTACTGTATTTTTTATTTTGTAAGCACTTACTTTAACATATATGGCTTGTGCTACAATATCGAAAAGTGCTGTTGACTATAGAAAAGAGGTGATTTACTAGTTTAATGAAATGAAAGAAAAGGATAACCGGAAATCAAATAAAGGAGGCTTGCACGTTGATGAGGATGAAACGGTCCCTAACTTTAATGTCCTTGCTTACGTTATGCATTTCGATCTTGGCGGCACTGCTATCCCCAATTCTCTTTACCCAGCCGGTGAGTGCCGGCGAGGAGCCTATTGTCGTTGTGGACGAAAGCGCCGATCCTTCGAAGCTGTTCTATAAAACAAACAATGTGGCGGTAAGCACGAGCAGCCCGGAGAGGTATGGAGGGGATAACTCCAGATTTTACAAGTCGTCGGGCGGGGAGGCTTATGTGATTTACAAGACTCCGGATGCAGACACACGCATTTGGAGCGGCTTCCAAATTGTGACGTGGTACAATCGAAGCGGTGCTGGTGTCATGCCCGGAGATATGTCGTTCGAAGCTTCGCCTGATCATACAGTGTACACTCCTATTCAAAATGTAAACAAGTCCGTCAGCACGGATCCGTTGGTCGGAGGCTGGGGCAAGGTGACCTGGGAAGCGACGGCATTGCCGCCCGGGACGCGGTATGTCAAGATTGTGTTCGGAGATACGACAGCGCACCCGAGCACCTGGGCGATTCAAATCGGTAGATCCACTTTGTTCTCCGTATACAACCGGCAGGCGCTGCAGGACGAGATTGACACGTCGCAAACGCTGCTAAGCAGTGCTGTGGTCGGGGAGGGCCCCGGGGAGTACCCTCAAGCGGCGATTACCGCGTTTGCTTCGGCGATTGCGGCAGCTCAATCAGTGAATGCGAATCCTGATGCTTTACCGGGCGACCTGCAAGCAGCCTTTACCCAATTGAGGCAAGCCCGCACCACGTTTCAGGATGCCGTCAACATGGCATTGAACTGGCCTGCAGGGGCCGCTATTACGTCAGCCTCATCAAGTCTCAGTCACATTACGGTTGCATGGCCTGCCGTCATGGAAGCCAATCCATCTTCAAGTGTCGTTTACCATGTATACCAGAATGGCAGCGAGAAGGCTTCCGTCTCCGGAACGACCTATACCTTTACAGGACTAAAGCCCCAAGCCAAGTATGAGTTTAGCGTTGTGGCCAGCATAGGGAATCATGCTTCCAAACCGCTCGGCCCGGCCGTGCTCTCTACCAGCGACATCGGACTGATTCCGGCTCCTGACTTCAGTCTAATCGACCCGGATGATTTTGCCGATGAGGATTACATTTCACCGGAGGTGTGGGTGAATGATCGCCGGGGAATTCCCTATTATTATAAGCATTTTCACACGGTAGCGAATGCAGTGCGGCTGGATGAGCCTGATCGCGGATTTATCGATATTGTGGTCCACCGCAACCCGGATGATAATTTCCCTTACAATGCGCGTGTTCAGGAAAATCACCTGTGGTTCACTTACTTCTACACGAACCGTTCGTCATGGAATATTTATTATGCCATGCCGCAGGTGAAGTATCGTCTGGAGGCTGTGCTGGAGCATCTCTTAACCTTGCAGAGTCCGGAAGGGGCGTTCTCCGAATATAGTCCGGGAGGCTACAACTTGCCGGGGACGTCGTTTGCTCTCCAATTTCTCGGTCAAACCGTCCGCTTGTTGGAGGAGGCTAAAGCGGCGGATCCCAACTTCCCGTCCATTGATGATGCGTTATACAATCGGGTGATCGAGGCGAGCCGGAAGGCTATCGTTCACGTTTTAAACGACAACGCTTTCTGGACCCATGGCACCGCCTATACGAATCAATATACGCTCATGTGGTCGGCGACCGCCGCTTATTTGGCTTATCATCCCGATGCGGCGATCGAAGCGAAGATGCGCGAACGATTCGATCAATCCTCAGGCGCCTTTATTAGTCCTGCCGGCTTTTATTATGAGAACAGCGGATATGATATGGGCTACAATATGGGGGTTCACATCCAGAACATGATGACGGACTATTATTATTTCAGAAATACCGATCTGGAACAGAAAATGATTACGAAGGAGAGCAAATTTATCGATTGGCTGTCCTACAATTTGGTGCGTGAGCCGAACGGTTCGTTCTTCACGTCGAATGCGGCGGCATCCGGGCGTACAGACTCGGGCCATTACGAAAGAAAAGATATTCCTCTCGCAGAGAAGCTCCCGCTCGCCAGAGCTTTCGTCAAAACGCAGGAGGAAGTTGCGGCGGAGATTGTCAAAGCCAAAAGTGACATCGTGAAGGACGGCATCTGGCCGAATGTGCCGGCTCTGGCCTTGAACGGAAACAGCTCCTACAATCCATACGGACTGTATAACCGGATCCTGTACCGCTACTACCCTACGGAAGCCGAGCGTGCGGCAGCGGTTGCTCAGCTCCCTTACCTTGCAAGCGAGCGATTCAATCACCAGCGTAATGATGATCGGAGCGGACTGCAGTTCACTTACGTACGGCGTCCGGATTATTACGCGGCCTTCAATGCAGGTCCGCGCAAGGCAGCCATGCAAGCCTTTGGGCTCGGGCTGCTGTGGCATCCGCAAGGCGGCATCATGCTGTCCAGCCAGACTGAATCCTCGTCAGCCTCAACAAACCGCGGCTTATCCTGGGGCACGAAGAAGGCCACGGCCGGCCGGGTCTATGAGAACGGGAATGTGCTTCCGGTCTATCGAATCAACGGACAAACGCTGCAGCCGGCCGTCGGACATGGCGATGTAGCGCAGGGCGAGGTGGAGGTTCAATACCAGCTCGGCACGGCAGGAACAAAATCCGTTACCTTCCTAGAGGACGGTATTTCGGTACAAGTTACCCATGCGGAGCCGTTTGTAGAGTATGTACCGATCACGGTAGGAACGGGCGATCAAGTCTCGTTGAACAGCGGAAGCTTCACGCTCGTACGCGGGAATTCCGTGCTCCAAATTACCTTCGACCAAGGTGCCGTCGCGACTCTGGAGCAGAAGGGCTACCGAATCTATGACAAACGGATTCATATGCTTATGCTGCAGGCTAGCGGCTCATTGTCCTATACGATAACGATGTCCACCGACGATTCGGCGCCAATTACGATGGCGACTCTGGAGCCTGTCGGCGAGAGCGGCTGGTATACGTCCGAGGTAGCGGTAACACTGGACGCGACGGACGAAGGGACCGGTGTGTCGCGTACGGAATACCGGCTGAACGGAGGGGAGTGGAGGTCCTACGAAGGGGCTGTTACCCTCGCTTCCGAGGGAAGGAATGTCTTGGAATACCGGAGTTCGGATCGGGCTGGAAACACAGAAGAGATTCGCACCGCTTCGGTGCCGATCGATCTAACGGCTCCGACGATTGTTGTTGTGCCGGATCAGGTGAAGCTTTGGCCGCCCAACGGGCAGATGGTGCCTATCCGGGTGAGCGTAGCAGAGGCTGACCGTATCTCGGGTATAAGCTCCGTTACGCTGGATTCTATTGAAAGCAGCGAACCGGACCCTGAAGGTGCGGCGGAAGCGGAATATGGTACGAACGATACCGAGTTCCTGCTGAAGGCGGCAAGAGCAGGCGAGGGAACGGGGAGAGTGTACACCATCACCTATACGGCAACGGACCGGGCGGGGCACCAGAGCAGCGGCACGGCCAAGGTCACGATTCCTCACGACGCAGGTAATGAATAGTTCTTGCACGGCATGCCGAAAAAAGCGTTTGGTCATGTGACCAAACGCTTTTTCCAAACCATTGTTATTTGGGCTTTGCCGCCTTCGCTGCCTTGGCCGTTTCGATAGCTTGGTTGATCTGCTCCTCGAAGCTTCTCAGTGCCGTGTTCGAATCCGTCTTATCCTTAACCATGGTTGCAAAGGAAGTGCCGAAGTCGACGCCGACATCGGTCAGCTGGGAATCCCGCGGCTCCGATGGAGGCGCATCGGGATAATAGAACAGGGCGCCTACGTTTTTGCCCTGCCACTCCGGAACGTTTTGGCCGAACGCCTTTTTCACGGCCGTGCTCTTGAGAGTGGTTCCCTGTCCATTCTTGGATAGAAGCGTCTGCATTTCCTCAGAGAGCATATAAGCGATGACCTCGAAGGCCTCGTCCTTGTACTTTGACGTCTGGGCGACGAACAGCGACAAGGTAGCGGGCTTGAACCCGACATTCGGCTTCTCCTTCAAGCTTGGAACCGACACCACATCCCAATTGAGCTGAGGGTTGGCGCGAACGGCACCGATAATGCCGGGGTGGCTGTTGACCATGGTTGCGATCGTTCCCTTAGAGAAATCGCCGAGGGGAGCGATGACGGCATTCGGGATATCGAAGAAGCGCTTCAAGTTGTCATACAGCAGCTTGTAGCCGTCATTATGAATGGTCGCTTTGTCTTCCTTCGGATGGAGAGGGCTGAGAGACAGCTGGTTATTCAGCATAATATTGTTGGGCTGCGTCGTAAACCCTTGATACGTAACCGCTCCGTCCGTCCGGGTCAAGGACCGGGAAAGCTCATACACATCGTCCCATGTCATGCCGTCCTTCGGGTATGCAACGCCAAACCGGTCGAAAATATCCTTATTGTAAAATAAAGCGTACTTATTCATTGTTAAAGGCAGGCTGTAAAGCTTCTTCTCACTGCTTTGGGCAAGCGTATGGGCCAGCACGTTAGGCTCGATGGTATCCAGATTGAAGTTATGCTTTTTGACCAGATCCTGCAGGTCATAATGAAAGCCGTTCGTAATGACTCTGCTTGTGGTAAATGCGGCGGATTCATAAATAATGTCCGGCAGCGTGCCTTGTGCGATTAAATCCGCATACTCGCTGCCTTTCCCCCTATTAATAAAGTTCAAGGTAATGTGGGGAAATTTCGCTTTTATGGCATCCTGAATCGTAGGGTCTAATGTAGCCTCAAGCGTACTTTGTGCAAAATACCAGGTCAGTGTTACCGGATCCTTCGACTTCGGTGGAGCGGGCTCCCCTGTTGATTGGACCGCTTCGCCTCCGCTGCAGCCGGCCATTAAAGCAACGCTCAGAAGGCAGCTTACCCAAACGGCTTTTCTCTTTTTTACCATGACAATCAACCTCCGTTTTTCATTAGTGTTCAGCAGGTCCCTGTCAATGAATCTCATGGGTGTGTGTGTCATGCGCGCTTTTCTAAACGAAAACGCTGTCATTTCCCAATACAGCAGTTCATTCGTTCAGCAGATGAAACTGTTCTAGCGGGGGATAACGTTATGGTACAATAAAATATAAGCATGATATAGTTGAGTTTTTGTTGAATATAAAATGAAAGGGCATGTGTATCCTATGGCCAGAAGAAAGTCTGTCACTTTGCCTATGTTAGCCGAAAAGCTGGGGTTAAGCGTTTACACCGTATCCAAAGCGCTGCGCGGGCTTCCCGGGATGTCCGAGACGACAAGAAAAGAAGTCATACAACTGGCCAAGGAGCTCGGATATTTGACGAAGGATCAGGAGCGAAGCCTCCTGTATGAGGGAATTCCACGGCTCTCCATTCAGCAAAGGCGTTTCCTGTTGGTTACCAGCTCACATTATTCCTATACCATTCAGCAATTGTTCATTGGCTTGAAGGAGAGGATGCTGGAGCTGGGCCACAAGGTTGATATCGTCTTCATGCCGCAGTCGCTGTCATCCGAAGGGTTCGAGGATTGGGCGGAGCAAGAGGGCATCATGTACTCGGACGGATTGTTTATTGCCCCGCTGATTCCGGAGCCGCTGGAGGCCTTGCTGCTTGAGCTGAAGCTTCCGCGGGTATTGATTAATTTTCCGCCTCTAGGTGCCAAGGTGGACAGCATCATTTGGGATATTCACGAAGCCACCATTCAATCGGTGCACCATTTAATTGCAAACGGTCATCGCAATATCATGTACGTTGGAGATACGACCAAAACCAGGGGGTACAAGCATCGCTGGGACGCATTTCAGCTGACGATGAAGCAGGCGGGCATTGAGGTCGAAGAGAGCAGCCATTTTATCGGGCTCTCCACGATTGATCCCAAGTGGATTGCGACGTTCCAAAGTCATCTTGAGCGCAACAATCCTACGGCACTGATCTGTTCTTCCCAATCGACCAATTTGTCCTGGTTGTTTTACGCCTGCAGCGAAGCCGGACGTAAGATACCCGGGGATATGTCGATTATCCTTATCGATTACCTGCAGGCCAGCATCGTTCCGGACATTACACGTCCCGTGCTGTTTATGCAAGAGACGGGGTACCGGGCCGCCGACCGGTTGCTGTGGCGGATCGCCAATACTCAAATGCCTTACGAGCATATTCGCGTGCAAGGCACGTTCTACAATGGGGCGACCGTCAGAAATTTGTGAATGGAAATATGGCAAGCCACAGAAGCCGCCGTACTAATGCCTAGAGGCCGAACCTGAACCGGAATGACGGATCAGGTTCGGCCTCTATAGTAATAGAAAGCGATTAAGGTGCTTCTACCTTCAACTGATCAAAGTAAAAGCTCCCTGTATGTCCATCGCCAATGCCAAGCCGAATGCCGCCCAAATTGGCTGCAGCGCTGCGGAAGTCGGCATTCGCAAGACGGCGGATTCCGTCCACATACAGATCGAACTTGTCGGTATCGGTATTCATCACCAACAGCAGCTCATACCAAGTACCCGCCGTAAAGCTTTGCAGGGTAGTCAGTGTGGTGCCGTTATAGGCCTTAATGGAACCGGAATCGAAAGCTACACTTATAGCAGGCGCTCCTGTGCCGTCGAGAATATAGGGAGCCATCTTCCAGCCGCCCGTCTGCTCAGGGAGAACCCGAAGCTGAAGGGAGACAATTCCGGCGGAAGGTGCCCATGTTATTTGCGCATTCGTCGTTGTTGCGGAGACGGACTTGCTCAGCAGCACGCTTTTATCCGTCGTGCTCGGCATATTGGCTGTTTGTACACTGCCGCTGCCGGTGGTAACCGTCCATCCTGCAGGTATTGTCCCGGCTGTTCCTCCGTCGAAGTCTTCCTCCAACAGGACGATAGGGGATTCCGTGTAGGCGGAGCTAACGCCTGCTTCGCCCTTGACCGCGGGATCCTGCGTATCGTTGCCGGACCACAGATTGTTCATGGCTCCGACACCGGCCTGCTCGTAGGTCAGAGCCGCACCCGAGGCTGTATCGATCGATGATTGGACATTGTTTTGTACACGGATATACTCGCTATAATTGTCAAGATAGAGACCGGCGACAGGGTAACCCATTGCATAGGCGCTTTTGCTCAAATCGTGGATGTAATTTCGATCGACAATCGTTCCGGGCTGCCGGCCCAGCGTATAAATGGCTCCCCCGTCATCGTGAAGCTGCATCACATGATGGATGCGATTGGCGCGGATTCGGTTCGTCCGCATTCCGGTTTCACAATTGCAGCCCGCCTGGCCGCCAAGCTGTATCCCCATATAAGGTGAGTACGAGATCTCGTTGTGCTCGATAACGACGCTTTGAACAAAATAGCCTACTATGCCTATGCCGTTCGTATACTGCTGACCGACGCGCGAGACGGTGTTGTTGCCGATCAGCACCTGTGATGTCAGATCGGTGATGGAAGCCGTTTTGGGGGACCGAAGTTCGATACCGTTAGCTGCAATAGCTTCGAAGGTGTTGCTTACAATTTGGCTCATCTTGATTCCATTGCCGAGCTTCAACCCTGTGGCTCCAAGCTGTCGGAAGGTATTGCCTGTAAAACGGAGCTGGTAGCCGTAAGCGGCCTGGACGCTTCCCGGAACTGTTAAAGAAGTGTTAAAGAAGTGATAGGGGAGACGGCTTGGGTAGCCACAAGGCCGCTACTGCTTGGACCGTCCCAACCGCTGTGGCGAAAGGTCAGTCCGCTGATTTCGAGGTGATGGATCGGATTCGCGGCCGTTCCGTTCAGCTGCAGCAAGACATCCACAACGGGAGCGGTTACCGTCGCACTTGCCATATTTTCACCGCTCCGCGGCTTGTAGTAGAGGATATTGGCGGAACGGTCCAGATACCATTCTCCCGGAGAATCAAGCATTTCGTAGGCGTTCTCAAAGTGATACGCATTGGAGGTATAGAAGGGGGCGGATTTTGTAAAAGCGCTGCTTTGCTCCGGCGAGAGAAAGCTGACATAGGCGTAGCTCGCATCCGTCGTAAAGGAAGCGACCCTTAGCCGGTTATGATACCAATGGGGCTGAAGCACCATCTCGACCTGATTGAGATGATTCCATGAAGAAATTTCGGCCTTGTTGATTTTGTATTGTCTGGTTGTTACATCGGCGCTGATCGCGTCGTAGTAGGCGCCAAGCGAGTTGGCGTCGGTCAGGTTCGGTGTACGGGCGCGAACGGCGGCCGTCTCTCCAACGTACAGCTGACGGAATCGGGAGGTGACGCCGGTTTTCTTGTAGATGCCTGCTACGGAGTCATGCAAGGTCCAGCCTCCGGTAAGCGATTGTCCTCCCGAGATGACGGGGGTTTCGCCGGTGTAGTTTTTCCAGACGACCCGGTGGCCGTTCATGCCTGAATCGCGATAATCGAGGACCAATGAATCTGTAAGCGTATACAATCCGCCGCGAAGCATAACGACAATGTCCCCGGTCATGCTGGGATTAACCGTGCGCACTTTGTCCCTAACCCCTGTCAGGGAACATGGGGCCGATACGGAACAAGCGGTGCCGCTTCCGGTTGGGGAAGCGTAGTAGGTCGCCTGGACGGCGGCTGCAGCAGGAGCTTCTTCCGGCAAAATGCCGACAGAGGCCAGCAGCAGGGCGGCCGTCACGGTAAGACCCGTTTTGTTCATCCTCATCCATTTTCCTCCTTCATTTTATGGTGAATCCGCCGAGTACCCAAGTTCAGATCTTCTAATCGCCTCCCTTTTTCTGGATTATCACCAGTTTATCGTTAACGATTCCAGCCGGCAATCTACAAGAATATTGTATATTGGCGGAGCCGGAGTGGGGCGTTCCGCTCGCATGTATCCGCTGGATCGGGCGCAGACGCTCACCGCGAGGTGGAGCTGGGTCATGGGCGCGGCAAGGCCGTGATCAGGATAGGGGACGTCGACGGTTCGCTCCCTTGCATGCAAGCTGCCGATACACTGACGCCGTCGCGATGATCGTTCCTTGTGAATCCCGTATCGGTGTAACCGCTAAGCTGACGTCAAGGAGATGACCGTCCTTATGTCGTCTGATCGTCTCTATTCCCGTAATCGTTTCGCCCGCTTGTATCCTCTTCCGTATCAACTCTTCCTCATCTCTCATAGGGTAAGGAAGGGCAGGGAGATCGTCTCCGCAAATTTCCATCGCGCCCCAACCGAACATACTTTCGAACATGGCATTGACTCTGGTGACCTTATGATGGGAATCGGTTATACAGATGGCGTCGGCATTATTTTCTATAAAATAGTTAAGCTGTTCCGTCATCGCCTTAAGCTCATCCTCCGCACGCTTTCGTTCCGAAATATCGATGCATGAACCGATCACTTCAACGATTTTTCCGCCGCGTCGTACGGCTCGTAACGTGACGATGATCCAAACCCCATACACGTCAATCTCGTAGCATATTCCTTTTTCCCCCCTCCAAGCTCTCACGTAATGCTCATGCACTGAATTGGAGATGCTCGGAGGGAAAAGCTCATGGATTTCTTTCCCGATCATTTGATCGGGCGAATGGCCGAACCGATAAAACAATTCACCTTCACACAGGGTGTGGATAAACCGGCCGTTTAGCTGTTTGATTTTAAAGGTCAGTCCTTCTTGCTTTCGCAAGGTTTCCTCCAGCTCTTTCATCGCATGACGAAGCTGTTCTTCTTTCCATAACTTCTCCGTGTGGGGGAGAGCTGCACCGTTTCTCCCAAGCAGCCGCCCAATCTCCGGAAACAATCGTTCAAGCTCTTCCGCGGGAATAGGCTTGCTGAATAAATATCCTTGTGCCTTGTCGCATAAATTTTGCCGGAGAAAAAGTAACTGTTCGTTGGTCTCTACGCCTTCCGCTATCACTTGAAGATGTAAATGATGTGCCATGGAAATAATGGTTTTCACGATAACCGCGTCATTATCATCTATCGTGCATTCACTAACAAACGAGCGGTCGATTTTCAAAGTGTCTAAAGGAAATCGTTTTAAATAATGAAGGCAGCTGTACCCTTTACCGAAATCATCCATACTGATCCGCACACCGAGCTGTTTTACCGATCCTAACACTTCAATCGTCTTGTCGACATCAAGGGTCATGCTTTCTGTAATCTCGAGGTCCACATTCTCAGGATTCATTCCCGTATCGGCCAAAATCGTACGAATCATCTCTATAAAGTTAAGCTGAACGAATTGCAAAGGCGACAAATTAATGGAAACGACAAAATCGGGCAAACCGGCATCGATCCATACTTTGCTCTGGGTACAAGCCCTTCTTAGTACCCATTCGCCTATTGGAATGATGAGTCCGCTTTGCTCGGCTATCGGAATAAATTGCTCGGGAGAAATCATCCCCAGAAGGGGATGGTTCCAACGCAATAACGCTTCCGCGCCGATGATCTTACCCGAGCGAATGTCCAATTGAGGCTGGTAATACAATTGAAGTTCTTCCCGTTTCACTGCACTCTGGCTAGATTCAATCAATAATCCCCTTTCGCTACTGGTGTTGTGCTCCGGATTGATTTCCCATTAACAGGAAACAACATCATGTTAGCAAGATAATATAGGGAACACGTTAGGAAAGTTTTACTGGAATATTAGAAAAGTATTCAGACAGCAAAGAAACCGGCTGCCCAAGGAATGCTTGGTGCAGCCGGTTTTGCAGATTATTTGTTATGGCCGTGCCTTGTCGCGACAACCTCCCAGCTGAGTGGATCGGCGTGATTGCCGGCTAGATCCTGGGCCTCCAGTACGATTCTGTTGCGCCCTTGATGGAGCGATACGACGAATGAATAGGTCAAGTCAGGAAGAACGACGGCCGGAATCCCATCCACCGTGAGTCTTCCGGGCTCACTGAGCTGACCGACAAGGGTATAGCTTCCTTCCGGCACTTGATCATCCATCCCATTATTGTTCACGCGGGGATTACGGATCGAGATGGTGGGTGCCGTAGTATCGCGCGTTATCGTGAGACTTGCAGGTGCAGCCTGATTGCCTAAGGCATCGACGGCCTCCACTGCAATCACATTCAAGCCTTCGTTCAGCTGAACGGTGTGAGTGAAATGGAGCGTCGAATCTACTGCAGCCTCGGTTCCATTGACCGAAACCTGAGCCATCCGGTTCACACTCCCGTTGAGCGTGAAGTATGTTGCTTGGGTTACGGTGGCGTTAGGCGAATCCAGTGTGATTACTAACGGGCTTACTGTCTGTACGGCGGCCGGAGTTGAATACGTGCCTTCAATGGAGTTATTCACAGCGGCAACAGCATATCGATACGTTCGATCGTAAGCCAAGGTATTGTCCGTGTAGCTGAAATCGTTGTGTGCAGAGGCCAACAGTGTAAAGCGGCCGTTCTCGCCTTCGCTGCGATAAATATGGTATGAAGTCGCTCCCGCTATCGGCTCCCATTCAATTCGGGCTGCGTTGCCGTAAACTGCGGCGGTAACGCCGGAAGGAGCACCGATGGCCGGTACGCCTACCCGAACATCATCAATATATTCATTGACCTTGTGTGTAGCGGATGACAGAAAATCTACCGCACTCAGACTGGCGGCATTCGGCCAGCCTTTGTTCTTATGGAACGGAATTATTCCTGACGATACGCCATTGATGAATACTTCGGCTGACTGGGTTTGCACGTTAGCGATAACTTTGATTTTGTACCAGGAGTTCGGCTTGAATTCATTATTCGTCGGCAGCGGCGCCGCCTTCCCGTTGCTATCGTCCGATTTTCTGTAATAGAAGCAGTAGGAGGTAGGACAGCCTGCTCCGTACCCAGAGAACAGCTCGACATAATGCTTGCCGAACGGCACATCCAAAAGTCTGAGGACGCGAGGGTAATCCGCACCTTCGGTTTGCATAATACTGGCTTCCGCTATGATCACCCCGGTTTGGGCAGGGAAGCTCTTGGATGCGCGAGTTTGGCTCGTGCTGTTATCGTATAAATTCAACAGCTGCTTGGAGTTGTTTCCGGCAGGCGCCGCGGGAACGGCATCCACCTTAACATGATTCAGCTCGGTACCCGGTGTAGGTCTGAAGTCATATCCTTCCGGTATGGTTCCGATGGCTGTATCCTCAAAGTCATTATTAATTAAATAAACGGCGGCAGGCGTCCCAAGCAGCGCTCCGTTCCGTTCCTCCGAGCTTTCCAGGCTCGGTCCGTTAGCATTGAGTGCTTGGATGACATAGAAGTAGTTGACGCCCGCTTCCACCTCCGCATCCGCATATTCCGTCGTCGATACGGTTGCTACCGTCTTGTACGGTCCGCCGGGGGTTAAGCTTCGTTTCACTTGATAAGCTGTTGCTCTTTCCGAAGCGGACCAGGTCAAAAGCAAATCATTCGGCCCTCGGGATAATGAAACGTTTGTCACCTTATAAGGAAGCGGAGGGAACTTGTTGAACTGAATTTGCGAAAAGAGCGATTTATTATAGTTCTCAATCAGGTTGTTTTCTTTGGCGGCATCCGCCATCAACCCGATGTAGACCTCATTAGCCTCCAGCTTCATAGAGGAAATAGGAGTCCACGAGGTTCCCTGCTGGGAAATGTAACCTGTAACCGTATCACCGAACTTCACTATCCTCATATAGAAGGGAGGATTGATGGAAGGCAGCGGCGGCGTCTCGGTAATCGCTCCGCCTTCGGTGTCTCTGCTGTAAAATTCCGCTACATGACCGTCGCCCCTTACGGCAAGCCCCATGAGCCCGAAGCGGGATCCGGGAGACAGGGATTCCCTGATCATCACACCTGCTTTGGCGAGCGGAGTCGTGTGCGTAATTTTATCAATACGAGCAATAAGTTCACCGTCACCCGTCAGCTTCTGATAGGCATAGTGGAACGACTCGACGGGACCGCTGATATTGCCTGAACTTTTAACGGTAAGGACACCGTCTTGGAGATTCGCGTGCCCTGGAAGTCCAGGGGAGCCGATATCAACAGAACTCCAAGGAGAGATATCGCCGGAAGCGTTAATATGGACCGGAACGGCTGACGAGTCGGTTGCAGTTCCGCTGTTATCGATGGCCTTGGCCAAGAGATAATACGTTCCTTCCGGTACATCCGTCCATGTGAACTGATACGGCGCGGTGTCGTCTTCGCCCATCAGTACGTCATTACGATAAAATTTCACTTTGCTGACGCTGCCGTCCGGGTCGTACGCATTCGCCTCTACGACCAGGGTGCTTCCTTGAGCGGATATGGTATTTATAGTTGGCGTGGTAATCCGAACTACCGGATTTTGCGAGCCGCTGCTAACGATGGAATTCAAGTATTCCTCCAGATTCGTATAGCCGTCCCCATCCGCATCGGCGTTCCGGTCTGCCGCTTCATTCGGATTCAAGCCCTGAGAGATCTCCCAGGCATCAGGCATGCCGTCGTGATCCGTATCCGCCGGTGCAGGGGCACTCAGTAATTCCGGCCAGCCCCCAACCTCTACAGGACTGTTAATCTGACGTCCCGTTCGATTCTTAATGTCATTAATGATTCGCGCATCCGCGGAATCTCTCTTCGGCAGAATCGCTCCGGCTTGGTCTAGAACAAGCTCATAGGCTTCCTGAGCCGTATGGGTAGTAACGGTATGGAAGGGAACAGGCTCCGAAAGCTTGACATTCCCCGGCTCAAAATCAAATACGCCCGCCCAATTATCCGCCGTAACCCGGGGAGACCCGTCAATATAGTTACCCTCTATGTACCATCGGCCAACGCCGCCGATATCATCAAGGACGAGCTCCCTTGCATCCAGCACGGTATCCGGGCCGTATTTATTATAGTTGTTCACCATGTTGACGTAAGCGCCATTCCCGCCGTAAGCGGTTTTATAATTCCAGTTGTAAACGATATTGTTTCGGTAGTCCATATTCCGTTTATCTTCTTCCGTTCTTCCTTTAAAGCGGGGGTTTCGGCTGCTGTTGTGAACCAAAATGTTGTGATGATAGGAGTTGTTCCCGGCGCCCCAAAGCCCGCCAAAGCCATGCCTTCCTTTCTCATGCTTCGACATGTGGAGCGCCTCGCCGACGATGGACCATTGAACCGTTAGATTATCGCTTTCTTGCGGGGAAAGCACCTCATCGATTGCCCATGTGATGGAGCAATGGTCGATCATAATATTTTTGCGTTTGTCGATCGTCATCGCATCACCCGCCGAAGGAGTTCGGTCCCCCATCCGGAAACGCATATAACGAATGATAACATTGTCGGCTTTAATATACGTCGAGTGATTGTTCACGCTGATGCCGTCTCCCGGGGCCGTTTGCCCTGCGATCGTAATGTTCGAGCCGGTAATGTTCAGCGGCGAAGCCAGGTCGATGTTACCGGAAACACGGAACACAACGGTCCGGTTTCCTTTACTGACCGCCTCCCGTAAAGAGCCGGGTCCGGAATCGTTGAGGTTGGTCACCTCATAGACCTCGCCTCCACGACCTCCCGTTGTGTACATACCGCCTCCTTCCGCACCGGGGAAAGCGGGCAGAGCGGAGAGGGGGGCTGTATCGTCGGATGCAAAAACGGGTACCGCACCGACAAGCAAGGCTACGGATAATATGGATGAACAAGCAAGCTTCTTTACCTTCACATGATGCCTCCTTCGCAATTAAATTTATGGAATAAATTACCTCAAATTGAAAATTATACAGCAAATCACTTGTGCTCATTATAGGTGTAACATTTTATTTTATAGGGCTACTATGCAGCAAATTGGTGTATAATGGGTCGTAACTGCATGCCCCCCCGGCGCTTCAAGGACATGATCAAGATGAGGTGATGGTGTTGCCGGTCTCAAAACAAATGCAAAAGACAGTCCGTCAATTGATCAAATTTCATACCGTTGGATGCCTCAATACGTTACTGGACATTGCCCTCTATTTGATATTAACGAAGCTCGGTGTAGCTTACATGATTGCACAATGTGTTTCCTATGCCGGTGGGACCTTGAATAGTTATGCGATGAATAAACGATGGACCTTTCGAACCCAAGCGAACCGGACACAATATGCCGGCGGAGCCTTATTTCGATTTCTTACATTGAATGCCGTTTCGTTCGGAATCTCTTCCTTGGTGCTAACCCAATGCTTGTATAACCTAGGTTGGTCTAACGTGACAAGCAAGCTTGCGGCTACCTGTGCCGGTATGCTCCTTCAATTTATCGGCAATAAATACTGGGTGTTTCGTGAACGGAAGCCTGTATTCCAAGATTCCATAAATTCCTAATCTAATGATTATCTTACATTTTTGATCATCGTTTATTTTCCCCTCACGGCCATTTAGGCAAGGAATCTCGCTGCTTACCCGATCGTTGCCGCAGCGTAAATTTCTTATCAAATGATTATGCTCCATACAGACGAAGCCCACGCATTCACCCTCTTTTCCAAAAACCGATGAAATCCAAGGAAGTTAAATAATGTGTATTGTGAGTAACGATAAGCAAACCTATAATTCGTTATGAAAGGGGATACATTCCATATTTAACCAACTATAGAAAAGTGCAGAGGAGGGAGATTATTTCCATAATCGGCTTTGTCGGCCTGCTCTACATCGCTTTATATCATGTATTGACTCGCAGAATATCCTATAGCCCAGTGCAAGGGAAAGATGAGCACTCCATGAAAGCACTCTATCTGTATTTGAGTATCGGAATCCTTCTACGCCTTGTTATTGCCGGATTGATCGCGGGCTACGAGGCGGATATACAAACCTTTACCGCCTGGGCTCATACCGCCTCAACCCATGGGTTATCCGCCTTTTATTCTCACGGAATCTTTGCCGATTATCCTCCGGGTTACATTTATGTACTCTATTTTCTAGGTACAATCCGCCGATTATTCGATATTCCGTTCGAGTCAGCCTCCATGGTGATGCTGCTGAAGCTTCCGGCTATTATGGCGGATATCGTATCGTCCTACCTGTTATTTCGGTTAGCAAGAAGGCGGTTTGGCGAAACGGCCTCCGCCGGCATTGCTCTGCTGTACTTATTTAATCCGGCGATCCTGGCTAATTCCTCTGCTTGGGGGCAAGTAGACTCCGTATTTATGCTAGGGGTTCTTATCCTGATTCAATTTTTAGTACAAGAGCGACTGTCTGCAGCAATTGTTGCCTATGCAATCGTACTGGCGGTCAAACCGCAAGCATTGCTGCTCGGACCCTTGCTGTTCATGTATTTGGTACAAAGACGAAGCTTCCAAGGTCTTGCTGCGGCGTTCCTGAAGGGAATCGGGACGTTTACTCTCATATTCATTCCGTTCGTAATGCAGCAGGGACTTCTGTGGGTTGTTCAGCTGTATGCGGGCACGCTGTCTTCTTACCCTTACGCAAGCTTGAATGCGTACAATATATGGGCGTTAACCGGCAATAATTTCGCTCCTCTCGATCAGTCTTTTCTTTTTGTTTCCTTCCAAGCCTGGGCAATTCTGTTCACTTGTGCTGTCATTGGCTATGCTGCATTTCTGTATGGGAAGGGAACGAACCGTTCTTTCAAGCTGCCCTTGCTGGGAACGCTGATTCTTACCGGCGTCTTCCTATTCATGACTAAGATGCATGAACGGTATCTGTACTATGCTTTGCTTCCTTGTCTGTTAAGCTTTATCTATAGCAGGGATCGGCGTTTATTGTACATTTTCATCGGACTCAGTCTAACGCAGCTGATGAATGTAGCTCAGGTTCTCCTTGAAAGCTATCGGAGGGTGTACTTTATCCCTTCATGGGATCCGCTCCTGATCATAATATCGCTAGCCAACATTGGATTGTTCGCATACCTGTGTCATGTGTCTTGGACCATGCTCCTTCGCGACGATATCAGGCTATTGGAATCCGGAAGGAACAAACCGAGTGTTTCACCTTCCGGAAAGAACTCCCCCGGAAGCCCATTTGCGATCCGCATAGTACCGAAGGAATTCAAGCTGCAATGGAGTAGAAAGGATACGTTCCTTCTAGCCCTTTTGGTCGGCGCTTATTTCGTCCTTTCTCTGGTCCAGCTGGGCTCTACGAAGCTTCCGGAGACGTACTGGAAGCCTGCATCGGCAGGTGAGGAGGTTACAATTGATTTGGGCAGCCGCCTCACGATCGATCGGTTGACGCTTTTGCCCGGCATAGGGGAAGGCTCCTTTACCTTGACCTTCTCTGCGAATGGGCGGAATTGGACGGGGAGCATGTCCCGGGAGCTGACGGTTCCGAACGTTTTCACTTGGCAGATCATGGCCCCTAGCCAGGATGCCCGATATGTCAAGATCAGAGTAGATCGACCGGGCTTCACGCTCAATGAGCTTGCTTTTTATGAACCGGGGCAGAAGACTCCTATACGTGTTGTTGGTGTAGATGAGAGAATAACTACCCTATTCGATGAGCAAGAAAAAGCAGCATATCAGGCATCATTTATGAACGGTATGTATTTTGATGAAATTTATCATGCCAGAACGGCCTATGAGCACACGGTTGGTATGGAGCCTTATGAATCCACGCATCCCCCCTTAGGCAAGCTGCTGATTGCTGCGGGCACGTTACTCTTCGGCATGAATCCCTTCGGCTGGAGGATCGCAGGGGCGGTCTTTGGCATCGCTATGCTGCCGGTCATGTATTTGTTTAGCATGCGAATGTTCGGACAGACGCGGTATGCCTTCGCTGCAACGCTGCTGCTGGGCTTTGACTGTCTTCATTTCGTGCAGTCGCGAATTGCGACGATTGATGTGTTCGCAGGCTTCTTCATTCTGCTGATGTTTTATTTCATGTATCGTTACTGTACAACCAGCTTCTATGAAGTTTCGTTACTGAAATCATTTATTCCCTTGGCTTGGTCGGGCATGTTCTTCGCTTTGGGCGTCGCTACCAAATGGATCTCGCTTTATGCCGGCAGCGGGCTTGCAATCCTGTTCTTTCTTTCGCTCCTCCTGCGATACCAGGAATATCGTGCGGCTCGTCGTCAGCTTGAGAGGCGGAACGTCAAGCCCGCGAAGAGAAGGCATGAACCGATGGAATTGATGCGGCACAAGGTTCAGGTGTTTCCCGCGTATGCCTGTTTCACCATTCTATGGTGTGCAGGCTGGTTCGTACTGGTCCCGGCGATCGTATATGCTGCATCGTATATCCCTTGGTTTCAAGCTGCCGGAACGGGTCGCACCTTATCGGATTTGCTTACTTATCAGAAGCATATGCTCAGCTATCATGCCGGACTACAGGCAACCCATCCCTTCAGCTCGTCTTGGTGGCAGTGGCCTCTGATGAGCAAACCGGTTTGGTACTATGGGGGGACCGAGCTGCCCGGTAACCGCATTTCCAGTATTGTTGCCATTGGAAATCCCCTCGTATGGTGGGTGGGACTCCTCTCCATGATTACAGTAGCGGCTGCTGCGTGGACCCGTCGTCAATGGATCCCTCTATTTCTGCTCATTGCTTTCTTGTCTCAATATGTCCCTTGGATGTTTGTCGCCCGTATTACCTTTCTTTATCATTATTTGGCCATGGTTCCCTTTATCATTTTAGCCATTACGTATGTCAGCCAAAGGCTGATTGAAGCGATTCCGGCTGTGCAGAAATATTTCTATGCTTATTTGACCGCTGTGGCCGCCGTGTTTCTTCTTTTTTATCCGGTACTTACAGGGCTTACCGTCCCTAGAGCGTACGCCGTTCACCTGTTACAGTGGTCTAAGCAATGGATTTTTTTCTGAACTTTCATACTTAAGCGGAGAGGATGAAGACGATGACCGTTGATATTCGTTATTCCGTGATCGTGCCTTTGTTTAACGAGGAAGAGGTACTCCATGAAACGTATTGCCGTTTAACGCAGGTGATGGAAACACACGAGGAGTCCTATGAGATCCTCTTTGTCGATGATGGCAGCAGGGATGGAACCAACCGGATAGCTCGTGAGCTGTGTCGGACCGATCCGCACCTGCGCCTCCTAACGTTCTCCCGAAACTTCGGACATCAGATTGCTATCACCGCAGGGGTGGATTATGCCCAAGGACAGGCGATTCTCATTATTGACGCCGACCTGCAGGACCCCCCGGAGGTAATGCTCGAGATGATCTCGTTATGGAAGCAGGGATACGATGTTGTCTACGGTCAGCGAATCCGCAGGAAGGGAGAGACGCTGTTTAAAAAGTGGACGGCTCGCATGTTCTATCGGTTTCTCCGATCCCTCACAAGCTTCGATATCCCGGTCGATACCGGAGATTTCCGTCTTATGGACCGTAAAGTTTGCGATACGCTTCGAGGCATGAGGGAGAAGAACCGGTACGTTCGGGGCCTGGTGAGCTGGATCGGCTTCCGTCAAACCGCAATACCTTACGTGCGCGAGGAGCGCTGGGCAGGGGAAACGAAGTACCCTCTTAAGAAAATGCTGCGCTTTGCCTCTGACGCGATCGCCTCCTTTTCCTATAAGCCTTTAAAGCTGGCGTCTTACTTAGGATTTTTATTATCGTGCATCAGCTTCCTGTACCTAATGATTGTCCTCTGGCAAAAGCTGTTTACGGATTCCACGGTGACCGGTTGGGCGTCCATTGTGGCTTTGAATTTGTTCTTTAACGGAGTAATGCTTATGATTCTTGGCATTATCGGAGAGTATATCGGACGAATTTATGACGAATCGAAGGGTAGGCCCTTGTACATTATTCAGGAAAAAATGGGCTATGACGAAGCCGCTCTATCCGATCGGAGCCGGTGGAAGGAGAAGGTCGTTCATCTGTAAGGTATATCCTTTGGAGGAGGTGGTTGTATTACTCGATGAATATATGAGCTACAAGGAAGAACGAAAGGAAACCCATTCGTAAGGAGGAATTCAAGTGAAAAGAAACAAACATATTCGTAAACAAACGTCACTCTTGATGGCATTGACGTTGAGTGCTTCCTTGTTCGGAAGCATGCTGCCTGTTCACGCCGCCACTTTGTTCAGCGACGATTTCAATGATGGCAATGCTGCGGGCTGGACTACCACAAACGGTTCCTGGTCGGTGGTTCAGGACAATGGGAATTATGTCTACTCCCAATCCAGTACCAGCTCGGAAGGGCGTGCCACCTCCGGCTCACAAGCTTGGACGAACTTCAGTGTTTCTGCTGATGTAAAGGTTAGCAATTTCAACGGAAATCGGGTGATTGTCGCCGGGCGTTACAAGGACGGCAATAATTACTATGGTGCGGCTTTGAGCGAGTCAGGACTGGAGCTTCGGAAGAAGGTAAGCGGAACGACGACCGTTCTAGCCGCCAAGTCCAAAGCAATCTCGGCGAATACGAGCTACCAGGTAAAGCTGGAGATGTCAGGTACGACCATCAACATGTACGTCAACGGAGTGCTGGAGTTAACCGCGACAGACAGCACGATCACGAGCGGTGCCATCGGTTTAATCGGTTGGAAATCCATAGCTCAGTTTGACAACGTCAGGGTGGATGATTTTTCAGGTACGACGCCTACACCGACACCTACTCCAACTCCGACACCGACGCCTACACCAACACCAACACCGAACCCCTCATCGGTTATTTATGTCGCTCCGAACGGAACCGATTCGAACGATGGAAGCATCGGTTCTCCGACGACCCTTACCAAAGCGATTACCAGCATCGCTCCGGGCGGCACGATTTATATGAGGGGGGGCACTTATTCTTACTCATCACAAATCACGATTGCTCGTGGCAATGACGGCACCGCCAGCGCGAAAAAATCCATCGTAGCTTACGGCAGTGAAAAGCCGGTGCTTGATTTCTCTTCGCAGTCCTACAACGCTTCGAACGTCGGACTCAACGAGCGAGGGCTTCAAGTGAACGGTCATTACTGGGTAGTCAAGGGGCTTGAAATCAAAGGCTCGGCGGATAACGGCATCTTCGTGAGCGGAAACTATAACCGGTTGGAGAATCTGGACGTGCATCATAACCGGGATTCGGGCGTGCAGCTCAGCCGGTATGCATCGACAGCCGCCAAGAGCGAATGGCCCAGCTATAATGAGATCATCAATGTATATTCCCATGATAACTTCGACCCGGACAACGGTGAGGATGCCGATGGTTTTGCTGCCAAGCTGACTATCGGGCCCGGCAACGTATTTGACGGATGTATCGCAGCATACAACGTGGATGACGGCTGGGATTTGTATACGAAAACGGACACCGGCGCGATCGGTGAGGTTACGATCAGAAACAGTGTCGCTTACCGCAACGGTCAAACCTCGGACGGCAGCTCGACAACAAACAGCGACGGAAACGGGTATAAGCTGGGCGGTGAACAAATTGCAGTAAACCATAAGGTCATCAATTCCGTAGCCTTCGAGAACAAGAAGCATGGTTTTACCTATAACAGCAATCCCGGATCGATTACATTGACCAATAATACTTCCTATAATAACGGGCTGAAATCGGGCAGCAACTTCGCCTTCGATATTGGAACCCATGTATTCACCAACAACCTGGCCTATAAAGCAACGGCGAGCGACAAAACAAGCGGCACCGATGTGCAAAGCACCAATGTATGGTGGAAGAACAATGTGAGTACGAACGGCAAAGGTCTCGTTGCCAGCAATACAGACTTTATCAGCCTAACGCCCGCTATCACGCGCAATGCGGACGGTTCCCCGAATCTCGGCAGCTTCCTCAAGCTTGCGGACGGAAGCGATTTGAAGGGTGCGGGCTTGAACGGCTCCGATATCGGCTATATTCGAAATTAACGATCAGGAGGAACCATTCATGAATATAAGTTGGAAAAAAGGAACCGCTGTCCTTACCTCGCTTGTATTGACCGCTTCCTTACTGACCGCAGTAATACCGTCAAACACGGTTCAAGCGGCAACCTTGTTCAGCGATGATTTTAATGATGGAGATGCAAATGGGTGGGCTACAACAAACGGATCATGGTCCGTTATTCAGGATAACGGCAACTACGTTTATACTCAGTCGGATACCGCATCGGAAGGGCGTGCCACGGCGGGAACGCAATCATGGACGAATTACAGTGTAACGGCTGACGTGAAGGTGATGAATTTTAATGCGAACCGGGTAATTGTCGCAGGACGCTACAAGGACGGTAATAATTACTACGGCGCAACATTAAGCGCGTCGGGGCTGGAGCTTCGCAAAAAGGTAAGTGGAACAACAACGGTTCTAGTCAGCAAGTCGAAGACGATCTCAACCGACACGACCTATCAAGTCAAGCTGGAAATGTCCGGAACTACCATCAACATGTACGTCAACGGCGTGCTTGAGCTGACGGCGACGGACAGCTCCCTAAGCAGCGGTGCGATTGGACTCATCGGCTGGAAAGCCGTCGTGCGGTTTGATAACGTTCAGGCAGCTGATTTTACAGGCACGACGCCAACGCCAACGCCAACGCCAACGCCAACGCCTACACCAACTCCGACACCAACACCAACACCAACACCAACACCTACACCTGCACCAACGCCTACTCCGACGCCACCACCGGCAGGTACTTTAGCGCAATACAACTTGACCGGCTTCTCTGCAGGAAATACGGGCGGGGGGAATGTCTCTGAAACGAATACCGCACTTTACCGAAAGGTGTATAATGCCGCCGATCTTGCCCTTGCTTTGAAGAGAAACTCCGGAGTGAAAGTCATTGAAATCATGAACGACCTTAACCTCGGCTGGAATGAGATTCCCGCTGAAGCAAAAGTAATGCCATTCTCGCAGCATTCCACCGCATTAACGCATCCCAAATTGATTCAAACCGGCGTGAGCAAAATTTACATTGATTCCTTTAACGGGCTAACGATTTTCTCGGCCAATGGGGCGAAGATTAATCATGCTGCTTTGACGATCAAATATAGCTCCAACATTATCATTCGCAATTTGGAGTTTGACGAATTGTGGGAATGGGATGAGAGTACGAAAGGGGATTATGACCGAAACGATTGGGACTACATCACGGTAGAGGGCAGTACCAGCAAGGTATGGATTGACCACTGCACGTTCAACAAGGCCTATGACGGCCTGGTCGATGTGAAAAAGGGAAGCAACGGAGTTACCATTTCCTGGTCCACCTTCAAAGGTGACGACCTTAGTCCGACCAGCTTCGGAGCACAGCAATTTAATGCACTTGAGGCGAATCGCGCTTCGTATCCGATGTATAATTATTTGCGGACGCTCCTGAGCAAAGAGGATATTATGAAGATCGCTGCCGGACAAAAGAAGGGACATTTGGTTGGGTCGACCGAGTTTGCTTCCGATAATGCCGCATTGCAGGTAACGCTGCATCATAACTATTACAAGGATATCCAGGATCGGATGCCGCGATTACGGGGTGGCAATGCTCATGCTTACAACATTGTTATGGATGCTTACGATGCCCATGAAGCCAGTAAGCTCCTGACGACAGAAATGAAAACGGCCATCACTGCGAAGGGTTATAAATTTGGCGTAACGAGCAACGGTGCTATTTCCACTGAGGACGGGGCTGTGCTGCTGGAAAATTCCCACATTATCGGTGTGATGTCGCCGGTACGAAACAATCAGGCTGATCCTTCCAACCCTAGCTATACCGGTAAAATCCGTGCTTTAGATACGATTTATTCCTTAGACGGTACGAACTTCAGGGGCAGCAGCGATTCAGCAGGGAGCCCGCTTGCACCTGTTCCGGCTCCGGTCAAAGCCTTCTCATGGAACGGCTTCAGTACTTTGCCGTACAGTTATTCACTGGATGACCCTTCCACGTTAAAGAGCCGATTGACGGCAGCTGACGGCTCCGGTGCAGGGAAGCTGAACTGGTCCAAAGTAAACTGGCTGCAAACCAGCTATTAACGGATGAAATATCGCGCCGAAGAGCGGGAGCTCAACGGCGCGATATTTTTTCACAGTTGCATATTTATGCAAATAATCGTATTTATATAAAATCAAAACAACTCATTCCGGTTGTTCCTTCCCCTGGGCAAGAAGCTGGTCCGCCGCTTGCTGATGACGAAATTGCCCTGGTGTTAGCCCGCTGCGGGATTTAAATATCTTGCTGAAGTAGCTGACATTGGCGTAACCGATCTCACGGCATATCTCCTCCATGGAGAGGTGGGGCAGCTTCAATAACTCCATGGCCCGCTTAATCCGGAGCTGGATCAAATAGTCGTTCACGGTCATCCCAGTAGCATCCTTGAAAATTCGACTTAAATAGGACGAGCTGCGCTGCACGTATTCGGCGATCGTATCTACCGATATATTCTTGTTGAAATTCTCATTCATATAATCCGTCGCCAGCTGCAGAGTAACATCCGTCATCTTGGAACGCTTCTCCCGATGATAAGCGATGATCCGGCTGCACATGTCTAACAGGCACTCTTCCATGTCCTGCAATGTTTCCGCACGAGCCAGAGCGTCCGCACAGGACGGCTGTTCGCCGAACGCCGCGGACATATCGCCCCCGGCTTGAACCAATGCCTTCACGATTTCCCCGCTCAATTGAAAATATAACTGCTGAATGTTCGCTTTACTCAGTTTCTTTTCAATCACGGTTCGGGTGACTTGCCGGATAGCGGCGGTGCACACCTCCATGTCCGTTTGGAGCAGAGCCTGCAGAAGCTTCGTTTCCAGCCCATACGGGTAATAATAAGCTTCTTCCTCCGCCTTCCCAATGTCCAGTATAGAGTAAGGGAGAATTTCGCCTTTGCCGATGTAGATTTTCAGATTGAGTGCTTCCAGCGTGTCCTCATAGGCAGCTCTTACCGATGCCTTTCCCGAATAGACCCGGCTGACGGCAATCGTTACAGACACACCGTAACGTGCAAGCAACTGCTCCTTCAGGTCTTTAGCCTGCTCTAACGGGTAGTCCTCCTCCTCCGATGGAACAGAGAGGAGAATCACCGTCCGTTTATCATCCTTGGCGAAGATCTCACCATTAACCCGCGCCTCTATCTCTTCCATAAGCCCGTAATGGAACAAGTGGTAATGGAATGCACCGTCCGGTCCCTTCAGCGGATAAGGCTCCTCAAGCTCCATGGTCAGCACGGCAAACCTGGTGAAATCCACCCGAAGTCCCAACAGCTCCGCCGCGTGCTCCGAACCGCGGTCCGAGCCGCTTTTGCCGCCCCCTTGGATCAGATCGTTTAAATATTTCTCCTTAATAGCTGTACGATTATCGGTTAGCAGGGAGTCGACCTTCCGTTTCTCCCTCATCAGCGTCTCCTTGTTGCGGGTCAGCTGCTCAAAGATATGACGGATGAAGCCGGCCTCATCACCCGCAGGCGGGGTTCCCATAGCGTTATCCCGGTCTGAGGACTCGGAGCCGCTAATATACGAAATCACGCTTTGAAGCGGCCCATACAATCTTCTAGATAAATAAAAGGAGATGGCGAAAGCAGCTGTTATATAAATCACGGCCACGACGAATACGATGTACTTAATCCGGTTCATCCCCTGCAGGAGCACAGAGCGCTCGGTAATATCGACAAAGCTCCAGCCGGTCAGCCCCGAGGTCGTATAGGAAACGATCCGGTTGGAATCGTCGATATAGGAGCCGTTCCCGGCGGACAGTCGCCCTAAGTCCAAGCGCTTGAGCAAGGCCTCCCCCGTGGCGCTTTCGGAAAACAGTATCTCCCCGCGCGACCCCAGTACCAATGTCGTACCTTTCTTATTATGGTAATGGCTTAAAAAGTCGGCAAACAGCAGATCCAGCTTCAAATTGATCACAATGGCGCCCTCCACCTGACCAATCAACGGCATTTTCTGGATCAGTCCGGCAGCGGGACGGTCCGGGGCGAAGCCGTTCGGCCTCCCGGTGATCCAAAGCGTGCGGGATTCCGATTCCTGCTTCCATACATCCAGCCAGGAGCTGTCCGCAAAGGTGGAAATAGGGGAGGTCTTTACTTCAGGACGTGAAGTCACGACAAGCCCCAAGGGGGCGTAATACAAATAGATGGAGTCGATGTAAGGACTGATTTTTTTCTGCTCCTCTACGAAGCCTGCTAAATCAATCAGGGAACCGACGCTTAATCTGCCGTCGATCGTGTGGTACAAATAAGATTGAGTCATGATCATGCCGATGGCTGCATTCTTAATGGCGGCCAGCTCCTTATGAATGAGCTCCTGCTGCTGTGTCAAGATCGACTCGTTGTACCCGATGGAGTTTTGGATGCTGTTGTCCGCCGAGATGGAATAAGTGACCGTAGCGATGAGGATGACGGTGACGACGGCTATAGCGGTCATGGATAGAAGCAGTTTAACGAACATCGTGTTATTGTTGATTGATCGGTATCTCCACATGGCAATCACCCCTTATCCCCATGGTAGCGTTTGCATAATTGAAAGACATATAGACACACTGACAGGGAAATTATACCATAGTTACGAAATCTGAATAGAGGATGCCCGGAAAACATACGAAAAACAGAATAACATAAACCGTTTCCTACAGGGGTTATGGCCAAAAACATAAATAGAATCGAAATAAAGGATTGTAAAGCTGAAAACGTAAGACTATCGTATAGATTGTAACCGCTCCCATCACTCGGCCGGGTGCTTTATCAGGATGCGGAATCATTCAAACGCAGTACAGGGGGAGATTCCTTTGAATAAAAGAGTTCGAACGATAAGCTGTGCCGTTCTGTCGGCGAGTATGGCAGCCGGCTTGTTAGTGGGCTGCAGCTCGGACGGAAATGAAAAGACCACGCCCGGTAACAATCCAAGCGTAAGCTCCGGTTCCGCCAAGCCGGTGGAAATCACTTGGGGCATTCACTTTCAAGCCGCCGGAGTAGTGAACGACTCACCGGTTCAGAAGTGGCTCGAACAGAAATTCAACGTGAAAATCAAACCGGTGAAAGTAACCGATGCCAGTATTGCTTCCGGAGAAATTCCGGACATTTTCATGCTGGGCGATCCCGCTAACGTAGCGGCCTACCAAAGCCAAGGCGTACTAATGAGCCTTGATCAGAGCATGTTAAAGGAAAACATGCCTGAGTATTATAAGGATATTGAAAAGAACAACGCTCTTTTTCAAACGGTTACCTTCGGTAATAAGCTCTGGGCGATTCCCATGTTCATCGACCTGAAGCCGTATGATCTGGCCATGCTCTGGCGCAAGGATTGGTTGGATAAGGTCGGCATCGAGAAAGCTCCCGAGACGCTGGAAGAATTCGAGAAGGCTGTCTATGCCTTTGCGCAGAAGGACCCGGACGGCAACGGGAAGATGGATACCTATGGCTTGACCGGAACGGCAACATCGACCTGGTCCTCCGGTTTCTATTCAATCTTCGGAGCGTACGGCGTGGAGCCGACCATGTGGCACGAGAGGAACGGACAAATCGTCAACGGTTCTATCATGCCGGGGACGAAGGAAGCCGTGGCCAAGCTCCGGCAGTGGTATGCCGATGGAGTGATTGACCCTGAATTCATAACCGATACACAGGATTCGTACAGGAAAAAGCTGTACAACAACCGGATCGGCGTCATCGAGGAGCAGATTAGCAAGGGGGCGCTTCCTGATTCCTCAACCGTGACGGAAATGAAGTCCTTGAATCCGAACGCCAAGCTGGTATTCGCCAAGAACCCGAAGGGTCCCGGCGGCGACGGCTCGTGGGACTGGGGGGTTAAGAGCAACTTTGTCGTCATCGGCAACAAGGTGAAGGACCAGCCGGAGAAGCTTCAGAAGCTGTTTGAAATTTTGCGGGCTCAGAGCAGCGATGAGGAAACCATCAATATGACCAGCCTTGGGGTGAAGGGAACCCATTGGGACTTCGCGGAGAACGGCGCAACCTCCGGTGCCACGAAGTTCTTGGCCGGCTTCGAGAAGCAGGAGCAGCGCGACCAAACCGGTGTTCGTCTCTTTTCGCTAGGCAATATCACGACCCAGACGTATCGCGAGAAGTATTCCAATCCGAAGCTGAACGACGCGATCAAAGCCACTTCCTCCGCCCCGCGGTGGACCGATGCGCTTTTGTTTTCGGCACTGCCTTCCGACGCGAAGTACAAGAAGGACCTGACATCGCTGATGCAAAAATATTTCGCCCAAATCATCAGCGGGGAGCTGCCGCTCAGCGATTTCGATAAATATGTAACGGAGTGGAGGGCCAAGGGCGGCGACCAGCTGACCAAGGAAGCCAACGAGATGTACCAGAAGCAATTCAAAAAATAACCCGGGCTCGGCTGTTCCACAAGGCCGGATTAGGCTCTTGCGGTCTTGCCAGTCCGTGTTTCAAGGAAGTGTAGCATGAGAACTATTACCAAGCACGGTGAGCTGCTCGCGCTGTTCCTGTTTTCTTTTGCTTTTTTCTTCATCTTCAAATACGGACCGCTGTACGGCGTGATCATTGCATTTAAAGATTTCCGGGTAGTAGACGGCATTTGGGGGAGTCCGTGGGTTGGATTCCAGCATTTTGCAGAGTTGTTTCGTAATGGCGACTTTTACCGTCTTCTAAAAAATACCCTTCTCCTGAATCTGTATATGCTGATGTTTGCCTTTCCTGCTCCGATCGTTCTGGCGCTCTTGCTGAATGAGGTGCGGTCCCGGTATTTCCAAAGGTTCATTCAAACGACGATGTATTTGCCCCATTTTGTATCGTGGGTCATCATGTCGGGTCTTATCATTTATTTTCTCTCACCGACCTCCGGGGTTATTGCTGAAATTGTGGGGTGGTTCGGAGGGAAGCCTGTGTTCTATATGGGGAAAAAGGAGTATTTTCGAACCATCGTTGTGAGCTCCGCCATTCTCAAGGATTTGGGCTGGGGCTCGATCATCTACTTCGCCGCCTTGTCGGGAATCAATCCGGAGCTGCAGGAGTCGGCTATCATCGACGGAGCGAATCGCTGGCAGCGAATGACCAGGATCAATATTCCGTCGATCATGCCTACGGTAGCGATCATGTTTATTTTAAGTCTGGGAGGTTTCTTAAGCGCAAATTTCGAACAAATCATCAATCTGCTCAACCCGGTCACCTATGAAACCGGCGATGTCATCGATACTTATGTCTATCGGGTCGGTCTGCAGCAATTCCAATATAGCTACACGGCGGCCATCGGCCTGTTCAAGTCGCTTGTGGGACTACTGCTCATATTGGGAGCCAATCTCACGGTGAGGAAGCTCAGCCGCGGAGAGAGCGGGTTATGGTAGAAGCAGGGGGAAGTACGTCATGAAGGCAAAACAATGGCAGGACCTTATCGCTCCAGCTATCATCTACGCTATGTTATCGTTATTGGCACTGATCGTTGTGTATCCGTTTATCCACGTGATTTCGGTATCCTTCAGCGGCCGCGGGGAAGCGCTCCGCAGCGGGTTTCATTTCATCCCGCGGGATTTCGAGTGGGCAGCTTATAAGGAGCTGCTGGAGTATCCGTTCATCTGGACGGGCTACATGAATACGCTGTTCCGTATGTCTGCAGGCACGCTCCTGACGCTGCTGGTTACCGTCTGCGCCGCTTACCCGCTCTCGCGTCCCGATTTCCCCATGAAGCGTATTCTGGTGCTGCTTCTTCTCTTCACGATGATTTTTGACGGGGGCATTGTGCCGAACTATTTGTTAATGAAGGAGCTGCACCTGTTGAACTCACGATGGGTCTACGTGCTGCCGACAGCGGCTAATGCTTTCCAGGTGCTTGTGATGATCTCGTTTTTCCGATCCATACCGGACGCGCTGATTGAAGCGGCCCGCATTGATGGTGCTAGGGATATAAGGATCCTGTTCCTCATTGTACTGCCGTTGTCAATTCCGTCGCTCGTAACCATAGGGCTCTGGTCGCTGGTTCACCATATCAACGCTTTTATGGATAATCTGCTGTACGTCACCGATCAGTCCAAATTCGTTCTGCAGCAAGTGGTCCGGCAAATCCTCATTGAAAATAAGCTGGATCCGTTCACGACAGCCACCGATACGACTCCCCCCGCCCCGGAAAGTCTGAAAATGGCTGCAGTCATCGTCTGCACTTTACCGGTGATAGTGTTGTATCCGTTTTTACTTCAATACTTTGAGAAAGGAACGATGATTGGATCGGTGAAGGGCTAGAGCCGGGGGACCTAACGGGTCCCTTTCGGAAGTTCAATTCGACTTGGAGGGATGAAGATGAGAAGAAGAAAGGTTATTGTCTTATGGGTCATTGTCTTGCTACTGTTTTGTTTCCCGTTCACCGGGGCTCAAGCGGAGGAATTCTCGGACTCGGGTGCCACCTATTATGTATCGGTAACCGGAAATGACTCCAACCCTGGAACACTCGAGGCTCCTTTCCTTACCTTGGAGAAGGCAAGAGATGCCGTGCGGCAGCTGAAGCAAAGCTCCGGGCTCCCTGACGGCGGCGTCACGGTCTATTTAAGAGGCGGCAGCTACAATCGTACCGGTAGCTTCCTGCTGGAGGGGCAGGATTCCGGAACCGCGGATAAGCCGATCAAGTACCGAGCCTATCCCGGAGAATCGGTTCGGTTGAACGGAGGCAAAAAGCTGGAGAAGAGCTGGTTCACCCCGGTAACGGACTCTTCCGTCCTTAACCGAATCATCAGCACGGACGCCAGAGCGAAGGTGCTTCAGGCCGATATGATGGGTCACGGCATTACTGATTATGGCGTCATCAGCCGTCATGGTTATTATAAAGCAAATGACGTCAGCCAAGTCCCTCCCATGGAGCTGTACATCGACGGCCAAGGCATGACGTTGGCCCGCTGGCCCAATAACGGTACCGTCCAGATGGGAAATATTCTTGATCCCGGGCCGACTCGAAAGGACCCCGATCTGCAGACAAGAGGAGGTACTTTCGCTTACTCCTACGAACGGCCGGAGCTTTGGACACAAGCGAATGATATATGGCTGGATGGCATATTCGGGTACAGCTGGGAATGGTCGTACAACAAGGTCGCGGCTATCGATACGGCCAATAAGACCATTACTTTAGCTTATGGGGAAATGAGCGGTCTGTTCAAAAACTGGTACCCCGATTTCCATTTTGCTCAGAATTTATTGGAAGAGATCGATATGCCCGGGGAGTATTACATCGACCGGAGCCGTGGCATTTTATATTTCATGCCGACGGCCGCTTTTCAAACGGATGCACCTGAAATTACCGTCTCAATGCTGAAGACACCGCTTATTAATGCCGTCAACACGTCATATGTGACCTTCGAAGACCTGATCCTAGAGAACGGAAGGGATTCTGCAGCAGTCATTATGGGCGGCAGCCATGTTAGGTTCTTGCATTGTGAAATCCGCAACTTCACGAACGGCGGCGTGCTGATCAACACCCAAAGCAGGTGGCTGTACAACGACTTCGCCAAAGCGACAGGGGTGAACCATGCCGTCATCAGCAGCCATATTCACCATATCGGTGGAACGGGAGTCATTCTAAACGGAGGCGATCGGCTTACCCTGGAGCCGGGCAACAACGCGGTGGAGAACAGTCACATCCATGATTTTGCCTACTACCATAAAGCGTATAACCCCAGCGTAATCCTGACGGGAGCAGGGAACCGCGTATCCCACAGCGAAATTCATGACGCGCCCCATCCCGGTATCCTGATCTTCGGCAACGACCATCTGGTGGAATACAACAACATCTATGATGTATGCAAAACCTTCTCGGACCTCGGCGCGATTTATATGAATCTGGGCGCTTCGCCGCATGAGCGGGGATCGGTGATCCGCAGAAATTACTTCCATCACATAGGAGAGGGCAAGGCCGGCGTGCAGGGAGTCTATCCTGACAATTTCACCATGGGATTGACGATTGAAGAAAATATTTTTTACCGGATGGGCAATTCCGCCATTCTTAACAACGGAGGTGCTCATATCCGTACCCGCAACAACCTCTTTATCGACGCGAAGGTTCCGTACGATTACGCGGATCTCTACTTGGGCAGCGGCCCTGACCAGCAAATCTCTAAAAATTACATGCCCCAGTGGAAGGCTCTGTTTGAAAAATATAACAACTTCGCCGGAATGCCGCATTTAGTGAAATACCCCGAGCTGGCAAACTTCTTCACAGAAAACCGGTATTATCCGGACACCAACACGTTCCAGAATAATGTCGTGTACAATCCAACGAAAACAAGAAGCAGCACTACGAACGCGCAGGGGGCGTATGATAAATTCAATCTGGTCCAATACGCGAAAAACTGGATAACGGACCGTGACCCGGGCTTCGTGAATTTAGCAGGCGGTGATCTGAATCTGAAACCGGATGCGGAGGTATTCCAGCAGATCCCGGATTTCCAAGCGATCCCTTTCCATGAGATCGGCATCCATGGCAAGGCCGGACCCTATCTGGCTCCGGAAGTGATTCCTGTACAACATGTCAAGCTGTATGATGAGAATATTACTATCGGCATCGGCAAATCGTATACGCTGTACTCGGCCGTGCTTCCTTGGAACGCCACAAATTCGAAACTTCAGTATACTTCCAGCAACCCGTCGGTCGTGAAGGTGGATGCGGACGGCAAGCTGAAAGGGGTCAATCTGGGAAGTGCGGTCGTCACCGCAGTCTCGGCCGACAATCTGCTCTTACAGGATGAGGTGATCGTTACCGTCGAGGTCGGCGATGGGATCATGGATTATACGGATTTTGAGAACGGACGCAACGGATGGCCGAGTGATCCGAATCGTAGCATCGTCGAGGTTGACGGAGGCAACCATATGTATAAACTACTGAAGGGCGCTACTGCGCTGAATGAGAACGACTTCAGTAATTATGAGCTGACCTTCAAGCTGAAGATTCCGGCTGAAATACCGGAATTGGCCACATTCTACGTGTTCGACAGGCTGAATCCGAGCGGCAGCGGCGGCAGAATCGGATACCGGAAGTTCGCGGACGGTACCTCCTCTTGGATTCTTTATAATGCCGCTTGGGGTACGGTTAAGCAGAACACGCTTACCACCCAGGATCTTCTCCCGGATACTGTCTACCACATAAAAATGATCGTCAAGGGGGCGGAGATCAGTGTTTACGCCAACGGCAAGCTTAAGCTGAAGGCCTCCGACCCGACATTCAATGCTTCCGGTAAGGTCGGATTCTATGCCGGCGGCTTCAGCTATCTCATGTTCGACGATATCAAGTTCTCCGTTCCCAATACAGAGGTTGCCGGCTTGCTGCTGGATAGGAGCAGCATCAACATGGTAGTAGACGAACGGCAGAAGCTCCAGGTCCAATTCGATCCTTCAGATGCTTCCAACCGTTCCGTCCTCTGGCATTCCACCCATCCGGAGGTTGCCACTGTCGATGCGGAGGGTACGATAACCGCTCTTGCGCAAGGGGAGACCGAGGTCATCGTTACATCAGCTGCCAATCAGGAAGCAACAGCTGCCGTCCGGATCCTGGTATCGGACATTTTACACTATACTGATTTTGATTCGGGAGCGAACGGGTGGCCGGTGGATCCGAATCGCAGCGTTGTTACGGTGAACGGCAATAAGATGTACAAAATCGTAAAGGGAGCCTCCGCGCTTCATCCGAAGGTTTTTACCAGCTATGATCTAAATTTCAAGCTGAGGACGCCTGCAGCGATGCCAGACCTGGGAACCTTCTACGTCTATGACCGTTCCGCCTCCGGCAGCTCGGGCAAGATCGGATACCGGAAATATGAGGACGGCACTTCACAGTGGATTCTCTACAATGCGGCATGGGCTGTGCTCCAATCAAAAAACTTAGCTTATGAAGATCTGAAGCCGAATACAGAATATCAGGTTCGAATAAGTGTCGATGGGGCCTCAATTCGGGTGTTTGTGAATGGCGAACTGAAGCTGGAGGGAATGGATCCCAAACACAATCCGACAGGAACGGTGGGCTTCTATGTGGGCGGCTTCAGCGAATTTTGGTTTGACGACATCAAATTTACGCTGATAGACCGGACCGCCCCTGTGACCACGGCTTCGATGACGCCGGCAACGCCTGACGGTGCGAACGGGTGGTATACTACCCCCGTGACGGTTGCCCTGCATGCCTCTGATGAGGGTTCCAGAGTGACAAACAGCGTGTATAGCACGGATGGCGGCGGGACATGGGCGACTTACACCGGCCCCATCACGTTCAGCCAGGAAGGCCAATACACGATGTTATATCGTTCTGTTGATTTGTTGGGGAACAGAGAAGCCGCTCAATCCCTAAGCTTCAAGCTGGATAACGGGGTCCCAGAGCTATCCGTTGCTCAGCCTGCCGCCAAAGCCTATGCGGACTCGGAAACCTTGACACTATCCTGGGCAACAGCTGATGCGATGTCCGGCGTGGCGCCCGACAAAACGATCGCGCACCTGGACGGTGTGACTGTGGAGCAGGGATCCGCTGTTCCACTGTACACGCTGCCCTTAGGCTCCCATACGTTCAGGGTAAACGTCAGCGATGCTGCCGGGAATATGCAGGATACTACGGTAACGTTCTCTACATATGCCGATGTAAGTTCACTAAAGACATTGATCGACGAATTCACTGAAAGGTCCTGGATTGACAATATGGGGATTGCTAACAGTCTCATTCAGAAATTGGATACCGGTCAAACGGAAGCCTTTCTACATGAGGTTCAAGCGCAGACCGGAAAGCATATCCGAACGGAAGCAGCTTTGTATCTACTTCGGGACATCCACGCAATCCTTGCGAGGAAGAGGATAGAAGAATAATAGCAAAGAGGAGGCTGTTCCACTTGGGGAGCCCCCTCTGTTCATACTTTATTGTCAGTTTTATTGGAGCAGCTTGAAAAACTCCCGCATGAAGCCAGGCAAATCCGGCCACGCATGACCGGTGACCAAGCGGCCGTCCACATGCAAGGTTTCCGAGCCGTATACCGCGCCGAGCCGCTCAACGTCATGGCGGCAGGCAGTGTAAGCCGTCATCGTCTTGCCTTCAAAATACCGGGTGTCCTGCAAGGCAGAAAACACCTGCGCCGCATGACAGATTGCCCCGACCGGCTTGTTCTCCTCCAAGAAGTGGACTAGAATTCGCGGAATTTCCGCGTGATTGCGGATGTACTCCGGTGCCCTTCCTCCGGGAATGATCAGTCCTGCGTAATCGGCCGGGTTCACATCGGCAAAGGCGATATGAGCAGGCAGCAGGTGCGCCGGCTTTTCCGTATACGTCTCCCAGCCTTCCACGAAATCGTGAACGACAGTGTTTAGCACCTTCTTGGTCGGAGCTGCAATGACCGCCTCATAGCCTTCCTCCAATACCCGGAAATAGGGGTAATACACCTCTAATACCTCTGCTGCGTCTCCCGTTACAATAAGGATCTTCTTAGACATCAACGTCTCACTCCTTGGAAATTTATGGGCACTCATTTTTTATTATGCTATTAAACTAGACGCATTGTAAATGGGTGGGAATTGTCGAAACTAACCGAGTCCACACAAAGGTGAGCAGAAGGGGGGAGAGCTTCCATGACGTCATAACGTTTTGTGGGATTGACGTTCTACTCTATGATGAGTAAAACTCGTTACCGCTCACATGTCCGAAGCAACTGTTTGCATAATTTGGTAAATGGTAAGATTGGCAATGTATCAACCACTATTTGTATTTGAAGGGAGAGTAAGTTTTACATGAAAAGTTGGAGAAAACGTTTGATCACGGGGACGCTGGCCATTGCGCTGGCTGCCGGAGGAGGGCTTACGGCCCCAAGCAAAGCGGATGCCATGTCGGCGATCTTCCCGCCTTGTGACGGTTTCATGGACTGCATTTATACGGCGAATTGGTATTACTTCCATCGGTAAATGAAAAAGAATGCAGCCCGCTGAGACTCACTTTCAGCGGGTATTTTTTTGGCAGTGGATCCCCACACGTAGACTCGCCCGAAAGAGGGGAACACCCCCCTAACGTGAATCCGTAGATTGCATTTTGGCCGAACTTTCCGACCAGGTAATGCTTGCTTACAGTATTCCCATTAAAATCGGAGAAGTAAATAAAAGGGAAGGCACCACCAGTCCAGCTATATATCCACTTTCTTCAAGAATTGATATAATTGGAATAGGAATACAGGATAAAATATTGGGTAACAAGGAGTAACTATGAAAGTAATACTGGTGGATGACGAAAATTTAGCCTTGTGCTACTTGGAATATCAGCTGATGAACAGCGGCTATGGTCCGATTGAAATTATGGGTAAATTTACCAACCCCTTTGAAGCTAAACAATTCGCAATGAAGAATGACAGCCTTCAAGTTGTCTTTTTGGATATCCATATCCCTGAGATAAGCGGACTTGAATGGGCTGAGCAAGCCTTAGAATGGAATCCCCATTTACATATTGTATTTGTAACCGCCTATGACCAATTCGCCATCTCAGCGTTTGAGTTGAATGCTTTGGATTATTTATTGAAGCCCGTTAAAAGGGAGCGACTAGTCAAAACCCTGCAACGTATAGAAGAGCGTCTCCGCGAGTCAACTGCGCCGTTACATCATAACAAAGCCGGGCTGCGAGTAACCATGCTCCAACAGCTGCTGATCGAGGAAAAACCGGGGCAGCTTTCACCATTACGGTGGCGAACAACAAAGGCTCAAGAGCTGTTTGTTTATTTGCTTCAGCATCGAGGTCAGATCATACGTAAGACAACCCTTGCCGATCTGCTCTGGCAGGGCTTCGAGCCGAGTCGCGCGAATTCCCAGCTCTATACGGCAATCTATCATATCCGCAAGACATTAGAGCCGTTTGCACATCATCTGGAAATAGCTAGCACGTCGGAAGGCTACATGCTGTCCCTCCGAGATGTCACATTGGATGTGGAGGAATGGGAAGGGCGAATCGGTGCCAATGTGCCGATTACTGCGGAAACCGTCCAAGAGCATGAGCAGTCTATAAGCTTATATAAGGGAGATTACCTGGAAGAATGCGATTATTGGTGGATTGAAGGGGAACGGCACCGGCTGAAGATGTTATGGATTCGAACCGTCCTGCAACTTGCCTCCTGGTATGCTTCCTGCGCTATGTATGACCAGGCCATAGAGAAGTATGTAGAAGTAACCCGGCGTCATCCCCAAGCGGAGGAGGCGCACTTTGCCTTGATGAAGTTATATGCCGATATGGGGCAGTCCCAATCCGTACATCGCCAATATGAGCAGCTCCTGAACGTATTGTGGGAGGATCTTGGCGCAATGCCCAGCCATGCTATCACAAATTGGTATCAGCAGTGGAAGAGCAATAAGGAATGAGCCTTTGAGGTTCATTCCTTATTTTGGTATTCTAAAGGTTACGGTCGTGCCATGATTCAGCTTGCTCTCTATCTCCAGTCCTCTGCCGTACAGCTGTTTAAGGCGCCGGTTCGTATTGCGAAGTCCAATCCCGCCCTGATCGCTTGTCGGGGAATCGAGCGCTTTTCTCATCTGGTCGGTATCCATTCCTACACCATTGTCGCGAACCGAAATATTTATATCATTATCGTGACGGGCTATTTGGATGGTTACCATCCCTCCGGAAGAACGGGTTAATAATCCATGTCTAACCGCATTTTCCACTAACGTCTGGATAGAAAGCGGAGGCACTTGAAAATACAGCTCATCCTCAAGCAGCCACTGGACCTCAAGCCGCTCCCCGAAGCGCTCTTTTTCAATATACAAGTAACTTTGGACAAGCTCAAGCTCACGTTTAACGGAAACCACGCTGTCGGTATTGTGAAAGTCAAAGCTAGTCCTCAAATAGTTGCTGAAATGCTCCAACAACGCCTGCATCCTGGAGATATCTATTGTTCCCAGAGCGGAAATAGTGTTAATGGTGTTATAGAGAAAATGGGGCTGAATCTGGGCTTGCAGCCACGCGGCCTCAATCCGTAACCGCTCTTCTATCGAAATTTTAAGCTCTGTCCATGCACGAACACGAGACTTCAATTCCAGAGAGCTTACCGGTTTGGTCACATAGTCGTTGGCCCCCGATTGGAAGCCCGCTTGGATATCTTCCGGTCGGCTGCGCGCTGTTAACAACAAAATAGGTAGCTCGGAAGCCGAGTATCGTTCACGAATGATACGGGCCAGCTCGTACCCGGACATGTGCGGCATCATCGCATCCATAATCAATAAATCAAAATCAGCCTGCTCCAGCTCGGCCAATGCCTCTGTGCCGCTAAGAGCGGTACTGACCTCATAATGCTGTCCGCCAAGCATATCCGACATGATTTGTAAGTTCACAGGATCATCGTCAATTACCATGATCTTAGGCCAATTTCGAATGAGAGTCTCTTCCGTCATCCCGCCGAGCTCCGGAGAAGCCTCTGCGGCAGCAGCCGACTCATCCATAAGGTATTGCGGGATATTTTCCAAGCGATTTGTCTGCTCATCTTCCCCGGACAAAGGAATGGTAAACGTGAAGGTCGAGCCTTCACCAAGCATTGATGTCACATGCAGCTCTCCGCCCTGGAGTTCGACAAGCTGCTTGCAAATGCTTAAACCAAGCCCGAAACCGCCATAGGAGGACGTATTTGTATTCCCCTGCTCATAAGGAAGAAACACACGCTGCTGCGCATCCTCGTCCATGCCGATTCCCGTATCGCTGATTTGGATCCGTGCCATTCCGTTTACAAGATCGGCGCGGATCGTAATTCTTCCTTCATCGGTAAATTTAACGGCATTATGCAGCAGATTAAAAATAATTTGCGTGAGCCGGTGCTCATCCGCCTTGACGGAGGGAAAGCGATCCGGTATATCCACTATTAATGTAATGGGCTTGCCTTCAAGCAGGAACCGAATCATCTCAACCGTTCCAGAAACAACAGATTGAACCCTTACATTCCCCAAGCGTAATTGAAGGGCTCTGTCCTTCAAACGTACAATATCCAGCAAATCGTCTACCATCAGGGACATACGCCGGGCGACCGAGACCTGCAATTCCAATCTAGCTTTCTGCGCTTCATGGACAGGGTGATTCGGATCGTCCAGCAGATTTTGGGCAATGTTGATAATACCATGAAGCGGATTACGCAATTCATGTGACGTATTGGCCAAAAATTCGTCTTTCACTTCGTTTGCCTGCTTAAGCTCTTCGGCAAGCTCCTTCGTACGAGCAACAGAGCGGAAGAAGCGTTTAAACCAGAAGGCGGCAAAGGCCAGCACCGTGAAAATAAGGTCGAACGGATAATGCATGAGTTCGTAAGAAAAAATTCTGGGACTGAATAGGGTCCAGAAAATATTCATTCCAAGACTGGTGCAGCATATCAGCAAATAAATAACGTCTTCTTGTTTTCTGACGGCGGCCCGAAGAATACTGCTTGAGACGACGACGGATAGAACCAGTACCGCAACCAATAAGCTGCTCATTGTAGGCAGTGTGAGCTTGGATGGGAACAAGGCGACAAAGCCGGCATAAGCTGCACAAAAAATAGAAAACCAACGGATCGCCGGGATATTTCCGTGTTCCGGGAACATATTCTTAAACAGCGGGGGCAGGAAGGCCATTACACCTATATAAGAAAGCAGCGTAATCTTAACGGTTACCTCGAACGATTGAGGAAACCAAAGAAAGAGCAGCCTGTCGTCTGCCGCTATAACGCTTATCAGAGCACAAAAGATGGTTAGTGCGAAGTAATTCAACCCACGATTTCCGGCACCAAGAAAATAGAGCATCAGCGCATACGATGCGTGTACGAATAAGACAACACTCAGCAGGAGCTGAAGGGTAACGGAGAGTAGGGTTCGGTGCTCGACGGCTTCCTGAGTTCCGAATCGGATGGATTTCACAATTCCGCCTTCGCCCGCATGGTTGGAAACGGGAATCCATATGTCTAAGCTGCTGCTATCTCTCGGCAAGGTTACGGTATAGGGAATTCTACGGGCCTCGTAGGAGTCGGGGGCCTCTGCAGGAAGGCCTGTACCACCCGCCAGCTTTCCGTTTACATAAACAGCCGAAGCATTTTTAATCCCATTTGTTCGGATACTATAGGAATTTTCTTCATGCTCATCCAGCAGAATACGAAGTCGATAGGTGCCGTAACGAAACGAAGTATTCTCTGAAGGTGCCTTATCAAAATAGGCATCCCACGCGCCGGGCACAGCAATATATGATTTATTCCCTTGGTGCACCTGTTCCCGTGAAGCATTCTCCACAGAACTGACAATCCGATTGGGGTAAAATTCCCACTCCCCGTCTATAACGATAGTTCGGTCTTTCGGAAGCGTCCAGCCTCGAAGGTCGAGGACTCCTCGCTCCACTTTCGGATGATTCACCGGCTGCTGCAGACTGACCACAGATAAACGCAATGCCGTGATTCCGATGATAAAAACGGCGATGATCAGCACCATCTTCCTTCTCATAAGAACATCATTACCCCAGTCATATAAAATGTGCAAGTTTAGTTAGCCTCAACTGAAATTACCCGGGATTCGTATCCTGGAAGGCTCACCACGTACCCTTGCCCTATTGTACACTCTGGGTTTCTATTATTTCCAGTATTATTCGCTACGGAAGATTGTCGAGAAATTGTAGAGGTGACTATGTCATAATAAACGAAACCGTCGGACATGCTTCAAGAACTAGAATAGATGGGGATCAACTGTTGTGAATGCCGTACAACAGCGGGAGTGAATAATATGTACATCGAGGGCAGTTACAATTATTATATAGTCGCTTTATCGGTAGTGATTGCGATCCTGGCATCCTATTCCGCTTTGAACATAACCGCGAAGATTTCGCATGCCCACGGAAGAAGCCGATTTTTCTGGCTGCTCGCAGGCGCGTTTGTTATGGGTAACGGCGTATGGTCCATGCACTTCGTCGGCATGCTGGCTTTCCATCTTCACGCAACGGTGGAATACAATATATGGCTTACCTTACTTTCCATGCTGGCCAGCGTCATCTCCTCGTTCATAGCCTTCTATATCACCATGCCAAAAAACATCAATTGGGTTAAAATTGCCGTAGGCGGTTTGGTCATGGGCTCCGGAATTGTCACCATGCACTACATGGGAATGGAAGCTATGATCATGACTGTCGACCTGTCTTACGATAAGAAGCTTTGGACCGCCTCGGCGATCATCGCTTTTGCAGCTTCTTATGCCGCGCTGTTTTTGTTTCTACGCTTTCGCAGTCAGCCTTCGGCGAGTTGGCTTAAGTGGCTGTCTTCTATAATAATGGGTTTTGCAATCTGCGGAATGCATTATACGGGGATGAAGGCGGCCCAATTTCATGGACATGACGGGATGACCGAGCAAGCCCCTTCCGTTGACATCTTCTTGTTATACGGTGTAACGGTTACTGTATTTATCATTTTTTTCATTTCTTGGGGAGCCATCTATTTTGACAGGCATGTTCTTGAACGAATGGCCTATCAGGACACCATCACCGGTCTGCCGAACCGTAATGAGATGAACCGTTTTTTTTCTATGCATAATGGGAACGAAACGATAGGCATTCTCTTCCTGGACCTCGACCGGTTCAAAGCTATCAATGATACCTTAGGGCATAATATCGGGGATTTGCTTGTTCAAGAGGTTGGTTCCCGATTGAAGGAATTTATTCGCACAGACCAGGTTGCATTCCGAATCGGCGGAGATGAATTCTTGATTATCATAAAGAACTGCAACCAGGAGCGGGCGGAGATTGTAGCCAACGAAATCCTGAAAAGCATAAAGCAAGTATATTATATCGATGGAAATGAGCTTTATGTTACGGGAAGCATCGGAATCAGTATCGGTACGATTCAGGAATCCGACAAGCTGCATCTGCTCAAGACCGCTGACACGGCGATGTATAAAGCCAAAGGACTTGGAAAAAACCAGTATTGCGTATACACGGAGGAAATGGGCTTTCAAGAGGTCCGCAGGATGGAATTAGAAAAGGATTTGCAGCAAGCGCTGGAACATAGGCAATTCTATATCGTTTATCAGCCGAAGTGGGATGTGAGAACGAACCGATTATACGGGTTCGAAGCGCTAATTCGGTGGCAGCATCCGAGATTGGGACTAATATCGCCGGGAGAGTTCATTCCGATTGCGGAGGAGACGGGACTTATCGTTCCCATGACCAGGTGGACGCTGGAAGTGGCATGTCAGCAAATGAAAGAATGGCAGTCGCAAGGAATTGTGCAGCCGGTATCCGTGAATCTCTCGGTGCGTCTATTCCACTCCGACAGCTTGGCGGAAATGATCGAGCACACATTGAATACCGTAGGCCTTGAGCCGCGGTATCTCGAATTGGAAATTACCGAGTCGATGGTATTTTTCGATATCAACGACATCATACGCCAGCTTCAGAGCATACGGAACCTTGGGGTTAGGGTTTCCATGGACGACTTTGGTACCGGATATTCTTCCATCGGGCTGCTGGATCGCCTCCCGATTGATGCTTTGAAGCTGGACCGATTGTTTACGAACGATCTGAATACACCAAGCAAAAGGGCTATTATTCATGCGATTATCCTAATGGCCGAAAATCTCAAGCTTGATGTGATCGCCGAAGGCGTCGAGCATCAGGAGCATATCGATTTCCTGACACAGCTCGGCTGTTATGTGATGCAGGGATATTACTACGGCAAACCAATGGACCATCAGAATATGGAGCTGTGGCTGGAGCGCTACAAAAAAACGAAGCATGATTCTATGGATGCATGACATTGTACTAAGCTTGTAACAGTGGAAAAGTAAGTTTCCATTCCATTACCTAATGCGAAGTTGTGATAAGATTATGGTGAATATTGCCCATTTTATTAAGCTAAACAGCATAACGATAATGAACCGGCATGGGAGGTTTGCTGTCACCTTGGAAGGTGTTACCTCTAACGGGCGGACCCACGAATTAGTGGTCGGAGAATGGAATTTGTACAAAGAGGCGCAAATATGCGCAAGAGGGTTTGCAGCATTGTTTCAATTTCCCATTAAGGGGATCATAGACCAGGCCCCGCCCAAATTTTGATGCTAGAAGTTCGTGAGTCCATACGCCAAATCAAATGATTGCGGGAAGGTACCCATGAAAAGAAACGTATTGTCTGCGCTTCTTATCGGTGCAGGTGTATTCATCATTGCTTTTCCAAGTATTGTGGAAACATATCATGATCGACAACAGCAAGCTCTGATTCAAGAGTGGCAGAATGCCTTTGAAACGATTAAGAATGTCGAGGACTCTTCTCTGGAACCAAGTGAAGCTGTTACACCGCTCCGGGATGATGCAGCCGGTACTACCGTTTCCGACGCTCCCGCATCGAAACGCGAACGGGTTCCGTTAAGCGAGAACATGGTCGGTTTGCTGCATGTCGACAAGATCGATTTGAAGCTTCCCATCTTAAAGGGGGCGAACCCGGAAAATTTGAGAACGACGGCTGCCAGCATTGAAAATACCGGCAATATCGGTGAAATCGGCAATTTCGCTGTTGCCGGCCATCGTAACCGTACCTTTGGCCGTAATTTCAACCGGCTGGACGAACTCGCACCCGGCGACGCCATCGATGTCGACAACGGAAAAGAGACATTCCGCTATCAGGTTACGGAGAAGCTGTACGTCGAACCGCATGAGGTTTGGGTTCTGGAGCCGAAGGGAACGGAGAGGGAAATTACGCTTGTAACGTGCCATCCGGTGGATACGGGGACACACCGCTTGATTATTAAAGGAAAAATCATTGAGAAAGTGCAGTATGGAGTTGAGATCGCCAGCTAAATATGTGATTTAATCGACGTGCCGTTTTTTCTATTTGAAAAAAAAACGGCTTTTTTATTTCCTTTTTTGACATTTTTTATTCATTGTAGAGATCTTGTAGAGTTGCGTTGGGTACAATCTACATTGGCATCTTAGAGAATGACGTAAGGAAGGTTTGTAATCGAGTGGAATGGGAGGGGAACGCCAAAGTATAGTCAGAAAAAAAACGTAATATTCTGGTAGGAGATTGACCGAACGGAGGGAAAGAGCTTTTGAAACGGAAAGGGAATCCCGTGGGTACGCTCGTGCTCACCATTCTGTTCATGCTGCAAACGTTGTTCGGGCCTGTCCTGCTGCCCGCGGCTCACGCCGCCGGTGCGGAAATTACGGAGAACATACTCAAAAATTTGAAGGTAACGATTACGGACCAGCATCAATCCGTAACCGTGTCCGTGTATGACGATCCGCAGGACTCGCTGCTGAACATCGATTGGGAGCAGAACGCAAAGGTTAGACTGGACTACGATTGGGCACTGCCGAACGGCCATGCTTATACAGCCGGTGACACCTTCAGGTTTCAACTGCCGGAGCAGTTTAAGCTGTTCTCCGGAAGCTTGAACTTCCCGCTGGAAACGGGAGAAGGCAGTGTAGGCAGCTTTGTCGTCAATCATGTGACGAATCAAGCGGTCATGACGTTTAACAACCAAATCGAAGAGCTGGAAAACATTCAAGGCTCCCTTTGGTTTGAAGCGGAATTCGACAAGACCAAATTCCACAACGATGTCACACAGCAGATCGTATTTGATGTCAAAGGTCATCCATTCTTTGCCTTTACCATGCATTTTAAACCGAATGTAGGCAGTACCATTGAGAAAAAAGGTTCTGCCAAGCCAGGTTCGTACAACGCAAAAACGATCGACTGGACCGTTGACGTCAATAAAGTGACGGACGTTGTATACGGAGCGGTCGTGACGGACGAGCTCCCTGACGGACTGACGCTGGTACCGAATTCGATGAAAGTCTTCGAATTGGATGTGAAGCTGGACGGTACCGTTATCCAAGGGGCTGAAGTCAACCCGAACGACTACACGATCGGAAAGACGGCTGGCAACAAAGATTTTACCGTAACCTTGGGGAATATTGCGAAGGCTTACCGCGTCGCCTATTCTACGGAAATTGTTGATCTGCAAAAGCTTACCTTCAACAACACGGCAACCTTCTCTCATAACGGTAACCCAAGCGGCGTCAGCAATACGGCCACAGTTACAGTACAGAGAGGTAGTCATTTAGCCAAAAAGTCAAGTGCCTATGATAGGGAAACGCAGCGAATCACCTGGGAAATCGAGTACAACTACGACGAGACGGAAGTTACCGTTCCTGAACTGATTGACTTATTCAATACGTCGCAGGAGCTCTTACCGGCTACGCTCCAAGTGTTTCCTGTAACCTTGAGCAGCAGCGGGAATGCGACGAACGGTGCTCCATTGACAGTTAATACGCACTACACCGTAGATCCCATTGCCGAACACGATCCGGAAGCAGAGGAGAACCTGCACGGCTTTAAGCTGACCTTCGCCAATGCTCCGACCCAGTCTGCTTACAAGATCATTTATCAAACGCGCTCGATTGACCCGGTGAAAGCACCCGTAACGATCTCCAACAAAATCACCGAGCTTAATCATGGACCGGGCGTTGTAGATACAAGGCTGATTCAGCCGCTGGTTATCGAGAACGCCTGCGGACCGATCGATTATGCGGCGCAGACGATCGGCTGGGAAATCAAGCTTCATGGCGGTATCAATGATTTGCCGGCAGGGGTTATTCTTTCTAATATGCCGGGCGCCAACCTGGAGTTTCTCCCGGGAACGCTGGAGATTCGCGACGCGGGCAATACGATAGTTAATCCGTCGGTTTATCAGGTCGTTTATGATCCCGGACTCAATGAACCATTCACGATCACATTCTCGAATCCGATCGCCGATAAGTATACGGTGGTTTATAAGACGAAGTATGTTGACTTGACCGGCGGCATCACCGGCTTCACCAACCAGGCCAAAGTAGAGTGGACGGGGCACGAAGCGTATAACAGCACATACAAATCCGTGACTCGGAACTGCAGCCCTGTAGCGAACGTGCAGAATAACGGGTTTAAGAAGGGCCAGTATAACGTTCAAAACAAAGAAGTTACTTGGGAAGTCGGGGTAAACTACAACAGCATGAATATTCCCGACGCCATCATTACGGATGAGCTGCTCCAAGGGCAGAAGCTGGTGGCCAATTCAATCGAAATCTATCCGATGACGATTCAATCAGACGGCACATACGCTGCTGACAAAAGCAATCCAGTGGCTGGGTTTACCAATAACAGCACTGATACGAAGGTCGACATCGGCTTGGGACCGATTACCACCCCGTACTTCTTGACCTTTAAAACCACGTACAACGGGGCGTTAATTAACGATTCGAAGATATATAACGCCGGCAAGCTGATGAACGGGGCCGTACAGGTAGGGAAAGACTTGACTGCCGATGTAACGGTGCCTCACGGGGGCGAGTATGTATTCAAGTCAGGCACACAGAACGGTTCCAATATCAAGTGGACCGTACATATTAACCGAGGTCTCTCTTATGTGGAGCAGGCCCGGGTGGTTGACAAGCCAAGCGCCAACCAGCTGCTGCTTGAAAATACCTTCAAGCTGTACGCAACCAGCATCGCGGCGGACGGCACTGTAACCAAGGGAGCGGAGCTGCCGGCTTCGGCCTATGAGCTTAAGATTCAAACGGATACCCAAACAGGAACCCAAACGTTTGAGCTCAAGTTCAATCAACCCATCGATACGGCGTATATCCTTGAGTACGAATCATTGATTGATGCGGCACATGGAGAAGTCGTATCCAACGAAATTGTTTTCAAAGGCGAGAACGCCGTTGAAGTTACGAAATCCGTTGAGGATAAGGTGGTCGTTTCCTTCTCCTCCGGCGGAGGAACAGGAAGCGGGATTAACCGGAAGCTAACCGTTGTCAAAGTGGATGTTGACAATGCCGCGCTGAAGCTTCCCGGAGCCACCTTCAAGCTGGAGCGGCTAAAGGGCAGTATTTGGGAAGACCGCAGTACCAAAACAACCAATGCAAGCGGAGAAGTCGTATTTGACAAGCTCCTGTCCGGCACGTACAGACTGACCGAGACCGCTTCACCAGCCGGTTATGTGCTGAATTCGGTACCGCTCAATTTTACCGTTCTGTTGAGCGATGGCGACAAGACGCTTATAGTCGAAAACGGGAAAGTCCCACTGCCTGCCGATCGTAAACTTACCATCGAGAAAGTGGACGAAGACAATACCGCATTGAAGCTTGCCGGAGCCTCCTTCAAGCTGGAGCGACTGGCAGGCGGGACATGGACGGACGTTGCCGTTGGTACGACGAATGCGAGCGGCAAATGGTTATTCGATCAGCTGCAGCCAGGTGATTACCGTGTAACGGAAACTGCCGCACCTGCAGGATATGTTCTTAATGCTTCACCGGTTAATGTTACTATCACAACCAGTGATAAGGACATCGTCGTCGTGAACAAGAAGATCGTTGTCGCTCCAACTACTTACAAAGTAACCGTGATGAAAGTAGACGAGGAGAACACTGCGCTGAAGCTTGGCGGGGCCTCCTTCAAGCTGGAACGACTGGCCAGCGGGGCATGGACGGAAGTTGCCGCAGGAACGACAAATGCGGGCGGTGAATTGCTATTTGACCAGCTGCAGCCAGGCGATTACCGTGTGACGGAAACCGCTGCACCTGCCGGATATGAGCTTCATACCTCACCGGTCAACGTAACCATCACAAACAGTGATAAGGATATCGTCGTCGGGAACAAGAAAATCGTTGTCGCTCCAATGACCTACAAGTTAACCGTTGTGAAAGTGAAAAAGGATGACCCTGCGTTCAAGCTTGCCGGAGCCTCCTTTAAGCTGGAAAGACTGATCAACGGGACATGGACCGAATTTGCTGCAGGAACAACAAATACGAACGGTGAGTTGTTATTCGACAATCTGCTTCCAAGCGAATATCGTGTGACGGAAACTGCCGCACCTGTCGGGTATGTGCTTACTGCATCGCCGTTCCATGTGACGGTCACGAACAGTGATATCGGCATTGTTGTGGAGAACGAAGAGAAGAAAGAGCCGACGACTCCGACGACTCCTACAACTCCGACAACTCCAACAAGCCCTGCGGAGCCGACCGATTCAACGGATACAACAGACCCAACAAAGCCGACGGCTCCAACGGATTCTGTGAGTCCGACAAAACCGACGACTCCAACCGATTCGGCCAAGCCAACGATTCCAGCGGATCCAACCAAACAGGTTGAACCAACAGATTCAAAGACTCCAATGGAATCGTCAAAACCAACGGATCAGCCGGCTTCGGAAGAGGAATCGAATGAGACTGTCACCAATCCGGCGGAGGACACTCCTGTTGGGGAAAATGTAGGCTTAGCTGAAAATGAGTCCAATGTAAAGGATTTGGCTGTCAGTACTACAGACCAGCCGGGTGAAGAGTCCGGTAAATCCAATGTACTTCCATCAAGCCAAGGCGGTAAAACTGCCATGCTTCCGAAAACGGGAGAAAGCAGCCCTATCATTCCGAACGTTATCGGCGGGCTGCTGATCTTCATCGGCCTAGTTATCTTCCTAAGACGTAAATCCGGTCGTTTGGCGTAACAAGCAATGGTATAAATACGATAGTTTTAACAATGAAAGATGCCTCCTTGGAGCGGTTTGCTTCAAGGGGGCATCTTTTTATTGATCGTTAAACGTAGTTAAGCCCCGAAGCATAAGGGAACGGCACCGGAAAAAGCTTGGCCAGCTGCCTGAGAGCGTCCGCATCCGCCTCGAGCTGCGGCTCGGCGTCGAAAACGAGCGAAACGAATTGACGGGCATCCAGTTCCAATGTATGTGTGCCGGCCGATAACCGAACCGCACCGTCTTCGAGCGACTCGACCCGAAGCGATTGGCTAAGCACATCTTCGGTTCCAGTCCAATAAGGCGCAAGCTGGCGGAACAGCCGCTCCGCATTGACAACGAACAGCGTAACGCTATTGTTCCGCTCGGCGCTTGGCGAATCCTGAAGCGCTTGCGCCAGTTCGGTATCAAAACGCGAAACAGGCACGTCCAGCTCTGATAGTTCGTATCTTCCTACCGCTTCGGACAGAAGGTGTGCGACCATTGGTGCCGGTCCGGCCCATTCGATAGCAAGCGGCCCCCTCTTCGGCTCGAGGCCATCCGGTATGGCGACAACAGCAAATGCGGCAATGCCGTTGTTCCCTTGCTCCTCCGCCACTAACACGCGGTGGCGCAGCTTGACACAGCTCGCAAATGATTCGGCGTTCACCATGCGAGCCAACTCGGACAAGCTCTGCTCATAACGGACCGTGCGCGCAGAGGCTAACGCATGAATCCTGAACCAATCGGTCTGTGCAAGCTCCCGTACGGTTACATGGCCTGCTTCATTCAGGTACCGGCTGTTGATTGCTGCCGCGGTCTCCGGATTCAGCGTAAAGTGAGTTACGTTCCCGAACGGGTAGCAGCGGGCACGTGTGTAGAGTGAGCGGTCTCCGGAGACGAGCAGCAGCGAAGCACCTGCCGCATCGATATGCTTCTTGACCGCTTCCAGTAGCTGTCCGGCATATCCCTTGCCGCGATGATCCGGGTGCGTGCACACAGAGCCCAGCGAATAAACGCGAAGCTGTGCGTCCCCAATCGCGATGATCGCAGGCACGACACCCATGAAAGCAACAAGCTCGCCGCTTTCGAACACGCCGAACGACTGCTCCAATTCGCGGGAAAAAACGAGAGGGAACGCTTCAGCCATAGACTTTTGTTCCCCGCCGCGAAAGGTTGCGTCAGCAAGCCTGGCAGCTGCCTCCATTTCTTGCGGACGAACGATTCTGATTTCGGTTGTCATCAAACCCACTCCTTTTTTCGACGTTGCATCTGTCCAAATAGTAACACCAGAATCGAAAAAAGCAAAAGAAAAGTTTGATTTTATTTAAAAATGTTTGTATATATTAAGGCATATGTGAGCTGGTTCAGTGAATGAAAGTCCACAATGGGGGAATCATATGACGCGCTGGTTAGGAAGATCTCTTCATCGTAAACTGTCCTTTTTTCTGCTTATTTCCATCCTCGTTCCCATGCTGCTGCTCGGCTATTTCTCGTTTACGATGGCTTCTAACGTGACGGAGGAGAATGCGAAGCAATCCGCTATGAGCATTCTAAGACAAATCGATACAAACCTGGAATTTATCGTCCAGGATGCCGAGAACATGTCGTTGTTTCTGATCGGCCACAAAGAGGTGCAGCAGTATTTGAGCAGCGCTGAGGAGAATGCCGTCAAACAGACGCAAATGATCGAATTTTTATCCAATCTCGTTTATTCCAAGAAGTATATTTCCGACATCACTATTTACCCCAAGTACATCGCCCACCCGGTATCCAACACGACCATATTCGAGTCCGGGTTACCCGATATAACCAAGGAGGATCCGAGCTATTTCGACAGGCATTCCAAATGGTGGACAACCGTTTATGAGAACCATACCGCCGCAGGTGTAAAACGGGTCATTTCTTTAGTGCGGCCCATTCGCAGCACGAACAATTTTGAACAAATCGGCAAACTCGTCATCAGCCTGGACGAAGCGGTCGTCGAGCGCATGCTCAAGCAATCCGGCCTTAACGGCGAAGGCTACGCGATGCTGCTAGATCCGAAGGGCGGCATCCTCTCCAGCGGGTCCCGTACTTCTTTCCGCGGTCCGGTCGAATCTGTGTTGACGGGGCTAATGCCGCTTACACAGATAACGGGGTCCTTCAATTACGGGAACCCGCCTGATGAGAAAACGATACTCTATCTAACCGTTCCGGGGGTGAACTGGAAGCTGGTCGGAGTCATTCCGCTGGCTGAGTATAAAGCGCAGAACCGCTACGTGCTCACCCTTACAGCGGTAGCGGTCGGCATCGCAGGGCTGCTCATCGCGTCGCTTGTCGTTTTTTTCGTACAGCGGGTAACCCGGCCGCTTCGAATGCTGACGCATTTTCTGAAGGATACTGATCCGGAGGAGCCGATGCAAATGTATCCCGTTGAGTCCATGGACGAGGTAGGGCAACTGGTTCGCAGCTATAACAAGCTGGGCGAACGTATTGAACGACTCACCGGGCAAGTAAAGCACAACGAATCGCTCAAGAAGGAAGCCGACATGCAGGCGCTGCAGGCGCAAATCAACCCGCATTTTTTATACAATACGTTATCTTCGGTTCACTGGATGGCGCTGATGAACAAAGATATGAAGACCGCTGAGATGGTCGGCAGCCTGAGTGACTTTCTCCGCTTCAGCTTAAACAAGGGAGCCCAGTTCTGCTCTGTAGAGCAGGAGGTGTCTCATGCCCGCCACTATGCGAATATCCAATCCATCCGCTTCCCGAACAAGTTCGAGGTTCACTTCTTTATCGACCCTGGTCTTCACAGCCACATGATGCTGAAGCTGCTGCTTCAGCCCTTGATTGAGAATGCGCTCATCCACGGCATCCAGAAAAAGGAGGGGAAAGGCGTCATCCATGTGCATGCGGTTATGCAGGGGATGCTGATGACGTTCGTTATCGAGGATACAGGTGTCGGCATGGAACCGGGCAAGCTTCAGGACATCCGGGACCGGCTGACTCCGCCGGATGACCGTACGGTTATCGTGCAAGGAAGCTACGGGCTGCGGAATGTGCATCAGCGTCTATTGCTGCATTACGGCCACGAGGCAGGGCTTCGAATCGAAAGCACGGAAGGGGTCGGCACGCGTGTCATGTTTACAATACCTGTAACGGAGGAATCCGCATCATGAGAATATTAATCGTCGACGACGAAGTCATTATCCGCACCGGTCTCAGCACCGTCATCAACTGGGAGGAGCTCGGCTTCGAGCTGCTGCCTCCCGCTGCTTCCGCAGAAGAGGCGCTAGTGCGCATTCCGGAGGAGCGGCCGCATATCGTGCTGACCGATATCCGTATGACCGGCAAAGACGGCTTGGAGCTGACAGCCGAGGTAAAGCGGCAGCTGCCGGATACGGAGATCATTATTTTGACCGGGTATGATGATTTTGCCTATGCGCAGCAAGCGATCCGCGAAGGCGTCAGCGACTATTTGCTGAAAACGAGTTCCCCAAACGAAATCATCAAGGCTGCAATGGAGGCGAAGCAGCGTCTGCTGAAACGGTGGGATGCCCAAAAGCAGGATTACATTCAGCATACGGCCTTTCGGGGAAGTCTGCTTGAGAAGCTGCTGTCGGAGGGCGGACTGGACGGGGCTTCGATAGCCCAATTCCCTCAGCTGCTGCCGAAGCTCCGCATGAATGCAAGAGCATTCCAAGTGCTGATCATTGCGGCTTCCGGTTGGGGCGATGCAACGAATTATGCGAGTGCGCTTCATTTTGCAGTGGACAATATGGCCGCGGAGCTGCTCGATTGCGAAACGCTGCTTCGCAGGGATTACGTGGTCATTGTCCTATCCAGTGATCAGGCAACCATTGACATGAATAAAGTTAAGCTGGAGCTTGGTAGAATCAGCCGGAAGCTGAAATGTAAGCTGTTCATCGCCGCCGGTTCGAGCGTGCATACGCTCTGGGACCTGAAAACATCATATAGCGAGGCATCATTCGCTTTTACATTCAAAGGTTTCCGGGGTCAGGAAGACTTTGTCACCTACGATGATGTGAAAGGGAACAAAGGCGGAAGAACCATATGCTCGCAAGAGGAGGAGGAGCAGCTCGTTTCCCTTCTTAAATCCGGCAGTGCCATCGAGCTGAGGCATTGGGCGAATAAAATGATCGAAGCTCAGCTTGCCGACCCAGCCGTAACTCCTGCCTCACTGCAAGCCTTTACGAACTCGATCGTTATTTCGGGACACCGCTGGTTGGAGCGGGTAACGGAGGCACTCGGAGGCGAGGAGAAGCTGCCTGAACAGCTGATGACGGACTCGCACGAGATGTCGGAAAGGCCGGAGGAGAAGCTGTTCAAACATCTGCAGTCGCTGATGGATAAATACCATGAGCTGCTGTCGGGGGAGAGGGTCTCGTATATAAAACGAGCAATAGCGTATATCGGCGACCATCTGGACAAAAATGTAACCTTGCAGCAGGTCGCGAAGCATGTGCATTTGAATCCGAATCATTTTAGCGAAGTATTTAAACGGGAGACGGGTCTGACTTATCTTGAATTTGTTACGCGAGAGCGCATTCGCCGGGCGATGGAGATGCTGGACGATTCTCCGATCAAGATTAGCGAGGTGGCGCGGCGTGTCGGATACGAGGATGTCAAATATTTCAGCCAATTGTTCAAGAAGGTTTCGGGGAAAACGCCGTCGGAATACCGAACGAAGTCCTGAATATTATCTACCCTGCGTCCGAAGTTTATCCCCTGCCCAGAAGAATACAGAGCCCCTATACTGAAAAAGTAACCAAACAAGGGAGGTCTCGCTAATGAAAAAAACAGTAAAAACCGCTGCAGCTCTTACACTTACGACTTCGCTGCTTTTGGCCGGATGCGGCACGAAGAACACCGATACAGGAAAAACTACCGAGGGAGGCAAGGGTGAGAAGGTTAAACTCTCCATCTGGCACAACTATACAGGTGACGATCAGCGAGCAAAGACAATGCGTTCCATCATCGAGCAATTCCAAAAGGACCACGCGAACATTGAGCTTGACGTTCAAGCAATTCCGCCGGACGGCTACAGAACACGTCTGAAAACCGTTGCAGCCGCAAACGAAATGCCTGATCTGTTCGTGATGTGGCCGGGTGTGATGACGAAGGAATTCCAAGCAGGCAACCTATTACAACCGATCAATGCGCTTCTGGACAGCAAGCAGGAGTGGAAAAACGGCTTCCTGCCGGGCTCGTTCGACGGCTTTACGATTGACAATAACATCTATAGCGCGCCAATGGCATTGTCTCCTACATCGATTTTGTACTACAACAAAACGATTATGGAACAAAATGGGGTACAGGTGCCGAAAACTTGGGACGACCTGATGAATGCCGTAAAGACGCTGAAGGAGAAAAAAATCACACCGATCGCTTTGGGCAACAAAGCGGCTTGGCTCGCACAATCAAGCATCCTTAGCTCGTTAGCCGACCGCGTTACCGGCACCGAGTGGTTCTTGAAAGCGGCTGCGCAGAACGGTGCGAGCTTCACTGACCCGCAATTTGTGCAAGCGCTCCAATACTTGCAGGATCTCGGCAAGGCGGGCGCCTTCCAGGAAGGCTTCAATGCGATCGATAATACGCAAATGGAGCAAATGTTCGCCCAAGGAAAGGCTGCGATGATGATTGACGGCGGTTGGGCGCTGACGAACTTTGCCTCAAACGCCTCCAAGGAAGCGATGGCGCAAATGGGCGCAACGGTTCTGCCTTCTATACCGGGCGGCAAGGGGGATCCCAATACGCTGTCCGGAGTCGTAGGTACCGGTCTTGGACTTAGCAAGAACGTTACCGGCGCGAAGAAGGATGCCGCGTTCGAGCTGATGTATGCGATGGCGGGTCCGGATGCGCAGAAGCGGGTCCTGGAAAGCAACCAACTGGTCAGCTATAAGGTAACGCTCGATACGAGCAAGGTCACTCCGATTTTCGCGGAAGTATATAAGCTGGTTAACAGCGTAAGGACGACACCCGTTTACGATGGAGTATTGACCTCTGCCGGAGCGGAAGCGGTTAATAACGGCATACAAGAGCTGCTGATGGGCGGCAAGCCGGCCGATATCGCTACGAAGATTCAAGACGCGCAAGCCAAATCGCTCGGCAAATAATCAGGCGATCCTAAGCTCAAGCCCCATCTTGTCGCGGTTTCAGCTTTCCTTCTCCCGAGGGCTTGCTGAAACCGTTCTACCTTTAACGAAAGGAGCAGCTGTATGACGACTTCCGCCCGCATGAGGGGCTTCATCACCCTAGGACTTCTTCCCGCATTGCTCTTATATTTGGTATTCGTCATTGTCCCAGTTTTTTGGTCGGCGTACTATGGCTTATTTGATTGGAAAGGCATAGGCGCAGCAAAATTCATTGGCTTCGGAAATTACCTGGAGGTTCTTCAGGATCCTATATTTTGGCTTTCCTTCAAAAACAACATGCTAGTAGTGGCCGCCTCGGTCTTCGGACAAGTGCCGATCGCACTTCTTTTGGCTTTATTCCTGCTTAAAAATTCATGGTTCCACCGGTTTATCCGTTCCGCTGTCTTTATGCCGATGGTGTTATCCTCGGTTGTCGTAGGTATCATATGGGGTTACATTTATCACCCGGAGATCGGTATTCTGAACTTCCTCCTGGAGCGGCTGGGACTCGGCTCGTGGAAGCAGCAATGGCTGTCCGATTCGCGAATATCGATGTATGCACTGATGGTGCCGATTATTTGGAACTATATTGGTCCCTATCTGATCATGTTTATTGCCGCCTTGCAAAATATATCCAGCGAAATTGAAGATGCGGCCAAAATCGACGGCGCCGAGAATGCGCGCAAGCTGTTCTCCATTACGCTCCCCATGATTTGGGATACGATCAAGGTTGCGGTCGTGCTCTGCATCTCAGGCAGCTTGAAAGCGTTCGATCTGATTTATATTATGACAGGCGGCGGGCCGGCGCACTCGACGGAGCTGCTCGCCTCCTACATGTACAACAACACGTTTTCGATCTATCGGTTCGGTTACGGCAGCGCCGTGTCCACGACCATAATATTGCTGAGTCTGATCTTGATTGCAGGCAGCCAATATTTGATGAAACGAGACTATCGTTAAGAGGAGGATCCGATATTGAAAGCACATATTCATTCCGTAAGGGCATCCTCCTTAAACAGGATAGGAAGCCTCCGCAAGTGGAGGGTCGGCGCCGCCAATGCTCTGATGGCGATATACGCCGTGGTCACGCTTTATCCGCTGCTTTGGCTGTTCGCCAGTGCACTGAAAACGAACGACGAATTTTTCTCCCGTCCGTTCCAGCTTCCTACCGTCTGGCAGTGGGAGAATCTCTCACGGGCCTGGAAGGTATCCGATATGAGCACAGGCATGCTCAACTCTGTGATCGTGACGTTAGCGTCACTTGTGCTGACGCTTGTGATTGGGGCACTTGCCGCCTATGTGCTCTCGCGGTTTCAATTCCGCTTTAAGCTTTTCTACATGGGCTTGTTTCTGCTTGGCATGCTAATACCGATTCACAGCACGCTTGTTCCCTTGTTTATCTTGATGAACAAGGCGCATTTGCTGAACACTTATTGGGCGTTAATCCTGCCTTATACGGCGTTCGAGCTGCCCATTGCGATATTTATCGTACAGGCTTACATGAACACGTTTCCGAAGGATATTGAAGAAGCAGGAATGATAGACGGGACCGGCTATTGGGGCATTTTCACGAGAATTATGCTGCCGTTATCCGCTCCGGCGCTGTCCACAGTGGCGATCCTAGCCTTCTTGCGCTTCTGGAACGACTTCTCGTTCGCGCTTGTATTCATCAGCAAGCCGGCGTTAAAAACGCTGCCGCTCAGCTTATCCGTATTCGCCACGGGTTATATGACCGATTACAAGCTGACCATGGCCGCTTTATCTATTGCTGTTATCCCGACCATCATTGTCTACCTGATCTTTCAGGAACACATTATGAAGGGTATGATCGCAGGGGCGGTTAAGGGGTAGGTCTTCCATATTATGCAGCCTTTGTTTGATCCTCTGATCAGACAAAGGCTGTTCGTTTTACAATTGGTGAATCTTTACGATTTGATAGTAAAAGGGAGCCCGTTTCTCAACGAGCCCCCCAATATTTAGAATGGGTTCATGACATGAAAGAAGACGTTCGGCGATGCCATCCGGTAATAATAACTGCACCAGCCGGTACCCTTGTGGTTGAACCGGTTGACGGAGCTGTATACTAACCGTTGCTGCTCCAGTTCTTCGATTCTATCGATGCGGCCCTCGACATAATCGAGCAGTCTGACTGCCGCCGTATCCAACCGGCTCACTAACCCGCCATAGCGGATGTCGAGCACCTCCCAACCGAACGGCTTGAACATCCGGAGCCACTGGCTGCGATGGGCTTCACGCAGTTCCCGGACGGCGGCCGTAATTGCGGGCAGCTCATCCGTCGCCGCACGCCGTAATGCTTCGGTGTCCCGTGCATCGTAAGCTCGCTTCAATTCGATGCCGACCTCGCTTTTCCGCTTCAGGACGCCACACAGCTTCTGTGGAACCTCAAACACGTAATCCAGCTCTGCGTCCTTGTCACGACGGCTTAAGATGTCTTGCTCCAGCTTAGCATAGTGGCGTGACATCTCCAAGCCCTCGATCTGTTTGTCGAAGAGCCCTAACAACACGTCCTGATATAATAGAAACTTGGATGGATTGCTTTGCTTCCGGTTGTCCGGCTCCGAGCCTGGCGTTTCGTCCAAATACTTGAGCAGTAAGTAAGCATCTGCATCGATGCCGGTGCAAAACTTGACCCGTTCGGCAAGATACCCCGGTTCCGGCTGATCCTCCAAGTAAGCATGCTCCGCGTAAAGCTGCAAGCCAAGGAGTGCAGCAAACGGATTGCCCTCCATTCCGTCATCGCCCCACATGGTCGCGTACACCTCGCGGATGCCTTCCCGTTTGCATATCTGCAGTGCGGTATCCGAGGCCTTCAGCGATAAGCCATAATTGACGCCAAACGTATTGAAGATCCAGACCGCGCCGGCAAACACCAAATTACAGCCGAGAGGGCGGTGCTTCGCAATCAGCTTCTCGTAATCCTCCTGCTCCGTATGGACGTAATCCCAATACACCATGTCTACATCCTTGGGGATGCTCCGCGCCATGTCCTCCGGTATGTTCGTGGCTTCATCGTAATATTCACTGCCGTTCCCGGAGGCAAGCTTCAAGAACATATCACTCCACATCATCGGCTTCAAACCGCGGCGACGGGCGCTTTCCAGCACTTGTTCCAGATGTCCCGTCATGATCTCGAATCGGTTCTTATACCCGTTCCGGTCCAAATATTTGCCCCGGCCCAGCTCTTCCGCTTCGTCCATGCCGATATGGATCTTGCGGCTGCGGAACGGTGCGCTGGCTGCTTCGATCATTCGGTCGACAAGCTGGTCAGTCAAGCTTTCGCCTACAAGCAGCGCGCCTTTCGTATCCCGGTAGTGCGAAACCGGCTCCCACTTTAGGAATTCCTCCAAATGCGCTAACGTCTGGATGCTCGGGAATGCCTCAATGCCGAATTGGTCAGCGTAATCGTCAATTTCTTTCAGCTCTTCCTTCGAATATCGGCCCCGCATATAACCGAAATAGGGCTCCCCGTCGATCTCGTAAGTGTCCTCCATGTACAGCATAACAGTATTTAGCCCCATCAGAGCCATCTTATTCAGCATCTTTTTCAAGCTGTCTACGGTCAACACGCCGTTGCGCGACAGATCGAACATCGGTCCGATCGTATCGAACTGCTGCTGCTCCCGGATCCGAAACGGTTGACCCTTGGAGCCGTACTGCAGAAGCAGACCGAGCCCGCGGAAAAATTGATGCTTTCGCCCATACCGGATACAGGCTGATCCTCGTTCAAGAGCGACCTCCAGTTCTCCATCTGAAAGCTCTATCCGAACTGGTAGACCGTCCTCCGCTTCGGTAAACCTCAATTCTTGAGACAATGCTTGAATTCCGGGCCGTAGAGCGGCCAAATCCCCATCCCAACGAAGCTTCATCTACATATCCTCCTGAAAAATCATTCGATTTCGCAACAAACATTATAACGTTATATTGTTTTTTTCAGTTTCTATGCTAAACTAAGACATAAGTGAATGCAATAGGTTTTAAAATTTTCATTATCGTTTCAGAAGGAGGTGAAATGTATGCACGATCGGTTCGTCTTACGGAATTTGAAGCTCGTGAATGGGGAAGAGATAGATATCGTCATTTCCGACGGGAAAATTGCTAAACTGGCACAGGCGGGATGCGGAGAGGGAAAAGTTGTTATCGATTGTTCCGGGCAATACGTATCGAGCGGGTGGATTGACCTGCATGTTCACGCCTTCCCGGAGCTCGAGCCTTACGGTGACGATATCGACGAAATCGGGATCAAGCAAGGAGTTACTACGATCGTGGATGCAGGAAGCTGCGGAGCGGACAGAATTGCAGAATTGGCGGCCAGCAGAGCGCGCGCCCGTACCCACATGCTTGCGTTTTTGAACATTTCACGCATCGGGCTGGAACGTATTGACGAATTATCCAATCTTGCATGGATCGATGAAGCCAAGGCGCTGCAAGCAGTTCAAGAACATAGCGAGTTCATCGTAGGATTAAAGGCGCGTATCAGTAAAAGTGTGGTCTGCGGCAATGGTCTGGAGCCATTACGCAGGGCGCGGGCGCTGTCGAAGATCACTTCGCTGCCGTTAATGGTACACATCGGCTCCGGACCGCCCGGTATTGAGGAGATCCTTCCTGTGCTGGAGACTAAGGACATCATTACCCATTATCTCAATGGAAAAGCGAACAATCTTTTCGATGACGAAGGTAAGCCGCTGCAAGTGCTGTTGGATGCGATAGGGCGCGGCGTTCACCTGGATGTCGGCCACGGCACAGCAAGCTTCTCCTTTAGGGTTGCCGAAGCGGCCAAACGCCATCAGATCCGGCTAGGTACGATCAGCACCGACATTTATCGCGGGAATCGGTTAAAGGGTCCGGTGTATAGTATGGCATACGTTCTCTCCAAATTTCTTTACCTCGGTTATTCGCTCGAGGAGGTAATCGCAGCAGTCACAACCTATGCGGCCGAGTGGTTAGGGAAGCCCGAGCTGGGCTGTATTCAAGAGGGAGGCGCCGCAAACTTGACCCTATTTAAAGTTTGTCATGAGACAACGGTGCTGCGGGATTCCGAAGGGGAGCAGCGAATATCGGATAGGAGAATAGAGGCCAAAGGAGTTGTTGTTCATGGTGAGTTCATTGAATGCCAAATACGGACTGAAACGAGTCATTAATGCAAGCGGACGGATGAGCATATTAGGCGTATCCGCACCTACGGATACTGTGATGAATGCAATGAAGCAAGGCGGACAACATTATGTGGAGATCGCCGATTTGGTCGAAAAATCCGGAGATTATATCGCACGGATTCTCGGATCGGAGGCAGCGGTCGTCGTGAACTCGGCGTCCAGCGGCATTGCGCTGTCCGTTGCCGCTATTGTGACCCAAGGCCATAAGCGCCGCAGCGAGCGTCTGCATCAGGATCCCATCGCCAAGAATGAGATCATTATCCTGAAAGGGCATAATGTGCAATATGGCGCGCCTGTGGAAACCATGGTCTACTTAGGAGGCGGAAAGCTCGTCGAGGCGGGATACGCCAATGAGGGGAAAGCCGAGCACATTGAAGAGGCGATTGGGGAAAACACGGCTGCCATACTTTTTGTCAAATCGCATCACGCCGTACAGAAAAATATGATTTCCGTAGAGGAAGCTTGGGAGATCGCGCAGCGTAACCGCATTCCGCTAATTGTTGATGCCGCGGCGGAGGAGGATCTTCAGAAGTATGTTGCCTGCTCGGACCTCGCAATCTACAGCGGCTCGAAGGCCATTGAAGGCCCGACCTCAGGCATTGTCGGTGGCAAGCGGATTTACATCGATTGGCTTAAGGTTCAGCTGCACGGAATCGGGCGAAGCATGAAGGTTGGGAAAGAAACTACGTTCGGACTTCTTCAAGCCCTGGACGAATATATGACCAAAGAAGACCGCAGCGAGGAAGAGAAGGCAGCGCTGAACACCTTAATGCCGTTGGCGGACCTGGATGGAGTTCAGGTTACCGTTGTCCAGGACGAGGCGGGCCGCGCCATATTTCGTGCCCGGATTCAGATTGACCCGGTGAAAGCAGGTACGACCGCCAAGCAGGTTGTGACGGAGCTTCGGGACGGTGAGATCGCGATCTATACGCGTGATTACGGCGTGAGACAAGGCTATTTCGATATCGATCCGCGTCCGCTTCAAGGGGACGATATGCAGGTCATTGCAGCCAGAATTCGTGAAATCGTAGGAGGGAAGTAGGATGGCAAGCTTAGCGAAGCGATTGTACAAAAATAGGGCTGCCTTAAACGTTCTGGCAAACAGCGTAGACAATGCCAAGGAGGTATTCGAGGCTGCGGAGGGTTACGTGCTGGTCGGCGTGCTGTCGAAGGATTACCCGACAGTAGAAGCTGCCGTAGCCGCCATGAAGGAATACGGCCAAGCGATCGACGAAGCGGTTTCGATCGGGCTTGGCGCCGGCGATAATCGTCAGGCAGCTGTCGTCGCAGAAATCGCGAAATATTACCCGGGCAGCCATTTCAATCAGGTCTTTCCTGCCGTTGGGGCAACGCGTGCAAACCTGGGTGGGCATGACAGCTGGATTAACAGCCTGGTGTCTCCGACCGGCCGCCCCGGTTATGTCAATATTTCGACCGGCCCGGTCAGCGCCGCGTTGAACGAGCATGCAATTATACCTGTGAGAACAGCCATTGCTCTTGTACGCGATATGGGCGGCAATGCGCTTAAATATTTCCCGATGAATGGTTTGAGCCGCGAAGATGAGCTGCGCGCCGTCGCCGAGGCTTGCGGGGAGGCGGGCTTTGCACTTGAGCCGACGGGCGGTATTGACAAGGACAACTTCGAAGCCATCCTGCGTATTGCGCTGGAGGCGAACGTACCGCAGGTCATTCCGCATGTCTATTCCTCCATTATTGATAAGGCCTCCGGCAAGACGATGGCGGAGGATGTCCGCTACCTGCTGGATAAGATGAAGAGATTGGTTGATCATTATGGCTAAAAAAATCGCAGCCTTCGGAGAGGTCATGATGCGTCTGCAGGTGCCGGGCTTTGAGCTTCTGTCGCAAGCGAGCCAGCTAAGCTATTCTTTTTCCGGTACGGGCGTGAACGTAGCCTCGGCGCTTGCACGCTTTGGGCATACGGGCTACCTAGTGTCCACCTTGCCGGCCAATCCCCTCGGTGACGCCGCAGCGGCATATCTTCGCAAGTTAGGAATCGCTACTACATTTATGCACCAGGGCGGCAAATCGATTGGGATGTACTTTTTGGAAAACGGGTTCGGTACTCGACCAAGCAGAGTTACGTATACGAACCGGTTGGAAAGCAGCTTTAATACTGCACCGGAAGACACGTACGATTTTACTTCCATTGCCGGGCAGCTGGATGTCGTCCATTTTTGCGGAATTACGCTTGCCATGAACGATACGGTCCGCGCTCAAATGAAACGCTTCGCACAAGCGGTCAAAGCCCGCGGTGGAACCGTTGTCTTCGACTGCAATTACCGGCCTTCGCTTTGGGGAGAGAACGGATATGCGAAGGCGAAGCCTCATTACGAAGAAATGCTGCATATGGCTGATATCGTCATGATGAACGAGAAAGATGCGATGTTGATTCTCGGTATGGATACAAACAAGGAATCCCGCAGAGAGCAGCTCATTCATTTGATTCCCGCCGTCGCGGAGCAATTTCAAATTGCTGTCATTGCCGGCACGCACCGTTCCATTAATGGCGACAACACGCATTCTTTGCAAGGATTTCTGTATAAACGTCAAAGCTTTGCCTTTTCAAACAAGCTCACCTTTCCTGTCTATGATAGAATAGGGGCAGGAGATGCCTATACGAGCGGAATTATTCATGGGGAGCTCAGTCAGTATTCTCAGGAGAAAGCCGTCAACTTCGCAGCGGCGGCCGGCATGCTCGCGCATACCATTGCCGGCGATACGCCGATGTCGTCCGAGAGTGATATTCTTCGAGCCATCACAGAAACCGTAGGCGATGTAGAAAGGTAGCGGATGCAGCAGTGAGTTTATCTCGAAAAAGCAAACCTTTGTATTTGCAGATCAAAAATATTATTAAAGACCGGATATTGCACGGGGTGTATCCGATTGAGAGCAACATTCCTTCCGAGCCCCAGTTAGAACAGGAGTTTGCCGTAAGCAAAATTACCATTCGCAATGCCGTTAGCGAGCTTGTACAAGAAGGCTACTTGGAGAAGAGCAGCGGCAAAGGTACGAAAGTCATCCGAAATACGTCGACCTCCAAGCTTTCTACCTGGAAACGTTTCACGGAACTTTTGGTCGAAGAAGGACATAAAATTCAAAAACAATTACTGCGAACGGAAGCGGTAAGCCATGAAGAGGGGACGCTGCTGCACCGATTATTCGGAGAACGCAGCCTTCGCATCGAGCGGCTATATTTGCTAAACGGCGCGCCTTATATTCATTACACACATTATTTGACCTTGCGCAAGGGTGATATGGAGCTGTCCGATCTGGAATCGCAATCGTTATACGGTTTGCTTGAGGAAAAGGACGTTCCCTTAGCAAAGTTTCGGGATCAATTCACCGTTGCTTTGGCTCCTTCCTATGTGGAGCATGCCTTGCTTGTGGATAGTTCTACGCCGTTTTTAAAACGCACGCGGTATTCCTATGATGATACAGGGGAGCTTATCGAATTCAGCGAAGGATATTATAATACGGAAATGCAGCAATACATCGTGGATTATGATGTTTAAGTATGATGATCTGTTGATGAGGACACACTGTTGCTTGCAGACCCCTAAGGGGTGGAAAAACTTGTGGGGTTCGGGCACTTGACCCGAATCCTTTTTTATGTGGAAAAATGTTCCTTTGCACAAAAATGAACAGAGTGAAACAACAGCAAGCCATTCTGCTGCAGCATAGATAGCAATCCATAAGAAACAATCCAAGTTGAATTATGCTAATATGTAGTTATTGTATAATGTAGATATCCCTCACGAACAAAGGAGAAACTGAGAATGAGAAAACTTGTTCTATTTCTGCACGCGTCGCTTGACGGTTTTGTAGAAGGGCCGAACGGTGCAATGGACATTGGCTGGGTTTCCTACGATGCTGATTTGGAGAAACACGCGAAAGAAATTCTGAGTACTGCCGACACTGTCATTTGGGGACGTGAGACTTATCAGATGATGCATAGTTACTGGCCATCTATACCTTCGAACCCATCAGCTTCGCAGCATGAACGAAATCATGCAGAGTGGATCGAAAACATAGCCAAAATCGTTTTTTCCACGACGTTAGAGAAAGTCGAATGGAACAATTCCAGACTTGTGAAAGAAAATGTCGAGGAAGAGATCAAGAATCTCAAACAGCAGCCAGGCAAGGATATGGTCATCCTCGGCAGTCCTAGGCTTGCACACTATCTTATGCAGCTTGATTTAATAGATGAGTATAAAATTACCGTTTCTCCCGTCCTGATCGGCAGCGGGTTGCCGTTATTCCAAGGTCTCAAGGAGACGATCAAACTTAAACTTATCGAAAACAAGACATTTGATTCTGGGGCCATAGGCCTCGTTTACCAGACGGTTAAATGACACCATGACTCCTAAAGTCTAACGGGGTGACGGTAAGTAAAGGCTGCCACGAATATGGCGGCCTCGTTTGATTAGTAAGCCATTCGGATTAGAAAATATAGACCTGAAGAAGATCAATACTTTGCTCACATGGGCCGAGAACAGTATCCAGAATACGATCTGGATAGGAAATTCCGCTTTTCGTGTCTTGTAGTTGCCATTGTTTACTACAGCCAAGATCTCTTCAGCCAATCTCCTTAAGAATAGGTGTACCACAATATTTTTTGTGGGCCAAATAGCGCGCAGCCATGGATCACTATCATGTACATGTATTTCGATGGTTACATCTCTATCATTCAGTGCATCGAGGTTAGCTAAATCGAGCGTTTCATCCACAAAGACATCATGGCCGTTCTCTTTCTATCTATCTCCAAGCAAAAAATCCATCCTATTTTTCCCAGTTGGAGAAAAAAGGATGCTAAAACTCATATTATTGTTTAATTTAACTTTAAAAATAGTTTAAAATTCCGTAATAAAATATACCGTAAAGGCCACTCCAGAGGAATGGCCGATTTTATCCTAAATAGATATTCTATCAGTTCATGGGAAATTTAAAAGGCTCGGTCATGTCGATCCACTTCCATGTACTGAATGATCGTTTTTCCTGGATTCAACTGCTCGTGCGCGTCGCTTCCATCGGAGAGACAAGCAGCGCCTTGCGAGCAGGTAGAAAGGAGAGAGCCAGGGTAAATGCGAGAGCAGTGCTAAAGTATGCCAGAATCCGCAAGATAGGCAGCGAATAGGCGATACCTTCGATGCTGAACAACGTGTTGAAGGTTACATAGCTTACGGAAGTTCCTACCAAGAACCCAGTGGCTAAACCAAGACTTCCAATAAAGAAACCCTCCAGCAGCAAACTAAGGAGCACTGTTTCCGGTCTGATGCCGATGGTATACAGGATGCCGATAAAACGACTTCGCTGGTGAACCAGGCGGTACAAGACCACGATGAGACCGATCATACCAATGCCGAGAGCAGCGATAGTAAAGATGCGCACCACGTTTCCAATGAATATCATGGTTTGGTAATAGCTATTCTCAGACTCGACAACATCCTTTACGGGAGATATATTCTGTAGAGCAAGCAGCTGACTTATCTTCTCAATGGCATCCTTGTCCGCCTGTGACCCCAGCTTAATAAAGACGGTGCTGTGGATATCCCGTTCGCTTTTGGCTAACTGCATCAGCACATGTGTATTGAGCCAGATCCCATAGGATTGCGATTGATACCCGCTTTCGCCGGCTATAGCGATAATTGTTTTGGAGACCGTGCGATCCCCGACAGTAATCGGAAATGATTCGCCAATGCGGTATGCCTTTCCACCGGTGTAATTCTGTAGGTTGTTCGCGAGAATAACCGCTTCGTCACTGGTGGCCAGCCCGCGCCAGGCCTCTCGGTCGCTTGCATACCGGCTATCCCTTGCCAGTAAGGGGATGTCGTTCGATTCTGCAAAGCTCCCGTCGATGCCATTGACTTTGATTTCAAACGAGCTTTCCGGACCCTGAACTTGTTTCCAGAACAATTGCTGCACAGCGGATAGTTGAAAAGGCTTGATCTGTTCGTACACTTTCGATGTCTTCATATGCCGGAGCACAGACTCCGTATACAGGGGCCTCCAGACTCGTGCGGCTAACTCGTGCCCGCCGGTGAGTTTTATTGGATTTGAATCGTTCATGTATATCTGAATCGAATGACTATAAAGAATTGAAAAGCTGAGAAAGCAGGAGACCACGGCGAACATGAACAAGAGCAAGCCGGTTCGGAGGGGTGCCGTATTCATATTGCGCAGTGCAAGCCGCATCATAAGCGTGAGACCTGACTGATTGCGACATACAAGGAGGATGCCTTTTCCGAGAATCGGCAGCAACTGCACAATGACCCACACTAGAACCGGGAGTGAGAGAAAGAGCATCGCGATAATGAGAGGCAGACGGTTGTCGGTAATCCAATCACTCCGGATATCCGGTACGGCGATCAAGGCTGAACACCCTAGCAGGTAAAGAGAGGATGTAATTAACACCCAGGTTTTCAAGATTCCATGCCTTTGTTCCGGTTGCTGCAAGAGCTGAACAGGACGCATGGCTTCGACAACAGACAGATTAGCTATTTTCCCGGCGATGAGTTTAACGCAAATGAATACAATAAGCATGCAAACGGACAATCCGGAGAAAGCAACACTGATATCTAAATGCAGATGGGCGTTTACACCCAAAAACAGAAGATCGTTGAAAGAAGCAGTTATTTGAACCAACAAAAAGTAGGCCAGCACCAAGCCCAGTAGTACACCGGGCGCGCCGGAGAAAATGCCGAGTAGCAGCCCTTCGATCATCATCAGCCTGCCCACGTCAGACTTGCTTAAGCCGACAGTGCGGAGTATGCCCCATTCATTCCTGCGTTCCTCGGCAATCAGCCGGAATATATTCGTAATCAGGACGATTCCGATCAGGATTGCATTTAAGCTTACGATGCCAATAAAAATGGTGAGGAACAAGATGACGTCTTGGCGGTCCTTCACAAAATTGTCGCGTACAGGCACAGCTTCCCATTTCGCAGGAGGCGGTTCAGCGAGCAGGAGATTGGTGTATAACGTGCCTTGGACACCTTCTAAGGCGCGGGCGGTATCCAAATTTACTAGGGCAGTACCCTTGCCATGATATATACCGGGATAGCCCGTTAATCCTTGCTCCGGAACTACGGCCGTAACCGTCAGCTTGATCTCACTATTAGAGTTGTCTATGACGTATACGGTGTCTCCCGCCTTTGCCCCCAAGCGTTCAGCAGCATGGAAAGATAAAAGTAGGTCATTCCGCTGCAGCCCGCTGCCAAGCACAGCGCTTAGGGTAGGCTCGAAACGAACGGCTTCCGCTTCATCTACGCCAATAGTATTTACGTAAGGGGAAAGCCTATCGATCGCACCCATGCTGCTCTTCGTCATATAGGTAGCAGGCAGGGACATGATAGGGAGGGAGACGTCTGTGGTATGTTGACGGATTTCTCGAATCGTCTCGAGATCGAAATAGGAATCATCGGTTACAGCTTGATTACGGGAAGGGATATCGTAGGCAATGCTGCTGTACAACCTTATCAATTCGGATTTCGTCCCGTCGGTTAAGACCGAGTTTGTAATGAGTGTCATCGAGATGAAGGAGGTGCTGATTGCTAGCCCGATTACCGTCAGCAGCATAGAGCGTCTCTGCTTCTGCATGCTTCGCCAGGCCATTCGGCGCAAATGCGGATAACGCAAAAGAAGCCAAATGAGATATAAGGTCAAACCGGCTCCAATTGCAAGTATGACAGTTACAACCTTCGTCATAAATTCCTCCCGCGGTTCGCCCGATTCTGAATAATATGACCGCTGTCCATGTAGATGGTCCTATGGGCGTAACGGGCCACGTCTGGATTATGCGTGACAATAATGAACGTGATCCCTTCCGTTCGATTCAAATGTGCAATCAGATCCATGACCATGAAAGTTGTTTTCGAATCGAGGGCCCCAGTCGGTTCATCCGCCCAGACGATCAACGGTTGGTTGACGATGGCTCGGGCAATGGCTACCCGCTGTTGTTGCCCGCCTGACATCTCAGCCGGACTGTGGCTGGACCGGTCGCGAAGTCCTACCCTGGATAATGCTTCAAGCGATTTTTCACGGGCTAGCTTGGGCTTCATTCCCATGCTTAATAAAGGTAGCTCGACATTCTCTGCAGCCGTCAGTACAGGGATTAGATTGTACGCTTGAAATATAAAACCCATATGCCTCGCCCTATAAGTGTCACGGTTTCTGCTGTTCATAGCGTTCTGATCGACACCGTCGATCAAAATGCTGCCCTGATTCATAGTATCCAATCCCGATACGCAATTGAGCAGGGTCGTTTTTCCGCAGCCAGAAGGTCCCATAATGGCGATCGTTTCTCCTTTTGAAACTTCAAAGGAGATTCCTTTCAATGCTTCCACCTTATAGTCGCTGTAAGGGTAGGTTTTCCATAACTCCTTAACCTGCAGAAGGGGCTGCGAGTCGTTCATCCCATTCACTCCAATCTAAGGCCATGCAGCTTTTCGGTTTAGTGTATCCCAGAAATATCAATTTTTTAGTGAAAACATGTTGAGAAAATACGTAGTTCTTACGATTTGGGATTATGGATTGGGAGGGAATACAGGCAGTGTGACGGTGAAGGACGTCCCTACACCCGGCTCACTTTCGACATGTATCGTCCCGCCATGCACTTCGATAAATTCTTTGGCGATCGCAAGTCCAATACCGGTTCCGCCTGACATCCGGTTTCGCGAGTTCTCAACGCGATAGAAGCGCTTGAAGATGTAAGGCAAGCTTTCGGGCGGGATGCCTGGCCCATTGTCCGATACAGTCACAATGACTTGTCCATGCTGGTAACTATAATGAACATCAATCCGTCCGCCTTCCGGTGTATAGCGGACAGCATTCCCGATCAGGTTGATGAATACTTGTTTGATCCGCGATGCATCCATATATAGTTCACCGTCACCTCCTCCATCAAGGTGCAGTGTGATCGATTTCGCCTCCGCTGCAATCTCCAGGATCGATACAATTTCTTCGAGCGTAGATCTAAAAAGGGACCAAGTTCGGTCAAGTGCCAGCTTGCCTGCCTCAGCCAGGTTCAAATCCTGCATGTCTTGGATAAGCCGGGACATCCGTTTCGTTTCATCAAGCAGGGGAATGAGGTGCGCCCGATCAAATTCCTCAGCTCCTTCCAAGATCGTCTCCAGATGCCCACGTAATATAGCGAGGGGAGTGCGCAACTCATGAGCAATATCTGCTACGAGTTGATTACGGATGCTTTCACCTTCGGTCAGCTGCTCTTTGAGCAGGTTGACGGTATAGGTTAACATAGCGATTTCATCCTGCGAACGTTCCAGCCCGCTCGGCAACCCGGGATGTTGCCGGACTGCGTTCTTTGTTTGTCCTGCCAGAATCTCGAGTCTTAAGCATAAGGTAATGGCGAGCAAATAGGATACCCCCGCGATCGCACTTACACCAAGCAGTAGGACTGTAATCGTTGTCTCTATGCCGTCGTTTCCTACTGTAAGCCGGGTCATCCTTTGATTCGATAATAGGAAAATAACTATGCCAAACGCCCAGAAGGTAAAGAAAAGCTTCAAGCGCATTTTCATGTGGGGTTACCGAACTTATAGCCAATCCCATGTACGGTTACGATTAACTTCGGATTGGAGAAATCGTTCTCAATTTTCTTGCGCAGATTGCGAATGTGCGTGTCGATGGAGCGTTCGTAGCCGGCATATTCATCGCCTAATGCCATTTCCAGCAAGTCCATCCGACTGTATACCCGGCCCGGGTGCTTTGCCAGGGTACAAAGCAGCTTGAATTCCGTAGGAGTCAAAGAAATCGCCTGATGGTCGATATACGCAGCATGTTTCGGAATATCGATAGACAGCGAGCCTCTCTTCAGCATCCTCGGCTCCTCCTCGGCATCCTTCGACGGCAGCGCCTGCGGCTGCCTTCTGCGGAGCACGACTCTGATCCGGACTTCCAGCTCTCTTAAAGAGAATGGCTTCGTAATGTAATCGTCCGCCCCGAATTCCAGCCCCAGCACCTTGTCGATCTCGTCTGTTTTTGCGGTAAGGAAAAAGACGGGAACATCGGAACATTTGCGCAGATGCTTGCACACATCCAAACCGTTCATCCCTGGCATCATCCAATCTAGCAGCACCAGGTCGAATCCTGGCGAGAAGGGTTCCTCGAACATCCGAAGCACCTCAGAACCGCTGTGGGCTACCGTAACGGAATAGCCTTCATTCCTTAAGTAAGTTGCAATGAAGGCTGTCATTTGCTCCTCGTCATCCACGACCAATATGCGGATCGGACCTCCCAACTGCTGCATGGTATACCTTCTTTCTCAATGATTCTTACTTTGTATTCCCATTATATCCGCAAAAGTTGAGGTTGGGGAGTAGTTTTCTATTGATGAACTCGCTGCACACAGGATCTTCGTATTTTGTTGATATTCTCTTGATATAAAATTCAGATCCGTCCTGTAACATGTATTCCTGTCGAACAATTTTAATGGGTGGAGGAAGCCAGCATATGGAAATGAAACGATTAAGTTTAAAGCATTGGGCTGGAGTATTTTTGTTCGGTTCCTTATGTTTTTCAAGCGTTTCATTGGCGCAGTCGGAAAACATCTCTGTAGGATTCGATAAACTGCGATTTGTCGTCGCGGGAGAAGACCACACCACGCAGGACGGTATGTACAACAATAATGGTCAGAAGGTACCGGAATCTATCGTGTACGAAGGAACGACCTACGTGCCTGTTCGCAAAGTAGTTGAGATGCTGAATATGCCTGTGCAATGGGATGGTACAACGAAAACGGTATGGATTGGGGCTGTAACGGTTGACATGAGGGACGCAGAGGGAAGCGTGATCGGCCATGCTGCACTATCGCAGGGCGAGAATGGAGTGAACATTGAAGTCAAAGCATCCGGGCTGGCCCCAGGTAAGCATGGGTTTCATCTGCATCAGAATCCCATCGCAGGCAATGATTTTGCAACGGCGGGAGGGCATTTCAATCCATTAAGCAAAAAGCACGGACTTCACAGCCCGGATGGTCATCATTTGGGGGATCTGCAAAATTTGGAGGTCGCCGCGAATGGTACGGTGAATGCTCATTATCTTCTTGAAGGCGTTACGTTGGAGAAAGGGAAAGACAACTCGGTGTGGGGGAAATCCTTGATCATCCATGCGAAGGAGGATGATGGGGTCACGGATCCATCCGGAAACTCGGGGGATCGGATTGCCGGCGCAAGTATTGGGGAAGTCGCGAAATGAACAGCGGAAGAAAGAGAGGAATAAACATGAAAACGAATAGGTTACGTTTATGGTTGGCCGTGTTTTTGATCACGGTTTGTGTTCTACCTGCTGGTGCAGCTTCAGCATCAAGCGAGATTCAAAAGTCTGTAGCCGTGAAAGTCAACGGCAGTAAGTTGGATGTGGAGGCTCATTTAATTGATGGAAGAACAATGGTGCCCCTTCGAGCTATTTTTGAGCAACTGAGCGCTACGTTAGAATGGGAGCCCGTCACGCGTTCCATAACCGCAACAAAAGGTTCAACCGTCGTTCATTTACAAATCGATAATGTTGAAGCTAAGATTAATGATCGTGCGTCGACCTTGGATGTGCCTCCTTTATTAGTCCATGGGAGCACTTATGTGCCATTAAGATTTGTATCGGAGGCTCTTGGTGCTGACGTTGACTTCGATTCAACAACCAATACGGCTATCGTTTCAACAGATAGCAGTTGCAACCTTCCCGGAGGACAGGTACACAGCGGCACAATTAAGTCTGGCGGGGAAACATGGGGAGTGTGCGGAAGTCCCCACTTTGTAAAGGATGATATCTACGTTGAAGGTAAGGATAGCCCTAATCTTGTTATTGAAGCGGGTGCGGTCGTGCGATTTGAAAAAGGAACGAGTATCTTTGTTGGTCTTAACGCTCCTGGAGGACTGGTTATAGAAGGAACGGAGAAAAATCCAGCCATCTTAACAGCAGATACGGCGGGGGCACAACCTGGCTTTTGGAAAGGCATTCACTTCTATGAACAGACGGTAAAAGGCCGCGCTTCCATCGACTTTGCCCAGATCGAGTACGCTGGTGGAGAGAATGGTGCCGTTACCGTTACGGCAGGAACCTCGCCCGTTGAGTTAACCGTGCGTGATACGCAATTCAAGCAGAATGCCTACGCAGGCATTCAGTTAACAGAAAATACCCGTTTATCTTCACAGAGTAAAAATCTTACGATAACAGGCACCAAAACATCCCCTAACGGTGGCGGAGCACCCATCATAACGGCTGCATATGGAACGCATCAATTGCCTGATGGTAATTACAAGGGAAATGACCTCGATGTTGTATTGATTGCAGCTTCCATGTCGTCGACAACGATTAACACCAATACGACTTGGAATAAACTTAGTATTCCGTATCAAGCCAAAATTACCGTCTATGTGGATGGTCCATCCAGTCCTGTCTTAACGATTGCACCTGGAACGGTAACCATTTGGGAAAAACTCAGCGGCTTAACGGTGGGCAGCTACGATAAAGGTGGATTAATCGCTAAAGGCACCAAGGATCAACCGATTACCTTTACCTCCCAGCTAGAACGTCCTGGAAGCTGGGATGGCATTGGAGCAGGACCCTATGTCGGCAAGGATTTCAAGCTTGATTATGTCGTCATTAAGGATGCGGTAAACGGGATCACGTTACCGGAAGATTTAGGGCCCTTCCTGACGAATTCTACAATTGAAAATAGTAAAGAATACGGCATCTACATCAAGAGCTCCAATGTGGCGACCGATTATCTAGCAGGGAATACGTTCCGCAACAACGCGCAAGACATCTACAAACAATAAGCCTGCAAGATGAACGATGACTAGCTGGAGAAAAGGAGGCAAATGAGCTTGAAAAAGATACTGGCTTTACTAAGCGTGGCCTTGATTTCCGGAGTTATCAGCGTGCAGGCATGGGCAAATAGCCATGACAAAGAAATCGGCATTGAGATCGATGGAAGCAAGCTTACTGCCGTCGGCCTTTTGGTAGATGGTAGAACGATGGTGCCGATGCGGGCCATTTTTGAAAAACTGCAGTCCGAGGTCATATGGGATCAGGAGAAGCAATCCGTTACGGCCACGAAAGGCGACACCACCGTTAAGCTTATCATTGGGGATGTCTCAGCTCGCGTGAATAACAAGACGAATACGCTTGATGTTCCTCCGATGCTTGTGGAAGGAACAACGTATGTTCCGCTTCGTTTTGTATCGGAGTCACTTGGTGCTAAAGTCGATTATGATGCAAATCGCAGTATCGCACTTGTTCATACAGCTGGCAGTGATGCTACTTCAGACTCCCATACGCGGCCCAACGAACTTTCCGTAGAGCCATTTGTTGTGAAAGGCCGCGTAACGGACCGACAGGGCAAGCCCCTCGAAGGTGTTGAAATTATTGCAGATAACCAATTAGCCCGAGATAGCTATCAAGAGGCATTCACAGATACAGACGGGTACTATCAGATCGATTTGCCCGAAATCAATACGACATGGAATATGATCAGTTACTTTGAGCGTAAATTCGAAGGAAAGGTTCAGAAATTTAATTTGACATCCGTTACAGATCGCCCCTTTGGAGGAAATAAAGGCGCTATTCGGGATTTCGTCTGGGATGATATTAATGGGATGGTCATTATCCAATATAACTATCCGGATAAAGAACAATGGTCCGAGTTTTCCCTCGATCAGGTTGAATTAACGCTTACGCCAGTTTCCCGTTTAATTGACGGCACCGAAGGGAAAGTGATTAAGGAGGTCACAACCTTCTCCCCGGATGGACCAGGTCTTCAATCAGTGCCGATTGCCAAGTACGAGATAAGCGCCAGATGGGTGCCGGCCGGAATGGATCCCGTACCAATGCTAGTCTCGAAATTTGAGACGAACCAATATGTGCAATCTATTGTCACTTCTGACTTCAGTGCAGTCGTTGGTACAACGAAGCGGGTAGCGATTAAAGTTTCATTTCCTTAAACTAAATACCTTCACACACCTTGGAATTGATTCCGTAATTTTGCAAATGTTGAAACGAAAAAGGCAGCCGGTCAGAACCGGTTGCCTTTTCTCTTTGTACGCCCAGCGGGGGCTGGCGAGCGCCTACCGTTAGCCAAGGGCAAGGGTGTCTACCGTGAGGTAGAATCTGAAGGAAAGCCGGAGGCAAATGCACGGGCCAAGGTTACACGAACCTAATTTGAGGCAGGGTTAGCCGGATGAGTTGCCACAGAGCCACCAAGGGCTAATCTTGTAGACTTGGGTGGTAAACTCGTACATGTCATTATTGGACAAACCATGGGTCGTAATTATTGTCAAGTTGAGCGGACAAAGGTTCATAATAATCAATATTATAGGCGCTTGTTTACATAATGCATATTATAGGACTCTATTTAGACTTGGCAAAAATATCTTTTTAACGGAACTTTCCCCACCCATTTTAGGAACTATTCTTTTCATCCAATCCCATACGACGTTCTAAAAGATCTTTAAGTTCACCCATGGTTACAGGTTGAGCGTGTTTTTTTAGCTCGTAACCCAGCTCACCATTAGCCTCGATAAATATAGTAGCCAGCAGTCTTGTCAAAAAGCTCAAGGGACGATTTTGTTTCTCTTTAGGTACAAATATTTTGATACTATCGTCTTCGCTAAAATGTGAAAAAGCATGGAATCCTTCCTCAATAAATTTACCTTAATATTCCATATGGGAATTAAATTATCCTCCCATAGATGAACAAAGGCAGCCGATCTAGTGGGCCGGCTGCCTTTGTGTTTTTTTGAGCTATAATACCCCGGGTACCCATCCCTTAAGGTGTAAATTTTTGCGGTTTTTCATAATCCGGCATTTCGGAATAAACTCGAACAAGCTTATCCGGGTTTCGAACGGCATACATTCTGGAAATCATTCCGCTTCGGAGTTGTATGAATAAAGCGGCCACTATTTCGTCCCCCGAACGGATTACGATAGCGGTCTCACCGTTCAAAGGGGCAAACTCGAAATGAAAGTCTCCCTGAAAATAGGACCTTAAGCTGTGCATCCCGTCGAGCAGTACTCGGGCCACGTGCTCACGCGTTTGCACCGGATGCCTGAACGCTTTAGCTTTCCCGCCACCGTCGGCGACGAACTTGACATCCTCGGTCAACAGTGACATCACTAGATCGACGTTTCCCTGCTCGAGGGAGGTAAGGAAACGGCTCACCCATTCCAATTCAACTGCTTCAGCTGTAACCGTCTCGTCCTCGGATATGCCCATTTTGTTTCTCGCCCGGCTCAACAGCTTGCGACAGTTGGCCTCTTGCTTGCCAAGCAGTTCCGCGATTTCGAAATAGTCGAAGCCCAGCGCCTCACGCAGGACGAAAACCGTCCGCTCTGCCGGCGTCAGCCGTTCGAGCAGTACGAGCATGGCGTATGACAGCAGATCGCGGCGGACGACCGTCGTCTCTAGCGGATCCGTCTCCGACATTCGAACCGGTTCTGGCAGCCACGGGCCGACGTACAATTCCCTCTTTTTCCGCGCCGACTTCTGCAGATTGAGGCAGTGATTGGTTATCATTTTGCATAAATACGCCTTCGGTTCCTCCAAACGTTCGGGTTGTACGTGGCACGCCTTAACAAACACGTCCTGCACCGCATCTTCCGCGTCTGCAGCGGAGCCTGTCAGCTGATATGCCAGAGTGAACAGCAGCGTTTTATATTGACCGTAAAGTTTCTCCATTTGCCGTCTCACCTTTTCCGGCTGGTTGATATTGGTATCTAGTTACTATCGTAGCATACTCCCCTTATCCCATGCCAGTTTCCTAATTTTCCACCCCAGCTTTCCCGTTATGATCATATTAAGTCCCCACTTGCGTCCCCATACAAATCCACGGTTCTCCCCCAAGCCGATGCAGAAGAAATCCAATATCGAGCTGGCGGATTTGTGAACCGGTGCGGTGCGGCCCTCCAGATCGGCAATCACGATTTTCCCCAGTCTATCTGCCTGCAGCACGCCTTCTCCGGCCCTCATCAAATCCGCCTTGCCGTTTTCCGGATCGACGATTCTCGCACAGTCGCCGATGCTGTAAACACCCGTCGCCCCTTCGACGCGATAACATTCATCCACCATCACTTGACCATCTGGAGTAAGCGGCAATCCCATGCTTCGAAGGGCCGGATTCGGGACCAGACCAATTGTCCAGATACATAGGCCAACCGGCAGACGATCGCCATTGCTGAGCTTCACCGCCCCTGCTTCCGCCTGCATCACTTTACAGTTGTAAAGTACTTTTACACCACATTCGTAGAGAACCTGATCCAATTTTTTCCCGACTTTTTCAGGCCCCTCCAGAAACAATCGCCTCTGTCCGCTCAACAAATAGACCTTGATATCGGACGGGTTTAGTCCTAATGACGATGCTTCCTTCCGCATCTCAAGCGCCAGCTCGGCGGATGTCTCAACACCGCTGATACCCGCTCCCGCAACCGCGATCGACATCAGTCGCTTTCGTTCCCCAGGGTCCATCTCACCGGCAGCTTTTCGCAGGTTGGCGTGCCAGCGCTCTCGGATGTCAGCCGCTGCTTGTGGGTCGGTCAAGGCGATGCCGCCCCGATTGGATTCCGGTTGCCGCACGATACTGCCGACCGCCACGACCAAAATGTCATACTGCATGCGGGCATGATTACCTTGCGCATCCTCATATCGAATCTGTTTTCCCCCGCTGTCCACGGACGTAACCTTACCTTGCACGAATTCGACGCCTTCTGAGAATGAATAATGCGTCCAGGGAATCATAATCTCTTCCTGGCCCACGGCAGGCCGGAACAACAGCATTTTGCGTATATGACCAGGCTGCTTGTCGATCAGAACAAACCGAATCCGCCGCCCGTTCGCCATGTCCCGAGTCTCTTCCTTTATTGCTTTGAGTGAATGAAGCCCTACATGGCCGCCTCCGATGATGACGCATGTTAAGTCGTTCATTTTTCCTCAGCTCCTTTACGTTTTGCACATATAACAACGTAAGGCGCTGATTTGTGACATCGGAAACGAACGAAAAAATGATTTAGGCCTGGAATTACGTTATCCTGCTGGAAAATTCAACAAAGACAGCCGATCGTACTGACCGACTGCCTCTGTGATATAGTAAGATATCATTCACCGATGGCGTAACGAATTAAGTATTTATTGCTGATTCCATTTGGCCTTTTGAATCACATCAGTAATGAAAGGATTCTTGGCATTAGTATAAGCAACCCTATCATTACGGTATTTTTCCGCGAGTTCTTTTTTCAATTGATTGTATTGCTTTAGGACATCGGGATGGGTTCTTAAATAATCCCTGAATAAAATATTGTTTTCCCACTCTTCGCTTCCATAATTGTATATGTGCAGATGATGCGTCCCTGCTCTCCATTGACCTTATCTAAAGAATCTTCTGTTAGGGAATTCTTTGTGATGCACATGTTCATAGCCTATTTTTGCTAAAGGTTCAATAAATTCTTCGACTTCTTTTAAATCACTAACTCCGACCTGCTGATATTCGAAAAGCCACTTTTCGTTGTATTCTTCAATAACCACTGGTTTTTCCATAGATTCCTCCAGGTACTTATCTTGTTTATAGAGAACATTACTTGATTCATCATTTCAGGGAGCAGTTATCGCGGCTTTCTGTCCTGTGAATATCACGTTGAAGTACCCGTTAACTTAACAATATCATTTGCTAATACTTCTGTTATAGATTCACGATTTTCTTCATTAAGATAATAAAGATTTATCCCGGATTTTTCTTTTATCTTGTTAATCACTGGATGGCTATCTAAACAAATTGTCGCTAAAATAAAATGTTGGGAACTTGACATAATGTCAAGGATCATTTCTTGAAAAGGATCGGATAACATTTGCATGAAACCAATTTCATCGATAACTGTAATCTTCTTTGTTTTTAACGATTGCCTTACTGCCTTTAAGGCGATATTTTCAAAAGCATCTATGTCAACCCCATACCTCCCTACTCTTAACGAGCTTGAACTATCAACACTTGCAATAAGAACACTCTCACCACTAAGCGATACGCAATTAAATCCAGTTCGGTCCGTCATGTTACGTATTTCTTCTGTGTAAAATCCACCAAAATATTCAGAACCAATTCGGTGAATAACTCGTTTAATTGCTGTTGATTTCCCCGCTCGAGGTTTTCCGGTTAGCAAAAAACATGTGTTCAATCCTACCACCCTTTCGTTATTACATAATCGGTATTAACAAAAATGAAGCACTTAACTAATATCCTTGAACATTTAGGTTAATGAGTCTTGGTTCAGGAGTTTTCTGTGTCTTCTTCATATTTCATAATTACAATTGATCCTTTAGGATTCCCATATTGTACCATAGTAAATTGAATTTTACTGCCCGGCAGCTTCTTCACATTAATTCTAATATATTTCTTGAAGACTACTTCCAGTTAACAAGAAAAAGGCAGCTGGAATGACCGGCTCCCTTTTCTTCATGTTATTGAGCTATCACCTGATTGCAAGTACATTGCGAAGGATCGGCTCCAAACCGTTCGCCATCATCATAAAGCCGAGATCCGTCGGATGCACGCCGTCCACAGTTGCTTCCGCGGGCTCCGGACCTAGCCATCCCGATCCATCCACGAAAAACAACAAGGTATCTCCCGCTTCTCGAAGCCGCTGCACTAGATCTGACTGAAATTGCTTGCGTTCCAATCGGCTCTGCAGCAGCTCCGGTTTATGCGCCTCTGTGCCATACGCAATACGGGAAACTACCATGATCGGGACGGAAGAATGAGCCTCCCGATAGATTCTAATAAACTCAGGCAGCGTGCGGCAATAAAGCTCCGTGTTACAATTGCCTTCGTAATCGAGAACCAAACAAGCAGGATCCCCAATTTGCGCAGCAAGCTGAGCAAGCTCCGGTTCCCCCTTGCCGTTACCCGAGAATCCCAGATTAATGAACTCTCGGTTGATTCTTCTGCTAAGGATATTAGTGTAGGACATGCCCGGGCGCGAGGCGCAGCCTCCTTGAGTAATCGAGGTGCCATAGAGGATGATACGCTCCTTAGATTCGTATGGAGCAGGCGCTGTGACGATCGCCCCGGGCTCAAGACCGATCCAAATGTCTTCGACTCCCTTGTACAAGGGCAGATTGAGAGTAAATTGTCGTACCTCGTTCGACAAGCCTGCGAAAAGCTCACTCTCATAAGCAAACTGATCCGATGAGAAACGGGACGTTCCGGTATAGACCATACTCCCGGGTATGCCAATGTACGCATCCACACCTCCCTCTCCTGTAGGAGGCATATGATACATATCCGGAATGCCGGAAAGCCGGATTCGCACGGACACCTTCCTCGAGTCGGTTTGGAAGCGGATTTGTCCGCCGGAGGTGCAGTTTGCGAGATCATCCACTGCCGACCGCACCATAACCTCGGGCCTCAATGGAAGCCGGCGATAAACACGATCGGTATGCAGCCAAGCGAATCCGGCAACGTGAAAGGCCCCTTCGAGAGGGGAATACCAGTGCATGCGATCCCCTGCATGTTCTTGAACCCTCATATTCTCATCCAAATGATAGATGCTCCCAGTTTGCTGTGTTGGCTCAGCCACGAGCGTTCACCTTCCTTACCATCGGTATCTTTATGTTCTTTTGCACGAACTACCCCTTGAATTCGTAGGCTTCGTTCAATGTAACGGGCTCTCCCCTGCGTACGGACTCGCATGCCGCTAACGCTACGAGTGTGGAGCGCATACCGTCGACCCCGGTTATGGGAACTTCTTCGTTCATGCGGATCGCTTGAACGAATGCCTCCACTAGGCAGCGGTTCATATCATCTCCCCAGTAGCTCCACTGAGCCTTGAGGCTTTCGTCGCTATACACTTCGTTGATTTGTGCGAAAGCATCGACAGAGAGCAGTCCTTTGGTACCGACAATCTCCAATGTAACATCTCCCCAAGAAGGAAACGCTTTCGGTCGCGACCAGCTGGTATCAATGGAGGCGAAAGCCCCGCTCGCGAATTTCACGTGAACAAAACCTGCGTCCTCTACAGGGATGTCATGAAACAGCGTTCCTGACACGGCGTAAACTTCCTTTACCGGGCTGTCCAGTATCCAGTGCAGCAGATCCATAACGTGAACGGAATGGTCAAGTAACGCCCCGCCGCCCGACAGCGCCGGGTCTACAAACCAACCGCCCGGCATCGTGCCGCGATTCGTCCCCTTGATCGCTACGATCTCTCCGATATCCCCGCGCTCGATCGCCTCTTTGGCTCGAATCACGGCCGGCAGAAACCGGCAAGGAAACGCCGTCATCAGCTGGACCCCATAACTTTGGCAGGTATCGAGCATTTCACGCATCTCACGAATGGAAAGACCAAGCGGCTTCTCACATAACACATGCTTTCCCGCCTTCGCAGCGGCGATCGTCATCTCTGCATGATGAATGTTCTCCGAGCAGATGATCACGGCATCACAATCACTTTGAAGCAGTTCACGGTAGTCTGCATAATACCGGATGTTTTCATCTTCCATCAAGTAACGCTCTACTCTGGAGCGATTCGCATCAGCAATAGCCGTTACTTCGACTCCCGACAATCGCTGCAACTGTGCAAAAAAGCCGCCCCCATGTCCGTGTGCGAAGCTGATCATCCCTACCTTAATGTTTGACATGCTGGCGTTCCTCTCCCTTCCCTTTGCTACGATATTCATTCGTTTTCACCGGACGGCCCGTTGCCGCTGATTCTATAGCCATAAGACCGATCTGCAGCGCGCTAAGTGCATCCGTTGTCGTTACCGTCGGCTCAAGTCCGGAACGGAGACATGCAATGAAATGCTCCAATTCAAGATAGTATGGGCTATGAACCGTAGGGCTTTTCGGAACGGCAACCGTCGGTCCTTCGGTACCGGCCTCTTTCTTCCTGCATACGCGTATCGATAAGGACTCCTCACTGTTAAAGCGAATGACACCTCCGCTCCCGGCCAGCTCGGCGCTCGTCGTGAACGGCCCGGGATAGCCCCAGTACCCTTCTAAGTGAGCCAGCTCCCCGCCTTCAAATTTCAAAGTAACCAATGCGTATTCCAGACCCTCGCCCTTACGATACATAGCATAAACCGAATCAACCTTGCCGAAGATGCTCTGGGCAAAGTCAATATCGTGAATCATCAAATCCAGGATGACTCCACCGCTGATGTCACTATGGTTGTACCAGTCTTTGGCTTGTCCCGGATGTCCGCCCATTCGTCTTGCATGAAGTACACCGGGACGGCCTACGGCCCCATGTTCAGCTTTGCGGCGAATGTCCGCGTAGTTCGGGAAAAACCGCACCACATGCCCTATAAACAATCGGACGCCTTGCTTCCGGCATTCCTCGATCATTTCCTCCGCATCCTCCGGGACCATCGCGATCGGCTTCTCACAAATGATATGCTTCCCCTGCCGAGCCGCCCGAAGGACATACTCTTTATGTAAATTCGTAGGCAAACAAATATCTACGATATCGGAATTTGCTTCTGCCAGCATTTGATCAAAATCATGATAAGCTTTCGTTTCATAAGCTTTCGAAAGCAAGAGAGCGGCATCCTCTTGAATGTCACAAAAGCCAACCAAATGGACACCCGGCATTCTGGCTAGCTCGGCCCCGTGTGTACGGCCCATCGTTCCACAGCCGACCACAGCAATCTTCATGTTGCAGCACTCCTCATAAATGTAAATTTATTATCCGAGTAAGTAGCGCTCTATCGCTGTCGCTACTCCGTCTTGCTCATTGGATGTCGTCACGGCATCCGCAGCAAGCTTGATTACATCTTCGGCATTGCCCATGGCCACACCGAAGCCAGCAGCTCGAATAAGCTTCAAATCATTCTGATGATCGCCTATCGCCATGACCTCATCCATCTCGATCCCAAGGTATTCACATACCCTACGTACTCCGTACTCCTTGGTAATCCCTAATTTTGAAATTTCCATATTGATCGATGCTGAAGCCGTGATTTCAAGGGTACCCAGGGCTCGAACCTGATCGCGGAGCTCGTTCAGAACATCCGGGTCATCATGACGAATGCCGAACTTCATCCAGTCCAAATCAAACATCGCGTCCGTCCAGTCCTTATCCCCAGTAAGGCATTCGACACTGTAGCCCCAGAAGCCAGCGTTGACTCTTGCTGCTATGGCGTGCAGCTGGCGAACCTCCTCACGACTAAGATAATTCCGCTCCCACACCTGTTTGGGGCCTTTCCAGAGCTCCGCCCCATTCAGAAGCACCATCGGAGCATTTAGCCCGAGCTCATCCCAGAGCAGCCCTGCCGTCTGCAGCCCTCGTCCTGTGGAGAAAATGACCGTCACCCCTGCGTCGACGGCTTCATAGATTCTGCGACGGGTATGTTCTGTGATCCTTTTGTCATCTGTTAAGGTAGTGCCGTCTAAATCAAGAGCAAGAAGCCGATATTTTGCCATTGCCATCGTTTCACTCGTCCCCTTTAAGGCCAAAAACGGATACAGGAATCTATCCTTTAACCGCCCCTAATGTCGCGCCCTGCATGATCATTTTTTGGAATAGGATAAATACGATCACGGAAGGAACCATAGCGATACTAACACCGGCAAACAAGGTTACCCAGTCCGTCGTATATTCCATCATCTTGTTGGCTTGATACATTTGCACGGCAATCGTATATTTCTTCGGGTCGCTCAAATAAATGAACGGGCCCATAAAGTTGTTGTAATACCCCAGAAACTTGAATATGGCTACAGTGACAATCCCCGGTGTGGACAAGGGTACAATGACCCTCCAGAACACTTGAAAAATCGAAGCTCCGTCGATGTGCGCGCTTTCCTCCAAATCCTTCGGCAAGGACTTCATAAATCCCCCAAGAAGCATTAAGTAGAATACACTCTCCCCTAACGAAGACAGCAGGATCAAGCCGGTTAGGCTATTCGTTAATCCCAGCTCTCTCATGACAACGTATTGGGGAACCAGTGCATTAATACCAGGCAGGAATAAGGAAAGCATGATCAAGCCCCAGATCAAGCTCCTCCCCCTGAACTCCATTCGGGTAAGAGCATAGGCGTTCAGCGTTGTGAAGAAAAGACTGAGCACCAGGCTTCCGCCCACATAATAAAGCGTATTCAGCAGCGATTGCCCGAAGCCGTATTCCGTCCAGGCGGTGACGTAATTTGACCATTGTGCTTTTTTGGGAAGACTCCATAAATCCTTGAAAAATTCCGGATTCGTTTTGAGAGATTCATAGAAAACCCATACGAGCGGAAACAGGATGGTCATTCCCCAGCAGTATAATAGCAGACGCCAGATGACGTCCATGAACGTTCGCTTTTCTTTCAAGCGTTTCCCCTCCTCTATTCCGATCTAGTACTCTACACCCCGGTTCGGCAAAAATTTATCCATCAGCAGCTTCGCCGTAACCAAGATGACGAAGAGGATCATACCGACAGCCGATGCGTAACCGTAGTTAATATACTCTTTCCCAAAAGCAAGATTAAACATATAGAGACCAATGACATCCGTCGATCCGGAAGGACCGCCGTTCGTCATGATCAGAATGAGCTCAAAGGTTTTGAGTGTTCCTACAACTAGGAAGAGTACGCTTACCCGAACGACCGGCATGATTAGTGGAAGCGTAATGGAAAACAGACGGGTCATATGGCTAGCACCTTCAAGAATGGCCGATTCATATAGTGATTTTGGTATGGCCGTCATTGCATTGACGAAAATGATTACATATAAGCCTACGCCCCCCCATACCCATGGCGGAATGAGCGCCCAGATGGCCGTATTTTCGCTGCCAAGCCAATAAAAGTTCTTCATATCCATACCCATGAGCTTCAAAGCACCATTAAGCAAACCATACGTGCCATCATAAATAAACGCCCAGAGCAAAGCGACCACCACAATGGACAATACATTAGGAAAAAAGAACAATACCTTCAAAAACTCATTCTCGATATACGATTTGTAAGTAACCAAATAGGCAAGCAGCAATGAGATGAGGACAACCAGGACAGGTATGGTAATCATAAAAATGACGTTATGACCCAGCGCACGCCATACATATTCGTCCTGTAACGCTGTTATGAAATTCTGAATGCCGACAAACTTGGGCTCAGTCAGCCCATCCCAATCGAGCAAGGCGTAGTACACGGATAAGATGTTCGGGAATAGCGTAAAAAGCAGATACCCGCCAAAGGGAGGGACGATCGCCAGGATAAGAAACAGCCACTTCTGGGTGCTTGCTTTATCCAACCCCAGCTTGCGGGATGGCAAGGTACGTTGATCTTTCAGTACAGTGGAGACCTGATCGGCCAATTGATTCAACTCCTATCATGAGGGAAAGCGGAGAGATGAGCCTCTCCGCCCGTCACCCGATTATTTCTTCTGAGCTTGCACCGCTTTCTGCAGAAGCTGCTCCGCTTCCTCCAGAATCGGCTTCGGATCCTGTTTGCCGAGAACAACCTTAACCGTCATTTCTTCTACCATTTTGGTCGCTTTGGCAAGGTTCGGATCGGAGATGCTGATGGTTCTGTGTGCCTTATATGTACGGGCATCGGTTTCTTTAATGTACTTCAGGATCGCTTGAGCCGAACTCGACAGCTTGACGACTTTGCTTGCATCGTCGATGATATCCTTGCGCATCGGAAGTGCGCCGGACTTCTCCGCAGCAAATTGCTGATTTTCCAAAGTCATTAACCAAAGGATAAACTCCTTCGACCATTTCTTGTTCAACTCCGGCTTGCCTGCCCACAGATACTGGAAGTTCGTGATGCCGCTTCTTACCCAGATCTTTTGATTTTTGTTCTCTACGAAAGGAACGGCCATGAAGCCCCATTTGAAATCCTCCGGCGTCGACTTCTTCATTTCGTTCTCTACATGACTTCCAGTCGCTACCATAGCTGCTTGCCCTTGGATCACCTGCATTTGGGATTGGGTATGGGTTAAAGCCGGCAGACCTTCAGGAAAATACCCTTTCTTGCCGAGCTCATAGAGTCGATTCCAATGCTCCAGGCTTTCCGGACTTGTATACTGAGGACCGGTATAGGTTTTAAAGTTTTCAATCGCCTTATCTGCGCTGCCCTTCATATCGGCTAATTCGAAAAGCTTAGCCGGCCCGAACGCCCAATCATAATAATTCGGATGAATGCCAGGGAAGGTAATGGGGCTCACGCCGGTTGCTTTTATTTTCGCCAGAAGCTCGTTAAACTCGGCCCAGGTTCTTGGGCTCTGATTCCAGCCGTTTTTTTCGAAAAGCGTTTTATTATAGAATAATCCCCCAAAGGAGCTGGCCGTCGCAAATTCATAGATTTTCCCATTGACACGGGTGAACGACTCAAACATTCCCGGCAGCAACATCTCTTTCATGGACTTGGTTGGTGAATCCGGCAGCTTGCGGTCAAACAAATCGTCCCACGGCTCCAGCTTACCTGCCTCAGCAAGCGACACAATGCCGGAAGCTCCAGCAGGAGGCGTAGTATTGAAGAAGTCAAACATATCGTTATCGTTGCCTGCGGAGATTTTGGTTTGCAGGATATTCTTCATGTCCGCCGAAGCGGTCACATCGAACGATACGTTGGGATATTTCGCTGTAAAGGACTTAACGGCATTATCGAACCATTCCCGGCCATAACCTCCCATAAAAAATCCGACCTTCAGGGTTACCTTATCATTCTTGGGCAGACCGTTATCGTAGACTTCTGCCTTCGAGTTCGTGCCCGGCTGGGCAGCCGGCTGTTGTTCTTGCGCCCCCCCGGCGCAGCCTGCAAGTACAGATGAGGACAATGCGAATACCAAGCTTAAACTCGTGAGCTTACCATAATTTTTTGACATTGTGAGACCCCCTTCGAATTAGTAAAATCAATTGATTTATTAATTATTCTACAGGCAAATTGTTATCTCTCTTGCATGGTTTTGTATTCACAATGTAAAGTTTAAAACACCTCGAGTAAATGAATGCGGTTACAATTTGCCTGCAGGATAATAAATCAATTATATTTATTATATAATATCCTTATTTTTCTATCTAAGCAATAAGAATGTTTCGACAAAGTATGTCTTTTCATGAAGGCTGCGAGAATGGTAAACTAAGTGGAATGAGACCCGATTCGTACCGTGTGTTAGAGAGAGAGGCCAACCCATGTCCAATGTAAAGTCCACAAGCCATACCCTGTTAAAATCCATTAATCAGCAGAAGGTGCTGCATCTGATATTCTCCGAATATCCTATATCCCGTGTTGAGCTTGCCCAGAAAACAGGACTTAGCACGCAAACAGTGACGAATATCGTAAATCGGCTGTTACAAGACAAGGTAATCGTTGAAGGCGAGCCCCAGGCACTTGAGAGCGGCAGCGGACGCAAACGAGTCCCTCTGTTAATCAGTAGTTCCCGATACTGTGCAATCGGTTTGGAATTATCCGGATCTTCCGCCAAGGGGGCCCTCTATAATTTTCGAAATGAAAGATTAGCCTCATTCGAGCTTCGGGAGAATGGCTACTCGTCCGAGGAAGATTTGCTGCGGGTGGTTCGTGGTGTTTTAGGCAAGCTCGTGGATAAAATACCGAATACCTCCGAGCTGAAGGGCATCGGCATTAGTGTCCATGGGCTTGTCGACTCGAGTCAAGGAGTGCTGTTACGTTCGCCCGGTCTTGGCTGGAAACGGATTCCCCTTGCGGAGCTGCTTGAGGAGGAGTTTACCGTACCGGTTTATCTAGAGAATGACACCAACCTGCTCGCTCTCAATGAAAACATGGGTGGTTCTCTGGCCCTTTCTAGGAATAACGTAACCTTTAAATTTGACCGCGGCATCGGGGGCGCGATTGTTGTCGAGAAGCAACTGGTTACAGGATCCAGCTTCGTGGCAGGCGAAGTGGGGCATATTAAGACATTCTCCGCTCCCTTCGACTACCCTTGCTATTGTGGGGGGAAAGGCTGCTTGACTACCCTCGCTTCAGCCCATGGGATAGGTAAAAATATCGGGGTTACTCTCGAAACATTTGCAGAACGGCTCCGTTCGGAGGAACCGGAGGCCGTGCAGCTGGCAGGTATCCTGATGGCGGCTATTACGAATACGATAGCTAATACGGTTACACTGTTGAACCCTGATCGTGTATTGATTACAGGCAGTGTACTGAAAGCCTTGGGATCGGTGTTTATTAGTGAGCTGGAGACGCAAGTGCTTGCGAATGTACCCGAAACATGCCGGAGCTTAGCGTTCATTCACAAAGAAGATTCGCCCGACGGTACTACTCTCGCCGTTGGACTGGTGCTGCAGAATGTGTTCAAAATTCCTATTGATCAATTATCTTTATAATGACCTATACAATGCTAAGATCCGCTCCAGCTGCTGGATGCGGATCTTAGTTTTTTTGGCTATTTACTTACGGATTGTACTGACCTTGCCATATTTGCTTTAGTGCCTGTGACTTCAGGATTAACCACTGCATCGCGTCCGGAGTAATATGCTTATCTTGCCCATGGTTGTTCAAGTGCTTAAGGAAATCCTCCAGCTTCTTCCCAGCTTGGTCCCGTTGACCCTTCTGCTCATGGTGTTCCGCTTGGAGAAGCATTTGCTCCAGTTGCTTGGACAGCGGGTGCTGCAGCTTACCGTCAGAAACGAAGCGCTGAACCCCCTCCTGAAGCGCGGCGAGGTTAATCAGTGTTGTGAAGGTCACAGGCGCGCTGGGGCTTGAGGAAATACCGGAAGGATGCACAGCGGTAATATGGAACGTGTACGTTGTATCCGGTTGGAGACCGGTAACGCTATACACACTGTCAGTAACCGAAGCAGTTGTCCCGTGAGTTCCATACACAAGATACGTAACACTCGAACCGTCAGATGCCTGAATCGGATTCCAAAGCAACTCCGCGGATGTGGCAGTGACCTTCCGGACATTCAGCAGCTCCGGTGCCGGAACCGTGAGGCGGGTACGGAACGACCAGATATCCGAATACGTTGTCCCCCCGAAGCCATCCTTCGCTAGAGCGAACCACTCATACATTTGGCTTCCCTTTAATCCATTCCAAACCACTTCCGCATACATACCGCTGTTCGCTTGGACCATACCGATCTGTTCGTTCGAATACACCTTCACTTCGAACAAATCTGTGGCAACTCTTTTCAATTGCGGGGCAAGCTCAAGCGAGAGCGTAAATTCATCCTTGCTAGGCTCGTAGTAATTGTAATCTTCCAGCATCGGAGAGTAGGTATTCACGTACACGGTGTCCGATTCCGTATCAAAATGGAGCAGCTTCAAATATCCGTCTCCGCCATTGGGAATGCCCTGATAATCGTTCAGCATCTGATATACTTTACGGTCGGGTTTCCCATCCTTATTATCGTCGATCTGATCCGTGCGCAGTGCGCTGCCGGTGAAATGGCCGCTCAAGACCATCACGACGTTCGGGTTCGGCACGACTACCCCTTGATAAATCTTGTTCCCTGTGGCCGAACGGGCGGCATTATTCTGTAAATACTCGTGCACAACAACAACTGCTTTGCGATCCGGATGCTGCTTCAGCACGCCGTTCATCCAGGCCATGTCCTCGTCGTTCACTCCCCAGCCCATATACACGAAAATGAAATCGTTGCCGCTGGCTGAGATGAGGTCGTAATGACCTCGGTTGTCTTTGTACGATTCGCCGTAAAAGGGCTTATTCTCAAAACGGCTCGCTCCGAACCATTTGGAAAAAGCGGAATAGTTTGGCTCTGAGGTAGCACCGCCGTCGAATACGTCATGGTTACCCGCTACCACACCGTAAGGAATGTCGGCTTGCTCCAGCACCTTCATGAAACGGTCGGCACGTTCCCATTGCCCCTCAATACCGGCGGAATTAACAATGTCACCGATATGCGCGACATACTGTATATTCATGGATTCTTTGGCGTCACGAAGGAAATTCACCTGCGATTCAAAATACTCCGGAAGTATTTCGGCATAAATTTGCGTATCCGGCAGCCATCCGATCGTAAAGTCGTACTGGTCGCGGCGAGGAATCTCATCCTGCACCAAAGCTTGAACCATACCGTCTCGAGCATAATCCCCCGCATCGAAGCTTGCAGATAAAGTAAAATCCTCCTCAGACGATGCGACGACCGAGCTTAGGGAGTCCCATCTGCCGGCTGCAAAGTTCCAAGCATACAACCCGACCTTGCGGCCTTTTAGAGAATGCCCTTCCCAACGCAGCTCGATGAGATCGCCGGCACCCGTGCCGTTACCAACCTCCACGGCAAAGCGTTGGTACGGAAATTGTTCCGTTGCATCCGAGGTGAAATATTGATTATCCGAAGCCCCTATGGCCGATTTATCCTGGCCTGTAAGCTGATTTTCCCCCGGAAGGGACAACGATAACGGTGGTTCTACATCCGCTGCATGGGAATAGACGGTTACTCTGGAATCCGCCGCATTCAGTCGCTTTCCCTGATAAAATCCTACCTGAAGAGGATCACCAGTGGGATCGGAAACCGATACCTGCAGAACGGCTTCCGTGGCGACATCCTCCGCTTGGTCAACAGGCTTCACAAGTACGGGCTGCAATGGATGTTCTTCAGAAGTTGTGAATCGAATCGTTTGCTCACTGCTTTTGCCAGCGAGGTCCGCCGCCTTTAAGGTGAGTACATGTTCTCCGGGCGACAAGCCCGCGGAGGATGTCGCATAGGGAAGCTGGATGGCTATTCCGTCCAATGTCGCTTCAAAGGAAGCAACGGCCGTAGCGGCATCGGTTGCATGTGCTTGGATAACGAATGCACCTTTATAAGCACTTCCGTTAACCATGTTCGTAGTAAAGACCGGTCCTTGATTATCCACAATGACATTCGCCGCAACACGACCTCCGTCCGGCATTACGGCCTCAACGGTGTGACGGCCATCAGGGACGGCTAACGTGTTCCAACGATACGCTGTTCCTTTCCAATAAGCAGCGGGTATTGCGAAATTAAAGTAGACGATAGGCAGGAAACGACCGTTATCCCCCATATCCAGCACAGTTGCAGGGTTAGCGTATTTAGGATCCCGTAATACGGTACCGTCTGCGAGTACCAGACGTACATTACGGATATTGAAGTCATCCAAGCCGGGCTCAGGCTGATTCTCATAATAGGGACGTGTGACCGATCCGGCCCGGATCGCGATGGCATTGGATTGTCCATAACGGAACAGCTCAGGGCGGACAGGGACGACAATGGTTTTATAATCGGAGGTTGCGAACGGGATGAGATGCAAGGTTTCACTGCCCATTGTGATCACGTTCTGCCCTTTGTCGATATCATCCGCTTCAAATACAAAATAAGCGGTTTTCTCGAGCGCTTTCTCGAGAGGAGATGCCTGCGCACCGTCGATGGCCAAGATCATACCTTCGGTCGAGCCCGTTGCCGAGCCGATCAATGTACGTTCCCCCGTCAGTACATTATCATGCTTTACATTCAGTGAAGGGCTCTGTTCGTTGCCGGCCAATGCTATTGTACGCGGCGGGGTCGATACCACATTCGTGCCGTCCGAGGCTGAAAAATAGTACTCCAGCGTCGGACTCGCGAACCATTCCATCATCTCGAGCGAGTGGCGGAATCGTCCGTCCGCGCTGCGGGCAATGAGAACTTTCTTGAAATCTGTCGTCTTGTTTGTTTTATAATGCAGTGCAACGCTGGCGAGCAAGCGGTCATCACTTGCCTCCGCAGTAAGCTCGATCGGCTGAATCAGATCGATTCCCATCAAATTCGAGATATCCCGAATCGTCGGAGCTTTCGAGTCAGGCATCGTTTGAACTGGCTCTGCGGGAGCTTGCCCCGGAGATAAGGTGCCCGGCGAAGCCGGCATACTTTTGGCACTGACCATCTGCATATCGAGGCTGCCCGGCGCCGGAGCTCCATACACAATGCCCATATCCGTCTGCGTGTCCAATACCCCTTGGTTATAGCTGGCCCGGACGATATCTTGTCCCGTGTTTGTGGCTACTACGATCGTACGCTCCCGCAAATTGTTTAAACCGCCCGGTATACGGACAATATCCCTGTTCTCAACCAAGGAGGTACCGAAATGAGTGTTAAAATCCGCCACGGTCTTCGACTCCCCAGCCGCCGTCACCGCCCAGAACACCATGGCCTGCCCTGGTTGGATGATAATGGTTTCATTGGTATAGGGTCGCCAGAACAGATCGTTCCCCGGTTCCCCGGGGTAGCGGTAGAGAATGGAATAATCCTTAAAATCGATCGGCTGATCGCTGTTATTGTATACTTCAACATATTCGAAGGGATCCTCCCCGCTCACATCTCCACCGGAGTCGGGGACTAGCTCGGTAATTAACATGGACGGCAAAGAACTCGTAACGATTGACGAAGCGGCTGATACCTGAGTACTCAAAGGTATCACGGTACCCGCAGCCAAGACGGACACCATCAAACAGGTGAAACAGCGAGTTAACATTGATTTTCTCAAGGCATTTCTCATCTCCTTATTCATTTGCTTACGGCAAAGTAATCGAAAATATAAAATGCTTTCTTCCATGACTCCTTTCATTTTATTTATCCAATTGATTTATTTATTACAAAATTATATATTCGTTCCATGTAATTATTTTCCTGCAATCCATATATTAAAAATTTATGGAGCCCTTCGGGCGTCAGGCCCGTCTTGCGTGAAGCAATGAAAAAAAGAGCTCAAATCCTCTTGGGAAGAGCTCCTTATTTCCGTTGTAACCATTCAACTTCTTAAACATCATAATCCACGATGTATTGCTGCATTTCCGTATAATAATATCCTTCGCTGAATTCGATAAGCTCCCCTGTATCGTCATAGGAATACCATGTGCGCTTTAATAACGGTATAGAACTCTCCACAAGCAAGGTATGCGCCACATAGGAAGGAGCCAAAGCAACGGTGAATTGATCCCGAAACTTTGCCAAGGGAACGTCCTTTTCCTCAAGCATCAACAGCGAATATCAGAGCAGTAATACCTGGCACGAAAAAGCGGTTTTTGTTGAATGATGGAGTCGCTCAGCATACAGCTGGCCAGCCCATTTTACTTTTGGTATTGTTAAAATGAATGTAAATGCTTTATACTTTTCCATTACAGAACCAGCCTACCTTCGGTTATTATTGTTAATAAGATAAACGGGCTAATTGTTAACTTAAAAACCTGAATAGGTCAAGTACTAGCCACTATGGAACTACATCCTGCTAGATTAGCATAGCGTAATATTCAAAGTACGTACAACAGGGTTTTGAAAAGGATTATTTACTTACAACGACTACTCATACATGCCTCGAACAAACAATGATCACGAGCGATTCTACCGGCGAGCCGGTTAGAATTATCGATTACTTCGACGCGGGTTGGCGCCGTTCCTTCAATAACACCTATCGGAGAAGGTTGTTCTGTGGGCAATGTTTTGGGTAAACCATTGAATAAAAAACAGGTAATGCTTGGGGTTTAATCCGAATCGGACTTCGTAGGATATGTAAAAAACATGCCCGGGACAGATCCCGGATATGTCATGTTCTGTCGTATTCCATTTACTATAAAAGTGTTATAATGGTAGTATATACCCAAAATATTAAAGTAGAAGAAGATCTATTGAAGCTTAGAAACGCAAAGATGCGGTTCAGATAAGTAACTTTAGAACACTATATCATGAGGTGATTACTTTGCAGCAATTCGTTAGAACAGTGAATACAACAGAAGCATTCAGAATGAAAATGGATCAACTTCAATTGGAATATGAGCGCAAAATAGAGCCACTAAACTCAAAAATTGAAGCATTGCGTACCGAGATCAAGAGTCTTAACAATGTCGGAGTCGGTGCCGGTCTTGGCGGCGGCGTTGTACGATTCATTGGGACAGGTATCTCCGTGATCTTTGGAATACTATTTATTATCTGTATTATTATGTTGTTTGTGGAACCCCCTAATGGTGATTCAGAAGCATTCTTAATCGTTGGTGGTGTTTTAGTGGTTTTAATTATAGGCTTAAGCGTTCGCCATCGAGGCGTTTCTATAATTAATAAAGCTGAAGCGAGAGCAGCAGAGGCTGAAAATAAACAAGCACAATTAAAAGCTGAAGTCATAGAGCTTGAAAAATTAATACAAGAACATCATGACAAACTACAAGAAGAGCTCACAGTACAAGAAACAATATATCAGCAACATATGCTAAATCAACAACAATTAATCGAGCAAGAAGTACATACAATAAATCAATCTGCTGCAGCTACTGACGATAATAAAGAATGTCCGCAATGTGCCGAGACGATTAAAGCTAAAGCAAAAATTTGTAGATTTTGTAATTATAAATTTGATTTTATTGAAGTATAATGTGATGCGTCTTTAAACAAGTTTACATTCGTTAATATAAGTCACGAACATAATCTTTAATATTAATTCAAAAAAGGTTTGAATTTACTTTAAAATAATGTATTGGGCACTCTTAAATTGAGTGCCCTTCTTTCGGAATCGCAGCTTTGTGCCAGGTTGCATTGCTGACCACGTCTTAAAGAATGCTATGTTCTCAGTTGCTCACGAAAAAACCGGAGAAATATGACCTTTTTTAGTCAATCCGTATTTACAAATGGCATTACTAAGATTTTTATTATCTACCTCGTTGTATGAAATTTCAAACCGATAATTATCGCTGTTTCGAGGTATCCATCATCACATCTACCATTACTTATTCTCGTACATTGTTCCTGCGAGTACAGCTCCCGCTGAAGTGACTGTTCCGGCTATTGCGGTGCCCACTGGCGTAGCTGCAGCGGCTCCAATAGCATAGCTTGAGGCGGTTGCAAATTGCTGTATCCCGTGCAACTGATTTGGCCGCTTCTTTTACTGTTGAGAAAAAAAAGGATTCAGGGGGGATTCCTTTGAATCCTTTTTTTCGTTGTTTGAAACTTTATACTTTAAATTTAATAATTTGACTTTGTAATTGTTCTGCCATTTGGGATAAGGAAGAAGCAAAGGAGTAAACTTCTTCCATAGAGGCCAATTGCTCCTCCGTGGAGGCAGATACCTGTTGGATGCCCAATGCGGATTCCTCAACTATATTTGAAATGAATTTCATGGAATTAGCAACCTGTTCCGTACTAGCAGACATTTGTTCCGCAGCCGCTGCTACTTCTTGAATTTGAGTTAACACCTTTTGTACTGATTGTTCGATATGCTGAAACGATGTTCCTGCCGTATTTACTACGTGAATTCCTTCGTCTACTTCTTTAATTCCAGCTCCCATAGATTTCATAGCTGCATGTGTTTCTTGTTGAATCGATGATACAAGGTCAGTAATCTGTTGGGAAGACTGGGACGATTGTTCGGCGAGCTTTCGAATTTCACTTGCTACTACCTCAAATCCTCTCCCTTGCTCCCCTGCCCGTGCTGCTTCAATTGAAGCGTTTAATGCCAGCAAATTCGTTTGTGCCGCTATATCTGAAATTATACTAACAGTTTCGCCAATATCTTGGGATCGTGTTTCCAATCCACTTATTACTTCCGATAAATCTTCAATAGTTCGATGTATAGAATTCATTTGAATAATAACGCGTTGAATTGCTTGATTACCCTCAAATGACTTTTCTGCGGCTTCTAAGGCAGACGATGAGACGCTTTGCGCATTTGCTGCAATTTGTTGTGTACCTGCTGACATTTCATTCACTGCTTGTACACTTTCTTTTACGCTTTGAACTTGTTTGTCGGACCCAGCAGCGACTTCCTGAATGGCAGAAGCAATTTGTTCAGTGGCAACGTTCGTCTGCTGGGCGCTCGCAGTCAACTCTTCCGAGGAAGCTGCTACATGTTCAGCACTAGTATTGGTTTGAGCGATTAGTTCTCGAAGGTTACTAACCATTTGATTGAAGGACTTGGCTAGTTCACCGACCTCATCCCGATTTTTCACTTTAATTTCCTTGAGTGTTAGATCACCTAAAGCAATTTGTTTCGCTGCATTTGCTATCAGAACAATTGGTTTGGAAATTATTCTAGAAATAAAGAAACCAATAATGAGAGCCGTTATAAATGCGATTACACTAATAACCAAAATTATTCTCTTAATGGATTCAACCATCACCGAGTTTTCTGAACTACCCTCATCCACTAACTTTTGTTGCCCGTCGGCAATTCGCTTTGATAGGCCCTCCATATCGCGACCAATCAAAATCACCCCAGACGAAGCTTTTAATGCAACTTCCTTATTTGTTCCCATTAAATTAATAACTTGGTCGGCATCTTTTTTAAATTGTTGATTAATTTCATTTAATTTGTTTATGTCGTTTTTGTCTTCATCACGCTGTACTAAGATCAACGTGGAGCTTATGAGTTCTGCAAGGTTGTTATTAGCTTGATAAAACCTGTCCAACCCATCTTTATTCTGGTTTAACAGATAATCACGTAAACTGCTCATCTGTTGCAGAGCTTCTGCCCTCATATCTTTAGAATGTGATAAAATTTTTTCCCGCCTATCAACCAAATCTGTATAAGAATCATCGATTTTTTGTAGATAAGTATAAGATAGAGCACTAATAAGCCCTAAAAAAAGTGCTATAATTAAAAATCCAGTTATCATTTTATTACCGATAGTAAATTTCATCTGAAAACACCTCTTTTTTGTTTTTTCTACACAGTTCGGCATTACACACGTAATTTTAGTTTGGACAAGACTAGAAAATGTAAGTTGGTTATTTATGTAAACTAATTGTAACTACTAAAAGTAGTACTAAATGGGTCCAGTACTTCGTCGGACAAGCGTATAAACAGGTCAACATAATGCTTATCAAATTGCCCATTGCTATGCAGAAGCAGTTCGCTTTTAGCTTCACGTAACGATAATCCCCTTCGATAGGGGCGGTCAGACACCATGCAGTCAAACGAATCGATAATCGCGCAAACTTTAGCGAAATCGGGGATGTTATTACCACCCAACCCATAGGGATAACCTTCCCCATTCCACCTTTCATGGTGAAATTTAATGATCTCGATAATTTCCTTGTCAATATCTCCGCGTTTCTCCATCCATTCGGCCCCCAATAAAGAATGACTTTTCATTATATTCCATTCGTCTCTGGTCAACGATGAATTTTTGTTCAAAATTTCGTTGGGAATAAATATTTTTCCGATGTCATGCAGGTAACAACCGTATATCAACAAGCGAGTTTGTATCTCGCTCAACTTTATTTCGGATGCCATATGTCTGGCCAACCGGCCCACTCGTAGAGAATGTTCGTATGTATTCATATCTTTTTTCTGCAAGCGATTCAGTTCTTCCGTAAGCCACAGTGCGCATAGATTCCTCTCCAAGTAATAAAAAATGGAATGATACCTCCCTAACACGTATTGGTATTCGTACAAAAAAACTAATTTGTCATGGTTAATGTTGCTTAACGCGATCCTAACTATTTCAAAAGCCACTGTTGAACCACCACAGCGATTTGTGCTAGAGAGGTTTGTTTTTCGACCGCTCCGATCTCCGTATCATGTGCGATCTCAGCAATATCGTTGTAGATCATCACCGCCGATGAGCCCTTTATTGTATTGCATTACGCGGAAGATTTGATGAATTTGATCTTCTGTCATCTTTCCTAACCGCTCTATTTCAAGAATGATCTGCTCCAACTGTTCTATGAGCTGATACGACTCATACAAGAACATCTTTAGCATTGGTTCCCGTTTTCCTTTGCCCATCATCCAGGTAGGTCGCCTCTAACTTTCTTTGGTAAGTCTACGTATAGGGCGTTACACTTTATTTTTTAAAGCCATCAAGTGCATCTATATGAATTGTTTTCATTTACACTAAATTGATGAAGGATGTTCCCACAGAAACTAGCGGTCCTTCGAAAAACTCGGGAAAATATGAACGATAGTGCCGTTCTGCCCTCCGATAATTTAACTTCGTTAACTACAGCGATGTCTATCATTCTCTCATTGCTTTATCTAAGCCGATGTCATGAAAAGTTGCCACCAACCTGAGTTCTTCAGATCGTTTTCTATTAGAAAGCCACTTCCCGATCATATTCGATAAAAAGGTGAACCCAACATTATGACGGTAGGCATATTCATCTTTGGTTTGCAATCCAGCTGATATAGTAAACAGATTAGGGGTATCAGCTACTGCTGAAATATTTGGGATAATTAATTTCATCACTTCAGTTAATGGGATTTTTTGTATCGTATATACGACGTTATCAATACTCTGAGGTTAATCCTAGGGATATCTAATGAGTTTTATCATATCTAATACCGATTTTTTGTACATATCTACTTGATCCGGATGCTGGTTATAAACATAAGCGATTGCGGAATGTAATGTTATTAATCTTATCATCAAAAAAGTTTCGATCTCATTTTCGGGTATTCCAATAAAAGAAAGAGCAGGAGCATAACGTTTTAAAAAGAAGTCATGACATCTTTTCCAAGCTAACTCTATATCTGAGGAACCGAAAGCCCTTGACATGACAACTAAGTTAATAATGACAACCTTTTCCTTGAAATAATCGAAACAATAGTCGCATATCATATTCATTTCACTTTGGTATTGAATGATATTCTGCGGGATGTCTTGTGGTAGCATTGCAATGATCTCTAGTATAACCGTATTGATGGTATCATTTAAAATCTCGGTCAACAATTCCTCCTTATTCTTAAAATAAATATAAAAAGTTCCTCTTGCGATTCCGCTGGCATTGTTGATATCATCGATGGACACATTTTCAAAGCCATTTAGAATAAAAAGTTGAACCGCAGTTTCAATAATTTGATTACGTCTCCTCACAAAAACGACTCCTATCGACAAAAGTCAACATAATTCTCACCAATATATCATGACATTTTGTCATAGTCAACGAAGAACAGCCTGTTTGTTCTTACAAACATGTAGTTCAAATGTACCGCTGTTTTCTTTAAAAAACTTTTCAAAAATAAACATATAAAAAGGGTATACACAAAAACATCTCATAACGACTTGTGTAGGAGGTGACACATTGTCATCGGGTGACCATCAACCTGCGGGTGAGCGAGGCAGGGGCTTCTGAGGTACTCAATAGAATCTAATTGAGTCCGCTAAATCATTCAGGGCTTATTTTTAAATGCGAGTTACTTTAATCTCCCTCAGTTCCTCCCTCCGCTTGCTCCTCGATTATGAGCAGCCCAGTTCACCTTCCATGGTCACATAGCCGCCCCGCGAGAACACATCCCTGAGGCTCGTCGCCGTTATCGTCTTCCCTGTCCCCGTTTAAAACAGTTTAAAATTTGTTTTATTATTTTCCCCGTGGACTAAGATATTTTATTGCTTCTCTATCAAATACGATCTGCTTACGTTCAGGAAACCAAGTTACACCAAAGCCGTCTTAAATCTGAACTTTATAGCCAAAAAGCCTATTCCCTTGCAGCTAATTGGGAATAGGCTTTTTCGTCTTCATTCACTTATGGGTTGCAGCGTCTCACCACTCCGCCACGGTGCCGTCCGCATTGCGCCAGAGCGGGTTCTTCCAATCGTGGCCGATCTTGGCCATTTCGCGAACCTTCTCCTCATTGACCTCGATGCCGAGGCCAGGGCCTTGCGGAATATTAACGAAACCGTTGCTGTAACCGAACACCTTCGGGTCTACCAGGTAATCGAGCAGGTCGCTGCCCTGATTGTAATGGATGCCCAGGCTCTGCTCCTGGATGAACGCGTTCGGCGAGCAGGCGTCGACGTGCAGGCAGGCAGCCAGCGCGATGGGTCCAAGCGGACAGTGCGGTGCGAGGGCTACGTCATAAGCTTCCGCCATGGCGGCAATTTTGCGTGTCTCCATGATGCCGCCGGCGTGCGAAACGTCCGGCTGGATGATGTCGACGATGCCTTGCTGCAGCAGCTCCTTGAATCCCCAGCGTGTATACATCCGTTCGCCGGTAGCGATCGGCGCCGACGTATACTTGGCGATCTCCTTGAGTGCTTCGTTGTTCTCCGGTAACACAGGCTCTTCGATGAACATCGGACGGAACGGTTCGAGCTCCTTGGCCAGAATCTTGGCCATAGCCTTATGCACCCGTCCGTGGAAGTCGATGCCGATGCCGAATTGTTTGCCGCCGACTTCGCGGACGGCCGCAATACGCTCGAGCACCGCTTCCACCTTCTCGAAGGAATCGATATAGTGCAGCTCCTCTGTACCGTTCATCTTCACGGCGGTGAAGCCGGCGTCAATCTGCTTCTGTGCCGCTTCCCTCACGTCGTTCGGGCGATCACCGCCGATCCAGTTATACACACGAATACTGTGGCGGCAGGCGCCGCCCATCAGATCGTACACCGGCGCATTGTAGTATTTCCCCTTGATGTCCCATAACGCCTGCTCAATACCGGAGATGGCACTGGTCAGCACCGGGCCTCCGCGGTAGAAGCCCCCCCGATACATCATCTGCCAGAGGTCCTCGATGTTCATCGGATTCTGGCCGATCAAATACGAGCTGAGCTCCTCGACTGCCGTGCGGACCGTTTCCGCCCGGCCCTCTACGACAGGCTCGCCCCATCCGACAAGGCCGTCGTCCGTCGTCATCTTGAGAAACAGCCACCGCGGAGGTACTTTGAACAGTTCGATCGATTTAATTTTCATCTGTAACCCCACTCCCTTCATTCGCAATATCAATAAGTCGATGCAGCACATGCACAGCCATGGGCTGATTGCGGTACGCTTCGATCAGCTTCCAAGTCACAATCGTGACGTAACCGATGCCGAGCGGATGGCGAACGATGGAGCCGCCGTTCTGCCCGAGCCAGCCCTGAAAGTACCCTGCGATCACTTCGCCTGCTTCCGCTGTACCCGGGTTACCGAACATGTTGACGGTACGCTTGACCCCCACCTTCTTGTAGTCCGTGAACGGCAAAACATAGTCGGGATGCAAGCCCTCCAGCTCCCAGCCCATCTCAGGCTGCAGGGGCAGACCGCCGAAGTACGCAGGGTTGACGTAATTCATCGAAGAAGCGCGGGGCCAGCTTTCACCCGGAGGCAGCTCGCGGAACGTGAACGGTCCCGATGCCGCCGATCGATCCCCCCGCTCTGCCAGGAACAAGACGCTCCCGCCGCTGCGGGCGAATTGCTCCGCTTCAGCATCCAGACAGTCGGTGATCAGCACCGCGCCGTTCGTCGCCTCCGCTACCACGTTCCGGCCACGAGCGGCCAGAGCATTGCTGAACGCAGCTTCCATCCGGTGCGTCACCACATCAGGACCACTAACTACCCGCACGGTCCTTGGCGACATCGTCAGCTCATATTCGTTGCGAGCCACTACCCTGTCGCCGACATGCCAGGAAAGCTCCAGCCGTTCTGACATCACAGCCGTCACCTCGGGTACCGTGAATGTCAAAGCACCCTTCAGACACGCCCAAGGTCCCATGTCGTTCAATACCACTTCCCCAGACAGCCCACTTCCGGCCAGTTTCCATTTTACTACACCGCGATAATCCGCAAGCTGATCATCCGTCAGCAACAGATCCCAAGCGAGCTGCTCGCCCGCCCAGAGATTGGACCTCTCCACCTCGGCGAACACACAGGCAGGGCCGTTAAAGTCTATGAGCCGCTCGAAGCCCTCCTTCGGCTGTCTTAGGAAGTCGAGCCAGCCGTTCGTCTCCCATTCGATATCTGTAAACTCCGTAACAATATAACCGCCGATCGCCGGACGCTTGCGCATTTCCTCGACGAGCGATTTCACTGCCCGGAACATGCGACGCTGTGAATGAACCGCAAGCTTCTCGAAATCGCCGAAGGTGCTGTCCAGCCCGTACTTATGCATATTGTCAAGTGCCGTCACCGGTTTTTTGTAATCATCTTGATGAGTCTCATCGCCTTGATTGATGAACCACCACGGCTCGTTGCCATCATAATATTGCCTGAGCCGCTCCATGCTCGGCAATCCCCAGACACCGAATTCGGATACCAGAATCGGCTCTCCGCGGGAAACGTAGGGCTCCACGAAATTCGCGTTAGGATCGCCTATTACAAGCTCATCCAGATCCCGGCGCCAAGCATCCAGCTGATCCGGGCATGCAAAGTACCGGTGATGATCATTAATGTCCGTTTTGATGTGGGTCCAGCCGCTATTGTCACAGATCAGACGGGTCGGGTCCCATGCCTTGACCGTATCGAACAGCTCCGCAACATGACGCTGTTTGTCCGGATCGAACGCGAGGTCCCACTCCAGTCCCCACTCTTCGTTATAGATCGACCAGATGATGATCGACGGATGATTGTAATCACGCTTTAGCATCGCGGCCAACTCGGCCACAAACCGGCTGCGGGCGCTCTCCGTCCACTTCACGTAATTCGGCGGCTCCGCCCAGATCAGCATCCCCATCCGGTCAGCCCAGTACAGATACTCCGGCGTCTCCACCTTGATGTGCTTGCGCAGCATATTAAAGCCCATTTGCTTGGCAAGATCAAGCTCACGCCGGATATCCGATTCCGAGGAAGCCGTGTAGATCGTTTTTGGATAAAAGGCCTGATCCAGCGCTCCCCTAATATATACCGGACGATGGTTGAGCCAGATGCGGCCGTCCTTCTGCATCACTTTACGCAAGCCAAAGGTCGTCACGTATCGGTCCACGATCGTTTCGCCGTCGACGAGATTCGCTTCCAATTCATACAGATAGGGTGTCTCCGGAGACCAAAGCAGCATATCAGGCACCGGCAGCCGCCAATCGACATTATTGAATTCACCGGCTGCGTTGCTATCCCCTAACACAAGCTCACCCGAATAGCTCGCCGCCTCGAAGCCATCTTGTTCACCAAAAGCATGCGGTCTCACCTCGTAACGCAGCACACCGGCCGCCGTTCCAAGCCTCAGCTCCGCATGAACATCGACATGCATCGCGTCGACGTCAGGCGTAACCAGCACGCGCTGCACATGCGCAGCCGAGCGTCCCTCCAGCTTCACCGATTGCCAGATGCCGCTGACACGCGTATACCAGCTGCCCTGCTTACCGATCGGGATTTCCGCATTGTCTCTCGGGTCGAACACGCTCACCGTCAGCACGTTGTTCCGCTCCATCAGGCTGGCCGGAATCCGCAGCTCGAACGGGGTGAAGCCCCCTTCGTGGTGTCCGATCTCTGTCCCGTTCCACCATACGGTGCAACGATAATCCACGGCGCCGAAGATCAAGTAATACTCTTGGGACCGATTGATGTCCTCATGTGTCACATTTCGGCGGTACCAGGCCATGCCGCTGTAACCTACCAGCTCGCCGCCCTCGCTTTGCCAGATATGCGGTACCGTGACCTCGCGCGCATCCTGCCATAGCCGTTCCTGTTGAAACCAAGCCTCTCTTTCTCCTACCTGAAGCGGATCCGTTACAAATTGCCACGATCCGTTCAGACTCCATGTCTCCCTCATATCTTTATCTCTCCCTCGTGTTACTTGATTCCGGTCATCGTGATGCCTTTGATAATATGCTTCTGGAATAAAATGAACGCGAGTATCGCCGGCAGACTAGCCAAAACGTTCGCCGCCATCGGAATAATCAGTTCAGCCGTATAGGCACTTTGGAATGTCGGGATTCCGACAGGCAGCGTCATCATTTTTTCCTCAGTAACCGCCAGGAACGGCCACAAATAGTTATTCCAGGATGTCACGAAAGTGAAAATGCCCAGCGCAGCCATGGATGAACGCGACAGCGGCAGGAATAGACTCCAGTAGATGCGGAATAAACCTGCACCGTCGATCTTCGCAGCCTCTACCAGATCCTTCGGAATGCCGTCATAAAACTGCTTCAGAATGAATACGCCGAGCGGTGCCGCCAGACTGGGCAGAATTAGCGCCGGGTAGGAGTTGATCAGGTCCAGTTCGACCATGATTTGAAACAGCGGGATGATTTTCGCCTCAATCGGCACCATCAGCCCCATCAGAACCAACCAGAAGATCAAGGTTTTCCCCGGAAAATGCAGCCGCGACAATGCAAAAGCGGCCAGTGAGTTCAATACGATAGTCAGCCCGGTGGTTACTAAGGCCACGAGGGTACTGTTCCAGCTCCAGCTCCAGATGGAGGCACTGCCTAGAACATACTTGAAGTTTTCTAGCGTAAATGGCGGCTTAAACAGCTCACTCATCACCGTCACGGCGCTGCCTGCAGGCTTGATCGCCGTGACGATCATCCATACTAGCGGAATCAGCCAAATGACAGCGAGGCCAATTCCGAGGAGATAGAGCAGGAAAAGTCCCGGAGTCAGTTTGCGTAGACTGTGTGTCATGAGTGTCACTCCTTATTGGACAAGAACTTAAATTGAATGATAGCAAACACGATGGTTACGACGAACAGAACATATGACATCGATGAGGCAACGCCCACGTCACGTTCAATAAAACCTTTTTCATAAATATACTGCACCAGCGTCCGCGTCGAGGTCCCCGGTCCACCCTTGGTCATTAAGTAAGTCTGACCGAATAGTTTAAAGGAGGAGATCGTCTGCAGTACGACGGTCAGCAGCATAACGCTCTTAATCGACGGTAATGTGATCGACACGAATTGACGCCACGTACCCGCCCCATCAATGCGCGCCGCCTCATACAGATCCTCGGGAATTTCCTGCAGCCCGGCGAGGAACAGCACCATGTTGAAGCCGACCGTCCACCAGACGGTAGCGATAAGGATGGAAATCCAAGCGAGCTGCGGCTGATCCAGCCAGAACACCTCGCTGACGACGCCCAGCTTATGCAGGAATGTATTTAACAGACCCGTGTACGGCTGCAAGATGAACACCCATATACTCGATATGACCGAGATGGATAACACGAAGGGCATAAAATACACTGAGCGTAAAAACGTCGTCCCCTTAAGACCGGCGTTGACGATTAATGCAAGCCCCAGCCCCACCACAATTAGCGTCGGGGTCGAAATCACTACGAAGTAAAACGTGTTCCACAACGCTTCCCAAAAGTATTTATCCTTCGCCATGGATACGTAGTTGGCTGTTCCCACGAAGGTCGATTCCATAGATATAGAAACCTTATTGAAGCTAGTAATGAACCCCTTGACGATCGGATAAAGCATGAACATCGAATAGACTGCCAAGAACGGGAGCAGAAACAAATACGCCGCGATGCTCTCCCCAATCGATTTTCCTTGTTGTCTCACGGCAACCTTACCTCCTCTGGAAAAAAGAACGTCTGGGTGAAACCACCCAGACACCCCTCGTCCATTCCTTATTTAGCAAGAAGTTCGTTGATCTCCTTCTCTGCGCGTTCGAGCGTCTGCTCCGGAGTCGCTTGTCCGTTCATCATCACATTGAGGTGTTTCTTGAAAATGTCCAGTACGGCGGAAATTTTCGGCGAATTCGGCATGTAGCTTACGTAATCGGCGATTTCAACATAATCGCTGCGGTACTTAAGGCTCTTGAACTCGTCGGACTTCAGCACAGCCGGCTTACTTGGCACATGACCGGCTTTGGCCCAGGTTGCCGAGTTGGATGTGATCCAATCTGCGAATTTCAGCGCGGCGGTTTGCTTTGCCTCGTCCTTCGTCTTCTGCATCGGCAGGACAAACGTGTGGGAATCGCCCCAAGTCGCTTTACGCTCGAAAAGCTGCGGAATCGGCATGGCTACGAACTTCAACGCTTGGTTCTGCTCGAGAGAGCCGGTCATCCATGCGCCGTTGAACATGATCGCTCCCTTGGCCGCAGTGAAGATTTCCCCACCGTTTTTCGTATTTTTCGGCCACAGATCCTCATTGACCATCTGGTTCATGAACGCCAGCGCCTGTTTTCCTTTGTCATTGTTAAACGCCGCCGTCTTTCCGTCATCGCTCAGCAGCTTGCCATTCATCTGGGAATACAGTGTCCACCAAATACGCAGCGGGGAGTCGCCATTGGATGTCGCCGCTACAGGGAACGTTCCGGCCGGCAGCTTGCCCTTGAGTGTCTGGAGACTCTTCATGAAGCCGTCTTTTCCTGCCCCGAGATTGACTTTGCCGCTCGCGTCAAGCAGTCCCGCATCCTTCACCAGCGCTTCGTTCGCGAAGAGGATGAGAGCGTGCGTATCAAGCGGTACGGCGTAGTTTTTGCCCCCAACAATGGTCGAATTTAAAATATTCTTGCTATATGTGTTCCAATCAATACCTGCTTTTGGAGCCAATGCCCCAATCTCTTGAATCATGCCCCCTGCCGTCAGCTCCGCGAGCTTGGAAGCGTGCGCGATCGCCACATCCGGTGCCTGGTTGGATGCAATGCTCGTCTGCAGCTTTGTGTAGTATTCCTCCGCTTTCAGGTTGAGGATTTCCACTTGAATGCCAGGGTTTGCGGCATTAAATTTCGTTACCATTTCCTTCATGAAGTCACCGTCGCCGCCACTGAATGGTGCCCAGTACTTCAATTGAACCGGAGCCGCTGTATTGGAACCGCCTTCATTTGTCTCTTTCGCAGGCGCCTTACCACAGCCTGCCAGCATACCCGCCACCAATACCGTGCTCAATACCAAGCCGCTTACTTTCTTCATCGTGCCCGTGCCCCTCTCGGTTTGTCATCGCTTTCACACTTATTATTACACATATTGTTGTTATATTTCAAGTATTATTATTATAAAAAGATGCAGTTGTTTTTTCCACCCCGTTCAGCTTTACCTGTTGCGTCCCGGAGTGTACTTGACTTTCATAAGCAGGTCCTGCTCGTAATTGCCGAATTTCCGGCCGAAGATGTTCATCCCCCCGACATTCGTCGCATCCTTCTTCACACCGAGACGCACGGAAATATAAGGCTTGTCATGAAGCCTCAGATCCAGGATGCTTATGGTTGAACTAGGCAGACCGTCGATATAACTGCCCTCTGTATTAGTTTTCCATGTTTTGAGCATCCCATACTGCGTATTATTCGTCCCCCACCAGGATGGCGTCAGAAAGCCGCGCTCTCCACCAAAATCGCCGGGGGAGGTCCATGTTCCGATTTCTACCCCGTTGATCCAGCAAGTGATGTCGGATGGCCAATCCAGCTTATGGTAGGGGGCCTCCGAACACAGCTCGAGCGACAGATCCAGCTCCTCAACCTTGGCGCCGTATGGCAGACGGTTCGGAAACTGATACTCGATGAAGCCGGAGCGAATCCAGAGCAGCTGCGCCCGCTTTCGGTCCAGCTCGTAGAACGAACGGGGGTCATCCTGCGTGAGGAGGATCCCCTCCTCGCTCAGCAGGCCGCACGTCGGCTCCACCTCGCAATTGACGAATTCACCGATAGGCAGCTCCATGAGTAGCTCATGCTCCTCCTGTCGCTCCCGCTCGGTCAGATTAATGATGATGCGGTCGTATTTCTTCGAATTGACCTTCTGCGTACCGCGGCCGGGAACGATCTCCGTGGAGATGATGCCGGCATCCTCCAGCTTCTTAATGTTGACGGCGGCAGTCGAGAACGGCAGACTCATCCGCTCGGCGATTTCGTTGACGTTCAGCGGCTCCTCGCTCAGAATCCGGACGATCTCCATTCGATGCTCGTGCGACAGGGCTTTGCACACTTCCAAGGCCTCTTGTAGAGTTAATTCTAAAGTACGCATGAGAATATCCCCTTTTTTATGACAACTATTATTGTTATAATATACTTGTACTTGTACTGTACCGATTCTCCGTTCAAAAAGCAAGCGGGAGAAAACGTTTTGCCAGCAAATCATCGTTGGACTATATGCAATTCATCGGGGGCGGTTATCAGTGGAACGCGAGCAAGGGTTGACGCTGCTTCAAGAAACGAAAATCATAGCCATTGTTCGAGGGGTAGAAAGCTCTCATATCGAAGGCGTGGCACAGGCACTTCTGGAAGGCGGCGTGAAGTTGATGGAGGTGACGTTGAACACGGCAGGAGCCGAAGCTATGATCGGCTCGCTACAGACAAAGTTCGGCGATCGAATGTATATTGGTGCCGGCACGGTGCTTGGTGTGGAGGATGCCAAACGTGCCATAGCTGCTGGAGCCGGGTACCTGGTTACGCCGAATACGGATGAGGCTGTGATCCGCTTTGCGGCGAAACAGGGCCTTCCCTGCTTCCCGGGGGCGATGACCCCGACGGAAGTCGTACGTGCGTGGAAGACGGGTGCGACCGCCATCAAGATTTTCCCAAGTGCCAGCTTGGGCATCGGGTACATCAAGGAACTGATGGGACCGCTTCGTCATATCCCGATGATCGCTGTCGGTGGGGTAACCGAGGAGAACATCGCCGATTTCATTCACCTCGGCTGTCATGGCGTTGGCATCGGAGGCTCGCTCGTGAACCCGAAGGAGATTGCCGCAGGCAACTTCAACAGCATGAGAGAGAAGGCCGCTCGCCTCGTCGCCGGGGTACAGGCAGGCTTACAAGACAAGTAAGGGTATATCATCCAGACGGTGCGGTCTATATCTTTCGCAGCGAGGTCGCCCAATAATACCAAAATACGTTTCATAAATCTCTCGATGGAAAAGGCCGACATCCCTAAGGGTGCCGGCCTTTTCATATTACGGATAGCTGATTTCAATCTCGCCACTTTTGCATTTTTGGATGTACTCGGACATAGCTGCCTTCGATTTTTCTGTGTGTGTGCTCGATACCGTGTGAATCCCTGTCGGTTCTGTGGCTAGAACTTCCTTTACACCTGCAGCGCCTACAGTAACACGAATTGCTTGTCCAGTAGAATTTCGGACAGTCATCAATTTTCTCGACATAAGATCACATCCCTTACTTATAGTATACCCTAATCCAGTGTTTTTGGTACAACACCTGCAATGCCCATTTTCCGATCTGGAAGCGCATAAGCCTTGAATTTGTTGGCATAATAATCATAAAGATCTGACTTCGGTGTAAGTGCTAAATAACCATCATATCCTTTCTGTATACTAATGGCGCCGGCTGCGCCGATGATAATTTTAGAAACGTTGCAATAATTTCGCAGATTAGCCTTATTTCGATTCGAAGGCGCGACCTCAAGCAAATTTATGTACATATGATCACCCGCATCTGAGATGGAGAACGCTCCATGAATAGTGCCGAATACCGCATCAGTGATCTTATAAACATCGCGGCCTTTAGCGCGATTCTCTTTCAACCAACTTAAACCACGCGTCCAGTTCATTTTTGGTAAGTCTGATGCGTCCACTACTGTTATATCTGCTTTATGTAAAGTGCCGCTCAAATCCTCAAGGTGTCAATTTGCCATTCAAAGTACCCCCTGTGCGACATATGACGCAAACATAAGGAAAATTATAACACGGGCAGGAGCACAAATTTTCATCTAACGCATCACTTGGTAAAAATTACGTATAAAATGATGAATACGAAATCATTAACCTGGACACTCCGCAGCTTTAGTTGGTAACGTACTCAATAAGTTCGGCTTCAATTAATCTAGATATCGCCTTAGCTGTATATTCCCAGGTAAGGATACTTTTTTCGTAAATTTCAGACACATCAACAGGGCTTTTTAAGTTAATTAAATTGTATACGTAATTCTCATCAGATGACAGCAAGCCGCTGAAATACCTGCCCGTAAGTCTTACATATGTACAATCCACAAATGTGCCTTCCTTTCGTTTTTTTGCGGTAGACTTTTTCGTATTATTAATAACTATTCTGAGGTTATGTCGTTTAGTCATAACTAATCGCCTCCTAATAGCTTTTAACAATAATATATCCGGCAGTATTTAAAAATGCAGGTCCCATAATACGTTTCATCAAAATTTAATGTTTTTAATAGGTTCGCAATGCAAAGACCGTAGCGCCTGCGGTCATGATGATGGGTCGTAAACGCGTAATCCCGGCCTCAACAAGAGCATCCTGTATGTGATATCCTTTTTCTCTAAGCTGCTGAACCTTATCAATTAGTTCGAATTCTGACGGCGTGTGGTAGGGACTGGGTTAGCCCAGTTGCCTTGACTTCAAATACGATAATCAGTCTTTAAACGGATGAGCCAAATGATATAGGACCCGTGCAGCTTCTGAACGGGTCAAATTTCGATTCCCATCCCAGTCTATAACCGCACTTCCATTCATACTTATTATATTTTTGTAAAAACCACGTTCCAGAATCAACTGATTTGCTTCGTTTGCCCAGTGTCCTTCTATTCTTTCCTTTGGGTCTAATTGAATAGGCAAGATTGGATGATTGAGCAAGTACGGATATTCCTGTAAAGTACGCCATAAAATTACGGATGCTTCACTCCAAGTTATAGGAGTATCCGGCATGAACTCGTTCTGGGTTCTGCCGTTCAGTAGGCCCAGGGTGTAGAGTGTTTCAATAACTTTTTCTCGAGGGTGACCTTTAACATCGCTCAGAACGGAGGTTCCGACGGTTTCAGGTAGTTTCAATATTTTCATTAGAGCTTCTGCAAACTCACTTCTAGTGACGTGCTTTTCCGGTTCAAACATTTCGGATGAATTAGAAAAATCGATACCCAACTTTGATAGAAAATCAATGGCACGAAAGTCCTTATGACCCTGCTCAATGTCTATATACTTATTGGAGAAGATTAACTTTTCAGCTGTGCCTACCGGATTAATATATTGCATGAATGCGATTTGGCCATCTGATAATCTTTGGAACGCAAGCAAGCGTTGACTCTCATCTATAAATGTGTCCGGTGCGACTTCTCTTAATAAATGCGTACCAAGCATGGTTTCATTTACTTTCAATTGTCCTTTCCCCGTCCCTTTAACCTCAAATAGCCATGTACCCATTCGTAAATCTCTATAGGTTCCTTCGTAAATCTTGGTATCGGTACCATTCGAATCGTTATCCGGATATTTTTGCGAAGCATTCGGATAAAAGCGATCCATAAATGCGTCAAATAGCTTTACACGTGCATCTTCACCAATGATGAATGAGGATTGATTAAAAGAAAAGAAGACTCCTACCCTCTGGTTTGGGATCATCCACAGAATGGAAGCTGTCCCGTCAAGGTCCCCCGCCTTACTAATTACTTGATAGCCATTATTCTTAGAGTGAAATGTATATTCAAATCCATAAGACATCGCTGGCACTTGGTCGTTGATACGAAGTTGAGGTCTGTGCATAGATTCGATTGTACTTTCTTCCAATATACGTGCCTTTCCCAGTATGCCTTTATTTAGATGTGCAAGCATGAATTGTGCCATGTCTGCGCCAGTCGTAATCATACTCCCGTCCGGGGAGTCCCAGGGAACCGTTGTATATAAGGGAACTGGCTTACCAGAGCGTTTATAGCCAGTAGCCATTCTCCCCTTTAACTCTTCCGTCAAAATGTAAGAACTGTCCTTCATACCAAGAGGCTCAAATACATGTTTCTGTACATAATCATGAAAAGGCATTCCTGTCACTTTCTGTACAATATATCCTTGCAAGAGGGCAGCATAGTTATCATACATGAATGAGGTTCCTGGTTTACGTATGATGGTCGGCATATTATGAAAAATATGGTCTTCAAGAGAAACCCGCCGGTTAAGATCGAAATCAATATCAGATACCTTCCCATCGGGGAAATCAAAACCGGTAGTATGTGTTAAAAGATGCTCTACGGTTAGAATACCATCCGTCTCATTTTTTAACATGTTACTACCTACATACATATCTACCGGATCGTTTAAACGCACCAATCCTTTTTCAACCAATTGTAATAATGCAGTAGCCGTAATCGGTTTAGAAACCGAAGCGATCCTTAGCAACGTCTCATCGGGATTCATCCGCTTTTTTAATTCCTGATTCGCGTAACCAAATCCTTTCTTGTAGATCACACGATCTCCCTTTACTATTACAATGACACCACCGGGAATGTGCTCTGCTACGTCGCTTTGAAGAAAATCTTCCATGAAATCAGTAACGTTCTCTTCATTTACTTCTGGCGCTTCTATAGGAGCAGCGTAAGTATGCAGGGTTTCAGACAAACTAAACAAGGTGACAAACAAACAAAAAAACATGGCTATCCCTGGTATCCGCACTTTTAACAATGACATGCCTCATCTTCCTTTATTCATTAGAACATTTGTTCCAAAGTATCAATTATCAACAACAAAGCTACCACAGAAATCCCTAGATGTTTCGCCATGAGGATCATAGCTTCAACAATAGGAAATGGGATTCTGTTATTTCCATATCTTTAATATATGTTCGATCGATTTTTATTGTATTTGACACCAAACTTCTTTAAATAACACATAGAAGAAAAGCCTGTCCCGAAGTCATCCGGCGCAAGGCTGACTCCCAATTGTTTAATGTTCATGATGTTTGGTAATACATAACTGTTTTCTTGCATAGGTCTACTTTCTGTTATTTTCAACCGCAGATATTTAGGCTCCAATCCTGTTTCTTTCAAGATACGGACTATATCCGCATCCCAGCATTCTTGCTCTAACTGGCCATAGAAACATTTACTGAAATATGAGCTGTAGTAATACCTTTCGCGTGCCAATAACTTACGTATCTACAAGCGGTTTTAAGCACCCAGTTACCCAGGGGACAATAAATCCGTTCTCCTCGGCAGTAGTTATAAAACTCGTCGGTGGAATTGTTCCTAATATAGGATGCTCCCATCGAAGGAGTACCTCAAGTCTGGTAACTGCATGAGCATTACCATTTGTCGTTGCATTTTCTTGGGCAAATCGATGCATGTGGCGCCTCCATGTTAGTCCTGAAATAATTCATTATTATTCCGATGTTACATTTCGTTTTTTTATAATGAACCAAACAATGAGAGCATACAAAATTATGACAACAATACCAGCCTCCCCACCAACATATTCCGCCAAATCAGAGTGGGTCTTTGTAAAATCACTCAGTACTGCGTAGCTGATATTATGAGAACTATGCATGATTGCCGGAGCCCACACACTTCCAGTAACGAGTCGAAGATACCCAAAGAGAAATCCCCCGATTAACGTCATTACTATAAAAAATGGGATTACGACTAACGGGTTTCCCTCATTGAGATAATTTCCGCTTAAGATGATGGGAAAATGAAAAACGGCATGGATAAGTCCGCTTAACCAAATGGCCTTTTTCCAACCCAATTCTTTGAGTTTAGGCAATAAATACCCCCGCCATCCAATTTCTTCCCCGATTGCACTTGTTAGTGTATAAAACAAAAATACCAACGGTATTTTTATTAACAAAACCCAAAACATTGAACCAGCTAATTGTTCTGGTTGCGATAGAGATGCAAACGGCGTCGCCCATTTTATAATCGCGGCAATGGATAATACCAGCATTGGGACAAGAAGAGCAAATCCCCAGCGATGATATCCGGTTCTATGTAATCCTAATGACTGCCACTCTTCCTTTTTTCGTATATCCCCTGTTACCAATAAAGTCACAATTACTGCTAGTAACGGTGAGTACATATATGTGCTGCCTTGAACTTTGAATACCGATCCCATTACAGTTGCAATTATCATCACAAATGCAGTATATAATACAGCTTTTGATAAATCGTTTAATTTAAGCAATACTATTCCCTCCAATAAAACAAATCAAGGTTGTCATGCCCAACGATTATGATGTAGTCAACAGCTCACGATGTTTCGACTGGACTTTTTTTAATTGGAAGGCGAGCAATACAATGATTGTTAATGTGATCAAATTAGAAGCCAATCCATTATCAAATCCAAGGCTTCCCCCGTGGATCCATTCATTAGGTCCGAGTGCAATGGTTACAAAATTGTCTGGTCCAAATACATCTTGGAAAGAATTCCAGGCAAAATGAAAGCCAACCGGTAACCATAAGGAACCTGACAATTCTTTAAGAAGTGCAAGAAATACTCCTCCAAAAAATAAATTAAGGATCATCAAAGGATGAGAGAAGATGTCGTGTCCCAACGAATGTAGAAGAGTGAACGGAATGGATGAAACCAATACCGAAATCCATGAACCATAATTTAATTTAATCAAACCTTGAAAATAGCCACGGAACAGTATTTCTTCCGATAAGGTATCACAGAAGGCTAAAAATGCGAGCATTCCGAAGGTAGCCCACAGCATACTTTCGGTACGGATAGTTATGATCGTCACTTCGCCGACAAAATAAACAGCTGCAAAAGTGACTAATACGAATATAAAGCCGAAAAGGATTCCCATGGCGGTTAATGTAACTTTTTTGCTTTCCCTTACACCTAGCGGCGTTTTGGTTCCACGTTCAAATATGTTTAAAATGATTGCAAGTGCTCCAAGCATAACAAATAATGATTTCAGTCCAAGCATAGCCTCCGGCATGGCTCCCGGCGTTTCCCAGAAAATTGATATAACGAAGTTAAACAAAATACTCAAGCCAACCATGAATCCGATTGCCAGGGAAATTATTCCAGACACACGCATTACTTTTTTCAATTTATATTCCTCCTGAACCTTTTTCTCGGCTCCTTGAGCCACTGGTCCAGTTTACTGGGTAACAGTCATGTTCACATAGTGCCATTTAGTCACAAACTTTTTTATGACTAACCAAACCGGCATCTCTGGCTTTCTGTGTCGCTTCTAGCCTCCCCTTAACATTAAGCTTGGAATAAATATTAGATATATAATTTTTAATGGTCCCTTCGCTAAGAAACAGGGTTTGAGCAATATCCTGATTCCTTAATCCCATGGCTAACTTTTGGAGCACATCCATTTCACGCCTGCTTAATCCGTACGGGAGATTCTTGGCATGATTTTCTTCTGTTTTTTCTGTATGCTCGGATAAATCATGTCGTTTTACTCGCTGAATGAAATCTGCCGCCATATCCTGGGATATCAATGTACCTCCGGAATGAACAACTCGAATGCCAGCTATCAAATTTTTAGGATGAATTGCCTTAAGCAAGTATCCTTCCGCTCCATGGCTTAACGCAGCAAATACATAATCCACCTCTTTGTATGATGTCAAAATGATGATCTTGATCTCCGGATATTTTTTCTTAATAATTTCTGTTGCCTTTACCCCGTCCATTGCAGGCATATTAATATCCATCAAAATCACGTCAGGACGATATCTCTCACTATAATCCACCGCCTCCTGGCCATTCTTAGCAAGTCCAACCACCTCGATATCCTCCTCCATTTCAAGAACGATATTCAGGCTTTCAAGTATTAATTCTTGGTCGTCAACGATGAGCAACTTCATATCCGTGATCTCCTTTTATTGGAATATCGCACCTAACTTCTGTACCCCGGCCTATCGCAGAAAATATAACCAGAGCCCCGTCCAGACTCTCTATGCGCTTCTTCATGGACGATAATCCAAAGCCGAAAACAATATCATTTATCCCGAGACCGTTATCTCGAATAACTACTTGCACGCGAGCGGGATGATAATGAATGTTAATTTCAATTTGGGATGCTTTGCCATGCTTTACAGCGTTGGTACAGGACTCTTGAATCATACGAATGATCGCCTGACGCATGGAAACTCTCAATAACTGTTCTGTCCCGCTAACTTGATAGTCAATCTGAGTACCAGTATATTCTTGAAAGCTATGAATGATCTCAACAACTTGCTCCTCTAAATTAATATCCTCACCTGAACCCATTTCGTGGACAAGATTTCTCATCTTATGGATGTTTAGTTCGGTTAAATCACGCAACCTCAAAAGCTTTTCCTTTGCTAATTGAGGATTTTTATCCAATAAAAGAATAGCTGCATCAAGCGCCAAACTAAATGAAATATAGGAATGTCCGAGGGTGTCGTGTAATTCTTTGGACATTCGTTCTCTTTCCTCTAGCAGTGTCATTTTTTCGATATGAACGGCGTACTGCTTCAATAGCCTGTTCTGATCTGCAATTTCGGTCAATAGCTCATTGTTTCTTCGGTAAGCATTTGCAATTACACCTACCCATAAGCCAATACATAGGAAAAGCAGCATATCAGCCGTAAAACCAATAGCTTGTTTGTAGTTAATAAACTGAAAGGCAGCAAGAATAACAGGATGTCCTAGTATAATTGGTGCAATCAAGATGAGATTTTTGGAAAATAAATATCCAACGGACAGAATCGGTATTAAGATGAAATTGGAGGTTTCACCCATTAAAATTATGTGATACACAGATAAAGATCCTGCAAGCAGTGTCTCCAATATACAAAAGAGACCCTTGTTGGCTTTTATGTGAGGTATCCAGAAGAAACACGGGACAATATATGCAGCTGTGATCCACACCATCAAGATAACGTCCGGGGATAATGTTTCTCCGTCCCGAATCATTTGGAGTAATTGTAAAATATACCAATAAGACCGAAGGCCGAATATTCCCCAGTCCATAAAATAAAATACTCTTTTCATTTATTTTGTTATTCCGCCCCTCGAATCACTGTTTGTAAATAAGATTACCAAATAAAAGTCATAGGGAGATATTACTTTTTTCCTGATAATAGTAACAATCCGAGTAAACCTCCGAATGCAGCTTTTATTCATCGACTTCCATCCACTTGAAGTACATGCCGCAAATAGAAAACGAGTACTTCAATCTGCTGATCAATTTGTAACTGCTGTGAATCCATTTGCATCGCATCACACGTCATGCCATCGATAAACGTAATGATGGATCTAGCAATAGCTTCAATCTGCATTTGAGGATGAAACTCTTTTGCCGCTACACCTTGTTCCAAAACCGATATCCAGACCTTTAATCCCTCATTGTATTGGTAAATCAGTGTTTGCTCCCGCGATGCATCTCGATAGCTCCTCATAAAATACTCAAATATTACGGGCATAAAGCTGTTTCGTGCGTTTTTTACCTCTTCCCCAATCGTCTTGAGCGCGTACTCTATTTTGGCCCAGTTCGTTGTTTGCTCCTGCATTGCGAATAAGTCGAATGTGACCACACGTTCTCGCAGAATAGCTTCAAAAAGTTCCTCCTTACCGGTGAAGTAATGATACACCCCGCCTTTGCTCATTTGGACATTCTCAATAATATCCTCCATGCTGGTTAAATCATATCCCTGCTGTCGAAATACTCGTTTCGCGGCTTCTATGATTTCTTGTTTCTTTTGTTCTTTATACTTATCTGATACTTTAGGCGACATCATATATCCTCCGTTCAAGTTCCTTGAATGTAAATATTTTACCACTGCTCTTGAAAACCGACAACCCCGTCGGTATAATTGATTTCAAAACCGACGACATCGTCGATAAAAGGAGAAACAGCACATGCTAAAAAATTTTTTGTGCATTACATTGACAATGAGTCTTTGCCTTACTCCTCTCCCCTTGGTTTACAACAAGACGTTGGCATCAGAAAAGGCATTATCTATCGAAAAAGAGGCTTATACGAGTCCAATTGCAGGAGAAAATAGCATATCAACTTTAGAAAAGATATCCATCGGAGGCGTAGATCAATGGATCACCATTCGTGGTCAAGATCTTAATAATCCTATATTCCTTTATTTACATGGTGGTCCAGGCCATGGTGAAATCAACAGTAATCCCCGATTCAAAGAGCTAGAGAAGCGGTATGTAGTTGTGAATTGGGAGCAGCGGGGTTCCGGCAAGTCATTTTCTCCCCATTTACCTGTGGAAAGCTTGAACGTCGAGCAGTATTTATCTGATACTCATGAAATGGTTGAATACATTAAGAATAGGTTTAAAAGGGATAAGATTTATTTGGTAGGTCACTCATGGGGAAGTTTGCTTGGAATGATCGAGATTAGCAGGCATCCGGATTCGTTCTATGCTTATGTAGGTGTGGGGCAATTTGTAGACGTAACAAAGGCAGACCAAATCGGATACGATTATACGTTATACAAAGCCAAGGAACTTGGACATCAAGCTGCAATCGATGAACTGAAGACGATTGGACGTCCTCCCTACGATTCATTCAACACTTTTCTTCGATTTCGAAAGTGGTTAGCTCCTATGGGAGGCATATTTTTCAGTCCAACTTACATACAAGAGGTCATGATACCAGATATTATGAATGCAACAGAGTATACGCATGATGAGAAAGGACAATATGAATTGAGTGAAGAGCTACTACTTACAAAGATCGTTCCTGAATTACCCAAATACAACTTGTTACATATGATTCATGAGGTCAAAGTCCCCGTCTACTTTGTAGCTGGCAAGCATGATTACAATACACCACTGCAACTGGTCGAGCAGTTTAATTCGCAATTGGTTGCTCCTCATAAGGAAGTGGTCGTATTTGAAAATTCCGGTCATGCACCAAATTATGAAGAAGAACTCCAATTCGCTGATCTTATGAATGAACATATTTTTCATCAGACATACTATAGTCCTAATTCTAGTAAATCCGTAAAAGTCGTATTAAATGATCATCAAATGGAATGGACTCCAGCTATTCATAACGGCCAGCTTATGCTTCCCCTCCGCAAAACTTTAGAAGCCCTGGGTGGTACAATCACATGGGAGGAATCTACAAACACCATTATGGTAACATACAATCAGTTGATAATCTTCTTTCAACAGGATGCTGCTGTAGCCAAAGTAAACGGAAAGGAAATAGGCTTTTCCAAAGCAGTACTGCTTTTAGAAGATTCCAGTTATTTATCGGTAGAAGCATTATTGAAAACGATACAACTTCATGCATCCTGGGATCCGGCTTTGAATGAACTTATTTTGACTTCTACAACTAATTGATATTACCCCAGCAGAAGCACGGAAGAATGAGAAATTTAATTAATACCTACAGCATGATTTGAAAACGCACCAGCGTCGTTTTCGGTTATGCGAGCCCGGCTAAGCAGGAATGCCGTCCTAATTAGTTGCGTTCGACAGCAGCTTGTCGGACACACGCGCACAACTACTTTATAACAATAAACCAAATAAATAAGTCCCCACTTAGTGGGGACTTTAGAGTTTACAATTTGAAACGACTCACTGACCCATTCAGCTCATCGGCCATTTTTGACAGTGCATTGGCTGAAGCAGTTACCTCTTCCATAGAAGCAAGTTGTTCCTCTGTGGCTGCCGATACCGATTGCGTTTCTAAGTTATTTGCTGCTGCGATATCAGCCAACGAATGAATACTGGTGACCATCCCGTTGATGCTGTCGGAAATATATTGTGTATTTTGCTCTATTTCTTGGACTATCTGGGAGACGGAGGAAATATCCGTAACGATTTCACCAAACAATTGACCTGCATAGCTGACCGCCTCCGCACCGGTCTCAAATTCCCCAGCTACCACGTTCATTTCCTCATTTGCCTTTCCGGCATCACGTTGAATAACGGATATGAGCTCGGATATTTGTTTGGCCGATTGTCCTGTCAATTCAGCTAATTTCCGAATTTCCGCAGCGACAACCGCGAATCCAAGACCCGCCTCTCCCGCACGAGCAGCTTCAATGCTTGCGTTTAACGATAAAATATTCGTTTGCTGAGCAATACTTGAAATCATGTTCACAATGTTACCGATTTCGATGGATCTCGTGCTCAATGCATGAATACTTGCGGCCAGCACATGAAGGGTTTGTCCGACACTTTCCATCTGTACCACCGCATTCGTCACCGTATGTTCCCCTTGCTTAGCTTTAGAAGACGTAACTACTGCTGAAGTTGCGGCTTCTTTGGTTCGGCCTGCGATGGCGCGGAGTGTGCCGCTTAACCCGTCAATCGTTTGAGCCCCGTTTTGGATGTTGGTAAACTGTTGTTCAGCGGCCTCCGCCAAGGTTTGAGCCGATCCTGCGATGTGTTCCGTCACCTTAGAGCTTTGTTCGGCTCCAGCCAAGAGCTGCTGTGAAGAAGCAGCAAGCTGATGGGATGTTTCATAAACTTCCAGCACCATAGACTTAAGCGATGTGACCATGGTATTGAAGCTTACCCCAGCCTGTCCAATTTCATCCATCCCCGTAACGGAAGTTTGGTGGGAGAGATTTCCCCCTGCGACGATGTCAATTGAATGTTTCAAATGAACAATCGGCTTTGACAGTCGAGATGAGATGATATAGGAAGCGATCAAACCGACAATTACGATCATGACGGAAATGAGAATGGCTTGGTTCCTTAAATCATAGATCGGTCTGAGTAATTCATCCTCTGGGGCACTAAGTACAAGAACCCAATTGTTCGCTACTTTGTGATAATACCCCAGTCTATTTTGACCGTCCAAGCTAAACGTTAGGATCCCTTCTCCTCCCTTAGTACCATCCATAAATGCGTTTGTGAGTTCGGTAACATTAAGGTCCTGTACGGTTGATTTCATAATGTTTTCTTTTACCGGGTGATAAATCATCTTGCCGCTTGAATCAAACAGCAAGGCATACCCCGTTTGCCCAAATTTCGCTCTCGCTACGGTGTCGGTGACTTCCGCAATAGGTAGAGAGGCAGTGAAGCTGCCGACCACCTGCTTATCCTTCATTAGGGGACTGCCTAAGATAACGGATAAAGAGCCGTCAACAGTGGAGATCACTGGGTCTGAGATGGTTAACTTTCCTTGGGCCAAGTCTTTCATGAACGGACGGGCCGAAATGTCTACAGGGGCTCCCTTATGATTCGTACTGAGCTTACCTGTTAATTCATGAGTAAAAATGATAGCCGTCAACTCGGAATTTTGAGCTTGAGCTTCCTTTACATACGCTAACTGCTTAGCTGAGTCCCCGTAGTATTGCGAGCCACCCTTGGCGATAGAGTGCAATACAGATAAATTCGAGTTTAAAAATGCATTGAGCTCATTGGCGACGGCTTCCACTTCGAGGTGAACGTCTGACCGAATAGCCTCATTTACAATCCTCGCGCTACTCTGATAATTCAAAACGGATAAGACGATTAAGCTAATGACTAACAAGGAACCTGTAAAAGCAGTGATCCGCATGCTAATGCTTTTGAATTGAAAGCGCATCCATTTGTGTTTCTCTCTTAGAAGCACATGTTTTCCCCTTTCAGTAGATGAAATCGTTAGATGATACTAGGGAAAAAGCAAAAGTTCCGCTAGTAAAAATTAGCAAAATAAAACATGATCATTATATCTAAACTTGTCACTTTTAGTCAATATATGTCGAAATTGAATATAAGAAAAGCTTCTATCGAAGCCCTTTCAGGGATGTACATTCGTGAGCAAGAGGTAACTTTTATTGAAACATTAGAATCCTTGAGCTCCGCTCAAAACTTATAAATTCTAATGTTATCAAAAAAGAACAGCCCACATTCGCAAGGGAGAGCTGTTCCTGTTCCTGTTCCTGTTCCTTACACCTATAATGGGATCGAACCGGAGGGGCTTCCTTTAATGGACTTAGGTACTTTAGCGTCGACGCTTCCTTAACGGCTGATCCTCCCTTCGATCCCAAGAGCCGAGAACGTTTCCAGCCATTCCTCTGGACAACCCGGATCGGTTATCAGCATGGAGACGTCCTCAAGCTTAGAAATTTTCGCAAAGGTGGATTTGCCGAATTTGCTGTGGTCTGCAACGACAATAGCCTGCTCGGCTCGCTCCATCATTTTTCGTGATATAACCGCTTCCGCCAGATGATAATCGGTAATACCGTCTGCCAGTGAAATTCCGCCTACGGAAATAAACGCTTTCGTTACCTTAAATCGATCCAGCAAATGTTCCGTTAACGACCCCGTGGCCGCATGGTACTGCAAATTGATTTCTCCACCTACGAAAATCAAGTTCCCCTTAAACACTTCCATAGCAAGATTTAAAATCGGAACGGAATGCGTAATGACCGTAAGATTGTGGCGGTCCTTTAGATGCGGCAAAATTTCGATCGTGGTGGTACCGTTGTCGAGCATAATCGTTTCGTTGTCTTCCACCAAAGAAGCGGCAAGTTTGCCGATGGCGGCCTTCTCCTCTTTTCTCATCTGGGTTCGTTTGAGAAAGGGAGGCTCAACCAGCTCCATTCGCATTTTTACGGCGCCTCCGTAGACCTTGCGAAGCTTTCCTTCCTTCTCAAGCCTGTCCAAATCACGGCGAATCGTCTCCGTTGAAACGTTAAGCAGCTGTGACAGATGATGCACCTGTACTTTTCCTTCCGTATTTAGTCGCTGCAGGATGGTCGACCTGCGATCCTCGTAAGTTAACGACATCAGAACCCCCATTGACGAATCTTATAGAAATGATGATGTTTCCTGTTGTTTTTTAATAGTTTAAGATTTGGAATATTTATCTGTCAATAGTCTTTTATTTCTCAAAGTTTTCAGTTAAAAATTCGATTGACACATTTTAAGGAAACATTATACAATTGTCGGAAAACAACATGATGCCACACGATAACATAAAAATACTTCATGAACAGTACACTCGGAGGTTGCTGCTAATGCGTCATTCACTTGCTTTCCGCCAAGACGGCACGTTTACGATCACACAATTTACCGATATTCATTGGAAAGACGGAGGCCCAGCGGATCAACGCTCACGACGGCTTATGGAGATTGTGCTTGATGAAGAAAGACCCGATCTTGTTGTATTCACCGGTGATGTGATCTATACCGGCGACGTCACTCCGGGGAGGCCTATATGCGATAACCCGGAACAAGCCTTACGAGAGGCCGTTCACGCGGCGGAAATCCGTAACATTCCATGGGCAATCGCCTTCGGCAATCATGATACTGAAAAAGGCATATCCCGAGAAGCGCTTATGGAGATCGTCCAGTCCTTGCCATATTCCGTTGCTGAGCGGGGGCCGAAAGAGGTGAGCGGTGTAGGAAACTATACACTGCATATTGATGATGACAAAAACTCTCCCGCCGCAGTCCTTTATTTTTTCGATTCCGGTAACCTTTCCCCGGTTCCTCGGATTCAAGGCTATGACTGGATTCGCAATGATCAGGTGCAATGGTACATGGCCGCTTCCCGTAAGTTACGCGAGCGTAACCACGGAAATGCGTTACCTTCGCTTGCTTTTTTCCATATTCCGCTTCCCGAGTATAGAGAAGTTTGGGATACGAAAGTTTGCTACGGCAACAAATTTGAAGAAATAGGCTGCCCGCGCGTGAATTCGGGTTTGTTCGCTTCCATGGTTGAGATGGGAGACGTCATGGGTACCTTCACCGGCCACGATCACGTTAACGATTATTGGGGCGAGCTGCACGGCATTCGGCTCTGTTATGGCCGAGCGACGGGTTATAATACATACGGAAGAGAGAATTTTCCGCGCGGAGCGAGAATGATTCGGCTGCACCAAGGACAAAGTGACTTTGAGACATGGCTGCGCCTTGACGATAACACTGTCATTCGCAACCAGCCCGAGCATCTTCCGGGTGTTTAGCTCCGCAATCAAGCAAAAGCCAGGGACTGTTCGCCCTGGCTTTAAGTAAAACTAGTTTAACAAGATGATGCCCGATGTAATTTATAGAAGTCACTAAATTTATACATTGTTCCAGATGGAATGTAACCGCCACGCCGTGAGTTCCAGCAGCTCGGCGTTCCCATTTCGTGAAACGAGTTTTACACCAATTGAGCTGGGATCCGGATAAATACGATTCGTAATTGTTCGTTGACCATCGTTTGCAAACAGTTCTATAGAGGAACGGTCCAGGAATATATGCAGCTTGATCCGTCCATCGTTCATCGGCTGCAGATCAGCCTCACTGATACCCCCATCTCCCTTACCGGCACGGGTACGGTCCATCTTAAGCTTCCGTTCGGCTGCGGAATAGACGATTTCCGTGAACTCCTCCTGATTCGGCGAGGAACGGACCTGCAGGCCGAATTCAGCTTCAGCTCCTGATGCACTTGCATCAAATATGGCCACTATTTCCAATGCATCCCCGAATAACCCGTCAACGAGAGTTACGGTATCCGAAGCGAACGTTCGCCGGCTGAGTTCGTACCGCTCACCGCGCAGTGACTGCAGTTCCTTCACCGGTACCATCCGCAGCGTCCCGTCCTCCGACAGCTTCAGCTCCCGGGGAAGGGTGAATGCCCCCATCCAGCCTTCCTCCTGCTCCGGCATCCTAGCTCCCCAAATGTTCATCCAGCCGATCAGAATTCGCCTGCCTTCATGATCCAGGAACGTCTGGGGTGCATAAAAGTCGAAGCCGTAGTCAAGCCGTTCGGATGTGCTGTAATGCAGCTTGCCCGTGGCGTAATCCATAGTCCCGGACAAATACATTGTCTTGGTTGCTCCCATATTCATAGGTGAGATGACTAGGATATGCCTATCTCCATCTCCGAGCGGAAACAAATCCGGGCATTCCCACATGTTGCCCATTGTGCCGTCGCTCTCAGCGGCCACCCCCATATAGTGCCAGCTTCTCAAATCCTTCGATGTATAAAGCAGCGCCTTCCCCAGGCCGTCCTTCCCATATCCGAGCACCATATACCAATCCTCGCCGCGCTTCCATACCTTCGGGTCGCGAAACCCGAAGCCGCCCTCCGACGGCGGTCCGGAAATCACCGGATTATCATACGGCTTCTCGAAGTGTACGCCGTCCTTGCTTGTCGCAATGCACTGTACTTCCTCGGGGCTCCGGCCATCCACATGTCCCGTATAGACCAAGGTCAGAACGCCATCCTGTTCAACCGCGCTTCCCGACCAGCAGCCATAGCCACCCTCCGTACCCAGATCATAATCCCTCGACGGAGCGATAGCGACTGGAAGGTGCCCCCAGTGGACTAGGTCGCTGCTCTTGGCATGTCCCCAGTACATTGGCCCATGCTGCGGCTTGTAAGGATAATGCTGGTAAAACACATGATATTCCCCTTGATAATAAATAAGTCCGTTCGGATCGTTCATCCATCCGGCCGGCGGCATCAAGTGGTAATGCAAGCGGAAGCCGTCCTGCGGTATCGCCTTCGACAGCTCTTGGAGCGCTTCATTCGCCGCATCCACCCGTGCTCGATGAGACCCTGGCAATTTAATTTTGTTAGTCATGAGTTATACATCTCCTTCATTTCATGATGTGCCGATAGAAGCTCGTGAATCTCATCTGGTCCGGCCAAGGACGGAATGGCGCCCTTACGAGTCGTTGCCAAAGCGCCCGCTGCATTGGCAAAGGCGACAGACTTGAACAGATCCTCTTCGCTCCACCCGGGGATCGGCTTCTTTTGCTCCAGTAGCTGGTACAGAAAAGCCCCCAGGAAGCCGTCCCCGGCTCCCGTCGTATCCACAACCTTCACGGGAAATGAGGCCACGCCGCCCCATAATTTCTCCGTACGGTAATAAGCTCCACGAGGTCCTGCCGTAACCAGCAGCAGGCTGATCGAGTATTGCTCGATAAGCTGCGCCGCTCCGGTTGCCAGCTCCTCTTCCCCTGTCAGAAAGCGCAGCTCCTCCTCCGAAACCTTCACCACATCAGCTAAGGCTAATCCTGCTTGAATCGTCTTCCTCGCCTGATCGGTATCCTTCCATAAGGATGGACGCCAATTGGGGTCGTACGAGATCATCGCTCCCCGGCTCTTGGCTCTTCGGACGGATTGCAGGGTAGCACCGCAGGCCGGCTCGGAGGTCATGGAGATGGAGCCGAAATGGAAAATGGCGGTATTCTCCAGCAGGGACGGCTCGACGTCCTCAAATTGCAAAAGTTGATCGGCCCCCGGCTGGCGGCAGAAATGAAACGAGCGGTCTCCTGTCTCATCCAAGTGAACGAAGGCCATGGTCGTATGCGCTTCGGCTGTCGTCACCAGCCCTTGAACCGATATGCCATAACTTCGCAGCGCCTCATTTAAATAGTCCCCGAAGGGGTCGCTGCCCACCTTCCCGACGAATGCCGCTTTCCTGCCAAGCTTCGACAGTGCCGCGGCAACATTCACGGGCGCTCCGCCCGGATTGCGTTCATAAAGCGGCTGTCCTGCTTCCGAAAACCCATGGGGTGTGAAGTCGATCAAGCATTCGCCCAGTGTTACAATATCGTATTTCATATTGATAGCCTCCATTATTCTCTTTAGCCTTTAATGCCCGACATAGTGATCCCTTGGATATAATAGCGCTGAAGGAAAAGAAACAGCAGCAGAATCGGCAGCGTAGAGAGCGTATTGGCAGCCAGCAGCTTGGACCAATCCGTGCCTTCTGTAGAGGAAAGGGCGGAGATGGCTACCTGGATCAACTGTTTTTTGTTGTCGTTAATGACAATCAACGGCCAGAGATAGGCGTCCCAGTTGCCTAAGAAGGTCACAATGCCAAGCGTAATCAGTGCAGGCACCGCCGCGGGAAGCATTATGGTCACGAACGTCCGCGGCAAGGATGCTCCGTCGATTCGCGCCGCCTCCAGGATTTCATCCGGGATTTCCGCGAAAAATTGCCTCAGCATGAAAATTCCGAACACAGACAGCATGGAAGGAACAATGACGGCCTTGTAAGAGTTCAGCCACTCCAATTTATGCAGGAGCAAATAGTTCGGTACAAGCGTCACTTCCCCGGGAATAATCATCGCTGACATAAACAAAGCAAACAGTACCGGCTTCAGGCGAAATCGAAGCTTGGCGAAGGCGAATGCTGCCATCGAGTTAATGACTAGTACCGCAGCGGTGATGACGGCAGCGACCCAAAACGTATTGCCGATATAACGGAGAAACGAGGTGCGGGCGCCGAACATGACGTTCTCATAGTTTTTCCATGTAAAATCGATGGGGATCAGCATGTGGGCATTCAGCGTAGAAGCATATTTGAACAATTCCTGATAGGGGCGAAGCGATCCGAATACCATCCACACAATGGGGAGAATCGAGACCGCTGCGCAAAGCAGCATGACAGCATATTTGACAACTAAGAGCGGTTTCTTCATGGTTTCCTTCCCCCTATTCCTCGGTATCCTCTCTAAAGAGCCTCATTTGGATAATGGAAATCGTTAATACGATGGCAAACAACACCAAGGCGGCAGCCGTCGCATAACCCATTTGCATCTGCTGGAACGCAAGCTTGTAAATATAAAATACGACCGTTTCCGTAGAGCCGTTCGGCCCTCCGTTCGTGAGCACGAATACCAGTCCGGACAGCTTGATCGCATCGATCGTGGTAATTATAACGACAAAGGCGATCGTCCGCTTCAGCAGCGGAAGCGTGATGCTGACAAACTGCTGGATTTTGGAAGCCCCGTCGACTCTTGCCGCTTCGTACAGATCCCCCGGAATGTTATTTAAGCCTGCGAGGAAGATAATCATGAAAAATCCCGCAGCCTTCCAAATCCCAAGACCAATGACGCCGTTCATCGCCGTTTCGGGATTGGATAGAAAGCTCGTAATGGGCAAGCCCACCGTTTTCAATATCGTGTTCAGCAGACCGAACTCTTTATTGTAGATTAACTTGAATACAGTAGCCGCCACGCCGGTAGAGATGACCACCGGGATAAAATAAGCGGTCCGGAATAATCCCGTCATCCGCGCAGGCTTCTGTATCAGCAAAGCAAGACCTAAGGAGATGATGGTTTGGATCGGAATCACCACGGCAGCAAAGTAGAAAGAGTTCTTCAAGCTGTTGTGGAATGCTTTGTCATGCCATAAGGCAATATAATTGTCCAGTCCGATGAAGGACTTCTTGGATGCCACGAGCGAGTAATTCTGAAAGGAGATGATGAACGCTTGAAGCATCGGGTAGAAAACAAATACAATCAGCAAAAGCAGCGCAGGCAGAATGAACCAAAGAGCGGTCGTTTGCTCGTGTCGCTGAAATCGCTTGGCTGCTCGCTTTTCATTTGTCGCCGACAGTAAAGTAGGTATTTCCATGACGTAGCCCTTCCCCCAGGATTATTTTTTTTCAAAAACAAACACATTCAAGACGCTGGCCACCGAGCCGTCTCCCGCAACAGCCTTGATCTCCGCTTCTCCGGCTTTCAGGCCGGTTACGGCAGCGGTCGTTATCCCCGTTCCCTTCACAGCGGCAACCTCAGGATGACTGCTTTCCCACTTCAGCTCCTGTGCTGCCGACAGAGGAATCACCGCAGCCTCCACCTGCCCAGTCTGACCGACCTCGACATCCAGAACGGGCATGCTCAGCACAACGCGGAGCGGAGTTGTTCCGCTCGGGTCCTCATCGCGCCATATGGACTTCATGGGATAATAGCGGAGCTTCTCCAAGGTAACTTTACCCTCCGAAACGAAGAGCTCCAATCCATTGCTAACGGCATTCGGGAACAGGATAGACGACACCACGGCTTCGCCGTCATTGGCGAATACTTCTAATGTCGATTCATCCACGAAGACGCGAAGCTTAAGCTTTCCTTCGTTTGGCTGTACGGGGGCCTGCATGATCTCGGCAAAGCCGCTTTCGAAGGTAGAGAGGCCTGATTTCGTACGGTCAACCGTAAGCTTCGAGGCGGAGGCATCGTAGCCGACCAGCGTCTCTTGCCCTAATCCTGTCCTAAGCTTGAATCCGAACCTCGAGCCGCTGCCCGCAGTAAATTCCGCCTCCAGCTCATAAGAGGTTCCCTTCATCCCGGCAAGCGGGTTGCGACCGGGAACCAGCTCCTGCCGGGACAGCTGAACAGCTTTGCCGCGCAGCTTCGTCAGCTCTTTGACCGGAAGCTGAACGAGCCTAAGGCCGGTCCCCGGAATATCCCGCAGCTTCAGCTCCCGCGGGATGGATAAATTGCCTTTCCATGCGGCGGTCGGCATCTGGAACGGATATCTCCAATTGGACATCCACCCCGTCCAGATTCTCCGGCCGTCCTTGGCGGGAATATCGGAGAAGGATACCGCCGCGTAGAAGTCCTTGCCATAGTCGGTCCATAACGTTTGATTCGGTGGGTTCTCGTTTTTGAACGTCTTCCCGTCGAAGGCGCCGACGAAATATTGGGCGGTGGAGCCCTTCGTTACGGTGTTATTTCCAATGGAAACGGCGAGTACCCATTTCTTCTCCTTCTTGCCTTCCACCGGCAGCTCGAACAGGTCGGGACATTCCCATACCGCCGCATGTGAGCCCTGACCTAGGCCGAATTCGCTTTCCAGCTTCCACTCCTTCAGGTTTGCGGAAGCGTAGAACTGGACCTTCTGATCCACCGAGACGACCATGACCCAAGAGCGGGTGGGCTCATACCAGATCACTTTAGGGTCCCTGAAATCCTTCAGACCGGGATTCGGAATGACAGGATTGCCTGCGTATTTCGTCCAGGTCCGTCCCTTATCCGAGCTGTATGCGATGCTCTGCGATTGCTCCCCGTTCTTGAAGTGAGTAAATATCGCAACCAGTCCGGGCTTTCCCTGAAAAAAACCGCTCGTATCCTTCCAATCCACCACGGCGCTGCCCGACCAGATTTCACCGAGCGAGTCCCGCGCCAGCGCTACGGGCAGATGCTCCCAATGCAGGAGATCCTTGCTCACCGCATGCCCCCATTGCCCGCTGTTTTGATAAAACTGGTGATACTCCCCTTCGAAAAACACCATGCCGTTCGGATCGCTCATATGGCCTGTCGGAGGCGACAGATGATATTGCGGCCGGAACGGCTCCGTATAATGGTTCGGCTCTTTGCTTCCCGCCGCATCCGTGCAGCCCGATGCCAATATACTGAAGAGGAGCAGCGTACCCGCCGATGAACGTTTCAATTTGTTACTCCACATCTTGTGACTCCTTCGCCAATGGTTTCCCTCATTGTATCGAAGATTCTCACGCATTCATTTCAATATGATCAGAACTTTTGTTTTAACTTGCTTATGCATGACGAAAAAGCCTCACTCCAGGATTTAGGAGTGAGGCTTACTTGATGACGATGCTATTCCTGTCCGAGAAGCTCCTCCCGGTATTCCTTCGGGCTCATGCCAAAGTACTTTTTGAATGCGGTGCTGAAATAGCTGGAGCTGGAATAGCCTGCGATCGTGGCAATATCCGTAAGCTTCAACCGCTTTTCCTTCATCAGCTCCACTGCCTTCTCCATACGCAGCTTCAATACGTAATCGCTGAAGGTGAGCCCGGCATTTTGCTTGAACAAGCCGGACAGATAAGTCTCATTGATATGGAACATTTCAGCTAAGGAAGACAAAGAAAGCTCATAGGAGAAATTCTCGTCAACGTACCTTCGGACAGCTTCCGCGAGCTGCTGGCCCTGGGAGAACCGGGTTTTCCTGACCTCTTCCATAACCAGCTGTGCCAGCTCCTCCAGCTGCTGAAACACTTGCTCTTTGGAGTTCGAGTCCCTGACAGCCATTTGGCAATTCCATAAATGCCGTTGAAGGGAAGAGTCGCCGATCTCGAATTTTTTGGCAATGGTGCTGAACAGCAGGATCATTCGAAACGTAAGGAAGGTGAAGGCAAACATTGGCGTATCCGAGCCGGTGTGAAAGATCGTTTGCAGATGCTTCTGTAACGCCGTCGTATCCAGTCCTTCGATCGCTATGGTCAGCTTGCGTTCCATATCGGGAGACAAGGAATGCTCCAATCCGGAGAGCGGCTGCTTCCCCCCGGGAGATTCGACGACCGTTCCTTGACTCCATGCCAGCATGCAGGAAGCATAGGCATCCTTCCACTTAGCTAACCCATTCACGGATTCCCCCATGCCGATAACCGTTTCGACGCGAAGGTACTGCTTGATATTGCGCCGCAGCACACGGGTCAGCTCGGCAGCCGCCTCCCCTTCATCCTTCCCTTCCTCTCGAACAATGAGGAAATACATCATGGAAGGGTAATGATAGTCGTATAGGGGGTAGACCTGCGACCATGGCTCCACCGTTTCCCTGCATACCATCCCGAAGGCGAGGCCAAGCAGATCCTTGCGTTCGCTCCAATCGTCCAGTCTCCCTTTCGGTATTCTCATTTCGACCACACAGAACCGGACGTGCAGCTCATCCACAGCCAGGGCGCCCAGCTGCAAGCGATGCAATCTTTCCTTCAAGTCTGATAAGCTGGACCACTCCTCCTTGACAAGCTTCCAGATCAGCTGTTCCTGAAGCGTTCGCCAATGCTCGCTGTTTTGGATTGGGTCCAGCCGCTCGGTTTGACTCTTCGTTTGGTCTTCCTTCAGCTCATCGGCCAGCTTGCTGAGCAGTACGGTCAATTCGCTTCGGACGACCGGCTTCAGCAGGTAATCCTTGACGCCGTATTGAATGGCCGCCTTCATATATTCGAAGTCGGAATAGCCCGACAAGACCACGATTTTAATGTCGGGATATTGCTTTTTACATTCCTTGATGAAAGCAATCCCGTCCATTTGCGGCATCCGCACATCGGAAATGATCACATCCGGCAGCGGCTGCTTCTGAAGAAGCCTCAGCGCCTCCAGTCCGTTCGACGCTTCGCTTTCGATCCGGTAGCCCGCGGCAGCCCAGTCAATCTTCGCTTTGATGCTGTTGCGTACCCCTATCTCATCGTCAATCAGCATGATCTTGTACATGTGTAAATCAACCCCTTATCAACGGAAGCTGGAGAATGATTTCCGTACCTTGTCCCTCTGCAGAATGAAGGATGAACTCGAACTCGGGCCCATAGTTCAACCGGCAGCGGGAGAGGACGTTGCGAAGCCCAATGCTGTACCCTTCGTTGTTAAGGATAGCAATGAAATCATCCTTGCTTCCTTCCTCCTGCAGAAGGCGAATCTGTTCCTCGGACATGCCGATTCCATTATCGCGCACGGATAAATACAAATGGTCATCTACTATAGATGAACGGATGCACACCTCGGCAGGCCCGTCCTTCTCCAGGCTGTATTTCACAGCATTCTCCACCAGCGGCTGCAGGATGAACTTGGTGATCAGCAGCCTTCTGCTCTCCTGATCCTCCTGTACCTCCATGCGCAACCGTTCCCCATGCCTCAGCTGGAGGATAAATAAATAATCGCGGATGTAGTCCATCTCTTCACCGACTTGAACCAAATCGCTGTTCAGATTGAGCGAATACCGCATCATTTTCCCTAACGCTTCCGTTGCATCCATGACGAGCTCTTCCCGCTTTGTTGCGGCCAAACCGCTGATGATCTCCAGCGTATTGTTGTAAAAGTGCGGGTTGATCTGCAGCAGCAGCGCTTTATACTCCGCGTTTCTTCTGCGCAGGTTCATTTCATATTCCGTCTCGATCAAGTATTTCAGGCGCTGCGTCATTTGGTCGAACACGCCGGCCACGTAGCCCACTTCGCTGCCTTTGACGGGCAAATCCTGCATAAGACCAAGCGCGGTGGCAAACTCCCCGCGTTTCACATGCTTCATAGCGAGAGCCATTCTGCTGAGAGGTCTGGTAATACCGTAGGAAAGCCGGTAGGCTACGGCCAAGGCAAGCAAAAGCAAAAGCGCGCTGACGAGAACGATCATCTGGCGCGTCTGATGAATCTGGGCATACAGCTCCTCTTGAGGTACGGTGCCGATGAGGGTCCAATTCTGCCCGGCAAGCTGGCGAAAGAAGATCGAGTAAGTAATTCCCTGATGCTCGATAGGAAAAACACCGCTTGCCTGCCGCGGATAGCGAAGCTTCGCCTCGACTATGCCGATCCGGAGCAAATCCTGTTTAACGGACAAATCTTGATTCAGGATTCTTTCCCCATTGTTCGTGAGCAGAAACACCTCGCCTGTTTTCCCAAAGTGGATTTTATCGATCGCATTGCGAAGCAAGGAAGTAGGGTAATTCACTTTGAGAACGCCTACGTTACGCAAGTTCTGCAGATGCACCATAGGAACAATCAGACTGTTCACGTGGCGAGAGCGCAGCAAATCATCCGCTTGGTCAGGCTCTTTATGTGCCGAAGTCCATCTCCTGCCATCGGATGTATAATCTTTATACCAAGCGCTATTCAAATAAGTGCGGTCTTGCGTCCAAATGCCGCCCCCTTCCTTAGCAAAGGCAGAGAGTGTAATGCCGTTCGAGTTGTTAATGGTATACGAGGATAAGTGCTCCCGCATTCTTTGCTTGGACATAATCTGCTCTTGCACAGCTTGCCCCTGTTGGAGAAGCGTGGCCGCCCATTCCTGCGTTACTCTGCTGCTCATCGCTTGATTGCCGATATCCTCGACCTGCGTCAGCAGTGTATTCACATGGGAGGCGAACTGTTCAATCGTCTGCAAGGCTGAGGATTCTACGGAGGCTTGAATCAGCCGGGAAGATTGCTCGCTTAGAAAAAAAGCCATCGCAGCGAAGGGAATAATCATGAGAATGGAGAAAGCCGTCATCAGACGACTGCGTAATGAGTAAAACACCGGACAGCCCTCCCAGCAATTGCATTAGTAAGCTAAGTCGATATAGAAGAGTTACGTCCATTATAACAGAAAGAGGCGTTCAACAGGTTGAACCGCCTCTTCTGCATCGTTTGTCAGCCGGAGCTTAATAGCTTACTTCTGCATTCCCAAATCCGAGTAGGCCTTGTCGATCTTCTTAATGGCTTCGGCGGTGGATGCATCGATATTTCGTTTGCCGATAACCACTTCTTCAAACAGCGTTTTCACGGCCTCCGACATTTGAGGGAAAATCGGCGTGATCGGACGAGGTCTTCCGTATTTCTGATTTTGCACAACGAAGATGTTCTTCGGATATTGGTTCAACTCCGGAAACTCCTTGGCAGCCGAATAACGCGAAGGAATGTCCTTGGTCATGGTGCTGTACGCGATTTGTCCTTCCTTGCTGGTGACATAATTGACAAATTTCCAAGCCTCATCCGGGTTTTGGCTTTTGGCTGAAATGCCGAGCGCCCAGCTTCCGTTGGCTACCGCTTGCTTCGTTCCTTTTGGCAACGGCGCAATGTCGTAATCCTGACCCAGCTTGAAGTTCGGGAACTTATCGGCGAGGTAAGCGAGCGACCAGGAACCGTCCACGGTCATGCCCAGCTTCCCGTTCGGGAACGGATCCGGCGGATATTCCAATGCGGAAACACCGTGCTTGTTGTACATGTCTGCATAAAATTGCAGTGCTTGCTTCGTCTCTTTCGAATCGAGAAAGCCTTTAGACGTTTTGCCTTCCGAATCCATGATCTCCCCGCCGAATTGCCATAAGATCGGATATTTGAAATACGCCGTAGCTCCCGCGTTGTTAAAGCCCTGCGCCGGATCGATTCCGAATATCCCTGCCGCCGGATCGTTAATTTTCTTCGCTGCCTCCAGTACCTGCTCCCAAGTCCAAGGCTCATCCGGATTTTTGGAAGGAAGCGGGATGCCCTTGGCTTCGAACATCTTTTTATTATAGAACAGCGCAATTGACGATTCCGTCAGAGGTGCCATGTAGATGTCGTTTTTGTACGTATAGGTGGCCAGCGTCGACTTGGGGATATCGTCCATGTTGCCGTCCGCTTTGAAATAAGCCGTTAGCGGCTTGAGCGCCCCCGCATGCGCATAGGAGCCTAATGTCGGAGCGTCGAGCGCCATAATGTCCGGCGGGCTGCCTGAAGCGATGGAAACCCTGAGCTTGGTGTCGTAATCCGAATATGGAATCGGAGTCATTTCGACCTTAATGTTGGGATTCTTCTCCATAAAAGAAGCGACAAGCTTGTCATAAGCTGCGTTTTCCGTGTCATTCCCGGAGTTTCTCCAGAATGTGAGCGTTACCTGCTTTTCCTTGCCCGCGGTTACGTTGCCGCCTGTAGTGCTCTGGTTGCCGCCTTGGTCCGAGCAGCCTGCTAGCAAGCTAACCGCCAGAATGGAGGCACAAACGATTTTCAATTGTTTCTTCAATTCCTTTCCCCTCTTTTCTGTGATGGTGAACTTCTTAACTGAATCTTAGCAAAAGGAAAGGCGGAATAAATTCATTATTCTCTGTTCCTTACTTTCAATTTGATTGTAGTGTCACCGCCCATTTGAACAAGGAAATCCGCCGGGACAGGCGGAACCTTTCCCGGCGGATACCATTTGGCCTTATTTGCCTTTGTTTTTCAAGAATTCGTCAATTTGTCTTTGATATTCAGCCATGTATTTGTCGAGTCCGGCCTTTTGGCGCTTCTCCACGAATTGGGGCAAATATTTGGCCGGGTCCACGGTTCCGGTATCCAGCACCTTCTTGAACTCGCTCTCCACCGCCTTCAGGTTGGCCTCTTCGGCCTTAACTGCTTCTACGTTAAATTTGAAGCCGTAAAGGATATCTTTTTTACCGATTTCGTTGGCCTTCTTCGTTCTTTCCCAAGTATCGTCAGGCTGTCCCTCCGTCAGGTAACCGATGGTGACGTTGCCCATAACCCAGTTCATACCCGGGTTGTAACCAGCTGTGGTGTTCACCTTGATGGTGTTGCCTCCGATCTTGGTGTAATGCTTGTTCTCGATGCCGAAGGCAAGCATGTTGTAGAGCGCCGGGTCGGTGTTAATCAACTCGGCAAGCATAACGGCGCGCTCCGGATGTTTGGAGGTGCGGCTGACAGCAGTGATGCTGGCGGTAACGCCCGTAAATTGCGGCTCCACCAACGGCACAAAGACTACGTCATTGCCGCCGTTGCCTGCTTTGGCTGCCGCCTCGCCGCCCGGCTTCTGGGTGTAGTCGAAAGTCGCCGCGTATATGCCTTTCTTCTCTACGTCCGCTTTATTCTTCAAAGTTGCCGCATCTTCGTTGATATACTTTTTCTTATACCATTCATGGGCCATGGCAACATGCTTTTGATATTCCGGCAGGGTGATTTGATCCAGAACCGTCACTTTGCCGTCCACTGTCTTATGAGTCATTTTGTTGTAGCTATTTATTCCGTATACCCGCGATTCGAAAAAATCACCGTTGATCCCAAACGGAATAATGCCCGGCTCATTCTGCTTGATCTGCTCGAAGAACGGCTCCATATCCCGATAGGTCTTGATCTTGCTGGGGTCCAGCTTATATTTATCGGCAAAACGCTTCTGCACCACAAAGCCGGCGGATTTCGCCGCGATCTGGTAGTTCGGGATGCCGTAAATTTTGCCGTTTACCTTCATGTCGTCCCAAGCGGCGGCAGGCAGGCTCACCTTGAGCTTCTGTCCATACTTATCAAGGAGCCCATCCAGCTCCAGGAAGGCGCCTTTCTGGGTATTGGAGTTAAAGTCGAACCGCCAGTCGGAGGTCCATACCAGGTCGAAGTTCTCTCCGGATGCGATAGACGTGTTCATCTTTTGCTCATAATCGGCACCGGCGATGGGCTTCAGCTTCACTGTCGCGTTCAGCTTCGATTTGATGTACTTGTTGACTTCCGTTTCCACGGAGGCCAGATCCGCCTGCTGGCTGCTGTCGAGGTAATACCATGTCAGCTCCACAGGAGGAAGAGAGCTCTCAGTCGGATTAGCGCTTGGCGCTGAAGAACCGTCCGGAGACTTGTTGTTGTTAGAGCTGCTGCATGCCGTTAATGCCAAGGATGCCGCCAGCAGGATGGACATGCCGGACAGGGATACTTTGTTGGCCACTTTCATTTGAATATCCTCCCCTACTAATAATGAGTATACTAGAAACCTAAGTATGCCGTCTTGCCTTGTTTTGTCTTACCACGACTTTGCATCGTTCATGACAGGTGCTTGCCGGTATTCTCCCCCTTCACCGTTTTTCCCCTTTATTGCCTAATTGCCTTTATTGGATAAAGGTTGTCCTCATTAGCCCTTAAGAGAACCAACCGTCAGCCCTTGCACAAAGAATCGTTGAAAAAACGGGAACACCACCAGCATGGGTCCAGCCGCCAGCACCACCATGGCCATCCTGGCGGATAGCGTGGGAAAATCCGCCTGCACCGCGCCCATCTGGGAGAGCATCTGCTCGTTCTGGCTTAAAAATTCAATGCTGTCCATGATGCGGACCATCATGAGCTGGAGCGGCACCAGATTGGGGTTGTCGATATACAGCATCGCCGGAAACCAGGCGTTCCAATAGTTGAAGGAAATGAACAGTCCCAGTGTAGCGAGTGCAGGCGTTGACAGCGGCAAAATGATCCGGAAGAAGATGGTCCACTCCTTGGCGCTATCCACCTTGGCGGATTCGATGATCTCCACCGGCACCTTCACCATGAAGCCCTTCATGATCATGATGTTGAAGGGGGTGAGCAGCCCCGGCAGAATTAGCGCCCACAGCGTATCCTTCAGGTGCAAAACCTGGGTCATCAGAATGTAGGACGGCACCAGTCCACCGCTGAACAGCATGGTGAAGAAAATATAGAAGGTGCCGATCCGGCCGTAACGGAAGTTAGTCCTCGAAATAGCGTATGCGGTGGTTGCCGTCAGGAAAAGACCGACAACGGTGCCGATGACCGTAACGAGAATCGTAACGCCATACGCCTGGGCGATCACCTTCGGTGCCTTCAGTACCATGGAGTACGCTTCCAGGCTGAACTCCCGCGGCCAGAAGGAATACCCGTTTTGGATCAGATCGTTTTCACTGCTGAAGGAAATGGAGATGATAAGCAAGAGCGGTCCGAGCATAGTGATGGAAACAAGTATGAACATAAGATGGATCAGCGTTTTGGAAACCCAAGGAACGGATGAGGTTTTCATCGAATTCCCTCCTTTCTACCATAGGGAGTTTTCTTGGTTCAGCTTGCGGACGATAGCGTTGGTCGCGATAACCAGCACCATGCCCACGACGGATTGGTACAGTCCAACCGCGGAAGACATGCCAACATCCCCAACCGTACGAAGTGCCCGGTATACATACGTGTCGATAATATCAGTCGTCGGATAAGTCATTCCCTGGTTGTTCGGGATGAAGTAGTGGAGACCGAAATCCCCGTGGAAGATGCCGCCCACCGCAAGAATCAGCATGATAGTGATTAGCGGGGCCAGCATGGGTATCGTAATTTTAATAGCCATTTGGAAACGCGTAGCCCCGTCAATTTTGGCGGCTTCATAATACTCTTGGTTAATACTCATAATGCCTGCGTAATAAACCAGAGCGGAGAAGCCGACCTTCTTCCACAGACTGGCGATGTTTAAGATAATGGGCCATGGTTCCTTCTCCAAGTACCAATTGTGCGGCTCCATGCCGAACCAATGCAGAATCGTGTTGAGATAGCCGGTTTGCTGGTCTAAGAACGCATAGCTGATATAGCTGACGACGACCCAGGATAAGAAGTAAGGGATGAACAACGCGGTTTGATAAATTTTGGAGGTCCTTCTTCCAATCTCGTTAAGCAGGATGGCGAACAAGAGGGCAAAGGCCATTGTCAGAAAAATATAGCCGATCTCATACAACACCGTATTGCGCGTTATTCTCCAAGCATCCTCGGAGACGAAGAAAAACGTAAAGTTCTCGAACCCGACCCATTCGCTGCCCAGGATCCCTTGGTCGTACCTGTACCGCTTGAATGCCAAGATAACGCCGAACATGGGAAGATAAGAAAAGATCAGAATATAGAGAAAACCGGGGAAGAACAAGCCTAGTATTTCCCTGTTCTGATTCAATTGCCTCCACTCCCGCAGCGGCCAGATGACGCGTTTCTTTTGGGATTTGGATTTGGAAATTGCCGTTACCATGGTGTCGCCCCTTCCTAGTGATTGTCACACCCCCATATTGGCACAGCTTACAACGCCACGGAAAGTCTGAATAATGAACGATTGTGCTCAAAAACAGTGTTTGGCGTGTATGCAAACCACGGTTTTGTATGAACGAATCCTGCATACACCATATACAAGGCGAAAAAACCTTGCCCCCCTAGCTGCAAGCTTCCGCGGCACAGAACGGCTTCCTCGAACCGGAGCTTAAGAGCCCGTTATTGCTGCGAGAGATCCCCAACTTGTCCAATTACCCAAGTACACAAAAGGACGCCGTTGCCGGCGCCCTGGAGACTTCAAATCATTCCGTTGGTATTCAAAACCATAAGTTTTACTTCTCGCGTGCCCTTGTTTGGGGCCACATTGACCCGCTTGTTCACTGCTGCGGGCGTTACCGCCGGGCCGCCGTCAGTAAATCGTTTTTTTCAACCGATATTCGTTGGGGGTTACGCCGTACTTGTTCTTGAACAGCTTGTAGAAGTTGCTTCTGTTCATGAACCCGACCTTCTCCATTACATCGCTTACACTGCGGTCAGTAGATTCCAGGAGCAGCGCCGTATGGGACAGGCGGATCTCTGTAATGTACTCCGCAACGGACAACTGCTCGCTCAGCTTGAAGAGCTTGCCCACATGGGCAGATGACATCTTCAGCATGGAGGCGATGCCTTGTAGGGACAGGTTCGGGTCCTGGTAATGGTCCTCGATGAATTCCTTGATCGTGTCCACCAGAATCTTGTTTTTGGAGTAATCGGCATCCTCCCGCTGCCCCTCGATGCTCCGGAACACCTCCAAAAGCTCGGCCGTCATGTCGTCCAAGGTTTCCTTTTCCAACAGCTGCTTTTGGATCGTGCTCCAATCGATGGAGACGGGGGACAGCTTGTTGGCGTTCAACCCGTTCACCGCCTGCTTCAACGAGGTTAGCAGCAGGAGCAGCGAATGATAGATCATATCGGGGTGCAGCTTGGAGATGTGCTGAAACAGCTTGTGCAGCGTTTCCTCAAAAGCGTCCGCCTGGCCGGAGCGCATGCTGTCACCCAGCTTCTTCTCCAGGTCCGCGGGGAGCTGGAAGTCCCGGTTCTCCAGCCTCGCTTGTACCATATCGTAGGTGATGACACTGTGATGGCCGAATACCATCCGATAATGAAGAATTTGCTGGGCCAACTCGTAGCTTCGGTGCAGCTCTTCATACCGACTGAATACGGGACTTACCGATGCCGACAGGCTAAGCTGGTAATAGGATTTCACAATCTGTAGAATCTCCTTCAGCGCTCCTGCAATCCGCTCTTCCATCCCTGCAGCTGAAGAAGCCCCGCTCACAATTATCACGAAGTGACCGCTTCGCATATCCACGCTTTCGCACAGATAATGGCGGGACAGCACCTCCTCCGCGATGTTCATGACGGCAAAGGCATACAGCCGCTTCTCCGCCTGCTGCGCCGATCTCTCGAACTGCCAATAGTGGTCGATGGAGAGGATACAGCAGACCATTGGAGAATCCGGTTTCAAGCGCAGACCGTTGTGCTCAATCTGCTCGGCAAGCTCCTTGCCGGATATAGCGGCGCTGTCCGCCAAAAGACGGCGCAGATTATAGTTCTTGACCACGTTGGGATCAGCCTGGAACCTCTTACGCTCCACCTCGCTTTTATCAACAATCCGTCGATACGTCTCTGACAGGAAGGCCAATTCGTCCTTGGCGCCGACAATCTCTTCCTCCGGTCCCAAAGGGCCCGTCCGCCGTACCTGATTGATCAAATTCTCGATCGGACGGTACAGCCTATGGGAGACCAGGACCGACAGGGCGATAGACACCAGAAAGAACAAACCGGACAAGAGCAACGTAAAAGACTTCCACCGATCAATCTTATAGAAGATGGCATCATAAGGCTGCAAGCTGACAATGGTCCAGCCGAAGGCGTCCGAGGGCATGTACGTGACCATATAGGGCTCCCCGCCGATCTGAGTCTCAAAAAAGCCGGGCTCGGAGGAACCGTTCCCGCCCCTCTCCTTCAGCTTCGCCTTAAGATCGGGGTCCAGGGAAGCCTCCCTCCTATCGGAACTGAACGGACGGTCGTCCCTGTCCAGGACCACGATCTGTCCAGGCACCTCCGTGCCCAAGCCGTTCAATCTCCGAATGTTGTCGAACAACCAATCCGGCTTCACATTGACGAACATAGCGCTGTCGCCGGGTTGGTAGGCGCCGACCTTGTCATAGAGAATGTAGGAGAACACGTCGGTCCTCTGCCCGGACAAGGGCAAGGTCATGGGAACAAGGGAAGCCTTCTGAATGGACGGCGTATAGCGGAGGAAGCTGCGGTACTGGTCATCCAGCGCCTTCTCGTACTGGATGTCGATATTCCCGCCAGCGAAGATCCGGTCAGCCCTGCCGTTGTACATGATTACCGAATGGACGTAGGAATTGCTATTGACCCATTTGTCCAGCTTGCCGGACTTGTTGACGAGATCGAAGGTATTCATGCCGTCCCCGTAGAGGAGCGGAATAAAGTCGTTATCCATAAAAAGATTGTAGGCTAAGCTGTCGATCATCTTGCCTAGAAAGCCTATGTTGTAGTTGACCTGGGACAGCACCTTCTTGTTGGCGTCATATTGGATTTCCTGCACAATCTTCTCGGAATAATGGTACAGGGTCAACGAAGTCAGGGAGAGCGTCAATGCAATGAGCAGCGAAATGGATATGGAGATTTTCTGCAGGTATTTTCTGGACCTATAAGCGCTCACAAACTTCATCGTTCTCCCCCCCGATCTATGAACTGTGAGAAAATATTATAACATACCGCCGCAGGTGAATTAAATGCTCTGCAAGGGCTCCACAACCAGTTCAGTGGGCTTCAGCCCATGGACATATACGGCGATGAACAGACCGTCGACCTCCTGAACCTCCACTTGCCGGCCGTCTGCAAAAACAAGTACAGGCCGGTCAAATGCGAGCTCGCCCTCGCTGCCCGGCGAGCCCGTCGCCAGCCAGGTCCGCTTGACATCGTCCAGCGGCACGAGCTCGCTGGTGCAGTATTTCAGCGTGCCGTAAGGCAGCTTCGTTTCCACCGGGAGCATGAGGGCGGTAAGCGGGGCCACATCCAGTACGGACCGCCGCGGGAATTCCAAGGCTCCGCCGTCCGTCTGCAACATGACGCGGTCGCCGCCTGCGCAGCCGGTCATGTTCACCACAGTGACCAGGCTCATTCGTTCGCCGGACCGGCATACGACATGGTAGCGGTCCTGCGCCGTATGGCAGCGGCGGCTTCGCTTGAGGAACGGCACCAGCGCAAGCTTCAGGGCCGTCACATTGTCAAGCCCCGTGAACTGAGGCGAGAAGCCCATCACCATGGCCCCCCCGTTGCGGAACGGCACCTGGTATGCGCTGGTCTCGCCTTCGAAGGAGACGATCTCCTCCGCTCCGGCCGGCAGCTCCATGGTGATCAGCTGGTCCGCCGGGATGCCGTCCAACTCTTTCATGGACATGAAGCGGCGGCCGATGTCGCCCGCTCGCATGCCAAAGCGCGGGATCTCACGCCGCTTCCGATAGTTCAGCGCTTCCGCCAGGCCGGGAGCCGGGAAGCCGTCCGCATCCTTGATTGGAACCTCGGGGTATAATACCACCCGTCCCCCACGGTCGCCGTGTTCGTCCAGATAGCGGAATGCCTCCGCCGACAGCGAACCGTCATTAGGAACAATCAGGAGTTCGTCGAAGCCCGGCTCCCGGTTGGGGTAATCCAGGTTCATGACAGCGAACTGGATATTGTTCATGGTGAGCAGCTTGGCCAGCTGTTCGACGCTGTCCACTGCCCCCTTGGCCTTGCTGGCGGACAAGCTTCCGGCCCCGGACATGTTGTCCTCGAATACCTGCGTTTCCTCCACTGCATATTGGCTCATCAGGTACAGATCCCCGGTCAGCCCGATCACCACGTCATACTGTTTTCGTGTGTCCACCAGCTCCTGCTCCCACTGGGTGACGAACTGATTGAACGCGCCGGTCATGGCATAGACTTCATGCTCCTTGCCGGAGGCGCTCACAGGATCGGCGAACAGATCGTAGGCATCCGTTACATAGGTACGGCTGAAGCCTTTGTCCCCGGAGGCGAAGATAAAGTAATTGTAGCCGTCCATACCGTGCCCCAGAAGCACCCGCAGATGAACCGGATAATTGGAGTAGTTGGCCACGGAATCTAGGGTCATCCAGCCAGCCCCCACCTCAATGGCAATGGCGGGATTGTCCGCCGCCTGCATTTTCAGGGACTCCAGACGCAGCGTGGTCTTCGGCACACCATTGGCATCCATATGATAAGCATATCGCAAGTAGGAGTGGCACGTGGTGATTACGTCCTGACCCCTATCCTTCATGTAGCGGACGAATTCCGCATGGTTGCCCGGCCCCCGGAAGAAGCCGTTAATCGGCTCGTTGTAGGTATTGGGCACCTGCAAGCCATAATTCCGGGTCCATTCCGCCAGGGTATGGGCGTAACGGTACACATACCGCATGCGGAAGCGCATCCAGTCCAGATAAAGCCGTGCGTCACCGTCGGAATGTCCCGAAGGCTGCTGCGGCCGAATCTCGTCAAGTCTGGCAAAGCCGGTTCCATACCGGAGGTTCAGAGCCTCCAGGGAACCGTATTGCTCCAGCAGATCCCGGTGAAACATTCCGGGATGGCCCTCCTCCCCCAGCACCTTGGGATCGAACAGGGAGCCGTTCGGGTCGAGGCAGGTGAACAGCAGGTTCATCTCGTTGTCCGGCTGATGCAGGATAACCGGTCCGCCCCGTTCGATGCTGTATTCCGCCAGCAGCGGAATCACCTGCGCATACCAGCGCTCCGCCAGCTGCAGGAACGTATCGTCGAGTTGGGCGGGAATGTGGTTGCCCTGCCCGATCCAATAGGCCATCTCCCCGGAGGGCCGCCTGCTGACCGTCTCCGGGTACCGCTCATACATCCAGCGGGGATGTCCGCCATCGATGTACTCCGCGTTGATGAAAGGTCCCGGCTTCGCAATAAAGTAAAGCCCCTCCTCCGACAGCATGTCCATGAATCCCCTAATGTCCCGCTCGGGCAGGGTACGTCCTTCGAAGTCGAAGACCCCTTCCTCCGGCTCATGGAAATCCCACGGTATATAGCTTGCGATGGCGTTCAGATGATTGGCTCTCGCCTGCCGGAGCCGCTCCCGCCAATTGCGCTTGTAGATGCGGAAATAATGAATTTCTCCCGACCGGAGAAACGTCTCCCGGCCGTCAATTAAAATCGACTTACCTTTCACTTGAATACTGCCCATCCTGCCCACTCCTTTATGTGATGTGAAACGGATATTCCGGCCTTCTGGCTGCCCGATATGGCCCTGTACCCGCAAACCATTATTGTGCATTATGTCAAATCCCAGCGAGCGGAGCCAGTACGCGTATTCGGATATTGTCTTGTTCGAGTGTGCGTATTTTGAGAAATTGTACGAAATGCGTCTTACCTCCCTGCTGGATCAGCAAAAAGTGCCCTGCCGGTACATAGTTCCGGCAAGGCACTTTCACGCTTCAGCCCTTTATTGGAGCTTCAGCCATCTTCCAATAATGACAAGCGCTTCCGCTCTTGTCGCTTGATCTTGAGGCTTGAAGGCACCCTCTTCGTTGCCTTCAACCAGACCCAGCCGCGCTGCGGTCAGGACGGAGCCGGAGGCCCAGCTGCTGACATCCTGTTGGTCGGCGAACCGTTGTTGGCTGCCTCCGGCAGCGGCGGCACCGGCCTTTGTTCCCAACGCACGGACAAGTACGGCTGCCATCTCCTCCCGAGTGATGGGAGCAGCCGGACGGAATTGCCCTTGTTCTTCTCCCGTCATCAAGCCATGGGAGGAAACCGCGACAATGTACGGCGCATACCAGGCATCGGCCGCTACATCGCCAAACTTTAGGCCGCCTGTGGCCTCAGCCAGTCCCAGCCCTCGTACGACCCAAGCTGCGAATTCCGCGCGGGATACGGACTGGTCCGGCAGGAACAAGCCGTTGTCTGCGCCATCCGCCACATGGCGGGAGGCCATAGCTTCTATATCCTTCTTAGCCCAGTGTGCAACGATGTCCGGGAAGCTCTTATCATACGCCATCACGGTATAACTGCTGAAGTGCCCAGTGGTGAATGCAACGGTCTTCGCCGCTTCATTCACTTTACCGCCGACATAGTCCCATGTCTGACGTTCGGGATTGTACAAGTAGACACCGAGCTTGGAAACGTCCATGCTGCCGGCCGCATATGGCAGCTCCACATGAATGTCGCGGTTGAAGCGGGCGGCCCCGGAAGCGCCTTCCGGTTGCATCATGCCGAATTCGTATAAGGTCGACCGTTTCTCGTAGGCGCCCTCCATCCGTCCGCGGTTCACGGCAAGCCGGTCAGCGGCTTCCTTAGCATCACCCTGGTCTGCTCCGCGGACGGTCAGGTCCACCCCGGTTGCTTCTGCTCCCGTGCTCCAGGCTTCGGACGGAATGCCGAATACGACGTCCTTCATGATCAGCCGTACCTCCAGACCGGTTTCCTTCAGTGCTTGAACGATATCCCCCGGAATGGAGAGAACAAGGGTTCGACCTTGACCTGGGACTGGAATATCCAGTTGGTTGTTCAGCGCCTTAACCAGGTCCTGGTGTCCGGTACGGGTCAATTCCTGCTTCAGCCTCGCCAGTACAGCCCCAGCCTCGCGGACTATTGCAGCCAACTCCTTCTTTGCTGTTGCATGCGGTCCGCCGTCAGCATTACCCAGGGAGAACATCGAGGACGGAACGCTCGCAATCGTCTTCAACACCTCGTTCAGTCCCGACTTCAGCTGCTCCGGCGTTACCTCCGACTTCAAGAGGGCAAAAGCCCGGTTCAATGCCGCTTCCCGCTCACTTGCAGGAAGTGTAACCGTTGTGTTGCCGCTTCCCGAGGTTTGACCCCCGGCGTTGCCACTGCCCGGGTTCTCAGGCGGAGAGGCAAGGGTGAACTGGATGGTATAGAGCCGTTTATCCCCGTTCTCCGCCTTGATCTCAACTGTGGCGCTTCCGGGCAGCTCCAGTGGGAGCATGATTTTCACAGTTGCCTTAGCGTCCTGTGCCAATCCGTACACGGCCGGGACGACGGAGGTACCATACGGAAGTTGGAGACTATATACCGTCCGCTCCGGAAGGAAGCCGTACAGCGTTGCGCCGTTTACCGTAAGATCCGCCAGCAGATTGTTGGTGCTCGGCTCCTCCAGATTAAAGTGCACTCGGTACACTGACTCCATTCTGCTGTCCGCTGATTGAACTCGGACCTCCGCGGTGCCGGGCAAATAGACCGCCTGCGTGACCGTCACCATAGAGGATGAATCCATCCCATCCGCCGCAACGTGCGGCACGTCCGTTGTGAACGGAGGCAGGAACAGCGTATAATCTGACGGTTCATATACAAAGTCGGTTACGGTCTGTCCTCCCACACGCAAATCTTTAAGCAGGGTGGCCGAACGATAATCCTTATAAATCTCCAGTCCGGACAGCACCGGATCGCCTTTTACGTTACCGATGTCAAGAGTAAGGGCTCCATCGGTGACGGACGTATCGTACGGACCGTAACGAGCATACCGGTTCCTAATCTCGCTCCCGATCTGTGTAGCCGCCCGACGTCCTTCCACATCCAGATTGAAGCTGCGGGAACGGTCCGAACTGGTTTCTATGAACCACAGATACACGCGGTAACTGCCGTTCGGAACGTTTTGTTCCAGCTTCAACGGTTTTTTGGAGGCGTTTACGTTCGTGTTGAGCATATGGGTCACATCGTAGATGTCCTGGAAGGGCAGTGGGAAGTTAGCTGTGGTTCCCAAGGTGGGAGCCGCCCCTGCCGCCGTAACTGTAAGGCCTTCCGTCTTAGCCTGATTGTAAGATACCCATGGGTTTTCGTTAATGATAACGGCTTGGCCGTTCAGGTTGATTCCCTTCCAGAAGAGAGCTTGGTTGCTTCTTGGCATTGCCTCGAGCGCCCGTCCTTGGGATGTGTTGCCCGAACCGTCCACGCTGACAATCCGAAGCTGGTAAAGACGTCCGTTGTCAAGCCCGTTCAGCGCTGCTGCTTGGACACCCCGGTCCACTTCGGCCAGCAGCCGGCCGTCGGCATACACCCGGACCTTCATCAAATCCGTATCTTCGCTGTCTTTCCAGGTTAGCTTTATCATTCCGTCAGCGGTTACTGCCACTGCCTCCGTCACATCACCCGGAGGAACGGAGTCTACCGGGGGAACAATGGGATCACCCGAGTAGAAGACGGTCAGCTTCGGCCGGATGGACAAGTTGGAGTTCTGGGAGGAGGCAAAGGTCCGAGTGCCGTTGGCCCTGCTGGGCAGATCCTCCAATAACACCACCCCAAAGTTGGATTCGGGGTGCAGGACCCACTCCTTGGCCGCCTGTGTCACATCGAAATGATACCAATTACCCGGGACATAAGAGGTAACGACACTGTCCAGCGTCGTATCGGCCCCTGTTTCCCAGCTCGGCCTGGTGTTCATGGTAACACCTGTAATCGTGACACCATCCACAACGGTTCCCACTGTATTGCCGTCGATAGAGGTGCCGTTGCCGTTGCCGTTCCCTTCCTCCCAGGAGCTCGTAATTCGGTGGACGTCAACGGTTTTGAAATTTTCCGAGGAGGCGCGGGTCTGCGTATGATACAGCTCCAGATAAGCGCCCAGAATAGGCCTCGTTGGATCAATCATGGATACATCGAACTTGATGAGTCCGTATTTGTCATCCACGCCACCGCCGTTATAGCGGGCCATCTCAAACTCACCGTAGGCGCCATTGTTGTTGTTCAGCCCCTGCCAGTGGGACATAAGCGAGGCATCGGCAGCACCCTGATAGGCACTTATGCCTTGCTGCAGGACCAGCTTGTTGCCGCCTGGATTGGGCATCGGCTCGTTGCCGGGCAGCTCTGGAGGCTGCGGAGGCTGCGGCCTGGCCACATTCAGCCTGGCGTTGTTTTCTATAATGACGGTTCCTGTCCCGAAATTGTAATATCGTTCCTCAGGTGTGGCACCGGGAAGGATATTGTTCCGGACTATGGTTGCTCCGGCCACAGGACTGTCGATCTGGAACCGGCTGGACGACGTATTCCGTTCGAAAACGTTATAAAGCAGATTCTGCTTAGGCGCAGGGAAGAAATCGTATCCTCCCGAGATCACGTAGAGCGAACCCACCTGATTGTTCTTCACCGTGTTGCCCATGGCGGAGACCGAACGGGGGGAATCGATCCGCAAGTTGCCGCCGAAACTGATGTTCGCCCGAGCACCGGAGGAATTCTTAATCACGTTGTAATAAGACGGGTGGTACGTAGTCAGATTCCGGTCAAAGCTGTTGATGGCGGTGCCTCCGTTGCCTGCAGTAGGGGAGCCGCTGTTACCAAGAACCGACCTGTTATTATCAAAAATATTGCCGACCACCTGCCCGTACATCCGCATGTCGTTACCCTTGTTATTGGATGCGGTATTATCAGTGACGATGTTTCTGTAGAAGAACCGACTGATGGCTACCCGGGAAGTCGTGTCGGGAACGATCGTCCAGCCCTTCTCCACAGTGATGGTATCGCTTGTGTTGCCCGTAATTTTCCTGAATTGGCCAAGCCCCTTGCCTTCTACGACAAGGACGTATTCGTCTTTCAACACGTTGGAGCTCCAGCTCATGCCCTTGACCGTCGCTTGGTCGGACCCCGAAGCGCTTACGCTGCCATAATGGAGAATCTTGTTGCCCGAGCCGGTAAAATCCGTATCCACGTCCACCAACGCGTCGAACAGCAGAATCTCCCCGTCGTTCGTCGGTGACGATTCGTTGCCGATGTATTGCGTGTCGTTACGGGCGATGTAGTTCATGGCCGTTGGCTTGTAGGAACCCGAGCTGGGGTGCAGGGTGAAGTTAAAGCCTCGGGACCCGCCTCTTTTGCCAGAGTCGTCCCTTCCGTCAATCTTGTTTCCGGTAATGACATTCTGGTACGAATTGGTGAAGGTGACCGGAGTCCAGGCCTTTCCCCGGAAGGTATTGTTCGAGATCTTGCTATTATACAGCTTATACAGGTTGAGGGTACCACCGGACGTAATCTCGTTATTCTCCAGCAACACGCGGGTTAAGCCGCTGGCCCCTCCATCGCCCCAGATGCCGCCCATCATTGCCTTCTTGGCCGGGCCCGGGTACCAGGTGTTAAGAATATTGTTGCGGATGGTGATGTCCTGCAGGCCGGCATGGATGACGATGCCCCGGTCGATGCTGTCGCTGCCCTCGATGCGGAGGCCTTCGATACCTGTTTTGGAGCCGGTGACGGTAATCATTTCCGGTCCTACGCCGGTATCCCTTCCCCCGATGGAGCCAGTGTCCAAGTACTTCAGGGTGGTTTTGTCCGCGCCTTGGCCCTTCAAGGTCACATTGGCCTTCAGCGTCAGCTTCTGGAGCTGGGCTTCAGGCTTGGCACCAACGGTTAGGGCTCCCTGAGGAGTACCCGTGAAAAATTCCATCTCGGCAATATAGCCTTTCTTCGCTGTATCGGGCTGAATGTAGCGCAGATAGCGAAAAGGGGTTGAGCTGTTCGTCGTCTTCACCACATTGCCGCTGAAGGAAGGCTTGGCCTCAACGGTATACAGATCCGTATAAGTGACATTGTCATTAGAGCCTTGGAACTTGCCCCCGATCATATCCGCATCAATGGTGGCATTGGTAGACGGACGCGGGAAGAACCGGATAACCGTCACGGGTTTAGCGTTGCCCTCCCCCAAATCAATACCCGTATAGCCGGGGCCCGTACCGGTGAAATCGAAGAATGTGGTGGAATTGGAGTCGAAAGCCCGAAAATATTCGCGGTCCGTCCCATAGGAGGGAGTCGCCCCGAAGGTGCTCTGATCCACCAGCTTCGTCAAGCCGGCTGCAGGAAGTGTTCCTTCCTTGTCAAGATGGTATATACCCTCCGGCAGCAAGACCGTTCCGCCCCCGGCAGCATGGGCGGCGTCGATCGCCTTCTGGATGGCGGGTCCGTCATCCACTTCGTCATTGGGAATCGCTCCGTACAGCGGGTCCGTTACATTGTACACAGCCGTTGGCGGTGGCGCGTTGATCAGGGTGATGTCGGTTTTGCTCCAGCCAAATTCCCCGCCGTGGCCGTTGTTCACCCAAACCTCATCGTAGCTTCCTTCTGTAACCGAATCCGGAACCTGAAACACCATCTCGTAAGGCGTGGCCGATTTCAGCGTTCCCTGGGTAAATTGCGAGGTTGTCTTGTTGCGCAAATAGACGCGGCTACCGCCGATACCCGACCCGTTATTATAGGTCAGATTGGTTCCGATCACGGTAACCTCCCGGGATACGGCGAGGTTCAAGGTGTTCGGATACACATACATCACATCGGTTTTGTTGACGAACATGGGGTTGCTCCGACCGGCGGAATTTACCGCCCACACCACGTATTGCCCGTGCATCCAATTCGATGGAATAACGCCTGCGGCAGAGTTGGCATCCGATAGCAGCGGTGGCAGCAGCGCTTCCGGCTGTCCTGTGATGTCCGCCTCGCTTTTGTTCGCCGACATCTGCGCACCGACGGTTCCGTCGAAAATTGTATCCGGCAATAGCCGGATGCCGACCTGGCTGCCCACCAGATCCTGTCCGATGAGCTGCACAGTCTCATCAGGAGCCGCCATATTGGGAGCAACCTCCACGATAACCGGGACAGGCGCCCCTTCCGCTTGTGCCGAGAGCGGAGTGAAAGCGTTTGCCAAAATGCAAATCATCCATAATACGGTCAATCCAATCCTGATTCGTTTCATACTTGCTCTATGACCTCCCTGTATATGGGTATCGCGCTGGACCACCTGCATTCCTGGACCGGACACCACCGGGGACTGCGCTCTCCTATATAATGGTTCATGTACACTACGCCGTACAGTTTCTTCTGGTTGGATTTGTATGGTCGGCCTGTATGAATATGCCGCATTTGTCCTTAGAGAGCCGAGGGATTAGCCAGACCGTACCAACTATGCAAGCTACACAGCCCCGCAGATGCGGGGCTTCTTATGCTGGTTTCCTTGCCGGCTGAAGATCATCGGTGTTTGTGGATAGCGTACTTTTGGTTTACGGCTGGATGCCCGCAACGTTCTGCGTATCGTTCCAGGCGCTCCAGGGCAGGTCAACAAACCCGAGCGGATAAGCAGGAGAGCCGGATTGCAGACGGTAATCCCCTCCGCTGTAGTTGACAAATAACGGATCGGAAATGACGGAATTCGTATCCTTGCCGCTGACCTTCGGCACATTGTACAAATTATTATAATCCGTCGTGTAGGTGCCGCCGTTGAAATAATCCAGATATTTGGGCCATGATGCTGTTTTAGAATAAATGATGTTTTTCTCAATGCTATTGTTGGAAGAAATCCTCTGGTTCGTTCCCCATTCCAACCGCACAAACTTGTCTTTACCGTCCTCGTGGCCAAGGCCTTTCCAGATGGTATTGCCAATAATGGCCACATTGTTGCGGATTACATTGTTGTCCCCCGCATGGACGAATACGGCTGCCCGGCTTTGGTCCTTGATAAAGTTACCCTGCACCGTCACGCCGCTCGTCTCGTCATCCAGATAGATGCCGTCCGAGCCATATGGATACTGGAAGATCGGCGTCGTCCAATTGGGCCGGAGCCCACCCGTATCCTCAATGTAGTTGTACTGGATCTTCGAATTGGTATTGGCCGCTCCCCTGCCCAGCATCTCAATGGCTCCGGTATCCGACGTATCCCGATTCGTATGCAGCACTTTGTTATATTCGATCGTGTTATTGGTATTGTCGGTTGCCGCATCCCACTGCTTAATTGAGATGCCGTAGCGGGCCGTATACTCGATACGGTTGTTGTTGATCCGGTTGTTGTGGACGCCATAACCCCAAATGCCCGCCCCCATCTTCTTGACAAGGCCGATATGGTGGATATAGTTCCAATTGATGGCGTTACGGTCGGAGTCATAGGCGATTTCGACCCCGCTATTGCCGGTTTGGGCGATTTCATTGTGGTTGATGGTATTGTCGCTCGATCCGATTAGCTTGAACCCTATACCTACGTTGATTAGCCGGTTGTTGTAGAAGCCGTTGAAGCTCGCCCCGTTCTTCAGCTCAATGGCCGGGAGCGAATAAGGCGTGTCAGAGAGTGTCAGCCGCTCGATCGTGACGTTATTGGCTCCGTCCAAAGACAGGATTGTGCGTCTCGGAACCACGGCCCCCTTGGACAACAGCGTCGATGCATTGGCGGGCTTGATGACGAGCCTGCTGTCCGATACCCGGTAGGCGAATTCGCCGGCTTCGTCGATGAAAGCCGGGTTGTTCAACAGCCGGTACGTACCGTTGGTCCCGACGGCGTACTTGGCATTGCTGGCCAGATTCATCGTCCGGTTCGCTTCGTCGATAGAGACAACACGCAGAAGATCGTTCTGCATCCGGGTCACAGCGTAGGTTTCCACCTGCAGATTGGAAACAAAATCGCCAGCCGTCACCTCTCCTGCCTTAAAGACGACCTTGTTCAAGGCCGTATTGGCATCCGCAAAATAGTGCCCATACGTATACGGGTTGGCCGCATCGTACAGCTTCTTCTCCGCGACGCGCTGCCGATGGCCGTCCACGGTCAGCTCCAAGTCGCTGGGCGTAGCAAGGGGAGCCGAATATAGACCCCCTGCCTCTGCAGTGAAGCCGGTCACCACTTGGCCGCCGCTCAAGACCGGGGTCTCCCCGTTATATGCCGTGAATTTGATGCCATTGTCGCTGGCATTCAGAACGAGCGTGGACGCCATGTAGTAGCTGCCGCCGCGCACATACGTGGTTTTGATGGTGCTGGTGCGCATCACATCGCGCGCTTTACCAAGGGTCTTAAACGGGCCGTCCGTGCCGGTGCTGTTGGGGGCGGCAAGCGTGCCAGACCAGAGATCATTGCCGTTAGTGGCTACATAATAGGCGGACGCGGCTTCCGTCTTCGCCGGGTTCAGACCATTAAATCCGGCAAAAGCCACAATGGCCGTAAGCAGCCATTTGACACAAATTCCGATTGTACGTTTCATTCATTCATCTCCTCTTCTTGGGTTTGGTTCAGGCTCCAATCTTACACGGAACAATATCCGCATAAACCGTACACAATTCACCTCCCACGGAAAAATCCTATGTACCGGCAATCAACCCCATGGCCGGCCAGAACTGGCAAACCGCTTCCGTCACGCCTTCGGCATCTCCTCTTTGCCACCAGATGCCGAGGACGTAAGCAATCAGCCCACCGTCTTCATAGTAATGGAAGCGCATTCATTTTTTACAGTACGAAATTATACGATTTGTTTGCTTTGTGTTATTAATTTATGGTATTTGTATACTTTTCCCTCGCCAAAGCCGTACCGCGCTTTATGGAAAGGATTCATGAGGTCGGATGGCTTTCGCTTGCCCATAATTTGCATATGGTGATCACGAAGCAAAAAAGACAAATAGCCGGACAAGGATGAACCCTGTCCGGCCATTTTCCACGAAATACATTGTGATTTTGCGCTCCAAACGATCCCTTACTATCTAAGGCACTTGCGCATGGTTTCGAATCTCTATGGTGTTAAGCTTCAACGCCAGGACGATCACCGTTTGTTCACGGGTAATGTTGGCCTTTGGCTAGGAGCTTCCTTCCTGCTACCCGGGACATCGCCGGCAGAATTTCTGCCAGGATTATTATCCCGGTTGTCGTGGTCGGTTTTTACCGTTACGGTTGGGCCGATGGTACTCCAATTCCCAGCTGCATCCGCAGCTTTCACCGCATAAGTATATTCGGTGTCCTTAACCAAACCGGTGACATTGAAGGTGGTCACATTGCCAAGAGAAGCTATTTCCGTGTACGTAGCGCCTGTCACCGTATAAATTTTGTAGCCGGTCACTCCGACATTGTCGGATGCACCTGTCCAGGTTAAGGTCAATCCGGTTTTCGTTACATTGGACGCAACTAACGTTCCATTGGTCCACACAGGAGCTGTTGTATCCGGTGTCGGATTTGTAGTTCCGGATGTCACTTCTACACCGTCAACAACCAATTTGATGTCGCTAAAGGTTATATCCGCGTTACGTGCGACAAACATACCTACGTATACGTAATCCGAATCGATGCTTGTGAGTTTAAAATCAAACCCTCCGGTTATAGCTGCTTCATTTCCAAATTTAACTGCATAACCGTCTGAATTGCTTGTAATAGAAAGATCTACGGTATCTCCTGCAGAAATTGGGTTTGCAGCGGTTCCACCTTGGGTAAGTACGCCACTCTTTCTAGCGAAACCGTTCCAGTATCCTCCTGTTGCTGCCTTTGTGAGCTTTAAAGGTGCTGCTGCGACATAATCCCCCATAGTCGAGTTTATATAAGAATCGATATACATTTCGTCCCTGGCCATCAGACCAAAGGATACTTGATCATTGAGATCAAAGCGATTTATTTTAGCTTTTGCTGTTAGAGCAAATGTACTGTTAGCAGGTACTTTATAATAATACATGGCAAATCCATCCGTACCGCTGGCTATTTTCCCTTTATTATTTGCCACTGCAATATGCATGTTTCCATTGCTGTCTGTTTCCAGGGTGTGATTTGCAGTGCTTGGATTACCGCCAACATCGCCGAATACAGTCCCTTTCCATATACCATGATCACTCCACAAGGTACTTTGCGGCAATTCACCGCTATATGGCGGTTCTTGGTAGTTAGGATTTGAAACTAACGTATCTGCTTTCGTTGGCGCTGCGGCATGGATCACATGCTCTGCAAGTCCGCTTACACCTAATTCTTTGATTGCCTTTGTTACAAGGTATGCATTATATTTACCGCCCCAGATATTGGTGTGTGTATTATCCACACTTGACGGCTTCGATGATGTCCATGCATGCAGATATAGAGTTTCACTCGAGCCTAATTGGTCATATAAATTTTTGGTCAATGCAGTCATATCAACTACCGGGATATTCAACGCTGTTCCCAAATCCCTAATGGCCTGCGGGTAATCTCCGCCTGCAAAATCCCCGGTCGTTGCTGTAATATGAAGATTGGAATGACTCCACACCCCTGTGTCGGTCCTTCTAACGATAGGAGTAGTAAGTATTACTTGAGTTCCCGCCGCCTGAGCCGGTTTGATATAGTTTTCATATAATGAATTCGCAAATGAACCTTGATCCAAATAAGTTCCGTTCGGATTTGTATACCTTTCCGCTTCTGTTTTTTCATCATTATGGCCAAACCCGATGAGTAAATAATCTCCGTTTTTCATTCCGCTGAGCAAGGTCCGATACTCCGGATCGACGGTATAGCTCTTGGAGCTTCTTCCTGACAAGGCAAGATTTTGTATGGTGAAGGAGCCATCCAGATAATTTCCAATCTGAGTACCCCATCCATACCTTGGATAATAGTAATTATCCGCAAAAGAGCTTACGGTCGAATCCCCGACTATCCAAATCGTTGAAGCAGGAGTATCTTTTGCTGTAACGGTCAACTTTATTGTAACTCCTGCGGCAAAGCCATCTACTGTTCCGTGAACGTCCATCGTTCCCACCTTTGTAGTGTCAACCGCATCCCAGGTGACACCTACATCCTTTTGTGTTCCATCACTGTATACTGCTGTTACCGTTTGTGGAAGCGTAATCGTTCCGCCTTGTGTAACTGTCTTATCTGCAGGTTGTACGATTGAAGTTATGATGGGCTGCTGCGATGCGGCAGAAAGACCATCAATAAGGGCCTGCGTCTCACCGGTCCAATACGTATTTAGCTGATTTGTATAAACGCCGCCTGCATCAGGGGTAAATACACTTACTTTACTGCGTGAATCCACTTCAAATTGTACGCTATTCTTACTGTCTACGCCACCTACTCTCACAGGTGGGATAACATAGTTAGAGATGTTAAATCCAAGGCCTTTTATTTCTTTAGCAATGAAGCCGCCGTTATAAAAACCTCCGATTTTATTATTATGAGTTGAATCTGCAGGAACCATGATGGCCTTTGCTGAAGGGGAGCTTCCATTATTTGCTGCAGGATCATTCTTGTATGCCTTCTCAAAGGAAGCTTTGGTTAACTCAAACATATCAATAACTTGAACTCCCTGCTCCTCACCTAACTGTTCAACAGCTCTTACATAAGCATTATTGGAAGTTGTAATCGTTCCTGTTGTGGCATCCGTAGCATCATGATGAGGTCTTATTGTGCCATCCGCGATAAAATACTGTCTTGCAACGGGAGTAACTAAAACAGGTGTTGCCCCCGCATTTCTTGCTACATCAATATACTGCTGTAGATACCACTTAAAGGTACCGCTTGTATATGGATAATATTCTGCGCCGTACTGTGCTGCAAGAGTTGCCGGAGTTGGTTGTTTCACGCCCGGATTTGAAGGATAAATGCCATTTGCATCCGGTTCTCCCATAGAAACGAATCTCTCTAAGAGATATCCTTGTTGATTTGCCGAATCATTATGTCCAAACTGAATCAGCATATAGTCGCCTGTTTTAATAGTATTAGCAATTTTATTAAGGCTTCCCTCATTGATAAAGCTTCTGGAGCTTCTGCCTCCGTTGGCATAGTTGACAATATTCACTTTATCCGAATTGAAATAGCTCTGTAAATATTCCCCCCAGCCTCCGGTATCTGATGTCGGACCGTAAGTCTTAACCGTTGAATCGCCTGCGATATAAATATTTACACGCTGGCCATCCGGAATTTCATTTCCCCCGCCGCCCGATGACCCAGCTCTAACCAGATTGTCAAGCTGAATAGACATCGGCGTGCCCTTTAAACCGTTTACGGTTTCCGGTGTAACAACAGCCTTGATATAATAGCCCACATCGGTGCTTGTCATTTTGTAGGTTTTGGAAATATACGCTGTTGTTGCATGGATCAACGTCTCCGTACCATCCGGACTTACCCGGTACCATTGAAGTAATGAACTGTCGTTAAAGTTATCACTAGAATTACTAAATTCATAACCTAAGCTAATGGTATTTCCGGTGTAAGGGATATTGATATCATCATCTGTTGTAAAGAATGGAGCAATCTTAAATGTTGGAGCAATACCACTGTCAGCTGTATAAAATGACGGCGTCCAACCTCCAAAGTAATCGGTTATATGGATTTCAGCAGCTTGTGAATCAGTCAACACGGGTGCTCTTCTTTGGGATGTATCTACTGCAGAATCATTATAAGTCGTATTGTATTCTGCAAAATGAGCATTCTCAGGCGGGCCGCTCATATCCGTCCAGCCTCTGGGGTCAATGATGGAACCGCTCTGAAGCTTGGTATTTAGAAAGGTTACTCTTGCGCCTGCACCCCAGGGTCTCCCGAAGAAACCTGAAGCCTGCATAAGTTTACCGCCGGCGGTCACTGCACTGTTCCTAAATAGATATCCATAGGATGCCGTATCCCTTGCCGCTGTGATATAACCGCCTACAGCCTTGTCACTGTATCCGGCGAAATTCAATGTAACATTATCAAATACTACATTTCCATCGCCAAATATATAGTCCGTGTTACCTTCTATAAAAGAGTTCTTAAAATAACTGCTATTCGTACCGCTGCCGCCGGTGTAAAGTGTGTCCTGGCTTCCAAGGAAGCTGCAATTCACGAACTCTGCACGGTTTCCCTCGATAATGATTGCTGCGGCTCTTTCTGTAGCTGTTTTCGAAGTAACATCAGTAAAAGCCTTTCTGTCTACATTAATCGTACTTGCGGATGGTATATTGGCAAGCTCCACACCATCTGCTATTTCCTCATCCGTCATGTATTTATTGAAGGAATTTTCAAATATTATGTTTTGAGCCTTGAAGTCGGTAGCTGTACTTGTGAGATATACGGTTCCTCCCCATTTACTGACAATATTTTTGGAATACTTATCGAATGCATTCTCTGCGTTATAGAAACCATCGGCTCCAGCGCTGTAATATTTATAACCGATTCCGTAATACCACGTAATTTTAACCTGTGTGCTCGGATCGCTGGTTGGATTTGGATTCGCATTTACAAGTGTAATATAGGGAGTTTTGATGATAAGCTGTGCCCTGTATACACCCGGTGCGATATGAATGGTGATTCTATGAGCTTCATCTGTCGGGTTCATTCGGGCTGCTGCTGCAAGAGCATCTTTTACAGTACCGAAATTGTTCGTCTTCGAGCTGTCTCCAACATACAGATCCGAAACCCAGGCAAGAGGCTCTGGAGCCGTGTTGTTAACAAACAGAATATCCTTTGTGGTATCCTGCCCATTCATAACTATGTGGGAGCTTGTGCTATAATTTTCGGAACTAACGGCTGAAACGCTATACGCACCGTCTCTGAGACTTACCGTATATCCTCCGTTTGAAACGGTCCCAGCGTAAGCGTATCCATCATCTACATTTGTAAATGTAATACTTGAAATTTGAGCTGTAGAGGATAATCCCTGGAATAAACCTGTCGCAGTATGTACTGCCTTTTTAGCAACGGTAATATCTTGAACGGTGTCAACGCTTACATTAATGCTGCCGCCATCCACGATTTCATAATCGTTGACACCTGAAATAACGGCTGTATACGGTACTCCATCCTGAACATCAGCTGCAAATGTCATAGCATTAGTATTTACTGCAGCTGTAACCGGTGAAGTGAGGCTTCCTGCTGGAGGAGTAAATTTAATTAGTAATTTACTTACATCATAACTGCCGTCGAAGCCCTTAATATTACCACTTATGTTGACCAGCTTGTTTGCCACAACATCAAAGCTGACACTTTTTCCTGCCGATATATCAGAAATGGATGTACTTACAACCTTGGTTTCATCGGAAATTCTGTAACTGGTTATATCTTTAAGCGTTGCAATATAATCATAGCCGGCGGCAAGTACAGCGTTAAAGGTATTGTCTGCATTCACATTTACGGTTGTCATACCGCCTGTTTTCTGATTAGTAAAATGAAGAGCATAACCTGGAGAAATATCACTGCCGTTTACATTCACCGTGCCACTTACCTTGACTCCAGGTGTTCTAACGACTCTTTGGAAATAAGGCTTTCCGCCTGCACCGGCCGTAACATAAATTTGATAGGAGCCGGAATATTGGGCTGTGAATTCAACCTTTTGTGCAGATGTAGTAAAAGCAGCTGTACTAACCTGAACTTGTAAAACATCCGGCTTTACTGTTACGGTTGTACCGCTTACACTGATTGCCGCGTGAACCATGTGAATGGTTTCATCCCCATTGCTTGTTCCGCCATAAACCGTAATTTTATCTCCTGCCATAACATTATCAACGGTCAAAAATCTTCTTCCGGTACCTCCCGTACCATTGGCGTAATAAGCTCCGTTTGCGTTATATCCATCATCATAGCTATGCTTTTGAGTTCCCCAGAACCCGTAGGAATTTACACCAACGGTAGTACCATCTGACTCATAATAGTATGACCTATCGCTTGTAACCGGATTGGCTATCATTACATCTCCAAATGCAGTGGTTACAAACGTACCGGATTTTATCGTCGTTTTACTGTTAAGAACTTCCGCTGTAATATGATTGTTGTATAAATCTCCCGAGGTTTGGATTCCTCCAAAATCCCAAATGTCAATTTTCCGGTCGTTAGATGTTTCACTGGCAAATACACCAACGTTGTTAAAGGTTAAGGTGAAAAGCATGATGAAAGTCAGTAATTTGCTAATCGCTTTCCTTGACTTCATTTGAGAGCTAATTTGCGGCTTTTCCTTCAGCACGTGTCAGTTCTCCCTTCAATTTATTGTGTGTCCCTTGCGAATGTTATTATAAAGGTTGACACGATGTCATAGTCAATAAAGCGTTTACACTTCTGTTATGGGAACACCAATTAAAACGTACTGCATTTCCTGGCCATCTTCTATCACATTGGCAATGATAATTCCAATAATGTCCCCATTCATTTTCAAGTTATGGTCCTTCATATACTTAGTAGGTTCTTTCAGCAAATCATCTTTTACGTTTCTTTCCTTATTTACCGGGAATTTAGCGACACTAATGAGGGATTTCCGTTGTTCATATCTTTCCGTATATTCATTCTCTTTTATTTGATATCTATCCAAATGGGCCGTTTTCATAGCCCAACCCGCATTTAGAACGATACAGTCTTTTTCTACATCTTCTTGTCTAATCAGATACATTTGCACGACTTCCGGCGACGAGTATAAATAATCCTGGATGGCTGTTATTCTTTGGGGTTCCGTTAATATTTTATCCCCGCTTTGATAAAGTACATAGGAAAGAGCATTGCAATCCCTTATGTAGCATAGTTGTTTCATTTCATCAGCTTTTTTCATGAGAACCAAATCATCTTTAAGTCTATGTCTTAAATTTGTTAAATAGCTAATTTGCTCGTCAAATTCCTTCATTCGCTTCTCGTATTCAGAGATTAAGCCTGCCATATCGCTGTTCTTCATATTTCCTATTTCGATATGTGTAAAACCATACTTCCGTAATAGTCTGACATTCATAAATGTCGATAGGTCATCTTCATTGTAGTATCGATAATTGCTGTTTTCAGATCTTTTGGACCTGATATAGCCCATCTTTTCATATCTTCTAATTGTATTTGTTGTAACGTTAAGCAGAGTGGCTAATTCACTAATCTTGTATTTCATAAACAGCCCCCCATCACGATTTCAATTATCTTACGTTGCTTCCTATTATATCCTCATTAGTTACAGCATGAAATACTTCCGCTCATGTGCCATGGAGAACACCGCGTTTATCATATAAGCCAAGTATGAGTTGCTTTTATAATCCATTGAAATTTATAATATCGATAGACCCAGAGTAAACTTGAGTAGGAGGCCAAGCCGGCATGCGTACTGCCTTATTACAGCGAATGAAGCTATGGTTCTCTTCCAATGATTATGCGAAGCTCGCTGCTCTGTGCTTTGCGTTAGTTTCTCTTCCCCTTATTACCTTAGGTCTCTTTTCATATTTCAAATCGGCAGGAATGCTAGAGAGCAACGTAAGCCGGGAAAAGGTGCTGCACATTGCCCAAATCCAATCCAATATAGAACAAATGCTGAAGACAATCGAGCTTTCCGCTACGCACTTCTTGAGCTCCCAGTCCTTGAAATCAGCCTACTATGAACCTTTATCCCCCATCCAATTCGAAAAATATAATGAGATAAAATCAGAGTTGAGCCATCTCCAGACGATGGACAACAAAATTACCGATATAGCAATGTACAGCGGTGAGGGCAATTGGGTGATTAATAACAGCGGTCTTTATCGGCTGGACTCGTATCCGGGGGCGTCTATGCTGCTTCGTATAGCCGAGCAATCGAATGCGACCGAGTGGAAGGTCATTTCCGGTGGAAGCGACAACCGGCTTGGATGCGCCGCTAATACTGTTCATTTGGTTAAGAAGCTGCCTTTAACGGCATATGAACAAACTGGATTATTCCTTGTTACGGTCCCGTCCTGCAATCTACTGGATACTCTCTCGTTTGACCGCGCCACCGAATCGGTATTGATTCTTGATAACACGAATCAGGTATTCGCAGGCGAAGGCCAGCTGTCCGACGCGCTCAGAGCTCAAGTCGCACAAGCCATTATATCGCAGTCGAGGCAACCGTTTACAGGTCAGCTTACGGTGACCATAGACCGTGTGAACTACGCGATCACGTATCGCAAATCCAGCTATAACGGCTGGACCTACGTATCAGCCGTTCCCCTCAATCACTTGCTGAAGCAGACCCGGGAAATTGGCTGGTTCACTGTAACTCTTTGCTTGTTGCTCTTAGCCTTCTTTATTTTCTTATCGTGGAGATGGTCCAAAAAGCTGTATCTCCCTATTGTGAACCTGTATAACCTCTTGGCAAAGCAAACCAATGAAACCAGGCAAGCTAAGGGGGAGCTTCACTACATTGGTGATCAGCTGCAGAGGCTGCTGCACACCAAAACGGAGCTGGAAAGCAAGCTTTACGGGCATATGGAGCAATCCAAAACACTGTTTATGGTTCGCTTGCTGCAAGGTCATCTAAAGGAAGTGGAAATCTTAAGAAGCCTGACGTCTTTAAGGATGGAACAACCGGCTCCGTCCTATTTCGCCGTTGTTGCCGTTAGGATCCGCGCCTTGGAGAAGGCGGGTTACGAGGCGAAGGACCACGATCTCCTCCTGTTTGCCATCAACAATATTGTAGGAGAGCTTATCCCGTCAGAGAAAAGACTGCACCCTATTGTTTTAGCAGATACCCAGGTATCACTGATCTTCAGCGATCATTCGGAGAAGGAAGCTTTCATGAGTGAACTGAGCGCTTTCGCTGCGCTTATTTCCAAGACAGTTCTTGAATACTTAAGGCTCGAGGTTAGTATCGGCATTAGCAGTCCCGGGGCTGAATGGAAGGACGCACACCGGGTGTATCAAGAGGGAATGGAAGCGTTAAGCTTCGGAAGCCGTCTTAATGAAGGGCATGTTACGTATTTTGACGACCTGGGTGAGGATCACGCCCTTCACTATTCCTTCCCGCACTTAATAGAAGCTGAATTGTTCGATGCCATTAAGCGATTGGATCAAGAGTCCGTAAAAGAAAACCTTCAATTGCTGATAGAAGATGCCTTCCCTCCGAACAGTAACCTTTCCGCACCTTATCCTTTTGTGCTGAACCGGCTTTTGATCGACCTGCTCGGACTTATGCAGAGCTTGGGGATTCGTTCGGAGCCGACCGGGGACGAGCATCATTCGATGTTTGACAGGCTGTTTGAGCTGAGATCTGCCGAAGAGGCCGAGGGCTGGTTCCGTACAACATTGATAGATCCGTTGATGATGCAGATCCAAGACCGAACGGAATCGAGACACCAGCTGATCACGAAACATATGGTAGTAATGATACAAGAAGAGTTCGAAACGGATTTATCGATCGAAACCTGCGCAGAGCGTCTGCATTACAATGCAAACTACTTAAATTCGATATTTCGCAAGGAGATGGGTCTGCCCTTTGGGGCTTATTTGGCCCAATACCGGCATCAGATGGCCAAGGTGTGGCTGGCCGAAACGACGATGTCCGTCAAGGAAATCTCGGAACGGCTGCGCTATAATAATTCCCAAAATTTCATCCGCTCCTTCCGCAAGACGGAGGGGATCACTCCCGGCAAATATAAAGAGTCCCTAGGTACGGAGCAAAGTAACGAATGATCCCTAAAGCACCGCCCTCTTCGGAGGAGCAGGTGCTTTAGAATGATTTGCTCAGCTACATCTTCAAAACTGATTTGCCATACTCACCGGTCAGCTCTTCCGTCATGCGGTCTCCGCCAAGCTTGCGCCACTTCTCCACTTCCTTCCGGAAGCCCTCTTCATCGATCAGCCCGAGAATATAACGGTAAGTAGCGTCAGTGACGATTTTCTGGAGCTCCGTGCCCTTTTCCGCCTGAGTAGGGGATATGAGCCCCGCCGTAGGGTCATACACAGCTATGCTCTGGTTATCCAAGATAAGCCTGTCCACTTTAGCCTGCAACGCGTCGGTCTGCTTCCACTCCCAATAACGGAAGTTGATAGGCCTTAGCACATTCATATAAGGATTTAGCTCCTTCTCCCTTAACGCTCTCGTCTCTTCATGCAGCTCTACAGCTCTCTGGCCTGCCCGTTTATAATGTCGATCCTCCACACCATAGGTGACAAGGTTATATACCTCCTCCGTCAACAAACGATCGAAGAACGCAAGCAGCTCGCGAAGCTCGGTTTCGCTCTTTACGCTTGATTTAGGAAAGAGATAAAGCCCCCCAAGTCCCGTCGATGCCCATATCCGATCACCTTTAGGCCCGCGAATGCGGTTCAGCACCTCCACCTCTGCTTTCGGATTGTACTTCTTTAACTTATCTCGCGTCGTCGGAGCGAACAAATTGCCGATCATGATTCCCCCTTGACCTTGATAAAACATCTCTTCCTGCTGGGACTTGCTTGTCACGGAGAAATCCGGGTTTATCAATCCATCTACATAAAGGCGTCTCATGAATTTCATGGTATCCAAATACTCTTGGGTCATGAACTCCGGTATCAGCTTGCCGTCCGACACCCCCCACCCGTTCGGTGTACCGAAATAGGAGGAGAGGTTCTTAAATGCGCCATAGATCAAATCGTTTCGATCCACCAGACCGTAGGTATCCTGCTTTCCGTTCCCGTCAGGGTCGTTCTTAGTAAAGGCTGTCATGACTTGGTACAATTCATCGATGGTCCGCGGCTCCTGCAGCCCAAGCTTATCAAGCCAATCCTTCCTGTATTGTATTCCCTGGCGTGATACCTCCAGCTCCCAATACAGCCCGTACACTTTGCCGAAGTAAGCGCCGTTTTGCAGAAGCTCCGGCTTCAAATATTTCATTAGATTTGGATAATCCCGTAAGTAGGGAGCGATTTCCCAGAATACCCCGGAACGAATCGCGTTGACAACAGAGGTTGATTTCAAATCGGTTGCCATGACCTGTACGATCTTAGGCAGCGTCCCCGTTACAATAGCGGCATTCAATCGGTCCGAGTAAACATTGCCTGGAACCCATGTAAAATCCAGTTCCGTATTCGTCTTCTCCTCCAGCAGCTTCTCCACGAGCTCTTCCGGAGGGCTGCTTCCATACAATATGGCCATCATAGTGATGTTGGGGATTTGACGTTGTTCCTTCACAGCGTTTAATTCTCCGCCGCCGTTTGAAGAGCAGCCTGTGACGGCAAGTAAGACGCATGCAGCTGTGAGGAGGGCCCTTCGCCTTATCGTTCCGCGGGTAAGCATAAGCACCTTCACCTCCGCTGATGGTTGTTTCAGTATATTATAACAAAATTGAAAGCAGACAGAAGGAATGAATTCCCCTCCGTCTGCTTCTATAGCTTATTTTTTCGTTGTGACCGCCTTTAGCGCAGCATTATATTCCTCCATCATTTTTGCTCCGCCTTGCTCCTGCCATTTCTTTACCGCCGCTTGGAAGCCTGCCTCATCAATACTGCCCAACATATATTTGTAGCTTGCATCCTTGATGATCTCCTGCAGCTGCGCGCCCTTCTCGATGAATGTCTTTGACTCCAAAGGTGCGGTCGGATCGTTAATGGCAAACTTCGTAGCCTCCGATGTAAGCTGGTCCGCCTTCTCCGCAACCGGCAAGCTGTACACCTTTGGTTTAATATTGGTAATCCTGGCCAGAGTTAATCCCATATAGCCTTGAACGTCCTTCTCTAGAAGCTTGGCATCCGTGACCGGCTGCACTTTACCGTCCTTCATGTTATAGTGCGTGCCTTCTACTCCGTAAAACATCAGGTTCGCAATTTCGGGATCAAACAGCTTATCACAGAAGGCGAGGATGTGTTTCAACTCAGCCTCGTTCTTCACAGAGGACTTAGGGAACAGAATGACGGTGCCATAGCCCGGTACAGCCCAAACCCCAGGCTTGCCGTTCGGTCCCGCAATGCCGTTAACGACATCATACTGAGCTTCTTTATTCGCTTGCTGCGTCTTGGTTTGCATGGTTTGAACATCCGGCATGGAACCGATGTAGACTGCCGATTTTCCATTGTACATCATACCCTGCTGATCCGCTTTACTCGTTACCGGGAAATCCTGGTTAATGAGCCCTTCCTTGTGAAGACGTTTCACAAAGTTCATCGTATCCACGTACTCTTTGGTCATAAACTCAGGTACCAGCTGCCCATTAACGATACCCCAATTATTCGGCGTGCCAAACCAGGAGCTTAACGTTTTGAAGGAGCCGTAGATGAGATCGTTTCGATCAGCCAATGGAATGGCTACACCGGATTCTTTAAACTTCTTGAGCATGTTATAGATGTCATCCGTTGTTTTCGGAGGCGTAATGCCGAGTTTGTCCGCTACATCCTTCCGATAAATAATCCCTTGCCGTGTGAGCGGCACCTCCTGATATAAAGAGTAAATCTTACCCTCAACGGCGGTATTCTTCAATACATCGGGGTTCAGCTTGCTCAGGTTCGGATAATCCTTCAAATATGGACCGATTTCCCAGAATTGCTGACCTTTTATTGCATCCTTCACATGGGTAAAAGAGGCCTGGTTGCCAAGAAACGAAATTTGAGGCAATGTGCCCGTCGCAAGCGAGGCTTGAAACTTCTCATCATAAGCGCCGCTCGGTACGAACTGAATATCCAGCTGAGTATTGGTCTTTTGTTCAAGAAGCTTCTCCAGCGTGTCCGAGGGAACCTCCGGTGTATGCAGCACTGCCATCATGCTAATCTTTACGGGTTGGTTGGCTGCGCCTCCTTCTTTGACTGCAGAGGGAGCTTTGTCACCGTTTCCGCAGCCCGCTGCGAACATGATTGAAGCTAATGTGATTCCGCCGATACTTTTCCATCTCTGATTTCTTTTCATTGCTTTGACCTCCATTGAATTCGTTTAATTCGGATGCGCAAGCCTTTCTTATTTGTCTGAGAAAGCGGCTCGTCTTGCATCCCCTGCCTTTAACTCGGTTCCACATTCACATTCTACAAGCAGCCCACGCTTGGAGGATATAATCATGTTCGCAGAACGCGTATCGATGAAACCGCCGGAGATAATCAGCAATGCAGATTTGGGATGTACGGTTTTGATTGCTATGGATATTTTATAGTCATTTCCCCCGCCATAAATGAAGATAACCTTTATCTTATGAAATGATTATCCACTTACCATGATAAATGAACAGCCTCAGAGAACAATGAAAAAAACGACCAGCCGAAACCTTGACTGGTCGTTAAAGCAGATGACGACTTGTTGGCCGTCGGTATCCCTATTAGTAGTTCACCAAGGTCTGTCACCTACAATAGCTACACGTTCCGCTACCCTGCCGTTCGGGAAATAATCCGATGCCGCGTAATGCTGTGTCGCTCTGTTGTCCCAGAAGGCAATGGAGTTAGGCTCCCAGTGAAACCGTACCTGAAATTCCGGCAGCTGAGAATGCCGGAACAGATAGCCTAGCAGCGATTCGCTATCCTCCGGCTCCAGGCCGACAATCCGTACCGTAAAATTCGGATTGACGTACAGTGTCTTTCTGCCCGTTTCCGGATGGGTACGAACGACCGGATGCTCCGCAGCGGGGAATTCAGCCTGACGCTGCTCCAACTCCTCAGTGGACAGCCTGACTCCGAAGACGTGGGTGAAATCATGAATGGCCGTTAAGCCGTCGATTCGCTGCTTCACATCGTCCGGAAGGTTATCATAAGCGGCGGCCATGTCCGCCCACAAAGTATCGCCGCCCAAAGGGGGAACCTCCTTCACTCGGAGAATCGCACCAAGGGCAGGCGTAAGCCTCCAGCTTACATCTGAGTGCCAATTGTTCTCATGGCCCGCTGTTTTGTCATTTTTGGCGAACCGCACGACATCCTCCGAATTGCCTTGCGGCAGGAAAGGATGGGTTTCCAGCTCACCCCACAGACGGGCAAAGTCCCTCTGCTGTTCACTTGTAATATCCTGATTCCGGAAAAAGATCACCTTCCATTCCAGCAAAGCTCGGTTTAGCTCGTGTTGAAGCTTCGGCGATACAGGCTGTCGCAGGTCAACGCCTTCAATTTCGGCGCCGATCAGCGGCCCTAAAGGCTTTACACGAAACAGCGTGTACGGCTTCTCATCCGCTCCTTCCGGCAGGCGCCGAATAATACGGGGTCCCCCCTTCAGTCCTCGATCCGGAATGCGCAGCGGACGTTCGTGATTGGTAACGGTTTCTGTCATAGAGCATTCTCCTTTTTCATCTGAATTTATTTATTTTTTAGTGCCTTGTTTCTTGTATTCGTCGCTGATTTCTTTCAGGATCTTGTCACCGCCGGCTTGACGCCACTTTTGGCCGAGCTCGGCAATTCCCTTGTCAACGTCAAGCTTGCCGTTTAGCAGGTTTACAAAGTACTGGTTATATACTTCGTTCACCGCTTTGCCGAATTCAATCTCCGCCTCGGTCTTCTTGGTTACCAGATTCGGTACGAAATATTGGGAGGCTACCTTGACCGAATCGAATGCGCGCTCAATTCTGGGCTCCGTTTGCGGCAAGTAATTTTCGTCAATCGGCCAGGTGACGTTACCCCAAGCGAGCGGATGAGCCCAGCCGTTCCCGGCGAAGCCGTCCTTTTCCCGTTCCGCCTCAATGTAGTTGATTTTGTCTCCTTGCTTGGTGTAATGAACGCCTTCGATTCCTAATTGCAGAAGATTGCGGCCTTCTTTGGATAACAGGAAATCGATAAATTGGGCCGCCTTTTGCGGATTCTTCGACTTCTTGGTGACACCCGTAAAAAGGGCTGATTTCGAACGGGTGGCCATTCCTTGTTTGCCGTCCGGTCCGGCAGGAGGCGGCGCATAGCCGAGCTTTCCTTGCGGATTGACCTGCTGTAGGCTGCCTTCAATACGGCTTACGTGCCTGAACAAGGGTCCGTCCATGATGCCGGCTTTGCCTTGGAAAAACTTCTGTTCCTTGGCCGGACGGTCATAAACGATAAACTCGGGATCAATCAGCTTCTCCTCGTACCATTTTCTAAGCTCCTGAATTCCTTTTTTGAAGGACGGATGCTCGAAGCGCGGAATCACTTCCCCCTTTTCGTTCAGAGCATAGTCGGCATAGGGCAGACCATGTGCGTACAGAACAAAATCGAATGCCGTCAACAGGTCTCCGGCATTAGGCTTATTGGTGATATAACCGAAGGTGTCAGCCTTGCCGTTTCCGTCCGGGTCTTTTTCCACAATGGCCTTCAGCGTGCTGTGAAACTCCTCCAACGTTTTGGGATGCGCAAGTCCCAGCTTATCGAGCCAATCCTGCCGGAACTGTACGGTGTAGTTGGATTTCTCCGCTCCGCTGACGAACGGATAGCCGTAATATTTCCCATCCACCGCCGTCCATTGCAGGCCATTGTCCAACTTGGCTTTCAACGCCGGCGTATCCTTCAGGTAGTCGTTCAGAGGAAGAAGAATGCCTTCCTTGATCCACTGGGATACCGAGGCCGAAGGGTACTGGGTGGTTACGACATCCGGAAGATCGCCGCTGGCAATCGCTACGTTGATTTTGTCATATGAAAATTCCGGTACGATTTTGACCGTCAGCTTGATGTTCAGCCTCTTGTTAATCTCCGCAATGATGCGGTCATTAGGTACCAGCGGCTTCGCCCCTTGATCCCCGGTCGTCAGATACACAAGCTCATACGGCTCATTCGGGCCGGCCGTCGTCGTTGACGCCTGGTTCTGATTCGAGCATCCGGCTGCGATGACCAAGACGGCTGTTCCTAAGCCGATCATTCGATTTCTCTGTTTCGAAAACTGCGATTTCTTCATGTTTCTTCCTCCATACCGGGTTATATATTTTTGAATGAACTACTCCTTGACCCCGCCGATTAAAACACCGTTCACGAAATATTTCTGGAAAAAGGGATAGATCAGCATGACCGGAATCGTCGCCGCCATGACCGTAGCCATCTTGATCGACGGCCCCAGCAGAAACAAGCTGTCTCCACCGCCGGAGTACGAGGACTCGTTCTCGAACAGCATGCTCCGCAAGAACAGCTGAAGCGGCCAAAGATCCTTATCGCTGATGAAAAAGATGGCATTGAAAAACTCATTCCAACGGGAGACCGCATAAAACAGCGTAATGGTGGAAATCGCCGGCATGGATAAGGGAATGACGATTTTGAAAAGAACTCCTAAATCATTGCAGCCGTCAATCCGCGCCGCGTCGATCAGACCGTCAGGCATGGAGTGGAAAAAATTTCTCATAATGATCAGGTTATACGTGTTCAATGCACTTGGAATGATTAACGCCCAAACGGAATTCATCATTCCCAGGCTTTTCACGATAAGGTATGTCGGGATGATACCTCCGCTGAACATCGTCGTAAAAACAAGGAGAAACATGATGACGCGATGCCCCTTCAAGTCAGGCCTGGACAGAGCATAGGCTGCCATCACCGTCAGAACCATATTGAGTGCCGTACCCACGACGGTAACGAACAGAGTCACCCCGTACGATGTCCACAGCTCCTTCATGGAAAATAGGTAGGCATAGGCCTCGAGAGTTATCGACTTGGGATAAAGATGAATGCTGGCACGAAGATACTCTTCAAGCGAAATGACCGATACGACCAAGGTGTCCCAAAAGGGATAGACCGTGACAACGGCCACTATCGCTAGAAACACGATGTTGAACGAATCGAAAAACCTTCCTGCCGCACTGGTGCGGTTCATGGTCTTACCTCCTTGTCAGTAAACACCTTGTTCTCCCAGCATTCTCGCGAGCTTATTGGCAAGCACAAGCAGGGCAAAATTGATAAAGGATTTGAACAACCCTACCGCTGCCGCAATGCTGAATCTTCCTTCGGTTAAGCCGATGCGGTATACATAGGTGTCGATAATATCCGAGACGCTGTACACGCCGGGATGGTAAAGCACGAAGATTTGCTCGAAACCGGCCTCCATAATTCCGCCCAGCCGTAGAATGAGTACGAGTACAACCGTGCTCCGGATCATCGGTATCGTCAAATGAATCAGACGCTGCCAGCGATTCGCCCCATCGATGACCGCCGCTTCGTAAAGCTGGGGGTTGATCCCCGCCAGAGCCGCCATATAAATAATGGTGTTCCACCCGAACTCCTTCCAGATCATCGAAAATATGAGCGTGCTGCGAAAATACGATTCATCGCTTAGAAAGCCTATCGGCTCGATCCCGGCTGCCTTCAAGAGGTTGTTGACCATTCCGTTGTCCGTAGACAGCAAATTGATCAAAATTCCCCCCAGAATAACCCAGGAGATGAAATGCGGCAGGTAGATCACCGTTTGAACCGTTTGCTTGAACAGCTTTGCCCGAACTTCATTTAACAGGAGGGCAGCGATAAACGGTGCGGGAAACCCGAAGGTAAGCCGGTATAGGGAAATGATGATCGTATTACGAATGACCTGCCAAAACTTATCCTGTGTAAACAAATACTCAAAATGTTTGAAGCCGGCCCAATTGCTTCCAAGGATGCCCTTCGTTATACTGAAATCCTTAAAGGCAATGACCGCTCCGTACATGGGAATATAATGAAAAATCAAATAGTAGAGCAGCGCCGGTGCCAGCATCAAATACAGATATCGATTGAACCAAACGTATTGCAAAAGCTTATGTCTGCTGCGGACCGTCTTGCCCGGCAAGGGCCTGATTTTCACTGCAAGCTCGTGACTCACGATCTGTTTCTCAACTCCCTTGGTGTTCTTGATTCGGTAAAAAAAAGACACAACATCCCTACGGAATGCTGTGTCTCCGGTAATCCGGTCAACGATGAGAACGAAGTATGGATAAAGGCATGTATCCTTTGATGGTTTACGCCGATTCCTCTTGCCGTGAGCCCGGCACTCTTGTTACGCTTTTCCGTCCGTCGATGCTGACCGGGACATCGCCGGCTACGGTAACACGGCGCACTACCCGATGTTGATTGCCATAATCATTGATTGCATAATGCTGGGTTGCCCGGTTATCCCAAATCACGACATCGCCTGCAGTCCAGCGCCAGCGCACCGTGTTTTCCAATTTGGTTACGTGACTTTGCAGCACCGTGAACAGATGTGCGGAATCTTGTGAGGGAAAGCCAAGAAATTTCTTCACAAAATGACCGAGAACGAGAGTTCTTTCTCCTGTTTCCGGATGCACTCTGACTACGGGATGCTCGGTTTCATAAACCGTCGAGGCAAATACCTCTTTATGCCGTTTGAGTTCTTCAGGTGTCGCTGACTTCCGCCCTGACGCATAGTCGTAGTCGTTTGTGTGCACTGCCCATAAATGATTGGCAAGCACCTTCAGTTGTTCGGGCAATTCCTCATAAGCCGCCGCCGTGTTTGCCCATACAGTATCTCCCCCGCTTTCCGGAACAACGACGGCCCGCAGAATGGAAGCCTTCGGATAGTCTGCGACGAAGGTAACATCCGTATGCCAGGAGTCCGCACGGCCGCCGTGGTTGGAATCAAGCTCCAACAGGTAGCCGGTGCCCTGCCTGATTGGAACAGTTGGGTGCGCCACCGGTTCCCCGAACAAGCTTGCTAACGCTTCTTGCTGCGCATCATCCAAATGATTCTGCCCGCGAAAGAATAACACCTTGTACTTCAGAAGCGCCTTGTTTAGCTCTTCCACTACATCGGCGCCGAGATTCGCCGATAAACGAACACCTGTGACGATCGCCCCGATCTTTCCGGCAGCCGGCTGGAACCGAAGTCCGCTTTTGTTTTCCTTTACAATTTCGCTCATGTTTTTTCCTCCCTAATGGATAAGTATTGCAAATGGCTGTATCTCGCATGATACCTTGTCGGGCCCCCAACGAAAAAAGGAGACGCAACACTTAGTTAAAAGTGCGGTCTCCGGTTGTCCGGTAGATAATATATAATTCCGATATGTTTACTGCACTTTGATAATAACATGTAGGCAGTTACCCGTCAACCACCTTTTTCCAATGATTTTATGACACCTGGGTGGGTTAAAGTGCAATTCCCTATCTTTTTATTATGAGCAAATGTCCATACTTGAGCAGATGATTCTAAAAATTACTTCGTGGAATATAATTACATCGATATCAAACAGACCGACATTTTATTCAAAACGGTCGATTCTGGAAGCTAATAGAGAGCAAAGGAAAGGAGGAATCAGACGCAATAAAAGCAAAAAATGATTTACTGGGAGGTTTTATTGATGATGAAGCGCATGCTTACTAGTACGGTTAAAAAGACTTCGAGATCCGGCAGACGTTTAGTTCTTTCTTTTGTCCTCCTTCTCAGCATAGTGATTATGATACCCGTCTCAGCCAGTGCGGCATATTACAACACCTACTCCACCGTAGCAACGCTGGGCAATGCGAATGATTGTTTCGTCGCACAGGGATTTGCCGTCGGGTCTACCTACACTTATTCCGTAAAAATCAACAATGATGAAACCAAGGCTGTCATTTACCGCACCAATATGAACGACGGAACCACTGTACTCATGACAAACGGCGATAACGGGACTACCTACGCCACCTACCTTGGTCATGCCAACGATGTGGTGCTCAGTACAATCAACGGGGAATATTACATGTTTGTGGTCACCATGAATAAAGGCAGTATGAGTCTCGTGAAACTAAAATATGTTGGGGCTACCTATTACAAGGTTGGTAATTACACAATTCAATACAATAGTGCAGACGCGTCCATGTCGGGTGTAAAAATTACCAGCAAAGACGCCAACAACATCAACTTCCTTTTTAAATCCGGTAAAAACTTTTACAAGGGCTCGCTTCCACTGACTGCAAACAGCGGTACCATAAATGTAACCAGCGCCTTTAGCATAAATATTGAGGATGCGCTGGTAAATGGCAATACCGTATCTAACATTACATCATTTGCGTTCCAGGGCTTCGGTTATTACAACAATTCGATATATGTACCGATGACCTATGAAAACGTCAGTATTGTACTTGTTTATCGTAATGTATCTTCTGCCACGGGCACAATTTATGCAGATAACAACCTGTCATTCCGCATTACATCTTCTACCTATTCGGATCTTTTTGAGATCGAGAGCGTAGGTATCGCCAACGGGGATAAACTTTGGTTCAACACCAATCGTAGAACAGCACCGGGTGATACCGCTAACGACGGTGTGCATTATTTCAACAATTACAGTGCCTCCTAGATAACAAAAGAAACCGTTTCTATTACGTGAAGTTATCTCCTATCCATTCAAACTCCATGTCATATTTTTTTCACCAAAACTGTTGTCAAAACGAGTACAGTTATGATATGGTGTAACAAATACAAAGAGAAGAATTCCGGATATGGAATGAAGAATTAGGAGAAACTTATTTGATGACTAACAAGAACAGCCAAACAGCTGTTAGACTAGCTCTGCTGCTTGGTTTATTTTCGACACTTGGGCCTTTTACCATCGATATGTATTTGCCCGCTTTTCCTCAAATTGTTGAGCGTTTCGGTACGACAGCTTCCCTCGTCCAGCTCAGCCTGACCGCCTGTTTACTGGGACTTGGCATCGGTCAATTGGTCATGGGTTCGCTTAGCGACGTCTACGGCAGGCGCAAGCCGCTGCTCATTTCCATGGTAATCTATATTGTGGCAGCTTTAGCTTGCGCAATCTCACCGAATATTTGGCTGCTGATTCTATCGCGGCTCGTTCAGGGGTTTGTTGCGTCGGCGGGTATCGTCATCTCCCGTGCGATTGCTCGCGATTTGTTTAGCGGTCACGAGCTTACCAAGTTTTTCTCGCTTCTTTTGCTTGTCGGAAATTTGGGTCCGCTTGTGGCGCCCGTTACCGGAAGCGGTGTTCTGGCGCTCACAAGCTGGGTCGGCGTATTTATCGCTTTGGCGCTGCTGGGAGCTTACCTCCTTGCCATGACCAAATGGAATCTCCAAGAGACACTGCCTGTCGAGCGGCGCAGTCCCAGCAATTTCACTCAGCAATTGCGAAACTATGGAACACTTTTGCGTGATCGCTCATTTACGGGCTATATGCTCGCGCAGGGGATCATGATCGCGGGGGTATTCGCATACGTTTCCGGTACTCCTTTTATTTATCAAAATATTTACGGAGTTTCCCCTACAGTATTTGCCCTGTTGTTCGGATCCAATGGCATCTCCTTGATTATCGGCTCGCAATTGGTCGGTCGAATGGCTCACCGTGTGTCGGAACAGACCTTCCTCTTGTTCGGTTTAGGGCTTGCCGGCGCAGCCAGTATCGCCGTTTTATTGGTTGCGATGCTTCACGGACCGCTCTACGCACTCGTCATTCCGCTCGGTTTCTTCGTAGCGGCCATCGGTATTACATCCACGGCAGCTTTCCCTCTTGCGATGGAGAGCCAGGGCCATATGGCCGGCAGTGCGGCAGCACTGATGGGAGTTATCCCCTTTTTGCTTGGTGCGGTCGTTTCCCCGCTAGTCGGCATTGCCGGGGAAAGCACGGCTGTTCCACTCGGTGTCATTATTTTGACAACAAGCGCAGCAGCGATGCTGTCCTACTTCCTTTTAGTAAAACGAGGTTCGATGAAAGAAACAAGTGGAGCAACTATGAAACATGGATAAATAAATCGAAGCGGCCAGACACTGATAGCGAGGTGTATGGCTGCTTTTTTATATTGTAGTGCACTTCCACCAGCTATCGGACGCAGGAGCCTATAAAGCTTCAGGGAAGGTTCACTTGCCAGGAAACGCCGAACCTATCCACAACCCAACCGAATTTTTTACTAAATCCATAATTGCCTAGCGGCATCAAAACCTTGCCTCCTACTGGCAAATCGCCATATAACGTATCCATTTCGTCTTCCGTATCGCAAGTCACGAAGATTGAGAACGAAGGTGTGAAGGTAAAAGCATGTTTAACATGACTGTCAATGCACATGAATTCTTGTCCTTTTAAAGTAAAGGTTGCTTGCATGACACTCCCTTCTGTACCTGGTCCTTCTGGTCCATAACGGATAATGCTTGTCACGGATGAATCCTCGATCAGCGAAACGTAGTAATTCATGGCTTCTTCGGCGTTACCTTCAAACATGAGAAACGATGCGACTTTCTTCATATCCTACAGCACCTCCTAGTTGGGTCCGGTTACTACAGTACCAATATGCTGCTGAACTGCCAGTTTGCCATCATTGCTCTGCCGGGCACCACATTGGATGAAAAAGGTCGTTCGACTATGATGCCTATCTTAGTATTGCCTTTTTTTGGTGTGCTATGTGATTACTATCAAAGCTCTAGATTGTTCTAATAAGCGATGCCAACCCTGGTGCGGTGATATTCTGCGCTGTTGATTTGGCGGTAGGCGAACTCTGCCGTATCTGCGACCGATATCGAAGTTCCACCTTCCGGTAAATAATCGCGTTCAACGCGATAAGTTCCAAGCCTATCTCCATTGGGCAAGTAAGTAGGACATACGATCGTCCAATCCAGCTCCGAATGTTGGAGCAGTTCATAGACACGACGATGCTCTTCTGCTGCAAATGTGCTTCTCCGGAGGGATTCCGATGACTGATAGCGATACAGATCCGGATTCGTTCGGCTTCGCAGAATGCCGGCTGTACCGACGGAGACGATCCGCCGTATCCCCTGCTGGTTCATCTCTCTTATGACTACATTCATCGATTCCGACAGAGTTGTTGTCCCGTCCGTTCCCAGAGAGCTGAACACTGCATCGGCACCTTGCATGGCAATTCGTATATCATCCTTGTTTATTGCATTACCTTGGATAAGAGTCATCCTTCCGCCGGTAACCGCCATCTTATTCGGTTGGCGCACTAATGCAACGACTTCATGCCCACCCCGAAGAGCATCGGCGACGATCCGGCTGCCGACGCGGCCAGAGGCGCCCAGAATCAACAGCTTCATTGTGTGTACGACCTCCAACACTCACGACTATTCATTATTTAGTTATTGTATCACAGAATCGTTCCCGAAGGGGACGCAGTAAAGAGAGGCATCACGTGGTTCTCCGGCACTTTCAAATTCCGAAGCCTGTTGCCACTCACTCAACCAAGCTACCATTCATTTTCGCATCGGAAGGGCCTTCGCTTCTCTAATTACACGGGAAAAGCCCTTCGCTGCGGACATGACGTCCGGAGCGAAGGGCTTTGATGAAGTAAGCTAATTCGGAAATCGGATCGGCTCTGCCAGCGGCTGCATACCGGTGAAGCTATTCCACACGAAAAGCTTCACATAGTGTCCAGTTACTTCTTCCGGCAAGTCGAAGCCTGCCCCGAGCCCTACCGATTGCCCGGCCGCTACCGCCTGCTCGGCAAATCCGATTCGGCTGACCGAATGGTCCGGCCGATAAAGCGCTGCGACAAACACGGCATTCTCCGAGCCGCCCGCAGCGACATTCTCCAGCGTTGCCGACAACCGCAGGAAGCTCCCTCCGTTCAGCGTCGTAACTGGGAGGCCATTCAGATCCACCGCTTGGAATTGTACAATTCGCAATGCCGGTACTTGAGGCTGTCCGCCGCCGGCACTCCGGACGATCTGAAGGACTGGATGCCTGCCGCTATTGGCCTCTTCCTTCGAATAAATGTTAACGTTGCCGTTCTGGCCGATGGTATCTGCGATCATCAACGTTGCCCATCCGTCTCTTTGGGCACGGATAAAATCGGATACGTCGACCGAATATTTCTTAATATCTGCGCTATCAATCGTGAAAGAGCCCAGCAGAAAGGCCGTCTCTCCAACACCTGCCACGTTCACCAGCTGCTCCTCCCGATTCGGTGCATTGTTCCACGTCAGCTCTGATTCCGTCCAAGCATCATTAGTAATGCCAAATACATGAAGCGTCACTGCCGTTGTATTGCTCCCTGTTCGTGCGTGTACCTCGAAGGAAGTTTGCTCGGCCTGATGCGCATTCGTTACCGGGAACTTGAAATAGGCTATGCGCCCCTTGGTTCCATCCTCGCTTCGTTTCACATTGAAAAATTTGAACCAGTTTCGATCCGCTGCATTCGATGCCGTTTTGTCCGGATCCTCTACACCATAATTTGTGTCCGGCCGTTCGATATCGATTTTAGCATCGTGTGTAGCGGCAACCGTTTCCGCTTCTCGGGGCTCTTCTCCGCCAGGCAGTGTATTATCTTGTAAATTAACTCCCGTATTGCCTGCAATCGTATTACCTGTCATGGTGACGCCGGTACCGGCGGATAAGAGCACGCCGTTCGTATTCGACGTGATCACGTTATTTTCAATGCGCACATCCGTCGGAATGCCTGCTCCAACACCTCCCGCACCCGGATCGCCCGGATCCTGCTCAAGAACGATACCCCAGAAGCCGGTCGCCGGGTTGCCCGTAATCGCGTTGCCGCGAATCACAGTCCTCGGCCCGTTCTGAATCAGGATCCCCCGCGAGTTGGCCGGTTCTATCGTGCCGCTAATTGTATTGGACTCGATTAACGTATCCGGAGACCCCATATGAACCTTAATGCCCTCGCGCGAATTGGAAATGGTATTGTTGACAATGTGGTTAAAAGGGCCTGAAGCGTCGTGATTGCTTGGTGCCGTGCCGCCCGTGTTGCCAAGTGCGATACCGGCTCCGGTCAGCACCCCGGAAATCTGGTTGCCGTGAATTTTATTCAAATATTCATCCTCTCCGTGCAGGTCGATTGCATCCAGCCTCGAATCGGTGAAGACGTTGTTACGGATTTCGTTGTTATGCGCGTAATACTGAATAATGATGCCGTGCCGCATGTAGGGTCCTACGAACGTGCTGTTCTCTACAACATTGTGGCGTGTATCGTTGGCATAGCCGAGCCGGTCCGTTTTGGGAATGCCCTGAATGGAGACGCCATAGCCCGCACCGCCCCCGCCAACGTCGGTCATATTCTGAAACCGCGCATTGCGGACTACGATATCGCGGCTTTTGCTGATTCTGACGCCCATCTTCTGGAACTTTTCTACGGTGACTCTATCAATCGTTACGTTATAAGAAGGCTGGCCAAGACCGTCCTCCAGTACGATGCCGTATTCAGGCCCCCCTCGTTCAGGGTTGTTGACTTGATGATTCGTGGAGTAGGTTCCGCTAAACGTAGACGTCAGCGTAAGATCCGAGATAAGAATATCATGCTTAGCGTACCCGCTGATCATCTTGCTATTGGAGGCGCTTCGGTCAAAATGGGATCGCAGGACGGTGCCTGCTTGGCTCTCTCCCCGCAAATGGACACCATTCTTCAGACCGATATGCGACGTTCCGTCGTTCGGCAGCGTGCCGATCAGATCGTAAACACCAGTAGGGAAGTAAACCTCATCACCCGGTTGCGCCGCTTGAATCGCCGCGTGGATCGCCGGCACGTCGTCAAGCCCATCGTTAGGTACGGCGCCATAAACGGTGACGTTAATCGTCGTGCCCGTAACCCGACTAGGCACATGCAGCGGGTACGGTTCGCCATTCGCCTTGAACATGCCGGCCACAGTGTAAGGCGGCACATCCTCCCGCACCTCTGGCGGCGGAGGGCTCAGCGGCAGAAGCACCGGATTACCGCTCGAGGAAGGCCCATAGATGTGTACGACCGTCAAGCTGTTCCATGCGTTAGCTGTATTTCCGTACCCGACAATACGAACATAACGAGCTTGCCGATCGGCGAAATCGAAGGGCTCAAGGTTCAACGTCGTGCCCCCGCTCTCACCGGAGAAGACCTTTTCCCAAGCGCTGCCGTTCTGGGATACCTCGATGTCAAATATCGTACGTCGGGCGTTGCCGCTGTGGAACGCGGCACCAATATAGCTGACCGTCTTGATCGAGCCAAGATCGAACTGGATCCACTCGCCTAGCCGTTGACCGTCGATGATGGTACTTTGCGCAGACCACCGCGTCGTTAGGCTGTCATCGAGCACATTCTCCGGAAAGTTGCCGTCATGGCTGCTTGCGCTTACCTCTGCAATGTCGTATTTGACGGCGGTTTCGACTGGGGGCTGTTCTTCGTTGTCCGACGAACCGTTGACCGGTGCCGGTATTTCGTGCGCGCCAACATGCAGGGCTGAGCTTCGCCCGCTGTCTTCCGTATAAACGAACGGATAGGAGCCGGCTGCAGCGTTCAGCACCGGACTGTTCGCGCCCGGTCTGAATTCACCATCCCATAGGACGAGCAACGGATCGATTGTCCGAATTTGGCTGTCGGTGGCTATGATTCCCAGCTCGGCGCTTCCCTTCGGATACATGATATTTCCCTGCCAGGTGAAGCCCTCCGTCAGAGCGGAGCCTGTTGATTTGTAATCAACCAGCGTGTTCCGATCGCCAACGACGATATTATTGGCGAACGTTATATTTTGCGGCGGTCTTGTGTAATTGTTGTTGTTGGTAAATCCAAGCTCCAGGTGATAGCGGTTGTTGACCAATGTATTATGGGCAATGACAATATTCCGTGGACGGAAATGCTTCGACAGATCGGTGGTGGACCCATAGTCTGCGTCACCGTTCGTAATCGTTATCGGGGCATCCCATTTCGTTCCTGTCAGCCCTTCAAAGTAATTGTTAAAAATTTTATGATCATCCCCGTATACGCGAATGCCGCCGGTCCCTGTTGGACTGCCGTTCTGGTCGAGACCTTCGCGGTCATTGCCGAGAAACCGGTTACCGTATACGAGCGTGCCGTTCCCGTGCCGCAGCGACAGCGTGCCGAGAGATTCCTTGAACGTATTGTAACGAATAATATTGCGCCCGCTCTTGACCGAAATGATTTCAGGATCGGAATCCGTCCGTTCAAAAAGGTTGTGCTCGACCGTTGTGAACGAGTCATACAGCGACAGCTTACTTTCTCCGATACGAATCGGCTCCGATTCATTCGTCTGTCGTGGCAGTGTATTTCGGAAAGTATTGTGATCGATCCGGTCGTATTGGGAAATGCCGGTGAAGCCCGGATTGTCGCCGCCGACAACGATAAATTTACCTGTGTCCAGCTTGTTTTCGAATACGTTATGGTCGATTCGGTTATGTGAGCTGTTCGCTCCATCAATTTGCACCCAGGTCGACGAACCCGTATGCGGTGGATTATGGAAAACATTGTTCGTTAGCCGCACGTGTCGGTTATTCGTCAATCTGGCTGCATAGCTTCCTTTGTTCTCAAAGAGAAAGCCTTCCAGAGTCAAGTAGGAGGAGCCGCTAATATATAAGGTGCCACCCGTGATGACCGCCATACCCTGCTGAAGCGCCTGAATACGGATAGGTCGATCCTCCGTTCCCTGTTTGTTGGAAATGGAGGGAAACGTATAGCTTCCGTTAGCGAGCTGGAGTAAATCGCCGGGTCTAAGGTCGTTAATAGCGGCCTGCAGCTGGCTATTGTTCGTAACCGTTATCGTTCGATCGCCAGGGTCTTGCGGGCCCGTACCCGGGTCTTCCGGACCCGGATCACCGCTCCCTTCTCTTGTTACCAGCACATCGTCATAAAGCGCCGTATTCCCCGCGTAACCCGAGCCGCTGTTGTTATACAACCCAATCGCCCCGCGGGTTAAAGCAGCATCTGTCGCTTGAATGACCAGTTCCCCGTTCACATACCCTTTCAGCTCGGAGCCGTTCAGGGCAAGGCGCAGCTCATAAACCTTGGATTCGTCAATTGTGCTGCTGACCGCTACAGTCGATAGCGTCGATTCGGAATTGTTGATGCGCTTGGTCAAGAGCACATCGTCCTTCGTAGTGCTTCGGCGAATCAATAATGTGTAATAATTGTTTTTATCCACATATCTTGCTGCAATACCAACCCGTGCTGTGCCGGTCGTCGGCGTCCCGGTGAGCATGACCTTGGCGGACACAGCATAATCCGCCCAATTCATATCGCCTCTCGATACCACATACGTCGTTCCTGTCGCGTTCTGCCTCAGCATAGGCGACTCCCGTGTCTCGAGATCCCATACACCGTTGCCGGTGCCGTTCGACCAGACGGACCCTACCGGGCTAGACGGGTAGCTGTTGAAATCATCCTGAAGCAGAACAACGGATTCGGCGTGAGCAGGAGCAGCAAACGGCAGGGGGAAACCCGCCAGAACAAGAGCGGCGGCAAGAAGTATTCGCACCAATCGGGTATATCGATTCATAGTCGCAACCCCTCCCCATTAACGGTTAATAAATTGCAGCTGTACAAGCATTCGTTTTACCATGACAGCTGCTTCCGCCCGCGTTGCGTGAAGCTGCGGTGCGAAGGAGCCGTCGGGCCTGCCGCTTACGATACCGCCCTGCACGGCCGTTGAAACAGCCAATCGCGCCCACTCGGATATAGAGGCAGCATCGGTAAACCCATTGTTCGTGCCCTTGGCGGGGCCGGCTTTTCCTACAATAGATATTGCCCTTACAATCATCACTGCCGCTTCCTCTCGAGTAACTGGACGCTGCGGTCCGAAGCTGCCGTCTTCGTACCCCGAAATAAGCTTGTATTTGGCTGCCGTTGCGACGAACGGCGCAAACCAGTCGCCAGACTGAACGTCAGAATAAGGAGCAGCAACGGAAGCGGGGGTAAGTCCAAGCGCCCGGACGAGCAGAGCCGCGAATTCGGCCCGGGTCACCTGGCCGTGTGGAGCAAACTCGTTCGCGGATACACCGTTTACGATGCGCTTTGAGGCAAGCATCTCAACGTCGCCTTGAGCCCAGCTTCCATTCAGATCCGCGAATGACTTGGGCATCTCGACAACAGCGTATATGCTGTTGCCATTGCGCTTCAGTACGGCAGACCATTGTCCGTTGGTCTTCACAAATACGGTCGGTACAAACGCAAATTCTTTGGTTGCCGGGTCGTAACGCAATCCGGTGGCCGCTGCCGGGTTAACCTCTCGAAGTAACGGCACGCTACGGTTCACATACTGGCTGCCAAAATCGTTCCATTCCACAGTTTGGCCCCCGCTTGTCATCGTCACCTTGTACTCGATCGCGGCCGAAGCAAGCGTTGGACCGAACACCGCGTTGATATCCTTCTCCACCGGGGCCGCTGCCCTTCCGACGGAGATGCCCAGCTGGCCTTGCGGATCCATTCTACCCGCCAGGGCGGATAAAGGAAGCTCATATGTGCCGCTTCCTGTCGCGACAGCAAGGGACGCGGTTGCATGCTTTTGGGCAAGGCTTTCTAGTACACTTAGGGGCAGCTTTATATCGACGGACTCGTATGCGGATACATCAATCGTTAATACATGATTACCGTTGCTGATCCGATTGATCGCCGGACCGAAGGCTTCCCCTGTCAGTACGATAACGGCCACCGAATGGCCGTCTGTGCGCGTTGCATGCTGGACAGTTGCCTCATTCGGCCTTACAATCGGCTCTTGCGGTCCAGCTCCGCCATTGGCGGGGTTGCCTCCTACGTTGCCGGAGCCGCCTCCTCCGTTGCCGGAGTCGCCCCCCCCGTTGCCGGTGTCGCCCCCTCCGTTGCCGGGGTTACCCCCGCCGTTACCGGGATCGCCTCCGCCGTTACCGGGATCACCCCCGCCGTTTCCGGGATCACCTCCGCCGTTGCCGGGATCACCCCCGCCGTTTCCGGGATCACCCCCGCCGTTTCCGGGATCGCCCCCGCCGTTGCCGGGATCGCCCCCGCCGTTTCCGGGATCACCCCCCGCCGATGGCGGAATGACGAACGTCGTTGTCTGCACCTCAGTTACCCCACTGCCCCCGACCGTAACCCGATAAGTGCCCTGGACACTTGGATGGGGGCGGTACGCGAAGGTGTAAGTTCCGTTCTCTCCGCTGGCGGTCTGGTCCAAATAATCGATCGTTCCAGCCGGAGATGTGACCATCACCGTCACTTGCTTACCGGCTCCGGAGGCGATCGTACCCGATATCGTCACCTGTCCGCTGCCTGCGGCTGCAGAAGCCTGCACGCTCACCTGCGCCGCCAGAGCGGATACCGGAAATACCGGGCAAATGAGCAATAACGAGATGCACAAAGCGTATAACCTTTTCATCGTATTCCTCCTCATGGGTGATCGAAATAGGTTCGGATATGGTACAGTTCCTCCGATAACCCGTTAGCTGCATCCCGCACGGACACCTCGACCGTATAGCCGCTATCGGATGGCTCAAACTGTCCGCTCCACTTAAATTCCGCAATGCTTCCCGCCCTAACCGTTCTGCGAACCGAGCCTGTCAGCACCTCCTCTTTGTCCGCATTGGACTTCAGGATCCGGAATTGCATAACGGTGTCGAACGAATCCACTGTCAGATTTTCGAGCATCCCACGCAGTTGGATGAACCCTGCCCCATCCAGGCTGACCATCTGGTCGCCGGAGAGCGTGCGGAACGATACGTCCCTGACGAGCATAGGGTATACCGGCATTGCCGCTACGGGTACGCTGAAGTCGCTTTCGAACGCGGCATTGCGGGCGCGCACCTTATACGTGTAGGTTGTGTCGTTGACAACATCTGTATCGGTAAATTCGAGACCCGCCGTCTGGCCGGCAAGGGTGAAGCCGCTTCCGTTATCGCGATAAACCTCGTAGAGCGTCGCTTGATTCGAGGCGTTCCATGTTAAGCGTACCCGCTTACTGGAGGCCACTGCTGCGAGTCCCTCTGGTACGGCGGGTGTTTGGAGCTCCTGTATGGTCAGCATCAGGAGCGGCGGTTTATCGAGAGCATTTTCCTTGGTGGCATAGTTCGCCCCTCTGCTCACACCGGAGCTCGATTGCAAATAAAAGCTGGCGATCCCGTCCGTCTGCCCGCGCACAAACTCAGTGGCTGGAAACGTAATATAGGTTCCGACGGCATCCGCATTCACTCTAAACTGCCCGAGCGGCACACCCATTTCCTGAGGACGGTTTGCGTCGGTGATGGTCCCTTCCTGCCAGGAATCGTCTTGAATGCCGTACAGCGTAACATCGTACCCGTCTGCCGGCGTACTGCTTTCGAGCGCGGTTACGTAAAGCTTCACCGCTGCATGCTCAAGCATTCCGCTATATTCAGGGATAGGAAATTTCATGTATGCACGGCGTATATCCGAGCCGGACGAATTGCTCTTCACGTTCATTGTAGTCTGTGAGCCGAACGGTCCGCTGCCAGGCCTCGTATAGGAATCAGCCGCTGCTTCAGTAACCAGCTGACGCCCAGGTGCCGTAACGGTTACAGGCTCGCTGAGCGGCGAAGCGTTACCGCTCCCGTCAATGGCCAAGACCCGATACACGTAGCTGCTCCCGGGATTAAGCAACGTATCGGTGTAGGACGCTGCAGCAGCCGTTCCTCGAACCGCCCCATCCCGGTAGACGGCGTAGGTCACGGTTCCCGAATTATCGGTGGACGGCTGCCAGGTCAACGTCACGCTTCCAGGCCCCGACCATTCCGCTTGAGGCGTACCCGGTATGGTAGGGGGCAGCGTATCGGGCTGCGCACCTTGCCAAGCCTTGACAATCAGCAACGGAGGAAAGGCGTGCTCTTTGGTAGCATAGTCAGCGCCTCTACTCGCTTCAACTCCGCGAATGCGGAAGCTGACCGTGCTATCTGTCTGGCCCTTAATAAAGTCGGTTACATCCGCTGTTACATAGCTTCCGACGCTCGACTGCGTCACGGTTACGACTCCTAGAACCGTTCCCTGATCGGCGGGCGCGTTCGCGTAGGTCATGCCGACCTCGCTCCAGCCGTCATCGGACATGCCGCGAATTTCGATCTGATACATTCCTCCTGCTGATACAGTAGCTGATTCCATGGATACAACATATACCCGCAGCTCCGCCTCGTACACACTGCCAATCACGGAGGAAGTATCAAATTTCACGAAAGCGTCCCGGTTCTCCGTTGACGTCCGCTTCACTTTCATTCGGTCGTTCGCTCCGTAATTCGTATCTGCGGTTGCGCCCCCTTGGACCCATGTATCCGCAGAAGCGCTCAAGGTATACTCGAGAGAGGGAGCACCTGCTTCAGCATGAGCCTGCTGAGGTGCTAAGGCTATATTCAGCATCAACAGCATGCTGAGAAGTAACATCATTGATTTGCGCATCGCTACTCTCCTTTCGACATACGGCGCCAAATCGCCGAATATCCGATCGGCCCACCTCATGGCATCACCCTCGTTTCCGCTAGCGGCTCTAATCCCATGAGCTCGTTCCATACAAATACGCGAAGCTTCAATCCGCCCGAATTATGCTCAGGAATCGATAGGCCTGCCGCATACAAATCTGTCTCCCAGCCCGAAATATCCCCGGTCACGGCCGAGATCCGAAGCGTTCGGCCATCGCCGTCCTCCAGGACAACGATTGCGGTTGCACGGCGGGCTTCAGGCGAATTGTTCGTCAGCGGGACCGTGATATCCAGCCAGCCGGATGCAGGCAAGCCTTCCACCGGCTCTCCCGCTGCATTCTTCATGAGAACGGCCCCAACCGTAACAGCCGGCAAGGAGGATGCAGCAGTCCCGTACACCTCGATCTCGGAAATACTGTTCCAGCCGCTGGACGAATTGCCGTAGCCGAGCAGGCGAACATATCTGGCATTGGCTTGGTTCAACTCGTAAGCTTCGAAACCCGCGGTCAAACCGCTTGTTTCCGCATTCGAGATGACTCGCGTCCAATTCGTGCCGTCAGCCGACACATCGAGGCTGAAATACGACTTGCGGACCTGACCGCTATGATAAGCGATTTTGATATGGCTCAGACTGCGGATTGCCCCCAGGTCGAGCTGCAGCCGCTGGGCTGTTCGACTTCCGAGGGTGCCTTGGCTCAGAGCAGACCAGCGTGTAGTGAAGTCGCCATCCACTACATTACCGGGTACATTCCCGTCATGCTCGTCTGCAGTTACCGCAATGATGCCAAGCTTCTCCGTCCCTGTTCCTTCACCGAGCGCAGCGAACTGCCAATTGGACAATGCCGATCGGTTCCCCGCCACATCATACGCTTTCATCGCCATGAAATAAGTACGGCCTGGCAGCAGAGGCTGCACCGTTGCCGATTGAACGCTGCCTGCGGACAAGGGGGTGGGAACGGAAGTCACTCGCACAGCAGACTCGAAATTATCCTCTGTAATAGGATTGGTGCTGTAGCGTAGATCATAGCCGGCCGCTGTACCCACATAGCCGTCATTGCCTGTCGCTGTCCACTCCAGCACAACGGAATCAGCCGATGCAGACACTACACGCAAATCGGTGATGGCAGCCGGCGGAACAACATCCTCCGCTATTGGCATAGTCAAGGCTGCCACGTTGGATAACGCCGCCACATTCCCGGATTCATCCCCCGCGCGTACTGCAAAATAGTAACTCGTATTTGCAAATAATCCTCCGATTTCGAAAGCTTCCACTGTTCCTTGAGGTCCCGGTGTCGGCTCCCCGGCGGCCTTCACAGCCTCGTCCCAGTTATCATCTGTTATCGGGCTTGTATGATAGCGTACATCGTAGTAGTCGGCTGTGCCCGTTGTTCCGTCGTTGCCAGGTGCCGTCCACTGGAGCCGCACTCGTTCCGGGGAGACCACGTCTGCAGACAAATCAGATACTGCTCCCGGCGGAACCTTATCGGTACCTCCTGCATCCTGCAGCATGAGTACGAATTCAGCCTCTCCCGCGGTCGTCTGAAATGCAACGAAGCTACCGTTCACTACGAATGCGGCCGGTTCCGCATTCAATAGAACCTGCTGCACCTGCTTCCCGGCGGGAACACGCAGGCTTACCGTCGCACCGCCCTCCGGTGTAAAGATTCGACCTGTGTGACGATCTCTACGACTTACATCCGCTGCGACTGTTACTGGAGCTGAAGCACGCAGCCATTCCGTATTGCGGTACCTTAGCGAGCTTGCCTCCCGAACCATGTATTGCAGAGGAAGCCCGGAATCCCTTACATAAGCGAATGAGCCGTTGCTCTCCATATGCCCGACTTGAGCATTGCCGTTCCCTCCCTTTAACATGTAAGTGTCCAGATTGCCGTCTATCGCTACCGTTCCGCCCGTTCGAGTGCTATTGCTTAGATCTTTTACCTCCGGAAGTGCCGCTGCGATAGGCATCGGGATAAGAATTTGCAGGAAATCCGCAGCTGCCGCTTGCTTACTGGCTTCCACGTAGCCTTGCACGGTGTAGTCATCCTTCACGTACGACACCTCTCCAGTCCGGTCCGTGAAGGCAGCATTGTCAGCAAAAATCCAAGCGCCCAGCTTCGCCGCCGAACCGTAGACACTGTTCGGGTATACCCATTGACGGAAGCCTCCGCTTCCGCTCATTGCGCCTTTACCGCCATGGACATATACGCTGAAGTTTCGTGGTGTCCCATTACGGCTTCGCAGTTGATCAGCAATGACGAAATATTGCTGGCCCGGAAACGCCACCGCACGGTCCATATACCCCAGGCTTTCACTGTCAGGCGGAAACAGCAGCGGACTCTCCCCCTTGGTCGTATCGTTCTGAATGTCTATGAAGCGAGCCGACTTTTGTTGAAAATCAAAAAAATCGGTATCCATGCTGTACAATGAGGGCGGAGTATCGTTCTGCGCAAAATCAACGGGCCACTTGCCGTCCAATGTCGCAGTATTATGCGCGGGCGCGGTCCGATACCAGGTTCTCCGCTCCGCATCGCCGTACGCCGAACGTGAATAGCCGGCATCGCTGGCCATCATCTGGTTTTCGGCATGAATAATGTAGCTTAGATGGTCAAAATGGTTATGGTTGTCCGCCTCGGCCACACCTTGAAACAGCAGATATCGGCTGGAAGGATCGTCCGTCAGCCAGTTATTACGGAAGATGGTCTGCCCGCCCTCGAGAAAGAAGCTCGTTCCCGTGCCCGTAGGGGCTATGGGTTCAATCGAAGACTCGTAGGTCAAATATTTGTCTAGATCCATCGTGTCGTCGTAGCTTGCGCCTGTATTGTTGCCGAACTCCCCGCCCCACGGCGATGTATCCGTTGTCATATACCGCCATTGGAACAGATTGCCCCATTTGGCGTCCGGGTGGAGCGAAGTATGGTCTTCCTCCGTCATGAACTGCCCTGCTACCATGTGAAGAAAATTGTGGCGCAGGAAGGAATCCGCGAAGTTTGGCATCCAGCCTTTGTTATTGGAGACGTTAAATTCCCAAAGAAAAGCTGGCTTGAACAACCGGAATTGATCTACGCCGGACACATTCTTGTAATGGTAAAGGAACGGCACAAAATTGATGTGCGAATAAATGTAGTACTGGGAGCCTTCCCGATAGATGCCGTCGGAGCTGAAGAAATAGGACAGGTTCGAGTTAGCCGACTCCAGTGCTTCTTTAAGCCAATCGGATGGCGAATTCATTCCCGGCTTTGAATAACTGGACAAGGCTAGCGCCAGCGAGCCGAGTCCCCAGGCAGGCTTCGAGCGATGGTTATGGGGACGCGGCCCCCATCCTCTGTCATTCCCGCCATCGACACGGATCCAGATATTGTCATACAGCGTCTGCGCCTCGAAGGCGAGACGGTCACGGATCTCGGCGTCCTGCTGCGGGGTCAAATGAGGCTGCATCCAATCATAGGCGGCAGCGAAGTTTTGTGCCCAATTCGCTCGATAGGTCTCATCTATGGGCGAGCTCGATACGTTCGGATCGATATCCGCACACGTATAAATGGGCCCATCGTACGCACGCAGCAGCGCTTGCACTGCTCTCTCTTTGTGTTGCTCATTGCCTTCCATTAAGTATAGGAACGCATTATACTTCGCGATACGGGCCATTTCCCCGTAATAAGCATGAACGACATTCCCGAACACACAGCCCGGTGCTTGCGGAAGCTCCATAGTTAGGTACGGGCTGGTTCGAATCGAATTCCACAAGGATGCCGCATAAGGATCAGCCAGCCGCTTGGCATATAATGCTCCGACCCCTCCCGTGTCAAACCACAGCTTCGGATGCGACTCCTGCCCGGGCAGCACAGGCGTCGAATCCGCCACAAAACCGCTGTAGCTTTCGTAGTTGACTGACGCCTGCACAGTCGATGCCGACGCAAGCACTTGAACGATGGCCAATAGGAAACAGATCGTCCGGAATATCGGTTTCTTCAATTTACACACTCCCCCATTCATAGATGTAAGCGCTTTAAAATCAGCTTTATTTTACTGGATATATGTCCCAAAGTGTGATGCGCTAACTTTATATGGAGTTGTGCTTATTTTAGGTTGGCATGACAAACCTTTATCCACTTTTCCGTGTCCGTCCCTCAGCTTGAAGAGTTGCGTTACAGCTACATTTAATACAAATATTGTGATGGTAGTCTTCATGTAAGAGGCCACAACCAACGAGATACTGATAAAGACTTCTATGGCCGGTTCATGCAGCTCAATCATGAATAAAGACAGAGAGAACATATCCCCTCTGTCTTTTTCCGAATACAGTTTAATTTATTAAGAGACTATGAATTGAACGACGATCGGAGTTCCTCCATCAAGAGCATCGCCACCAGGAATGGTTATGGTTGTGGTTGTTACGGAGGAAGTATCGGCTGTTTGCATAATACCGTTAATATACAGGTTGTAATAATTGTACGTGCCTGGAAAAGCCGTGGCAGCCGCACCGGCATCGTTCGTAAAAGCCGTAGCAGCAATTGCAAACGTTGCCCCGGTACCGGTCCCTGCGCCTATTGTTGAAGTATATCTTCTAGTGTTTTGATAAGGAGTAACAATTGGCATTCTATCTCACCTCCCTTCTTGATCAACATATTCGGTTGATTCATAGAGGTGAGGGCTTATAGAAACTGATATTAATGGAATCTGTTTGCCTTCCGGTTACTATATTAGGTTACTAGGACTGAAAATTGAACCATTTCCAAAGTCAATGGCGTACCTTTATAAATACTCATACCATCTGGATACAAAGTCAGTGCATTTGGATTTATATTGTATGCATTGCCGGCCTGCATAATCCCATTAATAAATAAGTTGTTATAGCTATTGGGACCAAGACCTTTGAAAGAAGTTACTAAATTCCCCATATTATCTACGAACAGATCAGCGGGAATATTTAAAGGGCCTATAGAAGTCAAATCCTGACTAGCGTTATAATAGTATCTATACACCACCGGAATGATAGATACATCTGGGAGAGGCCCCGACGGTCCTTGTGGGCCAGGTGGCCCTTGTGGACCTTCATAACCCGATGGACCACGCGAACCCCGCGGCCCTTTCGGACCTGGAGCACCCCTTTCTCCTTGTTTACCTCGCGGTCCCCTGGAACCACGTTTCCCCTTTCGTCCAGGAACCAGAATGCAAATCACTTTGGTTAGCCATTTTCTTCGATTTGACTTTCGTTTTTTTCGGTTCGAAATCGATGCATTACAGTACTTACTTTTCTTTATACAGGCTATTTTCAATTTCTTTTTACGGAGTTGTTTACGTTGCATTCTGAAGCAATAAGTGCACTTCATATAAAACACCTCCTTTACAAACAACGGCTACCATTTCTCATTCAATTCTTATGCTATGTGTTCGAAAGATTTAGGGCATGGACATTTATCCATTATTTTCCTTATTTCGAGATATTTCTGGTATAATAGGCGTCCGTTCCATAACATTATTCTGATGAAGCGCTGCAATAATTTCTTTGAGGCTTAGTCACGAATCCCGTTGCTTTTCTTATTTTTAAAACTTTAATCAACTGATCCTGCAGAGAGGCGTTACATGTAACCTCAATAATAACCTCACTTTTGCGGCTGGAAGAAAGCTTTAATTTTTTCTTGTTTAACGCTAATTCAATGATCAATCCCAAAAAGAAACCGCCTGCCAGGCCCAGTAGCCCCCAAATGACCGGTCCCCAGTACAACACGAATCCATAGATAGCTCCCAGAACAGCAAGGATGGTTCCGCCCATCATGGCCCCGTCCAGAATGCTTCTGCCATCGACACGATGAATGGAATCAACGATATATACTTGAGACTCAAGGTTTTCCAAAGGTAATGCGACGATATTGCGCGGTGGAACTCCCAGCTTTTCTAAATCATGGATTGCCATCTCCACGAAGGGCGAATGCTCAAATGTGGCGACGATTTGAACGGTATCGGTTTCATTTGTGTTTAGGTGTGCCAAGTTTGCAGCCCTCACTCTAAGGTATCGAATTTGTTCAATATCATACAAAGTGTTGTTTTCATTTACCGATGCGTATGCCTGATAAATTGCAAAAGCGTACATAGAAGGCAAGAAAAGAAACCACTGCCAGTCTACCATGGCAGTTGCTCCGCTAAAATCCCCAAGGAACGAATAAAGCAAGGTGCGAACGGCATGTGCCTTATAACAAACAAATATCCACCAGGCCAAAACAAAAGTACCGACAATCGTACTGCCACCATATAATTGCCCCAAGCCGGGTGATAAAACTGACCAGCCCAAACCTACCCAGGGATGTTTCTTTTCAAGAATGACAACGTCAAAAAAGCTCACTTCGGATGGCACGATAGGTGCATCCTCCACTTCGGCCAGAGAGTGACTTTTTTTGATCTCAACCGCACAACGGTAACTATCCCAGATGCTAAATATATATACTGCAACATAAAGCAGAGCCCAGTCCTGGTTTAAATGAGCTTTTGCCTCCTCAAACTTGCCAAGAAAGGATAAGGCAATCCCCATGTTTAGATTGGACAGCCCGTTTACCACAAGCTCCCAGATGATCAGAACAAAGCCATGCAGGTACTTACCAATAAACATATGCCCTAACCCGGGAAAAGCTGCTGACCACCAGGCTGCGATCCAAGGCGTACGAGGATATACCGAATTGATTCCAAATACGGATATCTTTCCTTTGGAATAGCGAGCTTTTATGTTACCTGACTGAAAATCCTGATGTGGCATAGGTTTTCTTCTCCTGCCGCTGGAAATCTTTATGTATTATCACCAAAAATCTTGTTTTATCTTCCTCTATTACCAAACAACTTATACTGAATCGCCGGACTTACCGTCTTATCAATGGGGTGCACGTTGGCGGAAAATTTGGGGACGGAGGAAAAAGCTGTAAAAGGATTTTCATGAAGCCTTCCGGGAGGAAGGCTTTTTAGCATGTTCATTTTATTTATCTACCCATTTTTAATTAGATTTCAAGTACTTTTCTTACCGTAAAGCTGTCCGCATGCCGCGTTAATGTCCGATCCGAATTGCGTTCGGATGGTCACATTGATCCCTTTTGACTTCAGAATCCGAACAAAGCTCTCGATCCGCTTAGAATCCGATGTACGGTAACTTTCTGGAGTAACTTCGGTTGAGTTGTAGGGAATCAGGTTTACGTGATAAAGATGTTCCCCCGGTCCCCTTCCCCGTAACAACTCGGCAACCGCTTTCGCATGCGCAGCCGAGTCATTGACTCCTCGGAGTAGAAGATAAGCAATATACACCTTCCTCCCTGTAAGTCGGATATGATGATCCAACAAATGGAGGACCTCTCGGACTGGAAACCGGTCGTTGATCGGCATCAGCTCACTCCGTTGATCGTCAAACGGCGAATGCAGAGAAAAGGTTAGATTGACTTGGGGATACTCCCTTGTCAGCTTGTCGATCCCCGGCAACAGACCGATGGTGGAAATCGTAATTCGTCGATGCCCTAATCCAAAGAGGCCTGGATCGGTCAAAATATTCAAAGCATCAAATATATTCGGGTTGGCTAGCGCCTCCCCCATACCCATGAACGAGACACTGTCTAAGCTGTGACCATTCAGGTGAAAGTAAAGCAATTGGTCGGTAATTTCGTCGGCCGTCAAATTTCGTTTCAGACCTATCGTACCGGTGGCACAAAACTTGCACCCAAACCCGCAGCCGCACTGAGTGGAAATACAATACGATTTCCACCCATGCTCATATTGAAGGCGTACCGCCTCAATATGTTCGTCGCCAGCCACAGCAAACAACACCTTGCTGACCTGACTTGATGTGAGTTCCTTTACTGGAGATATGCTGCAGACCCGCGGACCCAGCGTCTCCATCAATGCTTCACGCAGGGATTTGGGCAGTATGACCATTCGTTCGAACTCGCCGATTTTCCCCTTGAAAATCGCTTCTGTAATTTGTGAATATCTATATGAGGGTTGCTTCAACTCGGACAATACTTGGCGAATCCTTTCATATTTCGAGACTGGCTTCATGTCTTCTCCTTACCGCCGGAGAAAACGTACCAAAGCAGCCATTAGCCAGCGCCTTAACTACGTCATTAACCAATTACGAAGAGAAAGCACGATGCATTTGCAGACGGACCGCTAAGTGCATTTATCGATATAATGGTAATTCTCCGGCATTTTGTTTTTGTGAACCGCTTCCTTTGAAATGAACCGGTTCACAAAATCATCTACAACCTCAATCATCATCACTTTCATCCTCCAGGAAGGGTTAGTCTGTAAGTTCTACAATCTTTGTCGCGATATGCTTGCAAAATTCGCTGTCATGCTCCACGAAAAGGATGGTCGGAGCGTGCTTCAGAAGCAGCTCTTCGATTTGCATCCGGGAAATGACGTCGACAAAATTCAGCGGTTCGTCCCAAACATGCAAATGAACCTGCTCGGAGAGGCTTTTCGCAATGAGCACCTTCTTCTTCTGGCCGCCGCTAAAAGATGAAATGTCCTTTTCGAATTGCAAACGCGAGAAATCGAGCTTCCGTAGAATCGATTTAAACAAGCTTTCGTCAATCCCGTTGTTTCTGGCGAAATCCGACAAATTGCCGCGCAAATGCGAAGTGTCTTGCGAAACGTAGGATATTTTCAATTGACTCCCGATTCGTAACGCCCCGGAGTAAGGGATATCCTCGCCGCAGATCAGTTTGAGCAAACTGGATTTACCTGAACCGTTGGGGCCGGAGAGCACAATGCGGTCCCCTTGCTCTATAGTGAAGCTGACGTCATGGCAAACTTTCTTCTCGGCATAATGAATCGATACGCGGTCAAGCTCGACAAATTGGTGTTTGTGATACGTCAATTGTGATATTTTCAGGCTTTCTGAGCTTTCGACGTTCTTAAGCAGCTGAGATCTATCCTCGATTGCGGATTGTTGTCTTTGCTCTATCGATTTGGACCTCTTCATCATTTTGGCTGCCTTGTGGCCGATGTAACCTTTATCTACCTTGGAGCCGGAGTTGCGAGTCCCGTTTTTTGTTTTTTCCACTTCGTGCGACCAATTGCTCGTCCGGTTGGCCGCATCGGACAACCGCTTGATGTCCTTCCTCAGCTTATCGTTCTCGGCGAGCTCGAATTGGTCCTGCCGTTGTTTGTTCTCCCACCAATCGGAAAAATTTCCTTTCTGGATTTCGATATTGGTCTTATTGATCGCAAGAATATGGTCCACGCAGTTATCTAAGAACGCCCGGTCGTGCGATACCAGAATAAACCCGCTCTTATCGTTCAAATAATCGCTGACCAGCTTCCGGGCATGAAGGTCCAGATGATTGGTCGGCTCGTCGATGAGCAAAAAACTGTTTTCCTTCAAAAACATGGCTGCGAGCAGCACCTTCGTTTGTTCACCATTGGACAAGGTCCCAAACGGTCGGTATAATACCTCCTCCGTCACTTTCAAAAGCGACAGCTCACGCAAAAGTTGCCAGTGCTCGTAGTCCGGATAGATGTCGGCTACGATATCAATGGTATTGTGCTCTTTGTTCTCAACGTGGAATGGGAAATACTCGAAACTGACGTTTGCCGATATTGTTCCACTGTACTCGTACTTACCAAGTAACAGATTGAGAAACGTGGTCTTGCCCCGGCCATTCCTCCCGGTAAAACCCAATTTCCAGCCGGTATCCATTTGAAAACTAACGTTCTCAAATATGTTGTCGTAATTGCCTTCATAGGCAAATGTGAGGTTCGTAACTTTAATCAATGACATATTGGACCTCCAATCAAAAAAAATAGAGCTACAAGAAAGTTACCTTTCTTGTAGCTCAAAAAATACGGATAATCCACCCCCGGAACAAGGGTGAATACAATATATTTAATGAGTGAAAAGAATAAGGTAACTTTCTTGCCAATAAAGAATAAAACAATCCGCTTTATTCTTTAAACCAGGCAAGAAATATTACATTATTCTCTTCATCTCCATTCGTTAAGTTTAGCGATATCTTATCATATCCTTTTCTTTATTTCAACGTCCCATAAAATGGTTATGTAATAATCAAAACCAACGAATAGATTCGGAACGATAGTTACAATAATATCCATATACGGTTCCGATGAGGTGTGAGCAATGGTCTTCTCCAGCTTGGTCTTCTTGTTTGGCTTTTTACCATTAGCACTGATTTGCTACTACTTCTCACCCCCAAGGCTTAAGAATCCTGTACTTCTTCTGTTCTCGTTAGTTTTTTACGCATGGGGCGAGCCGCTTTGGATCATCGTTCTCTTGCTTAATGTGCTCCTTGGATGGTGCGGAGGTCTGCTCCTGGATAAGCAAGGCGGCGGTCACTCAACCAAGAGGAAGGCCATTCTTGCCACCTCCATCCTGTTCCAAGTGGCGCTGCTGTTCCACTTCAAATATATGCCCTTCCTTTTGGAATCGTTGGCTGCACTGACCTCGGTAAGAATACCTTATGAGGATCCGGGACTCCCGATCGGCATTTCCTTTTTCACGTTTCATCTCATATCGTATCTTGTGGATGTGTACCGCGGTGAAGCGCCGGCGCTGCGCTCCTATGCCAAGCTTCTCCTCTATATCGCCATGTTTCCGCAGCTTGTGGCTGGCCCCATCATTCGTTATGCCGACGTGCAGCAGCAACTATCCCGGCGCACCGTCACGTTAGAGGAGTTCAGCTATGGTATCAGCCGCTTCGCGGTCGGTTTGGGGAAGAAGGTTATTCTCGCAAATGCGCTGGGGGAGCTGTCGCCTCTGTTTTTGGACGGCAATCTTCAGCAGCTTTCGCTCGCAGGGGCGTGGTTCGGGATCGTGCTGTTTGCTTTGCATATTTATTTTGACTTCTCGGGATACTCGGACATGGCGATCGGTCTAGGTCGAATGTTTGGCTTCAAATTTAAGGAGAATTTCGATTACCCCTACATCTCTAGGAGTGCTACGGAGTTTTGGAGACGCTGGAACATCTCCGTTGGACGTTTCTTCCGTGATTATGTCTACATCCCAATGGGAGGCAACCGGCGCAGACCGTGGCTGAACCTGTTTGTCGTGTGGTTTGCGACGGGCTTATGGCATGGAGCGAGCTGGAATTTCGTGCTTTGGGGATTATACTTCGGAGCCTTGATTGCACTGGAAAAAAGCATTCTCCTACGGTTCCTCACAGCAATGCCCAGGTGGATATCGCACTTGTATTTTATCGCAATCGTTCTGATCGGTTGGGTGTTCTTCTATTTCGAATCCATGACACGGGGCGTATATTATTTGCGAGTTATGTTTGGATTGACAGCAGCACCATGGATCGATGAAGAGCTGCTGATTCATGTTCATAATAACGCCGTTTTGCTGATCCTGGCTCTTATTGGATCCACCCCGCTGCCAGCTGTGCTGCATGATACCCTAACCTCGGGGGACAGGCCGCCTCCGCTTGTTCAGGACGTTTATCGGCATGCGCTGGTTCCCGCGGTATGTTTTACCTTATTGGCGCTATCCGCATTGCTATTGGTGGGACGGAGCTATGTACCGTTTTTCTATTTCCGATTCTAGGCGTAAGGGGAGGTTCACTGAACATGCGCACCGGTTCGATTCTGCAAATTTGTTTGTTCCTCGCCTTCCTGGCGGTCGGAGCTTCGCTGTCTGTACCCTTCGGGAGAAGCGCAACCCTCTCAGAGATGGAGAATCGCGCCTTAACCGTTTTTCCTGAACTGACGGCACAAACACTATGGTCCGGAGCGTATTTCCGTCAGCTGGAAAACTATATTGCCGATCATGTCGCCTTCCGGGATAGGCTCGTTGATGTCAGCAAACTCGTCCTATCCTGGCACGGCTTCGTCGGCAGGGAGCGGACGTCGATCATAAGCTCACAGGCAAATAATACGTCGGAAATTGCCGTTAAACCGGAGCCGCAGCACACAGTCGAACCGGGCGTGACACCGCCGCCTGCTATTCTACCGGCAGAGACGGAAGCGGAGCCCGAGATTAAGGGACATGTGCTGGGCAAGGTGCTCATCACAGGAGACCGGGCTATGAACCTGTTTACCTATGATTCGGAGGCGGGGCGGGCCTATGCCGATGCGATGAACCGGGCGAAAGAAGTGCTTGGAGTCCCTGTGACCGTGCTGTTAGCACCGACGGCGGTGGAGTTCCTTGCGTCAGCTAAACTTAAGAAGCTCTCCTCCTCCCAGCGGGAAGCTGTAGAAACTGTGTATTCGCGCCTCCACCCGTCCATAGCAAGGGTTGATGCGATAACTGCGCTTCAGCCGTACGCCCGGGAAGAATTGTATTTTCGCACGGATCATCATTGGACAGCAACGGGTGCTTACTATGCCTATTCAGCCTATATGAAACTCCGAAACGAAACGCCTTTGCCTCTAAGCAGCTATCGGGTGGAGAAGATATCAGGCTTTCTGGGCTCGCTCCATGCTGCCACGAAGAATCGGCAGCTGGGAGACAATCCGGATACCATCACGGTTTACCATCCACCGGTGCAGACGGAATACACCGTTCATTATACCGGGCCATTGACCCTGCCGCTCCTGGATATGGGCCATGCGACACGCAAAAACAAATACCGGATCTTCCTTAGCGGGGACCGCCCCTGGGGTGTGATCCGAACCGATGCGGAGCGCACGAAAAGGCTTCTAGTGGTGAAGGATTCTTACGGGAATGCCTTTATCCCCTTCCTTACGGCACATTACAAGGAAATTTATGTGGTCGATCCGCGGCAGTTCGATCGGAAGCTATCCGAATTTCTTCGGGAGCATCCCGTGGATGAGCTGCTGTTTTTGAACAACGCAGAGGTTACTATGGACGGGGGATTCGCTGAGCAGCTGAAGAGACTGGTTGAGTAACATATCGCTCAATGTAGAGTCTAAGTAAAATCGTTACCAAACTTACTGCCAATGATAGGATTCCCACCAGTACGACATATTGTGTACCGATTTTTAATATTAAAAAACCGCCAACAGCTGCCCCCAATGTTGTTCCAACGTTACAAGATAAAATGAATAATCCATTGGCAAAATCGGGCGCTTCGGGAGCTGCGGACATAATCAAATATTGATTGATATTTGCCATGATCCCTCCAGCCAATATTCCCCAAATGAAAGTTAACACTTCCATAGGTAAGGTGAACTTTCCTGTGAAGAATACAATGATGTAAACAGCCCCCAATAACAATGGGAAGGCTACTACAGACTTAACGGCACTATGAGTAAGTAACCTTCCTGCGACAATGTTTCCAATGATATTGGCTCCGCCGAAAATGAACAAGGTTAAACTGATGGTGTTCGGAGACATATTCGTTACAGTTTTCAGATATTCGGCTAAATAACTATAAACCCCAAATACAGCTGAGTTTAATAAAATGACCGTGATGACGGAGATCCATATCATAGGTTTTTTTAATACGGAAAGCTGGCTGCCATAAGAAAATCTGTTTTCAACAGGCATAGATGGCACAAACATCGATGTAGCAATGAAGACAATAGCATTAACAATAGCAAACAATGCCATGGCCATTTCATATGAAACGGCGCTATGAATAAAGCTTGCGATCGGTACACCGGCTACCATGCCGGCAGATACTCCTATAAACACTTTAGAAACAGCTTTTGGAGCATCTTTTGCGCTTACTGAGGAAGCAGCCACAGTAAATGCCAAAGAACAATAAATCGGATGAAAAATGGCTGGTATGATTCGAGCAATTAATAGAATCGTAAAATTAGATGTAAAGATGGATACCATGTTTCCCACAATGAATACGCCTAATACCAGTAACATGACCTTTTTGCGATTTATCCCGGAAAACAATAACGGCAGCGTTGGTCCAGACACAGCAATAGTTAGAGCAAAAAGACTGACCAGCAGTCCTGCTTTGGATATGCTGACATGAAAGTGATCGGCAATGGCAGGCAATAACCCAATAACCCCCATCTCGGTATTTAAGATACCGAATACTCCGATGGTTAATATGAATATGAGCACGTTGTTTTGTTTAGCCAAATGATCGCTTAACCTAAAAATAAAATTCGGCATATTCAATACCTTCCTTTCATGTTCAAATATAAACTACGAGTGATGTATTATCGACATCCGTCTATAATTTATAGTAAGAACATAAACAAAACAATCGTTAATTTCACCGGTTTCGTTGTTTAATCAACAACTTCATAATCATTGTTGACTAACTCAAGGGAAAAGACTAGGAAAAAGGCTTCCTGCATTGAAGATACGCGTATGAGCGTATCTTCAACGCAGGAAGCCTTAGGATTTGTAGAAGCTATCGATTGAGGACTATACGGCAAACCCCTTTAACGAATCGTTCAGCTTGGCGGAGAGTGCTTCAAGCGCCTTCGTCGTTTCCACCAAGCGGTTGCTGGAATGATACTGCCGGTCGACCAGTCCTGCGACGCCTTCCGTTGAAGCAGTGAATTGCTCCGATAAAGCGCTGACCTGCAGCAGCATTTCATTTAACTCTTGACCAGCCTCCACCGATATTTGCAGTGAACCCCAGACCTCATGAAAGCGCTCGGTGAATTGCTGCATGGAAAGCATCACCTTCTGGAAGATCTCCTGAGAATTGTCGGACGCATTCAGCTGTCGTCTGAAGATCGGCATCGACTCCGAGACCAGCTCACTGGTCTCTTCCATATAGCTATGGATCCGCTCGATGATTTGCCCGGCTGATTCGATGGAGTTATGCGATTGTACGGCCAAATTCCGGATCTCCCCTGCGATGACCATGAAGCCTTTGCCCGTTTCTCCCGAAGAAGCAGCGACAATACCCGCGTTCAACGATAATATATTGATCCGCTTCGAAATGCTCTGCAGAAAATCCATGACGATGGAGATAGACTGTGTGCTTTCCCTCAGCCGTTCCATCTTTTGGTTTAGGTCGGTAATTTTGGCTTCGACGATCTGGCTTTGCTCCGAAAGCACCTGCATCGTGGAAAGTCCTTCGTGACTTGCAGCTTCCATCTGCTCCGAAGCCTGCATCATATGCGTGTTTTTCTCTATGACGTCATTCAAACACTGATGCAGCTTTCCAATCAGCACACCGCTTTTTTCGGCGTCGCTTGCCAGATTACTTGCGCCGATTGAAATCTCGTTCATAGTGGAGGCGATTTCTCTTGACGCCGACTCGTTCGATTCAACCAGTCCGCGAATTTCTTCCGTGGAGTGAAGCAGCAGATTGGCGGACTGGCTTGTGCTGCCTACAATCCCGTTAATCCGATCCATCATACTATCAAAGCTTGTCCCGACAGAGCCGATCTCGTCGGAACGGCGAAATTGCAGTCGAACGCTCAGATCGCCTTGCTCGGCAAGCTGCATCTTGCGCTGTGCGATAATCATCGGCTTCCCGAACGTAAGGTAGCCCCACCAGCCGAGAAGGCAAGCCGCAATTACGGAGCCGCCGAGCAAGTAATAGAATCGCTCCAGAATCTTCTGGGCATCCTCCAGTAATTTGGTTTCCGGTATGGCGCCAATCAGCGTCCAGGGTTGATTCCGCAGCGTAGTGCCGGCCAACAAGTATTTATTTCCCTGGGCATCGGTATAATCTGCGATCCGGGTGTCCTGATTGGGGGAATGCTTCACGGCGGCCGGATCCCCGAATTCCGCCTCAGGGCGGTTCGTGAAATAAGTTGTTCCGTCTTGTCCTATCAAATGAATCTCCCCGATGCCGCCGAAGGTGATCGGGCTCAGCATTTTTTCGAAATAGGATAGCTTGAATTCCGTGACGATGACGTCGGCCCACACGAGGTCCTCTGGACTCCAAAAGGCTCTTGCCATGGCGAATACCGTTTCGGGAGCCTCGAACAAAAATGAGCCCTTCTGCGGTTTGGAGAAAACGACCTTGCCTTTAGCGGCGACGGCTTCCTGTACTAGAGGCAGCTGGTAAGGATTCGCTTTTGCCTTGTACGCTGTAATACTGCTGATTTGAATCTGATCATCTCCGTTGTGGCGAACCATCGAGGAGGAGAACACCATATCCGAATTCGTCATGACGGAGCTTTGCACGTACTCCCGAAACGCCTTGTCCGCTTCTGTTCTCAGCTTGTTCAGCTCGGCTGACTTCTTTAACAGCTCGGTTTGTTCCGATTCGAGCCGGGTTAGCGCAATCGGCTTCGGCGTGTTCGGCTTCAGCTCCGAGTTCACTTTTTCGATCTCGGCTTTTATGGCGGCGAGACGCTGCAGCGTTCTCTCGTATTCCGCCAATTCAACCGGGCTGTCAGGAAGCAGCTTGCGGCGCTTTTCCGTCAAAGCTTGATTGTTCACTGCGAAGATGACGGTGTTGTTGAACACGCCCTCCATTTGCCTCTCCCAAAGATCGACCTGCTTCGCGGCGTCGCGGGTTACTTGGTCGGCGTTGTTCCCGACCTTTTCTTTCAAGGCTTGCGCAGAGATGCTGTATACCAGCCAACCGGATAAAGCAAAGCTCGCTACGATACTAACGAGAAAAGCAAGAAACAGTTTGAATCCGATCGAACGAAGCTGCACCCCCGTGTTCCGTGCCTTCCGAATCCAACGGAGCATCGAACTAACCCCCTTTTTTTATTTTGAAAGCCGTTATGCAAAGATGCTTAAGATTGTTAAATAAAGCGCTTTCTTTCTAAATATAACCTAACCTATGTGAAGATAGTGTGAATATTTTTCGTGTAAATTCGTCAAAAAAATGGGGCGTTACCAAAAATTACAAAGTAAAAAATTAATGTAAAATCGACAAAAACCGACAATATTTTGTTACATTTAAGAAGGTAGAAATAGATTACATAAGCTAGCTAGCTTTATGACAACCGGAGGTGTGTGCGTGGTTAGATTTAAGGGTCGTATATTGAAAGTTTTGTTGACAACAACGGTGGTCCTGCAGATTACCAATGTTCTAATCACAGGCGGGACACATGGTGTTCACGCGGAAGGGCCGGCGGATCCAGCACCGGTCGTGAATCCGGTCGGAATGCCGAACGGAAAGAAGGTGTTGTTTGACAACACCCATGGCCAGACCGCAGGTGCAGCGGATTGGGTCATCGACGGGGGATTTTCCGATTTTGCTAATGGGCTTGCTGGAAGAGGCTATTCCGTGAAGGAATTACGCAAGACAACACCGATTACGCTCGCTGACCTCTTGGATTATGATGCGTTTGTGATCGGTGAAGCCAATATTCCGTACAAAGCATCGGAACAAGAGGCAATGGTCCAGTATGTCCAGGGTGGCGGCAGTATTTTCTTTATCGCCGACCACTACAACGCAGATCGCAACAAAAACAGGTGGGATGCTTCGGAAGTGATGAATGGGTACCGCCGCGGTGCATGGGACAATCCCGCAAAGGGCATGACTGCCGAGGAGGCCGCCTCTTCCGCAATGCAGGGGGTGCAGAGCTCGGACTGGTTATCCGATCATTTCGGCGTACGCTTTCGTTATAATGCGCTAGCCGATATTACTACCGGTCAAACCATTGTCCCTCCGGATCAGTCCTTCGGGATAACTCAAGGCGTGAGCAATGTCGCGATGCACGCTGGCTCAACGCTTGCCATTACAGATCCTACCAAGGCAAAGGGCCTCATCTACTTGCCGCAAACGAACGCAAAATGGGCTAATGCCGTGGACCAAGGCGTATACAATGGCGGCGGCGTGGCAGAAGGTCCTTATTCCGCGATTGCCAAGGCAGGAGCGGGAAAGGCGGCGTTTATCGGCGATTCCTCTCCTGTGGAAGATGAAACGCCTAAATATTTACGGGAAGAGACAGGTACTTCTAAAACTACCTATGCAGGGTGGAAAGAAGAGCAGGATTCCGCTTATCTCCTCAATTTGATCGACTGGTTAACAACGGAAGAGCCTAACATCACAAGTCTGGATCAATACCCGGGACTTGAGCTTGATCAGCCGACCCCATTACTGCCTTTCGAGAATCCACCCGATTCTACGGAGCCGCAGGCAGAACCGTGGGCAGCACCCGCAGCAGGCTATAAATGGTATGATCCTTCTACGTTCAAATCGGGTTCTTACGGTTCTGCTATTGCTGTGACGAATCCGACTTACTCGTTTGTATCGCAGTCGCCGATGCCAAGCAATGAGCAGGTGTTCCCGGTACGTGTTGTTATCGACAATATGGCTCCGGGCGCTACCTTATCGAACCTCAACGTTGGGGCTTATAATCCAAGCGGCGGAGCGCAGCTCGGTATGATCAGCCTTGACGGCGGTGCAACCTGGCCGACAAGCCCAGGCTATAGTGCTTCATTTGCCGTTACTGCTAACGCGAAGGGGCATGCCGTTAAAGAGGTACTGATAAAGCTTAAAGGCACCCCTGCCTCCGCTAACTTCCGGATCAGGCAGGGCTCAAACGCTTTACTGACAAAGACGGTGCCGGCCGACGCCACTGCACAGCCGCAAGAGCTTCCACCGGATATCCCGCCGGTCAGCACGATCGTCATGGCAAGAAGTAAAGCGAGCGGTACGACCGTCAGCATCGAAGGGATAGTGACTACACAGCCTGGAGCATTCGGTGACCAGTCGTTCTACCTGCAGGATTCTACAGGAGGAATATATGTTCCCCAAAATTCGACGGGTTATAACGTTGGTGACAAGGTGCTGGTCAGCGGAGATTTGACTTTGTTTAACGGCGAGCTGGGGCTTGCAAGCATCCACCACTTGGCAAAGACCGGAACCGATGCCATCCCTGTACCCGAGACGGTCACTTCCCTGCACGCCTATAACCAAGGGCAATTGGTATCGCTGGATCAAGTTGTCATCCAAAATTTTAGCGACGCAGCACCTGCCGGTTCTTTTGAATTTGATGCTGTCGCGGCAGACAGCACAACATCACGAGTACGAGTTGATGCACGAACGGGCCTTACGAAGGATATTTTTCTACAATCGTATGGACTTGGGGATAAGGTACAAATCTCCGGTGTTGCTTCTGTCGATAATAGCACGTTCCAGCTGAAACCCCGAGGACTAAGCGACTTTGTGCAGATCTTGCCTGCAAGCCCCTCGGCCGGCGGAACGGGCAATTCGTCGGGAAGCGGAAATGCGCCGGCCAGCATTGTAACCGGTCTAACCATTTCAACCCTAGAGGGACCTGTATATGCAGGGGACTCCAAGCAGTTCTACGCCAATGCCCAACTGTCGGCGGGTTCATCAATGGATATAACTCCGTCGGCAGTATGGGAATCCAGTATACCCGCAGTGGCCACTGTGTCCGGAACAGGTATTGTTTCCGCACTCAATGCAGGGACAACTGTGATAACCGCCACATATGAGGGGCAATCGTATCCCTATTCATTACAAGTTCTGCCTGCATTAGGGACGAATCCAAATCCATCGCCGACAGTCACGCTCGCAGGTCTTAACGCAACGCCGGCAACTTTTACACAAGCAGCAGGGTATCCTTCAGGCAGTACGGTCATCCGGGCAGTCTATCATGACAACTCGACCGTAGTGATTTCCAATCAGGATGTTATTTGGAGCTCCCAGAACGCGAATATCGCTTCCGCTAGCGAAACCGGCATGATTTCTTTCAACTCCGTAGGGTCTACCGTGATTACAGCTACTTACGGCGGACAGCAGGCGTTTATCGCTGTAACAGTACTTCCCGCGGAAATCTCGCCTACGGTAATTGTTCCGGAGGAATCGTCGTCCGTATCCCAGGATGCAGTAACCCCGGCTCCAGTACGGACCGCACCTGTATTACCCGCAGCTCCGCCAGGTCCTGGGGCATCTGTAAATGCGGATGCACCAGATAAGGCACAGGCCGGTACTCCGATATTCCGAAATGAGATTATCGTGACGGAGAAAGTAGTCCATTCCATTAGGACCAAGGTAGCCGAATCGTCCACGGAGGAGAAATCCATACCGGCGGATACGGCAGGGCATTGGGCTGAAAAGACGGTTGGCATTTTCGTAAAGCTGCATATTATCGAGGGCTATGAGGATGGGACAGCCAAACCGGATGCGACGATTACCCGTGCAGAATTTGCTCAGATTATTTCGCGCGTATTCGATGTCAACAGCTCCGCTCGCCCCGTAGTGATGAATGATCTAAGCGATCATTGGGCCAAGAACTCCATCGAGAAGCTGGCGCAGTCGGGTGTTCTTAGCGGTTATGGCGACGGTACCTTCCGTCCGGACAAGGCCATTACCCGAGAGGAAATGATAGTAATCCTATCCCGTTTAGTCAACTTGAGCGTCGTACAGAAGGACGAGAGCAAGGGCTTCTTCAAGGATCTGCAGGAGTCTTATGCGGAAGTGGAAATTAAGAACGCGGCTGAAGCAGGCATCATCAACGGAAAGCGTGAGGACACGTTCGACCCTAAGAGCGAATCCACACGCGCAGAAGCACTTCAAGTGATTCTTAACACGCTTAACTTGAATCCTGAAGTGAAGACGCTTCTCGACACGATGAAATAAGCGGTGGAGGTACGACGGGGCCGATAACCCCATCTCCTCTCCACATAAGTGAACATTTCGCCCTTTCGCTTCCCTATGGAAGTCGGAGGGGCTATGTTTGCGTCCGGGAATTTACGTCCGTTTCATTTATCATGTTCGGTTCAAACCCTTTTGCGGCTTCCACAAGATTTCCCTCTGTATTCAAAACAAAGCTGGTTGGCTGCAACCCAAAGCTATCTACGTCACCTACCGCTGCCTTCCCCGTTTCGGGATTATCTTTCGCCATGTGTCAAATCTCCCTTCTTGATTTTTCCCTAATGGATAGAATCCCCAATCATCGGATCTAATTATGTAAATGCTCCTTAATACATCAGATACGTTTTGTATCTGCAACATACCGTCACTACCTACCGGTTCGTATTCCCCTCTTTCCATGATCATGCATAAGTACCGCCTGCCTCTCTAAGAGGTAGACGTTCGTGGAGTCAGGACGCCCTCGGGGACGGAAGCTAGATACTTACGTCGGCTTCGATCCAACAGCGGATATTTGAAAAGCAGCCCCTCGTACACCGGCTGAAGCTCGGGATGCTCCCAGAAGTCTTTTGGCGTAATCAGTCCGGCAGGACGTTCCCATAAGCCAACTCCCGACTGCTGCAGCACCTGCGCCACAAATTGCGAGCAGAAGTACGCGTGCCGCGGCGCCAGCTCAATCTGCAGCAGTACACCGAGTAATCCGATCTGATTGTACCGATACCGGTCTTGATTTTGCCGGAAGATGTAAAGGAGCCGTTGGATGTTGTCTTGTTGTCTTGCTGTGATAGAGAGTCACAAAAGTGCACATCGGGTATTGGGAAAATGAGCATAAGTTCCTTCAGTAACGGTCTCTCGGATGAAACCGCCTGACCAAGGATTGGTCGGGTGTTTACGCCCGAAGCTGTAAAGCTCCTCCAGCCCGGCATCCAAAGCAAGCGAAGCGTGCGTGTAGGGAGACGCCGTGCAGGCTTGAATCATTATTGCAAATCTCATCCCCGTTGCCGTCAGCAGAATATAAACCTCACTCATCTTTCATCCCCCCCGTTTCGCGCTGCATCCTCTTGCGGCTGCAATATCCATCTCAACAATACAAAAAAAAAGGGCAGGTCCTGTTTGGACTCTGCCCTAGCTCTTTCATAATAAACCGATGATCTGCAGCACAGTAAGAATAACCTCGATTACAATGAGTGTTACTATAACCCATTCCACGAACAGTCCGCGGATCGAATGACTGATATTCGAGAACCCCTCCAGGATGTGATAAAGAGTATCCGTCTTGTTCTTGAGAATTTTATATCGATCGTTTAATTCGAAAAATTCCAGCATTTTGTCATAAAGCTCATTAGCCGAGCTGTTAGTCCACGTGATCTCCGGCTTATCCAAAATCATAATATAGGCAAGTGTATTATATTCATGGCGTACAATTCTTGCCGTCATCCTCGCCAGCTCCTTGTTACCAATGCCCAGCTTCCCCCTCTCCAATCTATCGATCATCGTTTCGAGGTTATCCTGGATATTGCTTAGCTGCTCCTCCGTCTTTTCCAGTGCAACGGATTTGGCCAGTACGGTAGAGATCAGCTCGGGGTAAAAGCTTTCATATTCAGGAACCGCCACGAATTCATCCGTCATTTCAATGGTATCAGCTACCTCCAGATGCAGCCGGTAATCGTCCGTATATTGAAATACGGATTGGAAGTCAATGTCATTTTCAAACGTATGTATAAACTTTAAAAAGCTCGTTATTTCTTTATCACTGGTATGGTTGATGAAGACAATACTGCCGAAGGAAAACACAAGCACTTGCTGCGTCAGCCCTATGGAATAATTCATAATGGACCCAAGGAGCTCCCCTTTTAGCACTAGTGGCTGCTCCCATGTATATCTTTTGGGAATTCCGCAGTGGATTGCGATTTTATTCAGGTCAATTTCATTCGTAATCGCTATAGCTTTAAAGGTAATATCTTTCATTCTCACGACTCCGTTCGGTCAGGCTTCTACTTCATTGTTAGTATTACCATGACCTGCCAGTTCGCAAACCATCAAGTTAGCCTTCATTGTTTCGGACCATGAATTGCTTTAGGAGAGCCTGGATTTGTTCCATGACCATTCGTTCTGAATCCGTTTTAACAAAGAAGCAGTGCCGGCTCCAGTCAAGAAGAAGAGCGGCCCCCCTTATATTTCCATTCTTTGCTTGCTCTGCAGCAGCCAGAACCTCCGTTTCGCTTGGTACTCTTTGATGTTTACGGTAAAAGCCAACCATTTTGGATACGGAATGATAATTGTACTTCATTGTCATAATGAGATCACCAGGACTCATTCTAGCACTATATCGCCAAAAGAGCCTTGTCTAATATATTCCATGAGACTATGCCCTGCAGAGGCCGTATAACTGACGAAATCGGATACATAATATAATCCATGAAAAGAAAATATTGCACACTTATTACAGTCACGTCGCTTAGTCTCTTGTTCTTCGCTAGCCAGTCTGCAGCGGCCATTGCACCTGTAAGCCCGAGAGCGGAGGCTCCGCCTGCCACAAGGTGGTCTTATGAGGGGGTTACGGGACCTGCGCATTGGGGGAAATTAGACCCGGCCTTTGCCGTATGCGCTAATGGTAAAGAGCAATCTCCCATTTCCATTGATCCGCAAAAAGTAACCAAACTAAAAAACAAGGAGAGCATCCAATATCATTATCAACGCACTTTGTTTACTGTAATGAATAACGGACATACCGTTCAGGCAAACGACCCGTCCGGCTCTAACTCGATTGTCCTGGAAGGGCAGCCTTATAAGCTGCTGCAGATGCATTTTCATAAGCCATCTGAGCATGAAATAAACCGAAAGCCGTATATGATGGAAGGGCACTTGGTTCATCAAAACGCGGAAGGAAAGCTTGCGGTGGTGGGTTTTCTGATTGAGGCAGGGAAAACAAACGAAGAGCTAGCGGAAATGTGGAATAAACTGCCGAAGCAGCAAACGGAATCCGATATCAAACTCGAGCGAGAGATCGACTTGAGCCGCCTGCTTCCTGAGGATCGGACGAGCTATCTATATAACGGATCCTTAACCACTCCTCCTTGCACGGAGGGGGTGAGATGGATCTTATTAAAGCAGCCGATTCAAATGTCAAAAGAACAAATTGAGGCCTTCGGTGCAATTTTCCCGGACAATCATAGACCCGTCCAGCCTCTGAATCAAAGAAAAGTGATAGAGAACGAAGCAAATCGGAAGTGAAATAGATAACTGCGAAAGCCAGCCGTGATGGCCGGCTTTCTTTTTGTGCTATGGTTCCCCGGTTAGGGCACAAGTATGGTTCCCTGAATATATGGCAAGACTTCAAGGTAAAACCCTTAAAGGATATGACACCATGTATTTACTCGTTGTCTTGTTGGTTTATTGCCTATTCGCCAAGATGTTCATTGATTGGAAACGGTGGAGGGAGTTCTACCCTACCATTCAGTTTTATATCATTTGCAACCTGCTGTATAACCTTATCTTCTATCAGCATACGCTTTGGGCTTATAAGGCTGTCACCGTCAGGTGGTTAAATCATACGCTCATTGATATCGCATTTTCATTCTTCATTGTCCCGGTTGTTCTCATGATCTACCTTCAGTATTATCCCAAAGGAAGTAAACAATTTTTTTATGTATCGATGTGGGTAGCCTATTTCACCTTTATAGAATATCTCTTTTATCTTAAGGGACTTTTTATCTTTGCTAACGGTTGGAATATCGGTTGGTCTACGGTGTTTAATATCATTACCTTTAGCATCATCCGCATTCATCATCGGAACACGCTTCGCGGATTGATCATATCCGTTCCGATCGTTGTTATCCTTTTATTTCTGTTCCACCCAACCATACACGAATTAAAATAAAAGGGAGTGAAGCCGGCGAATGGAGATATTGTCCACTCCATTGTTCTTTATTCTCTTATTTAGCACCTATCTGGCGATGGGCTTTTACCTATGGAGTCGGAGAAAGTAATGTGTAGATCTAAGAATGTCACGCATGCGGGGAACCTGACGGGACAAAGAACGGCGGAACCCGAATCCATCCTCGTTTACGCATCACTTGCTTTAATTTCCCGGAGAAAGTAACCTTCTCGGTCTGGAACTCGAGAAACATGACACCTACATCCGTACGAATCGATTGGGTGACGATTGTGGCGGCTTGCATGATCAGGCTTGCGATTTTCAATGATAGTTCGTTAGCAATGACATCATCCGTTAATTTGGCGCCAAGCGGCACATCACGCGGTTCTGAATGAGGCAAATCTTCAGGCGAGGGAGGCAAGGATATCCCTTCCTTCAGCAAAAATTTATGGAGCCGTTCTCTCTGACTGTTTCCAAGCTGCAAATCTTCTTCAAGCAAAGACTTTAATTCACGATCTGTAGTGGTGTTGATACCGTATTGTACGGAAGTTTTGGCTAATTCAAGTCCTGCCAGATAAATCCAAGACCCCATCACTTCCCCGGCATGAAGCGGCTGGTCGTCTTTTTCATCTACCAATGCTTTTATAGTATCGATTGTTGTTTCAAGGATATTTGTCAATTGATTAGCCTCCCTAGATTGGTAATTCAATGATATTGTTTTGCGTCATGTGTTTTGCTATTCAATTATTTTACACCGAAATCGAGCAGGGAATGTACGGCTGACAAATACCCTTAAAAAGCAACCGATGGAATAAATCAAAGGGCACGCTTAGCGCTGCCTTCATTCCTCATCCTCTCACAAATACCTGGAGATATACCGTACCATTTCCGTAGGGAATTTGTTTAAATCCGTAATATTCAAAAATCGTCCGTCCCCGTATATACTGCCGAGGATCTCCTTGTCTTGACCTATGGCAGCAGCCACAAAACGTACACCTTTTCGTTCAAATTCCGCCATAGTTTGCTTCATGTCTTGAGCAGCAGCCTCCCCGGTATAGGACTCCATGGCTTTCGGTTGACCATCACTGATACTGATGAGCAGCTTTGTCTGTCCTTCGGCTCCCGCCAATCTGTCAGCCATGATCCGAAGTGCCATTCCGTCCCGATTGTTGTTTCTGGCACTTATCCCCATTAACCGATACCGATCCCGGCGATCCGGTTTCGCAAAATCCGCGTAGGAAAAAATCGACATCTGCTCCAGCCGAGATACATCCGCTGTATCACCGGAAATAAGAACCGGAATATCACATAACATGCAAAATTCATAAATTGCGATTGCAGCTCGCTTCGCAGCTTCCAGCCTTCCCGCAGCTATCATAGATTTGGATTCATCGACTCGAACACCCACAACCAAAGAGGGAGAGTCCGACGGCGGAAGCTTCCTGGAAAAATATCTGAAGTCCAAATAGCCCAGACTTTCGGCTCTAAATTGATTGCCATAATAGTGACGGCCTGCAAAGTCCGTAGAGATTTCATGCTCAAGGAGCGGCATGGTTTTACGGGCGATTTCTCTTATCACGGGCAGAAGATTCTTGCTCATGCTTTCAAACTCTTTTTGATTTTCCGGCGTATAATCCGGACGGTGAACGATAAGCTTTACGTTGTTATGAATCGAATGAGCGACAATTTCTCTTGCTTCCTTGTTCAACTGCTTTCGGAATGCCTTTTCATTCTGATTGTTTTGGGGCTCTTTGTTATATTGTTCAGTAGACACAGCGAACGAAACATGGTCGCCAAACTCACTTCGTATCCCCTCTTCAGACTTATCAAAATGGATACTTTGGTTGCTGGAGTTCTCGCCACTCTCGGTAGACTTTACTAGCGCGATCCCCTCCACGTTGTCATCCGTTTGTGCCTCTTTATATTCAAGCTCTTCCGAAGTGGTTACAGCCATCGTCCCGAGAATTCGTTTTTTTTTAATTCAGCGTCCAGTTCATCCAGTTTTGTCATCAGTCCGCGAGATTGAATGGCTTCTTCCAACATCTTGATTTCTTCCGGATCCGTAGTGATTTTGTAGATTACTTTATGATACAGAGAGTCTTTCACGGGAATCCCTGCAGAGACGGCATCCGTCCAGTAGAAAAAGGAACGCATCCCCGCCACACCTTTGATCGCATTGGCTTTGGCTGTCTGATCCAGAACGATGATGGTGTCGGCCAATATTCCCAAAACGGTCTGATCCTGAAATCCCACTTTCGCGATCGCACGTTCGATCATGACCTCCTTCGTCGGCATATCCATCTTTTCTGTGTGTTGGATTCGGTCACGCAGTGCTTCATTTAAGGGTCTGGTCCCTGAATAATTGCGATTTGTCGTAACCACGACAACGAAATCGGGATGTCTGCGGATGATTTCCGTGGGAAGATTGATACTGCCGTCAGGTTCCAGTGCGGAGTTAAGAGCCATAAGAACAGCTGCATCGCGGATGACGGTGGGCTCCTGGATCTCCAAAAGGTACCCGTTCTGATAGGCTCTTACGATCTCGGACGGATAGAACCGATACTCCACCGGAGATGGTTCCGATTCATCAGACGCTTCATTATTATCCGATGTGATGACCGGAAGAATCGCACCTATCACATCAGATTTGTCCATATCGGCAAAGCAAGTTACTTTCGTATACGGCAATCCGAACTCTGCCGATAACGCCTTCGCCAATTGTGTTTTCCCTGACCCTGCATCACCTTCCAGTAAAATTGTTGAGATTTTTATCTCCCCTTTGTTCCAATTACGTTTCACCTCTTCACAAATTCGCTTCTCTGCAGCACTAACTTTATGAGTAGAAGGCTTTTTCCACACTAGAGCTTGTTCCGTCTCTGACAATTGTCTACCCGGAGATAAAAGATAGGGTTTGTTCTCATTCACAGTGCTCACCGCCTTCCCTTATTATTTAATATCCCAGTTCCTTCAAAATCCCGGACAGCGTACGCAATCTCTCACCGATCATTTCTCCGTCATCGCTTAAAGCCTGGTGAAACAACCGAATATCCTCGCGAATCTTTTCATTTTCTGTACAAATCGATACGTTCATGGCTCCCCCTTGAATACCGATGCGATCAATGGCAGGCTTCTCAGGATTGTAAAGATGCTCATAAATATACGCTTCCTGAAAATATTCCAAAGATCTGCAAATCAGTATGGATAGATCAAGAACACGGTGGAGTGGCATTTCCTCAGCTTGTTCAGACCACTTCTCGTCGGTACATCTCCAGATCCTCGCAGATAGTTCAGCCTTTCCTCTGCCGTTCCCCGTCGTTAAACCTAAGGAAAGACCTTTCGCATCGGAGTGACCTGTATGACGTCCGTCGATCTCATGATAGTTATCCGTAATAACAACGGGCTTATGGTTGTGTATTGATTGTATCTTCATCGTTTCCCCTCCGTGAATGTCCATAGATTATAAAACAAAGTCATTTCAATAGACATTATATATTTTTGTTTATTTATTAGCAATCATTAATATATTTCGTTTGTTTTTAGATAAAAATTGGTATAATAAGAAAAAAGAAAAAGCCTCCCGCAGCAACGCAATTCGTTGCTGTGGGAAGCTAAAGTCTAATCTTCCTATAGATTATTGGAGCCGATCCATTATCTCAACGACTGAAAATACTGTCCAATCGTGTGAAACCCATCCTTATAGCGTTCCTGATATGTCGGCTGGCTCCAGGTTTTCCATGGCATGGTCCAAGGAGCACGGATCCCTTGCTCCGGCAGACTGCCGAGCAACGCCCCGTCCCGACCCAGGGCCAATATGGATACCGCTATGCCCTCCGACCGCACTGTTCGAAGCATGTCCCTCCCCAAGCTGACGTTAAAGCTGCGCGGGTCGTCGATGACCGTGCCTTGGGTTGGATCCGATACAAGCAGGCGGCCCCATGGAATTCGGACCGATAAGCGGTTTCCTTCCGAGTGCCAATGATTGGCCGAGTTCGTAAGCGGTCCGTACTTCAGCTTGCTCGACTCCCCGTACTGCGCCTCGATGCGGCTTCCGTCCTGTCTCACGCGCTTCTTCTGAATCTCCGTTCGCATGACCTCGAAGTGTCCTTCTTCTGCCGCCTGAGAAGCATAACGTCCTGCCGTCATGTTGTAGGAAGGTATGACCTGAAGCATCCCTGTATCTGTGCCGCTCAGCACCAACTGAAACTCCATGCCCGATGGAGCCGTCTCCGGCCGGTTCGGCGCATATTTGTGCTCGCCGCGAACGCGGTCATACGTATCCAGTCCGATGCGCAGCTCATGCTTCGCCGGGTCGAACGTCTCCTGAAGCTTCAGATCTATATAAAGATACGACGCGTCAGATCGAAGCTCCACTCGCTGCACTATTCCTTGCTTAGCTTCCGCAATAGCGCCGGGAACGGTTGGCTTCACCGATTCCATAGCTACCAGCCCGTAATTTTGCTCCGGGTCGATCGCGTTATGCCACAGCACGTGCCGATCGTACGGGATCATATACGGCTCGGTTACCCATGTTTTCTTTGCCCACTCGTCAAGCCACTCAAAAACTACACCACCAGCATAGCCTTCCCGCCGGATTGCCTTCAGCATGCGAACGATGCCTTGCCCCTGCTGCTCCTCGGTCATACCGCCATGGTTATAGCCGTCAGGGTTGGTATGTGCATTGCCCATGCCGGTAGCAAGTCCGAATTCCGCCACAAGCGCCGGATATTCCTGATGCACGCTCATGAATTCCTGCAGGTAGCCGCCATAGCGAAGCCGTCCCTCTTCGTCGTGATAAGCATCGTACGCGATTTCATTGTTCATGAAATCCGGATAATTCGGATAGATGTGGTAAGCTCCGAACAGCCCGGCCTTCATCTTCGGCCCATGCTTCAAATGCCGGATATCGACCGTCGCACTGTCGTTAAACTCCTGCGACTTTATCCCCTGCTCGTTCCACTCCGACGTATGCTCGATGGGATCCAGTGTCGGCCAATTCACTACGGCTACAGGGTGCTGCCAGCCATACTTCTTCTCCTCGTAAGTGAGCGCATAATCTGCGCTGGCGGCTAGCCATGCTTCCGTTGGACTCGCTCCGGAGGTCGTCAAGTAATCCCCCTGGAAGGAATATCCCGGATTGAGCTTATCCGTCGCCTTCACTTCCTCCGGCTCCAGCTCGCGCCCCACCAGATAGCCTAGCACATATGACGAGACATCGCTCCGATATTCGCCGTAGGCCCTGCCTTGCCGCGGCGGGATAGAAGCTTGTCCGTGAATGGCATCGATAACACGCTCCATCTCTAACCGATACTCCGTCATATAGGCAGTCGACAAATAGTTATGGTTCTCCGGGTTCTCTTCCGGCCAAATTTCCTGCAATAGCCAGATCTTCCGCTCCGGATGCAGTCCGTTATAGCGTTCCAACGCCTGATAGAACGGCGGAGGCAGCAGCGTATAGACGCGAATGGAGTTAGCATGCAGCTCCCCCATACCCTCCAGCCACCGGTAATATGTCGCTTCATCCTGCGGGAACTCCGTAAACCACTTACCGGGCAGCGCTGCTCCCAGATTGACACCCGTTACGAACATGTCGGACCATGTACCTCCAGTGAACGTCTGAAGCATACGTCCCTGCGTCCGCGAAACGAGCTTGGCGCCCTGCGATACATCCGGAGCCGAAGCGGCTGCCGGATTATGGCTTGACTTGCGCTGCTCCGCGTCGGCGAGGATACCGTCCATGAGTCCCACATAGCTGTGCCAGAAGAAGGAATTTTCGTTGCCCAGCGTATCGCGTGTAAACCAGCGCTTCAGCTTGGAGAGTCCCGCATAGTGATAATAGTTCGGAACAGCCGAATGGTCGGCATAATCACCTGCAAAATAATACGTCGCATTCGCTCCGATCGCACTGCGCACGACGGCTGGAAACCTAAGCGGAATACCCTGTTCGGCCAGCTTCCTTGCGCCAGCCTCAGTCGCATCAAGCAGGTACTCCGCCAACACCTTGCCGCCGCTCATGGGCTCAGTGATATCGAACCAGTAATTATAGTAGTGGGACCCGGTCAGGCCGGTCAGCTTGCTGCCTTCTTCTGTCCACACATACTGGCTCCCCGCCGTGCTTATGTCTTTGCCCATCTCCAGTACCACAATATCGTCCTGTTCCCCTACGAAGAGAAAGCCGGGACCTTCAAAGCCCCATTTTTCTCCATGTTTACGCTCATACGAGGCTATCGCCCAATTCGGCACCTCACCGCCCGGCTTCAGGTCGGGGATGTAGCGGCCCATCCAACCGCTCCAGCGGACGCGCAGCAGCTCGTACATTTGCTCCCGTTCCGGATCCGTCGTCGGACTGCCGAACGCATTGAATTCGGCTATGAAGGTAACCGGCTTCTTCGAGGACAGAAAGGCTCGGAACGCGGCCACATCCTCCTTCGTGACCCCGCCGTATAAGCTCTTGGAGCGGTTGCCTTCCGGATTGTGCCCGAAGAACTCCTCTTCATAGACACCATAGGCATCCGTCATATAGAGTAGATCCGTTGACGCCAGACCTTGGGTGTCAGGTAAGGGTCGAACCTCATATTGCCTGTCCGCCCGCGGATGGAAACCGTAATAGTCCTGTTCGTAGCTGAACTTGCCCCCCTCCGCCTTGGTGAGCTTCCGATGGTTCAACAGCCACATCAATCCCTTATGCTCCCTATAAGAAGTGTCTGGGACCGTCTTATCATATATCGTCACCACCAGTGACCTCTCCTCTTGAATCATCCAAACGATCCAAGGCAGCGCGATCAGCAGCAGCAAGCTTACCGCCGCCCATAACGGGCGCGGGAGCCTTTTTCTTCTCAAAAGCGCGCCTCCTTCTTGCAGTTATTGTGTTTGTAAGCTTGGGAGCCGCGATCCATTATCCGGGCGGTGCTGTGCTCTTGCGCGAATCCATGACGCCGGCCTTGCGCGCCATATCCCCCCAGCCGTGCTTCTTGCCTCTGATTGCTTCGAAGAGTCCGATTAACCGCCACCAGGTCATGATCGGGCGGTACCAGAACGTCTCGGACGCCGAATAGAGAAACAAGCGGATCAAGTGCGAGGGCAGCGGATATTTGCGCATGCTCCACTCCTCAAGAAGTACCGCGCCCATGGAGAGGAAGGAGCCGTAAATGAGCAGCGCGACGAACAGAAGCGCGGCCATCGGATAATACACGTCGCCAAGAATCACATTGATCACTACGTTGATATACCCTAGCACCTCCACGAGCGGCCCAAGCAGCTCTACGAACAAGTAGTAGGGCATCGCCACCAGACCGATGCGACCGTATCTTGGATTCAGCAGCATTTTTTTATGCCGCCAGATGCTCTCGAATAGCCCCCGGTGCCAGCGGGTACGCTGCCGCTTCAGAACGGCCATCGACTCCGGTGCTTCCGTCCAGCAGACCGTATCCGGGATGTAGACGATCTTGGCATTGCTCTTCCTCTCGCGGATCAGGCGGTGAAGCCGTACGATCAGCTCCATATCTTCGCCTACCGTACCGACCTCATAACCGCCTGCAGCGATTACCCAATCCTTGCGGAACACGCCGAACGCGCCGGATACGATCAACAGCACATTGTATTTGCCCAGAGCAATGCGCCCCATGAGGAAGCCGCGCAAATATTCGATCACTTGCATAACCACAAGCTTGTTGCGAGACAATCCGATCCGGTCTGCGGCCAAATGCCCGCTGACGATCTCGCTGCCGTTGGCAATACCGACGCTGCCGCCGGTGCAGATGACCTCTTCCCCCGGACGCGCCTCCATAATGGGCCGGACTACCTTCAAGAAAGCATCCTGCTCCAGCACCGTATCGCCATCCAGTGAAACGAAATAGGGATACTTGGACAAATTGATGCCCGCATTGAGTGCATCCGACTTGCCGCCATTCTCTTTGTCGATCAGGAACAGGTTCATGTGCATACGGGAGCGGTAGACCCGCCGGATGGGCTTGACCTCCTTGCGCAGTCCGCTCCAGACGATCTTGCCCTTCATTTCGACCATATCGAATTCCGCGACGACTCTCTCGATGGTGCTGTCCTTCGAGCCGTCATTGACCACAATAATTTCATACTCCCGATAGCTGATGCTGAGCAGCGAGCGAATACTGGAAACAATGCCCACTTCCTCGTTATACGCAGGCACGATTATGGATAGCGGCGGCGTAAAGGCGGAATTCAGCGCATCCTCGTAGACAGCGGCGCCAAGTCCTCTCTCCGCGCGAATCTGTTTGGCCGATGCGAAGAACAGCAGCATATAGAAGATGGATACACAGATGACATAAACGATCAAGAGCATATTCAATCCATCCAACAGCGAGTACAGCCACTCTGCATTGCCTAAATTCATTCCATCGCCACCAGCCTTTCCCCAGCCATTTCCCTCGCATAGCGGTCCGGGTGATGCTCCGCAATTCGCTGCAGCGTCTCGGGCCCATATTTAAACCTCGAGATCGATTTGGCGGTTTCGATTCGCACCAGATAATGGCTGTCACCGATCCAGTGCTCCAGGTAGGGGAGGAAGCGGTCATCCCTCAGGCTGCCCATGAGCCGAATCGTCATCAGTCGTTCAAACCAAGCGGCAGGCGAGCTTTCGTCAAGGCGAACGGCCAAGGCCTCTAACGCTTCATCACTCATCCAGCCGAAGTTCGCAATTCCCTTTAAGGCGCGGATGCGCTGTTCCCCATCCTCTGAGTTCAGCATGCGTTCGAACAGCGAGAGCACACTCTCCGTCCTGGCGTTGCGGATGCGCAGCACATCCAGCAGATGTCCCTGCAGCCGTGAAGGTAACGAATCGTACCGCTCCGCGAGATGAAGCAGCGCGGACTCCGACAAGACCAGCAGCATTTGGCGAATGACAAATACGGGAAGCTCCCGCCTGTCATCCGTTAGCCAAGCCAATGCTTCCTCCCGCTGAAAAGCGGCTATAACCCGGCAAATCATGAACCACTCCTGCTGGTGCAGCTTCTTGTTCTCCGATAGCTCCAGCAGAAGCGGCGCGACCTCCGTCATCTTAAATCTTACTATGGAGTACATGGCATTCATTCGTACGGAGCGCTTCTTGCTCCTCAGCTTCCTGCGAAGCCTTTCCGTTAAATACGTATGAGCATATTCGATAATATAGCCGTGTTCGGTTAGGGAACGGGTCAGCTTCTGCCGATGCAGCAAATAGCGCTCGTAGATATCGTACTGCAGCTCTGTCCGCGGAACGGCCCGCCTGGAAATATCGCCTGCCACCAAATACCGGTCCATTGCGGACCCTTCTGCGGCGATCTCCTCGAGCTCTTGCTTCTGAAACGCGTCCTGTCGCAGCGTATATAGCTTCACGACGAGCAAATACAAGAATAATAAGATCAGCAGCGTAACGATGCCAAGCGTGGCATAGAGGGTGTAGCGTAACACTTCCTGGACGTCCGTCATTTCACAATCCCCCGGATAAAGCGACGGATGCGCGCTTCGAGCTCCGGCAGGCTGAACGGCTTGGTCAAATAGTCGTCCGTGCCTTCCTCGAGCGCGGTGACGACATCCTGATCGGCGTCGACCCCCGTGAGCATCAGGATTTTGTATCGGCGTCTGTCATAATGCGCCCGAAGCCGTCGCAGCACCTCCATGCCGTTCATCTTCGGCATCATCTTATCCAGAACAATCAGGTAGCTGCCAGGCTGGTTATGCCATGGATCCTCGAAGAACAGCTCGCCGTCGGCATACACCCGCAGATCGATCTGTACATCGGCCCCTCCGATATCCCTAAGCTGGCGGGCCAGCAGCTTGCATAGCAGTGGGTCATCGTCGATGATCGCCAGCCTTATCGCCGTCTGCTTCACGGCTACCGCCTGTTGCGTCTCGAAGCTCCGAACCGTATTGCCGCCCTCTCGCTTCGCCTGCTGCAGCGCCGCTTTCGCTCTCTCGAGCCAAACCTCCGGCGCCTCCCCAGAGGGGCGGATCTCCGCCACGCCTACCGACAAGGTGCGCGAGAACGTCCCTTTCGATGTCTGAAGCCGACTTTGCGCCATGCGGTTGACCAACGCCTCCGCCAATTGCTTACCTTGCTCTTCGCCTGAGAACCCCGTCAGTATGTAGAACCTGTCGCCATAGTCGCGGAAAAGGACGCTGCCGCTCCCGCCAATTTCCTCGGCCAACTGAACGAACTGCTTCAGCAGCCGGTTGCCGTGCATGTGTCCGTAGGTGTCGTTTATATCGGCGAAGCCGTCGACGTCCGCGCAGAGCAGAGCAAACGGCTGCCCGCCGCTCGCTCCCGCAGTTACCCTGCGCTGCATTTCCATAGGATAAAAACCAAGCGTATAGGCTCCGGTCAGAGGATCCTGTAGCAGCAACTGCTTCAGCTGCTGGCGTCTAACCAGCAATCGCCGCAGACGAGGCACGAGTTCCTCCAAATCGACCGGCTTCGGGCAGAAGGCGTCGCCGCCGCCTTCATAGCATCGAATGCGCGTCGCCTTATCGTTCTTGCCGCTCATCATGACGATCGGTACGAAGCTCACAAGCGCCTGCTCGCGGATCGTATCCATGATCTCGAAGCCGCTGGTATCCCCCAGTACCGCATCCAGCATAACGCAGTCCGGCCGCATCTCGAAGAACAGACGAATGGCCTGCTCGCCATCGGTTGCGGTTACAACCATCCAGCCCTCCGCCTCCAGCGCATCCTTGATCAGCTGCAGCAGTGCCGCATCGTCATCTATTAATAAAATAACGTGTTCCTTTTCCCTGCCGGCTTCCCGCACCGCGTCGGAAGCTTTTGCGGCAGGAAGCGTGGTGATCCCGGCCTCCTGTGCCGGATACTCACCCGCTTTGGTTTCGTCAGCCAGTGAGAGCAGCTCGCGAAGATACGCCCCAAGCTCCTCCTGCGGCCACTGTCGATCGCTCTCCTCCTCAAGCTGCTGCAGCAGCTCGCCCGCAACCTCGGAGAACCGAGGCAGCCCTATCGTACCTGCCGTTCCGCGTACGGAGTGCAGGAGGCGGTACACCTCGCGGTGCGGTATATTTACAGCTCGTTGCCCCGCTTGCAGCCAGGCAGACGTCGTTTGTTCCAGCTGTTGTAAGAACATGAGCTGATACTTATTGAGCAAACGGAAGCACACTCATTTCTACTTGTAGATTAGAATGATTTCATTATACTAGCAAACCCTACGGATGAATATATGCCGCTGGGACGAGTCGAAATTTGCCACAATTTCTCTGAATCTCCCATGAGTGAAATCCCTTCTATAAATCCTGGGAAAGTCGAATCATATCTCTACAGCGTATCCCGTTCTCATAGATTTCCTCCGGATAATGTCTGGTGAAGAAATCCATATCAATCCCAACTATTCTGAAACCGCACTTTTGATAAAGGGCTAATTGTCCTAAGCTCGAATTTCCGGTGCCAACCTCTATTGTTTTAAAGCCCTTCGAAGCAGCTGTTTGAATGGCATGCTGGACCAGCTGTTTCCCAATACCTCTGCCGTGCATTGGCTCCGTAACGGCAATGTTAACCAGTTCAACCGTTGCAGGTCTTGTAGGTAAAAGCACGTAGGTTCCAATCATTTGATTGTCAGCTTCGGCTATATAACAATCCCCTCTTTCTACATAGTCCTCGATAAGCTCTTGCGAAGGGTCTGCTAATAGCAATAGTTCCATCGGATAGTTTTCATTACGCTCTAGTTTTCTGATTATCATTGTTTTATCACCTTTACAAATAATGTCATCGATGCTCTGAATGCTAAGGAATTTCGGCATTACTGTCAATCACCGTAAAGAAAGGCAACCGACACAAATTTTTAACGTAATAGGGTTGCTTATTTTCACGATAACACAAATAATAGGATTCATGCTGTCAGGCGCGAGTAGGAAAAGAAATCATTCCGGCATCATGAAATCGTCGAAAGGAACAGACATCCAATGGAATTACTACAACCAAGAATTAGGGAAAAGGCTTCACGCAGCTCGTCTTCCCTCGCTTTATTGTCTTTAACTGCCGGTGCGTTTGCGATCGGCATGACCGAATTTGTTATTATGGGCCTGCTGCCCAATGTCGCCGAGGATTTGCACGTGAGCATTTCGGCCGCAGGCCAGCTTATCACGATGTATGCGCTGGCTGTTGCCGTCGGCGCTCCTTTATTGACCATGCTTACGCACAAAATTCCGCAAAAAAAACTGCTCTGTTTGCTTATGGGGTTATTCATCCTTGGTAACGTCATATCGGTGATCGCCCCGAATTATGCAGTCTTACTGCTCGCCCGGATGATCACTGCCCTGACGCACGGGACGTTCTTCGGTGTCGGGGCCGTCATTGCATCCAGCCTCGTCTCTCCCGAGAAACGGGCCGGCGCCGTGTCCATGATGATGGCCGGCCTCACCATCGCGAATATTATCGGCGTTCCGCTCGGCACCTACATCGGTCAGCATTGGGGTTGGCGAGCCTCCTTCGGCTCCATTGCCCTAATGGGAGCCGTAACGCTGATAGGCATCCTGGCCTTTATCCCGCGGCTCAAGCAGGATCCGCCCGCAAGCGCATTGCAGCAGTTGGCGGCACTGCTGAACCGAAAGCTGCTCGTCTTCCTGCTCATCGCGGTACTGGGCAACGCCGGTCTTTTTTCGGTGTTTACCTACATTACGCCGCTGCTGGTTGAAATTACCGGGTTTGCCGAGCATAGCGTCACCTGGATCCTGATTCTGTTCGGCTGCGGAGTAACTGCCGGCAATATCATCGGCGGAAGGCTGGCGGATTGGAAGCTTATGCCTTCCATACTTGGTATTTATTTTACCATTTGCGTCATTCTGACGATATTTACCTTTACCGTACATCATCCAATCGCCGCTATCGTTACGATCTTCCTTTGGGGGGCTGCTTCCTTCGCGGTATTTCCGGGGATGCAGGTGCGAATTATGCGTTTGGCTCGGTCAGCGCCAGCGCTGGCATCCACCACAAGCCACTCGGCGGGCAATTTAGGCAACGCGACGGGCGCTTTTATCGGTGGCATGGTCATCCTTCATATGCCGATGACTTCGCTCCCTTGGGTCGGAGCCATGCTGGTTGGACTTGCCTTGCTGCTTGGCATCGCTTGCTATATATCGGATCGTAAAGCTTTCACTTAAAATCAAGGGAGCTGCCTCAAGTCGTTCATTTGAGACAGCTACCTCCCCCCTCCCCTTTTTCGGGACCTTATATACGTGTGAGTAAGCTCGCTATAAACCTCATGTAAACAACCTCTTCCCGGATTCGTTGTTAAAATAGTACGAAACAACTTTCGTATAGTTACAATTATCATTCCTCCTGCACCTCTACTCTTCAATGGATAAAAATACAAAAGCCGACCATTGCGGTCGGCTTCTTGCGTTATCAACAGTTACATCAGATACTTGCTCAAATAATCGTTTCGGAACTTCCCGTGCGGGTCGCATTGGCGGATCAATTGTTGAAAGGCAGGCAGCTTACTATATAACGATTGCAGTCTTTCCGCCGGCATGGTAAACAACTTCCCCCAGTGGGGGCGGGCATCAAAGGGAGCCAGCTGCTTTTCAAGAAGCGGCAGCACTTGCCGGACCGCTTCCCAATTCGGTTTCCATGTAAAGTGGATACCGACCGAATCCTGTTCGTAACAAGGACTCATCCATAGGTTATCTTGAGCAATCGTGCGAACCTCAGAAACATAAAGCAATGGCGATATTGAATCCCTTATACGGTCAATCTCACATAGTGCCTGATAAGCATCTCGCCGCGACACGAAATATTCGCTTTGCAGCTCTTCTCCGGCGCTTGGAGTGAAATCCATACGGAAATGCGGCATTCGTTCGTGCCATGGTCCTGGAATACCCAGCTGTTCGGTACAATTCTCCGCGGTACAGCCCGGTACCGGATGCCTATGGTCAGCAGCTAGTGTCGCCCCGAAAAACTCCGGTTCTGCAGAACTGGAATTAGGCTCGCCCATTTTCCGCTTTTGCCAAACTTGGTTGAATATCGGTTTCTTCCAATCCGTGAATAAGCTGACGCTATAAGCGCTGGAGAAAATTTCATGAAAATTCTCTTTCAGCTGAGCCAGTGGCAAGTTTTCGTAGACGAATTGCAGCATATCAAATGCTGGAAGGACATCGAAGGTCATCTTCGTTACTACGCCCAATCCCCCCAAATTCACCGCAGCCCCGGCAATGCCCCTATCTTCTAGATCACGTGAGAACATGACAGTCTCTCCGTCCGCATTGACCATTTCAAGCGAATGCACGGCGGTAGCTAAATTGCCGTTTCGATCACCGGAACCATGTGTCGCCGTGGCACATGCGCCCGCAACGGTAATGTGCGGCAGCGAGGCCAAATTATGCAGCGCATAACCGTTATCGTGAAGATATCGACAAAGCTCTCCGTACCGAATTCCGGCTTCGACCGTTACCCTATGATGTACACGATCCAACGTGATTACCCGGTTCAGCTTCTGAAGAGATACGAAGCTGCCGGTTGAGTCGGCAATCCCGTTAAATGAATGACGTGTACCAAGCACCTTGATATGTCGGCTCCGCGCCACCACTTCTTGAAGCTCCTCGACATGCTCGGGAACGTGCATCTTAGACGTACTGTACCTGTAATTGCCTGCCCAGTTTATCATATCCATCGGTTACCTACTCCTTTCTTCTCCCATTAGTTTCGGCCAATCGTAGTGCTTGCCCAGGCTTCGTAACATTTCGCAATTGCACTCATGTCCTCCGTCCCCCAACCGCTGTTGCATGCAATTTGAAAAATTTGCTGTACAGCCGCTTGCATCGGCACCGGTACCTCCAGCGATTCCGCAAGTCGGCCCGCAAGCTTCAAATCCTTGAACATCAGCTGAGCCATGAATTGTGCGGTGAAGTCACGCTGCAATATTTTGGGGCCTTTCATCTCGGCCATTCCGCTTCGTCCGCCTCCACCGGAGAGCACCTCCAGGAACAGCTCCGGATCGCCGCCGGATTTCTGAACGATGGTCAAGCTCTCCGCAAGTGCCGTCAAGTTCGCAGCGACAAGCATGTTATTGGCCAGCTTGGCATTCGCCCCCGAGCCGCTTGGTCCCATGTATACAGCTTTCTTGCCCATCGCTTCAAACAACGGCGAGCAAGCTTCATAGGCTTCTTGACTTCCGCCTACAATAAATGTCAGCACACCCTCAATAGCCTGAGGTTCACTGCCCGTAACCGGCGCATCCAGCATCTCCACACCGCAGACGGCGAGCTGTTCAGCCAGCCTTTGGCTGGTAACGGGGTAGATTGTACTACAGTCCACAACTATACGCGGCTTGCTCTTCGCAGCTTCCTTACAAGCGGAGAGAATCCCCTTCTCACCCAAATAGACTTCCTCCACGGCTTGATCATCCGTCAGCATAGTGATGACGATCTCCGCCTGTGCAGCGGCTTCTTGCGGAGAGGATGCCAATTCTACATTGGAAAGGGTTTCAAATTCCCGCGTTCTATCCCGGTTACGATTATAAACAATCAGGGAAAACCCTGCTTTATGCAAATTCATAGCCATCGGCTTCCCCATGGTTCCCAATCCGATAAATGCGATTTTCATTGATTTAGCCTCCTGTCGTCTGACTGGTCTATGCATATTATCTTCTCTCTCAATGCAGGGAAATCCTTCAAGTAAGTAAACAGAAAAACGTCCCGTAAAGGGACGTTTAACATTAAATTCTATCAATTTCGAATCAAGTAATCGAATGCGCCTAAGGCTGCGGTTGCGCCCGATCCCATAGAGATAATAATCTGCTTATAAGGGCTGTTCGTGCAATCTCCCGCGGCAAACACGCCGGGTACGTTCGTAGCGCCGTGACTATTCACGACGATCTCGCCCATTCGTGTGCGTTCCACCGTATCGCCTAACCAATCCGTATTAGGTACAAGTCCGATTTGTACAAAGACACCCTGCAGTTCAATATGCTGAACGGTTCCCGTATCGCGTTCGATGTAAGAAATCCCGTTTACTTTGTCCGTACCGGTAATTTCTTTCGTTTGTACGTTCTTGAGAACCGTGACGTTCGGCAAGCTGTAAAGACGCTTCTGAAGCACGGCATCCGCTTTCAGCTCCGGCATAAACTCAAGAACCGTAACATGGCTCACAATGCCGGCAAGATCAATCGCCGCCTCAATACCTGAGTTACCGCCGCCAATGACCGCAACATGCTTGCCTGCGAATATCGGGCCGTCACAGTGAGGGCAATAAGCCACACCTTTGTTCTTGAACTCGGCTTCGCCCGGAACGCCAACGTTACGCCAGCGTGCCCCCGTGGAAAGGATAACGGTCTTGCTCTTTAGCACTGCACCGTTCTCAAGCTCTACCTCGATAAAGTCCTTTCTTTCGAGACGCTTGGCACGCTGCAGCTTCATAACATCAATTCCGTATTCTTTCACATGTTCTTCAAGGCTTGCTGCGAGCTTAGGACCTTCGGTGTATTTGACGCTAATAAAATTCTCAATACCTACCGTATCCATTACCTGACCGCCAAAGCGTTCTGCGACGATACCTGTGCGAATGCCCTTACGTGCTGCATAAATGGCTGCACTGGCACCTGCAGGACCGCCCCCTACAACCAATACGTCGTAAGGCTCTTTGTCAGCAAATTCGGATGCATCCGGAGTATTGCCGAGCTTCGCAACAATTTCCTCCAGTGACATCCGGCCGCTGCCGAAGAATTCGCCGTTCAGGAATACGGACGGCACAGCCATCACATTTTTACTTTCGGCTTCTTCTTTAAACGCCGCGCCATCGATCATGGTATGGGTAATGCCCGGATTGAGAATGCTCATCAGGTTCAGGGCCTGAACGACATCAGGACAGTTGTGGCAGCTCAGACTGATGTAAGATTCGAAGTGATATTCGCCGCTGATGCGCTTGATCTGCTCGATTACGTTCTGCTCGACCTTAGGAGCTCTTCCGCTTACTTGCAGCAGTGCTAGCACAAGAGAAGTAAATTCGTGCCCTAAAGGAATACCGGCGAAAGTAACGCCGGTATCTTCCTGGGGACGGTTCACACTAAAGCTTGGAGTTCTCGGTAAGGAAGCCTTCTCTACCGTAATTCGGGGAGACATGCCGGCCAGTTCATCCACCAGAGCCAGCATGTCAACAGATACCGCATCGGACGCTGCGCTAACCTTAAGTAGCACGTCCCCTTCCATAAGCTGAAGGTATTGATTTAATTGTGCCTTAATATCCGCGTCCAGTATCATGTCGGTGCCCCTTAAATTTTGCCTACGAGATCAAGGCTTGGCTTGAGTGTTGCAGCGCCTTCCTGCCATTTAGCAGGGCACACTTCGCCTGGGTTGTTACGAACATACTGAGCTGCCTTGATCTTGGTAACAAGAGTGCTTGCATCGCGGCCGATGCCGCCTGCGTTAATTTCAACGGTTTGGATCACACCGTCCGGATCGATGATGAAGGTACCGCGATCAGCAAGACCGTCGGACTCGATCAGCACATCGAAGTTACGGGAGATCGTGTGGGATGGATCGCCGATCATCACGTAAGTGATTTTGCCGATCGTTTCGGAGGTGTCATGCCATGCTTTATGTGTAAAGTGAGTGTCCGTGGAAACGGAGTACACCTCAACACCAAGTCCTTTCAGCGTTTCGTACTGGTTTTGAAGATCCTCCAGCTCGGTCGGGCAAACGAAAGTGAAGTCTGCAGGGTAGAAGCATACAACGCTCCACTTCCCTTTGAAATCCGCTTCCGTAACCTCAACGAATTTACCATTGTGATACGCTTGTGCTTTAAAAGGTTTTACTTCTGTTCCAATAAGAGACATTTTCCATTTCCTCCTAGATATAGTTTTGTAAATAGTTTAACCATAAATATATAATAACACGTTTTGGGAATAAATTCATGAAGGAACGATGAAGACAGCATGAAACCTTGATGAAGATATCATGAAGGTTTCATGAAGATGTCGTCGTGACGGATTAATGCTTAGTCAACATTCCTAATTACCTTTAATACAGCTAATTTTGGAACAAAATTGCTTGTAGCCATTCCAGGATCCCCACAAGCAATTTTTACATTTGAGCGGTTGTTTGGGTATATAATCAACAAACTCCCTGACCTCCTTCATACGCTGGCCTAACCTCCATTTGCTTACATTTCGAATACCGGATTAATATATCCATTGAAATCCAGAAATATAATTTTATGGGTTTATATTTAGGGTTTAATTGACCGATGGACAAGGAGACTAACTAATGACCCCGGTACTGGTAATATTCACATGAGGGATGACCTCGAATTCAACCGATGGATAAAGCTCCTGCCATTCGTCCCAAGCCTTTTGCCGATCCCAGTTCTGCGCCCTATACCGCAATCCGAATCCAATGGGATCCACTCCGGATTGCTGCAGCTTCTTCAGAAATAGCTGAACCCTCTCCTGTACGGTCTGTTCCGCCAGCTTTTCCAGATCATGTAACTCATCGCCGCGGAAATGGGTTTTCGATGTTTCCTCAATGATCCCGCTTATCTTCAACCGTACTTTGATTTTCAGTTTGCCGTCAGCCTGAGGAACAATCGTGAAAAGGCTCCTTACATTCTCTGCTGCAATGACAAAGAAATCATTGCCTTGGTTGACTCTGATGTCGTATTTCCCGGTCCCCTGATAAAACGTATTGAATATTTTCGTTTCACGCGGTGTAAGAACAAGCTTTTGTTTCTTTTTATCCAGCAGCGCAACACGATTGATCGTTAACTGGTTGCCTCCGCGCGGCTCAAGCACCGGCAGTATAGGGTCGATTCCACGCTCGGTCAGCCTTCTCCGGAAGTCAAACATATACTCGGAGACGACATACCCCGTTTCCGTTCCAGTCTCTCCGAAGAACATAAACAGCATATTGGAAGGCAGCCTCTCGGTATTCGGCTCCAATTTAATCACATCGATGGCTCTGGGCCTTCCGATCCCCATCCAGGCAATCTGCTGAACGTCTCTTCGCCGGAAGAACCAGTCGCAAATTTCCTGCATTTCACCTTTTTTGGCAATACTCTCACCAATGATAATCGCCTTCATATGGCCGAGATCCAATTCCTTATCGATTTTGGACTTGACAATACGCAGCGCTTCAGCGATTGAATCGTTCTCTTCTGTTACCAGAATCGAATTATTAGCGCCAAATTTCTCTTCGGGGCTTGGAATAGCAAGACGGATCGTAACCATGTATTTGCGTTCCTTGTTTACAGGCTCATCAATAGCGATGGAGACAGCAAAAAAACGTTTATCGATGTCCTTGAAGCCGCACCCCGTCAGGCCGCCGCACAAGATGATGCATAGGGCAAGTTTACATGCTATCCGCTTCATGACGTCTCCTTCTTGCAGCAAAGTAGATAAAAGCCACTAGGACAACTTCACTGGCCAAACGAACAATAAGCCACATTCGGCCCAATTTGAAAATGCTTTTCTCATCCAGCATTACCCCAATGAAGATAACGGCAGCTCCCAAAACAGCGAATACTAAAAATCGGATTATCGTCCCCCGTTTATTGTCCGCAGTGACCATAGAAGTCAGCAATTGGTTAACCGCGTGCCAATGCACTCCAATACTAATGGCGGAGATCCCGGTATAAAGGACGATAAATATGTACATGACGCGTTCAACGATACCTAATTCAATGCGCATGGAATCGGCTGTGCTAACCCAGGGATATGTATAATCCCCCACACCGTCTGCCCCATGAAACCCAATGGGGATGTAGAATGATGTAAATAGGATACCTAATCCCAATAGACCGAACATCCAGATCCGCTTGGTTTCCACCGGCTTTTGAAACACCTTGTTAAAGAACACCATATTGAGATAGCCGCTGAAAATATACGTAGCGGCGGACAAGGTCTCCAACCCGGGTGGAGTAAAGATATGACCGGTGGTGGCGATCACCGAGTCATAGTGGAAGGCTCTATTAATAAAAGATTTGGCGAAAATCAATGTGATTAAAGGTACATATAGAAACAAAACGATTTCAACGGTATAGAGAACGTTTCGTGATTTGCGGGTAGCGATGTACCAGCCGATAATTACATAGACCAGGATAATCTGCCATATGGGATTATCCGGATTGACATAGCGGATCGTAATGTCCGCGATGGCATAGATCGTGATAACCCCTGCAAAAAACCATAGCAGGAGACAGTAGACTTTAATGAGTGCGGCCACCTTTTTTCCCATCATTTGCTGTAATATTTGAGGCAAATCCTGTTGAGGGAGGTGCGCAATGGATTTCATCATCGTATACATCAGCAAGGTTCCGATCGGAACGGAAATCAGCATGGAGGATATCGTACCGCTAAATCGGTACTCGATCAGGGTTTGCGGTACATAACTGATTACGTTAGTCAGCATATTCAGCAGAACAAGATAATAAAAGTACCGATTCATCGGAGCGCCCCCTCTCGTAAATCAATTGGTTTTTTCTTTGGGGCTCTTAAAGAAAATTTTCAAGTAGGGCTGTCCGAAGCTCTCTTGATCGGCCATGTAGATGATCACTCCCAAGAAGCTTAAGACAAGGCCTGGCAGCCCGAATAACGCGGTCATAAACAGGATTATGTATCGGAAGACACGGATACTGAAATGCATCTCGGTAATCGGAATGACAAAGTTGGTGATGGCAACGGCAGCAACGATAATAATCATGATGTTGCTGACAAGCCCTGCTTGCGTTGCAGCCTGCCCCAAGATCAGACCGCCTACGGTTGTAGCCGTCGGACCGATCGTTTTGGGCAGCCGAATACTTGCTTCCGTCAGAAGCTCCATCATAAGCAGCATAAACAGAACCTCGATGTAAGACGGGTAGGGCACCGGGGCCCGACTTCCCGCTATGGATAAGGCAAGCTGAACACGCAGAAGCTCCGGGTTATAGGATGTAAACGCCACATAGAAGGAAGCCAGCGTTAAGCTTGACAGGAGGCCAAGGTATCGCAAAAACACCAGGAAGCGGGTAACCCAATAATGCTGATAGAAATTGTCAATCCCCGCCATAAAATCGTAAAAGACAACAGGCACCACAATGCAAAAGGGAGTGCCTTGTATCAGCACTACTACCTTTCCTTGCGCTAAATTAAAAACAACACGGTCCGGCCTTTCCGTAACCATCATCGTCGGAACAATGGATCGTTTCTTATGGTTTAAATGCAGCTGCAGCTGCGCGGCGGCTTGGATGACAACACTTTGAACCCGGTCCAACCGTTTCTTTACTTCTTTCAGTACCTCTTTATTTACAAGCTTTTCGTCATATACAATACATATAGGTGTTCGCGATAAGGTACCGACCTCCCTATGCTCCGTTACCAAAGAAGGTTGATTGTACCGGAAACGCAGTAAATTCACATTGATGCTCAGATCCTCGCTGAAGGCGTGCTTCGGGCCTTGCACTGTATTCTCTACGGTTGCTTCGCCGAAGCTCGTATTTTCATTTTTGGCGGCATCAATGAGGATGACTTCTTGATTCACTACCAGAACGGCGGTGCCGCGAAGCATTGCTTGCACGAGCGACGGCGGGTCCGGCAGCTTTTTTAAAGTGGTCAGCGCTTTGACATATTGGCTGTAATCGTGGAGAGACGGAAACTGGGTAAAAAATGGGATGATATATTGATCTTGAAGCTTTTTCTCGTCGGAAACGCTTTTCACATAATATAACTGAACACAATTTCCTTGAAATTCGAGCTTCTGATCTACGAAATCATCGGAAGACGACAGCTGCTGAAGAAGATAGTCCTGTAATCGCTTTGCATTTTCATCCATTTCAACGACTCACATTCCTCATTTTTGAATATTTTCCCCCTTCCGGCGGTGATTATTCCACAATAAGTCAGTCCAATTGTAATTATAAAGAAAAAAGGGGGTGTCCCATAAGTAGAAATTCTACTTGAGGGAACACCCCGTTTCTTTATGTGGAACTAAATTTCGCTTGAAATAGTGGAAGGAGGAAGCCTATCCCGCCGAATTTGGAGCTCCTTTGGCTCCCACTGCCGCTTTCTTGAGTAAATTATGGGCAAGACTAAGCAGACCTACCTCGATGTTGAGCGAACTTTTCTTATTTACTTACCCCAAAAGGGCTGGCCCAGTTCCTTGAAAATAGGACTCATTTGCGAGTCAGTGGGAAAATAGCTTCAGCGCGAGTTTTGGATTGCCGTCATTTCCATATAATCTAATCTATTGACGGCAACCAAGTGTTTGAGCTTAGGCTGAAGGTATTTTCCCACGACCAACGATAAGATGGTCATATTTTCACGGACTTATGGGTCAGCCCCTACATGATATCCCGATAGGAAACGCTTCTTAAACGGGCTTGGGAGTTGGGGTCGGCTTGGCATAGCCTGTCTTGTAGTTTTGATCAATCATATCCCGGATTTCTTTAGCTGATTTGCCGTCCTTCAGCATGCGTGCCGATTCCACCGCAATATTGAGACAGACGCCGCAGCGGGTTCCATGATCATCCCATACGACGGACCCGTCCGGGTTGATTTGTTGAACGAAGCAGTTCATGTTGCTTTTATGCCCCGCACTCTCGCCGCAGCCGCAGTAGCATGGAATCCATTGAAGCAGCTCCGTGCTTAAACCCGCGATTTGATAGGCCAAACGGACTTGGTCCGGCTGCTTGTCTAAAAACGTCGGAAGTGCCTGGATCGAGGCTGTTTTTTCCTGGATATCGTGATTGGCGTGATTGTCGTGCCCTTGCTTAGCCGATTCTTCGCTGCTGCATGCGACCAGTGTCGCTAAGGATAATCCGATCGCCATTAGTTTGAAGGAAGTTTTCAACAAAGCTCACCTCAGCATTGGAATGGCACTACTATAACACAGGTCGTCCGGCGAAATCATAGAAAATGCGAAATGTTCACGAATTGCACAAGAAAAAGAAAAGCCACCCTAAGGGCATTCTGTGCTAAACTGTTGGGGTATATCAAGTTACGAAAAAGGATGTAGATCCCCTTGAGTTATTCTTGGAAGCGTAATTTGGCGATGTTGTGGCTCGGTTCTTTTCTGGTCAGCATGGCCTACTCCATTTCATTTCCCTTCCTGCCGATATTTCTTCAGAACGATCTTCATATCACAGAGCATCTGGAAATTTGGACGGGGATCATCTTCGCCGTTACGTTCCTGGCCAGCTCATTTATTGCTCCCTTCTGGGGCTCCTTGGCGGATAAATACGGGCGTAAGCTCATGATGCTCAGGGCGGGTCTATGCTTATCCCTCGCCTATTTTCTATACTTTCTCGTCCAGACCCCCTATGAGATGTTATTTGCAAGAATCCTGGAGGGTCTGCTCGCGGGATATATTCCGTCGGCAATCGCCTTGGTAGCCACCCAAACGCCGGAGAAGCACGTCGGCTATGCATTAGGGATCATCTCCACAGCAGGTGCCTCCGCTTCCGTGATCGGCCCCTTATTCGGCGGCGTTGTCAGCCATTGGGCTGGACCTCGTGAAACCTTCTTTGTGGCGGGCGTGATGGTGCTTGCAGCGTTCGTCATCGCCTTCCTTTGGGTGAAAGAGCCTCAGTTTGTTAAATCGGAGAAGAAGCGATCTTCGGTCTGGAGTGACCTTAAGGAAGCAGCAGCGAATCGAAACCTAATGATGATTTTGCTCTTGATTTTTATTACCTCCACCTCCATCATGATTGTCGAGCCGCTGCTGACGATCTATGTGATTCAGCTGGGCTCAAGTGAATCATCCGCATCCTTGCATTCAGGCATCATTTTCTCCGCAGTGGGAATAGCCACATTAATTGCCGCACCGGTCTGGGGAAAGCTCGGCTCACGACTCGGTAACGGGAAAGTACTGTTTATCGGACTTCTCGGCGGAGCCGCGGGTAATGTTCTGCAGATCGCATTCACTCACTTGGTAGGCTTCGGGGTGTTGAGGTTTGTCTATGGACTATTTTTTGCAGCGGTATTTCCGGCTTTAAACGCATCCATTGTCGAGAATACACAACCTGAGTTCAGAGGCCGCGCTTTTAGCTTGAATCAGACTGCTAATCAGCTGGGTCTCGTCATCGGGCCCCTTCTTGGAGGCGTCCTGGGCAGCTTGCTTCCCATTCCATACATTTTCCTGATTAATGGAATACTGCTCTTCGTAGTGGCGATGCTGATGAAGCTCCCGCAATTTGCATTTTACAAAGCTCGTATTAAGGAGATTTCTTCATAAGCTCCTTATAGTAACTGCGAAACGTTCCTCCCCATTACGGGCCTATCATGTGGAGGAATCGTATCGCTTCTTTTTTTTGCCGTCCATGTAATGTCCGACCCGGATCATCTCATTATTTTCTACCGCCTTAGCATTTTCTACATCAACCAAAACCTAGATATATCAAGGGTTTCGGTCATGTCAGATATGCTAAAAAGCGAAAATACGAAGCAAATATAAAACGCTTTCTTTACGTTGTGATACGTACCTACTATATTCGAATCAGGTGCTGACGATACAGTCTACCCCCCGGTAGCACGACATACGATCAGCTTCTTCGCTCCAACAATCTAAGGAGGTATACAAATGAAACGTAAATGGGTCAACTCCATCATGACGGCATCACTTGCTGCTGCAGTAGCTGCAGGCTGCAGCGGCGGCAACACAGCGAAGGAACCTGCCGGAGGAACCGGTCCTTCCCCTGCACCGGCAGCGCCTGCTGCAAATTATGGGGATACCGGAGGTCTGAAGCTTCCTATCGTTGATAAGCCTACAACGCTTACTTGGATGCTTCCCAGTGATAATACGAATTTGAATGATTCTATGGTAGTGAAGGAAATCGAGAAGCGTACAGGCATCAAGCTTGATATTCAAGCCTACTCCTCTCAAACCTATAAGGATAAGCTGAAAGTCGTCATTGCTTCCGGCAAGCTCCCCGATATTTACCATGGCCAAACGGTCTCGGAATTGAACAAGATGGGGGCTCAAGGCGCCTTAGCTCCAATCAACCCTTATTTGAATGAACTGCCTAACTTTAAGAAGCTGTACGTCGACAATAAAGAAAACAACTGGGTCATGAAATCCTGGTCGGACGACAAAAACAACATGTATTCCTGGCCGATCTACGGCTTGCAGCGCGATGTGAACCACGGTTTCTTGTACCGTAAGGATATTTTCGATAAACATGGAATTAAGGAATGGACGAACACCGAGGAGTTCTACAACGCGCTCAAAAAGCTGAAAGAAGCTTATCCACAGTCCTATCCTTACGCGTCCAAGACGAAAGAAACGATTTTCCGCGATTGGTCCTATGGTTGGGGACTCGGTGGAACCAGCTTCCCTGCAGCCTACGATGAAAAATCGAAAAACTGGGAGCTTGCTTATACGCAGCCTGAGTTCAAAGACATGCTCGACTTCATGAAAAAGCTGTACAACGAAGGACTGATGGACCCTGAGTTCGTCACGGACACCGATGCATCGTGGACTGCCAAGATGACCTCCAGCAACAAATCATTCGTTACCTTTGACTGGATCGGCCGTCTCGACTCCTTCGCCAATCAGGTAAAAGCACAAAATCCGGAATACAACCTCCGGTACGGCAATCCGGTAGGTCCAACCGGTAACATTCGCAGTCTCCCGAAAATCGATAACTGGGGTATCGTCGTTTCCAATAGCAAAAACAAAGAAATTGCTCTCAAGCTGCTCGATTACTTAACAAGCCCTTCCGGCTCCACTCTCGTTACCATGGGGATTGAAGGCGAAACCTTCAAAATGGAAAACGGAAAGCCGGTATATCCTGAGCTGAAGGACCTCCCGCTGATTGACATTAAAGCGCTCGATAAGAAGTACGGCATGTGGATCGAAGGTATGTACCTGCGTCCGGACAAGCGCAGTGTGTATTACACCTTTACGGAGAAGGAGCAGGAAGCTCAGGATAAGATCATGAAGGGTAACAAATTCGAGCCCGCCGACCCGGTTCTGAAGTTTACTGACGATGAGACCAAAACACTCGCTGAGATGAAAGTATCTCTGGAAAAAGCCGCCAATGAATTCGCAACGAAATATATTATGAAGAAGGAATTCGGCGACGCTCAATGGAAGGAATGGCTGCAAAGCGCAGATAAGCTAGGCGCAGCAAAGTTTATCGACGCTTATAACGCAGCACAAAAACGTTACGATGATACCAAGTAAGCAAGGGAGCGCTCCGATGCTTCCAACCAGAGGGCTCTCAGCGACATGGCGGCATATCAGACGGGATCGGCAGCTGCTTCTTTTATTCCTTCCTTGTATATTGTTTTTTATTATCTTTCGTTACGGCCCGCTCTACGGGATGATCATTGCCTTCAAGGATTACAATGTGTATCAAGGCATTCTTGACAGCGAATGGGTCGGGCTGAGGCACTTTGAGCGATTCTTCGATAGTCCTGATTTCTGGTTATTGTTTAAAAATACGTTTCTACTCGGGGTATTCACCCTGGTATGGGCATTTCCTTTTCCGATTCTCTTTGCCGTGCTTCTTAATGAGGTACGTCATATGGCCTTCAAGAAGACGGTCCAAACGTTCAGCTATTTGCCGGCCTTCCTGTCCGTGGTTATCGTCAGCAGCATGATTATTGATTTTCTCTCTCCGACCCATGGTCTGATTAACCAGGTATTAAAGCTGATGGGCTTTGACGGAATTTATTTTCTTGCTGCGCCGGAATGGTTCCGGACGGTGTACGTTTCCACCGAAATTTGGCAGCATATGGGCTATGAAGCGATCATCTATCTGGCCGCTATCGCAGGCATCGATCCTACCTTATATGAAGCGGCTAAAGTAGACGGAGCGACACGTACGCAAATGATGAGATACATCACCTTGCCGAGCATTATGCCGACGGTCCTCATCATGTTTATCATTAAGGCGGGCGCTATGTTCCGGATCGGTTACGAGAAGGTGCTTCTGCTTTATAATCCGATGACTTATGAGGTCGCGGATGTGTTCTCCACTTACGTTTATCGTAAAGGTCTGCTCGAAACCAACTACAGCTACGCTTCTGCGGTCGGGATGTTCGAAGCTCTGATCGCTTTGGTTATGCTGCTGATTTCGAATCTGATTAGCAAGAAGGCGGGAGGGAAAGGACTATGGTAATACGTCACAGAAGTTCTTCCGGCACAGGGTTCACGATGTTCGATGCCCTCCTGGTCTTTCTTTTAGGTCTTGTGGCGATTGCGACGGTTTACCCCGTTCTGTATATCATAGCCATTTCGTTCAGCGACACGGCCAGCATTGTCCAAAATCAAGTGTTTCTGTGGCCTAAGGGCTTCAACATGGACGCCTACATTCAGATTCTGCAGGATCCTAGAATTCCAAGAGCTTATCTGAACACGGTGCTTTATACCGGCGTGGGAACGGCGATTAACCTGCTGATGACGGCAGTTGCAGCTTATCCGTTGTCGAGGCCCGGCTTTTTCGGGCGGAAATACTTCATGATTGCGATTGTGCTGACCATGTTTCTGAACGGCGGGATTATTCCTACGTATCTGATCGTCCAGAAGCTCCAGCTGATCGATACGATATGGGCGCTTGTATTGCCCAATGCGATTTGGACCATCGAGCTACTCATTCTCAAGAGCTTCTATGAATCGATGTCCGCATCGCTTCGCGAGTCGGCTGTTATGGACGGAGCTTCGGAATACCGTATTTTGTTCAGCATCATTATTCCATTATCCAAACCGGCGCTGGCATCCATCGGTCTGTTCTACTTCATGGGGCATTGGAACAGCTTCTTCCTACCCATGATTTATTTGAACGATTCCGATTTGTATCCGCTTCAGGTTGTGCTTCGGGATATGCTCATCTTCGACAGCGCCAAGGAAACGGGGATGGCGGAGCACGCGGCGCTTACGCCACAGGCTATGAAGAATGCAACGATCTTTTTATCTATGATTCCGGTGCTTATCATTTATCCGTTTGCGCAAAAATATTTTGCCAAAGGAATTATGCTCGGTTCTGAGAAGGGATAATTCAGCAGTTGGTCGAATTACACATAAGTATTAGACCGATGAACTATTCCAGGACGTGGTGGTGAAGACTCGCATGCCAATGCTCAGAATCATGGCCAGTAAAGGAATGCTGCGAATCTTTTGTGCGCTGCTTCTTGTTGTCGTCATCATGTTTCTATCGAATTATATTGTTTATAAAAACTCGATTCAGAGCATTTATAAGCAAGTGAGCGAGAATAATAGGCTTGTGGTCAATAACGTGATTCGCTCGTTCGATAACAGCTTCAAAAAAATAAATGATATCATTTATTCCGTACAAATGCTGCCTTACAATGCGTGGGATGAGATTGATAGCGGGTCGATTGATATGCATGACGCCTATATGATGCAGAAAAATATCGGCACTTTAATCTCCTCCGTCAACTACATTGAGGATGTGGTTGTTTTTCACAAAAACTCTTCTTTGGCGATCACATCCACCGGCACCATTCATTTACCTGAGCTGTTTGCAATAAAGTACATTCATCCAATTTATAATGCTGAGTACTGGTACTCCCTTGCTTCCTCCGAGCACCCGCTCAAGATAATGCCCACACAATATTTCGGCAGAAAAACGGCGGGCGCGGAGGCGCCGGGAAGGAAGCTTCTCACGGTACTCGGCAACAATCAGATCTCCGAGCTGAACATTATGGTGTTCATCGATTTGCAGAAGCTGCTTAGTGAGGTAAACCAAATTTCTATGATGCAAGGGACCTCCCTGTTCCTTCTCGATGAGAATCAGACCATGATTCTTAACACAGAGGATGATTGGAATATGGTTGGACTTCTGAGCGACCTGAGAATCGACGCAGCCCAGGAATCCACGGTACAACGTAAGGATTATGAATACTACGTGTTTAAGTCCGAGTATAACGGCTTTACTTATATCAATAAGTCCCCAAGAGAATTTGCCAATCTGGAAGCCGTCTCTACAACCAATCAATCTATTATGCTGGTGTCGATCCTAAGTGCGATCGCCCTCTCTCTCTTATTAAGCCATTTCTTATATAAGCCGGTGCAAAATATCCTCAAGCTGTTTGGGGGGCGGCTGGGCACGGGCCCCGACTACCCCAACATTAAACGGGAGATTCTCAGATTACAGGAAGCAAATGACGAGGCACAGCGTCGGCTCGCATCAGTCCATGAGGACATGCGCAGGAACTACTTCCTGAGGGCGCTGGACGATTACTCGGATTCGCTGGAGTTTGAGCTTCATGGCCGTTCCTACTTTGGGGAGCTGATTCCCTTGGGACAGTTCATTATGCTGTCGATCACTTTTCGACCCCAAGAGGATCAAGTGAAGCATTCCCATGTAACCCCGGATGAGCTTCTGGATTGTTTGCAAACAGGCCTAAGCCAGCGGCTGGAGCATGTCGTCCTGTTTCATGAAGCCGGCCTTACCTTCATCGGGCTCATCAGCCTACGCCAGGCATCTCATAAGGAAAACGCGATGAACCGGGTTCGCAGCTTCCTTGTGAGTCTGCAGAACGAGTCGTTTCATGAATTGGGTATCATTGCAGCCGCCAGCCGGGTTTATATTTCGAAGATTAGCAATTTTCGTCTTGCCTACAAGGATATTGTTCGCTGCTATTCCGAGCGGAATCTGATGGATGAGGGTCCCTTGTTTGACATTCAATCGATACGTCCGTCATTCCGAGTGCACTTAGCCCCTCAAGAAATCGAAAGGCTTTCCTATTCCATCATGACGGGAAATAAATCCGAAGCGGAGCGGCTCGTATCGGAGATGCTGGACGCCAACCTGGAGCTGGATATCCAGTATCATCAGCTGTTATCGATTGCAGAAAGCATCTTCTACGGCATGATGAAGCATTTTTCTTCATCTACTCGCCTCCCTGCGCAGCAGCAGGAGCTGGAAGCCACGTTCAGGAGAAAGCTGGAGCTGGCCGTTGACTTCAAGACGGTCCGAGAGCTTCTGGTTGCCGCGGCCCGCACCATTGCTTCGCAGCATGAGGAGACTCAGACCAATAAGCTGAATCGTGCGGCGATTGCCGAATACATTGACAAGCATTACATGGATAATCTCCATTTGGACCATATGGCGGAGCTGCTGGAGACAAGTCCGAAGTATTTTTCCAACTATTTCAAGAAGCAATTTGGAGTTAATTTCGTTGAGTACTTGAATAAAGTGCGCTTGTCCAACGCGTCCGAATATTTAAGAAAAACCGATCTATCCATTACGGAAATCGGAGAACGGACCGGATATCTGAATGCGACAACCTTCACCAGTACCTTCAAAAAATATTACGGAGTGTCGCCAAGCGAATATCGTAAAAATCCGGCGATGTAAAAACTTCTCTCGATTAATTCTGAGTTATAAGAAAAGCTCCTATCGAAGCCCTTTCAAAGTAGTGCATTCGTGTCAATAAGGTAGCTTTTCTTGAAACATCAAAATCATTGAGCTCCGCTCAAAACTTATAAATTCTGATGTTATAAGAAAAGCTCCTATCGAGGCCCTTTCAAAGTAGTGCATTCGTGTCAATAAGGTAGCTTTTCTTGAAACATCAAAATCCTTGAGCTCCGCTCAAAACTTATAAATTCTGATATTATAAGAAAAGCTCCTATCGAAGCCCTTTCAAAGTAGTGCATTCGTGTCAATACGGTAGCTTTTCTTGAAACATCAAAATCCTTGAGCTCCGCTCAAAACTTATAAATTCTGATGTTATAAAGAAAGGACTTCATCATGAAGACAGTAGCTGCACAGCATGGACATATACTCGTCCTGGATAAAGAGCCCCCTGCTCTCCTGCCGGGGCATGTGATCGTTCGTACGGAATTTTCGGCAATAAGCCCAGGGACGGAGCTCTCCATGGCCAAAGCCTCTAAGGAGAGATCTGTCTACCTTGGTTACAGCGCCGTTGGCATTGTGCAGGAGGTCGGCGACGAAGTGCAGGGCTTACAGCCCGGTCAGCGAGTAGCATGCTATGGCGCTCCTTATGTTCATCATGCGGAGCTTATGTCGGTGCCGGCGAATTTGGCGGCGGCGGTACCGGAGCATGTTCGACCTGAGGAAGCGGCGTTAGCAGGCTTGGGAGCCATAGCCGTCCATGCACACCGAATCGCCGACCTTCGTTTCGGGGAATCCGTTGTCGTAGTAGGGCTTGGTATCTTGGGCAATTTGATTGCCCAGATAGCGAATGCCGGTTCGATGGTTACGTACGGCTACGATCTCAATCCCCATCGCACGTCGCTTCTGCAGAACTGCGGTGTCCGCCATGCATATGGCGAGCGCGAAGCGTTAGAGAAGCAGATTGCTGAGCAAAGCCGCGGCGTAGGCGTCGACTGTGTGATGTTATGCGCCAGCGGCAGCGGCCAAACGCTGATCAACGACGCCATGCATTGGCTGCGTGATCGCGGCAAGGTTGTCATTGTAGGCGATATTACGGCCGAATTCTCCCGCAGCCTAATGTTTCAGAAGGAAGCTCAGGTGCTGATCTCGCGTGCCGGTGGACCGGGAAGATATGATGCGTCCTATGAGCGCAACAATCAGGATTACCCAATCGGTTACGTGAGATGGACGGAAGGACGGAATATCGGCGAGTATGTCCGGCTGCTTGCAGACCGACGCATTCAAGCGGCGCCGCTTCTCACTGGAACTTATCCGCTGGAACAGGCACAAGAAGCTTATGCCGGTTACAGTAAGGATGGCAACATCATCGGAACATTACTTCAATATTAAACACAGCCTGACGGAGTTTTCTCCGGAGGGCTGTTTTTGTTGCGGCTTGACCCCATGAAGAATGTTGATTAAGATAAACTAGGATTTGTTCAATCCACCATTGAAACAATTGGAGTAAGTAAGAACATTTTTCTACGGGATCAGAATACATTCGGGAAGAATGCAATTGAGTTTTCTCCCTGTTGTGAATTTTCAACATAGTTCATTATGATCAACAATGTAAAGGAGCCTCTGCATGGATGCATCTAGTAAGCCCAACAATTTCTTAGTCAAGCAAAAGGCGTTTCTGAAAATGTACCTGTTTACTCTCATCGAACGGGATGAGTTGTATGGCTTACAGTTCCAGGATACCTTCGAGGCTGAGCTGTCCAAGCACGGTTATCGCCCCTCCCACTCCGATATCTATAAAATCCTGCATGAAATGTACGCGTCTGGATGGGTTACCCGAACCGAGGAGCTCCGCTCGAAGGACAAAGACGGATTCCAAAAGGTCATTTACTACCGATTTACCGATGAAGGGCGCCAGCAGGCCCAAGCTTATAAGAAGCTGATGAAAGTCGAGCTTGAGCGGTGCATTGGACTTCTACAAAAAGCCCTGCAGGATAATTACTCCTAAAGCCAGCCCCATTTATTGAAGCATATATTGCTTCAATAAAAAAAACCAGATCGGAGACTTGAACCGATCTGGCTTACGCACATTATTTGGGAGCTCCTGCTCCTTTTTCTTTCTCTTCCATATCCTTCTGCTGCTGTAAAGCAGCGGTCAATGCTTCTTCCCCTTTTTGCTGCATTGCTTGGAGAGCATCCTCTATACTTTTCTTTCCATCAATTGCGGATTGAATTTCCGTATTGGCTGTGCCCATGAATGTGCTATAGAAGCCTTGCGGTATTTTCTCCGTATCTTTGTACAACTGCTCGCTAGGCTTTAACAGATAAAAGGGTTCCAAGCTGCGGCCGTTCTGTTCCTTTGCGTGCTTAGTTCGGGTTACCAGACCCGTGGAGGATTTCGACTGAATGCGCGCCATTTCGTCGCTATTGATGTATTTGACGACTTCCCACGCTGCGCGAATATTCGGGGATGACGCTTGGATCGCGTATAGGTTGCTGACATTCACCGTGTTACTGACATCGGGATGCAGGGGATCAACCGGAACCGTCACGATATCCCAATTGACCGACGGGACATCCTTCAGTATTTCCTTGGCGCGCTCGAGCTGATCCATCAGATATGACGATTCTATGGTCATGGCCGCATGGCCCGCGATGAACGGATTCTGCTTCAGGTAGCTGTCGAACATGACCGGCGCTTGCGAATTCGGCTCATTTTTCGGCTGATACAGTGTGCCTGACTTCATGGCATCTACTGCTAGCTGCATCGCTCGCTTCCAGCCGTCTGTCTGTAAGGTGACCTTCATCGAAGCCGGGTCCACAAACGTAAGTCCATGGGTCATGCCGATAGCACTCAAATACGAGAAGGACATACTGTCTCTAACATAATGGTATGCACTTAGCCCGTAAATCCGATCCTTCTCATCCCCTTGCGTAGGGAATCTTTTGGCCAGCGCCAGCAGATCCTCCCATGTCATCTGGTTTTTCGGATAAGGGACTCCATGCTTGTCGAACAGATCCTTATTATAGTAAATCGCCTGGCTGTAGAAGTTAGGCGTAAGCGCATAGAGCTTGCCTCCCCCTTTGTTTCGAATTAACTCTACTGCAGCGGGGATTATATTCTCAACATCAAACTTATCTTGCTTGATGACTCCGTCAAGCTCATACAACAAGCCTTCTTGTACATATTGCTCGTAATCCGAAAGGTTATTGATGAGCAGTATATCGGGTTTTTGTTCCTCCATAAGCTTGCGGAACTCTTTTTTGGGATCCTTGCCCGGACCATAAATGCCCTGATTGCTAATGACCTCAATATCGATATTCGGGTATTTGGCCATCAACAGATTGCCGTATTGCTGAAAAAAGGCCGTTCTATCATAGTACAACACCTTCACGGTTGCCTTCTCATCCTTGCCCAGCTCCTTAAGCGCTTGTGAGGAGGGCTTCTCTTCCCCCATACCACAACCGCTTACCATGGTTGCTGCCGTCAACAGCGTGATCCCCAGCTTTTTCATTCGTTGCTCTCTCTCCTATGAATCTATATTTTGGCATTTCCAATTAGAAGACGAGAGAAACTGTATAAATGTTCCATTACTTTGATTTATTACTGGTAATAAATCACACTTTTGTCAGCATAACAAGAAAAAAGCCCAGGATGCCGCTATTTCGCCAGCCCCCAAGCTTTTTTATGAAAATGGGTGATATGCCGGAACAGCTCCTTACCTTCTTCAGGCACTTTGCTCCCTTCCCGCAGATGAAGATACATCGCCTGATAAGGCTCCGGAACCCAGATGTATTCGTGGACATACTCGGTTAGCGTGAACCCGGCCTGTTCCCAGAAGCGGCGACGAGCAGGATTCGTTTCTCCCTCGTCCGACTCGATTTCCAAGAGCATACCCTTCATTCCCTGCTGCACGGTCCATCCTTTAAGCAGATTTAAAAATCGCTGCCCGATCCCTTGTCCCCTCAGCTCATGCCGTACAGCAAGATAGTCAATCAGCAATGCATCAATCTCTGTGATTGTCGCGGAAATTGCCATCGCCTGAACTTCATTCCTTTCCACAGCAAGATGAAGGTAACCAGCATGCTGTTCAAGCAGCCGCCGTATGATAAGATCACCTTTTCTTCCCGTGGGAAAAGCTTCCCGGTAGATCGGCTCCGCTTGCATCCAGCGTTCCGGATCCCAGTGATTCATAGTGACAAGCTTCATGAACGGACTCCTTCGATTTAGATAAGCAGGCTTTATTGATAGGCCGTTGATAACGCATCATGTTGTTGACCTTCTTTATCATACACCGAATTCAGTAACAAAAGAAACATCCCCCTGCGAACACTCTCATGCCCGTTCAGGCGGATGTTTCCTCTGAAGGCTTAGATTGCTTTAAAGCGGAAAAGCTTGCTGTCAAAATCGCCATGCTGCCTCAGCAGGCTAATCCCCGCGTACATCAGCTCGTCCCCGCCATAGATCTCTCCCGTTTCCGTATCCCGGTAATCCCGTTGCGGATCAAGGCCCTTCAGCTTTAATCGGCTTAACGGCTCATTCGGCTCCGCAAGCACCCGGAAGCTGCAAGCGAGCACATCTTGACCGTCCTCGGAAACAAACATCCAGGCGGCATCGTTTTGCTCGAAGGGGCTCAACAAGCGATAAAATTTTCCATACTGTACAAATTCACGAAGCTCTTTATAAAGAGCCACCTGCCGCTTGGCGAGCTCCCTTTCCTCCGGGGTAAAGGTGCTTACATCCAGCTCGTATCCGAAGTTCCCGCTCATCGCTACATCGCCGCGCATTTTCAAGGAAGTGACTCGATGCACCTGATGATTGGGAACAGCAGAGACGTGAGCTCCCATGCTGCTAATCGGATACACGAGGCTGGTGCCGTATTGTATCTTCAAGCGTGTCACCGCATCCGTGTTATCGCTGGTCCAGGTTTGCGGCATATAATGAAGAATGCCTGGGTCGAAACGGCCGCCGCCGCCCGAGCAGCTTTCGAACAATACATCCGGAAAGGACGACGTTACCCGTTCCATTACATCGTAAAGCCCCAGCATGTACCTATGGGCCGTCTCTCTTTGACGTTCCGCAGGAAGCAGTGCCGAACCGATCTCCGTCATATGACGGTTCATGTCCCATTTCACATAGCTGATCGGCGCTCCGGATAAAATCCTCGATACCGACGCAACAATATAATCACAGACCTCCGCGCGGGATAGGTCGAGAATCAGTTGATTGCGCCCCTCACTGCGGGGACGGTTCGGCACATGCAGGCACCAATCCGGATGCTTGCGGTACAACTCGCTGTCCGGAGAAATCATCTCCGGTTCGAACCACAGACCGAACTGCATCCCCTGTTTCCTAACCCGCTCTACCAGATCCTCCAGACCGTTCGGGAGTTTTTTCCGGTCCACTACCCAATCGCCCAGTGAAGAGCGATCGTTGTCCCTTCGGCCGAACCAGCCGTCATCCAGCACGAACAGCTCAATTCCCAGCTCACTGCCTGCTGCAGCGATCGCTTCGATTTTATCCGCATTGAAATCGAAGTACGTCGCTTCCCAGTTATTAATCAGAACTGGTCGAGAAGAATCGCGATACTTGCCGCGGCACAGCCGGGTACGGTACAGGTCATGGTACGTGTGCGACATCCCAGTCAGTCCGGTTTGGGAATATACCATGACAACCTCGGGCGTTTGAAAGGACTCTCCTGCCTCTAGCAGCCAGCTGAAATCAAACGGGTTGATTCCCATCGATAAGCGAGTGGTATGGAACTGGTCCACCTCAACGGATGCAAGGAAGTTTCCGCTGTATACAAGACTGAAGCCGTATACTTCACCGGTTTCCTCCGTGACTCCCTTCCCTAGCAGGGCGATAAACGGATTTTGTTGATGGCTGCTTGCCCCGCGACGACTCTCAATCGATTGCGTCCCCGAACGCAGCGGACGGGTTTCCACGTACCGTTCTCTAGCCCATGCCCCGGACAAGTGCAGCAAATCATATTGGTCATGCGGAAAATCGACACTCATGCTAAGGGCGCGCTGAAGACGAAGCGGCTCTGCACCTTGATTAGACAGCTTCGCGCTCCGAGTCACCACATTTCGCTTCGAATACGCCGTGTACGAGAGAATCACTTGCAGGCCGGATAGCTTGTCCTCGAGCACAATGTCCAGCGTATCCGCTTCTTCCTCCCTTTCCACATAGGTAGAGGGTAGCCCGGGCAGCGCCTTCTTGCCGCTTTCAATCGTGTGCGACACATACTGAAGATCGGTAATCGTCGTACCGTTCTCCAGCTGCACCTGATATGCCGGCTGGCGATAATCGGAGTTCCCGTACCCTGGATATTCCAAAGGAATCGTGTCTAGGGACAAATTTTGATTCTTAGGATCATAAACCGGCGAGAATGCCCGCTCTCTAGCGTGCACCGTATGGGCCGCCTTCAAGGAGCGCAGCTTCGGCCCCCAATATACGTGACCTAAATGGCCGGACGGAAGCACGTGCAATACATAGCTCATATCTCCCGCCCGCAAATGAAATAATTGCTGCTCCTGATCATATAGAATGGACATAGTAAGCTTTCACCTCTAGAAAAGATAAGATCTATGTGTATCTTACCTTAGCGGCTCCTCGATACCTATGGAAGGATGCAGGAACCGCATGGAGAAATGTAGTGACTACAAGTCAAGGGAAAAGTAAATAGACGTACTGTGCCCGAAGAACTTTCCGAGAATAAGATGTCATTGCAGGATTTAGGTCCTATAATAAATCTTATGTATACTGGCACACCAAGTGAACATGCGAAAAGAAGGGTATCATGATGATTCGGTTTTTTAATGGTTTCAGAATTGATTTGTAAATTCATTAAGTATTAATCTTACTGTAATGGTACATATTATAAGTGCATTAAAAAAAGGTAACTGGAGGAATTATCATGCAAAATCAACAAGATCAGCAGAACCAACAGAACCAATCTACGCAAAACAATCAACAATCCACACAGGCAATGCAGCAAACGCAAGAGGCTATTCTTCAAGCTCAAAAACAATCGCAACAAGGCCAAAATAGTCAACAAAGTCAACAGAAATAGTAAAAAAATCCGATTAATTAAGACAGAACGGACAACGCTTTATGCATGCTGAGACAGGTTGATTATGTAAAGACACTATAAAAAAGTAAAAAAAAGAAGGAGCGGTCTTTTGACCAACTCTTTCTTTTTTTTGAGGTCCAACAAGGATAAAACCAGAAATTGGCCATATTACGAACGATACTTATTTAATCAAATTCCATAATGGATTCATCAGCGATTTTTATCTGTTAATACGTTTCAATCTTATTTATCTCTGTGATTGGCCACATTAATTCTTTATTGCCAACTTTGGGGGGTTTTATTCAAGGAGATCACGAAAAATCTTAGAAAGATCAGCGGGTACTGGAGCTTGATCTACTAAGTTGAGTCGATCCGTCCGGCGTTGGTGCCGTCCTGGAACGCAATGCCCCCAACTAATTTTCGATCTAATTTTGCAGTGTTTCAGGTCCATGCATGATCGCTGTGGCGATGGCCTTTCCCCCGATTTGGAGGCTGTGGCGACGAAGCCGATTGCCGGCAACTTCCGAAACTCATGGTTGAAAATCATGTTGGCCATCGTACCTTTGATCCATCCGAGGTCCCGGACCAACTCCTTCCGGCTGTGGCTCATTCGGGAACCCGTCAGAATACAAAGGGCTGGCGGTCAGTCACCGGAACGGCGGCCGCGTCCTTTGGCAAGCGCACCTCGAACACCGTACGGACCGTATCGCTGGAAGCGAGGATAGCGCCTTGATGCTGTTCGACGATGTTCTTCGCGATGAACAGGCCCAGGCCGGTACTGCCTTCCCGATGGGTCCGCGCCCGGTCGCCGGTAAAAAACATATCGAATATATATGGCAGTTCCTCCGTGGGAATGCTGTTCCCGTAATTCACCACTTGAATGACAACCTCATCCCCTTCCGGATGAGCATCAATATCAACATACAGGCCGTCCTGTCCATAACGGATGGCATTGGAAAGCAAATTTTCGAACACCCGCGCCAGCAGTTCTCCGTCCCCCCGTATCATCAAATGGGAGGCCACATTGATCCTGGATGTCAGATTGTTTTTCTCCAAAGCAGGATATAATTCTTCATTCAGCTGAGTGAGAAGCTCGCTCAGATCGACGGGCTTGCGGTCAATCGTCAGCTTGCCGTAATTCAGACGGGTGACCTCGAACAGCTCGTCAATCAGCCGTTCCAGGCGCTGTGACTTGGTGTAAGCGATGCTCGTATAGTGCCTCCTCTGTTCATGGGTCAATTGGTCATCCCGGAGGATGAAATCCAAATAGCCCAGGACGGAGGTCAGCGGCGTGCGCAAGTCATGGGCCAGATTCAGTACGAGCTGCTCCTTGCTGTTCTCCGCGAAGTCTCCACGTTCCAAAGCATGCTGCAGCTTATCCCCGGCCAGATTGATGTCTCTCGCGATATCCCCGAATTCATCCTGTGACGGAATATCGACGCGGATGTCGAACTTCCCGTTCGCCAACTGGTGAATCCCGTGCGAAATCTCCCGAAAATAGGCCACATACGGTTTGGTTAGCAGTAGGAAGAACAGGATGGACAGCGGGATGAATAGCAGCAAAAAGAAATTGATGTCTCCGAATTCTCTGATGAGGTCGCGGACCTGTCTCAAGGGATTTTCGTGGAGAATCGTATGGTAATAGAGCTGCAAAGCCTTGTAGCAAGAATAGGTGATGATGCCGGACAGAAGCATGCTCAACCCGAACAGCATGATCATCCGGAACCGGAAACCTCGCAGCAAGTCAGCCATTGAATGCATATCCCACTCCCCACACGGTTTTGATCAGTTTATTCTTATTCACGTCCTCCCCGAGCTTCTTCCGCAGAGTGCGAATGTGAACCATGACCGTATTGCTGCCTTCATAATATGCCTCACCCCATACCTGTTCGAAAATATGCTCCGAGCTAAACACCTTCTTCGGATGGCTGGCCAGGAGATGCAAAATTTCGAATTCCTTCGGAGTAAGCTCTACAGGCTTGCCATAGAGAAACACGCTCCGCTCCTCGGGATAGATGACGAGTCCTCCCGCCTCCAACATCGGCTTGCCGGGCTGGGAGGTCGGATTGAACTGCAGGGATCGTCTCAGTTGGGCATTGACCCGGGCCACCAGCTCCATCGGATTGAAGGGCTTGGTGACGTAATCGTCCGCTCCTCGGACGAGCCCGGCGATTTTGTCCAGATCGGACGCTTTGGCGCTTAAGAAGATAATGGGCATCAGGTGCTGCTCCCGAATCATTCTCGTTACCTCATATCCGTCTAGCTTGGGCATCATGATATCCAGAATCGCCAGATCGATGGCGTTGGATTGTACGGCAAGGACCGCTTCCTGGCCATCATGGACTTTGACGCAGCGGTAGCCCTCCCGCTCCAGATGCAGCTCGATCAAATCGGCAATTTCCGCCTCATCGTCCGCAATCAGTATGGTGATAGACCTCATGGTTTCCACTCCAGCATGTCATAGAATCATTAGTAGTATTGTAACAGATTTTCGCTTTATGCGGGTACGCGGGATACGACGCGGCGCAGCATGAGGAACGACATGAAGCCGAGCCAGCCTCCGGAGGCATTCAGAATCAAATCATCCACGTCGAATTGCCCCATCATGTACAGCAACTGGGCTCCCTCCAGACTCAAACTCAGGGCGAAGGACAAGAGAACCGCGCCTCCGGCGGATATTTTCCTTCCCACTGACAAGAAGCCAAGCAGCAACCCGAACGGTATGAAAATCAACACATTCCCGAACAAGTTGACCAGTCCGTGAACGGATACTTCATCCACGGACCGGGTAATTTCCGCGAGAGGAGTCAGATTTCCGTTATGGAGCCGCCACATGATCAGATCGGGATCACTTAAACTTTTTTTCATCCGATCCATGAACACATTCAGCTCGACGGGACGGAATTTGAACAAAATAATCTTGATCAGCACATACCCGTACAAAACCAGCATCACGTGAAGGATCCCTTCCTTCAATCGTCTTCTCACTGTCATCTCGGTCACATCCTTATCGTTGTTTGCGGTCATGCTGCCGGTCTGGACATACGGTTACGATGACACCGTCCACATTGTTGCCGGAGATCTCATAACGATCGTTCGACGGAATATCAATCGTTGTGCTTTTGGTAACGGGATAGTAGGAGATGCTGCAGGTCGAATGCTTGACCGTGACGGTTACCGACTTCCGATCTTTCAAGTAGTCCAGATATTCCTCCAGCACCCACTCGTTTTCCTGCATGACGGCGCTGTGAGGCAGCCCGACATAGCGGAAATGCCACGGCTCGTATTGAATGCCGGTGATGTCAGTCTTGTTCTTCGGGTAGCGGAGGATAAACCCATATTGCCAGGCGTTTTGTTTCAGCCACTTCCCTTCCGGCGCCTTGTCCATTTCCCCCTGTGCCGAACCGATGTCGATCGAGAGGCCCAGGTTGTGTTCGCTGTATCCAGCCGGCATGGCATAATCCGCTCCCATTTGCTTATAAAGTTGGCCTTGCTCTACATGGTCCCGGTAGCCGCTCGTAATCAGGAAGCGGTTCACCCCCTCCTGCTCCGCCGCTGCGACCATGGCGGTGAATTTCTGCACCATGTCCTTGGATAGCTGAATCGTACGGTCCAGCAAGCCGTAGCCCTTCACCAGCTCCTGGTGCTTGTACAGGAAAACCGCATTTACCTCTTCGCCTCCTGCGGGAACGGGATGTTTCTTGTTGACAAGCAGCAAGTTCCCTTTGTAAATTTGATCCTTCGATACTTTGATCCGCTGCCCGTCCTTCGGTGAAGCGTCAGCCTTCGCCGTCTGCACCTGAACCTCTATGTTCCGTTCGTGCCCGTCCGTGCCCTCCGGAGCGTTCCGAACCACCCCATACGTCAGCAGCCCTGCGACACCCAGCCAAAACAGCCACTTCTTCATTGGTGTTCCTCCTAAACCTATGGTTCGATTCTAGGATAGGAAAAACTCTTTAAGAAAAAAGTGGCGTAAACTTAAAATATTTATTAAATTCCTGCCTTTTCCGGCAAATTCATCTCCCCCAAGTGCTTCCTATATCTTTTCGGCATGTGGGACATGCGCAGACGGGGATGGATGCGCCATTCGACGGCTACCGGACGCCCCAGTGTATTATCCAGTCATCGAAGAATGGGAATATAAATGCCTCCACAGTGGAACTTCAAAAGCTCTCCATAACTGATTAAAAACGCAAACAAGGCTGCTCATCCCAGCAGCCTTGTTGGTTTTATGTTACACGTTCTGCCGCTTCCTGATCAGCAGCAAGTAGCAAAGCACGGAGCTGGAGGAGGTGACGGCGATCAAGATCGCGAGCGGCAGCGCGGATTCTCCGCCGCCGATTCCGGCGAGCGGCGAAGAAACCGCCCCGAACAGCAGCGACAACACACCCAGCAGTGCAGCGGCACTACCGGCGTTCTTGCCCTGATTTTGCAGCGCCAGCGACGAGCTGGTCGGCCCCACTACTCCAACACTCGATACGATCAGGAAGAAAGCCGGCCATACTCCGGGGATCCCGGCACCGGTCAGCACCATGGCTAGCAGGAGAATGCCCCCTGAAGCCGCAATGACATAGCCGGCGACCAGCAGCTTGATTTCAGGCACTCTTCCCACCAGCCTGCCGATAACCTGCGAGGCAAGCACGAAGCCGAAGCCATTGACGGCGAAGATGAGGCTGTACGTCTGCGGCGATACGCCGTAAATATTTTGCAGAACAAAAGAGGAACCGGACAAGTACGCGAAGAGTGCGGCGGTTACGAACCCGGAGGAAAGAGCAAAGCCCATGAACTCCCGGTCCCGGAACAGTGAGCCAAAAGTGGTCAACGTCCGACCGATGCCCCCTGCGGACCTGCGGCTCGGCGGCAGAGTTTCCTTCAGCCCTAACAAAACGCTGAGGAACAGCAATATCCCGACGATGCAAAGCACGACGAATACGCCACGCCATGACGTAAACCGCAGCAGCTGTCCCCCGATAATCGGTGCGATAATCGGCCCGGCCCCATTGACGACCATCAGCATCGTCATGAACTTGGTCATCTCCGTACCGGAGAACAGGTCCCGCACTACCGCCCGGGAGACGACCATTCCCGCCGCTCCGGAAAAGCCCTGCAGCGCCCGCAGCCCGATCAGCCACCAAATGTTCGGACTGAATGCGCACAGCAGCGAGCATACCGCATACACCGCCAGTCCGAGCAGCATGGGAGCCCTTCTTCCCTTGACGTCACTAATCGGTCCGGCCAGCAAATTGCCGAGAACCAGACCAACTAGGTAGAATGTTAAGCTGAGCTGCACATACGATTCCGTCGTTTGAAACTCGCTCACAACGGCGGGCAGCGCAGGCAAATACATATCGATGGTAAGCGGCCCCATCATCGCCAACGAGCCGAGAATCGCGACCAAGGTCGCCTTCGAGGGTTTGCTCACGTCGCCCGGGGCTTGTAGGGCTTCTTCCTTATTCATTGTTAACATACTCCTTTACTCCGATGTATAAGACTTAAGTAATGAGTGTAAACCATATCAGACCAAATGCCTAGTTCCCTTTTCATCAACCCCGGAAACAAAATAATGACTTTCTACAGCAAAGACCATGCCGGGGACATGGTCTTTAGAACAATGATGTTATTTTTCATACACATTAATTCGTCTCAGCATATGGCGGTTGTTGTCAAACAATATGATATTCCCGCGGGTATCCATACTAAATTTGGTTGGGCTGGTGAGACTGATTTCCGTTGAATTGCCCATGAAAAGGGGCTTATCCGCGTTCTGTGACTCCGTATCATCATATGAGCCGGTTCCGGGATTCCAAAGCCCCCGCTGATAGGTAAGCTGGTCCAGCATGACGTACGGTTCAACCTTACCATGGATATCTATTCGATAGAACCCTTGATGATCGTGTACATAAAAGCTGCCGTCTCTTGATGAAGCTTCCAGGATTTCTTCCAGGCTCACCGTAGCTACCTGTGTAATCGTATCGTTCGGTTGAATACGGAGAATACGCTTGTTCGCTTTATCGAGCAAATAAGTTTGCCCTTCCCATACCGTGGAAACGAGTTGGCTTAGCTTGGCTTCTCTAGGCATAAAGCTTGTTGTGACAGACTGATCTTTTCCAACAGTGTATACCTTGTTCTGGTAGCTATTGCTGTAATATACCTTTCCATCACTAGTCGTTGAGAAAAAATTGAATTCACCGAATATATCTTCCTCTTTGGAATAAGTGATAAGCTTAACCTCGGGAACAACCTCGAAAAAAGCGAAGCTTACCGATTCGGATGAGATACCCTGCTGTGTGACGTTAGCGGACGTGTATACTTTGTCCTTCAGCTCATCGTAATGTAGTCTTTGCGGATTCAGCTCGAAATACAGCAGCTTCGATTCACCGTTTTTCTTAGTTGTGTAGTTAAAATTGAATTTCTCGGTGAGCACGATATGCGGGTTCAATTGTTTGCCCTCGGCCGACCGGTACATCGAAATGAGATGTCCGGTTGCTGATGAGCGGTTTCTACTGAAGTCCAGTGTATAGACGTTGTCATTCTTATCTACGACAAGATCCAGAAATTCCATTGCTGCCCTGTAGCTGATCGTATTGCCCGTTACAATAGGAATCGTGCTGTACTGCGTGTCCCGCTCCGTTAAATTATCGACCGTAGGTCTGCTCAGCTTCTTTTTCGCGGGTACGGGGACGGGGGAAGATTTCTTTATGCTTGTGATCGTAATTACCTGCGAGATGTTGTCATAGGTCACCGTCTGCTGGAGACTTTCGCTAATGAAGCGAAGCGGCACTAAGGTCGTTTCATTTATGATTGTGGCCGGCTGCTCCAACGGAAGGGAGACACCGTTCACACGTGCCTCGGAATGAGCCAACGTTAGCTGAATGGTTGTCGCATCCTTCTGTAGAGTAACCGTCTGTGTCATCTCATCCCATGACACCCTTGAGCCTAAAGCTTCCGCGATAAATCGTAATGGTACCATCGTAACACCGTTTTGCAAGATGGGACTTGTTTCTAGTGTAACGGCATTCCCACGGACTTGGGCAGTTTGTTGATTTAATTTTAATGTAAGTACCGATGGAGCGTCGGGATTATCAAGGGCATAGGCATAGGAAGGAAGGCAACAACAAAGGGAAAGTCCCGCCAACAGGAATTTGCGGAATCGTTTGGTTTTCTTCATTAGAATCTCCCTTGTTTACGTAATATTACCAGTTTACTAGGAGAAGTGATAAACTGCAATTCATAAATCAGCACTGATTCGGATCATGATGGGTCTTATATATGCTAAAAAAACAGCGGCACCCTTAGACCGAGATATCAAGGTCCAAGACTGCCACTGGATATTGCGTAAGCCTCTCGTTGATATGCTCGCGAACCGAGTAACCAACCCTCTTCTACTGGGTACTCGTTCATCGTCAGCGGCCGGTCGGGCAGCCTGACCATATTGGGAGCGAAGGCTAAGCCTTACAGACCATCAACAGGTTGCCGTCCGGATCGCGGAAAGCGAACCAATGGTCGTACTCGATTTCGGTGACGAGCTCCGCGCCCTGCTCCTTCATATACTTGAACGAGGCGGCGAGATCGTCCGTCAGCAGCATGAAGGCCGGGGTTTGGAATGTCGGCGGACCGCCGGGCTCTTTACCGCCCCACATCTGCATTGTATCCAAAATGAGTCCAGACCCTTCAACAGGAATCGAACACAGATGACCGTTTGTAATATGTACGGAATCGACGGGAATCCCTAGAATCCGGCAGTACCAATCCCTGGCCTTCGCGATATCGCGGACCGGAACGAATGTTGCACCCGTCCGGTTCAAGAGCGGCGTACGCCTGGTTTGCTCCTCCTGTTGCACGTTGGCTTCCGGTTGTCCCTCCGATCTGTAGCGCTTGAGCAAATCGGAAACATCGATGCCGTCAATCGTCAACCCTTCGATGTTGCACCCTTCGATGCGAACGCCGCTGAGATCGGACAAAGATATCGTGCTGCCCGTCAGCTCGCACATCTCGAATCGGAGCGGACGCTGCCGCTCCTGATCTTCTCGGTAGGCCGGGTGCCCTTTCGGAGGCAGGCCGATATTGTGGATATAAGCCCCACCCAGCTGAGCCCCGTCGATTTCCAGGTCTGACAGGTTGGCATCGGTGATGAAAGTCCTCGACATATTGACGTCCTTGAAATACGCTCCGCTCAAATCCGCGCATGCAACGCGGAAATTGGGCAGCGAAACGTTGCGGAACGATACTTCCTCCGCGCGGCAATTTTCGAACTCTGCTCCTGCAAGGCTGGAATTCCGTACCACGACTTTTTGCTTGTTCTCCCGCTGATCGATAATCTCCATTTCTTCTCCTCCTTCAATAATTCATGAACTAGCAGGCATTGTGGTAGGTAGAACGGCAACAAACGTTTTCATCTTGCGCGGCATATGCGATGTCATATGCGAATATATATTCGCAATATTAACTTCTACGCCAACCAATTTTTTCCTCCTGTTCATTAGGAAAATATTTGTCCGCCACGCGGGGTTGCCTAATTCCGTCCCGCCCTTTTGTAATTAACGACAGAAGGAGCAGCTGCCGCAATCTGCTCCCTGTATCAATTAACTCATTAATATCGGTAACCAAGGCAATCTCTACTCTAGCACCGTTTCCAACCAGCTTCGGCAGGCTGCAGTCCAGCTTTGCACGGGACCTTTGGTCGTCCCCATGCCAAAACCGTGTTGTCCTGCTCTATATGCATGCAGCTCGGCGGGAACGCGTGCTTTTCTCAACGCAAGATAGAAGTTGACACTGTGTTCTGCCGGGGTTATCGTGTCATCGTCAGCAACCATAATAAACGATGTTGGCGTATCTTTAGTAACCAATTCATCGGTACTGTATTTCTTCAACACTTCCATAATTGGAGTCGAGCGGTCCCGTCCGTCGTTTGTGTCCCAACCCCTCAAGGAAATACAAGGATAACATAAAACCAGAAAGTCGGGCTTCGCACTGATTTGATCCACTGAATCGATAGGCTCATAGATTGTTCTATCGTAACAGGTACCTAGAGCAGAAGCGAGATGACCGCCCGCAGAAAATCCCATCACTCCTACTTTTGCAGGATTGATTCCATATTGAGAGGCCATGCTGCGCACTAGCCTGACGGCTCTTTGCCCATCCTGCAAAGGAACATCGAGCGCCTGTTCATGTCCGTCGCCCGGCATTCTATGCTTTAGAACGAACGCTGTGACACCGAAGGAATTCAGCCATTCTGCGATATCTGTGCCTTCCAGATTAAACACCTGTCTACGGTAGGCTCCCCCTGGTATTACAATAACGGCAGCTCCGTTAGGCTTTTCCGGGATAAAGGGAATGAGCGACGGTGCAGTTACTCCCTTAATCACCCTTTTATAGGTATGTTCCCAAGGTTCTTCAAACATGATTTCTTCCATGTGTACTTTCTCGGATCCCGGGGCCTTACCTGGGAACAAAAAGATTTCATTTTCCATGAATCATCACCATCCTGCCTGAATCATAACATTTCGTCAGGACTATTGCCAAGGATTGTATTTGATGCAGTTGTGGTCGAACAGACGCTGGATGCCACCGATGAAGCTTGGGTTGGCTTCGAACTGGACTCTCCGTCGCGGCAATACGATCTTAGCAATTCAGCCGAAGGCGGCTGCCATTAAAAACCCATCTTGATCCATCCGCTTTCCTGATCGATGATCGGTTCTCGTGAGAACCCCCCGGTTGCTTCCCACCATGCTACGACCCGTTGCCGGAGCTCCGCACGCTGCTCCTCTACCTGAGGCTGCCCAGCGATATTCCGAACCTCGTCCGGATCGTTCGCCAAATCATACATTTCCTCGAGTTCATCCTCAAGATAATATACATATTTATACCTCGACGTCTGAATGCCAACCATCGGATGGCGTCCCCAATATGCCTTATAGTGTTCGAAGAACACATGCTCCCCCGCAAGAGGCTCTGACCGCTCCATAACCGGCAGCAGTGAACCTCCTTCACATTCCTCAGGCAATGGAATCCCCGCTGCATCGAGCAATGTACCGGTAACCGCTGCGGTCGAGACGAGATCGGGGATGACCTTCCGTTTGGATTGCACCCACGGAACATGTACGATCATGGGCACATTATATAGCTCTTTGTAAGGAAGTACGCCCTTCAGACGCAGCCGGTGGGCCCCCTGCATATCCCCATGATCACTGGTGAACAGAATCGCCGTATGCTCCATCATCCCCTTTTCCTCCAGTTTATCCAGCACTCGTCCGAGGTAGGTGTCCATAAGCGCAACCAAGCTGCGATACCGTTGAGCGTCCCGACGTACCAGTTCCTCCGTCAGCTCCGACTCTCCTTTGGAGGAACGCTCCCGCTGAAACGGCGGCTTCCCCGACAGATCGTCGGAGTAGAATGTGTTCGGAACCGGCATCTGCTCCAGCGGGTATTGTTCCGCGAAGCGTTCGATTAGCTCGAAGGGCTTGTCAACCGGCGTATCCGGATGCGGCATATACCAATTCAGCTTAAGGAAGAACGGCTTGCTCCCGGAATAATCGTCCAAATAATTTAGCGCTTGCGTCGTCGAAATTGCATCCTTATTGCTGTGGAACCGCGGATCGTCGTTGGCTCCGCCCAGCTCAATTCCATCTAGGCGGTAATCCGTTACGGCGAAGTCGTGATCAGCCGGCGATAAGCCTAAATGCCATTTGCCGAAATACGCCGTTTCATAGCCGGCCTTGTTAAATTCCTTGGCAATCCCCCAACCCTTGGGATCCAGTGTATGACCGATCTGATAGACCCCAACTTGATGCGGGAATTTTCCGGTCATCCAGCTTGCCCGCGAAGGCGAGCATTGCGCCGAGGTGCTGATCGCTCCGGTGAAGCGTACGGAGCGCTCGACTAGACGATCAAGATTCGGTGTATGATAGCTTGGATCCATACAGCTCATCGCATCGATCCGCTGCTGGTCGGTAGAGATCATAATAACGTTTTTCATTCGTTACGCCTCCTGGTTTTCTCATGATAAATAGAACGGCTCTTACAAGCGTAGCACAATCACTCTGCTGCATCCGCCGCTACGCGAAACCCGATATTTCCCGATGAGCTATCTGGTGTATTCGACGTACGGGCAGCTACACGATATCGATTGCAATAAGACTTATGGCATAAATAAGAGCCGCCGCGCATCACCTTTGACTCCCCATGAACCGGCCCTTTCGGATTCACGGTTACATCCTTACGGTGAAAGTCTCTGCTGAACCAATCGGCACACCACTCCCACACATTCCCGGCCATTTGATACAGACCATACCCGTTCGGAGGAAACGCATGAACAGGCGCGGTGCCGATGTATCCGTCGCCGGCGTTGTTTTTCTCCGGGAACTTGCCTTGAAAAATGTTGCACATATGCATTCCACTCGGTTTCAGAAGATCACCCCAGGGATATTTCTTTTGCACAAGCCCGCCTCGTGCCGCATACTCCCACTCCGCCTCTGTCAGCAGGCGAGTGCCCGACCATTTGCAATATGCCCTAGCATCATTCCAGGATATGTGCACAACCGGATGATCCGGCCGATCCTCCATGGTAGAGTCCGGTCCCTCCGGCCGTCTCCAAGAAGCTCCTTCAACGTTCCACCACCAAGGTGTGCCTTGGGCCACCTGAGTAACCTTGGCAGCCGCAGCAGGAGTAGCGAGCAGGTGGAACACGAACGACCAGCCGTATCTCTCCGCATCCGTCACATAACCCGTCGCTTCTACAAAGCTCATATACTGTGCGTTCGTCACCGTATACGGACTAATAGAAAAAGGGTTTACCGTAACACTGCGGATGGGCCCTTCTCCGTCCGAGGGGAAGCCCTCTTCGTCCTCAGTGCCCATCAGGAAGGTCCCCCCTGGCAGCCTAACCATATCTAAGATTTCTGTGGATTTGCTCCTAGATGAGAAGAATGTCTCCTGCTTACCAATGGTAGTTACAGTGCTCGTTCTGGATATGGAGCAGCAGGACCTTTTTTCCATATGAACCAAGCCTCCTCCGTTATCTTAGCTGTACACAGCAATCCCTGTGAGCCCTGAGATCATGATGACGAAGAACGGATGCATCTTGAATCTCAAGAGCGCCAGCAAGGAGCAGGCGAAGAAAAGCATGGCGACGAGCGTCGCCCCGTTCAGCTCGCCGATGATATGGTTACTGATAGCAAAACGGATGGCTCCATAGAAGATTAATCCCGTAACAATCGGCCGAAGTCCGTAAAATGCAGATTGAACCCATCGGTTGCGGTCGATTTTGCTGAAAAACAGCCCTGCGAGAACCACAATAAGTAACGATGGAAGCACCATACCCGCTGCAGCGAAGATGGCTCCCGGCAGCTTCGCGACTTGGTAACCCACAAAGATCGCGCTGTTCGTTCCAATCGGACCGGGAGACATACCTGCCACCGCGATGACGTCGGTAAAATCCTGTATGGTCATCCAGCCATGCGCGGTCACCTGCCGTTCGATGACAGGAATCATGGCATAGCCTCCACCAAAGGAGACGAACCCGATCATGAGAAATGTGATGAATAGCTCCCAATAGATCATAGAAAGCAGCTCCTTTCGCCTAGATGCCGTCGCCAACGTAATAATCCGTATATTTATATCGTGCTGCTCCAGCCTCCTCCGTATGCTCTTCATCGTCAAGGAGCACCTTCATACCCAATCTGTTCTTCAAAACGACTAGTCCTATTCCAAGCAAAGCCCCTGCTACAATAATGAGGATCGGGTTCATGTGCCCGAATAGCATAGTGATCACCGTACCCATCACAATCATAAGCGTTGTTTTGTCCAGAACGGCAGTCTTGCCGATTTTGATGCCCGCATAGACGATTAAGGCGACGGTAGTTGCACGTATGCCCTGGAAGGCAGCCACGATCTTGGGATGATGCTGCACCTGCAAGAAGAGGATGCACAAGGCGATAACAATAAGAAAGGTCGGAAGCAGCACCCCGGTCATTGCAGCGAGAGCACCGGGAATTCCTGCAATGCGGAAGCCGACGAAGGAGGCCGAATTAATTGCGATAGCACCGGGAATCGACTCGGATATAGCGAAGATGTCCGCAATATCCTTGTTTTTGATCCACTTGCGCTTCTCCACGACCTCACGCTCAATCAACGGTATCATCGCATAACCTCCGCCAAAGGTGACAGGACCAATCTTGAAGAAGGACCAGAAGATCTGTCCAAGCAGCAGCCAGGATATGGGTTTCATGCTCAGGCCTCCCTTATTCCACCACTGGAAGCGCCGTAGCCTCCTTAGGCACTGGCCACCGCTCCGGCTCGGCCACATCAACGATGTATCCCCACTTGGACAACAGCCGATGATGCTCTACCTTGGCGGTATGCTTCTCAACAATCGCCGGAATATTCCATGATTGATACAATGTGTCACGGAGTGACTGTGCGATATCGGTTCGATCAGCAGCCAAATTGTTCAACTCACAAGGGTCGGCGCTCAGGTCGAACAGCATATCATGAGAATCGAGTGCTGCATACGAAACGTACTTCCACTGCCTCCAACGAAGCATCCTGCCCGGCACCGGCTTGCCGTCCACATTCGCCATGCATTCACTGATTACGTAGCGATCGGACTCAGGTCCTCCGGCAATCAGCGGCTTCAGACTGATCCCATCAGGTCTGGGCGGTGTATCTGCACCGGCGATCTCGCACAGCGTGGGACCAAGGTCCATGATGCTGACCGGCTGCGAGACGCGGCGACCTTCGATGACCTCATGACCGGAGATAATCATCGGGATCGCAGCCGAGCCCTCGTAGAAGGTGCTCTTTCCGAGAAGTCGCTGTTCTCCCGCCTGCTCCCCGTGATCGGACATATACACGAACACCCCCGGCCGACCGCTTCGCTTGAGATACTCCCGCCACGCGCTTCGAACCTCGCCGAGCTGCCCGTCAATCGTCTCGATCATACCGAGATATGCAGCCCGAACCTTGATCAGGTTATCCTCATTCAGCGCCTGGAACTGTTCGCGAAGCTCCTGCAGTGCAGGGTGCTCGTTCTCCCGGTAGAACGAATCCGGGATTCCGGCAATCGGCTTGTAATGCTGATAAAGTTCCGGCGGCGCCACGAACGTATGATGGGGGCCGTAGGTGCCGACAACGATACATTGCGGCTTGTGATGCTCCTGCTGCAGGTACTCCAGGGCAGCCCTGATGACGGCCCTATCGTACTCCAGCACGGGAGAGTTGCCTCCGCCGACGATCTTCAGGCTCTGGTCCGCCATCGTGCCGACGTAGGGTCCGAGATCCTTACGGTGCGGTCCGTAGCGTCCCCAATAAAGGGGCGTCATTTCCCCCATAATCCGCCTTGTGAAGCCATGGCGCTGGTCATCTCCGAGAAAATGCATCCGACCGCACAGCACAGTCTCATAACCCGCAGCGGCAATACCGTGCAGGAACGTCGCCTGATCGCCGCCAAGGGCGCCGTTGTTGTCGTAAACGCCGGTTTTCTCCGGCAGCTGACCGGTCAGCATGGATATGCGGGAGGGGACGCAGAGGGGACACGACGTATATGCAGCCTCAAAAACCGTTCCTTCCTCCGCTAACTGGTCCATATGCGGCGTCCGTACCGTATCATGGCCGACGTAGCCTGCATATTTGGCATGGTGCTGATCACTCAGGAAGACAAGAATATCGGGTCTCTGGTTCATCTTCATAGCTCCTTTTTAATGTAATACCTAATCCGCTGCTTACCCGCGCTTACCCCTTGACCGAACCCATCAGCATTCCCTTGTTAAAGTACTTTTGCAGGAAAGGGTAAACTACCAGGAGCGGCACTGCAGTAATCAGGACCGCTGCCATCTTCACCGCCGGTGTATAAGAGTAGCCTCCCGCATCATCGGACATGCCGGAATCGGTCTCGATCAGCATTTGACGCAGGAACACCTGAAGCGGCATGTCTTGAGAGTTATTTAGGAACAATATGGCATAGAAGTAAGTATTCCAGTTGTGAACCGCGTAAAACAGGGTGAACGTCGCCACAGCAGGCATGGACAATGGCATGACGATTTGCCAGAACAATCTCAGCTCCGAGCAGCCGTCGATCCGTGCCGATTCCTCCAGCTCCCCGGGTATATTCTGGAAGAAACTGCGCATTACGATAAGGTTAAACGGTGCGATCGCGCTGGTCAGATACAGTGCCCAATAGCTGTTAAGCAGCCCAAGCTCCTTGACGACCAGGTAGGTTGGGATCATCCCCCCGGCGAAGATCATCGTGAACAGCACCATAAAGTTCATCGTACGACGTCCGCGCAGCCAGCTCTTGGACAGTCCATAGGCCATTAGGCTCGTCAGCAGAATGTTGATGGCAGTACCGGTAACCGTAATGGTAACCGCATTGCCGAAAGCGGTCTTGAAGTCGGCATTGCTTAACAAATAGCCGTAAGCCTCGATCGACCATTCATGCGGGAAGATGAAGAATCCGCGGGACATAATCTCATGCTCCGTTGCGAAGGAGCTGGAGATGACATAGATGAAAGGGACTGCGATGACAAGGAGTGACAAAACCATAATCCCATAAATGAGGGAGCTGAATACAGGATCCTTTCCGCGTGCGTCGAATGCGTTCATACTAATATACCCCCTCTTCTCCAATTTTCTTGGAGAGCTTGTTGGCGAGCAGAATCAGGGTCAGACCGATCACCGATTTGAACAAACCTACGGCAGTGGTGAAACTAAATTCCCCTTGCAATACGCCGGCCCGGTACACATATGTATCGAACACGTCGGAAACGGAAAGGTTCAGGGAATTTTGCATCAGATAAATATGTTCGAAGCCGATATCCATGACATGTCCCAATCTGAGAATAAACAAGATGATAATGGTTGCCCGCAGCGCCGGGAGCGTAATATACCATAGCTGCTTCCACCGATTTGCTCCATCTACGACAGCGGCTTCGTACAGCGTCGGGTCAACGGAGGCCAGCGCCGCCAGGAAGATGACCGCGTTCCAGCCCGCTTCCTTCCAGATGCTCTGCAGGATATATACAATACGGAAGTAATCCGGGTCAGTCATCAGTTCTATTCGCTCTAAGCCGGCATTGGCGAGACCCTTGTTGATGGCACCGTCCTGCGTGGCGAAGAGGATGACCGTAATCCCTACTACAACCACCCACGACAGGAAGTGCGGCATGTAGACGGCGGTTTGGACGAACTTCTTGAACCAGGCGATACGAACTTCGTTCAAGACAACCGCAATCAGGATCGGCGCCGGGAAAAACAAGAACAGGTTCAGCGCACTCAGAATCAAAGTGTTGCTCAATAGGGACCAAAAGTCCGGCTCACTGAACAATCGCTGGAAATGGGCGAAGCCTACCCACTCACTGCCCGTGAAGCCCGCGAACGGACTAAAGTCCTGAAATGCAATAATGATGCCTCCCATTGGCAAGTATCGGAAGATTAAGAAAAATAATAATCCTGGCAAGATCATGAAGTATAGAGGCATCCCCCGCTTCCACTCCTTCCAGGCTGCGCTGCGCTTCACCTGCGCCTTCGGCCGGACAAGCTCGACTGTCGATTCTGCTCGCATAATTGTTCCCTCCTGTAGTGTCATAACCTTTGCTATGTCCTCATCATAAGCGCAGTTGCCGATTTCGTCGTTACACAATCCTCTGATTTCTAAACCTCCAGCTGCGCTATAACACCTCAGTCCCCGCTCGAATGATAACAGACATAAAAAAGAAGCCGCTTCGATAGGCAGCTATCAAGGCGGCTTTATTGCGTCTGAATCTTGTTAATCTAAAAATCCTTAGTAACCTCAGCCACACGGTTTCGTGAGGTTTTGTTTCACCCGCTGCGATAGTGCAGCGGGATCCGGATCGACACGACGGTGCCTCGTCCCGGGAACGAATCCAGCTTCAGTCCGTAGCCCTCGCCGTATTTCAACAACAACCGCGCATGGACATTCGCAACGCCAAGCGATTCACTGCGGATAAATTCCTGCTCGTTCGCGTGTTCCGATATCAGCTTCAGGTGTTCCTCTATTACCGCGAGCTTCTCTTCCGGAATGCCGTCGCCATTATCCGCAATCTCAATCACAAGATCATCCTTATCGTCATATGCGCTGATCAGGATCGCCGCATCTCCGGCCCTTGGCTCCACCGCGTATTTCACAGCATTTTCCACAAGCGGCTGCACAGACAGCTTGACGAGCAAGCAATCATGGAATTTCGGATTCACGGTGATGCGGCTAATGAACTTTTTAGGAAAACGAATATGCGTAATCTCGAGATATTTTTCAAGGATGGAGAGCTCCTCCTTCAGCGTAACCTCGTTGTCCGATATCTTGGCGGTATACCGGTACACATCAGCCAAATTTCCGGCCATGCTCACAACCAGATCGTCGTTATTAAGGTATCCGATGCTCTTAATAACATCCAGTGAATTGTACAGAAGATGCGGATTGATCTGATTCTGCAGCGCTTGAATATAGGCTTCCTTCTGCCTCAGTTTCATGTGCACCTCGCGAACCTTCAGATCCGATATCGTCTCCATCTGCTCATTCAACTGGTCCACCATCTTATTGAAGCTGTAGTTCAGCTTCTGAAATTCGTTCTCGCCCTGCCGAATCTCAGTACGAGTCGAGTAATCGCCCTGTGATACTCGGTTCATGTTGTACTTGAGATGCAGCACCGGCCGAACGAACAGATTCGATACCATCGGCACCACAAGAATGACCATCACTGCAATCAAAACAAAGGCAACCAACGTCGCATTCCGCGCTGAATACAGCCCGCTGGCCATCTCGTCGAACGGCACCATCGCTACGACGCGCCAACCGAGCACCTTGGAGCTGCTGGTGGAAACCAGCATTCGCTTGCCGTCCAGCTCCTGGATACCGACTCCCCCCTCTGCAGGTACGGCCATCCGCCCTAGCGGCGTATCCCCGAGCTTGCGGCCGAGCCATTCCGACCTGGGATGATATACGATCGTATCCTCCGTCGAAAGAATCATGAATTGCCCCGATTCGCCCAAACGCGAGCGTTCCAAGGTAGCTTCAATCTCCTTCAGAGACAAATCCATGACGAAGAAGCCGACGGGTTCCAGCGTTGCATTGCTGTATACCGGATTCATCATCGAAATGACCGACATTCCCGATTGCTGCGGATAAGTAATCCTATGGGTAGGTATGAGCACCCGCTGCTCCGAAAACGGAATGGTATACCAAGGCTCGGTCGTGTAGTCCGTGACTATGGATTGATAGGTCCGGGAGGAGAAGATTCGCTTGTCCAGAGAAATCAGGAAGATTCCCGTGATTTCATTGTAATTGAAGGATACATGGCGCCGCAGCAGCGATTCCATATCCTCTAAATCAAACGGGGTTAGCCCCTGATTCCCCTCATACCATCGCTGTATAAGCTCGTCCTTAAGCAGGGCTTTGGTCGTACGCGACAGCTGCTCAAAGTAAAATTCCAGATGGTGATGCAGCCGTTTCGTCGCCTCATCGGTCACGGTGTGGAAATCCTTTACAACCGCATTGCTGTAATTGATATGGGAGATCATGCCCATGAGCACCATCGACAGGAGACTGATCGCCAGGAACAATATAACCATGCTGACCTTGATCGGAAATCGATGCCAAAATTGTCTCATAAGTGCTACCTTCTTCTCCGGGATGACGATGCTTATATCCCCATTCCCTTACGGTATTCGTTGGGGGAAAGCCCCGTAACATTTTTAAAGACCCGGTTAAAATAAGGCAAGGAGGAAAATCCGACCATATCGGCAACCTGGTAAATTTTCAGGTCCGGTTCCAGCAGCAGCTGCTTGGCCTTGTCGATACGAACCTTATTCAAGTAGTTGACGAAGGAATCACCGGCATGCTGCTTAAACAACGCGCTGAAGTGGGATACGCTGAGCCCTACGTAATCTGCAATCTGCGTGAGGCTGATCTCCTGCATATATTTCGTCTCCGCGTAGTCGCAGGCCTTCTTCATAACAAGCCGGAAGGATCGCTTGTGCTGCTGCTGCTGTCCAAACTGACACCACAGTTCGACAAGCTGCTGGACATGCCGCTTCAGCGCTTCCTCTGTATGCTCATTCGCAGGAGCGCTTCGTTCCAGCTCAGGGTACGTATAGTCGAGCAGGTCTTTCAGCTTCCCTGCCAGCATGCGCAGCAACCCCAGCTTCGTGCTCGGATGACTGCTTCGGTTTTTCTGAATCGCGGCGACCAGCTGCGCCTGTTCCGTCACCGCCTGCTGCGTATCCATGGAGGGGATTCGCTCAATAAACTCCTGGATGCGCATCAGCTGGTCATGAGCCGGATGCAACAGCTCCAACCGCTGCAGCGAACGTTCAAGCGCCTCCTTCAGCGCGTCCTCACGCACCGGCTTCAGCAAATATTCCGAGACGCCATACCGAATGCCCTGCTGGGCGTACGAGAAGTTATCATAACCGCTTACAATAATACTCACTATGGGAAATTTAATCTCATCAATCTGCTTGAGAAGTGACAGGCCGTCGAGCTTCGGCATCATGATATCGGTGATCAGCACAGTCGGACAGAGCTCCTGTATCAGGTTCCATGCCTCCGCACCATCCCCGGCTTCTCCGGTTACCTTGAAACCGCCGCCAATCCGGTCCACCATCTCGACGATCCCGCTTCGGATCCAATGCTCATCCTCAGCCACCAGTACGTGATACATTTCATGCCCCCCTTGATCAGCGCTCAGCTACGGGAGCCGAACGACCGGATATCGTTATCTAGCTTCACTATAGCGAGCCGGGCGGACGGCTGTCAACCGAACCAGCCGAGCCGTTGCCGCCTTGTTGTAACTAAATGAAAACAACCCTCCATAACCGAGGGCTGTCGTCATCCTTTATCGTACTGCTTCCTGCTTGCCGGAGCCTTCATCCAAACCGAACAAACCGTTCAGCTCGGCGATGACCTCCTGCGGGTACCCCATGGAGAATAGGAAGCCAAGAATCTTCCGGATCGGCATCCCCAAGAACAGTGGATACATCGGATTGTCAGGGCTAATATTCAGCTGCGCCATGACACGCTGCACCTTAGCCGCATGGCGGTCGTCCCGCATCCACTCCTGCAGGGAATGCAGCAGAGTAAGCGGCTCACGCACGTCCTCCGACGCAGTGTACGTTACCTTCTCGAGCAAGCGTATGTCGCGGGAAGATGCGCCCACCTGAATTTCGAACTCGCCCGATTCTACTGCGAACCGTCCCAGATGCTCGACGTAATGAGAGAACGCCCGCTCGTTCAGTTCGATCTCCACCGACCTGGTTTCACCCGGGGCCAGATCAACTTTAGCGAAGCCCTTCAGCTCCTTCAGCGCTTTGGGCACAGAGGACTTAATGTCCCGGACATACACCTGCACGACTTCTTTGCCCGAACGAGCACCCACATTGGTCACATCTACCGTTACCTTCAGCACATCGCCATCCTTCAGACGGGAGTTGGATAACCGAAGATTCGAGTACTCGAAGGAAGTATAGGACAGTCCGAAGCCGAACGGATACTTCACGTCCAAAAGTTTGGTATCGTAATAACGATATCCTACATAGATGCCTTCTGAGTAGACGACCTGTTTCACATTGCCCGGGAACGACAGGTAGGACGGGTTATGCTCAAGCGCCAGCGGGAATGTCTCCGTCAGCTTGCCCGACGGATTTACCTCTCCGAACAATACATTCGCGATCGCCGAACCTCCTGCTTGACCAGGCAACCAAGCCTGCACAATCCCCTTTACCCGGCTTTCATATTTATCGATGTCTGTAGCTGAGCCGCTGTTCACGACGACCACGACATTCGGGTTGATCTTGGCCACTGCCTCGATCAGGCGTGTATGGCTTACCGGTATGTTCAGGTCCTCCCGCTCATACCCTTCGCTCTCAATGATCTCCGTCGTGCCTACGAAAATGACAACCGCATCCCGGCCCGCCGCAAGCGTGCAAGCTTCCTTCAGGAGCTCGTCGCTGCCTTTCTCGTCATAACCGGCACCATAAACGGTGTCTGCGTATTTAGAGATCTCCTCCAGCGGGCTATCCAGCTTCGCCGGATTCATATGGGAGCTGCCGCCGCCCTGGAAGCGCGGCTCCTTCGCGAACGCACCGAGTACAGCTACCTTCGCACCCTTGGCCAGCGGCAGCACGTTTCCGTCATTCTTCAATAATACGATAGCTTCCTCCGCCACCCTGCGCGCCATGCCATGATGCTGCTCCACATCAATGGAGCCGACATCCCGCTTATTCTCCAGTACGCGCGCAATGACTCCGAGAATGCGGCGGACATGGTCATCCAGCTGCTCATCGGTGATCTGTCCGTTACGGTACGCCTCCAGCACCTCCGTACTGCGGGCGCCTGGTCCCGGCATCTCTAGGTCTAGTCCGTACTGTACCGATGCCACCTTATTTCCGACCGCCCCCCAATCCGACATGACCAGCCCCTCGAAGCCCCATTCCTGCTTAAGCACACCATTCAGGTATTTGTCATTGTTCGCCATATGCGTGCCATTCACCTTGTTGTAGGAGCACATGACCGTCCACGGCTTCGCCTCCCCGACGACCATCTCGAAGGGCAGCATATACAGCTCGCGCAGCGTTCGTTCGTCCACCTCGGAGCTGACGACCATCCGGTTCGTTTCCTGCTCATTGGCGACAAAATGCTTGATCGACGTTCCCACCCCGCCGGACTGCACACCCTTTACGAACGCATTACCCATGCGGCCGGTCAAATAAGGGTCTTCGGAAAAATACTCAAAATTGCGTCCGCCTAGCGGCGAGCGCTTGCCGTTCATACCAGGTCCGAGCAATATGCCGACATCGTAGTATTGGCATTCCTCTGCAATGACGGCACCCATCTCCTCAATCAGCGCTTCGTTCCAGGTTGCCGCCATGGCCGCTTCGATCGGGAAGGCGGTCGCCGGCTGCGTATTCATCAGCATCTGCCCTGGGTTCGTACCCATGGACAGCCTTAGTCCGTGGGGACCGTCGGTTAGTATAATCGATGGAAGCCTTACACGCTCCACTGCCTGTGTTGTCCAGAATGAGCCACCGGCGAGCAGGCTGATTTTTTCCTCGATCGTCAATTTTTCCATGATTTCTTGAATATTCAACAGATATCCACCCCTTCGTGAGTACATTCCACAGTAAAAGAAGCAGTCACCTCATCACTGTCCTTGTAGCCAATACGCACCGCTTTGGCACGCAGCACGAGCGAGCCCTCGGGCAGTACGATCGGACCCGTGTACAGCTTCCACCTCGGTTCCTCTCCTTCATCTGTCGTGTAAGCGATCGATGCGCCCTGTGTGGCGCAATGCAGCAGTACCGCCGTCGGCTCCGCATAGCTGCCTTCCTTTGCAGGGATCAGCCCTGGCAGCCCGCTATTGATCGGGATGAAGAGCGGCGCCGCCGTCTGCGGCTGTTGACCGCCGGGCCACATCTGCGAGACCATCTGCGATTCTGGCACATCTCCCCACACATCGTACTTGGCACGCCAAGCATCCAGCTCCATACGCATCCGCTCCAGCGTAGTTCGGTACGCAGGGTCCCCGGCCAGATTGCGAGTCTCATAAGGATCCTCCTCGCAATCATACAGCTCCTCCGCCGGCCGTTTCGTTTGCATTAGCAGCTGCTGCTTCGCTTCAAGCTCCCCGGCAAGCTGCAGCCTCCACAGCTCCTGGAACATCTGATGCTGGTGGCTAAAGCGGATCCATGGCAAATATGGCATCTCTGGATGGTAATTACAAATGTACTTGAACCGCTGGTCCCTCACCGCACGAACCATATCATACGATTCATCATAGCGGTCGCGGGTCGCGAAGATAAATTCCCTCGTCTCCGCCTCCGCTCCGGCGAACGGCCGGCCCGCCAGATGATACGGCCGTGTCACCCCGGCAGCCGAGAGCACCGTCGGTCCAAGATCGAGCAGGCTGACCAATTGCTCCGACACCTCTCCGGGAGCCAGCACCCCCGGCCAGCGTACGATGAGCGGAACACGGATACCCGCATCGTAGGGCCAGCGCTTCGCTCTCGGTAAGCCCTCCCCGTGATCGCTCCAGAGGAATACGATCGTGTTCTCCGCCAGTCCATCCTCCTCCAGCTGCTTCAGAAGCTCGCCGACATAGTGATCCGCCTCCTCGATCAGATCGTAATACCGGGCCAGCGACTCCCGCGATTTCGGCGTATCCGGAAGATAGGGCGGCAATTTCACCTGATCCGGGTCGGTGACGAGCGGACGTTCCGTTTCCTGTTCCGGGTGCAGCATCTTACGGAACAAATCGCCCCACATGCTGCTTTCATGGGTGAGCATATGGTTGAACACCGCGAAGAAGGGCTGTCCCGGCGCCCGGTGGCGCCAATGGGCCTGCTTCCCATTCTCATCCCATGCGGTCAGCGGCGACTCAAAGTTATAATCGGTCTTCCAATTGTTCGTACAATAATAACCGTCGGCCCGCAAATATTCCGTAAATGTCTTGACGTAAGCGGGGGGTACCGCCAGGTAAGGGGTCGGCAGCTCCGGTGTATTCGGATTCACATGCTCCGTTCGCATATGATGTGTCCCAATGGAGGTCGGGTACATGCCCGTAATGACCGCGGATCGGCTGGGGGAGCAAACCCCAGCCGTCGCGAAGGCATTGCGGTACAGCCGCCCTTGCTGAGCAAGCCTATTGATATTCGGTGTCCTGGCAACCGAATCCCCGTAACAGCCGAAGCGGGGACTCGTATCCTCCAGCGAGATCCAGAGAATATTCGGTTTCGTGCTCATGGCAATCCCCCTACTTCTTCATCATTTTGGCGTTGATTCGAGCCCTCATCTCACCGTAGAAGGCGCTTGGCTCCTGAGGGAATTCATTCGGATGTCGGCGGACCAGCTCCGGCACGAGCTCGCCGCGGCCCGTTTCCTCCAGCCGTTCAATGTAATTTTTCAAATAGCCTCGCGCGTGGAACGGACCGCCTTCTTTAATAACCGTCCACAGCGGATCAACGGCATCGGTGTTTTTACGCATCGCAGCATCATGCCACTGGTTCAAATAGTACACAGCCTCACGGCACACCTGCGGATACTCGGCGGCTACATTGTTCTGCTCCTTCGGGTCCTCCATCAGGTTGAACAGCATCTCCTCGTCGAACAGATGGAAGCCGTCGTGATACGTACGGATGTACATCCAGTCACCGAACCTGACACTTCGCTGCGCCACATGTGCACATTGGGATACAACCAGGTAGTCATGGCCGCAGTCCGTGCCTTCCTTCAAAGCTTGAGCATAACTCGACCCGCTCCACTCAGGAGCAGCCGGTCCGCCAAACATCTCTGCAAATGTCGGCAGCAGGTCGAGATGGTAATGCAGCCCCTCGTCCACAATGCCCTGCTTCATACCCGGCCAGCGGATGATCATCGGAATGCGGCAGGTGCCTTGATCCGCCGTGGCGTGCTCTCCGTAGATGCCAAGCTGTCCCATGTTCTCACCGTGGTCGGCGGAGATCAGAATGATAAGGTCCTCCATTACACCCTGCTTCTCGAGTGCTGCGAACAAACGGCCGAGATGCTCGTCCATATAGCGTATTCCGCAGTCGTAGCCGTCGATCATGCGTCTCATGTCATCCATGTTCATAATGTCGCCAGGATAACGAGGGAATACCGGGCTGGTCGAATTCGTGTAGGTTTTCTCCCGATAATCGATGTTCAGCTCATGCACGCTGTGGGAGCCTGCGAGCTTCTTATGCCTCTCAAGCACCTCCTCCGTCAGCCACTCCGGCAGCGGATCGTTCTCGAACGGATTACCGAATTCCACAGGTGCGCGGTATGGGGTGTGCGGATCCCAGTAGTTGATGTACAAGAACCAATCATCCTTCGATGCATTGCGCTCAATCCAATCCAGCGCCGTAGGGGTAACTTCCTCCGCGGACTCGTTGCCATAGCCTCCCGTGTTCATGATCTCATTAAAGCCCGCGTAGAAGTGGAAGGTGGAGTGGCGCTGCGGGAACGGACTGATCAGCACCGTGTTCAGATTCCCTACGAGATTCAGGTAGGAAGGAAGTGAGCCCCCGCGTGTCAGCTTGCCCATGAGCTCACGCTCGCGTCCCTCCGGCTTCATATCCCCTGCCGTACCGCCATGTCCGACAAGGCCATTGTTAATACCAAACTTGCCGCTCATCAGCGCCGTCCGGGACGGGGCGCAGGGAGCATCGGAGGTATAATAATTCGTAAAACGCACGCCTTCCGCGGCGATACGATCGATATTCGGTGAAGTGTTCCGTTGGTAGCCATAACAACCTAGGTGATCCGGGCTAGTTGAATCCAAATCAAGAAACAATATTCTCATTCGTTTCAGCTCCGTTTTCTCAATATAGTAAGTGCAGTCAAGTCTTCCTCTTCATCATATAGGGTGCTCTTACATTCGTCGTTATCCGATTCTCTGATTCCTGATACAATCGTATAACTGCAAAAAAACTCCCCTCAGCCTAGGTGCTAAGGGGAGTATAAGCAAATTGCCTATTCCTTGTATGACTTGTTGATTTCTTCAATGATCTTGCTGCCGCCGTTGGCCAGCCAGTCCTGGGACGCCTTCTCTATCGCGGATACCGGCTCGCGGCCCATGATGATCTTGGACACGGTCTCCATGAACTTCACGTTCAGGTTCCCGCCGCTTCGGTTGAAGGTCTCGGACTCCAGTCCCGCTGCAGGATTCGGCCACTTGAACTTCTCGTTCATCGCGAACATGTCACGCATGACCTTGTGGTAGGCAGGGTCCTCCCATTTGTACATCTGAATCCCCGGATCGAACGGACGCAGAATCCAGTTATTGATCAGATTCTGACGGTCCTTGTCCGCTGCCTCGAGCTTCTCATACTTGTCATTGGAAATCTTCTTGTAATGGACACCCTCGATACCGTGCTTGATGAAATCAGAGCCCTCTGGGGACAGGAAGTAATCCATGATCATAAGGATGCGGCGCTTCTTCTTCTCGTCAATCTTGTTGTTGATGACCTGCTTGTTGAGCATGTCAAAAGTAAGTGTTGCCGTCAAGCCTGTCGGTCCTTTTGGCGGCTCGATCGGTGTGACGACACCGGCCGGAACGAGCTTCTGGACCGCTTTCTTCGTGTTGTTGTAGTCGTTCGGGTTCAGGATGGTGAAACCTACCTTGTTCCCCTCGAACTTATCAATCGTAGAACGAACCTTGTTTACGGCAAAGTCCTTATCCAATACGCCTTCATTGTATGCCTTATTCATGAAGGTCAGGAATTGTTTCCACTCCTCCACCTGCGTTTGGTAAGGCACCAGCTTGCCGCCTTCCTCCTTCCATAGTCTCGACAAACCGAAGCTAGCCTGGAGAAACTCAATATCCCGGAGCATATTTTCCGTTGGATCGATGTAGAAGGAGAATCCGATCGTATCCTGCTTGCCGTTGCCGTCCGGATCCTTTGTTGCGAACGCTTTCGCAACTTCATAGAACTCATCCACGGTTTTGGGGGCGGACATCCCCAGATTTTTTAGCCAATCCTCGCGAACCGCATACGAATCCCTCGCTTCCGTGAGATAGTACGGGATCCCGAGTACTTTTCCTTTAGGATTAAGAACCGTCAGAGGTCCTTGCGGAATTTTCGCGAGATTCGGATAATCCTTCAGGACCGGTTGAATGTCGTAGAACAGCCCCTGCTTCTTCCACTTATTGAACTCAGGGTGCAGGATGTAGAAAACGTCCGGAAACTCATTGGAGGCCGCCAGAACGTTCAGCTTCTCTTTATAGTTTGCGAAGGGAACCCATTGAATCTTCAGGTCTACATTAAATTTCTTGTTGATTTCTCGAATCATCGGATGATCTTCCGGCCAGCCCCCGCCTTGGAAGGCTTGAGACATCCAGGTAATCGTCAGCTTTTCACTAATATCATTCACGTTCGCGTTAGCCGCAGGCTCACCAGCCTTCGGAGTCGTTGCACCGGTCTCCTGCTTCGAACAGGCGATGACACTACCCGTCGCCAGCATCAGAGCGCAAAGCATCAGAAGCTTTTTCTTCATTTCTATCGTTCCCCTTTCCAATGTTCAGCTTGTTGTGTTGTTGCCTCTTTATCATAGGGGATTTAAGCGGATATCGCGTTACACGATTCTCTGAATTCTTATCCTATCAAAAAAATAAGAGTACGCCAACAATCGAACGAAGCGATTGTGAAGGCATCCTTGCGGGTGGATCAGGAATCCTTCGCTTACTTCAATAAAAAAGTAATAATTTAAACGTATAAGGGGAAATGTAAGCTCAAATATTTTAACAACAGGAGTTGTATTTAATGGCAGGTACTCATGTAGTGGGATTGTCGTCGACTGAATTATCATCATTATGGACATCCTATATTAATGATAGTATTTCGGTATGTCTTTCCAAGTATCTAGTGCAGATGACTGAGGACGATGAAGCGAAGGCGCTTCTTGAACAATCGTTAACTTTAGCTCAAACTCACTTGCAAACGATTCAACATCTTTTTAAAAAGGAAACGTTCCCTATCCCTATTGGTTTTTCTGATGCTGATGTTCATGTTTCAGCTCCCCCTCTCTTTTTCGATCTCTTCCCTCTGAGCTATGTTTATGCCATGAGTCGGATTGGCCTGACGAAATATGCTATGTATCTGTCTAATGTTGCTCGTGAGGATGTAAGAAGCTATTACACACAGTGTCTGCACTCCACGGCCGAGTTGTACAACAAATCCGTCACGCTTATGTTAGACAAGGGGATCTACGATCGGCCGCCGATGATTCCTTATCCTGACCATGCCAGCTATATAAAAAAGAAAGAAAACTTCCTATCCAAGTGGTTCGGGCCTCAGCGACAGCTAAATGTAATGGAAATATCCGAAATGTTCTTCAATATTGAGAGAAACTACTTCGGACTGATCCTTCTTACAGCATTTATTCAAGTGGTTAAGGACGAGAAGATCAAACGCCTCTTGATAAGAGGCAAAGAAATGGCAACGGAACAAATCCGGTTTATCAATGAAAAGTTTATACAAGACGATTTGCTCGGAACTGTTATGGTGAATACGGAAGTTACAACATCAACGGTATCTCCTTTCTCTGACAAATTAATTCTTACTCTTATCAACCTGCTTAATTCCGCTGCTCTCTCTTTTCTTGGAAATGCCATCTCGATGACTACTCGTCTTGATTTGATTGGGGAATATTCCAAGCTTATGGTTGAGGTCATGCAGTATGGTAAAGATGTGACAGATCTGCTGATCGAAAGGGAATGGCTGGAGGAGCCTCCGCAAGCCCCTAATCGAAAGGAGCTTGCCGGGTTAACAAAATAAACTTCGGCTGTTTGGGACAGAAATGAAAATTTTGTCCCAAGCAGCCGCTTTATTTGGCAAGTTTATGGAATAACCTCATGATTCGCTGATCACACTATTCCTAAAAGATTTTGCCTTGAGGGAGTGAATACGAGTGGTTTTAGGAGCGTATCTTGTTGCGGCGTTGATCGTCGTCCTCGTTTTCGCCTATCTTCCGAAACGGCTTCACTTACTCGAGCTTTGGTTCAACGCAATCTTCTTTATTTACATATATACATATCAGTTCAGCATCTTCACCAATATGAATCTCGTATCCTTACCCATGGAACCGGGTAAAATCGCTGCATCCGTGGCAGTCCGCTTCGTAATGCTCCCGCTTCTCGTCCTACTTTTCTTAGAAATTTTCGTTAGATCCACTCTGCGAACCGGATTCATAGTGCTTATTCTCAGCGGGGTGGTGCTCGTTTTTGCGCAACAAATATTTCGTTGGACAGGCATTATTCAGTATACCGAAGCGGGAAATTATGGATCCTCCTTTGCCTGGTTCGCGATGTTGGGAATGAACGCGGGGTGCATGTCCGCATTTCGGCGAATGATCCGGAAGGAGCTGAAACAGTCATGAGTTTTCTGCCGTTTCCGAAACACTTCGACGCCAACGAGTGGTTTATCATCGCTGGACTGCTAGTCGGGTATGGAGCCGTTCTGCTGCCTAAAAAGCAATTCCCCTTGCCGGTCAGCCTGTTGATCATATTATTCGGCATTACCGTCCCTAAACTATGGGACGCGACTCTAGCCGTAAAGCCGTTCGAGCTATACGACATTAACGATTATCCGATGCTGGAAATGTCGGACGTTTTCCTCCACCTTGTTTACGGTCCTTTCGCCTATATCTTTGTTTACGTCCATTGTCGGTTTCGCATGAGAGGGTTGCCAACTGTCGCCTGGATTATCGGTTATTCCTTGCTCGGTGTCGGGATGGAATGGATCGGAGCGCTTGCCAAGGTGTACACTCACAAGCACTGGAATTATCTTTACTCTTTTTTCATATACGGTTGTCTTCAGGGCTTGCTGCTTGTCTTCTACCGCCAATGGCTTACTAGCTATATACAACCCCCGAAAGAGAACGGGCTCATCAAGTCACGAAAGGAATTCCGGCTATAAAGGAATTTCCTTGCAGGTACCTAGAAACAAAAAAAGACCAAATTTGCGTCACGGAGATAGACACAAACTTGATCCTATAGGTAAAAAAGCCTGCCGCTCTAGAATTCAATAAGTGCTATATACTTCTTCACATTCTTCTGCGGTCGGCTCATAGAAGCAGTGAAGCTTGTAACGTCCTACGTGCGGCTGATTGTACCAGGTCGGAGGACATGGCTCGGGAGCTTCCGCCGTTCCCGGACGAAAATACCATAGAGAGAATTTAGCCGGCCAATACCGCTCCCCGTTGACCGCACGCCGAGCCAGACGGCGTTCTTGTTCTCTTGCTTTTTGATAATACATACCATGAAGCAGCGCCTCAAACGCATGAGGCTGATTGATCATTTGGGGAATTGTCCGGATTCCTTTAAAATCGGAGCAATTCGCTCTTATTCGGTTAATGCCAACATTTCCAACCAGGAGCATACCCTGCTCGCCCTCGCCCACTGCTTCGGCTCGAAGCAACCTTGCCAACATGTCAATATCTCTGTCCCTGGCTTTTACGACCGCCATCGGCTCACCTCTTTACATTGTTCTAGACAAATCATATTGTGGGCGATACAGATGTATGACAAAAATGTAGGAATTTTGTTGGGAATGTCGAAGGTGATCCTCCCTTTTCGTCATGTTTCTAATCCGGCAAGTTTCCGGACCTTGTCCAACGGTGACTTGTCTCTCAGTGAAACCAGTCCCCATACCCCATTGCTTTTAAATTTTCAGCTGAAGTTCTAAGACAATCGAATGGGTCCCTGCCATACACATCGTCCTGCTCTACCAAGAAATAATGCACGCCGCTGACTAGACCGGCTTCCAGGATGTCTTTCATATGTAAGCTTCCCTCACCAATCTCGGCGAATTCAATTACATTCGTGAAGGCTTGCATAAACTTGCCGAAATCTCCGTTCTCCAATGCACTTGTATCCATCTTGCCGACCCGATAGTCCTTAATATGCAGAAGGGCGACGCGGCCGGCATATCGCTTAATCACCTCTACGGGGTTTTCCCCGCCACGCTGAATCCAGTGAACGTCCAGCTCAAAGCCGATATGGGAGGTATGGTTTTTAATCATATCGAGCAGATATTCTCCATTGTACTTTTGAAACTCAATATGATGATTATGATAATATAATGAAATGCCTTCCTCCGCCAATCTTGCCGCTGCCTCATCTGCCTTGGCGATAAATTCCATCGTCTTTTCCCTGCTGCCGATATAATGAAATGGAAGCATGCCGATGCGCAGGAACGAGCAATTCAGTGCCTTACAATCTGCCACGATTTTATCGAAGTCGTTCGTCAGTGTTTCGCCCTTCATTCCCGGCATCATTGGCTCCAAGGCTGCAGATAGGGCGGCAATCTCAATGGAAAAATCCTGTGAAGCTCTCCTTAGCTCTGTGACGTTCTCCGTTGTCATTGGAATTTGGGATACCTCCACGCAGCGGTAGCCCAGCTCAGCCACTCTCCTTAAGGTTTCGTACACGCCCAATTCCTCAACCTTGCCTTTCAGCATCATCATTTGAACACCAATGATCCCCTTTGTCATAAGGGCACCTCCATTTCATCACGATTTCCTAGGATTTTTTTGTTCCTCGTCTACCCGTTTTTGAAGCTCAGCCTGGTACAATTCTTCGTCGAACGGAAGCTCCACCTCTCGACCCAGCCAGCTCGACAAATGAATGGCATTGGCCAGTGCAACACCATGAATGCCATCGCTGCCAGGTGCCAACAAGGGGGTGCCGTCGATAATGTTCGCTGCAAAATTCTCGAGTACCGCGATATGCTGCGCACCCCACGCGCTAGTAAATTCAAGCACTTCTTCATCATAAATTTCCGATGTGTTCTGATTCATGAAAATCTTCATAACATCCTGCATGCTCATAGAGGCGCTAAGCTCAGCTTCAGGCTTATGAAGCTTTTTGAGTGTTAGCTTCTTGCTGTCATCTACAATTATCTTTCCTTTGTCTCCCAAAATTTCAAATCGGTCTGTCCCCAGAATATCATGCGTGCAGGTAACGAAAACACCCGTCGCTCCATTTCCGTAATCCAGGAGCGCCGTGACCTCATCCTCTACGTCAATGTTCCTTTGATAGCCATATTTAACGTTGGAATACACCTTCTTGGGCATTCCGCAGATCCACTGCAGCAGGTCAAGCTGATGAGGCGCCTGATTGACCAGCACCCCGCCTCCTTCGCCGCCCCAGGTAGCTCTCCAGGCCCCCTGGTCATAGTAGCCCTGCGGTCTCCACCAGGTGGTGATGATCCAGTTGGTGCGGCGAATGGCACCGATTTCCCCGGATTCGATGATCTCTTTGACCCTTTGGTACAGAGGGTTGGTGCGTTGGTTGAAGAAGACGCCAAAGGTCAATTCGGGCCTGGTTGCGGCGAAGGCATTCAATTCCTTTACTTGCTTGGTATACACCCCCGCAGGCTTCTCTACAAGAGCATGAACGTTTCTCTTTAATGCCTCCATTCCCATCACAGGGTGCAAATAATGCGGAACGCAGGTCACCACAGCATCCACATGTCCGCTTTCAAGCATCTCCAGATAATTCTCGTAGAACGGAACCTCCGGATATTTTTCCGCGCAAAGCGCCTTCTTCTTCGAATCCGTATCGCAAATGGCGCCCAAGTCAACGTTCTTTACCTTATTCTCGGCAAGAAATCCCGCATAGGTCCCCCCTTGAGCTCCGAGGCCAATAATTCCTAAGCGTATTTTTCCCATGTCCTTACCCCCTCGTTAGTTTATCCCTTGACGCTTCCCATCGCTACGCCTTCAATTACATGCTTCTGGCCGATGATAAAAATGATAAGCAGCGGAATGATAGCAGAAACCGCACCGGCCATCATCAGGGAGTAGAATTCCCCATTGGCGTCCGCGAATTTGCGCATTCCCAGCTGGAGCGTATACAGTGCCTCCGAACGGATAAAAATCAGCGGGTTCTGATAATCATTCCATGTCCAGATGAAGCGCAGAATCATATAAGTGGCCAATGCAGGCTTAACAAGCGGCAGCGCAATACGTGAGAAAACAACCCAGTGATTCGCTCCATCCATGCGTGCCGATTCTATAATCTCATTGTGCACTCCCATGAAAAACTGGCGCAGCAGGAATGTTCCGAGAACACCGGAAGCCCCGATCAGTACAAGGCTGAGATGGCTGTCGAACAGCCCGATCCAGCGCATCATCATGAATTGCGGCACCAGGATCGCCTGATGGGGAATCATGAAGGTCGCCAGAACGATTAGAAACAGCACATCGCGTCCTTTAAAAGAAACCTTGGCGAAGCCATATGCAGCCATACAAGAGATGAGCAAGGAGAAAGCGGTTGTCAATATGGTTACTTTCAAGCTGTTCCAATAATAAGTTGTAAAGGGAAGTGCTCCGAACCAAACCTCGCTGTAATTTTTAGCGGCATTCCATGTTGTTGGAACCCATTGAATAGGGTATGCGAGCACTTCCAGCTCCGGCTTGAAGGAAGCCGATAACATCCAAAGGAACGGCAGGATAAAGAAGATCCCGCATGCGGCCATCATAATTGTAACGATCGTGCGGTCCAGACGGATCGATTGCATGTGAGCACCTCCTAGTAGTTAACCCATTTCTTCTGACCGATCCATTGAATCAGTGTAATCGCAAGAATAAACAATAGTAGTACGATGCCCATCGAAGAGGCATAACCCGATTTCAAGTTAATGAATGCCGTTTCATAGAGGTAAAATACGATGACGGAAGTGGAGCCTGCCGGCCCCCCATTGGTCAGAATCATAATCAGGTCGAACGCTTTGAAGGAGCCGACAATCCCCGTAATGAGAAGAAAGAAGGTTGTTGGAGAAAGCACAGGAAGCGTAATGGAGAAAAATTGGCGCAGCGGCGATGCTCCGTCGATGCTGGCCGCTTCATATAGATCAGCAGGTATATTCTGCAGTCCTGCAAGAAATATGATTAGGTTAAAGCCTAGGGAGGACCATATCATAATAATCATTACTGAAATAAGCGCGTAATTGGAATCGGCAAGCCACATCGGCGGTTGCGATACCCCAAGCGACATCAGGAAGCCGTTAATCGGACCGCTCGTCGGATGGAAGAGCACTCTCCACAATACGGCAACCGCCACAAAGCTGGAGATGAAGGGCATAAAGTAGACTACTTTAAATAATGACTTGAAGTACGTCGCCTTATTGATCAGTGTCGCCAGGATCAAAGACAGAAACAAGGTTACCGGTACAACAAGCATAAGGGCGATATTGTTTTTCATGGCTCGGATAAATTCATTATCCATGAACATGCTTGTGTAATTATCGAAGCCCACCCAGGTAATGCTGTCCAGCCCCGCAATAAAGTTCCAGTCCGAAAAACTAATAATGGCCGATAGGAAAATGGGGATAATCGTCAGTACGCCGGTTGTAATCAGCATCGGCCCGATGAATAAATATCCTGCGAGCGTATCGTGGAAAGCTTGTTTACGTGCGGTACGCCGCACCGTTCCTGTCGTGATAGAACTTGGGGTCTTCATGGTCGCTTGCTCCAACTCGATCACCTCTAGTTGTTAAGATAGGCAGCGGCCGTCCCGGAAGAATGGAGAGGGCCGCATGTATCCTATAATTTTATTTACTATTCTTTTTAATGACTTCCTCTACCTTCTGAACGGCGTTCTTAATCGCTTGATCCGCATCGACCTCTCCGAGAAGGAATCTTTCGATCTCTTTTACATAGACCTTTTCCGCTTCGTCGTGATAAGAAGCCGGAATCGCAAACTTCTGAGCAACGCTGGTTTTCATCACATGGTTAAGCGATTCCTTGTCGATCTGTTCCGGCGTCTTAGAGCCTGCGATGATTGCATCGAGCGACTTGGATACATCCGCTTTCTTCCATGAAGGAATATACTTGCCTTGAAGCTGAATACCTTCTGTTGTGTACCAGCGAATGAACTGGTAAGCCTCTTGCTTATGCTTAGACTTGGAATATACGCCAATCAGATCGGAGGCCGCGTTGGTAACATTCTGATCACCCTTGTTCACCTTAGGAAGCGGCGCGAAAACCGTCTTAAAGTTCGCAGGAACCTTATCTGTTCCCCCGGCCTCAGGAATCATGAAATCGCCTGTAACGATCATGCTGACCTTTTCGTTAAAATATTGCGGTCTATAATTCAGCTTCTGGCTGATCGTTTCCGAGTAAGGTGTTGCCGATTTATCCACCATCTCCGCTTGCTTGCGAATGTCCAGCGAACGCCTGATCTGAGGTGTGTCAACATTCAGCGCGCCGCCGTCTTTATAGAGATAGGTGTTTTCCATTTGGGTATTCTGAACCAACTGGTAATAAATCGGGAAGGTATGGAAGTAGGTGCCATACCGCTTGGCTGTGCCTTCCCCTTTGGTCAGCTTCTTGGAGTAGTCGAGGAATTCATCCCATGTCCACTCCTTCGGAACGGACAGGCCTGCTTCGTCCAAGTGCTTCTTGTTCATCATGACAAAAAAGGTTACCTTCTTGGCAGGAAGGGCATAAGTCTTACCGCCAATGGATGGATCAAGGTAATATTCGTCCGCAACCTTGTAGCCGTCTTTTTCGATATAGCTGTTCAAAGGCTCCAGCATATTGATTGCCGCCCGCTGCGCGTAGTAGGACGGGGCGGAGAACATCATGACGTCGATCTGATCTCCGGAGGCTGCAGCCAAATCCAGCTTCTTCAAATATTCAAGGGAATTGTTGTCGCCGGCGGTAACCGCTTGTATTTTTATGTTCGGATATTTTTTCTCGAATGCTTCGTAAACCTTTTTCCAGTTGTCCTGATCCTCGTTGTACCAAAAGTGAAATTTCAAGGTTACCGGGTTACCGGAAGTGCCGCCATCCGCTTTCTTCTCCGAAGTAGCAGCTCCGCCACCGCATGCACTTAGCAAGCCTGCTAGTAAGGAAACGGCAATCATGCCGCTTGCGTAACGTTTTTTCATTGGCTGTATCCCCTTTTCTACTTAATTTTTTTATGCAAGATGCACCTTGCAAGCGCTTCATCTTGTAAGTTCATCTTACAACGGGGACCTGATATGGACATCCGATTATTTTGGTGCAAAGTATCATTATTTGGTCTGCTTTCGGAAGTTTAATGGGGAAACCCCTCTATGACTTTTAAACAGTTTTATAAAGTAGCTCACATTCTCATATCCGAGCAGCTCGGCAATTTGTTCCACGCTTTGATCCGTTCCGCTCAAATATTCTTCGGCTCGCTCCATCTTCACACGGGTAACGAACTCCACGAAGGTTTCTCCCGTTGCCTGCTTAAAAATTTTGCTAAAATGGCTAGCGTTTAAGTGAAGCCTGCGCGCCACTTCCTCCATCCCAATCTTCTGGGACAGATGGGTCCTGACATACTTTTTGGCTTCAATCACCTCTTTGCGGTGGCTCTCTTGCTGCAGATTATTAACGTACTCGATTTTGGATGTAAGGTAAGCTCCTATTTGCTCCATAAGTTCCTCTAAGGAACGAATTTCACCCCATTGATTGTGAAGCAGCTCCATTGTATAAACACTTTGGTAATCCTGCAGAGAGCGATAGCTATGGTCAATGTCGGACAATAGCTTCAATACCCATCCGCGAACCTCCTCGGCTTTCCATCGTTTCGCCCGAAGCCGTTCATCCCATTGATGCAGAACGGCCGACACCCTATCAGGAGCCCCTTCGGTTATCAGCAGCTTGGCTTCCTCCAGAGCTTGGGGGTAGATAGAATAAATATCTTCTTCCTCATTCTTGATTGTCTCAGTTTTCCATATGCTCTTGAGACGGGCATAGAACCGCAGGTCTTTGCTATCGATCAGTTCCTTGAGCTGCAGCTTCATGTCCTGAACGGTATGGAATGTATTCGATATGCCGAATGACAGGCTGATCTTCAGCAGCCTTTCGAACTCGGCTTGCATGACTTGAAGCTTAGGGACGATTTGCTCCATAAGCCGATGCTTGCTTACAGCGGATGCCGGCAAAAACAGAATGCTTTCCTCCTCCGAATAAGGAAAGCTTACCCCGCCAATACCGGCTGCAAGCTCGTTAAGAGCGTTGTCGAGGGCATATTTGAAGGCTTCTCCCGTCCGAAACCTTTCCTTTACCTGCTGGTAACGATTCACATAACAAAGCACCGCCGTATAATTGGAGCCTTCTAAATCCACACCGTATTCCCTGGCTTCTTTCTCCCATCGTTCCGGATCATATACAGGATGGAATAAAGTGCTGCGGATAAACGCTTCTTTGAGGGATGATAAATTCTGGTCCAGCTTGCATCTTAGACGATCCCGGTTCTGCTGCTCGTCATTTTCTTCCCGAAGATCGCGTTGAATCCCTTGCAGCAGCTGAATAATGCTTTCCGGCTCCATCGTTTCCTTGAGTACATAATCGTTGACATTAAGCTTGATAGCTTGTTGTGCGTAATGAAATTCATCGTGGCAGGATAAAATAATCACTTTGAGTCTGGGACTGATTCTGCGTGCCTCGCGGATCAGCTCCAAACCATCCATCTCCGGCATGCCGATATCGGTAATTAGAACGTGAGGCATCTCACTTGTCATAAGAGCTAGAGCTTCTTGTCCGTTCTGATGCATACCTATGACTTGAAAGCCAAGCGACTCCCAGGGAATCACCTCTGACAAAAACTCTAACACCGGATAACTGTCATCGGCTAGCGTCACCTTCCACTTGATCAATTCTTTCTCCCCCTTTAATCGTTATCTTAACTTGGGTCCCCTGCATGCGCAGGCTATCTATCTTCATTTCGAAAGCGTCCCCATATACCATGTGAAGGCGTTCATACACATTGACAAGGCCGATGCCAGACATGCCCTCGGATTGCGGTAAGGCTTGTTTCTTGCCGCGGTAACCGGAAGGCAGCTTTCTCCGAAGGGAGTCGAGCTCTTCCGAATCCATTCCATACCCGTTGTCTTCAATAGTTACAAGTAAACTTGTGTCTTCCTTCCATGCATGGATTCGAATCGTGCCTTGCTTTTGCTTCAAGCCGTGAACGAGCGCGTTCTCAATAATCGGCTGAATAATGAACCGGGGCACCATTGCGAGCAGTGTTTCCGAGCTTAGCTGGATTTCGTATTCAAACGGGTACCTTGAAGTAAAGCGCATCAGCTTCATGTAATCTTCAACCAGACCTACTTCATCTTGCAAAGTAACATACTCATGGTCTTGCGCTATAGTATGACGCAGCAAGCGGGTTAAGGAGCTAATAATGGACGCATTGTCCTTGTCTCCGTTGCGCATAATCTTCAAACGAATGGCATTTAAAATATTGAACAAAAAATGCGGATGAATCTGGGCCTGCAGCATGGCAAGCTCGGCTCTTCTTTTTTGCTCCTGCTCGTAGGTAATTTGTTGTACCATCGTTTCGATACTGTCTAACATATGGTCGAAAGACCGGCCAAGCTTAACAAATTCATCCGGTCCCTGGATATGGGAACGTACCGACAGATTGCCCGCCTCGATACTTGATGCAATCTGTACCAGACGAAGAATAGGCTTGGTAAACTGGCGTAAGAAGTAGATAAGAATAACTAAGAATGCCGCAATCAAGCCGATTTGCATAATAAAATTCGAGCGAAATATCGCCTGTACGCGCGAGGCGGCTTTATCATAAGAGGTCAAACTGACAATCGACCAATCTGCAATCGGAAGGGGCCGTTTCACCACAATGGTCTCAGCCCCGTCCGAGGTGAAGACCGAATTGTTCTCAGCCTTCGACAATTCCTGAAAACGGGGAAACGTCTCCCCAATGCTTCCAATGCCTGAGAGAAGCGTGCCGTCGCCGGAGAGAAGCATAATGCGTTGACTTTCACTATATTCCGTCATCACAGTCCGCAGCTGCTTCTCTTGAACGCTGACGATTACGTATGCATACGGGTTCAGTGAGAAGTCACGGAGGGTACGGGCAATTGTAATAAGATAGGGGTTGCGCTCGCGCTCCGATTCGAGATAGGTAGGCTGTACGCCGACCCAATACGTCTCGAAGGTCTCCATCTTATTGAGAATCGGGAACCATGGCTCGCTCTTAAACCGGGAAGGCTGATAATCATAGTAGCTGTAATTGGAATAATAATGATCCTGCGGGAAAACGATAGATATATAGATTCCAGGGCTATCGGATGTAAGCGTCTTGAGCTTATCCTCAATTTTTTGTTGCAGCCCAATAGCTTGACTGCCCTCGGGTAGTGGCGTACGAAGCAGGGAATTTAACTCCGGATCGAACTGTATATTATTAGTGATTCGTATCAAATTGTTCATGACAGCGGTTACATGAACTTCCGTTACTTGTAAAGACTCGGAGGCCGTATTCTCCACTCTTTCTTTAATTAAATCCATCGCAAACGAGCTGGAAATCATAAGAATGCCCCCGACGGGAACAACCAGACAAAGCAATGAAGTAATTATAATTTTCTTGCGTAAAGAGGATCGAAAGCCTGCCAGCCACCTCATTCCGCTCACTCCTCTCGTTAGCTGCATCTTTCGAGGTTGCCGTCTGTTGACCAATAAAATAATGCCAAATTTTATTATAAGCTCAAAGAGCCGAACATCACAGCAATAATTTTTGGTACTAATAACACTTTCTTTGCTCAAAGCTTGGTCATTTATTGCTAGGCAGAGCCAACTATTACCGCCCGGAAGATAACTGCCGAATCAAAGCAAAAGGCCTTCCGAAGAACTCCTCGGAAGGCCAATTCATTTATGCTTCGAATCTTCGGAAATTTTCGCGGAACTGAGCGGCAAGCTCCGCAGCTTTCACATCGTAGGCCGTCCCGTCCGACCAGGTCGATCTAGGCAACAGCACCTCGTCAGGAACGCCGGGAAGAGACTCGGGCAGGCTTAGGCCGAACACCGGCTCCTCCCGGAATGAAGCCTGCTCGATGCTTCCGTTCAGCGCGGCGGTTACCATGGCGCGGGTGTACGCGAGCGGAATTCGTTTGCCTATCCCATACGGCCCACCGGTCCAGCCTGTATTGACCATGTACACCCGGACTCCGTGCTCGGAAATTTTATGTCCCAGCATGTTGGCATATACCCTTGGCGCAAGCGGCAGGAAAGGCGCTCCGAAGCAAGTGGAGAAGGTAGCTTCCGGCTGGGTAACGCCGCGTTCGGTACCGGCCAGCTTCGAGGTGTAGCCGGAGAGGAAGTAATAGATCGCCTGCTCCTTCGTCAGTCTGGCGATCGGCGGCAGTACCCCGAAGGCGTCGGCTGTCAGGAACACAATCACCTTCGGATGCCCAGCCGTTGCCTGCTGCAGGGCTCCCGGAATATAGTCGATCGGATACGCCGCCCGCGTATTCTCCGTCCATTCCGCGCTATCGTAATCCGGCTCCCTTTCTCCTTCCTTCAACGCAACATTCTCCAGGACAGTGCCGTAACGGATCGCCTGATAAATCTGCGGCTCCTTCGCTTCGGTCAATCCGATGCATTTGGCATAACAGCCGCCCTCGAAGTTAAATACGCCGCGGTCGGACCAGCCATGCTCGTCGTCTCCTATCAATCGGCGGCCCGGATCTGCGGACAAGGTTGTTTTCCCCGTGCCGGATAGTCCGAAGAAGAGTGCGACATCCCCATCGTCTCCTACATTAGCGGAGCAGTGCATCGGCAGTACGCCGCGTTTGGGAAGCAAGTAATTCAGTACGCTGAAGATCGACTTTTTCATCTCACCTGCATACTCGGTTCCACCGATGAGAACGACCCGCTTTTCGAAGGAAATGATGATGAAGGTTTCCGATGCTGTCCCGTCTTTTTCCGGATCGGCCTTTAGACCCGGGAGTGCCAGGACGGTAAATTCCGGACGGTGGCGCTTAAGCTCCTCCTCGGTCGGCCGAACGAACAGCTGTCTTACAAACAGATTATGCCAGGCATACTCGGTGACCACTCGAATCGGCATCCGGTACTCCGGATCGGTTCCGGCAAAGCCATCGAAAATATACATCTCCTCACCCGCCATATAGTCCATGGCCCTCAGGTAGAGCGCTTGGAAATGCTCCGGTGAGATCGGACGGTTCACCGTCCCCCAATCTATGGAATCGGTTACAAGATTCTCTTGCACAATATATTTGTCCTTAGGCGAGCGACCGGTATATTTCCCTGTCAACACTCGGAGTGCTCCATTGCTCGTAAGCACCCCCTCCATACGGTGCAGTGCCGCTTCTACGAGCTGGGCCGTCGATAAATTGCGGTGAATCCTCCTAGGCTCTCTTACATCCATGCTTCGAATCGCCATCGTAACATTCCCCTCTTCCCATGTTTTCAATTAATAGAATACACTATATGCATATATGACGTACTGTTTCGGTGATTTTTTCTATTTTGTTCATTTTGTTCACGGCAGCTTCCACCCTTTTGCTATGGAAGCGAATACATTTTCTTAGTACAATGGTAGGAACGCAGTAAAACCTAAAAAACTACTAAACCTGGTGAGGAAGCTTATGCATGTGATCAAAAAAACCAAATGGAGCTTACTTACACATATCGTTCTTCTGATTTCGATCGTTGTCTTTGCCAGCATGGCTCTTTCCGGTGCTTTATTCGCCTTATTGCTCGATCAGATCGTAACCCGCTATGTCGGCCAGCAAGCGCTCACCGTAGCCAAAATGACGGCTATGGATCCCCGCATCGTGAAAGCGTTCGAGTCTCCGGATCCCTCATCGGTGATCCAGCCGATTGCAGAGCAAACGAGACTCTCCACCGGTGCAAGCTATGTCGTGGTGGGTAATAAGCAGGGCATCCGGTATTCTCACAGCAATCCGGAGCAAATCGGCAAAGAGATGGTCGGGGGCGATAATGCTCCGGTGCTCTCGGGAGAATCTATTATTTCCGAGGCCGTCGGTTCATTAGGGCCGTCCCTTCGAGGGAAAACTCCCGTCTTGAATGCGGACGATGAAATCATCGGGATCGTCTCCGTAGGCTTCTTATCGAATCAGATTGACGATCTGGTCGAGGGTTATCATTGGAAGGTGGCCAGTCTCAGCTCACTGATGCTGATCGTAGGCTCAATCGGGGCTTATTTTACCGCAAGACGGATCAAGCAGCTGATCTTCGGACTTGAGCCCGAGGAGATCGCCTTTCTTTTCCAGGAGAAGAATGCCACACTCGAATCGATTCGTGACTCCATCGTTGCGGTCAATCTGCAGGGTGTTATTGTCACGATGAACCGGACAGCTCGCGAGATGTTACAAAAGCATCAACTGGCCATTGGGGATATGCTTACTCCGCAGCCGCTGCGCAACGCCATGGAGATCTGTCTCGTCACCAAGCAGGGCTACAGTCAGCAAAGAGTGACTTGGGGGGCTGAGGTATATGCCATCCATGTCGAGCCTATCCTTCATGCCCATAGGGCCGTAGGTGCCGTATTCACGCTCTACACCGAATCGGAGATCGAGAAGCTGACGGATGAGTTCTCCAAGATCAAAGCCTTCTCCGACAATATGCGGGCACAAACCCACGAATATCTGAATAAGCTCAACACGATCTATGGGCTTCTCACCCTAGGTCATTATGACAAAGCGACGGAGATGATCGCCGAAGAGGTTAAGGAGCGTCAGGACATAATCGAGTTTCTCGTCAGCTCGGTGAGGGACCCGCTTGTCGCCGCTTGTCTGCTTGGCAAGACAAACCGTGCTAAAGAGCTCAAGGTACAGCTGGAAATCGATCCGGACAGCGAGCTGATGGATGTCCCGGCGGGTACGGACACGAAGACGATGGTCACCATCATCGGCAACCTGATCGATAACGGCATGGAAGCGGCGCGTGAGCATCGCAGGAACGAAGCCGTCGTGCGGGTATCGTTCACCGACCTCGGTAATGATATCATATTCGACATCGAGGACAACGGTCCGGGAATCCCCCGCGACAAGGAAGACGCCATCTTTATCAGCGGTTACTCCTCCAAGCCGGGAGAGAACCGCGGGCTCGGCCTGGCGATTGTCCGACATGCCCTGCACTCAATGAACGGGCATTTGTTTATCAACACCAGTAAGCTCGGCGGTGCGCATTTTACCGTCGTATTTCCCAAGATGGCACCAACGACACTCTGATTGGAAGAACGAGGTGGACCTGATGACAGATCAAAGCATAACCGTCATGATCGTTGAGGACGATCCCATTGCGGCGAAAATTTATGAACAGTTTGCAAACAAGCTGGATCAATTTCGGATCATCGCGAAAGCCAGCACCGGCGAGCAAGCACTCGAGCTTCTGCAGGCCTTCGCCCCCGACTTGATCCTGCTCGATGTGTTTCTGCCGGACATGAACGGCATTGACCTGCTGAGAACCTTACGGCAAAAGCATCAAGGCATCGACGTCATTCTGATTACGGCAGCCAACGATACCGAAACCGTCAGCGGAGCCATCCACGGGGGGGCCTACGGATACATTATCAAACCCATCATGCTCGATAAGTTTACTGCCACACTCGAGCAATATGCCGCCACCTCGGCGCAGCTCAGAAGCGGGCAAACGATGGAGCAGCACGAGGTCGACCGGTTGTTCCGTCCGTCGGGCCGGCTCGTGTCGCAGCAGGCCGTCAAAGGTACTGCCGATGCGAATATGCTGCCGAAGGGAATCGACAAATTGACGCTGAAGCTCGTGAGGGATAAGATTAGGGCACAGACGGGGCCGCTCGGAGCGGACGAATTCGCGGAGGCGGCCGGCATGAGCCACTCCACGGTCCGCCGCTACCTGGAATATCTCGTCTCGGTGCACGAGGTCGAGGTTGAAACGATTTACGGTACGGTCGGCCGACCGGAACGGAAATACAAATGGGTGAGGTAACGGGAAGCTGCCGCCTCCTGCTTCACAACAAAAAAAAACACGTAGGGATTGACGAAGCGCACCGCTTCCGTCAATCCTTACGTGTTTTTTGCACCCGTTACCCTTTCAGCGCCATAACCATCCACTCATCAATATGGATCTTCAGAATTTCACCGCTGTCCGAAAGCTGCAATCCCACATAGTGCTGCAAATCTGCGTCCGCACGGAGGAGATATTCCTCCACCCGCTTCACCTGCTCCTCAGAAGCAGCCGTTCTTCGCACCCAAGACGGGAAATCAAAGGTCTTCTTTCGAAGACGCTCCTTTGCCGCATGGAGATCGTTCAGGGCAAACCAGCTCTTCCACGTCTCAACACTGTGGCACTCCCCATGGCTCTCGTCGCGCAAACGCTCGACCTCGTTCACGAAGTGTCCGATCCGTCCGTCCCCTTGCACCACGTTGTCAATCAAGATAAGCTTGCCTCCCGGCTTCAGAACTCGCGCCGTTTCCTGTATGAACCGTTCTGCGTGCGGAAAGTGATGCGCAGCGATCCGGCAGGTTACGGCATCAAAGCTCTCGTCCAGAAACGGCAGCTTTTCCGCATCCGCGGTCAGAAACCGGACATTTCCGCAGGCTGCCTGTACATGCTTCTGCGCGGCGGCCAGCATCTCCCTAGTGAGATCCGTAGCGAAGACGTATCCCACATGAGGGGCAACCGCCTTCGCCACATGCCCTCCACCCGTTGCTACATCCAGCACAGTCCAGGATGGGTTAGGCACAAGCCATTCCAGCAGGAGTTCCAGATCTTCCCCCTGCGCATGGGAGACGCTGCTCACATATTTTTCGGCATTTTGGCCGAAGACCTGCCTGACGGCTTCCTTCACCTTCTCCTCTTCCATGTTAACCCTCCTCGTTGATAAGCACTTTTTTCCCTCTCATTCGCAGAATAAGCGGAATCGTTACCCAAAGCAAGCCGATAAGTAAGAAGGCCAAGGAGATCGGCTTTTGTAGGAAAATCATAAAGTCGCTGTTCGAAATCGTCAGTGCCCGGCGCATGTTGTTTTCCATCATCGGCCCCAGGATCAGGCCAAGCACCATGGGGGCGATAGGGAAATCGTGTTTGCTCAGAAAATAGCCGGCTACTCCAAAGCCCATGATTAGCATAAGGTCAAAAATCGAGTACTGTACGGCATAAACTCCAAATACGGAAAACGTAATGATTAATGGAATCAAATATTTCGCAGGCGTTTCAATGACCTTCGCGAATAGCTTCACCATCGGCATATTGAGCACAAGCAGCATCAGATTGCCGACGAACATACTGGCAATGACCCCCCATGCCAGCTGCGGATGATCGGTAAAGAGCAGCGGGCCCGGTGTAATATTATACATGATAAATGCGCCCATCATGATCGCCGTCGTCCCGGAGGACGGAATCCCCAGCGTCAGCAGCGGAATCATGGCGCCCCCGGCAGCCGCGTTATTGGCGGATTCCGGCCCTGCTACTCCTTCAATTGCGCCTTTGCCGAATTTGCTTGGATTTTTACTCAGCTTTTTTTCCATAATATAAGAGAAGAAGGAGGCAAGAATCGCTCCGGCACCGGGAAGCAAGCCAATGAAAAAGCCCAGGATCGAGCCGCGGGCAATCGGAGCCGCACTATCCTTCAGATCCTGCTTGGTCGGGATAATTCGGGAAATCTTGGCGACTTCGCCGTCATTGCTTTCCCTCTCGAGAATCGTCTTAAAGACCTCGCCTAAGGCGAACATTCCTACGGCAATCGTCAAAAATTCCAGTCCCTGATACAGTTCAGGAATATTATAAGTAAAGCGGGCTACGCCCGACACATTGTCGATTCCAATCGTAGCTAGCAGGAGTCCTGCCGCTGTCATAATCAGCGATTTGGTCATCGATTTGCCGGCCAGTCCGCTGATCGCCAGAAGTCCAAGCACCATTAATGAAAAATATTCGGCCGGGCCGAAGGTAATCGCGACGGCGGAAAGCGGTTGAGCGAGAAAGATCAGGCCTAATAGAGCAACAACCCCTGCGGCAAAGGAACCGATCGCAGCAATGGACAACGCAGCGCCTGCCCGACCCTGCTTCGCCATTTGGTAACCGTCAAGCGCAGTCACCACGGAAGAGGACTCTCCCGGAGTATTAAGCAGAATGGACGTCGTGGAACCGCCGTACATGGCGCCGTAATATACACCTGCGAGCAAAATGATCGAGCTTGTAGCCGAAGCCTCCGCGCTCATACCCGCGGTTAAGGTACCGGTGATCGGTATTAGCAGCGCCACGCCGCTCATCGGACCGATTCCGGGCAGCACACCTACACAGGTGCCGATCAATACACCCAGGAACACGAAGATGAGGTTGTGCCATTGCATCGCAGTAGATAACCCGTTTATCAGAAAATCCATGGTAGTCATTAGAGTTCCCCCTTACGATAGGCCTAACCAAGCCGGTAAGCCTGGAAGCGTGCCGTCCATTACTTCTACAAACAAATAATACACGCCGAACGAAAATCCGCCTGCGATGAGCAGCGTAATCCAAATTTTTCCCCGCTCCATGGTCTGAAACCCGACAAGCAGGAACAGAAACGTAGAGATGACATACCCCAGCTGTTCAATGAATAAACCATACAGCACCGCGGCTGTAAAAATAATTAGAAACCTTTTGTAATCCAGCTTCTCCTTTGTATTCGTCTCCTGCTTATAGCGAAACGTCTCCACAATAAGACGGATACTCAGCACAATTAAGATGATTCCTAGAATAAGCGGAAACATGTTAGCGCCGACATTGCTGCCGTAGGCACTCTCGGATATTCTTGTGCTCTCGGCAGCAAAGCCTGCCCCCATAGCCAGAAAGACGATTCCGGCGTAACGGTCGAAGCTCTTGCTCATATGGATCTCTCCCTTATCTCTAATGATTCAGAGGAAGAAGTGCGGCTGAGCTGCGCCTCTTCCTCTGATCCTGCCGTATTATTTCAGCATGCCGAGCGGACCGAGAATGTCCTTGATGAGCTTCTCCTGCTGCTCCAGGAATGCCTTAAAGTCGGCGCCGTTCTTGTAGCCGTTCTCCCAGCCGTTCGCCTGAAGCTCTTTCTTCCAGTCCTCGCTGTCTGTAAGTGCCTTCAGCTTCTCCTCCCAATACTTCACAGCATCGGCCGGCATATCCTTCGGCCCGAACAGTCCGCGCCAGATGGTGAACTCGGCGTCGATGCCCTGCTCTTTATAAGTAGGAATGTCTTTGAACGAACCTGAAAGTCTGGACGGAGCGGACACGCCAAGCACCTTCACCTTGCCGGCCTTGAGGTATTCGCCCAAGCCGGAAATATCTGTGGCCAGTACCGTTGCATTCCCTCCCAGCAAAGCGGTCAAGGCTTCGCCGCCGCCGTCATAGGAAACATACTTGATGGCCTTCGCATCCACCCCGGCCTTGACCGCAGGCAGCATCGCAATCAAATGGTCCTGAGAGCCCGGTGCCGAACCCCCTGCCAGCGTAATGCTCTTCGGATCCTTCTTCATATCCTCCATCAGCGATTTCAGATCGTTGTACTTCGAGTCGGCTTTGACTGCGATCGCGCCGTAGTCCTTCGTCAGCTGTGCCAGCGGCGTCAGATCACGGAACGAATAAGGGCTGTTGCCTTCCTTCTTCAGGTTGTTGATAATGATCGGCGAAGAGGGCAAGAACAGCTTGTAAGCGTTGCCTTTGTCCTTCGTAACGAATTCCGCCATGCCCACTGCCTGTCCGCCGCCCGGCTTGTTCTCTACCGTGATCGTTTCGGAGACCAGCTTGGTGCCCGCAGCCGCCTTGGCGAGTGCACGTGAGGTCAAGTCCAATCCGCCGCCTGCCCCGGAAGGTGCCATGATTGTGATCGGCTTCACCGGATAATTCGATTTCGCTGCTGTCGGAGCTGCATTGCCTTGAGAACCGTTCTTCGCTGTGTCGGCCGGTGCTGTCGTGGCGCCGCATGCAGCGAGGCTTAATGCAACCGCACCTGCTGCGAAAGCTGTAACCCATTGCTTTTTGAAATTCATAAGAACCCTCCTGTGCATGTATGTGATAGCGTTTTCATTTGGTTGACGACTTCATCCTATCACACAAAATTCACAGGTCATAGTTTACGAGCATTTTTTCAATTGTTCCGATTTCCGTCATTTTTATCATATTTTTTACGAAGCGCCGGACTAGGAAACCGCTCTCATTTGAAGCTGTATATGTTATAATCGCACCATTCCCGGATTCCTGTTTAACTACCTAGAGGGGGTGGCCGTTTATTCTATTAAGGACCGTCATTATCATCGTATTCAGCTTTCAGGTGATGCTCAATATCACCCGTCCGCTCATCCCGCTATTGTCTTCGGACATGGGCGCCGGGATGGCCGATATCGGCCTTCTTACGGCGACGTATGCGTTTTTCCCTTTGGTATTAGCCATTCACATTGGCAAAATCGCGGATTATGTGGGGGACCGGCTCCCTGTTATCCTGGGAACGGTCGGCATTACCATAGGAGTCGGTATTCCCTTTTTCGTAACGGAGATGTGGGCGTTGTATGTGTCTCAAGCCATCGTCGGTGTCTCGCAGATCTTTATTAATGTGTCTTTGCAAAATGTCATCGGAAATGCGGCAACCAAGGAAAACCGGGATCATTACTTCAGTATGTTCAGCATGTCCGTAGCTTTAGGCGGTGTCGTGGGGCCAGTGCTTGGAGGGTACCTGGGAGAGCATGTCTCCTATCCGTTCGCCTTCGCCGTTGCCTTTGGGCTCGGACTTATCCCCATCGCCTTCTCCTTCTTCATCCCTAAGCTGGAAAGGAAAAAGCAAACGACCGGGACCGCTTCCAACGTTATGCAAGGGTCTGTCTTCTCCCTGCTAACGATTCCGCTGCTGCGTAAGGCGCTGTTCTCCAGCGCGCTTGTACTGTATTCGAGGGATATCTTCGTCGCATACTTTCCGCTGTACGGGGAGGAGCTCGGGCTGTCGGCTTCGGTTATCGGCTGGATCATCACGGTGCAGGGCATTGCCATGGTGCTTGTCCGCTTGTTCCTCTCGAGGCTTACAGATCGTGTAGGACGAAGCAATGTGCTGCTCATCTCGATTTTAATGGCCGGTGCAGCCTTTGTCTTGGTACCTGTCTTCGGACAAGTGCCTCTGCTTATGCTCATTAGTGCTTTGATGGGCTTCGGACTCGGCTGCGGACAGCCGCTGTCCATGACGACAACGTATAACGCTTCACCCAAATCCAGAACCGGAGAAGTGCTCGGTCTTCGTCTTGCAACGAATCGGTTGTCGCAGATGGCCGCCCCGCTGCTTTTCGGCGCCCTCGGGTCGTGGGCAGGCCTAGTCGCCATCTTTTATATTAGCGGTCTATGCTTGATAGGGGGAGCTGTACTAACCCGGTCGGGCAATGATGAGCTATACCAGGAGGAACGAACATGAGTGGAATCGGGACTAGAGCAATTGTAGAGATCAACCAGGCGGCAAGTCAATTTGAATCAAGCATCGTGCTGTGTATTGACAACAAGTTTATTGACGTGAAAAGTATACTCGGCCTGACCTTTACCCTGATCAGCAATCATGAATATCTCCTCGAGATCCATGGGCCGGATCAGGAAGAGGCGTCGAGAGTGATGGCGGATATTTTCGGAAAACACGGACTTCTCGTTCGCGTTCAGTAATAGTAGTCGCCGCATAGGCAAAGGGGGCTACCCTATAAGTCCGTAAAATATGACCATCTTATCGTTGGTCGAGGGAAAATAGCTTCAGCCTAAACTTGCACTGAAGCTATTTTCCCACTGACTCGCAGATGAGTCCTATTTTCAAGGAACCTAGGCCAGCTCTATCGGGGTAGGTAAATGATGAAAACCAAGTAACCTGCGACGGTACACGTCGTCGGGTTACTTTTATTGCCTATGAGATGAACCACCTCTAGAATGAGCAAGACCATCGTCCAACACCTGCACAAACCCGCTCGTTCCATCCACCCGGATATAGGCACCGTCCTGAATCAATTCAGTAGCCCTCTCGATGCCCACCACAGCAGGTATGCCGTATTCGCGGGCGATCACCGACCCGTGAGTCATCATACCGCCCACTTCCGTTACGAGTCCGACAATGGAAGTAAACAACGGAGTCCATCCGGGGTCCGTAAAGGGCGCGACTAATATTTCTCCCGGATTCAGCTTGGCTTCCTCCGGTTGTAGAATGACCCTTGCTACTCCTTCTACAACACCTGCAGAAACCGGTGTTCCTACCAGCGACCCTTCCGGAGCAATCACATCGCGGCGCTTTCCGGTAACGATTTCCCCTTCGCTGGTTATCACACGGGGGGATTTCAGCTTCTGATGGAACTCATGCTGCCTTTTCCTCTCTTCTACGATTTCTTGAATATTGTCGCCATCAGAATAACGGTTTTCCAGCAGTGCGATCATTTCCTCCAAAGTAAAAAAGTATAGATCCTCTTGCTGCACCAATATTCCTTTGGTTACAAGCGCATTCGCTTCCTCCAATATAGCGCGTTTGTATATAGATAAAATTTGAACCAGCAAAAACTTGTGATGCTCCCTCATCCCCAATAGATTGCGATACAGCTTTACCAAACGGGACACCCATCGTTTTTCATAAAAGCCGAACTGCGCGACAATCTCCTTTGCCGCCTTATCCGCATCAAGCTCGCCTTGCTTGAATTTCCTGCGATGTTCCCCGTAAGACGCCGTTCGGATGTTGCTGAGAATCATAGGCACGAGCTGCGTCGGATCCTCGCTCCATCGCGGCTTTGTAATATCGATTTCACCTGCGCACCGCATCCCGTATTTTCGCAGAAAACGGACTAATTCATACTGAGCCTCGGCTCCTCCGGGGATCTTGAGCAGTTCTTCATAGAAAGTATCGCTGCTTGCTTTTTGCAAATAGGCGACGACTTCAGGATACGATCTGAACTTATCGGCGAGATCTCCTAACTCCAGGCCAATTTCGGTTGTCACATTGCCGGGCAGAGATTTATACAGTTGACTTAACAGTGAAGCGCCGCGTTGATCCCCTGCCTTATCTTTCAACTTCCTTTCAAGAAATCCGGAAGCAATCACTCCTGTAATGAAGTACACGACAATTTTCGATAGGACTCTGGCCAGCATATGCTGCATACCTTGCCGTATCAGACGAACCCGGTCCGCGCCTGAAGCCGCCATGATGCTCTTCTCGATTTCCTTAACCGTGTTTTCCATAAATGCTGCAGCATCTCGAGAAGCCTTTTCGGGCTCTTTAAACAACAAGTTGCTTACCACTTTCGCGGCTACGGGGATGACAATCGGCGCCATTCTCCCCATGACTCTTAATCGATCCCTAATCGGTACGGACACAACCCGAAATGCCTCGCGTTCCATCAACTCCATTACCGCAGATGCCATTAATTCATCCATACCCTTCATAACCTTGAGAATTCTGTTACGAACAGGTTTCATGGTAAGAATACCTGTAACATCGGCAAACGCCCTTCCGCCGGCTTCCCTTATGATCGGATTATCCTGGGATGAAGGATCCTTTTGAAAAAAACTGGGCGCGTAGCTCAAGATCGATATGGCCAATGGCTTCATAGGGTCGGTCATCATTTGTAAGTAACCGAAGTTGATAAATATGTGCAGCCGATCGTCAAAAACAGGCGGTACCGGATAGAGAGACGTAATCGGCCGGCTCTGAAGAATATAAAATTTGCCTTCGGCTAATCCCCACTCGATGTCTTGCTCCGAACCATAGTAGGCATCGATTTTTCGACCCCATTCGGCCAGTTCAACAATTTCACCGTCGGAAAGAGCTTGCCATTGTTGTTTTTCAGGAGGCACATCCTTAGTAACGGTCCCTCCTTCGGGAACGGAATAGATCGCAATTTCCTTCTTTGAAATATTCTTCTTGACGATTTTGCCTGAACGCACCTGGTACAAATCAGGTGTAACCAAACCGGATACAAGGGCTTCCCCAAGCCCGAAGCTTGCATCGATGGATAGGGTATGACGTCGGCCTGTAATGGGATCAGCGGTAAACATAACTCCGGAAGCCTGAGGAAAAATCATCTGCTGAACCACAACCGACAAAAACACCAACCGGTGGTTATATCCGTTCTTGGCACGATAGGAGATAGCCCGGTCGGTGAACAAGGAGGTCCAGCACTTCTGCACAGCGCCAAGCACTTGCTCCAGCCCGCGCATATTCAAAAAAGTATCCTGCTGACCTGCAAACGAAGCTGTCGGCAAGTCCTCCGCCGTAGCACTGGAACGAATGGCATAGGCTTTCTCCTTGCCCATTTGTTCCCACGCTTCGGCAATGGACGATTTTATATCTTCAGGAATAGATAGAGAGGCAAGATGATCACGAATCCGTTGTCCCCATAAACGAATTTGTACCAAGTCATCATGAGCGACCTGATCCAGCCGATCGAATAGCTCATCCATCTCCTTACCGGTTTGGATGAACTCGCGATATGCGGCAGTGGATACACAAAATCCTTGAGGAACGGGCAGCCCCGCCTTAGTCATTTCCCCAAGGTTCGCGCCTTTTCCGCCCACATAAGGCAAATAGGACTTGTCGATCTCTTTGAAGCTCAGTACATATTTCTCTACCATTGGATACCACCTCAATTCAAGGTTAACCTTGTTTGTGTCATAGCGGATATCAACAAGCGGTGCCTTTGAATAAAGTGAAGCAATTCTTTCATGCAAAGGAGAGATAGGTGTGGCGAGGAAGCAAAGGGTAAACCAAGCTATATTTCTCTCGGCGGTCGTTATGCAGGCTTTGCAGCAATACAAGAAAGAGGGAACACTTGTGCTGCCAAGCGGCTATCGTTATATTGCGGCCCTGGGAGGGAGAGGCCATTCTTATCTTGGATTCATCATCCAGTCTTCTACCAAGGTGATCGTTGCCTTCCGCGGAACGGAAAATATGCAAGATGTACTATCTGATCTAGATTGGCGTCAAGTGAAATATCCTTATGTATCGGCGGGCGGACAAACACATAGAGGATTCACTGATCTATATACCAGGGCCGTTAGAGTTATGCTGCTAAAACACCTGCGGAGGCTATATTCGCCAGAGAAACGTCTGATTATCACGGGTCACAGCTTAGGCGGAGCGCTCGCCACGTTATGCGCCCCTGATGTGGTTGCACATACAAGGTTCAAACGGCCTTCGGTCGTTACCTTCGGATCGCCCAAGGTTGGAAATCCCGCATTCGTGGCGGCATTCCACCGAACGGTTGGCGATTCCATACGTGTCGTCAATACCTCCGACATCGTACCGCGCTTCCCGCCGTCCACGACTAGCTTAGCATACCGACATATCCGGAGACCGCTCTACATTCGATTCTCTGCAGTAACTGCAGTGGGGCGGCACAAAATCCGCTCGTATTATCGCGCCTTGGCTGCGCTTTCCCCCGTTTATAGCAACAGGATGTGTAAGATGAATCCGCATTTTTGTAACGCATAATGCTCTAATCGGAACGGGTGCCCATTGGGAGCTAATTCCTTGGATAATCCAGACTCATAATATCCATGAATGATACCTTAACCGTTTCGGCCCCTTTATTTACATGGACCTTACCGGTCCTTGAATCCAAATGTACAATCTGACCTCGAAGCTGCTCTTCCCAGGCCCAAATGCTTAGCAGCACTTCCGATTTTTCATGAAACGCTTCGGAGATTTGATTTCCTAATTCCTCTAATACAAATTCGTCCCGGGTGGGCCGTTTAGGTATTTTTCCTTTTGCCATTACTGACGTCCTCCTAATTTTTTAATAACAGCCTGTTAAGAGATCGTCAGACCAGACCATTGTAAAGTTAATTTATATAACTCCTAGTATACTACCTTACTTCCGATTACGGATAGGGGCATGATCAACCTCACCCCAACACCATAAAAAGGGCTGTTCCTGCCCTTTGCGAAACGAACCATCTACGAGAACGCAGGAGGATGGTCAGATCCTAAAGGTTACAGGGAACAGCCCTGATGGACTTGCATAGCACCAATGGGTTGCTATTTCAATCGGTAATTCACGTCAGATTTACTTCGGCCTGCAGACGAGCACAGGAATCGGTGAGCCGGGGCGAAATACGTACTCACAAAACATTTCGCCTCCGGATATGGCCGTTTCAAACTGCAGCGGTTCATGTGAGGTGATTCCAGGTGCGCAATACGTTTTTTTCTTCAATTCCACTTTCCTCCTTTACTCCTCTATCTGAGAAATCGTCCCATTGGCAAAGTCGATGACGTGAATCCATTCTCTATTGCCCGCTCGATCATAGCTGCGGAATTCAAACGTCCAGACCATTTCGTTCGCCTTCAAAACAATCGGGTCCTTGTACTCGACCCATGGACCGCCATTGGAGCGAGTTTCGATCCGGCTGATTCCAGAGCCTGCATCTGTAGCGGTCAAGGTAATGATAATACCTTCGACATAGCTGCCATCCGGTGAGAAAACCGGTGCGATGTCAAAGCTCGTTACCGGAGCGGTTGCGTCGGTTATGCTGTAGGCCACAGTTACCGGTACGGATGCGGCCTGCAAGTAATCGACCGCTTCCAGCTTGACTTCATAAGCCCCTAAGACTGAGGTATTCTCAAACCGCGCCTCTTGCTTACCTGCAGGGATCACCTGCGTATAACCGAAGGTCGAATCGCCAGGCTTTCGAAGGGATACCCGAATTGCCTTCAAATCAGCGTCCTCCGGATCCGTCCAAGTCACCGTTAAGCCCCCTTGTACTGCCAGTACTGCGGTCTGCGTCACGGGCTGAGGAGGAGTATTCACCGGCTTCACAGGGGCCGGTTGCGTAGAACCGATAAGAGTAATGCCCTGGGATTGCCTTCCATCCGCCGCCGCGGATGCGAGATGTATTGTATATGCTTTACCAGGCTCCAGCCCGGTGATAGAAGCAAAGCCGATGCCGCGCTTTATGGTTTGGTCGCCGGATGGCGAGGATGCCCCCTGGGCGGTCCAACGAATGGTGACTGCATCAAACTCCACATCGTCTGCTTCCTTCCAGCTTAAGCTGATGGCATTCGTGCCGCCAATGAGACTGACCTCCGATACCCCCTCCTGTACGGCAGGCAATCTGTCGGCTATCATAACAGAAGCTTCGTACGGTTCGGTCATCGGTCTGCCCGCGTAGCTCAGCACCATCGGATCCACTACAACCCGGTAGGTTTGCCCTGCAACGAAGGTGCCTTTGATTTTGTATTCCTTGGACAGGCTTTCTCCCCCGGGATTCCGTTCGGGCTGTAAAGGTTCTACCTGAATGGGGACCGGCGGCACATCCGAACCGTACACAGCCTGAAGGACTGACACGGTTTCTGTCGTCACTGTGGCCGGCTGCATATAATGGCTGAATCGCAGCAGCAAGAAGCTTGAGCTGTCCTCTCGCCCTTGGCTCACCTTCTCAACCTCAGGCGCTTCATGTGAGAAGAGACCTACATTGACGTCATAATGAGGCGGAAGTACTTGAAGTTCTTCGCTAAAGGCCTGCTCGTAGCCTTCTTTACTAAACCTTACCTTCCATAGACCCTCAGGCACATCCCATGCGTATCGCCCTTCGCGATTGGTAGAGAGCGGATTTATTTGTCCGTATAGACTGGAATCCCATACCCGCCATGTTCCATCAGAGGGCTCCCGGAACATCGCCGTGGCGGTTACCCCTTCCAACCGGTTCGACTCCACTGCTTCATAGACGAAACCGCTTGGGTCGTAAATCCAGTAAGGATCCGCGATCGGATCATCATCCGGCGGCGGCTTTGTTGGATCATCCGGTCTGTTCGGATCATCCGGCTCCTCCGGATCCTCTTCATCCTTCTCACATTGGTCTGCAGCGACACTCGAGTATTCTTCAAAATGATTCTTTAGCTGGTCGTATCTGTTCTCCCAGTCATTCATGGCGAGATAACCGACGCCCGTCGTTGTGGCGAGTACAGCTGCTCCGCCAATGAGGCCGATGCCGCTATAAGCCAACGCCATGCCCGCCAGCTGCATCATATACTTGGCGATCAGGATACCGAGCAGCTCCTGAGCCAATTCTTGCGCTTTGTTGACAAACCGTGTTCCCGAGCCGGGAGGAAGGCATTCCGCGCCGGTTACGTTATCCAGGAACGCGTTCATATCATTCATTTTTTGCTGAAAATCATATCCGTTGAGAACTGCACCGGCCAATCCCAGCCCCGTACCCGCTCCCGGGGTTTTAATATTGATCCAGAAATGCCCCCCGAAGTTGACGTACCCTACGACCGGGGGACCGGACAAGGCTTGCGTATCGCCTCCGAATGCCGTGATGATTTCACGCGCCTTCTCAACCGGAACCACAGCGCTAAACTGCGCCGTCGAGCCGCTATAGGAGAATTTCAAATCATATACCTCCGGAGAGCCTGGCGGAACCTGCGGAGGCGTGTAGCCCTCTGCCGGCGAATGCCAGAACTGCACATCCACCTTCTCATCCGGATAATCCTTGGAGCTGATGGAGACAGGATTCACATACTGCCTGCCAGGTACATCAGCCAGCTGGGAACGCAGCGTGCTGCCGCCGTCCTGAAGCACAACGGCATCGAGCTTTCGCAATTCCGGCGGCATCGATTTTAAGATCTCTTCCTCTGTTGCCGATACCGCATAAGCCGATTTCTTCACCTCATACGAAAGGGAGATGAGTCCCAGGCTTTGTTGACGGCTGGATTTGATCCCCTCGAAACGCCCGCTGAGCGGATTTCTTGCCAGAGGCACCTGTTCTCCGGCAACTTTGAGCACAACATTCTCAATCCGCTCCGGCACGTTAAACGCTACGGAGAAGGAAATCGGCGAGCTCGGCACGATACTCATCGGCTGACGCGCGACACCGTTAGACAAATCCGCAGTCATTTGGTTATGGCCGTTCTTCATGACCAGATGCAGAGGAGCAGGCTCCAGCGGATCGTATTTGACGAAGGCCGTCTCGGAATAAGCTTCCTTCTCATCCGTTATTGATTTGGCCTTCAGGGCATGCACATTGGCCTGGGCCTCGGAATCAACCAGCGTCATGGTGGTATACCAGTATCCGCCTGCCGAAGCGGTGGTCTCCGCAACCTGCTGCTGGCCGTCGAATACGAGTATCCGGCTTCCCGGTACCGCACGCCCGTCTACGGTAAATGTCTTCTTCGCGACTACAGACGGTGCACGCAGGCTAAGCTCGGTTACCGGAATCAGAGTGGCTCCGATGGTCTCTACCTTTCGCGGGCCTGCGGCTTGATCGAAGCGAATACCCAGCTCCGCGTTCAGCATAGCACTCTTGGCTTCGTCAAGCTGGAGCTGGTAAACGATCGTTCCCTTGCCTCTAGGACCTATAGTTTGAGGCAGCTGCACCTCATGAGTATGTGCCGAAATCGGAACACTTACGGCCGGTTCACCATTCAGCATAATGCTTCCGGCGACTAAAGATGCGCCTGCAGGAATCTGCAGCAGCAGCGTACCATTCAGAACCTCCTGATTCGATCCGTTCTCATAGGTGCCTCGTAGACGGATTCTTGAACCCTCGGCAACGGGAAGGTCCATCGCCTGCAGGCTGTTCCCCGCCGCATTCTCGAATATGCCTCCGCTCGTAAGCATAACGGTACCTAAATCAACGGTCGATCCTTCGATAGCGGCAAACGATTTTTCCGCCCTAAATAATCTTGTGCCGCTATACGTATGAAATACCGCGATGTAATTTCCCGTCCGCGGCAAGCTTCCCCGTATTTTCCCCCAAGCAACGCTCCCGTTGCTAACGATTCTTCCCTTGCCGCCATTCGTATCCGCCTCATATAAATTCATGGTAATCGGGCTGGAAGGCAAAGGCTGCTCAGCGGTAAGCGTGCCGGTAAAGGCCGATGCTTCCGCTATACGAATTTCCACACTTGCTTTGTAATTCTCATCCAGCACAAGCGGTTGACAGCTCGTCGCCATGACATTCAGAACATCGATTACGCAAGCCTTAAACGGTTGACCGTTGTAGCCCGTTGCGACGATCGTATTGGTCGTGCTCCAATGATAGGCGCGTGAATCGTTCGGATGATACAAAGCAGGCTGGAATCGGGTGACCAAAGGATAATTCAAATCCTCCTTTCTCCATTCCTCTCCCACCCTTTTCGTATAAAAATCCACATGAATCTCCGCTCTTTTTTCCTCAAGCAGGACGATATCCCAAAGTACATTCTCAGTGACCGTCACGGTTTGGTCAGGCTTTGCACGAAGGGTTGTATTGCCGGCGATTTGTACTGCATTAACCGTCGTGACACCTAGCGGCAGCCGCGCGGTGTACCTTCCTTGATCGTCCGTCGCCGACACTTCACGAATCCCTTCCTGCGTGAAGGTAACATTGACATTCGGAACGGGGGTTCCATCCGACTTTTTCACCATGCCGCTAATCGTACCGTAACGCACCTCGGGCTGGAGGGTAATCTGCATATTCCTTTTGTTGACATCAACCACAACAGGAGGCATAGGCTGATACGGCCTTGGCAGCTGTGCAGTTACAGCAATTTTCTCACTGACACGCACGATGTCCCGCAGCTCCGTTTCCGCTCCCGGTTTCACGCTGGCTACTGCCAGGACGGCTGTAGGGTCGTCGGCACGGGTGATGGTCAACGGCACCGTGCGCAGCGGCGCTTCGGGGTCTTGCGTTGTCGTGATGCGAAGCGTTGCCGTCATTCGGGCATCAAGCGTCAAATGGTGCTTGACTCCTTTGGCTGCATTGACCTGCAGCAACTCCCCTAACAGCTCTCCATCGGCTGCGAGGAGGGATACCCGGTAATCCTCCGCATCCGGCAGCGCCATCTGATAGAGGAATTCGGAGTCTACGGCCGATTGCGCTCCCGTACGCTTAGCGTCGCTCCAGGCAACCATACGAGATCCGGCTAACGCCGCCCTGACGTCCTCATTGGCAAGGTTGCCGATCGATACTTGAAGCTGTGCGGAAACGGAAGACGGCAATCCCTCCGCAGCCATAGGAACCATGAGTCCCTTGCTGTCCGCAACGCGCCCGACAAGGGAGGTGACCTCGGAAATGCCCTCAGCCAGCTGAAAACTCCCTGTGTACGAGCCCGGTGTCGTGCCGCTCTCCGTCAGGATAAGCTCCGTACTCTCCGCCACGTTCCCCTTCTTATAAGAAACGGTGGCTCCCGCCTGCCTGCCGGGTACCCCGGTAACCGTAACAGCTATTGTACCGCCAAATTTCAGCTGCTGCCTTACTGTCATTGGAGCATTCCATTGCACCTTCTGAATGGGCTTCTCCCCTTGGGGCTGGGAGCTGCATTCCACCGGGCATACAGTAAAGGCTCCATCCAGAAAATATCCCATCGGGGAACGATGCCCTGTATACATAGATATAAAGGCGGTCTTGGTTCCGTTGGTGGACATCGTGTTTCCGAAGGCATAGGAAGCCGGATTGCTCACCTGTTTGGTTTCGCCGGTTGCAATGTCAAGCCATACCAGCCCGTTGGCGTTGGTCAAATAGTTATAAACGCCAAGCGTAACCCGTTTGCCATCACCGGAGATGACCGGATCGTCCAAATAATAGTCGCCGTTGTTCTCAAAGAGGATTCGGCTTTTCTCCTCCCCGCTTGCCAGTCTGTCATACAAATAGATTACGCCGAATTCGTTATACACAACATACCGTCCGTCATCGCTAAGACTTACTTCATCGTATCCTGAAGCGAAGGATTGGGCTTCACTTGGCTTTGCAAGCTCCATGAGGTAGGTCAGACCGCCGCATTCTCCGCAGCCATGCTGAAAGACAATATGCTTGCCGTCACCGGAAAGACGAACATATTCGATGTTATACCATTCAGGTGCGTCTTGCAGCACGTTTGAAAGATCCACCCGGGTAACGGCACGGGTTCTGCGATCATAAATGAAGATATCGAGCGTTTCCGGCGTGTCATTCTCTACAAGGTTCGTTGCGTTGGATAGAAAAGCAATCAAGTTACCGTCATCACTAATGGAAGGACTTACGGAAAAATCATTCGGTATCTCCCCATTGGCCAAGGTTAACGGGGTTAACGCGTCCGAACCCGGATGTTTGATGAAAATCTGGTATAAGTCATTAAGATCCGCTTGAATCGCCATTACGGAGCCATCCTCATTAATTATCGGGCGATAAGGATTCATAGCTCCGATCGGAAGCGGGATATGCTGAATCGTATTTTGCACTAGATCCCGCAAATATAGCAGCGAATTTCCCGTAGGGAGCGTACCCGGAACCAGATTATCTGCATCGGATAAAAAGAGTAATTTGCTCCCGTCCCCGCTGAGTGCAAGGGAGACCGCATTGCCGTTGCCCGGTACGCCTTCCGCGCTGGCATTGATAAATTGCTGGGTCGAATGAGGGGTACCCGCATCAAGGGTTTCTGAATTGGAGGAATTCCCTGCTGCATCTATTGCGCGAACCTGATAATGAAATAAACTGACCGATGGTAAATTGGAATCAGTAAAATGCCGGTCCGTTGTCTCTGTTAAACGGATATTATCACGGTATATCTCGTACTTCACCGTGTCCGTATCATTCACAGGCGATTCCCAGTTCAAAAGGATTTGGTCATTGCCTGAAGTTGTCCATACTACCTTCGACGGAGCAGGGGGAGGAGTTGAGTCTTTCCGTACTTGAACCAGATTCGATTCGGAGCTGACTTGACCGTTCAGGGCTGCCGTAGCGGTGAATCTGTACAATTGCTCCCAGACCGTCGGAATACTAAAGGAGAATTTACCTTCCGCGTCCGCCAGGGTGGATTCCGTCCTTACCGGAGAGCTTTGGTATGTAATCCTTACCGTCACCAGCGAGCCGGGCACGGCCGTACCGCTTACCGTAACTGTGTCCCCATTCACGGCTGGCGGCAGCTGATCAAGTGTTGGGGGCGGCGGGGCAGCCAAATAAACCGACCCTGTTACACTTTGCTTCCCCTCATAAACCGACTGCGTAATCGTTGCTTGTGGGCTTAGCTCCTGCAGCCATTCGCCCAGCATCGCTTCCGTTTCCCTGCTGTTCGCATATATTGCCGTGGGCGGCAATAGCGTAACGGCGAGGGAACAAATCAGCGTGATAGGGATCGACTTGCGGAACCAGCGTTTCCACATCCTAGACTTCATGTTCATCCTCCCATTTGTTATGATACCATCTGTATCATTATATCTGATACAATTGGTATCGTCACTCGTTTTTTTGCATTTTGTGGCAGATTTCACATAAAGCCCGGTACCGATCCGCGTGTAAAAGAAAGCTGACGATCCTTTGGATCGTCAGCCTTCCCCATAAATCTACTTCAGCTTCGCGGCTTCCATCTCCTTTACCGCTTCCTCCTCCGACGTGCGCAGCAAGGTGTTCAGATCAATATTTCCGCTTGCCAAGTCAACAAGCTTTTTCGTGTAGGCGGCTGAGACGTAGCTGTCATATAGAGATTGCACCGCGATCGGCGCGAAGGAGCTGTACAAAGCGGACTTTACATTCTTGTCTTTAAATTTCGTTTCCTGCGCGAACGCCTGACGCACCGCATCGTTCTTGACGACCGGAAGCGTTCCGGTCTTTGATACGGCGAGCTGGAACTCGTCGGAGAGAAGGTATTGAATGATCTCCATCACTTCGTCCTTATGCTGGCTGATGCCGGAAACGCCAAAGTAAGTCGGGTAGGCCTGCGGATGCATGCCCGGCGCTTCCTTGTAGATCGGATAAGACACAACGTCCCAATTAAGTCCCGTTACGTCCTGGGTAACGTGTACATTGGCCAGACCTGCCAGCATGGCCGCATCCCTGGTCTTGACGAAGTGATTGACACCGGGAATGGCCTTGATCTCCTGCAGCTTCTCCTTGTAGCCGGAAGGCTCGGACATCCTGGTAAAAATTTGGAAAATTGCCTTCCATTTGTCATCCTGAAGCGTCGGCTTTAGCGTTTTGGAGTCAATCTTCGTAACGGAGAGCGGGCTAATGTCGAAATAGTGCCCCAGCGATAAGGCTAATCCGACGTACTGAACCCCTCCCTCCGTTCTTGTCAGCTGCCTGTTCAGCTCAAGCACTTCATCCCAAGTCATACCGTCCTTCGGGTACGATACACCGAACTTATCAAAGAGATCCTTATTGTAGTATAAGGACATGGTGTTGTTTACAACAGGCAGCGCATACAATTTCCCATCCGACATCTTCCTCATCGCATCCAGCATGGTAGGCTCGATTCGACCGGTATCGATATTATGCTTTTTGATCAAATCGGTCATATCCATATGAACGTTGTACTGCAGTGCTTTGGAGAAGGCGGCGACCGATTCCCAGATCATATCGATTTGCTGTCCCGAGGTTAAGAGATCCGGGTAGTCCATGCCCTTCACCTTCTGAATATAACGAATGGTATGCTGCGGAAACTTCTGTCGAATCGCGTTGCCGAACCGATCGTTGAACGCTTCCTCCGTCCATCCGCTGGACGAGTAGATGACAAGCTCCGCCGGCTTCGTCACGATCGTTTCCGCCTCGTTCGTCCCGTCTGTTTTTGCTATTCCGCCGGTTCCTGCTGCATTGCAGGCCGACAGCATGGCAGCTGCCAGCACCAAAACTAACGTTCGCTTTCTTGTCATCTTGATCCCGCCCTTTTTGTTTTTTTAATTACACGAGACGGACGAGCCGAGCCGCACCTGCTTGCAGCTCCAGCTCCAGCATACCCGAAGAGCCTTCCCATAGCGCTTGCCCAGTGGAGATGTCGACTCCGCCTCCATTACCGGTTAGCCGTGCCGTTTCGTTCGTATTCCCCAGATTCGCCGCGAGCACGTAATCGTACCCATCCGCCCCGCGTACACGAATCCCTCGTACAAGGCCGCTCTGGTGAATAAGCGGTGCAATGGAGTCCTGCGGTTCGGCATAAGCGCCTGTAGCCTCGGCGTCTTCCCCGGCTTTCAGGATAAAGCCTGCATCGACAAGGACCTGACGGGCATCGACGGATTGCAGCCCCGTCTCGCAGGGCGCACAGATCTCATCGGCGTACAGCATGCCCTCGAGGCCGATGTTCGTTAGCTTCTCCTTCAGACCGATCTGCCTGCGTCCGGGGCGATAGATCGTCAGCTCCTTCGCTCCATAAGCTGCGATGACGCCCAGCTGATCGTCTATGTTCAGCCATGGAGACCCGGTGCGGACAAGCTGTTCACCGCTGCCTTCGCCTGCAAGCTTCTCTCCTCCCTCTCGATAATGGTAGGACCGTACATTCCCGTTATACAGATCGTTCGGCATTAGGAGATGAAGGCCCTTCACCTGACTTACGTACACTCTCTGCTCTAAGGCTTCGGTATGCTGCAGGAGCAGCATATGGGTGTTGTCGGGCAATGCCGCACACACGAGCCGGCTCCTCGCAATCGGATGATCGCGTTGTCCTTCTCCGAGCAGCCCTAGCGTATGGATTTGCATGCTTCCCCAGGTAAGAAAGCCCCCCTCGAACATTTGACCGGTATGCTGCTCCAGCCGCTGCACCGTCAGACGGCCAAGTCCTGTCAGGCGGACGGACAAGTTCTCCTTCCATTCCGCCATGTCGCTGCGGCCGGGCGGGAGGCAGAGTCCCTGCGGCTTCTCGGCGGATTCCCAAACCCAAGATGCAATTCGCTTCTCGCTACTATGAAGGTAAGCGCCGTGGTACTCGTCATGCCAAGCGCAGCCTGCGGCTTCTTTGATCACAATCGGCTGCCGCTTCTCCTCTTCTTTCCTTGATCCCGGCAAGGTCCCGCCCTGCCCGATGAGGGGTCTCCAGGCCAATCCCATCGATAACGCCACAGCGCGGTCAGACTCCAGCCGAGTGTAGTAAAGAGGGGACTGCTGCTGCAGAGCACGGCCTCTGCCTGACAGGAAGGAACCGTCTCCATTCGCATCCATCTCGCGACGAACGATTTGCAGCCATCCCTCTTCGAAACGGTCGCAGTCCGGATCGTTCAGCAGGTCCTTCGCCATGTGCCACATCGGAACCGCATATTCCTGGCAATACGTATACCGCATACGGGTATCGCCGCCGATTCGCAATAGGCGTCCGTCCCGGAACGTACAAAGCTTGACGAGCTCCCACAGCTCGTTCATATGATGATAAAGAGCTTCAGGGGCTTTCGAGCCGCGGCGCTTACAAGCGAAATGAAGCATAGCCATGTTCGATAAACAAATTACCATGTAACCCACGTTCAAATACCCATGGTGATTGAGCGCCATCGAGTCGAAAAAGTTAGCTCCGATAAATCGTTCTGCGACGCTCTTTCCATCCTTCAGCGTCAGACTATGAGCATCCGAGGGAACCGAGATGGAATTGATAAAAAATGATAGCGCTTTCTCTTTATACTCCGTAGCCCGCTTGCAGTCAGGAAATAGCTCCGCCGTCCGATGCAGCAAAGCACCGTTCCATAGATTGCTTTCCGGCTTATTATTGCCGTCCTTGTTGTATAATCCGCCGACAATGGTGTAATGATCAAGCAGCCAATCACTTTCCGAGATGAGCACCCTTCGAAGCAGATCACGATCCTCTTCCCCTAGTTCGGGCTCAAGAGCCTCCACCCCATGCATCATCCGCTCCACGCCAAGCACGCTGATCCAGGTATGCCCCCACTGGGTGCCATCCGTGCACCGGTAGTCGCCTTCGATATGCGTTTGAAGCGAGTAGCGTAAGAGCCTCAGGGCATCCGACTTTAGCTGCCCCCTCGGAATACCGGAACGCTCCTCATTGTAGCGCGGATCGGCAGCCGTTACGGCGAAGGCGGCAAAGGCCTTTTGGTTCGTTTGCACCCCCCACGTATTCTCTCCGGTACCGTAGCAAGCAAGCTCCGGCCGGTCCGGGCAGCTGTACCTATAGGGCAGAGCACTGCCTACCCATCGTTCAAGAAAATTCAAATACAAGGAATCTTTGCCATCTGTTGTCATGCTCGCACCTCACGGATTCGTCATTACTTTAATAATTATTTTGTTTTATAATAGTATTGTATCAGCTTCAATATAAGATAAGCATACATAAAACTCGGTTTTGTTGTACGATACTTTGGTTTTATTATGAATTCTGTAAGCGCTTTATAATAAAGAGGGAGATGGACACATGCTTACCGTCGAAAATGTGAAGTACATGAACTACGCGAATACTTGGGGCGGGTATGAACCGATTGCGGATATTCCGCATCATCTGTTCATGTTTATGGAGAAGGGCTCCTGCACATATTGGATTGAAGGAAAACGATACGTTGTGTCGCAAGGTGATGTGCTATTTATCGGGGAAAGACTGGCTAGAGGAGCTGAGGCTGCGGTAGAAGCCCAATCCAAGTATTCGGTCCATTGGACCGGAGACGGACTTTTTCAGCATTTTCCTCAATTGAAGGGACAAGTAGTTGTATTCAAAGCTGCCTCGCTTCACACCTACTTGAAACAAATCTATTCTCAAATGCATCACATTTGGGCGAAAAAGGACATGTATTATAAAACTCTTTGCGAAAGTATGCTGCTGGAGCTTGCCGTACGCATTCATCAAGAGCATGCCTTACGGCAAAGGTCAGGGAAGCAGGCGCGTGTCGTTCAACAGGTGCGGGATTATATTATGGAATATTACCGTGAGCCTCTATCGATCGAAGAGCTTGCCCACCATGTAGATCGCAATGCGTCCCATGTTATCACAAGCTTCAAAAAGTATTACGGTGTGGCTCCATTGGAGTATATGCATCGAACGCGCATTACGAAGGCCGAGGAGCTGCTTCTGACGTCCGACGCCAAGATCGAATCGATTGCCGGCGAGCTTGGTTACTGTGATGCCGCTTATTTTAACCGCATGTTTAAGAAGCTGACAGGCATGACGCCGTCAGCTTATCGCAAGCAATTGGAATTGTAATACCGTGCTGCCTTCTACTCCGAAGGTGATGTAATCGATCCCTCCCTTGTTACCAGTACATATCCCAATCCCGAGTGAGTCTAACCAGCGCTTCAAAAAAGAAGTAATCTCCCCATATGGTGCACTCGTCTACGCCGTGGTTGTCGGGTAAAGAATATACACCGTGCAGCAGGAAGCCTTCCGCCTCCGGTCGATCTATGCTCATATAATTCTTGATTAGAGACTCCAGGATATGGAGAGACCCGTTGGTAAAGTAATGCTTATCCGGGTCAGAGTCCTCCATCGACTTAGCCAATTCCAGCATTCCGCAAACCGCGATCGCCGCAGCAGAGGAATCCCGTTGTACATTATTTTCGGTAAAGACATGGTCCCAGGCACACACTCCATCCTCCGGAAGATGCGCAAGAAAATAATGGCTCAATCTTCTGGCCGTTTCCAGGAATTGACGATCCGCCGTGTATTTGTAGGAAATCGGAAACCCATAGATCCCCCATGCCTGTCCTCTTGACCAGCAGCCTTCGTTGGAATATCCCTGCCCTGTAGCAGCGCGAATGAAATCACCGGTTGTCGGGTCAAAATAGCAAGCCTGTATGATCGAGTCGTCTTTTCTAACGAAATAATCGACGGAATTCCAGGCATGCGAATAGGCGATTTCCCCATAATAACCGTTCCCTGTCTCTTGGGAAGCCCAAAATAACAAGGGAATATTCATCATGCAGTCGATAATGACCCTTACTTCCCCTTGCCGACTGATGAATTGCCGAATCAATCCCGGCTTCGTATTACGGGTCGCCAGGCAGTCCGCTGCTTTCAAAGCATATTCCCTGGCGTATGTATTACCCGTAAGCTTATGAGCGGCAACACAGGAGAGCGAATATAAAAATCCCAGATCGTGCGTATCGACTTGGTTGTTCTCGAATCTCCACAAATAGGAATCGAGTTGTTCTTCTGCAGCCGCCCTATACTTCGTGTCGCCTGTTATTTCGTAGGCAAGCCAATGCATGCCGGTCCAAAACCCGTTGATCCAGTGAGTATTCAAAATCGCAGGATAGATCATATTTTCCGTATGGGGCCCCGGAAATTGATTCTTGCTGAAGCGCTGCATATTTTTGTCCAGCCTCGCTATCACCATGTCGATAGCACCGGCAATCTCCTCCCTTGAAAGCAGTGGAGAGCGTTCATATTTGTCAATGCGTTGTACAGGCATCGGTACATTCCTCCTGATCTCAAACGAATGAAAGACTTATCCTGAACTATAACAAAGAGACATATATCGATGTTGCGTGATCGTATAACGCTGTTGCTGTTTGATATTAGGAGAACTGCCTTAGTCGTAGCAACTTCGGCATTGCGGTTTTGGGTGAAGAGGGAATCGGTAGATTCATAGAATCAGCTACCATGATATGGTATAATTATATTACATCAAAGAGTGCTCTCATGGGTGGCGGCTCGTCTCCGAAAGGAGGTGATCCGGTGGAAGTCAAAGACGTTGCAACGATTGTGATAGGAGCCATTACCATCACTCTTCTATTTGTCAATCTAGTTATCACGTTGATCACAACTTACCATAAAAGGAAATAGGACCGTCCCCACTTCAGCAAAGTGAACGGTCCCCTTCCCACCCTATTGGAGCCTGCCCCCTTGAAGGGCGACTATTGATGCGGCCCGGGTTCGTTAGCAGCGATCCGGGTCTTAGTCTATTCAAAGGTTAGAGCTCTTATACATCCATTATAACCTAATGTTTTGGATTTTCAACCTGATCTGCCATGATGCGGCGAAACGAAATCATACCGTATAAAACTAAAATCCCTATTTCCAGACAATAGAGAGACAACCTTGCGGCTGTCCCTCATCCATTTGGTTTAAGGTGTCGTATAAATAAGGGGCTGTGGTGACGCAGCCATACCGGTGCCAAGATAGTAGCTTGTGTGAGGCGGCTGGTTGTAGGCGACGTTTTGCCATGCGATACCGAGGCGGTAAACCGGATCATGCATCAGCGTATGGATCTTGGTGCTGGTGACGTCCGTGGTCGTATAAAGCCTTAGAGCATTACTGTCCGTCGTTCTCCAAATCACTTCTTCACGCCAATCCCCCAGAAGATCAGCCTGGAGAGAAGGATTGCCTTTTGTGCTGTTGTTAGAGCTTGTGCCTGTAGCTGTGAGTAGTCTTGTCAACGAGTTGTTCGAATAGTTCCACTTGTCGATTTTCCCTGTTCCGCCGGTATGGTCCAGAAGCTCACGGGACAAGTCACCGTCCCACCAGATGGCGAAATTAATGGAGCCCGGATTGGAGCTGCTGATTTGCGTGCCTGTTACGGTATGAAGACCAACGCCTGACGCCCAGAGCTCTGTCCCTTTGTAGCGGGGATCGATATCGGCGGCCAAGCCGCGACCGGTATCCGCACCGGTATTTTTGCCCCAGAGCACTTGCCCGGTCTTGGCATCGTGTATTTCGGCGCCATATTGTGCGGAGGTGCTCTCATGAACCCCGAACACTTCCAAACCCGGACGATCCGGATCCAAATCGCTGAGATGCATAGCATCCCCGTGACCGAGCCCCGTGTTGTACAGCTTCGCACCGTTATCGTCAATCCCCAGAGAGCCGTAATGAATTTCGTCTTTGCCGTCACCGTCGGTGTCCGCCACACTGAGATTGTGATTGCCTTGACCCGCTGTTCCGGTATTGGTGGAGCTATTGCTATCAAATGTCCACCTTCTGGTTAGGGTGCCGTTGCGCCAGTCGTAAGCCACGAGTACAGTACGGGTGTAGTAGCCGCGCGCCATGACAATGCTCGGGCGAACGCCGTCCAAATAAGCGACCCCGGCCAGGAAACGGTCGACTCGGTTGCCGTAGCTGTCGCCCCAGCTGGATACGGTGCCTCTTGGGGGTTCGTAGGCGGCAGTCGTAAGCGCCTTACCCGTTTGACCGGAAAAAACCGTCAAATACTCGGGACCGCTCAGGATATAACCGCTGGAATTGCGGTAATCCGCACTTCCGTTCCCAATCGTAACACCCGTACCGTCGATGGTGCCGTCAGCTGTTTTGCACACAACCTCCGCTTTGCCGTCCCCGTCAAAATCATAGACTAGGAACTGAGTGTAGTGGGCGCCCGCCCGAATGTTTCTTCCAAGGTCGATTCTCTAGAGGCGCGTTCCGTTCATCTTATATGCATCCAGATAGACATTCCCTGTATAACCGGATTGGGAATTATCCTTGGAATTGGACGGGTCCCATTTTAGAACGATTTCATATTCGCCGTCTCCGTCCAGGTCGCCTACGCTTGCGTCGTTGGCGCTATAAGTATAGGCTACGCCGTCCGGCGTCGTACCTCCGGCAGGCTTTTGAATAGGGATGTCCTTGTAATTGGTTCCCCATACGGAAGCGGCAGGGGAAGCCGTTTGTTCCACGCCGTTCACAATGGCACGGACTGTATAGCTGGAGCTGGCGGTGCCGGCTGCATCCTGATAATTGGTGCTGTTTGTAATCGGAGTAGAATTGACCTTCGTACCGTTTCGGTACAAATTAAAGGAAACCGCACTGGATTCCGTACCAAGCAATCGCCAACTGATGTAAACGCCCGTATCGGTCTTTACCGCCACGACTCCTCGGCTCAGCTTCTCCGCTTGACGCGCCGATGCGGCCCATGCGGCCTGCTCAGGGATGAAGCACGATGCGATTATAGAGGCAGCAAGTACAAGCGTAGCGGCCCTTCGCAGCTTACTTTGCGTGTTGTTACCCATTCATAATTTCCTCCAATCGATTAATGTAGGGAAGCACAAATATAGATGTCTCATTTCCTCCTTTCTTTAATGAATACGCTTACTTAATTTTGGAAGCTGCATTGCTGATTGGTTGAACACCATATCGGCTTCCCTAAGAAGATCTTATTTGATTCCGTATGGTAAAATAAACCAAATAAACCGATATGATTGTTCAAAAATCAGTGATTTCTTTTATTCACCATTAATGTTATATATTTCATATTTTAATCGGAGCTCTTCCTATCACGCGTACAAAAAACCTCCAAACGCGATGGCGATTTGGAGGCAGAGGGGCAGCATTTAACGATCCGCGTGAAATTTTTACTCAAGCATTCAATTGAGCTCTAGCCGCTTCAGTCATCATTTCGGGAGACCAGCGCGGTTCCCAGACAAGCTCCACCTTTACACCTTTTATATCCTTCATCCCTTCTAAAGCCCGTCTAACTCCTCCTACGATCGTATCATGCAGGGGACAGCCTGGTGTTGTCAGCGTCATACGGATAGCCACATCTCCATCGGATACGTCAATACGGTAAATTAAGCCCAGGTCCAAAATGTTGACCCCTAGCTCCGGATCAAGTACCAGCTTCAAATGCTCACGAATATGCTCGGCAGTAGCTAGTGTATCCATACAAATCACTCCCGTTATCTAGTAAATACCTTCACAACCAAACCTATATAAAACAAAGAAAAGAGAGATACTATCGAAATTCCGGCTGCTGCAGCTTGGGTGATTGAAAAGCCCATCCCAAGGATAGCGATGCAGAGGCCCAAGGCCATACCAAGCATGCCTCTATGCACAAGCTTTTCATCGATCATATCTGACATCACCGGTATATCCGGTTTGCCTGCTTGAGGACCATATTTATACGTCCACCAAAGGAAGGGTACGATTTTGGACAGATACCCTAGAATCGTCATGGCGACCCAGCCCCACAGGTAGACCCATCCGGCAAGAAGCACCCAAGTTGAGCTCCATAAATGCTCCGGTGAAATCAACCATACAATAAAGATGCAGAGGGAGAATACAAATAAAACCCGAGTACACCAAATGGTCCATAAAATTCCTCGGCCCGGCATAGGCTTATGGCGATGCTTCCGGATCTCGACGATATAATGGTCATAAACGAATAGAGCGGTAACTAACAGAACAATACTTACTCCCATAAAAAATGTGTGGAGCTGCAAAAGAAAGGTGACGGCCCCCAAAAGGACACCGGCATTCCAAAGGCAGGTAATTACGTGCTGTGGCCTCTCAGCAGCTCCATGAGACAAGTAGAACATAGGAAGCATTTTGTAGCTAAAGCCTGTAATCAGGAGTCCGAACCAGCCAAGCGTCCCCACCCAGATGTGCGCAGAGAGCAGCTGCTCGTACACCTCTCCCCACAGGTTAAAAGCGAAATTCAATCCCATCGCGGTGCCGAGCACTCCCGTAAGCACCAAATAACCTATGGAGCACGCCGTGCTCACCGTGATGGGATTCCACTGCTTTGCGCCACGCAAAGTATGACCCACATTCCAAGCAAACAGCAGAATCCCTATGAACGTTATGGAAGCGCCGACTGCAATCCAACCCGTATTCACACGGAGAAACCCTTTGAGAAGAAGAATCGACCCTAATGTAAAAAACGTGTAATGAACATATCCTAGCATCCGACTGTGAATTCTTCTTTGCAATACGACATCGATGAGCTGATACACAGCCCCCATCGCGATCATGGTTGCCCAATCCAGCACGAGCAGATGAATTCGAAACCAGCCGTCGGGATTCCGCGGCGGCTCCACAACCCATGCCCCGAAGGTAAATAAAGATAATAGGTGGAACAAGACGAAGCTAATGACGCCGGTTGCGATAAACAGCAGCGGTAGTCGTATCATGGCCGCTCTCCTTCCATACAAGCTAACGCTTGGTAATGGTGATGATTGCGGAACCGTCTTCCCGGGAGTCAACCGCATAGTCGTATTTCAAGCTCCTCAGCTCCTCAATCAGAAACATGGGGACACGATCGTTGTGGATGATCACCTGTCCCCCCCTATCCATCTCTTTAAGCGCTTGGAGTGTCCGCATCATCGGTTCAGGAGGCTGCAGCCCCCTGTTATCCAGTTCAATTACTCTATTGTTCATCGACTGCCGCCTCCTCTACGTGTTCGGCAAATGCCCGCAAGGACAACGACGCCAGCCTCACCTGTGCCTCTTTCCCTTTGGCAAACGCTGCGATCCAATGATCCTCCGCTTGTTCTTCTACCTTATGCGTATAGCCTTTGGTTTTCATAAACCCTAAGAGAGGGGTCGGCTTAAAGGTAGCATGCAAAACGAATAGTTCGTTCGGCTCCAGTGAATCCACTGCATTCATAATTTGTTTAAACGGCTCCAGCTTTTGTCTTAAGTAAGGCCTAACGTCAAGCTCCACAATTTGTCCCATTCTCTTCATTCCCTTCATCACTGGCGACCATATTTACCTGCGTAGTACATCTGCCTGAATCTTCTCATGAGAATGTTTATCAGCTACAAATACAGTGTAAGGGATTATCAGAAGCAGCTGTGTGATTGCAGTCACAAGTGGATAAGCTAATGGGAAAATCATGCTCGTCTGCCTTCGGTCACAACGAAAAAGGACTGCGCTTCAAGTAAATTGGATCCACTTAAAGGACAGCCCTTGTTCATAAAGAAAAAAAGCCGAAGGAATAGCACCCAGGCTTTTATATGTAAGCATATGTTCGATGCATTACCCTACCATGCGTATCGCCTTATCCAAGGCTCCGGTAGCCCCGAAGCCGTCATGATAGCCGATTTTCTTTCCCAGCTTATCCGCCAGCTCCCGGACGGCCCACATCGAAGAATGCTTAATGGCGCCTTTTAGAACGATTATGACATCCGCTCTGTTGATCATGTGCATGAAATGGCGCTCTACCGAGCCCCCGCCGGTCTTACCGTTATGATGCTCGACAATAACGCCCCGCTTTTGACCCAGCTTCTTGAATGTGTCCGTTTGACTACCTCCAATGATCACCACGGTTTTCATGCCTTGTTCCCCCTAACCATAAATATGAGTCACTTACTATTATCATAATCATAATTATAATAATGTCAATCAGTTTAGTTGGAATTAATGAAGAGAATGAATGGATAAGTGAAAAAACTAAAACAGGCCACTGCTCCTACGCAGTAGCCCATCGATTTTAGATATGTATTATCGGTTATTCCGCACCTTCGAGACGCTCCCTTACATACAGCAGCCTCTCTCCTACAGCCATCATCTTAAACTTCTGTTCAGGGTATTCGCGAAGCAAATAATCTACAAAGTAAGAAGGATTGTCCGCGTTGAATGGGAAGACATCATAATGCATCGGAATCACTAAGTCCGCCTCCATGGCCACGGCAAGATCCGCCGCGTCACGGAAGCCAAGATTGCCGACGATGTCCATCTGGCTGCGCTTCACGTCACGGCCGTTAATCGGCAGAAGCGCTACATCGATTCGGCAAGCTTTGAGCCGGTCCGCCAGTCCCGAATAGCCGATCGTATCCCCTGCATGATAGAGTGTAATTCCGCCCATTCGCACAACGTATCCCAAATAAGGATAATTCCCATCCGGATCCACATCGAATTCTTCGTGCATACACGGGATCGATTCAACCTCCATAGCTCCCAAACGCAGCGTCTCATGGGCAGTGGCCCCAATGATACGTTCGGACTCGATACCACATTGCAGTAGTAAACGAACGATGGGTGCCGGACAAATAAACATCGTATGCCGTGCCGCGCTGTGAATGGCTCTCAGTGTTATCGGATCCAAGTGATCCCCGTGGTGATGACTCACGAAGACATAATTCGCATGAGATATTCTAGCCGGATCCAACGGCGGAGCGAACGATCGCTTCCACAAGGAATCCGATTCGTCCTCCACGGTGATACCCGAAAGAAAAGGGTCGAAGTAACATACGATACCTGCCCCTTTAACAACCACCGATTCCTGCCCCAAATGCCAAATGGCTACTGCATCGTCAGGCACGACGGTGTTTTCAATCTGCTGAAGCAGCTGCTCTCCTTCACGGTAAACTTTACGTGTTTTTTGCATTAGCGCTCTCTCCTTTGCGCGGTTCTTATTGTGGAAACGGAAGCTTTAAAGGTCGAATTCGCCTTTTACTCTCTACTTGTATAGTTCGCCTAAGAAGAGGAAGATTCCTCCTTTCGTTAGCGTCATCCACTCCGCAGCCGTTTCGGGGATCCAACGAACGATTGACATCAGACGTAATGAAAAATCACCTTCCTCAGAGCTGGATCGGCTCAAAAGAAGGTGAATTTTTTCTTATTCCGCAGGAATCGGCTTCACAGTGAAGTTGTCGAGTAAGCTCTCGCTATTGAAGCTTCTTACGCCTACATTGCCGTGAGTGAAGGCCGTCTCGCTGCGATCCATGTAATCAATAAGAGGCGTTGCCATATCTCCGACGTAAACCTGAATCCTGGTTCCTTTTGCAACGATTTTTAAATGCTGCCATGTACCAGGCAAACCGGGTAGCGCCTTTCCGGTCAAATACTGGAAGTCGTAATTGAATTTGCCCAAATGCACGCCGTCAGGAGCCAGATACGCGATATATCCTTGTAGGAAATCATTTCTGTTCTGATTCAGTTCCGTCCCGTCAGCCGGATTGTTCACTCGGAACAGGATACCCGCGTTGCCATCCTTCTGCGTATTGGCGCTTATTTGGATATCCGTCTCAACCACATAGTCCGACCAGGTACTGTCACCGATGACCGCTTTCGGAAACCCGTTCGCTCCGGATTTATATACGCCCGGTTTGGGAACGACGGGATCATTGTGAATACGGAAGCTGTAAAAATCAAACTCGCCGGTTACGATTTCCGCTTTGATGGTATGGTCGCCTGCTGGAAGGGTGATCCCCTCTCTCGAGACCGTCTTCCATTCATGAAAACCGCCGGTATTCGGTATATCCATGATCCCTGTAAGGTCGATAGCATCATCCAGCCAAAATCTGACCTTACCGCCATCCATCCCTGTAGCCACTCTCAAATCAAGCTTATAGGTACCGGCTTCAGTTACCTTGACATTGTATTTCAACCATTCTCCGGTCTGGTTCCATCCCGTCGTATACCCTTCCGGCAATAAACGAATATCGACGTCATCGGTCCGGTAAAGGCCCCGTATGTTATCGGGCGTATTGTCATGATAGGCCACCCCTTCCCCGCCGTTCATGTAATCTACGGCAAGAACAGTCCCGGGCAGCGTGCTGAATGCGGCAGTCGGCTGGAAGGAGAGGCTGGCAAAATCGTATTCACCCTTCACGATTTCCACTTTGAGCGTATGGTCGCCTTCCGGCAGATTCAAGTCACCCAGCTTTATGTTCTTCCAGTTATTCCAGCCCCCGGTACTCAGGATATCGACGATCCCGGTCAAATCGGTCGTATCATCGAGCCAAAGCCGGATCTTGCCTCCGTCTAGTGCCGTTGCGACCCGGACACTGACTTCGTAAGCAGCGGATTCCGCGATATGGACGTTATATTTCAGCCACTCGCCGGTCTGGTTCCAGCCTACGTTCCAGCCTCCTTTGGGGTTCACGCGTATGTCCACTCTGTCGTTGCGATACTGGCCGCCGAGATTGGAAGCCGTATTGTCATGGTAGCCGACACCCTCGCCGCCTGTGTTGTAATGAACAGCTTCCACAACACCCGGTATGGATTTGGGAACGTCAAACGATACGAATTTCAATCTCGCAAAGTCATACTCTCCACTGTACGTTTCGAACGTAACCGTATGCTGTCCTTCCGGCAGCTGAAAGGGTCGGGACAGTGTCGTTTGCCAGGTGTTCCACGCCCCGGTGGCCGGTATATTCATCACGCCGGTCAGGTCCGTTTGATCGTCCAGCCATATCCGCGCCCCATTCCCGCTGAACGTTGTTGCCGCCGTGACTTCAACCCTGTACGTTCCGGCACGTTTCACGTCGATGTTATATTTCAGCCATTCACCGGCCTGATTCCAGCCAACATTCAGCCCGTTGAAATTGGTGTTCGTTCGGATATCGACGGAATCGCTGCGATAGGCTCCCCCGATGTTATCCGGAGTTTTATCATGGTAGCCGACACCTTCACCGCCCGTATTGTAAAAAGGCGCTTCAATGATCCCCGGAACCGGCTTGGGGGTGCCGAACGGAGGCGCTTCTCCCGTATCTACCCGCCAGCCCTGCTCGAATTTCCTCCACCCGTCATCGTCCCCGTCATTGAAATCATCGGACAGGGCCACCGTTGCAGTGGAACGGCTGAATCTCAGAGAATCCAATTCTACCGAGCCTTGGCCGGATATCACTTTGAGCTTATGTAAACCCTGCGGAAGCATGACATTCTTAATGACCAGATGTTCCCACTGCTTCTCCCCGCCTGTCGAAGGGAGCGGCACCATACCCGTCAGCTCGGTGGATTCATCCAGCTCGAGCTTTAGTCTTGCATCGGCTGCCGAAGCATACCTGATGACGACATCATAGGTCCCCGCTTCGGATACATTGACGTTGTATTGCAAATTCCCCTTCTCGAACGATGAGACGTAATAACTCCCGTCCGAAGCCTTGGCCGTAAGGAGCATATCGTCTTCACGCCCGGACTTGCCATTTCCTCTCGGGATATGATGGAAGCCTGAATCTCGCCCGGGATCGGCTTGTAAGCGGGTTGGGCAATGCTGCCTCCCACCTTGTTGCTGAACGCGACATATCCGAAATCCGCATGCGCATCGGTTGTCGTGTAACCGATTCTGCCTTTGCCGAGCTGTTCGACGGAACGGGTTTGCTTCAGCATACCGTCGACATAGATGCGATAGTCGGAGCCTTCCTTCTCCACGCGGATTTGATGCCACTTGGTATAGTCATAACCTTCCGGAAGCGGAGTCGTTTCTCGAATCATATCCTTGCCGTCTACGCGGAATACCGTCTCGAGCCGATTAAGTTTACGGTTTAATACGGCAACACCGTAATTTTTCTCATTCGAATAAGAGAATACCGCTCCCATAAGCGGGCTTATGCTGTTCCCCTGTTCCACTTGCTTCAGGTTGAACTCTGCTGTGAATTGGTCGTCCGTTGCTTTGTGCGTTAGTAGCAAATGAGACTGCTCCGGTTCACCGATCGCATCCTGGTATAACGTGCCGCCGTCCCTGATTCCCCAGTTTCCTCCACCGACGGTCTTCCATCCGTCACCTAGCTCGTTTCTTTGGAAGCGATCTTGGAATTCAGGCATGGCCGGGTCAGGCTGATCGGATGTCGTAGGACCAAGCACGAGCATCTTATCTCCGTTCCATACGATCCGGTCCAGGTTCAGATGGCGGCCCGGGTTCGCATGGCTGTGGTAGACGATATAATCCGAATCCAAATCGGGACCGCGCACGATGGAGTTGTGTCCGAGGCCGACATGCTCCCCTTCCGTATCCAGCAGAATCGGATTCTGGGAAACAGCCGGCATGAAACCCGAAAGCGGGTTCGGGCTGCTCGCATAGTCTACCCTGTATCCGTCACTCCAAACGTGGTTTCCGGTGTAGGTCATATAGTATTTCCCATTCCGTTTCATAACCGTCGGACCTTCCGTCCAGCCCCTCATCACGGCTCCCGTATTTGATTTCGCACCGAACGTATACGGGTCGGACATCGGACGGGCGTCGATATTGCTGCTGCCTGTACTGTAGAAGTACCATTGTCCGTCATCGTCGATGAATACGTGCCCGTCAATGCCGGTAACCTTACTGCCTGTCTGGGCAATGAAGTGACCCGTAGGGCTTGTGCTTTTCAGCACGCGATGACCGCGCGGAGTTGAACCGTCGTCCTGAAGCAGAGCCGTATACATGTAAAAGTCGCCGTTCCAATATACCACCTCGGGTGCGTAGGCTCCTTTGGTAACCGGTTCCGTTGCACATAAACCGCGATATTCCCAATGTACCAGGTCATCGGAAGACCACACCTTCACACCCGGCTTATCGTCCACCGTACTGACGTACAAATAGTAGACTCCGTTAAACTTCAAGATAAACGGATCGCCTTCTCCGTAAAAATTGCCGTTATTCCAGCGCCATGAGTCCGGTACGATTTGAGGATTGCTGTAAGAGAAGCCTGATGCAGGAAAAGACATGATTAAGGTAAGAGCAAGTGGTCCCGTTACCCACTTCTTCAATCAAAATCAGCTCCTTCGTCACATAAGATTGATCTCCCTGATTTTCTCGATCGGTACCTTTGGTTTGCGATCCTCGGTCAGTACCCCGTTCACTTCCTGCTGGACGTCGGTTATTTGCGTATAGCAGTACCCGACGATATAATCCGTCTGCTTGATGGCTTCATGAATGCCGCGGAACCGTTCAAGGAACGCTTCCTCTGAGGCGACCTGCCCGCCGTAACCCCAGCCCTTCTCGGACTGGAAGGCGATCCCGCCGAATTCGCTTATGATAACCGGCTGTCCCTTGTAGCTGTAGCCGTCCGCAAAGGCGTATTTCCATTGGTTGCAGGTCTTCTCGTTGTTCACGATTTCGTCCTTGCTCGCATAACGCTTCAGGAATTGCTCCTTCTTCTCCACATAATCGTGCAGCGTCAATATGTCGGATACCGTATGCTCCCAGCCGTCATTCACGATCACAGGCCGGTTCGGATCAAACGACTTGGTCAGATGATAAATTGCTTCAGTGAACTTTTGCTGCTGACGGTCCTTGTAGATATTGCCAACACCCCACGATTCGTTGAATGGAACCCATGTGATAATGGAAGGGTGGTTATACTGCTGGCGTACAATCTCCATCCATTCCGATGTAAATTTCTGCACCGCGTTATCGTTAAATTCGAACGTTGCCGCCATCTCCGACCATACAAGCACGCCTTTGACATCGCACCAATACAAGAACCGTGCGTCCTCCACCTTCATGTGCTTGCGGACGCCGTTATATCCCATCTGCAGAAGCAGATCGATATCCTCGATCAGCGCTTCCTCGGAAGGCGGCGTCAGATGGCTGTCCGTCCAATAGCCCTGATCCAGCACCAGCCGCTGATAGATCGGCACATTGTTCAGCAGTACTTTGCCCTTTTCGATCGATATTTTTCTCATACCGAAATAGGAGTAGACATGGTCAATCACAACGTCGTCGCGGTACAGAATAAACTCTACATCGTACAGATTCGGACGGCCCGGGGCCCAGTAGCAGCGTTTCCACGGTCCGTTCATTTCGTGAACGAGATCGACCTCGAGCGAAAGCCACGGACGATCGATGGTCAGGCTTGCCTGCTTGACCTGGCGTCCCTTCATGCTAATCACCGTTTCCAGACGAAGCCGGCTGCCGGCATGCAGATCGCCCTTGACCTGATAATCGAACCGAACGGAAGAAGCATCCAGATCCGGTGTGATTTTCACCGAATCGACGTACTGCCGCTCAACATACTCAAGCCAAACCGATTGCCAAATCCCCGTCGTCTGCACATAGAAGCATTCGAAGTTATCGTCCACCCAGCGCTGTTTGCCGCGAGGTTGCGTGGCGTCCTTGCTGTCCTCGACCTTCACTGTAAGCTCATTCGGAGACCCGATCGTCACGTAGGGCGTGATATCGAACGAAAATGCCGAATAACCGCCCTGGTGCCTTCCGACATGCTCCCCGTTAACCCATACGTCAGCAATGTAATCGACCGCTTGAAAATGCAGGAGAATGCGCTTGCCGGCAGCTTCCGAAGCAATGTCCAGCGTTCGGTTGTACCAAACGAAGGGGTGGTGAGCCTCCTCGCCGATGCCGCTCGCCTTCGTCTCGTAAGTGAAGGGGACGATGATTCGTCGGTCTCCGCCGAAGCTTCGATGCCACCCTTTGGCAACACCTGAGCCTTCATCGTCAAAGCCGAAGCGCCACTCGCCGTTCAGATCGACCCACTCCTCCCTCACGAACTGGGGTCTTGGATAATTTTTGATATATTTCTTGGTTGTCATCTCGTTCTTGCCCTCCCTGCTTAGTTTCGTGTTACCGTCAGCGGCGAGATCGTCCAAGCCGTTGATACGCCCTTCAGGCCTACGCGGCCGAGCAAAAATGCGTTCGGGTCGGTCCACTTCATAATGGGTTCCTTGCCGTCCCCGGCGAATACCGCAAGGGACGCCCCCTTCAGTTTCACTGTAAACCTTCGGGTTTGACCCGGAGTAAAGGCTAGGGAAGCGGAGGCTTGTTCCGCGGATTTCTCGTAGCTGACTTTCGTTAAAGCTACCCTGCCGCTTCGAAACGAAAGCTCGTAACCCATGAATGCATCCTTGACCTGATCCTTAAACTCGGATTCGTGAGTCGTCCGCAGCAAGATTCCTATCTCTTCTGTGGTCGCTTCTTTGAGAGTCACGTCGAAGCTCACGGTATAATCCGTCCAGCCGGCATCACCGCCGAACCGATTCAGCACCCCTACGCTCGTTGGCTTGATGACGGACTGCTCCGGTACGGCTGCCGTCAGACTCGCTTCCACGTACCGAAGGGTGATTTCACCCTTCACTCGGCGCAATGACAGCCATGCCGGTCCTTGCTTCAGCTCGAACTCGCCCAGCGGTACCTTCGTCCACTCTGCACCACTTGCGAATAATGCCGGATCCAGCTTGACCTGCTTCGTCACTCCATTTACCTCAATCTCCAGCACGGATCCCTCCGAGGCTTTGGCCGCATTCACCGAAAGCAGATAGGTACCGTCCTGACGAAGGTTGACCGGAAAGGCGATGCCGTCCCCCTTGCCCGACAGGCGTACGGCATCGCTTCCGTCCGGCGTGATCCCCGTACGGGCGACCGGGTTGCCGTCACGAACGCCATGAACGGCTTCGATTGTGCCTGGCAGCGGCTTGATAGCCTTCCCATCGCTGCTTCCACCCGCTTCATTAGAGAAGGCCGTATAATGCAGCTCCGGCTTCCCCCCTTCCGGCCACGCATAACCGATGCGGCCAGGCTTCGCAGCCATGGAAGGTTGCTCGATCCTGAGCAGCCCGTCCCAGAAGAGCTTCGTACCTGTGCTGTCCGACTCGATACGTATCGTGTGGAGCTTCGTCAGATCGATGCCGTCCGGCAATGGTATCCTTGCCGCAGCTGTCTCCACGCCGTTTACCTGATCGATCAGCACAAGCTCCATCTTTGCCTCGTCCACACGGGCTGCGCGGTAACTTCCCGAATCCTCGTAGGCAAAGATCGCATCCAGCGCGGAAGCGCGACCGCCAACAGCTGCACCACCCAAATTGAAATTGTATTCTACGGTATATCGGCTGCCGGTTTCCGTCCGGGCAAGCCAAGCCTCACCGTCACCAGCCCGGTTCGTTCTCTCCCACTTGGCTTCGGACGGCGCCTCACCGGGAACATCCCGAAAATCCGGGAGCCGGGGTGCCTCCTGCGGAGCCCCGTGCGTCGGTCCAAGAACGGACATCTTGTCTCCGTTGAAAACCAGCCGATCCAGGTTCATCCTTCGAACGGGAGGCCCCTCCGCCGAACGGCCGACCAAGTTATGATAAACGATGTAATAGGAATCCAGATCCGGTCCCATTACCGTCGCGCTGTGGCCCAGACCGTTAAAATCGTTGGAGGTGGATATCAGGATCGGGTTGTTCTCCGGTAGGGTATAAGCTCCGATAGGCGATTCGCGAGTCACTCCGTAATTGACCCGATACCCCCTGCTAAACACGTGATTACCGGTGTAGGTCATGAAATATCGTCCGTTTCGCTTGATGATCATCGAACCTTCCGTCCAATGCCCCAGCGAGGTGTTCAGCTGTTTGCCCGGATCGATCGAATACGGATCGCTCATCGTACTGGCCATAATGCCATCGAATTTGGCGTGGGTGAAATACCATTTCCCGTCGTCGTCGATAAAGACGGAGCCGTCGATCGTCAGTCCGAGATTGTCGGTTTTCTTCACGAACGGTCCTGTCGGTTTGTCGCTTTGCAGTACATAATGCCCTTTGCCCGCCGGAGAGGTGTACATATAGAACGAGCCGTTCCAATAAACGACCTCCGGTGCATATGCGCCTGTGCTGACCGGCTCCTCGGTAACCAAGCCCTCATATCGCCAATTCACAAGATCATCGGAGCTCCACGCCTTAATCCCGACTCTCCGATCCTTCGTACTGCAGTAAAGATAATATTTGCCGTCGTAACGGAGAATGTAGGGATCTCCGATGCCGTAGTCCTCCCATTCTTGGTCCAAGACGAACGGGTTCTCGTACGTTCGATCCAAGCTTACCGCCATACGGTTCGTCTCCTTCTTTCCCCGCTCAAGCTGGGAACCAAGCATGATTGCTACAAGAATTGCACACGCAGCTGCTGTATAAATCCAAACCCTCTTATCGAACGATTTCCAGTACATAGACGGATGCTGCCTTCAGATGACATTGGACTTGACTATTGGCGAACGGCAATTCATGGACAATACTGACAACCGCATCCGGTGCGTGCACACTGTTGATCGCTTCGTAATCCTCCGCAGTCAGTTCGAGCAAACGAGCCGTCCCGGATGCGGCAAACCCGTTCAGCTGCACATCGGTTACGGTTTCCTCGAGACTCCGGTTCACAATAAATACCGTCAGCTTGTCTCCAGGCTCATTCGTACATGCGACAACATCCAGGTTAGGCAAATGCTCCATCTCCGGTGCTCCGGGCAATGGGCTCTTCACCTGAAAGCTGCCGCATTCAGCTTCACTATGAACCACATATCCCAAGTCCCGGTTTGCATACATTGCCATCACATGATAGGTCGGTGTGCCGTATACGGTCAATGACTTCCCGCTGGAGCCGGAGATTTTTCCACGGAACTGATCCGCATAATAGTCCCCTACCCGGATACAGCCGCCAAGCCAGCCGTTGACCAGGTCGGAGAAGCTGCCGATCTCCACCATGTCGCTATTTCGAATCAATTCATTCAAGTTAGCTGCATTCGCAACCGCCGCTTCGAGCGTATGCTCATTCGGAAGGCCCTTGCGGATGGTATTCGGATAGTACATTGTGTTGTACTCTGTAATGGCCACCTTCAGATGGGCATAACGCTGATCGGATGCGAACATATCCCGCAATTGCCACAGGGATTCCCTCGTCCATTCCGGATAGGAGACAATCGCCTTATAACGCTCTTCTTGCGGCGTACTGCGATTCATGCCGAATCGGTTGTACCCGTGATACAGGTGTAAAGTTAAATAATCCATATGTTCAGCGGCTTGTTCCAGCAGAGGCTTATTCCACTCCATCTTGGTATCGCCACAAGCAAGCAGCTTAATCCCGGGATCGACGGCCTTCATAGCCTTAGCAAACCGCGTATACCGCTCTGCAAACTGCTCGGCGCTGCAATGGCCGACCTGCCACGGACCCCAAACCTCGTTTCCGATCTCCCAATACTTCACGCCATATGGCTCCGCATGGCCATTAGCGGCCCTCAGCCTCCCCATGGGCGTATCGGTATCGCCATTGCAATATTCCACCCACTCGGCAGCTTCCTCCGGCGTTCCTGAGCCGTCGTTAACGCAGATGAGCGGCTCCACCTTCAGTTCGCGGCAAAACTGAATAAATTCATCCGTACCGAAATATTTGTTCGTCCATCCGCCCCATGCTTCATTGATCACACAAGGCCGTTCATACTCGGGACCGACAGCCTGCCGCCAGTGGTAGGCGCTGATATAATTCCCCGCAAGCCGCATCATGCCGGCATTCAGGTTTCTGGTCAAATCCACGACTTCCTTGCGAACATTGCCTACGCTGTCGGAAGGCAGAAGCGAAATATGATCGAGCCATAGCAGCCCCGTGGATACGTGATCGAGCCAGCGCGCATGCTCCGAAGGTACATATAACCGGAACTCCGCACGCTCGCAGTCCCTCAGGACCGGCAGACGAGCTTCGTAGTGCTTCCAATAATGACTCACCAGATCGATCCTGGCCCGCCCAAGCACTTCTCCGCTCATCTGATCCACGATCTCGGCGGCAACGTATTTGATTTCTACGGAAGCTCTAGCATAAACCGCCAAACGGTAGCCTTCCTCGTCTTTTTTGACGGCAACGGCCTGGCTGATGCCGGCGTAGCCATCATCATCGCTGTAGATGCGAACCATTTGACTGTGCCCGGAATGAAGCGTTGCAGCGGGTTCAAGAGCATAAACCGTGCTTTTCCCGTTCGTAAACGGTCTCCAGCTTCCGGAAAGTCCTCTGTACGGGCTGTCCGTGCTTTCAAAATCCATATCGGAAAGAGGATACGCCAACATCGCTTCCATATGGTCACGGATATCCTCCACAAAATGTCCGAATAGATAAGGGTTGATTTTACTTTGTCCGACCTGATTCGCATTCACCTTTATCTTAGCTGTTGATTGCGCCATGTATACTGATCTTCCTTCCGCATTAACCTTTTAATGAACCGATCATTACGCCTTTCACAAAGTGCTTCTGCACAAACGGATACATCACGAGGACCGGCAAGCTGGAAATGATGATGACGACATATTTGATGCTTTCGGCGAGCAATATTTTATTTTCCAGCCCCACATTACTATCCACGGCATCCGCCTGACTGACCATCAGCACTTCACGCAGCACGAGCTGGAGTGGGTATAATTCCTTGTTGCGAATATAAATCAAGGCATTGAAGAAGGCATTCCAGTGTCCGACCGCGTAAAATAGCACCATCACCGCCAAAATCGGCTTGGAAAGCGGCAGAATGATATGAGTCAGCAGCTTCCAGTTGGAACAGCCATCGATATGAGCCGCTTCCTGGATTTCCCATGGGATGCTCGATTGAAAATAGGTTCTCATGACAATCAAATTATAGGTAGCAATAGCTCCCGGTATGATGAGGGCCCACATCGTATTCACCATCCCCAGATTTTTCACAAGGAGATAGGTTGGAATCAAACCGCCGCTGAAAAACATCGTAAGCGTGATAAAAAACATAATGCCTCCGCGCAAGGGCAGATCCGGTCTTGACAGCGGATAGGCGGCTAATATCGTCATGAACAGATTGATCGCTGTACCGACAACCGTATAGAGTATGGTATTGGCGTATCCATTCCATATTTGCTCGTTTTCAAATACATTCTTATATGCCTCTAAAGTAATTTCCTTCGGCAGCAAATACACCTCGCCGTTCAGCACTAATGCCGGATCGCTGAAGGATGCGCTCACGATGAAAAGTAACGGGTAGAGCACCACAACTAAAATCAGAGCGGCCAATGTGTTGACGACGGCGTCGAATACGATTTCTTCCGATTTCCTTTTCTTGAGCCTTTGTTCCTTCATCACATGGACCCTCCTTACCATAAGCTAGTCTCAGCCTTTTTGCGGGCAAAACGGTTCACAAGCATTAGCAGAGCCAGGTTTACAACGGAGTTAAACAAGCCTATGGCCGCCGTGTAGCTGTATTCCCCTTTGAGAATACCTGCCGAATACACGAAGGTAGAGATGACATCACTGGATTCCAAATTCAAATTATTTTGCATTAACAAAATTTTCTCAAAGCCGACATTCATGAAATGCCCGACGTCAAGAATAAGCAGAATGACGATGACCGGCAGAATACCCGGAAGGGATACGTGCCAAATGCGCCGGAGCCGGCTGGCTCCATCCATCTTGGCCGCCTCGTACAGCTGCGGGTTGACTCCGCTTAGAGCTGCAATGTAGATTATCGATTGCCAGCCCATATTTTGCCATACGTTAGACCCTATAAAGATAGCCTTAAACCATTCGGCCGTATCCAGGAATCGAACCGGATCCCCGCCGAACGCCTGGATGATTGAATTGACGGGACCTCCCCGCGGAGATAAAAACAGCATCAGCATGCCTACCATGACCACCACGGAAATAAAATGAGGGATATACGTCACATTTTGGACGATCTTGCTATAGGTCTTGCTGCGAATTTCGTTAATCAGCAAAGCCAACAGGATCGGAATAGGAAATGCAAACAATAAGGAGTATAGGTTAATGGATATGGTATTCCACAGCAATCTCCAGAAATAGTAGGATTCGACAAACCGCTCAAAATGCTCCAAGCCCACCCATTTGCTTCCGATAATTCCTTTGGCCGGGCTGAAGTTTTTAAAGGCGATTTGCAAACCGTATAAAGGCCCATAATGGAACACAAGATACCATACGATAGGAATAAGCAGCATCAGGTAAAGATCATATCGGCCGAGCATGGCTTTCAAGAGGCTGGAGCGCCTCGATTGGGATCGAGACGCAACGCCTGCTGTACTCACTGTACTTTTCATCTGTAGCCCTCCAACCAGCATGTGGTTCTATTTTTGCTTTTTGAGGTTATCGTATGCGTCCTGGTACAGCTTTTGCAGCTCATCGATTTTCATCTTCTTCAAAGTAGCCTGGAACTCTCCCCACTTATCGAAGCTAAGAGCCCCCGCAATGAACTTCGTGCTTTGCTCCTCATAATACTTATCGATATCGTTGCGCAGCACATTGACCTTCTGGGCCGTCGCTTCGTCGAACATAGGAGCAGCATAGCGGATTTTCGGCATGTACGGATCCAGCTTCTTCTGTGCTTCCTGCACCTGCGGCGGATTGATGAAGGATGCTACCTTCTCACTGATCAGATGCGGCGCTCCGCCTCCGGCATACGGAGTAATCTTGGCTTGAGCACCATTGCTGGACGCCAGGAAGGCATCTGTATAATAAGGAATCCCATTGCGCATTTCGTAATGCTCGCCTAGACGTCCGAATCGCAGCAGGGTAGACCCTTCGTCGCCGAAGAAATAGTCGATCCATCGCATCGTCGCTTCCGGATGCTTGTTCACCGAGGTAATGGCGAATGCACCAAAGTCTCTTGGAACCGGGGCAGCGAGCTGCAGTCGGTCGCCATGCGGTCCTTTGAACGGAGCAATCCCTACATATTGATCCGCCACTTTGCCGTCCAGCATCGGATTGTTCGTCTGATCAAAGAAGAGTCCGGTATTCCCCGTGCCTTGCTTGGCTAAATACTGGGCTTCCTTCTGCGTGAACAGCTCCGTATCCAGCAGCTTTTCCGAATACAGCTTGTTCAAATAGACCAATAGCTCTTTATTCCGGTCGCTGCCCATCCAAATATTTACCTTGTCATTCTCCAGGTTAATGTTATAGCCCAGCTGAAAGTCCAATCCGAAGGATCCCGCCATGATAGGCACGATGCTCAGACCGTTCCGCGCCGTCATCGGAAGCTCGTCTTGCTTACCGTTGCCGTTAGGGTCCCTATCCCGGAACGCCTTCAGCACCTCGTACAATTCGTCCGTCGTCTCCGGCTCCTTCAAATTCAGCTTCTTTAGCCAAGCCTGATTGATCCATCGTTTATCGGTTCTGGCCGCGCCTACGGATACGATCCCCGGTATGGCATAAATATGGCCCTCCGGTGTGGTGATTGCCGAACGAATTTCAGGATAGGTTTCCATCAGCTTTTTCAGGTTCGGCGCATAGGAATCGATCAGCTTCTCGAGAGGGATTAACTGACCTCCCGCTCCGTAGCGTGTCGCTTCCAAAGGCGTCAATTGCGAACGATATAAAGCATCAGGGAGCTCATTCGATGCGAACAACAGATTCTTTTTCTCGGCAAATCCGTCTGTCGGCGCCTCGATAAATTCGACCTGAATATTACTCATCTTTTCGTATTCCTGAAACACCGGCATATCCTTGAAAGGACCGTTGGATGGTGCGATTCTTGTGAACATCTTCAGCTTTATCGGTTCTTTCACGATGGGAAAGCCGGTCTGGGCTACACCGCCTTTGGCCGCATCCGCTGCCGATTTATCCCCGTTCTCCTTACCCGGATCCGAATTACATGCAGTAAGCGTCAAACCGGTTACAACCAAAGTGGAAAGCAAAACTGTCCCCCAATTTCTCTTCATTCCCTGTTCCTCCGATCAAGATGTGATTCCCCTTAGCAGTAAGCGTTTTCTAAGGGTTGATTCTATTATAGAAAACGCTTACGGTCCGATGGTTCCAAATTTATGACTTTCCGTTCTACTTTTTTGACTGTTTTAAGCGATCCATGTATGCCTGCGGTGTCATTCCTGTGATGGTCTTAAATACTTTGTAAAAGTAAGTGTGATTCAAGAAGCCTACTTGGCTGCTAATCTGTTTCAAGGAGCCTGCACCGGATTCCATCAGCGTGCAGCTCGATGTAATACGTAAGCGGTTTAAATACTCTGTGAACGTCATTTGCATCTCCTCTTTGAACAATCTGCTCAAGTAGGATGCATTCAGATTAATGGCATTCGCTGTGGTTTCGAGCGAAATGTCGGATGCATAATGGTCCATGATGAATTGAAGAGCTTGTGATATATGACGTGAGTAGCGTCCGCCCGCATGCTGCTTTTTGGCGGCCCCGACAACGCGTGCAAATCCGTCCTTCACCCACTCCTCCAGCTCGGCGATGCTCCCGGCTCTTCCAAGCTCGCTTCGCGACGGCATAAGCTTGTTGTCTTCATAGGATGTATTAGGAAAATGTCGTTTGATCGTCATCTCAGCAAGATGAAGCATTTCACTTACCATCATTTGTACCGGCATGGAGTAGACATGCTGACCTTGTAACGCAGCAAAAATGGTTGAAACAACTTTGCTGATTCTTTCTTCATCCAGCTGCTCCAGAAAAAGCAGCAATTGCTTCTGCTCCTCCATAAACAAAGAATCACGCTTAGTGGATGTGTTCACTTCCTTGTACAGCATGTCGTTCATTTCCTGGTTGGCTTTGCGGTAGCTCAGCCCCAGCTGTTTTATATTTCCATAGATCGCCCCTATGGTGTAGATGCATTTCAGGTTAAGGAATTTGAATAAAGAATGGGCTAGACTGCTCATGGCATGATTGATTTGGGCGGTTACCGAATGCTCGCTTCGATCCTCTGAAGAAAGCAGGACAATAAACCGTCCTTCTCCGACATAAGCTACCGTCCGCTTATGAATGTCGCCAACCGCCATCTGCATCACATCCGTAGCTTGCTGCACGAGCCGGTTCTTCTGTACATCAGCGAGCGTTTCCGTCAAAAGCAAAAAAGGAACGATTTGTACCGCTGCGGTTCCATAAGTCACGGCATCCGCATAGAGCTGATTGTCCCGTGCATAAGACTGCAGCTCCTCTCCGGCGTTCGGTACATCCCTGGCTATGTTAGCTACGAACTCGCGATGAATCACGGGACTCATCCGCTCCAGCATTCTGGTTTGAGCATTGCGGGCCTCATGCTCACGTTCCTCATATTGAAGAGCTTGAGCCGCTTTATTCAGAAGCGACAAAAGAGACGCCGCGTTCAGCCGGTGCTTAAGCAAATAATCCATAGCTCCATTCATGAGACAAGTACGAACATAATCGTAATCGTCAAAGCTGCTCAGCATGATCATTTTGACTTTGGGGAATCTCTCTTTCATGATACGGCTCAATTCCACTCCATTCATGACCGGCATACTCACGTCCATGAGCACGATATGCGGTGTAAGCCGCTCCAGCATAGTAAGAGCCATCGAACCGTTAAACGCTTCACCGCATAGTGTGAACCCGTGCTTTTCCCAATCCAGCATGCTCTTCACGTCGTTGCGTGCCAAAGCCTCATCGTCTACCAATAATACTTGAAACATCCATCATTCCTCCTGCCTATTGCGCCTATGCTTCTACTAGCTGTTCCCTTCGATTTCTTGGTGTCGTTCTTCCCCCTGCAGCAATGGAAATCGGATTTGCACCATCGTATACACATCAAGCTCGCTATAGACGAACACGCCGTAAGGCTCTCCGTGCTGCCGGACGATGCGTTCATGCACATTGCGTACACCCATTCCGCTGAAGCGCGTATCGGTCTGGCCTTTTTTCTCTACAAACAAAGCGTCGATTTGCTCCTTCGACATTCCCTTGCCGTTATCTCTGACTTCGATTCTCAATTCTTTCTGCTGTTTATAGATTCGAATCAACACCAAGCCCTCATGCTCCGCGGAAGCGATTCCATGAATAATGGCATTTTCCACAATGGGCTGCAGCATTAGCTTTAACACTCTGCATCGCAGCAGCTCCTCATGTTCCATTTCAACGTTCAAATGGATAGGCTCCACATATTTGTATTTTTCAATATTGACGTAGCTGTGTACATATTGCAGCTCCTCCTGCAGCGAAAGGTATTCGTTCGTGTTCCCCAATACGCCGCGCATAAGCTCGATCAAGGATTCGGATACCTCTACAATATTAGGCACCCCGTTGAGCTTGGCCAAATACTTCACGGTATTCAGCGTGTTATATAGAAAATGGGGGCGGATTTGGGCCTGCAGTACGGCAAGCTCCGCTTCACGCTTCTCCCGCTCGGTTTTCATGATCCCTTCAAGTAGGCGCTTTAGCTCCTCTACCATCCTTTTAAATGCCTGATATAGCTGCCCAATTTCATCCTTGGTTTGAATCTCCTGCGGCGGAAGCGTCAAATTGCCTTCCATCACCCGCATCATCATCGCTCTCAGCATTCGAATATTTTTGGTCATTCTCGAGGAAACCTGCAGCGTACCGATGACAATAATAATAAACACGATAACGGCTACTTCAGCTAATACATTTCGGATCCTCACTGTTTCATTCAACAGCGATTCCATAGGAATGAGCGCGAGTGTGGACCACCCGGTATAATCCGACTTGCGGCTGATGACGAGGTACGTTTTTCGATCAATTACCCTTTCGACCGAAGCGCTCGACCCGGCCAGCTCCTGATTTAGTTTCATGATCGTTTCCTTGCCAATAGCGCTGTTCTTGGGCTGATAAATGAAATCGTTCTTCTCATCCACAACGTACAACATACTGTCAGGTGTAGGCTTCACATCATAAATCTTCTTTATCAGCTCGTCATTGAGATCAAACACGACAATACCGATGGTTTTCCGGTTGTACCTAAGCTCTCGGCCGGTCACAATGGAGCTGCTGCCCGGTTGATGAAAATAAGCTTGACCGGAACCATTTTGCAGAAAATACTGCACCATCGGTGTCCGGATTGCGCTCTTATCGAGCCAAGGGGAACCGACGAAAAACACCTTCTCGTTCAGCCCAATAACGGCTACCCGTGAAATATGCGGCTTATATGCGATCACAGCGGATAAAAACTCCTCGATTCTCTTTTGCTCCTGGAACCATTCGAAGCTTGGTTCCTCCGTATCGCTTTGCAAGGTGGCCAGCACCGTGTTATTGGTAGCGACAACCGTATTTAATCGGCCGATTTCCTCCAGGCGTAGATTTAAGGACTCATCCGCTTGACGTATGCTTTCGGTAACGGATGTAAACGCATTATTTTTAACGGTTTCTCTCATAAACAAATAAACGATACTGGTCACGGCAACGATACCGAGCAAAGTAACGAGACTAAAGGCAACAAAAATTTTCCCTTGAATGCTTACCGTAGGAGAAACCAGCTTTTTGATGGAAAAAAACTTCACGAGCGGACACCTCCATGTCTATACCTGCTTCGCCCCATATTCGGTTGGTGCCGCGCCGTAGTATCTCTTGAAGGCTCTTGAGAACGAGTAAAGCTCCGGGTACCCCGTTGACAGAGCGACTTCCGTCACGCTCAGATTGGTAGACCGCAGGAGCTTAGCGCCAAGCTCCATTCTGAGCCTATGTATGTATTGCATGGGGGATAAACCGATGATCTTGGTAAAAACCGTCGTGAAATGGGAGCGATGAACCCCGAACATCTCGGCCAAATTCTCCACTTGAAGCTTTTCCGTATAATGCTGATCGATAAATTGTTGGGCGCTTTGAACCCAAAGGGTTGTATTCGCAGCGCGGCGCCTATCGTTTTTGCTGGAGAGCTCCAGCTTGTTGAATAAGCAATACAGCTCGCTTTGTAGTAGAAACGTGTATTTCGTGGAATGAGATACTTGAGAGAGGATCCTTTGCAGTACGGATTGCGCTTCCGCCGTGAGAATGGATCTGGCGTAAGGCAAGGCCTCGCTTATTCCCATCCCTGTGAGGATATGGGGAAGCTGAGAACCGTCCATAGCCAGCCAATGAAGCCGCACCGCAGGGCTGTCTTCCGACAAGGAATAGTACGTATATGGGATATGCGGGTATAAACAATACATGTCACCGGCCTCCAGCTCCACGCCTTCCTGATCACTGTAGAGGAGCTTGATTCTTCCCTCCAATACAAAATGAAGACTATACAGCTCTATGACCTTGGGTCCAACGAAATAATGGGGCTTGGCTACGTTACGTCCGGCTCTCACAATCCATACCCCCCCTGCCTGCTGCAGAGCGGATGGCTCCATATACCAATGATCCGCATACTCGTGCTGGTATTCCTGCATGCATAACGTCCTCCTGCATCAAATTTGTTTAATGATGTATTGTAATTGAAATAAAACATGATGACAAACGAAACATGGTGTCATTCCCACGGAATTGCTTTAGTATTATTATAAATATAAACATGGAAGGAGGCAGGGTCAATTGAAAAAACCCAACATTCTGCTAATTACTAGTGACCAGCAGCACTGGAATACGATCGGAGCCTTTCATCCGGAGCTATCGACTCCGAGCCTGGATCGGCTTGTACGGGAAGGAACCACCTTCACAAGGGCCTACTGCCCCAACCCCACCTGTACTCCTACTCGCGCATCCATCGTCACAGGGATGTATCCGAGTCAGCATGGAGCATGGACGTTAGGGACAAAGCTGCTGGAGGACCGGCATACGGTCGGCGAGGACTTCATGAAAGCCGGCTATCGAACGGGGCTGGTGGGCAAGGCGCATTTTCAACCTTTGCGGGGAACGGAGGAATATCCTTCCCTGGAGTCTTATCCGATACTTCAGGATTTGGAATTTTGGCGCGACTTCGAGGGTCCCTTCTATGGCTTCGATCATGTGGAATTGGCACGCAATCACACGAATGAAGCCCACGTAGGCCAGCATTATGCGTTATGGATGGAGGAAAAGGGCTGCAGTAATTGGAGAGACTATTTCCTTGCGCCGACAGGGACAATGGATCCTTCGATACGACACAAATGGCCTATTCCGGAAGAGTTTCACTATAATACTTGGATTGCCGAGCGAACCAACGCGTTATTGGAGGAGTACCGAGAGAACGGAGAAAGCTTCTTCTTGTGGTCAAGCTTTTTCGATCCGCACCCCGATTACCTGGTACCGGAGCCGTGGGATACGATGTACGATCCCGACAAGCTGACGATCCCTCGTGTGACACCCGGGGAGCATGAGAAGAATCCCCCGCATTTCGGAATGACGCAGCTTGACAAACCGGATTTCTCCTATCTTAAGGAGAGCGGTTACGGCGTCCACGGCTATCACTCTCATACGAAGCTGCCGGAGTCGGAGCGTAAACAGATTGTCGCGACCTATTACGGCATGATCAGCTGTATGGATAAATATATCGGCCGCATTCTCGATAAGCTGGATGAGCTTGGATTAGCGGAGAATACTATCGTTGTCTTCTCAACGGATCACGGTCATTTCTTCGGACAGCACGGTCTGCAGCATAAAGGGGGCTTCCATTACGAGGATTTGATTAAAATTCCTTTTCTCGTGCGATACCCGGGCAAGGTTCCGGCCGGAGTACAGTCGGATGCGATTCAATCCTTGGTGGATTTGGCTCCCAGCTTCCTCTCGCTGTGCGGCTTGCCGATCCCGCACGGAATGACCGGAGTCGACCAAAGCGAGGTTTGGCTTGGGCAGAAAAGTCAGGCGAGAGACCACGCAATTTGTGAATTCCGCCATGAAGCGACGACCATTCATCAAAAAACTTATGTCGATCGGCGCTACAAAATAACCGTTTATTACAACCAAACGTATGGGGAATTGTTCGATTTGAAAGAGGATCCCGGTGAAATCAACAACCTTTGGGACGATCCGGCTTCGGCGGGCTTGAAAACGGAGCTGCTGCTCAAATATATTTGGGCCGAGCTTGGCAAGGAGCCTTTGCCGATGCCGCGAATCTGGCACGCTTAATTTAAGATACCGGCTTCAAGCACATACGAAAGCTGCAGCACCGTCAATTTCTGACGGACTGCAGCTTTTTCCATTCCTTAGTCGATTTTTGCCCCATAGGAGCGCAAAAACAAGATGGCCTGCTCGCGGTCCATACGGACACCCTTGACATCCAGCGATTTCAAATCAACGCCTTCCAGGACAGCCCCGCGCAAATCGGCTCCCGCCAGCTTCGTTCTTTTCAGCAAAACCCGCGTTAGGTCGCTCCCCCTCAGATCTGCCTTCTCGAGTACGGCATCCGACAGATCGGCCTCATAAAAGCGGACTTCCCGCAAATCCTGCTTGTTTAACCGGGCATGACGTAAATTCGTGTAGGACCAGTCCCCTCTCATCAACGTAATGCCGTCCAACTGGGCGGAGGAAAAATCCGACCCGGTCATTTTACAATCAGTAAATCGGGAAACGAATAAATTGGCTCCGGTAAAATTACAGTTTTCAAAGGCCGTCTCCGTATGAATCGAAGCGTTCAGAAGCGCACCTCTAAAGTCACACTCGATGAAGCGGCAGCTGGTCGTAGTCATTTCTTCCATTAGAGCGTTCGTGAAGCTGCACTGCTTGAAGACACAATGGGATAGCTCGCCAAGGCGCAGATCACGCCCGCTGAAATCCGCCCTATCGTACGTTTGGCTCTGGTACTGATACAAATGAATGCCTCCTATGATCCCCTGAAGCTCCTCAATAAGGAACGATATTGATTACTATACCATACTCCTGTCAAGAACCTGCACAAGTCAATTGATTTGTCAAGAAGATTATTTTTTCACTAAATAATCAACACTTATTGTATAATTAAATTGTTTTATTTTGCAACAGACTATTCCTGCACAGAATAAGGTGAATCGATTGAAAATTAAAGTGTTGGCAATTGCACCATACCCCGGATTGAAAGAGCTGCTGGAAACGATAGTAAAAGATGATCCACGCATCGAAATGAATATAGAAGTCGCCGATCTCCAGAACGCATTACCTATCGTTATGAGTGCCAAAGGAGACCGCTACGACGTGATCCTGAGCCGCGGGGGAACCTCTACCCTGATCCGCAGCCATGTCTCCACGCCGGTAGTGGACATTCCGGTTTCCGGCTATGATATTTTGCGCGTGCTCACGTTAGTGAAGCATTCCAACAGCCGGGTTGCTATCATCGGTTTCCCGAACATTTGCCGCGGTGTAGCGGAAGTGTCCAGTCTGCTCGATTTTGATATTCCCATCTATTCCGTAGAGCATGCCGGCGAAGTAAGAAATGCGCTGGAGCAGGCGTTCGGGCACGGTGCTCAGATCGTCCTCGGCGATGTGGTGACGGTAAACACGGCCGAAGAGATGGGCTATAACGGCATTCTTATTACATCCGGGAGAGAATCCATTATTGAAGCGTTGGCCGAGGTCAGGCGAATGTACGATGTCGTCAACAAAGCGCAAGAAAATGAACGGTTGTATGAGCTGATTCTGGGTAATCACCGGACCGGAGTGCTCGCCATCGACGATCAAGGCGAAATTCAATATGCCAACGCGGCGGCGTCCGCCTTGCTCGGCTATGACCAAAGCGTCATCCGGGGCATGAAGCTGTCCGGAATTGATCCCGCGTGGAATAAATATATCGATGAGCTGAACCGTATGGGAGCATCCGGTGAACCGGTGCCATCCAAACGCCTTCAACGGAGAGGGATGAATATTGAGATGGTCACTCCCACCGAGAAAGGTGAGCTTGGCTTCCGCTATTTAGTGTATATGTATCCCATCGAGCAGAGCGGGATGAATCCTGCACTTGCTTCCTACGAGGTCACAGAACGCATCGCAGCCTTTACCCAGGTGATGGGATCGAGCAGTGTGATTCGCAAGGCTGTGTCCCGCGCCCAGGAGCTGGCACCCGGCGATATTCCTGTTTGGATTGGAGGCGAAGCCGGTACAGGCAAAGCCTTACTGGCACAAGCGATTCATTCGGCGAGCAGCCGCCGGAATGAGCCCTTATACGTGATCCCATGCCATCAGCTGAATGAGCAGGAGCTGGATGCACTTCTGTTCGGCAATGCTTCGTACCCCGGACTTTTGGACAAGGACTTTGCGGGGACCGTCTGCCTCACCCATATAGAAGAATCGAGTCAAGAACTTCAGAACAAGCTGCTTGCGGCCATCCTTACCGGCCTCCAAGCTCGATTCATCGTCACGGCATTGATGCCCATCAAGCAATTGCTTAAAAAGGAGCTGCTGAATCCTGATTTTGCCCGCATCTTCGAGGAATCCAGCTTGTACCTTCCGCCGCTGCGGGAACGGTTGGAGGATATCGATGATATCGCCCGCGTGCTGATCGCAAATTATAATTCCCGGTTTGGGCGGCAAATCGTAGGAATTCGCCGAGATGTATTAGAAGATGAACTTATGAATAAGCTATGGCCAGGAAATATTCAACAGCTAAAGCTGGTGCTCGAGCATATGCTCTCGGTAACCGACGGCCATTACATTGGCATGGAGGAAGCCAAGAAGGGCTGGCTTCAGCTGAAGGAGACGCTCCGGACCGAGGCGGCGCAGCATACCGCGACCCTGAACCTGTCCGGGACATGGGAAGAAATTGAACAAAGAATTTTACTCACCATCCTTCAAAAGGAAGGGATGAACCAGTCGCGGACGGCACAGCGATTAGGAATCAATCGGTCCACACTATGGAGAAAACTCAAAAATGTGTTGCATTATTAAACACGTGTAGTATTGATCCTTTTATGAAAGCCGTTTTATAATAAAGATGCCGAGAAGACATCTAAACAATGTTGCATATTGCAACAATATTGGTTAAAAGCAATCTATTATTCTAGGAGGATACACCATGAGAATTAAAGCATCCATTGAGAAAATTCCCGGCGGCATGATGATTGTACCGCTCATTATCGGAGCGATCATCACCACGTTGTTCCCCAATATGGGGAAAACCTTCGGCTCCTTTACCGGAGCGCTGATGACGGGCTCATTGCCGATTTTGGCGGTGTTCTACGTGTGTATGGGATCTACGATCAATTTCAAGGCAACCCCTTATATCTTGAAAAAAGGGGGAACTCTTCTCGCCACCAAGATTGTTACGGCGATCATCGTCGGCTTTGTTGCCGCTCAATTCCTTGGCAACGGCATGATCAGCGAGGGCTTCTTCGCAGGCTTGTCCGTGCTTGCTATCGTCGCAGCGATGAACGATACCAACGGCGGGCTGTACATGGCGCTTATGGGGCAGTTCGGTAAGAAAGAGGATGTCGGCGCCTACTCCGTGATGAGCTTGGAATCAGGTCCTTTCTTCACCATGATTTCACTCGGTATTGCCGGACTTGCCGCCTTCCCTTGGCAAACCTTCGTCGGCGCCATATTGCCGCTGATTGTAGGGATGATCCTCGGCAACCTGGATAAGGACATGCGTGAGTTTCTCGGCAAAGCCGTTCCGGTACTGGTTCCGTTCTTTGCGTTCGCGCTCGGTGCAGGTCTGAATCTGCAAACCGTCTGGAAAGCAGGCTTCTTGGGCATTCTGCTTGGTGCCGGAGTCGTTCTAATAACAGGTCTTACGCTGGTGCTGACGGACCGTCTCATCGGCGGCAACGGAATTGCCGGTATTTCCGCCGCATCCACTGCAGGTAATGCTGCCGGAGTACCCGCAGCTGTAGCCGCGGCGAATGCCGCTTATGCTCCACTCGTTCCTTCCGCTACCGCATTGGTTGCTTCTTGCGTTATCGTCACCGCCATTCTTGTACCGATTGTTACCGCTTGGTATGCCAAGAAAATAGGAGTCAAAAGTCAAATCGGATAGTTGACATCGACTTGGGTTCGTCCCGGAGCATTCGTTTCCGGGACCTTTCCACGCCCTGTAAAACTAGATTTGGATGGGAGGAGTCCTATTTATGAAATATATGGCTATCATCGCCGACGACTTGACCGGAGCCTCCGACTCCGGTGTGCAGCTCGCGAGAAAAGGCCTAGCTACGCAGGTCATCTTTGATTTATCTCATTTTTCAGCCGATGGATCCGGTGTGGAGGCTGTAGTAATGGATACCGATAGCCGTTCCGTTGCGCGGGAGACGGCTTACCACCGCGTGAAGGAAGCCGCGGCCCAAGTCAAACAGCTCGGGTTCCATCATATTTACAAAAAAATGGATTCAACGCTACGAGGAAATCTGGGTATTGAAATCGACGCCGTGATGGATGAAATACCATTTGATTTTGCCGTTATTGCGCCGGCCTTTCCGAGGATTGGCCGTACGACCTTACAGGGCATTCACCACCTGAACGGTGTGCCCGTTCATCGGACGGAGATTGCGAATGATCCCAAGTGTCCTGTTTTGGAGTCGGATCTGGTGAAGCTTTTCTCCAGTCAATCGAGACGCAAGGTGGGGCTGATCCGTCTGGAAACGCTCCGTGCCGGAGCGGAAGCCTTCGCTTTCGCCATTAGGAAGCTTCTCGAGGAAAAGACGGAGCTTATCGTATTCGACGCGTCAACCGAAGATGATATGAAGCTGATTGCCGAACATCTCTCATCGAGCGGTTACCGCCTTCTGTGGGCAGGCTCCGCAGGTCTTACCGACTATTTGCCCGAAGCACTTTCTTTACCTGCAGGCTCTGTCCGTTCGGAAGCTCTCCCTGCTTCCCGTCATCCCGTACTGCTTGTAGCAGGGAGTATCTCCACAGTGACACGGGCTCAGGTCGCCGTATTCAATCAAGACGCGGCAGTGACCGGCGTCGAATTCAACACGGTCAAGGGTGTGGCTTCGGAAGACGGGGCGCAGGAGGAAATGGACCGCTGCTTTGCTGAGCTGACGGCCGTTTTATCCTCCGGCTCCGATGCCTCTCTATATGCCAGCTCTTCACCGGAGGATGTTCGATTGTCCCAAGAAGCAGGGGCTGCCCGAGGCATGACCTCCACCGACGTTTCCAACCGGATTGCTTCCCTGCTCGGTCAAGTCGCTTCCCGATTGATGCAAGAGGCCAAGCTGCAAGGTGCGATTTTGACCGGAGGAGATACGGCGAAAGCCGTTTGCAAGCAGCTGAGCGTATCCGGCATTCAACTGATACAAGAAGTGGAGCCAGGCATCCCGTTAGGGCGGCTGATCGGTGCTAATCCTCTTTTGGTGGTCACGAAAGCAGGAGCCTTTGGAAATGAAAACAGCTTATTGCATGCCAAGCATGCGCTGAAGGGAGAGCCAACCAAATGAACAAACCAATCATAGGCATTACCATGGGAGATCCGGCAGGTGTCGGACCTGAAATTATTATGAAATCGCTGAAGGATGCACAGCTATACGATAGCTGCAAGCCGTTCGTTATCGGCGATGCCGCCATCTTAGAGCGCGCAGATCAATTCGTACGCACCGGTCTGCGAATTCATAAGATCGCCTCCTTATCCGAAGCACAATTTCAACCGGGAACGGTGGATTGCTTGGATCAGGGGCTTGTAACGGCCGACCTCCCCATCGGGCAAGTGTCCGCTGAGGCGGGCCACGCGGCTTTCACTTATTTGAAGAAAGCGATCGAGCTGGCCAACGCGGGAGCAATCGACGCCATTTGCACGGCTCCGCTGAACAAAGAAGCCCTTCATAAAGGCGGACATATTTATCCCGGTCATACGGAGATTTTGGCTGAATTAACCGGTACTGAGGATTTTTCCATGATGCTGTCCGCTCCTAAGCTGAAGGTCATCCATGTAACTACGCATGTAGGCATCATTGACGCCGTACGCATGATCAATCCCGAGCGGGTCTACAAAGTTATTCGCATGGCGCACGAAACGCTCCAAAAGGCCGGATATGCCTCGCCGAGAATCGCGGTTTGCGGGATTAATCCGCATGCCGGCGAGAACGGCCTCTTCGGCTATGGCGAAGAAGAGGAGAAGGTTATTCCCGGCGTAAAGCGGGCGCAGGAAGAAGGTATTCAGGCGTTCGGCCCTCTGCCGGCCGATACGTTATTTTTCCGGGCAACACGCGGTGATTTCGATATCGTTGTCGCCATGTACCATGATCAGGGACACGGTCCTATCAAGGTCTTGGGGCTGGAGGCCGGCGTCAATATCACGGTCGGCCTGCCGATCATCCGCACCAGTGTCGACCATGGAACGGCATTTGATATTGCCGGCAAGGGAATCGCGGATGAGCAAAGCCTGAAGGAAGCTCTTAGACAAGCCATTGAGCTTGCACCAAAGCGTGAACAGTAAAATCCGGTAAGAAGGGACTCATTCTGAGCCTCCTTCTCCCCACAACTTAGATAATGTGAATAATTTCAGGATCACTTTGGAACTTTATAGAAGGTGACACTTTCACTTTACTAAGGAAGGTAAGAACAAGGATGAATACAGGCGATCTCATGCAAACACTGACCAAAGTGCAAAATTTGTTCGGCATTCCTGACGATACTAGGGAGAAAACCTCCGATTTGATCGGTCGGATGTCCAGAACGGATAACGGCGCTGCCGCGGATTACCGTTCGGAGCTGCAAAGCATTTATTCCGCCGTTGCTCAGTATGTTGACAATCAAGAAAGCAGTGAAGAAGCAATTCAAGTAAAGCAGGAGCTGGGGCACCTGGTCCATGGTTATCAAGTCACAACGTAATAACAAGGTGCTGGAGTGCAGCAATAGGAGGGCTTTTCATCGGGCCCTCCTTTCCTATCTTCACCTGAAGCCTAAATAAGCCCCTCCAGCTTCCGTTCGGAAGAGAAAGGGCTCAGCCGGCGTTCAAGGCTTGTAATAAGGCGGGACCTTCAACCAGCCCTTACGCTTTAAGAGGTCCCGAAAAGGGATCGCAAAGGCCAATTTTTTCATTTGGTATCTGGCGAACATGGCGGCAATATCCGGCCGAACGGCTTCCGTCATCCCTCGACAGGCATAGTTGATCCCCAGCACAATATTGAAGCTGAGTAAGCTCGCCACTTCCTCATCAGACAGCTTGGAGCCTTCCGGGATGCTGCGAAAATCACCAAGAGGCTTCGTATGGGAATCCTTGGGCAAAGGGATCCCTTCCGCTTGCAGGAATTGAATAAGCTCCTCTTGAATCGGTTTATGAACCGACTCAATCACCTCTTTCAGCTTCTCCTTCAGCTCGGGATCCTGAACGGTATTGTAAGAAACCTGTTCCCCTTGCATGGTCTCCTCCGTGGCACTTAAATAAAACCACAAATTCATAACTTCCCCGACATGTAACGGAGGCTTTTCGCCATCCAGAAAAGGCTTAACGGAATCCGCAATCAGCTCTAGAATATTCATTGCCTACACTACCTTTTTTATTTTTATTATGCGGTCATTTCCTCCTTTTTAACCAAAATATCTCTCCATCAGCTTTTCGGCGGCTCGCGTAGCCAGGGCTTGCGTCGTCAGCGTAGGATTGGCGCCTCCGATCCCATTTACATGAACACTGTTATCTGCTATAAATAAGCGCTTCACCTGGTACGCTTCACAGGCTTCATCCACGACAAACCCCATCCTCATTGTGCTTTCGATATGGATCATGAGGGCGGCCGGCAAATCCGTACGGAGCACCTTGGAAGCACCGGCTTTCCAAAGAATATCTACCGCAATGGCTACCAGCTTGTCGCGGTTTCTCCTTCCTTGTTCCCCTGGTAAATAAGAAACTCTCGGAATGGGGCCATGCTCATCTTTCAGAACAGGGTCCAGTGTAACCCCGTTACGGTATTCCACTTCATCCTCGGCAAAGATGACGAGCGTGAGCGTTCTACGGTAGTTTTCCATCCAGCGCTGAAGCTCCGGTCCTGCGATGCGACCTTGGGCATAGGGAGTTATTTCTGCAAGGGGATTGGAGAAAGCGCTGTATCCCGCTTGACTCAGTCCAAAGGTCAAAGAAGCGGTCAACCCGGGACTAAGCCCGGTTACGATAATGGAACCTAATCCGGGGTAATCCAGTCTTCCTCCGGAGGAATGTCCAACGAAAGGATTGCAATCCGGACTCCCCAATATGGATAGCAATACTTTTTCATCGAACATACCGGTCACCCAGTCAAAATAATGGTTTACCATCCCTCTCCCCACCCAAGGGTTACCGGGTAAGCCGGAATTCAGCCAAAGCCTGGGACTCTCGATTGCGCCCGCAGCCATAACGACGGCTTTAGCTCGAAGCTCCACCATTTCACCGGTCCATGTATCGCGTGCATTTACACCTACGGCTCGTAATTCCTCGGAGGAACCCTTCTCCGTCAAAATGCGGGTTACGAACGTATTAGGGCGGATGGCTACGCGGCCCGTTTGCAAGGCTAGCGGCACATAGCTCACATTGGTTGATCGTTTTGCGATTTTATCTACCGACGGCCCATGCGGACAGCCGTTAATACAATGTCCGGCAAGCGTACACCCCGGCATCCATGACAGCTGCTCCAGCGAATAGTCAGGATGGGTCAGATTCCTGTTAGGCCGCAGAATTGCATTCGGCTGCGGGCGATAACCGGGACTCGTCACATTTAACGTAGGGATGAGCGGCCAGCCTGCTTTTCTGGCTCCGTAATAAAACAATTCTTCCTTAGAGGTCGAAGGCGCGAATTCTACAGGTAACGTCGCTTCGACCTTCTCGTAATACGGAATCAGCTCGCGATAAGAGATCGGCCAAACGCCGTCGACACTTATTGGAAAAGCACGGGGACTGTTCGCAAGATAAGATTGTGTCGTCCCTCCCACCCCTGAGTTTTGCCATATAAATCCTCTTTGCCTTATATTCCTGTGCCAAGGTGCGCGGCTTCGGTCCGCAGGCCCCCAGCGAAGCTTCCCCATGATCAGATTGTTCATATCATCTTCGTACTTGGTGTATTGCTCTTTGAACAGAGAGATGTTCAGATCTTTTGTGTCGGAACTGATTAGCCCTCCTCGTTCCTCGTTGGGCTCAGGCCATCTCGAATTTCCGTACCAGGGACCGGCCTCCAGCACCAGAACACGTAAGCCCTTCTCCCCAAGCTCCTTGGCTATAACAGCTCCGCCGCCGCCTGAGCCGATGACGATTATATCCGGATCATTCATTCGGCATTCCCCTTTTATCATGAGGGTATTCTAAAAGAAATCCACACAAATCACGGTAGCCGAACGAAACGCCCGGGTAGCCGGCAACCCTCCAGCCGGGAGGAAAGCTCTCCAACCGGCGGTCTGTCGGAGGAAATCCGCGAGTCGTTCCGTACCCAACCCATTCGGAATAGTAACCGAACATGGTCAATTGATGCAATGAATCCATCATCGTTTGAATAAGAGCAGGATCGTTCCGGTAAGGGGGAATTAACCATTGGACAGGAAGCTCAATACGATCTATCAGGTCCAGCGTCCTCAGCCTATCGATTCTGTCCAGAGAAGCGAAGCTCCCCCATGGAGAAAGATGAGATGGCCAGCCGGTCTGCTGCAGTCTCCGGAGGATTAGTTGATTGGCTCCGGTATCTAACAAGTGAGCCGTTGCCCATGATAACGGAGGTGGCTTATTCGCGGAATCCACATCGATCGGTATGAATTGGGAGGAATCCAGCTCATCGATAACATAAAGCTCGATCTGAAGCTGGGCAGCCCCAGGGATAACCTTCACCCCATAGAGCAGCGTGGGAGGAATGATCGCATCGACCAAGGCTTGAAAGGTTGTGTGGGTATACACCCGCCATAAATCATGACTTCTATATGCTGACAGCATCGTATCCACCACCCAAAATCCGGATGCTTTCCCTACGTATACATATATTGTCGAACTGCAATGAATATGTTATAGATGACAAACAGCCCGTTCGATAATGACGGGCTGTTCCATGGAATATGCTAACGTGCCGGCTCCCAATCCAACACCTTCCGTGGTGTGTACTTGAGTGCCTGTTCATCGGATAACTGCGCTCGTGTATCCGTCTTCAGCGCCCCGGGGCCTGTATTCCGATATTCAAAGAATCGGGCGTCTTCCGCTTTGAAGCCTGACATGTCCGTCCAGCCGGCAGCATGAATATGCGCTCCAAGCTCACTATCCCTCACAATGACTTGACCTATGGCATTTGGGTCGCCTCCCGGATGCCAAGGTCTACCCAAATAAACCGTCCCCGCCGGTGCATCACTTTGTAGACGGCAATTCACAATGAGAAAGCCATAGGGCTGCGTGATCGGAGTACTGGCCGCTGTTATGTACCCATTATTACTTTCGGAACCCCGGCTCAAGGAAACGATATCCGAATCCTCGAAGACGGCACGAGCTCCGCCGAAAATAAAATCAACATCCCCTTCAATGTAACATTGATAGTAATATTGGCTGCCAGAATGAGCGTAGAGCGTATCCTGATGACCAAGGAACCGGACCTTATGGAAGCTCATTCGTTCTCCTCTCGCGTATACTGCCACTGCTTGGGTTCCGCTAGTTACAGCATTGCTTCTCCGAAATGAATTTTCCATGGTCAGGCTACGGGCGGTAAAGTCATGGCCATAGAGAAACACACTGGCACTTCCTGTGGTTCCGTAATTTTCTCCTTCCCGCTTCTCTTTGCCTGCATAATTGTCATAGGTCAGTATGGTATGCTCCATGCTTTCTCCGATCAAGGAAATGAACGGTTTGTTCGCCGGCACCGTGATCACTTCCTTGTACACCCCGTTCCGGATGTAAATCTCAACCGGCTCCTGATTGTTTTCCGGCACGGCTTCAATAGCCTCAGACACCGTGACATAGTCTCCCCTATGGTCTTGGGATACGACAATTCGTTTCGTTCCGGTCATTAGTGAGCTTTCTCCTTTATTGGTATCGTATGATTCTCCGCATGGACAGGCTGTCCTAGTACCCACATAAAATAGAGTGCCTTAGCCGCTTTCGCACGGGTAACCTTGGTTTGCGGCTCGAGCTCGGTGCCATTGATCATCCTTCCCCTGGCGATGCCTTTCTCGGACCGGATGAGGCCAAGTTGGTAAGCCGCTTTTGACTTTCGCAGCCAGCGAAGGATGGATGCTGCCGGTATCTGTTAGCTGCTCATACGAAACCAAGGGATCGAATTGCACTCCTTGTACGCCCGCATCCAGATTCGGATCATAGCCCGGATCGCCCGGGACAAGTGTTTTGCCGTTATAGTCCGTCATATATCCGGGCTTACTTGTGAATCTTGCCTGGTAAGCGTCATACAGTATCGCTCCCATGGTTTGCCGGGTTAAATCCCCATTTGCGTACTCTCTTAGCAAAGAAGGGGTTAGGCCCATAAGCTTGCTTAAGGCATCAACGAATTCGCTCACCTGTATCGTCCGCTCCGGCTGGAAGCATCCGTGATCGTCTTTATGCAGGACATTCAGCTGGATCAGTTTTTCAATCTGGTTCCGGTAATACGAGCCTTCTCCCGATGTCGTGTCGCAAGCCATTTCCGGAAAAATATCCGACCAAACCTTTGATTCAATGGCTTCCTTCACTTCTTCTTTCAGAAAAGAATATAGCTTTCCGGAAGTCGGATCGCCATCCGCCGCCTTGCTTGCCAGCTCTGTAACAACCATTCGGGCAAATTGCTTGGAAAGCGCCTCCTTGTAGTGCGTACCGTCGATTTTCTGTGCAGGGTGCCCGTTCGCGTAGCTGCCGTCGTTGGTCTTACCGGGGGTTTCCCCGGCTTCAATCGACATGTATAGAGCCGTGGTCGACTCCACCCCGATTTGGTTATAATACTCCAGGCTTGCCGTATTCAGATCCAGTACAGGAATGCCCGACTGGGCACCTATTCTTCTCAACACATCAGGAAATTTGCGTAAAGTAAAAGAGTTCGTATACCTATGCCCCGGCTGAGCATTTCCCTTGATTCTTGACATGGGAGTAATGAGAACCGGAATCATGCCTCTTGCACGAATGGCAGGAAGATACCAATCGAGAAGATAACGTTCGTACATGTCTTCCGTAGAACCTCTGCCGAACCGGCGATGCTCATCTTCTCTCTCATCGTTATGCCCGAACTGTATGAGCACATAATCGCCTATTTTTCCTGTCAGCAGAATATCGTTCCATCTTCCCTCCGCATAAGCGTTCCTGAAGGACCGTCCGCCCATGGAGTAATTCACGACATTCCCTTTACTTTCATCGAACAACCTGGGAATAACCTGGCCCCAGCCGCTCATCGGGGCTTCTTCAAAGGTGTAGGATTTCGCAGTAGAATCCCCCAGAAGGAAAATCGAAGGGACCTCCTCCTCGGTCCGCACCTCCGGGGATATCTGCCTAAGAACAATTTCCTTCAAGCCTACAGGCACCCCTGTTGTCCTCGGTTCGATTTCAATATCTAGGTACTCTCGTCCGTTACAATAGCGATAAGTCCATTCATTCCCGCTCACCACCGCCGGATACTTGAACGGAATCAGCTTGGCCGCATCCCAGTGCCCGCCCTCCAGAATACGTCCGGCTTGCATACCGGAAATCGAAACGTACGCGTCGGAAATATCCGAGGTTGTCCTTACGATAATTTCATAAGCACCTGGAGGGACCTGAATCCGAAAGGCCATGCCGTAATGATTATAGTTTTCTTTCTCAAAGCCCTCTCCGGTATATAATTCAGGTTCATAGATGACAAACCCATTTCCATCCGATCGAATGGTCTCTGTATGTACTTCTCTTGCGGGTAAGGCACAGGTTTCTCGGATAAACCCGTACCCCACCGCTTCATCGTACAGGGGAACACCTTTCATTGCATCAAAAGGAACACCTATATCCCCCTCCTTGGGGAGGTTTGTAAAATTAAATTTGTAGTCAGTACGCATGCCAATTCCTCTCGTTTACCGATGTATTATGCCGCAGTTTTGCTTAATCCGCATTACCAGATCTATAGTAACTGAATTCTTGACCTTCACCTACTACGATCCTTGCCGTTTCATCAGCGAACTTTGCATTTTTTGCTAAAATCTCACATGTCGGATATAGAAATTGCAAAGATCATGTCCGAAATCGACGGATTACTGAGCAGTGAGAACGAGGAGGAGTGCACAGGGGCCTCCTATCTCACGGATTGGTATGCCAAGTATTTGTCTATGAAATCCGACTTGGAACTAACCCTCGGAGGAGTGCTGCTGGCTGCTATTCAGGACGCCAAGAATGAAGCGCTGAAGGATAAGAGCCTTGAAGGACTTAAAGGGTTGCTTCTTTTGATGCAGAGCATGAAGGGAAAAGTGAAAAAAATGGGTACAACGCCGAAAAGCTCCCCGGCTGAGGAAGAGCTTTTCGACACCGTTAGCATGACCGAGGTGACGGACGTTGATATACGGTTGGCCGGTTCAAAGCCCGTAACCAAGCCCGCTTCCAAAGTAAACATTAACAAAACCTTGCGTCAGGGGCTTATCCGCGTGCTTGACAGCTTTGCCGATTTTGCCGATGTGGAGTGGGGAACAGAGGATTCGGATTACTCGAAAAATATCCAAAAACTCTCGAGGTTCGTTGAGGAGATGAAGCGCGTACTCGGAACTCACGCCAAGACGGAAGATTGGGATGCGCTTAACAGCACCGGCTTTTTATATCTGTTGAATAATGTTGGCGACGATAAAGTGTTTCATCATTGTCATAGGCAAAAAATGAAGCAGCTCCGCCTCTTGTTAGGCTAATGCCAGCCTGAGGGGAGCAGGCTTGCTTCTGTATATGCCGCGTTAATATCTGGAGCCCGTGAAAGCTCAAGCAGGTCCTCCCCATCCGAATGAATAATTTTATCAAAAGTAACAAATATAATAATTATATGCTTTTCCATTTTTATCATCCGCATGACATAAGAACATGGGAAAGGCGAGCCTTCATGAGTTACTCATCCTATTGGTATTTAGGTTTAAGTCTCTTAAGCCTATGCATTCTTATCTTTGTATGTTTCAAGAAAAGTATGCACCCGAGCATTTTTATGTTCCTTATCATGGTACAGGTGGCTTATCTCATCGAAACGGTCATTTACATTTTTGGGGGAAGCTACGAATATCATCCCCATTTGCTTAAAAACAACGAACACTACGACAGTAACATGGGTGCGCTGACCTCCAACATGTTCATTATCCCAACGCTCGCAACCTTTATCTCCGCCTTCCGTCTACGCTGGGTATGGATTTTTCTCATTATCGGATTGATCGCCGCTGTGGAGCTGCTATTCGTCAAGCTGCAAATATATACATTAAAATGGTGGCGAATTCAATACACTTCCATCGGTTTGATATTTTATTTTGCGGCTGCGAAAGCAATATACCCGCGCTTACTAAGACCTGTAAAAGGCTGGATTCATTCGTTATACCTAATCTTGTGCGTTGGTCCGATCCTGGGAACCCTTCATATTCTCCCCATCATGTTTTTTATGAACCGTTCCTACCACCCCGGTTGGTATAGCGATGTCGCTCGCGATACAACGGCATTCTCCTCAATTTATTATTTGTTTGGCGCGCTCGCGGTAGTGGCGCTTGTTAAGCTCAAGGGAATTCGGCGATGGATGAGATTCGCCTTGCTGGTTCTTGTTTACTCAACGGCAACCATCGCACTAGCCCTTGCGGGGATACTCGAAATTCACGCACCTTGGGATCCAGCGTACTATATTATGTTTCCACTACTGGTGTACATCCTGGCGGAAGCCATCAGCAATCGATTATCCGCAGGTCCGCCTGCCGTAACTTCAAGGTAATCTTGCTTGGCTAATTGCATATGTGCGATAAACGATATTCATATAGCCAAAATTCTTGTGAACAATAAAGTGATTTCAAACGTTATAGAGAGTGTTACCGGACCGTGATAAGCGCCAGACACCCTGTAACGCGATTTTTTCATCTTACGGTCGCAGATGAACACATATTTGGTACAGTAAGGTGATTTCATAACGTTACAAGGAGCATTACCGGGTTGTGATAAGCGCCAGACGCCCTGTAATGCGATTTTTTCATCTTACAGTGGCAGATAAACACATATTTGGTACAGTAAGGTGATTTCATAACGTTACAAGGAGCGTTACCGGGCCGTGATAAGCGCCAGACGCCCTGTAACGCGGTCTATATGCCGCAGGTAACCCATTTCGAGGTGTACATGCCGGGTAGGATACAAATGATATTCACAGCGATAAACTGCGAAGCTCATTTAAACAAGCTTCAATGCGCTCGGGAATCGCAAGGGAAAGTACCTCCCAGCTGACAAACTGATCATCGGTCAACGTATAGGGGATGAACTCCATGGAAGGGATAAAGCCCTCCGAGAATAAATACTTCTCTACGAGAAGATCTGTCCCTTCCTCCTTTTCCAATACCCCTTCCATCGGTCCTGTGATCAGCAGGCCGCCAACGCCGGCCCTTTCCTTCGTTGCTTTGCGTAAATCCGGCACAAGCTCAAACAGCTCCGGCTTCGGAAGGAACGCATGCTTGCCCGGCTGGGAGTACAGCCTGACATGCGTCTCCTCCTCCAGATTGCTGCGGTCCGGCAGCAGGCCTTTAAGATATTTTCCATGAAAGCTTGCTTCCGCATCAAGCACTTCCCCATGTCGCCCTACGTAGATCCACACATGCTCCAAATCATACATGTGCTGAATATCGTAATCCCAATAAAGGGCATACTCAATAACAGTCGCACCCGGATAATCCTCCCAATAGAAGCTTCTGCGGAAAGACGGAGAATTATCGCCCTCTTTCAAAAACGTTACTCCCGTTAATGCAGGATAGAACGGCTCCTTCCGGTCAAAGGACAAATAGGGAGCGTATTTTCTGGCAAGTTCCATATTCATAGAGGGATCCTCCTTCAATAAATGCAGCATTCTCCCAGTCAAGATGAGAACGTGACCCGCTTCCATTTGTTCTGCTGTGCACACTGCTTTCATCTCGACAGGCGCAGCCATGGTCGTACCGTGGTCGATATCATATCCTAAGTATACGGGCGCTTCCTTCAGGGCGTCAACGGGCGGCATTCCAGCCCTTGCGTACGACATCATCGCAGTCATCCTCATGTCCTTCCATAAGAAAAGCTTCTATCGAAGCCCTCTCGGGGAGGTACATTCGTGAGCAAGAAAAAGACCGGCTGCTTATCGCAACCGGACTTTGTAGAGAGCATAATCACCGCAGCGATTTAGTCCCCTTTTTCCACTGCTGTCTCCATGGATGTGTGACGCTCGCCCGTCACTCTTTTGGCCGTGTTGGAAGCAGCGTCGCCGATAACATCGAATGTGTCGCTCACGACGTTCGCACCTTCCTTGGCCGCGTTCTTCGTCTTATCCCATACCGAATTGTCTTTATCGTTAGCCAAGAGAAACACCTCCGTTTCTTTACTCACAGCTCCATGCTGCGCGTATAGAATGCCCTACGGGGAGGATAATTATGTAGGTTCTCCCGCTTCCGGTTATTCATTTTATTACCAGTACAATTTCCAGTTCTTGAGCACCCGGACAAGCGCTTCGAAATAGTAATAATCGCCCCACAGATTGCACTCATCGATCCCCATGCCGCGCGGTTTGTTATACACCGCATGAAGAAGAACTCCGTTCGAGTCCGGTACGTCTCTCGTCGTATAGCCTTCATTAAGCGACTGCAATAAAAAGAGCGCCATATCCTCGTATCTGCATTTATCCGCGTCACCTGTCGGCAAATGCTTGCTAAGCTCAAGCATCGCGCAAGCGGCAATCGCCGCCGAGGAGCTGTCCTTCTCCTGTTCCTCGCCTTCAGTGAACACCAGATCCCAATAAACAATGCCGTCCTCCGGAAGCCGGGTCAGGAAGTAATCCGTCAGCCGCTTGGAAAGCGCCACAAGCGATTCGTCGCCGTTATAGATATAGCTCAGCAGAAAACCGTACATCCCCCAGGCTTGACCGCGGGCCCAGCACGAATCATCGGCGTAGCCCTGGTGCGTATTGCCGTATTTCGGAGCGCCTGTTCCTACATCCATATAGTACGTATGGTAGGTAGTATCATCAGGCCTTACAATATACTTCGCCGCTTGCTTCACATGCGTCTTGGCGTAGTCTGCATACTTCGGGTCGCCGGTGACCTCCGTCGCCCAATACAGCAGCGGGAGATTCATCAGGCAGTCGATAATCATTCGTCCGCACTGCTCAGGATCGTTCAGATTACCCCAAGCCTGAATAATTCCCGCTTTTGGGAAATATCGCGCTGCAAGCAAATCCGCCGCCTTGATTGCCATCTCCTTCGCTTCTTCGTTGCCTGTGAGGCGATAAGCAGCCACCGCCGACAGCGTATAAAGAAACCCGAGATCGTGCGTTTCCGTTTCGATTTGCTCCTCGATTCTCCTCTTGTAGCTTGCGAGCTGATACTCTGCTGCCTCCCGGTACTTAGCCTCACCGGTCAGGTCATAGGCCAGCCACAGCATCCCTGTCCAGAAGCTGGACGTCCATTCGATATTGTCGATGGCCGGATACACGTTGTTTGTGCTGGCCGGTGCGGGATAGGTGTCGCGAAACACCGCGAGACTGCGGTCGATTTGCTTCAGTACGTACTGAGCGGCCTGCTCGTAATAAGCGCGATCCGGCTTCACATGAGTTGAAAATATCACTGTCATTTGAGGTCCCCTTTTCCATCGTCCCCGCATAGCTCGGTATGGTTCACATTATATAGTCCCCGCTCGCAAAAAGGAGCGCGATTATTTAAGGAGGAACCGCGCTTTTTTAAGCAAAAACGGTGGCAGGACCATGCCTGCCACCTGACGCCTGCCACTGTTACTTACCGCCTTTATCCAAGTAAGCCTGCACCTGCTTCTGAAGCTCCGCACGGAGTTTAGCCATGCCGATTGCTTTCAGCTCGCCGTTCAGCTTTACCGCCTGCGCTTCCCAATCCTTCATTTGTCCGGCCTTCAGCAGCTGCACCCAAGGCTCCGCTTTGGAGGCGATATTCGCAAATTCCGATTTCACCGCGCTGCTGTCGAAGGTGAATTTAGAAAGCACTCCCGCATAGTACGTGTCCGGTTTCGCCGAATATTCGTAATACTTCTTCGCCGTTTCATCCAAATCGGACGCAAGGCGTATCATGGTCGGATTCCAGGTCAGCTCATAGCCGGGGAAGGAATAGCTCTTGGACTCTTCCAGCAGCTTCAGTCCTGTGTCGCCCACCGGCTCCCAATGCTTGCCTTGGATTCCGTACTCGAACAAATCGTGGTTTTCCCGGCTCATGAACAGCCAATCGAAAAATTTCATTGTCCGATCGACATTCTTGCTCGTGACGGGAATCGCCACGGAGTTATTGGACTTATAGTTCGTGGAAATTGCCTTCGGCTTCATCTCGCGCTGATTGGCACGGAAAACGAAGAACTCCAGGTCGGCTCCCGATAGTGTTTCCTGAAGCTTCTTCCGGTCAGCGGCATAAGCGGAAAGTGTTCCGTGGTAGGACGCCGCCTTGCCCGACATAAAGTATGCCTTTTGGTCCTTCTGGCTCAGCACGTCCTTCTCCAGATATTTGCTCCACTCCGCCCACTTGTCATACTGCGGGAACGCCGTTTTCATCGTGTTGAACGGTGCCGGAAGCTTGGACCACTCCGCGGCTGCATCGCCCAGCACTACGACATTCTGCACCTTCTTCAAATCATCCGTTAAATGAACAAGATAAGGAATGCCCGAGATCAGGATCGGCCGGACCGTGTTCATATCCGGGCCGTCGCTTGCAAGAATATCCTGGAAGCCGCTGCTGCCTCTCAGAGCAAGCGGGGTCATGCCCTTTTCGTTCTCCTGCACCTTCTTATAGAATGCTTCGAGCTCCTCATAGCTGCTGATTGGCTTCATGCCATATTTTTCGCGAAGATCCTTACGCAGCATAACGACTTGAATGTCATAGAAATATTGAGTAAACGGGATCGTATAGATGTGACCGTCGTCACGCTTATTTGCTTCTACAAATTCTGGAGAAAACGCTTTCTTCAATCCGGGATAAGCATCGTTGTTGAAGTATTTATCCAGCTGCACATAGGCGCCCTGAGGAATGAGCTCCTTCAGGTTCATGAAGTCCGCATCGAAGACGAAGTCCATTTCCTCGCCGGCAGCCATCATCAGCTTCACCTTCTGCTTATGGTCACTGTTCGGGTTCCACGCAATAGATAACTTCGTGTTCAGCGTGCCTTGGGTACGTTTCTCAAACTCTTGAAGTACTAGCGGCAAATCCTTCGGCGCTTCGCCGAACAGCATTCCTTTCAAGGTTACCGGCGGTAAAGTCCCCCCCTTGTCGCCACCTGCGGAATTTGCTGCCCCTTGCTTCTCCGTGCTGCTGCAGGCTGCGGATGTACCTACCATGGCCAGCGCAAGTAATGCGGTTGCGATACGTTTTGCCTTCATTTGTATTGCCCTCCCTTTTCTATATGCATTATCCTTTCACCGCGCCAACCATCAGTCCCTTGACGAAATACTTCTGCAGGAACGGGTAAAGGAAAATGATCGGACCAATGGTGACGATTGTGGTCGCCAAACGGACAGTCATAGCCGGTGGAACAAAGTTCGGTATCGTCACATCAGCGGATAACTGATTGACGTACTCCAGGTTACTCATAATCCGTTGGATCAAATATTGAAGCGGATATAAATTGGGATCGCTGATATATAACAGCGCGTCAAACCATTTGTTCCAATAGCTCAGTGCATAGAAGAGACCGATGGTGGCCAGCGCCGGAAGCGACACCGGAAGAATGATACGAAACAATATATAGGCGTCGTTGGCTCCGTCCATTTTGGCGGATTCGGCCAGCGACTCATCGATGGAGGCGAAGAAGTTGCGCAGGAGAAACATATTCCATGCACTGATCATGCCGGGAACAATGAGTACCCAAATGGAATCCTTCATGCCGAGGTACTTGGAGATGAGCAGGTAGCTGGCCACGAGCCCCCCATGGAACAGCATCGTGAAATAAACGTAGAAGGCAATCGCATTGCGGTATTTTACCGATTTGACGGAAATGGCATAAGCCATAGCGCTAGTAAAAATCATAGAGAGCACGGTACCGACAACGGTAATAAAGATCGTCACGCCATAAGCCTTATAGATGGTATTGTCCTGAAAGATCAGCTGATACGCCTCCAGGCTGAATTCGATCGGAAACAGCATATAGCCGTTACGAAGGATCGAGGCCTCGGAGGAGATTGAGCTGGAAACTACCGCTACGAAGGGCACCAGGCAATAGAGCGAGAAGGCGGCAAGAATGCAATAAAAGGCACCCTTAAGCAGTTTGTCCGCTAAGCTTTCCTTAATCATGCTGTGTCGTACTCCTTTCCTAGAAAATCGCCGATTCCGGGGCCGTCTTCTTCGCAATGTAATTGACGGTAACGACAAGAAGGAAGCCGACCAGCGATTGCAGGAAGCCGATCGCCGCAGACATGCTCATATCCCCCAGATCAAGCAATGCACGGAATACATAGGTATCAATGACGTCCGTAGTCGGGTACAAAGCCGGGTTGCGTCCGACAATCGCATAGATAAGCCCGAAGTCTCCGTTAAATATTCCGCCGATCGCCAGGATGGTCAGAAGAATGACCGTCGGCTTGAGCAGCGGCAGCGTGATGTGGATGATTTTCTGCCAGCGGCTTGCCCCGTCCATTGAGGCGGATTCATAGATTTCCGGGTTGATGCCGGAAATCGTTGCCATGTAAACAATGGCACCGAAGCCTGCACCATGCCATATTTTCAAAAGCACGAGAATGGTCGGCCAATATTCCGGAGAAGAAAGCAGGGAAACGGGCGGCAATCCGAATAAGCTGAGAATCTGATTGTAGAAGCCGCCCTCCGTAGCGACGAAGGCTGTCACGAACATCGCTACGACCGTCCAGGACAGGAAGTGCGGGAAGATCATGACGGATTGCGCCACCTTCTTAAACCATTTGCCGCCCAGCTCCGTGACCATAATAGCGATAGCTACGGAAGACAGCGTACCGAACGTGATGAACAGAAGGTTCAAGTACAGCGTGTTCCATACAATCTTGATCCAATCGCTAGACCGAAAGAAAAACTCGAAGTTTTTCAAGCCGACGAATTCGCTTCCGGTAATGCCCTTCATCGCTTTGAAATCCTGAAAGGCGATCACAATCCCGCCCATGGGCAAATAAGCAAAAATGAAGAACCAGATGATGCCGGGCAAAGCGAGTACATACAAGAACTTATTTCTTACTAGCTCGTAAAAAAACGAACCGATAACGCCCCTCTTTTTACCAGTCGTTCTCCGGGCATACGGCTGCGAGCCGATCACCGTATCGCTCATTGCTTTGATTCCTCCTTCACTTAACGAAGCCTGCACTTCATGATGTCGTTCACGCTCTTACCTTAGCTCAGAAGGAAAAGGAGAGAAAGTACGGATTCCGATGAAAAACCATGATTTCTGCCAAACAGACACTTCGAAAAATAACAATGTATACAAATGCTTACGATTTACAAGAGTTTATCTTCCGGTTCTAACGATTTCCGGTAATGATCCGGCGTTTTGCCGCAGTGCTTTTTAAAGGAAACATAGAAATAATTCGTATTGTCGAAGCCGACCATTTCACCGATTTTGTTCGCGGGAAGGTCCGTTGTTGTCAGCAGCTGCTTCGCCTTGGCAAACCTGAAATGGTTGACATACGTCGTGATCGACTGCCCTTCCATATCCTTGAAAACCTTGCGCATATAGTTCGCCGATAATCCCCCTACTTGAACGAGCGTCTCAATGCTCAGGTTCGGATCGGCGTAATGCTCGTGAATATACTGCCTGACTTTATCGACGATCAGACGATTCTTTTGGGAGGATTGCTTATCCCGCAGCGAGACTGCTTTCTCACACAGCTCCAAGTACCACACCTCTATTTGCTCCAGCGTCTCCGAGCGGTTCAGCCGCTGGCTTAAGAGACCGATATCGAACGTCTGCTCCTCGCTGGCGGCCATCGTTCGGACAGTCCGCGCTGTAGCGATCAGCAGCTGTGTGAGAAGCAGCATCATTTCGTCGTAAGGCGCGTTTCGCAGCACACCCATGTACTCGCGGACCGCCTGCCTGGTCTTCTCCATGTCCCCAAGCTTCATCTGATCAGTGATCTGCTTCTCCAGACTGCCCGACAAGCTATCCTGCAGCGACTCCCGCGTTTCCTCCATATCGGCGCCGATCAAGCAGCGCATACCTTGCACGATCCGGTAGCGCGAGGCCTGATACGCCCCCTGCCAGGCATCCGGAATTTGCAGCATCCCTTGGGCCGGAGTCCCGATCGCGGCAGAAACCGACAGCTTCAGGTATACCGATACGTTCGATTGGATCTCACGGAGCAGCTCCTCCGTCCGGCTTTCGGAGAAGCTCGCCGCTTCAGGAAGATTGATAAGAAGAGTCAGGGCATCCGCTTCATCCTCGAAACAAACCGTGTTGATCCCTCTGCCCCGCCCAAGCTCCTCGGCAATATTGGAAACCGCGTACTTTAGCAAGGAAATATCCGCACGAGGGTATCGATCCGTCAGCGCGCTATAGCCATCGAGCCGGAGCAGGACCACGCGGAAATGGTCATACGGCAAAGCAATGCCTACACTCTGCAGCTTGCGGGTCATCTCCTGCTCACCTGACCAGCCGCCCTGCGTGAGCAGCCGCAACAGCTGGAGCCGTTCGACGGATTGGTAGCCGGCGACGCTGGACTGAAGATCCTGAATTTTATTTTCCAAATAGGCAAAGGTACCCGATAGCAAATCCAGCTCCGAAACGTTATCCGAGGGTGTGCCTGGGGAAGCGCTGCGAACTTTGGTGAGAAGACGATGAATCGGACCATAGATCATACGGGTGAAAAAAATACCCGAAATCATCACCATGATCAGCATGATGGCCGTAACGCCGAGAATGTAGCTCTGCAGCTCATTCACCTTGCTGAGCAGCTGATCGTAATTGACATTGCCAATGAAGATCCAACCCAGCGTATCCGATTTCATGTAGAATACGCGGGAGTCCTTGCCGTCGATCGCGACCTTCAAATTCCCCTTTTGCTCCTCCGAAGCGATGATGCTCCTTACGTATTCCGTTCCGGACAGGTTCGTATTGAGCATACGGCTGTCCGAGTGGGAAATGACCGTTCCCTGTTGATTCAAAATCATCGATTGGAAGGACGCGCTGCCTGTGCCGTTCATGACCGTTTGCTGCAGCACATCCTGATCCAGGTTGAGCACCATGGCGCCATTGGTCACCCTGTCCTCTCGAATACTGAGGTATAGAATGGAGATCAGATTCTTGTCCACTTCCCGTCCGTCCACTTGAAACCGCGCATGCCTCGGAATAAAGATTCCCGAACGATACGGCTGGGTTGTCTCGAGCAGAGACAGCACATCCTGATCATAAAATTCAGAAAACCCCCGGGCGGTGGACAAGGAGGAGAACACCAGCCGCTCACTCTGATTCACTACATACACGGAGTGCACGAGCGGGTTCGAGCCCGCCAATTCAGAAAGCCTTGCTCCGATGCGTCCCATATCGGTGGTAGTGAAATGATCGCTGTAGAACCCCACTTGAATATCCGCCTTCGTGTAAGCACTCGCAAAATTGGAATAGGTGGAATTTATCAAGATTTGAGCCGCATTGTAGGATTGCTCCATCGCACGGTTTGTTGAGGTGTTGATTTCGTCCGTCAAGTGCCCTGACACTTTATAGATGATGATCATGGTCAGGGCTCCGACAACGAGCAAACCGACGATGAGATAGGATATAATGATGCGGATCAAAAAGCTTTTCTTCAGCATAAACGCCTTGATTGCCGGCATACCCGATTCCCTCCTCACAAAATAAACGGCGCCGCCTTCCCTGGGCTCGTGCAGCATGGCATGAGAAGAAGGGCGGCGCCGCCGGTATTGGAGCTATGCGATCAGCCGGTCTTCGGTCTAATCCATAACGCGTGTCCTCCGGAGGCGGCCTGTCATGCGTGTGTGTTGGCAGTTTCCTGCCGCAGCAGCTGCCCTTCCTTCCACTCCCGGATGCTAATACGAGGCTCCGCTTGAGCTTCGTAAAAGCCTTCCAGCTCCAGCTCCTGCAGCCTTCCGTCCGCTAGCCGCACCGCCAGCTTCCCAGCTGCCATCGCTTCGGCCGAAGCAATGGCCGGGCACTCCCGGTGCGGCTCCAGCAGCGTCAGGAACAACGCCTCCCTGCCTGTTTGGCGGATGCTGATCGTCTTACGCCGCGCCGGATCGTCACCGAGCGGATAGTCGCCTCCGATCACAGCCTCGAAGGCGACCGCCTCCCATCCCGTGAGGTCATAGACGGCTTCGGCCGGCTCCTTGGTATCCGCAGGCTCGAACGGCAATGCGTCCGGGTACGGCTCTCCTTCAAGATGCACCGGACCTCCGTAATAATCCTGACCGGGTCCATTCCCGGTATCCACGTTCCGGTATTCGACCGGAAGCTCCTGCAGACGTATACGCCGTCCATCCTGCATAAGCACTGCCGGGTCGCCCCAGAAGACCGTCTTGCGGGACGCCTTCTCGACATTGACGCGAAGGGTGAACGAGGCGGCCCCTTCCAGCGGTACGCGAATCTTCCGCTTGCCGAGAATCCAGGCGCCGATTTGACCCTGCTCCAGGAGCCTGTCGTCTGCGAGAATTTCGTAACGCAGCCGCTTGTTTACGGGAGCCGCTTCCGCGTACCAGCCGGTCATGATCTCCTGCTTCGGAGGCCATAGCGACCTGAGATGCAGCTCCATCCGGCCCTCTTCATTGTGCAGCATATGACGGCCCTCGCTGTCATCCTTCCACCGGTCATAATCATGTGAGAATCGAAGGAGAGCAGGCGCTTCGCAAGCATACCAGTCGCAATCGGTGATGAATTGACCCGCACCGAAAGGATTTTCATCCATTTTCCCTGTATGTCTTACGTGGGTCGACTTCCTCGCCTCAAGACCCAGATAGCCTTGATAATGGTTCAGACAATCATACACATGCTCCTGTTCCCCGCGCAGATAGTCCGCGATTACAACATAATCGTCCGTAACCGCTACGAGCCGCCGCTGCAGAACCGGCTCCGAGTAGGCTCCGACGGACCCCTGCTCCCGCTGAGAGAAGGTCTCAGGCAGCTCGCGCCCTTCGATCCAGCCTCGTTCCCGCGGGAACGATTCGGGGTAAGGCGTCTGGCCGCCATACGGCGGGTCACACCAGCGCGCCACCGTTTCCACTACGCAAGCATTCAGCATGCGTCCTGCGTGAAACAGCAGCCGCTTCGATTCAACCGGCTCCTGCATTCGCCCGTCAACGACTACCATGTTGTGGGATAGGGAAGCCTGCACCCACATTTTGAACATGAAGGAATGGTAGCCGTACCAGGAAGCAAGAGGGCCGTAAGCATTCTTGCCGTACCTCATCAATGCGACAAGTCCGGTCCGGTCGAAGTGGCCGTGATACCCGCCGTGTGTGCCGTACTTGATCACGGCCTCAATGCGCGTGTCCTTCTGCGAACGCAGTATCGCCAGTCCCGCATTATCCGCGTAAGCTGAAGCCTCCGCATGCTTCGGTACGTCGACCGGGTGCTCGCCGACACCATAGACCAAATCCCTTCTGTCAGCACCCTTCAGAACGGAGGCGTATTTCGGGTCTCTCCAGATGTAATAGGCAAGATCATAGGCTCTTACCATATCCTTATCCGTCGAATCGTTCGTTCCGAACAAGATCCCGCGATGATCAACGAACGGAAGCATGGCATCCCATACGTCCCGGACCGACCGGTAATTCCGCTTCACCGGACCGTATTTCTCGAAGGACATCCCGAGGAAACGTTGCTCGCGGGGCAGCGACCAAGGCGACAGCATCGCATTGCGACGATAAGACGGGGGTACTTGCAGGTGCTTCAGGCCCAGCCCCCATGGCTCGCAGGCCTGCACGACCCTGGTGAACATGTCTGCGAACAGCTGCACGTAATTCGTTGCCACCTCAAAGTACCAGCCGTCATCCAAAATTCCCGTCGCCACCATATCCGCGAATCCGCCGGGTCCGTGGATGAATCGGCGGATCCAGTGCATATCCTGCAGGACGAGACTGCACAGCAGCGCCCCCGCCATTCCACCGGACGGAATGTTATTGGTATCTCCGTCCGTTATCATCCAATCGACCTTTTCTATGAACAGCCGGAAGGCCGCCTCAACCCGATGGCGATCCTCTTGCGACCAGCCCGGAGCATCGTACAGCAGATCGTAAACGGAAGCGACATCCAGCATGAATTCACCTTCATGGATCAGACCGCCTCCGCATACCTTTACCGCCCGAGGCGTCTTCAGCTCCAGCTCCTCCGGCGAGGAATATATATGAAACACCGGCGCATCGGTGGACGGATAGCCTTGCACCGGATCGACGAATCGGCGGAGGAACAGCATCGCCTTCTCCAGCAGCTCCTGCCTTCCGGTCAGCTTCCATGCCACACCTGCGGCATGCAGATTGAAGCGCTCCGCAAGCTCATAGGCATAAGCCGCTCCGGCCCCTTGCGTCTCCGGGACCACCCATGCTTCAGCTTTCGCGATATAATGCTCCAGCTCCCGCTTCGCCCAATCGTATTTCCGGACGTTGTGCAGCACATCATCCCAGCCGCTTTCCGTATGCATAATATACGGGTGCGGCAGCCGGCGTACCGCATAGAGAGTCAGCCTTTGCTCGCTTCGCACATCGCCGTTCGGCAAGGCGACCAGCGTAAGCTTCTCAAAGCCGCCGGGAGCCATGCCTTCGTGAATGAACGCACGGATCGTTACCCGCTCCGATTGACCGGGGTCTAACAGCAGCGTATTCGGTTCTACCGCAGGCTGCACGGACTCAAAGCCGTAGCTGTCCAGACGAAGCGCAACGGCTTGCCGCACAGCGGACTCATTGGTCACCTGGACCGAATAACCGGCATAGTCCCCGGCCTCCGCCGCATAAGACAATCGTTCCGCATTCAGCGTGACCAAGCCGCGCCGTTTCAGGCACAGCCCGCGAAGGCGAATTTCCTCCTCGACGCCGCTGCCGCATTCCTGCCGCTTGGCTCGGATGCTTACTTGGTGGATCAAGCGCCAGAAGGCGTTTGTCATTTTCATATAATCAAATGTGTCCAAGCTCAGCTCCACCGGCATCCAGCCCTGTCCGGCCACAACCGCGGTCGCCGTGGCAGACGTGATATACTCAGGCCTGCCGACACGAAGTGGTATCACCTCCAGTGTCAGCTCCACGGTCTCGCCCTGCGGAACCCAAACCTCCAGCGCGATGCCGTCCCAGGCTCTCCAATCCGCTGCATGGTCATAGGTGTACCGGGCTTCTTCTCCGGCAGCAAGCCTGTATTCGGGAGCTTCTTCAATTCCGTTTGGCACCGTGCGCAGCCCTGTCCATTCATGAGATTTTTCCATAAGGTTCATCAATATCGTTCCTTCAACTAAGTAATGATGTGCCCCACGAGTATAAGGGATGTGTCACATGACAAGGAACTTTAAATAATCACGATATGTTTAGAATGCAACAATTCCGCCTCTTCCTCTCTTTGTAACATAAACTCAGCCGGTTGACCGTCCGGTTTTTTAACTGATGTCTGCGGTTTTTTAAGGAGTTGGCGCTTTATTCTATTAGTCAGAACTTTCATCCTTCGAATTTCGATATTGCGAAGGCGTCACACCCTCCTGCTTCTTAAACACACGGGCAAAGTACGAGGGATCCTCAAAGCCGAGCTTCGACGCAATCTCTTCAATGGGACTGCGGTCCAACCGGAGCCGCGCTTTAGCTTCCCGGACTCGCAGCCTATTCAGAAAATCCGTCAACGTATATCCGGTTTCTTTCTTGAATTGCCGGGAGAGATGTGCCGGGTGAACGGAACAATATCGCGCTATTCCTTCGAGCTCAAAGGGCTGCCCTAGATGCACCTCCAGGTAACCGACCGCCTTCTGGACGAGAGCCGAGTACCCTGCCAGCGTATATTCTCTCACTAAGCTGCAATACTCCATGCACATTTGCTCCACCAGCCTCTGATGCATGTCCAAGCTTTCCAAACGCTCGATCTCAATCGCAAATTTCTCAGATAAATGATGCAGAAAGAAAGGAGGTACCTTCCCCTGCTCGGCGGATATTCGCAGAATCGTGTTTAACACGATGAGTCCGTTTTTGAGCGCCCTGAGCGGCCTCCCGGGATAACGCTCGGAGAAGTCGAACAAATCCCGTGATTTCAGTAACGACTGTTTGAGCCTAGCAATGTCCCCAAGCTCGACCGCGTGCATCATTTGCTTCTCCAGGTTGTATCTGAGCTCAATCAGATCGGCATACCCGGGATCCGGCTGATCCATCGCCTCCTGCAGAGGAGCTCTCCGTTGTCCGCTTTTGACTGCATTGGCTTGGCGTACGTCTATATATTGCAATGAAATCTGAGGAATCTCGCCGATTCGGTGCACAATACTCGCTATGCTCCGGATTTGGGAATTCCCCATAAGCTTCAGTCCTCGAAAAAAAGCTTCCAAAACGATCTTCTCGCTCTGTTCGTAATTCATTCCGTATGTAAGCTTGGATAGTTCGGGCAGGTGTGTCAGAAAAGGGCCGGCTGCAAAAAGCATGTTCTCTCCGCCCTGTTTCCATAACGCTGCAACGTAAGAGAGGCCATGGACATTCGTATAGACGGAAGCCTGGTCCGGATTTTTGCGCACTGCGCACAACATTGCCCAGAAGTCGGCGGCCTGCAGCTCTTTGAGAAACTCCGGCAGTGAAGTCCTTTCGAAGGACAGCTTCAGACCGGCTGAGTCATCCCAAATGTAGGTATTCAGGTCAGTCAAGTAAAATACAGTCGTTCCGGCTGAAATCATATTCCTTCGTCTGCCCCTCCATGCTAATTTGGTCCTATAAATGCTAACTTAGTATTATAATCTCCATTCAAGTTCTAAGTATAATGTAACTATGTTAGCGATTTCAAATGAGATGGGAGATGGATGTTATGCTATACCCTATCGTTACCGAAACAAGAGGAATTCTCGATTTAAACGGAATTTGGTCATTTAAACTGGACACCGGCAATGGCTTTGAAGAAAAGTGGCACGAAAATAAGCTCACCCATGCCATTTCAATGGCTGTTCCAGCATCCTATAATGATGTCGGTGTAAGTGCAGATATCCGCAATCACGTCGGGTGGGTGTGGTACGAAAGGGAATTCACGGTGCCGGCTATGCTGTCCTCCGAGCGGCTGGTATTACGTTTGGGCGCTGTCACCCATACGGCTAAGGTTTATATCAACGGAGCTTTGGTCGCGGAGCATAAAGGCGGCTTCACTCCCTTCGAAGCGGAGATTCAAAGTGTGGTAATACCGGGCAAAAACCGCATAACCGTAGCCGTTAACAATATCGTTGATGAAACGACGCTTCCGGTTGGCAACTACAACGAGGTCGAGATCGAAGGCATGGGGAAGGTCGCGCGCAACAGCCCTAACTTCGACTTTTTTAACTACGCCGGTATCCACAGACCTGTCAAGCTATATACGACACCAGACGTCTATATCAAAGATATTACGGTAGTTACGGATTGGCAGGATACTATGGGGATTGTCGATTATGAAATCTTCGTGGAAGGGCAAGCTGACGTAAAGACGAGCGTCATCGACGAATCCGGCGGAGTCGTAGCGCAGGTCGAGGGCCACAGGGGGCAGTACCGGATCCCGTCGGCCATACTTTGGGAGCCGCTTAATGCCTACCTCTATACGCTCCGGGTTGAGCTACATCAGGATGGAAGTCCGATTGACGTCTACGAGCAGCCCTTTGGCATCCGGACGGTGGAAGTGAAGAACGGCCAGTTCCTGATCAACCGTAAGCCTTTTTATTTCAAAGGCTTTGGCAAGCATGAGGATTCCCCGATCCATGGCCGCGGCTTCGACGAAGCGGTGAATGTGACGGACTTCCGATTAATGAAATGGATGGGCGCCAATTCGTTCCGCACCGCCCATTACCCATATTCCGAGGAGTTGATGAGGCTCGCGGATCGGGAAGGTATCGTTGTCATTGACGAAGTGCCTGCCGTCGGGGTTCATTTGAATTTTGCCGCAACCATGTTCGGGCAACCCGTTAGACGGAATACCTGGGAGCATATTGGAACCTTCGGCCACCATCAAGATGTCATCCGAGAACTCGTAGCGCGCGACAAAAATCATCCCTGCGTCGTAATGTGGTCGATCGCCAACGAGCCCGCCTCCGAAGAGGAAGGAGCTTATGAGTATTTCGAACCGTTAGTGAAATTAACAAGGGACTGTGACCCGCAGCAGCGTCCGGTTACCATTGTTACGCATATGTGGTCCACACCTGATACATGTAAAGTGGCGGAGCTTGTTGATGTATTAGCGTTAAACCGCTACTACGGCTGGTATGCTGAAGGAGGTGCTTTAGAGATCGCTAGGCTTAAGCTGCGTAAGGAATTAAAGCAATGGACCCAGCGCTGCCCGGATAAACCGATTATGATGACAGAGTACGGCGCAGATACAGTGGCCGGCCTGCACGATACCGATCCGGTAATGTTCACGGAAGAATATCAAGTGGAGTATTTACGGGCCAATCACGAAATATTCGATGAATTTGTCAGTTTCGTTGGGGAGCAAGTATGGAACTTCGCTGATTTCAACACAAGTCAAGGAATCCTTCGCGTGCAGGGCAACAAAAAAGGAGTTTTTACCCGGGAGAGAAAGCCTAAGGCCGCGGCGCATGAGCTGCGTCGAAGATGGTCCGCGATTCCGGATTATAATTACAAAGGGTGAGCTGCAATCTCTGAACCGGCTGGGAAAAGAAAAACCGGCCCGCTCCCGCGAAGGGAAGTGAACCGGTTTGCTTCAGCTGGCTTGTTCGCCGGATGCTTCGAGGGGGAAACGAATCGTAAACGTAGTGCCTTTCTTCATATGACTCGAGACCGTCAGCTTGCCACGCATCATTTCTATGATTCGCATAGCGGTCATCATACCAAGACCGGTACCCTCCCGCCCTTTTGTAGTAAAGTAAGGCTCTCCTATGCGAGATAATTGCTCGGTCGTCATCCCTTTGCCTGTATCGGCGATCACGATAACAAGCTCCCCGTTTTGCACCTTTGTTTCTATGTACAAGCTTCCGCCGTCCGGCATGGCCTCAATACAATTTTTAGTAAGGTTTAGCAAGCATTGCTGCAGCAGCTGCGGCTCGCCTTTAATAGAGTACGATTCCAATTTCGATTTGATTTCTACGCAGTTCATGTTTGCAAGCGGGCTAATGATATGAATTGCCTTTTGCAGCTGATCCTTGATATCCATAATTCCAACATTTTGTACGGCCGGCTTGGAGAACGTCAAGTAATTTTGAATGATGTCGTTCGCCCTGTCGATCTCGCCGATACAAATTTTTAAAAACTGGCTTCTTTTTTCAACGGGTATTTCCGTTTGCTCCATCATTTGCAAAAAACCTCTCACCACGGCAAGCGGGTTACGCACTTCATGAGAGATGGAGGAGGACAGTTGGCTGACCATCTCCATTTTCTCGGCTTTGATCACCCGTTCGCCGATCAACATATTTTCGTGAAACACCTCATAGATGTAAATGACTATGGCGGTTGTGAACAACGTTAACAGCAAATACGAAATAACAAAAAACAAATTCAATACAACCTGAAAAATGACGATGGAAACAGTTAAAGCGAGTGCGGCGGCGAACATGGAAACGGCATTCCCCAGGATGAGTTTATGACGTCTGGATGCGTTTACATAGTGTTTAGTCAGTAAAATGATAACTAACAGAAGTATGGTACAAACGATAATTGAAGCCGAGGCCCCCGAACCGCCGAGCCAAAACCACCGGAACGTCAGTGTGGCGGCAACTAAAAATATGCTTCCTGCAACTCCCCCGTAGAGCCCTCCGAGCACAACGGCAATTAACCGCAAATCATATATGTAGCCCTCGACAATTGTGATGGGGAACATAATACAGCTGATACTGGCAATACCGGCAGATATAAGTTGAATCCACTTTCTTTTATGGAAAGTAGCCAATCTGTTGAATCGATTGATGTGCATAAACATCGGTATGAACAATAAGAAAATAATAATAAACAGAACATTTAACAATAACGGTTCGAGCTCGTCCAAACCTATATACCCCCGTCTGCATTGTCAAGTAACACTATAAACATAACCTATTTGGGGTGTAAATGGTACAACAAATTCAACTCGGAGAATGCAGCAGGAAGCTTAAACGGCCTGGAATAGGAAATCCGTTGTTGCACAAGAAAAAAGACACCCAGTTCGTGTGTCTTTTCGCAAGATTGGTTTCTTATGGCGTTTACCTAGTCCCCCCCTTGCTTCTATGGAAGGCTGCGAGCTGTTTTATCTTTCGGTAAGACTCCGGCTCCTTCAAAAACAAATTATGCGCAGGCACCCTCGGATTGGATTCGATAAACCACACCTTGGCCTTCCGGTCCAGCGCCAGATCATATCCGATCTGCCATTCATATCTTGTTCGGCTATAAATGCGGGTGCATAAAGAAGCTACTCTAATAAGCTCTTCCTTCTTCCTTGCAGCCTGCCCCCCGGTAAGTCCTAAGGACTTTTCCAGTGCTTTGTTTATGGACATAACACAGCCTTTGCCTCTGCCAACATTGGTTATTACACTATCCGCGCCCGCCACTTTGGCGACCATTCCGGTACATATCCAGCGATTCCGTTGATCTCTCATCATCATCACGCGAATATCGAAGGGTCTGCCGTTGATTTGTGCTAGTTGAATAGCCTGCTGTACAATGTGAGGTCGACGGGATAAGTGCAGTCTCTTATACAAGGCATGAATGGTCGGAACGGATTGCGGCTTCCCTTTGATTTTCACGAAAGAAATGCGGTCATTCCCCTGCCAAACCTTAACGATTCCTATTCCGCGACAGCCTCCATCCGGCTTAATAAACACTGTGCGATAGCGCTGCAAATACTCCCTCAGTCGTTCGGGATTGCAGATCGCCGTGCTTGGCAAGTAGGCCCGCAGCTTTGGCTCCCGTTGAAACATACGGTGAAAACGTATTTTTCCCAAGTACAGCTCCTCCTCGGCAGCATGGACTTCTTTTACGGTAATGTATGACTAGGAATGGTTCCCAGCAACGGCCATTGCCTAATGGATCCAAATATTGGTAACCCAAAAAGAAAATCGTCGTCAAACAAAAACGGCAGCCCTGGGCATTGAAGCCATCCCGGACTGCCGCACTAATTACCACGATAATCGAATTTCCCGTCCCGTCTCCGCAGACTCATATATCGCCGTCAAAATCTTTATCATATCTACGCCTTGCGATGGCAGAATGATCGGCTCCTCACGGCCAGCCAAGCAGTTGATAAAATGCTTGATGTTCTCTCCATGTGCGTCTACCTGGCGGTTCTTGATGACCGGCTCCACATTGGTTAATTGCCCCGCTGATTCCGTGAAGATTTGCGCCTGTCCCCGTTTGAGGCTTACCCCAGCCTTCGTTCCCCGCAGCTCGACGAAATTAGTCTCTTCCCCGATGTTGGAGGCCCAGCTGAATTCAATCTGAAGGGTGGCTCCATTATCAAATCGAATGAAGCCCGTGGCCAAATCCTCTACATCGAAGGTACCATCCTTCTGACTTTCCCCGAATGAGCTGTGGATCGAATCCGACAGCTCGCTGCTGGCAAACTTTGTATACACCGCACCGCTGACAGCTACCGGCTTCGGATTGCCCATAAACCACATTGCCACATCGATAAAATGAACCCCTAAGTCAATGAGCGGTCCGCCCCCGGACAGCTCCTTTGTTGTAAACCATCCGCCCTTGCCGGGAATCCCGCGTCTACGCACCCACCCGCAGCGACCGGTATAGATTTCTCCGGCGTTCCCCTCCGCAATATATCGCTTTAGAAATTGGGCACCCGGCGTGAACCGGTTGTTTCGCATGGTCATGAGCAGCTTTCCGCTGACTGCGGCCGCATCGGCCATCTTTTGGGCTTCCTGCGGATTCACGGCATCCGGCTTTTCGCAGAAAACATGCTTGCCGGCCTTTAGCGCATCAATCGCAACGATGGAGTGGTACAGGTTAGGCGTACAAATATCGATAACCTCTATATCCTCCTGCGAGCGAAGCATCTCCTTGTAATCTCCATACGCTTTCGATTGGTCCAAACCGATCGATTCGGCGATGCCTTGCGCACGCTCCAAATTCGTATCGCATACCGCCACGATCTCCGTTTCCGGATGCTCCATCCAGGTCTTCATATGCGCGGTCTTAAATATGTTCCCTGTTCCTACAATGCCGACCTTCCACTTTTTGCCCATATTGGATCCCCCTATCGTTTCATCTTTAAAGCGTCAAACTGCTTGCTCAAATGAGCCAGGCTTGTCCGGACGCATTCCATCGGATCGGACTTGCATACGTCCTGCTCGACAACGTACCATTCAACACCGGAGGCTTCCCCCCATTGTAGAATCGAAGTGAAATCGATGGTGCCGGTACCGACCGGAGCGAAGGACTTCTCTGCGTCGTCTGACATGTCCTTCAGGTGAATGATCGGCATGCGGCCTACGTACGGCTTAAGGAACGACGTCACATCTCGTCCGCCCTTTTTGACCCAGTAAACATCGATTTCCGCGAGAATGTCGTTCTCTTCTGCCGGGTCCAGTAAATACGACAACGCGTCCCTGCCGTCAATGCTCGTATCAAATTCATACGCATGGTTATGGTAGCTGAGACGCATGCCATTCGGCTTTATCCGTTTGGCTATCGCGTTCAGCTCCTCTTTCGCAGCGATGTATCCTTCCGTGCTTCGAAGCTCCTGTATCATACTTGAGCACACAAGATCCGGTGTACCGAACAACTTGGCCTCCTCGATAGCCTGAGCTGTAGTCTCTGCCAGAAATTTGTAGCTATAATGCATACCGGCTACACCGAGACCGGTTTCCGAAATAACCGCTTTCAATTCTAGAGGATCATAATCATGGAAGCCTGCGAATTGGACTCCGTCATATCCCATTTGACTTATTTCCCGAAGCACTTTCGGAAAATCCGACTTGCACTCTTCCCGCAATGTGTACAGCTGCACGGCGATGTTGTTCTTCACTGCCATATCACTCCTTTGTATGTTGTTAAGTAAAGTATAATAAGCGTTCAATTGGATAGGAATGACTTATTCAGCTACTCTTGACTTATCTTGCATAATGTTGTTTTGTAATCATAACAACCCCATTAGGAGGCGAGAGTATGGGCTTATCCGAAGCCACCCTTCATCATGCGGGATACTCGCAGCACCGCAAGCCGTATTATAGTAGAAAGAAAAGCCAAATAACCGGATTTCTGCTCCGATTGCAAGTGAAAGGGACATGTAAAGCAAGCCTTAACGGAACCTGGTACCCTTTGAAACCGGGAGATCTCATCCTTTCAAGGCCAGGAGAGTCCTATCAATTGATGATCGACTCCGAACCGTCGGACAACGGCTCGCTGCCGATTGACAGCGCTGATTACTACTTGTACTGCTCGGGAACATGGATCGAGGACAAGTGCGGAGCAGGCTCCTTCCCGGAGCATGCAAGCGTTGGGGTAAGTGATGAGGTTGTATCCTTATGGCGGCGTATCGTCTATGAGAAACGGAATATTCGGGAAGATAATGCGGAGCTGCTGGACTATTTGCTTCGGGTGCTCTACCTGACCTTGGAGCGCGCCGTTCGCAACCGGGTCACAGGCAACGCAAGGAATGATCAATATTTGCCCTACCGGTTAAAACAGTACATTGAGCTTCATGCTACGGAACCGCTAACGCTTAAGGAAATCGCGAAGCAGCATGATATCAGCGTTTCCACCGCATCGCATATATTTTCCAAGACGTTCGGGCAATCCATCATGCGGTATGCCGTCAATGTTCGATTGACCATCGCGGCGGAACGTTTACTTGTGAGCGATATGAGACTCGAAGACATCGCCGAAGCGGCAGGCTTTAACAGCTATCCCTACTTCTGCAGAGCCTTTCATGCCCGATATCAAATGCCGCCGAGCGCTTATCGTTCGCGACGTTCTCGAACAACAGACCTTTGAGGATCAGGAAAAAGCCCACTCGGAGGAACGACTGGGCTCTGACTGCTGCTTCGGCTTATTCGGTTAACTGCCTCATATACTGAACATAGTGCGGGAAGACGATTGACGCATCTTCGAGGTCGGGATGCCACTTCTTTTCCCACTCGAGCGTGTAATAACCGTCATACCCGCGGCTGCGAAGGAGACCGATCATTTCTGGCAGCGGAATGCTTCCTTCCCCCGTACGGCAATATTGGAAAGGCCTCTTGCCGTCCGGCGTCAGCCGGGAATCCTTCACATGGGTATAGTGGATCCATGGTCCCAATGCGGCTAGTGTCTCTTCTGGGGACTCACCCAGCACCCGGTAGGGATGATGCAGATCCCACAGCACCCCGATCGCTTCGGGATCCAGCTGTTCCATAACCGCCTTCACATCCGCGCAGGAGGTCCAATCATCATGCGTTTCAAGCAGAAGCTTCACTCCATATTCCTTCGCAATCGTCCCCAGTTTATCGAGGTGAGCCACCATCATAGCTACGGCCTCCTGACGGCTTACATTCCCTATGCCGCCTCCGAATATGCGGATGTAAGGCGTTTCGAACAGCGAGCACAATTTCGCATACGACCGGATTTCCTCTATATTGGGATCCAGATCACCGGCCGAAAAAGCCTTTACCGAGCTGGAGAAGCAGGATACCGTCAGCCCCGCATCCTTTATTGCCTCCTTGGTGCTGCGGGCGAATTCTGCAAACTCCGGCAGCTTATAAAGTTGGAGCTCGCCGTTCAAGCCCCGGAAATCAATGGCGTCGAAGCCGTACTCGGCCGCTCTCCCGATGATCAGCTGTAGATCCCAATCCGGACAGCCCAATGTGGTAAACGATAATTTCATCTGCAGTCCTCCTTAACGATGGGTCATTCGTAAGAAACGCTCCTCCGTTATCCCCCGCAATACAGGGAGTCCCGAGGCAAAACGGGTCAAATCCTCCACCACCATCGCCCCCAGCTGTGCCTTCCAGTAGCTCGAGAAAGCCCCGATATGAGGCAGGCAAATCACATTCGGCAGCTTTAGCAAGGGATTCTCCGCCGCTAGCGGCTCTTGATGATATACATCTAACGCTGCATGGATTCGCCCGGAGGACAGCTCCTGCCACAAGGCCTCCTCTTCCACCAGCGCTCCCCGGGCGGTGTTCACCAGCAGTGCGCCGTCGGGAAGCAATTGAAGCTTCTCCCGGGTAATCATTCCCCGTGTAGCAGGTGTCAGTGTATCGTGAAGGGATACGATACGGCTTTCGCACAGCAGCTCCTCTAAGCTGCATAGGGTAACGCCGAGCTGCTGTGCTTCTTCTTCGCTGCAATAAGGAGAAAACAACCTGATGTTCGTATGGAAGCCGCGAAGCAGGTTGATGACCTCCCTCGCCACCTCACCAATGCCGACAATGCCTACCGGCTGTCCGTATAGACCGTTCACGGTCCCCCCGTTTCCTCCCCAGATTCCCGAGCGAAGCTGATCGCGCAAGCTGCAAATATTCCAGGATCCGGCCAGCATCAAAGCAAGGGTAAGCTCAGCCGTCGATTTCGACAAGGCCATGTTGGCATTGACCACCGTGATCCTCTTGCGGAAGACAAGGGGATCCACGTAGGGAATAAGTGTACCGGCGGCGTGTCCGATAAATTGGAGCTTATGGGCCCCAGCTACAATCTCGGCGGTCAGCTTCGGCGAACCCCATGAAGTCAGTACCGCATCGTAGCTGCCTATATCCTGCAGCAGCTGCTTCGCTTCATAGGGCTCCCCTGCCGTCACCCAATCCACATCGGAAACCTCATGCAGTCTACTGACCACCTCGTCGGAGAAAAATAACTCACGGAGCTCCTTCTTCCATATCGTTACCAAGGTTTTCATGCGATGGGCTCCTCTCCCCTTCTATATTTTAGCATGACACTTGCTTGCCCCAAAGGGATACCTTTTGTCTTTACTTGTCGTTTCTTTATCCGCAGGAGGCCAAAAAAAGACCATGAATCCGCAATCCAAGCGAATTCATGGCTTATTGAATTATTTCTTCGCTTTTGCGCTTTCCGCCGCTTTATTCGCCGTCTCTTCTATGGTACGGAACAGCGTATTGAGATCCGCCGTGCCAAGGGCCGCTTCATGAACCGCGTTTTCGTAAGCCGGCTGAGCGTCGCCCTCGACCATCGACTTCGCCGGAAGCGGTGCATACTTATTATGGAACACCGCGCTCAGGTTTTTGTCCTTATGCTTGCTGTCCTCGCCGAACTGCTTCTTGATCGCGTCGTCTTTAAGCGTCGTCATCGTTCCTCCACGAACCTGCTTGGTCTGGTACTCCTTGCCGGTCAGGTATTTAATGACGGCCATCGCTTCGTCTTTATGCTTGCTTTGGGCGGTGACGCCCCAGTAGAACGGATAAGCGGAGGAGCCGACCCCCGGCAGATCGCTAAAGGTTGGCAAGGAGGCGATATCCCAGTTCATTCCCTCCGCGCCGCCTGCGGCCCAGTCCAATTGAGACAAATAAGCGAACATGGCAAGATTTCTATCTTTGAGGAAGGCGTCCTTATACGGGAGCTTGTTCTTCAACGTTCCCATCACAGCCTTGTAGCCTGCATCGGTCGAACCTTCGATATAGTACGTTTGATATACCTGCTTCCACTTTTCGTTGGCGTTAATCGTCGCCTTGTCCGTCTTCGGATCCAGGAACGTGAGCGAGTACTGATTCGCCCTAAGCGTATGTGCCGGCGACGCAACAAAGCCCAAATATTGCTTACCGCCCTCATTACGGGTCAGCTTCTTGGCCAGGTCGTGTATTTCATTCCATGTCATCCCGTTTTTCGGGTAAGACACTCCGAACTTATCGAAAATATCCTTGTTATAGAACAAAATAACATTCTCCGTCGATACCGGGAGACCGTAAATGCCGTTGCCGGACATCGCCCTCGCATAATCGATCATCGTAGGCTCGAACGCGCTGATATCGACATTGTGCTTCTTAATGAGGTCGGACATATCTGTGGCGAGGCCATATCGGGTCATCGTGTGGAAAAAGTTAACGCTTTCATAATAGAGATCGATATGCTGGCCAGCGGAAACCAATTCATCAATATTGGTGCCTGTCCCTTTTTTAATATATTTAAGCTTGATTTCGGGAAATTGCTTTTCGATCGGATCGGTAAACTTCTGCTTGAATTCCTCCTCCGACGTAGCTGCCGTCGAATAAACCACCAGCTCAACCGGGTCCTTACTCTGCACCGGCTTCGGCGAATCCCCGGGATTCTGGGCCACTTGGCCGCTGCAAGCGCTTAAAATAAGGAGACTGGCTGCGGAGAGTACGAAACCTTTTTTCAACATAAAAAACACGACCTCCTTCTTAATATGCAGCACTTTATGAGTCGGGCTCATGATGCATGTTCTGGAAGCGATTGTTTTCTGTGTGCCGTTGTTATACTTCATGATAGCATACAAAAAAACAAAAATTCTTTGCGTTATTCTCCTATTTTTTTGCTTTTTTTGTCACGTTGAGCCATTCGGAAAGCTTCCTTGTCTCCTATCCATGTGGTACGATGAAGCTAATTAAGGTCACGGGGGCTGACACATGAGCGACTTATCCATCGTCAAATATGCCATTGAGGATAATGATTTTTCCATACATTACACAAATTTGGTCGGCCAGATGCGCGGCCCCCATGCGCACCCTTCTTATGAAATCTTGTATGTGATGGAAGGGGAACGCATCTTCTTCCTGAACGAAACAGTGTACTTGCTCCAGAAGGGCGATATGATTCTGATTAATCCGAACGATCCTCACAGGTCGACAAGCTCGGAAGCGTCGAAGTGCGAACGGATCCTGGTCAACTTCACCGATGCGTTCATTCAGCCGGAGCTGGCACGCGCTCGAATTCACTTGCTTCCCCAGGAGCGACCCTCCCGCATTTTTCGGTTTTCCGTGAATGAACAGGCGGCCGTTGAGGAGCTGCTGCGAAGAATGATTCACGAGTGCCAAGGGCAAGAGGAAGGCTGCTCCGCCTTTGTACGGGCAAGTCTCACGCAGCTGCTGGTTCTCATGCACCGGAACGAAAGGAAGCAGAGCCAGCGCTTTGCCCATTCCTCTCACCCCATGCATCAGAAGGTTTCCGAAATTGCCGCATATGTAGTTGAGCATTATGCCACCGGGCTGACGCTGAATGATGTCGCGAGGCGCTTTTATATCAGTCCGTCGTACTTAAGCCGAATATTCCGCAGCATTACCGGCTTCCACTTCAAGGAATATCTTCAGCTCGTACGCATTCGTGAGGCCAAACGGCTGCTTCGGGAAACGTCAATTCCGATCGGTGCCGTTGCGGAGGCGACCGGCTTCGAGCATACGGCCAATTTTAACGTGACGTTCAAAAAAATAACCGGCTCTACCCCGGGACATTATCGCAAAAGCACGCGTTAGGGCAGATAGAAGCGGCCCGGGGCTCTGCCAAGCCCCGCGCTCCGCGTTGAATGCCGAAAAAAAACGGATCCTGCAATTCTATCCACCTATCACCTCATGCCATTAAGTCTGCGGAACGTTTCCGGACTCATGCCTTCGGCCTTCCTAAACAGCGTGCTGAAATAGCTTGGTGTATCAAACCCGACTCTGCGTGCGATTTCTCCTACCCGTGCATCCCATTCCTTCAGCATAAGCTCCTTACTTTTGTTAATTCGCAGCCGGTTCAAATATTCGATAGGTCGGCAATGCACGATCTTGCGGAACAGCAGACATAAATGCTGCGTCGACACGCCAAGCAGCTCCGCCAATTCCTCAAGCGAGATTTTGCTTGCGTAATGCTGTTCCATATAGTTGAAGACCGGCGTAAGCCGCATGTAATTTTGTTCGATGGACGGCTGATGTACGGTAATGCACTTCGTGATATCGATCAGCAGGCTGTATATCAGCTTCGAGCATTCCATGCCCGCGAGAGGCTTCTCGGACAGGGCGAAGGTAAGCGCTGCCTTCATATGATGCAGTATCAAGTCATAGTTCGTAATACGGTAAACGCCCGACCGCGTCAAACCCGCCAGCAATGACATGCGTTCTGCTTGCTCCCCGCTGAAATTCAGCCAATAGATCTCCCATGGCTCCCGAATGGCCCGATATTCATGAGGCTCGTCGGCCTTCAGGAAAATGCCCATCCCCGGCTTGACGCTGCAGATTTCCCCGCCCAGCTTCAGCTCCCCTTCCCCATCGGTGCAGAACAGCCATTGCGGCAGCGGATAGCCCTTAGGCCGGATGATGGTTTCCTGGCTGGTCCAGTAGCCTGCGCCGCACATATAGACGGGCAGCTTCGTTTCCAATTCGGAATGCATAAGAAATGCGAAGCGCTGCATAACCCATCCCCTCCCCTATTTAATGTGAAAATTGTTATAGAAATAAGAAAATCCGTTTCTATATTCAGGGAAAATCCCGCGTTATAATGGATTATATACTAAACGGCAGTTCATTGCCTCAACAATGCTGCTTATGAATTTCGTTTATAACATGAAAATAGAAAGGAACGATTGCTTTGACCGTCAAGCCCCCTCCTATCAGCAGCAAGCTCCCTGTGTTTATGCACGGGGCCGATTACAACCCTGATCAATGGCTTCATGAGCCTCACATCTTAAAGGAAGATCTTCGGCTCATGAAGCTGGCTGACTGCAATGTCATGGCCGTAGGAATTTTCTCTTGGAGCCGTTTAGAGCCCGAGGAAGGCCGGTTTACCTTCGAATGGCTGGATGAGGTGCTCGATTCGTTCGCAGCGAACGGAATCTATGCCTGGCTGGCAACCCCCAGCGGCGCGCGGCCTGCCTGGATGTCGGCCAAGTACCCCGAGGTGCTGCGCGTAACGGCGAATCGACAGCGAAATCTTCACGGCCGCCGGCATAACCACTGCTTCACCTCACCCGTTTACCGCGAGAAGGTCACCATCATGAATACGAAGCTGGCCGAGCGGTATTCGAAGCATCCTGCAGTGATCGGCTGGCATATCTCGAACGAGTACGGCGGCGACTGTCACTGCAATTTCTGTCAGGAAGCCTTCCGGCAATGGCTTCGCACGAAGTACCAAACACTTGATGCTCTGAATCATGCGTGGTGGAGCTCCTTCTGGAGCCACACTTATACCGATTGGGAGCAGATTGAGTCCCCGTCCCCCATTGGAGAAACGGCGGTCCATGGGCATAACCTGGACTGGAGGCGCTTCGTTACGGATCAAACCGTCGATTTCTGCAAGCATGAGATCGCACCGCTAAGAGCGTTCCATCCTGAGCTGCCGGTGACGACCAACATGATGTACAACTTCTCCGGACTGGATTACCGGAAATTCGCCGACATCCTGGACGTGATCTCCTGGGACGCTTATCCCACTTGGCATAACCGTCCGGATTCATCCGATGATGCCGTAGCCGCTTGGTTTGCATTCAACCATGACTTATTCCGCTCGCTGCAGGGTAAGCCGTTTATGCTGATGGAGAGCACGCCAAGCCTGACGAACTGGCAGCCGATCAGCAAGCTGAAGCGTCCCGGCATGCACCGGCTTTCTTCCCTGCAGGCGGTGGCGCATGGCTCCGATTCTGTGCAATATTTTCAATGGCGCAAAAGCCGCGGCTCCAGCGAGAAGTTTCACGGAGCGGTGGTCGATCATGTCGGACACGAGCATACACGCGTGTTCCATGACGTAGCCTCGCTGGGACAAACGTTATCTCGTATAACGGAAGTCATCGGAACCACGACGCCGGCGGATGCGGCCATCTTATTCGATTGGGACAACTGGTGGGCGGTGAAGGACGCTCAAGGTCCGCGTAACCAGGGAATTCATTACGAGGACACGGTGATGCAGCAATACAAGGCGCTTTGGGAGCTCGGCGTGCCGACGGATATTATCGGCTCGGGAGACGATTTCTCTAAGTACCGGCTGCTTATCGCTCCCATGGCGTATCTGATGCGTCAAGAAACCGGGGAGCAGATCGAAAGATTCGTTGCGAATGGCGGCACCTTCGTGGCCACCTATTGGAGCGGCATCGTGGACGAGAATGACCTGTGTCACCTTGGAGGGTTCCCTGGACCGCTTCGAAAGACGCTCGGCATCTGGGCGGAGGAAATCGAAGGTCTGCATGACCACGACCGCAACGGCATCGTCCTCCAGCCGGGCAATCCGCTTGGCCTGCAAGGCGGGTTCGAGGTTCGGGAGCTCTGCGAGCTCATCCATTCGGAGGGAGCTGAAGTGCTGGCGGTATACGAAGACGATTTTTACGCCGGCCGCCCGGCTTTGACGGTGAATTCGCTAGGCGCAGGCAAGGCTTATTATTTGGCCGCTCGTGTCAGCGATCCGCAGTTCTATAAGCTCTTGTATACCGAGCTTGTGAAGCAAGGAGGGATTCGCCGGGCTTTGGATGCAGACTTGCCGGAAGGCGTAACGGCGCAGCTCCGAACCGACGGGGAGCACGACTACGTGTTTCTGATGAACTTCAGCGGGACTGAGCAGGAAATCGCTTTAGATGATCACTCGTATACGGATGTAGAATCCGGGCAAGCCGTTCCGGAACAACTCCGGCTGCCTTTGTATGGCGTAGCGATGATAAAAAGGAAAGCCCTAACTTAACAAAAAGGTGCTGTCCGCTAAGTAGATTCTCTACTTTAGAGGACAGCGCCTTTTGGATTCTTCTCCTTTACTCCCTCCTCCGTCGGAACCGCTTACAACAATGGATACCGGACTTTATCCAGACCGTTGGAATCCCGATCCGCTACTTACGGGCATCGGCTATTGATTTATTGACCAATTCCTCCGCCTCTCTCAAGATGGAGTTGATGTCCGATTGTCCGGTCGTCACCCATTTCTTGAATTGTGAGCGTACGATTCCATAAGCGGCGGCATCATATTTAGTAATAAACTCAGGCGGCTTGGCCGGCTTGTTTTTGACAAAGCCAAGACGGTTGCGGGTTTGCAATATTTCCTGACTTCTTCCGAAAAATTCCTCGTTAATCTTACTGTCCTTCAGTACCGATGTGTTGCCGAGCGAAGCGATTTGCTTCTGCGCATCCTCAGATAGCATAGCGGACAAAGCGGCGAAAGCTTCGTTCTTATGCTTGCTCGTCGACGTTATCATTCGTACGCCTCCATCCACCTGGGTCGTTGTATTAGGAGCCTCCGCGAAAGATGGTAAAGTGACGACATCGAAGTTCAGCCCCTCCTTTACCGCATCCGGAAGCCTCGAAAAAATCGAGCTGGTGACGTACATGGCGAGCGATCTGTCCTTCAAGAACTGGTTCAAGCCTTTGCCATACGTAGCTGCGTCCACCTCGTTGCCGGGAATGTGAAAAAATCGGGCGTAATTCTCATACAGCTTTTTCCAGCCGTCGTTATTCACAAATGCTTTGTTCGTCCGGGCATCAACTACGGATAAGGACAGCTGGTTCGCTGCAAATTGGAATGAATCCTGAAAATCAAAGCCGCGGTACTTAACGGCACCGTCCGATCGGGTCAGCTGTCTCGCCAGATCGTATACCTCATCCCATGTCATACCGTCCTTCGGGTAGGGAACGGCAAAGCGGTCGAAAATATCCTTATTGTAATACATCATGACGACATTGCCCGAAATGGGAATCCCCAGAAGCTTGCCGTCACCGGAGGTTTTACGGACCGTGTCCAGCACAATCGGATCGATTCGGTTCAGATCCATATTGAATTGTTTCACATAGGGATGCAAGTCCTCCGTCAGGCCCAATTCCTCGTACTTAATAATCGATGCGATGGTGTCGTTAATCATATCCGGCACTTCACCCGCCGTAATCAACTCCTCTATTTTTTTCTCATTTTTGATCTGGCTCATCGTAATATTCGGGTACTTCATCTTCACGGGCTCCGCGACCAGCTTCTGAAACAATTCGTCCGACATGCTCCCGTACATCGTCAGATGTACCGGCTCGGAAGTGATAGCAGGAGAATTTTTTGCTTTGTCTGCGCCGTCTTGTTGCAGGGAACCCTCTCCGGAGCATCCTTGTAAAACAGCAGCCAGCAACACGGCAGAAAGCGCCAAGCTGCAGCTTTTTTTAATTACGACCATACGTCGCACTCCTCCTTCGTTTTTATAAACTAGATGATCAATGTAACATTTCAGTAATGTTTCTTTTTTAATCATACGATAAACTCGATCCCAGGATCAAGAAGAATTTGACAAAATGGCTTTTTTCTTTAATATTTAAAAGAAAGTTTGTGTTCGTTCAAGCGCATAAGAGATGAAACAACCTATGAAACAGGAGATGTTCCACATGTCTAAACTCGATGAAGTAGCCAAGCTTGCCGGTGTCTCCAAAGCTACAGTTTCCCGTGTAATCAACAACAGCGAGACGGTTTCCTCAGCAGCCAGACAAAAAGTTCTGGATGCGCTGCAGGCCCTACAGTTCCAGCCGCATGAGCTGAAGCGCTCTTCGAGCGGCGGCGGGAACGGAGTTCTGGGGATGATCCTCCCTTTCGGCAAACAAATATGGGGACACTCCTTCGGCATCGAAATTTTGGCGGGAGCAGAGGAAAAGGCCTTCGAGCAGGATTGCCTGATTCTTCTCGGCAACTCTAACGGCGGGCGGGAAACGGCCCTTACGGGCAGCATGATTGGCCGCGGAATCGAGGGGCTTATTGTGATGAGCTCGGAGCGGGGGCAGAGGGAACATCTGCAGCAGGTGCAGGCGCACGGCATTCCCCTTGTGCTTGTTGATCAGAAAGTCGAGGGTCTAGGCGCCCACTTAGTCCGAGGAGATAGCTTCATGGGAGCGGTCACTTTGATGACGCATCTCATTGGCCAAGGACATCGGCGGATAGGGCTCGTTTCACCGAACAAGCACTACACCTATACCGAAAGAATAAAAGGGTACCGGTATGCGCTGATGGAACATAACATTCCATCGAATGCGCGGTTCGAGGCACTGGAAAGCGACGAACAGCCGGCGGCAGGTTTACTAAGTCATATGCTTGACGCGGACGAGCGGCCGTCTGCCCTTTTTGTCACTTCGCCGGGCATGCTCGGGACGGTCATCAGCGTGCTGAATCAGAAGAGGCTCCGTATTCCGGATGATATTAGCCTCGTGACCTTCGACGAATCGTATACCGCGCTGCCGGAGGAATACAAAAGCTTTTTTACGTCGATCAATCAGTCGGGCAAGCTCATCGGAACCATAGCCGTAGAGCTTCTGTTCCGTCAGCAGCGCGACCCCGAGCTGGAGCCTCAGGAAATCGTGCTGCCGGGTACGTTTACTGCCCGCAGTTCCGTCCGTCCGCTGCTGTAGAGTACAACTTTGCTCCACCACCGGGAAGCGAACCGACCAGCGGCGAAGCCATTCGTCGCCCCTGTTTCGCCTTTCACCCCCCTTCTCTTTCGCCCCCGGCAAGACGTTTCACTAAGCCGCACAGCTGCCCGTTCCCTACAAACTTAGCCGTTGTTTAGAAATGGTTGTCAATTTTCACTTGTTTCAGAAAGGGGATTCATTGTATCATTACTTGAAATGTTTCAGAAACATTTATATCTAACAACAGTAAATGCGGAAAGGATGAGGGCGATGGCCAACACACATCTGGGCGGCACTGAGGTACCGGCGGTACACAAAAGCCGCAGTCATCTGATGTCCATGACGAAGCCTGCCGTAAGATGGCAGGATGCGCTCCCCGGAGGCAACGGGACATTGGGTGCGCTCGTCTACGGAGGCATAGCAGAGGAAACCGTATTAATCAATCATGAAGCGCTGTGGTACGGCGGCAAAACTACGGCACTTCCGGACCTGTCCGTTCATCTGGCGGAGCTTCGAGAACTACTTGCTGCGGGAAACTACGCGGAAGCGAACCAATACTATCCGGACAAAATGAAGGAAGCCGGGTATAAGGCGGCGACAGCCAAATATCAGCCCGGGTTTGATCTGAAGCTGTTCACCGGGGTCGATGGCGCATTTCGCCAGTACAGGAGAACGCTAGATATGGAGACCGGCGAAATCGCCGTGGAGTGGACGGATAACGGTATCCGAAAATCACGGCGCTTGTTCGTTTCCCGCACGGACGACATGCTTGTTCTTTCCATCCGGTCGCATGGCGCCCCCCTGATGCCTATATCCATGCAGTTGATTCTGCACGATGCGGTTCAGGCCGAGATGCACGGGTTCACTCATGAGTTCACCGCGGAGCAGCAATATATGCACGCCTGGGGCCGCCATGAGAATGGTTCGCCCTTCTGCTCGGTCGCACGGATTATCCCTATCGGCGGGGAGAACGAAGTACAGACGGACCGGTTGGTCGTAAACCATGCCAATGAAATCGTCATTCTGCTCAAGATGAGCGCAGCGTCCGGAGACGAAGCCGAACGCGAGCGGCTGAAGCGCCTGTTGGACAGCTCCCCCGTTGACTATGATGCACTGCTTGAACGCCACACTCTCGAGCATCGTGCACTGTTTCTCCGTGCCGGTATTGATTTGGACGTCGGAGAAGAAAGGGCTGCCTCAAACGAGCGGCTACTGTTAACCGCCTATGAAGGCGATGCTCCCGCTGCTCTCGTTGAACGCATGTACGACTACGGCCGCTATTTGCTTTTGTCCAGCTCCAGGTCAAATGGGCTGCCCGCCAACCTCCAGGGAATCTGGAACGGGGACTTTACACCCGCGTGGAGCTCCGCGTTTTTTAATAACGAGAACATTCAAATGAACTATTGGCAGGCGCTATCGGGTAATCTGGCTGAGGCTGCCGCACCCTTCTACGATTTCTTTGATTCGCTGGTCCCGGACATGCGGCGGAATGCGAAGTCGTTTTATGGCTGTCGGGGAATTCTAAGCCCGTTGTTCGCATCGCCGGAATCGGGGCTGAAGAAGAACTTGCAGCCCCATGTGGTCTATTGGACGGCGGGCGCGGGATGGCTCGCTCAGCATTATTTCGATTATTGGCTATTTACGGGGGATGTATCGTTCTTACAAGAGCGGGCACTCCCCTTCCTGAAGGAGTGCGCTTTATTCTACGAAGATTTCTTGATCGAGGACGAGAACGGCAAATGGCTCTTCTCCCCTTCTAATTCACCGGAAAACCATGCGAACGGCTCCTTCGAAGGGTGCGGCAAGCTAGCTGTTTCTCTAAACGCAACAATGGATGTGGCGATTGCGCGCGAGGTACTCAGTAATCTGTGCGAAGTATGCCGGAAGCTCGGAATCGAGGCGGAATCGCTCCCCCGCTGGGAAGCGCTTCTGCAGAAGCTGCCGGATTATCAGGTTAACGAGGACGGGGCCATGCGGGAGTGGCTGCACCCGGATTTTAAGGATAATTATCATCACCGCCACCAATCGCATATATATCCGCTGTTTCCCGGGTTTGAAATTACGGAAGAAACGAATCCCAGCCTGTTTGAAGCGTGTCGCATTGCCGTTGAGAAGCGGCTCATCATCGGATTAAGCCAGCAAACGGGCTGGTCCCTTGCCCACATGGCGAACATTTACGCGAGACTCGGTGACGGAGACCGGGCGCTCGAATGCCTTAATATTCTGAGCCGCTCCTGCCTCGGCGACAACCTTTTCACTTATCATAATGATTGGCGTAACATGGGCATCACCATGAATATGGGCCGGGCACCGTTCCAAATTGACGCGAACTTCGGCTGGACCGCCGCTATGCAAGAGATGCTGTTGTTTTCAGCTAAAGGTCTTATCAAGTTGCTGCCTGCTCTTCCGAAGCGCTGGATGAAGGGGGAATTCCGGCAATTCCGCTGCCGGGGCGGGATGACGGTCTCGTTACGCTGGAACATGGCAGAGTTGCATCTTGTCGTCACTCTTACCTCTGATACGACGCAGCAAGTGGAGATCCGGTTTCCCGGGGAGGTCGAGCGGATCGATACCGATGGGCATTCGGAAATACTCACTTCCGGAAGAGGGTCTCGTTATCGGCTCGTGAAGCTGAACGAAGGCATAACAACGACTTGGAACGTAACGTTACGCCCCTCTGAGCAGTCCATGGATCTTGATTGATGTAAGGTGAAAAGAAGGGCGGCCCGATTGCTTGAAAAGCATGGTTCGGTCCGCCCTTTGTTCCATCTGTATGCAAGTACGCAAGCTACGTTGAGCTTACTTCGTAAATAACGGCTTCATGCGGTCGCATCCGCTCCGGCAGCGTCGGACGATCCCATCCGTAATTGGACAGTACGACTCTCGCAAGGGCGGTTGTGAACACTTCCGAAAGCGGTAATGTATCCGTCTCCCCGTCGTGATGGTTCAGCACCACCAGCCACTCTACCCCGTTCCACGAACGCAAGTAAGCGTAGAGCTGCTCATGCCGCGGCAGCAGATCCTCGTAATCGCCGTAAACCATCACAGGGTTATTCTTACGCAATAAAATCAGCTGCTGATAATACTTCAGCACCGAATCAGGGTCCGCAAGCGCTGCCTCGACATTGATCTCTCGATAGTTCGGATTGACGGCAATCCAAGGCGTTCCCTTCGTAAAGCCCGCCTGTGAGGAGCCGTCCCACTGCATAGGCGTGCGCGAATTGTCCCTGCTCCGCGGCTGCAGCTCGGCGAGCACCTCGGCTGCAGGTCTTCCCTTGCCGACCTCTTCCTCATATTTGTTGCGCATGGCGATATCATTGTATTCCTCAATCGTTTCGTACCGGACCCCGGTCATCCCGATCTCCTCGCCTTGATAAATGTAAGGCGTACCCGGTAACGTATGGATCAGCGTGGCAAGCAGCTTCGCCGATTCCACCCGGTATTTGCCATCGTTGCCGTATCGCGTCACTTGGCGGGTATGATCGTGATTGTTCAGGAAGTGGGAATTCCAGCCTCGGCCATAGAAGGCCCGATGCCATTTCGATTGAATTTCCTTGTAGCCAAGCATATCCCAGCTCGGCATTTCGTCCGCAATTTCGAAGTGAAACAGAGAATCCAGCTCACGCCGGCTCTCGTCCACATAGAGCAGTCCATCAGGCGGCGTGGCAAAGGCGACCTCGCCCACGGTCATAATGTCGTAATGCCTCAGCACCTGCTCGTGCATCTCCTTGAGATAGTCGTGAACGCCGGGATTGTTGGTCAAATAACGTATATCGGAAGGGTCGCCGACATCCGAGAAAACCTCCGGCTTGGCCAACAAAGCGATAGCATCCAATCGAAAGCCGTCAATCCCTTTATCCAGCCAAGAGCGCATCATTCGGTATATCTCCCGGCGTAAAGCATCATTGCGCCAATTCAAATCCGGCTGCTCCACCGCGAAGGAATGAAAATAAAACTGCTCCGTTCCTTCATCCCATTCCCATGCGGAGGGTGAGAAATACGATCGCCAGTTGCTTGGCGGCTCCGCGCTTCCGTTCCTGCCGTCGCGCCAAATGTACCAGTCCCGCTTAGGGTTGTCCCTGGAGGAGCGTGCCTCGATAAACCAAGGATGCCGGTCGGAGGTATGATTCACAACCAGATCCATAATCAGCTTCATGTCCCGTTCGTGAACGCCCTTGAGCAGGCGCTCCCAGGTATCCATGGTACCGGCTTTGTCCATGATTTTCTCGTAATCCGAGATGTCATACCCGTTATCACGATCAGGAGATTCATAACACGGATTGAGCCATATGACATCAACGCCCAAGCTTTTGATATAATCGAGCTTTTGAATGAGTCCTTCCAGATCGCCGTAGCCGTCTCCGTCGGAATCGTAGAAGCTTCTCCAATACACTTGGTACACCACGGCTTCCTTCCACCACGTTCGCTTCATGAGTCACCTCTTATGCTGCTTTTTATTCCTCTTAGTATTGGTAAATGCTGCATGAACTATGCAGCCCAAAAGAAAGGCAGCCGCCCCCAGGATCGATTCTCAATCCTAAAGGCAGCTGCCTTAGACACGTTACAAATGGGCGGCTAGTTTCTTGAGCAGCTGCGCCTGCTCTACGGATAACTTCTTCCCGCTCTGGGCGTCGACCTCGTTTAAGAAGGCTTTAAGCATCCCAGCTTCTGCATTCGTATTGCCGCGTCGCTCCGCCTCCTGAGCGTTCAACAGCTTCTGGGCAAGCGATTCGGCAACCCCGGGATCCGCTGCGGCAAATTGCCGCACCAGCTCGGCTAAGCCGTCGTAGTTCACTACAACCTGGAAGCTGAAGGTCGCTGAGCCTACGTTGCCTGCCTTATCCAGAGCAGTAACTGTAACCTCGTGGCTTCCAGGCTCGAACGCATAAGCCGGCTGCGATGTCAGCGGTCCCGCACACGGGTTGCTCGCCAAGCCCGACAAGTTATCAGAAGCCGTACAGCCGATGTAAACCGCCTGTGATACCGTATACGCCGGTTGTCCCGAGAATTGGATCACCGGCGCCGTCTTATCTAAGCGGATATCCAGCGTACCAGGCGTTTCGGAAATGCCCGAGAAGTTCATCGCAGAATAAGTTACGGTAGTGACGCCTTCTTGAGTAATCGGGAACTGTACCGCATTTCCTTTCACCGTAGCCTTCTCGATCGGCTGCGCGCCTGCGGCGGAGTACGTGATGGAGTAGGCGCGGTTCGCTGTAATGGCTACAGCTGCGTCGCTGTTGATCCATCCAAACTCATTCGGAGACGGGTTTAACGTAACGACCGAGGTCGGCGCGATAGGATCCTTTTCATTTACGAAGAAATCGTCATAGTAAGCCGTTGCGATGTTATACCTTGAGGTTACCGCAATCAGTCTGGCGTAAGCCGCATTCGCCGGCGCCTTGCCTTTAAGGGTGACTTTCTGCCACTGAGCCAGACGAGTTTCGTCCAAGTGCGTTTCGAGTGTCGTTAAGGTAGCGTTGTTCTTGTCGAAGAATCGGAACATGAAGCCCGGCTGCCCGGATTCAATGTATATTTGAACCCCAGCCTCATACTCTTCTCCCGGCTTGACGGCAATTTTATCGCTTTGGACGGCAACCGAGGCAGTCCGCAGCGTATCGATCGTCTTCAAGCTCTTCTGGCCTTTAAAGCTGCGCTCGCCGCTGACTTCATACCGGTAGCCTGATCCGGTTGCAAACAGAGGGCTCCAGCCCGGAATGGCGCCATTGTTGAGATTGTCTTCCAAGCTGTAGTTGCTTACTGGAACCGGTACGCCCGGAGGAAGCTCTACCACCTCGCCGTCGATTTCCATCCGATACAGAATCGTGTTCGTCTGCATATCGGTAAAGTACAGATGGCCATCCATGCCCAAATCAAAGCGCGAGGTGTCGGCAAGCGTCCGGAAATCCAGCGTATCCGGGTCGATAACCGTCAATTTGTTATTGAACAGAACATAAAGTAATCCGTCCTTGGACCAACGAAGCGGATGATGCGCCCACTGGCTGAAATTCAGCTTCGGATACAGCTTCTTGCTTTTCACTACTTCGTAGGTATTCGGATCAATGGCAAAAATAAATTCATAAGACGCTCCCCAGATCAAGCCGTCTGGTCTTACGGCCAGATCACCGATAAAGATCGGCTTATCCAGACCGGGCACACGCAGCGGAAACTCGGTGACTTTTTGTTCCTTTTCGACATCCCAAACGAAAATCTTCGCTTCCGCTTCCGACGGCTCGGATCCAAGTCCCCCGCGAATTGTCGTGGAGCCGAAGATTTTTCCATTGTGGAAGGTCATGCTAAGTACGCTTTGGTTTTGAACGATATTGCGGTGCACTTCGGTTTCCCCGGTTGCAGGATCATAAATCGTCATGGAGCCGCCCAGGTTGCCGTAGCTGGCGATGGTGGAAATATACAGCTTGCCTTTATTATCGCTCGTAATATTGACCAACCGTTCCTGTTCGTTGCCTAGTACCACCAGTCGCTTCGGATTGGTTGCGCCGGGCTCCGCCGTCAGGTCATATTCATACAGTCCGCCTTCGGGATAAACCCCCATGTATACCTTATTGCCGACCGGATATACGCTGTCCGCCTGCCCGATGCTAAACGGCTTTGCCGTTTTATCGGTCAAATTCACGAGCGACGAGCGGGCTTGGGAGCCGGTTGTAATGATTTGCGTCGGCGAGACGCTTTGCAGCCGGTTTACCACCCCGGGGAGACCCGGAATGACCGGAGGATACAGATGCACCTGCTTCGTTTCGATATTCATTACCGTCACGCCGCCGTCGTATCGAACGGTGACCAGGTTTTTACCCGGAAGCAAGGGATTATTGGGGAATTCCACCCAATCCGCACCACGAAATCCGCTTGCGTATTCCATGCCGGTCAACTCAACCTGATGAGTAGTTAAATCGAACGTTTTCAGCTTTTTGTCGGACATATAATAGAGCTTGCCGTTCAAGGAATCCGTAGCATGAAGTCCGGTTACATTATCCAGTACGACATCAAACCAAGCTTCCGTTTGGGTATCATAGATGAACGCTTCTCCCGGGATGCCGCTTCCATCCGTATAACGGGCGAGCAAGTATCGATTGTCTACCGTGCTCAGATCGTACACGGTATCTTCCTTGACTTGAAGAGAGCCGGCGATATTCGTCTTCTCTCCTGTTGTCACATTGACCTTGACGATTTGGCGGTGTGCTGTGCCCGCATAGATGTTGCCGCCTTGATAAGCAATGGAACGAACATATTCCTGCGCCGTATCGCCGATCATTCGGCCGTAATCTCTCGTTTGTTTGGTGACCGGGTCAAATTGGTATACTTTACCGCCAGGATACGTTCCCACATAGACGCGGCCTTGCTCATCGGTCGTGATGCTGTTAGGCACCGATTGTCCGTCGAACTGGGCGACTTGCACGGGAGTTTTGGTCACCGGAGAGTAGTGCCACAGTCTTGCGCCTCCACCGTCCGCTGCGAGGTAAAGCGAGCCGTCAGGGGCAATTGTGTGCGCCCAGGAGCTCTCGGAAGGAGCGAGCGGGAGGCTGCGCAGCAGCTTGTAATCGTCCAAGTCGATTACGTTGAGATAGCCCGGCTTCCCCTTCGCTGTAGCATAAAGCACATTGCGGCCGTCTTCCTTGCCTGCCGTACCGTTAAACACCGCTACGGTATAATTATTGGGAATAAGGAGCTCCTCCGGATTACCGAAGGTTTTCTGAGACAGCTTGCTCTCCGCAGCTGCAGCCCCGCCGATCCAGCCCGTAATGGCGAGCAGACAGCACATCATGACCGTCAAACCGCGAAATATTCCGTTGTTCATTAAACAACCTCCTTATACAAGTCAGATTCCTTATAAAATAACGAATGCACTCAACTTATCCTTGCCTTTTGACAGAAAAAATGTAAGCGCCATCATAGTTGTTGGTGAGTAAAAGGGATGTCTTCCTCCTTTGCGATAATATTCCAAAGGGACAACCGTTGGAGAGGGTATTTCTGGATGTTGTGGTATCCTTTTGGTACCTATACTAGACCATGAAAATGGGGCTGTCAACGAATTTTTCTGTATTTTTCCGGAGTTGTGGTACCTATGTGGTAACCTAATTGTTCGCAAAGTGCAGGTATGTTATAATATGCGAAAAATGGGTTCTTCGAGGTTAGGTGATGGAATGAGCGGTAAACCGGATCGTATCACGTTTCAAGGGCGCATGGATGACATGCTGACGACGCTTCGGACGGAGATTGTGAATGGCCTGCGGCCGAAGGGCAGCTACCTGCCGTCCGAGATTGTACTCGGAGAGCAGTTTCAAGTGAGCAAAAAGTCCGTACGCAAGGCATTGGACATTCTCGTTAACGAAGGATTAATTACCAAAATTCCACGGGTAGGGAACCGGGTGTCCCCGCCGGACACGCCCCCTGTAACGACGCTTAGATTCGGCATCTATCCTTCCGTGATGGAGCAGGATTTCCTTCCCGAACTGCTGGAGCGGTTCTACGAGAAGCACCCTCATATCCGTGTGGAGACCGTTACCTTACCCTACACCAAATACTCGCACTCGATAAGAGCTTATCTGGAGCAAGGCTTCCTGGATGCGTTTACTTTAAACAACCGCAATTTCATGGACATGCATGAAGCCGATGCCCTTCCGCTGCTGGAGCCCCAATCGCCGCTTGCCGACCAGCATCCGTTCTTGGCCGATCTGTTTACCGAACAAGGTATTCTTTACTCGGTCCCCCTCATGTTCTCGCCGATCGTGCTTTGCTACAACAAGGATTTGTTTAAGCAATGCGGCCTGCGGGAGCCTAACAGCGGATGGACGTGGGACCGGCTCCTCGAGAATGCGGCGGAGATCAACCGGCAGACGGGCATTATCGGCTTCTTCTCACATATCGAATCGTTGAACCGGTTCCCTATTTTCCTGCTGCAATCAGGCTTTCGGTTTGCGAAGGATGCATCCGGCTACCGGTTCACCGACCCGGAGCTTTGGGACATTCTTCACTCCTGCCGCAGTTTGTTTCATCAGCAGGGCTTTTTGCCGGCCTTTTTGTCCGAAGGAGACGGGGATGCGGAAAGACTGTTCAAGCAGCAGAAGACAAGCATGATCATGACCAGCTACTACGGCCTCCAACTGCTGAAGAATCTCTCTTTCCAGTACGACATTACACCTTTGCCCTATAGCCTGACACCCAAAACCTTGCTGTTGGCTACAGGCATCGCCATCAACCGGTTCTCCAAACAGAAGGAAGCGACGCGTCTGCTCGTCCGGTTTCTGGCATCGGAACCGTCCCAGCGCCTCCTTCATCGCAGAACGCTGAGCCTGCCGGCAAATATCGCCGCTGCCGACGATTCCTCGGTGGATGGACCGGACCTGCCGTCCAGGTACCACCTTTACAGGGAGATCGTCCCGACCTTTGCCGATTACAGGGATTTGAACATCAGCATGGAGGCGCTTGACGGCTTTGGCCAAGAGCTGAAGCTGTTCTGGGCAGGCCTCGAAGAGCCGAAGTCAATTCTGGAGCATATGCAGTCCGCTGTAAAATGACGAGAATCTGCTACAATGAAAAAACACCTTACGGTCCGAGGATATCATCGGTTTCCGTAAGGTTTTTTCGGCTTCTATTACTTCTCCTGCGCCCTTGACAAAGCAAATCATACTTATCATCCGCAGCATCCCGATCCCGGTAAAAGCCAACGAGTGATAGGCGGAGCCCCTATGATACCATATCACCTCGTCACTCCAGATTCCCTTAAGATTAAGCAGACATTCCCCCCTATTGCTCCCGATTACCTGAACCCAATGAGTCATCTGTTAATATCTTTATTAATTGTAATAAATTTATTACAAGAAACCGCGTTAAAAAGACAAAAAACTTTTTTTCAATGTATTCCTTGACAGGAATATTCCTGTTAGGGTATATTGTAAATATCAAAACGAGCTGCTGCTGCAGCAACATCTGAATGAATCAGGAGAGTGAAGAAAAGATGAAAAAGAACGTTCTTTATTGGATTTGTACGGTATTCATGATTGCCTTAATGGGATTGGGGGCCATCCCCAATATGATGTCCTCCCCGGAGTCGGTTGCCTTCTTCGAGCATCTCGGCTATCCGGCGTACCTGCTCCCCTTTCTCGGCATCGCCAAGCTGCTCGGGTCCATCGTTATTCTCATTCCCGGATTTCCGCGTATCAAGGAATGGGTGTATGCCGGCTTCGTTTTTGATTTAACGGGGGCGCTGTATTCCATCATTTCCGTCGGTGACATCAACTCCGGGCTGTTCGCATTTGTACTTGGCTACCTTGCCATCGCAGGCTCGTATATTCTTCATCATCAAAGAATCCAATCTCGTGCGAACGCAATACAACTAACCACTGCAGCTTACGCAGGTGCGAAGTGATTCCTCCCGCCCAGCAGACAATAATAGAACCGGTAAGGCATATAATGCCCTACCGGTTCTCGCTGTTTTGGACTATTCCTATCCAAGAGCCTTGTACCCTTGATTATCATAAAAAAACGGCCCTCGCGTCCATGTGCATGCCAAATGCATGAGCAGCTCTGCCGTCATCTGCTCCCGAATTTTTGCGTACGACTCTTGATCGAACAAATTCGTCCACTCCGCCGGGTCGTCCGTGAGATGGTACAGCTCACCTTGAAGCTCGTTCAATCGGGTTATGGCGTCCTTCAGATGGCCCGGCAAATAAAGGATCAGCTTCCATTCCTTCTTGCGCCACATCAATGCCGGTGCCGCAAACAAACCGTCCTCCGTCTTTCTATGAAATTCGCAGAAGGTTCCGCCGCGACGCTTCTCCTCGAGGAGATCGAGTCCCGGCAGGAGAGGGCTGACCTCTGCCCCTGCCATGGAAGCAATTGTCGGAACCAGATCGATCAATTCAGCCGGCCGTTCATCCACTGTACCTCGCAGCGAATCGGGAAGCGCAGAGCCCGAAAGAAGGAGAGGTACTCTTACGCTGCTGTCGTACAGGCAGTACTTACTGAAGCGATGCCTTCTTTCCCCTAGCATTTCACCGTGATCGGATACGAAGACGATGAGAGCGTTGTCCAGCACCCCCTTTTCCCGCAGACCGTCCAAGACTTGACCAAAATAATGATCCAGCCATGAGCAGTTGGCCCAGTACCGCAGCGTCGTCCTCCTTCTTTCCGTCGGGCTAAGCCCCTCCCATACCTTCCGCCTCTCCCAGTACCCGGCGTCGGATCGGGCGTCTCTCTCCCCGCCGCTTGCCAGATGAGTTCCTTCCTCTCTTTCCCAAGGCGGTTGATCGATGTCCGGTATATCCTCCAAACGATACCAATCCTCAAATTCCTTAGGCACGTTGAAGCCTGCATGAGGCTTAAGGAAAGATAAGTAAAGAAATAAAGGGCGGGAAGCATCGATGCCGGATTGAATAAATTGTTTGCATTTCTCGGCGACCCAGCCGTCCCTGTGCTGATGCATCGGCACGCTGCTGGTACAGCCGAGATATCCGTTCGCATTTTCCTCCCCGCTGCCGTAATCCCGGGTTTCCAGCGAATACGCTGCAAGCCCCTCAGGATCATCGTCTCCCATCATCATGGCATTCGTCTCATAGTGCCCGCTGTTTCGCGCCAAGCCTACAGCCCTGACCTCAAAGCCTCGTGTAGGCGGACTCGGATTATGGAGACCGTGATTCCAATGGGTCTTTCCGAACCCGGCTGTTTGATAGCCTGCCTTCCGAAGCAGCTCCGACAATGGCTCCACCGGCAGCTTATCTTCGAAATACAGCCCGCCATGATTGGTTCTCACCCCCAGCTGTGAGGGGTACAGACCGAACATCATGGAGCTTCGGCTGGGGACGCACATCGGTGCCTGGCATACCGCCTGAGTGTATACAATGCCCTCATCCGCAAGCCGGTCCAAGGTCGGCGTCTTGATGCTGCTGTTAAACCGTCCGATGCAATCCCACCTCTGCTGGTCCGTCATCAGGAAAATGATATTAGGTCTGGTGTCCATTGTGTAACTCCTCCTTCGCTATCAGCCTTTGATGGAACCTACCATTGCGCCCTTGGCAAAATGCTTCTGCAAGAACGGATATACGATGACAATCGGCACGGTAGCGATGATAATGGCCGCCATCTTCAACATTTCCGAAGGCGGAGGCTGTGTGGAAACGTCGTTTGCGTCAAGCTCTGTATTCGACGCGCTGAGCAGCATATTTTGTAAAAGCACCTGAATGGGCCACTTCTTGGCGTCATTAATATATAGTAACGCAGAGAAGAATTGATTCCAATACCCGACGGCGTAAAATAAGCCAAAGGCAGCAAGTGCGGGAAGAGATAACGGAAGGATGATCGAGAGCCATGTCCGCAGCTCATTGCTCCCGTCGATGGATGCGGATTCGTCCAATTCGGAGGGGAGACTGTCAAAGAATGCTTTCATCAGCAATACACTCCATCCGTTGGCTAGCGTGGGAATAATAATCGACCCCATGCTGTTCAACAGTCCCAGCTGTCTCACCAGCATGTAGGCCGGAATCATCCCGGGGCTAAACAATATGGTTAACAGCACCATTAGCTGGACCTGCCTGCGTCCTCTCATTCTTCGTCGGGAAAGAGCGTAGGCTAATGCCGAGGTTACCGTAAGAGAGCAAGCTGTGCCGACCACGGCCAGAAAAGCGCTATTGCCGATGGAACGGACGAACGCCTTAGCCGAAAGCAAGTAACGGTAGGAATCCAAGCTCCATTGCTCCGGCCAAAGAACCCATCGTTTTTGCAGAAATTCCGCCGGATCCGTCAAGGAAACGATGAGGACGTAATAAAATGGGAAGCACGTCAACAGTACCAGCAAACCAAGCACTGCCGCATTCATGCTTCGGAAGAACAAATCTCCCCAATCCGTGTTCTTCTTTTTCATCACAATGACCTTCCCCCCTAGCGACTAAAAGACCCCGTCCTGCCCAAGCTTCTTGGCCAGCTTATTGGAAGCCAAGACAAGGACTAACCCGACGACCGACTTAAACAATCCGATGGCCGTGCTGTAGCCGAATTGGCCGCGCCCAATGCCGATCCGGTATACATAAGTGTCGAACACTTCCGCTACATCGGAGACGGCACCATTATACATCAGGAATATTTGCTCAAACCCGACATCCATGATGTCCCCAAGTCTTAAAATCAATAATATAATGACAACCCCCCGTAAGGCAGGAAGAGTCACATGCCACATTTGGCGGAGTCGACTCGCACCATCCATGCGGCAAGCCTCGTAAATTTGCGGATCGACTCCTGCAATGGCCGCCAGGAAAACGATAGTCCCCCAGCCCGCTTCCTTCCACATGGACTGTAGCGTCACCAGCAGCCAGAAGCCGTCCGGATTCGTAAGAAAATCTTTTCTTTCCAAGCCCGCCGCTTCCAACATATGATTCAAAAGCCCCTCACCCTTTGCCAAAAGAGTGAACGTAAGTCCCGTAATGATGACCCACGATAAGAAATGCGGCAGGTACAGAACTGATTGAATGATTCTCTTATACACGACATGATGCAGTTCATTAAGCAATAGCGCAATAAGAATAGGCAATGGAAAGAACAGCGCCAGATTCAAAAGATTGATCGCCATCGTATTGCGAAACAGCAGCCAAAATTCAGGTGTTTCAAAAAAGGTGCGGAAATGCTCAAGTCCTACCCATGGGCTGCCAGTCACTCCAGCAAGCGGAGAGTAGTTCTGAAAGGCGATCACCACTCCCCACATAGGAACATATTTAAAAATTACAAAAAATAAAATTCCCGGCAGCGCTAATAGATAGAGGTACGGCTCGCGGCGCACATCACGGATCAGCTTACGGAGGTACTTTGGCCGCGGGGGCACGGACCGCAAGCGGGAACCGTCGGTTCGGACAGGAATAGGATCGGATGACATCATGATGTTCCTCCTGGATTATTGGCCGCTTCGCTTATGATAAGCCTGGTTGATCTCTTCCGTAACCTTGGCGAATTGCGGATCCGCCTTAGCTTTGGCGACAAATTCATCCCAGGCGGCAATCGGTTCGCGCCCGATAATGATCTTGGCTTTTAAATCGGCGATGCGTTTTTCCAAATCCGGGAGCAGCTTCTGAGCCGTCTCGGAATAGAGTCCCACCCCAATATCGGGCACATTGCGCTTGATTCGCTCTCCATCGACCTTCTTGCTTACCTCTTCAAATTCCTTTAATTCCTCATTGGCCGGCGGAGGATTTAAGGCAGGGTCAATGGAGTTGACAATTTGATTGAAATCGGAGGCGCTATCCGCAATGAGCTTGTCGGGATCGACAACCTTGACACCGTTCTGATTGGTGTAATGAACACCCTCAAGGCCAACGCGCTGAATGGAGGACACCTCCGCTGTCAACCAGGTATCCACCAGTTGGAGAATCCGTTTCATTTTGGCTTCCGGGACCGTTTTGGGAATTGCCAGAATCCCGTTAAAGCCCGTTCCCTTCGGAACAAAGCCATTCAGTGTAGCTAGCGGATAAAAGTCAGCCTGTTTATAGGACGGAACGATTTTCTTCAGATCAGGAGCATACACCTTAGGACCCGTACCCGTTTTATCAATGACCGCCCCGGCCTTGTTGCCTTTATAATAATCCCGAACCTGCGTCGTTTTGAGCGATAGCTGATCCTCGGGAAGAAGCTTTTCTTTATAGAGCTTGGACAAGTATTCCAACGAGCTGCGAGTCTCTGGTGAAAACGGTGTGTAGATCAGCTTGCCGTCCGTCTTCTTCCAAGAGCCGGCCGCTCCATTGAAAATCTCTTGGAAAACGCCCGTTAACGTATCGATTCCCGTGGATAACCCGAACGTATCCTGTTTGCCGTTCCCGTCAGGGTCTTGCTCTTTAAATGCTTTCAATACATGATAAAGCTCGTCGGTTGTCGTGGGCGGCTTAAGGCCCAAATGATCGAGCCAATCCTTGCGCAGAATCAGGAAGGATACGTCATTCGCATCTCTCCCCCGCGGAATGCCGTAGTTTTTACCGTCCTCCAGCTTCGTCAGCTCCCAAGCCACGTCCGGAATGCCCTTTTGCAAATTCGGGTAATCCTTGATATAGGGTGTGATATCCCAGAAGGCTCCCTGCTTTACGAGAGTCCGAAAGGAAGTGCCGAACGGATCGCTGATAAAGGTAATGTCGGGAATTTGCCCCGAAGCCAGTGTAATGTTCAACTTATCGTTATATACATTATTGGAAATCCAGCTAATGCTTAGCTTGGAATTTGTTCTCTTCTCGATTTCCCGCTTGATGACATTGTCATCGGCCGCGGGCGGGGTGCTCGGTGTAATCGTCATAATACTGACCTCAAGAGGGCCTTCCTGCCCGGCATTCGAGCCCGCTGCGGCCCCTTCTTTCCCACTCCCGCCTGCACCGGTTCCGCATGCCGTTATGGCCAGCATAGCTGCTTGCAGCACAATTAACGCACCCACGCGGTTTAATTTGGTAGATTTCATGTAACAACACTCCCATCCATTTAACCAAGTATTTCCCTTGGTTTTATAAGTTTTATTATTGTTATCATCATAACGCATATTTTCCGTCTCGTTTTGTTCGATTGAGACCTAAATCCTGCCGATTCGGACTTAATGAAAATTCATATCAAACAAAAAACCGATAGAAACGGTTTCGGTTTCTATCGGTAATTCGTTTGTTTACGATAGCTTCTAGGCGTGCAGCCGGTATGCCGGAAGAACAGCCGGCAGAAGAAGGAGGAATCGTGAAAGCCGACGGCCGTGGCGATGGAATCGATGCTTTTGCTCGTTTCCAGCAGCATTTGCTTGGCACGCTCCATTCGAATTTCCTGCAGTACGGTCGAAATGCTTTTTCCCTTTTCCCTCCCGAAAATTCGTTGCAAGTGTCTCGGGCTTATCATGAATTGTTTGGCCAAGTCTTCCGCTGTAATTTTCTGATCAAAGTGATGCTCGAGATAAGTGCAGACATTCCTCACGAGAATCTCGTATCCGACCGTTAGCGGCTTTACCGACGGCTCCGCCGGCATGCTCTGATTTCGAATGTTCCGGGAGAGCTGGATCAGCAGCTTAATTAACAGATGCTTCACTATGATCTTCGAACCGCTTTGGCTGTCCTTACACTCCTTTATCATCTCCTCCAGCTGAGACAGAACGTCGGATGATTCCTTCGAACTGAGCGATTGCCGGCGCGGCATTCGTGTGCCCGGCTTATACATCGGCAGGATATAGGGCAGTTCCGCCAGAGATTCCGGTTCAGCCGGCAGACAGGAGATGAGCGAATCCATCGGAAAGAGACAATTGACGATTTCCAAGCTGAATTTCTTAACCTCGGGGAACGAGTGCACTTCACCGGGCATGATTATGTAAACATCTCCTGCACGTATCTCATAGCAATCATGTTGGATGATATGCTTCCCCTGGCCGTGTATGACGTAAACCAGCTCAATAAAATCATGGCAATGCTCTTCAAAAAGATTATGCTCGCCATGGGAAGAACGCTGCGTCCAAACAAGGTTCCCGTCCTTCTGATAATCGGAAAATCTTTTCATCTGCACAGTGGGCTCACCTCTATATACGGGATAAGAATAATGCATATAAGGCAAAAAAGAAGACACCTAACTTGTAACGACAAGTCAGGTGTCTCCAGTGGTCTGGTCGACAATGCACAGCATTAATTCCTATTCATTTTGTCGGATTAGCTTGATTGTTTAGATACTATCATCGGCCGTACACCGGTGTCAATACATTTTAACTAAGGTACCCGACCGCCTTATTCGGGGCGGATCCCTTTTCTCTTCCTCACTTGAACGATGACAAATAAGACAAGGAGCACGAGCAGAAGTCCGTATATGAAGTTGGAGTACACATCCATATAGTGAACGATCGATTCCCATGAAGCGCCGACGGCTGCACCCAGGTAGATCAAAACAGCATTCCAGATAAGGGAGCCGAGCGTTGTGAGCAGCAGGAAAGGCACGATCTTCATGCGTACGGTACCTGCCGGAATCGAAATAAGGCTTCGGATCAGGGGCACAAATCTACATAGGAATACCGCCCAAGAGCCGTATCGCTCGAACCAGCCGAAGGTTCTGTGTAGATCCTCCCCGCTCAGCCGGAGAAGGCGTCCATAACGGGTAACGATTCTCTCCAGTCTGCTCATGTCAAGCAGCCGACCTACGCCATAGAGGAGAACGGCGCCCACCACGGAGCCGAGTGTAGAGGAAACAATGACTCCCCCTAGCGAGAGCTCGGATTGCGTTGTCATGAAGCCGCCGAAGGTTAATATGATCTCCGACGGAATGGGAGGAAATAGGTTCTCTAGCGCAATTAACAGAAAGACGCCGACATAGCCGTATTCGTTCATGATTGAAGTTATCCACGTTTCCACAATACAAGTAACACCCCAATATTCGCATATTCAAACTGCTTCTAGCATCTATACGATAGGGATGGGCCTACGTTGCAAAAATTTCTAAGACGGGAAAATAATGTCCTTTCGGATCCCCCTCTTCTCGCGGGCAAGCCACGCTCCCGGTGTTTCCCCCTCCAGCTGCTTGAACATCCGACTGAAATGCTGAACGGTCTTGAAGCCCGCCTTCTCTGCAATTTGCTTGAGCGTGTAATCCGAATACGCCATCCACTCTTTCGACCGAACAATCCGAATCTCCCGTTGATAGCCGGCAATAGTGCAGCCTCGGTATTTCTTGAACAGCTGCTGCAGATGGTGCCCGCTATAGCCGAGCTGTGAGGCCATCTCCGCAATGGTCCAGGTTTCCAGCGCGTGCTGCTTGATCCATTCTTCAATTTGTTTGGCAGCGGCATAGGAGCCTTCCGTCGGAAGAGTGTAAGGACCTGGAATCACGGTGTGGCCGCTTCGCTGATTCTCGGGAGATGCTTCATACGCTGCTCTGCTCAAGCGGTACAATATTTCCACCAGGTGGAGACTGGCCAGCTCCCTGTAGTAGGGCTGCTGCTGTGCCCCTTCCCTGCGGATCCGGTCGAGCAGCTGTATGATGTCTCCGCTTACCTGAGGAATTCGTGACGGCAGCCTGCTCGCCGCTTGCTCCAGCTCGGAAGAGACAATCTCAAATTTGATATCGAGGGTTTTCACTTTCGTAGAGCGGTCTGCCGTTAGCCCGTGAATCACTCCAGGCTGCAGACAGTACAAGGTCCCGGCCTCCAGCGGGTACACCTCCTCCCCGCATTGAAACACCCCTCTTCCTTCCGCCGCCCAAATGAATTGATAAAACGCGTGGTTATGCGGCCGAAGCCGTCTTCCTTTATCGTAGTCGTAACGCGCCGTCCATAAAATTTGTACACCGTAACGCTGCATGGAGCAACCCCCCCATTGGATTAGGTGATGGTTCCTCCATTATACAGCATATCCCTTTTGGGTAAGAAGAGATACGTTATAGATAAACCTCATGCTGCAGGAACCCGCTATACTTAAAGTAACCCCAACGGAGGAGATGATGACCGATGATCATCAGTAATTTGTTCCCGAGGTATACCGAATTTGATCCCAAGGTTCCTGTATGGTGCGTGACTCCGAAAGGCGGCGGACTTCACCGCTTCTTCGATACGTCTCCAGTCAGCCCCTCCGGCCGCTATTTGGCGGTCCTGCGTATGCCCGATCAACCGCGCCTCAATTTGCCGGGAGAAACCGCAGAAATTGTAGTGATCGACCTTCACACGGCGGAAGAAACGGTTGTTGCCGATACGAGAGGCTGGGAGCCGCAGCTTGGTGCCAACCTGAACTGGGGCGCGGACGATGCATCGCTCTACTTCAATGATGTAGACACGGCAAACTGGGAGCCGTTCGTTACGCGCCTGAATCCTCTAACAGGTGAGAAACGCCGATACGAGGGTTCGATTTATCGCATTTCACCTGATGGAAGATGGATCATCTGCGCCAGCGCCGCAGCCATGCGCCGGACCCAGTTTGGCTACGGCGTGGTGCTCCCTGATGAGCTCGTTCCGCGCAATTTCGGCTTCCGTGCCGATGACGGATTGTACATTACCGACACCGAATCCGGCAATCGCCGGCTGCTGGTATCTCTTGCCGAGGTGATGGAGAAAGCGCAGCCTCTTATCGATCGGGATGCCTACCGACACGGAGAGCTGTATGGCTTCCACTGCAAATTCAACCCGCAAGGAGACCGCTTGCTCTTCACAATGCGCTGGTTTCACTCTGAGGAGGCCGAGCCATGGAATCAGATCAGTAAGCGATTGGCCTTCTGGGTAGTGACGCTGAAGCCGGACGGAAGCGAGTTGCATGTGGCTGTCGGTCCGGAGCAATGGGTGAAGGGCGGACATCACATCAACTGGTTTCCGGACGGAGAGCATCTTTCAATGAACCTCGCGCTCGATGGAGACAGAAAGCTTAAGCTGGTGCGGGTAAAATACGACGGCACGGGCTTGGGCAAAATCACGGATGCCGTGCCGGGTTCAGGACATCCGACCGTTCATCCGGACGGGCGTCATATATTGACCGACTCCTATGAGAAGGAGCCGGTTGCGTACGGAGACGGGACGGTGCCCCTCCGCTGGATTGATCTTACGACCGAGGCGGAGCAATCGCTGGTTCGAATCCGCGTCGCTCATGAAGGAGCCAAGGCCAACAATGCGCTGCGTGTGGATCCCCACCCTGCTTGGGCACCGGACTTCAGGCACATCGTGTTTAACGGGTACGTCGATGGAGATCGGCGCGTGTTTATCGCGGATTTAGGCAATGTCCTGTAAGCATGCATAAAATAGCCTTCCGCGGGGCAACATGCTCATAAACCATTTGCTGGAAAGGACCCTGAAGTATGCTGCGACGCTTGTGGAAACGACCTCGCAAGAGCTCCTCCACCGCTCCCGGGACGTCTGATCCGGCTGCTGCCTCCGTTTCGCTCGAAGCCCTTCTGGACGCTAACTTGCATTTCATCCGAAAAACAGTGGGAAACAGCAGCGATATCGTCATCCGGGAAGTGGTTATCGGCGTCGACGGCATGCTGCGGGCAGCCATTATCTATACCGACGGATTAGCGGAATCCAAGCATGTTCTGGAGGCCCTGATGCTGGATGCAAGAGTGGCGAGGCTGGACGGTAACGATACCTTGGAGAAGGATCCGATGCGCGTCTTGATGGACTCCACTCTTGCTATTGGCGAGACGGAGCAGGTCCATACGTTTGACGCCCTATTCCATGCGGTCCTGTCCGGGGATATTGCCATACTCCTGGACGGTCAGGCGGCCGCGCTGATCGCCAACGGGAGAAATTGGAAGGAGCGCAATGTTTCCGAGCCTGCCTCTCAAAGCGTCATCCGCGGACCGCGGGAGGGCTTCACGGAATCCATCCGAACCAATACGGCATTGATCCGACGTAAAATCAAGGATCCAAGGCTGTGGCTGGAAATGCGGCTCATCGGCAGAATCACGAGAACGGATGTAGGGATCATGTACATCCAAGGCATTGTGAATGAGCAGGTGCTGAAAGAGGTCAAGCGGCGGCTGGACGGCTTAGATATCGATTCCGTGCTGGAGAGCGGAACGATCGAGGAGCTGATCGAGGATAAGGTGCTGACGCCTTTTCCGACAATGATCAATACAGAACGCCCGGACTCGGTAGCCGCATCGCTGCTGGAGGGCCGGGTAGCCATACTTGTGGACGGCACGCCCTTTGTGCTTGTGGTTCCGGCGTTGTTCTCGCAATTTTATATCTCGAGCGAGGACTATTATCAAAGGGCGGATTTTGCTACACTCATCCGAATCCTGCGCTACCTTGCGTTGTTTATCACCCTGCTCGCTCCATCGCTTTACGTAGCCGTAACGACATTTCACCATGAGCTTCTTCCTACGCAGCTGCTTATCGGTTTGGCCGCTCAGCGCGAAGGGGTTCCTTTTCCCGCTTTTGTTGAAGCCGTGCTGATGGAGATTACTTTTGAAATCCTGCGTGAGGCAGGCGTCCGAATGCCCAAGACCATCGGACAGTCGGTGTCGATTGTAGGCACGCTGGTGATTGGACAGGCCGCTGTAGAAGCGGGGCTCGTCTCCCCTGCCATGGTGATTGTGGTATCCATTACAGCGATTTCTAATTTTGCGATTCCATCGTTTAATATGGGCATTTCCTTGCGGCTGCTGCGCTTTGTATTGATGGGGCTTTCGGCATCGTTCGGCTTATACGGCATTACGATCGGCTTAATCGCCATTGTGCTTCATTTATGTCAGCTGAAGTCATTCGGAATCCCGTATTTGTCGCCATTTGCTCCTCTTCAGCTGGAAGAACAGAAGGATACCATTTTCCGAATGCCCATGCGCTCCATGTTCTCCCGCAAACAAGGAAAGCCTGCTGACAGGCAGCGATAACTCCGACAACGCCTTAGCAAACAGAGGGATTCGATGAACAAACGTCTAGCGGTGTTGATCATATGGCTTAGCATCATTTGTGTGGCAACCGGCTGCTGGAACCGGCGCGAGCTGAATGAGGTGGCCATTGCCTTGGCTCTTGGGTTGGATAAAGTCGAAGGGGGCTACGCAATTTCGGTACAAATCGTAAATCCGGGAGAGATCGCCCCCAAGGACCGGGGAGGCAAGGGGATTCCCGTTCAAACGTACACGGAGACCGGCAAGACGGTATTTGAAGCTTTGAGGCGCATGACCACGAAGTCCCCGAGGAAAATGCTTATGTCCCACCTAAGGGTTGTCATTTTCGGAGAGGAGCTGGCCAGGGAGGGAGTTAAGGGGACGATTGATTTCCTTTCTCGGGATCATGAGTTAAGGGCCAACTTTGCCATTCTCGTTTCCAAGGGTTATTCCGCTGAGCGAATTCTAAGGGTGTACACCATCCCTCAGGAAGTCATTCCTGGAAACAAGATTTATAAATCGTTAGAAGCCGTCGAGAGATCTTGGGCTGCAGCCAAAAAGGTGACCTTGGATGAACTTCTGGAGGATCTGACGAAGGAGGGCAAGCAGCCTTCCTTGACGGGCGTTACGTTATCGGGGCATTCGGGACCCGGAAATATCGAAACCAGGGAAAATGTAGAACAAATTAAAATGATTACAAACATCAAGCTTTTCCAGCTTGCCGCTTTTAAGGGTGATAAGCTGATCGGCTGGCTCACGGAAGAAGAGAGTAAGGGCTACAATTATATTCTTGGTCATGTAAACAATTCCGTGGGGCAGATTCCTTGTCCGAACGGAGGCCAATTGGCCATGGAGGTCATCCGGGCAAAGTCGAGCGTGAAAGGAGCATTTCGTCAAGGCAAGCCGAGTATCGCTGTAACCATCCAGCTTGAGGAGAACATCGGAGATGCCTCCTGCGCTATTGATTTGACGAAGACCGAGACGATTGAAGAGCTGGAAAAGCGCTCCGAGGAAGTTATTCGCGGCTATGCTGCATCGGCGGTTCGTAAAGCGCAGAAGGTGTTTCAGTCGGATATCCTCGGCTTTGGAAGTGTACTCAGCAAAACCGATCCCCAAGCCTGGAAACCGTACGCGAAGGATTGGGATCGCGAATTCCGGGACCTGGAGGTCAACATCCAAGTGGATGCCAAAATTCGAAGACTCGGCACAACAACCAATCCAATCCAAGTCAAGGGCGGGGAATAAGTCATGTGGTCGCTGATCGGGATTATCGCTGCAGCAGCGGGAATCGCTCTTGTGGAGGGACCCGCATTATGGCGGAGTAAGGATACGAGAGAATTTCTGTGCTTTTCGCTGCTGCTGCTCACCGGGCTGGGTCTTAGTACGGCCGAAACGCTCCAGTGGAAGATCCCGAATCCGCTGGATGCTGTTGCCTTTGTCTTTACACCCGTAAGCGATATGCTGGAGCGATTCTTACAATGACGAAGCGGGGGCAGGTTCGATGATGGTGTCTGTTCGTCAATTTACGATACTTGCCATGTTCTTTACCGTGGGAACCACCATTCTAATCATTCCTGCCGGACTTGCGGCAGTTGCGGGCAACGATGCTTGGATGGCTGCACTCCTTGGCTCTTTGGTTGGATTGGCTATCGTTCTCTTCTTTCATGCCGTCGGCAAACGGATGGAAGGGATGACGTTTGTTGAATATACGCATTCCCTTTATGGACCGGTTGTCGGAACGGCACTCGTTTTGCCCTTGATTTTCTTTTCTTTTATCGGTTCGGCTACCTTGTTATCCTATATCGGAAATTTCGTAACGACACAGGTTATGCCGGAAACACCGATCCAATTTATCAACATACTGTTTGCTGCGGTTGTCATGATGGGCTTGCGTTCCGGACTCGAGACGATCGCCCGGGCGGCGGAGGTTTTTTTTCCCTGGTTTATCATGCTTTTTATGATTTTCGTTGTCCTTATCATTCCGGATACCAAGCTCTCGAATTTGGAACCGGTTTTGAATACGAGCTTGCCCTCCATGGCCAAGGCTGTCTTAGCTGTAATTGGTACGGCATCGCTTCCAATGGTCGTGCTGCTGATGTTCTTTCCCAAACACATACGCCATAGGGATCGGGCAAGGAGAGGGCTGCTCGTCGGATCGGCCATCGGCGGCGTTGTGATTGTACTAATTACCTTGCTGTGCATCGCGGTAATGGGGGCGGAGAGCACGGCACGGCAGCAGTACCCAAGCTATGTGCTTGCCAGGAAAATCAGTATCGCCGATTTTTTTCAGCGCATCGAGTCGATCTTGGCAGGGATCTGGATTCTCTCGATTTACTTCAAAATTACATTGTACTCCTACGCGTGTGTGACGGGACTCGCTCAAACGCTGAAGCTGAAGGACTACCGTCCGCTTGCTTTGCCCTTCGGCATGATCCTTGTCGTCATGTCGCTTGTCGTCTATCCCAATGTCGTGTATATGGCCGAATGGGACTCGACCGTATATCCGCCGTATGCTGTAGTGTTCGGCTTTTTGTATCCCTTGTTGATCATGGCGCTGGGGGCTTTCAAGCGGAAATAAACGTGAAAACAAAACGTCCGCTCCCAAGAAGAAGCAGGACGTTTTGTTCAATCGGTACCTTCTTAGCTTAGTTTGAAGGCGGCTACCATATTTTTTAATTCGTGCGCTAGCTGAGCGAGGGATTGAGAGGTGGATGCCGTCTCTTGACTGCTGGCTGCCGCTTCCTCCGTCGCTGCGGAAATTTTCTCGATCGACTGAAGCACCTCCGTCGACTGAGCCGCTTGCTCCTCGCAGGCTGCTGCAATCTCGGATACTTTGCTCGCCGTGTCATTCACGACAGTCATGATGGTTTGGAAGGCTTCACCCGTTTGCCTTGAGGCCACGGTACCCTCATTCACAGCGGAAACGCTTAGCTTGGTATTTTGCTGCATCCCCTTAATAATCTCGCTGATTTGCTTTGTCGCTTCACCGCTTCTTTCGGCAAGCTTCCGTACTTCATCGGCAACGACGGCAAAGCCGCGGCCCATTTCACCCGCACGAGCGGCTTCGATAGCTGCATTCAGAGCAAGCAGGTTCGTCTGATCCGAAATATCTTCAATTACATCGATGATCTCTCCGATTTGGTTGGAGTCCGTCTCCAGCAGAGCCATTTGACGATGGATCGATTCCATTCCTTGTACCGATCGGTCGATAACTTTTCCTCCATTTTGCGCCATGGACATGGTTTCCTCCGACAGCTCGGCCGCCTGCTCCGCACTAACGGCTACCGAGTTAATGGCTACGGACAATTCTCTGAACAGCTCGTTAATCGCTTGAGCCTCCTGAGCCTGTTCATTGCTGCCAGTAGCAACCTCTTCGGAGCTTGCCGAAATCTGTTCGGCTGCTGCAGCTACGCTTTCGGCCGAAGCGAGAATACCGCCTATAGTTCCTCTCATGCTCTGAATGGTATGATTCAGCGCCTCCGCCAATCTTCCAACCTCGTCCCGGGATTGAATGTCAGCGGTTTCACGCAAATCACCATGAGCCACCTTATCCAAAATACTCAGAACACGATTGATCGGACGTCCGATCGATTGGGAAATCAAATAGCCGAAGCCGATACTTAAGAGCAGTACCGCAATAAATACGATAATCATGACGTTGCGAGCCGAGTAAAAGGCGTTTTTGTTCTCATCGTTGATCTCTTTGGCCGTCTGGGAGTTATACTGAATCAGATCGTTCATGATCTTATCCCGTTGATCCTTCAGAGGTCCTACTTTATGTAAATAGATGGAATAAGCTGCTTCATTATTGTTTTTTTGCGCCTCAGCAAGTAATTCCTTGCGTGCTTCCCGAAATTTCTGGTGGACGGGGTTGTATTTTTCAACCAGCTCCTTTTCCCTAGGATCAAGCTCGGTTTGCAAATAATCGTTCATCAGCTTGTCGGTGTCCGCGGACGCTTGATTGATCTCATCCAAAAGCTTATCGTTCATTTTATCGTCCATTGTGATCATCAGTTCAAGTAAGTTGGCTTCTTGTCGATAGGAAATGGTTTGCATCGCACTTAAGTACTGAATCGGCAGCAGCTTGTAATTATACATTTCTTTCGATGCGTTATTCATTCTTGACATGCCTGTGTAACCGATAATGCCGACAGTCAGCAAAGCTATCACACATAACAGGATCAGAAGATTGATTTTTACGCCGACCTTCAGATGTTTCATCATTTCCATGAATACCCCTCCGTTTGTCATGTTTGTCTTCTTGTCTGATAGTGAACTCAATCCAATCAAACCACCAAAAAAAAGCCGCCTCTAATGGGCAGCTCTTTCCACGATCCCCCCAATGGTTGCCCGGCTGCCATAGCATAGCATGCTGCGTTAGGCCCGAAGCTTTGCGTCCTTGACTTTCGACAAGTTTGCCCTTTTCAATGGCATTTCTACATTTTACGACAATTATCGACCTTTATAGTAGGAATATAGCATTAAATCCCTTGAAAATAAATGGTAAAGATATGGTAGTTCCTTCACCTGTCTTGCCGGTTTCATATCTCATCTGCTAGGATGAATTTGGAAGGAAGGTCCAACCTATCGTACGGGAGAGATGTTAATCATGTCTATGGGTAACGGCACGATACGCCATATGGCGGTTTTTACACTAAAGCATTCCAAGGAGGCGCCGGAGACGGCTCGATTTCTTGAGGATGGCTACCGCATTCTAACCGGTATACCCGTTGTGAAGAACTTCGAGGTGCTGCGCCAGATCAGCCCGAAGACAGACTTTGACTTCGGCTTCTGCATGGAGTTCGACTCTCAGGATGACTATACCGCTTACAACGAGCACCCTGATCATGTTGCCTTCGTCCAGGAACGTTGGCTGAAAGAGGTCGCCCGATTCCAGGAGATTGACTTCGTGAAGGCTTGATTGCAGCTTGCGGAGATAGCGTAGGGAAAGGCGATTGCTGTATACTCGTCAGCCGGTCGGCTGTCTCCCCAAGCTGTAAAGTGAATATTTCATCTTACCTCCTGCTTGATGGACAGATTTATCGCCATAACGTGATTTTTTCACGTTTCAACGTACCTCTGCGAGTGAAATCGGAGGACTAGGTCTATGTAAGGTGATTATTTCGCCTTACAAGCTACTCGCCGGTGAATCTGTGCGCCTTAACGTGATTTTTTAAAGCTACGCGCAAAAAAGGACTACTCCTCAAAGCCTGAACTCCATAGGCCAAGGAATAGTCCTTCTTGCATTACTGTGATTCTTGCAGGAGCACTCGCGCCCGAACCGCCTTTACCCCTGCGGGAATGCGAAGGCTGCTGCCTTCCACTACGGCCTCCAGCCCTTCTACAGCAGCGATTTCTCCCATCCCCGTAAGAGCAATCGTAAGCGGCTTGCCGCTGCCTTCCAGCTCGAGCAGCAGGCTTGCTCCCTCCCGGCTCACCGACGCCCGCAGCTCAGCTGCGCCTGAAACATCCCGTACCACCGTAGCGGCCGTACGGCCTTCCTCCAGCTCATACACCCGCAGCTCCACTTGATCGGCATAATCGTAGTCCGGTCGCGTATCTACCGCACCGAAGGCGATGATGCTGTTGGGCCGGACCAATAATGGCAGGCTGAGAAACCCGTACGTTTCCTTGCGCCATCTTCCGCCTTCCACGGTTTCCCCCGACAGCAAATGCGTCCAGCGTCCTTCCGGCAAGTAATAGCTTACTTCTCCTGCCTCACTGAACACCGGTGCCACAAGAAGCTGCTCTCCCAGTATGTACTGACGATCCAGGAACTCGCAGGTGTGATCGTCCGGGAACTCCAGCAGCATGGCACGCATACTCGGCAGCCCCTGCTCCGCAGCCTGCGCCGCCGTCTCGAACAAGTACGGCATCAGCCGGCATTTGAGCTTCGTAAAGAGGCGCGTGACCTCCACCGCTTCTTCGTCGTACGCCCAAGGTACACGGTAGGACTTGCTGCCATGCAGTCTGCTGTGACTGGAAAGCAAGCCGAAGGCCAGCCAGCGTTTGAATACGTGCGCCGGCGCTGTTGCCTCGAAGCCTCCGATATCATGGCTCCAGAAGCCGAACCCGCACAAACCGAGCGACAGACCGCCCCGAAGACTTTCGGCCATGGACTCGTAATCCGCGTAACAATCCCCGCCCCAATGAACCGGAAATTGTTGACCGCCGACGGTCGCCGACCGCGCGAACACCGCCGCCTGCCCTTTCCCCAGCTCGCTCTCCAGCACGCCAAAAACCACTTTATTGTAAAGAAAAGTGTAGTAATTGTGCATTTTCACAGGATCGGAACCGTCATGATAAATCACGTCGGTCGGGATGCGCTCGCCGAAATCCGTTTTGAAGCTGTCCACTCCCATATCAATGAGTCCCCTCAAATAGCTTGCATACCATTCGCATGCCTCCGGATTGGTGAAATCGACCAGCGCCATGCCCGGCTGCCACAGATCCCACTGCCATACGTCTCCGTTCGGCCGCTTCACAAGATATCCGTTCCGTAAGCCCTCCGCAAACAAACGGGACCGCTGCGCAATATAAGGATTGATCCAGACGCAGATTTTTAAGCCCTTGTCTTTCAAGCGCTTTAGCATGCCCTGAGGATCCGGGAACACGCGTTTATCCCACTGAAAATCCGTCCAATGAAATTCGCGCATCCAGAAGCAGTCGAAATGAAACACATGGAGCGGCAAATCCCGCTCCGCCATGCCGTCGATGAAGGAATTGACCGTTGCCTCATCGTAATTGGTCGTAAAGGAGGTGGAAAGCCATAAGCCGAAGCTCCATGCGGGAGGAAGCGCGGGTTTCCCGGTCAGCCCGGTATATTTGCCCAGAACCTCCTTTACCGTCGGACCGTCGATAACGAAATATTCCATTGACTCGCCCTGAACACTGAACTGAACCTTCTTCACCTTCTCCGAGGCGACCTCAAAGGAAACCAGCTCCGGCTGATTGACGAGAACACCGTAGCCTTTGTTCGTAACATAGAACGGAATGTTCTTATAGGCCTGCTCAGAGCTGGTGCCCCCATCCTTGTTCCAGATGTCCACGACCTGCCCGTTCTTCACGAACGGCGTAAAGCGCTCTCCGAGTCCATACACCCATTCGCCTACGCCGAGATCCAGCTCCTCCCGCATATAAGCCGACCCCGCGGCATCCCGAATATATGCCATCGATTTGGCGCGGCTTCCGGTGATCCGCTCCTCCCCTCGAAGGAAATCGACCGCCCAGTCCGCTCCCTTCCGGATCCGGACACTTAAGCTGCCGCTGGTCAACCGGGCTTCCTGCTCGTTTTCTACAATCACCGTGTGGCTCCCTTCAGCGGCTTGCAGCTCGAAAGCCGGCCCCCGATCGAGAATCCCCTCATGGTGAATCAGCTTTACACCGATTACGCCAGGCATGGGAGAGTGGAACCTTACCGTCAGCAGCCCCGTATCCAGCATGCTGGATCGGCTTACAAGCGGTCTCGGCGAGACATAAGCCGTCAGCCGGTCCTCTCTCCGTTCGATCTCATGAGCCTGTACGGCTCCCAGTACTGTCAGTCCTTCCCGCAATAACCAGTTGCCATCCGTAAATTTCATGCCGTAACCAACCCTCTCTCTTATTCCTTTACCGAGCCTAGCGTAATCCCGTGAATGAAGAAGCGCTGCAGGAACGGATAAATAATCAATACCGGAATCATCGCGATAAAAATTTTGGCCGCATTCAGCGTCCGGTTGGACAGCTCGCTGAGCCGCTTCAGCTGCTCCGTATCCATGGTACTCGCATCGATCACGACGACCAGCTGCTGGATGTACGTTTGCAGCGGATATTTATCCGCCTTTGACATGAGCACCAAGCCGTTAAAAAACTCATTCCAGTGGTACACGATGCTGAACAGCGTAACGGTGGCAAGCACCGGCACGGCCAGCGGGATGAACAGCTTCACCAGCATGTACCATGGTCCGGCCCCGTCGACAAGCGCCGCCTCCTCCAGCTCCTTCGGCAGGTTGCGGAAGTAGTTGACAACCAGAATGACGTTAAACATCGGCACACTGTGTCCGAGCACAAGCGCCCAGATGCTGTTGATCAAACCAAGCGATTTCACGGTTTGGTACCAAGGAATCAAACCGCCGTTGAAGAGCATCGTGAATACGAGAACCCACATCAGCACATTGCGAAGCGGCAGCTCCTTGCTCGTTTTGGACAAGGGATAAGCCATTAGAACCGTTACCACAAAGCTGACGCCGGCCCCCAGCACGACCCGCTGAATCGAAATCCAAAAGGAATTGAAAAATTTGCTGTCGCCCATAATCTCTTGATAAGAATTGAGGTTCAAGCCCACCGGCCACAGCTTCACAAGACCGGCCTCAGCTGCTGAATTGGTGCTTAACGAGATGGCGAGCGTATACCAAAGCGGCAGCAGGCATAGCAGCGCAATGCCGACAAGCAGTACCACCAGCAGCCCATCGAACACCCTGGAGCCAAGCGTTGCTTCTCTGACCATAGCCATGCTCCTTTATTAGAAGATACGATAATTGGCAAACTTTGAAGCGAGCGCGTACGAAATGATGATCAGCAAGAAGCTGATGACGGATTTGAACAGGCCCATCGCCGTAGCCAAACCATACTGCAGGTTAACCAGCCCCGTACGATACACCCACGTATCGATAATATCGCCCGTCGAATACACAAGCGGATTATATAAGTTAAAAATTTGGTCAAAGCCGGCATTCAGCACATTCCCGAGGCTCAGCACCGCCAGAAGCACGACCGTCGTGACAATGCCGGGAATCGTCACATACCAAAGCCTTTGCAAGCGCGTAGCCCCGTCAATGGCTGCCGCCTCATAGAGCGAGGGATTAATCCCCGTTAAAGCGGCGAGATAGATGATCGTATTGAAGCCGAACTCCTTCCAAACATCGCTTCCGACAATTAAGAAGGGGAATAAATCCGCCCGGCCGAAGAACAGCACCGGTTCGCCCCCGAAGGCCGTTACCAGATGGTTTACCGGTCCTTGATAAGCAAAGACATCCAGCAGGATCCCCGAAAGAATGACCCAGGATAAAAAATGAGGCAAATAAACGAGCGTTTGAATCCAGCGCTTCAGAATGGCCATTCGCAGCTCATTCAGCATTAGAGCGAAGACCATAGGAACCAACAGATTGGCGATGATTTTCATCACCGCAATATTCAGCGTATTGAATATTACCGTACTGCTGTCACTCAGGGACATTAAATATTTGAAATTTTCCAGTCCGATCCATTCGGAATGCATCATACCAAGGCCCGGGTTGTAGTCCTGGAAAGCGATCACGAAGCCGAACATCGGTACAATGCTGAACAGCGTCAGCCATACATATCCCGGCAGAAGCATGAGATAGTAATGCTTGGCGAAGCCTTTGGACTTCATGCTTCAGCTCACTCCTTCTCTGTCATCGAATGGCGGCGCCGACCGGCGGCCGGCGCCCGCTTGCTTCTTACTGCTTCGCTTGCTCCTCTACCTCTGCCGTAATCTGGTCGCCCCCCTGCTTCTTCCACTCCTGAACGAACGTGTCGAACGAATCGATCGGCGCCGCGCCCATAATGATCTTCAGGAAAGCTTCCTTCTCGAGCTTGTCGAGCGTAGGCCATTTGGATTCCATCGTCTTTGTCATGGAATACGTCAGGCTATATGTCCTCTTATACGGCTTTTGCAGCGCGCCAATGCCTACGAACGTAGAATACATCCGCTTCCATACACCGAAATCCGCATTCGGATTCCAATACTCAATATCGATCTTATCGTACGGCTCCAGCTTCACCTTCTTGACGTTCTCCGCATCCGCCTTCAGCAGCTTATAACCCGGCAAATCCATATCCTCCGGTTTCTTCGTGCCGGCGAGCACTTCCTTCATCATTTTGTAGGTGACATCCATTTCATCCATCGGTGCGAAAACGATACGAAGCGGGTAGTTATCCAGCGATACCTTCACGTCCATCTTCGATTCGTCGCGCAGCAGCAGGTTCTCCAGCTTCAGCGCCGCTTCCGGATGCGCATAACCCTTACGGACAACCAGGAACTTATTGGACGGCGTCCCCATATGCGGGGTAAACTCGCCGCTTGCATCGAGCGGGGCGGTATATGCCTGCCAATTCGCCTTCGGATCGTTCTTGATGGCATCGCCCAGCGGACCGTAGCCTCCCCACCACATGCCAAACCAAATGCCGGCTTTACCGCTCTTAATCAGCTCAGCCGAGTCCTTTCTCACGCTGATTTCCTTGTCGATCAGCCCTTTGGCGTACCAATCGCGCAGCTTCGCGAGAGCGGTCTTGGTCTCCGGCAGAATCGAGCCGTACACCGCTTTGCCGTCTTTATCCTTCAGCCAGAAGCCAGGATATGCATGGTAGGAGGAAAACACCGGATCAAAGCCGTAATTGTTATTGTTCGGAGCAATAAAGTTCGCATGCAGCAAACCGCCGGATTGCGGTCCGACGATTCCCATCGTATCCGCTTTGCCGTTGCCGTCCGGGTCCTGTTCCACGAACGCTTTGGCAACCTTCTCCAGCTCATCGATTGTCTTCGGCGGCTGCAAGCCGAGCTTATCCAGCCAATCCTTGCGAATCCACATGAGATGAACCATATCGGACTCCGTGGTAACGTTTGGAATAGCCAGCATTTTCCCGTTAAAGGTGACTGCCTTCATCGCCAAGCCCTTGGTAGAGTCAATAATGCTCTTCACAGCCGGAGAGGCATAATTCTTGTATACCTCGGTTAAATCCGCCAGCTGGTTCGCTTTCACCATCTGCCGCAGCTGCGTGTCGTTGACGATCATGGCGTCCGGCAGATCGTTGCTTGCGATAGAAAGATTCACCTTTTGATCGTAATCTTTGCCGGTTGCCGCCTGCCAGGCGTTCTTCACCTCGACGTTCAGCTGCTCTTTGACATAGCGGGTATATTGGTTATTCTCTGTGCTGTCTCCAGGCGGAAGCGTCTTATCGGAGGGATTGACCTCCTTGCCGATGTTGATCGTAACCGCTTTCTCGTATTTCCCGAACGGATCCCCCGGAGCGGAGCTCGATGGCCCGGCTTCCTTCGGCGTGTCTCCCTTGGCTTGATCCTTCGTCTCGCTGCAGGCGGATAAGGCAACAAGCATGGCAGCCAGCAGTAACGGAACCGCTTTCTTAGATTTTCGCAATGGATTCCCCTTCTTTCGTTTCATGTATCGTTGCTTCTTACTCTTATAAAGTATCACGAAAGTGCCGATCGGACGGATAGAAAGCGGTTACGACTTCTGTAGGAGAAATGACCGGAGCGCCGGGCCGGGCAGCCCCGAGATATGACATTGATACACCTATTTACCTGACAGCTCTCTACCGGTCTCCTGACCGCCGCGATGCGTCTGCCGGTATTCACTGGGCAGTATGCCCGTGTGCTCGCGAAAGGTACGACTAAAGTACTTTTCGTCCGAATAGCCGGTCTGCTCGGCGATCCAATGTATCGGCTTATGGGTATACAGCAGAAGCTCCTTCGCCTTCTCCATGCGGATATGCCGCAAATAATCGTTAAACGTCCTTCCGATCACATCCTTGAAGCATTGGCTGAAATAGCCGCGGCTCATCAAGACCCTTCGAGCCATATCCGCCGCTGTCACGGCTTGATCCAGCTCTTCATGCATTAGCTGCTTCGCTTTCATAACCGCCTCGACCACTTCCTGGGAATAAGTCGACCGCTGGAGCGCCTGCCGGATGTGATCTCGTGTCGCATGCAGCCAGCTTACGGTATCGTGCCAACAATAAAGGGCATCCGGGAACGCAATGGGGGACATGCCGAGAGGCCCGAACAACCGGTTCCACTCATCGATTAGGGAATAGAGCAGTCCGATCAGCTTGACTTCCGGCAGCCGAAGCTGCTTCAAGCCCTCTACCAGCTTCGTAAACACGGTATCCTGTCGAACCCAATCCGGGGTTGACCAATCCGCTTTGGCCAGCGTCAAATTCTCCTCGGCCTTACCGGCAAGCAGCTCACCGTCCTTTGAGGCGATCCCCTCCTTGTCTTGCGTCACGACTTCGCGGATCAGGGCTTTATCGCCAGGTGCATAATCATAGAAAAAATCCCTTTCCCGATAGCGCTGCAACCAGGCTAACGCTTCCTTCCGCGTTACTCTCCGAAGACCGTTAAGCTCAATCAAGGACCAATCCTTGCCATCCTGCAAAGCGGCGGTCCAGTGCTTTAGCAATCCTTCTCCCGCAGCTTCATCGGCCGGAAGCCAGAGATACGTGTTCAAGCCTGCTTCGGATAACGTACCGCCGGAAAGTGACGGTCCCAGCTCCGTTTCCTCCAAAGCCTCTGCATGCTTCGGAGCAAGCAGCACATAACCGCGATCCGTCAGCCATTTCGCATCCCGCCCGTTCCGCGGATCCGGCGTCACGGAAACGCTGCTCTCCCGTATTCTCTCAGCGATTCTTCCCAGCACTTGGTCGAACCGCTCCTTCTCCAGCTGAACCTTGGCAATATAGTCGATGGCTCCAAGCCGCAGCGCCTCCTGGATATATTCGAAATCCTGATGGAGCGTCAGTACGACGATGTGAATTTGCGGATAACGCTTGCGCACCTCCCGCATCAATTCAATGCCCGACATCACCGGCATCGCCAAATCCGTCAGAAGCAAATCCACAGGGTGACTTCCCATGAATTCCAGCGCCTTCTCCCCGTGATTCGCTTCCCCTACCACCTCCATGCCGAACTCAGCCCAGGGCATGGCGGAGATTAAGCCCTTTCGAACCAATTTATCGTCATCGACAATCAGCACTCGAATGCTGCTCATGCGATTTCCCTCCCCTGATCTATCGGTATCGTTACATAAACGCTTGTGCCCTCGCCTACCGTACTTTCAATGACAAGCGACGCCGTCTCGCCGTATTGGCTTTCCAGCATTCTTTTGACATAGTTCATGCCGATTCCCATCCCGACCTTGCGATTATCCGCTTCCTTCTGTGTAAGCAGCTGCCGGATCGTTTCCTCTGTCATCCCGGCGCCGTTATCGCGGATCGATATTTCCATCAAATCTCCGGTCCGCTTCACATCCACCTGGATATATCCGTCGTCATGCAAGCCGTGATACAGTGAATTTTCTACAAGAGGCTGCAAAATAAACCGCGGAACCGGAGCCTTCAACACTTCTTCATCCACATGGATGCGCACATCAAACTGAAAATCATAGCGGATCTGCTGAAGGATAAGATACTGCTGAAGTGCGTCGATCTCCTCCTGCATCGTAGCCGTCTGGCCCAGCTTGCCGAGATTGTAGTACAGCAGTTTATTCAAGGAAAGGACGAGCCGGTCGATTTCGTTCTGCCCGTTCATGACAGCCAGCCAGTGCACCGTGTCCAATGAGTTCATGAGAAAATGAGGGTTGATCTGATACAGCAGCTTCTCGACCTCCAGATCGATACGCCGCCTCTCCTTCTGTTCCACCTCAGCGAACAGCTGCCAGATTTGCTCCTTCATCAGCCTGAATTGATGCAGCAAATGATCGAACTCCGGAATTTGCGTCCGGATCGGCTCCGCAGGCACAGGGGCTTGCGACATTTGTTTGATTTCCCTTTGGAAGTCGCTGAGCGGCCGGTACACCATTTTCCACAGCAGCCAGGCGAGCAGCAAACTGATGCCGAGGAAGAGAAGCGAGAACAGCAGGATCTGCAGAAACCATTGGTTCATTTCCTTGTTGTAATTGGCCTGGGGGATGATCGTCACCATACTCCAGCCTTGATTGCTGACCTCCTTGAACCAATAGTGCCCTTTCAGCGTACCCGAGGTGCCGCCGGCAAAATCGTCGACGGTCGTATGCAGCGGGAAGAGGCTCGGAGATTCGCTATAAGCAATTCTCCCGTCATTATCCAGAAAAATGTGCGACAGCCCATCGACAAACAGGTCGTTATCCAAAATCGTCTGCGTCAAATGAAAGGCGGACTCGATGTAAACGTAAACGTCGTCGCGGCTCGGAAGATCGACCTTCCGCATCGCCGAAAGCACATATTGATTATCGAAGCTGCTGTTGCTTATGTGAGGGCCATAGTAGGAAATTTCGTAGTATTGCGCCAAGAGGGGGAGCTTGTTCGGGTCGAAGCTGTTGCGTACCCCCAGATTTTCGAAGAGGAAGCTGTGGTCGTTGCGAAAATAGTAGAATGTAAGTCCGATCGACGGATTCGTGAAGGTAATGACACGCAGCTGCTCCTTCAGCTCGTCGGTCAGCCCGTAGCGGTCATACGGCATTTCAGCCTCCAGCAGCTCCTCCAGCTTCTTCCCCGCAGTTCCTTCGAAAGCAAGCTGCTGCGATACATGGTTCAGGTTACTGATCGTGCTTTCCAGCGACATGCGAACCTGCTTTAGATTGCTCTGGATCCCCGCTTGAATTTTACCTGTCAGAATCGAGTAGATCGTATAATACGAGATCGAGCCAATCGTTGCAAAAGGGATCAGCACGCTGATCAAGAAGATTAAGGTAATCCTTCTTCGCAGTGTCAAGTAATCGTATAGAGCTGATGTTACCTTACGGGGCCGGGCCATTCGTAGGTTCCCCCTCTAGCATGGAAGTAGGTCAAGCTTAATTGTTCATAATGTTATCACAATCTTCGAGGGAAAAACTATCATAACTTGAAGCCGCTAACAAAATGATGCGTTTGCCTCAGTGTCTCCTCCTGGACAATACCACTAAAAGAGAAGAACAAGCGGCTTTGTTATTCCGCTTGTTCTTCTTGCATTGTATATGTATCCTGAGGAACCGGATGCTACGCCCTATCCCATCCAGGGCTGCCGCTCGCTTGTGACCGTCATACCGCTCTCAAGCGCTTTGCCAAGCAAAAGGTTGAGATAGTGATCATGCGAAGCCTCCGCCAAGGAATAGAAGCTTTCGCCGCCATTCACGTAATCGTACATTTTGCGGAGGCAGGTGGCGATCGCGAGCTCATCGTCCGTCAAACGCGCCGGGACGAATTCGTTGGAATACACCCACGCCTCACCCAGCAAAATACCCTTGAGATAATAGCCCTCAAGGTTCCCGTTCTCTCCTGCATTCATTCTCCGAAGCTCCGCTTGAACGGGCGTATGAAAGTTATGAAGATAACGTACGGTATCGTTGTGGATTTCCCCGCGGGTACCCCGGATCAGAACTCGCGGGGACCGGATCCACGAGAAATACTGGTCTCTGGTAAAATCGAATACTCCATGTTTATCCGGAAACTCGAACCAGGCGATATCTTGATGGGTAGGAATAAGCTCCTCCCGCTGCGGTTCCCCCCCGCGGTCCGGTCCTGCCGTAATGCGTGAACCGAACCGTTTGGCAGTAATCCTTACCTCATCGAAGCCTACACCCAAACACTTGCGAAGCAGAGCAATCCCGTGATAGCCATGAGCCAAGCTTACTTGGGCATGCGAAATCTCACCTAGCTTTCCCGACCGGACGATGTCCAGGATCGCCTGATTTCGCGGCTGAAACGGATATTGCTCTGCGACCTGAATTTTCGCCCCGGCGTCAGTGAACCTCTGGAGCTCGATCAAACCGGACAGATCAGGCGCAGGAGGCGTCTCCGACAGTACCGGTACTCCACGCTCCGTAAGCTCGGCAATATATCCGGGACATGCTACCCAAGGAACGGACAATACGATAAACGAGGGATCCGAAGCTTCGAGCATCTTATCCAAGCTGCGGTAGGTCCGTACTCCAAACATGCTTTCGATCCGTTTCCCTTTTTCCGCATCGCGAACAACCATTCCGGCGACCTCGAACCGGGAAGGGAGCGCTTGGGCAATGCGAAGATAAAACTCAGCCCTCCAGCCGCCGCCGATAATACCGAATGTAATTTTTTGCTCCGTTTGACTCATTACTCAGCACCTGCCTATACCAATGTTTCTGCACCCTTTAATAATATTATTAACTCACGATTTTACCTGTACATATATCGTGCATCAAAGTTATTTTAGCATAGCTAGCCGGAGAATCCCTATAGATAACGCTATTTCGACGTTCTTTTCGTCAATTTTTACTTGTTTCCCGAAATGTGATTTTTGCAGCTGCTTCTGCGTTATAATCATCATTATCATTCATTTACAGCCAGGAGGCATTACCTATAATGCTGCATTCCCATTTACCGATTGCACAAAATCCGTTGAAAACAAAAGAGAATTTACGCATTGCTTTCGCTCAATTGACCGATCCGTTAAAGTCTTACTACAGCAAAGGCTCCGCCCGGCTGCAAATGGGTCACAGCGGTGCCAGCTATAGTGATGATGTAGCGGGATACGAAGGGTTTTCGCGAATTCTTTGGGGACTTGTCCCTCTGCTAGCCGGCGGGGGGACCTCGGAACTCACTGAAATATATAAGCAGGGCATCATCAATGGCACCAACCCGGACCATGAAGAATATTGGGGTGCCGCAACGGATTATGATCAGCGCTCTGTCGAGATGGCCGCTTTCGGATTTGCTCTTGCACTCATTCCGGACACATGTAAGGAATGGCTGAACCGTGCCGATCTAGACAGACTAGCGACGTGGCTACGGTCCATTAACGAAAGTAAGCTTTGGGACTGCAACTGGCTGTTTTTCCGGGTATTGGTTCAAGTCGGCTTTAAAAAGGCCGGGCTGCCCTACGATAAAGTACTCACCTACCGTACGTTGGATGAAATCGAGCGCTTCTATCTTTCCGAAGGCTGGTATGCAGACGGAGTGAAAGGTCACAGCGATTACTATATTCCGTTTGCACTCCATTATTACGGGCTGCTCTACGCTAAGCTCATGGAAGATGAAGATCCGGTGAGGTCCCGCCTGTACAAGGATCGCGCCGCACAATTTGCCAAACAGTTCATTTATTGGTTTGCAGAAGATGGTGCCGCTTTGCCGTATGGCCGGAGTCTTTCTTATCGGTTCTCACAATCAGCCTTCTGGGCTGCGCTGGTCTTTGCTGAAGTACACCCGTTCCCTCTGGGAGTAATGAAAGGAATACTACTCAGAAACCTAAGGTGGTGGTTCCGACAGCCGATATTTAACAACGATGGCACTTTAAGTATCGGCTATGCGTACCCTAACCTGGTCATGGCGGAAAATTATAATGCCCCTGGCTCGCCCTATTGGGCTTTGAAATCATTTCTCCCCTTAGCATTACCGGATGATCATTCGTTCTGGCATGAAGAGGAGCTGCCGTTGCCCGCAATGGAAAACCAATCGGTACAACAAGCCCCCCATCTCGTCATATGCCGACGTAATACAACCGCGGGAGCTCATGTCCTTGCTTTTAATTCCGGGCACTTATCGACGAATGAACATACGCATACATCCGCTAAATACGAAAAATTCGTCTATTCTACTTTTTTCGGATTCAGCGTACCCAGAGCGGAGTGGGGACTCGCTCAGGGCGCCTACGACTCCATGCTTGCCTTGAGCGAAGGCGATAATTTATATCGGGTAAAGAGAAGATGTGAAGAAATATCCGTTACGGAAGAAGGGATCTATGCCAGATGGATGCCTTGGGAGAATGTAAAGGTGCGGACCTGGATCATTCCGGGAAGCCCCTGGCATGTGAGGGTCCATCGGGTGGAAACGGCTAGAGATTTGGATGCGGCGGAGGGCGGATTCGCTCTGGGTATGGAAGCCGATTCGAATGCAGCAGCATCCACCGGGATGGTTCAGCAGCAATCGGTAGATGGGCTGTTTGCACAATTCGGCAATGGGATCAGCGGAATAAAGTTATTATACGGCAGTGGAAGCTTAGAGTTGATTTATCCGAACGCGAATACGAATTTGATCCATAAGCGAACCGTCATTCCGACGCTAAGGGCTGCACTGCAAAGGGGGACTCACTGGATCGCCACTGCCGTATTCGGCGAACCATTCGATGACACATCATTGAAGCTTTGGAGCATGCCTCCAAAGTCCGAGCTTAGCAACGAGCATCTTATCATTACGATGCCGGGCGACACGAAGCCGGTTTTTCAACAAAGAATCCGTTAACTGCAGAAGGGCCTCCCGAACGGGCAGCCCTTTCCGTCTTCTCCCCTATGCTATTTCTTTTCAGCCTGGACAGCTTTGTCGATCTCCTCGTCGAGCTCCCTGAGCGCCGAGTTCACATCCTGCGAGCCCTTCAACAGCTCGTCGAATTTCTTGGTGGTCAATGGCTCGGCGATTTCCCTATATAAGTAGGTCGGGTATTTCACCGGTTTGCTTTTGACTATACCCGCGACGTTCTTGCCGCTTAGGGAAGGATCATTCTGCCCAAACACCTTCAGAACGGCATCGCTGGTTAACGGGGAGATGCGGCCGGCCTTGGACACGTTCATCTGCACCTCATCCGAGGTCAGCACTTCCATAACTTGAAGCACTTGATCCATATGCTTTGTTGTCGGAACCGCTCCTACCATATACACCGTCGAATTCCCATAAATATTCGGTCTATCCTTGTAATACGGATGCTGGACAACGTCCCAGTTGAATCCTTCTTTCTCCGCTTCCTTAAGCCGGGAGAACAGGTTCGTTTCATTCAGCATCGCAATCGAACGATCCTTGATAAAACCGTTGACTCTGTTCTTATTCGCGTCCTTCGACGGCTCGTTACCGGGAATGGAGTAAATTTGCTTTCCGAGTTCGAACACGCGCTTCCAGCCTTCGCTGGACATCATCGGCTTCTCCGTTTTGCGGTCGATATATTCCAAACCGAGAGGCTGGGCCATTCTGACGATGCTGCCCAAATCCCATCCGCGGTACTGGATGCCGTTGTCAAGCCGCGTCAGCTTCTTGGCAAGCTCCAAGGCATCCTCCATGGTCATGCCGTCCTTCGGGTACGGGACTCCGAATTTATCGAAGATATCCTTATTGTAGTACAGCGCATGAAATCCGGTTTCGATCGGGAGACCATACAATTCCCCTTTTTCGGTTGCGGCGTATTGAATATCGTCCAGATAGTTTTGGCCGAATCGGCTCAGGTCCACTTTATGCTGCTGAAAAAGAGGCTTCATATCCATGGTAAGTCCGCGCTCTTTCAACCCCGGCATATTCCCGTTAAACGAGAGGTAGAGGTCGGGTAGCTCGCCCGATGCAATGATCTGATCGTAAATCTTAAACGTGTTGGCGCTAATGAGCTCCAGAGTAATATGGGGGTACTTCTTGGTGACCGGTTCAATATACAGCCGTGTAAATTCGTCGTTAATGGGAAGGTGCACGGCAAACTTAAGTGTAACAGGCTGTGTGTTTACGGTCTGTTCCACTGCTTTCGGCGTGCCTTCGTTTCCGCTTCCACATCCTGCTGCCATTATCATCACAGAAATTGCCAACAACGCTGTTCGAGTTTTCAACGATTTACCACCCTTTCTATGCAAACGCTTACCATTTCATATTACACAGCAATTTATTTCTTGAACATACAGCAATCATTCATGTAGAATATACTTTATTTCATATAAGGAGCCAAACTATGGATGCGCCTGCTTTGTGGGATCAGACTCTGCTAATGGTTTCTCATGCTTACTTCGAACGGAAAGAAAAGTTTGAAATGAATGCGGACTCGTATCCCGTTTGGGTACTGTTTGCCGTTGAAACGGGCAAATTCCGGTTCCGGATCGGAGCGGAGAGGGGGGAAGCAGGTCCCGGGGAACTAATTTACTGTCCGCCGGGGTTGACGTTTTATCGCGAGATGGTGTCTCCGCTAGGGCTTCATTACATCGGCTTCGAATTTGCGGGCAGTCCGTTGCCCGAGCCGCAGCCGCCGTCCGTCCTCTCCCTTCCGGCGGACGGCAAGCGGCTGGCGTCGAACTTCGCTTATTTGCGAAAGCTTCATCTCGCAGTTGATCCGCGCAGCGCCCTGCGCAAGCAAATGATCCTTAATGATATATGGCAGCTTAGCTGCGAGGTATGGGAAGGAGAGCACCGGCAGGATGAGCTGTCACGCCTCGCGGATTCGGAGGATGCTCTGATGAACCGGGCGGCGGAATGGCTGTACCGGCATGCTCATAGTCCTTTCGGCATGAGCGAGCTGTCCCATATGCTCGGACTTAGCCCCGTGCAGTTTACTCGCCGTTTCCGCAGATCGTTCCGCATGACCCCGTCGGACTTCGTCCGGTCGCTGCGCATCCGCAAAGCAGCCGGTCTGCTGCTGGATACCGACTTGACGCTGAATCAAATCGCTTCCCGCTGCGGCTTTGAGAACGGCTTCTATTTAAGCCGGGTATTTGCTCAATCCATGGGCATGAGCCCGTCGAAATACCGCGAGCTTAACCGCGTTTAACGGCATTTCCGGATGTTTCGGGCAAGTGCTTCACGCAATCATATAGCAAATATTCCCACTTTTCGCCTTTTTGCGCAATTGTCGTTACGGAAGTATTGCGCAGTTCGTCGCCGGTGCTCTCGTCCTGCATCAGCTCCTTCAGGGTTTGACCCAGAAAATAGCCGTGCGTGACGACGAGCACCTTCTTGCCGGCATACCGCGATGCGATATCCTGGACAAAGCTCTTACCGCGGGCTCGCATCGACTCATGGGTTTCTTGTCCCATATCCAGGTCTCTCCAGTTCTCCCCCCACCGCTCGATCCGTTCCGATTCGATGGTGTCGGCGATTTTGCCTCTATCCATTTCCCGAAGGCGTTCATCGAAGAAATCGACAGGCCGGCCGAGTGCAGCCGATATGATTTCCGCCGTCTCCCGGGCCCTTCTAAGGTCGCTGGAAATAAACACGTCCCAGCCCTCCTCGGAAAGCCGCTTCGCAACTAAGGACGCTTGTGCCCTCCCCGTTTCATTCAGCGGATTTTGCGTATGGCCCTGCGCTCTTCTCTGAATGTTATGATCGGTAATGCCGTGTCTCACGAAAGTAATAGTAGTCAAGGCCATCGTATATCTTCTCCTTCTTGAATGCTTACATCGCTGCACTTGCGGCGGCTATTATGGATGATATTGATACCGTCTCCCCTTTTTGCGGAAAATAAGCTTTCACTCCTCTGGTGTCTTGCGACTCCGGATAACGGCTGTGCAGCGTAATGACCGCTTGGGGCGAGATTCGCTTGATCATGTCGGAGATCGCCTCGGGGTGAGCGTGACCCCCGTTGGATAACGAATGGCCGGTGATGCCGTATGACTTAAGGAATCGCGCTACGTCGGCATGATCGAGCTTTACACTGTAATCCGATTGAATGAAATGGGAACGGTCTTGCCTATCGCCGAGCGCCTCCAATTCGATCATATGGGCAAGATCGGGGAATTTAAAGAAATACACATATTCCTCCTTCCGTTCGGCCATTTCCTCCAAAGAGACCGTCTCATACGGGAGCTCCCGGTCCTCCGTCACGGTTGCGTCGACGATACGGATCGGCACTTCCAGAGCCGGGTGGTCCCGCAAAATTCGTATGCCTTCACGGTTCGCGGTATGCCAGATGATCGCTTGTGATGCTTCCATGGCGACCTTTCTCCCTCTCTCCGTCGCAATGGCGATCATATTGGCCATTCGCTCAAGGTCGCGTGGCGACATCTGTAGATACACAAGTCCGTCCGCACTGCCTACGATTTCCGAGTAACGGTCCAGCAGCTCATCCTCCGTCATCTGGAAGGAAGGCGCTTTGGCCGGATCGGAGGGAAGCCGTGTTCCCTCGGTAATCAGCAGATCGACCCGGCTCTCACGGCATAGATCAATGAACCGATCGATTCGTTCCGGATGTTTGCCTTGACGGCGCCAATCTCCCGTATAAGCGATTTTATACGTGCCGTCATTAAGGATGATGCCCGCAGCCCCCGTCGCATTATGGTCCATCTCGACGATTTGCATCGTAAATTCTCCGAAATCGATGACGGTCAAATCGTCGCACGCCGTGATCTTGGCCTTCGTATCTGCGCAATGGCCGCCGGCCACCATTCCCCGGAATAACGAATAAGCGTCATGGTTCATATAAACCGGCATATCCGGGTGGACAAACGGAAGCACCGCCATGTGATCCGTATGCATATGTCCGATAAACAAACGGATCTGCTCGTATTGCGGGAGCTCGCAGTCCCCCCAGGCCCGCCGCACCTTGGCGAAATCCAGTCCTTTCTGCTGCTCGGGGTCGTACAGCTCCGGCAGCGGCGCAGTCATTCCGCCGAGCAAATACTGGCGCAGCTCGCGCCCCGGCGTGGCGGCTACCGGCTCATACAGCGTCAGCTGTTTAGGAAACAGCAGGCTGCTGTGCTCCACACCAAAATCGAACAATACGGCCTGCTTCCCTTTGCCGAAAAGCACCTGAACGCCTCCGGACTTGGCGACGCCGCCAAAAAAAGTCAACTGTCCTTCCTGCAAGATTACCGCCTCCTAAAGTTATACTAACGAAAGTATGGCACCGTACTCTCGTAATTTGTGTCTTATCGTTTGGACATCCACATCTTCGGGGGCAATACGGTTCTGTGCAGCTAAGGCAGCGCCGATTCCCACGCCCTCGCCAACCGCCATACAAGTCGGCATGACCCGAGAGGAGCCGAACACCACCGGATCGACACTGATGCACCGTCCGCTTAGCATCAGCCGTTTCACATCTTTGGCAATCGTCGCCCCGTAGGTGATCCCGTAAGGACCCGCCAGCGATCGGATCAGGGTGGAATCCCCCGAGCCGCTGTGAATATCGATAATGTACGATCCTAGCGCGATCGTATCCTCCGGGATGACACCGTTGACAGCCGCTTCCTCGCGGATCATCTGCTTGCCGATAATGCGCCGTGTTTCACGAATCCCCAGGAACGGCGCAATGGAGGACAAGTAAATATGTTCAAAGCCGGGGATATGTTCTTTTAGCATAGTAATGAGCGGGATGATTTGCAGGTTGGATTCGATCTCGCCTCTGCTCAGCTCTTCAAGCTTAGTGCCGTCAAAGTTCAGAATGCGAATGCAATTTAATGCAATGTACCCTTCTCTTGGCAAGTTAATATAAATAATCGTGTCACGGTCGATCGGGCACTTTCCTTCTTTCCGCAGCCTCGAAATCGTGTTTTTTAATCCGACGAACACATGGTTTTCGCTGGCCCGCAAAAACTCGGCCGTATATCCGGGACGAATCTTCATAGAGGATCCATGCTTTAATTCTTCCGGATGATCCTGCAAGAAATCCATAAATCGTTCCAGATCGAAGCCCCCGACGGTAAACATGAGCGTAGGCGGCTGTGTTTCTCCATTCGCGTACTGCCCTTTTTCATACTCTGCTCCGGCCATATAGGCAACATCGCCGTCACCTGTCGCATCCACAAACACATCGGCGAAGATTTCGATTTCCTTGCCTTTTCCTTTTACAATAACAGACCTTAGTTCTCCCTCTTCCACATTCGTCCCGATAATTTCACAGTGTAATAGAGGCTTCACACCGTACTGCTTGATTTTTTCAAAAACGACGATTTTCATTAAATTGGGGTCTATTACCGTAGTTGAGTTATGTAACGGGCATTCTCTATGCCCGAAGGAGCCCCCGAGCTCGATCAAACGATCCACCATCTCTTGAGGCAGCCCGCCTGTGACCTGCCGTCCTTGAGCATCCAGGAAAGCCAATAATGGCAGACCAATGGTCATGTTACCGCCTAGAAAGCCTTGACGATCCACCAGGATGGTCTCCGCCCCTTCACGCGCAGCGGCTATTGCAGCCCCCACCCCTCCTGCGCCGCCGCCCAGCACCAGAACCTGCGTTTTGATTACTTGTCTTATTGAACGGTTTTCCATACTGCACCTTCTCCCTTTTCATGTCACGGATCGTTCCGCTTCCAGCACAATTTCATTATAGTAAGGGGATCTGAGGCTGAACATGCAGTATTCATTCATGGGGGATGCATTTTGTTTCACTTCAAAAGCTCCTAAGGTGTACAAGACATCGTGAGAAGCTTTATACTTTACTTTAGCATAGATAACCATTCTGAAGGTTAAGGAGGATTGGGAATGAGCCCCAAAGTTGAACAAGCCTTGCAGATCGCTTTACAGAACTGGAGCTCCATGGCTCGGGCGGATCACGAGGATTCGGAAGCGGCAGCGAACGCATTTGAAGCGTCCTTTTATCGATTCATCGACGCCGTGCGGGAATGGGCTTCCGGTTTAGAGCCACAGCCTGAAACGATTGAAGCCTTCTTGGAGCTGCCCATGGTGCAAGAGATGATTGACCTTCTTCCAGCGCCGCTCTATCTAAACTTCGAAACCGAAGCCGAGCTCATTGTACACAATAAGCTTCGAGTCGAAGAGGATAAGTACGATTAACGGTTCCCTGTGCGACAAAGGCAGCCCATCGGCTGCCTTTGTGTATGAAACGCCTTGTTATCCGCTGAGTGGTTCACCGTAGAATACATGAAAATGAAGATGCTTGGAGTCTTGGTACCTCCCCAAATTTGTCAGCACCCTGCACGCTCCATACTCGGACTGCACTTGCGATGCTACCTTTTTAACAACGTCCATCAGCTCCAGTAAGAGCTCATTGTCTTCCGGTTCCAGTGTTAGTAGAGAAGAAATATGCTTCTTAGGAATCGTGACGATGTGAACAGGATAATACGGGCGAGTGTGATGATATGCCAGCACGTTAGGCGTCTCCATTACCTTCTGTACCGATGTACGACCGCTTAATACCTCATCGCAATAAAAATCCTCCGTCAAATAGATCCCTCCGCTCAAGCCGTATGGTCTTCCTACTCATAATTACAGTGGATCTACTCAATTTATTATCAATTTTTATAAACTACAAGGGTCTCCCTTGCCCCTAATATATGGAATTATCCAGATACGCCGTTCCCCGAAACGGCTATGGCTCTGGCCCAGGGCAATTGACTTTGGGCAGCCATCCAAGACGAGCATGTATGGAAATTTGTGCGAACCAGCAGCAAATCATGCCGGACTTGTGCCTAAGCTCCTCGAATTGTGCTAAAGAACAGCTTTGCGAGCAGGATCGCGGAGGAAACTCCAAGGCGCTCTCTGTAAAGTTGCACAATAAGTCAATTTCATAATTAGAAAACCCAGGTGAAATAAGGTTTTTCGGCAAACAAAAAAGGAGGACCTCCCCACATTAAGTTTGCCGAATTGTTAAGCAGCGAACGGCTATTGAACGTGTCTTTACTTATCTGAAATAATACTTTGGCATGGGCACTACACGAAGGCTCAAAAAACGGGCGTTTGTCGATCGCGAACTATGTTACCTAACGTACAACGTGTCTAAATATTCGCTAAATCATTTGAACATGAACATCCGTTTGACCAAACAAACCGCGTAACTTTTTTGAAAATGTACACCTCGAAATGGGTTACCTGCGGCATATAGATCGCGTTACAGTGGCGTCTGGCGCTTATCACGACCCGGTAATGCTCCTTGTAACTTTATGAAATCACCTTACTGTACGAAATATATGTTCATCTGGACCTCTGTCAAGAAAGTAGACACAGAAACTAGGAGACCCGGTGTTGTTCATAGTACCTCTTCTCGCACTGATGCGGGGTGAGATAACCAATCGTCGAGTGGATGCGGATCCGGTTGTAGTCGAACTCAATGTACCGGTAAATTGCATCATACGCCTGTTTTCGGGTGTGAAACTTCGTTTGGTACACGAGCTCTTTCTTCATTACGCTGTGGAAGGACTCGATACATGCATTGTCGTAGCAGTTGCCCTTACGACTCATGCTGCCAATCATCTCATGCTTCGTCAGCCGCTCGCGGTATTCGTTTGAGGCATACTGTGAGCCTCGATCAGAATGGTGAATTAAACCTGGAGGAGGCTTTTGCCGTTCACAAGCCTGGTCAAACGCCTCCAACACTAGTTCTTTGGTCATTCGCTCCCCAAGCGCCCAACCGACAATTTTGCGAGAGTAGAGGTCCATCACGCTCGCTAGGTAAACCCAGCCCTGAGATGTCCCAATGTACGTAATATCTGTTACCCATACCTTGTTCGGTGCAAGTACGTTAAAGCCGCGGTTTAACACATTGTCATACACCGGTTGATTATGTTTCGAGTTGGTGGTTGCTTTGTATTTCTTCACTGTGCAAGAGCACAGCCCCATCTCTTTCATCAGGCGAGCCACTGTTTTCGTCGAGATGGTATCGCCTTCTTCACGCAATTTGGCTGCAATCTTATCACTGCCGTAACGACGCTTGTAGGCATAGAAATGATGCTGGATTCGCTTCATCCGTTTCTTGCGAAGCTTTTCCTGTTCGCTCGGCTTTCGGTTCAGCCACTTGTAGTAACCGCTTCGGGAAACGCCCATCACAGAGCACATCTTCTCAACACGAAACTGGAAGCGGAATTTACGGATAAACGCGTAAATCAGTCTCGGTTTTTCGTGAAGAAGTGCATCGCCTTTTTTAGAATCTCGTTCTCCTCTTGAAGTTCTCGATTCATCTCTTCGAGCTTTTTGAGTCGTTCGTAATCGACAAACAGTTGCGACTTTTCACCCGTGTTGGTAAACTGCTTTCTCCACGCCCGAATGCTGCTTACGGGGATATCCAATTCCTTGGATACTTCGGCTGGGGTTTTCCCACTCTCTTGCATGTGTTTTACGGTTTGACGCTTGAACTCTTCATCAAAATGCTGACGAATATCTCCCATGACACACCTCGACCTTTTAGTTTATTTTATTGTACCAGGTCGCTGATAGAGTGTGTCTACTTTCTAGTCTAGCTCCAATCTGCCACTGTAAGATGAAAAAATCGCGTTACAATGCGTCCGGTGCTTATCACGGCCCGGTAACGCTCCTTGTAACGTTATAAATTCACCTTACTGTACCAAATATGTGTTTATCAGCGACCGTAAGATGAAAAAATCACGTTACAATGCGTCTGGCGTTTATCACGGCCCAGTAACGCTCCTTGAAACGTTATGAATCACCTTCAATAGAACAAATTGAGCTGAAGTAGCTTATTTTGCTTACGATTTCTGCCCATTTGCAGAAATCTGTGTGGACAATGCCTAAACTAAAAGAGACTGCATCTAAGGCCCGAAGGCCGAAGGCAATCTCCTAAACTCACAAACGCTCCAAAATCAACTGCTTAAAGCTCATCAGTGTCTCGCCCGGAATCGAAACCGCACGCAGCTTCAGCTCGTATTCACCGGCCTGGCCGATATCGACACTCCCCAGCTCCACAGGAGCAAACTCCTGCAGTCCTCCTGTTGCGGCCGCATGACCAAACAGACGCTGCACAGACCCGTCACCGACGAAACCGGCGCCTGCCGGTGCTACGGACAGCTCGAACGAGCCTGCTCCCCCACGGGAATCTGCCGCAATTACCGCGGTAACCCGGTAACGGCCCGGTCCGTTCGCGCGTACTCGCCAACGGGCCTCGTCGTCGAGACTGTTCCACGCCACCAGATTATCACGGCCCTTCTTCCCCGTATCGTAGCGCAAGGTAGCACCGCCGATGTCGGCATCGAAGGCGCCGAGTACGTTCGGGTATTCCTCCTCGTACAACAGCGGCAGCGGGTTCGTCTCGCAATCGGACGTAAGCTCCACGGCAATGACGGGAATGACCGCGGCGAACGGCTGCGCAGGAACAGCAAGCACGATGTCGTCCGTTCCCGCCCGCTCTATGGCAAGCGGAAGGCGCTTAGGGTCAGCAAGGGCATACGCCTGCTTTACGGTACTTCTTACACCGGGCACAAGCAGTTTTCCGTTCTTCGGCCAATCGAACACATACAAATATAAGGTCCGGCCTTTCTGCGTACTACGGCCCCACGGGGGCTTGCCAATCGGACTGCGGGTCGTGCCATATACGGCCTCTCCGTTCGTATGCATCCAGTCCCCGATGGACTCCAGCAGCTCTACCGACTTCGGATCGAAGGCCCCTTCTCCAGTCGGACCCACGTTGATGACGAAGTTCCCGTTCAAGCTGAGCACATCGATCATCTGGCGGAGTACGGCCTCCGGCGTCTTCCAATTGTTATCCGCCGCCTTGTATCCCCAGGAATCATTAAGAGTTGCGATCGATTCCCAATCCTGGCGCGGAACGCGCACATGCGGCTGATTGTCCGACGTATTGCCGTAATCGCCGTAGGGCTCCATATAGACACGTCGGTTCACAAGACAATCGGGCTGTGCCTTCCTAACCTCTTCCACGAACGCAGCCCCCTGCTCCTCCGTAAGCTTATGGCCGCAGTCAAACCACACCAGACCTATCTGTCCATAATTCTCCAGGAGCTCACGTACCTGAGGCTGGGCGAACGTTCGAAGGTAGCGCTCATAGCGCGACCGCTTATCTTCATCGCCGATCCACGCCGAGACCTCGTCGTAAGCGCCGATATTGCCCGGGTAATCCCAGGTGTTGCCTTGCGAATCCGGATGATGCCAATCCATCGAATGCGAGTAATAGATACAAAGCTTCACGTCCTCTTCGCGGCAGGCATCCGCCAGCTCTTTCAGCGGGTCGCGTCCGAACGACGTACGCTTCACAATGTTGTAGTCCGACACGCCGGAGTCATACATCGCAAAGCCCTCATGGTGCTTAGCGGTGAAGATCAGGTACCTCAAACCTGCCATCTTAGCCAGCCGCACCCAATGCTTGGCATCGAATTGCTTCGCCTGGAAATCGTCTGCAATCCGCTCATATTCATGAATGGGAATTTGCGCCCGCAGCATGAGATGCTCGGCATAGGAGGCCTTTACCTCCTCCCCTTTCCATATGCCGCCCGGCAATGAATAAAGTCCCCAGTGAATGAACAGGCCGACTCTCGCCTCCCGCCACCAAGCCATCCGTGTGTCATGTGACGCATCTGCGTCAGTTGCCTGGCTCCCCGGTCTCTCCGAGCCGGCGTTATCCATTAAATCCTCTTGCTCCGTCACTTTGACTCCCTCCGATTCTATGGAAATGGAACGGGCTCCGATTTAGGCATGAACATCGTTAGCTTCGTTCCTTTGTCGACCTCGCTCTCGATCTTTAAGCCGTACTGTTCACCGAACACCATCTGGATGCGCCGATGAACGTTAACGATCCCGATACCGCCGTATCGGGCCGCACCGCCTTCCTTATCGATCAGACGGTTGGTACCCAGCTTCTCTCGCAGCTCTTGCAGCTTCTCTTCGCTTATGCCCGCACCGTTATCCTCCACACTGACCCAGAATAAGTTCTCCTGTTCACCGGCATCGATCCGAATGAAGTGATAATCTTCTACCCCTTCGGGAAAGGCATGCTGAAACGCGTTTTCCACAAGCGGCTGTAAGGTCAAGCGGACCATGTTATGCAGCAAATAGTTCGGGTGCACGGCAACGTCGATTTCGAATTCCCGCCCGATCCGGTGCTGCAGCACCACCAGGTAATGCAGCACATGCTTCAGCTCGTTCGCCACCGTAATTTCCTCCAGATTCGTTTGAACGGAATAGCGCAGCATGTAGGCCAGCGCCTTCACAATCTCGGTAATTTCCTTCGAATCGCGGATTACGGCGTAGCAAACAATCGTTTCGAGTGTGTTATATAGAAAATGCGGATTAATCTGCAGCTGCAGAGACTGTAGCTCAGCCTTCTGCCGCTCCATGCGGCTCTCCTGATCGCGCAGCTCCGCCTGATAAACCTTCTCAACCATCTCAGAGAGCCGGTTAACCATCAAATTATAACGGCTCATGAGCTCCACGATCTCATCGCGATATTCCGGGAGCGGAATGGTCGCCCAGTTTCCCTTCTCCGTTTGACGCATAACACCCTTTAGTGCACGTATCGGCCCTGTAATCGATCGGCCGAAACGGATGGCAAGCCATAAGGCGAGCGCCAAAGTAAAGCAGCCGACTACCAGTGTGGTTGAACGGATCGTCGCGGATGGCTTATGCAGTTCCTCCAATGACATCGAGACCACCAGCCGCCAATTGCCGTAGCTCGAGCGTCGGCTCATGAACATCTGCTCCTTGCCGTTGACATTGGCGCTGAACGCCTGCGGACCGGAGGCCAGTACATGCTCCCGAATCGAATCAGGTACAGCCTGTCCGATCAGGGTATTGTCCGGATGATGCACAAACTTGCCCTCCTCATCGACGATGAAGAAATACCCGGTCTCACCAAGATCGATTCCCTTCCACAGCTCGGATAACTCAGCCGCACGCAGCTCAATAGCCAGAATGCCCCCCGGATCTGTCGAGGCAAGTCCCCTTATGCGGCGGACAAGCGTGAGCATCGAATTGCTCTGCCCCGGCAGAATACTATGATTCAAGACACTCAGACTGCCGTTCTGGTTCGTGTTTCGCTTATAAAATTCCAGCTGCCGCTTGACCTCCTCCTTGCTGAACGATTCGCCTGAAATGCCGTTATAGAAATACATCGCATTCCCGTTGAAGCTGAGGAGGAAAATATCCGCGACCTCCGGATTGCGGATAAAGAGCGGCTCGATGCCGAGCTCCCGAATGTATTTACGCAATTCATAATAGGGGTACCCGGTCTCTCCAGGCGCCAAATCAATGAACCGCTTAACGTCATTGCTGTTCAGCAGCGACACCATCGACCGCTCATAGTTGCGAATATATAGGTCCGTATGATGGACGGCATTCCCCACCACCTGCGAGAGCTGGTTCTGCACCAGCTGATCCAGCTCACCGGACGAAGCCCTGTAGGAAAACACTCCTACGCCCGTAAGCGAAATCAGAATTACGATCAGGTACGAAATAAACAGCTTCTGAGACAGATTCAAATTCCTCATCATCGGATCCCAAGCGAAGCGCGGTATTCCGACGGAGTAACACCGAACAGCTTCTTAAACGTCTTTGTAAAATGCGGGTAATCGTCATAACCGACCTCGGCCGCTACATCTACAGTCCTCATATGGGGTACGGCAAGCAGCTCGCACGCCTTCTCCATCCGCTTATGAATGCGGTAGCTGACGAAGGTTTGATTGGTCAGCTTCTTGAACAAGGCGCTGAAATATGTCGGCGTGATGCCGACCATATCCGCCACTTCCTTCAGGGTGATCTCCACGGATAAATGCGAGTCGATATAAGCCTTCGCCTCCTCCACCGGATCCTTGAAGTTGCCGCGGCGGGCAGCGAGCAGCTCGTCCATCACTGCCTGCAGCCGGTCCTCGAACTCCCGGAACAGCTCAGCCTTTGTTCGGTTTGGGAAGATTTCGAGCAAGGAGCTGGGAACCGGACGGTTTTTCTCCTGAAAATGCTTCTGCAGCAAGCCCAGCACGTCGTGCATCAAGTCGTTCAACTGCAAAGCCGGCAGGTGTGCGCAGCTCTCCCTCCATTCCGCCATAAGCCGGGTTGTCTCATCGGCCTGCAGCGACCACACGCTCTGCTCGATCCGTTCCACCCAATCCACGTAGCGGGAGACGGGAATGTAGCTTTGTGACTGGCTTTTCAGGATCTGGTCGAATACCTCGTGCAAGTCAGGCGGCGTGATCGGCTTGAGCAGGTAATGCTTCACCCCGTATGACAAACACTTCTGTGCATATTCAAAATCACCGTAGCCGGATACAACAACCATGAGAATATGCGGATAGGCGTCATATACCCTGCGGCAAAGCTCCAGGCCGTCCATCTTCGGCATTCGGATATCGGTCACAATCAAATCGGGCTCCGAGCGCACGATCATTTGGAGCGCTTCGTCCCCGTTCCTGGCTGTTTCGATAGACTGAAACTTGTGTGTATAGTCTTGCGCCATCTTCATTAAGCCGCTGCGAATAATCGGTTCATCATCTGCGATTAATAATCTCATGTCTCCAACCTCCACCTTCTGCAGGATCTCTTTAGAAAATGACGAGTCTTTTCATAGATCTTACTATGGGTCGAAGGATTGGACAATGACTAAACGCAGGCAAAACCTTCAGCCATCGTACCCCATTCTCTTTACAGCGTTCCAACAGTACGGCCGCCGTCGCCCCCCCCTTCATCTTACTGTCCGTGCCGGCAGGCGAGCCATTGGGAAAATTGCAACCGTCTTGTGTTTTTTTACGATGGCTGCAGCAGGTGAGGTCATCTACTCGGACTCGCCCGAGTTAGCTTCTCCCCACCCTGAGATCTGACTTGCCGATCGGTCTATGCCGGTACATACAAGCGCCTCTGTCCCAAGCCGCTCCTCCAGCTGTCGGGCGTAGAGGCTGAGCGGCTCGACATGCCGGCCGAAGCTTTCCCAATAGCCTTCCTCCCGGGGTCGCGGGTCGAACGAATTCGGCAGGAACGGCGGGGCCTGAACGCCTACGTGGCCAATCGCGTAATTTTGCCCCGTCGGGGGCCGCTGCACCGTCAGTTTGCCCTCCGTATTCCAGGCGACATACTGCGCGCCCGACCAGCCGTGGCCGCTGCCCATCCAACCGCGGTCGCGGATATTGATCGGTGCCCTCACCCGGTCATACAAGCCGCCGACCGACCATCGGTGATGCGGCTCGCTGGTGTTATAATCGTGTCTGGATTCGCAGTCCACGAACGCATTAGGGCCGGGAACCATGCTGTCGACCACGAAGGCATGCCTCGCCGTCTCCACATCACAGCGCTGCACAAGCGTCAGTTGACCGGCCAGATGAAATGCATACCGCCGCCCTCCGGTAATAATGCTGACCATCTCGCGTACCGTACAATCTTGAATCGTTACCCACTTGGCCGAGCGCTCGACGGTGACCAGCGAGTGCTCCAGATGAAAGCCCGTAACGTCGCGAACCCAAGCGTTCTTGACATGGTTCAGAACGGCAAAGTTGACAGCATGCTCCTCATCCGCCGCATACAGCGTATCGCCCGGCTTACCATCAATCTGGGTATCGGTGACATGAGGATCGTAATCTGAGTCGACGCGCAAATTTTCCACACCGACGTTCTCTATGCGCTGCGGATCCTCATAGCGGACGAGAGTTCCTCCTCCGTAGCCTTGCTCCAAGGCATTCGCGATCGGGGCATCCAGCGTGATCCGATTTCCGCTTATCCCGGTGACGATCCTGTCGAAAGCCAGGTCAAAAGGTGTCCACTGCTTCGTGCCTCCGACGTTGGGACGGGGGACGATATCGTCCATGCCGATCGCGTGAATCCACGCTTCGTTACCATGCCGGACCAGCATGACGGGATCACCGATGCGATACCCATCCGGGTTCTCTACATGGAAAGACTTAGCCCCTGAAGGCACGTATATATCGGTGATCCTTACCGCCGTCTCGGGCAGCAGCCTGGGACCCGCCTCGCCTTCGATCCGCAGCATATCCCTGCGGCCGGCACCGGACGCATGAAGAATCGTACCGTCCTCGCCATGACCTTCTCCGCGCAGCACGACGCCGCTCTTGCCAATACGGAGCGTCCCAGACAGCAGATAACGCCCCCGCTTCAACAGCACAGCTCCCCGAACGCCATCGGGCCCAACCGGTAGAGAGGAGACCCGGTTGATGGCCTCCTGAATCATGCCCGTCGCATCTCCGTTGCCTGGCTCCACAACGGCACGTACGGACGCCTCCGGCAGCCGGACACCTCCACCTTTATAACCGCAATGTGAAAAATCGGCGATTCGATTGCCCTTGTAATCGGGCACGTAGATCATGGCTCCATCCGCGCCGGCGTAGGCGATACGGCTTCGGCCGAACTGTTCGCCATCTTTTACTGCTGTAAAAGCAAATGCGTCATATGCATGGGAAGCCCCATCCTCGGAAGTAAGATGGAGAGTCAGCTCATGCAGTCCTTCCACCCTGCAGCTACCATGCAGCGAAATCACCCGTTCTTCCCCTGCCGTCAGCTCCGCCGGCGGAAGCCCAAGCGTTTCCGGCTTGGGGCCGGGAAGCCGGAGCTTGGGGGTACAAATCAAAGATACGGCTGCCCGGACCCGCAGCACAGGGTATGGGTCGCCCAGCTGCAGCTGCGCCGGTATGCCGACAGACAAACTCATGGTCGGATGCTCCATGCTGATTTCGGCCATTGGCCTTGGTTGATGCCGATTGTCAAAAGTCATTCGATTCGCCTCCATTGCTTCTTCTTCGCTTCATCTTAGAATTCTCCGTCTGAACTAGGCAGAAGAATCAGCCGTTCACCGATTGATGTGCCGAAGGTCAGCCGATCTCCACTCAAGCTCTCGGCAGCCCTACCGTTTCGATAAACGGTTACCTCTTCGCCCGGCCAAGGGTTTTGCAACGTGCATGGACGACCGCGTTCACTGGCCAATGCCACATAGCTCACACGGCCCTCGGTGATTTCGCTGCTCACAACGAAAGCCCCGACCGCACGCAGCTTGCGGAATCGGGCCGATCGGCCGGCAGGCCATACCGGGAACAGCCGCAGCGTCCTGTCATAGCTTTGCAGCAGCATCTCCTGTAAACACACGGGTACGGCTGACGCATCCTCGATCCCCCCGCCCCCATGATGAATCGACAGGTTGGGCAGCGACTTGGTCTCACACTCGATGCGCAGCCGCTCGAGGATCACCTCCGGATCATATCCAACCCGGGCCGCTGCCGCATAATACGTCGGGAACGCGTTGAAATCGCTCCAGCGCTGCATCTCATCGACCGTGTCCCGGGCAACGGCAAGTAATCCCGAATCACTTCCCAAACCGATCTGACCGGCCGGAAATACATGCTGAACCGCGAGCGAATTGCGATCCCTCCAGTCCGTTCCCTCCTCGGTCAGGCGGAAGACAGTCCTGCCGCTGCGGGTCATCGTAGGATAAGTGCTGAGATGCTCAAGCATATGGCGCCACTTCTCCCGGCGATCGGCGTCAAGTCCCAGCTCTTGCCCGAGCTCCAGTGTCGCGTTTAAGATCATGCGGACGAAGCCCAGCGACAAAATGGGATTTTTCCGGTCATGCGACCTCTCATGAATATCATCATCGTAGATGACGTACCGGCCGTCCTCGAAGACGAGATAATCCTCCCAGAAATTGGCGACCTCGAGCAAATAGGGATAGACTCTACGGGCGTAGTTCATGTCGCCGGTATAGTCGATGTGCATCAGCAGATTCACGGCTGCGAACGCTGCGTTAGACTTCTGCCCGTGAAAGAACATAGAGCAGATCATTCCTTCCGGCCCCAGCTCTACCGGCATATAGATCCCGCGGCACTGCAGCTTCTCACGGGCAAACAGCCGTCCCCATGGCAGGAAATCGAGCAGAGGCTCGCAGTAGGATTCGGCCAGCCGCGTTCGATTGCCCGCATAGAGCCCCCAGTAGGGTGCCTCATAGTTGTAATTCATCGTATAGGAGCCGGTCCAGGCCGGTCGGTCTGTCGTAATCCAGTTGCCGAAGAGGCCCGGCTGATGCTTCCCGCTGCGGGTACAGGAGCCGATAATATAGAACGAACCGTAATAATATTTCTCAAGCACCGGATCGCCGATCTCAATCTCAGACGATTCCCAGAAGCTGCGCCACCAACGCCGATGCTCCGATTGGTGTCGGGCCAGCACTTCATCACCGCCGAGCGGGATCATACAGCTCTTCACTAATTGCTTAGCGGCAGCGAAAGGATCGGCTTGATCCCGGTTGCTGATAATAGCCGTGATCACCGTTAACCGCTGCCCTTCCGCGAGGCTCGCCACAGCCTCCACATTCTGAAACCGCCATTCATGTCGAACCGATGCCCCAAGCACCGCGGTGACGACCGCTACGCGCCTAGTCTGAGGCAGATTGGCGGAGTTGGCGGCATAGCGAAACCACATCAGATCCGGCTCCGCACCGTTCTCATAATTGAACACTTCGTCAGTCGTTTGTTCTCCCGCATGCAGTCTTACTTTAACCTCGCCCGAATCGCCCTTCAGACAGACCACCTCGGTAACCAGCAGATTAGTCTCAGCCGCGACCCAGGACCGCAAGCTGACCTCCGCCCGTTCCCCCGTGAAATGGCCGCGAACCTCGGCATGAAGCGGGTCCTGCTCCTGGTAGTACGCCGCCCCGGCCAATCCGGGCATAAACAGCGTAACCTGACCGACGGTAATAACACGCGCCCCGGTCCTCCTTCCATGGTCGTTCAGCAGCCGCTGCTGCCGCTGTTCCCCGGTTTCCCCTACATGAGGCTGTACCCAGAAGTCGTTCTTTCCAATGTAGAAGGTTTGCTGTTCCGGTCCTCCGCCTATGGCAACTCCGACATCGCCATTGCCGAGCAGCGGGGCGTCAGTCCATTTGTCCGTAGGAATTCGCACTGGCGGCTCCGTGAAAACCCCCTTGCGTCCAGCCCATCGCCCCTCTTGAATCGTAACGGAAAGTTCCCTCTCGATACCCCGAATTCGATCCATCCTTTCCTTCGTGTCCATGTCGCGCCCTCCTTCACTTTTTTGTGATCATCCTGCCCACTGGAGTCTGTTAATACGAATAAAAGGGAAAAGTACTTGTTGGCCCGCATGCGGGAACAAATACTTTTCCAGAGAAATTAATTTCGATTATTAGAAACAATCACATTTGTTTTTTTCTTATATCGTTCCGTAGCTTCCTTCACGATTTCGTTTCCGCCTTTGCTCTTATATTCCTCGATCACCTTCGGCCAGTCGGTGACGGCTTCCTTGCCGTAGATGATCTTGATCATATGGTCGATGATCAACTTCGGCCCTACATCGTCGCCCTGCGGCGCCAAATCCGGGAATTTCGAGAACGATTCGAGAGCCGGCACGAAACGAACGGAGCCTAGCCCCTCCTTCGATACGACGGTATCCATATACTGCATCATGTCACGGCCGTCCTGCGTCAGCTCCTCCCTCGACTTGTTATAGACCATGTCGTGGATGAACCAGAACATGCTGCGGAAGCCGTCGTCGTCAATCGCTTCCGGGGCGGTCGGCGGCGTGAACTTCACCTTGCCGTTCTCCATTGTATACGTTTCGCCCTCGATTCCGAAGGAGAAGTATTTCTCCGCTTCCGGCGTTGTCATCCAATCAAAGAACTTGATGATCTGAATCGCCTTCTCCTTCGGTACCTTGCTGTTAATGTAGTAAGAGGTGTTGATGCTCGAGTACAGCAGGTGTCCGCCGCGGCCCTCCGGTCCTCGTGGGGAAGGAATGATTTCGATCTTGCCGTCAGGCAGCACGTTCTTCAGCTTGCTGCGGTAGTTGGACAGCCCTTGCGCGTTGGCCGACCACATGCCGGCCTTGCCGGATTCGATATTTTTGCCGTAATCGGTGGAGCTGATCGAAGCAAAATCCTTCGGAATCAGACCCTCATCGAACATGGTCTTGAACGTCTGCAGCGCTTTCATCATATTGTCCGCGTCATAAAACTTAGGTACCACCTGATCTCCCTGCACTTCGAATTGCGACGGCAGTACGTCGTAAGCTCCAAGAATCGTATCGGCATACTTAAAATTCTCTCGCATTTGGTAAGGGTGCTCCACGCCCAGCTTCTTCATTGCTCTCATCACATTCAGGAAATCATCCACCGTTTTCGGAGCAGGCAGCCCCGTCTTGGCCAGAAGATCGGCACGCACGAACAACGCGCGACGCGACGGGTTGGACAGCCAGGACGGAATTCCATAGATCTTCCCGTTAAAGCTTGTCTCCTGCCAGGCTTCCTTAGGCACAAGCTTCATAATATTCGGCGCATGTTCCTTGAGCAGCTCGTCCAGCGGCATGAATACCCCGGCTTCAACGGAACCCGACATGCCCTTAGTAGTAGCACCGCCGACATTTTGTACGACGTCCGGAATATCATTCGATGCGAACATCAACGACATCTTCTGATCGAAATCCTTCAGAGGAATCATGCGGATATCGAGATCCGTCTTTGTCAGCTCCTCGAGCTTCTTCACCCATTTCTCCTGATTCACATCCGCGCTCTTCTCGGCAACCTTGTTGCCGCTTGTCGCCATCGAAAGGGAAAATTTCAGCTTCTCATCACCCTTCGTCCCATTCCCTGCCTTCTGGCCGCTGTCCGTACCGCCGCATCCGGCTACCGTACCGACGGCTAAAGCACAGACCATCGTTAATCCAAGCATTTTCTTCATGATTCGATTCGCCCCATTTTTCAAATTTAGTTTACGACTGGAGTTGCTTACCCACATCTTACCCTCCCGGGCATCCGGCCGGAATGTATTTTTTTATGGTCGTGCTGTGTTTTGTTCTAGAAAAATAGGTAGGCTGGAGCCCATTTTGCACGGACAGCCGACTATTCGTGATATAATAAGGGAGTGTACCTTGTATTTCATGAGAGGGGTGGTCGTGCCTATGCTTGCTGCGGCAAACAAGAAGACTGAAACGTTTGAAGGGAATCGCTTTCCATTCAAAATGAGCATCCAACGGGACCGTTCTCTTCTTGTTACTTCACATTGGCACGAACATTTGGAATTAATCAAAATTGTACATGGTCCGGCTCGGGTTCAGATTGATCAACATAGCTTTCAAGCTGAAACGGGCGATATTTATTTTATCAACAGCTGCCAGATTCATTCCGTTACAACCTCGCCCGAAGCGAATTGCGTCATCCAAGGAATGGTATTCGACAGGACGCTGCTGCTTTCTCAGGAAAATCTGGAAATCAGGCATCTGTTGTCCCTTTTCTTGAGGTCGGATAAAGTTGCTAATAGATACGAGATGTCCCATCCGTTGTGGTCAGGATTGAACATCGAGATGGACCTGGCTTACCAGGAGTATACCCGGGCGGAAGTGGGACACGAATACAGCATTCTTTCCAACATATACAGGATTATAGTCCCTATGCTGCGGCTATACCAGCAAGATTTGAACACAGACACCCCTCGCCAATTTGCCAACCAATATATGCGGCTGAAGCCCGCCATTGACTACATGGAAGAGCATCTTGCCGAACGAGTCTACATGGAGACGGTTTGCCGAACCGTTAATATGAGCCTTTACTATTTCTCCAGCCTGTTCAAAAAAGTGTTCGGCATGCCTCCCGTCCAATATTTAATTCAACTGCGCATCAGCCATGCCAAGCGCCTGCTGCTTGATGAAGAAAAATCCATTACGGAAATTGCTGAGCAATGCGGATTTTGCAACATTAATTATTTTGACAAGGTGTTTAAGGAAAAAAGCGGATTTACCCCGATGGAGTTTCGCAAGCATTATGTCCGTTAAGTGGGAGCACTTTTTCCCCATAGTTTCTATTAAAATCAAGAATATTTCTGCGTAAATACAACATTCCAGAGCCGTTTTCCTGAGGGTATCCGATCACCTTAATTTTCTGCCAACAAAAGTACATTCGTCTCTGAGCAAGCTTTTCTTACTAAAGAAAAAGCTGCCCTTCGGCAGCTTTCTCTTGTTAATTAATTCTCGACGAACGTCGTTACGCTTTTCGGCGCGAGGGTGTACTCCAAGCTGCCGCCGCCTGCCGTCAAGCTTCCTATGGATGCTATGTTTTCCGTGCCGCTCGTACGGTATACTTCGATTCCTGTTCCCGTCAACCCGTGAATCGTCACGGTCACCGCCTCTGAAGAATGATTGGCCGCAACGAGCGCCTCTTTGTTCGATGTTATGTTCTTGGCTGCCGTCACGGTGACATCGCTGTTGCCGCTTTCCACCTTCACCTTGTGATCTCCCGGTCGAATGAAGCGACTGAACTGCCCCATCGTATACAGCCTCTTATTGATTGTGAAGGTACCGTCCAGCTTCAGATCAACGAGCGATTGGCGGGATACGCCGGAGGTCGCTGCCGTAGGCTTGGAAACATACCACCAATACAGGTAGGAACTGTATCCCTGCTCCAAGGCGGCATTGATTTGCTCGGCAACCAAAAGCCCCCCGTCCATCATAGGGTCGTTCGGGTCCGGCATACTGTATTCCATCATAAACAACGGTTTATTATAATGGCGCAAATCATAGTTATACACGTCATAGGTGTCCCATGTATAGAAGTGGGTTCCGATATAATCCAGCTTCTGTACGACGGCCGGATCCATCTGCTGTAACAATTTCGATGAAGATCCGAGATGCCCTCCTTCCGGAGCTCCCAGCCGCACATCCACTCCGTCTGACTTAAATGCATCGTATACGGCGGAATATACACTGCTGAGCTCCTGCCCCGTATAGATGGCCGATGCGTAATCCATCAACGCTTCGGGCTCATTTTGGATGCTCAGCCAATTGACATCGTAGCCGTAATCCTCCTTGTATTTCTTGGCCCAGATGAGCAAGTACTCGGCAAAATCATCGTAATGCTCAGGCTTCAGACGGCCTCCGCGAATCGCGGAACCGTTATCCTTCATCCAGGCGGGCGGACTCCACACCGAAGCAGCGAATTTCATCGCGGGGTTACGGAGGATTGCCTGATCGGCAAACCACCTTTGATGTACATCCGTATCAAAGTCCCATACGCCCGGGGCAGGCTCGATGGAAGCCTGGAACGCGTTTCTTGGGTCGGGATCGCTTTTCGTAAACGGATTGACTTCCAGTCTAATGATATTGAGACCGGCTTCACCATCTTCCATTCCGAAAAATTTATCAAGAAGCGTCTGCTGTGTCGCCGTGTCGATGTTCATGAAGTCGTAGGCAGGATCGTTCGCCGTCGCGCCAAAGCCCCATATTTCCTGTTGTACTGTGCTTTTGTCCACCCGGATGACATTGACCTTCTTGGATATGATCGTGACGATTTTCTCCTCGGCATCCCAGGAGACCATTGCTTCAAGCGCATCTTCCACAAACTGCGCCGGAACCATTAATACGCCGTCCTTCAAGTAAGCAGGAGCAGCCAGGCCAACCGTCGTGCCATTCACTTGAGCTTGGTTTTCGCCTGCGGTAATTTGACTCGTTCTTCCGTCCTTCACGGCGGTTGCCGTCTGCGTCATTTCATCCCATGTCACGTCAGCCCTCAACGTAGAGAAGGTTTTCGTCAGCTGCAGGAAGGGAACGCCTTCCTTTACCTCCGGTTTGCCGTTCAAGTATACAACCGTTTTGCCGTCAACGACGATTTGCATCCCTTTAGGGGGCAGTCTCGAAGGCGGTATTTCCGTCGTAACCCCGGTCTTCACGACTTCAACATCGTCGATGTACAGCTTTTCGACAACGTCCGTATACCCGGTCAGCGGCATTTGCTCGAAAGCAATCCCATAGATGGGGTCCACTCCAACGGTATAGGGCAAGGTTACTTGTACCCAGTCTTGATCGGTGACCAAGGTCCTGTAATTGGCTCTGTCGCTGTAGTAGGCCAGGTTGGTTATGGTTCCGCCAATATCGATGACGGAAATGTAGAAGTACCCCGCTTTCATAGGACTGGCGCTATCTACCTTCGCATAGAGAGACAGCTGATACTGGGTTCCCGGCGTAACATCCAGCCCCTTAAACGCATTGAGAATTTTTACCCGGTTATAGAGCTGCGTCCGTCCGGCGATATGAAGGCTTTTGCCGCCATACACCCCGTGTACGACCGTACTGTCCAGGGTCAAGTCCCAGGCGGGCTGTCCCCCTCCGACACCAATATTGGCCTTTTGCACGCTGGCAGCATCATCGAACGTTATCAGCTTTGAGGTTGGCGGCGGAACTTCGGCGACCTCTACATCGTCGATATGGAACACCGGTACCGTGTGGGTCCAACTGCCGGAGCCGATCTGCTCGACCGCAATCCCGTATACCGGATCTCCAGTGGCCATGTAGGGAAGTGTGAGCTGGGTCCAGCCGTCTTGGCCAACCAAAAATTTATATTTATTTGTATCGAAATAATATGGGGGGTCCGACGGCTGTTTGGCTCCCGAATACGTAACCACGGACAGGAAGAAATAGCCGTTCGTTACGCTGCTTCCCGCTCCCACCTTGGCCCACATTGTAATGTTGTAGTGCTTGCCCGCCTGCATGCTGAGCCCGTCGAAAGCATGAGGTATTTTTAACCGGTTGTAGGTCTGTGTTCGGCCGCCAATGGCGACGCTTTTCCCTGAATCCCCCCGGTACACAGCGGAATCGAGGCTTACATTGGACAGGCTGAGCCCTCCGCCGGCTTCCAGATCAGCCTGAGAAATATCCGAATATACATCGAACGAAATACTGACGGACGGCAAGGGAGATGGCGTTCCGCCGGTATCCTCCGCTTCGGCCTCAGGGGCGAAGCCGAGCAATGGAAGCAATAAACTGAATACCAAGAATAAGCGCACAATTCCCGAATACTGCCTGTTCCATACCTGGGTCATTTGCATAAGCTCCTTTCGCAGGACGAAAATCGTTGCAGCCTGGCACGAGGATTATTTTTTTAAGTTGGATTCGATCCGTTTGTTGATCTTCTCCTCCGCCTCCCTCAAGGCAGTATTGAGATCTTTGCCGTTCAAATATTCCTCGAAGCTTTTAAACGAAATATCTCTTACCAGATTATTGTAAGTCGAAAACTCAGGGGCGGGTGGAGACGTGCTTTTAAAGATGGATTGCAAATTTTTCCCCTGGAGAAACGGCATATCCGCTCCCAGCGCTTTCTTCATCTCCGGATTTTTCAAAGAGGATAACCGGGCTGTTCTGCGGGCGCTCTCCATTTGCACTTCATCCGATGACATTACACTCAGGAACTGAACCGCTTGATCCTTATACTTGCTGGACTTGGCGATGAGGAAATTTTGCGAATCAACATGGTTGTACAGGTTCGGCTTCTCCTTATAGCTCGGATATTGGACCAAATCCCAATTCAACCCGAGCTTCGAGGCTTCCTCCAGGCCGATGTTCAGCAAATTGTTGTAAGGCAGCATCGCGACGTTCTGATCCTTCATAAACCAGTTTCGGGCCTGGAACGAATTCAGCTTTTCCGGCCTGTTGTGCGGGATGCTCCAAATCTCTTTAGCCAGTGTGAAAACGGTGCGCCACCCGTCCGTATCGATCGTTGCACGATTCGTCTTGGCGTCGACCAACGTGATGGATAGCGGCATCGCCATTCGGGCGATCGTATCGGGATCAAGCCCCCGGTACTCGACCCCGTTGTCAAGGCGTGACACCTTCTTCGCGAGTTCGATCACCTCTTCCCAGGTCATACCGTCCTTCGGATAAGGGACACCAAATCTATCAAAAATGTTTTTGTTGTAATAAAGAGCGCTGAAGTGGGCGAAGAAAGGCAGGCCGTAAACTGCCCCTTTATCCGAGCTGTCGCTCGGGAGCATCTGCTGTTCGAAACGGTTCAGGTCCACCTGATGCTTTTTCAAAAGCGGGGTAATGTCTTCTAGCAAATCCAGCGTCTTGTATGTGCCGAAATCGAGGTTATTGGTATAGATGATGTCCGGCGGCTGCCCGGCAGCAACAAGCTCGGCAATGGAAGTACCTTTGCCAGGCTTTATCGCCTCAATACTGATATGGGGATACTTCTTCTTAAGCGGTTCCCCGATCAGCGTATTCAAATCTTGATCGGTGAGCGAGCTGTTGGACAAATACACCTTCAAGGTTGCGGGACTCGTATCGACCACCGGCGTCTTGGGAGCATCGGATTGCCGGTCGTTCCCCGTTCCCTGGCCTCCTCCCCCGCAGCCGGCCAGCACCGTAATCATGGCGAGCATGGACAATCCTGCTGCCGATTTACTCCATTTCATAAGAGCTTTCCCTCCTGTTGGAAATAAATGCAATGCACCCCAAGTAAAGCGCTTTCATTAAAACTCCTCTGTCAGCCTCATTCTTTTGGCTATCCGGCGTTTTCTTCGAGCAGCAGCATCTCCTGAATAGGAATGCCGTGCTGACTCCCCATTCTTATACTTCAATACTATTGGTTCATTGGATGGATGTGCCCCCTTCCCTAAACAGCAATCGTCCCCTAACAATTTCCACTATAATGGATTCAAGCCACAGTATTCTACCTAATTTTATGGAGAAAATTTATGTTTTTTTGCGATTTTAGCTTCGGCTTCCTGACCAAGACACCGGTGGAATGCTCGTCCACTTCATAACATAAAAAAGCCATCCCCGAGTGTCCTGCTCGAAGGATGGCCTCCTATCCTAGCGCTGACTATATCCAAGCACCTTCATCATAGCATTAATCATGCCAATGTGGACTCCCTCATGGTAGACGCTGTATATTAACAGCTCCCCTATCGTGTTCATAGACATGCCGTTTCTTTTAAACGGCTTCCTCAGCCTCTCATCCATTCTATTTCCTAGGCAATGAACGATATGGTCTGTCTGTGATTGCAACAACGATACGATGTCCTCAAACGGCGGAGGGGCATCGTCCCAAGAGAGCGGACTGCTGTGCTGCCCAAAGTATCCCATGTATTCGTCCGGCAATTGAGGTTCTACGCTGCCGAAATGAATCGCAAGCTGTTCCTGCACGATTAATATATGCCCTAAATTCCAAAAGATAGAGTTGTTATACCCTCCTGGAATGATATGCAGCTGAGTTTCAGGCACATCGGCTGCAGCAGCTAATGTTATAGACCGCACAACATGTAATTGATGTAAAATAGAATCCTTCATGGTTCTCCCTGCCTTCCTCAGTCCATCCTGCCGAATCGAATCCGACTTATTTAGTAAGGGTAGTTTGATTTCATTTGAATTTCAAGTTCTTATTGTTTTACAGCACAAACGACTCCTGCAGGATCAGGAGCCGTCTGTGAGTTTCGAACCTATTCGTTATCTGTTCGCTTTAAAAATCACCGTACCTGTGTCAGGGTCATAGCTGCCGTTATTTACCGTATACATATGGCCGTTGTCATCGAGCATATAGATGACGATTGGATTGGTATTCCCGCCCGAATAAGGGACCGAGAGCCGCACATCGTCTCCGAAGCCTCGAATTTCTTTCCCGTCGATGCTTAAAGTGAAGGCGTATACCGGCTTGCCATCGGCCTTCTGTCTGTCATTGGCGGAAAGCTGGGTCACATCAACAAGCCTTGAGGAAATCTCCACCTGTACTGATGTGCGGTCCAAATTGTGCCGCTTGAACAGATTCGGGTCAATGAAAGCACGTAGAATGCCTGTATCCATCTCGAGCCGTTGGAGCCCCTGACTTTCCGCCGAGAATACGAACGACGCCGGCAGGTTGATTTGCGCCGAGGTGTAATCGGCTTGCGAATGTAGGGTTACTCTGACCTTTTGGTCGGAGGCCGCGTTTGCCGCCTCTTGAAGATCTTTCGTTTTCACATCCGCAATCACCTTGCCGTCCTTCTCAGGAAGGCTGTATTGGTGGATCGTATTGCCTTCGATTGTGGTCGAGCGAATGCGCACCCGTGTGCTTCCCGAAGCTCCAGAGCCGTCGGCAGCCGTAGCCGTTACGAGGACGTTACCTTCCGCCAGACCCCTCAGCTCGCCGGATGTGTTGATCAGAGCATTGGCTGTCGGTCCTCCGTCCTCCGAAGTCACCGTCCAGATGACCGATTTGTCCGTTGCCGCCGCGGGAAATACGGAAGCGACCATCTGAAGAGACTCGGAGACAAACAGCCCGTCGGCCTTCCCGACTCCGGTCACCTCGATGCCGGACACTCGCACCGGTGTTCGCTTCAGCTTCGGTACGGGCGGAGCGGACATGCCGTCGCCTAAGTAGAAGCTCGGATGCGGCGGCTGATTGTAGCCTACATTCTGCCATGCAATCGACAGACGGTATTGCGGATCATCCATGAGCGTATACAGTCGGTGCTGAGTCATCTCGCTAGTTGTATAGATGTGCAATGCACTGCTATCCTCCGTACGCCACACCGCTTCCTCCCGCCAATCTCCGAACAGGTCAGCCTGCAGGTTCGGTGTCCCTTTCGTCGTGTTGTTCGAGTACGTGCCTGTTGCCGTCAATAAATTGACAGCCCGGCTGTTCATATAATCCCATTTGTCTATTTTTCCGGTACCGGCTCCTGCCGTACTGGAGTAATTGTGGTCAAGAAGCTCGCGAAGCAAATCGCCGTCCCACCAAATGCCGAAGTTAATGGAAGGCGTTCTGGTGGAAATCCGTTGTCCCTTTGCCGTGTAGACACCCCCGGATTCCCCGGAAGCCCACATCTCCTCGCCGTGATAACGCGGGTCAATATCTCCTGACATACCACGTCCTACATCGTAATTGGTCGGAATTCCCCAGAGAAGCTCGCCTGTTTCCGCATTCCGGAGTTCAATGCCGGCAGAGCTCGGATAGTGCTCATGTACGCTGAATACCTCCAGCCCCGGATTACTCGGGTCAAGATCTCCAGCGTGAAGCGCGTCCCCGTGTCCGAGTCCGGTCCGGTACAGCGGCTTGCCGTTATCGTCAAGGACCATAGCGCCAAAAATGATTTCATCCTTGCCGTCCTTGTCTACGTCCGCAATGCTGAGCTGATGGTTGCCTTCGCCGGCATAATCGCCGTATCCCGGAGTGTTGGTATCGAAGGTCCATTGTTTGCTAAGCTGTCCGTCTCTCCAGTTATAAGCTACCACCACTGTACGGGTGTAATAGCCGCGGGAGAAGATCAGACTCGGCCGTTCCCCGTCCAAGTAAGCAACGCCTGCGAGAAAACGGTCCACACGGTTGCCGTAGCTGTCTCCCCAGCTCGATACGTTGCCGCGCGGCGGATCATAGTTCGTCGTGGCAAGTGCCTTCCCTGTGGTCCCTTCGAAGACGGTCAGATACTCGGGACCGCTCAGAATATATCCGCTGGAATTGCGGTAATCCGCGTTCGGGCTGCCGATGACCTGCCCCGTACCGTCCACGGTTCCGTCCGCCGTTTTGAAAGCAACCTCGGCTTTCCCGTCGCCGTCCAGATCGTAAACCATGAATTGAGTATAGTGTGCGCCGGCCCGAATATTCCGTCCGAGATCGATCCGCCACAGTAGCGTACCGTCCAATCGGTATGCATCGATAAAGACATTGCCCGTATACCCGCTTTGGGAGTTATCCTTCGAATTGGAAGGGTCCCACTTGACGATCAGCTCATACTTGCCGTCTCCGTCAAGATCGCCGACGCTGGTGTCATTTGCACTGTAAGTATAAGCTGCGCCGTTGATCACCCCGTCTGCAGGCTTCTGAAGCGGAACGGACTTGTATGGATCCCGCCATACGGGAAAAGCTTCCGAGCTCTGCTCCTCGATTCCCCCGATGACGGCTCGGACCTCATAAGTCGAGTCGACGGTTCCCTCAGGATCCAAGTAGTTCGTGCTTGTTGCTATCGGTGCGCTGTTGATTCGCTGTCCGTCACGGTAGAGGTGGAAGGAAATATGTTCCGGGTCGGTGCCGAGCAAACGCCAGCCGATATAAATGCCACCGTCCGACAGGACCGCAACCGGGCTTCGATCGAGCGTCTCCGCCTGACGGTACAGCACGGTAGCCGCCGGCACATTCAACACAGCGGACGGATTGGATTTACCGCCGGCATTAACGGCAACGACCTGATAATAATAAGGGATCGTCGTAAACACATCCGTGTCAGTGAACTCTGTTGATGCTGAGGAACCTACCTGGATGAACGGCCCGCTTGGCGACTTCGAGCGGTAAACATTGTACCAAAGTGCACTCGCCGAGGGACTCCAGCCAATGGTAATTTGCTCCTTAGCCGATGACTTCACGTACAGCTCTGCCGGAGCTGCCGGTGGCGGAGTCGCGGGATCTACAACGCTCACCGTGATGGGCGGGCTGGAAGCGGATTCATAATTTTGCGCCGTCAGCTGCGATACTTTGTATTGATACGTTTCCGTAAGACTGACCGTTGTATCCTTAAAGCCGGGAGCTGCCGAGCTGCCGATTAGTGAAAAATTCCCGTCTCCCGCCCCGGTCCGATAAATGTTATAGCCTAAGGCACCGTATACAGCCTCCCATACTAAGCTGACGGATGCAGCAGGCGCATAGGTCATTTCAGATACGGTCAAGCCTGATGGATACGTTAAAGGGTAAATCTCTATTGCATTCACACGGCCATTGTTCGTAAATTGGAAGGTCATTTGGCCGTCCTCAAGGCGTACCGTCTTTGTAAGCTCGCTAAATAATCCGCTGCCGGACGAAATCGTTCCATACGAAACGCCTTCGATTCGAACATCCGTTTTATTGGAGGCAATGGCGTCACCGGCAACGATCTTGACCGAATATTCCCCGTTCGGAAGATCGACCATAAACAAGAAATTGCTGTTGATCACGAAATCCCGCAGCAACGGATCGGAGCCACCGCGGTCGCGAAAATCCGTAGAGATATTCAGCCCATAGCCTCTAGCGGTGCTGTAGATCATCTTGTTCGTAACCTGATTGTAGCCCGGCGCAACGGGACTGGTCTCGGAGCCGAAATCGAATTTCAAGCTTGGCAGCGCTGCTGCCGACGCGGTCTGTGTGCCAACGATGCCTGTGCCGGCGAGCAGTGAGACGAGCATAATCGCGCTTAGTATCGCGGACAAACGTTTTTTCCACAGCTGAACCAACCGTATCCCTCCCAAATGTATGTTCCATGCCACTTGCTGTATCCTAGTTATGACAATAGCCTTTGTTTCACCCCGTTACGATCACCCCCTTACTGGCTAGTGAGGAACATTGCGTTACGTTCCATGGAAAACTCAAGGTAATAGTAATGGAAAGCATGCCGGGCGGCAATGAGACTTTTCTTGCTTTTGGATATATGACGATTAGACTTTCTTGCAAGGCTTATCCTGTTGCGTAACGTTGTATCGCTTTGGTTATATCCGGCATAATTTAAAGTTGCTTACTGCACATCCATGATTATGCATCCGTGATTTTTACAATATGTATACATAGCAGTAACACTGCAATAACATCCCTTCGCTATACTTGTGGAAGACGTATCCAATATATATAGAAGCTGAAGGAGATCTTCCCCATGATGAAAAAACGTTTCATTACCGCTATAACGACGCTTACACTTATGACAGGAACAGGAGCTGCATCCGCTGCCGAAGTAACCGGGACTACAGCGGAAGCCATTCGGTATACCGATAACGGACAAGCACTCACGCCCACCTCCCCCGCCGTTAATCTGGAAGGCTCATTGTACCTGCCGCTTCGCGCCTTCGGTGAAGCCGTCGGCAAGTATGTAGACTGGGATGAGTTTCAAGAAGCCGTGGCGCTGACGGATAAACCAACCTTGACCGGCAAGTATAAGCTGACAGCCGACAATCTCGCGGATGGAGTGAAGATGGGCATCGGCTCCTCCCTGACCCATTTGCCGGGTGACCCGGATAATATCTTCTACACGACGGCGGACCGTGGCCCGAATGGACAAATGGTCGTTAACGGCAAGGAAATCAGAACCTTCCCGCTCCCTGACTATGCACCTACCATCTACAAAATCGAGCTGTCGGGGAACCAAATCAACATTTTGGAGAAGCTCCCTCTGAAGGTTGCCGGGACGAACCCCGTAACCGATAAACAGACCATAACCGGCCTTCCTAATATTAAAGGTCGTGATGAAATGCCTTACGATGCCAAGGGAGAAAAAGAGCTGGCTTACGATCCGTATGGTCTTGATGTAGAGGGCTTGGCCTATAACGCGAAGGATCAGACGTTCTGGATCTCCGATGAATACGGTCCGTCCATCGCTCATGTGAAGCGCGACGGAACGATAATCGAGCGGATTGTTCCGCAGGGCTGGGCCGCTCAAGCTTCCACTCCGCTAATGAAAATTCATGAAGAGCTTCCGGCGGTCTATAATCAACTCCGGCAAAACCGCGGTGCCGAGGCCGTAGGCATCACGCCGGACGGGAAGTTTCTGTTCATGGCGATGCAAAGCCCGCTGCGGAACCCAACGAAAGAAATGGATCAATCCCGTCAAATCCGCTTGATCAAGTTTGATCTGGAAACATTAAAGCCTGTCGCCGAGTTCGCCTATGTAGCTGAGGACGCCAGGCAATTCAAAGATTTGAAGCAAGCGGATATTGTTATCTCCGATTTGGTCGTAGTTCATGAGAATTTGCTTCTCATCGACGAGCGCGACAAGAACGCTGGGGATAAGGCCCAGCTTAAGCGCATTTATGCTATTGATCTGACGAAAGCTACCAACATCCTTGGTAAATTCGATGATGCCGCCGCAGCCGGCAAAACCTTGGAACAAATGAGCATACAAGATCTGAAGACTCATGGCATTACTCCTCCATCCAAGCGCACGGTAGTGGATCTGGTCGCCTTTCAATTCCCCTATGAGAAGGTGGAGGGCCTTTCGCTCGTGAATGGCAATAAGCTGGTCATTGTTAATGATAATGATTTTGGAGTAGACAGCACCTCTCCTGAGAATGGTACAGAGCTTTGGACATTTGAACTGCCTTATACAATGGAATAGCAACAGGAAGAAGGCTGCTTCCATCACACAATGTGATGAATGCAGCCTTTTTTGTTGTGTAGCAACCGACGTTCTTGTAACTTTCCCGGCTGTTCCGCGTCTTAATTTATATAAAATACGGGAAGGTGAGCGGTATGAAAATATGCATACTCGGGTCCTTGGCTGCCGCACTATTGGCAGCGGGTACCGGTATCGTCTGGGGTTCACCCGTACAAGCGGAAACAAAGATCCCTGTGGGCACGCCGGTCGGAACCGTGTTATCCACCGATATCAGGGCTGATATTAATGGAGAGATCATTCCCTCCCTAAACATCGACGGTTATACGGCAGTCATAGCCGAGGACCTGAGGCGGTACGGCTTCGATGTCGCCTGGATTCCGAAGGAGCGACGGGTGGACATCACGTACACTCCCGGCAAAGCAATCAACCCGCTTCCCGGCCCTCCCTTGGAACCTTCCCGGGTCGGGGAAAAGCTCGCTGATGTAGTCTCAACGGATATTCGGGTATATTACGCCGGCAAACTGCTCCCCTCCTATAACATCGGCGGGCATACGGCCATTTCGCTTAACGACTTGTCTAGCTTTGGGCAGATCGAATGGAAAGAGCAGGAACGAAAGCTATCGTATTCCCCTTCATGGAACGTCTCCAACCCTTCGCTCAAGGATAGCCCGCCGCTTGTGCTGCGGCAGACGAAGCTCATGGAGCTGGGTCCATTTAAGATCACAGGCCCCGACGTCCTCCTCGATGGAGCTGCCTTCGGTCTTGTCGCGGGCGATGACCCGATGCTGCCGACTCGTCAGCTCGCAGAGAAGCTCGGGTACAAGGCGGATTGGCAGCAGGACGGTTCTCTTGTTATGGACGACGGAACAAACCGCTTTCACATCGTCCCCGGGCTGAGCGCTCCTGAACTCACCTGGCTCGGAGGAGAAGCCGAGAGCTTCGAATGGTATCGGACACCGGTCGCCAAGTCGGGAGAAGTATACATTCACGAACAGGATGCGCGATCGCTGTTCGGCTGCTCCACCGAGCTCCCGGACAGTACTAACGGTCGCACCTTCTTCTCATTGCGCTGTCCCGAATATCAAGTTGAAGATCATGGCGTACCGCAAGCCTTTCCCGGCCTAAGATACGGTCTGCAGGCTGCTGCATATCTTGACGACAGCAAGCTCTTTATTCCCACGCTGCAGTTAACCAATTCCGTTCAAGGCCAGCGGCAGTTCGACAATCGTTTTCATGTCCGTAGAGATGGTGTGGCCGAAGGCGGGCTCGTGAAATACACGCTGGCTGCGGAAGCGCAGATTGATATCGACGATAATAACATGATTCTGCAGATCACTGACGGACATAAGACCCTCTACAGGAAGGCATTTGCACCTGAGGTGGAAGTAAGCAAAGCGAGTCCTACTTTGAAGTATAGCGACATCATTTCTCATGGCACCTACAGCCACATCCGGCTGAGTCAGCCGGCTCTCATCTACTCGGAAACTGCAGACGACCTTGCCCGTCTCAGCGGATCGGTAGAGCAAGCGGTAGGCGGGCAGCTCCGGTTTGTCGTGGAGAAACGAGAAAACGACGGGTATCGGGAGGTATGGAGATACGGAACACCGCTTACCTCCGAACAATTCGAAGCTGAGCTGCCGCTTCCTTCAGGGCAAGGAATCTACCGGATTCGGATTTTGAGTGAGGAGCAGGTTGACGGAAGAAGCATCCAAACCGAGTTTGACATCGCCCATCTATTCATCAATAAAACCGCCGGAGAGCCGTTTCCTTCTCCTGTCGATCCTAACGATTATCACGCGCCGGCCAGCACTGAAGCGGCTCGTATCGCAAGCCAATGGAACTTCGGCAGCTACCCTGTCAGGTATACCGGCTATGACGGCTATCCATTGTCGCTTTCTTTCGGCAGCTATGGATTGTACGGCCAAAACACTTGGCTGGGGACGCCCGTCGACCTTAAGGTACGGCTTACCAATGTGGGCGAAGAGCCGATTACGCTAAGTAAGCCTGTGGAATTGGAGGCTCAGATTGTACGTTACGTCCCGAAAGGCGAAACGAACGAATTCCAGATCGTCTGGCATGGTCTGCTCCCCGCTTTAAGCGGCTCGTTACAACCGCTCGGTTATGCAGAGCTTTCATTCCGGTGGGATATGCTGGACGATGACGGCAAGCTCGTTCCACCGGGCCAATACACAGTTCAGGCTAAGCTGCCGATGACTCTCGAGTTTACCAAACAAGGAGAGAACGAAAAAGCGATACAAGAAATGCAAGGAGGAATGCGGACGCGGGCACCGATTTTCGTGCTCTGGCCCAACGAATAGCTGCTGCCGGATTATTTTTCAATTGCCAATCTGAATACCAATAATGCAAGTACACCGGTTAGCGGCGTCATTATCATGGCTTCCAAGCCGGAGCTAGAAGCGAAATTGCCGATTGTATTTAACACCATAAGTCCAAACATAACCCATGTACCGAAATTCACTGTTCTTTTCAACTTCCCTTTGAAAGCATATCCTGCTTTAGCAGCAATAACTGCAATAAATAGGGCTTGCACACCTAGCGATATGCTTTCAAAGAGGATGACATCCCCCTCACTCTTTAATCTTCCTCCCCAAACAAAATCATAAGGCAACACTTTAAGCAGGATCATGGCATGCATCAAAATCGCTAAGGAATTGATGGTGATAATTATATTGCCTGCCAGTCGAATGCTAATTAAGCTTTTCATTTCCACAAATTTCATATCCTTCTCCTTGTTTGAGTACGGCGTTGCTTGCCCATATTTATATTATTCATGCTGTTGTGAAACTAAGCCGCGTTTGAGATGTTCTGTTGTAAGCACATATTTTCGGCGACTTCATATGGTAAGAGCATAACATACAGGAGAGTGATTGTATGCGCCTTACCCAAGCACGAAACCGAACGCTGCTTGTAAGAAGACTAGGCATTTCCGCCAGACGCAACGCCCCCTTATTCCAAAAAATAATCACGAATCGCACCTATGCCGGTAAACTCGTATTAGCTATTCGCGCACGCAATTTCAACCGAGTGGAGCAGTTGATTCAGCAGGTCGTACCGCAAGCTGCCGTCAGTGTAGGTGCAGGCTTTGAATCGGACATCAACTTTACGAGCCCCACACAAAGCTTCGGTTTCGGCATCTTCCGGCCAGGTCAAACCATTCGTACGCCGCAAATTCGGCAGGTAGCGCGTATCATGCAGCCTATCATTCGGCGACTTGCCGCAAGCCGCAGCTTCCGGCTGCTTGTCGTACGGCTGTACCTTGGCAATAAACAAGCAGCACTGCTTCGGTTACTAAGAGCTGCCTCCGGGTCCCGGCGGTTGGAATCCGTAGGTATAGATGAATTTGGCTTCTTTGCTGTCGTTCGCTTGTCTAACAACGTGCGATACAACGCTATTTTTTCCATCCAGGTATAGTCTCCCGGTTTATGGGAGCGGCAGCATTGCTGCTGCCGGCAAAGGGCTGTCCTCCGGTAACAGGAGGCGGCCCCTGCAAATCGACGGCTGTAATCGACATTTGAACGAGAAATATAGGAAAATATATCCTTTTATTTACTAAATTATCATGTTAAAGTATTCGTAATACGACAACTTTTGCCATGATGGAGAAGGCCGATGAAACGAAACTTTAGACAAGCAGCCACCATTTGTACGATACTGTTCGCCATGATGTGGATCTACTCGGACCAAGTAAAAGCGGCAGGCAGCCATAGCGCCAAAGTAGCGGTACCCTCGTTGAATGTGCGCAGCAAAGCGGATGCTCAATCTCCTGTTATCGGATCATTGAAACGGAACGATGTTGTTACAATATCCCAGGAGTCGTTCGGCTGGGTAAAGGTTACCTCCGGACGTACCACCGGATGGGTAGCGGGGCAATATTTGCAGAGAACCAGTGCCGGATCAGCGGACAAGCAGTCTACTGCAGCCACTCGCACCAGTCAAGCTGATAAAGTGAAGACCAAGAACCAGACATCCGTTCCGCCCGGGCTAAAGGGGAAAGTAATCGTCATCGATCCGGGGCATGGAGGGAATGACAGTGGGGTTATCGGCAAGAAGTACGGCAGTTTGGAGAAGACGCTTAATTTGTCAACCTCCTCCTACTTGGCCGATATGCTGCGTCAAGCCGGGGCAAAGGTTGTTATGACGAGGATTTCCGATGAGGAGAAGCCTGAGCTCTCCGAACGAGTTGCTATTAGCGAACGGAACCGGGCGGATGCGTTTATCAGCATTCATTACAATGCATCCTTGAAGTCGAACTCCGGCACATTAACGTTTTACCATGATCAATCGAAAGATTTGACATTGTCTAGGAAAATCGAAAGCCGCCTTCGTGAAAAGGCAGGCTTAAAGAGCAGCGGCATTTCTTACGGCAATTACCATGTGCTTCGCGAGAACGATAGGCCATCGACCTTAGTGGAGCTAGGGTTTCTATCCAACCCCAAGGATGAAGCAGTCGTCCGGACAGGCGCTTACCAGAAGAAAGCAGCGGAAGCAATCACTGCCGGATTGAAAGATTATTTTAAGCTGTAGGACTGCTAACAAGCCTTAATCGCAGAATCACCTTGGGGTTGCATTTCGTTTTCATCCAAACCTACTACAATCACCGTCAACTGCCTGACGGAATTTAGTAGGTTTTCAATGTTTTGAATGTCAACCATACACGTAATGAACAAAGGGATTTTACTAGGAACGTTCTGGAATTAATTTGCTATTATGGTATAATTTATTAGGTAAGGCGTTGCGTAATATTGTATGCGTAAGAAAAGTGCACCGAATCAAGGAGGTTTGACATGAATCTAAGAAAAACATTGGTAGTATCCATATTGTCTCTAGCTATGGCGCTTTCCCCTGTGGCGGCAAGTGCAGCAACCGAGTCACTACGAATCTTCGATAACTCCGAATCCCTAGTTTCAACAGTTGACTTGGATCAAGTAATTCAATTCAAAACACAGGCACGCGGCGATGACGGTAAAATAAGTTACCCGTCCGAAGTAACTTACATTTCATCCAATCCAGAAGTCGCCACCGTAACATCCGATGGCAGCTTCCATGCGATGAATCCGGGGACAACAGTCATCACTGCAACATACGGAGGAGCGCAAGGCACTCAAACAATAACTGTTCGTGCACCGGATTCTTTACAACTGAATCAAAGTACATATACGATTGATAACAACGGTTCCGTATCGTTTACTCTATCAGCTCGCACCACTAATACCGATGCCATTGACCTCACCTCAAGGGCTTCCTTCAGCATTTCAGACACAAGAATCGCTCGGGTAGAGGGAAATACGATCCGTGCTGTCGGCACGGGAACCGCTACGCTTAGTGCAGAATATAACGGTCAGTACGCTACAGCAATCGTAGTTGTCCGAAGCGATGATTTAAATAAGGGTTTCGATGCCTCTGATGTAGTTAATCAACGCAGAGCGGGTCTTTTTTACTGGAATTCCATTCGTACCGCAATGGGCCTCCGTACCTTAACCGAAAACACTCAACTCAACAACTCCGCGCAAGCTCACGCTAATTATTTATTTGAGCTAGGGCGTGAGTTAGCTCTTCAACGGGGGCACATTGAAAAAAGCGGACAATCCGGGTTCACAGGCATATCCGCGAAAGACCGCGCAGAGTACGCCGGTTACGTCACCGACAAAGGTGTAGGCGAAGTAATTCATTACATGGACAACTCCGATAACGGAGCCATCAAAGCTTTAATGGATGCACCTTATTATCGTGTACTCATGATCGACCCAAATGCAGCTGAAGTCGGCATAGGTATAAAAACCGGTATCAACGGCTACACAGTTTCTAACATCGGTTACTCTCGTCAGGAGGACCACAACGGAGTTATATATTACCCCTACTATGGACAAAAAAATGTACCTGCAGGCTGGTACGCTGATGAAACCCCTAACTCTATGCAATTACATGATAAAACGAATCAGTATGTTGGTTATCCAATAACCGTATCCACAACATCCCCTGCAGGGAGCATCACCTCAGGATCTGTTACTATTAAGGATTCAAAAGGGAATATGATAGATCATTATGTTACTGACAACCTTGCTCTTCCACATTCCGGCTCGGCAATGATTTTTACACCTAAAGCTGTGTTGGAACATAATGAGAAGTACACAGTACTGTTTACTGGAGAAGTCGAAAACAAAGGCACTGTGCTATATTCCTGGAATTTCACTACAGAGTCCGAAGTCATTGCCTCTCTCCACCTAAAGCATTCTTTCATTGATCTCAAGGTAGGAGAATCAACGCAGCAAACAGTCCAAGCCGGCAACCGTTATGGCCTACGCAGAGACGTAACCAATAAGGCATCCTACTCTTCTTCCAGTTCTAATGTCACCATTGATTCCAACGGGTTAGTCAAAGCTATTGGCCTCACTGATAAAGCAATCGTTACAGTAACCTACGAGGGCAAATCCACCACTTTCGAAGTGAATGTTAAGTCCCCGACTGCTGTTCCAACCGCACCATCTGAAACGACTGGTAGCTGGACCGCAGAACAAATCAAGGAAATAATCATCAAGTTCCCTGATGCTAAGGGCCACTGGGCCGAGCCTGAAATCGCTTGGGCTATTGATTCCCGAATTATCGAAGGATATCCTGACGGAACTTTCCGTCCGGACACCAAAGTAACCGAAGCCGAATTCATCGCATTCCTGCTACGAGCACTTAAGATCGATGACTCCGGCGTGAGTATGATGGACACTAATCACTGGTCCGACGGGATATATCGATTGGCACAGAAGTACAATATTCCCTTGACCGGATATGAAGATCATTCTAATCGGGATGACATTATCGAACGTACAAAGGTTGCCGAAATCATAGCTTCCATCGATGGTCTCAGCTTAAGTGGAAACGAAGCAATTAACTACGTGCTGGACAAAGGTTATTCTATCGGTAAAACTTCAGCAACAATGGAAGGCTACCATGGAGATGACCCTCTGACTCGTGCGGAAGCCGTCAAATTTATTTTAAATTTGAGAGAAAAAGGTCTTACGGAAGTAAAGAAGCCTTAACCGCATAGTACGGGCTTCTCGCCCCTTTGCAATAGAAACAGCGGCAGGCATGGACCGATGGTCCATGCCTGCTGCTGTTTACGTTTCTTCAAATACTCTTGATAGTTAATCAACCGAAAAAGTTGTGGCTATAGTTTCCGATCCATACATATTTCAAAATAAAAGTTAGCACAATATTACTAACAAGACTTTCCATATTCGGAGGGATTCCGTTGAAATCGTCGACTTCTTCTACCCAGGACATTGATAGCACCAAGAAAAACACGCTAACCGCTGCAGAAATATCTGCTCTTTGGAACCAATACATGGGCGATTCGATGTCCGTTTGCATGTATAAATATTTCTTATCCATTGTTGAAGATAAGGAGATCATGCCGATAATGGAATTTGCATTGCAATTGGCTGAGGAACATATTGAGAAAATTACTATGTTCTTTAACGACGCTAATTTCCAAGGCCCTCAAGGATTTACTGAATCGGACATCAATGTTAATGCTCCGCGATTGTTTTCTGACTCCTTTTTACTGTTTTACTCTTATATTATGAGCATACATGGCTTAACTGCTTATAGTCTGGCCATAGCCAACAGCGAGCGGAAAGACATTCAAGATTATTATTTTGAATGTCTCGAAAAAACGAAAGAATTGTTCCAAAAAATTTCCGATAGTGCAAAATCTCAACCGAAATTTTCGGGGGTTCCCTCTGTCCCATCTCTTCAAGAGGTTGAATTTATCCACTCGACGGGGATCATTTCTAATCTTTTTGGAGACAAGAGACCACTCAATAGTACTGAAATAGGCAACCTGTTCTTTAATTCCAAAAAGACCGGGTTTGTACGAACGTTAAGTTTGGCTTTCAGTCAAGTGACGGAACACGAAGAAGTTCTCGAATTCTTGTTAAAGAACGTTAAATTGGCTGGGAAGGACGCAGACAGCTTTGACGAAATATTAAAACAAGATGATATCTCCATACCTCAGAGATGGGATGACGAGATCACTGATTCAACGGTAAGTCCGTTTTCGGACAAACTGATTATGTTTCATGCCGCTTTTTTGGTAAACGCGGCGCTTACTTATTACGGCGCATCCATCGGCTCCAGCTTAAGGTCGGATGTCATTTTAAACTACCAGCAGGTGTTTAATCACGCCATGCAGGCCGGTGCGATTTGTTATAACCTAATGGTGAAACATGAGTGGCTAGAAAAACAACCACAAGCGATAGACCGAGATACCCTGGCAAAAGGCTAGGCGCACGATACCTTCTCAAGTCGAAATTGTTGAGTTTTTGTAGAGCCGTCTCTATTATACTTCCACAAAGAGCCATCTGAACAATAGCTAAAAAGGATGTGGGGAGAATTGGCAAGCGGCAAAAACAAAATGATGTTAGCACTATCTCTTGGTACGTTTATAATAAGTCTAATCGTTCATTTCATGCACAGAGCCTATGGTGTCTTTGGACATATGAACACGATAGGTTTGGCAACGGGCAGCGAATCCCCTCCTTTTTTCGCGGTTATGTTGAATATTATATTAGTCATACCGCTTATCCAATTGGGGTTAGCTTATTTTCTTTACTCGAAACAGACAGATCATCGGCTTATCCCGGTACTCAATGCATCAGCGCTTACATTTTCAAGCATTTCCATGATCGCAGGCGGAGGTGGAGCGGTAGAGTTTCATTTTTCAATCTTTATGGTGTTGGCCATTATTGCTTATTACGAAAATGTCAATATAATAAGCCAAATGACGGTTATTTTCTTTTTGCAGCATATTCTAGGCTTTTACTTCCTGCCGCAATTTGTTTTTGGGGTTGATCATTATTCTTTCTTCATGCTGGTAGTTCACGCTGTATTTTTAGGACTGACGTCACTTGCAACCGTTCTGCTCATTAAATCGAAGAAAAAAATGACCGGCAGGTTAGAAGAAGCAAATGAATTAAAGCAGAACAAAATCACAACGCTGTTGGAAACGGTTAAAGCGCTCTCCCATCAATTGGAACAAGCCTCTTACGAGATCTCACAGAAATCCGAATATAATATCGGAACCGGCCAAGAGATGCTGGCCTCCTTTAGAGAGGTATCCTCCGGGCTAGAAATTCAAAGTGAATCGCTCACAACCATCGAATCGAATTTGCATCACATTGACGAAATGATCAAGCATAACACTCAAACCTTTGCCGTTTTACACGATAAAGCCGCGACTACCGGGGATAAGGTACAAATCAACCGCAGCAGCATTGAATCCTTGTTCGAAAAGGTAGGCATTGTCTCTGACGCCATTAATCAAGCTACAAGGACCGTAAAAACGTTGAATGAGTCCTCGCATCGCGTTGGTACGATTATTTCCACTATTCAGGGAGTCGCTAACCAAACGAATCTTCTGGCATTAAATGCTTCCATTGAAGCCGCAAGGGCCGGCGAGCTCGGTAAAGGGTTCGCTGTTGTTGCCGGCGAAATCAGGAAGCTAGCCGACCAATCGAATAAAGCGACTGAAGAAATCGGAATCATTCTTATGGCCATTCAGCAGGAAAGCCAGCAGTCTGTCCTTCAGTTCGAAACCGGACATCAAGCTGCTGCACACACCGTTAGCCTCGCCGGCTCCTGTGTAAGCAGCTTCCATCAAATGAACGAAGCCATTCAGGAAGTGATCGACGGTATAAAAGGCTTGCATGAATCCGTCATATTGATCGAGCAGCGATCCCATAGCATATCTGCCGAAATGAGTAATATTTCGGCGGTAACCGAGGAAAGCGTAGCTTCCGTCCAAGAGCTGTATGGGATGACGGGTACGCAGAATAAAGCATCCCACGGCATCAATAAAGAACTTCTGTACCTGAAAGAGCTTGCCGCAACACTGCAAAAGCAACTTCATTCATGACCGGAGCACCTTAGGAGAAAACAAGCCCTGCCTTCCTGCAACGGGAGTGCAGGGTTGTTATTTTGAGATCCCGCCCCGTTAGTGCAACCTATCTAAATGCTTAACTGATGCAAAATCTGCAATTTTGAAGTTTCCGCTTTCGTAAGTAAGTGTTGTTATCGAACACTCCGGAACCAATTCACTTTGCACGGATATGAAATTAGGATGCCAAACATCAAGATCTCCCTTATGAAATGTATGTACCAAAAAGTCCGTTATTAATCCGCCATGGGTAACGATGACAATATTACTATGGAGCGGGTGTTGTGTTGCTATTTCAGATAATAATGAGAATAAACGTTGCCCTGCCTGCTTTACGGAATCACCCACCGGCGGTATATAGTCAGGCTCACGTGTACAGTGCTCCCACATCGCAACAAACTCATCAAAAGTTTGTCCCGGTAAGTCCCCCCAATTGGCTCGTTCCCGTAAACGGGCATCCACACAAATTGTTGATTTCGCCTCTAATGCTATATACTCGGCGGTTTCTTTCGCTCTTCGAAGCGGGCTTGAAAATATGGCTGAAACGGGTAATTTATTAAAATGTCTTGCTGTTGTTTGTGCTTGTAATATACCCATAGAAGTTATGGAGACATCCCCGATTGCCTTCTCCTTTAAAGCATGCCTGACAAGAAAAAAAGACGTGCTCATTTATTGCTACCCCCCATAACTTACTCAGTATCAATTTATTACCATTTTATGCCGGTTTGTCTGGTCTAAAGCAAAAAGGATAATCACCGAATGAGTGACTATCCCTGTATAACCCCAGATCGCGTTCTATCGACTCTTATGATCACCCCCCGCTATATCATATGACGATCGCTACGAGAGGGAGAATAAAAAATAGTGGTATGAGCGGCAGTTACATGAGTCGCTGTCTTTCGTGCACCTTGCTTGCAACGAACTTAAACCTGTTTCAACTATCGTCTTCTTAGAAAGCTAAAGCACTTCTTGGCATCGCCAATCCCGGTAAAACGCGCACGCCCGTTCCAGCTGGGAGCTCCATAGCCAACGCATTTTCGTGCGCTCTTCCGGATCCGTGCACCAAGAAGCTGCGATATAAAAGCATTGAAGTGCCGATAATCGGTAATCGGATAATGTCATTTCCCATGTATAGTCCGCGACCCCGAATTCGACGAGCGAGTCGTAATATGTTCGCAGTATATCGAGTTCGAACGCGCGGCGGTGTCCCGGTTCCCACCACAAGACCATCATATAGGACAAGTCACTAGGCCCGACCCAGTTTTGCAATGACCACTCGAACGGCTGCCGGTCAATAAAGTAAATTCCTTCAGCCTGGCCATCCTTCCGCGATAATATATTGCCGGGATTTACGTCCCCGTGTATCAACGCGAATGGCCCACCTGACGATAGGCGTTTCGCCATCGCGTCCGGATGACGTTTGAAGACATCCGACGCTAAGTCGCTCTGGAACGACCCGCTACCATCCCGAAGTGCCTCGAGCAATGGCTCGAACCCCGTCCGAGTTTGCGTCAAATACCGTTCCAGCTGCATTTCGTCAACAACGTTGTATCCAGCAGCCCGGAGGCTGTCCGTACCCCAGCAATAACTGTGAAGTCTCGCCAATGCTCTCGCCGCTGCCTTGCCGTAAGCCAATGTTGGCTCGATGTCCCAGTTGTTCCTATGGGTGTTCGTCAAGTCTTCCAGCAGGAGATGGTAGGACGACTTTTCATAATGCGCATCGTAACAATTCGGGATCGGGACTCCGTGAAACCCGGTGTAATCCTTCGTATAATAATCAACTTCCGAACGTCCGAATGTCCCTCCGCCGCACAGCTTCAGAAACAAACTTTCCGGAGATCCGCCGCCAGAGCATTCGTACGCCAGCCGGACGCGATACGCTGCCGAATTGTCCGCGCGCAGCGGTTCCAAGCGGTAATCTGTCGGAAGCACGCCACTCTGGAGACCCGCGCGCTTCAAGCAATCGATGATATATTCAAGGTTTAATTGAAGAGGATCGGTAATCACGCGTCGATTCATATTTCCTCGTGCTCCTTTTTTTCGTTTTGTTGGTGGGAGGAACCACTCGAACCGATACGGCTGCCGTCATCATTTACACGTAACTTGTCGACTTTTCCTAGGCACTATAATCCCGGAGAAGCTTCTCCAAAGCTCCTCTTACATCACCTTGAAATACTCCTCCGTGAAAGCAAATCAGTTGATCTATGTCATATTGAAGCAATCGACGAACGGAACTTAAAGCCTCTGCCATATCCAAAGTAAATTGGGGATTCGCAATGTCCAGTTTACCTTGTTCCAGTACAACAGCGTCTCCTGCGATAAGTGTTTTACTGGATGGTACATAAACGGAGATATGTCCAGGCATATGACCCGGAGTATGGACAATCTCTATGCCGGTACACCAAGCTAACCTCTCACCGGAGGAAACGGTACGATCGACCGTAACCGGTTCTATTGTTTTCAGAAAGGATATAAATTGTTCAGCGTATGGCTTTTCCTGTGCGGACAAAGCATCCAACCCCGATTCCGCTTGTTCCAGCCGCAATGACTTTTTCGTTCCTTCGATATACGGCTTTTCCAGCTCGTGTGCAATAATCTCTACTTGCGGGTACATGCGCTTCAACCCAGCAAGCGAACCCATATGATCCATATCGTGATGGGTGACGATTACTTTGGTAACCGCAGCTAAATTGACGTTTATCCGGTTGGCTGCAGCTTCAAGATAAGCTTCGAAATTCGGATATCCACAATCAATAAGGATCGTATCCTGCTCGTCTTGAAGAATAGTTGGAGTGATGATTTGCCTTTGTCCGTTATATTCAAAATCAATCTCAAGTAGATGTATGCTGTGCATAAGCGCCCTCCGATAATCAACCTTACTACATAACATCTTATCAAAATGTACAACAAAATAATCCGTACATTTTTATTTAACCTATTCTCTCCGTTCGTAGCGGGTATCAAATGTGAGTGCACTGACTTTTTTGTTGACCGGCCGGCAGCCTTTTCAAATATTCTGCATGGCGTCGAACTTCATTCGCCCCTAGAGGGCCGCCATGACCCAGATAAAATGTCTCGTGGCCGGAAGAGAGTAAACCCAGAAGCTCCTCGGCAACCCGGTGCGGATCGTCTTCGAATGGCGGTCGGATGGCGTGGTTTTTCCTCATGATGCCCCCGAGCAAAATACCCGAGGCCAAAAGATCACCTACCATAGCGTCATTCGACTCCAGTTCGACGGATATAGATCCTGGGGTATGCCCAGGTGTGTGTGTCGCCGTTCCGGGTACGCCGAAACGCTGTAAATCAACGGGTTGTTTTCCGGAAACCAATAAATCCGGCGTAAATCCCTCATAAGGCTGACGGATAAATCCTGTTTTGAAAAACAGCCGGGCAAACCGTCCCGTCGGACAGAACGTCATCTCCTCTTCCCGGTTATAATGCTTGGCATCGTCCTCATGTGCGAGTATGGGTGCTCCCGTAAGCTCCCGCAATCTTGCCGCACTGCCGGCATGATCGACATGGGCATGGGTTATGATGATAAGCTTGATGTCCTTAAAGGTAAGCCGCTCTTTCGCGAGCGCTCTTCCTATTTTTTGCTCCGATGCCGGTATACCGGCATCGACTAAGACGCAACCATCCGGTCCGCGCAGCAAATAGGCGTTCACCATGTGCATCGGAAGAATGGGAATCCGTACAATGCTCACGTTCTTCATAAACAAGTCACTCCTCTTTTTAAAATAAAATACCGAACGGTTCGGTTTTTTATAGGTTACCAAATATTTTTCGAAAATACCATAGTAATGTTAAAATAATAATATTCATTATTCTTAAGTACGGAGGTCATCTATCATGCGCAAGGGCGAGAAGACGCGCCAGCATATTATCGAGAAATCCGCCGGACTCTTTAATCAAAAAGGGTATGCCGGCTCTTCCATACAAGACATCATACAAGTCACGGGATTGACCAAAGGCGGCGTCTATCGGACATTTTCCGGGAAAGACGAAATTGCGCTGGAAGCGTTCGATTATGCCTCGCGGATTATGATGGAGCATTTCTTGGAGGCTGCGGAAAAGGCGGAGAAGGCGACCGACAAGATCTTGGCGGTATGCGCGGTATACGAAGACCCTGTTAATCAGCTTCCGATCGAGGGGGGATGCCCCTTGCTCAACACGGCGGTGGAGGCGGATGATGGTTATCTTCCGCTACGAGAGAAAGCGGTAGCCGCACATGGTCATTTCACGGCGTTCATTCAAGGTATATTGGACGAAGGGGTCACCTCGGGGGAGCTATCTTCAACTCTCAACACGGAAGCCGTAGCTTCGTTCGTGGTTTCTTCGTTGGAAGGCGGCGTCATGGCAAGCCGGTTAACCCGGGACAATAAGCACATCGGGTTCGTGATTCAGCAGATCAAGCTGGTCCTCTCGACTTATCATACCATTTAGCAAAGGAGCGGTTCCCGGTATATAGCGCCGGGAGCGCAGCAAGGCTGCCGATTTCTTTTCGGCAGCCTTTCGAGGATCGCAGGGCCCTTTTCCCATCCATATAGTTTACTTCGATACTTCGACGACAATCGTATCAAGCAACCGTCCCTTTACGTAGGGAAGCAGCCTCCAGCGCCCCGCTTCAGGCAGCTTCATCAAGGTGACGACGTGACGGTCGGCTCCGTTCAGTTTACCGGCCAAGGCATTCGCGGAGCTTATCTGGTTAGAGGAGTAAACATCGATCATCTTGTCTGTACCTTGCTTCACCGCTTTTACCTCAAAGGGCCCGTTAAGAAGTTCATCGTTCCCCCAGAAATGCCACATGTACTTTTGGTTTCTTCCGGCAATGAACCCGGCATCGATGAACCCCACTTTTTTCTCGACACCGCGCATCATGTAAGCCCCGGATGTAAACTCAGGCGTAATATCCCATGAGGGCTCAAGTATAAACAGCTGTACAGTGCCATAGGGCTTATCGTCGAGCAGCACGCTCAGTTCCCACATCCCCTCCAGCGGCAAAGCGAACTGGGTTGTGAATCTTTCCAGTCCTGCATAACCGGGGCTCGGCTTCGTAATGACTTCGGAGGATAATATCTCCTTCGCGCCCGATTCGAGATGAACGGCTTGGAGCGTTACCATTTTTCCCAAGTAGGTTTCTAAGGCCTCGTCAAAATGAAACATATATCCCGCGGTTTTCCCGGCCGTCGCATACGGGTCCGGATAGACTGTGAATAGTCTTCGTCCGTTATCATAATAGTCATGCCGCGCTATCGGTTTACCCGAAATTACGACGGGCGGTTCAACTACGGACGGCAACACCATGTCTTTGAACGGAAGCCAGCCGATAACCAATGATGTTATGACCAAAGGTACACATACAGCCGATACTACGGAAAAAGGGATCCTTTTCGACTCACCAGCACGCTGCAGCACCTTATGTTTCAAATCAGCGGTAAAATGGCGATCGGCAAAAGGCGGATCCGCCATACTATTGGCCCAAGCCGGTTTTTCTTCACTCATGCTCTACACCTCCTCACGGGATATTAGCTCGCTCATCCGTTTCTTGGCACGATGCGATCTTGATTTCACCGTACCTTCCGATATTTTCAACAAAACGGCGATTTCCTTTTGCTTCAGGCCGTAATGAAAATCTAGCACTAGTACCTCTCTATATTTGCGTGGCAGCTGCAGGACTGCATTCCAAACCGCGCGGTTATCGAGACGGTCAAAAACCACTTGCTCCGCAGCCGGGGAGGTCCCCCATTTCGTAAATGTATCGGTCAGGGTTACTTTACGAAGGAAGGCGCTTTGCAAATAATGCAGTGCCTTATTCCTCGTTATCGTCAGCAACCAGCTTTTGACCGAGCATTCTCCTCGAAAAGCGTACAAACCGTTATATGCTGCTAGGAACACCTCTTGAGAAATATCATCAGCCGCTTCGGAACGACTCGTCAGAAAATAGGCGAAGTTCCATACATCGTCTCCGAACGAATCCATCAAGTCACGCAGCACGATACTCCGATCATAACCCTGTGCCAGATGCTTTAAGTAATCCCACTGGTCCGTCAATGCCTTCACCCCAATATATAAGACCGTAGACTACAACAGATGGTTCCCCATTTCAAAATAAAATTTCATCTTCCGCTTGTCGGCCAAAGCGGGAAAGATTACTGTTTGCGGAACGCCGTGGGAGAAAGGCCGAATTTATTTTTAAATACACGATGGAAATATGTATAGCTTGCGAAACCGGAGCTCTCCGCGATTTGCTCCAGCGTCAGGTTGGTATGCTTCATCCGTTCCACTGCGTCGGATAAACGAATTTCCAGCGCATATTGCATGATCGACTTGCCGTAGAACTCTTTAAAACAATGCGCAGCGCGGGATACACTCAAGCAGGCATACCTTGCCACGTCCTCAACTTTAAACGCTTCCCTTGCATGCTCTTCTATGTATCTCCTCATATGCAAGGCCGTTTGCCAGCGGCTGTGGGAAGTCCGCGTTTCATTAATGGCACGGTCCAGGGCCAGGCAAAGCGCCCGCAGCAAATATTCGGTCATCTCGGAATTTTCGTCTTCCAAACGCTGCTTTTCTTTGATGATCTGATTCCATAAGGAAAGGATGACATCGGTCATGCCAATGCGGATTCGAAACGGTTTGACGGAACGATGCCACCAATCGTCCACCCAAGCTCCCCGGCAGTATAAATAATAATCCCCGCTGGTCACCTTGGATAGGGCAGCTTGTTTATCCTTATCATGTTCCCCGATACGAAGCTCATAAAAACTGCCGGGCTTTAGCAGGATAAGATCTCCGGGCTCAATGGTGAGCTCCTGCCCCTCAGCATGTACTACGCAGCTTCCCTCCGTCTGCAATCGAAGCAGATAAGTTGCGAGCCCCTTATTCTTGTTTCCCCTCTGGGTACGATGAGTGTGGTACGAATAGCCGCAAAGCAAAACGTTTTTCTCCAAGTCATCACCATCCAACTATTCATAAAAATAGCAGAATCTATCATGTTTTCGATTATATTGATTATTCTTTTCAGTCGCAATATGAATTAGTATGGTAGAGTCAAACCGGCAATCGCAGTCAACCATGATAACGTTTATCAACCATGCAAATGGAGGGGTAACAATGAAGCAGCGAATTAGAAAATACGGATGGATCGCTTTATCGGCGCTACTTATCGTTTCGGGGTGCGGAAATGGCGGAGCCGACAGTAATAAGGAGACCGCCGGCAAGGAGGAGCTATATAATAATGAACCTGTCACCTTGACGTTCTATTCCCACTATGCAGGGATACTGGGCGAAGCCGACTTGGAAGCGTTGGTAGCCAAACCCGTGAAGGCGAAATTCCCTAATATTTCGGTTCAATTAATCAGCGGAACCACGCTCGACAAGCTGATCACCGCCGGTGAAGTGCCGGATGTCATTCTTACAAGCAACTATTATTTGCACGATCTGTTACAGCAAGGCTTGGGAAGCGATTTAAACGACATGGTAAAAAGCCATAACATCGATATGAGCCAGTTCGAACCCGAAGCGATCAACTTGCTGAAGAAATTCGGGAAAAACGGGGAAATCTACGGAATGCCCTATGCTATGAATTACGGAGTGATGGCGTATAACAAAGATATTTTCGATAAGTTTGCCGTCCCGTATCCTAAGGATAATATGACCTGGAACGAGGTGATTGAGCTGGCCCGCAAGGTCACGCGGGAAGACCAGGGTACGCAATATATCGGACTTGATACGGGAGATCCGCAAGTGCTGACGCGGGCCTACTCGCTTCCCGTGGTGAATGATAAGCAGGACAAATCGGTTCTGACGAACGACGCTTATAAGAAAGTATTCGGACTTTTCGAGCGGCTCTACAGCATTACGGGAATCGTCGGCCCCAATAATAAATATACATACGGAATCGACTACTTCCTTAAGGACCAGAAGCTGGCCATGTTCCCTTACTGGATCGCCAATCTCACTACGCGGCTGCCGCAGTTGCAAGAGCAAGGCAAAAACTTCAATTGGGATGTCGTTTCCTTCCCCTCGTTTGACGATAAGCCGGGATATGGCAGAGAGATTGACTTCCATCTTGCCATGGTCACACCGACCGGTAAAAATAAGAAAGCGGTATATGCCGTTCTACAAACGTTGGTTTCCGAAGAGGCGCAGAAGGCTATGAACAAGGGAATGCGCCTAACCGTTCTTAAGGACCAAAATCTGAAGAAGCAGTTCGCGAGCGATACCAAATTGTATGAGGGCAAAAATCTGGAAGGAATTTTCAAAGTGAAGCCGGCTCCATTACCGGAAGCTACGAAATTTGACGTGAAAATCTATCCGTTCCTGAAAGAAGCGGCAAAAGGGATAGCGACGGAAAAGAAGGATATTAATACTGCCCTCAGGGAAGCCGAGGAGAAGGCGGATAAATATATCAAAGAAGAGGGCTTAAAATAAACATTCGACCCAATACAAAGCGGGCTTCCGTAAGGAGGCCCGCTTTGTATTGCGTTGGGGCGCAATAGAACAATGCACAAGGCGTGATATAGCTTTATAGCATTTTTTTCGTCATTATGATTTCCAAGGGTTCATTCTCAAGCAACAAACACCCTGCATCCCGATAACCTAGTTTTCTGTAAAAGTGCTGTGCCCTCTCATTAGATAAAGTAGACGTCATAACCAATGCAAAGCCCTTTCGTTGCATTTCGTTCTCCCAAAAGAGGACCGCTTGCGTCCCTAACCCCTTACCTCGAAATGGCTCAGATATCCAAATCATATTCATAAATGGTGTGTTATCCCAAAAATAACCGTACCTCATCCACCCGATATTGCTTTCGTCTTTGTTACGCAGTATATAGATTTCATTGTTTTTTATCTTTTGCAATAGCAAGCTCTGTGAAATATGACGGTCATGCTCATGCAGATACCCGTAGTCTAAATCGGTGGCGATATCCATCTTCACCTTTATCTCCCCTTTGACCTTTTAGCATAAGAAAAGCTGCCGTTTTGTTGCCGCGGCAGCCTCGTGATGATCGGATAACAAATACCTTCAACGCATTTCATGCTAAATTCGAACCTGCTCCAAGCTGCCGCCTTTAACGAACAATCGCTCGATCCGCCTGGTTACGTCCGGGTCGGGAATGAGCGGAGGCGCATGATGCGGCTTGAGACGTGCGTCGAGAATAAGATTGTCGCAGCCCCAATGCTTGTGCTCGCATCGGCTGTTTACGCCATGCAGATCGTGCGAAGGGTTGCTGCGCGTAAACGCCGCCCAGAGAAAATTGTCCAGCCGCTCGCTCAGGAAATTGCTGTCGTCACAGACGACGATGAGCGGACATGATTCAAACTCATCCCTATCCTTGAGCGCTTCGCTCAAAGCAGCGAATTCCTTGTCAGCCTCCGGGTATGTCGTGAAAGGCCCAGCCTGCAGGGCAACAACGCCCGGCATGACAAGACGCGCGTTAGGAAAGTCACGAAGTCCCTTCAGCGCCTCCGGCACCTCTTTGCACAGCTCTCTTTTCTTGTCGCCGTAGGCTGCAATGACGACCTTACTGCCGCTGTTCAAACCGGTTCCGGAATAGTCCAATGTGTCGATCGTCGTGTTCGTCTGGAAGTGGATATCCCGTCTTAAATCCAGCCTCTCCAGAATATAGCCCATAAACTCCGCCTCTCGGTGCGTACTGATCGGAATCTGCTCCTCCGCGGTAATGAACAGGTACTTCGCCAGACTAAGCTGGCCTGTCCCGAGGATACGGTTCGCCAGTGTGAGCAGCTCGGTCGGCTGCTTCACGCGCTGATAAGGCGTGTAGCGCTCGCTGCCGATCGCGAACAGCAAGGGATGGACACCGGCCGCGTCTACCGCGTGCACTTCCTCAAGGCCGGGGATTTCGACTTTGATCGCGTCGCCGGTGAGCTCGTGGATGAGGGCGCCGAACGTCGTATCCTCCTGAGGAGGCCGGCCGACGACGGTGAAGGGCCAAATCGCATTCGGTCGGGCATAAACCTTGTGAATGTGAAGATAAGGGAACGGATGCGTCAGGCTGTAGTAACCGAGATGATCGCCGAAGGGTCCTTCCGGCTTCGTCTCGCCCGGACGGATTTCTCCCGTGATGACGAAGTCCGCATCATGGCTGATGCAGTAGCCGTCCTCATAGCCGTAGCGAAAGCGGCGGCCCGCAAGCAGACCGGCGAACGTCATTTCGCTCAGCCCCTCTGGCAGCGGCATAACCGCGGCGAGAGTATGCGCCGGGGGGCCGCCGACGAAGATGCTTACCTTGAGCGGCTGGCCCTTTTTCACAGCACGCTGCTGATGAACGCCAATACCGCGGTGAATCTGATAATGAAGACCTGCCTCGCGGTCGGTAACATATTCGTTGCCGGTGAGCTGGACCCGGTACATGCCGAGGTTCGCATTCATGATGCCCGGCTTCAACGGGTCCTCCGAATACACTTGCGGCAGGGTGACGAACGCTCCGCCGTCCATGGGCCAGTGGTGAATGAGCGGCAAATCGGAAATCTTGATTTCCTGCGCGGTGACGGGAGCACCCCCGCTCTTACGAAGCGGCAGTGCCTTGGCTGCGGCCAGCCCGGTAGCCACATGAAGAAACGGCTGCTTGAGCGCCTTGATCGGATCGTTCCGCAGCTTCATGACCTGCTGTACGCCGGCCAGCGTGCTCCGAAACAAATATTTGCTCCGCTCCAGGGTACCGAACAGATTAGAGACCGCCCGGAATTTCGAGCCTTTCACATTTTCGAACAGCAACGCAGGACCGCCCGCTTCATATACCTTCAGGTGAATCGCCGCCATCTCGAGGTAAGGATCCACTTCCTCCTTCACGCGAACCAGATGGCCTCCCCGCTCCAGATCCAAGACGCAATCTTCCAAATTCCGATACATCGTCATGCTCCAATCCATAAAAATAATTGTTACTACCACTCTAGCATCATTGCTTGTTGTCGTCAAAATCCGTCCGTCAGCCTCATGGACTGTATCGGGTTAGCTGTTCGGAAAGTCTTCTCCGGATCGACTCTACTAATTCCTTCGGCTCCTTCAAATCCACTTCATTTCCCAAGGAAATAAAAAATTCCGTATAAAAAGGAACGTCGCTTCGCGACACGTTCGCATCGATCGAGCCTCCTCCATCTTCTCTCACCTGCAGCAGAGGAGCAAGCCAGAGCTCGGCTTCACATCGCTGAACTCCTATGCTGCTTAGCTCCGCTCTCAAACGTACAGGCTCCCTTGGCTCGTACGTCTCACGCCGTTCAAGGTGAACATCGTCTAGATCGAGCGGCTCTATGCCGGATGTATCTTCCGCCGCCTCACTGATCCGGTCGCACCGAAACACACGGAGACCCTGTCTCAGGAAACAGTACGCCTTACAATACCAAAAGCCGTTATGCGCATAGATGGAGCCCGGCTGGATCCTGCGGCTCGTCTCCCCCTCCACCTTTGACTCGTAATGGATCATGAGCACCTTTTTATGGATGGCGGCATCAAGCAGTATAGCCAAGCATGGGGCATCGCCCCGCCTTGTCGGCGTAATGAAATCGACACGGTGCTTCATACTGTCGATTCGGTCTCGGACGTCTCCCGGCATGTGAAGGTAGAACTTGCTCAAGGCAGAGGCGGACTCCGCTTCGAAGGGCAGCGAGGAATAATGCCGAAGCGCATGAACGGCAAAAAACATGGCGGCGGCTTCCCCCTCTGTGAAGGCAATCGGCGGTAGTACCCTCTCCCTTACCACCTGATATCCACCGTGCGGCCCTACTTCAGAATAGAGTGGTACCCCAAGCTCGCTTAGCTCTTGTAAATCCCTAAGAATCGTACGCTTGGATACGCCGAATTCGTCGGCAAGCTCCTGTACCTTAAAGCGTCTTTTTCGGTTAACCGTCATCATGAGCTCCATAAGCCGTTTCGATTTGGTCACGATAATCAGCACCTTTAACAAAATTTTTAAAGCAAAAAATTAATGACAGGTATTGTCACTATTATGACTTAGAATAGGTTCATCAAGCAACTAACCCTAAGGAGCGATCGTTATGCGAAAATGGACTGCGCTGTTTTTCTTTATCATGTTTCTGATCGGGACGGATACGTTTCTGATTTCTCCCTTGCTTCCGACTCTTCAAACGAAATTTTCAGTTTCAACGGAAAGGGCCGGATGGATGATCGGCTCGTACACTTTGGGATCGGCCATCTTTGCTCTCATCGCCGGACCCCTCTCCGATGGCTGGAATCGAAAAGTCGTCATGCTCTGCGGCTTGCTCGGATTTGCCGTTTCGACGATCCTCTGCGGTTTCGCCGACAGCTTTTGGACGATGTGCCTATTCCGTTTTCTTGCCGGTGTCAGCGCGGCTTTCACAGCTCCCCAAGTATGGGCCTCCATCCCGGTCGTCCTGCCTGCGGAACGCATTTCAAAGACAATGGGCATTGCGTTCTCGGGGTTGGCAGCCGCTCAAGCGCTTGGGGTACCGATCGGAAGCTGGCTAGCGGTCTTCTCATGGTCCGTGCCGTTCTGGACCATTGGCGCCGCGGCGCTGCTGCTGGCAGTCGTGATCCGGTCCACGTTGCCAGACATCAAGCCTGCCGTTCGACAAACGGAGAAGATATCGGTATTTCGCCGTTATGTTCCGCTCCTCACAAGCGCAAAGGCAAGAAGCGGTTTTCTAGCCTACCTGCTTCTTCACTTGGGAAGCGGAACCGCTTTCGCATTCGTCGGCAAGTGGGTCGCCGACCGTTTTCATCTGCCTGTCGGGCAGGTCGGCACGGTGATGATGTTCCTCGGTTTCGGCACGCTGCTGGGAAGCCTGATTAGCGCATCCGTCACGCGAAAGCTCAGCCGGGTCAAAGCATTTTCGTTAGGTATGCTGCTGCTTGCAGGACTTTATATAGGCGCGCCTTACTTACCCGGCATCGGTTACGTAACCTTCGTATATTTCGTCATCTTCGCAACGCTTGGAATTTTGTTCCCGATTGCCATGGAAGCACTAACCTCCTTACATTCCTCTATCCGGGGAACGATCTCCAGCTTGGCCAATTCAACCATGAACGGCGCCAATACGCTCGGAGCGTGGGTGGCCGGTATCTTGTATGTCCAACTCGGCGGTTTTTCATCTATCGGTGTGTTCACGGCCGTCTGCCTTGCCCTCTCGCTTGGAATGTTCCTGTTAGGAGGCGTACTGCAGAAGAATGAACTGAAACACACCACACCATCGCCCTAAAATACAAATAAACGGCTGCTCCCTCAATGAGGAGGGAGCGGCCGTTTCGGAGAGCCTTATTGACTCGCTTCTTTTTTCAAATAGGCAAGATCAGCCAGCAGCTGCTTCGCAAAGTCCGCATCGATATGCTTCCCTGCCTGGGCGGACACTTCATTCTCCAAAGCTTTTAATGCGTTGACGAGCTGAGCTTGGTTGCCCTCGTTTTGAATTTGATTCACTTTGACACTCAAGCTGTTCAGCACGCCCGGATTCTTGATCTTTCCCCGTGCGTTCGCCAGCTGCAGCGCTTCGTCTAATTGATTGCGGTCCATCACGACTGCCAAAGTGAACTCCTTCACCGTGACGTTGCCTGCATGGTCCGCCGCCCTAATCACAATCGCATGCTCGCCGATCGGCAACGTGTAGGGCTCTACGCTAACAGGCAAGCTGAAGGCTGCGCCGTCCAGCGTTGCCTCCACCTGGCTTACGCCGCTAAGCGAATCGGTGATGTCGAACGGGATCAGTAAGGCATCGGTGCGATACACCGCGGTCGTTACCGTCGGTTGAATCGTTGGACCCGTGAGATCTATACTAATCGTTACCGACCGCTCGGCTTCCTTGTTCCCCGCCGAGTCTATACTGTAATACCGAAGCGTATGCACGCCTTCCGCGCTGACCACAGCCTCGGTTCCCATTGTGAACGGACCCTCGTCAACGCTGTAATAGCTGGTAGTCTCGGAGCCCTCGGCATCGACGGCAGTTAGACGAATCACCTGGGCTGTGTTCTGCCAGCCGGACTTGGCATCGGCGGTCGTGACAGGAGGCGTTACGTCCTTGGGCTTCCCAAGAGTCTTCACCGTGACCGTATTGGAGGAAGCGGACTCCCCGGCGGCATTGCTGCCTTTGATATAATAGGTGTACTCCACTCCGGGCTGAACGGTTCGGTCATAGTACGTATCCACTTTGGCATAACCGACGTATTGAGCCGGTTCTCCTGCAGACGAACGATATATATTGTATTGCGTCGCGCCGCCATGTGACGTCCAGATCAGCCCGACGAACGTTTCCCCCGTTAAACCGACAAACAAATTCGAAGGGATCGCCGGCAGCGGCATAGCCAGTTCAAGCTCGCCCGACAGGCCGGACTCTCCCATTTCGTTCTCCGCGCTCACCTTGTAGCTGTAGCCCGAACGATCGGCACTCACGCTTTGATCGGTATACTGAGGGGAGGTGGTGCTGCCGATGCGGGCAAAACCATTCTCGCCGTTCGCCTTCCGGTATACATGGTAGGTTTCCGCGTGGCTAACCGGATTCCAGCTCACCGTGAACGACGAAGTCGTTACAGCACCGGCCGTCAAGCCTGCCGGCGTCTCGGGAACCGACACCGGAGGGTTCGTCGTTACGCCGACGCTGCCGGACAAGGCGGATTCTCCACCCATGGATGTTGCAGCAACCTTGTAATAGTACGTCGTTGAAGGGCTCAACCTCTTGTCGGTATAGGCAGACTCGGATGTATGGGCGACCTTCTGATAAGGCCCGTCAGCGGAAGCAGCCTTGTAAATCCCATAGCTGATAGCCTGTGTTACCGGCGTCCATTCCAGCCCCACCGAAATACTCTTCGTAGAGGCAACCTGCAATCCTTGCGGCGCAGGCGGAATCGGCTGCGAGGCATCGTAGGCAAATATTTCAACCAAGGCAGTGTGCGGAGATTCGCCTCCCGCGTTCAAGGCGGCCACCTTGTAATTGTAGGTAACCCCCAGCTGAACGGCTGTATCCGAGAACGTTGTCGTGCCCGAGTCCGTACTGCCAATGACTTTAAAATAAGGATCCATGGAAGTGGATCGGTAGATTAAATAAGAGGACGACCCGTTTACGGCCTCCCATTGAAGTGTAACGGAAGGGTCGTTCTTAAGCTGTACTGTTAGTCCTGTCGGCGATTGTACTGGCGGAAGCGTGCCGGGACTCACCTGCTTCAGGATGACAAAATAGTTCATTCTCGATGTATTTTGATTGGGTCCCATCACCACGTGAGAGCCTGCGGCATAGCGCTTCTTGAACAGCTTGAACTGCACCGGCTGGTCATCTGTGATGGTTAACCCCGTATCCTCGTAAGAGGATGTCAGCCACTCTGGCCTAGGGGAAATTCTTGCATCGTGGGCGACATACACATCGGCATCCGCTGCCAGGTAAAAGGAGACCAGATCCGGGCTCGTCGCGCTTCGGGAAGCCACAGGGGAACGAATCCATTCCATCCCCTTCAATTCGTCCGGAATCGTAACGAATCGATAGGTTTTGCTCCCAGTGAGCCGGTCACCGGCTACGTAGTCCCCTGTCTGAAGATTGTCTTGGATGGACCAGTTGGCCTCGTTGACCGCCCCGCTGCCGCTGTTGTCATGGATAACAACGCTGCGGATCGACCTCCCGTCCATACTCCGCACCGGCTTCTCCTCCGGCTCCGGAGCCGGCTTCGTCGGAGGAATGAACGGTGTACCCGACCATGCCGGCGGGGTCAAAGGATAATGGGCGGGAAAGCCCGGCGCGGCCAGCTCATTCAGGTAGTCCTCCAGATTCGTGTAACCGTCTCCATTTCTGTCCGCGTTGCGATCCTCCGCATCGAGCGGATTCAAGCCGTTCGCCGTCTCCCAAGCATCCGGCATGCCGTCACGGTCGGTATCCGCAGGAGCCGTCCCCTTCGCCAGCTGAGGGAAGCCTCCTACATCGTTCTCATGACCGATGATCACTCCGGTTTGCTTGCGCACGCTATCCACTACCCGTTCATCCACGGCATCTCTGGCAATTGATGAACCGGAATAGCCAAGAATATGCCCATAGGCAACCTCCGGCTCCTGCGTATGGACAGGAGGATACTCGAAACGCTCCGGCACAATAAGACTAGGCCGTTCCGCTTCCATCATCCCTATGCCGGTATCCGCCCCATCAAGAACACCGTTCTTGTTGCTGTCGATCCGGTTATTGGCAAGGTAAAGACGATAGTTCTCGTTGCCGCGAACAACCGCATACTGGGGATCCGCCGAATTCAAGCCTGCGATAAAATAATTGCCTACGACATTCCCATAGCCTTGAGTGCCCGATTCGCCACCGGCTACATACGGATAGCCGCCCCAGTTATAAACGATATTATTGACAAAATCGATCTGCCCCTTCGTTTTCGGATTGCGATCGTTATTATGGGCATAAAGATTATGATGCATGGAGATGGTATTCATCTCGATCAAGCCGCCCATGGAGTGAGTCAGGAGACCTTCCGATATGATCGACCATTGCACCGTAATATTTTTGGATTTCGGATTTTCGTAATTCTTGCTCTTGATGGACAATACTTCATCCGTCCCCCACGAGAAAGAGGAATGGTCGATAATCACATTCTGGCAATCCTCAAAATACATCGTGTCGTCTTGGAAGCTTTGAACTCCCATGCGATAACGCAAATAACGAATGACAATGTCACTGCACTCGATAAAGCGGATGTTGTTGCCGCGGATCGTGACTCCGTCTCCCGGTGCCGTTTGTCCCGCAATCGTAATCTTGGATTTGTTCCTTACTACCATTTGCGGAATGGTGATTTCACCGGAAATATCGAAAACGATCGTGCGAGGTGTCGTGCCTGCGGTCATCAGCGCATCGTGAAATGTACCTGGACCGGTAAGCTCATAGCTGGTAACATGATACACTTCGCCGCCGCGTCCTCCCGACGCTGCGTAGCCGAAGCCTTCGGCTCCCGGGAAGGCCGGCAGCGCGTCATAGGCTGCTCTGGCTGAGGGCATCGGCACTTGGAATAAGGTGACGGCTAATACAATAGACAACAGGAGCGCCATCCATTTTTTCATATCGAACCTCCTTGTGATTGAATAGGTACTGACAGCAGCGCGGAATAATGGAACCTGATTCCCTCCCTTCAGGAAACGTACCGTCATCGTACCCGCAGGACCTGCAACATGCAATCACCCAATCCTCTAATTCATGAACAAATACGTGATTCTCAGCAAAGATGTCATCTTAAGTGGGGTCCCCCGTATAAAAAGAGAATGGTTCATTGACTGGAGCTTTGGTATACTTGATAATGGATGCTCATCCTGATTATGGATTTAAAAACGAGAAAGCACTGACTTGACAGTCGATCGTTTAGTACTATATAGTACTAAATATGAAAAAGAATCCAACGCGTCTATCCAACAAGGATACGGTGCTTCAAACGGCTGCGTCGCTCTTCTTGACTCGAGGGTACCAGTTGACAAGCATGGACGACATCGTCGCCGTCAGCAACGTGTCAAAAACCAACATCTATTACCATTACAAAAACAAAGAAGAGCTGTTACTCGCCATCGTTGATCAACTGATCGACGGGTACGACCGGCAAATTTCGCTTGTGTTGTCACAAGATGAGCTGTCGATTCCGGACCGCCTGGACCGAATGCTTCGCCTGTTCGCGGACCGGCAGGAGCAGCAGGACATTCTCGGGGGCTGCCCCTTCCTCACGCTGTATACGCAAACGGCCCATACCTCCGAAGACGCTGCAGCGAAAATCAAAGCGTTCTTCGACCGGCAATTGGCCGGGGTGGAACGGCTGCTTGAACTCGGGAAGCAGAGAGGAGAGCTCCCCTCGAATGTGCCTACGGCGGCGACGGCTGCACTCATCGTGACCTCCGTCGAAGGCGCGCTGTTCGTCGCGAAGGCCTGCGGACGTCCCCAGGTGCTGGAAGATCTGCGGCTGGGTCTAGCTTCCATGCTTATGCTTGAGCGTTAATCGCTTAGGCGTTTTTTTTAGAGTAATTAGTACCATGTAGTACTAATCATTAAAATCAAGGAGGAGTTTATGTTGAAAATTTTCCTAACCGGCGCGACCGGCTTCATCGGGAAGGCTTTACTGGCGGAGGTAACGGCCCAGGGGCACGAGGTGTACGCGTTGGTGCGCGACTTGGCGCGCTTCCGTCGGGCGGTCGAGCAGCTGCCGCCAGGTGTTGCCCAGACGGTTCTATCGGTCACCGGAGACTTATCGCATGCGAAACTAGGCTTGAACGAGGCCGATTACGAGCGAATCGCGGATGTCGATGTGATCATCCACGCCGGCGGTCCCATGGACATTCAGCTGAGCTCGGCAGAAGCGGAACGCGCGTTTCTCCGGCCCGCGAAGGAGCTTGCGGAGTTGGCCGTGGAAATTCATCAAAAGCGAGGGCTGAAGCAATTCATCCATCTCGTCGGGTTCATGAGTCCGTACGATGAAACGAATGCGCTGACGAACCAAGACACTGCGCTCCGGCATGCCCCGCCGTACGAACGTTCAAAGTTTCAAGCGGACGCTTACCTTCGGCAAGCGCTTCATAAGCACGCAATCCCGTTATCCACAGTTAACCCGAGCGTTGTAATCGGCGACTCCGTGACCGGGAAGACCGAACAGCTCGGGGGACTAGGCATTTTGGTGGACGCCGTACGAAGAAACCTGATGCCCCTCGCCCCCGGGGGAGACAAATACTGGCTGCCTATGGTACACCTGGACCATGTCGCTTCGTTCGTCGCAAACCTCGTTCGCACGGAAGGTGTCGCCAGCGATACATATTACTTGCTTGATCCCCGGAGCAGCAGTCCTACCATGAGCTCGCTGATCGGCACGATCGCGACGGAGCTGCGGATGATGCGGCCGATCGGAAGCGTTCCTCCGACGCTGCTGAAGGCCGCTTTGGGCGCAGGCATCGGGGACCTGCTCGGCGTCCCCTCGGAGTCCATGAACTTTATCGTGAATCGGGACTTTCCGGTTCACTCGAAGCGGCTCATTGAGGAGAAACAGGGCCAGGGCGGTACCTCCTTGGTCAAGGGCACCCTCCCTTTCGTCATCTCCGATCTTGATTATCGGTTATCCCACCCGGAAACCGCAGCCCCGGAGGGGTTTATGCAAAAGCGAAGCTCCAAGGTCGTCACGTTGGAACGGGAGGGCGAAGGGCCACCGATTGTGCTGCTGCACGGTACGTTCAGCAGCGCGGACCGGCTCGTCCCCGTCGCCGAACGGCTGAGGGGCCGTCGAACGATCCTCGTAGACCTGCCGGGATTCGGAAGAACTCCGGTCTCGCACGGCTCTTCCTTGATCGAGGACTGCGTTGACGCCGTAAGCGAACTCGTTCTTGAGCTGCAGGAGCCGGTCATCTTGGCCGGTCACTCGTTCGGCGGGCTGATTGCCGCAAAGGTCATGGAGCGAATCGAGCCTCGTATTCGGAAGCTGGCGCTGCTGCAGCCCGTCCTGCAGCCCATTTCGGCCAAATATCGGTATGCGGCAATCACCGAGACGTTCTTGAAGCGTCTGAAGCCTGCCGCCTTCCAGAGCGAGCAGCGAAAAGGTGGGGATTTCCCCAAGGGGGGCGAGACGATGGAAAGGTATGTCGCAGCAACGATCCGCGATCTTCGATCGCCACGCATACGTCATACGAACGCTTGGGCGATGTCGGTACTCACGCATGACCGTTCCTTCGAGCTGCGGCCGGAAACCTGGAATTCGAACAAGGTTAGGATTCTGCTAGGCGAACGGGAGAACGCTTTTCGTCTGCCGGCACCGTTCCAACGCTTCGACGCCGACACCCTCCCTTACGGCCATCAATTTCCGATCGAAGCTCCGCATCTTGCAGCGGCTTGGCTTCGGAGCGTGATCCTGTCGGGGGATGAAATGTCTACGCAATGAATCGGCCCCGAATATGCCGGGCTCATTCTCCTTTCTTGGCAAGAGATAGGCTAACGGCGACGGGCCCGCCGGACAGCATTCGACGATGTAGCCGTCCAGCAGGTCCCAGAAGGGTCAAGTCTATGACTTCATGAGACGAAAAAGAGCCGCCCGTCGGTTGTGCTTCCTTGGCGGCTCTTACCCTATGCTTCTATTATTATTTCAGCCCCGTCATGGCTACACCCTCGATAAAGCGCTTCTGCGCGAAGAAAAACACGAGCATGAGCGGTAGTGTTGCCAATACCGATGCAGCCATCAAAAGATTCCACTCGGTGCCCGCCGCATCCGTAAACAGCTTCAGCCCGACAGGCAGTGTAAACAGCTTATCCGTACTGATAAAGATGAGCGGATCGAAGTAGTTGTCCCAGCTGTGCAGGAAGGTGAAGATGGCCAGCGTCGACAAGGACGGGCCCGCAAGCGGCAGCATAATCCGCCAGAACGTCTTCCAAGGCGTACAGCCGTCGATCTTGGCCGCCTCATCCAGCTCGCCGGGAACCGTGATGAAAAACTGCCTGAGCAGAAACACCCCGAACAGCCCCTCGCGCCCCAGCATCGGCGGGAATACTAACGGGAAATGCGTGTCAGCGAGACCCAGCTTCGTCATCCAAACAAACATCGGAATGGCGGTAACCTCGGTCGGAATCATCATCCCGCTAAGCAGAATGAGGAAAATTACATTTCGCAGCTTGAACGAAATCTTGGCGAAGGCGTAGCCGGCCAGTGCGGAGATGAGGCAGGTACCTATCGTTACCACAGCCGCAATATACAAGCTGTTCCAAAAATACAACAGAAAATTAGGCTGCTTGATGAACACATTCGCAAAGTTGCTCCAGACGAACGGATCCGGAATCCACTGCGGCGGAAACATGAAAATTTTGGTCGGATCCTTCAATGCGGTGGTGATCATCCACAGGAAAGGAAACAAAACCACGATGGAGATGACGGTCAAGAGGGCGTAAATCGGACCGTTTTGCGCCAGCTTACTGCTCATGATACACCCACCTTTTACGCAAATTCCACTGAACGAGCGTCAGCACCAGCACCAGGAAGAACAAGATGAACGCGACGGAGGAAGCATAGCCGAATTCGAAATTTTTGAAGGCCGTCTTGTAAATATAATAGACCAGCACGTGCGTGCTAGTACCCGGACCGCCGTCCGTCATCACCTGGATTTGGGAGAACACCTTTAAGGACCCGATTAAGGTCAGCACCAGCGCCAGAAATACCGACGGGGAAATCATAGGCAGTGTAATGGACCAAAAGGTACGGGGCTTGGAGGCGCCGTCCAGCTTAGCCGCCTCGTAATACATCGCAGGAACATCCTGCAGGGCCGCAAGGAAAATGACCATGTTCAATCCGACATTCTTTAATACGCTAATGACAATAACTACCGGCATAGCCAGCTCGAAGCTATAAAGCCATGCGGGGCCGGTAATGCCGAACAGCTGAAGAATTTGGTTGATTAATCCGGAATCCGTAGCGAAAATATATTTCCATACAATCGCCCAGACGACAATCGATGTGATGACCGGGGTAAAGATGGCCGTACGAAACAAGCCGATTCCCGGGAGCTTCCGGTTAAGAAGCACAGCGAGCCCCAGCGCCAGCAGCAGATTGAGCGGAATCAAACCTGCCGAGAAGTAAAGGGTGTTGCCGACGGACGTCCAGAATAGCGGATCCTCCGTAAATGCGCGTGTATAATTATTCAATCCGATAAACTGGGAGGCGCCCAATAGCGACTCATTCGTAAAGCTCATCACAAACGCCCAAACGATGGGCACCAGCATGAAAACCGCGTATCCCAGCACAATGGGGGATATGAATAGATACCCGTACCACTGATCTCTTGCATGCAGCTTGCTTTTCTTTTTCCCTGCAACGTTGTACGGACGGTTCGCCATCGCTGCGTTATTTTGTAAGGTACTCATGCAGCGTCACTCCTTCCTGCTCCCAAGGCTTAAACGCCCCATAAGGGGCGGCTTGCCTCTTTCTCTATTTCAATAAAGGTCCGACCTCTTTTTCCGCTTTCGTCAATACATCCTTAACAGTAGAATTCTGGGCGTACAGATAATCCATGATTGTCTGCATCTTCGTATCGATCTGCTGCCAATTTTTGTGCGACGGCAAGGAGTTGGCTTTCGGCATCTGATCCACAACAGACAGCTTGACGCTTTCCGCAGATGGTCCCTGCTTCAGGAAATCCTCGGACTCCAGAATCGATTTGCGGCTAGGCACGAAGTATTGGGAGGTCAGCTTCATATTGTCCGGGTTCGTCATGAACTTCAGCAGCTCCAGCGCTTCCGCGTAATTCGGCGAATCCTTCAAGATCGTATAGGAGGCATAACCGATGGTTGTTCCCGGACCGTTCGGGCCGGCCGGCAGCGGAGCAATGTCCCACTCAAAGTCCTTTACCGCCTTGGCCTTGCCCATGTAGCTGAACAGCTCCTTCTGCATGGCGATTTTGCCCGTGTCGAAGGTCGTCTGATCTCCCGGCTTCGGATGCACCTTATCCTTAAAGATCATATCCGAGTAGCTCTGCAGCGCCTGCTCGCCTTCCTTCGAATTCAAGGTGAAGGCCGTTCCGTCGGCATTAAACAAGGAGGCTCCGTACGCGTTGAAATGGGATTGCATCGCATCCGGCCAATTTTGCCAGCCGTTTCGTACGAAATTCACGCCGTAAATACCTTTGGCAGGGTTCGCCAGCTCCTTGGCGGCCTTCATCATTTCATCGTAGGTCCACTTACCCTGCTTATATAATTCCGTCGGCGTAGGCAGGTTTTTCTCCTTAAACAGCGTTTTATTGTAATAAATCATCATCGGCGGCGTAGAGAACGGGATGCCGTACACCTTGCTGTCCTTCGTGACCAGGTTCAGCGTAGAAGGGATGACGTCATCGAATTTATAGTCCGCATCCTTCTTGAGCGGCTCCAGATCCGCCAGCTGACCGGCAGACAGGAACTGAGGAATCATGCGCTCCGCCATCCATGCGATATCCGGAGCGGATTTGGATGCGCTCATGATCGAAAGCTTCTGCTGATAATCTGCGAACGGGATCGTTACGATTTCGACGGATACGTTCGGATGCTTTTCCTTATATTTGGCGATGATATCCTCGTACATCTTCTTGTGCGTGTCGTTGCCCCAGAAGCTGAATTTCAGGTTTACGTTCTTGGCGGGCTTCGCCGGATCGGCTCCTGATGTGCCCGGCTGCAAGGATTGCGACGGCTGAGCGCCTCCGCATGCAGTCACTGCTAGAGCCACAGGCACTATGGTTAGTGCGGCTTTCCACATTTTGTTCATGTCATAACTCCCCTTTACGATATATAAGCGCTTACAAGCACATTATATAGAAATCGCTTCCCGCTCATAATGACACTGCGTTCAGAAAAGGTTTAAATTGTATTGTTGTTTTCTCTGTATTCTGAGGGAGTGCAGCCGATGTTCTGCTTAAACAGGTGCATAAAATATTTGACGTTCGGGTAGCCGGAAAGCTTGGCGATGTCCTGTATCTTCATTTGAGTGTCTTTCAGCAGCTGCTTGGCTCTCTCCATCCGGACCTGGGTCACGTAGTCGGATAAGTTCTGCCCTGTCTCCGACTTGAACAGCACGGACAAATACCGGTGGTTCAAATGCACCTGATCGGCTAAGTCCTGCAGCGAGATATCCTGCTCCAAGCGGTTTCCTATCAATTCCTTCACTCTGCGGATAACCTGGCGTTCCTCCGCTTCCTTCGGCGGGCCGTTGTCCGGCTTTCCCTTCAAGGTCCGCTTCTTGAGCCGCTCCACCACCTGGGCAAGCTCTGCCGTCTCTACAGGCTTCAGGAGATAGTCTACGGCTTCATACCGGATCGCTTCCCGGGCATACACGAAGTCGTTATATCCGCTTATGATCACCACAGGAAGGGCAGGACTCTGCTCCTTCAAGCGCTTGATCAGGTCAATTCCATTCATTTCCTTCATGCGAATGTCGGTAAACACGGCGTCTGTCGTATGCGATTTCAGCCATTCCAAGGCTTCCCGGCCGTTGGAGGCTTCCCCTGCGACATGAACGCCTCCAATTACGTCCTCCAGCACCTTGCGAAACCCGCTCCGAATCGTAGACTCATCCTCAACCAACAATATATTCAGCTTCATTCCTCATTCCCCCATTGTAAAGGTATACGTATACAAAAGGACGCTCCCTGCTTCGGACGATTATCGAAGCTGATGCCGTAGCCCGGTCCGTACAGCAGCCGTAGCCTTTCGCTCACATTGCGCAGGGCAAAGCCCTTCTTCCTAACTCCGAAGGAACCGATTGTGCCGCGCCGCTGATCCGGCTCACGCCAGCTCCGCTCCACCTGCAACATTTGGGCGGGCGTCATTCCCTTGCCGTTATCCTCCACATAAATCAGCAGATCCTCTTCCTCGCAGCATGCCCGAATCCGAATGTGGATCGGAAACGGGCCGTCCTTCATGCCGTGTTCGATGGCGTTCTCCACAAGCGGCTGCAGAATCAGCTTCGGCATCAGGCAGGAACCGAGGCTTAGATCGGATTCAATCTGCATGCTGAGCTTGTCCCCCAGCCGAAACGACTGAATTTGCAGATAAGCCTCGGCAAACTGCAGCTCATCCTCCAGATGGACGAACCTCTCATGCCTGTCTACCGTGTAGCGCAGCAGTCTTCCCAAGCTCACTACAGCCTCGGAAAGCTCTGTGTTTCCCCATTCCAGCGCTTTTACATTAATGGATTCCAGCGTGTTATATATAAAATGCGGGTTCATCTGGCTCTGAAGAGCGGACAGCTGGGCTTCCTTCTCCCGGAGCTCGCTTTCGTAGACTTGGTGGACGAGCCTATCCAATTCGGAAACCATGGTGTTGAAGCCTTCCGTCAGCCATCCGATTTCGTCGCGGGAGGTTACCTTGGCTCTCTCCTTGAATTCTCCCCGCTGAATCTTCCTCATCGTGGCCGCCAAATGATGGATTGGCCGAGTCAGCCTTGCCGCCAGAAAGCCAGACAGCAGAAATGCGCACAGCAAAGCCGCAGCCGACACGAATAAGCTGTATCGGATCAAGGCTCTGGCATTTTTCTTTAGATCCTCTTCAGGCACAAGCGCTTTGACTACGATACCCGATACCGGAGAATACTCCTCCGCCGTTAGGAAGAACGGTCCCCCTTCAGACTTCCCCAGCATGGGGTCCTGCATTTCCAGAGAAGAATACAGCATCGCTCCCTGGCTGCTTGCCACATGGATCACCGTATCCGGCTTCATGTCCTTAAGCCCGAAGATGCTGGCGAACCCCCCCTGCGTTAGATCGATCTTAACAATTCCCAGATGCTGATGGTTTTGCGGATCCCGAATGACCCGGGCCAGCGAGATGACCCTCTGCTCTCCGGACTTGTAGTATCTGGCGCTGTGCGGCGGGATGGCGACAATCGCTCCATCCGCAGCAATCACGGACTCCATCCAGGAGGTGGCTTCTTGGCTCCACGATTTGTTCACGGAATCGTCCGTATTGGTAAACAGCACACCGTCCATCGCGAAGATCAGAATGTTTTGTATCTCCGGTCTTTCGGCTGCCAGCGATGAGATCAGCAGGCTCATTCTGTTGATTTCCTCCAGCGGCACGAAATCCCTGGAGCTCTCGGTTAGCCGGCTCCGCAGAATATGCATAACCGACTGGTCATAATAAGGCGCGGTCGTCAGGCGGTCCATCTCTTTATAATAGCGGTCGATGCTGTTCAGGATCTGGTTTGCAATTTGACCGGTGTAATTGTTGGCGTCCTTTTCTACCTGGGTCATATACTGCCTGTAGCTGAGGACGCCGATCGTCGTCAGCGGGACCGTAATCAAAACGCAGAATAGCAATATGAATTTTACCCTCAAGGGGAAGAAAAGCCGAACGGCTTGCATGGAAATGACCTCCAGATCGTTAATTCGGCTACGCGAGTAAGTTTACATTCAATATAGCATACCGGCCCGAGCCCTGATACCTATTCCAGAAGCCGCAGATGACTTTGCACATGTCCCTCCTTAGCCTCACGATACGTACTTGGGGACATGCCGATGATTCTGCGAAACACTTTGCCGAAGTAGCTGACATTGCTGAAGCCGGAGAGTCCCGCGATTTCCGTTATCGGCAGAGCTGTCGTGCGCAGCAGCTCCGCCGCCCTCTCCAGCCTTCGGTTTCGAACATAATCCATGGGAGAAACGCCCAGGTAAGAGGAGAACTTTTTGCACAAATGATATTTATTCAAGCCGGCAATGTCAGCAAGCTGATCAAGCGAGAGATCCTGCTCATAGTGGTTGTCAATGAATGACGTCACGCGCCGATACGCCTTTGGAATCTCCTCCGTTCGATAGGAGGCCCGGCTAAGCAAGGAACGCTGCAGAGCTATTAGCCACTCGTAGATTCGCAGCGACAGGTCGAACCGGTCCCCGAGCCTTTTGGCTTCCGCATCGCGATACAATGTCCACAGCAGCCGAATCGGCAGCTCATCAGACCCCATCTCCACTACAGGACCATGCTCCTTCATGAGCTCTTGCGTCAGCCAGTCCTCACCGGGCATTTCGAAGCGAATCCAAAGATATTCCCAGCCTTCCGAAGTCCGATCAGGATCATAGTAATACTCGTGATCGCTTGGAATTGCCACCGTGAATGCCAGCCCCTTCGGAACCGAAAAGTGCTCCTTCCCATACCGAAGCCGGCCTTCTCCCTTCAAGGTGTATTGAAAAATAATCCCCTTGCCCTCCCGCTTTCGTCCGTTCCATCGATAGGAGCCATCCTTCGCACAGCCGTGCCCGATGGAGAACAGCTTATGCAAATGATTGCCCTCATCCTCCGTATATCGAAAACCATATGACGTCTGCACAATATCGTACCACCTCAGGACAAATATTTACTGTTTAACAAGAAATTACAAGGTCTTATAATCATTTTAGATGACAAATATTATACCACTCGGAGGTGTGTTTTGATATGGACAGCGTCATGACTTGGGAAGACTGCTATGTCGGAATCGAAGGATCGGTGCTTCGGATCGGAAACAGCCGGATCGAACGAAGCTGGTCCTTTGCCTACGGAAGGCCTGTGAACGTGTCCGTTCTGGACAAACAGAGAGGCAAGGAATGGCTAAGAGAAGGCTCGAAGGCCGCTTTGTTCGGCGTACCCTGGATGCCTGCCGGTTCCCGGTTGACGGTTGTATCTGCCAATACCTCAGTGGATGATGATTGCGGCGTTGGCAGGTCGCATCTTCGGACGGATGTCGACATGCTGTTCGGAGGGATGTCCCGATTCGTTCGACTCACCGTCAGGGTTTACCCGGAAGGTGCTTTTATCAGGCATGAGCTTACTTTGCTGCCGGAGGATGTCATTGCGGTACAGGGAGGCTTTGCGATTCCGGTGGAATCTTCAGATGTAACCGCCGGTGTCGGTACAGCCCCGGCCCTGCAATTGGATGATAACCATAAGCAGCAGTCCTCCGGCAACAACGATTATTGTGACCGGCTGGACCTGCAGGAGCTCCACTGTCGCTGGGAGACCGTCAGCTTCCGGGACCGGACGGATGTCAACAATAACCTGGTCAGCCGGGAGTCCGGACTGCTGTATAAGAACGAACAACGGGGACTGCGCGGCAACATCCTCATGCTGAGGAACAGCCTGCAAGGAAGCGGTCTTCTGCTGATTAAGGAAAGTGCAACGCCGCTGGGGCATGTGCAGGATCGGGGATTGGATCTGCATTTTCAAGGCATCTGCTTGTCGGTAGTCGGCACAGGCTTTGATGCGGATACTCTTGCGCAGCAAGAGGAAGTGACGTCCTATGGCGTTACGGTAGGGGTCTACGACGGCGATAAGCTTAACGGATACGAGCTGATCCATCAGTACCACCGCTGCCTTCGGGAGTTCCATGCGGAACGCGACAGCTTCGTGATGAGCAATACATGGGGGGACCGCTCTAGAGACGGTCGGGTTTGTGAGGAGTTTTTGCTTGCCGAGCTGCATGCGGCTTCCCGGCTTGGGATTGACGTCGTACAGATCGACGACGGATGGCAGAAAGGCGTTACAACCAATTCGGTGAATGCCAAAACGGCCGGCGGGCGGTGGAGCGATTACTACAACGGTGGGGGCGATTTCTGGACGGTTCATCCGGAGCGGTTTCCCCGCGGCTTGGTGCCCGTCACTGAGCTGGCGAAGCAGCTTCGCATCAAGCTCGGCTTGTGGTACTCCCCGGATTCGGAGAACGATTTTGCCAACTGGGAAAAGGATATTGAGACCCTGCTGAGGCTGCATCGGGAGCATGGCGTCTGTATGTTCAAAATGGATGGAGTACATATTCGCTCCAAGCTTGGGGAGAGCCGCTTCGTCAGGATTCTCAGACAGGTCGTACGGGAGACTGGAGGTCAGGTGGACTTTAACCTGGACACAACATCCCAGCAGCGCCTCGGCTATCTGGGTAAAACGCAGTACGGCAATCTATTCCTCGAGAACCGCTATACCGATTGGAAGAACTATTATCCTCATTGGACGCTGCGGAATTTGTGGATGCTGTCACCCTTCGTCCCGTCCTCGAAGCTGCAAATGGAGTTTCTGAATGTTAACCGGAACAAAGAGCTGTATGCTGGCGATCCCTTGGCCCCTGCCGCTTGCGGGCAGGTGTATTCCTACGCAGTGACGGCCTTCGCGAATCCGCTGGCGTGGATGGAGCTTACCGGGCTGGACGCCGCTCAGACGGCAGCCTTATCTGCTGTGATTCAGGCGATAAAGCCGTATCACAAGGATATACTGGCAGGGCATGTGCTTCCTATCGGTGATGAACCTACGGGAACGGGCTGGACGGGACTGCAAAGCCTTCAGGGGGACGACAGCGGATATTTATTGGTGATCCGGGAGCTGAACCCTTCGTCAACTCGCATGCTGAAGCTATGGGGGCTCGGCTCGTGCGAAGCTCTGCGGCTTTCGGAGATCGTGCGAATGGACAGCAAGGACCAGGTCATTATTCCTCAGTGTCATGAGGAGGCTTCCGCCAAGCTGCTTAAGCCCGATTCCCGCGGGGAGTTTTCGTTCACCAGGCCGGCACCGTTTTCTTTTACGGTATATCGGTATGCGGCATCCCGGTGAGCAATTCAGAAGAAACCTAAGGTCGCGACGCATGGTACAATTTAGGAAACACGGTTTTCCGGGGAGGTATCCTGCTTGGGTGATTCACAATGGATTTTATCGTACAAAAGCAGTTTGACACAATATACGGAAGAGCAGCTACGCTATCAAGCCTCGCCTGAGATATGGTCGCTTGGCCAAATGTACGACCATCTGATCCTCACCGCGCTGGACTACCTGGATCAGGCAGGGCTCTGTAAAGCGGCAGCCGCAGACCCCACACTTGGGAAGACGGAAACAGGCGAGCGCATTTTCGAAGGCCGTATGTTTCCCCCTGTCAAAATCAAGTTGCCGGACGGGCCGGAAAATTCGCCAAGCAATATCGAAAGTAAAGAAGACCTGGCGCGCGGACTCGATCGGGTGCAGGAACGCATGAGCGAATGGACAGGGAAGCTGGAGGAGATCGATCCCCACAGAAAAATACAGCACGGCGGCTTCGGTTGGTTAAACGCCAAGGAGTGGTTTGCTCTTATCGACATGCATTTCCGTCATCACCTTCAGCAGCAGCGCGAACTGGAGGCCCGTTTGCCGATTAATGAAAGGGCTGTCCGCTAGAGACAGCCCCTTCTTTTTGCGCTGAAGCTTATTTTCCTTCCAAACAAAGCTTGACCAGATCATCCACATGGGCTGTCGCAAGACACTCTACGGTATCCGCTGCGCCGTAATAGAGCTTTACCTCTCCATCGTCCTCCAGAATCATCCCGCCTGGAAAGATCACATCGTTGCGGAATCCGCCCTCTGCCTCGTAGGGCGCTTCAGGTGCCATGAGCGGCTCCTTGTAAAGTCCGACTACTTTTCTGGGATCCTCCAGGTCCAGCAGTGCAATTCCTGCGGTGTAACGCTTACGCCAAGCCGCTTCCCAGCCGTTCTTCCCGCGGGAAGGATCCCGGTCCACGGCATGGAATGTGGTCAACCAGCCCTTCGAAGTTCGAATAGGAGGTGCGGCCGGACCGATCTTATCATTCGCAAACGGGATATCCTCCACCCCGAGTACGAGCGCCGAATTCCCCCAATATACAAGGTCCGGCGAATCGGACAGCCACATGTCGAACCGGTCGCCTCCCCCACGGCCGTATACAGGGAAAGGTCGCTCGAGCCGGACGTATTTTGAACCTATTTTTTCGGGAAAAAGCACCATGTTGCGATTGTCCGGCAGGCTCAGGTGCAGCACCTCAAAGTGCTCAAAGTCCTCGGTTACCGCGATCCCTCCGCGGAGTCCGTGCTTTGTGTCGACAGCAAAGCACATGTAACAGCGTCCATCGATCACCGTAAGGCGCGGATCGTAAGTGCGGATGATTTCCTCGTCCTTCAGTCCGAAGCATGGCTTCGATTGTACCTCCCACTGAATCCCATCCTTGCTATAGGCGAGACCCAGATTCGTCGTGCTGCTTGGCTCTAGCGTATGCGTAGCAGGATCTCCGTAATCATTACGGAAAACCATAACGTATCGGCCCTCATATTTGGTAACTCCGGCATTAAACACAAGCGCTGGCTTGTACGGTACGTCTGCTGCGGTAAGAACAGGGTTGCCGGGATATCGGGTAATCACAGTGCTGGATTTCAGGGCTCCAATAAGCTGAATCGTCATGGATTCATGTGCCTCCTTCGATATGGGGAATGACATAAGTGATGCCTCTATCGTAAAATAGAGTGAGCGTCGCAGCATCTTAAGTTTTCACGATAAGTCTCAACTTTTTCCGAGGAGGCGGTCCGCATGACGGTATTTCCTTCAAATAAGCAGCTGGCGGATTACGTATATATCTCACCCGAGCTCCCTCTTCACATCTCGCTTAATGAAATTCAGCGGCACTTTCCTGCACACCGGCATGATTTTCTGGAGTTCTCCTTGGTCATCGACGGCGAAGGCTGGGAGGTTGTAAACGGGACAAGTCATCCGCTTCAGCGAGGCACGTTCTCCTTCTTGCTGCCTTATCAGATTCATGAGCTTCACGCGAAGCCGGATGCCCCGTTGAAGCTGTACAACTGCATGTTCGATATGAGCTTACTGTTTTCCGTTTTGCCTTCGGAGCAGGAATGGAAACGCTTATTATACACCGAATCCAGCTCGCTTCCCTACGTGCATTTATCCTGTGAAGTTGCGGAGGAATGGCTCTCGCTGATCCGCAGCATGGTTGCCGAGCTGGCTTCGGGAGATGCCTGGCGACTACCGATGATCAAGCTCCGATTGGCCGAGCTGTTAATCCGGTTCGCACGGGCACGAGACAAGCGTGAGCATCCGTCGGGGAGCGAGCGGCAGTTGAACGCAGAGCCGGATACGAGCATTTGGTATATCATCCACTACATCCATCAGCACTATCGAGAGGAGCTGACGCTCTCCGGGCTGGCTCATCGCTTTGACAGGAGCGAGCCTCAGCTGAGTAAGGAAATCAAGCGGCATGTGGGCCAGACGTTCGTACGCTTCCTGCACGAGGTGCGGATTAGGCATGCCTGCAGCCTTTTGCTGTCGACCGATATGAAGAGCATCGATATTGCCGTCGAGGTCGGCTTCGGTTCGTTTCAAACGTTCTCGCGCATCTTCCGGGAGCTGAAGAATATGACGCCCAGCGAGTATCGCTCGAGCTCCGGGCGTCAAGCGGACGCCGAATCGCGGCAATGATATTTTTGGGAGAATCGGTGGCGTCGTTTGGTTTACTCATCCGGTGCGTTGTAAGAAACGGTCAGTAATGCGCCTGTCCACGAGCTGCAGCGAATCTGCAGACCCGCTAAGCGCAATAATGCCATTGCTTGACGCCGGAATGACCCGGGACGCTCAGGCAATGGCATTTTTGCTTTTATTTGCACCTGTCCACGAGCTGCAGCGAACCTGCAGACCTGCTAAGCGCAATAATGCCACTGCTTGACGCCGGAATGACCCGGGGCGCTCAGGCAATGGCATTTTTGCTATTATTTGCGCCTGTCAGCGTGCTGCAGCGAAGCTGCAGACCCGCTAAGCGCAATAATGCCACTGCTTGACGCCGGAATGACCCGGGACGTGCAGGCAATGGCATTTTTGCTATTATTTGCACCTGTCCACGAGCTGCAGCGAACCTGCAGACCCACTAAGCGCAATAATGCCTTGACGCCGGAATGACCCGGGACGCTCAGGCAATGGCATTTTTGCTATTATTTGCGCCTGTCAGCGTGCTGCAGCGAAGCTGCAGACCTGCTAAGCGCAAAAATGCCACTACTTGACGCCGAAACAGCCCGAGGCAAGCAGGCAATGGCATTTTTGCTATTATTTGCGCTTGTCAGCGTGCTGCTACGTCTCGTCGTCGAAGCGGATGCCCTCGTTAAGCGCGGCCCCCGTAGCGGCGGTACCGGGCTTCTCTCCGAGCCATGCTCCCTGCTCGATCAACGTCCGCTGGAGCTGAGGCACGGAGACCTCTCGGAAGCCGGCTCCCGCCTTCGCCGCCATGGAAGCGGCGACGCCCGCAGCTTCGCCCATCGCGAAGCAATTCGGCATGACGCGTAGCGAGCCCTGCACCGGACGGTCGGAGGACACAGCCCGGCCGGCCACAATCAGATTCGTTATGCCCTTCGGCAGCATGCAACGGTAAGGTACCCCGTGAGACTGACCTTTCGGCAGATGCTTCACGGTCATTGTACTGTTCGCGTTAGCCAGATGAATGTCAATGAAATAGGAGTTACGTGCAATATCGTCTTCGAAAGTCCGCATCGATAAGAAATCCTCTACCACTAGCTGATAATCCCCCACGATGCGGCGAGTTTCCCGTATGCCAATCTGATCGCCGGAGTGCACTAGATGAACCTGCTCGAACCCGGGGACATACTTGCGCAGAAAATGCAGCTGCCGCTGGATCAAGCGCCGTCCCTCAATGGCCGCCCTCGTGAGATCTTCCGCCTTCGTCCCGTCCACACCAAATATATGCCCGAAGTTGAAGCCGGCCACCGTATCGGTGATCCAAGCGATACCGGAGACCTTTTTTCGCCCCTCCGGTAGATCCCCGTTCCGCTGCGCTTCCACCACCGCCTTCTCCAGCTGGCCGGATTGCTCCGTCTCCTTAAGATAATGATTGAACCGCTGCCGGTTTGCCCCGGTTACGAGAAAGCACATCGTGGCCGGCTGCAGCTCCCCCTGCTCTCCACCCGTTAAGAACGGCACTCCGGCCAATGCAGCCAGATCCGCATCACCGGAGGCGTCGATATACAGCTTCGCCTTGACCAGCTGGCGGCCGCTTTTGTTACTGATGACGAGCCCCTCGATCCGCTCGCCGTTCACTAGGACCTGATCCGCCACGGTATGAAACAAGAGGGAGGCCCCGCTCTCCATGACTGCCTCATCATATACCCACTTGAGCGTCTCTACATCGATAGGCACCCAGTTGAGCTTATCTTTGTTCCGTTCGTAAAATTCCTTCCCTGCGGCTTCCTTCATCCGCTCCAACAGCGTCAGCCCCACCCCGCGAATGACCGGCTTCTCTCCATCCGTATACGGACAAAAAGCAGGCACTAATGCGGCTGTTCCCATACCGCCAAGGTAACCCCGCTGCTCAATCAGCAGGGTGCTCGCCCCGTTTCGAGCTGCTGCCACCGCAGCGGCAACCCCTGAAGCGCCGCCACCCAAAACAACGACATCCGGCTCATAGGTCACAGGCAGCTGAGAAGATATCGATACTTTTGCTTCAAACGAATCCATACAATGAAACCTCCCGGGAATGAACATGAAATCGCTTGCCGATAAACTGCAAGCACTGATAATTCCATTATGCGTAGGGATACCGACCTGAACTAGTTTCACTTTTGTTTCACCTATCGCACTGGGATGGTACAATGATGACAATCCAACGCAAGGAAGGTGTGCCGCATACCTACTCGGAAAAAAAGTCACTCTGCGCACGATTGCCGCTGAGCTGGGTGTCAGCGTACAGACAGTAATGAAGGCATTGAAAGGGAAGCCGGGGATGTCCGATGCAACCCGAGCGCTTGTCCTACAAACCGCTCAGCGATTGGGATACCTTACCCGCGAGCAGCTGCTCGGTATGAAGGTGGAGCATATCGCACCGTACCCACTGGTCGGGTACAACAGCTTGCTGCCGCAAGGGCTCCATGACCGCTTTGCCTTATACGGTCACAGAGTGGAGCCGGTGCTGCTCCCGCAACCGGGCGGTCCGGAGTTTTGCAAGGCATGGCTGGAGGAAAAGGAACTTACGTTCGCGGACGGGCTCTTCATTGCTCCGAGCATTACGCCCAAGGAGTGGGAACCGCTGCTCTACCGGCTGGCTCCGCGACATTGAGCGCAAGCTGAGCTTTTACCGGCCTACGGCCGTTATCTGCGGGATCGACAATGAAGTATCCCGCGGCTATCGCGCTGCAGACCGGATGCTGTGGCGGCTCGGCAATCCGTCCCTGCCTTACGAGCATATTCGCATCCAGGGGGTGCTTGAGGCCGGCTCCACGACGGCCCACCTCCCCCTGAGATCTACAGTTGAAATCTTTGATTTTCATCTCGCAGTCCCCCGTGCATGCCAGTCATTCCCGAAGTAGAAACCGTGAGTTGCCCCATGGGACAAGCGCCTGCTTAAAAAAAGCAACCCGCCGTTCCGACTGCAACAGCGGGTTCCATACGGTTCACATCACCGGATAATATTGCGTATACCTGGGATTGCAGTAATAAGGCGGTCTCGGACCAATTAGGGGCAAGAGCAAAGGCTTAGCATTGCCGTTATAACTAACCTTTACCTTTTCCGCAGAACGATTGACCAGCAATAGCTTTACTTCAGGATTGGCAGGTGACGTCGGCATTTCGGTTTCCTCCTATTGGCGTCTATTCTCCCTTCACTGTATTCAAATGCCCGGGAGATTGCTACGTGCCGACTTGCTGTATTTCTTTTCCGGGCAGGCACGGCAGGAGCCCATTTGACATATGGTATCCGGTAGCAAAATTCTTCGAGGAGGGATCGTCATGTCCGAAGAAAAGAGCAAAGAACCCGTCAAGCAAGCCTATCCCCTGTACCCCAACTACGGAAAAATAACCCGTTACGACGATGTTGCCATTACCGTTCCCGAGCAGCGGCAGCTTCGGCAGCCCGGCCTGGAGAGCCTCATGGTGCCCAGACCGATCATTGAGAATCCTGGGTATTAAGGATCCGGCAAATTAAAGGGTAAAATTGCCGTGATTACCGGCGGAGACAGCGGAATCGGTGCCGCTGTGGCCATCGCCTTCGCCAAGGAAGGCGCCGATGTCGCCATTGCTTACTTGGATGAGCATGAGGATGCCAACCGGACCAAGAGGAGAATCGAGGAGCTGGGGCAGCGCTGCTTGTTAGTACCTGGGGATGTTAGGGAAAAGCAGCATTGTACCGATATTATCGAGCAAACGATTCAAGCGTTCGGTCAGCTTCATATTCTTTGCAACCATGTAGGAATTCAATTCCAGCAGCTGAGCCTTCTGGATATTACCGATGAGCAATTCGATGATACCTTCAAGGTCAATGTTTACTCCCACTTCTATACGACGAGAGCCGCGCTGCCCTATTTAAAAGCCGGAAGCTCCATCATCAACACGGCTTCCGTGGTGGCCTATTACGGCAATGAGCAATTGATCGATTACTCCGCAACCAAAGCAGCTAATGTAGGCTTTACCCGTGCGCTCGCGAACAGCTTGGTGAAGAAGGGAATCCGAGTCAACGCGGTTGCTCCCGGTCGCATCTGGACCCCGCTGATTCCCTCCAGCTTCTCGGCTGACCAGGTGCCGCTCGCGGGCAATCCAATGGACCGTCAAGGACAGCCCTTCGAGCTGGCTCCCACGTACGTATATCTGGCATCCGACGATTCCCGCTTCGTCACCGGACAGACACTTCATGTGAACGGAGGGCAAGTCACCTCCTCCTAAAAAAAGAGGGGGGACGTTAGCCCCGCTCAACTAATATCTCCCGACCACTCAGCTGCTTCCGACAATGAAGCAAAGTTCAATATTTTAGCTTACCCGAGTGGTTCAGGTTAATCTCTGCTTTGATATGGCCGATGGAGCCCGAATGCAGCCTGATGCCTCCTTGGCTCTTTAAATTCTTCCATTCACGAATATTATCCCGGTATAAAGTATGCTCCAAACGAAGAATATCGCTTTTGACACGAAGCCCTTCCATGAAGGTATTTTTAATTTCGGATTCAACCTTTTCCGCTATCTTCCGCTCCAGCTCCGATTCGGGCAGCTTCTCGAATTCCTCACTGATATATCCGCTTAGCCTCAAGTTAATGTCAAAGGTGACCTGACCCATAGTAATCCTTGGGCTGATGTGCGGCTTAGGGCTCTCTAGAGATACGGCGACCTGCGGCTTTCCATCAGTATGAATCAAGAGAGGACTTCGATGGGTTTCCGGATTCATCCAGCGAAGTCCCATCACGCGCTTCCAATCAAGCCATCCGCAAAAAGCCTGATCCTGAAAAATATAGATGCCATCGATAACGAGCATATCCTTCGTTTTGTCATCGCTTTTCCAGTTCTGTGCAGTGGTGGTCAGCGAAGGCAGCAGCGTCGCGTTCCCCGGTTCACGGTACTCGGATATAAATTCCCGCACCGTTACCGGGGAGATGAGCGATTGCTGCCGATAGGTTTCCTGCGGTTGGTGCAGCAAGGACAAAATGGATGAAAGATTAAACATTGGGGATACGCTAAACAATTTGCCAATAGGCTGATTGGTGCCGAATATCCACGGTGTATAACGGATTTCGTAATAACGGCTAAGCAGCTCCTTGACAGGCTTCAGGCCTGTTTTCAATACACTATCACTAACGATGACCGCATTGACATGGCCGTAAAAGATCCGCATTTGAGAGCTCCGGTACAGATCATTGTAAGCGCCGACTAAAGTCTCCCCTTTGCCTACGCCTACCCAAACCGGGACAGGCTGCGTCGGCTTGCCCGACTCCACTTTAGCTACCGAGCTGAAGTCGATCATTTGCCCGTATACGCGATACTCATTATCGACATAATCAAATCCGATCCCGGTAAAATAGTTGATATCTTCGATATTTTTAATATCCCAGCAGCCTGTTAGCAGCAGCGACAGGAAGATGTAAACGGCGGCGACCCTCCGGAAACGCTTCATGACCAATCCCCCTTTTTCCGAGTGGAATCTACGGTCTGTAATATTTCTGGGCGGTTGTTTTTCTTGTACCAAGGCTTTCTGGCTATGGCCAGCCAGATGTCCCTCCAACGAATCGGAGAGAGGGGGGCAAGATAAGGGACCCCAAAGGATTCTAGGGAGGATAAATACATAACGACAGCGATGAGAGACAGCACAAAACCGTAAATCCCCAGCGTGGAGGAGCAGAGCATAACCAGCAATCTAATTATACTGACGGTGCCGACAAGCGATTGATTCACCAAGGCAAAGCTGGAAACAGCCGTTAATGCGGCCACCACGAGAAAGGTAGTAGAAGCAAGGCCTGCGCGAATGGCCGCGTCACCTATGACGATGCCTCCGACAACGGCGACAGTTTGCCCCACAGCTTTCGGCAGACGTTCCCCGGCTTCCCTGAACAATTCGAACAAGCCGATCATGATGAAGCCTTCCAATGGAGCAGGGATGGGCAGCCCTATTCTTGCCATGGAAACGGTGGCGACGAACGGAAAAGGAAGCTGATCGATGTTGTAGGATACCATGGAAATCCAAAAGCCCGGTAAAAACAAAGCGATGGCAAAACCGACGAAGCGAAAGAGAAGCCCAAACGAGCCCATATAATAGGGAATATAGAAATCCTCCGGCGTCTTCAACAGCAGCATTAGATTGGCAGGACCAATGACTGCGGTCGGAGCCCCGTCCACTATTACGGCGAATCTGCCGCGGACAAGACAATCCACTACAAAATCGGGGCGTGTGGTGTAGTGCAGCAATGGAAATAGAGAGCGCGAGCTGTCCGATAGCATTTCTTCCAACGGACTGCTGCTGTTCAGCAGGTCCATATCGATATTCTGTAATCTGTCTCGAACTTCATTAACGATGTCGCGATTCGTAATATCCTCCATGTACAATAAGGCTACCTTACTCTTACTCCTCTTCCCGATTGTGAATTGCTCGTAGCACATGGTGCTGGTGCGCAGACGCTTGCGAATTAAGGCTACATTGGTGATCAATTCTTCCACGAAAGCGTCCTTGGGTCCCTTAATGGAAATTTCCGTATTGGATTCTGCAGGCGTGCGTTGAGGCGGCTCGGCTATATCGAAGGAATATAGGATGTTCAATGTTTCGAAAAATAAGATGAGCTGACCGGAAAAAACACTTTCAATGAGTTGTTCCCTTTGAGCGATCCGGTTCAGCTTCCACTTGTTATCCAGTTCCCTGCTTGCATCCTCATTGATCAGCTTCGCCAAGCACGGAAGAATGTATTGATTGATCTTGTTATTGTCAGCTAATCCCTGACAGTAGAGAAGGAGCACAGGCTGTTCATGCTCTGCATCTCCCAGTTTCATTTGCTCCATGACGATATCCGCCGATTTATGAAAAATATGCCGAATGTCTTCGGTTGTCCATTGCTTCTGGGAAGTACTAGGTTCCATCGTGATTCACCCTCTGTTTATTGGATATGAGAACTAGTAAAAACAAAACCAGCAGCATTCCCGAAACGGCCCATAGGGTGACCGGCAAATACATATCCCTTAAGAATACGACATATTGCATATCACTAATTGGCAGTTCCGTCAGGAACACGGCAACCAAGCCAAGGAGCCATATGATGAGAACACGATGCTTACCTTTTTGACCGGTTGTTATTAATTGAACAATTAACAGCATGGAGAAGGAGATACGGATAGAAGCTCCGGACAGCCATTGATAGATCGATAGGAAATCGACGTGCCGGATATATTTGCCGATGCTGACAAGCCTCCATTCCTCATAGGCAGGGTACCGCAGCTCAGCCGCCTCATACGGGCCAAACTCGGCAATTGCTCCCATGACAGGGCCAAGCACCAAAAGAATCAAAAAGCAAGCCAGCAGATAAAGCGGCCAGAGACGCACCTTTGATTTTATTTGATGCTGAATCAGTAAAAGGAGCGCAAGCTCGACGAGACCTCCGCCAATAAAGATACTGCCACTGAGAATCGGCTGCCATCCGTTTTCCATCATCGGCCTCAACATAGCGTAATTTTTGCGAGGAAGGTTGGCACTCATGACAAAGTCACCGAAAATAATCACGGCGGGCAATAGGATTCCCGAGGTAATTGCGATGGTTCTTATGCCTGACTGAACCGCAAAGCAGCATAATAGCACCATTGCGGTGGAAAGGACCCAGAATGGGGTCTTGGGTAAATACGAGACGTGTGTCCACATCGTCGTATCTTTGAGTGTCATGACCATGATCAGAAGCAAATAAACGAGAAAAAAAGCCCGAAACACCCAAGCAACAAAACCTCCGTAATGGAGCTTCAGCCAGGCTAGAATCGGTTGTTGGTTCGTCCTTTTTATAATGTAATGAAGGATGGTGGTCCAAGCCAAGTAAGGCAGTATCGCAGCCAAAACACTGATCCAAGCGTCCCGTTTGGATACCTGAAGGAGCGGAGGGAGAACCATCACATGGTTCATAAGCCCGATTGCCAGTATAATGATCGAACAGGTAGATAAAATACCAATGGCATGGTTGGGTTTGTTGTACACGCAGGATCCCCTTATTTTCAGTTTCTTAAGGGTATTGTTTCCAATGAAGTTCAAAATAACCAAGTCAAATTATCCTTCTTTAAGATACGAAACCAAAGAACAACAAAAAAGCACAAGAGAGAGATTTCCCCTTCTCTTGTGCTTCTCTCTAGACCCTTTCGGGATCCAGATTGCCACGGACGGTAGCTATGTTCTTTCGATCGGGACCGCCGCATGGGACAAGCTGCAGCTCCGCAAATCCTGCTCCGACACCTCGGTATCCAGAAGTGAGAGATAAACGCCAGTTCCCGGCAGCGCCTTCGTTCTTTCGATCGCCAGTCCCTGCACATGCCGCAAATCGATGACGCTCAGGCTGTCCTGAGCAGCCTTCCCTCTGAAGCCTTGAATCTGAAGCTCCTCCAGATGCTCTCCGTACAAAGCGTTGGACCAGTGGGCATTCCTCTCTTCTCCCCACTTGACTTCAACGTCGCTAAGGGTAACGTCATCAGCATAACGCAAGATGATAGCCGGAATATGATGCGGGAAAACGCCTCGGGCCGATGGCTGGGTGTCGAATACACCGCCCGGGTAGCCGCTTTTCACGCGCATCGTCTGCTTCACGTTACGGAGGGATATGCCGCTTATCCGGCTCTCTTCAGAGCCCTCTATGTAGATGCAGCCTTCGGATTCGATCAGCAGCTGGTCAAACCTGATGTTGCGGATGGTTCCCGGTGCCGGAGCGTTAGGTGTATTCCTTCTCTCGGCGGTCATGAAGATCGGCTCCGACTTGCCCCACCAACGGAGCGTGCGCTTGATCTCCTCATCATTACTGAACAGCCTCGTCTCAATAAACAGATTGGAGAAGAGCATGTTCTCCATCGTCGCGCCGTCCCGTACCCAGATGCCGACGCCGCGGTTCGAATTTCGAATGACACAGTTGGTCACGGTAATATAGCGGATATCCGCATGCGTTTCCGTACCGATCTTTATGGCCGAATCGTGCGATTGCAGCGTACAGTTGGTCACCGTGATATTCTCGCAAGCTCCATAACGCTCCGCACCGTATTTCGTCGTCTTAATGACGATGCAATCGTCCCCCGTTTCAATATGGCAGTTCGAAATATGAACGTCCTTACAGCAATCCGGATCGATACCGTCATTGTTCGGTCCGCGGACCTGCCCGAGGATTTTGACCCCGTCCACCGTCACTTGATTACAGCCGGTCATATGCAAACCCCAGGAGGACGCCCGATACAGGGTGACATCCCGGAAGACGACATTCGTACAGCCCTCGAAGTCGATCAGCTTCGGGCGAAACTCGACTAACGGCTCCAAGACATAGTCGCTTACTCCGTCCTCCGGCTCCAGGAAGTGCTCGCCCCGGCCGTCGATGGTCCCAAGGCCCGTAACGGCGACATGCTTCGCATGCCTTGCGCAGACAAGCGCCCTGCTTCCTTGCCCTTCGCTTAGCTGCGCCGCTTCCTCCTCTGCCGGAGCGATAAAATCGGATTTCTCCGTGCTGCTTACAATTCTGGCTGCCGGCGTTAAATGCAGCTCAACATAGGAGCGCAGTTGTATGGTTCCCGATAAAAATTCACCATTAGGCACCATAACGGTACCCCCGCCCTGCTCTGCACAATAATCGATCGCCCTTTGGATGCTTGCCGTATCCTTGGTAACACCGTCACCTATGGCTCCGAAGTCTTTGATATTATATAACATGTACTTCCATACTCCTCCCCGGCGCTTGTGTCTTTGCTTCTATCGTTCTTCTACCATAATACACAGCGTTCTTAACCCGCAAGCTTCATTTTTTGAAAGGCGGATATAGTCGCTCGCCGGAGAGTAGTACTTTTTTGCCCGATTTCGACTTCATTGTCCAAAGCCCTGAGGCCTCTAATGAAATTTACTCCTCGTAGCTTTCCCAGTAACGTTTACGCTTCATCACTAGCTTTCGCTTGCGCAATTGCTCCGCAACCGTCAGCCCGATGAGATAGGCGGGGGCGGAAGTATTCCCATCCACGGTAAACGGAATGATGGAGTCATCGGCAACATGCAGGTTTCTAACGCCATGTACAGCTCCGCGTCGGTCGACTACTCCCGCCTTTCGAAGAGGTGCCATCCGCAGTGAGCCTTGCTGGTGATGATTGTGTTCAAAGGTTTCTTTAATGAAGGCTTCCAGCCTGGCGTCGTCCTGAATAATATCCATGGTGGGAGAAAGCAGGCGATAGGACGGATCAATGGCCTCCAGCTGTGCGGCGATTCTTCGTATATAAATTTTATATATATTTTTTACCGCGGTAAGATCATCCGGATTTTGAAGAAATCCTTCATCGGCAAGAACGATTTGTAAGGGGTCGTTGCTTTGAAGTCGAATCGAACCGCGGCTCTTGGGCTTCAGGAAAATAATCCCCAGCGTTAAAGTATCACCCGAACCCATTCCGAAAAGCTGTACGGCACGCTCCAAGGGATCGGCGCCGGGGGTAGGGTCGGGGAGGAAAGCCCCGCCGGTATAAAGCGCATTCGGATCTCCGGCAGGCAGTGCCGCGTCCCTTGGATTGGTTGTAAAGGTTGCAAAATTTAACGTATGATTTCTTAACCCTTTGCCCACGTTGGGATTTGAGAATACAACAGGAATTCCTGCTGCCTTAAGCTCCTCTTTGGGACCGATACCCGAGAGCATTAAAAGCTGAGCGCTATTAATACCTGCCGATACGATGACTTTTTTTCGGGCGTACGCCCTATGCTGCCGCCCCTCTTTTAAAAATGAAACCCCCACTGCCGTTTTATTTTTAAAAAGGACGCGAAGTGCCGTCGACTTGAAGGATACATGTAGTTTTCGTCCATGTACGCCGCGGCCGTTTGGGTTTATAATATCTGCTGACAGGAAGGCGGTCGAAGAGCTTTCTCTTCGTCCGTTCGGCTTTTGGAAAAGCTGCCATCGGGTGAAGGGACCAAGCGGGGTATTCGGATCGTTATAATCGATAATTTCCGCAAAGCCCGTCGCCCTTTCGATAGCGGACACAAGCTTCTTCGCCATGGCTGTCGGATGCTGCGGAGCCTGGCGAATATCGATTCGCCCGCGATAACCATGCGCCTCAACATTGTCGGTTTCGCCGTTGAAGCGTTCCATCCGCTTAAACCGCTGCAAGGCCCGCCGGGGCGACCACGCAGGTCCGAGCAGCCTCTGCCACTTGGACAGAACAGCTGCCGTAGGTCTCACGTATTGCTCCCCGTTAATGGAGGAACCGCCGCCCGCCAAACGCCCTGTTGTCCATTCAAAGGTTTGCTCGTCAAGCCCTTCCTGAGGAGTCCCTTCCCCTTGCCAAAAGTACTGCGCAAAAAATTGCTCTTCAAGCTCCGGTGCAAAAGTGGAGTCTCTAATCGGCCGGTCCTTGTCTTTGTTTTCCCCGGCTTCGAGAACAAGAACAGAAGTTTTTTTATCATCTGTAAGGGTCTTGGCTAATACCGCTCCGGCAGGTCCCGTTCCGATAACAATATAATCATAGGTAAGACCCCTGTCGTTTCGTACTCGAGCACGCAAAGCACTTCCTCCTTTAATGTTAAATGCCTACACCTGCAAAATATTGTTTCCCCCCCTTCCATGTGACACATTTCCCAACTTTATTTTTGTTAAAGCTTGGAAAACGACAAAGAGCTGCCACGCGGCAGCCCTTTGTTAGTATATGTCTCAATCAATGGATCTCTCGATGCTTGATCCGATCAATAAGGTAATCGGCCGTTCTTGCAGCAACAGCCATCACGGTATTGGTCGGATTGCCGCCGCCGGAGGTAACAAACAAACTGGCACTGCAAATAAACAAGTTCGGGATGTCGTGCGTCTGCCCAAAGCTGTTCGTGACAGAGGTTTCGGGATCATTACCCATACGGCATCCGCCCATCAGATGTGCCGTATCATTGGTGACATAGGCCGGGGTTCCCCCAGCCGCCCGGATAATATCTTCCATTTTTGAAACGGCATGGTCGATTAGCTTCAAGTCATTGGCTCCGTAAGTGAAAGAAACATGGGCCAGCGGCATGCCGTATTCGTCCTTTTCCTCCGCCAGCTCGACGCGGTTCGCAGAATCCGGAAGCACTTCACCGACGAGCGTAATTCTATTGTAAAAGTTGTAATCCAGCATCGTCTCGCGCAATGCGCGCCCCCATAGCTTCTCTGAAGCGGAAATACCCTTGGCCATTTCCACCGGACGGGAGCCGTGTGCGTGAAGCGTATAGCCCCGCGCAAACCCCCGGTCAAGATCCGTTTCATAGAACTCCTGTGTGGTTGCGAGAACCGGCGTGCCCTTGTATAGGCGGATTTCCTCCGGGAATTTGCCGTATACATCGTTACTGCTGTGAACGAGTATGGATTTGCCTACCCAGCCGCTTGAATTGGCCAATCCGTCGGGAAACAGAGCGTTGGCGGAGTTCAACAGAAGGCGCGGCGTCTCGATGACGAAATTGGCCAAGATGACGATACGGGCTTTTTGTTCATAGGTTTTCCCTTCATGGACAAACGTGACACCGGTTGCCCGGCCTTCCAGGTTGACAAGAACTTGAGTCACCATGCTATCGGAAATCACTTCCGCGCCGAGCTGAATCGCTTTCGGGATATGATGAACCAACGTGCTGAATTTGGCATTCGGCATGCACCCTTGATTACAAAATCCTCGGTTGATGCATGGAGGCCGCCCGTCGAACGGCGCAGAATTAATGGCTAGAGGTGCCACCACACTTCGAATGCCAAGCTTCTCACAGCCGATCCGAAAGATTTCCGCGTTCGCACTAATGGGCTCGCGTTCGGGATAAGGATACGGGCCGTGAAAAGAGCCCCACGGAAAATGCTTCGGTCCGGATACGGCGATTTCTTTTTCGATTTGTTGATAGTAGGGCTCGAGGTCTTGATAGGTAATCGGCCAATCCTCCCCCACGCCGTCCATCGTTTTCGTGCGAAAATCACTCTCATGAAAGCGAAGAAATACACCGGTAAAATGAGTCGTGCCGCCCCCAACGCCCCTGCCGGAATTATTATGGCCGAGCTTAAGCGGGTTGCCGCCGCTCACGATCCGTGTGTCCTGCCAGCCCAGGTGGGTCATCGACAGCTCATCGCTGGCGAAATCCGTTTGCGGATTCCAGAATGGGCCAGCCTCGATCACGACCACCTTAAGACCGGCTTTACTCAATTCATATGCCAGTACACCTCCGGCAGCACCGGCTCCGACAATACAGATGTCCGCATCATCTTGATATTTACGTTGTTTCAGGCTGCTGCTCCGGTGATTCAAGTAATGATCCGTATGATGTGTAACGGAATCGCGGCTAGTTCCCATCTCTTTTGGCCTCCCAAGGATCGGTTAAACCCAGCTCCGAACGGACATACCCCCGAGGATAGGCAGGACCCGCGTACCCGATTTCCGACCAAATGAAGGGATGCGAGTAATACGCCGCCACAGCCTCAGCGAACAGCTTATCCCTGAAATCTTCCAATGAGACCCCATGCGGGCCTAGGTTCGAAGATATATCTCCCTGCATGAAACGGCTGACGGCTTGGTTTTGGGCTTCATCATCTAGAGCTGTAAACGCCCCGCCATACCGTTCTCTGCAAGCTTGATCGAATTGAGCAAGCCCTTCGCGAAGCAGAATGGATTGCTGTGGCACTCCAGCCTTACGTTCAGACTCGCCTATTCCTGCATGTAAGCTTTTGTCGAAATGATGAACCACGTAGGCCATCACCGCATCGCGCCGGTCATCGAGCAGGATCGAGCAAAGCAGGGATAACGTTTCCGCTTCTTGCGGGTTGAAAAATCGATAGGAATAAAACGAATCAGTCTCCAACCGCTTCTTGACAATTTCCCTCGTGTGGGGATCCCAATGCTCCTCCTGGTCCAAAACATCAAACTCAGGATAATGAGCCTTATACTCGGACATCTTCATCCCCCCCAATACAATGCAATCAGCCCAAGCAAGCTTAAGGCGGATATCAAAGCGGGCAAAGTAAGCGGAGGGCCGGTCATGAAATTGCGAAGCTCATAGCCTCCTACGCGTTCACCTACACCATGGATATGCATGTATGAGCCGTAGGCTCCTGCCAGGATACCGACGGACAGCAGTACTGTCAGTAGATTTAGCAGCCAGTTAACATGGTAATAGGTAAAGAGAAGTATGCTCAAACCGAACAGCGGAGTGGCGATCACAGGAATCCACATCGACCAATGCCGGAAATTTTGACGATAATGGAATAACGTGACCTGCACAAAAACAACAAGGAATAACAAACCCGTCGCAAGAAGAAAAACGCGATCCTGCGTCCATCCGTTCCAACCCAAATCCATCACCATCCACGATTGTTTTTCATACAAGTTGTAGGATTCCTCCATTTGGTAATTTCATGCAGAATTCCTAAGAGGAAAGTTCAAAAAATTAGGGGTAACGGTAAAACGAAAAAAAGCCTGGAGTATCTACTCCGGGCTCAATTCGTGATTTGTATTCAAATGCACCGCCGACTCCGTAAAGCTTTCTCCTAACCCCTTTCGTACCAATACCCGGGAATCCTTTTTTCCATGCGAAGCAGCGCTTCCAAATAGTAATAGTCGCCCCAGATGATATAATCATCAGGTCCCAGGTTGCCGCGGACATAGTAGGAGCCGTGCTGCAGGATTCCCTCCGCCTCCGGCTGATCCCGGGTGGAATAGTTCTCATACAAGGATCGCATGGAGCGTTGAACAGCATCCCTAATGTCCTTGTATTCCTGATCGGCCTGCCCAAGCTGCTCGAGGTGCTCCAGCAGCTCCAGCATCCCGCAGGCTGCAATGGCCGCGGCGGAGCTGTCGCGGTACGTTCCCTCCCCTTGGGTCACATCGAAGTCCCAGTACACCACGTGATCCTCCGGCATACGCTCGATAAAGTAGCGCGCCAGCCGCTTCGAGGTTTCCAAGTAGAGCGGATTTCCCGTATACCGGTAGCATAGAGCAAAGCCATAGATGCCCCAAGCCTGGCCCCGCGTCCAGGTGGAGCCATCGTGAAAGCCTTGATGCGTTCCGCCGCGAACTGGCTTGCCGTCCTCCTGATCGAAGTAAAAGGTATGATACGAAGAGTCGTCTCCCCGCACCAGGTATCTCCGGCTCAGGTCCGCGTGCTTCACGGCGATCTCCTTATATTTGAGCTCGCCGGTCTGCTCCGAAGCCCAGAACAGAAGCGGCAAATTCATCAAGCAATCGATGATGATCCGGCCCCCGTTCTCCGGATCCCCCTCGGGTCCCCAGGCTTGAATATACTGCCCCTTCGGACGCCACCGCTCCAGCAGCTTATCGGCCGCATCGAGAGCCAGACGCCTAGCCTCCTCGCTGCCTTCCACGATCCAGCCGGCCAAGGCCGAAGGACAGTAGAGGAAGCCGATGTCATGATGATTCAGACTGACATTTCCGTCCAGCCGCCGCCGGAAATCATCGATTTGCCGGACGGCCGCATCCCTGAAGAACGTATCTCCCGTATACTCATAGCTGAGCCATACCATTCCGGTGTAGAAGCCTTCGATCCAGTCCGTATTTTCCCGCCAGACGTAGTGCTTTTCGGAGCTGTCACCGTTCTTAATATGGGGGAAGAGATCGCCCCGGCGCAGCAAATTGTTTTTGATTTTCGAGATAGCGTCCTCGATAGCCGTAACGTAAGTCATTCGGTTTACTCCTTTTATCTGGTGTTATAGATGAATAGCTTCCAGCCGGTTTTCCTTCCGTGCCCGTTCGGCGGCAAATGCGATGGCATGACCGTAGATGGATTCCTCAAGCGCCGTGTAGGAAAGCGAAGGCTCCCTTCCTTGCAGCACTTGCACGAAATCCTCGACGAGGAGCAGGTCTCCTCCGCCATGACTGTCATTGGTCACGCTGCAATCGATTCGCCTTTCGTCATAATCCAAACCGTGGGTTGTATTCGGTTTGCGGACCACGAAATAGCCGTCCTCCAGATTCCCTTGAATGTCGCCCTTGGTCCCCACGATATGTAGGGTACGATACGATTTCGCTGCGCCGCCGATCATATTATGAGTAGCCGTGGCCCCGTTCTCGAACTCCATCATCACGGATTGCCGGTCAACCACGTCATTATCGCTATGCCACACGCATCGGCCGTAGGGACTCTCCCCCTTCAGGATGCGAACCTTTTCCTCATCCGTAAGCTGGACTCCCAAGTCGAAGTGGTCCCACACATGAAAATTCCATTTGTCATTTTCGATATAATGCTTCTTTGCGGAATAGGGACATGTCGCTTCGATGCTGCAATCCAGCAAACACCTCTTCCCCGCTCCTTCCGGAGCATGCTCCGGCCTGAAATGGACCAGACCCCCGAAGCTCCCGACTCGTACGGGCTTCACCCCGTTCATTACCCAGGCAATAATATCCAGATCATGGCAGCATTTTTGCAGCAGCATGGGAGAGCCGCAAACCGCTTCGTTGTTCCATTTCCCCCTAACAAAAGATACCGCCATATGATGGTAGCTCACATGCTCCGCCGTTTGGATGTTGACGATCTCTCCGATTTCACCGGAGGCTATCGTCTTGCGGATGCCGGCATAGAACGGAGCGTACCGCAGCACGTGGCAGATCATGACAATCCTATGATGTCGCTGCGCCGCCTCGCGCAATACGGCGATCTCGTCCATATGAATGCCTATCGGCTTCTCCAGCAGCACGTGATACCCCGCATCCAGAAGAGGCAGCGTCGTATCCACATGCAGACGATCCATCGTCCCGTTGATCGCCGCATCGGCAAGCTTAGGGGCTGCCGTCAACGCTTCCACGGAGTCGAAGCATTGTGATTCCGGAATGCCGTAGAGGGACGCCGCAAGTCTTCTTCGCTCCGTATCCGGGTCTGCGACACCTACGATCCTGAGGCGCTCCGGATGCTTTTTCGCATAGGAAGCATAAATCATGGCCCGCTGCCCTGCGCCTACAAGCACTGCAGTAACAGGCTGTAATAGTTTCATGGACTGCTCAGCTCGCTCTCATAGGATAGTATCCGTCGATTCACTTTCTCTCTCACGGCTAATAGCCATTCATCTTCACGGGGATACACCTTGAACGTAAGAGGCGTATCCAATTCCTCTTCGATCAGCGCCAGCACCTGTTCCCTGCCGATGTAACGCTCCAGCAGCTGTAACGCCCGCAAGTCCTGAAGGGCATCGTGAAATACAACAAGCCTCAGAGATTCGATCGGCCCCTCCGGACCGGGATAAACAACGAAGGCATCCCCGGAAGGGAAAGCAAGACCGCAATCGGTAACCCGGAACGGATCGATGAGCCTCTTGGAATACTGGCTGTACCAAAAGTTAAAGCCCCAATGAAGAAAGCCTTTGATATCATATTTGTATAATTGGTAGCCTATGATCCGGTTTCGTGCCGACGCGTGCGCAAAGAAACGGTTCGAGACGTCAACAAACTGGGAATTACAGTAGTAAGTCCATAACCCAGTGACGTTTCGCTCAATAAATGGCTCGATGCGATCCAAGGCAGGTACCGGTGTCGGCACCACCCCCTTCTCGTAGAAGGCAATATCGGACAGGGCGTCGATTCTGGGGAAGCCCTTCAAATGTTCGTCGAGAATCCCGGCGGCGGAAGCATACGCTTCCAAATGCGGTAGATGCGGCTCGTCGGAGACATGAAAGAAGACGAGCTTCTCCAGGCCGTTTTGCTTGATAAACGAAACCAGCTCAGGAAGAAAACGGGCCAGGAAGCCCTTGTACTCGGGGCCGGAAGCATCCGTTTCCCAGCCGAAGAGCCTGCGGGCTTCCCCCTCCTGCCACCCGATGATTTTCGGAGCATGCTTCGCTCCCCACTGGGTAAACAAATGGGAAAACTCAAAGTACTCGATCCCTTTGCTTCTGCCAAGCTCCACCCAGCGCTTCAGTCTGTTGAAGCCAAAGGCATAGCCATCCTCCGTCAACGTAACGTCCACCAGCTGAACGGTCGGACGTTCTCCCCCGACTTGGGTATCGAGCGGAGGCGTAAACAGCGGGGTCAATAACAGGTTGACCCCGTTCTTCACAGCCGTTTCGATGAATTCACCGATCAGCTCCCAATGCTTCTCGCTGAAGATGCCCACCCGGTAATACTCCGCAATGCAGTCCGCGTGAAACCATTCCGTGTGAAAAAGAGTTTGCTTGGGAAGCAGCGGCGGCAGCACCTCCAAATGAAAGGTTTCCTCGCTTAGCACCTCGCCCTCCGATGACTTGAACACAATGCGGATCGGGTGAAGACCGGCCGCAGACTGCTCGGTAAGCCGGACAGTAACCCATATCGCATGCCATTGTCCTCCCAATGCGGGTACTTCCTCCTGCCCTAACAAGGGATAGAGGGGATCCGGGTATAAGCCGGGCGTCGACCGCAGCACATAGCCGTCGTGATGATCCCTGACAGGATACTCCGAAGGCGCAAGTCCTACACGGCGAAGCGTTACGGCCTCCTGCAGGTCCGACTCTACCGAAACCCTCATATTGCGGATTCGCTCAGCGGCACGGTAGGCAACCTGAAATGAAAAGGTTTCTTTCCGTAAGGCCGATGCTTTTGAGAAGACCGGCGAAGAAAGCTCCCCGTCGGCGAACACCTTGGCGAGAGCGCTTATCAATCTTGTTTTCAAATGAATCCCATGGCTGCTGTTCATGACTGCTCTCCTTAGTCCAGCGCTTGTATAAACCGTATCAGCAGGTCGGCATGCGCTTCCGTGAGCTTATTGCCCCTAAGTGCCCGAACCTCTTGTATCAGCGCATCGTACTGCTTTTTCTCCAGCTTTCCGTTCATGGATTGGATCAGTCCGAATTCACCCGGTCCCGATACCCACCCGCGGATCAGACTGCTCACAGCTTCCCTGGTCACCCGAATCGTAACGACTGCCTCCGCCGTGCTTTGATTTCCCGCCGCATCGGAAGCGTATGCGGAAATCCTGTGTTCACCCGGAATCAGCTGGTACGCCGGGGACTGAAGCAGCGGCGCTTCACAGGAGCTGTACGTCACACCAGAGACGGTGTCGGTTGCCCTGCAGGTAACCTTGACCGGCTGATCCACCGTGTATTCCCCTGCTCCCTCCAGCCGGATGACCGGAGGTGTCTTATCGACGAGGAAGACGCCTGCGTAGGCCGACTCCTCCTTGCTGCCGTAAGCATCCTCAGCCGTGACAAGAATATTCCGATACTCGCCCTCCGGAAGCTCGGCTCCGCTCCAGGAAAATTCCACATTAGGCAGGGCAGGCTCTGTCCGTGGCGGGACCTCCAGTACTACGTACTTCTGTATCCCGCCTACAGCGGCCGTTACTTTCACCTTATCCCCGTCCGCATCCCACACCTTGGCACGAATGCTGTAGACGGATGCTGCATTGCCTGTTTGCACGGATGCCCCATCGTTACTAACGGATACATGCGTCCCTGTGGATGGGTTATACACACTCACGGTGACGCTGACCTCGCGAGCCTTCCTCCCTGCCGGATCCTGAACGTTATAACTTAGCGTGTAATCGCCGACTTTGGATGTATCCACGTTTCCTTCCACCGTGACCCAGGAGGTCACATCGCCGAAAGAAACGCTTTCCGCTTTATATTCGGGCGCCTGGAACGCCTGAAATAATGGCCAGCTCAGCTTCTGTCCGCCGCCCACGGTGATGACCGGATTCAACGTCTCCAGTAAACCGCCGGGGTAAACCTTCAGATTATCCATATAAAAGGTGCCCGAGCCTCCTGTGGCGGTAGAAGCCGCGAAGCCGGCGAAATGGGATACCGAATAACGGAAACCTTGATCGATCACCTTCAGTTCGCCGTTGACATACAGGGAAAAGCGATTTGTCACCGGGTCCGCAATGATTTTAAAGCGATACCAAGTGTTTTCACTATACGGCTGTATGACGGTATCTCCACCTGATGAATTCTTATACGTGAAAACGTGACGATTATTAATATTGGAAGACATCACCGTAATCCCGTTCGTGCCGGCTTGATCCTTCAGATTCCAAGAATGGAAGGTGCTGTACGATGGAAGCATCACATCAAATTCCGCAACAACCGGACCGTATTGGGTGAAAAAGGTTTTCGTTGCGACGGAAGCGCGGCTGTTGCTGTCTTCGAATTTCAAGCTTTTATCCGCTGCCGTCGGCGTCTCGCTTATCGTGATGGGGCCGCCGCGTGCGTCCAGCACATAGCCGGACGGAGATTGGCCGCTGGGCTCGCGGTTGTAATCGTCGTCGATCAAATATTCATACGGATAGATTTTCACGTTGTCTGTATAGACCGTCCCCGTCTCTTCCACACCTGAAGACACTAGGAATCCGGAAACCTCGGGTAGAGGATACTGCAGCTCCAGCTCGGCTGCCTTCCTGCCGTCGAAGAAGACCGAGTAACGGTTCTTGGCTGCGTCAACCATCATTTTGACAGAATGCCAGGTGTTCGGAGCCATGTTGCCCACGACCTCATGGGACCCTGCGGCGCCTTGGACGATCAGCCCAACTTTAGAACCTTGAATCGTTGCCGCTGACACACCGGACTCTCCTTGCAAACTCCAGGAGAATCCATCGGACTCCTCGGACAGCAGGATATCAAACTCAACAGCCGTTCTCTTTGCGGGCAGGAACGATTTTTGCGCTGAAACCGTCGCGCTGGAGCTTGTGTCGTGCAGCTTGAGACTTCCGCCTGACGCTCCCGGTGCAGCGGCAATGACGGCAGAACCGCCTTCCGTGCGGAGAGTATACCCACGCGGCTCCGCTCCCGTTGCCTCATGATCGAAGCTGTCTTCAGCCCAGACGGTAAACGGATAGACGACTACGTCATCCAGGTAGTGAACGCCCGTTCCCGAAGTACCTGTGGAGGCGGAGAAGTTGTTCAGCGAGGCTACCGGCTTCCTGAACGGGACCCCGCTTGCCCTCAGGCTGCCGTTTACGTAAATATTCGCTCGGTCGGTTACCGGATCGGCTAGAATCGCAATCGTATACCAGACCTGCGGCGAGTAAGGCTGAAGGACGGTATCACCTCCGGCTGAGTTTTTAAATATGAGATTGCCCCCGCTCGTCATTACCGTAACTGCATTCACCGTCCCGTCCCCTTGCAGGTTCCAGGAATGGTAGCTGCTTGCTGCCGGCAGCATGATTCTGAATTCCGCCCGGACGGGCTCCGACTGCGAGCCGATCGGCTTGGTAGCGACGACCGCTAGGCTGCCTGCGGTATCGGTTAGCTTCATGCTTTTGTCGGAGGCATCCGGCACCTCGGCAATGGCGATCGTTCCGCCTGTAAGATCAAGCGTGTATCCGGGCGGCGGCTCGCCTGAAGCGGATGTGTTAAAATCATCGCGGATGAGATAAGCATTGGCATCAAGCGTCACAGCCCTTACCGTTTCGCTCATGGCGGATCGGAGACCGGCCGGGTCGAAGGCGGCTACCGAATAGCTGTAGCTTGTATTCGGCGCTAAGCCGGTATCCTGGAACGAAGGCGAATAGACAACGCCGATCTTCACTCCGTTCCTGAACACCTCATAGCCGGCCACACTGGAGTTATCGGTGGAAGGCAACCAGCTCAGCCGAATCTCGCTCTTCGATACCGGTGCCGCCGACAGCTGCGCCGGTGTGCTTGGAGGCAACTGATCCGCAGCCGGACGGGTTAAGGCCAGCTTGATATGCAGCGAAGCTCCCTTTGCACCGACAGGGTCCACGGACAGCTGAACCGTAGGACTCAGCTGCAATACCTTCACACGCGGATCCAGCTCCAGAACCCCCTCAGCCGCCTGATGAATTTCGAGCATCAACGGCTCGGTTTGCGCTTGTGTCGGGTCCGATACCGATACGTCTAGTGTATTCACCGTCGTTTCTGTCATGACGGATGCCTTGGAACGGCTTGTGATCCATGGCGTACCGTTTGTGAAAACACTGGCCGGACGCTCCGTCCAGAAGTTGGCGCCGACGATGCCCATGCTCCCTTCACGGACTGCCTGCACTTCCGGCGTATTGCTCAGCACTTGAATGGAGGAATCTCCCGCATAACGCTCCGTCTCCGCCGCGGTCATGCCCGGAAGCAGCACATAGGCGTAGGTGTCCCCAGCCGGCCTGGTTCCATGCTCGAACCACAGTCTTTGATAGCTGCGCGTAATCGGTTCCGTTTCCGCAGGACCTTGAATCGCCCCCCAAGTACCGGTTTGAGCGGTCCTGGCGCCTTTCACCGTACCCCCGTTCGGGAAATAATAACCGATATCCGAGCCGGGCGCCGGACCGGTCAGATGCGCCCATCCTGCGTTGTCATACGTCTGCACTGCTCCATCCATGCCCTTAGACTGTTTCACCCCGTCTACGGTCAGTACGGACGAGCCGGCAGCATCCAAGCGCCGATTCTCTATGATCGTCTCCACGGGAAACTCTCGGGAGGAAGAGATGCCCGTGCCAAGCGCAACAATTTCATCATCGAACATGAACCATGATTTATGTCCGGTCAAGCTTGTGCCATACGGATTAAATTGCATGCCGGCCACGCCGAACTCCCCGTTCGATACGCCGCCCACCCAGTTATGCGGCGTTTTCGTGCTTTGTCCCGCACGGTCGGCCAGGGGCTGAATATCCGCCGTGATGCCGGACAGCCGGTAAGGGTCAACCGTCGCCCAGTAATCCTTGTCATACTGGCCTAAATCTCCGTTATACAGGTAGGTCGCTCCGTCGCCGGTACGCCAGCCGTGCAGGTTGTTGCCGTTAATCGATTCATAGCGGAATACCCGGCTCGACGACATGCTGATGCCGAAGGCAAATCCGGGGCGTCGGTGCACCACACGGTCGGACTGGGTATACACTTTATTCATCGCCATGTCGCCATACGGCTGTATTCCGGCATCGTGATCAATCCTCTTCGCAGCGGCGGAATAAAACAGCGGAGCATGGGTGAGAAAGGGACGAAACGTATCCTCCGTTACCCAGGCTTTCACCATCCCTGCAAATGCCGCTGCATCCGCAGGAGGGGCGAACAGCATGGCCGTCAGCACCCCCTGGATGACCCTGTGGCCGGCCACATGGCTTTGCACCCCAGAGTTCGAGATCAGCCTTCCCCGGAACATATCCATCTGCCCGCCCTTATACAGGGTTGGGGCGAAGCTGTCATACACCCATCGGAACAGGTTAGCCGCCGAAGGATCGGTCACCTCCCATGCAGAGCCGTCCAGCAAATACACGGCATTCGCCAGCAGCTGGAAAAAGGTCGTTCCGTAGTTTCCGATGTACGGATGAGGCCCGTGCTGAAGGAAGGATCCGTCCTCATGCATCCCGTCGGCCTCCGGGATCGTCGTATAGGCGAATACATTGTTAAGCCCGTTCGTCGAAGTCGCCGTGCGGGTGTTGTCGCTTAGCGCATCCCGAGCCAAGGCGATTTCAGCGCCGTCCTTAGCCAGGACGCCTCTGAGCATGTAGACCCAAGCCTTCTCCACCCGGTTTGCCCCGGTGGCGGCGGAGCCGTTGGTCAAATTGGGATCGGGCGAGAAAGCCTTCACCGCTCTGAGATAACCCCCGATTTGCTCTGCCGTCAATTCGTCATATAACAACACAATCGTATCCATTAAGTTTTGGGGAGCTGACATCTCCCAGTGATACCAGTTGTCGTACCGGGCCGTATTTTCGTTATATCGATTCGCATAGTTCCATTCCAAGGCATCGATTATGGCCGATCGCAGCGACGCATCCCCGAAATAATGGCTTCCCCGAGTTGAATAGGCTAAGGCCATAGTGCGAATTCGCTCATACGCAACGACATTGTTGCCGGACCGGGTCTCCCCGGTTAGATCCGTCCACAAGCAGTCGCAAGCCTTGCGCCCTTCCCCGGTCTGAAGAGACTCCCATACGCCGGCAGCCTTCTCTTCAATCAGACGAATTTGATCTGCCTGATCAGGGTCGCCGGGATCAGCCCAGGCTCCCCCGTTCAGCACGTCCTTCCATTTCAAACGAAGCGTATCGAACGCATCCGAAGGACCTTCTGCCTGTGCCGATACCGGCAGCAGACTTGGCAGGAACAGCAGGATACAAAGGGTCAAGATGAACCGTCGATTCTTCCTCACAATGCATCACCTCTTTTTACACGGGTGGGATTTCGACTCATCGACTCATGGATCAGCCTTTAATGGCTCCGATCATAACACCTTTCACGAAATACTTTTGCAGGAAGGGATAGAGGAACAAAATCGGAACCGTCGCGACGATGATCGTGGCGTATTTGATCGTTTCCCCGATCGACATCTTATCCCCGCCGGCGGCCCCGGTTAACATGGAATCCGTACTATTGGTGATTAGAATTTCCCGCAGAATCAACTGGAGCGGATACAGCTCCCTAGTTCGCAAATAAATGAGAGCGTTGAACCAGCCGTTCCAGTGCGCTACGCCATAGAACAAGATCATGACCGCTACAACCGGCATGGACAGCGGAAGCACGATGCGGAACAAGACGGTGAAATCCCCCGCCCCGTCGAGCTTGGCGGATTCCTCAAGACTGACCGGGACCGCTTGGAAGGCCGTGCGCATAATGATCAGATTGAACGCACTCATCGCACTGGGAATAATTAAGGCCCAGCGCGTATCGAGCAGGCCGATGTTCTCAACCAGCAGATACGTCGGGATCAAGCCGCCGTTGAAGAACATGGTAAATACGATCAGGAACATGATCGGATTTTTCCACATGACGCTTTGCCGGGATAAGGCGTAGGCCCCCAGCGATGTCATAAGGATATTGAGCGCGGTGCCCAGAACTACATACACGATCGTGTTCGTATACCCTGTGAGGATCGACGGATTGTCAAAAACGAGCTTATACGCCTCCAGCGTAAAGCCCTTGGGAAACCAGATCAAACCCCGGGTCTGCACCACCCAGGCCGGGTCGCTAAGGGAAGCCGCCAGGACATACAGGAACGGGTAAATGGTGAACACCGACAAAGCGATCATGAATAGAACGTTAAACGCATCAAACAGCTTTTCTCCCCATGTACGTTGATTCATGGACGATGCCATCCCCCTTTACCACAGCTTGGTTTCGCTGGTGCGTCGGCTTATGGTGTTGGCGAGTACCAGCAATATGAAGTTGATGATCGAGTTGAACAAACCGACAGCCGCGCTGTAGCTGAAATCGGATTCAAGTATCCCTTTGCGGTACACGAAGGTGCCGATGACGTCCGCCGTTTCGTACGTGCTGCTGTTGTAAAGCAAAAGAATTTTGTCCGTCCCTACCGTCATGAAGTTGCCGATCTGCAGGATCAGCAAAATGATCACGGTCGGAGCAATACCCGGGAGGGTAATGTGCATCGTTTGCTTCCACCGGTTCGCTCCGTCCACCTTCGCCGCTTCATATAAGGACGGATCGATGCCGGACATGGCGGACAAATAAATAATGGAGCCCCAGCCGACGCTCTGCCAGATCCCGGAGGAAATGAAGATCGTACGGAACCAGCCGCTTTCGCGAAGAAACGCAATGGGCTCGATGCCGAACCAGGCGAGCACATTGTTAATCAGTCCGTCCCTTGCCAGAAAATCGACCATCATCCCGGCAATCACGACAATGGAGATGAAATGCGGCATGTAGGTGACGGTCTGCACGGCTCGCTTAAAGACGGCGCTGCGAAGCTCGTTCAGCAGCAGAGCCAAAAGGATTGATGCAGGGAAAGCAAATAGAAGCTCATACAAGCTGAGCAACAGGGTGTTGCGGAGCAATCTCCAGAAATAGTAGCTGTTAAAGAAGTCCTGGAAATGCTTGAAGCCTACCCAAGGACTTTCCCACATCCCTAGACCCGGAGAAAAATCCTTAAATGCAATCTGCAAGCCATACATGGGTGTGTAGTAAAAGACGAAATAGTAGAGCACTACAGGGGCCAGCATGAGATAAACATATTTATTCACCGCCAAATCCCGGATGGCCCGGTATTTGAAGCTGTTCTTATCCTCTGCTGAAGGCCGGCCTGCTTGCTCTTTGATTACGGTGGACATACGTGGCCCTCCTGTCGGTCTGGGTCTGGAAAGCAGTTCCGGCGGAAACGGAGGGCTATCTTACCCTTGCCCCCGCCCCGCCGGAGCCTTATCTCTACTTGCGGCTGTTGAAGCGGTCGAGGGCTGTTTGACGTGCTTTGATCGCTTCTTCGATCCCCATCCCCTTGATCGTACTGACGAATTTATCGAAATTCGCGATCGGCTCGGAGCCCATGATGAATTTGCCGAACATTTCGTCGCGGTACGTTTTCACATCATTCATGATAGAGGCCGTTTTCGAGCTTTCCTCCGCCGACAGCGTAATCGGAGGCATAAGCTTGGAATGGTCCGCCTGCATCCACGTCTTCTGCGCATCCCGCTGCTCCGGCATCGTGTAGAACTGCTCGATGTACCGCTTATCCTGCACGAACGGTCCGCTGTAGGAGGCTTGGAAGAACTTGGCCATCGCCTGGGCAATCGGGAGCTTATCCGGATTGTTCAGTACAACGTCCATATACTTAGGGTAGCCGTTCTCCATTTTGTAGCTTTGGCCTTCGATTCCGAAGTTGAACAGCATATGACCTTCCTGCCCGAATTTGTAGTCCAGCCATTTGACGATTTGCTCCGGATTGGCAGCGGTAGCACTGACTGCCGCACCAATGCCGGTGAACGGATAACTGTACTGTCCGAGCGCCTTCTGCCCTTCCTTAGCCGAAGGATAAGGAAGGCCCGCCAAGGTAGCTTCCGGATTCGAGCCCTTCAGTAACGGAATATAACGGCCAATCCCGCTTCCGGCATAAGCGTTCATGACACCGACTTGATGACCCGTCACCTTCGCGTCCTTCAATTTGGAATCGGTCGTGGCATAGTCCCGGTCGAGCAGCCCTTCCTTGTACCACCTGGCCATTGTGGTCAAAAATTCCTTATACTCCGGCTGCATCGGGCCGAACTTGACCTTTCCATTCTCCTGGTAAAACTCGTTCGTAATGCCCCAAGCTCCCACAAGCATATGGCTCAGCTCGATTTCATTGCTCGGATGCACCGTGAACAGCAGCGGAATCTCGTCCTTCCTCCCGTTGCCGTTCGGATCTTTATCGCGGAAGGCGACAAGGACGTTCTCCCATTCACTGATCGTCTGCGGTACCTTCAGACCCAGCTTATCCAGCCAATCCTTCCGGATGGCGGGTCCGTTCACGACGGATAACATTTCGTCTCCATACAGGAACGGCATAACATAGATATTGCCTTCGTCCGTAGTAATCAATTTGCGGAATTCCGGCTTTTCCTTCAGCAGCTTGGACAAGTTGGGAGCGTGCTTGTCGATCAGCTCGTTCAAACGAAGAATGCGTTTTTCCTTAATTAAGCTGTCTGCTCCCTTCGGTGCCGCATTCCAGCCGTACTCGATGACATCCGGCAGCTTGCCGGAGGCGATCATCAGGTTGAACTGGTCTTTTTCCTGCCCGACCGGCGGATGCTGAAACTCCACCTTCGTTCCGGTGATTTTCTCCAATTCCTTGTAAGCGGCAATTTCATTGTAGTTTTTCATTGTAGCCGCTACGTTGGCATTCAATGCCGTCCAATAGGTGATGGATTTGGGGTATTGCGCTTCTGTCTGGGCCTGAGGCGTTGTCGCCGGCTCGCTGTTCTTCGGTGTCTCTCCTGTGCCGCCGCAAGCGGCAAGAACTCCGGCAAGAAGCGATACGCTAACGGTACAAGCCGCAGCTTTCTTTGTTTTCATCATAATGGGTGGACCCTCCTTCATGGTTGAGTGACCTCTCTCACGTTTTACTTTAGGCCGTCGCGGGCTTTCTGCCTATAATCCGTTGCAAACTGCACCAACCGTCCTTCACATCAGGCATAAACCGTTTTCTATCGGGCAAACCGTTCTTCACATCTTCCTGTATTTCACTTGTCTTTACTAATTTTATCATGGTATCTTGGAGGAGTGGGTGTACTTTAACCAAAAAGGGGGAGTGTAGATGCGAAAAGCACGGAAAAGCGTATTTCTGACCTTATGGCTATCCTACCTCCTCATTCTGCTGATTCCCGTATCGATCTCCGTTCTTCTCTACGCCAATGTGGAAAAAAACATGGTCGACAATGCCAACCGTTCCAACCTGGCCATGCTGGAGCAGGCAGGCGAGATTATGGAGAATGAATTGCGGGATATCGATCGGCTGCTCCTGCAAATTTCGACGCATCCTAAGCTGCAGACACTTTGGAACCTGGATAACGGCGAGCAGTATTTGGGGTACACCGAAGCGGTAACGGCACTGAGGAACATGCGTTACGGCGAAATGCTCGTGGACAATTTTTTGATCCGGCTGGATCAATCGGATATCATCCTGACTCCAAGTATGAAAACGGATACAGAAACCTATTTCGCCCAAATCGCTCCATATCGGGATATGACGGTTCAGGAGGTCAGGAATCGCTTTTTCTCCGGCTCCCATTTCAAAACCTGCTGGCCGTCCTCGCCGGTTATGGACACGACGGTTCCCAAGAATGTGATCACCTGCGCGGTTACGCTGCCTTTAGGCGAGAGGGATAACGTTCGGGCCACCCTGCTGATTCAAATAGGGGAACGGCAAATGGCATCTATTTTGAAAAAAATGGACTGGGCGGGCGAAGGCTCCATCTTCATTGTTGATGCCGCCGGGCAAATGCTCTTTTCTACGCCGAAGGGCCGTCTCCCGGAAGTAATTCAATACCAAACCATGAGCGGCGGCCATTCCGAGATTTATCCTATGGATGGTCAAAACTATATGGTTTCCTACACCAAGGGAGAAAGCGGATGGAGATATGTGTCCGTCATGCCGGAAAGCTATATCCTGCATCGCGTTAACGAGCTCAAGGTATGGGCGCTGACGCTTCTGTGCATCGCTCTGCTGGCTGGAACCTGCGCCGCCTTATGGATGGCCTACCGGAGTTACAGTCCCATCCGGGACATGGTCGTCACCTTGCTGGGCGGGAAAGAAGAGATCAAGCATACCGGGAACGATTACGAATTTATTCAATCCTCCATCAAGCGGCAAATGCTGGAGAGCAAGGAGCTTCACCAAAAGCTGAAGGACCATCTTCCCGTCGTCCGGGCCCACTTCCTCACCCGCCTGCTGAAGGGCCAGACCCATCGGGATGACATGAATGACCAGACCTTCGGTTATATGGGGATTCAGTTTCCGTACGGCTGCTTCAGTGTGCTGCTCGTTGAAGTGGATGATCATTCCGGTTTCGCGCGTAATGACAGCGAAGAGGAGTGGGCGCTCGGAAGGTTTATTCTTGTCAATCTCAGTACGGAGTTAATCGGAGAAAGCGGTTATGTGGTGGAAACGGACAGGAATCGGCTGGCGATCGTGCTCAGCTTGCCGGATGGCTCCGACAGCTCAAAGCTGGCACGCGCGGAGCTCATCGGGAAGCTGAAGGATGTCGTAGAGAATCGATTCAAGATGAAGATTACGATTGCCGCCAGCTCCATTCATCAAGACGTCCGTGAAATGAAATATGCCTATGAGGAAGCGCTCAGCGCCCTGGACTACCGCATTATTCACGGAATTAATTCGAGCATTTATTATGATGAGCTGGTTCAGCTGGAGACGGCATATTACCATTACCCGATCGAGACGGAAATTCAATTGATGGGTTATTTAAAAAGCGGCAAGTCCTCCCATGTCGTCGAGCTGCTTAACGAATTGTATGTGTATAATATTGTCTCCCTCGGGATCACCCCTCAGATGGGCAAATGCCTGTTCATCGATCTGTTAAGCACGGTGATGAAGGTTCTAGGGGCGCTGCAGATTGATGAACGCAAGGTTTTCAGAGGAGCCGACCCTACGAAATATATTATGAACAGTCTTTCCGCACAGGAGATGCTCTCTAAAATCCAGGACCTTTGCCAAGGGATCTGCGACAGTGTTACGGAGGCACGGAACGGTCAAAGCTCCCAGTTAAATGAAGATATCCGAAGGTATATCGAAGCCAATGCCTCCGACAACGGTCTGGGGCTTACATCGATCGGAGACCGCTTCGGCCTCTCCCCTCAGTACGTGTCCGCTTTATTCAAGAAACAAAACGGCATCAATATCACGGATTACATCGTGGAGACACGTATGCAGCTGGCTAAGCAGCATCTCTGTGATCCGGGCCTGACGATCCTGCAGGTGGCGAACAAGGTCGGTTATGCTACCGATATCGGATTTATCCGTGTATTCAAGAAGCAGGAAGGCATGACGCCTGGCAAATATAGGGAAATCAATGCCGGTTCGGCAAATATATCCGACAGCCGGTTATAATGCTGACAAACTTGCATCAGAAACCTCCCTCTATATACAAAAAACCTGAGGCTAGGGCCTCAGGTCATTTTTATTGTCATTTGTATTGATGTAATCGCTCAATCCCTTGTGCCGTTAACAATCGATCCCCTGCCCTGGCATTTGCAGCCGCCTGCTCGGGAGACTTTGCACCTAGTATGGCTACTGCCCTCTAAAGTCCGTTGAACAGCTGATTAGAGGGCGTTGTTAACATTATTTAATTTCGGTCATGGCTGCACGGATCGCTGCACTCTCTTCTTCATTAGGGCCATAAATTCCCGGAGGAACCAAGCCTGCTTGCCGTATAAGAATGGTCATTTGTCCGCGATGATGGATTTGGTGACGCACTGCCATGTTCAAAACTCCTGCGTAGGTTGTATCTATAAATCCGAACAACTTAAGAGCTTCGGACAGCTTCTCATCGTTCCAATGCCCCTTCAATGCCGTAACAACTGCATCGCTCATTTGACGGTAGCTCTTGGAGATCTCTGCTGCACTAGTTGGCGTAGGCAGTTTATAATCAGGTCCCTCGATTTGCAATCCCGCGGCTTCGAGAATCGCTCCAAGACCGCCAACCAAGTGCCATCCTAAATCGCCAAGCGTCTTAGGCTTCTCCTTTGATACCGCTTGGTTAAGAGACGAGTCAGTTAACGTCTCCAGCACTTTCAATGTGAATGAAGCTTCCATCTCCCAATCTTTAATAAATTGATTGATGCTTTGATACATGTCTGCACGCTCCTTCTCAAATGTTAAAATATGTATATGATAAGAGCATATCATTTTTGGAAGTATCGTAGCAACATTGGGCACAGTCTTGAGGTGGACGCTATGAATGGAATCAGCCAAAATCAACAATAATAAAATAGAGCTTTTACCTACATATTTGAGGAGACATCCGAATGTGGCCTGCTTTCTCCCCCGCCGATTGGTTAGTCATCGGGCTTAGCATTGCCGGTCCCGTTCTTGCGCTATTCGGTTATAATGTATACCGAAGAAGAAAACAAACCGGCAAGTGACGGCGATTCCAAAGCTGTCTATTACGACAAAGCACCTGGCTGACAGGTGCTTTTCTTGTCCCTCATTATCACTTGCCACGATAATTCGATTGAAGTCCGCGGAATTAGGTAGAGCCACAAGCAAAATCTTGTTTTGCATTTTTTTATGGTGTTGTCCATTATCGGCCCCGGTGGTAATATAAAATGATCTTCAAATTAAATATTGGGGAGGTATCTACTACCATCATGTATAACATTCCGGTCGAAGCCACTCTCGACGTGATCGGCGGCAAATGGAAGGTTGTTATTTTGTGCCATTTGGATAAGGGAGAGAAGCGAACTAGCGAACTGAAGCGATTAATGCCCTCCATCACTCAAAAAATGCTGACACAGCAATTGCGAGAGTTAGAAAACGATGGAGTGGTAAAACGAACAACTTACAATCAGGTGCCGCCGAAGGTCGTTTATTCGCTGACCGAATACGGTTGGTCGCTTAAACCGATTCTGGATGCCATGTGCTCATGGGGTGAGAAGCATATCGAGGCGGTTGCCGTTCCCCAAAAGCTATTGCAAGAAAGCTGATTTAAAGATAAGGGGCTTACCCTCATGTTGAAGGTAACCCCCTGATGTAGGTCAAAAATCAAAATGGTCCGGATCCGGGCCGACGCGAAGGTTTTGATTCAATCCGTCAATCCGCTCCATCTCTTCTTGGGTGAGTTCAAAGTCGAATACGGATGCATTTTCAACGATTCGATGCTCTTTGGTTGATTTGGGAATCGTCACAATGCCGCTCTGCAGGTCCCAGCGTAGAATCACTTGGGTAACGGATTTGTTGTGCCTGTCCGCAATTTCTTTCAAGACCGGATTGTCCAGCAATTGACCATGCATTAAGGGAGACCAAGCCTCAAATTGAATCCCCTGCGATTGGCAAAAATCACGCAGCGGGACTTGTGTCAAGCGGGGGTGGAATTCCACTTGATTCACCATCGGCTTAATTTCCGCTTGCTGCAGCAGTCGTTGCAGGTGATGTATGTGGAAGTTGCTTACGCCTATCGCTCTTACCCGGCCTTCTTTATAGAGTGTTTCCAATGCCCTCCAAGAGGATTCAAACTTTCCTTCTACAGGCCAGTGAATGAGATACAAGTCCAGATAGTCCAGGTTCAGCTTGCCCAAGCTTGTTTCAAACGCGGCTAACGTCGATTCGTATCCCAAGTCGGCGTTCCATACTTTGGAGGTGACAAAGAGCTCCTCTCTCCGTATGCCGCCCGCTTCCAGACCTGCACGGATGCCTCGACCTACGCCTTCTTCGTTACCGTAGATGGCCGCCGTATCGATGCTGCGGTATCCATAACGGATAGCCGTCTTTATCGCATTCTCAAGCTCGGGGCCTTCTTCCACTTTAAATACTCCCAGCCCGAGCCAGGGCATGGCAACACCGTTGTGTAGAGTTGTCGTATCTTGCAAATGTTTCATCATAGGGAATTCCTCCATTTTATGTCGCATTCTTCTTTACTTCCTCGTTCTCACTTCAAGTTGTCGCCGCGCGCTTCCTGTCTTTACGTTCCAATGCCATGCTCCAGCCGGTAAGAACAACAGCCCCAAACACCATCAAGGCACCGATCCAGGCCGTGTGGATGAGACCGATCGAATCCGTGATCACTCCGCCCAAGTACGAACCGACAGCAATTCCGGCATTAAATGCGGCAATATTGATCGCGGAGGCGACATCAACCGCGGAGGGGACGAAACGCTCGGCCAACATAACCACGTAGAGCTGCAGCCCCGGAACATTCATGAAAGCCATTAAGCCCATCAAAAAAATCACGATTAGTGCCCCAGCTTTAAACTCTGCGGCGAAGGTAAGCAAAAGCAGCACAACCGCTTGTATGATGAACATATAAAAAAGGGCCGAAAGCGGATTGCGATTGGCCGCCTTACCGCCGATTACGTTGCCTATGGCGATGGCTATCCCGTATACCAGCAAAATAACGGCGACCGCTCTTTGGTGAAAGCCGGTGATTTCTTGCAGCAGCGGGGCCAAATAGGTGAAAACAACGAACGTTCCTCCATAGCCCAGGGCCGTGATGATAAACAACAGCAAGATGCGGCCGTTGGTTATTAATTTGAACTGATCGCTGAAGGCGGCGCGTTTACCTTTCTGTAAACCCGACGGCACCATCATGCTGTTGGCGATGAGTGCAATAAGGCCGATAGCGACGATGGCGACAAAAGCGGCTCTCCACCCCAACTGCTGACCGATAAAGGTCCCGAAGGGCACCCCTGTGACGATAGCTACGGTAAGTCCCGTGAACATAAAGGAAATCGCGCTCGCCCGGCGATGCTCGGGAACCACCGCGGCTGCGATCGTCGAACCGATCGACATAAATACGCCGTGGGAGAAGGCGGAAATGACGCGGGCAATCAGAAGCAGCTCGATGCTTGTCGAAATCGCCGCGACGGTGTTGCCTATAATGAAGACGATCATAATCCAAAGCAGCAAAGCTTTGCGCGATATGTTCGACGTCAAAGAAGTCAGGACGGGAGCTCCAATAGTAACACCGAGCGCATACAGAGAAACGGTCAACCCTGCGGTTGTAACCGGAACGTTCATATCCTGTGAAATAAGGGGTAACAGCCCTACGCTGATAAATTCAGTGGTTCCAATGGCAAAGGCGCTAACCGCCAAGGCCAAAAGCGCCAGCGTGTTATTTTTTTGACTCAATGCATGTGCCTCCTTACTCGTTGATTTGTATAGGAACAAGCTGTGATTATATCGGCCGGCCGGCACATGCTATTATGATGCATAGTTGACGCAGAGAAAAGTACGCACTTTTAAGTACTGTAGGTACTTTGAAGTACCTATACCGTTTTTGCTTGGAAACAAATAACGTCCCTGAATGAATGGTTCAGGGACGTTACTATTGTAACCGGGCTATTTTATTGAATGTAAATCGCCGTCACGGTTTGGCCTGTTACATGCAGTACTACCTGCTGATTCGAGACAAGTTTCGATGCGTCGCCATAGATTGTCACAGGGGACGATACGCTGTAGGTAATGTTCTGCGTTGTTCCGTCCGTATACTTCTGATTAATGGATATGGCGGAAAGATGACCTTGACTGTTGAGCGTTTTGCCGGTGATTGTGCCAACCGCGGTATAGGTTTGATTGGAAGTGCTGCTGTTGCGGGTCACTTCCACATAAAAGACGCCGTTATTATAAGATCGGATCGTAACGATATCTCCAATCTGCAGATCGGATACGTTCGCTTTCACGCCGTTCCTTATAACAAACGCATTCGCATTCAGCGTCAGTGTCGATGTTTGACTGCCGTTAAGCATCGTCAACGAGTTATTGGTAACGGTGGTCAGCAACGTTCCCGTAGTCTGGCTGACGGCCGGTTGAGAGGTCGAGCCTCCGGCCAATTGCGTCACTTCGGCATAAATAACGCTGTTATTATAGTAGCGGACGGTGATTGCGTCCCCCGGCAGCAGTGCGCCTGCACCGCTTTGCCCGCCGGCGCGGAAAATAAACGCATTCGAGTCCAGATTCAGACTGAAGTTCTGGCTTCCGCTTGTAACCACAAGAGCATTGCCGTAGGAAGGTACCGCTACGGTTCCTGTTATCGTCCCGCTTGCGGTGCTCGGTTGAACGGCCGTTCTTGTTACTTCGGCAATAGCCACCGTATGATTATATGCATACACGGTTACAACGTCCCCTGCTTGCAGCGTGGAAGAGCTTACCTTGGAGCCGTTGCGGTAGATGAAGGCGCCGCTGTTCAGCGCCAGGTTCTCCAGCTGCCCGCCGTTTACCATCGTTAAGACATTGCTGCCGGCAGAAACGACTGTGCCCGTAACCTGCTTGCTGTATGTCGGCTGTGTGCCGATGCTGCCGGCAGGGGTTGTCACTTCAACGTATACTACCGCATTACTATAAGCGCGGGTGCTCACGATATCTCCGATTTGCAGTGCTGAGGCATTTACCTGTGCGCCGTTGCGAAAGAAGAGCGCATCCGCGTGAAGGGGCAGGCTCACCGTTTGACTTCCGTTCGTAATGGTGAGCAGGTTATTGCCCGCGGCGGCTGTGACCGTACCGGTATTTACTCCGGATGGCAGCGTCGGCTGAGCCGGTTGATTCGGCCATTGCCCGACGTGGCTTGTTACTTCAACGAAGAAAACGACATTATTATAAGATCGGGTTCTTACGACATCTCCGGTCTGCAGTGCTGTTGCGCTTACCCTGGCTCCTCCGCGGAAAATAAATGCGTTAGGATCCAGCGTCAGCGACACCGTCTGGCCGCCTTTGTTAATGGTCAACACATTATTGACAACCGCCGTCGTTACGGTGCCCACCACAAGTCCGCCGCTGCTGTCAGGCAATTGGTCTCCCGCGCGGTCGAGCAGCGCCGCAATTTCCGCGCGCGTAACCGGCTGCATCGGACGGAAGGTGTTGTCCTCGAAGCCATTCACAAGCCCTCGCTCCACGGCCACAGCCACATAGCCTATGGAGCCGGCGGGAATTTTACCTGCGTCGGAGAACGCCAGCTTCACGTTCATTTTTGCCTTTGCTTCGCTTTCCAGCTTCAGGGCTTTGACAAGCAGCGTCGTTGCCCATAAACGGTCAGACGGTTGATTCGGTTGAACCATCGTTTCCGATTCGGAGAACAGGTCGTTCTTCAAGGCCACCGATACGTATCCAACGGCCCATGATGGTACTTGTTTGGCATCTTTGAAGTTCAATTGGGTTTGCATTTCCGCCGCGGATTCCGCCTGGTCTCTCAGCCCCATCAACCGAACGGCTGCGGCAATCGCCTCGATACGGGTTACCTTTTCGTACGGCCGGAACGTACCGTCGGAATAGCCATCAAATATATTTCTTGACGCGAGGCTGGCAATGTATCGCAAAGCCCATTCCATGTCTCTGCCTTGAATATCCTTAAAATCAAGATTTCCTCTTTGCCCTTGCCGACCGTTGCCGTTATTTTGTTTCTTTTCGTTATGCTTAGAATCTTTCCAATCGTCTTTCCAGTCCTTTGAATCCTTTGCAAACGCGCTGGTGCCTGCGCCAAGTACCATGGCGGCCGTCAAGCCGGTAATGACAAGCTTTTTCATTGGAAAGCGCTTCATCCCGAAATCTCCCCTTTAAATAAGATAAGAGCAAGATATGAAGTATACTTAGAGCGAATACTACAATCTTTCGAGTGCTTACCATAATATGGAGGGGTTGTAAAAAAAATTTCCTCTTGCTTCTTACTCACTTAAAAGAGTGACGGCTTTGTTTTTCCACATCTCAATGTACGGAGCGTCGATAGCCCACTGGATCATCACGACGGACTCCCCTGCGGCTAATGGCAATGTTATCAATGGGCGGGAGCTTATCTTCATATCATACGAGTAAACGGTAAGTTCCTTGTCCGACACGATACCGACCAGCTCTCGCTTAGGAGAAGTGAAGGCATCCTTCGCATCCGGACGAACCTGCCGGACTTCGCTCCAATCCACTGTCAGCCGATCGTAAGAAACGACTGAGTCCGGCAGGTCCAAGGAGATGTCATGGAGCCGGTAATGGTAAGCATTGTTCTGCTCGTTCATGGAATATAGGGCAAGCTGCGGAACCCATTGACCTCTTTCACGCACGATGGCCCAGCTTTCACCGGGTTCGATCTGGGCACCTTTCATAGCGCCGTTATTAGAGGTTTGCTGTGAATTGGTGTTTAAGGCCATCAGTTTGGCTTGTACCGATGCACCGTATAGCTTGTTTAATGAGAGATGAGAATCTTGAGCGGGAGCCGGATTCTGTTTGGATTTCTCCTGCATCAAATCCTGGACTTCTTTTACCCACACGTAGTCATATCGAACTTCCTTGCCCCCCTCGACATGCCGCATGGATTGGGCGACCGACAAGTAACGGTTCCCCGCGAAAAGCAGCTTCTCCGTTGTCTTTAGGGGCTTGGCCGGCTTTGTATCAAATGCTTCAGGCTTTTTAGACAGGGAAGCAAGCGAAGCATTAAGTCTCCATGATTCTTCATTTCCCTCTACCTGCTTCTGCGGTGCGATTTTGAGAAAATCCGTCTTGTATGGCATTAAGATCCCTTCTCCTTGCGCAAGGGCTTGCAGTTCTCCTTCTCTATCGGCTAACAATACCGTTCGGTATGAGCTGTACTCCGGCATACCTGAAGCTGATGGGTGATCCTGCCTTAATCCGATTAACACAGCGGATTGGATTTCCACTTCATTTTGATCATACGAATATCCGAATGAAGGGGAGGCCGATGAATCCTTGAATGAGCGCTGTTCTTCGCCTGTATCGACGGGTCCTTTCCCCCATTTACTTTGCATTTCTATCGACAGGAAAGCAGCAACTATTAAGAGCGAGACACTAACCATACGGAACCACGGAAACCACTTTCTTGATTTACTTTCCTGCTCGTTCGCTCGTTCAACTATGCGTTTTTTTAATGTGTCGGAGAACCCGTTTCGGGTAAGCGGTCCGTTAGCCAAGCCATTTTTCAACTCGTCATCGATCTGCTTCATGACTCTGATTCTCCTTCTTTTTCGCCATTTTTTTTCGAGCATGAAATAAACGAGATCTTACTGTTCCTTCGGTTATCCCAAGTATTGAAGCCATTTCCTTCATCGATAATTGATAATGAGCGTATAATATAAGCACCTCACGGTATTTGAGCGGCAGCTCCAGTACCATTTTCCACAAATCATTGACTGCGAATTGATCAATAACCTCTTGTTCCGCAGAGGAAGTCACTGAGGAATTTGTAAGGAAATCAATTAAGGTCACCTTGCGGTAAAATGCCGAACGCCGGTAGTCGACCGTCATATTGCGGGTTATCGTCAGAATCCATGTTTTCACGGAGGACTCGCTTCGGAAGGAGTACAAGTTTCTGTATACCTTTAAAAACACTTCCTGTGTGATATCATCCGCCTGATCCCATTTTTTCGTCATGCTAAAGGCATAATTCCATACATCTTTCCCATAGGCAGCCATCAGCTCTTCAAAGATGGCTTTTTTATCGGAGCTCTCTGATAAATATCTTAAATAATCCAAATTCACATTAGATTCCAATCCCGCCACCTCGACTATTAGACGAACAACTCACATAATTAGTTCATTTTTCCACAGCAGTATTGTATAAAATTTACCACGAAATTGGCTTTAAATAATCTACTGTTAAAATCTTGTCATCAACTGGGTGCTATTTTACGAATATCGAGTGCTGCGTGAGGCTCTGACGAGTTGACGGAGTGTGTAATCATAATCAAACAAACATTTGACTGAATAGAAGCGCAGAAGTAGTATAATATTATAATCAAATGCTTATTTGAGTGATTGGAGAATTATTATGACCGAAAAAGATACATGTGAGCTGTATTGTTTTGACGAAGCCAAAGTCAGCCGTGTCCAGCAGGCGCTGAAGCAGCAGGACCTTCCAGCCATGGCAGGCATGTTTAAGGCGCTTGCCGATAAAACGAGAATGAAGGTGGCGTTCGCACTTTGTAAGGAAGATGAAATGTGCGTTTGTGATGTAGCTCATGTGATTGGGTCCTCCCTGGCGACGGCATCGCATCACCTTCGAACACTCAAAAAGTTAAATATCGTGAAATACCGGAAGGAAGGCAAGCTCGCGTTCTATTCCCTAGAAGATGAACATGTACGGCAGCTCATTATGCTCGCTTCCACCCATAGCAAGGAGTTGATTATCAGTGGAACCTAATACGCAGCAAGGAGAAGACAAAAACGTATACCGCGTCCAAGGATTTACCTGTACAAACTGCGCCGGCATCTTTGAGAAAAATGTGAAATCTCTCCCCGGAGTGCGGGATGCTCAGGCCAATTTCGGTGCAGCCAAAATTACGGTTTACGGGAGCACTACCGTGGAAGAGCTGGAGAAAGCCGGGGCATTTGAAAACTTAAGGATTACGCCGGAAAAACAGCGTGTGATCGAAAAGAACGAACCGTTCTGGAAAACAAACTGGAATGTGCTTGTATCGGCACTGCTTCTGGCCGCAGGATACATTCTAGGTGAGCTGTATGATGAAGGAAGCACGGTCTCCTCCCTTGTTTATGCAGCATCAATTGTGACCGGTGGTTACGAACTCTTTCAAAAAGGCATCAAGAACCTGTTTCGGCTGCAGTTTGATATGAACACCCTCATGACGGTCGCCATCATCGGCGCAGCGGCGATTGGTGAGTGGGGCGAAGGTGCGACCGTCGTCATTCTCTTTGCTATCAGCGAAGTGTTAGAGCGTTACTCCATGGAAAAAGCCCGGCAATCCATTCGTTCTCTGATGGACATCGCGCCAAAGGAAGCGCTCATTCGCCGCGGCAGCACTGAGCTTATAGCCAGCGTCGATGACATCGTCGCGGGTGATGTGATGATCGTCAAACCCGGTCAAAAGCTAGCCATGGACGGTGTCGTCATCAAAGGGAGCTCGACCTTGAACCAGGCAGCCATTACCGGCGAATCGATGCCGGTGACAAAAACAATCGGTGATGACGTATTTGCCGGCACGCTGAATGAAGAGGGCTTGCTCGAGGTGAAGGTAGTCAAAACTGTTGAAGACACCACGATCTCGAAAATCATTCATCTGGTGGAAGAAGCGCAAGCCGAGCGGGCACCTTCACAAGCATTCGTAGACCGGTTCGCGAAATACTACACGCCGGCTATTGTGATTTCTGCTCTGCTCATTGCCGTCATTCCGCCGCTGGCGTTTGGCGGAGCTTGGGGCGAATGGATTTACAGAGGCCTGGCACTGCTCGTCGTCGGATGCCCTTGCGCATTGGTGATATCCACGCCGGTTTCGATTGTGACTGCGATCGGTAATGCAGCAAAACACGGCGTGCTGATCAAAGGCGGTGTTCATCTGGAGGAGGCAGGTCGAATCTCTGCAGTCGCTTTTGACAAAACAGGAACGCTGACCAAAGGAGTTCCGCAGGTCACGGATTTCGTTTCCTTTGGCGGCAGTCCGCATGAGCTGCTTAAAATCGCAGCCGTTCTGGAAAAAGGCTCGCAGCATCCGTTGGCCTCCGCAATATTGCGGAAAGCGGAAGAGGAGCAGGTTGATTATAACGAAGCTGTAGATGACTTCAGCTCCATCACCGGCAAAGGCGTGAAGGGAAGCTTAGGAGGGAAGATCTACTATATCGGCAGCCCAAAGCTATTCAGTGAGCTGCATACGGCAGTTGATCCAGAAGCGGTAAGAAGCATTAAGGAACTGCAAAACCAAGGGAAAACGGTCATGGTGCTTGGGACACAATGCGCGATCCTTGCGCTCATAGCAGTTGCCGATGAGATCAGGGACTCCAGCAAAAATGTCATTCAAAAGCTGCATGAGCTCGGGATCAAGAAAACCATCATGCTGACCGGCGATAACAAAGCCACAGCAGATGCCATCGGCAAGCGGCTCGGCATCGCCGAAGTCAATGCAGAGCTCCTGCCGCAGGACAAATTAGCATATATCAAGACGCTTCGCTCAAAGTACGGTAATGTGGCTATGGTCGGCGATGGGGTGAACGACGCTCCTGCTCTTGCCGCATCCACTGTTGGTATAGCGATGGGCGGAGCCGGCACCGATACCACTTTGGAAACAGCCGATATCGCCTTGATGGGGGACGATTTGAGCAAGCTGCCCTACACCATGAGCCTCAGCCGAAGAACGCTTGCCATCATCAAGCAAAACATCACTTTTTCGCTCGGTATCAAAGTAGTGGCGCTGCTATTAATCCTTCCAGGCTGGCTCACGTTATGGATGGCGATCTTTGCCGATATGGGGGCAACCTTGATTGTGACGCTCAATAGTTTACGCTTGCTGCGTGTGCACGACAAATAAACCTGCAGCCCTTCATTGCCGGTTTCAATCGTATTCCATTATCATGGCTGTATTCTTTGCTCTCTCTTCGCCCAGCAGCTTTCCTACAACGTACAAAGAAGCATCTATGCCCGCAGATACACCGGCGGACAATACCATTTTTCCATTATCAACGAACCGGGCTTCCGGTACAATTTCTGTGGATGATGGCACCACTTCTTTTAACTCATGAATAGCTGAACGATTTGTTGTTACTTTCAGTCCATCCAGCAAGTTGGCTTTTGCTAAGATCAAAGCTCCCGTGCAAACGGACAGAACGATTTCAACATCGTTTGATGTTTCCTTGATCCACGTTGTTAGGCTTTCATTGAGCATTTCCTTTCTTGATCCCCAGCCGCCCGGTATAACCAAAATGTCCGGTTTAGGACATGTATCCAAAGTATAGTTTGGATTTATGCTTAAACTCCCAATAGCTCTTACCGGGCTGTTCCATTGTGCCACAGTGTATACCTTGAAGTCTCTCCCACGATTACTTGCCGTAATAAAAACCTCAAACGGTCCTACAAAATCCAGAGGCTCAACATTCTCATAAATCAAAATCGCTACATTTCTACATTGCCGTACCTGTTCCATATCATCATCTCCCAGAAAAGAATAAAAGTATTCGGTCAATAACCGAATACTTTGCCCAGGCGTACGGCATATGAAATATGTGCTCCCTCGTGGTTCTCCACGTTTACGCCAGTAACACATACCAAATCATTCCTAATCCACTTATATCAGAAATATCTGAATATTACAATATTTAATTCACCTAGGTTGAAAATTAGATTACACTTCGTCGACCATAGGCAAATATGATCATACCTATGCCTAACATAGAGCAAACCGTATACATAAATGAGTAGGAGGAAAGATCGGCGATAGGGCCCATGATAATTCCACCCAGAGAAACACCTAAATCGGCCATTGCAATAAATAAACCAATGAGCACATTGCGATTCCATTGCGGCAGAACAAACGTCAAATACGTTGTTAACGTAGGATAGAGGAGCGCTTGTGCGATTCCCATGAATACAGCGCCTACATAGAATAAATACACTCCAAACGCCACAGATAAGCTTACGCTTAGCGCAGCTGCCGTCATTATGAGCATAATTCCAATAATGAAAGGTGAATGCCACCTGCCGTCGGAAGGAATTTTGCCTTTAAGCGTGAATCGCGACAAGACGATAGTACCTGCTTGAAGCATGAGATAAATCCCCGCATTGCCGCCTTGTATTTGATCCGCGTACAATGGAATAAATGTTGTAACAGCTCCAAACACAATAGAGGCAACCAACATCAAGACGCTGCATTGGAACAAGTACGGGTTTTTAACCAGCTCGCCGTAGGACCTGAACATCGCAAACCCTTGCACTGCCTGAGTTGGGGCAGGATCAGCCTCTTTCCTCTCCAACCTGGCGCTGTAGCCCACAATTCCTGTTAAAATCGCTAAGGTAATCATGGTCACTGTAAAATAACTCATATCCCCGGCTTGCCAAATGCCTAAGGCCAGTAAGGGACCAAAAATTCCAGGCATATAGGAGCATAAGGAATACATCGAAATGCCTTGGGAACGATCCTTGTCCGGCAGCGCATCAATAATGCCCAGCTGTAATGCCATGGAGAAGAAAGCCGTGCACATCCCTTGCAGAATACGCGCAACGAAATAGCCTCCCAATCCGGTAACCGTGTACAGAACTAATGCAATCCCATTGATGACAAGAATTGTGCGCAGTACTTTAATAGGGCCAAGCTTGTGTATCATGTGGCCTGCCCACGGCCGAAAAAGCATGGTGGTCAACAAATAAGCTCCCATGACGATCCCGATGGTAGAATTCGCAGCGCCTAGTGACTCCCCTTTCAATGGAATGATGACATTAAGTATGGAGTTGGCGCTGAAGTAACAAAGAGTTAACAGATATAACCGCAGAAAAGGCCATGACAAGGCTCCCCTCACATCTCCTGCTCCTGTCTCTATTGAATTTGCAATCCAATTTTCCAAATCAAATTACGCGATAATCATCTGCAGCAGCATTCTCGCATACGATGACTGAACGTTTTTAAGCTCTCCTATAGTAACCATCTCTTCGATCTGCCCATTTCTAATGATCATGACCCTATCACATAGATAGGCTGCAGCCTGTATATCATGAGTTATGAAAATATATCCCATGCTGTACATTTTCCTCAAGCTCCTTAGCAATTCAAGCACTTGTATTTGTACCGACCCATCCAGAGAGCTGATGGCTTCATCTAAAATAATGCATTTCGGCTCCGTGGAAACAGCGCGTGCAATACAGACCCTTTGAGCCTCTCCCCCGGAAAGCTCATGAGGGTATTTTTTTCGATAGGACGGATCAAGTCCCACTTGATGCAATAACAGATCAATCTTGCTTTGTCTTTCTTTTGGGCTATATTTTCTCATCCTCAAGGGCTCCATGATGGCTTCCTCCACCGAGTAGAAGGGATTGATGGAAGAGGTGTAGTCTTGAAATACGGCACTAATGTTTCCCCATCTGGATTTTCGGTCCCCTACACTCTTTCCCTCAAACAGAACCGAGCCTTCATCCGGCTTTTCAATACCCAGCAGCAGCCGCCCTAATGTGGATTTGCCGCTTCCGCTTTCTCCGATAATGCCGAGACATTCCCCGGGCTGCATTTCGAAGCTGATGCCTTTCAATACACGCTGTCTCTTCGATGAGAACAATCCGCCTTGTTTATAGGATTTCTCCACACGATGAACGCTCAGCAATGCCGACACCCCCCATAATTTGCGTAAAATGCTGATGTATCGCTTGCTTCGTGGATACTAAGTACCGGGTATATTCCTGCTGCGGATCGAAAAAAACGGCTTTCGTTGTCCCTCTCTCAACAATGACTCCATCCTTCATGACCAAAACTTCATCGGCCATTTTTCTAACAACGCCCAAATCGTGTGAGACGAATATCATGGAGCAGCCCATCCGTTCCCGCAGCTGAACAAATTGCTCGACAACCTCGTATTGTGAAACCGTATCGAGTGCTGTTGTCGGTTCGTCAGCGATGATGATGTCAGGCTCCAATACGATGGATAGAGCAATCATTACCCGCTGCAGCATCCCCCCGGAAATCTGGTGCGGATACTTGTTCATCACCTCAATGGGGTTCATCAACCTTACGCTTTCCATGGCATGCTTCATTCGATTCGTTATTTCCTCACAGCTCCAGCCGTAATGCTGCTCGAGAGTCTCCTTAAGGTGAACGCCAACCACGCGTGAGGGATCGAATGCGCGCATGCCATTTTGCATAATCATGCAGATCTGTTTCCCTCTTTTCTTCCGCATTCCCTTATCTGTAAGTGTGGTCAAGCTTTCTCCTCTGAACCAAATGTCCCCCGATTGGCGGAGCCCGGCTTTGTTCAATCTCATAATCGCCTTGCAGGTTACGGACTTGCCGCTGCCGCTCTCTCCTACGATAGCAAGACAGCTTCCTTCTTTAACATGAAAGGAACTATCACGAACAATCGCTTCCCCGGTTTCACGATTCCAAATTTTCAAATTTGCAACCTCCAATAGGTTCATCACTCGGTTAGGCCACCTCTCTTTCTTTAAGCCTGGTAGCGGATCCTATTGCGTGATCTGGAGTCACCTTCTTAGAGGTCATAAGTTTAGGATCTAAAGCAACCTGAAGCGCATCAGACAAAAAGTTAACGGCCGATACGGTCACGATGATGGCTAAGCCAGGAGCTAGCATGAGTTCAGGACGCGAGAACATGACCTCCCTCGCCTCATTTAGCATCATACCCCATTCCGCATGAGGAGCCTGAATCCCTAAACCGAGGAAGGAGAAGCCTGATATTTGCAAAATCATGGACCCGAAGGAGCTGCTTGCTATAACGGCAATATCGGGAATGGCAACCGGCAGAACATGGCTTACCATAATTCTACTATCCTTCACGCCTAGCGCTTTGGAGAATTTGACATATTCCGATTCGGCAAATTGCATTACCGAGGTCCGAATGATGCGAGCAAACCATGCCCACTTGGACAAGACAAACGCGATGAGAATATTCTCAAAACCGACGCCAAGAATGCCGATAACCGCCAAAGTCATGACATATCCCGGGAAAGAAAGCATTACATCACAAACTCGCATCAAAATTGCATCTATTTTCCCCCGGAAATAGCCCGCAATGAAACCTGCTGCTCCCCCGAATAAGATAGTTAGAGCTAAAGCAAACAGTACCCATAACACACTGGGACGGATTCCGTATATTAATCTGGATAGGATGCACCGACCAAGATGATCATTGCCCAATAAGTACTCCCATGATGCGGAGGCAAATCGAAGCTCCATATGGACTTCTCCGGGGTCATGCGGCGCAACCCAAGGGGCCAATAATCCGGCAAGCATCGTTAGAGCCAGTATGGATAAAGAAACCGCTGCGACTTTATCTTTGAATAGGTTGTTTAACCGTATCATCTAAAACTCCTTTCTTAGCTTAGGGTTCACTGCAGCATGGATCACATCGGAAACGGTATTGAACACAACAAAGGCTGCCGCCAGCACAAGAACATAGGCTTGGATAAGCGGAAAGTCCCTGCTTAGAATGGATTTCACGCTTAAAGTCCCTAGACCGGGCCATGCAAACACGTTTTCCACAACGACCGTGCTCCCCAGAATAATAGGAATTGCCATACAAAAAACCGAGATGGCTACCTGCATTGAATTTCTTAGTATACGCATCGTTACTTTCGTTTCCGTCAGTCCGCAAGCCCTACCGTACAATACATAGTCCTCATGCAGGTTGCTTAACATAGAGCTTCTTACGATTCGAAAATATACACCGGTGTAATTGATCGCAATGACACTAATCGGCAAAATATAGCTCGTGTACGATTCCATCCCGCTTGTCGGTAGCCAATCGAGTTCTACGGAGAAATACCAGATCAGTAACGCAGCCAGTCCGTACGAAGGCATGGACGTCAGGAAAAAGTTAACGCCTCTAACGGATTTATCAAATAACTTTCCTTCTTTCCATGCACATAACACGCCTAGTCCAATAGAAAGGACAATAATGACAAGAACCGAAACTACCGTAAGCTTGAACGTATTCAGAAAAGCCGGACCTACCAATGACCACACAGGCTGGCCTGTAACATAGGAATATCCAAAATCCAACTGCATGCACGCAAGGAGCCAAGTAATGTATTGAACCAGAAACGGCTTATCCATGCCGAGTTCCGCCTTTGTCAGAGCGATTAACTCCTCCGTAATTTGGGGTACTCCTTGTGCTTGCAGCACTACTTCAGCCGGATCCATTGGAGATAAATGAATGAAGATGAACGTTACAAATGTAATCGTTAAAAGCAATGGAATGGACATGAATAGCCGCTTGATGATATATCTTCCCATTGACGCACCTCTATCCTATTTCTAAACAAATAAAAGGGGGATGCCCCTTTTTATTTGTCTGTTTATTCAAAGTACATTCGCTCAAAAGGAAGCTCAAATTGGGTTTGCTTAAAGGAAATCCCCTTTAGTTGTTTGGGGGCAACGATCGTGACGCTTCCATTGGTAATGGGGATAAAGACTGCTTCATCATGGACCATTCTTAAGATATCAGCGTATAGTGCTTTTCGACTGTTCTCATCCATGGACACCATGACCTGGTCAATCTTCTTGTACAGCTCATCCGCCTTCACCATGCCGCTGGTTGTATGGAAGTACGATGACTTTGTGGTAAATGCAGCAATGGTGCTTTGAGGGTCATAAGCCAGTCCCCAGGTTTGATTAAATAACAAATCATAATCCCCCGAGGATCTTCGATTCGCGATGGAGCTTGATTCCTCTCCGATGATCTCCAAACCCATCCCTATTTTTTTCAACGAGTTTTGGATAAACTCTGCCTGTGTCTTTTGGGAGGAAGAACTGGCGTCATAATATAGCTTCATAGATAATTTGCTTCCGTTTTTCGTTCGAACCGTTTGGCCTGCTTCCAGCTTCCATCCGGCCCCATCCAGAATTTTTTGAGATGCTTCCGGATCATAGACGCGGTTTTTCAGTCCAATGTCGGCGTAATTTACATTTGTTGAGAATAAGGTGTGCGCTGCTGATTCCGTGCCGTTGAAGATTTGCTTGCTAATCGCATCCCGGTCGATCGCATGCCATATCGCTTCACGCACGGCAGTCTCATGTACCGGTTGATTCGATTTACTGCTATTGGCAACGATCATTTTGGTATTCATCGCTTTACTTCTAATAAGCTGGTATTCACCCGAATCCGTTAGCTTTTTCATCGCTTCCACATCAAGACTGTCCGTACCCCGATCATCCGTAAATACAAAATTCACTTCTCCCTTTTTCAAAGCCAAGAAGGTCGTTTCCCCGGCAGGAAGGACTTTAGCGGTAATTTTCTTTACTTGAGGCACACCGCCCCAATAGCTTTCGTTAGCTTCGAAGACGGCATACTGATCGATTTTATGCTCCGCAAGCTTATAAGGACCTGTTCCATTGTAGCCGCTTACCCCGTTCTTTGTTTCTCCGTTAATAAAACTCTTTGGTGAAATGAAAACAAAGGGGCGGGTCATCGACAATTCGAGCAGCGCCGGATAGTAAGGTTCCGACAATACCAATTGGACAGTATGTTCATCCAATACATTGCAGCCGCTGATTTTTGTTGATAGCTTGATCCAGGCATGCTTGCTTGCATTGCTTTGCACAGCTTCTATATTTTTCTTTACCGCTTCCGCGTTAAACGGCTCCCCATCGTGAAATTTCACGTCTTTTCTTAAATGAAAGGTGTATGTTTTACCATCGTCCGATACTTTCCAGGATTCCGCCAATAAAGGCTTGATGCCATCCTCGGTGTTTTCGACCAAAGACTCATAAACCATCCCTTGGGCTGGCATTGAACCCGGATACAAATGGGGATTCATATCATTGATATCTTTAGCTGTTGCATACACGATCTCTCTTCTTGTATCTGTTGTCCCGGTGTTGACCTTGCGTCCGTCACTGCAGCCCGCTATCAGTAACATGAACGCCAACAAAGCAGATACAAACATAACCACACTTTTCACCACGAAATATCCCCCTAAAAAGTAGTAATCATTGAACCCATAAAGTCTGAACAAGCGCTGTACAAGGCAAAAGCAAGTTTTCTTATTTGTAATTATTACGATTTGATTCTATACAAATTTTAGATTCCCGTCAATACCTTCCTTTTCAGCTTTCATCCGCAGCTAGTGTTCGCCGTTTAGCGCAACAAGGCCACCGATCCTTATCGGCAGCCTTGTCATGGTGACATTGTATCTTCCCGGATATGTTGTGTATCGACAAAAATGACGCTTCTCTTTCGAATAGTATTTTACCAAGCTTTGGACAGGGAGAGAATCATGCAAAATGACGTTGAACTAGCTGTAACCAAGATTGAAGAACTAAATGTTCGAAACCAACGAGCAATGATGGAATTGATCAAACGAAGCCTGAAAATGACTGACGATGATTTCAATAAGGAGCTCTTGCTGGCTTACGCCTATCAGAACCCTGTTCACATTTTGGAAATAGCTATTGCGCTCCAATATGAGGAGATCCTTAAGTCACTGCCTGACAAATTTCTTTGACACGAGGCTTTTATTCCATTAACCATTTTTTCACTTTACTATCCATCTCGCTTTGTAAATGCTTTATATTTCCGGCATCTTGTTGAACGAATTTCAGGTATTTTTTGGGGAACATCTTCTTTAAAGAAGATGAATACAAGCTCCCGTCTTGAGGTTCTACATACTTGATAACCGAGTAACGTTCTCCATCTCTCTTCAATTGCATTACCGCGGGTAAAGAATGCCCCGATTGGTTTTCTACACCGGTTGATTTATTAAAGCCACCGAAATAAGACCACATATAGACACTGAGTATTCCGTTGGACTTGCTCGTGCCATATACTTTATGGACCTCAAATTGCTTTTCTGTAGAACGATTAGAGGAGGTGTATTTGCTAATAATGTAACTGGAAATCAGCTCATCCATCTCATTGGTAACGTTTGTATCCCCGTCTTGTAACTCTATCCCTCTTCCGTTACAACCTGACACCATAGCCACAATAAAAATGAATACAGCAACAATTAGTGTATTTCTCAACCTGCTCATCTCCCCCCCCACACATATCAGACGGTTTTTAATTGGAAAAAGTTTTAAATTATGAATTAAAACCACTCTTTTTCTTCGCATGGTAATATTTCCTGGTAAGAAATACCCAATTTGTGAAATTTACAAGCGTTATTACAACTATCCATATGATCAAAGATGACATGGTGGTCCATAACCCGAACCAAGGCAATACTCGCCCAGCTGCCACAAATGTAGTTAATGGTGAAAGAAGCAAGAGGATCAAGATTGGGAGCAGCCACCCGATCGATGATAGAATCCATTTCCCGGTCGAAATGCCCTTATTGCTCCCATTGATACGATAATATGAATATAAACCCCAAGCAACTGTCGACATGACGAGAAAAATGATAACTCTCTCCATAGTACTGCTATTTAACCTAGGAGCTTCGGGCGTTTGACCCCCAATGATCTTTGCAATCCCGTCGACAAAAGCTCCATAATCGACAAAAGTATTTAATCCCAAGTTAAACATCATCGCGATGCCAAGTTGTTGGTTCAAATATATCGTTTCCTCTGCTTTATACGTCCAGAATATTCCGTTATGAGAAATGGTCCGCCCCGCCTGTTCCTCCTTCCCCGCCATCCAACCCATTCCATACGGGCCACTCGGTCCGGCCTTATGGTACTCCTCCATCAGTTCAGGTACAAGAAGACGTCCATTATATTGAGCAAGCATCCATCTTGCCATATCTTCTGCAGTTGAAACAATACCTGCTGGACCGTCAATAAACCAAGGAGGTTCAGCTTGCCTTACAGGATGGCCTAGCAATAAATAATGCCCCCGCGGAATGTCAGGATTATCATTAATTTGCTGCGTACTACTAACGCTGAAGGTATGGCTCATACCCAGAGGCTCGAAGATATTCTTTTGCATATAGGTGTGGAAGCTTTGTCCGCTTACTTTCTCCACAAGAAGAGCCAAATATTGATAATTCGGGTTGTGATAGTTATAGGAGTTTGCGGGATTATTAACGAGCTCGACTATGCTTAACGATTGATTAATCTCCCGCAGAGATTGATATTGGGGGGAACGTGTCATGTCAGGATTCACTTTATCATTAAGACCGGTAGTCTGATTCAACAAATTCCGTATCGTAATGGTACTAACGCGATCATCCTTAGGAGAGAGGTCTGGAAAGTAGGCTGCGTAAGGCGCGTCAAGGTCGATTCGTCCTTTTTCCGCCAACTGCAGGACCGCTAGTGCCGTGAAAGATTTGCTTAAAGAAGCGATGGGAAATGGGGTATTGCCGGTGATTTCGCGGCCATCTGAAAATGTACCGTAACCTGTCGCATAGAGTACCTCTTCGTTATTAGCTATCGCGAGAGCCGCAGCCTTAATATTGTTGACTTCCATGCTTTTTTTGACGTAATCATCAATATCTTGAAGTATTTCGGCTTTGTTTCGAAGCTCCATTGCAGCAACAGGTTTAGCCAGGATTGACAACATCAGTAGTGCACTGCTCAAGCATAAAATTAGTTTTTTATAAACGGTTGTCATGGTAGCACTCCCTCCGTACTAGTTACAGCTACTGTAACAGGCAAATCTTAAGAAAATAGGAGGTTTTTTCTTGCTATTTATTAAGTTCTTGTTTTTTGACCAGTGCTATCGTATCACTCGTTGTAGCCTCCCACTTCGTATCTACACGAAAAGGCAGACACCGAGCAGCTGAGGCTGTCACCCCTTCGATGCTAATTATTTCTTTCAAGTGACTATGTTACTTCAAAGTGCGTACTATTCACTTGCTGTCCGATGGTACACAATGACATAGAAAACAATAATGAAAGGAAGGAATGCATATGCATATTCAACTTAGTGAACCTTCTGTTCGCAAAACTGCTCTTGTAGTTGGGGCCAACGGTGTCATCGGACGCAATCTTATTGAATATTTGATGAAGCTTCCTGATTGGGACATCATCGGAATATCGAGACGCGGAGGTGAACGATCCGATAAGGTTAAGTATATTTCCGTCGATCTTCTCGATGAAACAGATACTCATAAGAAACTCGGCAACCTCACAGGAGTCACCCATATCTTCTATGCCGCTTATCAAGATCGACCTACATGGGCTGAGTTGGTTCCACCAAATCTTACCATGCTTGTTAACGTCATCAATGCGATTGAGCCGGGTTCTCCTTCGCTTCAGCACATCAGTCTCATGCAAGGTTACAAAGTGTACGGAGCTCACCTCGGCCCATTCAAAACACCAGCTAAAGAAACGGATGCCGGCCACATGCCGCCGGAATTTAACATCGACCAACAACAATTCCTTGAACAGCGGCAACAAGGACAGAAATGGACGTGGTCGGCGATTCGTCCATCTGTCGTTTGCGGGTTCGCTATGGGCAATCCGATGAACTTGGCTATGGTAATCGCGATCTATGCTTCGATATCAAAAGAACTCGGGTTGCCGCTTCGCTTTCCAGGTAAACCGGGAGCTTACCATAGCTTGCTGGAGATGACCGACGCGGAACTGCTGGCAAAGGCAACTGTTTGGGCGGCGACCGACAGCCGCTGCGCAAATCAAGCGTTCAACATCAATAATGGCGATCTCTTCCGTTGGAGTGAGCTCTGGCCGAAAATTGCCGATTATTTTGAACTGGAGATCGCGCCTCCGCTGCCTATGCCGTTAGAGGTGGTGATGGCGGACAAAGAGCTGTTGTGGAACACAATGGTCATGAAGCACGGCTTGGAGAACAACAGCTACAAGGACGTTTCATCTTGGCGCTTCGGGGACTTTGTGTTTTCTTGGGACTACGATTTTTTTGCTGACGGAACAAAGGCCCGCCGGTTAGGTTTCCACGAATTTATTGATACAGAAGCGATGTTCATGAGCATTTTCGACGACCTCCGTCGCCGTAGAGTGATTCCTTGACTATCTAGCGGTTTACAAGGCCGGTTCTGCATTCTAGGGGCCGGCTTTTTCCGGATCATTTTTCATCAATTTCTTTATCCCGAAGAGTACCTTAGCCCTGCCACCGTACGCCCGTTCAACATACAAGTCTCCCCACCTGCACATTAGATGGAGAATATCTTTAAGACTCCATCCAAATTCCGTCAGCTCATATTCCACTTTCGGTGGGATTTCATTATAAACGGTACGTTTTATAATACCATCGTCTTCCAACTCCCGCAGCTGCTGCGTCAACACTTTTTGTGTTATGGCAGGCAATAACCTAAGAAATTCCCCATTTCGTTTTTTGCCAAACGTTAGATGAAATAAAATAACCGGCTTCCACTTTCCGCCGATTATCTCGAGTGTCACTTCCACTGCCGTATTAAATGTTTTCTCCGGTTTGAGCATTGTGAATAGTTTCGCCTCTTTGTCGTTGAAAAATGATCATGTATTTCTAGTGTTGATCTTTTTTCAATTCGGCCTTCGACTGTTTCGTAAATTCGATATGCTTGAAGCCCCATCCGCACATATCGGTCAGCACCGAGCTTAGCGTCTTTCCGTGATCGGATAACGAGTATTCGACCTTCGGCGGGATTTCCTGATAAATCCGGCGCTCGATAAGTCCGTCCTTTTCCATCTCGCGCAGCTGGCTCGTAAGCATTCCTTGGGTAATGTTCGGGAGCAGCCGGCGCAATTCCCCGAATCTCTTAGTCCCATCGTGCAGCAAAATAAACAGGATCAGCGGCTTCCACTTTCCTCCGATCGCGTGCAGCGTCGCTATAATTCCTTGTGTGCGATGATTCGGTTCGCGTATTCCGTCTTGCATGCTCCCGCCTCCACCTTACTGATTATGACTCTTCTAATGCCACTTTACCAGAGTATCCGGAATTCGAACAGTACGATCATTTCCCGTACATGGTACGGTTTTACGTACTATATGGCATATATTCCCACGGAATCCACTGTATGTTCGGCAGAACCTAGTACGAAAAAAGAGCGTACTTTGCAAGATGCTCTTTCTCCCCAATAATAGGGAGTGCAGATCGCGATGCTGCTAAAAAGCGAATAAAGGATGATCGTTATGAACGTTTTGGTTATCGCCGCACACCCCGCATTACATCAGTCCCGAGCCAATAAGGCCTTGATCCAGGAGCTTAATAAACACGCGGATATTCATATTCGTGAACTATATCTGGAATACCCCACATGGCAGATCAACGTTGATAAAGAGCAGCGGATGCTGCTTCAATACGATCGGATTGTATTCCAGTTCCCATTCTATTGGTACAGCTGTCCGCCTCTGCTTAAGAAGTGGTTTGACGATGTACTGATATTTGGCTGGGCTTTTGGTCCTGGGGGAGAGAATCTGCTCGGCAAAGAGTTCATGATCGCCACTACGACCGGAGGCACGGAACTATGCTACAGGTCGGGCGGTGAAAACATGTATACAATTAGCGAGCTCCTGCGTCCAATCGAAAGAACACTGACAAAATGCAACGGTACCTTCCTTCCGGCATTCGTTGCCTACAGCGTAACGCAAGCTACGGACGCTGAATTGGCGCATGTAGCAGAAAAGTACGCAGAATTAATAAAGGTTCCCAGGGAATCCCTCATCCATTGATTCAAACCGGATGGGATTCCCACGCCGCAAACGGGAATAACAAGGATTCTCCAGAGTTCATGCAAAAATTCGATGGTCGACTCGTTTGGAATAAAACAGGACATCATGAAAATCAACGGTGCTCCTACCCGTATCATCTTGCGCCAATCTTTCACATTGATGCAATGTGACAATTCTGAACTAGTTATACACAAGTAAAACGAGATCTTGGCATAACCACCAAAAACCCAAATAAAAATGACGAACATACCCAGGTTTTGGATGAAATTTAAAATATCAATCGACCTCACCAGGGATTAGATCGGCTGCGTACAAAACTTCGCTTACCAGCTCGTCCCGCAAGTGTTCAGGCTTAGGTAAGGTTTCAAGCCAATCGTCATTCATTTCTTTGGCGATGGCATCAAGTCAAATAGACAAGAGAACTAGTTCTTATAGAAATCCCCCTCTATCAAGAAAAATGAGTAAATCTGTGAATCCAAGCAGGATCAAAAACAAAAAAATCCTTTTAGAGAATCAACTATGGAGGAATCGTCCTCGACAATGAAAATGTTCATATCCATTTCATGTGCACTCCATTCTCTCAAACCATGCTAAGCAGCCGACTAAGGACTCATTGGCAGAAAAGTCCTTAGCAGGCCGCTGGTACCGCTCGTATTGAACCCGTTTACTTGGACGTTTCCATCGGTTGAAGAGGCTTCTTATTTAAAATGCTTTCCACTTCTTCATATCCCGTCGGGAAGGCAAAATTGTAACGCGCCGGGAGTGCAAAAACATATTGTGAATTGCGGCCCAGCTCGCTCGGCCCTATTGGAGCCGCTCCTATGTGAAATTTTCCTTGCTGCAGCGAGTTCCATTGGGCGTGCGTAAATATCATAATAGGAATGTCCTGCCTAGGGCTTTCCTTCTTCCATAGAGGATGTCTGATGCTGATGAAAGGTCCCTTTTCAACAACCTTTTCTCCTCCCGATCCCCCTGGCACTAAACCTTTCCATTCGTCCGTCACAATCGCGAACCCTTTCCAGCTATCCGGCAATGGGAAATGAAATCCATATTCAGTATTCACATACTGAACGGATTTGTCTTCCTCATTAGTGCCAAGCTCGACATTCGTAATGAGCCAGCGATTGTTTATCTTTTTCACCTCGGCAAGTATAGTCCGCTTAGCGGCAATCCCGTTGCTGCTAGTGATTTCGATGATTTGACCTTTCACTCGATACATATCATTTGAAACCTTTTCATCGCTTTGCACTTCAATACGGTCTGGCCATGGACTGGATACTTGTCTGCCGGGGGCATGCACGGGATCACTCTGCCATTTGGTCAGAAGCTCTTGGGATACCAGATTTCCGTAGTTCTCTTGTATATTCTTACTAATGAGTTCATTGGGAGCCGAAAGGGATACCATCTGAAGCTTACTACCGAAACTTTCCACCAAACCAATTATCGTTTCCTCATCCGTCTTTTCGGATTGCGGCATTTCAACAACCTTCACCGGTGGCTGAGCTTCTTCTATCGCACACCCGGACAGAGCAACACTGATCGATAATAGGACAACCTGCCACAAAATACTTCTCATGGTGTTCTTCACTCCTTTTACTTCCTGACGAAAGAAACACCCGATTTGTTTTCATTGGATTGGCCTAAATTTCAGATCTACTAAATCCAAACATAATTTTGGACAACTGCAACCTATTCGAACTGACTTCCGTCTGGTGGATTGTCACTTGATTGAAGCTAAAACTTGGAATCGGAAGGAGCTTATGTTATGAAAAAGAAACTATCTGTATTATTAGCTTTGACCGGGATACTCGGCACGACAGCCGCAGTCGGAGCGGAAGATTTGGTAGAAAAGGTTACAGGCTACTTACAAAAAGACGTAAAAGTGCTTGTTAACGGGCAAGACAGCACGCTTACGCCTGTCTATATCGATGGAAAAGCGTATATCCCGGTGCGCGATGCTGCGGCTAAGCTTGGATATACTGTAAATTACGATGAAGCGAACAAAGAAATCGAGCTCGACGAAGCGGTTGACCTGATGCGTGCATCCGGTGTGATCGTAAACGTGCAGGCTAACGAGGACGGGAAATATCGCATCGAATTACTAGGCAGCACATGGGTTATTTTGACTGTAGACCAATCGACAGATATGAAAAGCCTGGACGGCAAAACGCTAACCCCTGCCGATTTAAAAGCCGGCACACAAATCGATGCCGAGTTCGGACCCGCCATGGCGATGAGCTTCCCTGGCCAAGCGCAGGCTGTAAGAATTCATGTTCACGCAGATCGTGCTGTCAAAGAAGATACCATCAAAGAAGTTAAACGTACGGATGACGGCTGGCGAGTTCAATTAGGCGACGCTTTGATACTGAACGCAGGTAAGGAAACACGCGTCATGACATCCCAGGGCGAGTCTGTGAATTGGGAGGATTTGAAAGCCGGCATGAAAGTAAAAGCCTATTACGGTCCATTCGAGACGAGAAGCCTTCCTCCTCAAAGCCCTGTTTTCCTCTTAGTCGTTCAAGCTCAAGCGCCTGTTACAGGAGCGCTGAAAATGTCGCCGGAGACAGCGCAGGAATACCGCAACTTGGCATGGGCTCAAGTCAATGAGCAAGCCTCCCATATTACGACGAAGCAAGACGAGGCAGCCGTTCAGATTGTCTCCTCTAAAGAGGTTGGTGTTGTAGCTGCCACAGACGAGCAGAGGAAATTGCTCGCAGATGTTCAAGCTGCGAACGGTAACTTTGTTACGGTTACTTACAACACGGACCAAGACGAGCTGCTTGGACCTTTGACCGTCGTGTTCGATTTCAACACCAAAGCTTTTATCGGCTTCAACGCTAGAAGATAACCGATTTCCAAGCGTCCATGAAATTCAACCCTCCGTTGGATTTCATGGGCTTTTTATGGTTCCCGGTTATAGCTCAACCATCAATGTTTTGGTCATGATCAAATCAATTTGTTCTTCATCACCCATATAAAAAGAATGAGCTCCCGTTCGTACAAAACCCTCCTTTTCATAAAAGTCAATTGCCTTCTCGTTCTTTTCCCAAACTCCTAACCAGATCATCTTTTTGTTTTCCTTTGTGGCTATCTCCTGCACTTTCTTTAGTAAGTACTTCCCAAGCCCTTTTCTTTGATAATTGTGTCGTATATAAATCCTCTCAATTTCAAGCGAGTCATCACCCATTTGTTCGGATTGGGCCTCATTCCTATTTATCTTTACATATCCAGCGAGTTCTTCCTTGTAACAGATGAAAAAGAATTCCGAAGAGCTATCGGTCAATTCCTTTTCCAGCTGCTTAGAGTTAAACGCTTTTTCCAAATAAGCTTTCATATTTTCAGGCGAATTCTGGTGCTTAAATGTATCGTTGAATGTTTCAATACTTATTTCTCGGAGGATTTGTAAATCTTCGAGGGTACACTTTCCTATGCTTATAGTCATGTAAATTATCGCTCCTTTATGCAATCAATAGTTTCGCTTGTTTCCCCTTTTTACAAATTCCCAGTCTTTTTCTATATTTTTTCTTATTCTTTGAAGAAGATTGAACATAGAGTCTATTTCTTTTTCGGAAAATCCCTCTAGTGCAACGAAATTGGAATACTCATGTTCTCTTTTGATAAAAGGATAAACATTGTTCCCTTTCTCTGTTGGAAACAGTTTTTTAATCTTTTTGTTGTGTGGATCTTCCTTCTTCTCAATAAAGCCGTTAATTTCGAGTTTTTGAATAGCACGAGCTGCCGTCGTTCGGTCTACTTTGATCATCTCAGCTACCTTTTCTTGAATCATACCCGGGTTTTCACATATTCGCACAAGGTACAAATACTGCCCTTTGGTAAGGTTATAATCTTTAAACTCTACATTGCTTATAGAATCCAATGCCCTTGCTATCATTCCAATTTCACGAAGAATTTCCTTCATAGCTTCACTCCTCGGTGTATTACTTTATTGCAAATGCAACAAAAAAGCATGCATTTAATTTACCCTCATTTTATTGCATTTGCAACAAAAAAATGTAACGGCTACATGTCGGTTATCCCTGGCCTCCAACCCACTTCTTGAGACCAACTATGAGCCTTCTGCAGAATATCCCATACAATCGGTCCTTTTCCTTCAACATATTTGTGCCGCTCATTCTTATATAATCCCATGAGTCGATGCTTTTCCTGGGCGTATCGAAAGCAATCGGCAGGATGTACCCGTAAATAATCTCGGAAAAGTAACGTTACTTGCTCTGAAAAGCTACCGGCTTGCCGCACATGAATATGAGTTCTTCGGGTTCCCGGTATTTCCCGAAAGTACTTTTTACTTTTATCCGGATTTTCTTCCCGTAATACAAAGCCTATTTTTTCAATAAGTGTCTTATAGCTTGATACATCATCGTAACACGAAACAGATACTTGAATATCAATAATGGGCTTTGCATCCAAACCAATAACCGATGTTGAACCAACATGATCTATACGAACCGCTATATCACCCAAGGAGTTTCTTAATTTAATAGCTATATCCTCGAATAATATTTTCCATGTCGGATCGTATGGCGATACTCTCCATTGATTATCCATAAATGCCTCCTTCAATTTTTTTGAAGAATCATGTGCTCCCCGATGATAAGAAAAGGAAGCTAACAATGTTTGCAACATTGGCTCCCTTTTCAACTGATTACCCTCTATACATGCAGAATATGTCCAACCCGGAAGGGGTGCAATTCGGTGTTCCAAATGCACTCCTTTTTCATTGGTGTTATTGGTTTATCTACAACTTAACAAATAATTTTCTCCATGTAAAATTTTTCTAGACTATCCTTCCCCTACTGCACATCTCTGCGCGTGAAAGAGACGAAGGCTACCAGCAACGCGGCGGCTCCCCATGCGGCAAGTACCGACATAGAGAATCCGAGCGTCATGCCTTCTACCGGCGGCGCTGCGTCCACCAGGTAATCAATGAGTTCTAGATTGACCATGAACAGATACTTCGCCGATTCCCAGGAGGCGACCATAGGCTGCAGGATCATACCTGCGATTAAGCAGGCGAGCATAATACCCATTCCCGCAGCCGTACTGCGAATGAGCACAGACAGCATAAACGTAATGGTGGCGACCACCATGGCAACGAACCAGGCCAAACCAAATTCCATGAAGATGAACTGCCCTTGCGGGATCAGCTGCACTCCGGAGATATCCAGCTTTCCTTCTGTGATACCGAAACCGGTCAATACCGGAGCAGACCAGCCTTGGAAGCCGAACACAGTACCGGCAATGACGGTGGACAATAACGCAAACAGCGTGATGATAAAGGAGACGGAGAGCAGCAGCGCTACATACTTGCTCAGCAAGATCCGCCATCTTCGCTGCGGACGGGTCAGCAGCACCTTTACCGTCCCGCCGCTATGCTCAGAGGAGACAAGATCCGATGCAATGACCATCATCATCAGCGGCAGCAGAAGCTGAATGCTGTTCTCCACGAAGCCGCGAACAAAGGTCGGCGCTCCCGGCTCCGACGGGTTGACATTGTGCTCCAAGTAATATCTCTGCTGAGCGATGCGAACCTCCAGCTCCTTGCGCTGCTCTTCACTGGTGCGGGCGCTGTTCAGCCGGTTCTCCCAGCCCGCGATACGCTGCTCAAGCGCAGTCCGCCAATCGATCTGGCCTACGCGCTTACGCAGATCCTCCGCTTGCCGATACTGGGCATAAGTGAATACCGAGATCAAAACGCCCAAGATCACTCCGACGATAAGCAGCCGGCGTTTGCCGAACAGCTTCACCAGCTCGTTGTAGACCAAATTAGTCAATGCTTTCCCCTCCTGTCAGCTCCAGGAACAAATCCTCGAGCGAGGGCATGCTTCGACTCATCTCCATCACGGTTACTCCCGCCTCCACCAGCTGCGCATTCCACCCGCCCACTTCTTCCTCCGCATACGTGGTCATCACGTAGTCCCCAGACGCTTCCACCAGCGAAGTCAAGCGCCCTAACACTTCCCGACCCTTGTCCCTAGGAACCAGCTTCCAACGAAGTCGCTCTTGGTTCCTAAGCAGACTCTGTACGGAGTCCGTCTTGACGATCCGCCCTTTGGAGATGATCGCAACCCTGTCGCACAGGAGCTGGATTTCGCTGAGGAGATGACTGGATACCAGGACGCTAAGACCTTCCTTCTCCGCCAAGTAACGGATGAATTCCCGCATTTCGCGAATCCCGGAAGGGTCCAGGCCGTTCGTCGGCTCATCGAGTATCAGCACCTTCGGTCTGCCCAGCAAAGCCTGGGCAATACCCAGCCGCTGCCGCATGCCTAGGGAGTACGTTTTCACCTTATCGTGAATCCGCGCGGATAAGCCGACCAACTTCACGACCTCATGAATTCTGGCTTCATCTACATTCTCCAGCATTCTGGCAAAATAGAGCAGGTTATTCCAGCCGCTTAAATAGGAGTAAAGCTCCGGATTCTCTACAATGCAGCCAAGCTGACTCATCGCGTCCGGAAATTGCTTTTCAATATCATAGCCGCAAATGTGTATGCTTCCTGCCGTCGGCTTCATGAGCCCGACCAGCATGCGGATGGTGGTTGTTTTCCCTGCACCGTTGGGTCCGAGGAATCCGAACACCTCACCGCGATGAAGCTCGAAGTCCAATCCGCTGATGATCTCACGCCGACCGATCACTTTACGCAATCCGCGCACCGCTAACGTAATCTCGCTCATCTTATCCCTCCCATACAACGATGGCGCCCAGCCGCTCACCGATTCGCTTATAGCCTTCCGTATTCGGATGGAACAGGTCCGCCGCCAAGTAATCCTGCACTCTCAATTGAAACAGATCATACGTTGGAACGATCACGGTTTTAGGGATATTTGCTGCCGTTACGGACAGCTGATAATTCCAATCTCTCACAATCCCATTGGTGATTTCGCTGTTCTTCTGTCCGTTAAACGGATTGTATAACCCGATAAGATACACATTCGCCGAAGGGTTGAGCTCTCTGATTTCCGTTAATAAAAACTTTAGCCGCTGATTGTATTCCGTCTCAAGCTCCTTCACCTTCGTCAGGTCCAGTTGAGCCAGCGTTTCTCCGCCGCGGAACAGGTCATTGCCGCCGATGCTGACCAGCAGCACATCGGCTTGTCGAATCGTCGCTTGAGCATCGACCCGTTTGATCTGCTCTGAAAGCTGACTTGAAGTAAAGCCATTGACCCCCAAATTCGTAACGCTTACCTCCCGTTTTCCGGCACGCGCTTTCATAAGCTCGGCAGCTACACCGACATAGCCCTTCCCTGTTGCGTCCCCTGTACCTCTGGCAAGCGAATCCCCGAGCGAAACCACCTGAAGCTTGCCGTCGTCCGCTGCCGCCGTGACAGGCTGCAGTTCGATTGGCGCTATCGCCGGGGATGACGGAGTAGGAGTCCCCCCCTGCACCAGTCCCATGTGATTGGCCATCGTCCAGCCTAGCGCAACCACCCACAGGGCACAGGATACCCCGGATACCCCTATAAACCACATGATGCCTTTTCCCCTCACAAGGCTCCCCCCTTACTCTTCCTATCTCATCGATCACAGAACCTATCTTTAAATGTACCTTATGTAGCTGAAAATTTGCTGAAAATGCGCTTTGTAATCACAACAAAGAAGCAACCACCCAAAACCTGCCGCATGGGTAGTTGCTTCTGTTTTTTGCTATAGGTTATACTCCGGCATACGCCATAAATCCGCCGTCCACCGGCACCGTAATCCCGGTCACGAAACCCGAGGTGCGTTCATCCGCCAGCCACAGCAGCGTCCCCAGCAAATCCTCCGGAACGCCGAATCTTCGCATAGGCGTATGACTGATGATCTTGGTCGACCGTTCCGTCAAAGAGCCATCCTCACGGGTCAGCAGCTTGCGGTTCTGTTCCGTCAGGAAGAAGCCCGGCGCGATGGCGTTGACACGAATGCCGACATCCGCCATGTGCACGGCCAGCCATTGGGTGAAATTATCGATCGCAGCCTTAGCAGCACTGTAGGCCGGCACCTTTGTCATAGGAGACGGAGCGCTCATGGACGAGAGATTAATTACAACAGCCCCTGGACGCTGGATCATGCCGCGGCTGAAGATTTGGGTAGGAATCAAACTGCCCAGAAAATTCAAGTTAAATACGTAGCCGAACCCGTCCGGGTCCAAGTCATAGAAGCTTGTTATCTCCGGATTGGCCAGGTCCTCCGGCCGCAGCGTTTCGTTCGTGGTCGTCCCTTTCGGATGGTTCCCGCCTGCGCCATTGATAAGAATATCGCAGATGCCGAGGGACTCCCGAACGGCGAGCTCCGCCGCCTTCACGCTTTCCTTATCCAGCACGTCGCAGGCCAACGCGATAGCGGTTCCTCCAGCTTTCCTAATCTTCACCGCAACGGCTTCGCCTTTCTCTTGGTTGCGGTTCAGAATAGCGACCTTCAAGCCTTGTCTTCCCAGCTCCAAAGCCATGGCGGAGCAAAGCACGCCGCTACCTCCGGTAATGACGGCCACTCTTCCTCGCAGGTTCTCGTGATTCGGCAGCGTCAGCATTGCTGCAATTCACCCTTTCTTCCCTTTCTTTTCACGCTCGAGCGAGTCCCAAACGCCCCACAAATACATAATGCCAAGCGCTCTATCGTATAGCCCGTAGCCCGGACGGCACTGCTCATCCCATATGTGTCTTCCGTGATCCGGCCTGACATAGCCCTGGAAGCCGTTCTCATGGTAGGCTTTCACGATATCGCAGATATCCAGACTTCCGTCGCCGGCCCGATGAGACGATTCGATAAAATCGCCGTTCTCATAATGACGAACATTACGGATGTGGGCGAAAGGAATGCGGTGCGCGAACTCCCGGACCATTGCCGCGATATCATTATCCGGATTGGCGCCGAGGGAACCGCTGCATAAGGTTACCCCATTAGACGGACTGTCCACCAGCTGTAGCAGCCTGCTGATGCTGTCCCGATTCGTCATAATTCTCGGCAGTCCGAAGATCGGCCAAGGCGGATCATCCGGGTGAAGGGCCATCCGAATCCCGTTCGCTTCCGCAACAGGAATAATCCGCTCCAGGAAGTACTCAAGATGCTTCCATAAATCTTCCGTAGTCACCGACTTATAGGCTTCAAAAAGAGGGGCAAGCTGTCTCAGACGCTCCGGCTCCCAGCCCGCCATCGTAAAGTTCGAATTGCCTGCAATGAGCCGGACGAGTTCATCCGGATCCATCGCGTCGACCTTCGCTTTTTCATAAAATAACGCCGTTGCCCCGTCTTCCATCTCCCGGTAAAGATCGGTTCGAATCCAGTCGAACACCGGCATGAAGTTATAACAGATGACCTTAACGCCTACCGTAGCCAGCTTCTCGATGGTTCGCTTATAGTTCTCGATGTATACATCTCTGGACGGCAAGCCCAGCTTAATATCCTCGTGGATATTAACGCTTTCGACGACCTCCAGGTGGAAGCCGTACTCATCAGCCAGCTCTTTATACCGCCTAATCTTATCCAGCGGCCATTCTTCTCCGACGGGAACATCATGGAGTGCCCATACGATACCCTCCACGCCTGGAATTTGTTTGATTTGCCGAAGACTGACCGTGTCATTTCCTTCTCCGTACCAACGAAACACCATTTTCATTGACTGCATTCCCCCGAGTCAGCTCTTCAGATTCGTTCCTAATGTAATGGAGTCGGTATCGAAATTTTCAACAAACGCCTGCTTTTTATAAAAATAAACGGCATGCTCGCGTACACCCTCGCTCGTGTAGAACGGATCGCCCGGCAGCAGAGGAAACACCACCTTCTCGTTAGTGCTGGCGGATTTATATATCCCCGTAATGAGTTCAAGCGTATTCTTGCCCGCGTAACCGTCAACTAAGACCGGGGCGCCCGTCTCCAAAGCCGTTAGCACATTATCGATTTGCCCTGCATGACCTTCGTGCTTAAGCTCCGGCAGACGATCGTACAAGTACTGAATTTGCTCCTCCAGCTCGGCATTCGGCTTCGGAAATCCGTTGCTCGTCGAGCTGCTGGCTTTCACCTTCCAAGGGGCGGATACTCTTGCCTCTTTACCTTGAAAAATAAGCTGCTGCTCCTCCCCGTGATGGACAACGGAGCTGGTAATTTGTCCGAGAGCCCCGGATGAAAACCTCAGCATGGCGATGGAAAGGTCCTCTACCTCCGCGTTGTCGTGAGAGGTGTTGCTCATGAAGGCCTGAAGCTCCGTGGGCGCCCCCATCATCCAGAGCAATGCGTCGATATGATGGACGGCATGATTCAATGTACAGCCTCCGCCCTCCTTCTCCCAAGTCCCGCGCCACCAAAGATCGTAATAGCAGTGTCCGCGCCACCAGAAGGAATCGACCTGAGCGTGTACAATCGGCCCCATGAGACCGCTTTCCAGAACGGATTTCAGCTTCATCATAGGGGGAGTAAACCGGTTTTGGGCTACAATGGAAAGCAGCCTCCCGCTTTCCCTTGCCGCTTCATTCATCGCGTCGCACTCTTGCAAAGAGGAAGCCATCGGCTTCTCGACCAGCACGTTCTTGCCCGCCTTCAGAAAGTCGATCGCGATCGGGGCATGGGTATACGGCGGCGTACAAACCGATACGAGATCGATGTCCATAGTAAGCAGCTCTTTATAGTCCGCCACTGCAACCGCCCCATCCAGCTTGTGCTGATCGATGCGGGACCGCGCCTTATCCGGGTATACATCACTAACCGCTACGATACGGCAGCGCTTAGGGAACTTCAGGTAAGCATTGATGTGGGCGCTGCTGATCGCGCCTGCTCCAATGATAGCCACATTGAGCATGGAGTTGTCCTCCCCCTTTATTCGTTTTCTCATTTTGAATTATAAGGGAACGACTGTCTGATTTATGAAGAAAAGTTGTTCAAATATGTTCTTATCTTGCTATAATGGAACTATTCATCAGATCGTATAGGAAGGTGACCGGCTTTGGCGGAAGGCGCATCCAGCCCGTACTCGTTCGTTTATAGACGTACTTCTGAGATCGAGTTCAGAGAAGTGTTTCATTCCCATCCTGAGATGGAATTTACCTATGTTCATGAGGGATATGGAACCTTGTTCGTCGATGGCCAGAGCTACGGGATCGAGCCGAATTCGCTGCTCGTCTTTCGGCCGTTCCAGCTGCATCGCGTGCAGATCGATGTGAGCCCGGGACGACCCTTTATCCGGACCAACCTGCAATTTGATCCTGCTCTGCTGAAGCCTTACCTGGCCTTGTTTCCTGCCCTGAGGACATTTATTCATCAGCTGATGGAGGACAAGAAGAGCAGCATTCCCATCTATAAAACGGAAACCCTCCACCGGCTGACCGCTGTAGCACAGCTCTTTCACCAGGCTAGCCGGCATGTAGCTCCAAGAGAAGCCTTCGAGGAATATATCCTCTTCCTGCTTAATTTCTTAAGAGAATTCAGCAAAATATGGAGCAGACCGCATGCCGAGTCCCGCATCCAATCCGGACACCACGACCGGGCCGCTCAGATCATGCAGTGGGTCGAAGCCCGCTACCGTGAGCCAATCCGTCTAGAGCTTATGGCCAAGGAGCTCCACATGTCCCATTATTATCTCTCCCATTTGTTCAAAGAGACGACGGGGACCACAATCATGGCTTATATCCAAGCGACTCGGATCCGGCACGCTTGCATGCTCTTGATGCAGACCTCCCTCTCCATTCCGGAGATCGGGGCTCGGGTCGGATTACCCAATCCTTCTCACTTTTGCAAGGTATTCAAGGCTTCCATGAGCGTCAGCCCGCACCAGTTTCGCTTAAGAGCACGGCAGGAATAGGTAGGGGGATCATGTATCAGACGCATACCCTTTTTTCAACCCCTTTTCGCCAGCCTTTGGTATTACCACTTATACCTATAAGGCGAATAAAATATGTGCAATTGCTGCATTCGCAGACAAACCCGCATTGGGTTCGTGCGCGTCATCTGCTTCCATAGGTTTAGAAAAAAACAGCGCCGCTAAAGACACCATCTATCTTAAACCTCCGCTGCTGTTTTCGTTGTTACGTTCGATAATAGGATAGCACCCAGCATACACCATTACGGTCGGTAACAATGGCCAGCAGGCCGTTAAATGGAGCTTCATACACTTCCGTATTAACGATACCGCCGACAGCAAATTGTCCGTAGATGCTTCTGAACGCGCTCTCTGTCTCGATTCTCAAGAAAACTCTTACGTAATCGCCCTTGAGTGCAGGCTTTGCGGCTTGTGTATCGGCAAACTTCAGGGTTGCCCCCTCAACGTGCAGATCCGCATTAAGCACCTGCTCTCCTTGCCTGCGGAGTATCGCAATCTCGCCGCCAAACACGCTTTGATAATACTTGATCTCGTCTTTACAGTTCTCCACTACGATAAACGGATTCGCGATCATCTTCTATGGCCTCCTGAATGATATTTGATTATACTTGAAACGTGCGATTTCAATGCCATAAACAACATCATGCCCGGTTTTCAAATAAACCGACAGCCAGCGCGTGCATCGTAACGCCTGCCCAGTCAATAGTTCTTTTGTCAAAGCCGCCCCTCCGTTGAAGCTCATCCTACCTCTCCTCCTGCTCGATCAGATTGTAAAGCACGATTTTCAGCAGACCTATCAGCATGTCATATTCTTCATCTGAAATACCTTTCCGGGTTTTGTTCTTGACCCTGGCCAACGCTTCCTGCACCTTCGGCACCACCTCACGTCCCGATTCCGTCAAATAGAGCAGCTGATACCGGTTATCGACAGAATCGACTTCCCTACGTACGTATCCTTCCGCTTCCAATCTGGTTATCGCTTTGGCAGTCGTCGTCTTGTCGATAAGCAGCTTCTCGCTTAGCGCCTTCTGCGTAATGGGCTGCTGAGATGCAATCGCCATCAGAAAAATGTACTGGCCGCTTCCGATTCGATATGGCGCCAGCTCAGCAGCGATCAATACCTGCATATGACGATATATAGCTGAGATGTATTGGCCGTGCGATTCCGTTGCGCTAGCGTCATTTTGCCTCCAATGCTCATTCAATTTATTCACCTCATCGAAATAGGATGTCATTGCAACTAATTTCATATTATTCTATATAGGGTGTTATTGCAACTATTTTTTACTGTAGCGAAAAAAAAGAAGCAGTCGCCTTGGCATCTGCTCCTTACCTGTTTCACTAACGATATCATTATTTATCAAAATTCAACATAAAACGGATGAAGCTCTTCATTCAAACAAAACTCTATTCTCTGCCTGAAGTTTCTCCAAGTCACCATCTCTAATGCTTCTGCAATTGGAAAAAATCCAACTTCTAACGACTCAGGGGTCGTTGTTAACTCCCCGCCTATCGCTCTTCCTAAGAATAAAGTGTTACAAATGCACTCGCTAACATTCTGAAATACACCGCAAAATTTAGTTACCTCAATATCTACACCGCTCTCTTCTTTTGTTTCCCTTACTGCCGCATCCTTCAACGATTCCCCTTCCTCAACCTGCCCGCCCGGCATTTCCCATCCCCGCCTGGGACCTTTGATTAATAATATTTCTTTACGTTCATTAAGTACAATTGTTGCCGCAGACACAATATGTTTAGGAGCCACGTCACCATCCCCTTCGTTCTTCACGATATTCTGATGTAAAAGATTATTTCATAATCATGGGACTTAGACCAATGATACGTGGCTGATAATTAGCTTATAACGTACTTGAGGCTGCTGATTACAGGTTGGTAGTCTAGTATAACTCAAAAAAGCCGCTGGTCCGCGGCTATGTTAGTACGATATGTATTGGAGCGGATGATGGGCATCGAACCTGCGCTACCAGCTTGGAAGGCTGGAATTCTACCATTGAACTACATCCGCAAGATGGTCGGGACGACACGATTTGAACATGCGACCCCCTGGTCCCAAACCAGGTGCTCTACCAAGCTGAGCTACGTCCCGAATATAAAATGCCTGCGTGTGATGCCTATACAATCCCCGATCGAACCCTTTCGGACGGCTCGGACACTTCTTCATGATGCTACAAGATATATTGATTGCATGGCAGCAAATCACCCGCTGTAAAGAAAAAAACTCCCACAAACGTAGGAGCTTTTTGCTTGGCGACGTTCTACTCTCCCAGGACCCTTCGGTCCAAGTACCATCGACGCTGGAAGGCTTAACGGTCGTGTTCGGTATGGGTACGCGTGGTTCCCTTCCGCCATCATCACCAAACCGGATTTTTCGTTAGAAAATATCCATCAAGGCTTGCGCCTTGAAAACTGGATTCGAAACTTCAGCAAATGTCGTTAGCTGTGCTGCCGATGCAGCATTTTGGATAAGCCCTCGACCGATTAGTATTCGTCAGCTCCACACGTTGCCGCGCTTCCACCCCGAACCTATCTACCTCGTCGTCTACAAGGGGTCTTACTAATTGGGAAATCTCATCTTGAGGGGGGCTTCACGCTTAGATGCTTTCAGCGCTTATCCCTTCCGTACTTGGCTATCCAGCCGTGCCTCTGGCGAGACAACTGGTACACCAGCGGTACGTCCATCCCGGTCCTCTCGTACTAAGGACAGCTCCTCTCAAATTTCCTACGCCCGCGACAGATAGGGACCGAACTGTCTCACGACGTTCTGAACCCAGCTCGCGTACCGCTTTAATGGGCGAACAGCCCAACCCTTGGGACCTACTTCAGCCCCAGGATGCGATGAGCCGACATCGAGGTGCCAAACCTCCCCGTCGATGTGGACTCTTGGGGGAGATAAGCCTGTTATCCCCAGGGTAGCTTTTATCCGTTGAGCGATGGCCCTTCCATTCGGTACCACCGGATCACTAAGCCCGACTTTCGTCCCTGCTCGACCTGTTTGTCTCGCAGTCAAGCTCCCTTATGCCTTTGCACTCTTCGAATGATTTCCAACCATTCTGAGGGAACCTTGGGGCGCCTCCGTTACTCTTTAGGAGGCGACCGCCCCAGTCAAACTGCCTACCTGACACTGTCCCCACACCAGTTAATGGTGCCAGGTTAGAACTCCGATACGATCAGGGTGGTATCCCAACGGCGCCTCCACCGAAGCTGGCGCTCCGGCTTCTTAGGCTCCCACCTATCCTGTACAGATCGTACCAAAGTCCAATATCAAGCTGCAGTAAAGCTCCATGGGGTCTTTCCGTCTTGTCGCGGGTAACCTGCATCTTCACAGGTATTAAAATTTCACCGGATCTCTCGTCGAGACAGCGCCCAAGTCGTTACGCCATTCGTGCGGGTCAGAATTTACCTGACAAGGAATTTCGCTACCTTAGGACCGTTATAGTTACGGCCGCCGTTTACTGGGGCTTCGGTTCACAGCTTCGGATTACTCCTAACCGCTCCCCTTAACCTTCCAGCACCGGGCAGGCGTCAGCCCGTATACTTCGCCTTGCGGCTTCGCACAGACCTGTGTTTTTGCTAAACAGTCGCTTGGGCCTTTTCACTGCGGCCCCCTCGGGCTATTCACCCTACCGAGGCACCCCTTCTCCCGAAGTTACGGGGTCATTTTGGAGTTCCTTAACGAGAGGTTCTTCCGAGCGCCTTAGCATGCTCTGCTCGCCTACCTGTGTCGGTTTGCGGTACGGGCACCTTCTCCCTGGCTAGAGGCTTTTCTTGGCAGCTTGAACTCATGACCTTCGCTACTGTAATTTCGCTCCCCATCACAGCCCAGCCTTAACAGTTAGCGGATTTGCCTACTAACCAGCCTCGCTGCTTGGACGGACATCCATCAGTCCGCGTCACTATCCTTCTGCGTCACCCCATTGCTCATAACGGTTCACGGTGGTACAGGAATTTCAACCTGTTGTCCTTCGACTACGCCTTTCGGCCTCGCCTTAGGTCCCGACTTACCCTGAGCGGACGAACCTTCCTCAGGAACCCTTAGGCTTACGGCGGACAAGATTCTCACTTGTCTTTTCGTTACTCATACCGGCATTCTCACTTGTAACCGCTCCAGCTGTCCTCACGATCAACCTTCACCGCTGTTACAACGCTCCCCTACTGCCCTCGGTGCAAACTTGTTTGCACCTGGACTCATAGCTTCGGTGGTGTGTTTAGCCCCGTTACATTTTCGGCGCAGAGTCACTCGACCAGTGAGCTATTACGCACTCTTTCAATGGTGGCTGCTTCTAAGCCAACATCCTGGTTGTCTTTGCAACTCCACATCCTTTCCCACTTAACACACACTTGGGGACCTTAGCTGATGATCTGGGCTGTTTCCCTCTTGACAATGGATCTTAGCACTCACTGTCTGACTCCCGGGTTAAAGTCTGCGGCATTCAGAGTTTGACTGGACTTGGTAACCCTTGGCGGGCCCCGCACCCCAAATCAGTGCTTTACCTCCGCGACTCATCACCCGAGGCTAGCCCTAAAGCTATTTCGGGGAGAACCAGCTATCTCCGAGTTCGATTGGAATTTCTCCGCTACCCCCACCTCATCCCCGAATTTTTCAACATTCGTGGGTTCGGGCCTCCAGTGCGTGTTACCGCACCTTCACCCTGGACAGGGGTAGATCACACGGTTTCGGGTCTACGTCTACGTACTTATTCGCCCTATTCAGACTCGCTTTCGCTGCGGCTCCGGCTTCTCACCTTAACCTTGCGCGTAAACGTAACTCGCCGGTTCATTCTACAAAAGGCACGCCATCACTCTTTAACGAGCTCTGACTTCTTGTAAGCACACGGTTTCAGGTTCTTTTTCACTCCGCTCCCGCGGTTCTTTTCACCTTTCCCTCACGGTACTGCTTCACTATCGGTCACCAGGGAGTATTTAGCCTTGGCAGATGGTCCTGCCGGATTCCGACGGGGTTTCACGTGTCCCGCCGTACTCAGGATCCGTCTAGAGTCTCGGTTGCTTTCGGTTACGGGGCTGTTACCCACTTTGGCCGGCCTTTCCAGACCTGTTCGCCTACCAACCTGCACTCACATTGACGTCCTACAACCCCAAGGGGCAAGCCCCTTGGTTTGGGCTGTTCCGCTTTCGCTCGCCGCTACTGACGGAATCACTTTTGTTTTCTTTTCCTGAGGGTACTTAGATGTTTCAGTTCCCCTCGTCTGCCTCCTACACAGCTATGTATTCACTGTGTGGTATGTGAGTATTACCTCACGCGGGTTCCCCCATTCGGACATCCCCGGATCAAAGCCTGCTTACGGCTCCCCGAGGCATTTCGTCGTTCGCCACGTCCTTCTTCGGCTCCTGGTGCCTAGGCATCCTCCGTGTGCTCTTATTAGCTTAACCAATCGTTCGAATGATCTTGGTTCTCCGTTCCGTTGCGCTACGCACAAAGTCACTCCGAACTCAAGACATTCTCACTAGCAGCTAAAAGATTGATGATCTCGCATGCGCTCAATCATCACATCGTATAGATGTTTCGACATTTTGCTTTGTTTCGATATCCAGTTTTCAAGGAACAAGAGTCCTGAAAGGTTATTGCACCTTTCAAAACTGAACAACGAGGAGAGTGAGTTCGCTGCAACTGTTACATCGCGGAACGATGTCAGTTGTCAGCTTATGTCCGATGGCCTACAGCCATCATGGACTCCATAGAAAGGAGGTGATCCAGCCGCACCTTCCGATACGGCTACCTTGTTACGACTTCACCCCAATCATCTACCCCACCTTCGGCGGCTGGCCCCTTGCGGTTACCCCACCGACTTCGGGTGTTGTAAACTCTCGTGGTGTGACGGGCGGTGTGTACAAGACCCGGGAACGTATTCACCGCGGCATGCTGATCCGCGATTACTAGCAATTCCGACTTCATGCAGGCGAGTTGCAGCCTGCAATCCGAACTGAGACCGGCTTCTAAGGATTCGCTCCGGATCGCTCCTTCGCTGCCCGTTGTACCGGCCATTGTAGTACGTGTGTAGCCCAGGTCATAAGGGGCATGATGATTTGACGTCATCCCCACCTTCCTCCGGTTTGTCACCGGCAGTCAACCTAGAGTGCCCAACTCAATGCTGGCAACTAAGTTCAAGGGTTGCGCTCGTTGCGGGACTTAACCCAACATCTCACGACACGAGCTGACGACAACCATGCACCACCTGTCTCCTCTGTCCCGAAGGCCTACGATATCTCTACCGTATTCAGAGGGATGTCAAGACCTGGTAAGGTTCTTCGCGTTGCTTCGAATTAAACCACATACTCCACTGCTTGTGCGGGTCCCCGTCAATTCCTTTGAGTTTCACTCTTGCGAGCGTACTCCCCAGGCGGAGTGCTTACTGTGTTTACTTCGGCACCAAGGGTATCGAAACCCCTAACACCTAGCACTCATCGTTTACGGCGTGGACTACCAGGGTATCTAATCCTGTTTGCTCCCCACGCTTTCGCGCCTCAGCGTCAGTTACAGTCCAGAAAGTCGCCTTCGCCACTGGTGTTCCTCCACATCTCTACGCATTTCACCGCTACACGTGGAATTCCACTTTCCTCTCCTGCACTCAAGTCTCCCAGTTTTCAGTGCGAACCAGGGTTGAGCCCTGGGCTTAAACACCAAACTTAAGAAACCGCCTGCGCGCGCTTTACGCCCAATAATTCCGGACAACGCTTGCCCCCTACGTATTACCGCGGCTGCTGGCACGTAGTTAGCCGGGGCTTTCTTCTCAGGTACCGTCATTCTCAGGGCAGTTACTCCCCAAGACATTCTTCCCTGGCAACAGAGCTTTACGATCCGAAAACCTTCATCACTCACGCGGCGTTGCTCCGTCAGACTTTCGTCCATTGCGGAAGATTCCCTACTGCTGCCTCCCGTAGGAGTCTGGGCCGTGTCTCAGTCCCAGTGTGGCCGATCACCCTCTCAGGTCGGCTACGCATCGTCGCCTTGGTGAGCCGTTACCTCACCAACTAGCTAATGCGCCGCAGGCCCATCTGTAAGCCACAGCTTGCGCCGTGTTTCCAAGCTCCTTCATGCGAAGAAGCCATCTATCCGGTCTTAGCTACCGTTTCCGGTAGTTATCCCAGTCTTACAGGCAGGTTGCCTACGTGTTACTCACCCGTCCGCCGCTAGGGTCCGAAGACCCTCGCTCGACTTGCATGTATTAGGCACGCCGCCAGCGTTCGTCCTGAGCCAGGATCAAACTCTCCAATAAAGTAAAGTTCGACTTGCTCATTCAAAGCTAGCACGAATCTTTCGATCCGTTGTATTTCACTCTCTCGTTGTTCAGTTTTCAAAGGGCAATTTCACTGCTTAAGGAATGTAGCACATTTCATTATGTTTTGCAACTTTTTGTTTTTCCATCCAAGAGGTATTCCTGCGAGGTCAGATCCACGATGTTTGTTGCGTTCCGCTGCGCTCTCTCAAGCGGCGGAGTCATAATATATCATGTTGTCATTCTCTTTGCAAGTCCGAATTCTTCCATCCGGAGTCATTCGGATAAGGCATAATAAAGAGTCCTCCGGTGTCCCAAAGGACTCTTTGCTTGGCGACGTTCTACTCTCCCAGGACCCTTCGGTCCAAGTACCATCGACGCTGGAAGGCTTAACGGTCGTGTTCGGTATGGGTACGCGTGGTTCCCTTCCGCCATCATCACCAAACGTGATGCTTCTGCCAAGAAACATCTAGGTTGTTGTTCAAAGCGACTTGCGCCTTGAAAACTGGATTCGAAACTTCAGCAAATGTCATATGCTTTATAGGATAAGCCCTCGACCGATTAGTATTCGTCAGCTCCACACGTTGCCGCGCTTCCACCCCGAACCTATCTACCTCGTCGTCTACAAGGGGTCTTACGAATTGGGAAATCTCATCTTGAGGGGGGCTTCACGCTTAGATGCTTTCAGCGCTTATCCCTTCCGTACTTGGCTATCCAGCCGTGCCTCTGGCGAGACAACTGGTACACCAGCGGTACGTCCATCCCGGTCCTCTCGTACTAAGGACAGCTCCTCTCAAATTTCCTGCGCCCGCGACAGATAGGGACCGAACTGTCTCACGACGTTCTGAACCCAGCTCGCGTACCGCTTTAATGGGCGAACAGCCCAACCCTTGGGACCTACTTCAGCCCCAGGATGCGATGAGCCGACATCGAGGTGCCAAACCTCCCCGTCGATGTGGACTCTTGGGGGAGATAAGCCTGTTATCCCCAGGGTAGCTTTTATCCGTTGAGCGATGGCCCTTCCATTCGGTACCACCGGATCACTAAGCCCGACTTTCGTCCCTGCTCGACCTGTTTGTCTCGCAGTCAAGCTCCCTTATGCCTTTGCACTCTTCGAATGATTTCCAACCATTCTGAGGGAACCTTGGGGCGCCTCCGTTACTCTTTAGGAGGCGACCGCCCCAGTCAAACTGCCTACCTGACACTGTCCCCACACCAGTTAATGGTGCCAGGTTAGAACTCCGATACGATCAGGGTGGTATCCCAACGGCGCCTCCACCGAAGCTGGCGCTCCGGCTTCTTAGGCTCCCACCTATCCTGTACAGATCGTACCAAAGTCCAATATCAAGCTGCAGTAAAGCTCCATGGGGTCTTTCCGTCTTGTCGCGGGTAACCTGCATCTTCACAGGTATTAAAATTTCACCGGATCTCTCGTCGAGACAGCGCCCAAGTCGTTACGCCATTCGTGCGGGTCAGAATTTACCTGACAAGGAATTTCGCTACCTTAGGACCGTTATAGTTACGGCCGCCGTTTACTGGGGCTTCGGTTCACAGCTTCGGATTGCTCCTAACCGCTCCCCTTAACCTTCCAGCACCGGGCAGGCGTCAGCCCGTATACTTCGCCTTGCGGCTTCGCACAGACCTGTGTTTTTGCTAAACAGTCGCTTGGGCCTTTTCACTGCGGCCCCCTCGGGCTATTCACCCTACCGAGGCACCCCTTCTCCCGAAGTTACGGGGTCATTTTGCCGAGTTCCTTAACGAGAGTTCTTCCGAGCGCCTTAGCATGCTCTGCTCGCCTACCTGTGTCGGTTTGCGGTACGGGCACCTTCTCCCTGGCTAGAGGCTTTTCTTGGCAGCTTGAACTCATGACCTTCGCTACTAAAATTTCGCTCCCCATTACAGCCCAGCCTTACGATGTGCGGATTTGCCTACACATCAGCCTCGCTGCTTGGACGGACATCCATCAGTCCGCGTCACTATCCTTCTGCGTCACCCCATTGCTCATAACGGTTCACGGTGGTACAGGAATTTCAACCTGTTGTCCTTCGACTACGCCTTTCGGCCTCGCCTTAGGTCCCGACTTACCCTGAGCGGACGAACCTTCCTCAGGAACCCTTAGGCTTACGGCGGACAAGATTCTCACTTGTCTTTTCGTTACTCATACCGGCATTCTCACTTGTAACCGCTCCAGCTGTCCTCACGATCAACCTTCACTGCTGTTACAACGCTCCCCTACTGCCCATAATTGGACTCATAGCTTCGGTGGTGTGTTTAGCCCCGTTACATTTTCGGCGCAGAGTCACTCGACCAGTGAGCTATTACGCACTCTTTCAATGGTGGCTGCTTCTAAGCCAACATCCTGGTTGTCTTTGCAACTCCACATCCTTTCCCACTTAACACACACTTGGGGACCTTAGCTGATGATCTGGGCTGTTTCCCTCTTGACAATGGATCTTAGCACTCACTGTCTGACTCCCGGGTTAAAGTCTGCGGCATTCAGAGTTTGACTGGACTTGGTAACCCTTGGCGGGCCCCGCACCCAATCAGTGCTTTACCTCCGCGACTCATCACCCGAGGCTAGCCCTAAAGCTATTTCGGGGAGAACCAGCTATCTCCGAGTTCGATTGGAATTTCTCCGCTACCCCCACCTCATCCCCGAATTTTCAACATTCGTGGGTTCGGGCCTCCAGTGCGTGTTACCGCACCTTCACCCTGGACAGGGGTAGATCACAACGGTTCGGGTCTACGTCTACGTACTTAGTCGCCCTATTCAGACTCGCTTTCGCTGCGGCTCCGGCTTCTCACCTTAACCTTGCGCGTAAACGTAACTCGCCGGTTCATTCTACAAAAGGCACGCCATCACTCATTAACGAGCTCTGACTTCTTGTAAGCACACGGTTTCAGGTTCTTTTTCACTCCGCTCCCGCGGTTCTTTTCACCTTTCCCTCACGGTACTGCTTCACTATCGGTCACCAGGGAGTATTTAGCCTTGGCAGATGGTCCTGCCGGATTCCGACGGGGTTTCACGTGTCCCGCCGTACTCAGGATCCGTCTAGAGTCTCGGTTGCTTTCGGTTACGGGGCTGTTACCCACTTTGGCCGGCCTTTCCAGACCTGTTCGCCTACCAACCTGCACTCACATTGACGTCCTACAACCCCAAGGGGCAAGCCCCTTGGTTTGGGCTGTTCCGCTTTCGCTCGCCGCTACTGACGGAATCACTTTTGTTTTCTTTTCCTGAGGGTACTTAGATGTTTCAGTTCCCCTCGTCTGCCTCCTATGTAGCTATGTATTCACTACATGGTATGTGAGTATTACCTCACGCGGGTTCCCCCATTCGGACATCCCCGGATCAAAGCCTGCTTACGGCTCCCCGAGGCATTTCGTCGTTCGCCACGTCCTTCTTCGGCTCCTGGTGCCTAGGCATCCTCCGTGTGCTCTTATTAGCTTAACCAATCGTTCGAATGATCTTGGTTCTCCGTTCCGTTGTGCTACGCACAAAGTCACTCCAAACTCAAGACATTCTCAATAGCAGCTAAAAGATTGTTCATCTCGCATTCGCTCGATAAACCATCGTATAGATGTTTCGACATTTTGCTTTGTTTCGATATCCAGTTTTCAAGGAACAAGGATTGTTCTTCGCTGCTCGCATTACCGCGGCAGGAAGGTTATCTTAGCACGCCCGCAATCTTCGATGCAAGCATCAAGATTTACCAGAGTGTGCTTGCACAATAACGGACTTTGAGAACGTTATTTGCGGTTTTAGAATCGGTCAGAGGCAGATAACGGACTTTCGAACCGTTATTTTCTGCTGTAACGCGATTGTGGAGCGGTTTTGCCTTGTTTTCGCCGAAATAGCGGTCTGATAAACCGTTATTCCAGCTTCTCGCTGTTATTTCATTAGAATAACGTCCTGAAAGTCCGTTATTCCTTCAGCGAAGCAAAACATCCTATGTATAGAAAGGCATTGCACCTTTCAAAACTGAACAACGAGTAAATGTGCTTTTTTATGTCCGATGGCCTGCAGCCATCATGGACTCCATAGAAAGGAGGTGATCCAGCCGCACCTTCCGATACGGCTACCTTGTTACGACTTCACCCCAATCATCTACCCCACCTTCGGCGGCTGGCTCCTTGCGGTTACCCCACCGACTTCGGGTGTTGTAAACTCTCGTGGTGTGACGGGCGGTGTGTACAAGACCCGGGAACGTATTCACCGCGGCATGCTGATCCGCGATTACTAGCAATTCCGACTTCATGCAGGCGAGTTGCAGCCTGCAATCCGAACTGAGACCGGTTTCTAAGGATTCGCTCCGGATCGCTCCTTCGCTGCCCGTTGTACCGGCCATTGTAGTACGTGTGTAGCCCAGGTCATAAGGGGCATGATGATTTGACGTCATCCCCACCTTCCTCCGGTTTGTCACCGGCAGTCACTCCAGAGTGCCCAACTTAATGCTGGCAACTGAAATCAAGGGTTGCGCTCGTTGCGGGACTTAACCCAACATCTCACGACACGAGCTGACGACAACCATGCACCACCTGTCTCCTCTGTCCCGAAGGCCTACGATATCTCTACCGTATTCAGAGGGATGTCAAGACCTGGTAAGGTTCTTCGCGTTGCTTCGAATTAAACCACATACTCCACTGCTTGTGCGGGTCCCCGTCAATTCCTTTGAGTTTCACTCTTGCGAGCGTACTCCCCAGGCGGAGTGCTTACTGTGTTTACTTCGGCACCAAGGGTATCGAAACCCCTAACACCTAGCACTCATCGTTTACGGCGTGGACTACCAGGGTATCTAATCCTGTTTGCTCCCCACGCTTTCGCGCCTCAGCGTCAGTTACAGTCCAGAAAGTCGCCTTCGCCACTGGTGTTCCTCCACATCTCTACGCATTTCACCGCTACACGTGGAATTCCACTTTCCTCTCCTGCACTCAAGTCTCCCAGTTTTCAGTGCGAACCAGGGTTGAGCCCTGGGCTTAAACACCAAACTTAAAAGACCGCCTGCGCGCGCTTTACGCCCAATAATTCCGGACAACGCTTGCCCCCTACGTATTACCGCGGCTGCTGGCACGTAGTTAGCCGGGGCTTTCTTCTCAGGTACCGTCATTTCCAGGGCAGTTACTCCCCGGAACGTTCTTCCCTGGCAACAGAGCTTTACGATCCGAAAACCTTCATCACTCACGCGGCGTTGCTCCGTCAGACTTTCGTCCATTGCGGAAGATTCCCTACTGCTGCCTCCCGTAGGAGTCTGGGCCGTGTCTCAGTCCCAGTGTGGCCGATCACCCTCTCAGGTCGGCTACGCATCGTCGCCTTGGTGAGCCGTTACCTCACCAACTAGCTAATGCGCCGCAGGCCCATCTGTAAGCCACAGCCCTCGAATAAATTCGGAACCGTGTTTCCAAGCTCCTCCATGCGGAGAAGCCATCTATCCGGTCTTAGCTACCGTTTCCGGTAGTTATCCCAGTCTTACAGGCAGGTTGCCTACGTGTTACTCACCCGTCCGCCGCTAGGGTCCGAAGACCCTCGCTCGACTTGCATGTATTAGGCACGCCGCCAGCGTTCGTCCTGAGCCAGGATCAAACTCTCCAATAAAGGGTAAACTTTATATAGATGAGCTGATTGCTCAATTCGTTACTGACTTTTGAATCTCAAATGAGATTCTGCACAATCACTCGTTGTTCAGTTTTCAAAGGACAATGTCGTTAGTATTACCCGCCTGCTTAAGAAGCAGACAAGAAAACACTTTATCATGTTAATCACTTAATTGCAAGTGGTAATCTCTTACTATTACTTGCAGCCATGTCGCAATCGCAACAGTGGAAGAGTAATATATCATGGTTTGTTAAACTGGTGCAAGGATCAAATTTTTCCATCTAAGAGCTTTCCTCTTCCATCTTGCGACTCCCTCGGTATCGCAACAACGCAACAACGGGAAAAGTAATATAGCATGTTTTTATTACCGCGTGCAAGAGTGTTGGTTTTCCATTTTCAGGACCCCTGGCCCGTCCCTCCAGAACAGGGGTCCCTGACCTCAGATCGATGATAAAACCTCGCGCTTAACGGTATCCGGATCGTCCAGCACCCTGCAGCTTCGGTCGAAAACCATAGTAGCTCGGCGTTCCGGCTCATATCGCGGCCAAGAAAGCTCGGCTCTCTCCGGTGTACCATGTACTGCAAAGGATACCCACGCATCCTGCATCAGCTGCGCCAAACGGAATGTTTCGGAATCAACAGGAAGATTCATATAGGAAAACATAAAAATATTGTTGAAGACGAATGCAATCTCGGCGGCATGAATCGCTTTGCCCAGCAAGGGATGTGACGGAAGAGTCCAATCGAATCGATACATCCATACGGGTGCATACTGCGCCTGAGCGGTGGCAAGCTGGACAGAGGAACGCCAGAAAACCAAGTCTGTTATCATCTGTGCCTGAGCCTCCGCGGTAGCCGGGTAGTGCTGCAAAAGCAGCTTGGCTGCCTGCGGCCCTACCATGGCCTGAAGCGCCTGACTGACCGCTTCCTCGCTGATCGGGGCATCCGGGCGAACGAACAGGACTCCCTCGTCGCGGTTGGTGCCGATCAGCACCGGTATTCCGGCGGCTGCCCCGGCTTCGATCGCACGAATGGGCTCCTGTGGCAAGGTAGCCTCCTCCACAACCGGCTGGAATGTAAGAATGGAGCCGAGCCCCTCCCGCAGCTTGCCGGCGGCTTCCATGATCTCACTCGTCGAAGCGCCTAGCAGTCGGTTGACGGCATCCTGTTCGGCACCAAGCTCCTGAAGGAATCGGCGTGTTACTTCGGTGGCCTGTCCATCAGACATCACTTGCGAGGCACCGCTTTCCATGATGGCTTGCTGAAACAGTCCCTTCGCCGCAGGCAGTGTCAGCAGAGCAGCGATACTCATGCTTCCGGCGGACTCCCCAAACACGGTTACCCGATCCGGATCCCCTCCGAAGGCGGCTATATTATCGCGCACCCACTGCAGTGCAGCAACCTGGTCCTGTAGGCCAAGGTTTGACCCCAGGCTTCGGTCGACTGGAGCCAGATGGAGAAAGCCAAACGGACCGAGCCGATAATTGAAGGTTACTACCATGACATCTCCGCTTCGCGCGAACTGGGAGCCGTCATAGATGGGTACACTGCCGTGTCCCGTCACAAAGGCCCCTCCGTGAATCCACACGAGCACCGGGGAGCCTCCCGGCTTTGGAACAGCAGGCGCCCATATATTGAGGTACAAGCAATCCTCTGACTGCTCCCGGGGAATGTCGATCATCCCTAGAATCGCACCACCGCCCGGCTGCGGACAGATGGGACCGAAAGTCGTCGCTTGCTTTATTCCTTCCCAAGCCTCCGCAGCTGCTGGAGGGCGAAAGCGCATGTCCCCCAAGGGAGGCTTGGCGTAAGGAATCCCTCTCCATATTCTCACACTGTTTTCGACGGTTCCTTGAAGTCTGCCGTACCGCGTTTCCACTAAGGTTTCATTCATCTGCGAGCATCCTCTCTAGGCGAACCTTGATCTCTCTTAGGGTTACCTATTTTTGGATGTGTAATACCCTGCAACCGACGTTTCAATGGAACGATAAAGAGCCCCAGATTACCTGAGGCTCCCACTATCAATAGCTGCGTTGTAAAAAAGCGCGGGTTCGTTCGTGCTGCGGCTGCCCGAACACCTGCTCCGGCGTACCCGTTTCGACGATACGGCCATTGTCCATGAACATAACACGGTTCGCCACCTCCCGGGCAAATCCCATCTCATGCGTAACCACAAGCATCGTCATGTGCTCCTCGGCCAGCCGCTTCATGACCTGGAGCACCTCGCCAGTAAGCTCGGGGTCCAGAGCCGAGGTCGGTTCGTCGAACAGCAAAATATCCGGATTCATCATTAGCGCACGGGCAATCGCCACCCGCTGCTTCTGACCGCCCGAAAGCTTCGCAGGGGAAGCGTCCGCCCGATTGGAAAGGCCCACCTTCTCCAGCAGCTCCAAGCTTTTAAGTCTGACAGCTTCCGACGATTCGCCCTTCACCAGCTTCGGTGCCAGCTCCAGATTCTCCCGGACGGTCAGGTGCGGGAACAAATGAAAATGCTGAAACACCATCCCCATCCGAGCCGTCATCTGCTTGATCTCCTTTGGCTTGGCATAGACTCCGTCGTTAACAAGGCCTGCTCCCGCTATACGGATGCTTCCGCCGTTGACTTCCTCCAAATGAATCAAGCTGCGCAGCATCGTGCTTTTACCGGAACCTGAAGGACCGATGACCGCAACAACGTCGTTCTTATTCACTTCAAACGTGATCTGCTTCAGCACCTCTAGCGTGCCGTATGATTTGGATACGTTCGATACCTCGATAATAGCCACTCACGACATTCCTTTTAGTCAAATTTGAACCTGATCTCCAGCCACTTGAACAAGCCGGTAAGCGCCAGAGTCATGATCAGATAAATGATACCGGCAACGAAGAAGGGCACGATCGTAAAGTCTCGATTCACCACAGTTTGCGCGTAATGCAGCAGCTCCGGTACAGCTACCGCATACAACAGCGCCGTATCCTTCACCAGCGTAATGGATTCGTTCGCTACAGCCGGCAGCGCCACACGGAACATTTGAGGCACAATAATGCGCCGCAGGGTCTGCGATCTGCTGAGGCCGAGCACTTGAGCCGCCTCGTACTGGCCCTTATCAATCGCCAGCAAGCCGCCGCGGAAAATCTCTGCAAAATAAGCGGCATAATTAAGAATAAAGCCGAGGCAGGCTGCCGTGAAGCGCTCCAGCACGAGGTACTTGCCGATCACAGGCAGAAGCGGAAGCCCGAAGCAGATAAACAAAAGCTGCAGCAAGAGCGGCGTACCGCGCATCACGTGAATGTAGCCTTGTGCCAGCCAGGCGATCGGCCTTTGGCTGCTCTTGGCTGCCAGAGTCAGCAGGAAGCCAAGAGGAATGGACAAGGCGATGGCGATCAGAAACAGCAATACTGTCATCTGAGCGCCCTCCAGCATCGGCAGCAGCATGTTGCGAAGTTGCTCGGCTGACATTTACTTCAGCACCTTATCTTCGCCGAACCATTTTTGCGAAATGTTGGCTGCCGTTCCGTCCTGATTCAGTTCATCTAGCGCCTTCTGCAGCTTTTGAAGCAGCGCTTCGTTGCCCTTTTTCACGCCGATGCCGTACTCCTCGGGAGCCAGCGATTCGCTGAGCAGCTTGAAGGTGCCTTTCTCTTTGGACATGTAGTACTTAATGACGATTTCATCTATAACTACGGCATCCACCCGGCCGATTTTCAAATCGTTCAAGGCCAGAACATTATCCGCATACTCCGTCACCGACTTCAGCTTGGACTTCACCGGGCTGGCATTCAGGGCATCCGCCGCGGAGGACAGGGATTGAAGACCCACCGTTTTGCCGGACAACTCATCCATCTTCGCCAAATTCGATTTAGCCAAAGTAACGACCACTTGGGCATTTTTTAAATAAGGCTTGGTAAACAGCACCTTACCTTTACGCTCATCCGTGATCGTATAGCCGTTCCAGATCAGATCGATCCGGCCCGAATTCAATTCCGTTTCCTTTGTTTTCCAATCAATCGGCTGGAATTGAGCCTGCATGCCCATCTTCTCCACTGCAGCCTTTGCATAATCGATATCGAAGCCAACAATCTCATTCTTCTCGTCACGGAAACCCATAGGCGCGAACTTGTCATCGATTCCGATCACAAGCTTCTTGCCGTCTCCGTTGGTACCGCCGGTTGTCGCGGAGCATGCGGTCACCAAGGCAAGGAAAAAGATCAAAATAAGACCGATTGCCACCTTTTGTTTCATCATCTGTTGTTGAACCACCTTTGCACTGTGTCGTTTGCTTTAGTACGTTACCATAGTAACAAGATCTACATGATAGCACAGATCGGCAAAAGGTGTCTATAATTGAACATTGGACATTTTATGAACGGATAGATGCAGGATGACTCTCTCGCAGGCCCTCCATCAGAATCAAAAGCGTAAGGGCTTGACCATACGTCATCGGTGAAATCGGGATCTCCTTATAAAATTGCGCGTCATTGCCCACAGGTGTACCGTAGGAAACTTCTTGTACTACTCCGTTCTCGTCGATGCGGTCAAGCACGGCCTTAAGCGCCTTCTGTCCGACAGGCAAATAACTTTGCTCCAGATACCCTTTACGCACTGCTTTCATAATGCCGTAACCGAAAGCCGCCGTACAAGATGTCTCTTCATAGGAGGAGGGATCGTCCAGGACCGTATGCCACATGCCGTTATCCGTTTGAAGAGCTGCGAGTGCTTGCACCTGGCTGCGCATCGTGTCCAGCAAATATTGCTTGATGCCTTCCTCCAAATCGATCATGTCCAAGAAATCTACGATGCCGCACGTATACCAGCCGTTGCCGCGCCCCCAGCGCACAGCTCCGTAGTTATGTCTTCCGTTAAAATCCCAGCCGTGAAAGAACAGCCCGGAATGGCGGTCATACAAATATTTGATATGAATCAAAAACTGCTTTTTCGCCTCCTCGACATAGTCCGGACGCTGAAAATAAACGCCCGCCTTCGTCAAGAAGAGAACGGTCATGAATAACGTGTCGATCAGAATTTGACCGTCATTCGGATCACCGGTAATCATGTGCTGGAAGGCCTGGTCGCCGGTCCGGATCAAACCGTCCTTGCTATCCATAATCCAACGGCTCCACTCGTCACATACCCGAATATACTCCTCATTGCCCGTCAGCTCACATAGGGATATGAGTGTCAACAACGGTGAGCAGGTATTGATATTTTTCTCAGGCAAGCCTTCACGAATGCGGGCGTCAAACCAATCCAGCAAAAATTGCAGAGTCTCCGCATCTTTGGTTTCCTCGTAATATTGATAATTTCCATATAGACCTACGCCTTGCGGCCATTCCCATAGATGAATATCGATGAGTCCAATCGGATAAATCTCGTCCATGCCTTCGTTTTTCATGGACTTCATCGCATGGGACACACGCTTGATTGCACTCAGAACCGTCTCTTTGCTCATTGAACAGCAGCCTCCCTTACCTTTCGCGTCAATCGGCCTTCTCCCGCACAGTTGCGGATTTGCACCGTCTCTCCGTTTACTGTGAGCGGTTCCTGCCAGCCAAAGCGCACATCTCCGTATCTTGGATCCTCCAGCCGGACCTGTAATGTCTCTGTCGATATTTCACACGGCATGCTTACCACGCTTTCGATGAACTGCTCGAAGGAACGGAATTCCCGATCATCGGAAGCGATCACAAGCCATACGTTGCGTCGACCTTTCGATGTAAGCTCGCGCCCGCGGTTAATGCCGGTCGCTGTAAGCTCCAGTCCGCCCGCGGCATAGATGGCGGCATACGCCCCTTCCCTTTCACCGAAAAACCACGATCCCCGGGATTCGAAACGGGTAAACGCATACGTCGGGAAGTAAGCATGCGTATAATCGGCATCATGATCAGGAGCAATATCGAACAGTAACAATCCCAGTCCTTTATGCTGCGCCACTTTCGGCAAGCAGCCGTTCCCTGCCCAGAAGCATGGCCGACCCGAGCCGTGGGCATAAATTTCCCCCGGATGATTAACCCAGACTTGAGCCACGGGAGAAAAGGCAAGATGAAGCACATGCTCCTGATATCCCTTTAAGCCGGCACGGAAATCGGAGATGCTTGACATGACAAAGGAATTCGTCCGGTAATGGATCAGCTTCGCATATCCGTCTTTGCCTTGCTCCAGCTCAAACTCCAGCTCCTCCTCCGCACCCAGCTTCGTCAGCTCACCCAGGTCCTGCGGCGGAGTATAGTCTGATAAATAGAACGACACGTTAAAGGACGTACTGTTCACATTGCCCACGCCGTATCCGACCCAAATCAGAGAGGTCGTCCCTGCTGCGTGGTTACCGATCAGCTCTTTCTCGTAGCTTCGGCCGAACGTCGAGGTCAAATATCCTTGATGGGCCTCTGCCGTCATATAAACGTACAGAAGATCCATCGCCTTCTTGGCCTGCTCCCTCAGAACCGGCAGCTCCGCCAAGTCATGCAGCTGGATCAGACCCAGGAAATCAATAGGGATATAAGCGCTGGAATTCCATTCCGCCAAGCCTTCCTCCATGAAACGCTCGAACCAACCTATCAGCTGCTGCTCCGCCTTTGCTTGTCTCTGCGCCCCGGTTTCTCCGCTGTTGGTAAACTTGTCATCAGGGAACAGCTGGCCTGCAAGGAGCTGGCAGCTATGGAACAGCAGCGCATGATTCTCGCTGAAGAACCACATCACATCGTCACCCGGTTCGTCGATCCAATACCGGAAGCCAAGAATCGTTTGCTTGACCTGCCCCCAGAAATCTTCGTCGAACAGCCCACTATCCCGGTAATCCCGCCAAAAGCGGAATAAGGCGATCAAATAAAAATCGGCGCAATCACGTCTTTCCTGAATACCGGTCAGTCCGTTCAGAATCATCTCCCGGGACTGCTCGGGGGCCCCTCCGGTTTTTAGCTTCGCAATAGCCGTATGAATATTCGGGATACCGAGCGCAGCTACGCATTCCAGCGCGACTTGCTTCCGCTGCTCCACGGTCAAAGCTAAGCTGTCTTGCGGCTGAAACCGGCTGTTGTGCAGCTCGATGCCGAACAGCTTACGTACGTTTATATTCCCGATGCGGGTACTGAGCTCAAAATATTTATAATCTATGCTGTAATCGGATGTATGCCCCAGGAGCAGCTCCTGCTGTCCGGCTTGGAGCTTCCGCTCCATGCTGTACCTGCCGCTAAAAAAACTGCTGTAGCTCACACCAAATGTGATCTCGCTGCTGAACGGCTGCTCAAACACAATACGGATCTCGTCATCCTGCACGCTGTCCTGTGGAAAATACGCCAGCTCCAATGCAGCCTCGACGCCCGATAACGCTTCAACCTCTTCCGATTCCGTAAGCGGCAGTCGGATTTCCAATAACTCAGCGCCCGTATATTCGAGCGTATAATGATAAAGGGTATCGCGCTCCGCCAAATCCTCATGACAGATAAAGAACTCGTTTTCCCCCGCTTGAAGCTCGATCTCCACCTGCGTTTTCTGCTCGATGTTTCTTGTGAAAGGCGTGAAGTCACATACCGGACGACCATTCACCCACAGTGCCACTCCACCGCACGTTTTCACGGTGAACATCGCTTTATGAGCCACCGGACTAACAATGACCGTGTAAGCATATCTCAGCATGTGCGTCGGCACATAATAAAACCCGGACTCCTCCACCCGTGAGTTCCCCCATGGGAAATACATATCCCATTTCGTTTCCGAACCCCGAAGTGCCACGACGTCCCCAAGAGAAGGAGGACCGGATAACGGAAGCTCCGGCTTGGAGGCCCGTCTCGCCTCTACGAATTCCTTACGGCAAGGGTTTTCATGAATGGAAAAGCCTTTGATCAGCCAATCGTTGATATCCCCTTCCATCGTCATCGGCTCGAATCGGACGGTTTGGGTGAGTATGCCGCTAACGAGCCACCGGTTAATGACCTGATTCTGAAGCTTAAGTGGGGAATACGCTTTATAGCTGCTGCCTGTTGTCATCTTCATTTTCATCATGTTCCCTTCATGTCTGATGTGGCGCCTTCTTCATCGATTTATGTCTGATGCATCTTTCGGTAGGTCTGCGGAGCGACGCCCGCGTATTGCTTAAACATACGACTGAAATGTACGGGATTGCTGAAGCCCAATTGCTCGGACATAAATCCCACCGGTTCATCCGATAACCGCAGCAATTTCTTGGCTTCGTCGATCCGCTTCCTCGTGATATAGTTATTAATGGAAAGCCCGGTGATCTCCTTGAAGGAATGACACATGTAATATTTGTTTAAATGCATCTCCTTAGAAAGAGCCTCAAGTGAGATTGCGTTTTTGTAATGCTGATTCAAATACACTAAAATGCGGCGCACATTCGTTTCTTTCTGCGATTGCGGCGGAGCCGTCAGCAGTGCGTACATTTCTTTCGATTTGCGGTAAATTTTAAGAAGGAGCTGTACCAATAGGCTTTGGATCATAAATTCATTCCCGATCGCCTCCTTCTCCCTTTCGTGAAACAGGCTTGCATAATGGCTGTCCATTTCGTTCACGCCGTGCTCATCCCATCGGATCAGCAAGCCGTTCGGTTGAAGAAACAGGCCCAGAAGCTTTTCCGCCATATCCGCACCGGCCATTTCCTGAACGTAGTCCGCCGTAAAATTAATATAGCTCCGGATATACGGCGTATCTTTCGCAGGGTTCGGCCTATGAAGCACATCGCCGCTAAACAGAAACATATCGCCAGGCTGCAGCATATAAATTTCATTGCCGATAATCAGATGGGCATTGCCATGAAGAAAAAAATAAATTTCATAGCCGTCATGCGTATGAAGCGGCCAGCTGTCCTGCCATTCGGATACTTGATGGCGAATATAGATACGTTCCCGCTTCAATGCCTTATTCGTGGGAAAATGGGCTTGATACGCCATGTGCCGCTACCCTCCCTAGTACATTGATTGGATGAATCTGGACTTATATGAAGGAAACGCTTTATTAAAAGCGTACCACACCTGCCGAACGGTAATAACACGGAAATTGTCTTCTACCCAACATATGTTGCTGTTCTTTACCCATGGAATGAGAAGGAGCTACCGTTAGGTAGCCCTTTTCCTTTCCCGTATTGTAACAAGCCTATTTTGCTTGCTCCCCGATGGCCTTATCAATTAATTTCGCCGTTTTGTCGAGCGCGTCCTTCGCCGTTACCTTGCCCGAAATCGCCTCAACAATGTTGTTCCTCAGGTCGGTAGAAAACTTCGGAACGATGTCTTGTCTGGACCAATCGTTAGCCGCAAGCGGGGTCGTATTGGCCAATTCGTCCGCAAACACCTCGAACATTTCTTTGCCGAAGGCATAGTCCAGCTTGGCACTGTCCTTACGCGGGCTGATGAAGAGCGAATCCTTGTTGTACCTTGCATTGACTTCTTTCGAGGATAAATATTTGATAAACTCCGCCGTTTCTTTTTCTACGCCTGTACCTTTGAAGGCCATGACATATTTACCGCCAGGCACGGAGGAGCGTATTTTTTGCTTCGGCATGTACGTGACGCCCCACTCGAAGGTGTTGATGTCCTTGTAGTTGCTCAGCATCCAGTTGCCCGCCCAATGCACGGCTACCGTTCCGGAGCGGAACAGGTTGTTCGGGTTCTCGGAGCCTAACCATACGGATTGGGGAATGATGCCGTCTTTATGAAGCTTCACGAAATACTCCAAGGCCTGTACGCCTTCCGGACTGTTGATGGCGGCCTTTTTCCCATCCGCGCTGATCATGCTGCCGCCAAATTGATACAGCATGGTAGACCATCTGTGCGGCGTGAAATCCCACACCAGACCGGATTTGGCTCCGCCCTTATCCATCACTTGCTTCAGGGAGGCGGCAAACTCATCCCATGACCAGATGTTGTCCTTGGAAGTAGGCACCTTGACTCCCGCTTTGTCGAAAAGCGTTTTATTGTAGATGATCCCATTAGCCGTAACGTCCATGGGAGCGGCAATAATTTTGTTGTCTACGACATAATAAGGCTTGATGGAATCGATAAACTGAGAAGTAAAGCTATCCGCGCTGCCGACATACGGCGTTAAATCCAACGCTTGATTGGCGAACTGTCCTGTATCGGTCATACGTGCAAGTGCAGGCGGTTTTCCCCCCGATATCATCGTCTTCAGCTTTGTTCCCAAGTCTTTAAAAGGGACTTCGATCAGATTGATCTTCACGTGAGGATTTTGCTTCTGATAGTCGGCGGTAATCGCTTTCATTACTTCGCCTTCTATTCCGTCGGTAAACCAAAGATAATCGAGGGTTACTTCTTTTTTGGCGGCGGACCCGGCAGTACCTGCATCTTTACCGCCGGATTGCGTGCTGCCCCCGTTTGAACATGCAACTGTACCGAATGTAAGCACCGCTGCAAGAGAAAGCAGCATCGCCGACTTCGCGCTTTTCATCATTTTACCATTCCCCCATACCTATAATTGATAGCGGTTACATTAAAATCTTACCACAGATACATCAGCCCGTTATATCGATTATTGCTCACAATTTATCATATCTTGCTTGATTCCCTCGCCATCGGCAGGTCAAAAAAAGGCCTCTCGGAACTAAGTCCAAGAGGCTCATTACGACAAGCTTGCTATGATTTAGGAAGCAGGGACAACCGCCTCGTGAATGTATCTCTCCAGCTCTTCCCTATACTGCTGTGTTTGATCTTCGCTCCATTGGAAATACTGTGCCATAAAAGCAATAACAGGAGCCTTATATTGATGAACCCATGCAATATCGAACAGCAGCGCACCCGTACGGCGGTTAAAGAAGTCGATCGGTCTTACCGCCATCTCTTCCTCCAAGGCATAGGCGAGCATGGCCAGCACGTCGTCAGGAAGCCCCTGCGAGGATGCATCCTGTTGATGCTTAGCTGCCAGCTCGTAAATGCGGTCGATATTGGAGCCGTATTTACGGACAAGCTTCACCGCTTGTTCCCTGCTGAAGCCCCGCTTTACGCCTTCTTCCGCTTTGCGTTCGATAAAGGAAGGGAATTGCTCCGGTCCGCCGACGTTACCACCCGAGATCGGCATGTTTTTTGTTATGCACGGAGTAAAGCGATGGATGCCTTGCTTCTGGAACAATTCGATCAAACGGTCGACAACCATTTCCGCCATTTTGCGGTAACCGGTTAGCTTGCCCCCGGCTATGGTAATTAATCCGGACGGAGATTCCCAGATCTCATCCTTGCGGGAAATTTCCGACGCACTTTTGCCTTCCTCGAAGATCAGCGGCCGAAGCCCGGCCCAGCTGGATTCCACGTCCTCGGGGACGATATTCAGCGTAGGGAACATGTAGTTGATGGCATCGATGATATACTTCCGGTCCTCCGCGGTCATCCGCGGATGAGCGGGATCTCCCTTGTAGACGGTATCGGTGGTGCCGACGTACGCTTTACCGTTCCGTGGAATAGCAAAAACCATCCGCCCGTCCGGCGTGTCGAAATAAACGGCCTGCTGCAGCGGGAACCGGGACTGGTCGATGACCAAATGAACCCCCTTGGTGAGCTGCAGATGCTTCTTCGTTTTTGATTGGTCCTTTTCACGAAGCGAATCCACCCATGGTCCCGTCGCATTCACAATTTTATGCGCATAGATATCATACTGTCCGCCTTGAACCGTATCGGTCACCTGTACTCCGACGACTTTGCCGTCGTTATCATAAATAAACCGCTCCACTTTAGCGTAATTGACGGCCTTGGCTCCTTGGGAAACAGCCTCTTTCATGACCTCAATCGTGAGTCGCGCATCATCGGTTCTGTATTCCACATACACCCCGCTGCCCTTCAGTCCTTCACGTTTCACGAGAGGAGCCCGGCGGATCGTCTCTTGTACATCCAGCATGGTCCTCCATTCACTGCGCTTGACCCCGGCGAGAAAATCGTACAGCCTTAATCCCAGAGAGGTACTGAATTTCCCGAATGTTCCCCCCTCATGGAACGGGAGAAGCATCCACTCCGGCGTGGTGACATGCGGACCGTTCTCGTACACAACCGCGCGCTCCTTGCCGACCTCGGCAACCATCTTCACTTCCAACTGCTTCAAATACCGAAGCCCGCCATGGACCAGCTTGGTCGATCGGCTGGAGGTGCCTGCCGCGAAATCCTGCATTTCCACAAGCACCGTGCTCATCCCCCGGGTCGTTGCATCCAGTGCAATCCCCGCTCCAGTAATACCGCCGCCTATCACAAGCAAATCAAACTTTTGATTGTGTATGCCTTGTAATATTTCCGTTCTTTGGCTGCTTGAAAAGCCCATCTTGCATTCCTCCGTACAAAACGATAGTTATATGGAAATCAGGTCCTTGACATCGAAATTTACGACCAGCTCATAATCGCCCTCAACGTTGTCGTACTTGATTTTCGCCGCTTTAAGCTCCAGATCATAATACCAGCCCTCATTCTTCGCTTCCCACTCGGCAGGATCCAGGAACATCGGCAGCTTGCGGCCCTGCAGCGTCACGCGAACCGGAGCTACTGTTCTCGCGATCATGTCGATCACCATACGCTTCACACTGCTGGAATAAGCCCCTTCTTTCTTGAAGGAAATCCTCGTTTCCCGCTTGGTTTCGATATCGATCGTCGTTTTCAAATAATCCCCGTTCTTATACTGATTCGTTACCCCGTCGTCTTCGTACAGCACAAAGCTTGAATTCTGCGACGGCTCTACGAGCAAATGCAGCTCTTCCGTCTTTTCCTTATGAATGTTCTGCAAATGCGGCGACATCGGAATAATCGCTCCGCTCCGGATAAACATCGGAATCGAACCCAGCGTTACCCCCAGTTCTACGGTCTGACCGCCGGTATAGCGCTCTCTCGTATCCCAGTGAATCCAATCGCTTCCTTGAGGCAAGTAGACCTTCCTCGTTTCCGAGCCCTTTTCCAGTACATTGGCCACCAGGATCGAACGTCCGAGCATGAAATCGAAGCTTTCCTCCCAAGTAACAGGGTCTTGCTGGAATTCATACACCATCGGCCTCATCACTGGAGAGCCTAGCTCAGAAGCTTCATGCAGCAAGGAATAAAAATAAGGAACAAGACGGTAACGAAGCTGGATTGCTTCCCGAATGTACGACGTATAGGAAGGATACATCCACGGCTCGGTTACGGTATTATCGGTGTTGCAGGAATGAATGGAGAATCTCGGCTGGAAAATCCCGTTCTGCACCCAACGGACGAATAGCTCCGGCTCCGGCGCCGGTCCGAAGAAGCCGCCGATATCGCAGCCCTGATTCGCTACGCCGGACAGCCCCATTCCCAATATCACAGGAATATTAAACTTCAGACTGTGCCAGCTCGTATTGTTATCTCCCGCCCAGGTTTGAGCAAAGCGCTGGATACCGGCAAAGCCCGCCCGGTTGACGATATACGGTCTCGTATTCGGGTTAGCCTCAGCGATCGCTTCCTTGGCCATTTGGGCCATCAGGTTAGGCAGGATCGGCCGCAATGCGCTGATTTCCTTTTTGTCGCCCTCAAACTCGCAGAGCGCATCCAGATTGTTGATTTCATATTCATTATTATCATTCCAAATCGAAGTAACACCCAGGTTGATAAACGATTCCTTCAGATGCTTCTTCCACAGCTCTCTGCCCTTCGGATTCGTGAAATCCACGAAGGAAGCCTGCCCGCCCCAGTAACGGTCGGTTTGGGACTTGTCCCCTTGCTCGTCTTTAATATAAGCACCTGCCTCGTCGAACTCCTTATAGTGCGGGTGGGTCAGCAGCATGCCCGGCTTGATATTGGGTGCAAGCGCAGCTCCCTTGCTATGCATCTGCTCGATGAAGCTTTGCGGATCGGGGAATCGGTCATAATTCCAGTTAAACACATACCTTTTCCCATCTTTGCCTGTTGTATAGCCCGAAGACATGAAGAAGCCGTCGCAGGGAATGCCTTCCGACTTACATTTGTCCAGAAAGCCCAGTATCGCTTGATCCGAATTCTGTTCGAGCTCGGTATAGTACATCGTTGAGCCCATATAACCTAAAGAATATTGGGTCGGCATGATCGTCTTGCCTGTCAGGTCCGTATAATGCCGGACAACATCCTTCACCTCCGGACCGTACATAAAGAAGATGTCGAGTTCCCCGCCGTCCGCGCAAAAATAACTGTATTTATTCCAGTAGCCGCTTCGTTCACAGCCCATATCAAATGTGGATTCATAGCTGTTATGATAGAACAGTCCCGTTGCCGCTTGCGTCGATCCATTGAATTTAATATAGAAGGGAATATGCTTATACAGCGGATCCGTATGCTCGGAATCGTAACCGATCGTATCCACGTTGTGCATCCGCAGCCTTTTCTTCTTTTTGTTCAAATACCCGCTTTTCTCACCAAAGCCGTAGTAATGATCTTCATCCTTCATACACGAATAGTGGTACAGGCGTCCCTGTTTATCTTTCACATAGGAGCGCTCTTTCAGATCCTCATGGAGTACGCGTCCTTCCGCATCCGTAATTTCGATGGCAAACGGCTCCCGGTGAATTATGACACGGAGCTGATTCGTGGTAAGCAGCAGGTGCGTTCCCAAATCCTCATATTGAGCCGGCAGGGCCTCTACTCTCTTACGGTCCTCCACCATCGCATCCAGCTTGTCGTCCCATGCTGTCATCGTCAGCGCATAAGAGGCTTCTTCGGCAAATTGATCGTCAAAGGTGCAACGAATCCGGACAATGTTATCATTCATTAAATAGATCCGGTACTTTGCTGCATCAGTGACCAGGTCTACATATTCATTCGCTCCGGTGATCTGCAATAGCTTATTGCTTACTCTCATGGTTTTCCCTCCAGCTTTCCTATCCGTTATTTAAAAGCCCTTGCTGCATAAACGGCTTTTTTCCATCCTTCATACAGGTCACGGCGCCTTGCATCGTCCATTTCCGGCACGAAGGTTCTATTTATTTTCCATTGATTCGCAATTTCCGACGGGTCCTTCCAATAACCTATGGCAAGTCCGGCCAAGTAGGCCGCTCCAAGCGCAGTAGTTTCGCCCACCACAGGGCGGTCGACAGACACATTCAGGAGATCGCTTTGGAACTGCATCAGGAAGTTATTCTTAACCGCTCCGCCATCTACACGTAAGGAGTGCAATGAAATGCCTGAGTCTTCCTCCATCACAGAGAGCACGTCCTTCGTCTGATAAGCGAGCGCCTCTAGTGTTGCCCGAATAAAATGCTCTTTGGTCGTCCCGCGCGTAAGCCCGAAGACGGCTCCCCTGACATCGCTATCCCAGTAAGGGGTACCGAGCCCGACAAGCGCAGGCACGACGTACACGCCTTCGGTTGATTCCACGCTCGCGGCTAATGGCTCGCTTTCCTCTGCGCTTTCTATCATCCTGAGTCCGTCACGCAGCCATTGAATCGCCGACCCCGCTACAAAAATGCTGCCCTCCAGCGCGTAATCCACCCGACCGCCAATGCCCCAAGCAATGGTCGTCAGCAGCCCGTGCTTGGAGGATACCGCCTTGCTGCCTGTATTCATCAGCATAAAGCAGCCGGTGCCATAGGTGTTTTTGACGGCGCCTTCCTCGAAGCACGTCTGTCCGAATAAAGCTGCCTGCTGGTCTCCGGCTGCCCCAGCAATCGGAATTTCCTCACCGAACAAGCTCATGTCCGTCACCCCGTACAGGCTGGAGGAAGGCCTTACCTCAGGAAGCATCGAGTCCGGAATGTTCAACAGCTCCAGCAGCTGCCGATCCCATTGCAGTCTCCTAATATCGAACATCATGGTGCGGGAGGCGTTGGAATAATCGGTCACGTGAGCCTTTCCTCCGGTCAGCTTCCAGATCAGCCATGTATCGATGGTGCCGAAGAGCAATTCTCCCCGCTCCGCGCGAGCTCTGGCTCCCGGAACCTCATCGAGAATCCAGGCGGCTTTGGTCCCGGAGAAATAAGCATCGATCAAGAGACCGGTTTTCTCTTGGACTACATCCTGCCAGCCCTCCGTAATCAGCTGCTCACAGAGCGGAACAGTTTGCCTGGACTGCCATACAATCGCGTTATATACCGGCTTGCCGGTTATTTTGTCCCACACAACCGTCGTTTCACGCTGGTTGGCGATCCCGATAGCGGCAATTTGACCCGGCTTCACACCGGCCCCCGATAAGCACGAGGAGATAACGGAGAACATCGATTCCCAAATTTCCTCGGCATCGTGCTCAACCCAACCGGGATGCGGGTAGATCTGTGTAAACTCCTGTTGCGAAGTATACAGGATCTCGCTATCGCGATTGAACAATATCGCTCTGCTGCTGGTCGTTCCTTGATCTAGTGACAATATAAAGCGTTCCATGGTCCAAATCCCCTTAAAAAATCCCTTCACAGGCAGAGACCTCAGTCACTGTATGGAAGGGAGTGTACGTTTACGTTATTTCATTCCCGATGTCACCATACCGCTTACGAACTGGCGTTGGAATATGATGAAAACGACAAGCACCGGAATCATGGTAATGACGGACATGGCCAGCAGACTGCCCCAATCCACATTAAATTCCCCAATAAAGTTGGACAAGGCTAACTGAATCGTATATAAGGACGGATCGCTGATACCGATGAGCGGCCATAAGAAATCGTCCCACCGCCACATGAAGGAGAAAATCGCGAGCACGGCCAATATGGGCTTACAGAGCGGCAGGATGATTTGCGAATAAATGCGCCACTCGGTTGCTCCGTCCATCCGTGCCGCCTCCAGCAGCTCATCCGGTACACTAAGCAAATACTGCCTGATCAGGAAAACCCCTGTCGGTGTAGCCGCCGGCGGGATAATAAGCGCAAGCAGCGTGTTGAACATCCCCAGGAAGCTAAGCACCTTGAAGATCGGGATCATAATGACCTCAAGCGGGATCATCAAGGTAGAGATGAAGCCGACAAGCAGGATGGTATCACCTTTAAATTTGTATTTTGCGAGCGCGAACCCCGCCATCGAGTTGATCAGCAGCAGCAAAATCGTCGAGCTGATCGTCACGATCGTACTGTTCATGAAATAACGGCCGAAATTCCCTTTCTCAAAGGCAGCCGTAAAATGCTCCATCGTAAACGGCGAAGGCCAAAATTTCGGCGGAAAGCTGTACAAATCATTGTTCGTCTTAAAGGAAGAGATGACAATCCATAGGACGGGAAACAGCCATAATGCCGCCATAACAAAAAGAGCAATATATAAGGCAGCTTTAGCGGAAGATTTCAATTCCACGTTAATTCGAGCCTCCTTTAGACAATCGGTTCTGCAGCGCCGTAAACACCACAATAAGAAGGAACAATACCACAGACATGGCGCTGGCCATACCCAGCTCCTGCTTGGCAAAGCCGGTTTCATAAATGTACTGAACGATAAAGGTCGTTTCCTTACCCGGTCCGCCGCCCGTCAACGCAAACATTAAAGGATACGCCTTGAACGCCTCGATCATGGAGAGCATGATGACAAGTACAGTAGTAGGCTTAAGCAATGGAAGTGTAATGCTCCAGAATACCCGGGGCTTGGAGGCGCCGTCCAGTCTTGCCGCTTCGTAGAAGTCTGTCGGAATAGCTTGCAGGCCTGCTATGAAGATAACCATATAAAATCCGAGACGCGACCAAACCGTTGCGATAACGACAGATACGTTCGCATAAAACGAATCCGACAAGAAATGAACGGGATCGACTCCGAACAAAGTCAGAAAATAATTCAGTACCCCGAAATCGCCGAATATCCATTTCCACGTCAAACCGACTATGATATAGGAAATCATCGTAGGCCAATAAAACACGGAACGGAACACTCCTTTGAACCGGAGCGGCTGAATCAGCATCATGGCTACAGCCAGGGCCAAGCAATAGATGAGCGGCACTGCAATAATCGCATACAAACCGGTTTTCCCTAAGGCACTCCAGAAATCTGCGTTCGTAAATATTTCTTTGTAGTTATCGAAGCCTACAAATTCCATCGGGTTCAAGCCGTCGTATTCGTGAAACGAATACACGAAACCGATAATGGTAGGGATGACAATAAAGGTAGTAAAGATCAGCAAGTTTGGCAGTACGAATAAATACGGGATCCAGCCCAAGGATTGATATGGACGCCGCTTTTTTACCGATTTTGCCGCTTGGGCTATTGCAGACATCAAGCATACTCCTTTCCATTGAAAAAAGGTCACAAAACATCGACCGCTGCCGGTATCACCCGGCAGCAGCCCTTTTTAAAATTTATTTCTTTTCATCGTTGATTGCCTTATCAATCAAGCCTGCAACCTTATCCAGACCTGCCTTTGCCGTTGTTTTTCCGGCAACAATCTCCGATATCGTCGTTTTCAAGTCATTGCTGAATTTCGGTACAATCGTCTGCTTGGACCAATCTTCAGCTGCAGCCGGAACGGTATTGCTCAATTCATTCGAGAACAACTCCATCATTTCCTTACCGAAGGCGTAATCCAGCTTGGCATTATCTTTACGCGGGCTGAGGAACAACGCTTCCTGGGTATATTTCGCATTCACTTCTTTGGTAGTGATATAGTTAATGAAATCTGTGGCTTCCTTTTCCACACCGGACTTTTTGAATGCCATGGCGAATTTACCGCCCGGTACCGACGAACGCACCTTGGCCTTCGGCATGTACGTAACGCCCCACTCAAAGTTCGTGATATCCTTATAGTTGCTGATCATCCAGTTTCCTGCGAAATGCGCCGCAACCGTACCGGTACGGAACAGGTTGTTCGGATTTTCCCCGCCGAACCATACGGATGTCGGAGCTATGCCGTCCGTATGCAGCTTCTTGAAGTATTCGGCTGCTTGTACGCCTGCATCATTATTGATCGTTGCTTTCGTTCCATCCGGACTCATCATGCTGCCGCCGAATTGATACAGGAGGGTCGACCAACGCTGCGGAGTGAAGTCCCAAACCAAGCCGTATTTAGCCCCGCCTTTCTCCATGACCTGTTTCAAAGCAGCGGAGAATTCATCCCACGTCCATACCTGATCAGGCGATGTCGGAACCTTGACTCCGGCTTTGTCGAACAACGTCTTATTATAAATCAATCCGTTAGCCGTCACGTCCATCGGAGCAGCCACCGCTTTGTTATTCACTACATAGAACGGCTTCAAGGAATCAACAAACTGTGCAGTGTACTTATCCATACCGCCGTTGCTCTCGCTCAGCTCTACCGCCTGGTTCGCAAACGCGCCAAGCTCTGTCGTGCTGATTCGGGCTAAAGCGGGCGGCTGCCCGCCGGAGATCATCGTTTTCAATTTCGTAGAAAGGTCCTTATAGGGAACCTCGATCATATTCACTTTTACGTTCGTGTTTTTGGCCTCGTAATCTTTAATAATACCTTTCATAATTTCGCCTTCATTGCCGTCCGAGAACCATACAAAGTCCAGGGTTACATTTTTGCCGCCCCCTGCTGAGGCTCCCTTTCCGGATTGGTTGTTGCCGCATGCAACCGCCATCAACGTCACCAAAGCTAAAACCATAGCAATAGACACCGTTTTCAAAACTTTCTGCATTGTTTCTCTCCCTCTTTCTTATAATGAAACATTTATGTTTACCGGAGTTCGAAGCATTACGTTCCTACACCTTGTTTGCGGTAATACTGAGGTGAAATTCCAGCAAACTTCTTGAAGGAGCGGCTAAAGTGAACTGCGGTGTTAAACCCGAGCTTTTCCGATATGAGTGCGATCGGCTCATCTGTCGTTCGAAGCATCTTCTTCGCTTCCTCGATCCGTTTGCTGATCACATAGTTGTTGATCGTAGAACCCGTAACCTCTTTAAAGCAATGACACATGTAATACTTGTTCAAATGAAGCTCTTTCGACAGCTCCTGCAGCGAGAAATTCTCTGTGTAACGCTGGTTAATGTATTGCAGGATGCGTCGTACATTTTCCTGAGTATGCGATTGCTGTCCCGCAGGGACTAATTCATGCAAACGCTTGGCTTTCCGGTAGGCTGCTATTAACAACTGTGTCAAGTGCGTTTTCAATATGATCTCGTAGCCGAACGATTCATGTTCGTTTTCCCGGTGAATGGAGCGGAAATACATCGCCACCTCATCCCGTTCCTCCGCCGACCAACGAATCAGCATACCATTGGGCACTTCGAACAGCGACATCAGCTTTTCGAACATATCCTCCGGCATTTGCTCCTGTAAGAAGGATTCTGTAAAATTGACATAGCTGCGGATATAGGGAACATCCTTCGACGGGTTTACTCTGTGAATCGTACTCCCCCGAAACAGAAGCATATCACCTGGAGATAAATCGTATATATTTTCCCCGATAATGTAATTTGCATTCCCACGTTGGAAATAATAAATCTCTAGCCCTTCATGCGTATGAACAGGCCAGTTATACTGCCAATCATCCGCGTCTGCCCTGACGTAAATGCCTAGTTTCTGGAGAGCAAGATTAGTGGGCGTATGAATTACCAAGATAGCCCTCCCTTCGGAAGTAAGCGATGAATTATGTTACTAGCATTTACAGATAACAATATATCATACGGAAATTGCGTTCATTTAACATATATTGCTCTCTATTTGATGTGGATTGTTGTAAACTGTCGTGAAAATTTGAAAGGAAATATTAGGAATTTACATGGAAACACAGGGTCTATCGGGTCTAAACCATTACAATGGCGCTATAAACGGCTCTTCCTTAATTGGTGTTCTATAAAAAAATTTATAGCAATTTCTCATCATTATATGAAACCCTTTTATTTTACACCGCTTTTGTGTAAGCGCTTCCAATATATGAAATAAAGTGCAGCGATGTCCGAAGGGACCTGAACCTGCACTCTTTGCCCGATACACGGGTTGCACATGAGCAGCTTACCGGGTTTACAATCGTATGCTTTGTTCGTAGGTAAACACATTCTCCGGATCATACAGCCGCTTTACACGCTGCAGCCTCGCCAGATTATCCCCAAAATATGCCATAGGCCAATCGGGAATCATAACATCACAATAATCACGATAGGCACCGCGAGTATAAGGCAGCATCACTTGCCGAAACCGCTCTACCCAATTGATGTTTGGGGCCGCATCGGCTTCCTTCTCCCAGTAAGCCTGATATTGAAGCACGAATAGTGCTTTCCGATGTACGAAAGCCGTGTCTTGCGGGGCAACACCGGCAATGGCCCCTCCATAAGCATCCAGGGATACCATATTCGTTGAGCCGCCCGGCGCTTTGGTCAATTGGTCGACGATCGTATCGATCGCAGCATCGGACAAGGGCTCGTAGGCATAAGCGGAGGAATTTTTGAAGGTGGCCTGCCTCACAGCTCTTCCGGCAAAGTGGCGGGCCGCTTCAATCCACGTTGCCGAGCGAACGGTGGTTGTTTTAGGAGGGACATGTTGAAGTAAAGGCCGAAGGAGATCTCGGAGCTCTGACTGGGTTCCTATATAAAGTCCGGTGGACAAAATGTCTCCCTGCTTAGGCGCGGACAAATTGAGCAGCGGCGTCAGACGAGTATCCGTAAAGGGAGCCCATTGCTGCCAGTTGCGGACAACCTTCGGAAGGTCGGCAAAATCCCATTGTACCGTATAATAAGCGACCTCCCCGATCGGTTGGATTCGGAAGGTGAACGAAGTGATTGCGCCAAAGCTGCCGTCGCCGGCTCCCCGGCAAGCCCAGAACAGCTCGCGATGCTGCCTATCATTCGCATAGATCACCATGCCGCGAGAATTCACCATCTCCAGTTCCAGAAGACTGTCACAGGTCATGCCGAAATGTCTGGACAAAAGCCCGAAGCCGCCGCCGAGCGTCAGCCCGGATATGCCGACGGTTGGACAGGTCCCGCCAGGGATAGCGACTCGATACTTCCATAAGGCTTCGTAGAGAGAAAGTAAGCGATACCCTGCCCCAAGCTTAGCCGTGCCTGCCTTCAGATCTACCTTCAGCTGCAGCATCTCGCTGACATCGATGACTAACCCCTCATCTATGGTTGAAAAGGCTTCATAGCTATGTCCGCCGCATCGCAACCGAAACGGCATCCGTTGGTACTTGGCCCAGCGAACGGCATTGGCCACATCCTCCGTAAACCGGCAAAAGACGATGAGCTTAGGACGTTTGGAGAAGCGAGAATTAAAGCTTTGCCTCGCCGCCTCATAGTCAGAGGACTCTTCGGTTATGACGCGCCCTGTCAGCCCATAAATCGAAACCATCGTACGTCCCCCTTCCTACTCTGTCCCCTCAACACCGAGCCTACTTACAGTCCCCGAATTCGAAAAGTACACACACGAGTTAAGTATATGTCGAGACCATACGCATCCATCCCTGATTATGGAAATATGTTTTCTCCGTGCTAGTAGACAAACCGAAAGCTTTTGAGATCAAACTACCTTCCCCACCGTCCCCTAAAAAGAAGATACACCGCATGAACTCCGGTTAGCCTATCCACCGGACAGGTTACCGCGGCAATCCTTCTGATCGCAGCTGCTTCAGATCTTCCATCAGCCCGAAGAGCTTGCCTTGCGGGGTGCCGTAAGCATCCTGCAGCGCGCGATAGTGCCCGTACAGCCGGTCGTAAGCTGCCTTCGTCCGTTCGATCGGCTTGTAGCTATGCTCCTGGAGTCTGCCCATCGCCTGAATCGCCTCGTGCAGGCTGGCATATCCCCCTGCAGCCGCTCCTGCAGCCGCTGCCCCGCAGATGGCTGCGCCCAGCGCTACCGGCTGGCTGGACTTGGCAATCTTGATCTCCATCCCGAGCACGTCTGCAAAAATCTGCATCAGCAGCCGGTTCTTCTGCGGAAGACCACCGCAGGCATACAAGGCTTCGATACGGATGCCGCCTTCACGAAAGCGGTCGACAATGCTTCGGGTTCCGAACGCCGCTGCCTCCAGCAGCGCGCGGTACATTTCCGCTTGCGTTGTGCCGAGCGTTAACCCGACCATCAGGCCGGACAGCCCGGCGTTCATGATCGGGGCACGGCCGCCGTTCCACCAATCGATGGCCAGCAGGCCCGATTCTCCCGCCTGCAGCTTGGCGGCTAGCCGTTCCAGCCATTCATGCACACTGCAGCCCGCCTCCTCGGCTTCACGCTTCGTGTCGGCGGATACGCAAGCGTTCACGAACCAGGCGAACATATCCCCGACGGCAGGCTGTCCTGCCTCATAACCGAAGAGCCCCGGTACGATTCCGTCCTCGACCACACCGCTTACGCCTGCTATATACCGCTCCTCCCCGCTCAGCACCATATGGCAAAGCGAGGTCCCCATTGCCAGCACCATGCTGCCCGGTTCGGTAACCCCGCAGCCAAGCACCGCCGCATGGGCGTCGATAATGGCCGTAGCCACCGGCGTCCCGGGAAGCAATCCGAGCTGCTCTGCCTGCTCCTGCCGCAGCGTGCCGGCTCGAACGCCTGCCGGCTGCACCGCACCCGCCAGCTTGGAGGAGTACAACCCCTCCAGCTTCGGATGCAGCTCCTTCAAGAAATCACCGGACACGTACCCGTCCGTCTTATTCCACATTCCTTTATAACCTGCGCAGCAGCTATTACGGGTCAGCTCACCGCACAGCTGCCAGACAACCCAATCGGCTGCTTCTACGAAACGGTCCGCCGCCTCGAACACCGCTGGTGACAGCTCGGCCGTCTCCAGGACCTTCGGCAGCAGCCACTCGGAGGATATGTTGCCGCCATAGCGCGACAGGAAGCTCTCGCCTCTTGTCCGCGCCAGCTCAGTAAGACGCTTCGCCTGCGGTTCCGCCGCGTGGTGCTTCCAAAGCTTCACCCAAGCGTGCGGATCCTCCCGGAATTCCTCAAGGAAGCATAGAGGCGTTCCGTGCTCATTCACAGGGAGCACCGTGCAAGCTGTAAAGTCAACGCCTATGCCGATGACCTGCTCCGGCTGAATCCCCGCCTGCTGCAGAACGGCCGGAATGGACCGACGGAGTACTTCAAGGTAATCAGCCGGGTGCTGAAGCGCCCAATCCTGCGGCAGCCGGTTCGGTGAGCCGGGCAGTGCGGCATCGATCACTCCATGAGGGTAAGGCGTCACGTGCACGGCGAGCTCCTCGCCATGGAGCACATCCACCAGAATCGCCCGGCCGCTTTCGGTCCCGAAATCTACGCCAACGACATAATTCCGCTTTTTCATCGAGTCGGCCTCCTACTTGTACAAAGGGCCGAACTGGGTACACGCTCGGAAATCCGCCGATTCTAAATCTGCTGTGCCGAAAGCTGACCACGCGCTGGGACGGAAGATCCGCTCCTCCGCCACATTATGCATACTGACAGGGATTCGGAGCATGGAGGCCAAGGTAATCAATTGGGAGCCGATATGTCCGTAGCTCACTGCGCAATGATTGGAGCCCCAGGCACTCATGACAGAGTACACGTCCCGGAATACGCCTTTCCCCGTAAGCTCGGGTACGAACCAGGTCGTCGGCCAAGTCGAATTCGTACGCTCATCCAACACGTCATGTATCTCCTGAGGAATGTCAACGGTATAGCCTTCAGCTAATTGCAGTACCGGACCCAGACCTTGGATTAGATTGAGCCTTGCCATCGTTACAGGCATGCCCCCAGCCGTCTGATAATCCGTCGAGAAGCCCCCGCCTCGGAAGAAATCAACCGCCGGACACCATGCTGTCGCTTCCAGACAAGCCTTGACTTCTTGCTCCGTAATCTCCCAGAACGGCTTCATCGCCGCTTTGCCATCCTTCCTTTGGCGGCCCGTTCCGTCAAGCGCGGCCGGTCCCGAGTTGATCAGATGGATCATCCCGTGCCGCGCTAAGCCGGTAAGCTCATGACCCGTTACGCGCTTCACCGCGTCCGGACTCCAATACGTTCTCACATCCGCGAAAATTTGTGCCGCATCCGTCAGGAGATGCCCGAAGAGCATTGTGACAGCGTTCAAGGTATCATTTTCCGTAGACAGGATGTACGCTTCCCGAATGCCGTTCCAGTCAAAGGAGGAGGTCAGAATCGCTTCCATAAAATCACCGTTAGGATAATAGTCCGTCCACATGCGCTGACCTTGGAAGCCCGCAGCAATTGCATTACGTCCAAGCGCTTCCTCGCCGTAGCCCATTTTCGCCAGCTTCGGATTGCCCACCATGAGATCACGGGCAATCAGCGTCATCCGCACGACCGTCTCCCAATCCGCTTTCTTCTGCTCCTCCGTCCGCTTCAGATGGGCGGGATTCACATCCTTGCCTTCACGGCAATGCTCTTTTGTCCATTGCAGCGCACGCTTATACTCTTCCTGGTCATAAATGCCAAGCTCCATACGCCGCACAAACTCCGTCATATCTACATACTCGTTACGCATGCCCAGATACTGCTGGAAGAAGCCTTCATCCGCTATGCAGCCTGCGATGCCCATCGATACCGAGCCAAGCGACAGGTACGATTTCCCCCTCATTGTCGCTACGGCAATGCCTGCCTTGGCAAAGCTCAGCAGCTTTTCCCGCACATCTGCCGGAATAGTGCCGTCGCCCATGTCCTGCACATCCCTGCCATAAATGCTGAATACCGGCAAGCCCTTCTGGTTATGAGCGGAATTGGCAGCCGCCAAATACACGGCTCCGGGGCGCTCCGTCCCGTTAAAGCCCCAGATTGCCTTCGGCATGTCTCTGTTCGTATCGATCGTCTCCAGAGGGTAACACCAGGAAGGGGTGACTGTTATCGATACGCCGACGCCCTCCTTTTCGAACTTCGATGCCGCCTGCGCCGCTTCGGCCACGCCGCCGATACATGTATCCGCTATCACACATTCCACCGGCAATCCGTTGGAGTGGCGCAATTGGCTTCCGAGCAGCTCGGCAACCGCCTTGGCCATGTTCATGGTGACATCCTCCAAGGACTCCCGGATCCCTCCCCGGCGTCCGTCGATGGCCGGACGGATTCCAATCTTCGGCATTGCCCCTACAAGTCGATTTCCTGCTACACTATGATTCATCTTATAATGCCCTCCTTTTATGTGTTAACGTTTACACATTGTTTATGAAAAGCGTCAAGAGAATCGCTTCTCAAAACGCGGTGTAAATATTCGTTTCTCCCGTTCCCGGCTTTTCTGTTCTATCCGCTTCAGTGTCAGCTCCGCCACAGCCTCACCAATCCGGTCAGGGCTCTGGTAGATCACGGACAGACGCTGGTTGAACAAGTCCGCCGCGGGCACTTCCCCGAAGGAAACGACTTCGACCGAATCCAGCGCTATGCCTCTTTGCCTCAAGCCCTGGTAAAAGCCGAAGGTCATCTCATTGTTCGCCGAGAACACAGCAGCGGGCGGCTTATTCTGACTCATGATAAAGTCGCTGGCCCTGATGCCGGAAGCTCTCGTATAATCTCCGTTGAACACCAAGATTGAGGCCAGATCAAGCTCCCTGCGCCGTAAAGCCTTCTGCACACCCTCCAGCCTTTCCCTCGCCGTACTAATGTCGGTCGGGCCCAGTAACAGTCCAATATCCGCGCCGTATTTCTCAAGCAAATAATCCGTTGCCTCCTCGGCGGCAGCCGCATTATCCTCAACGACAAGATCCGTATTCACGCCGTCCACGATGCGGTCCAGCAGCACCACATAGGTACCTGCCCCCACCAGATGCTGCAGAATATCTGCATTTTTCCCTGTTCCGGCAATGATTAGCGCTTCAATCCGCATCCCTTGGAGCAGTTGAATCGCCTCCAGCTCCTTCGCCGCATCCTCGCCAGAATCCATATAAATCAGATGATAGCCTTTCTCCAGCAGATGCTGCTGCACGCGCCTCGCGACCGTCATAAAATAAGAGTTCGTCATATCCGGCAAAATAATGCCGACGGTTCTTGTACGCTCCTGCTTTAAACTCCTTGCGAGCACATTCGGCTGATAGTTCATGCTCTTCATAACTTCCTCGACATGCAGCCTTACCTCCTGGCTGACATATCCACTGTTGTTCAGTACACGAGATACGGTCGCCGTTGATACCCCTGCGGCCCGTGCCACGTCTTTAATTGTAATCGAGCTCACTGCAGTACGCCTCTATCCTGGATTCCATAGTATAACGTTTACACATTTAATTTAGCATATCATGACAGCCTTTACAATCCTGATTTTTTATATTCCAAACTGCCTGCTCTTTCCGATTGAAAAAAGGAAAGGGACGCCATTACAGAGCTCTGTTAGGCGTCCCATTTACTCGTTACCGCGGTATGTTGTCTATCAGCTATTTACCTTGCCTGTATCACACTGGGTCAGTGTGAATTCCAGGATCTTGCGCAAGTGCTTATCTCCGGTGGAATGGCCCCGGAACGGGTAGATGTGCAGCTGCTTCTCCGAGGTAATCCGGTTGTAAGCCGCGAATACGGTTTCCGGCATACATACGGTGTCCTTCAAGCTGACTGAGACGAGGATCGGGATCCGAATCCGGTGGGCCAGGTTCATGTTATCGAAGTAGCTGAGCGTCTTCGTCACAGCCTCCCACTTGTCAGGGAAACGGGACACATAATCGGCTGCTTCGGTAAGGGAGCCCGTCGAGTTAAAGATCCCCCAATCCATATGACACATATTCGGGATGTCCGCAATGGCAAAAGCAAGCTTGTCGCTAAGCGCGCTCATCAGCATGGCCAGCCCTCCGCCCTGGCTGCCCCCGGCTACGCCGATTCGGGCGGTATCCACCTCCGGCTGTTCGGCAACCCAGTCAATGGCCCGCAAGCAGTCGACGGATATTGCCTTGTAGTAGCAAGTGTCTTTATCATCAATACCCTTGGTGATCCAGCCCTTGGCCATACCGGTCTCTTGCGGCAGCAGGTCTCCCGTGCCTCCCGCTTGACCGCGGATGTCAATGGCAAAGACGGCGATGCCCGCCAGCAGCCATGGAGCATAATGCTCCGGCAGCAGACTGCTTCCGGTGTAGCCGTGAAGCTGAATAACGCAGGGAAAGCGCTCCTCGTTCCATAGCGACGGCACGAGGAAGCAGCCGTTGACCGGCGTATCTGCGTAGCCTTGATACGTTACCTGATACGCCTGCACTCCGCGCATAGGGGTGGAGATGAGCTGCCGCTTGGCGGGTACAGTGACTTGACCAGCCTGCTCCAATGTGCGATTCCAGAAGGAATCGAGGTCCTCCGGAGTGGTAAGCTCCGGAGTATACTGATATAAATCTTTCACTTTTCGGTCTAGAAAACCCATGTAGTAGGAACCCTTTCTTAACCTATTTTTTCCCGGAGGACGAATGCGGAACAGTGACAATAGCAGAAGCAGTGGTGTGATTTCCTGCTTCATCCGATGCGAGGTAGGTTACCGTATACATTCTACCTGAACCCTTGCCACTCCTTTCCGCACGAAGCAAAAATTCAAAATCAGCCGTGCCTGCTTCCGCTCCTTGAATATCGCCCGCCGTATCGCCGTCACCGAGACCTTCATCCAGCTCATTGCTGACGACCGAAAGAAGAGTTACCTTCACATCGCTTGTGAACCGGTCCTGGGCATAGGTAGAGGCTGTTACGGAAACCATCCGATGATTAGCCGGGAACAGCACCGATTCGGACAGCGTTACCTGCAGCGTCGGGGCCGTTCGGTCAATACGTACAAGCTTGGTATGCACGGTTTCTTGATTGCCTGCCTTGTCAACGCTCCAGTAGCGAAGCGTATGGATGCCCTCCTCGGTCAGCTTCACGGCCGTTCCCGCGACAGGCTGACCGTCATTCACCGTGTAATAGGTAGCCGCCACACCGGATTCGTCATCCGTTGCCCGCAGCTGTACCGTTACATCCGAAGCCGACCAGCTCTCCGGCGCATTGTCCGTAGTTACTGGAGCCTTCCGGTCGGGAGACGGCAGCACCGTTACCGGATATGTGCCTTGAACCGAGCCATTGGAGGCTCTAAGGATCGCCGATCCCGGACGCAGTGCCGTTACAACGCCGCCGGGGTCAACGGATAACGTCTCAGGCTGGCTGCTGACCCATGCCACATTATGGATCAAGCCGCTGAAGCCGTTGTCATAAACAGCCTTCGCCACCGACGTACGCACTTCGCCGGCCTTCAATTCACCGCTGAGTCCCTCCATTGCGATTCCTACGACAGGTGCCGGCCCTAGACCACTAGGACCAAGCGTCATGCTTCCGGTACGGGAAACAAGACCGAAATAACCGGGGCCCTTCAGTGCCTTAGCGGTCGTATCCAGGAAGTTAAAGACCTCGTTGCCGTCCACCTTCATGATTAGGCGAACGCCGCCCGCTTCCTCGAAGGAGCCCAGCTGAACCCGGTGCTCCTCACCCAGCGGAAGCATCGTGTTCGGAACGGCATCGCCGCCGATGCTGGTATGTCCTGCGATATTGCCGTAGATGACCGTCCGCGCGCCTTCATTAAACCGCTGCAGCTCCAGAGCGCCGGAGCTGATGGTTACCAGATAAGAGCTGCCGTTGCTATATCCCTTCTCCATATCCTGATTGCCGAACATCAGGGCGTACCAGCTGCCGGTTCCATTGATCTTAAGGTTAAAATCGAGCAGCTCGTTCCGATACGTTCTGCCTTGGTAGATCGCATGACCGCCGGGTGTGCCCACGGTGATCTGCCCGCCGGTCGTTTGCTTGGTGCCATTGCCGGTAGAGCTAACATACCAGTTGTCCGCATCGCCAAACTCATAACGCATAGCGTAATCGGAAGAGCTCTCGTGATTCCATACTTTGAGGAGTACATGGCTTACGGTTCTGTTGCCAAGGAAATCGGCTTCCATGGTAAGCACCGTCGAGCCCGCTTGATGCGCAGTCAGTATCCCCCCCTCCGCCACGGAAGCAATCGACGGCTCACTGGACCGATAAGTAATCGAGTCTAATCCGATCTTGTTCCCGAAGGCGGTGCTCCCGTACCCGGAGAGCGACACGGAAGTGCCCTCCTCTACATAGACTACCTTCCCTACTTGATCGTCCAAGCGTATTTCAGCCAGCGTATCGCCGACAAATACATCCGCTTCCACCGTCCTCAGCAGGGAACCGTTCACAATATGCGCCCGAACCTTGGTGCTGCCGACAGAAACGCCCTTCACGGCACCCTGCTCATCCACTACGGCAATCGACGGATTGACCGTGGAGTAATAGATACGGCTCTGCTCCTGCGTTACCGTCTGATCCTTGCCGTTCTTCGAGAACAGCTTCATGGCTGCGCTTCCACCGACGGCAATATTCACTGCCTCGGACGACCAACGGCTTACCTTGCCCTCCGACAGGAAGCGATAATCCGGCTGCAATCCCGCATTGTCGATAATGGCGCGAGCCTCGCTCGGCCAGTTCGCGTCTGGATACGAATGCGTATTTTCGAAGGTCACGTTGACACCGGAATTCGTATAAGCCTCGCCGGTCGTATAGTTATTATAGAAGTCCAAATCATGGATCGTTTGTGTCCATACCAGCGCCCAGCGCTTAGGCGAATGCCATGGCGGCGACTCCTTCAGATCAATGACGTTATTCTCGTAACGCCAGTAAGCTGAGGCTTCATCGGCGTACAAGGCACCGTTGGCATCCATCTGGTTGCGGATATAGTTGCCCGACACCAGGTTCTTATTCTCAGGTGTCGCACCGGTTACCCCCAGGCTGTAAATCGCTCCGCCGTCACGAAGTCCCATACCCATCAGGTCATAAATCAGGTTATTTTGAATTTTGACATTGCGGGTAATCGGATCGAAGGCCTTAGCCCATCCGTAGCCGATATGCGTTCCGCTGTAGGGAATGTTGTAAATCTCATTATGGCTGATGTCCATATCCTCGGGATAGCCGGCGGAGATGGCCGCGGCGGACTTATAGTCCACTCCGATATCATGGATCAGATTATTCACAATATCGTTGTTCTTCATCACTTTACGGTGATCGGCCGGGTTGAATACCTCGCGATCATTCGAATTCGGTGAGCCTACATTGATCGCGCCTCCGGAGATATCATAGAATTCATTCCCGCGGACAAGGCTGTTCTGCACGCCGTTATCCATGCGAAGCGCCGTAATCCCCAGCTTGGCAAAATGATTCCGTTCGAAGTTCACGGAATTCGCCAGCTGAATCATAATCGCCGCGTCCGCCAGCTCATCCGGAGTACCCGGGTAACGAAGGTAGTTATTCTGGGCATCGGCATGGCCCAGGCTTGTGCTCGGACGCATCCAGGTCGTGTACATGAAATGCAGCCCTTCGAATTGCACGTTGCGGACCGGCTGATCGGCGGAAATCCCTTGTATCGTGATCAGCTTCTCAAGTACAGGAGCAATGACAGCAGCCTTAGACAGCTGCTCCCATGCGCGCGGCTTGTAGTACAGCATCCCCTCGGCGGAATCCAAATACCATTCTCCCGCATGGTCCAGCAGTTCATAAGCATTCTCGTAATGAACAGGAACCGTGGCGGACGTCATCCCCTTATTGGCGACGGCGGTCCAGCCGGGCTCCTCCATTGTAATAACGGCTTTCCCGTCCGCAGCCGAAATCGAAGCGACGCCCGCCCGCGGATTCGTCCAAATCTCGTTAAATACAAATTCCAAATCGGCAGGGTTCCTCCAGCCGGCCAGGAACGTATCCTCAGAGACATAACCGGTGGCCGTCTTGACCGGGTTGGTCAATCCCCCTTCGCTGCGTGCCCGTACGGCGCGAACCCCGTCCACAAAGAGCTGCCTTGTCTGGAAGCCGGGACCCACAGCCGCCTTGTAGATTCCCTTAGCCGGATCATGCTCTACCCAGCCGGTTACGGCGCGTCCTCCGCTGATCACCGCCTGCTCGCCCGGATAGCTGCGGTAGGTGACGAAGTGCCCGTTCTTCCCGGAATCGTTCGGATCCAACTGAACCGTATCCTGCAGCGTGTACGTTCCCCCGCGCAGATTGACGACAATATCGCCGGTCATCGCGGCGTTCAGCTCACGCACCGCCGACTTGGCTCTTGTGATCGTACGGAACGGTGCCTCGATCGTTCCCGGATTTGTGTCCTGGCCGTTTGGCGATACATAAAGCTGGTGCTGAATGGTGCGCGCTGTGACGGTGACGGTCGTCTCCCCGCGGACCGAGCCGTCCGCGCTTAGTGCATACACTTTGGTGGTGCCGGCACCAACACCCGTTAATTCGCCGTATTGATCTACGGCAGCCACCTGCGGATCATTCGTTCCCCATGTCAGCTTTTTGTTCGTACTGTTGTCCGGAACGACGGTCGCCTGAAGGAATACGCGGGACCCTGCCGGAACGCTGGAGGTCAACGGAGCAAGAGAGATGCCGGTTACCGGAACCTCATTGACCGTCACGGTGGTGCTGACAGGTGGCAGATTCTCGAGCGGCGCAGCCGTAATGACAGCGGTTCCAGTTTTGATGCCGGTAACCACCCCGCTCGAGCTTACGGTCGCAACGGCCGGGTTATCCGAGGTCCATGCGGCCGTTTGATTCGTCGCATCAACGGGATCATAAACAAGCGTCAACGGCAGACTGGCTCCTGCAGCCACCGAGTAGCCCGCTTCCTGGAACGAGGCGCTAAGAGCAGGCTTATACGAATAAGCATGGAACTCATCAAAGTAGACGCGGCCGATGCTGTCCTTATAGATACCGAGATAGAAGGACGTCAGCGCTTCTCCCTCCGCCATCGGTTCTTGCGCCAGCTTAAGCTCGCCGTTAATGTACAGATCGAAGGTGTCGGTCTCGGCATTCAGCGCAAGCTTCACATCATACCATACCCCGCCGCTGTAGGGCGTAATGTTGGTCCAGGCCGAAGCGCCCTTCTTCATATAGGCGAAATGCCCGTTGTTGAAGGCGAACTTGGCCAATACCACCGTTCCGCTCTTGGGCGACGGCAGGTAGATGACGGCGTCTCCTTGCTCCGGCCGCACCTGATACGTGAGAACGCTCTTGGCTGTTGCAGACGCGGTCAGTTTACGCTCGAGCTGGTACGTTGATACGGACTTCGCGTTCTTCTGAGTATGCAGCAGCCGGCCCGGGTGTCCCTGAAGCTCCTCGACGACCGCCTTGGCGACGTAAGGATTCGGTGCCGGTTCGACCGCAGCCGGCGGATTGCCGGACCATCCCGGCGGCCTCTGGCCAAGCGTCGCCGTATCGAAGGTGTCGGCCAGCAGATCGCCTCCTGCAGCGGCGAAGACGGAAGACGCCGCGGAGGGTGTCAGCGAGCCTAGCATTAAAGTGAAAACTAAGAAAACGCATACAAACCTTGACCTGGTAAACAATGAATACATGATTTCACCCCTTTCAATTTGTGCCCAGCATAAGGCTCGAAATCCGGCAAATTCAATATCCAATTTTCCTGTATATCGCTTATTCCGCGATGGCATCGTCAAATTCCAGCCGGATGACCATTACGGTTCCGGTCATTTCATTAACGGGCACCCGCTTGATGCGAAGATACGGCTTTTCCTTCCAATACCAGGGCAGAAGCTCCACACTCGTCTCCAGCTCCTGTCCGTTGTTCAGCAGCACCGCTCGTTTCGGCTGTCGGTCCAGCGGCCTTAGAACGATACAGTCGCCCTGCAGATCTTTATATACATGCACGTAAAGATGATTGCCCTTTCGGGTAAGCAGCACATGATCCCGGGCTACGACACTATGCACCTCATCGGAGCCGATGATTTCGTCTCTTCCCCCCATATAAGAGGCAGGCTGGGCATCCGTGAAGGCTTCCTTCACCGATCGATACCAGGAGCCTAGCGCACGCAGCGTCTCCACATGAACCGGATCGAGCGTACCGTCCGCCCGCGGGCCGACATTCAGCAAATAGTTGCCGCCCATAGCAAGAATTTTATCCATGCTCTGCATTAGAAACTTGTGGCTGTAATAGTCCTCCCCCTCACGATATCCCCAGCTCTCTCGACCCAGTGACTGGCAGGCCTCCGTCGGCGTACGGAAAATGCCTCCCTCCGGGACATGCCGCTCCGGTGTGCTGTAATCGCCCTCGCCGGGACCCCGGTTATTGATGAGAATGCCCGGCTGCAGCGAACGGATCAGCTCGTTGATCGCAGGATTATGATACTCGGCCACATTCACGTCCCAGAACCATTGATAGATCGGTCCGTAACCCGTCAGCAGCTCCCGAATCTGCTCCTCAACATATTCATAGTACCGTTCCAGATTCGGCTCGTCCCCCGGGCGCGGACCGAACATCTCATGATGCCTGCCAAGGTTCGGATAATTCGGATGATGCCAATCCGGGCAGGAATAATACAAGCTTAACGGCATGCCTCTCTTGCGGCACGCTTCCGCAAGCATCGCCAGCGTATCCTTACCGTAAGGCGTATTCATGATGTTATAGTCGGTCTGCTTCGTATCCCACATACAGAAGCCGTCATGATGCTTCGTCGTGAAGCAGACGTACTGCATTCCGGCCTCCTGCGCCGCATCCAGCCATTCCTCCGGATCAAACCGCTGCGGATCGAACTGTTGAATCAGCTGCTCGTATTCCGCGCGTGTCGTCCGGCCGCGCCAGAGCAATTGTTCGTGCCATGCGGGGATGGCGTAAAGTCCCCAGTGGATAAACATCCCGAACCGGAGGTCGAAGAACCGGTCGCGGGCATCGTGAAATCGGCGAATCATAGTATACTCTCCCTTCGTTAGTAAGCGGAAAGCGCCCCGTGCAAGAGGCGCTTTCCTACGGAATTATTGGCCGCCCATCTGATACAGATCCTTCATCAGGATGGCTTTGTCTTTGTTCTCGTCGTACCACTTGCCGTAGAAATCGTCCACCTTCGCTCCGCCGGCCTTCTCCCAGGTTGCCTTCGCCTCCTGCACGAACTGATCGACCGTATAGGATTTGCCGCTCACGATCGCTTTGACCGCAAGGTCAATGATCGTTTTGTTGGCGTTGGCGTTGATCGGAGCGAGCTCCTGCGGCAGGTTCGGCAAATAGCTGCTATGAGTAATGCCGGCCATAGGCTTCGCCGGGTCCATATAAGCCTTCTTGGCCATATTGATAATCTGAACCATATCCTTCTCCGCCGGAGTAGGGTTCACTTTGTTCTCCAAGCCGAAGCACTTGCCAAGCAAAGGCGCGAGCATATTCATATCCCCTGCATAGCCGAGCTCCTTCTTGTTCTTCTCCGCATCGATCGGTTCAGGACAGCCGTTGGCGCTTAGCTTATGATGGACGCCCTCGAGCCCGTTTTGAATCGTATTGTAATACTTCTCGCTGGACATGAAGTCGATCATCTTGATGACCGACACCGGATCCTTCGCCGCTGCGTTGACCATTCCGGTCATTTGGATCGGCGTCGACAGAAGCGGGCTGTAATGGCCGAAGGAGGTCTTCGGAAGCTCAATCGGGATGATTTCGGCCTCCGGCACATTTTTCTTCAGCGCTTCATAAATCTTCACATCCGCCCCGTTACCGCCGTAGATGCCGAGTTTGCCCGTAATCCAGGCTTGCTTCTGCTTCTCGCCGTTTTTATCCGTCACGAAATCCTTATCCGCAATACCGGCGTCATAGATTTGCTTCTGGAATTCAAGCGCCGCCTTCAAGCGGTCCCAATCATGCACGACCTTGCCGTTCTCTACGATCCAGGGGTACTGTCCGGTACCGAACAGCGTGAAGTTGGTCCCGAACATATTGTTCAAAATGATGCCGGATACAAAGCTAAGCCCGATCCCCTGCGTATCCGCCTTTCCGTTGCCGTCCGGATCCTTCGCCGCGAACACCTTAGCGACCTCGAGGAGCTCCTCCGGTGTCGTAGGCGCTTTCAGGTTCAGCTTCTTAAGCCAGTCGGCGCGGATGAACAAGTAATGCTGGGGCCCGAAATTCATCGGACGACCGAGCAGGTACATTTTGCCGTCCGGCATCGTTCCCGCTTTCTTAATAGCCGGATATTTCTCCAGCATTTGCTTATATTCCTTGCTGTGCTTGGCAATCAAATCGTCCAGCGGCATCAGCTGCTTCTGACTGTATAATTGTCCCTGATAGGCCGTATCGAATTCGAGAATGAGATCGGGCGCCGATCCCGACGCGAACATCACGTTGAATTTCTGCAGCGATTCGAAGCGCGGCACCGTCACATACTTCACATCGGCGGGGCCGTTCTCGTTAACCCACTTCGTCCAGCGGTTGTTATCCATCGTTCCTTCATCCGCGGGAACCGTTCCCCGATCGTACAGCGATACCGTAATCGAACCGCGCTTCGCGGGCTCCTCCGCCGCATTCTTCGTATCGTCGGTCTTGCCTGCTCCATTACCGCCACAGCCTGCCGCAATGAGCGAAAGCGCTAGTATCGCGCTGGAAGAGCGCTTCCAGTTTCTTTTTTTCATGAAATTTCGACCTCCCTATTCATTGTACATGATGGATCGACCCGCTTGCACTTTCCGAACTTGCTTCGGTCCTTCTGAAGGCAGCTACCCTTTCACCGCGCCGATCATCACCCCTTTAACGAAATACTTTTGCAGCAGCGGATAAACGACGAGCATAGGAAGAATGATGACCATAATACCCGCCGCCTTCATGCCCTCCGGCGTAATATTCGGAATTTCCTGCTGGTTCATGGCGTTGATCTCCTGCAGAATCGACTGGCTTCGAACCATCTGCTGAATGAGCACGGTCAAGTTATACTTCTCCGGGCTGTTCAAGTAGATGAGCACGTTGAAGAACGAATTCCAATATTGCACGCCGTAAAATAAGGCAATGGTCGCGAGCATCGGCAGCGACAGCGGGAGAATGATCCGCAGCAGCAGTCTCCACTCGCCGCAGCCGTCCATACGCGCCGCTTCATCGAGCTCCTCGGGGATATTCTCGAAGAAGCTCCGCATGATCAGCATATTGAAGGTGCTGACAAGGCCAGGGAACCACAAAGCGCCGTAGGAATCGATTAACCCGAGCTGCTTAATCACAAGGTACGTCGGGATGAGACCGCCTTGGAACAGCATGGTAAACACAATGGCCAAAGTGATGAAGCGACGGCCGTAAAACGCCTTGCGGGATAACGGATGAGCCGCGAATATCGTGAAAATCATGCTGAGCACGACGCCGACAACCGTGATTATGACGTTATTGGTAAAGGCGCGGACAACTGGAGTGCCTTTGAACAGCATCTCGTAAGACTCTAATGTGAATTCCAAGGGCCACAGGGTGACGTACCCGGACATGACCGGGTCCTTGCCGCTCAGCGACAGGGAAGCCAAGTGAAGGAGCGGCAGGAAGCATACTAGACCGGCAACGGCCAGCAGGAAGTAGTTCACGCCGTAAAATATTTTTTCGGAAAATGAAGTGCGCATGCGTTTGTTTGCCCTCCTCTCACCACAGCTCTTTGTTAAAGCGTCTGGCAATGGCATTGGTAATTACGACCAGCACCAGCCCGACGACGGATTCGAACAAGCCGAGTGCAGCGGTCAGACTAAATTGTCCTCCCTGCAAGCCCGCCTGATAAATGAAGGTGCTGATGACCTCCGAAATGTTGGCGACAATCGAGTTCTGCAGCACGTAGACCTGATCGAAGCCGACCTCCATCACCCGTCCCATGGCCAGGATGAGCATGACGATAATCGTCGGACTGAGGCCCGGCAGCGTGACGTGCCACATCTGCTTCCATTTGCCGGCGCCGTCGATGCTCGCCGCTTCGTATAAGCTCGGGTCGATGACCGTCAGCGCGGCCAAGTAGATGATCGCGCTGAAGCCCGCTTCCTTCCAGATGCCCGAACCGAGGAAGATCGAGATCCAGGACCACTCATGGAACAGGAAGGCATAAGGCTCGCCGAGCAGCTTTGCTACGAGCTCATTCAGCATGCCCCCTTGGGAGAAGAGCGTGAGCACAATCCCTCCGACGACAACCCAGGAGAAGAAGTGAGGCAAGTAGACGAGCGTTTGCACCGTGCGTTTGAACCAAGTCTTTCGGACCTCGTTCATCATAATCGCCAGCGCGATCGGAAACGGAAACCCGACAAACACCGATAAGATACTGAGCACCAGCGTATTTCGGATGATTTGGACCGATTGTGCCTGCGTGAACAAATTGGTGAAATTATCGAACCCGACCCACTGGCTGCCCCAGATGCCCTCGTAGAACGTGTAGTTCTTAAATGCAATCACCAGTCCCAGCATCGGGGTGTACTTGAACAAAATATAGAACACGGCAACCGGCAAAAACATCAGCCAGAGCGGTACGTTCTGACGGAATCGTCTGTTGTTCCAAAGGGACCGGCGCTGCGCCGAGAGCTTCTTCTCTTGAAGACCCGCATCCCATGCTTGTTGGTTATTCATGTGTGTACCTCCTTCCGGCTGTTTAGTATCGGCGACCGATTCGGTTCGCCTTGCTGAACTCACCTTACCCTCCGAAGCCGCTATCCGGCAATATTCATCTTTCTCGTATACCTCCTGCCGCTTCGAACAAACAAAAAAACGCCCGGCAGCAAGGCTTTTCGCCTCGGCCGGACGTGATCTCATTCAGGGCCGTTCTCCTTTCGGTAATCCCCCGGAGTCGTGCCCTCCACCTTCTTAAATACCCGTATAAACGACATCGGATACAAATATCCAACTTTCTCGGCGATCGCCTGCACCGGCTCCGACGTCTCGAGCAGCAGCCGTTTGGCCTGCTCCACCCGTACCTTGGCCAGGTAATCGACAAACTTCTCGCCGAACTCCTCTTTAAAAATACGGCTTAACGTCTTCTGATTCATGTCGAAGGTATCGCTGATCTGGGCAAGGGACAGCTCGCTGTCGGTGTAATGCTCCATAATATATTCACGCACCTGAGCGGCCAGAGTATACTGCTCCCGGCCCATTCGAAGCCCGCGGAGCTGCCGGTCGACCTCGCCCAGCGCCTCGTACAGGTAGCTTCGAGTCTCCTCCACCCATTCCGGATCCTCAGGTAAATCATGGATGCGCCGGAGGCCGTCAGCCCTCCATACCTCCTGCAGCTCCTGCGGCAGCTCCTGCATCTCCCGCTTCAGCTGCGCCTTGAACAGGCGAATCAGGCCGGTGACGTCTTCGCGGGAGTAAATACCCGTGGATAAGGCCTGAAACGCCTGCCGCAGCAGAAGCTCCCAATCCGGGTTGCCGAGACGGAACAGCTGGGCCGCCTCCTGCAGCTCCTGCATTAAGGTATCCACGCCGGAGCCTTCGGCTAACGAGCCCCACTGCGGGTCATAGACGATGACCCTATTCGGGCCCAGCGAGATTTTGCGCTCCAGCGCCTTCTCCGCCTGCCGATAGGACAGATGGACTTGATGCGGTTCCCTGACGGTTCCCCCGATGCCGAATGTGATCGTAAACTTCAGGTACTGTTCCACCCAAGCTCGAGCCCGCTCCGCCATCTCGGTGATCTTCACGATCATCCGTCTCTCGCCGCCGCTGCCCGCCTTCCGGTAGAACAATCCGAGCCGGCTCGGAGTGACCCACTCCGTCCAGAGGAACTCCTCCTCTTCCTCGGCGATTTCCTGAATCGCGCTGCGCAGGGTAAACTTGAAAAGCAGCTGATCCCGAGCTGAATATTCGGAGATGAACCGGGCATACGCATCCATCTCTACAATAGCGGTGGCTGCGTAATCGAAGGGCGCCTCGATCCCGAGCAAAGCGGACTCCCTGTGAAGCTCCTCTTTGGAGATCGGCCGCGTCCCCTCCATCAGCTCCTTGAACAGCTGCGATCTGCGGTAGATCATTCCTTCGGCCTGCTGTTCCTCGAACCGGTTTGATTGCTCGATCAGATTCACCAGGGCATGGTCGATAAAGGCAAATTCGTCCTTGACATCCGTTCGGTCGACATACCCTTTCTTTTGCTCCGTGAAGGACTGAATCCGGCTGACGACCTGATCGATCGGACGATACTGCCGGTGGCTGATATACGTCATCGCTCCGACCCCGCCGACAATCGCTATGAGTCCGAGGACGAACCATATGTACGAGAAGGTGGAGAGAAAAGCGAATACACTGTGATGCTGCATACTCATATACAGCTTCCAGCCGGAATACGGGGAAGCCAGCACCACGCTGCCCTTCTCCGCCGCCGGCGCCTGCGGGCCGCATGGCCGCGCCGCCCCTTCGAAGCTGCTGCCGCCGGCATCCATCAGACAAGCGGTCCCGGTGCCGTTGTCGTACATCTCCTTCACGAGCGCCTGGAGCGAGCTGGAGCGCACGTTGATGACAATCAGGCCTTGAGCGCCGGAATAATAGGGCATTTTTTTAACTAAAGAGACAATCGTCTTCTGGCGGTCATCGGAATCGTACAACGACAAATTTCTTACACCGCTCCACAGCATCGGCTTCGATGATTTCATTGCCCGCTCGATAAAGTCACGGTCCCCGAAATCCTTGATTTCCGATGAGAAATGCTGCAGCAGCACCTTGCCGTCCGTCGCACGGTACAAATAAACGGAATCGATCATCGGCAGCGGCGCCACGAAGTCGAGCAGCACCTCGGTAACCCCATAATACGAATAGGGGGATTGCTCCCCCGTTTGTTCGAAATAAGCTGCAATCTTAGGATGCAGCAGTAAATTTTTACTGGCGAGCGTATCGATATTCTGCAGCGTGGAATCGACAATATGCATGACCTGCTGGGAATACACCTCATACGTCTTCAGGGATTGCTTCTTCGTCAGCTCGTTGACACCAAGAAAGAACAACAGCATCAAGCAGAAGATGACCGCAAAAAAAATCGGAAGGTAGGATAAAATAAAACGATACAACCACTTTTTTTGCAAAACGCATCTCTCCTATAGCGTGTTGTGAGGTTCTTTCATTGTAAAGGATTCGCTCGGAAATGCCTACCTTTCCCGCAAGCAATAATGTTCCAGCACCGGCTTCATCAAGGCGGCCAGCCGCTCTCCCATCCGCATGTGGCCGTAGGAGCCCGGATGGATCATATCGGCGGAGAGGCTCGAATAGTCCATCATCACGGACGAGCCGTCCAGCAGGTACACATGCGGGTGCTGCAAAGCCTTCACTTGCTCCTGCAATATGTCATTATAACGTCTCTCCCGTTCTCCCGCGACCGTATCCGCTTGCGTAGCGAAGTTAGGATAAATCGTAATGACGAAAATCGGCTTCTTCGGATGCCGCATGGCAACCTGCTTCAAGAGATACTCCGTCCGTTCGGCGAACGCCTCCGGGGTGAATTGATCCCGCATATTCACTCCAAGCTCCAGTGTAATCACGTCCCAGTCCTGACGCTCGGCGAGGAAATCCGCCATCTCCTTCTCGCACAGGCACGAGCCGCTCATTCCTTTGTTGGAAACGTCCGCCTGCAGGCGGCGGGCCGCTTGATCCACGTAGGAGAGCGGATACGTCATCAGGCCGTGCGTGATGGAGGAGCCGTAGGCCAGCCAGCGCAGGCGAGGCGTCTCCTCGGGCTTCGGCGGCCGTACGGGATGCCCGAACGTGTTCAGACGCAGCAGCACGGCATTCGCCCGGCCGAAGATGATGCGCCATACCTCCGGTGCGAAGCCGCTCTCCAGCAGCTGCTCCCGCGGTATCATGCTCAAGCGAGGGGGCTCCTCCAGGTGGAGCGTAGTGGGTAAGCCCGCCTGCAGGCGATGCATGGAATGAAGAATGCCTCCCTTATACACCGCGACCTCCCCTTCGTTATTAGGGAGCTGCAGGGTGATCCGGACATTCGGGGCCGGGGTGACGAACCTGATCTCACAGCCGGTCGATTCCTCGGCAATGAATCGGCCCCGTTCTCCCAGCGTGTGCCTTACCTCCTGAGGAAAGCGGCACAGATGATAGCCACCCGCGTACCCCTCCAGCGCGGCGACATTGTGAAAGTGAAGCTCATCAATCTTTAGGCTCATCCTTATTCTCCCTGTGGACTCAGCTTGACCTCAGAGCCCGTTCTAGCCGATTCGTACAAGGCCGAAAGAATATTGATCATATCTACGCCGTCCTGCGGCGAATTCACCGGTACGGCTCTGCCTTGAATGCAGTCGATAAAATGGTGCAGATGCGGTGTATGCCCGACGTTATCCTTCGGCAGCCGCGGAAGCAGATCAACCAACGTTCCCGCCACCTCGGTGAAGACTTTAGCTTCGCCGCGGCGGTAGCTGAGTCCGGCCCCCGTACCTCGAAGCTCAACGAAGTTCATTTCCTCCTCGACATTGGAGGCCCAGCTGAACTCAATCTGCAGCGTTGCTCCGTTGTCGAAGCGGATAAAGCCGGTGGCCAGGTCCTCCACGTCAAAGGTGCCTTCATCCTTGCTTTCTCCAAATTGACTATGCTCCGAGTCGCTGATCGAGGATCCGGCAAACTTGGTATAGGCAGCACCCGTAACCGAGACAGGGCGAGGAGCGCCCATCAGCCAAATGGCAACGTCGATAAAATGTACGCCCAAATCAATGAGCGGACCGCCTCCCGATAACGACTTCGTGGTAAACCAGCCGCCCTTGCCGGGAATGCCGCGGCGGCGAACCCAGCCACATCGGCCTGTATAAATTTCTCCGGCATGTCCTTCGGATATATATTTCTTTAGGAACTGAACCGCCGGACGGAACCGGTTGTTCCGCATCGCCATTAGAATTTTACCGCTGCGCTCGGCAGCCGCAGCCATCTTGGCGGCTTCCTGCGGCGTTACGGCATCCGGTTTTTCACAGAAAACATGGATACCCCGCTCCAGTGCCGCTACGGAAATTTCGCTGTGGTAGGCATTCGGCGTACAAATATCAACGAAATCAAGGCCCGGATGCGCCTCCAGCAGCTCATTATAATCGCTATATACGTGCTGAATCCCAAGCTCTGCAGCCCGCTGCAACGCCCGCTCCGAATTCGTGTCGCAAAGAGCCGTCAGCTCCACCTCCGGGTGATTCTCCAGTGCCGGGGCGTGGGCCGATCTGAATATATTCCCTGCTCCAATAATACCTGCTTTCAATTTTTTGCCACTCATCGTTGTTCGTCCCCTCCGCTTCATGAATGCTGTACAGCCGTACAGATAGCTATACCATAGGGAAGCGAGGGGGCTGAGGCAATATTCACTTTTCTCGTATATGGCAAAAAAGGCGGTAAGGAGCGGGTTAATCTCCGGCTACGGCAAGCCAGTGGCCGGACTGTACCTCAACGAACCGGGACCGCTCCAGCCCGTACGGATCCGCCGCATTCGGATCTGCGGGAGGCACGAATGCTTTGCGGGATTCCACGGCCGGATCGGGCACGGGGATCGACGACAGCAGCGTCTTGGTATACGGATGCAGCGGGTTTGCGTACAGCTCCTCGCTCTCCGCGAGCTCGACAATCTTGCCCTTGTACATGACCGCTACGCGATCGCTGATATGCTTCACCATCGAGAGGTCGTGGGCGATAAACAAATACGTCAGCCCGAGCCGCTGCTGCAGCTCCTCCAGCAGCCGGACGATCTGGGCCTGAATGGATACGTCCAAAGCCGAAAGCGGCTCGTCGCATACGATAAACTCCGGCTCGACCGCCAGCGCCCGCGCAATGCCTATCCGCTGCCGCTGTCCTCCCGAGAATTCGTGAGGGTAGCGGCCCGCATGCGATGCGCTGAGCCCGACCAGCTCGAGCAGCTCCTCCACCCGCCGCTGCCGCTCAAGCTTGCTGCTCGTCATCTTGTGAAGATCGAGTGCCTCGCCTATGATGTCGACAACCCTCAGCCGGGGATTGAGCGAGGCGTACGGATCCTGGAAGATCATCTGCATATGGCGGCGCATGATCTTCATCTCGCTGCGGTTCAGCCGATTCAGCGGTATCCCCTTAAACAGCACTTCGCCTCCCGTCGCTTCGTTGAGCCGCAGAATGGTCCTTCCCGTCGTAGATTTGCCGCAGCCCGACTCCCCTACCATGCCCAACGTCTCCCCAGCGCGAATGCTGAAGCTGATATCGTTGACGGCTTTGAGCATTTGCCCTTTACCTAAGCTGAAATGCTGCTTGAGCGACCGCACCTCCAGCAGAGGAAGGACATCCGGTGAACGGGGGACGGCCGGAGCGGGCTTCGGCTTCTTCTTCTCGTCTAGCCGCGGCAGAGCATTCAATAGGCGCAGCGTATAAGGATGCTTCGGAGCGTAGAAGATATCCTCCGTCGTACCCGTTTCCACGACCTCGCCGTCCTTCATGACCACGACTCTGTCGCACATCCCTGCCACAACCCCCAGATCATGCGTGATCAGGACGATGGACGTACCTAGCTTACGCTGAATTTCCTTCAATTGATGGAGAATCTGAGCCTGAATGGTGACATCCAGCGAGGTCGTCGGCTCATCGGCAATCAGCAAGGAAGGCCGGCACGCGAGTGCGATGGCGATCATCACCCTTTGGCGCATCCCCCCGGAAAATTCGTGCGGATATTGGTCGTAGCGGGCTTCGCCATTCGGAATGCCGACCAGCTTCAGCAGCTCGATCGCCTCCTTGCGCGCTTCCTCCCCGCTCATCCTGCGATGCTTGATCAGGCTCTCCTCAATCTGCCGCCCGATTCGCATCGTCGGGTTCAGAGAGGACATCGGGTCCTGGAAAATCATGCCGATCTCCCGTCCCCGAATCTGCTCCATCTCCCGGTCCGTCTTATCCGCCAGGTTCTGCCCCTGGAACAGCACCCTTCCTCCTTTCACCACCGATGGAGGCGTCGGGAGCAGCCTCATAATCGTGCGCGCGGTCACGCTCTTGCCGCTGCCCGACTCTCCGACAATGCCTAACGTCTCTCCCTTGCGGACAGCAAAGCTGACATTGCGAACCGCTTCCACCTCCTTATCTCGAGAGTAGAAGGATACCGACAGCTGCTCTACTTCCAATATGTTTGTCATCCTGCTCACCTGTTCTATAAATTTTTGGGAGATTAAGCGGCCACATAGTGCTTGCACACTAAAATAATGTTTCACTAGTTTCAAATCGTAGCGAAAAATTGTTTTGACCAACTATTGACATAATGGTACACGCCTAATAAAATCTAGTATATCTATCGGAATAATACAATATAAAGCATGAGAGGTAAAGGGGTATACGAATGTGACTGGACATACCATACAATCCCAGCTCCTTCAACGGCTCGGGGACACGTATTCGAAGATGCTGCAGCATCCCTCGTATCGCTACTTGCTCTTGCTCACAGGAGCGCCGGTGAACCTGGCCGTCTATTTCGCCTTTCTGCGCAGCAAGAGGAAGGGGAAACCGAACGAGATGCTGTATAAGCTCGAGCAGGAATGGATCGCGGCCGGCTATCGGGAACGACTGCTGATGGAAACGAAGGAGCAGCTTGAGCGCAAGCATCGGTTTTTCGGTCAACCCGTTGAATGGTCAAAGCTGAATCGGGAAGCGGAAAGACTCACAGAGGTCAAATGGAGAGAGAAGCTGCACAATCACGCGAATGATCGGCAGGAAGACCGAATCACCTATGCGGATACGTTCGCAGAGCTGATTAAGCATCCGCTTTTTCTGGTGCTTTCGCTGCTCCCGGGGTGCTGCATGTATCTGCTAATGCTCCTGTTTGCCAATCCTTATCTCAAATACATCGGGGAGCGGCTGATCATGACGATCTTCGTCATCCTCGGCGTCGCCTTTCTGGTATTTACTATTCTTTATTTATCACCTATGAATCCGGCAGCCAACATCATCGGCGAAACGGCAACACCGGAGCAGATAGCAGCATTCAACAAGCTCTATGGATTGGATCAGCCTTATCTCGTACAGCTGTGGGATATGTTTCGGGATATCGTGACCTTTGACCTCGGAAAATCGTTTGCAGGAAACGAGGATGTCACGGCATCCATCGCCAAGAAATTTCCGGTGACGCTGACGCTGGCGGTCATCTCCACAGTCGTCGCCGTACTGATCGCACTGCCGATCGGGCTGATCTCAGCCACTCGGCCTCATTCCTTCTGGGATTACACCTTCATGCTGCTGGCTCTGATCGGCTTGTCGATCCCGAATTTTTGGCAGGGCTTGATATTGATCCTGAATTTCTCGATCAAGCTGCAGTGGCTGCCCGCCACCTATAATCCGCAGAATGCTCTCACGATGATCCTGCCTGTAGTCGTTCTGGGTACAGGCCTAATGGCGACGGTCGCCAGAATGACGCGTTCTTCTACGCTGGAAGTGATCAACGAGGATTATATTACGACAGCCCGTGCCAAAGGTTTATCGCGCTCGCAAATCTTATGGAAGCATGCTGTGGGTAATGCACTGATTCCGATTATTACGGTAATCGGCTTGCAGTTCGGTGCCATGCTCGGAGGGGCGGCGGTAACGGAGAAGGTTTTCAATATTAACGGAATTGGAAGCTACATCGTGGACAAGCAGTTCATTCCCGATATTCCCAGCATTATGGGCGGGGTTGTGTACACCGCCATCACCATCTCCATCGTTAACGTGATCATCGACATTTTGTATGCCTTTATCGATCCAAGAATTCGCTCGCGAATGAAACAATACTAGCAGGTGATGCATGTGACCCAATCCATTACGCTTTCCAGACAGGATCAACACTTTCGATTCAAAACCAGCATCGACTATTCGCAGGCGGGATTTGCCGCAGCCGCTACTCTGGCGCTCTCGCTAGTGCTGCTGCTAAGCAGCTTCACCTGGCAGGATCTGACGATCAAGCCCGCTGTATTCATCGCGTTCCTGACTTATTCAGCCTTCGGTCTGCTGCAGCTGGGTGTCCTGATGCAGATCCGCCGGGATTTGATCCGTCACGGAGCAATAAACCAAAAGACCCGGCGTTTAGGCTATGTACTGCTCCTTAGCCTACTGACCGCTAATATATTCATGGTCAGTGCCGCATTGCAGTTGGTGAAGAAGAAAAAGAGCCCTGCATATACCCTTGCCGTTTATTCATTACTAACGACGGTGTTTGTTTTCGCCGTATCCTCTTTGAATGTTTTTAAGCCGTATGTTTCGAACGGATTTCTTCCCGGCATGACAGCCCTGCTTGTGGCAGGGGTCATCCAGCAGATTTCCCTTCTTGGGATAGCACGGTTTTACGACGATGAGCGCCCCTTGCCTCAATGGTTATACGGGGTCGCCGCTTTGCTGCTGATCACCTCGGTTACGGGGAATGTATTTGCATTGGCGCTAAGTATTTTGCTTATTTCCAAACTCCGGAATCGGGAAGGACTGGCCGGCGCGAAGCTGCAGGAAACGATGGATCGGCTTTCTCGCAGCGCCACCTCCATGCTGGGACTGTTCTTTATCGGTTTTCTGCTCTCGATATCCCTGTGCAGCTATTTCACATTCGATTATGGTATGGCCATAGATAACAATTACGGAGCCATCCTGCAGCCGCCAAGCATGGTCTACCCGCTCGGCACGGACAACTTCGGCCGCTGCCTGTTCTCGCGAATTGTCTTCGGCGCCCGCATCTCGCTCTTTGTGGGAATCGTATCCACTCTAATTCCGGTGGTGATCGGAGGCGCATTAGGAACCCTATCCGGCTATTACGGACGAAGTACGGATAATCTGATTATGCGGGCCCTTGATATTCTTTACGCCATACCGGGGATTTTGCTGGCCATTGCGATTATCGCCGCCTTCGGCGCCAATACGTTCAATCTGATTCTGGCGCTGAGCATAGGGGCTATTCCGACCTATGCACGCACGATGAGAGCGAATGTCCTGCTCGTCTCGACGCTGGAATATGTGCAGGCGGCACGCGCCTTCGGCGCAGGGGATGTTCAAATTTTACTAAAGCATATCGTGCCGAACTCGCTGGCTCCCATGATCGTCAAGTCCACGCTGACCTTAGGCGCCGCCGTCATCTCGACCAGCAGCCTGAGCTACCTCGGACTAGGGGTCGAGCCGCACATTCCGGAGTGGGGCAACATTCTGAAGGTAGGAAGCGCCTATCTCGAAACCCATGCTTATACGGCAATTTATCCCGGCCTTGCGATCATCGCTCTCGTACTCTCCTTCAACTTTCTGGGAGACGGCTTGCGGGATGCGCTGGATCCGAAGCTGGACTAGCTGTAACTTACAGAATCCTCATTCAAATTCCATAGCCTCTACGTTTCGTAACATGCAGGAATGAGGAATGAATGTGCGTTCATAGATACTACTGCTATATTGGGAGGAAAGAAATCCATGATGATCAAAAGCAAACTCGCCATTCCTTTAGTCCTCGGCGCCTCGCTGCTGTTGAACGGCTGCAATCTGACAACCAAAGACGAATCTACGGCGAAGCCGGCTGGAACGGAAGCCGTCTCCAGCACCCCTGTCGATATTGAGCTGCTGGGCATGAGCTCGAACGAGACGGATCTTAACATCGTTCGCGACCAGCTGACGAAGAACGGCTTCAACGTCAAGCTCAATCTGCAGCCTGACTACGGCACGTTCAAAGCGCAGCAGGACGCAGGCAACTTCGACATTTCCTTATCGAGCTGGACTACGGTAACGGGCAATCCGGACTATGCCGTACGTTCCCTCTTCAAAACAGGCGGTGACTACAGCATCCTGGCCGATGCCGAAATCGATAAGCTGATCGATCAGGCTTCCACACAGACGCAAGAGCAATTCACAGAAACGTACAAGAAATTCGAGCAGCAGCTGGTCTTTGACAAGGCCTATATTGCTCCACTATATAGTTCGCTCAAGGCGCAAGCCTTTAATCAAGACTTATTGAAGAAGGAATCCGTAAGGCTGTCCAAGTCGCGCTCCCTTCCTTGGGAAGAGCTGGATTTCAAGGACGTGTCCAAACGCGCCAAGGAACCGATCATTCTGCAGTCCACATCTCCTTCGTTAACGTCGCTTGACCCGATCAAGGGCAATGACGGCTCGATCAATATCATCAACACAAACCAGTACGTACGCCTGCTTAACCTGACGGACGACGATAAGCTGACAGCCGAAGGCTCCTTATCGTATAACTTCGCTATTGCCGAGGGCAACTCGGACTACTACTTCGTCCTTAGGGACGATATCCACTTCGCCCAGATTAAGGACAAGCTGGCTGCAGACTCCGGTGAGCGCGTCGGTGCGGAGGATGTCATTTTCTCGCTGAACCGGGCCAAGAATAAGGATTCCGTTCCGAATCACCGCACCTTCACCTTGCATGAGCATATCCAGAAGGTGGAGCTGGTGACGGACCCTGCCGTTCTTGAATCGGCGAAGCTGTCGGGCAGCTCCGATACCGTAAAGTCCAGTTTGGATAAAGGACTTGCATCCAAAATCTCCACCCTCGTGGCCGACAAGTCGCAGGCTAGCAACAAGGATGGAAAATATCAGGTCGTCAAGCTGACGACAACGAAGCCGTTCCCGCAAGTGTTGAACTACTTGGCCCACCAGTCCGCAGGGATTGTGTCCAAAAAGCAAGTAGAAAGCATCAACACCTATGATGTAGCCAAATATGATGTAAACAAGGACATTGCTTACGGCGACCAGTCGGCGGTGACGGAAGGGCCGAAATATAACAACACCCTGTTCACCAGCGGTCCCTACATTCTCGCGTATAAAAATGATTATGAGGCCGTTTTCTATAAAAACCCCGGCTACATGCCTGGCACAAAGTATGAGCCGAAGGCAAACTCCATCAAGGTTCGATTCATTAAGGACGCCGAAAGCTCGCTCTCCGCACTACGCAGCGGTGAAATTCACCTGTTCTACGGGGTATCGGAAACGAAATTCGATGTGGTTAAGGCAGACAGCAAGCTTTCCCTGCAATCCATACCGAGCAACGCCGTCTCGTACCTGCTCTTCAATACCAAAAACCGCGATATCGCCAAGAGCGCCGATTTGAGAAAAGCGGTTCTGTATTCCATCAATCAGGATGAGTTCCTCGCCTACTATAAAAATAACAAGTTCAAAGCAGTATCGACCTTAAGTCCGATCGTGAAAACGGGATTGGAGGTCAAAGCAGACCCGGCCAAAGCGAAGGAATTCCTCGCCAAATATAAATCTGGCAAGTAATGAAGAAAGACTGCCCCGTTGTCCTGAACAGGATCGGGGCAGTCATTTTCAATCCATGCAGCGTTAGGAGTGAAAAGATATGATTGCTCACAATAAGGAAGCCGTTACATTGTCCCAATGGGATGCTCTCCTGCTGGAATCACTCAGGAATTTTGGGTGGTCGGAGGATGAGCTGCTACGCCGGGTGCGCGCAGGCGAGCTCCCCGCGGATGATAGCCAGTTCCAGTTTGATTACTCTCGCTTAACGGAGCTGGCAGGCAGCCATCCGTCCGATTTCGAGCAGGCCGTGCGTCAAGGCTACCGGATCAAATACAATACGCTGCGAGGCATCGCCAGCTGGATACGGCTCGCCTTGGGTCAAGAGCCTCAGCTGCTGCTGGAGCCTGGGCGCGAATCGGTTATCTGTACGCTCCATGCGGAGGAACACGCTCGTCTTGCTTCAGTCCTCTCTTACGGATGGGTCGTTCGCAAAGACAGCTCTGCCTCACCTGAGGAGAAGACGGTTTATTTGATCGAACCTCTCGTACGAGGCTGATTCAGATAAGAATTTTCAGTACATCCATATCGAATCGTTTCTACTTCGTTTTCTGTGATACGATTTCCGCGATCCGCTACAGCATCAATTCCTCGTAACAATGCCAAAGGCTGCCGCACATTCCTCTCCCTCCTTCTACAAGATTCCACTCCTGGCAGGTGTCTTCTGTCCTGCACATTCTCATAGAAACCTCATACGATAGTGGAGAGCTTATAGTACAACCCCTAGGCTGAAGGGAGAGGATTGTGTTGGATTCGCGCTGTAACGTGCATTCCGGGGGCAAGACGGCGATTGATGTATTCATTCCCGCTATTGACAAGGATTTGCCGACATTGCCATATGTTATCGATGCCGTCCGCAAATATGTCAGGCATCCTATAGGCAAGATTCATATTGTAGCCCCGAAGAGTAAGCGAATTCGCGCTCTTTGTGCCAAAAAAGGGTGTAAGTTCGTTCACGAGCATAGGGTGCTGCCCATCCGAAAGAGCCACATTCATTATCGATCCCGGACATGGGATCGCTCCGGCTGGCTTTACCAACAGCTGCTGAAATTAAGCGGAGATACGATTTGCAAACGCGACTTCCTTGTAGTCGATGCAGATACCGTTTTTATTCGTCCGCACCGATTCCGCATTGGAGGTAAGGCGGTATTTTATTGCCGGGATTGGAGCCAGCCTGAGTATTTCACCACCTACCAAAAATTACTAGGCCGTAAGAAAGCAGCTCCACGCTCCTTCGTAACGCACTATATGCTGTTTGAAAGAGAGAAACTGCGGGAGTTGAAAAGGAAAATCGAGAGTCGCCACGGCATGGTCTGGTACATGGCAATTATCCAAAGCATCAATCGAAGGAAGCAATTCGGCTTTTCCGAGTTTGAAACCTATGGAAACTATGTTTACGAGAAGAACCCTTCTCAATGCGTTCTAAAGTCTGCACAAAATAAGTCCCTTTCTACAAGCGCAGCGGGACTCTCCGATAAACGGAGGAAGCGTTTGGCCGCAACCTATCGGTCCTTATCTTTTCATCAGCGCAAAATCTATCGGCGAGCCTCCAAATCGCCCAGTACCTAAGGGGGGCTGAAGTTTGCACATCATACTATTGTCGGGGGGCTCAGGCAAACGGCTATGGCCCCTCTCCCATGGCACTCGCACCAAAGTATTTTTAAAGCTGCTCACTTCGCCGGACGGCGGCAAGGAATCGATGATTCAGCGGGTCGTTCGTCAACTGGGGGATGCTGATTTATTGAAATCCGCCTTGGTCGTCTCTCACCATACCCAGACCGAAATCACCCGCAATCACATCGGCGATCGTATACCTATCATCAGTGAGCGCCACAGACGCGGGACCTTCCCTGCCGTTGCTCTTGCCACGACCTACTTCTATTCTAAGCTCCACGCCGATGAGAAGGATATCGTCTGCTTTCTACCGGCAGATCAATACGTGGAATCAAGCTTTTTCGACATGATCAAACGCCTGCCCGACATTCTGGATCGCTCAGGCGCGGAGCTGTCCTTGATCGGTACGGCCCCCACCCATCCTTCCAGCCAATTTGGGTATATTGTCCCGGCGCCTGAGAGCGAAACCGATTATCATAGAATCGAACGTTTTGTGGAGAAGCCGGATGAACAACTGGCGAAGCAGCTGATTGCGCAGAAGGCAATGTGGAATTGCGGAGTCTATGCGTTCCGACTTGGCTTCTTACTTACGATTCTGAAGAAGGCAAACCTGCCGGTACTTTTTGATCATTTGCTTGAGCACATGCCACAGTCATCGGAGCTCAGCTTCGATCGGGAAGTTGCGGAACGCACAACGAACTCCATTATGGTTCCCTACCCTGGGACTTGGTTGGATCTGGGCAGCTGGGACAGCCTGTCGGCTCGGCTCGGCAGTCCGGTGACGGGCACGGGCACCGTTTCGGGTCAGGCCATCGATACCCATCTGGTCAATGAACTCGATATCCCGATTCATGTGATTGGCGGACACCGCCTGATTGTTGCTGCCGGACCCGATGGCATTCTCGTGGCCAATAAGCAGGACAGCCATCAGATTAAAGAAATTCTCACGGATGCGGAGAATCATTCTCAAATCATGTATGAGGAGAAGCGGTGGGGAACAAAGAAACTGCTCGACTATACGGCAGCCGGCCAGACCGAGTGCAGAACCTCAAGGGTCCGGATTGCGGCCGGAAAGCACACGAGCTATCACCTTCACCAAAGCACCGCTGAAAAGCTGCTTGTGCTGGAGGGAGACGGCGAAATCATCAAGGATGGAGCTCTCATTCCGGTATCTGCCGGCCAGCTGCTCGAATTCCCTCCCGGCTGCAGGCATGGACTAAGGGCAACTACTTCCCTCACTTATCTTGAAATTCATATCGGACCGCACAACGTCAGTAACGATCACATCCGATTGGATATGGATTGGCCGGGGGAAGCGGTTCATTCGCCGAATGACTAAGAAGATACGACTTTTTAGAGAAGGGGAAATGGAGTTGAAACAAGAGCGCAGGGGACGAACCCTAACAAGCAAATGGATCAAAACGAAGGCGCTGTTGAAAAACAAAGAGATGCGAAACTATATACCCGAGACGCGCCTGTATAGTCGTTCTTCGCTGCGGACGATGATCAAGAAGCACAACATGGTCTATGTCAAACCGATTAACGGCACCGCCGGAAATGGCGTGATTCAAGCATCCAAAATGGCAAACCGCAGATTCTCGGGCTATCGTTATCAGTTGGGCACAATGAAACGAGCCTTCCGCAGCTTCGACAAATTTTATACTTCAATGAATCGAAATAAATTAAAGAGGCCGTATCTCGTTCAGCAAGGTATCCACCTCCTCACCTTCAATGGGCTTCGCTTCGATGTACGTGTTATGGTTCAGCGCACAGCCAAGCTTGACTGGAGAACAACAGGATATGTCGGCAGAGTCAGCCATCCGAAGAAAATTGTGACCAATTATCACAGCCAAGGTAAACCGCTCCCCCTGGAACAGCTGCTGGCCCCGTATTTGAAAGGGAAGCAAAAGCAACAATACTTGGCTCAGCTTCAGCGGCTCGGGGTTCGTATCGCCAAGCAGCTGCAGAGGACTTATCCGAACTTCCGGGAAATCGGCGTTGATATTGCATTGGATTCGAATTTGCATCCGTGGGTGCTTGAGGTGAATACCGCTCCGGATGTGCACATTTTTAATGCTATTAGGGATAAACGTATGTTTCGCACCGTGCTTCGTTATTCGAAGGCCAACGGCAGATATACAAAAGTAAAGGGATAGTTTAAAAAGGGGGCAGCTGCGCTACGACTGCTCCCTTTTTTATTATTTATGTTATATTATATACCATTAAATTAACAATAAATAACGACTTCTTCATACTTTTCAAAAAATCTATTTATATTTATGTTATGTTTATTGACACACAAGCCTTTAAATGATAACTTTATGTTAGTTTTAATTACATAAAAACGAACTAGGAGGACTTTCATGAAAAAAATCAGAAGAACCATCGTAGGTGCCTTACTCGCGGCCGCTGTTGCTTTAACCCCAGTAATTCCATCATCAGTTAGCACAGGGTTAGCTATTGCCGAAACTCCCAAGAAGCTGCCGCATGTAGCCATCGTCGGCATGGGCGGCACCATCACAAGCACCGCCATCGGTCGTGAAATGTTCCAGTCCTACGGAACGGAGAAGGTTTCGATTTCCGACATCCTCTCCAGACTGAAGCCGGAAATTTCGAAGGTTGCGGACGTAACCGTTCATGAGGTATACAATATCAGTTCTTCTGCCACAACTACGAAGCACTTATATGATATGAGTCTTGCGATCGACGAACAATTAGCGAAGGAAGACGTTGACGCCGTCGTCGTGAACGCCGGTACGAATATTATGGAAGAGCTTGCCTATTTCGCCGACCTGACGGTTCAAAGCGATAAGCCTGTTGTCTTTACAGGCTCCATGAGACAATCAAATACATTCTCGTTCGACGGCGAAGCCAACCTCTTTAACGCCATCCGATTGGCGGCAAGCGGTGAAACAGCTTGCTACGGAAGTGTACTCATGCTTAATGATGAATTTTTCGCGGCAAGGGAAGTTACCAAGACCGATGCTCTTCGCCTGGATACCTTCGACGGCGGTCGGTACGGGGCATTAGGAACGGTGGATGAGGATCGCATTCGCAGCGTGAGAGCGCCGGGCCGGGTGAAGGCCTGCGGACAGGATTCCTGGAAAACGCCGTTTGATCTGAAGAAAGTGAAGCCGGAGGATATCGCGAAGGTAGAAATTGTCTACAGCTATGCGGAAGCTAGCGGGCTTCCGATCACGGCACTCGCCGATGCGGGTGTGAAAGGAATCGTTACAGCAGGTCATGGGGCCGGCGGCATCTCTACGGAGCAGCAGACTGCCCGCAAGGAAGCCATTGACAAAGGTGTCCTGTTCGTCAGCACGACCCGTGCGGGCTCCGGCGCCGTATATGACACGAATACGCCCGGCATTATCGGCGGAGCCGATTTGCTCCCGCAAAAAGCAAGAATCCTGCTGCAAATGGGGTTAACCTTCTCCGACGATCAGGAGCAAATTCGCCAATGGTTCGCATCCATAGGGCTGCCTGAGTTCAACATGTCGGACTACAAATAAGAATTGAAAATTAACTAAGAAGCTCAATACCACTAAGGGTTGAGCTTCTTTTTTTAGCCTATACTCCCGGGCCCCTTATGATCCCCTCCTCCTTACTCTACTTCTTCTTGGCCTCCTCTATTCGCTTCTCAGCCAGCTCGGATGCTTCTCGCAGTGCGGTATTGATATCCTTCGTTCCCTTCTCGACATTCGTGAACGCCTTGTTATACTCACTTGAGACGATGGAATCGTATTTATGCATAGCGCCCTTTGGTGCCGGTTTCGACTCCAGGACAGGACTTACATTTTTCCCTTTGAACACCGGCATGGCTTCCCCAAAGTGCTTATTAAGCTCCTTGTTATTGGAGGAGGTCAGGAACCCGTGCTTTACAAGCTCCAGCTGCGGCTGCTCCGAGAGCAGATACAGGATGACCTGAAATGCGGCTTCCCTGTTCTTGCTGCTGCTAGTGACGTGAAGGTTGTGCGAATCGACGGCCTGCGACACACCGGGAGCTTCCTTGAAGCTCGGGATTTGTACCATGTCCCAGTTGAACGTCTCCCCCTTGGCCTCCAATTCGGCGATCCAGGACGGAACATCCGCGTACATCGGCCACATCGCGAGGTTTTTGTCCTTCAGGAACGCATCCTTCGGGGCCTTCCTTTCCTGATTGCCCGGAATGCTGTACAAGCTAAGCAGCAATTCGTATGAACGCTTGAAGCCCTCATTCTGCAGCAGCGCCGGTTTTTCGGTCTGGGCATCCACATAGCTGAGGGACAGCTGTCCGGTGAAGCTGTTCAGTGAATGGTCCAGACCGCGATAGCTGACGCCGTTATCCGTTCGAGTCAGCCGCTTCGAGAGGTCGATCACTTCCTCCCAGGTCATACCGTCCTTCGGGTAAGGCTCGCCGAACTTATCGAACAGGTCTTTGTTATAATACAAGGCGGACCAGTTGACCCAGAACGGCAATCCGACGATTTGCCCCTTTTCTCCCAGTTGACGTATCGTATCCATGGCCGGCTGATTCAGCTTGCTCAAATCGACGTTGTACTTCTTAATCAAGTCGCTCATATCGGATAAGAGCCCGAGCTCCTTGTAAGAGTTCAGTCTGGGCGGACTGTTATATAAGATATCCGGGAAGCTGCCTGTTACCACGAGTTCATCCGGATTCGTCCCTTTTCCTCTTCGGACAAGGTCCAGCTTCACGTTAGGAAACTTTCGGGTTACCGGATCGATAACAAATTTCTTATACCACTCGTCGGGCAGGCTGATGTCGACATACATAGAGAGGTTCGCCGTCAAGGTAGTATCAAATGGCTCTGTCGCCTCTTTCGGAGGGACCACCACCTGTTCGTTGATTTCCTTCCCTCCTGAGCAGCCTGCTGCGAGCGCCAGCACTAATGTTGAAGAAACCGCCAGTCTAAGCCTTCCTCCCCAAGCCTTCGCTATGTCCATAGCCTACGCCTCCTAAGGTTTGATTACTCCTTGATACCTGTAATGGTTACGGTTTCCCCCGCCTTAAGCTTCAATTCGTAGTAGCCCTTCCCCCAAACAGACGGCGCTTCCGTGATGTCTTGGCCGTCCGCCTCGTAACGATCCATCCATTCCGGAAGCTTCAACGTGATGGCTGTATCCCTGCTTGCGCTAAGGCAGGCTCTCAGCATGCCTTCCGCCCGGTCCCAAGCGACGGTTGCCGTACCTGTGCAGAAACGCAAGCCCGCATACTCGCCTCTCACCCATTTGTCCGGCACGGCCGGGAGCAGCTTCACAAGCGTCGGGGACACGTACAGAAGCATCTCCTGCACTGCGCTGATCACGCCCATTGCGGCATCTAGCTGAATGGGAGCCTCATTCATATTCATACAAATTCCCATGTTTCTCCAATCGTTATGCAGCGTAAACAAATTGCTCAACAGGCAAGATCGAGCCAGGATATCTAAACACTCCAACGCACGGTTTCCATCCCCCAGGCGGGCATAAATATTGGACATGGTAGCAAGCGACCAGCCGCTCTGGGCCCCTATGAGCCTTCGCTTGACAGCCGTTTCGAATGCTTCGAACAAGTCCGGCTCTGTCTCTCTATTACATTCCTGACCAGGGAACACCGGATAAATGTGCGATAAGTGCCGGTGCTCATAGCGGTCATCGAAATCCGGATGCATCCACTCGCGAATGGCCCCATCCTCATTGACCTGATAGGCCGGGATCCGCTGCAGCATAGCCTTCCACTTGGGAATTTCCTCAAGATATAGACCCGCTTCCCGGCCCCCTTCAATGAGGTGTGTCAGCAGCTCCTTCAGAATTGCCAGGTCCATCGTTGCGTTAATGGTCGTAGGCATCGGGTGAGCAAGAGGCCTCCCGTCCGTCGGCATAAAGTTAAGCGGCGTATTCTCGGGCGATACGGAAGGGTAGTACAAGATAGAGCCGTCCTCATCCAGATGTATGAAATCCTCATAGAACAGCGCTACCTCCTTCATAAAGGGCAGCACCTTCCCTACCAAAAATTCGCGATCCCGGGTATACAAATAATAATCGTAATAATGCCGGGCAAGCCAGCCAGCCGCCCCCGTCCAGTTCATGATGACAGGTACGATCTGGTTAGGAACGCCGATTCCGGGCGTCGTTCCCGCGGGAATATAGATACCCCGACACCCGTACAGCTTGCGGGCATTATCCCGGAAATCGTCCATCATGCCTTCATAATAGCGCACGAGAGCAGGCATCAACTCCTCCAGCCCGCCAACCAGCGCATGCCAATACATCATCTGAACATTCTGGTTCGCCATATTATGGCACCAGACCAAGCGGTAATCCCCGGGCCAGAGTCCATACATGCCGAAAGGCTGCCCTTCCGGCGCCGTGCCGGAAATAAACAAGTATCGCCCGTAAGCCCACATTTTCTCAATCAAGCTGACTGGCGCTTCCCCATCATACGCTTGAAGCAGGAGCTCTTCATTGAAGCTGTGATCCTGATCGCCGAATAAATTCAAGGAAACCGAGTGAAACATTCTTTGGTGCTCCTTGACGTGGTCATCAAGCAATTGCTCGTAGGTTTTCCCGATCCGAGACAGCTCCTCGTACAGCCGGGGCCATTCGGAGCTGCGGTCGCTTTGAACAAACACCTTCGCCAGCGCCATAACCCGGTTAGATTCCGCAAATTGCAGCCTATCCCCTTCCTGCCTGATCGTCCCTCCATCCGATACGAGCCGAAGTACGATACCAAAATCTTTGCCTTCATCGCTGGTGGCCGCATAGTACAAATACGAGCCTTCCGCCTTCACCTCTACCGTACTCTCCAGCTCCTTGTATTTATCGGAGGTAGTGGAACCGTCCGTTCTATGAAGCCTTAACAGGAACTCGCCTTCTACCGCGGTGTCTGCACTGCTGATTTCATATACGACCATCTGATCGGTGCGTGAAACAAACAGCTTTCGCTCAAACGCAGCACCCCCGTCCTGCCATGCAACTTGAACCTCCCCTGTCTCCATATCGACGCTTCTTCGATAATTGCGGAACGCTTGCGTGCAGGGCATGTTGAGCGAGATATCCCCCAGCGGCAGCTTGGATGCCAGTCGCGTAGCATAGCCCGTTTCCTTCACGGCATTGGTTAAGTTCCAGCTGGCATCGAAGTACTTTCCTTCCGACATCAGCTTACGCGTTTCCTCCAAGGTATGACTCACGTCAGGTAAGGCATCCTTTCGTCCCCAATGCCACAGATCCTTATGATTAAGAAGGATGGTCTCCTCCCTTATGGCACCATAAACGGAAGCACCGATAGTGCCGTTTCCGGAAGGCAGCGCTTCTCTCCACATGTTTTTCCACCAGGATGCGGGATATTTTAAGAAAAGCTTGTTTTTGAAGGCATTGGTTTCCATCATCGGCATTTTGTCACTCCCTGATCGTCTACTCTCTTCCATACTAAAGGGAGAATCTGCCGTTGTCTTTGTGGAAAACGCTTTCCTTTTGTCTTATTTTCCGGTACGATTTAGTAAAAATGGACTTTGATCTGTTTGGGCGAGGAGGTGCTCGCTTGACGAGAATCCCGGTGTATCGGCTGAAGGTTGACTATCTTACCCGCTATTCCGATTTCAATCCGCTCTTATTGTTTGCGCAAAAATACGAGTTCACCCCACAGGAGCAATGCCCCCTAAGGGTGTGTTATGCCAATGCGATTATTCTCGTGGAGCAGGGTCGTGGCTCGATTCTCCTTGGCGATGCCGAGCATGCGCTTCAGCCGGGCTCCCTGGTGTATATTGCGGCCGGAATGCCCCATCAGTGGGTTTCCGATCAGGAGGATCTGATGATCCACCGCTGCGCCTATTTCGATTGGGCCTATGTCGAGCGGCCGGACTTTCATTACCAAAGGGATTATTTTCGAGGAATGAATCGGCCTTTCGTGAAGGAATGGGCAAGCAGCCTGCCGGGAATGCAGCTGCATGAGGTGATGCGGATCAGCCATCTCGCTATGTGGCTGTCCTATTTCAATGCGTTTACACAGCCCCCGTCCTTGTTAGGCGTGCGGAGTCCGGTCGAGTCGTTGCAATACAATGCCGCCTTCCAAACGTTCCTGCATCAATACCTGACGATAGCCGTGCGAAGCGAGGCCTGGTGTGATCCGCGGATTGCCCAGCTGCTTAGCCGAATCGATAACAGCCCTTTGGAGGAAGCAGAGACGGAGCTGTACCGCTGGGCCAAGGAATTGGGTCTGGGGAAAAGCCGCTTTCATGAGCTGTTCAAAAAAGAGACCGGACTTACGCCGTACGAGTATATTCAGAGGCGACGGGTGTATCAAGCGGCGGATGAGCTTTGCGCCACGAACTTGACGGTCACAGAGATCGCCCGCAAGTACAGCTACTCCTCGATCCATTATTTTTCCAAAGCGTTCCATAAGGTCATGGGCGTCTCACCTACTCAGTACAGGATGAAGCATCAATGAATATCCGTCACTTTTCAATGGAAACTGATCAGTTGAGTTTGTAAAATAAATTCATGAAATACGAGAAACGTTCGGGAGGCGAGATCATGAAACGGCTTACACTGAATGTCCAGCAATCCTGGTGGTCGATGGGAGGTCTTGGCTCGAAGGGAAAGGAATGGTCAACGGAGGAACGGTTTGAAAAAATGGCCGAGGCCGGTTATTCCGGTATAGCAGCACGACTGCCCGCCCCGCAGGAGAGGAAGAGCTGGCAGCGACTGCTGGAGAAATACCGCTTTAGCTTCGGAGTCATGACACAGCCCCGTTCGACTGAGGAGATTGTGGATACGCTGCATGCAGCCGCCGACTTTGGCCCCGTCTCCTATGTCAACGCACAGGTCATGGATGCCTTCCTCATCGGTGACGAAGCGATTCGCCTACTCGAGGAAATCCTGGAGGCATCCGAGCGCGCCCGCATTCCGGTGTACATTGAAACCCACCGAGGCACCGTAACACAGGACCTGCAGCGGACCGTCGATTATTGCAGCGCCCTACGGCGTCTGCCGCTCACTATCGATCTATCCCATTATGTCGTCGCAGGTGAGCTGAACGGCACCTCCGAACGTGCCGAGGCTTATTTCGATCAGCTGCTAGGGCACACAGCCTGCATTCATGCGAGGGTATCCGATGGCGAGAAGGTTCAAGTGGATGTTGGTCCGGACGGCGACCATCCGATGGTGAAGCACTTTCAGCGATGGTGGCGAAAGGCGATGACGCATTGGGCAGATCAGGCAAAGCCCGGTGATGCGCTCCCCTTCGTAACCGAGCTGGGGCCGCCCGGCGGCTATGCCATTACACGCCGGGATGAAGCCGGAAACGTCGTTGAGATCTCGGACCGCTGGCAGCAGGCTCAGCTGTTCAAGCGTATGGCGGAAGCGCTGTGGGCCGAAGTCACAGCAGACATGAAATAACGTCAGCCTGGGAGGTGAGGCGTTTTGAACTATCAGCTTATAGATGCCCGCAACAGTGGAAAAGCCCATTGCGAGGTGGGCTGGAATTGGCGGCCGGCCCCGCTCCCCGATTATGATTTATGGTGTGTGCTTGGCGGATCAGGGACGATGAAGCTGAACGGACAAACATACCCGATCCGTAAAGGAGCCTGCTTTCTCGTGCATCCCGGCGATACGCCGATAGCCGAGCAGAACCCGGACGACCGCTTAACCGTCATTTATATTCACTTCACCCTGCAGTATGACTCCGTACCTTCCTGCGACGTGGCGCTTCTGCCTGAGCGTGTCGTATATCTGCAGGAAACCTATGAGCTGGAACGCCTTCTTCATCAGGTGCTGGACACGCGGTTCAAACAGGATGATTGGACGATGCAGGAATTCGACTGCCTGATGAAGCAGCTTCTCATCAAGCTGTACCGAGGACGCCGCCATAACTCGGAGGATATGAACGCCACCCTGTCAAGAAAGCAGCGGCAGGCCGTCATTCAGGTTATGCGGCGCATTCAGGAGGACGGCTGGAAAGGCAGGCCCTATGAGGAGTTAGCGGCTCAGGTCGGCTTGACGCCAAGCTATCTGGCAAAGCTCTTCAAGCGCCATGCCGGCATGTCAATGAAGGAATATATGACACAAGCGCGCTTGGAGCGGGCTAGACATCTGCTCTCGGAGACAACGATGAATGTGTCGCAGGTGTCCGACGCGCTGGGATACTCCTCCATTTTCCTATTCAGCAAGCAGTTCAAAAAGCAATTCGGTCAGCCTCCCTCGGCCTTCCAGCACGAAGGGATACAGGCGAAGCCGCACTAGTTGAAATTTGCCTCCACCTTATCCGGTTAAGTACAAATCATGACGGGCTCGCTCCATGTTCCGTTCCCCTTGTTGGAGGTATGATGAATGCAGAAGTAAGTTACTACCACCATCCGTAGGGGGGCTACTTATGGAAGCGAACCAGAAAACCTTATACGCCTACCAGAATGAGGAGGAACTTCAGCTTGCCCATTCGATTGCTGAAAGCTTATACCGTTATGACCAGGTGGAGAACGACCGAATTCCGACACTGCACGATTTGACAGAGGAGCATGTGAAGCAGTTTTGGACACGGGGATATCTCGTGGTGGAGCAGGCGCTGTCCGCCGAGGAGGTGAATCACTCTGCCGAAGCGATCATGGACATTCTCTCCGGTACGTCCACAGGCTCCAAGATCCAATTCGTCAAGCCTCGCAGCGAGCTGAAGACGCCCGAGGAGATCGAGCTGGCCGCCCGCAAAATTAGCGAGTTTGTCGATCACGAGCCGCGGCTTCGGGCGGTTGCCTATCAGCCGGATGTACTGGAGGCGCTGCGCAAGCTGTTCGGCGAAGAGGCTATCGTGGCACAGGATCAAGCGATTCTGAAGCCGCCTACCGGAGGAGCCGAGAAGCCATGGCATCAAGATATGGCCTACGGACCCCTTGCTTACGACAAAGCCGTCATCGGCATGTGGTTCGCACTGGATCCGGCTGAGCTCGATAATGGCTGCATGCACGTGATTCCGTACTCGCACCGCGAGGGCGGAGCGCCGCATTACGCCGTTCGCGACTGGCAGCTATGTGATCGGGCCGTACAGGTGGAGCATGATATTGCCGTCCCGCTTAAGCCGGGCGGCGTGCTTATCTTTCATGGCCTCCTTCACCACGGGACACCGCCGAATTTCTCGGCCAAACGCCGCCGCTCGGTACAGATTCATTACGCCCCGCAATCGGCAAACAAGCTCAGTCCTAAGGAGTATAAGCGTATGTTCACGAATGAGTTGACAAACGCGGAGTGCTAACGAAAGTGCAGCTCGCAGCAAAAAGCAGCCTGCCTAAGCAGACTGCTTTTTTGCGTTGCGAAGCTTATAGAACAATAGGCCCCAAGCTATTGGGGCTTCGAGGCTGCCGCGGCCGCCTTGGCGGGACGCCATAGCTGCTCGAGCAGGATGGAAAGCATCATGCTGACTAACAATCCGTTGCCGAGAATCGGCTGCAGCACCGGCGGCAGCACCCGAAACATCGGCGGCGGCAGGAACAGGACGGCCGCTCCCATCGAAAGCGTAATGCCAAGAATCGACATTCGCCGTTGATCCAGGGACTGCCTTAGCACAGTGGACAGGCCTATACCGAACATCTGAGCGAAGGTCGATAGCAGCGCAGCGTACGCCACCGGACCGGGAAGCTGGGATAAGACCGATGCTATCGCCGGGAAGATGGCGATGACGCACAGGCTTACACAAGCGATAAGGAACGGGCGCAGCCGTGTCTGACCCGTCATCCTGACGAAGCCTGCGGACACGGACAAAGGCACGGTCCCCACCGTGGAGAGCAGAGCGGAAAGCACTGTATTGCCTCCGGCCCACAACCCGCCCCGGCTCAGGCTTCGGGAGTCCTCCGCGCCTTTGCGATCAGGCAGTGCCTGATTCATCGCTTCGTAGCTGGCCACGAGATTGGACAGCAGCACCAGCGCAACCAGTACGGAGGACAGGGAGGTTCCCGCGTTAAAGCTTGGCATCCCCCATACCAATACCTCCGGCAGACGGAGAATTCCTTGCAGCGGCAGCGGTTCTCTGATCCAACCGGAAAGGGCAAATACGAGCCAGCCCGTTACGATGCCGATGAGCACGGCATAGCTTTTCCACCAGCCTTTGCCCCATAGCGACAAGGATAGGACTAGAACGAAAATGCAAAGCCCGGTTATGGCCGGTCCTGCTTGCAGCCCGGAGCCGTCGTCGGATAGACCGAGCGTCCCCTTCAGGAAGACTCCGCTAAGCTGGAGCGACAGCAGCATGAGGAACGAGCCTGTGACCAGCGGCGTAAACAGAAACATGATGCGCCGGAACAGGCCAAGCGCACTTAGCGCAATGAGCAGAATGCCGGCCAGCAGCATGCTTCCCTCCAAGCTGCGCAGCGTTTCAAACGCATCCGTCCCCTGGGAACGAGCCAATCCCCCCAGGATGACAAACACTCCAAGCCAAATCCCCGCAGGTCCGTCTGCGAGGGGCAGCCGGTGGCCCAGCCAGCCCTGAAGCAAGGAAGCCAAACCGACCACGAAAAAGGTGCGCTGCATTAAGCCGGCTACCTCATCTGGTGTAAACCCGTATAGATCCCCTATGACTATGGGCAGCGCGAGTGCATTGGCCAGCAGGAAAACAAGCCATTGAAGAGAGGCCAGCGAATCTTCGGCTAGCGATGTGGTTTTCATGCTAATGATCTCCTATACATTTGTAGATATAGCTTACCATAAATCAATTACTTGTATTTAGCAAGTGATCGCCTTTTCGCGTGGACTCTCGTTTTACGCTGTAATATACTTATGCTACCATTCCTTAAGGAAACGAGTTGAGCCATGCCATGACCAAAGCCATTCTCATTGGCTTGTTGATAGTCATTCTTCATACCGGCTGTATGGGAGGTAATCTTCCCGATTCTAGTCCCCTTCCCGTGAGGGAAGTCAAGGAAAGGCCGGAACCTTCTGCACCGGCAGAGCGCACAGAGAACAACAAAGCGGTTCCCCTTAAGCCGCTGGGTGCGGCAGGTGAGGTCGCTTCTTATTATAACCGTCATCTGGTCATTTCAGAAGGACGGGTATACGGCTGGACCGGGGACAATAAGCCTGAGCTCCTGCTGGAGGATGCAGTACAAGTAGGCGTCGGAGATACGACAAGTTATGCCCTTTCCAGGGACGGCCGCCTGCTCGCTTGGTCGGAAGATCCCAAAGCCGCAGCTGCCATAGCCGGAAGCATAGTCAGCTTCGCGGCAGGACGCACAGGGGTGTTTGCCATAGATCAAGACGGTACGTTGTTCCGATGGGAGTCACCGGATCAGTCTGCCAAGAAAATAGCCGATAATGTTGCTTATTCAAGTATTGGTGACGGCACCGATTACTATATTACGCAGCAGGGAGAGTTGTATGCATTCGGACGTAACCACAGAGGGCAATACGGCAACGGCGGCTTGATAGAAAGCGATGAGTTCATCCAAGTGGCAAGCGACGTTGTTCAGGTGAAAGGCCACACGGGGCACGCGATTGTTCTGAAGCGCAATGGAGACGTTCAAGGGTCCGGCGGAAACCTCTACGGGCCGCTAAGCACTCACGGTTTAGGCGACAAGGCGGTGACCTGGGGCACCCTCTTCCAAGGCGCCTCGCTTATCGCAACCGGCTCTTCCCACACGGTAGCCGTGAAAGAGGATCGAACGCTGTGGATCTGGGGGGGCAAGGAAGGCACTACGCCGCGTCACGTACTGGACGACGTAGTTGCTGCGGCAGCGGGGGTGGATGTTACGATCGCCAAGAAGCAAGACGGAAGCGTCTACTTCTGGCGAACGGGTGAGGTTCCGGTCAAGCTGTTGTGACGCAAAAAAATGTAGATAGCCATTAATCATATCGGAGGGATTATGTTCAAATTTCAAACGGTCTTGAGGAAGCCACCTAAGCTCATGGAATTAGAATATGGAGCGAACGTGCCCGAATATCAAGATTTTTTCATTGATATTAACGATGCGGAGAAAATGAAAGCTCTTGTGGAACAAGGCGGCGTGGATCCAATGTATGCGCCAATGAAAATCATGATTGAATATGGTGGAGCATCTATAGTTGACTATAATAAACCATCTGCCGGCGGCGGCGGTCTATGGCTCGATTATTTGAGATGTATAGAGCAATTCATTGAAAATCAAAAAGCAAGTACTCCATATGGGATTGACTATTTTTCAATGAGCATGGAATCGATAAATTGCAGTGAAGTCAAATTTACTGTGTGTCTGGATCCTACGAATGAAGAGGTCATTTCCATCATACTCCCCAAAAAAGCGTTTATTCTTGCATTGCTCAAGGAATTAAAGAAGATTTGGCATATTTTTGACCTTCACCATGTCTTTAGCAGATTGCCCGACAAGACATTCAGGGATGAGACCATTCGCCGCATCGAACGATGTAAATCGCATTTTACCCGTGTAGAAGCATACGAAAAGCGATTTGTGCGAAAATACAACAATTGACCACCCCTTGTCCTGTTTGCCGATAAATTTGTGCGGATGTACAACAATGTTCCACTTTTCCAGCTAATGCTCCCATTTACTCCTTCGAATTGCTGCGCCATCGCACAAATCTTACAATAACGCTGCTTTTCCATGGCTTTTTGTGCCGATTAGCACAAATCCGTGGTCGGCAACGGCCCGGCATCGACAAGTCCGACATTGATCGCTTCCCATAGATATAAAGACGCTATGCTCCGATAAGGCTTCCATTTCTCTCCCTTGAGCTCCAATAGTTCAGGGCCGGACGGCGTCTCCTCCTCGTACAGCCATCGCGCCGCGCGACGCAAGCCGGCATCTCCCAGGGAAAGCACATCCTCTCGCCCCAGATAAAAGATCAAGAACATTTCGGCCGTCCAGCGTCCGACGCCTTTCACCTTCGTCAGCAAAGCAAGGACTTCCTCATTGCTGCATCCATGCAGTGAATCAAGATCAAGCTCCTGAAGCCGGATCAGCTCGGCCAAACCTTTGATGTAGCGGATTTTGGGGCCGGAGACTCCGGCAGCACGCAGTGCTTCTTCCGAAACGGAGAGCATGTGATCTACCGTGAAGTCACCGCACTGCTCCCTCACTCGCCGACAGATGGTATCTGCGGCTTTGACCGAGAGCTGCTGTGAGATGAGCGATTGAGCCAAATAAGCAAACGCGTCCCTCTTCGCAGATATCTTAATGGTTCCGATTTGCTGCGCCAACTCGGCGAACCTTCGATCGGCTCGACATAATGCCTGTACCCGCGGCTCCTCAGGACGTAATTGAAATACAACACTCATCGGCTGCCCCTCCGCATCAATAGTGGTAAACCTAGCCACTAACACCATTTTAAACCATGTCTTCGTGGGATTGAAGCAATCAGCTGCCGCCGCGTGTAATAAACTGCCCGATTCGGTCATTCAAGATCTCAGGGAACTTCGTCGGAATACGATGGTCGGCATGCTTCACGTAAAACAACTCACTCTTAGGCAATCGCTGATGCAGCATGCGGGCATAAGGATGAAAATGCTTGTCCTTCTCGCCGTAAACAAGCAGTACAGGGTGCTCGATAGCCTGAAGCCGGGAGGTACAGCTATAAGTGAGACTTGACCGGTAATATTGCTCCACGTTCCCGGGATTGCCTTTCTTAGCGTCGTTATATAGCTTCCATAGGAAAGAAAGACGATTCGTCTGGCTCCAGGCATCGGCCAGTGCGATCGCACCGACGGCACCCATTTTAGAGAAGAAAATCGCCCTGAGAATTCGGTTCCTCAGCCACTTATCGCTGACTTCCGGCATGCCGCTGACCACAATTCCTCCCTGCGCCCGCTCCGGGTAAGTCAAAAGAAACTCCAGCACTAACGAGCCTCCCGTTGAGTAGCCGCATAAGAAGCATTTTTCAATACCGAGCCGATCCATCAACCGCTTGATATCTTCAACGACCAAAGGATACGTTAGGGGCTCTGCGGAGGGATCGCTCTGTCCGTGACCCCTAATGTCAATTGCAATGGTGCGGTAATGCGATGACAGTCCTTCCAACTGGTACGTGAAGGTTAGGCCGGTAAGGACCGGGGGATGGATGAAGATGATGGCCGTGGCCGTGGCCGTGGCCGTGCCCTTGCCCCGTTCTTCATAATGCATTGCAAAGCCAACCATATTCATGGTACTCAATACCCTAGTCACTCTCCATGTGGAATTCATTGCTAGGAAGTAGTGTACCCATAAATTACAAAGATTCACGGTATTTGCCCGGTGTCGTTCCTTCGTACTTTTTAAATACGCGAATGAATCCGATATCGTTCGCGTAACCGACCTTATTCGCAATTTGTGTAAAGGTCAGCCTCTTGTCCTGCATCAGCTTCTTAGCCTGATCAATTCGCACTCTAGTTAAGTAATCCATAAGGTTCATCCCCGTCTGCTTCTTGAAGAACGTGGACAAATAGGGCGGCGTTAGCCCAAAATGCTCGGCGATTGTTGTCAGGCTGAGCATTTCGTCGTCATAATGCTGCTCGATGTAGCGGGTTATCCGTTCGGCCTGCTGACGGCCGTGACTGCTGCGGTTCGCGTTGACATAATGACACAGCGCGAGAAACCAATCGCGAATTTTGACTTGCATCTCCCCGACCGTCGGACAAACGGACAACTCCTTAAGCGGGTCGAAGCCTTCGCCGAACACCTCGCGGTACAACGGATCCATCGGGTTCATGATTTTCCACAAGGTGCTGACCATGTTAGTAAACAGGCTTCTACCAAGCTCAGGCGTAATCCGCCGCTGATTGAAATGCGCATGAAACAAATTGCCGATAAGCTTGTCGACACCCGCCACATCGCCGCTTTTGCTAGAGTTGATCAGCTGGATTTCTGTCTCGATCGGGTAATAGTAATGACGGTCCGCATCCGCGATTTCTCTGTAACAAATGATGGAGCTGTGGCCTCTATATATTTTATAATCCAGCGCGCTAAGCGCTTCAAAATACGATTGCCCTATCCGGTCCATCCCCTTATGCACTTCGCCGATCGCAAGGGTAATATACGTTTGGAACCGTTCCTCGATTACCTGCTTGAGCCGGCCGGCGATGGTATCCAGCTCCAGCTCCAACTCCGCTTCCGCGAACCGTTCTTGGGAAAAGTTAACCAGCAAGGCTACTCGGTGCTGATCGAGTTCTACCGAATACCCCCATTCCCGTTCTCGAATCAAATCATTACCGATATTGGAAATAATGAATCGAATCAATGCCCACTGCCGTTCCGATTGATCGGTGCTGAACCTGCTGAAATCGGCAATGTCAATCAGAATCACGGCAAACCAATCGGAAATCAGTCGAATATCCATAAATTGCAGCGATTCTTCGGTCATTCGGGTAACGTCCACATGGCCTCGAACGAAGCGCGACAGGAAGCTTGCCTGGATGACCGGTGTCTGGCGGGACAATATATTCCGAAGTTCCCGTTCTTCATCCATGGTCATTTGAATCGTTTCCCGGATAAACTCGTATTCGTTGGAAGGCTGCTTCTTGCGAGGCGGCTTTTCCTTTTGCAGCACACGCACCAATCCGTACAAAGGGGCATAATTGCGATGCATCCAGAAGCTGATCGCCGCTCCGCCGCCGATCAGGCAAATCAGGAGCAGGGGGATCATCCAATTTTTCAGCGTATAGACCCGTTCCAGGTACACATGCTCGGGCATAACGAGAACATACTTCCAGCCGTTTTGTTCCGATTCCGTATACGACAGCATCCTATCGGCATCTTGATCCTCGTACACGTAGGGTACGCCTCTCGTCTGAAGCTCATGCCGGATTTGCTCCCAGGGGAGCGATTCGTTGTTTTTCCCGACGATCAGGCGGTCTTGGCGGTCAAGGATGAAAACCGAGCTTTGAGAGGCTGCTTCAATCTTAGACAGCATGCTGCGAATTTGATCCACGTCAAGCAGTATGACGAGCGCTCCCCGAATCTCGGTCTGCTCCCCGAGCGGCAGCGTCTGAACGTACGTAATGGTATCCAGCTTGCCGTTCGGCGTTTCATAAGCGGCTGCATAATAATCGCGATAGCGGGGACCGTCTAACAGCTTGCTGCGCCACTCAGCAAAGCTGATGCCCTCCGGTTTATATAGACTTTGATACAGCATTTCCGCCGTTGTCTTGGCTGTGGGCAGCAAAACCGTATCGCTGTCTTTAAGATAAACATAATAACCATTGATGATACCGCTTGCATTTTGATAACGCATCATATGCTCCGACACGAATTCCACGAATTTATAGGCATCCGTCGATTCGGAAGTGTCTACGTTATTCATAAGCAGCTGCAGCCGCGGATTGAAAGAGATTTGTTGAGACATCCTCTCAACATCCTTGAGTCTGGAATCCATTACTTGGCGAAGCTGCTCCAGCATGGCGACATTCGCCCGGTTTGCATTATCCGTCATAATGGAGACGGTCTTCGTATAAAGAATAGATCCAAGGGTTAGAGGAAGCAGGAAAACGGCCAGATAGGACAATAAGAGGGTCATGAAGACGCTTCCGCGAAGCTTGGTTTTGATCCGCACCATGAGATACCTCTCTCTCCAATCAATCTTACTTATCTATATTCGAAAAATGCCGCCTTTTTCCTGCCCCCTTCGTTTACTCAGTAAGCTATTCCTTGAGCGCCCCGATCATGACCCCCTTCACAAAATACTTTTGCAGAAAAGGATAAAGCACCAGGATCGGAACGGTTGCTACCATAATCGTCGCGTATTTAATCGCTTCACCGATCGGCATCTTATCCGCGCCGGAAGCGTCGGTCATCATGCTGTCCGTGCTGTTGGTGATAAGAATTTCCCTTAAAATGAGCTGCAGCGGGTACAACTCGCGGTCGCGCAAATAAATCATCGCATTGAACCATGCATTCCAATGGCCTACAGCGTAGAACAGAACCATAACGGCCATGACAGGAAGCGATAAGGGAAGAATAATTCGCCACATCACGGTCCATTCGCTCGCACCGTCCATTTTGGCCGATTCCTCCAAACTGACCGGCACCGCCTGAAACGAAGTGCGCATGATGATTAAATTCCAGGTATTGATGGCTCCCGGAATGATCATGGCCCATGGCGTATCGACAAGCCCCAAGCCATCTACCAGAAGGTAGGTGGGAATGAGCCCGCCCTGAAAGAACATCGTAACGACGATCATAAACATAACCGCATTTTTAAAAAATACATTTCTCCTTGAAAGGAAATATGCTCCAAGAGAAGTCATGAACAGATTAAAGAGTGTCCCGACGATGACATAAAATATCGTGTTGCTATAACCGTTTAGGATGTTCGGGTTGGCAAAGACGGCCTTATATGCGTCCAGACTAAACCCATAGGGCTTCCATAACAAGCCGCGGTGCTGCGATAGCAAACCCGGGTCGCTGAAGGAGGAGAAGGTGACATACAAAAACGGATATAACGTCAAGAAACAAAGCACAAGCATGAAGACGACGTTCAGCACATCAAACATTTTCTCGCCGAAAGTCAACCGGTTCATCCTGTCCCCTCCCCGTTACCATAATTTCGTCTCGCTTACCCGTTTGCTGATGCTATTGGAAAGGATAAGCAGGGTAAAAGCAATAACGGCGTTAAATAATCCGACTGCCGTCGTGTAGCTGTAGCTCGCTTCCAAAATCCCTTTGCGATACACGAAGGTAGAGATGACATCAGCCGTATCGTAGGTCAGCGGATTGTACATGAGCAGGATTTTCTCGCTGCCGACGGACATCATCGAGCCCATTTTCAAAATCAGCAAAATAATAACCGTTGGCATAATTCCCGGAATGGTAATATGAACCATTTGCTTCCACCGACCGGCCCCGTCCACTCGTGCCGCTTCGTACAATGTAGGGTCGATCGTGGACAGCGCAGCCAAATAAATGATGGAGCCCCACCCGACCTGCTGCCATATGCCGGAGGATACATAAAGGAAACGAAACCATTCCGGCTCGGACAAATACGATTTGGCCGCGAAGCCAAGCATAGACAGCAGCTGGTTCACAAGCCCGTCCCGGGCCAGAAAATCGACCAGCATTCCGACTACGACGACAACCGAAATAAAATGCGGTAAATAGGTGATCGTCTGGACAATCCTCTTGAAATACTGCCGGCGCAATTCATTAAACAACAAAGCGAGGATGATCGGTGCAGGGAAGCCGAAAATCAGCTCATACACATTGATTAACAACGTGTTACGGATTAACCTCCAAAAATAATAGCTATTAAAAAATTCAACGAAATGATTGAATCCAACCCAAGGGCTGCTCCAGATCCCGTCGCCGGGACTATAATCCTTAAACGCGATCTGCAGGCCGTACATGGGACCGTAATCGAAGATCAGATAATAGGCGATAACCGGCAAAACCATCAGGTACAAGAGCTTATTTCTCTTTAGATCCCGGCCCATGGTAATCCAGACGCTCTGCCGCGCGGGCTTCGTCCTTGCTCCAACGGCCGTTTTCATCGTATCCATAATATGTCCCTCCCTCGCTTCGACAAAGACAGGGAGATGATCGGATCATCTCCCTGATGCATACGGAGCTCTCTACTTAGACCCGTATTATCTTTTGTTATACCTTTCCAAAGCGGCTTGTTGGATTTTGATCGCATCCTGGATACCCATGCCTTCAATCGTTTTCACGTACTTGTCAAAATTGTCCAAAGGCTCCGCTCCCATAATGAACTTATTGAACATCTCGTCCTTGAAGGTGTTCACATCGTTCATAATCGAAGCGAATTTGCTGCTCTCATCCGAAGTAGGCGTCACCTGCGGGAGCTTTCTTTCATTGGTCGGCTCCGACCAAATTTTGATCGAATCCTTTTGCTCCGGCATGCTGGCGTACTGCTCCATATACCGCTTATCTTGTACGAAGGGACCGTTGAAGTTGGCGCGTACATGACGTGCCATCGCATAAGCCACCGACGTGTCCTTGGGATTCAATACCTCATCCGTATACACAGGGTTCCCGTTGACCATCTTGTAGGAAACGCCTTCCACCCCGAAATTAAACAGCATCTTCCCTTCCTCACTATAGGCAAAATCGAGCCATTTGACCGTCGCCTCCGGGTTTTTATTGGAGGTCGAGATGGCGGCGGCAAGCCCGCCGGAGAAGTTGTAGGTCTTCGCGCTCCAGAGCTTCTTATCTCCCTTGTTAACCACTGGGAACGGAGCCGCGACCAGCTTGAAGCCGGCAATTTTATCCTTGACGAGCGTGGTGTAGTTGCCGATCCCCGAGCCTGTGCTCATCACGGTGGCGAACAGCTGATTTCCCGTTATCTTCGCGTCTTTGAGCTTGCTGTCGGTGACGGCGAAATCCGGATCCAGCAGCCCTTCCTTATACCATTTATTCATCGTAGTCAGAAACTGCTTATATTCCGGCTGGATCGGCCCATAGCTTACCTTTCCATTGACATGGTAGAAGTCGTAGTTCACACCAAATGTACCTAAAAACGCAACCGAACCACCCATATCGTTCTTGCTGATCAGCAGCGGAATTTCATCCGGCTTCCCGTTGCCGTTCAGGTCGCTTTTCTTGATCGCAGTCAGTGTGGTGTACCATTCATCAATGGTCTCCGGCATCTTCAGATTCAGCTTATCCAGCCAGTCTTTGCGAAGAGCGATGCCGTTGCTGACAAGCAAGTAATCGTCTCCCCGCAGGAACGGAAACCCGTAGATGCTGCCTTCATCCGTCACGACTTGCTTTTTCCACTCCGGATTGGCGTCCAGAACCTTCTTCAAATTCGGCGCGTGTTTGTCTATAAGCTCATTCAGCTTAATTATCTTTTTATCCTTAATCGCTTTTTCCGGACCGCCGGGGTACCCCGTCCAGCCGTATTCAATAACATCAGGCAGGTTTTTTCCCGTAATCATCAAGTTAAATTGATCCTTCTCCTGTCCTACCGGGGGATGCTGGAATTCCACTTTTGTTCCGGTTCGTTTCTCCAGCTCCTTATACACCGTCATATCGCCAAAGCTTTTTAAAGTAGCCGCCACATTGCTTGCGAGCCCCACCCAATACGTAAGCGTTTGCAATTTAGGCGGCTCTTGAGCAGCCGGCTTTCCGTCCGGCTGTTTTGCCGGGGCCGGGCTGTTGCATCCTGCAACAACGGCGACGGACATCAGTACCGAGACTCCTGCGGTCGCCCATTTTTTCCGGTTGCGATGATTCATATCCCATTCCTCCCTTAAAGTTAGGTTCAGCTTGCGAAGCGGCTGCTATCCAATCGGGGCCAAGATATGGCTGATCTCTCAGGTGCAAGATATGATACGATAGTTATTTTTCATTGTACTAATATTTCACGTTATGGAAATCATTAAGTTTACTGATTGATAAGCAGGGGTTAAGATTGGCGGCTATCCGATGTTAAGATCAGCTATCCGATATTAAGGCGGGGTTCCGAAGAAGCCTTGTAGTATCTACCTTATTGGCCGGCCGGTCACGTTATGAGCGTCTCGTTCGGACTAAATTGCAATTCCGGTCGGAGGCGGGAGCTTGCTCTTCTTTGATCATCGTAATTGTGCAAATAGGCAGCTTTTCCCCATGATTCCGGTCAAAAGAATGATGATTTCTGCGAATGTACAACATTCCAAAACCTTTTGTCTCGTATCGGCCATAGTGCTCCTCAAAAGATGCCTATTCTCACAAATCTCGTTCTGGACTTCGCTTCGGATCGTGGATTTCTGCACTATAGCAGCATTGCATCCCTTGCCCATTACATCCAACAGACAATACCAATCCAATCGTATAGAAAAAACCCGGCCAGAGGCCAGGTCCGTTAGATTCCTTATTTCGGCAACGCATTTACTTCAAAAGCTTTCTCTCCACCATGGCGGCATGCTCTAGCACCGTCTCCACCGGCGTATCCCATTGGTACTCGAGGATGGAACGATACGGATGTCGAAGCCCCCGCAGGGCGCTCCAGATGGGCTCCCACTCCATAGCTCCTTCCCCAACCGGCTGATGCAGATCATCCACACCGTCATTATCGTGGAGATGTACGGCGCTGAGCCGCGTACCGAGCGTCCTGATCAGCTCCACCGTATCCCAGCCGTTAATGAACGAATGCCCTACATCCACTAGAGCGGATACGGCAGGAATCTCTTCGAACAGGCGGACAAATTCCTCTTGGTCGAATAAAGCCGTCTCGCGGAACCCGACATTCTCCACCGCCAGATCAATGCCCAGCTTCTGCGCCTCGTCCCCAAGACGCTTGAGATTATCGATCGCTCTTAGCTGCGACGCCTTCCGCAGAAACAGCGGCGTAGAGTACAAGCTCGGATGAATCACCATCTGCTCGGCTCCAATATGGGCCGACCAAGCCAAGCATTCCTTGTACACCTCATACGAATATTCGGCCACCATAGGGAACCGGGCGGAGGCAAGATTCAGCTCCCAGATCGGGGAATGCACGCTCAGCGGACCGGGATGATTCCGAAACCTCCGAAACTCCGCATTCCAATTCACCGGCTCAAGCCAATTCGGCCCGTCCATGGAAATCTCCAGTCCCCCGGACCAGCGGTCCAGCAGCTCCTTGCAGTCGTCGACACGGTGCATATACGGCAGCAAATTGATGAACACATTCACGTTCATAGGGTAGACCTTCTTTCATCTATAGGTTGGGGTGAGACTACTCTTTCAAGGAGCCGAGCATGGCACCCTTAACGAAGTATTTCTGAAGGAAAGGGTACACGATAAGAATCGGCAGCGTAGTAAAAAGAATCGCGGCAGCCTTAATGGTTTCCGGACTGCTAAAGATCCCCGAGTCGACGGCAATGGAATCCAAGCCGGAATCGGTGGCGCTGCTGGCGACCATGTTCTTGAGCTTCAGCTGCAGCGGAAACAAATCCTTGGAACGGATATAGATAAGCGCCCCAAAATAGGCGTTCCACGTTCCCACGGAATGAAACAGCGCAATGGTGGCCAGCACCGGGGCTGACAAAGGCAGCACCAAGCGTGCATAGACGCCGAACTCTCCGCTCCCGTCAATTTTCATAGCCTCCACCAGCTCGTTGGAAATGCCTTGGAAGAACGTCTTCATAATGAACACATTGTAAGCCCCGAGCGCTCCCGGGATAATTAGCGCCCACAGCGTGTTGATCATGCCAAGGGACTTTACGACCAGATAGCTAGGAATGAGCGGTACGGGAAAAATAAAGGTAAACAGGATGAGTCTGGTAATCAGCTTTCTCCCCGGCATCATCGGACGAGTCAATGCATAAGCCAAGGTCGATGTGAAGATAAGGCAAAGCAGCGTGCCCATCAATGTGATATAGACGCTCACTCCCATCGCTTTCCACATGTCCTTCATCCCGAACAACGACTCATACACATTGAACTGAATGCCCTTCGGCCACAAGACAACCATTTTGTTATTGGCATAGAGCGGACTGCTGAGCGAGACGGCCGCCAAGTGGATCATAGGGGCAATCATGGTGAAACACAGCACGGTGAAAAAAACGCCGTTCACCCACTGGAACGCCCGTTCCGATCGCGGCATGATGTTCATGGTTTACATCCTCCTAATAAATGCTCTCACCTGTCGTTCGGCGGCTCAGTTTATTCAATCCGACGACGAGGATGACCCCTACCAGCGCCTTGAAAATACCGATCGCCGTCGTATAGCTGTACTGACCGCCCATGAGTCCCACCCGATATACGTAAGTGTCGAACACTTCGCCGACCTCCCGGACAAGCGGATTCAAGAAGAACAGCACCTGCTCGACATTGGCATCCAGCAAGTGGCCGATGCGAAGCAGCAGAAGAACGATAATCGCCGGAAGCAGGGAAGGCAGCGTAATGTGCCAGGCTTGGCGAAACCGGGAAGCCCCGTCGACCATGGCCGCCTCGTACAGATTCGGATTAATCCCAGTGATGGCGGCCAAGTAGATGATCATGGACCAGCCGACCTCCTTCCAGATGCCCAAGCTGATGACCATGCCAAGAAAATACTTGGGCTCGGTCAGGAAGGAAACGGTTTCTCCGCCAAGGTAATGGATAAGCTGGTTAACCAGTCCGTCCTTGGACAGCAGCTCAGTGAAGATTCCCCCGACAATGACCCAGGAGAGAAAATGCGGTAAATAAAGCAGCGTCTGGGTCGTCCTTTTGAACAAGCTGACCCGAATCTCATTCAGCAGAAGGGCCAGGAGCAACGGGGCCGGGAACCCGAACAAAATGGAATAAAGACCGAATTTCAACGAGTTCTTAAGCACTAGCATGAACTCGGCATAGTCAAACATAAATTGAAAATGCTTCAGGCCGACCCACTCGCTGTGCAAAATGCCTGCAAATAAATTGTACTCTTGAAAGGCAATAATATTGCCCCCAAGCGGGATATATTTAAAGATGAGGAAGTGGGCCAGACCCGGCAAGGCGATCAAGAAAAGCACCCACGAATCGATTTTTATAGATTTTCCGAACAAGGACTTTCACTCCTTTCCAGCGAAGACAAAGGGACCCTCAGCAAACCGTGCTCCGGAGAGGGTCCCTATGAAGTTCGTTATTTCTTGTTGAAGGTGTTATGCCATTCGGTCGCTTCCTTGATCGCCGCGTCCCCGCCGCGTTTCTTCCACTCCGCAACGAAGGCGTCAAAGCCTTTGTCCAAATCCTCCTTGCCCACAACCAGCTTGACGAAGGCATCATAGAAGAGGCTGCCCGCGACAAAGCCTACATTCAGCTCCGGACGACCGTCCAGCGCCTTGAGTGCCGGCATATAGACGGCATCGTTCTTCATGATCGTCGTTTTGGAATCTTCATATCCCTTCAGGATGACATCACTGTTTGGCAGCACCTTAAGCGCCATCGGGTTATTCAGGCCATTCTCCCGAACGTTGATGGAAAGCTGGAAAAATTCCTTCTCGTTGAGCTCGCCGGCATTGTTCGGACTTTTCGGGTCAAATTTGACTTGTCCGCCCTCTTCCGTGTAGTTGTGGTCCTTGATGCCGTAGGCGAAAAATTTGTCCGCATCCGGGCTGCTCCAAGCCCATTCCAGGAATTTGACAATCTCCTCCGGATTCTTGACACTTGCCGGAATCACCCAAACGAAGTACACCTGATCCGTGCCGATCTGCAGGAAGTTCTCACCCCGCGGTCCCTTCGGAGGAACGGCCATGGTAATCGCCGCTTTCGGCTGGTTTGGATACTGCTGCGTCGAGACGGCAGCGTATTGATAGGTAGCTGCGCCCCAAGCCGCAACCAGGCCCTTCGAAATGTCCGTTCCCCGGTCACCCTGCTTCTTGGTAATAAAATCCTTCTCAATGTAACCGTTGTCATAGAGCTTCTTGTAGAAAGCGATCGCTTCCTTCATCTGCGGCTGAATGATATCCGGTTCCATCATCCCGTTACGCAGATGCCAGGTCCCCGGTCTGACGCCGAAGGAGCCGGTGAACACATCGTTCCAGGACATGCCGTCGGTTAACGAAAGCGCCCATTCGTTATTCGGATCCCCATCGCCGTTGACATCCTGCACCTTCACCGCTTCGGCGAATTTCAGGAAATCGTCCAGTGTCTTTGGAACCTCCATCTTCAGCTGGTCGAGCATGTCCTGACGATAGAAGATGACCCGGTCGGCGGCGGCTCCGGTCAATACCGGTATGCCGTAGATTTTCCCGTTTCGGCTTACCTTCGGACTGTTCCATGCCACCTCGGGAATTTTCTTCTTGAGGCTCGGAGCATACTTATCGATCAATGGCCCCAGCTCATGGAATACGCCTCGATCCACGGCTCCCTTGTGTACCTCCCAATCGATGCCTCCGGTCCGCACCAGATCGGCTAGCTCTCCCGACGCGAAGCGAAGCGCCAGCTGCTGCCGGAAATCGATGTCGTGTCCAAGGAATTCGTAATTCACGTTGTAGCCGGACAGCCTGCTAAGCTCCTTGAAGTATTTGTCCTTCTTCTCATCCGGTCCCTTCGAGGCGAAGCCCGAATTGTTGTGGGACAGCAGCACCTTGATGTTCTTGCTGGCGGCCGCCTTCGTTCCCGAATCGCCGCTTCCCGGCGCCGTTCCGCCCGACTCTCCTCCACAGGCAGCCAGCATCGTTCCCGCCAGCACAATGCTGGCCGTCGACGCGATGAAAGCTTTTTTCGATTTGAATGCCATCTCGCGATCCCCTCCGAATGTTCATCCTGATCCATTGGCCTTTCCAATATCCATTATAGGATGGGCTTCCGAAGGTCACTATGGAATTATCAACGAAAACTTGTATAAAGCTTATATCGAATCAGGTATCTCGATCCTTTCATATTTCCGGTAGTCCGAGGGGGAGAAGCCGGTATATTTCTTGAAGGTTTTGGAGAAGTACGCGTAATCCTCGTAACCGACCGCTTCCCCCGCTTCATACACCTTGATGAACGGATTTTGAAGGAACGCCTTGGCCTTTTCCATTCGAACTTGGGTTACATACTGGTTGAACGAAACGCCCGTTTCCTTCTTGAACATATTACCGAAGTAATTGGGGGAAAGCTCAAAGTGAGCCGCAGCGTCCTTGAGGCTGAGATCCGCCTTCTTATAGTGCTCCTCGATATACTCCTTCGCGCTTTTAACCATCCGATTGTAGCTCCACCAGTTGCGGCTGAGCCGGATGTGCTCGATCAATCCCTGCAAACAAGCATGTATGTAATCGTACAGTTGTTCGGTGGTGGCTAAGCTTCCATTTTCAGGGAGCTGCGCCTTCGGAAGAGGCAAGCCGTTCTGGCTAACCTCCTGAAGAGTCCCGTTCAGTACAATCAAATAGTACGTCAGCTGCTCCAGCTGCTCCGGCTTCACCGGCACGGGGCCAGGCTTCAGCGTGCTGCGGATTCGCTCCAGCTCTTCGGCCAGCTCGCCTTCGTTCATGTGCCATATCGATTTGGCCGCGCGCTCGGCATGAACCTTCCAGGACCAAAGCCAATCCTTGGATAGGTCTTGCTTGCTTGTTCGGGACTGAAGCTTTCCGTGGATCTTCGTAAGCACGGATAAGAAGTAGGAAGGGTCGATCGGCTTCAATAGATAATCCGCTACCCCGAAGCGCAGGGCGCTCTGGGCATATTCGAAGTCTCCGTAGCCGGAAACCACCACATATTCACTTGTCAGCTGCCTGTCGGTCAAGCTGCGAATGAGCTCAAGGCCGGACAAACCCGGCATCCTGACATCCGTTACGATCAAATCCGGTTTCAGCTCAAGCGACCTTTGCAGCGCCTGCTCCCCATCCTTCGCCTCCTCAATGACAACGAAGTTCTCGGCGTCGCGTTCGATGATCGTTCTTAACGTCAAACGAACCATTCTTTCGTCATCCGCAATCAGCACTTTGAACATCCTGAAGGACTCCTTTCCGGTATGGAAGCTTTACTTGGATCCGCGTACCATTTTCATTCGAATCGCATATCCGAAGACCATAGGGCTCTCCAAAGGCAAGACGCAAACGGCTATGTACATTCCATAATCCGATCCCATGGAAAGGGCTCATACTCGCACGAACCAGCTTCACCTCCGTCATCGATTCGAAGGCCTGATTATATTTCCGGTGAAGCTCCGGCGGCATCCCCCTTCCCTTGTCGTCAATATACAGCGAATAACAGGCCTCTTCAGCACTGCCGATAATTGATATGCTTCCAGGCGTAAGCCCGTGCTTTTCGTAGGCATGCTGAAATGCATTCTCTATAAGCGGCTGAAGGGTTAGGCGGAACAAATAAACCTGATCCAGCATCTCCTCGTCCACATTCATAATAAAGCTGAAGCCCTCGAAGCGCTGCTCCTGGATGCGGATATAGCTCATGATATGGTCGAGCTCTTTGCGCAGACTTACGACCTGCTCCGGGTTCCCGACACTGTAACGAAACAGGTTCGAGAGATGCACCGTCATTTGACTGATCGGCTTGATATTGAACACCACCGCATGGGCATTGATGATTTCTAACGTGTTATATAGAAAATGGGGATTGATCCGGGACTGCATCGCGGAGACCAGCGATTCCCTATGCTTCAGCTCGAGCTCCTTCTCGCTCATCCGGGTTCTGTGAATTTCTCCAAGCAGCTTCTTAATCTCTCTGAACATTCGGTAGAAGACGGCGAAGCCTAGAATGAGAATCCCGGCACCGATAAAGAGAGTAAGCACCTGAAGGCGTAGCAAGCCGCCAAGCAGCTCCGTTTGGGAGGTTTCGGATATAATGCGGAACCCGGTTTGATCGGAAATTTGGTAGACCATCAACCGCTTGCCGCCAGTTCCCTCCAGCTCGAACCTCCCCTTGTCCCCGTTCATCCGATCGGACCATGAGGAAGGAAGGAAAGCTCCGACTCTCTCCTTGTCCGTATGAAAGAAGATTTGGCCCGATTCGTTCGCTACGACCATAGAGCCGTTCTTCCCATAGGGCTTCAGATCGGAGATTTTGAGCAGCTGCTTTAAGGATAGAGACATGATGATGGCTCCAAGTGGCTCGTAGGTTTCATTATCTATAATTTTTCTATATACCGTAATGACAGAGACGCCGGCCCTCTCCTCGATCCCCAAGATTTTGAAGGATTCTTGAAATAGAGGCATAATGGCCGTCGAATAATCGCCGAAGCTTGCTCCTTTTTGGGAGAGGAGGGAGAAGCCGTACATGTCTTTTCGCATGTTGGGGAGAAGCTCGTTCGAGATCCGTCCTTTAAGGCGGTACATTTCGTAGGTGTTATACGGATCCGCTTTAATAAATTCCTGAATCAGCGGATGACCGGGAAGCGCCATGGAATCGGCTTTGATTCCTGCGAAGTACTCGTCCAGCTGGGCATGAACCCTGCCGATCAGCTGCTCGTTATAATAAATGCCGCTATTTTCGATAGTTTCGGCCGACTTCGCATACCATAGCAGGCTGAACAACAAAAACGGGAGACAGAACAGGACAACAAAGTACAGAAGCATTTTCCTTTTGATAGATAAAGGCTGACCCCATCTCTTCATGGTACGCTCCTCTCCTACAGCGCAGCGGCGGTCGTCTGACGATGCTTCACCGATTCGTTTATGCTTATTTATGTTCATTTCCGTGCAGCCATTCTCTTCAAGATTATGCCAAGGGAAAGCGCATTGTCAACAGATAATCTTCGTATTCCAAACCTTTACGGTATCTTCATATAGACGATTTATTATCGTAGATATTTACATAAAAACGTTGGTTTTTCCAACGACGAAACCTAGTCAACGAATTACAGTGAAGGTAGACCCCCTGCATCTACAGGCATATGTATTCGAGCAAAATTGCGCAATCCATAAAGGAGGTATTCCGCCTGTGACAACCGATTTTCCATCAGAACAACCGGATTCCATGAAGGGAGAGCGAATGATAAGTCGAAGGAAGCTGCTGGCTTCCTTAGGTATGGCCGGCGCCGCCGCTCTGGTAACCGCATATGGTACAAGCGCAACTGCGCAGTCGGTAACGGAGGCCACTTATGGCAAGCCGGAGCTGCTGCCGCGCGAGCTGATGAACTTAAGCTATGTGGTATCGACGACGATTGCCGAGCTTCGAAGCCATGCCCAAATTCAAAATAACCTTGTATATTACGTTACCGATCGCGGGCAGGAAGGCATTTTCTTCTATGACCCGTCTGACGTCAGCTCCGAGGACAATACCGGAACGATATTGGTGAACGCTTCCGGGGCAAGGTTCAAGCGGGTTGTGGAGAATTATACGGTGAACGCCAAATGGTACGGCGCGAAGGGGGATGCTTCCGCAGATGATACCGCAGCCATCCAGAACGCGTTAAGCGAAGCGCTCCGATGGCCGAGTGTGAAGGTCATCGTGCCGGCAGGGACCTACCGCACGACGAAGGAGCTGTATTTGTTTAAAAACACACATCTGGTGATGAACGAGCAAACGACGATTCTTCGTAGCCACGACGGCAACGTGTTCCGTAACTATAGGACAACGGACGTGTTCTACCAATACGAGGGCAACGGCAACATTACCATCGAGGGTGGCGTGGTCGATTGCAACGGGGTGAAATTCACCCGGGTTTGCAACGGAATGGCCCTCGCTCACGCTGAGCATATCACGCTGCGTAAAGTGACCATCAAGGATACCCAGAGCGGCCATGGCATCGAATTGACGGGTGTTCGGCATGTGCTTTTCGATCAATGCCGCTTCGTAGGGTTTCTGTTTACCACCCAGAACTATTCCGAAGCCATTCAGCTGGAGCCCGCCTTGAAGGCAGGCTTCGTCGGGCAGGCCGCTGATCATACGCCTACCCATCATGTGACCGTACAGCATTGCTATTTCGGTCCGAGCGGTACACCGGGAACGGTCCCTTGGCCATGCGGTGTCGGGGCGCATGGGGCTTATCCCGGAGCGTATTTCGACCATATTATTGTTCGCGACAATGTTATGGAGAACTCTACTTATTGGGCGATCCGTCCCTTTAAGTGGCGCAATTCCGTCATTGCCGGCAATCATATGAAGAGGGTGAACGGCGGCATCTTCATCTCCACCCCGTCCGCAACCTCAGCTTCCTCGAAGGATGATCAAGGAGTCGTCCATCCGGTGCAGCCTGCAAGCACGATCATCGTGGAGCACAATATCATAGATACCGGGACGAATAACGGGATTTACGTCGAGGGCTTTGCTGAAGGAAGCGGGGAAAAGGTTATTATTGCTAATAATATTATTAAGCAAATGGACGGACAGGGGATCAGCCTTCGCAGCAATCACTGCGTGATTACCGGCAATATCCTGGAGGGAGTCAAGAAAAACGGCATCTATATGACGGATTGCACGAACATCGTCGTTGCCGACAACCTCATCCGCGACGTTAACTTCCATGGTGTGCACATCAACAATTCTAAAAGCATTGCGGTAACCAATAATGCGGTTACGAATGCCGGTCAGAACGGGGAAGGGACGTATGACGGAATCGCTCTTACGGGTACGTCAAGAGAAACGCGAGTCGTTGGAAACACTGTAAGAACGGAGCAAGGACGGAAGCGGCTTCGCTATGGCTTGAATGCCGCCTCCTCCGTTACCTCGCTGACCCGTCTGCAGAATGACCTTCGCTGCGGTGCCGTAAACGGCAACTTGCTGGACGCATCCGCTGCTCCGAATACGTCCTTTGAAGACTTATCCTAGACGGACTTGATGATCTTTGCCGGGTTTCCGCCTACAACTACGTTATCAGGAACATCCTTCGTTACGATAGCACCGGAGGCAATGACCACATTGTTTCCAATCGTCACTCCCGGATTGATGACGGCTCTGCCTCCAATCCAGACGTTATGACCTATAGTGACTGGAATACCGTATTCCGCTCCGGTGATTCGTTCCGGGGCATGGATCGGGTGGGTTGCGGTATAAATATGAACTCCAGGGGCTATGAAACAGTTATCCCCTATCCGGATTTCGCATACGTCCAAGAAAACGCAATCGAAGTTCGCGAAAAAATTATCGCCTACATGAATGTTATAGCCGTAGTCGCATCGAAAAGTCGGTTCCACATATAGGCTTTTTCCAGTGGAGCCGAATAGCTCCTTTAAGAGCCCGATTCTTTCCTTATCATCGGTTTCAACAGTTTGATTGAACAATCTGGTCAGCCTTCGGGCATGCTGTCTCTCTTTCACTAATTCAGGATCTCCGGCAAAATAAAGCTCGCCGCTGAGCATTTTCTGTTTTTCGGTTTTCATTTTTTTCGCTCCTTTCGAGCTGTTCTGCGTTTTTTAAGTATAGAAATCATATTGTGGGATAAAGCTGGTACTAATCCACTTAGGCTAGGAGCAGCTCATCCCATGCTAGCATTAGGAATCACTATAGCGGTAATGATCATTATCATCCTAGGTATGCCCAAACGCTTGACCCTTGCGGAGTATTATATCACTTCCCTGTTTGCCTTCCTATTGAATGCTACTGCCGACTTCTACTTAAATTTGCAGCATGACTATTACGGTTATTTTAGGGAAGGAGTCGATATCGAGGGGTATCTTATTGTTTATGTTATTGGACCTTGCATTAATATACTCTATCTTAATTTCTTTCCGCGAACGCGTAGTATAGGTATCCAGGTGCTTTATCTACTGGCGTGGTGCCTAATCTCCATTGCATACGAAGTATATGTAGCGCTCCCGAACGGAATGATCTATTACAATGAATGGAAGTGGTGGTATTCCGCGCTCGCTTATCCCTTTCTGTTTCTCCTCCTTGCAGCGCATTGGAGCTGGGTTCGAACGAAGCTGCTTAAGCTGCTGAAGTCGCAAGAATAATAAGGGCTGTCCTTTCCGTCTTGGAAGGAACAGCCCTCTTTTTACTTGCCCTTAATTATCGATAAAATCGGCTACCAGCCTTCTGCATTCACCGCCGTCGGTAGTAAAGACCTCGTATATTTTGACGTGCAGCGGTGAGGTAAACTGCTCAGACGTCCCGTTGAAGGTGAAGTTATTCTCCCCATTCACGAGCCGGTTCGCTCCGGTCAGAGGCTTCGTGGCAATCGCCATGACTCTTCCGTTCTGATCCGATAGCTCGAATTGAAGGGAAGGGAAGCTGGCATCGACCTGTACGTTCGGCATCCGTTCCAGTTCCAGGAAGAACTTGGCTTTATAGGAATATAAAAGTGCGGTAGCGCTGAATTGGAACGATACGTCCCAGCTCTCCACCTTCGCTTTGAACGGATATACGCTGAACTGTGCCTCCGTGTCCTGCGGCTGCACTGCAACCCCATAGCTTGCGATGGTCGTGCTGTAAGGAGCTGCCGATGTCGCGTCAAGCACCTGAAGAGCCAGTCCCTCTCCCGTCTCGGTCACAGGCAATCGATAGGCGTAGCTGAGCGTGATGCTCGAATGAGGCACGAGTGACTTCGTGGCCAGAATCTGCCGCTGCCCGTTGTACTGCTCGCCTGTGCCGCTAAGCAGCCGTGTTTGGAAGATCGGAATTTCCAGCGGCTGATCGCTTTCGTTGGTCAGCTGGAACTTCGCCGTAGCCAATTTATTGCCCTCATCCTCGTTGTCTGTCAAATGCAGCTCCTGCAGCGACACCTTCATATCCGGATGAATCAACGTGCTGAGCGGATCGAAGCTCATGGCCGTCCCCGGCTCGTACACCGGATAAGCAGGTGCGGCTGTTGCCGGTGCCGGGAGGGAAATGTTAAGGCGCCCTACCTGATAGGAAACAGGACCTGCAGCCCCCGTAAATTGTTCGGTTGTAAGCACATTTAAGCTGCGAAGCACCGTGTCCGGATCGACAGGGATCGCATAATGAATGTACTTGCTCTCGCCGGCATTTAATACCAGAGGAGCTTGTTCCACACGTTTCCCTGGATATACCTTCAAGTCCGATTTCCCATCGATTTGGAAATCCGTTACCGTTTCGCTCAGCGACGATGGGTTATGAGCCTCCAGCTGCAGCATATACGCCGTCCCTTGCGCGGTGGATTCCTTGCGGAGCTCCACCGGCGTGTATTGGATCGGCGATACGGCAGAAGGAATGACGAACGTTTCCGCCCACTGCCGCAGCATGGCAGGGTCCGTCATAACCATGTCACTGCCGGTCCATGGTTGTGCAGTAATCGGCGTGGTTGCAGCAAGTGTCTCCTGCTTCGGATACACGTAATAATCGACTTCCGTCCAATTGAGCTCCTTCAGCTGTACCGTGTCCGTACGGTCCAGAACCGTCATGTAGCTGAGCTCCGCATTCGTCAGCGGCTGAATCGCCTTAGGATTCGAAACGCTAGGCTGCAGCGTGTAAATTACGCCGTCGGTTGTTACGACACGCAGCTCATACTCGGGCACCCGCTTCATGGTTGTCGTATTGTTTTTCATTTTCACCACAACACCGATTCGCGTGCCTTCGGCTACCTTCTCATTCAGCAGGCTTTTCACTTCTACATTCAAATCGGAAATGAGGGGATACGCCTGCGCGGCGGGCTGTTGTATCGCCGATGGCGACGATACAGCCGCTTCCTCTGCAAAAGCTTGACTCCCATAGCCAAGTATGGAAACAGACAGGACAACGGTTGCCAGTGAAACAGTCCATGTTTTATTCAAAGGTTTCTCCTCCTGATGTCGTTCCGTGATTATTGCGAAACCTGTACTTTTTCTTTATCCTTCAATTGATGCTGTCCCGAGATGACAAGCTGCTCGCCTTCGGACACCCCGCTCCGCACCTCTTGGAACGTTTCGTTCAGTCTGCCAAGCTCCACCTTACGCTTCTCCACCATATCTCCCGCAAGGACGAATACGAAGGTATCACCACCTTCGCGCACGACACTAAGCGTCGGCACGGTTGGAACGAGCTGATCCTGCTCCTCTGTAAGCAGCACCTGTACCTTCATCCCGGGCTTCAGCTTCCGGTCTGTATTAGGGACCTCCAGCTCAAGCGAATAGGATTTGGTTTGAGTGCTCATCACATCGGCTAGGTAGCTGACGTTACCTTTCGTCCGCTCCGTGGAGCCGGGAACGTAAAACTCAAGCTGCTGCTTGCCTCTGGCAAGCTTGGCGGCCTCTTCCGTAAGCTCCGCCTTAATCTTAATTGGGTCAAGCTGCTGAATTTGTGCCGCGCGGAAGCCCGGGGAAAGCGTCATGCCCACCTCTACCGGGAGCTCCGTGATGACTCCGTTCACCGAAGCCTTCACCTCCAAATTCTCCAAGGTGCGATTGGCTTCACGGATGGACACCTCCGCTGTCTGCAGCCCTTGCTCCAGCTGGGCGAGCGAATTGGTAGATTCAAGCGTCTCCAGCTTCTGCTTGCTGCTATCCAAATCCAGCTTCAGGTTGTTCAGCTGCGTTTCCATCTGCTCCACTTGAAATTTCGTGACTAAGCCCATGTCATAGTCATTGCGGAGCTTGTTGTAATTTTTCTCAGTCTCGCGGATGGTCGATTCCAGCTTGGCGATGCCGTTCCGCAGATCCTGTTTGCTGTTAGCTAGATCCTCTTGCGCTTTGGCAAGCTGCTGACGGGTGCCGTTCATGCCGATCTTGGCTTTCTCGATCCCTAGCAGCACGTCCGTCGGGTCGAGCTTCAGAATGACCTCGCCCTTCTGAACCATGTCCCCCCGCTGCTTCAACACCTGAATTACGTCTCCCCCAGTTTTAATTGGTACATCCAGCTGGACGGAGGAGACAACGTCAGCTACCTGCTCGAGGGGTTCGCTGATTTTTTTCTTCTCAATCGGGGCTACCTTCACCTGCTTGAGCTGGGACGTTTGACTTTGCGCGGCAGGCTCTTGCGGCTTGGTGCAGCCGGCCAGCAAAGCAGCTGTGAGAACAAGAGAGCCGACGATCTTTGCGCTTTTGTATAACGTATTGTGATTATTGGGATTCATGGATGCTTCTCCTTTTGCTTAGTGGACTGCGGTTACGGACTGGGCGGATGCGGCATCGTTCATTTTGTTCTTCTTTTTGAATAAACGGGATACTCTTTGGTTCATCCTATCAATAATCTCATATACGACCGGAACGACTACCAGGGTCAGCACCGTCGATGTGGTCAAGCCGCCGATCACAACAACAGCAAGCCCTTTGGAAATGATGGTACCCTCCGAGAAGCCTAAGCCCAGCGGTAACAAGGAAAGCACAGTAGCTCCCGCCGTCATGATGATCGGACGCAGCCTCGTCAGGCCTGCCTTCACCAACGCGTCCCGGGCGTTAAAGCCTTCTTCCCGCAGCTGCTGCACACGGTCGATCAGTACGATAGCGTTCGTTACCACGACGCCAATCAGCATCAAGAAACCGATCAGGGACGTAATGTTAATGGATTCCCCGGAAACGAACAGACCCAGGAAACCTCCGATGGCGGCAAGCGGCAGCGAGAATAGAATGACAAAAGGCGCACTGGCGTTCCCGAAGGCGATAACCATAACAAGGTAAACAATACAGATCGCTGCAACCATGGCCACAGCCATTTGTCCGAAGCTTTCCTGGATGTCTTCGTTGACCCCTTGGACCTCGGTACGAACACCGGAAGGAAGCTCGACCTGCTTGAGTGCTTCGGTAATGCGAGTGCTTACGCCGCCCTTATCCTTACTGTCGATCTTGGCCGATATTTTTACATATTGCTCTTGCGATTCTCTCGTAATGGACGCCGGAGCATCCACTTGACGCAGCTTGGCGATTTCATCAAGACGAATCGTCGCTCCTGTCGGAGTCTTCAATTGAATACTGCCAAGCTTATCCATGGAGTTTTTAAATTCGTCTTGTATCATAATCTGCGTGGTAAAGGTGACATTATCGAACTTCAAGTCCCCGATATTGGTCTTAGCCAGCCAGATCCGGACAGCTTCCGTCACTTGTGCGGAGGAAAGTCCGTACAGCCTTGCTTTATTTTGATCGACGCTGACGACTACCTGCATCTTTTTCTCGCTTAAGCTGTCTTCGATTTCTTTAAGCTCCGGGAACTCCTGCATTTTATTCTTGACGGCTTCAGCCCCGGCAATCAGCTGGTTCTGATCCTCACCCTTCAGCAGGTAGGCAAAATCCTCTCCGGTGCCTCCCATGTTGCCTTGAAGCAGCGAGCCCTCGACCTCGGAGCCTTTGGGAACCATACCAAGCAGAATTTCTTTATACTCTTTGGCCGTATCTTCCGCATCAAGCCCTTTGGCAACGGAAGCCATGATGCTTGCCCGATAAGGAACCCGTTCTCCGCTGGTATCCTGCATATCGTAGCCTACCATCGCCTCATAATAATCAAAGACAGGTGTACCGGTAGAGCTCTTCGCATCAGCCATCAGGCTCTCGATTTCTTTCATCTTCAAATCCATGGATTCGAAAGAAGTCTCCCGCGGCAGCTTGAAGGTAAACTGTACTTGTCGGTTCGATTCGCTTTCCGGCATAAAGGCCGCAGGGAGGAACGGTACCGTCCCGCCGACCCCAATGACAAACACAAGTACGGATACCAGAATGGTCTTCTTCGGATTGTTCAAGGACCAAACAAGCACTTGCTTATATTTACCCGCCATCTTGCCCACTTGCTCTTCGTCGTGATGCTGGATCTTATCGCTGTGAAGTACAAGCAGCTTCGCCAGCATCGGGATCACGGTAAGTGCAACGATCAAGGAAGACATCAGTGCAACCACGAGCGTAATGGCGAACGGACGGAAAATGTCTCCGAGAATTCCGCCGACAAAAGCAATTGGCAAAAATACTCCGGCGGTAGTAATGGTAGATGAAGTAATCGCGGAAGCCACGCGGGCCGTAGCCAGCTTGATGACCGAATCTTCACGCTCCTTCGCCTGCTGAAGCTCGCTATAAATATTCTCAATGACGACGATCGAATCGTCGACGACACGTCCGACCGCGATGGTCAACCCGCCTAAGGTCATAATGTTCAAGGTGATATCGAGAGACGCCATGACGCATAAGGTAATGAGAATGGATAATGGAATGGAAACCAGAACGATCAAGGTCATACGCACATTGCGTAAGAACAGCAAGATCATTATGGAAGCCAGGAGGGCCCCCAGCATGCCTTCCTTCAACATTCCGTTAATGGATTTCTTCACTTCGTCGGCAGCATTATAAACCTTCGTGAATTGAAGATTCGGGAATTCTTGTTCCCAGCCGGCGAATAAACCGTCCACATTATCGGAGAATTGAACCGTATTGGCGTCCTTGCTCTTGAACAGGGTAATCCCGATTGCGGGCTGCCCGTTCAAACGGGTAATGAACTTTGAATCCGATACGGCCTCGATCGTGGAAATGTCCTTAAGCAGCACTGTCGCCCCTTGGGCTGTGGTCAGCTTCATATTCTCCAGACCGTAAATCGTCGTTAAGTCACTTTCCACACGGACCGATTGGGAGGTTCCGTTCAGCTCCACCGTTCCGGCGGGCGACGTCATGATGGCCGTTTGAATGCCTTGTTGTACTTGCTGCGGCGTTAAGCCATAGTTATTCATGGCATTGATGTTCAGCTTTAGCTTCAAGGTAGCTTCGTATTGACCCACGGAATCCACGTGATCGATTCCATCCATGGCGCTGAGCGTAGGCTCCATGACATCCTTATAGATGCGGTTGAGCTCCTCTTGATTCATTCCTTCCTTCCCGTGCACCGCGGCGAAATAAACCGGGAAATCGGCCGAGCCGAACTTGGAAACCTTCGGTTCACTGGCTCCGACGGGCAGCTTGATGTCCTTAATCGCCGCTTCAATATCCCGTTTGGCATCATCCGGACTGCGACCGTTAACCAGCTCCACCGTAATCGCCGAAAAATTATCGTTGGACGTAGAGCTGAGCTGCTTCATCCCCTCGATTCCGACAATCCGCTTCTCCAGTACCTTCGTGACGTTCTCCATGACATCCTTCGGCGGTGCCGGGTACATGGTGCTTACAAAAACAATCGGAAGCGAAATGTCCGGCATGCTTTCCTGCTTCAAGGTAGTAGCGGAGTAGCCGCCAGCCATAAACAGCAAAGCGCTGATAATAATGATGGCCGCAACATTTTTTAATGAAAAATCGGTCATTTTGTTCATTTGCATACTCCTTCTTCAAAATACGCTCTTTGGTTCGTGCTCAGTTTCCTGACCGACTGGTCATATCATTTATTAATATAAAGTCATATCACATGAAAATCAATAGAAAAACTGCTGGTCTATCTTAGTTAATATACCCAAACTGACCAGTCAGTCACATCATTGACACGTTTTCAGATAGAATATACAATGACACTACACGGCATGACGGAGCCTTCCCCATAGGAAGAATACATGAACGAGGGAAGTGGATTATGAACGACAAGAAAATGCAAATACTTAAAGCCGCTGTCCGTTTGTTCGGGGAACGCGATTATCATACAACCTCCGTTCAGGACATCGTGAGTCTCGTCGGTGTTTCCAAGGGGGCGTTTTATCAGCACTATTCCTCCAAGGAAGAGCTGCTCATCTCCATTTTTCAGTATTATATGGATTCGATTCGGAACCGCTTGCAGGAGACGGAGGACGACGCTGGATTGTCCGCGAGGGATAAGCTATTGAAATCCATTGAGCTTCAAATTTCGCTGGTGGTGGAGGACGAGGATTTTCTTTCTCTTCATATGAAGGGAACGGCATTCTTAGTTCAAGGGGTGAAGGAGCTGCTTGTCGAGCAGTCCGTGTACACGATTCGCTGGGTAGAGAAGCATATCGCCGAGCTGTACGGGTCTGCCATCGAACCGCATGCCTACGATTGTGCCAACATGCTGAACGGGATGCTGAAGGAATACTTATTCCATTACATCTTGTATCAAGCGCCGCTAAATCCGCCCGAGCTGGCTTCCTATCTTCTGAACCGACTTGATGACATCGCAGAAGGGCTAATGCGCGAGCAGCCGAAACCGTTGGTCTCGGCCGGATTCATGTTACACCGAATCTTTGCAGCGGATTGTGCACAATCATCGCAGACGCATATTCGTACGGTGAAGGAGTGGTTTTGCTCCTTAGCGCTGCCGCCCGAATCGGCTAGTGCGATTCAACAAGCGTTGGAAGCCGTCATCGAAGAGACAGGCAAGGAGCTGCCGAACCCGGTTATTATTAGGGGGATGCATTCATATTTGGCTACGCTGACTAGGGAGCTTCCTGGTGCGGCTGCGAAGCTGGACGCTTTATTTGCTTGTATACAGAAGGAAGCATAACAACACTTGTAAATTCGTAATATTAATAAAAATATCAAAATTTGCAATGTTATAAACGTACCATTTTTCATAAGGTTATCAAGTTTGTTAAGTATCATAATCGTAATACAGTTATGAAGGCTGTTAAGATGAGACGGAGTGGATTCCTATGGATTTCGCCGCACTACATCCTTATGTGCAGTACGCAACTCGATATCCTTTCTCTAAAGGGCAACGAAGTATGGCAAGAATTTGCTACTCTTCCTCCCTCATCTTAATCAGCGAGGGCAAAGGGGTTGTGGCTGTACAGGATCGCCGTTACGAAGCGGCACCGGGATCGCTCCTCTACATTCCGGCCGGACAGCAGCATGATTTTATCGCGGATAAGATGGATCCTATGGTTCATGTCTGCTGTTATTTCGATTGGTCTCAGGTCGATCGGAGAGAGGTTTTCGAGCGTCCCAGCTTCATCTGTTATAACGAAGCTCCCGCTATGCCCTCCCTGATCGGTCCGGCTTTTCCATTTGCCATTCCGGAGTATACGATCGTCGACAAGCTTTGGGTTTGGATCGAGTATTTCGAGAAGTTCTACACGCCCAACGAGTACCCCAATGCCAGAACGTATATGCGAAGTCTGAAGGTGCAGAGCCATTTTCAAAAATTCATTGAGTTCTTTCTTACGTATGCGCTAAAAGAAGAGCACATTCCCGACCCGCGCATGAGCAAGCTGTTGGAGCAGCTGGACCAGGATTTGCTTCGCGGGAACGTGCTGCCGCTCGAGTCCTATTACCGGAAGCTTCGGATCAGCCGCGGGTACTTCTTCGAGCTGTTCAAGCGGGAAACCGGCATGTCGCCGATACAATACATCAACGGGTTTCGGGTGAACCGTGCGAAAGAGGACCTTCAGTTTTCCAGCCTCAGTATTACGGAAATAGCGGAGAAGCACCGATTTTCCTCCATTCATTATTTTTCCAAGCTGTTCCGGCAGCATACCGGAAAAACCCCCTCGGAATTCAGAGACGAATCAAAGTAAAAAACCGTCCGATCCCGGACGGTCCTTGTACATCTATTCGTGTTACACATATTAGAACACAAGTCCACCTCACACCCATTCTACCCATGGATGCCTTCGGAGTGCTCGGAAGCTGTTCCAAATGCATTCCAATCAGAAAACTTGATTTCTGCAAAAGAAGTCAATTTCATAATGATATTGACTTCAATCGTACAAAATGAGCTTTGGCAGCACAAATCTGCTTGCGACTTCTGCCCATTAAGATGATTTCATAACGTTACAAGGAGCATTACCGGCCCGATATTAGCGCCGGACGCCTGTAACGCGATTTTTTCATCTTACGGTGGCAGATGAACGCATATCGGGTACAGTAAGGTGATTTCATAACGTTACAGGGAGCATTACCGGGCCGTGTTAAGCGCCAGACGCATTGTAACGCGATTTTTTCATCTTACGGTGGCAGATGAACACATTTTGGGTTCAGTAAGGTGATTTCATAACGTTACAGTGGAGCATTACCGGGCCGTGTTAAGCGCCAGACGCCCTGTAACGCGATTTTGCAGCTAGAATAAAAAGTGGACACATCGTTAAGTGAAGTTAGATAATTAACTTAGCAAAGAACAAAGAGGTGTCCACCATGGGAGATCAACGGCAGCGTTACAATGAAGAATTTAAAAAGCAGACAGTCAAATACGTACAAGAACAGACCAAGACGGTGCCGGAAATCGCGGCGGAGCTGAACATTCCGGCAGGAACAATCCACAACTGGATGTCTCAGTACCGTTCATTTGAAAATGAGCCGCTAGCCAACCCGGAAAAGCTTCGTCAAATGAAAGAAGAATTGGCAGCAAAAGAACGCGAAGCCAAGAAAAAAGATCAGGAGATAGCCGATCTCCAGGAGGAGCTGGCCATTTTAAAAAAGGCTCTGCACATCTTCAGCAAAGAAAAGAACTAAGGTTCCAGTTCATTGAAGATCACCGCTCCGAATTTCGAATGGAGAAGATGTGCAAAGTGCTGCAGGTATCCAGGAGCGGGTTTTACAAGTGGCAAACGGCTTCAGCAAGTGAGCGAGAGAAACGGAAGACGATGGTGATGGAGCGGATTTCCTACCATTTTCACGACTCTCATGGAAGATATGGCAGCCCCAAGATCACCCGTTTACTATGGGCTGAACAGTTTAAGATTTCAGAGCGCACAGTCAGTCTCTACATGAAGGAGCTAGGGCTGCGTTCGTGCGTTTCTCGAAAATTTAAGGTACAGACAACCGACTCTAACCATGATCTGCCTATCGCTCCAAACATCCTGAATCAGGAATTTGATGTGAAGAAGCCAGAGAAGGTCTGGGTAGCAGACATTACCTACATCCCTTGCCGAGAGGGCCGATTGTACCTTGCAAGCATCTTAGACTTATGCACGCGTGAGATCGTCGGCTGGCGCCTTTACGATCGAATGACCACAGACTTAGTTGTAGACACGTTACAAGCCGCCTATGAGGCCAAGAAACCTCGGAAAGGGCTCATCCATCATTCAGACCGCGGTTCACAGTATGCCTCAGATGAATACCGTAAGAAGTTGAAGGCTTACTCAATGAAAGCCAGCATGAGCCGAAAAGGGAACTGCTATGACAACGCTTGTATCGAGTCATTTCACAGCATATTAAAGAAGGAGCTTATTTACCGCACCAAGTTTAAAACGAAGCAGCAAGCTTATGAAGCCATCTTTCAATATATTGAGTTTTTCTACAACCGTAAGCGAATCCACAGTGCAATCGGCTATGTATCGCCGGTTAAATTTGCTGCGCGTTTTAAGAAGGCTGCTTAAGGGTTCACTTAACGGAGTGTCTACTTTCTTGACAGAGGTCCATTTTTCATTTTACGCTGGCAGATTGAACACATTTTGGGTACAGTAAGGTGATTTCATAACGTTACAGGGAGCATTACCGGGCCGTGTTAAGCGCCAGCCCTGTAACGCCATCTATCTGCCACAGGTAACCAATTTCGAGCTGTACAATTAGTTCGAGATCGACAAAGGCCCGTTTTTTTGCGCCTTCGTGTTGCCCATGCCATTTGGTAACCTTAACTTCGAGAATGTGGGGAGGTACTCCTTTTTTGTATGCCGAAAAACCTTATTCCACAAGGGCTTTCTAATTATGAAATTGACTTCTATAGCAGCATTGCATCCCTTGCCTGGCATGTACGCTTACCTGTCAAAAGGTACTCGCTTTACTTGTATCGGAGCACCACCGCGAGGTACGACTGTAACGAACCAGAACGTCTATGGCCTCTTCCGTACGCAAATGACTGAGTGCCTCGGCCGCGTAAGCCCGAACATACCTGTCCCCGCTGGAAAGGGTCTGTTCAAGAGCCTGGACTACCTGCTTCGGATCGCCGTCCTTGCCGGTACGCAGCAAGGATAGCGCTGCTGTATAGCCGATTTTATTCTTGATATAGCTCTGTTGGCTCACGTACATCGAACCCGCTTGCGGCGCGTCGTCCGTTTCCTCTTGAAGCGAATTCAGCAGCGCTTCGGTTAACGCCGGCACAACCTGCTCAACCGGTTCCCGGATCATTCCTAAGGCTTCGACGGCGTTGCGGCGAACCCAGCTGCTCTCATCCTGCTGCCGCTCAATCAGCTGCTGCACTGACGAGGAGGCGCCTGGCCCCATCATGCCGAGCACAAACGCCGCAAGTCCCCGCCTTCTTTCATCCTGATGCGCAAGCAGCTCCTGAAGGGCCGGTACGGCTTCCGATCCGGCAGCTTGCAGTCCATAGGCGGCACGCTCCGCCGTCAGATGGGTCCCAGCCGATAAAAGAGCGGCAAGCTCCGCGATTCCTTCCTTTCCCATACGCCCTAGCGTATAGCTTGCATTCAAGGCGTCGGTTTCGGATGCGTCACTTACCAACTTGCCAAGCACTTGCGGACTTTGAACCGGTTGTTCCTTCTTCGCGGATTCCGGCACCGCCGCACGAAGCCACTCCCATACGTCCTGCCACAAATTCGGGTGTTGGGCCGGGAGTCCATCGGGCACGGGAAACTCAGGACTTTGGTGGTTCCAGCTTGCATATTCCGGCGCCCGCAGACGGGTGAACTGGAACTTTAACATATAGCGGTCTAGTTGGGAAACATTGAGCGAGGCCTTATGCCACAGGTCAAAATGCACCAAGACCATCGTCCCCGCCTTGCCGGTCGGGAGCAGCGTTTCTCCCTTGTCCCCCAGAAACTTCTCGTAGTATTGCGTCCCCGGCATGATTGCCGTCGGTCCCATCTCCTCCGTAATGTCCTGAGTATAGTAGAATATCATCGCCCACCACGGCCGATGGCTTCGCATAGAGGACCAGTACCCGTCCTTGTGCCATTGTCCGCCTCCCGGCGTTTGGCTCCCCGGGCGGTTGTAATGACAATGCCTATGGGGGTGCATGTAGTAGTCCGGGCCAAGAACGCTGGTAAGAGCCCCTTTCACGGTAGGCGTGTCGAAGAACTGCTGAATCTCCGGCACTCGCGGAAGGATGTTATTGCCCGGGTTTCCTTCTTCATGGAGGACGTAATAAATCTTATCCATGACTCGCCGGTGCAGCTGCTCCGGCAAATCGTTGGTGAGCACAAGATACCCTTTGGTGATAAAATGAATCATTTGTTCATCCGTCAACAAATACTTGGTGTCCAACATGCACTACCACCCCTTGTATTCGGTGTTTACATGCTTATTGTACCTGGAATGAATCCCCCTGTATTTGGAAAATTGAAAATGATTTGTACGATAGTCAACTAATTTGCAGTAAATTCACCCTGACAGTACACACACGTTATGGGATCGAATACGCTCCCTGCTTTCCCTGCCCCTTCTTTGAGGCAAAGCTGATGATGGCGAAGGTCAGGCTAAACGCTATGATGAAACATGACAATATCGGATTGTAGAAGGTCGTAGAACTGGAGCTAATCATCACTCCGCCGGCCCCTGCTCCGGCAGCTAAGCCTAAATGAACCATGGATGTATTAAGGCTTAGCACGAGGCTTGCCGATTGAGGTGCCTGCTGAATAAAATAGGTTTGGATGGCCGGCCCCGTCAAGAACATGGAGGCTACGATTAGTGTGACAAGTGTCAAAGCGCCCCACAGGGAGGCAGCGGCAAGAGGCAGCAGGGCAAGCGCCCCCATATGAATGATGATGCTGAGCATTACGATTCGAGAGGCCCCCCACCGATCGACGCCGTAACCGCCGAGACGCGAGAAGATGGCTCCAAAAATGCCGATCACCAGCAGAATCAAGCTAATGCGAGAAGAATCCACGTGCAAAATGTCGGTTAAATAAGGGGTCAAGTAAGTAAATAAGACGGAATTCCCCGATTCGCGAAAAAGTGTAATCATGAGTCCCGTCACAATGACCGAGCTTCCCAGAACCTTGAATTGCTCTCTAAACGGAACCGGCGAATCTCCTTCCAGTCTTGGAAAAAAACGAATCACGAAGAAGGCTATGATCGCGCTGAGGAAAGCTAACGATAAGAAAATGGCCTGCCAATGAAACCAGCCGGACATCATAATGCCAAGCGGCACGCCTAGGATCATCGCGCTGCTAAATCCGAGAACAATGGTACCGATGGCGCTTCCCAGCTTCTCAGGAGCAACGAGTTTAGCAATCGCCCCTAAAGCTACTACAAGATAAACACCCGCACTGACCCCCAAAATCATTCGAGAGACCATCATCTGAAGGATGGTCGTGCTGGCGGCGGAAGTTAAGCAGCCGAAGATAAAGACCAATAATGCGCCGACCAGCACTTTTCTTCGATCCATCCGTGAAGTAATCGTTACTACGACGGGCGTCCCAATGGCAAAAGCGATGGAATACGCTGAAATCAGCTGTCCGGCCAAAGCGATCGACGTGTGTAATTCTTCGGCCAGAATGTGAAGAATGCCGGAGACAACTAATTCGGAGGTTCCTGTAAGAAATACCCCCAGGGTGAGAATATAAATCATTCCTTTAACCATCGTGTTATCCTTCCTTTCATTCACTTTAAATGTTCTTTAGAGTGAATTATAATTAGCTTATTAATTTTATGTAAGAAGGCAAATTATTTGGACATAATCCAAATATTATGACCTACTAACTTTTAATAAGCTGGAGGGCGACGATGAACCAACCTCAGGAAGAAGGGCAAACTAGTGCCACCATCTGCTCTGTGCTACAAATTTTAGGGGCCAAATGGGCGTTCCTCATCATTGCAGAGCTTTCTAAAGGACCAAAACGTTTCAATCAGCTGCACAGGGACGTTGCCATTGTCAAACGTCAATCCTTGACCGATGCGCTGCGTCATTTGGAGCAGAGCGGCATTGTGGAACGTAAGGTGTATCCTACCGTACCTGTGTCTGTGGAATATTCTTTGACCGAGAAGGGGATTGACTTTCAGTCGTCTTTGAAGGAAATGGAGAAATGGGCCTTGCGATGGGGGAATAAGTAATGTTGAAAATGGGGCCCGAGGGGCGGATGTTTCAGCAAACCGGACACTATGCATAATGAATGTTGCACGGATATTCGGAAAGCTTGCTCTTCCCGAATATCCGCAACCGTTGGGGAATTCTCAGATAGCTACAGCCGAACGACCTGCCCGGCCGGTATCTCCACAGAATCGCCCTCCGCGCTGACCCAAACCGAACTCGCCGACGGGTTATGGATGAGCCGCCCGTCAACAGAAAAGCGAAGACGCCCGATCGCTTGCGCGTACTCGACGATTTGCGCGTTCGTGGCATACCATATATCGTCGCGGGAACCGACCCGCTCTCCAAAGCGATCGATCAGATCCCAGTTGCCGTCGTTCTCGAATTCGTAGCTATGGCCCCAGACGTAGAGCAGCGCCATCTTCGAGTGGCGAGGCTGGTGGGCAACGAACACGTCGGCAAGCTCCACCATTTGCTTGTGATGGCAGGTAGGATGCCAGCGCAGCCAATCTGAAGGCATATCAAACTTGCCGTGGCTTGCTGTCGTTCTCGCATATTCAATCCCGAGCGCCGGCAGAAGCAGGGCGACGCGATCGTTATAAGTGCCGAACGGATAGCTCATCCCCCGCACCGGATACCCGGTCAGCGCCTCCAAGGCTTTGCGGTCCTCAGTGATTTCCCGTACGATCTGATCGGGCGGAGACTGCTCCAGGAACGGATGATCGACGGTGTGTGCCGAAACCTCGTGCCCCGCGTATAACGAAGCGATCTCTTCCTTGGTTATGTACCCTTCCTTGCCCAAAAAGCCGGAGTTCAGGTGAAACGTTCCCTTCAAGCCGTACTCATTCAACTTGCTAACGAACCGGCGGTCATGGTCGCGCCCGTCGTCGAAGCTGAGGGTCAACGCCTTCGTTTTGCCTCCCGGATAACGGTCATACCGAATTCTCATTTCCTCTCCTCCAATCGTACATTTACCCATTAGTTACAAGCTGCCTTTAGTTTACTTCATTTTCCACATCTTGGAAAGCTGGAATATCAGGCGATTTCCAACCGGATTACGTTCATTCACCCTATTTTGCAATCGCTTGGTTCAGCTGATGACGCAGCCATTGCAGATCCGTACTAAGCCTGGTAAACGGGGAGGCTCCAAACCATTCCAAGGAGGCAAATTTCCCGCTTCGTCCTACATGACGCAGGATTTCGCGATAATTGACGGCACCGTCTCCCAACGCCGCCATCCCTTCCCGCTTGCCGCTGGGGGAATATACTTCCTGGGGTTCGAAGACGTGGCAATAGCTTCTGGAGGCAACATTTTTAAAATGAAAATGCCCCACCCAAGGTTCAAGCTGCCGATAGCTGTCCACAGGTTGGTCACCCGCCTCCCACAGGTGGAGAAAATCGAGATTAAGCCCCACGGCTTCATGATCCACCATCTTCATTAATTGGAGCGAGGACTGCGTATCGTCGGCAAGCGTCCCAGGATGGGTCTCAACTAGGAGGTCAACCCCCTGCGCCAAGCACAAATCACCAAGAATACGCAGCTGCCCGACAATACATTCCAGCTCCTTGGTATGGACAAGCTTGCTTGGCTTCCTCCCTGCGAAGGTACGAATATGCTTCGCACCCGCCCACTCCGCGACATTAAGCATCTCGCAGCATCTTGTGATCGTAGCAGGCATATCCGCGTGTGAGCCGATGTCCAAATAATCGCTGATCATCGACACATGGAGCCGTCCTAACGACAAGCGCTCCTGCTGACGCTGCTCATACAGCTGACGTGCATGGACTCCCCATAGCTCCACTCCGTCAAAGCCGTGCCGGTCGGCATACTGCAGAATCTGGTCGAAAGAGATGAGCGCGTGACGAAACGAAATCGTACATAGCGAGCAAAGCAATGCGCCTGCATCAGACATGGGCAGCCCTCCTCATCGCAGACCAGAGCGAGATCTCTCGCTCAAGCTCCTTCTTCAGCCGCTGCTCCAGGTCATCCGCCCGATCCAAAGCCTCCATAACGGAGGGCAGCTGGTTCGTCCGGCCCGTCAGGGCCATTTTGACGGCAATATATTGCACGGTATTGTAGGCTTGAACCGCATCCCGGATTTGCTGTGCCCAATGGTCATAATGCTCCCGCCCAAGCCCCAGTTCATCGTGCAAGAACATCAGTGCGTAATCGTAGCTGTACTTCCGTATGACAATGACGTGCAGATGCTTAAGCGCATCCGCCAGCTGAGGCAGCTTCCCCGAATCGGAAGCATAATAGGTAATCATTGCCCGAATACTTGCAGCAAGCGGACTGGATGACGCAGGACAGCTATCATAGAAATACGAGCTTACATCCGCCGCATCCGGTGAGCGCAGGTGCTGGGTCTCAATAAGAAATCCGTCCGGATACGGATTCCCGACAAATGCCTGAACCACCCGGTCACGGTCCACCCGGCCCTCCCACTTCATATCCGCGTCCAGCAGGTACCATTCCTCTTCCTTCCCGGTGGCCGAAACCAACACATAATGAGGAAACGGGGACAGCTGAAACTTGTTCTCCCGCTCCGGGAGCAGGGACATGTCGATCTGAACAACAACGTGAAAGCGATCGTTCGTATCGGCAACAAGCTCAATAAGTCGCTGCGCGTTGCGCTCTGCCCCGAGGTGCACATCATGCCAGCGGGACACACGGGAGCCGAACAGGCGCTCGTGCCACCGCAGCATCCGTTCATGCTTAAAATCAGGCGAAAAATACGATATCCCGTTCTCGGTCACCGCGAAGGGTTCATCCCACACCCCAAAGTAAAAGGGACGGTAATCGATCTCACTATAACGCTTCACAATCTCGCATAAGCAGCTGGTCACACAGTGAACCTTGATGCGCTGCTCCTTCCATCCGAACATGAGACTCCCCCCTAGCATGGTTTGTTGTTTTGGCAGCCCTGCAAGCTCTCCATAAATTGCAACAGGGAGCCTACGGTATCAAATATCCTCGGATCGACTTCCTCCTCCGGAATCGGGAGACCCAGCTCCACCTCCATCCATACCAAGAGCTGAAGCAGCATCACCGAATCGATGCCGAGATCTTCATTTAACCGATGCTGCTCCTGCAGCGCCGGAATATCCTTTCGTCCCAGCCTTGTTTTCATCCATTGCTCCAAATAAATAATCCATTGACCTTGCTTCATGGATGACCCTCCGCCTCCTCCAACTGTTTCCGGCTGATCTTGCCGGTCGCATTCCTCGGCAGCTTCTCGACAAGCTGAATTTGTGAGGGGATTTTGTAAGGGGCCAGCCGCCCCACGCACCGGCTTCGGATGGCATCCGTCGTAACCCTTGGCTCTGCAGCCGCCATACATAGGACCTGCTCGCCCATGACAGGATGCCTTCCGCGGTAAACCACGCATTCCCGTACGCCTTCCAGACCAAGAATCACGTTCTCCACTTCGGCAGGGTATACCTTAAGCCCCGATACATTGATGACATCATCCAGCCGGGACATCCAATGAAGGCTCCCTTTCTCTACATAAACAAGATCCCCCGTGCGGATGTTTTGTTGTCCGTTTACCCGGACAACAAGCTCAGCCGGCATCAGTGCATCTTCCCCCGCACCCGTTACCTCCATATGCTCAAGCGGCCTTCCGACCTCATGGCAGACTTCCATCGCCTTGACGGCACTGATACAGCCGGCCTCCGAGCAGCCATACTGCTGGCCAACCCCCTCCGCGGTGACCGAGGATAAAAGCTCAAGCAAGCTTTGAGGCATCGGGGCACCCGAGCTCATCAGCTGATAGAAGCGCTGCTTCGGAGCGAGAGAATGCAGCGTATGCAAGGTCACAGGCACGCCATAGAGGATATGCCTTGTTTCTTCTTGCAGCAGGTTGATCGTAAGCTTAGGATTCGTATACGTCGCAATGTGGGGTTCGGCTCCTCTTGCCAATGCCGATAAGACACCGCTGATCAGGCCGTACGCATGATTCACCGGTGAAATGACCACAGGGGTAATCTCCGGAGCCAGTGTCAGCGCTTGATTGTATGCTGCAATTTCCAGGTCAATGTCCGTCCAGCTGCGGCCGATCAGCTTCGGAAGGCCCGTCGTTCCGGAACTGTACATCAACAGTCCTCCCGCCTGCAGCGGCACTTCCGTACTTTTCGGCGCAGGGTCAAGCTGGAGTAAGCCATCGCCGATTCTGCCATACAGCAGCCTCGTGCAGCCGGCATCCCCGGCGAGCCTCCTTGCCGTCTCGAACGGTGTTCCTCCATGCAGCAGGAGAACGGAGCAGCCGAACTCTCTGGTATAAAGAACCATTTGCAACAGCTCTGCGGCATCAGCCAGGCATAGAGCTACCCGCGTTCCTTCCAGCTCCGGCAGCGGTATTTGACGGCTCCACGCCCGCCACTGCTTTCGAATATCAGAAATATCATAGCTCACATGATTAACCCGAAATCGCATGATTCTCCTCCGTTTCTGTCCAACCGGCCTTGTAAGGGGCAAGCGGATTGACTACCTCGTGCATTCGCCCGACCTGCGAAGAAGTCAGCCGTTTATAGGTAAGCCGCTCGACGCAGGTAGTTGGTGTGAATAGGTTCAGCTCCTCCAATCGGGCTTTCCATTGCGGGCTTCTCTCCCCGTGCCGATGGATCCGCTCCGCCGTAAGCTCCCAGAAGCGCTGCTCCTGATACCCATACCGGTCGGCAAGCAGCATGGCAAGCTCAGCCAGGTTCACGAAGAACAACGCGCCTAAAGTCAAGTATCGAAGAGGCTCGATACGTTCCGCCTCGAAGTTGGCCCTGACGGCTGGGTCCGAGTACCTCTTGTGGACTTCCTTCCAGTCGGGACAAAGCTCCGGCTGAAGCAAGAAAGAAGGATAATACAGCACATCCTCGTGAAAATCCTTGAGCGCGACCCTTGCAGGAAGCCCGTCTTCGTGAATCAGAATCATATTTTGCGCATGGGATTCGGTCGCAATGCCATGCACTGCCGCCAAGTGAAGCACAGGGATCGCGCACCGGTCGATCAGCCGGATCAGCCATGGCTCGATCCCGTACTTACGCAGCCACGACTCGATGAGAGGAGTCCCGCTTCCGTCTTGCTCCGTGGCAAACAGTGCGAAGAAAGGTGCTGAAGCCTCGCTCGGCCGGAGATAGCGGGCAAGGCTTTCCCGCCATATGCAACCGATGGCCCCATACCGGAAATCATCCGCTGTCCCGCCGGAACCTTCGTAGGCTGCGGCAGCAACCTCTCGCAGTACGACGGTTCTTGCCTCCTCCTGAAGGTAACGATCCGAAGCGACAACGTTTTGCAGCCAGTACGAAATGACCGGCGCAGTTACCGTCAGGTGCGGCAGGAGCTGCCGGGAGCTTGACGTATTTACGAGATTCATCGAGAGTTTAATGGAAGCTTTCGTCGGAGAAGTTCGATTCGATAAGGTTCGAATGGACTGTTGGGCTCGATAACGGTCCCTTGCAACCCCTAGCATAACGATGTGTTTTGTCTGCAGCTCCCCTGACAATCGAGACATGATGCTGCCCCACTGCCACGGATGCACAGGGACATAGGTATACTTCGACGGCTCACAGTCCAAACTACTTAGCTTCAATCGAAAATCATAGAGAACGGCCGCACTCAGCTCCTCCTCCAAGAGACGATCCCAGGTAAGCTCCGGATGCAGCGTTAGAGGAACATCTTCTTTCCGTATGGCAAGCCATAGGGGCGTGATATCCTCCCCGAATTCCGGGCCGTAGAGCATCTGATCCATATAAGTAAAGCCGATTCTGGACTTATAACAGGGATGGTAACGATGGCCGTCCATGACACCCGCTTCCAGCTCCTCCCCCTGCTGCGAGAACAACAAAGGCGCTTCCTTGCGGCACACATACTGGGCAAGGGTGTCCTTCAGCAGCGTTTGCTCAAGCTCCTCTGCGAAGGTACTCAGCATACCGGAAGCGGTGCCCTCCACCTGCAGTATTTCTTCCACGAAGAGCCTCAAAGAGCAAGCTTCCGCCTCTTCCTTGCCGGCTTCTCTGATCAAGAACGTGTCCGGCAGCAGCCGGATGCGGCCGAAGGAGAGACGAGTCTGGCCTACACAGCGGTAGCTTACCGCTTGCCCCTTCGAATCCGTCCCCTTCATAATAAAGGCCGTATTCTCACCGCAGGCATAGGTTTCCACACTGACGATTCCTTCGTAGATGACGGATTCCGCCAGCTGCCGGAAAATTCTTCTGCGTACCTCCCGATAAGCTTCGGATTGCAATGCTTCTGCAGCCACTATACTTTGGTGCCATGGCTGTTCCATGCGTGCTCCTCCTTTCTTATTGCAGATGATCCTGTTCCGGCGAAGATTGCGATATTGCAAATACATAAAACGGCGGCCGCCACGAGCGGCACATGCAAACCGAAAAGCTGAACCAAGGTCGACGACAGCAAGGGAGCGGCAAGCTCGCCAGCCGTCTGGAACGACACGATCATGCTGAACGCCATGACCGCCCCTGTACTCCGCTGACGCTCAAACAGCAAAATATCCAGTACAGCCATGGTTACCGCCAAAAACAAGCCGTACAGCATTCGACCGATGATCAGCAGGGCCAAACCCGATGCGACGGATTGCAGTGTAAGACCGACGGCCATCGCCGATAAGCCGAGACCATAGAGCAGCCCCAGCCTTCCTGAGCCGCTTAGAGCCCGCAGGAACGGCAGCAGAAGCAGGGCAAGCGCATGGGGCAGTAAAAACAGCATGCCCGCAGCAGTCGTACTCATTCCGAACGCCATCTCCACATACGGTGTAAAATAAGGGCGTACGATTTGATTCGCCATCACCAGTGTCAGAAACAAAAGCCCGATTCGCAGCACATGCCGATTGTGCAGGATCTGTCTAAACGGGAGCCGATCGGACTTCGCCGCTTGCCGAGGAAGCAAGGCGTTCCACCCTCGGAGCGCCCATACACAAATCAGCAGCTGTACTACGTCCGCTGCTGCCGCTACATAGAACAAGCTAAGGGGCTCCTTCAAACGGAGCATGTTCGCACCGCCCAGGGCGGCGAGCAGCATGGCGGCATGATGGACGGCGTGAAACCTCGCTGCCGACGCCGCCTGACCTCCCGCGCCCCCGAGCTCCATGAGCATGGGGTACATAAGCATGTAGCTGCTCTTGAACACCAGCAGAAGAATGGTCAGCAGCAGGAAGGTTTCCGGCTGCCCGGCCGTCGCAAGAAGAGCTGTAGCCGCTGCCGTGCCGAGCTGTCCTGCGAACAGGAGACGCTTGACCTCGACTTTCCGCGACAGCCATCCCCATAGAGGCGAGAACAAAAGCACGGTCAGCCGGCATACAAACAAATAGAGGCCGGTAAAGCCATAGTGCTCGATTCCAAAGACTTGACGGAAAAACTGCGGATAGTAAGGCGACAGCAGCACCTCCGTGAACAGCCCCAGAAAGATACAGCCCAGCAGGGAAAACTGGGCGGCTGCTCTGCCCGGGCGCAAAGCACCGTCCTTCATTCGTCGACTCCGAACTGCTGGAACACATGCCGCTCCCTCTGCGGATACACCTCGCGCGCAGCCAGCCGGTTGACAATCATGCTGCTGCGATAAGCGCCGAGCCCAAGATCCGGTGCGCCGACACCGTGGGTATGCAGCTCTCCATTTTGGACAAAAATGCGGTTGCTTGTATTGCTTCTAAGACGAATCGAGTAGTCCTCATTAATGACGAGCCGCCCTTGATCGTCCCGCACAAGTATTCCTTCAAGCTCCCGCAGGCAAGCGGGCTCTGCATGCTCATAGCCGGTTGCCAGGATGACAATATCACTTTGATGCTCAAAGCTCCGCTCCTGCTCACACTGCCTACACAGCAAACGATAGCCGTCTCCGTCGGCGGGTTGCAGCTTAAGCACCTCCGTGTTCGCCAGCAGCCGAACCTTCGGACCCGACCCTCCTGCGGCCCCCGCCTCATACAACGCATCATAGATATCCGCAATGGTTCGGGCGCTGATTCCCTTGTAGAGAAGACTTTGCCGCTTGCGCAGCTCATCTTTGTAGACTGCCGGCAGACGGTAGAAATACCGGGTATATTCCGGAGAGAAGTGCTCCAGACCCAGCTTGGAATATTCCATGGGCAAAAATCCGGACGACCGGGAAAACCAATCTAACCGAAAGCCCGGTTCCGATCGGGTGCGAAGCAGATCAAGCACAATTTCTCCCGCGCTCTGACCGGAGCCGATCACGGTAACGGATCGTGCGCTTCTGCAGCGTTCCCGGTGCCGGAGGTATTCTGCCGAGTGAAAAACGCCAGACCCGGCATGTGCATATGGGCGAAGCGGCATCGGAATGAAGGGGATACTCCCTACTCCCAACACCAGATCCTTCGTATAGTAGGTGCTTTCCCTCATCGTACTTAAGTCGGCAGCAGTCACCTGAAAGCCCTCTCCGGCTTCCTCCAAACGCACCTCCCGAACCTCATGCCCGAACCGGCAGGAAGCAAGCTGTCCGGCAGCCCAGCGGCAATAATGGTTGTACTCCTTGCGGGAGATATGAAACTTTTCGAGAAAGTAAAAGTGATACAGCCTCCCTTGATCGTGCAAATAGCTGAGGAAGCTGAGCGGGTGCGCCGGATCGGCCATCGTGACCAGATCTGCAAAGAAGGGCACCTGCAGTGTAGTCCCCTCGATCATCATGCCGGAATGCCAGTCGAATTCCGGTTTGCGGTCAAGGAAGGCGCAGCGAAGCTCCGGAGCTCGCTGAAGCAAAGCAGCCAAGCCCAGGTTGAAGGGGCCGATGCCGACACCGATGACGTCGTACATTTCCCTCGCGTTTCGTTTATGGTCCACGCTTCTATCCCTCCGTGCCGTACAGCTTCTCGAAAACGCTCCGCTCAAGGATCATGAGCGATGCCCGTTTCTCCGGGAGCTGAAGCTCCCGAACCATGCGAAAGCCGCACTTCTCGAAAATATGCCGCATCCGGCTGTTGCGGGCATCTGGCTCGGCAATGATCCGTTCTGTGCCCGGATGCCGCAGCTGCAGCCGCACTAAAGCTCGCAGCAGCGGCAGCGCATACCCCCTGCCGACAAAGGCCGGGGGGCCGATGAGCAGGTGCACCCCTTGGTCGTCCTGCTCCGCTTCATAGTAGGCGCCGATGCGGTCATGCGCCGCCCAATACGATTCGAAGTAGCTGACGGGCACTCCGTTCAGCTGCCCGATGCAAAGCGTCTGATGGGGCGTCGATAAGAAGCCCTCCAAATGCCGACGGTACTCCGGCAGCGGGAGATTCAGCTGCCAGTAAGGGATGACATGCTCCTGATGCTGCCAGTTATGTAGTCGGTCCAGATCCTCCTCGAGCAGAACCCTGCGAAAGGATATCTCCTCCCTAAGGCTATGGTCCCCGACCTGGACAGGCTCATCATGATCCCAAAGCGGAGACAGATTCGGAAGAACGGCACTATTCATCGCACGATACCTCCGTAACCAGAGGATTCTCGACGAGCACATAGACCGATTGATTCTCCAGTGTTCCCACCAATTCATCCATGTCGTACAGCCTTGTCAGCAGATTTGCCTTGCAAGGAAGCTGCTGCTCGGTCAGCAAGCTGGACAAGAACCGGGAAGAAGGCCGATTGATCGGCTCGAACTCCTTTAACGCCTCGCGAAGCTGCCGCAGCAGCTGTTTTTCATCCGCCAAACCCGCCGTTCCGAAGCCATTGATGATGCCGAACAAATGATTGAAAACCAAGTAATAACGGAAGCGTTCGTCGGCAACGGCGTCCTCGCAGAAAGTAAAGCTTTTCTCCCCGATGTCCGGGAGCTGCTGCCGCAGAAGCTCCTTCGTCGACTCGCAGAAATAGTAGCCTTGGTTATCTCGATAATAGTACTTTGAAGGGTATCCGCCGCAAAGCTGAACGATGCTGTTCTGCTGATGTGCCTCCAGCGCGATGCCATAGGTCATAAACAGCCAGAGCATCGGCTTCAGTGACAGCTGCAGATAAAGGCGGAACCAGTCCGAGCTGACCTCTTCCGTACTGCGGCCCTCTTGTTCCGCTAAGGTACGGATGATCGTTCCGAGCCGGGATTCCGCTCCCGGGAGCGGGTCCTGCAGCAGGGAAGCCACAACGGCGGCATGCCGTCTATCGTCCCCGTAGAACGGGTTTTCTCTTAGAACGACCTCAAAGCCCGATTCCTCTTCCCCTTCCAGTGTTATGGATACATATGCGGGATCTCTGATCACTTCGAAGCCGGGATATCGCTCGGATACTTGACCGACAGCGGTTTGCAGCAGTCGGGCCACCTCGACCCCCCTCTCAAGCTCCTTCCATCGATTGCTTCGCACGGAATTGGTTATCCGCACCGGAATAGAGCCTTTAGCCATCCAGCGCGATTGCGGGTGGTATACCGTCCGCAGCGAGGAGGTTGCAGCGAATTCTCTACCCAATGGCCCGACATCCTGCAGCAGACCCTCGTGAAGCAGCATCTGTACAGGCGGCTTCGCCAGCAGCGCTTGTGCTTGCAGAGGATGAAGGGGTATATACACATACTCGCTCAGTTCTGACGGCTGCTCTGCAAACTCCCCGTCGCTTGACAAGGCCGTCCGAAGCTCGGAAGCAATCCACTCGGTTGCCGTTAAGTCCTTCCTCGCGGAATCCTCTCTCACAATCGATCGGTGCGCCCGGAAGTAGTGCAGCTTGAACCTGCCCTTCAGCTCCGGAGAATAAACGGCCAGCTGCTCCTCCGAAATACCTGACCGGGACTTCGGCGTCGGATGCAGCTGATGTCCGAAGACAAGCGCTTGCTCTGCCGTCAGGAAGTCCCCCTCCCAGCCATACAGCTCCTGAATATCCTCCGCCCGTGCCGCTACAATACGCTCGGTCAAGGCGCAGCTCTCCTCTATGCTTTCGATCAGTTCCTCCGCAAGCCTGGAACTTGCGCCCGGAGCCTTAAGCTGCAGCTCCTGAATGAGACGTCGGATCAAAAGCGGCTCCTCCGCCGTTTGAAGCTCCCTCTCAGCATTCAGCCAATGTACGGGAAACTGGATCAAATGCCTTCCGGTAGAGGATTTGTAAGCAACGGACGCATGAATCGAGCCCTTCTGGCTAGGGAGATCGATTCGCAGATTCATGTTTCCGTCTTGTTCCACCCAAGCAGCCATATCCGTTTCTCTAAGGATGCAGTTGATCAGACTTTGCAAAGCAGCCCGATTGGCAATCCTGCGTGCATCCAGCGTTCCTCCCCCTGCCGGGGTCTTCGTCTGCAGTGTACTCATCCTGAATTACCTCCCGATTTGATGTGGAACGTTTCCTATGGTTCCTTGTGTCTCCGATTCCAGCATCGTTCCGATGCGAACAATCTGCTGCAGTACTTCACCCGTGTCCTGAAGCTCCGCGAGGGGATTGATCAAGGTTAGCTTAAGCCATGCCTTTCCCCTTACCCTCGTACGGGCAACGACCGCAAGCCCTTCCTGGAGCAGCCTGCTTCGGATTCGCTCTTGTATCCCGTCTTGATCACAGCGATCTCGGCACGGATTCGGAACAAAACGAAACACTACCGTGCTGATCGCCGGCTCCGCCAGCAGCTCCAAGCGAGGCTCCTGCCTGATCAGCTCTGCCGTTTGCCGGGCCAGCAGAACATTATGATCGATCATCGCCGCAAGCCCCGCCCTTCCGTGATGCCGCAGCGTGGCGTAGAGCTTCAAGGCATCGAAACGGCGCGTCGTCTGAATCGAATGGTCGACCAAATTCGGGACGCCCGCCTCCTCGTCCTGCTGAGGGTTAAGATAATCGGCCTTCATCCGAATATAGCGGTAATGGGTCTTGTCTTTCACCAGAAAGGCACCGCAGCTGATCGGCTGATAAAACATCTTGTGAAAATCGATAGTGATGGAGTCCGATCGTTCGATCCCCGTGAGCTTGGCAGCGTGATTCCCGCTAAGCATCAAGGCTCCGCCGTAAGCGGCATCGGTATGCAGCCACAGCCCCTCTCTCTGTGCGATCTCCGCAAGCTCGGTCAGCGGATCGATGCCTCCCAGGTCCGTCGTGCCTGCCGTTGCCACAAGCGCAAAGGGCAGGAATCCTTCGCTTTTCAGACGCACGACGGTTTGCTCCAGCAGCTTCGGCTGCATTCGGCCTGCTTCATCCGTGGGAATATGGACGACCGACTCATGCCCCAGTCCGAGTAAAGCAGCGGATTGCTTCACGGTAAAATGCGCCGCATCGGAGCACAGCACCCGCATGCGTCCCGCTTCCGCCGGAAGTCCCTTCTGCTGGATCCTCCAGCCCCAGCGGGTATATGCATAGTGGTCCCTGGCCAGCAGCAGCCCCATCAGATTGGACTGCGTTCCACCTCCGGTAAACACCCCATCGCCTTTCGCCAGCCCCATCATCCCGGCCAACCAGCGGATCACCTCTTGCTCCAGTATGGTTGCCGACATGCTCTGGTCCCATGAATCCATCGATGCATTCGCCGCAGAGATCAATACCTCGGCAGCAAGCGCGGACTGAAGAGGCGGACAATGCAGATGAGCCATGCAGGCGGGGTGCGTTACGATGGCTGAATGCTCAAGCACTTGTTCGCCGATAAACTGCAGCACCTCCGGCAAGGGCATACCCTCCTCGGGGCATACCGGATGCTCCCTCAGCCGGACTGAAAGCTCCTGCGGACTTAGGCCGCTGTAGGGCTGTGACGAGCCTGCAAAATGAGAAAGCAGGATGTTCATCGCATCGTTCATATGCCGCCGGTATCCGGCCTGACTCGCATCATTGGGAGTCACGAAATGCGCTGCAAAGTCCCGGTTCACGTCAATGCCTCCTCACCTGCATAACAATTGCTCTCCGCACTCAGCACGGCGTCGTGGAATATTTCGGCAATGCGGTCGATCTCCTCCTCAGTGATGATAAGCGGTGGCAGAAAACGCACCACACTTCCGTGCCGTCCCCCCAGCTCCAATATAAGACCCCGCTCCAAGCATTGCCTTTGAATCTCCCTTGCCAGCAACGGATGAGCCGGATAACTGCCCAGAAGATCTGCAGGTCGTTCGTGATCGACCATTTCCACGCCGAGCATCAGACCTCTTCCCCGGATATCGCCGACCGACCGGGCCGATCCGCGAATGCGCCTAAGGTGTCCTAGCAAGCGTTCCCCCATGCCTGCGGCATGCTCGGCAAGCCTCTCCTCCCGAATGACCCGCAGCGTAGCCAATCCCGTTGCCATAGCAAGCTGATTGCCCCGGAACGTTCCCGCGTGCGCCCCCGGCTCCCAAACATCCAGCTCCTCCTTGTACACAATGACCGAGAGCGGCAAGCTGCCTCCAATCGCTTTGGAAATTATGACCACATCGGGAACAACGCCTGCATGCTCCATCGCGAACATGCGTCCCGTGCGTCCGAGCCCCGTCTGCACCTCATCGACGATCAGCGGGATATCGCGCTGCTTCGTCATTCGTCTTACCTGATGCACCCATTCGTCAGGGGCCGGAATGACGCCGCCTTCTCCCTGCACGAGCTCCATGATCATTCCCGCGGGCGAGGTAACGCCGCTTTCGGGATCGTCGAGCAGGCGCTCGATATACCGGCTGCCGATTCGATGTCCTTCCTCTCCGCCGACACCGAACGGGCACCGGTATTCATACGGGTAAGGCAGGAATTGCACCCCCGGCATGAGGCCGGATACACGGCGCTTCGGCTGGAGATTCCCGGTAACACTAAGCGCCCCGTTCGTCATTCCGTGATAGCCGCCTTGGAAGGACAGCATCGTGCTTCGCCCGGTCGCTGTTTTCACGAGCTTCATAGCCGCTTCTACGGCATCCGCACCCGAAGGCCCGCAGAACTGGATCCGCCCCCTGCGTGCCAGCTCGTCCGGAAGCACCTGAAAGAGCTCGTCCACGAAGCGTTCCTTGACCGGGGTTGTCAAATCCAGTGTATGAAGCGGCAGGCCGGAGCTGATGGCATCTTGAATCGCGCCTAGAACAGCGGGATGATTATGACCTAGAGCAAGTGTGCCGGCTCCGGATAAACAATCCAAATACTGCTTCCCGTCAGCGTCCTTAAGATACGCGCCCCTTCCCTCGACAACAGCTATGGGGAGCTTACGCGGGTACGTTCGCGCATTGGATTCGCGTCGTTCTTGGCTGCTGAGATACGTCGCATTGCTCATACTCTTCGTGCATCCTCCTTTTGGGAATAAGTTACAAATCGCTAACGTCGCTCATTGTAAATGATAATCATTATCAATGCAACACTTTTTTCTTTGAGCTTTGGCAGCAGTCATAAGATACATTTTTTCTAAAAAAAACAATTGACAGCTTATTCCTTTCGCAATAAAATGGGCTTGTGATGATATTGATTATCATTTTCAACTGGTTGCCGAAACATAACAAAATAGAGCTGCCCCTGCCGTTATACGGCGTTGGAAACAGCTCCTTTAAACGACGGGACTTCCTACCCCTGGGGCAGATGAATCGTCATCGTGGTGCCCTGCGTAAGCATACTTTCTGCGGTGATCTCTCCTCCGTGCTTCTTAACAATCCATTGTGCAATCGCAAGTCCGAGTCCGGTGCCTCCGCCATGGCGGCTGCGCGTTTTGTCGCCTCTGTAGAACCGGTTGAATATATGCGGCAAGTCTTCAGGGGAGATCCCGGGACCCGTATCTCTGACGACGATCTCCACCTGCTGTCCTCTGCGGGCTGACACCTTGATGATCCCATGCTCCGGCGTAAACTTCATGCTGTTGTCCAGCAAAATGACAAGCAGCTGGTGCAATCGCTCACGGTCCCCCATGATTTCAAGTTCGCTATCCAGGTCCATTTCAAGCGACTGGCCCTTCAGCTCGGCAATCGGATCGAACTTTTGCACGACTTCGCGTATCACTTCCTCGATCCGTACACGCTTTAGCACAAGCTCTTCCTGATCGGAGTCGGCTCTTGCCAGGGTGAGGAGCTGATCCGTCAGCTTCCCCATCCTCTTGGACTCCTCCAGCACCATCGACAGCGATTCGCTCATCTCCAGGATCGTTCGATGCGGATGGCGAAATACAAGCTCTGCGTTGGCCCTGATGATCGACAGAGGCATTCGAAGCTCATGCGATGCGTCGGCGACGAACTGCTGCTGCGTCTCCCAAGACTTCCTAATCGGCTTCATCGCCTTATTGGCTAAGTAAAATCCCGCCAGAATCGTCACGGCTCCTCCCCCAAGAATACCGAGCATCATAAGCTCAAGAAGCCTCTTCAGCATATTTTCCTCGGAATCGATGATGCTGATTGCCTGTACGGACACAATTTGGGCGGTGGTCAATCCTTGGGTCGTCATCGACGGAAAGGCGGATTCCTTATCCTGTATGCGCAAGAAATCGGCAGGCACCTGTAAGTTGGCGGAAACCGCCGGATCAATATCCGTTGCAATCATTCGGTAGGTATGCCCATCCGCTTTCACGGTTTGAGGCGTTCGGATTGAACGATACGGCTTGAAGGCTTCCAGTGTCTTGAGGTTCTCTTCCCCGGCCAAGAGCGGCATCGGTGTGCCGTCCGCATCCCAGAGCACCATGAACACCCGGGGGTCGATTCCTTGTACCTGAATTAACATTTTCTTGAGTGATCCTTCGTTGCGCATAGGCGGCTCATCCGGCATCGAAACAAGCGTTCTGCTTAGATGGATCTGCGGAATCTGCTGGATTCTCATCCGTAAGGACTCGTCTACATTCGCATATAGCTGGTGACGCAGCTCAGTATATACGATTCCGCCCAGACAAGCGATAATAATGAAAAACACGGCCGCATTCAGCGTGGTCAGACGGATTCGCGTTTTGCCGAACATACCGCATTCTCCTTTAGCATGTAGCCGACATTCCGAACGGTATGAATAATGTGCTCATAATCGAAGGCCTTTAATTTTTTGCGCAAGTAATATACATACACATCGACTACATTCGATCCTACATCGGAATCAAGGCCCCATACCCGCATACAGATTTGATCGCGAGTCAAAATTTGTTCCCGATTTCGCAGGAGATATTCTAGCAGCTCAAATTCCTTCTGGGTCAGCTCCACCCTCTCCCCGCCGATAGAGGCTTCCTTCATTCTCACGTTTAGAACAAGCCGATGATACTCAAGTCCCGCCTCATTGTCGAGAGGCCCCCGTCTTCGCAGCAATGCCCGCACTCTGGCCAACAGCTCGGGGACGGCAAACGGCTTGGTCAAGTAATCATCGGCGCCCGAATCAAGACCTCTGACCATATCCTCAACACTGTCTCTCGCCGTCAGAAACAAGATCGGGGTGATGACCTGCTTCGCGCGTACCTTCCGTACAATCTGAAGACCATCCATTCCCGGAAGCATTTTGTCGAGAACCAGCAGATCGTAAATACCTTGCTCCGCCATATAACATCCTTCTTCACCGCATTCCGCCAGGTCTACCGTATACCCTTCCTCGGTGAGTAAAGCTTTTATCGTTCTAAGCAAATGAACATCGTCTTCCACAACGAGTATTTTCATATCTTGCCTCCCTATAGTTCCACCGCACGCTCCGTTCCCTCCGTCGGATTCAGTATAAAGAGAGAATATGAAAATCAGATTAAAATCAGCTTATCTTTTCTTAAACCTTTTAATCACTATATACAAACCAGTCCAGCTCCTTGCTTGCCAGCAGCTTCTTATGTCCGTCCTGAAATTGGTGGTAAATATTCAGCTCGTAGGTTTTAAGGTATTGGACGGCAAAAACCTTGTCTTTATCGGTATAAGACATTTGCGCATCATGCTGTCCGGGCAGCAAGGATTGGCTTGCATCCGCACCGTCAAGTCCGAAGGCTTTGGAGAAAATGATATCCTTCCCATTATTCTCCAGCTCGTCGCGGAGCTCTACGATAATTTTATGATCCTTCAGATCCGCCTCCACCAAGGAGTTCTTCTTGAGCTCATAATCGAAATCCAGCAGCAAGGTTCCCGCAATGAAGTTTGCCTGCGTGCCGAATCTGCTGAAGGACACGGTGTACGGGAAAACCTCAAGATTAGCAAAATCACCCTTGGGTTCTTTCTTCTCCGCCGGCAGCGCGAAGGATGCTGCATTCACATATCCTTCCGGCATGGCCTGAGCCGCAGCCGCATCTTTCGATGGCGTCGGCGTACCCGGTATCTCATCACCTAGAATAAGCTGCATCCCCTCGGCAGCGTACCCTTTCGGAAGCTTCGCCCATAAATAGAGTAGAGCCTTTCCCCCAGGGATCAGTTTATTCTTGCTTTCCGACACGGTAGCAGGGAACAAGGTGCCGTCGGCGGCCTTAAGCTGGGCGACCTGCTTCCGGAGCAGGGCAAGTCTCTTCTCCCGGTTCTCCACCTCCATCTGAACGGCATACAGCTCGGAGACATCTCCCTCGAAGATGTGGACGTCCCGAACCGTGTAGACCGCACTTTGTCCCCAGTCCGTCAGCTTCCTTGACTCGCCTGCCGGAATGACGGTGATATTCATTAGCTCCTTGTTATGATAGAACGTCACCAAGTCTTTACTCTTCTCCGTCTTCTCCTTCTCCTGCAGAATCAGTTTGATCTCCTGGAAATCGTATGTATACGGAATATTGGCTGCCATTTGTATCGTGATCTCTTTTCCCGGCTGAAGGCTGGCCACGTGATCATTCTCCAGCCTCGCGGCGTCTATACGAATCATGTCATCCAATAAGTAATACCCTTGAAGCTCTGGAATCGGAAGCGCCTTGCTCCCCTTATTCATGACGGTAATCGCTGCCGCTAGTACATCCTTCTCCTCCCATGGCAATCGCTGCAGGGAAGTCAGCCGCGCCGTATAGGTGCCGTCGGCATTGGTGAAGTCGTACTCGTTGCCGATCGATACTTTCTCCGCCGCAGCGAACGGAACTTCGAAGGAGGCGACAGGCAGCTGAATGCTGCCGCCGGTATCGCCGCCTGCCACAGTTTGAGCAATGACCAGCTCCCAGCCTTCGGTACCCGCTTCCTTCGGGATGGACCCGCTAAGCAATCCCTCCTTTTTATCGAAAGGCTGAATAGAGGAATTCTTCAACCATTCGGAGGCTTGGAGAGGATAGGCCGCTCCCCCTTTTGTCCGCAAATAATAAGACAGCTCAGGAAGCCTCGCGCTGCCTCTACCGACATTTTCCATTTCAAGAGCAAGCGTGGGTAAATAATATTCGTCATTTTGACTCACGGACACACGGGTAACGAAATGGTGAAAAGGGACACCACCGACGTTTAAGGAACGTTTCCACCCCTTTGGGGTCACGTAGCTGTAATCGTCAGGCAGATCGATTTGCCCGAGGACTTTCTCGAAGCCGGGAACAGAAAAATCCATTTGAATGAGCTGGAAAACCAGATCCTGAAGCCGTGTGTCCGCATTCAGCTTCGCATAGAAGCTGAATGTCTCGCTGCTTTGGGGCGGGATTCGATTCTTATCCTTGTCCTGAGGGAGCAGGCGGACCTGAAAGCTATTCCCGCCCTTGGACAGCACACGGATCCAATATGGGTTGAATTCAAGGTCGGTGTTGCTGCCGTTATAGACGTTTAATGTAAAAGCGGTCGTTCCGTATACATCGCCAGGCAGCAGCATGACATCTTTCAATTCCATAAAACCTGTTTCACCAATGTCAACCCTTCCCAGTGACGCAGAGCCGAGGGTCTGAGCGCCGGATGTAAGCTCTACGGAAGATTGGGCATCTACGGGGCTTGCAGCGACCGGAGCCGAAGAAGCCGAGCTTAGGCTGGAGAGTATCAACAGCATGACTAGACTGACTAGACTTATGATCGATCTACGATGGAATTTCATTCCGGACCTCTTATTCATACAAGTAGGTACTGACCTTGTTCTGAACGACCTTGGCTACCTCTTCCGCCGATTTCTTTCCTTGGAAGTATGGAGCCGTTTCTTCCGTAACAATGGCAGTAATTTTCGGATCGCTTTCGGCGTATACCTTGACGTTGCCAATGACTTTCTCGATCGCTGCGAGGTCTTGGTCTGTGGCCGCTTGAACCGTTGCGGACTTGCCGTTAATATTCATTCGCAGCCCTTTACCGGCACCCCCTTCTCCCGCACCCAGCGTTTTCAAGCCTTCGAGCTGCGCCTTCGCGCCATTTTTGTTAATGGCGAATCCATTCAATTCCCGGGCCGATTGCATTTCATCGGACAGCAGAAACTTTACGAATTCCCATGCTTCCTTCTTGTTCGCCGATTTACTGTTGATGGAGATCGGCATGGAAGTAGTGAACATTGTTCCTCTTGTCTCATTCTCGGAAGGCAGATCGTAGTAGGCCGATTTTCCGTCAAAACTCATTTTCGGCAGCATGTACATATCCATATAACCCAAGACGTTTGCTCTCGATTGAAAAACCACGTTGTTATTATCGGCGTCATCGGCAGCAATGATTTTGTCGTCATATAACGATTTCGCCAGCTTCAGCATTTGGATGAACTCAGGGGAATCCAGCTTTGCCTTCTTGCCGCCCATATCGACGAACTTGGTGAAGCTGCTGTTTAACATGAGTGCAATTAACTGTTCAGGCTGAATTCGGCTCAGCGGATACACATCCGGCTTTCCGTCGCTATTTTTGTCCGTTACCCATTGGCTGGCGGTTTTCTTGAAATCAGCCCATGTCCACTTGCTGTCGTCGACGGTTACACCGTTCAATACGGCTTCATTACCGATCCATGTATTCAAGCCTATCTTTACAGGGATCGTGTATAGGGATCCATTGTACTTCATTGCATCGAGGATTGCCGTATAGTAATTGTCCGTCCGGAAGGAAGCATCTTTGCCCATCAGCTCACTGATGTTTTCCAGCAGCTTCTTATCCGCGTATTTTTTATAGGGCAGCTCGTTCATAACAATCAGATCCGATGCCTTGCCGCTCATCAGCTCGGCTCCCACGGTGGTGACGTATTTTTCGGTATTTTTCGGGTCCGGCCGGTTCATGACCATCATATTTTGCCCTTTCGCCCCCGTATCCGGAGCCGCAACATATTCCTTAATGTCGATCTTGATGTCCGGATGCTTCTCTTCAAACTTCTGCTTGGCGAGCTCAAGAAAACGGTCTGACGTCATAACGGACAGCGTGACGGTTTTGGTTCCCGGGGAAGAGGCCGGGCTGCCGCCGTCATTGCCTGCAGTGATTCCTGCACCGCCTCCCGAACAAGCGGACAGGACGAGCATGGATAGAGCGGAACAAGCGATTACCGATGTTTTAGCTGACATTTTTCCCATGTGAAGGTGTCACTCCTTTATTAAAATGAAGAATAGAAACGAGAAACAAGGCACTTGTAACCATATATTCCAGCGGTTCGATTCGGTAAGCCATCCCCGCCAAGCGTGCCGTACCAAATGACGCGACCGCTGATAACACCACATAAATACACAAGCGCTGCAGTTGGATGGATAAGGCAATCCGCTCCAATGCCCAGAGCCGGAGGCCAAGCAGGAATAGGGGCAACCCGATCATAGCTCCCGCGATAAAAAGCTTCACCGTCAGCTGCCCCGCAGCATCCGCTATAAGTTCATGCGGGGGAGGGAGATACCCTATCTGCGATGCCTGCTCTTGCCACAAGCTGCGAAGTTTATCCATATAGAACGAAATGTCGATGATTTGCTCCGGAATCCACTCCGGGGGGACATCGAATCGAAATATAGTGAGCTTCCACACTCCCACGGCGCCCCCCGCCATAACGATCACTGCAAGTAAATGCCTCGTAATCCGGGAACGTTCGTTGCGAAGCGCATCAGTCCAGTTATCGGTGATAAGCCTGCTTCGCAGCAAATCGTAGATTACTCTGGTATGCCGAACGATGAAACGAGCAAGAAGGACCACCGTTATCCACATGCAGACAGTAAGCAGCAGAAATCTTAGCTGGGCAAACCGCGCAAACGTAAGCGTATCGTTAACGAAATGGAACTGGGCCGGATTACTGCCGATGGCTCTTAGGGCCTCGCTCGCCTTATTCTCCACACCGAAGGCGGCGTCCGATTTTACCGCCAGCTGAATAGTTTCGATTCGAGCGCCCGGATATACGTCGAACATTGTGGTGATGGGGATAAGCACATCCGGGACGCCGTCGTCGGACATCATCCGGAGCAAGGAGCCTTCGTCGTCGAATACGCCAATGACCGTAAAGGCGACGCCGAACAGCTCGATGGTTTTGCCTGCGACCGATGTGGAGTGAAACAAGCTATCGGCAACACGAGCTCCTATGACGGCTACACGGCTATGTTCATCGACGGGCCTTTGCGTGATGGACGAACCGCTCACCATGGGGATGGCGGTAAAATCCCGAAAGCTTCCGCTCACCCCGAAGACGTCGGTATGGGCGGCATTGCTGCCGAAGAGTGCTGCGGTTTGTGTTCTGGCCGAATAGGCCGTAGGAAGCGGGCTCCACCTCTGGGCCAATCGCTCTGCGTCTTTCCAATGAAGTCCCGGCGTGCTCCCTGCTGCCTCGGAACGACCGGCATTCACTGTAATCTTCTGCTGGAGTAGGGGACCGTTCGCTTGCTCCCAGTCGTCCGCGACGGAACTTAAAAGTCCGATGCTCGCTAGCACCAGGAGAATCCCGGTAAACACCATCCATCCGGCTAGTCGGGAGCTCTGCATAGGTTTTTGCCTCCTCTCAGTCCCATCATCTGCTGCGGTTCAGCACCCGGTCTCCTTCTGCAACAGGCTTGCTGCTGGAGACAACCACCTTATCCAGCGGCGTGATGCCGTTATCGATGGAGGTTTTGCCGTCATCCGCGTCTCCTGTCTGAACCGAAGCCCGTTGTAGGACATATTCGCTGCCAAGCGGCCCTTTTTTCTCCTTAAGCACAAGGACATACGTCCCTTTATCATCTTCACGAACGGCTTCATTGGGCAGCAATGCTCGAAGCGTTGCCGATTTCTTGGTAATAGTAAACTCGCCGGCCTCCCCTCCGTTCAAGCGGTCATCCCGAAGCGTGAGCGTCATTTCCTTTTGCTCCTTGCGTGACGCAGCGGAAGCGCCGTCTACCGCATCGCGGATCTCGGTAATTTTAGCCTTAATCCGTGCATTATTTAATGCGGCAAAGAGAATCTCCGTCTCGTCCCCGACGGCAACATAGGGAGCCTTTGCGATATCAATCGTCGCTTTCAACTGCTGACCCTTGGACCAGTCGGCGATACGCAAGGCGGGTTTCCCGCTTGGAACGGCCGCACCCTTCACCGCATTCAGCTCGGTAACCACGCCGGCAACAGGGGCTCTTAGCTGCGAGGACTCGGTCAGCTGACGCTGCAGATTGGCGATTTGCCGCTCGAGAATCTGCATATCCAGTTGGATGCTTTCGATATCCCGGGATAAGCTTCGCGTTTGCTTCTCATCCCCGCTGCGGACGGAATCCTGGTAGTTCTCCTGCAGCTTCAATAGGCTGAGCCGCTTCTGCTCGTATCTGGCTTGGCTGTCCTTCAGCGTATCCTCCGTATCTCTTGTTTTAAAAACAACCAGCTCCTGTCCGGCCTCCACCTTGTCTCCGACTTTGACCCTGACGTCACTCACCGGCCAATTGGTCTCCGCATAGAGATCCGCCGTTTCCGCCGCCTCTACGATTCCCGAGCCTGTGACCACATGAGATAAAGGGCCGGCTGCCGCCTGTTCAACCGTTACCTCCGCAAGGGAAAGAGTGAGCAGCGTATTTGAGAAAAAAGTTAACGCAACCATGGTTAGGATAAGGGCTAGGATGGCCCGCCCTATTGCTTTTTTCCTGCTGCGTTCTTCGTCGCCTGCGGCCAGCCTTATGTCCATATTTTCGTATACCTCCTTTATGTTTATTAGCCCTTGATGCCGGAAAGCTGGATGCCTTCGACCAAATATTGCTCCGCATACCATGCCGTCAACAGAAGCGGCAGCATGTAAATCGCTGAGGCTGCGAATGCGATCCCGCGTTCCCCTTCCCCTATCACGGTCAAATAGACGGAAAGCGGCTGTTTGACTGCATCCTTGAGAAAAATGAGCGGCTGCTCCACCATGTTCCAGCTGTCTATGAATACGAGAATGGAAAGGGCTGCAACCCCCGTTCCGCACATCGGCAGTACGATCCTCAAGAATATGTACAGGTGGCTCGCCCCGTCTACACGGGCCGCTTCAATATAGCTTCCGGGCACGAACATCATGAACTGCCGCAGCAGAAAGACGCCGAAAGCGCTGAATATGCCGGGAAAAATGATCGCTCCGTACGAGCCCAGCAGTCCAAGCTTATCCGCTATAATGAAGTTGGGCACAAGCGTCACTTGAAACGGCATCAGCATCGTTACTATGTACATGAAGAAGAGCGGCTCGCGAAATCGAAAGCGCAAGTGGGCGAACGCGTAGGCGGCAAGGGAAGCTACCGCGATTTGTCCTGCAATGATGGGTAGGGTAATCTTGACGGAATTCCAGAACATGAACAGAAACTGCGGTTTGCCGATTAACACATCGTAATATTGCGATAACGTGACACGCTCCGGAATCCACTTCAGATTGACGAACTTGCTTTCGCCAGAAAGATCCCGTTGATTCTCCTCGGTTCCGGCAAGTACGCCATATATGGCCGTAATTTCGTCCTCCGTCATGAAGGAATTGGCAAACGTCAGCGCCATCGGGAACAAGAATATAGCCGTAAGCACCGCGAGAACCGCGACCAGAGTAAATTGCCCGATCCTTTTTAGCTTCATTCGATCCTCCCCTGCTTCAAATCCTCCGCTAACCAAGCGACCTGCCGATTCGTCGCTCTGCCACAAAAAGAATCCAGACAAGCACCACAATCACCAGTGCCATCATAAATGCCGCTGACGTCAGCTTCTGATAGTCAAGCGAAGTAAACATGTTGTTCATGTAATGCTGAAGCATGTAGATGCTTGGATCGGGATATTCCCCTGCAATTAGGTAGGTTTCCCGGAACACCTTGAACGAATTGATAATCGACATAATGAATACGAAAAACGCAGTCGGCGTCAAATAAACGAGTGTGATGGACCTCCACTGTCTGAATTTTCCTGCGCCGTCGATCGAAGCGGCCTCGTAGTAATCGGCGGGAATGTTCTGAAGTCCGGCGAGAAACAATACCATGTTGTAGCCGATGTTTTTCCAGAGATATACAAGGATTACCACGAACAGCGCGGTGCCGCTTTCCATCCAATCCTTCGATCCGAATCCCCATCGGGCTATCCACCCGTTCACCGCACCCTGCAAGTCAAACAAGGCATGCCAAACCAGCACAACGGAGGCAACCGGCACAACCAGCGGGCATAGGAATGAAAGCCGAAACGATTGCCGATAAGGCAGCTTAAGGTTAAGCAGCATGGCCAGTCCCAGCGATAACAGCATGTTCAGCGGAACGCAAACCGCCGTGAACAAGAATGTGTTTGCCGCCGCCTGCAGAAAAACCGGATTGCCGAGCAGCTCGCGGTAATTCGCAACTCCGGCGAACCTGCCGTCAATGGGGCTGTCCATAAGCGAGTAGTAAAAGCCCATCCCGAAGGGAATCAGGAAAAACACGGCAAACCCCGCGAGGCTGGGCAGCAGAAACAAGAGCGCCGTCATTCCCTCTCTGAACGGAAAGCGTCTTAGCACAAATCGATGACCTCCTTTCCTCTGAACTCATTTTCTCATGGGAAAATTAGAATTTTCTTAGAAGGGAAAACCGCTCATCAAACCCGACATTTCAAGAGAGCCTAAGCTACAAAAAATGAGCAATCAATAAAAAGGCCGATTTCTCTGTTATCAGAAAAATCGGCCCTCTTCTCGATTCAGCAGCGCCCGGTTTTTACCCGTTCTTCCAGAACTCGCTTTACCTCTGCAAAAAAGGCGTTCGGAAATGTTCCGATCGCCCCTGTTTTAGTATTATAGCTCAACCATCGCCTTAATGACTTTGGACTCCGGCAGCAGCCAGCTGTCGAAGCAGCCGATCAATTCCTCGAAGGAGGAGCGATGAGTAATATAACGGTCGACATCGATATGGCCTGCTTCTATCGCTCGAATGACCTGAACGAAGTCCTCCGGTGTTGCGTTACGACTGCCCAACAAGGTCATTTCCCGCTTGTGGAACTCTGGGTCATGGAAGGCAATGTCGGATTTCACGAGGCCCACATAGACGAGCGTCCCCCCGTGCGCAACCAGCTGGAAGGAATCTTCCATCGACCTTGCATTCCCGGTCGCATCGAAGACTACGGTAGGAAGGTCTCCATCGGTAATTTCGGCAAGCCGTTCCTTCGGCTGCTGCAGGGCATTGAGCAGATGATCGACCTTCGCCCAGGATCGGCTGAAGGCGAGTCGTTCCTCATTGATATCCATGGCAATGACCTGCGCGCCGGCTGCCTTGGCCAAGGCCATCACACCGAGCCCGATTGGGCCTCCGCCGATCACGAGCACCGTATCTCCGCGCCGCAGACCGGACCTGCGAACAGCATGGGCACCGATCGCAAGCGGCTCCAGCACGGCAGCCTGATCCAGCGTCATCCCTTCCGTCTTGATCAGATGTGTTACCGGAACGGAGATACGCTCTCTCATGCCCCCGTCCGTGTGAACACCGAGCACTTTCATCTCCACACAGCAGTTCGTTTTGCCTTTCCTGCAGGCGATGCAGCTTCCGCAATGCGTGTAAGGAATGATCGCTACCGGATCGCCTGCACGCAGACCGGCATCGTTGTCCCCGATTCGCTCGATCACGCCGGAGAGCTCGTGTCCCAGAACGCGAGGGTAGGAAAGAAAGGGCTGTCTGCCCTTGTACGCATGCATATCCGTGCCGCAGATCCCAACGCGGCGAATTCTCACAATAGCTTCTCCCTGGACAAAGTCCGGCTCGGTCATATCGATCATGGCCAGCTTATCCGGCTGTTCGCAAATGACGCCTTTCATCAGTCGTTCCTCCTTTAGAGCTTAATGGTTTCATTGTACTCCGGCTGACCGCTGGGCCAGGTTTTGTTGCGAATCGGCTCTAATATGGCAAGAACCTCCTCCAGCAATGCTTGATCCATCGGCTCATTGGCCCACTCGATATTTTTCGTGATATTCTCCGGGTTCGCTGTGCTGACCAGCGTAGTCGGGATCCGTTCGTCAGAGACGGAAAATTGTATCGCCAGCTTCGTCAGATCCGCCCCCTGCTCCGCGCAAAAAACAGCTGCCTGCTTGCAAACGGCCCGGATTTCCTCTCCGGCCGGATGCCAGTTCGGGACAGGGCGTGTACTCAGCAGACCCATGGATAGTGGAGAAGCGTTGATCAGCCCTATGTTACGGCTCTCCAGCAGAGGGAGCAGCTCCAGCAAGCTCGTGTCATTTAAGGAATAATGACAATAGGAGAGGATCGCATCCAGCTCCGTATAGCCGATCGCCTTCTCGAACAACGAGAGCGGGAGCCCCGATACGCCGTAATAGCGTATTTTACCGGCCTCCTTCAGATGCCGCAGCGCTGTGAACGCACCCTCTGCCTGTTCGAACGGCACAAATTCCAAATCATGCAGGAACAGGATATCAATACAATCCGTCCGGAGCCGGCGCAGGCTCTCCTCGACACTGTCCGTCAAGCGCTGCGCGGAAAAATCAAACACATCCGCCCCGTAACGCCCGGCCTTCGTCGTCAGAATGAAGCGGTCGCGCACAACCTGCGAGATGGCCTTGCCAAGCACAGTCTCCGCCTTGGTTAAGCCGTAATAGGGAGATACGTCCAGCAAATTGATGCCAAGGTCCAGCGCCGTATGGACCGTACGAATGCTTTCCCGCTCATCCGTATCCCGGAAGACGGAGCCAAGCGATGAGGCCCCAAAGCTTAGTGCGGACACCTCCAGCCCCGTTTTGCCCAGCTTGCGATAATTCACGTTTGTTTCCTTCCTTCCTTAATAGCCTATGTGGGTAGCCATGCTCCTAGTTCCTAAAAGTTAATTGTTTATGAAAGCGCTATTACCTTATTTTATCAAGCATAAATCAGAGATATAATAGCTTATTTTTGCATAAATATACTGAATTTTGATATTTTGTAATCATGCTATGCTAAAACCCTTCCTGCCTCTGTTTCAGCTTCAGCTCCACTAAGAGAGCATGCAGCTGCTCCGTCGCCAGTCCATGCAGCACCAAGCGAAAACCGGCGCGAAGCGTCGTGAGCGGAACCATCGGGTGCTTATTGTTGATCAGTGCGAGCCGCTCGTTATTGCCGACGATCTTGGAAGCAAGAATGCCGATCGTTTCGTCCAGCTGCAGCGAGTTGGTCGCCCGCCAAAAATCGTTATCCGTAAGAAACAGCTGATAGACCGGCGTGAAGCATTCGATGGCGGTGGTCAAATCCATAAAATTGGTCCAGCGCTTCGGCATCGGCTCGATCGGGATCTGCGTTTCCGTAATGCCGTCAAAAGTCAGCTTCTCCTGCTTCGTCACCTCAATACCCTTCTCCAGAAGCTCGCGGTTCAGGTTGATCACGAAATTATATAGGTTCAGGTCATGGATAAGGAACAGGTCATCCTTCACCGGCTCCAAATTTGTCGGCTTTAGCGGATTAAGGGGCACCTCTACCCCTGGCACGTTATCCCGAATAAACCGAAGCACCTCCGAGCCCAAATAAAAATGCCGCAAAATCATGTAGTTCGCCTCAGGACTGATGAACGTTTTCATGCCCCAATACAGCACCCGGTGTAAAGCCTTAGAGGAAGTAAATGCCGTTGGCACGACGATTTTGTACAGTTGAAAAAGAATGATCAGCAGGCGCGACAGAGGCCGAATCAGCGGAAGCAGGAACTGCCTCGATTTGCTGGAGCAATCCTTCAAATACGCGGCTTTAGCCTCCTTGTTGAAAGGAATGCTCTGATCCAAATAGACCGCGAGGAACGGGTTCGGGTCATTCTTGTCATGCGGCATCCCCTCAAAGGGATTCGTTACTTGCATTCTCATACGTTTCCCAGCTCCTCCAATTGCAGAAGATACAAGCGGGCCGTTGTTTTGGCTGTCTTGATAATCCGTTCCACCACGTCTTCGGTCAGCATCGGATGCCTTATTCCCGCTTCCAGCCGTTCGAAGTGCTTCTCATCGGAATCGCTATGATAGAGCAGGAAGGACACCTGTTCATCCGTCAGCCCCAGCTGATCGCGGATCATCTCGCCCCAGTAACGCGCCATCCGGCAGCCTAGGCCCTCGATAATCCACATCGCACCCATCAAATCGACCGGATTGTCGCGGCTCGCCCGCTGAAACAGGTAGGCGGACAGCGCTTCGCTTCCGATATTTTTCTCCCCGGCTTGAATGTCCTCCAGCCTTCCCCCCACAGCAACATAGTTACGCTCGAGAATTTGGAAATCCCGGTGTTCGTCACGTGCATGGGCGATGAACAGCGACCGAAGGTCAATATGCTCGATGGCAATATAGGAGGCTGCCCGGGCGATCCACTGGGAGCCGTCGATGACCTGCTGGCGAAGGTTCTCCATCAGCAGCATATAGTCAGCCAACGTGAATTTCTCTGAATACAGTTTACGAATGACCGGCACCTGTGCCAGCCGCTGCTCGAAGTCAATCCAGATGTTCACCAGCTGTCTAACCAGGTGTGCCTGCAGCGGGTTGTGCCCATCGTAGTCGAGCTTCGGAGCCTCGGGCTGACGCATCGGCTGAAGGTCGTTTTGCACGTTCTCCGCCTGAGAGCCGACCGCGGTTAACAGCATATAGGAGGTTTGGAAGCGTCCGCTTTCGGGCACCATGCACAGAATCGTATCCCCCGGCTTCAGCCGTCCTTCATGCAGCAGCTCCTCCAGCATGATATAGATGGACGCCGCACCGGTATTCCCCTTGGTGTACAGATTCGTAAACCATTTGTCCTCCGGAATCGTCAGACCCCCGAGCTGCAGCAGCCGGAAGATCTCGTCACGGAAAAAATGCGAGGAGTAATGGCAGACCATCCAGTCGATCCGGTCCGGCTGTACCTTCCCCTCCTCCACCAGCTCGAAGAAGCGCTTCACACCGACCTTGGGCATTTCATTCACCAGCCGGATGTCCTGCTTAAGATTGATAGCCCCCTCGTTGGCCGCGGCATGAAGGGAAGGGTAATCCAGCCAGCCGGTGCGCTCCGGATCCTCCTTGTTCGTACCAGCATACATGCATATATCGTAAAGATGGGCATACGATTGGTTGTCGATCCATTCGATCCGCAGCGACAGCCCCTTCGCATTGGGCTTAGGCTGCAGCACCGCGGCTCCGGCGCCATCGGAGAGCATAAAGCGAAGGAAATCGGTATCGAACGGGATCGGCTGATCCATGAATTTCGTCTGCTCCTCGAAGCGAGTGTGCTTGAAGGCCCGGCTCGGGAACTCGCTCGCACAGGCGACGGCAGCCGCCTTTTCCCCGGACTGCACCTGCAGGAACGCATTCTTCATCGCCTGCATACCGCTTCCGCATACGCCGTGATGCGTGGCAATCTCCAGCGTCGGAAGCCCCGTTTCCGCATGAACCATACTGGCAAAGCCGGGCACCAGCAGATCTCCTTGCGTCGTACCCGCGGCTAGGAAATCGATCCGCTTTGACAGGTCCTCCTCTCCCAGGCGTAGCGCGTGCTGAATGGCCAGGGCGGCCATTTCCGCATTCGTATATAGGCTTCTCTGCGTTTTATCAATGGCATAATGCCGATATCGAATGCGGTTTTGCTCGAGCATCCGGCGCATCGTTCTGGACGACTTGCCTCCGATGCGGCCAAGATACTCCTCGATCTCGTCATTTCCGACAGGCGGTCCCGGGAGAAAGCTTCCCATACTTGTAATGTAAACCTCGTTCACGGTTATCCCTCCAAGCTGCTTCGGTGTAGCCTTGATTTACCAACAACCCCATCATATATGCAAGCATGAAGTCGTTGTAGTACTAACTTTTTCTAGTACCGACGCGAACGGAGGAACCGACGGTAATCCCCCATGACGTAAAAAAAAAAGAAGCGGCTCCCATGATATGGAAACCACTTCCTTACCAACAGCCCCTGCAGTCGGCTAGCGAAGCAGCTGGTCATCGTACCATTGCACAGAGGTGTTGTCCGTGTAATTGGCCAAATCGTTGTTCTTACGGATGAGATACAGCTTGCCGTCGATCCCGCGATACACCGGCCACTCATAGGTATATGTCGGTAGATAGGGCGTCTCCTGAGCGAGCGGGTCCAGATCCTCTACCTTTGTCGTACGGAGGGCCGTATCAATCCAATAATACCCACGGTTGGGAGATTGCTGCGGATCAAAGTTAAGCTCATGAGCGTAAATCAAGAGTCTCCCCTCGGAGTCCAACGAATGTAACCCCGGATTCGTAACTCCCGGCACCATGACATCGTAAGTGCCGAGCGCCTGGTTGGCTAACCGGATCTCTCCCTGCTCGGTCACTAAAGCCAGCTTACGCGTGCCGGGCACTATCCGGCCGCGCATCATGCTTGTGCCGTTAGAGGCGAGCCAAAAGCTGCCGTCCGAATTCGGAATGACTCGGGCGGGGTTTTGAAACGTATCGGAGACGTCCTTAGCATCACCCTTCTCTATGAGAAAGGAATAATGACCCGTCATCGAATTTCCATAGTTATAAGCCGTGACTTTGGTTACGTCCAGAAAGGAACGATCTGCCCCTAACGGGTACAAGGTCCCGGTGAGTTCCCGAATGAAGGGGTTGCCTGCCTCTTTAGAGTCCACCGTTATTTGTTCCTTCGGCAGCAGCTTCATGCCCTCGTAATAGAGGCCGTCATCCTTAGACGTTAATGTTACCGGGCTTCCTCCGAGATGCTTGCTCTCCTCTTCGATTCGCTTCCTCAACGCATCGGTTTCCTCGACCGTCATCCACACGGGGGTTTCGTCCATCGACTTCTTTACCTTCAGACTGCCCTGCCACTTCTCAGTAACGAACGTGGGGTAAATATAGAGATGTTCTGCATCATCATAGTAGATACGTTCAAGCACCTGAAGCTGCCCTCCGATAATGTCGAGGGTCCGGTCACCTTTCCACCGAAGCTGGAGCCCCAAATAATCATGGGCATTGGTCCATGTAAGAGGCATATAGGTCACATCATTCCACAACAGAAAAGGATACGTTTCGTTTCCGTTATCCATATACATATCGTTGATTACCAACCCAAAGCCCGGCATAGCTGCCGTATACTTCTTATTCGCATCGTGGGAACCGGATAGATCGAGCGGATACTGCTCCTTTTTCCAGCCGAACCAGCCCCCGCCCATTTGGCCTCCTCCCCTCAGGATCGTCAAGCCGCCTTCGGAATAGTGGAGCTGGATCCCTAATGTGCTGGTGACCTCCCACGTTAACGGCATGTAGGTAATATCCTTGTAAACGAAGAAAGGGTACTTCAAGTGAAGGTTATCCACCGGTTTCCCGTTCAATTCAATGGAAAACGCAGGGAGCTTCATCTGCATATCTCCCTCTGCCGCCTGTACCGGCATGGTAAGAAAGCATGCAAACAACAGGAAGATCAAGGAGAAACCGATAAACCCTCGTTTTAACGCCACCGAAAGCACATCCTTGCTAATGGATTTACTTGTGTAGACGCGACGCTTCTTCCGTTTGTTGCGGATCCTAAGCAATCTTAACATTTTTTACATTCCAGGCCGGAGCAGGGTTCCGTCACCGGTGCCCTCAGCTTGCCTGCTCGGACGTTACTAAGCATTTATCCAGCGGCAGGCAGAGCATGACCCGGGTCCCCACACCGTGGACACTCTCGAACACAAATTCCGATTCCTGATCGTAATACATTTTCATGCGGGTGACTACATTTCGCAGGCCGAACAGATCCTGCCCTTTCTTCCGGTCCGCCATCAGAAGTCCTTCCGATGCCAGCCGCGAAACCTCCTCCAGCTCGCCGTGAATATAGGCCAGCCTAGCTTCGTCGAGCCCGATTCCGTTGTCTCTTACCTCCAGCATAAGACGATTCCCCTCAACAAAAGAGGTAACGACAAGCTCTCCTCCCGCGCCCCTCTTCTCCAAGCCGTGAAGCACAGCATTCTCGACAATCGGCTGCAGGAGAAGCTTCAGCACATGATAGGATCGGCTGTCCTCGGCTATATCGTACTTGACGGTAAAATGGTCCATAAATCGAATTTGCTGCACCTTGATATAATACTTCAAATGCTCGATCGTCTCCCCGACGGAGAACGTCTCCTTCCCCTTGTTCAGGCTAAGCCGGAAAAATTTGGACAGGTGGAGAACCATGTCGCTGATTTCATCGGCGTCATAGTTTTTCGCCATCCAATAGATAGAATCCAACGTATTATATAAAAAATGTGGGTTGATTTGCGATTGTAGAAATTTCAGCTCCATCTTGGACAGCAGAAGCTGCTTTTCATAGTGGTCGCGAATGAGGAGCTTCTGGTTTTCGGCCAGCCGGTTAAAAGATTCGATGACGTAACCAAGCTCATCAACCCGTCTGTCCTCCAGCTGGATCGTAAAATTGCCTGTGCGCAGCTGCTTCATTCCGTACGCCAGCTTGCGAAGCGGAGCGGAAATGCCTCTATAAACAATCCAGGAGATTAGCAAAGCAAGAAGTAAACTGACAGCCAGGATGGCGTAAGTAAAAAATTTCAAGGAGTCCGTATGACTGCGAAGCTCCTGCAGGGGCTGCTCCAGCTTAAGGGACCAGCCGGAAAATTTCGTTTTCACGCTGATCGACACCAGCTCCGCCCCTGTATCCGGTGACTTTAGGATGGACCGGCTTTCGCCGCCTTTATCCCACCTGAACAGATCAACGGTCGCCCCGGCCCCGGCGATCGGGCTGCCGTCACTGTCGAATAAGTAAATGTTCGCCTTCTTAGAAGGAAGAAGCGGCTCGGCCAGCCCGATCAGCGCGCTTTTCTTGACGGAGAGCACGAGCAGATTGGGATTGATCAATGTCCGGTTATACGGATCCATCGTTCGGATCAAGTGTACGCTATCCGCTGCAAAGTACGACTCTCCCTCCGGCGGCGTATAGAAGATGGTCCCCCCGTTCGCTTCCATTAAACGCCGGTACCACTCTTGCTTCTCCGCTCCCTCCGGCAGCTTGCGCCCCCCCAGCTTGGTGGAGATGACCGTACGTGAAGGCATATGAATGATGGAGATTTGGTCGACCATTAAATTGACCGTCGTCATATTGGCAATCTGATCCATGACTTGCGCAAAGAGAACAAACGATTGCTTTGCGGGCTCTTGTCCGACCGATTGCAGTGTCGTGTTGATGTTCGTGTCGAACGCAATGAGAGAGGACAGCTGCTCAATATTTTGCAGAGTCAAGTCAATGTAGTCCGCCATCGTATGAAGGGCTCCCTGAGTTCGCTCTCCCGTCTGCTCCTCGAGGATCGTCTGCGACTGGGCGATAGCAAACAGACTGACCCCGGCAAGCGGTACAAGAATAAGCAAAAAATAACAGATCAGCCGAACCTGAATATAGCCTGCAAGCAGCTTATGCAGTCTACGCAGCTTGGGCAGCATTTCCTTCCTCATCATATTTGCCCGTCCCTCCCTTCATCCCCGTCACTTCACGATGTCCCGCGGGTTGTCCCGCCACCAGTCGTTTACTTCCCCGGTAATTTCGTCACCGCCGGAATCCTTCCACCTCTTGACAAACTCATCGAATTCCTCCAGAGGGCTGAGTCCCGCAACGATCCGGGTAAAGGTCTCTTCTTGAAGCTTGGACAGCTTCACTTGATGCTTCCCCATGGCCGGGGTGGGCGCACCGTCGAAACGATTCGCCATGAGGTTGCTTTCTATCCGCTGCACATTATCGTACAGCCGATACTGCTCGCCTAGTCCCTCAAGCCGGTCCCGCGTCACTTCCCGCTCAACGGTATCTGCGAGCGCTCCGTAGATGCCCCGGTAGCCGTGCTTGATGTGCTCTTCAAAGCGTATGGACAGCTTCCCGTTTACTCGTGTCCACACACTATCCTCGAACCCGAGCTTTAAACTTTTGTGACCGGGTCCTGCGATAAAATCAAGGAACTTCACGACGGCCTCGGCATTCCGGCTTTGGATAGGAACAACATTGTAAGAACGGACGCTGGACGTACTGTAGACGCCATGTTTGCCATCAGGTCCTACGGGATAATCAAGCGGAATCCACTCCGCCTTCGGATCCTTCTCGCGGCTGGCCGCAATATGGGTCCGCGTATCGGACCATGCGGCGGAATAAAGCCCTACCCGCCCGGAGGCCACCTTCTCTCCGAGAACGTCGATTTTATTGAGCGGAAATTCGGGGTCGAGCAGATCCCTTTCATACAAAGTGCGCAGATAGGCGAGCGCCTGCTTCATCTCCGGTAATATTCCGGAATACACAAGCTTGCCGTCCCTCTCATACCAGGCATTCATCTGAGCGCCGAATGCGCCGAGGAACGGCGACGTTCTCCCGAGACGCTCCATGATCGACAGTCCGAAGGTATCCTTCTTTCCGTTACCGTCCGGATCCTGCCGGGCAAATGCCTCCATTACCGCCGTGTACTCTTCTACGGTTCTCGGAGGCTGCAGCCCGAGCTTGTCCAGCCAGTCCTTTCGGGCGTAGACGATTTCCGTTCCTTTAACTTCGTTCAAGCTGGGGATGGCATAGATGTTCCCGTTGACCGTGACGTGTTCCCACACCTCCTTGGGAATTTTGGCCTTCAGGTTCGCTCCGTACTTCTCGATGTAGTCGTTAAGAGGGGTAAGCGCCTTTTGGTTCACATAGCTCATAAACCAGGATGCGCTGGTAGTGTTCAGGAGATCCGGCGGCTCCCCCGAGGTCATAATCACATTAAGCTTTTCATCGTACCCGTTCAGCGGGGGAAGGGTTACATTCACTTCTACTCCGGTATTGCTTTCAATATAGTCAAGGTAGGGGTTGCTGTTCGGATCCATTCCATCCGGGAAGGTCATGCCGAGGCTATTCACTACGATCTTAATGACCGGCTTGCGGATCATCTCGGATGTTTCTCCGCTGTACTTCTCATTCAGGGGAAAGCTGCATCCGGCAATACCGATGACACCAAGCACGGCGAATACGGCCGATTGTTTTCCAAGCTTCATTCATCCCACCCCTTCAGCCAGATGTTTCAGGAAGTTATCGCGTTCATTCTATGAATATTCGTCCCCCGCCCGGGCAATCCCTTTATTTCCCACCTGCGATAGTTATTAAAGTACCAAAAGAAGTCATCGTCCTCCGCTGTCGCCCTGTTCCCGCTGTAATACAATGAGGGTAGCCTGAATACATCCGCAGGCGAGTATCGAAAACGGGGGGGATCACCTCATTGTCCAATAGGGGTAGCAAGCACTATTTTCAAGAATACCATGCCGATATCGCCGTGATCGGCGGAGGTACCGGCGGCTGTGCCGCCGCGCTCGCCGCGGCCAAGTCGGGCAAGACCGTGATCATGACCGAGGAGACGGAATGGATCGGCGGTCAATTCACAAGCCAAGCCGTTCCGCCGGACGAACACCCATGGATTGAGCAGTTCGGCTGCACCCGTACGTATCGGCAGTTTCGGGACGGGGTGCGTGATTATTACCGGCAGCACTTTCCGCTTAGTGCCGAGGCACGGTCGAGCCTTTATCTCAATCCCGGCAACGGAGGCGTATCGAGGCTATGTCATGAACCGCGGGCTGCTTTAGCGGTGCTGCAAGCGATGCTGGCTCCCTATGTTCACAGCGGCAGACTGCGCATTTTGACACACCACCAAGTAGAATCAGCCTCCGTCGACGGCGATGATATCCGTTCGGTAACGGTACGAAACACGGCAACGGGAGAGCTCGCGGAAATAACCGCCGCTTACTTCCTGGACGCGACGGAATGCGGAGATCTGCTTCCGCTCGCCGGAGCCGAGTATGTGACCGGTGCGGAATCCGTAAGCCAGACCGGAGAACCCCACGCCGTGGATGGCGACCCGCTGCCGCAGGATATGCAGAGCTTCACGTACTGCTTCGCTATGGATTACATCCAAGATCAGGATCACACGATTGCACGGCCGGAGCAATACAGCTTCTGGCGGCAGTATCAAGCCGATTTCTGGCCCGACCGGCTGCTGAGCTGGTCCGGTGTCCGTCCTCATACGCTGGAGCCGATTTCCTACGAGCTCTTCGAAGGGACGGAACGGTATCCCCTGTTCTATTATCGCCGCATCATCGACAGCCGGAACTTCGAAAACGGCGTTTATCCGAGCAGCATCACCCTGGTGAATTGGCCGCAGAACGATTACTGGCTCGGCTCCATCATCGACGTGAGCGAAGAGGACAAAGAGCGTCATCTTCGGGATGCCAAACAGCTCAGTCTCTCGCTGCTCTACTGGCTGCAGACGGAGGCTCCCCGGCCGGACGGAGGTCAAGGCTACCCCGGACTTCGGCTGCGCAGAGACGTCGTAGGAACCGAGGACGGGCTGGGCATGTATCCTTACATACGAGAATCACGGCGGATCAAGGCCGAATTCACGGTACTGGAGCAGCATGTGAGCACCGCTTGCAGACCGGACGGCAAGGCGGAGCCGTTCGACGATTCCGTCGGTATCGGCTGCTATCGCATTGACCTGCACCCGAGTACAGGGAACCGCCATTATATTGATATTTCTTCTTTGCCGTTCCAGATACCGCTGGGCAGCCTCATTCCGATCCGGATGAATAATCTGCTCCCAGCCTGCAAAAATCTTGGTGTTACGCACATTACCAATGGCTGCTACCGGCTTCATCCGGTCGAGTGGAACATCGGCGAGGCGGCGGGCCATCTGGCAAGCTACTGTGTCGACCGCGGTCTGCGGCCCCGCGAGGTGCGCAGCCGGGAATCTGAGCTCCGCGATTTCCAGCGGCTGCTGTCCGGAAGCGGCATTGAGCTGGCTTGGCCTGCCGTTCATCCGGTATAACTAAACCAATAAAATGAGGTGTATTGATATGAACAAGGTGAAGATTGCGGTGATCGGAGCCGGCTCCATTTCCGAAATGCATTTGAGATCGTACCAGAATAATCCGCAAGCGGAGCTTTACGCTATTTGCGACCTGAACGAGGAGCGTGCCCGAACGAAGGCGGAGAAATACGGCATTCCTCGTATCTATACCGATTATCGTGAGCTGCTGACCGATTCGGAGATCGATGCCGTCAGCATCTGCACGTGGAATAACAGCCACGCGCCGATCTCTATCGCAGCCCTGGAGGCCGGGAAGCATGTGCTCGTCGAGAAGCCGCTTTGCAAAACGGTAGACGAAGCCCTCCGCGTCGAAGCGGCGGTCCGAAATTCCGGCAAAACGCTCCAGGTCGGCTTCGTCCGACGGTACGCGGCAAATACCGGCATTGTGAGGTCCTTTCTGGACAACGGCGAGCTCGGCGATATTTATTATGCCAAGGCCTCTTGTATCCGCCGTCTGGGGAACCCGGGGGGCTGGTTCTCGGATATCGAGCGCTCGGGCGGCGGCCCGCTGATCGATCTGGGCGTTCATGTCATTGATTTATGCTGGTACCTGATGGGCCGGCCGAAGGTGAAGTCGGTTTCGGGCAACACGTACAGGAAGCTCGGCAACCGCGCCAACGTGCGAAATCTTTCCTATTACAAAGCTTCGGATTATGATGCGTCCCATAATGATGTGGAGGATCTGGCCAATGCGATGATTCGCTTCGAGAACAGCGCCTCCCTGCTTGTGGACGTCAGCTTCACGCTTCATGCGAAGGAAGACGAGATTACCGTCAAGCTGTTCGGCGACAAAGGCGGCGCCGAGCTGGAGCCTAAGCTCGCTATCGTCACGGAGAAGCACGATACCATCTTGAATCTGACGCCTCAGGTCAATAACCTGTCGTTCGATTTTGTCGCCGGATTTCAGGATGAAATCAATCACTTTATCGAGGTGTGCCAAGGGAAGAAAGAAACGCTGTCCCCTGTAGAGGATGGGGTCGAAATGATGAAAATACTTTGCGGCATCTACGAATCCAGCGAAAGAGGAGAAGAAATTCGATTCTAAGGAGGAAACGCCGTTGAAAACGTCCAAATGGTTGAGCTCCGCCCTATTGCTGACCTTGATCGCCTCCCTATGGCCGATGGCCGCGTTTGCGGCGGATACCGGAGCAGGCTCCTACGCTGCCACGGCTCCCGGTGCCGCCGATTACATTGAGGTGGAAGCCGCTCCGGTTGACATCACCATCGATCCGGAAGGCCCCCGCAAGCAAATCAACTTCGTGGATAAAGACGTAAGCGCAGTAACGGATTACCTGGCTTTATTTACTGGGGAATATGCGCCGCAAATTACGGTAAGCAAAACCTCCGTCGCTGTTGTCGTCGACATCGCCAGCCAAGTGACGCGAGTGGTGAATCCGTCCATAAACGGCGGGGTTCCGAACTGGACGGGACCTACCGACCTAGTCATCCCCCAAGGAGGCTACATCCTTGTCGCTAACGATGACAGCTGGGCCAACAAGACCTACAAGCAGTATCTCGCGAAAAATTTCAAGGTCGGGGATCGGATTAAGCTGCGAAAAAACGGCGAAGTGGTCCCGATAACGGAATTCATGACGGGACAGGGATTGAAAGCCCGGCTTCGACTGACAAACGATGAATGGTATACGGTAACAAGCCCAAACACGACGGTCTCCGGAAAGGTGGAAAATAGGGAATCAGGCGCTTCGTATACGGTACGGGTAAACCAAACTGCCGTGCCTTTGCAGGCCGACGGTAGCTTCCAGCTTGCGTTAGGGCTTGCGGAGGGCGTCAATTACCTGGACGTCGTCGTGTCCAAGAACGGAACGGAAAACGATCGCATGACGCTTGTCGCGTTCTATAAGAAGCCGAGCGGCAGCTCAAAGGAAGTCGTCCTTTGGGTGGATCAAGGAACGAATATTTTCAAGCTGCAGACTCCTGAGAACGTTCGCGACATGCTTGCGAAAGCCAAGGACGCCGGTGTTACGGCTATAGCGCTGGATGTCAAAGGTGTAGAAGGCTTCGCCAATTACAAGAAAAACGATTTGACGGGCCGTCCGCACATCTCTCAGATGACGGCGCCTACCCGAGCCGGGGCGAATCCAAACCTTGATATGCTGGAGGAGTTCGTCAAATACGGACATCAGCTTGGCCTCAAAATTCACGCAGCGTTCAATGTCTTCGCCGAGGGCTCGCCTGCCCACAACGAATACGGGCTGCTGAATCAGCATCTGGATTGGGAAGAACGCGTATTCCGTCCTGAGGACGGAGGACAAATCTTGCGGCTGCGTGAAAGTAACTATTTTAAAACAGGCAAATCCCTTGTTGCTTTCGTGAACCCAGCCCATGATGAAGTCAGAGCGTTCCAGCTGAAGAATATGGAGGAAGTTATCAAGAACTACGACGTCGACGGCATTGTGCTCGACCGGACTCGTTACGACAACGAAACGGCCGATTTCAGCCCTCAGACCCGCGCGAAGTTCGAGGCCTTCCTCGCCGCACGAGGCAAACAGCTGACGAACTGGCCTGCCGATATTTTTACTTATGTGAATAATACCCGGCAGTTCGGTCCCCTCATCAACGACTGGTGGGAATTCCGATCGCTGACGATCAAAACGTTTACAGATGAAGTCCGTTCGCTTACGAACCGCTATACCACACTGAAAGGAAAGAAAATCCATACCTCGGCCTATGTCGGCTCCTGGTTCGAGACGTACTACCTGAACGGAGTCCATTGGGGCAGTCCGAACTTCCGGTACGACAGCCGCTTGAAGTTCCCGGCGGACAGCCTGTACACCGATACTTACGCGCAGACCGGCTATACCGATAACCTTGATTTTCTTATGATCGGCACGTATCAGACGACGCAAAAAGAGATCGAGCGCCACATTACCCTCGGCAATATCGTTACTAATGGGGAAGTTCCGATGTATGCGAGTATTGCCTTGGCCAATATACAGGATCCGCCTTTGCAGCGTTCTGTTTTTCAAGCCGGATTGTCGCAATCGAACGGGCTGATGCTCTTCGACCTTGCGATGGTCAATTGGCCGGTCGTCAAAGCCTCTCTTCGGAACGTGGAGTACGTGAAGGATTATCAACTCGGTATGAGCGTACCCGCCAACCAAAATGCATATCTTGAAGGGGATTTGTACAATGTAAGCCGTAATGAGAACAATTTGAACGTGTATACGGAAGCGTTCGGCCTTACGACCGCTACCAGCACCTTCGGGGTGGAGGCGACCGTCGATGGGACCGGCAAGGTGACCAAGGTCGTCAATCAGCAGCAGGCGCTTACCTGGAACTGGGTGAATACTGCTCCCAACAACAGTCCTATTCCGGCAGGCGGCTTCGTGATCTCCGCGCTGGATGCATCCGGCATACGAACGAAGCGGCAGCTTGTGGCCCGGACCTACAAAGTCGGGGACGACGTAAGAGCGGCTGTGCTGCGAGGCTACCTGCCTTATGAGAACCTCGAAACGCCGTTGAGATCGCTTGAACTGAAGGGCAATGTCGAGGTGCTCGGTCCGGGCACAGCGGAGGTGCGTCTGAACGGGGCACAGGCTGCGCTGCTGGGCAGCGGAGATTTCAGCGGGACGGTTCCGCTGAACCTTGGCGCCAATACCGTTACGTTCTCCGTTTATGTCGACGGCCGCAAGACGAACGAAAAGAGCGTAACCATCACGCGTACCGCCCCTGTCCTTACGGGCATCGAGCTGGATCGTCCCGCATACCGTCTTGTGGCGGGGGATACGCTGAAGACCGTCACTACGGCTGTTTATTCGGACGAATCGAGGACGGTGGTGGCGGGCGCGCAGTTCAGCTCCAGCCATCCCGAGGTGGCAACCGTTGCAGCGGATGGAACCGTAACCGCGCTGAAGGCGGGTACTGCGGTCATCACCGCTTTTTATGAAGGAAAGACCGCCGTTTCGACGGTCACTGTCGTTGAAATGATCGGGCTCGCTTATGACGAGAAGAAGCTCCGCTTAGTCGAGGGGCAAGTGCTGCAGGCACCGCTCAAGGCTGCCTACTCGGACGGGGCGACGGAGTATATCACCGTGGGACCGGTTTACACTTCTTCGCTCGACAAGGTCGCGTCCGTTGCTTCGAATGGCAGTATTACCGCCGTTAAGCCGGGCTCCGCTACGGTATCCGCATCCTACCGGGGCAAGCAGGCGGAAACCAAGGTCAAGGTGTTCAACAGCCATAAGGAGCTTATGCAGGATAAAGAGGAGTAGTTGCGGGAAAAGTGCAGTCACTTTGGGGCCTAATGGCAAATGTGCCACTATACGCACATCTGCCATTAGACGGGCCCTGCTGCACCGAAAACCCGCCGGCACTTCCGCCTAATCGCACATTTGCCATTGCACGCACCATTCCCGGCCTTTTGGTAACCTGTAATCGCACATCTGCCATTAGACAGGCCCTGCTGCACCAAAAACCCGCCGGCATTTCCGCCTAATCGCACATTTGCTACTACTCGCACCATTCTCGGCCTTTTGACACCTGTAATCGCACACCTGCCATTAGACGGCCCTGCTGCACCGAAATTCGGCCGGCACTTCCGCCTAATCGCACATTTGCCACTAATCGCACCATTCTCGGCCTTTTGATCACGTGTAATCGCACACCTGCCATTAGACGGCCCTGCTGCACCGAAATTCGGCCGGCACTTCCGCCTAATCGCATATTTACCACTAATCGCACCATTCTCGGCCTTTTGACACCTGTAATCGCATATTTGCCATTAGCAAGGCACTACTGTACCGAAATCCGGCCATCACTTCCGCCTAATCGCACATTTGCCATTACACGCACCATTCTTGGACTATTGACCACCCGTAATCGCACATCTGCCATTAGACGGGCCCTGCTGCACCGAAAACCCGCCGGCACTTCCGCCTAATCGCACATCTGCCATTAACCTGGCCCCTCCGATCGCCCCCCGGCTCAAATGGCAAAAAAGCATCCGGAACCTTCCTGAAGGAAGACTTCGGATGCTTTTCCTACTTACTTGCCGGCAGCGTCAACCATTGCTGCGGCGTCTTCATTGCTTTTAAGCCATACTCCAGAATCGTAGCAATGGCTATCGTCTCCGCTTGTGGAACCACGGGCTCCCTCGAATCGAAGAACCCAACAAGGCTGCGGACGAAAGCACCGAAAAAATCCGACTCCACCGTCAGCTCCTTGGTTGCCCCCGATTCATAGCTAAGCGACATTCGAAACGGGCAATCACCTCCGGGCAGGGTAACTGCCGCTTGGCGACCGTCCGCATACCCGATCAGCAGCTCCGGTGCATTCTCCGTTCCCATCCACATCACCCTGCTCACCTCCGTCCCCATCAGCGAAACGATCGGCTCGACCTGGTGGATCGCATAGTTGTCAAATTTGCCCGGACCTGCACTATAGATCGACTCAATCCCCAGTCTATCCGCCTCGGTAAACTCCGAAGCAAACCGCAGCGCCGAGCTCGAGTACATCGGCGTCCCGTGCTTGCCGGCCAGCTCGAACATCCGCACAGCCGCCGCCCGGTCGGGCGCGAACGTTTTATCGATGTAAGTGGGCTTGCCCGATTGAAGCGGGAGCTGCGACAGCTCCTCATGATACTCCGGATGATCCGGAGACAGAACGATCAAATAGTCGCTCTGCTCCACGACGGCCGCAATCGAATCCAGAAGCCGGATGCCCTTCCGCTTACACCACTCTTCGTTACTGAGCTTTCCTTCCGTATCGGCTCGCCCGTAGGCATAAGCCACCTTCATCCGGCCCTCCGTAGCCTGCTCTATCCAACCCGGATATTTCTCCGCGTGCCATTCGTCCAAATAATTGTCAATAAATCCGATCTTCTTCACCGCTCTCTCTCCCTCCGAAAGATAAACACCCTGCGGTGGAAGCCGCAGGGAACAAACCTATTTCTTATTAGCGGCATACCACTCGTTGGCAGACTTCGTCATTTCGTCTCCGCCCTCCGCTTTCCACTGAGCCAAAAACTTGTCGTAGTTTTCGAGCGGCTCCGAGCCGGTAATGTACTTCAGGAACGTATCCTCCATCAGCTTCTGCAGCTTCTGGTTGTACTTGCCGATCGCTTCCAGCGGAGGTGCAAAAGCAAGCGGGTCGACGACAACATTGCCCTTGGCGGCTTCCTGGTTTTTGTTGAAGGCATCCGTCAGGATAGGGTCCTTCCGAACGCGCGCCTGCCAGTAAATCGGGTAGTTTTTCTCATCCACGCCTGTGAGGAAGGTGGAAGCGTTGTTATACTGATCGTTAAAGATAGGAAGAATCGGGAAGTAGTTGCCGTTCTCTACCTTGTGGTGCACACCTTCCTTCCCGATAGTCGCTTCCTTGTGAATTTCCTTATCCAGCTTCAGGTCGAGGTATTTAATAATCTCTTCCTTGTTCTCGGCCCATTTCGGAATGCCCACGTAATAGCTGATGCCCGCGGTTCCCATCACCTGCACCTTGCCGTCATCCCCCTTCAGGTAAGGCAGGCTGGCGATTTTGGCGTTCGGCGTATTTTTCAAAAGCGCATTCTGCACCGTAGGCGCATTGAAGTAACCGTTCGAGATGATGGCCGCCTTGCCGCTCGTAAAGTTCTCGATCACCTTGTTGGCTTGATTGAGGGACCACTCCTGGTCGATCAGCTTCTCGGTGTAAAGCTTCTTCATGAACTCCAAATACTTCTTCATGTTCGGGTTCTCGACGGCATTCACAAGCTTGCCGTTCACGTCCTGCCAGCCTGTCGTTGCGGTCGACTGCACCATCGTAAGTCCGAAGGTCGGCAATAGTTCCGGAACGAGCGGAGTTTTGCCGCCCGATAGCGCCATGACGTTCTTCTTCTCCTTCAGCGTTTTCATCACGTTATACAATTCGTCACGGGTTGTAGGGGCCTTCAGTCCGAGCTCATCCATCCAATCCTGGCGAACGATCAGCGCGGTATTCACGACGGTACCCGACCCGGTCTGCGGGATGCCGAATATTTTGCCGTTCAGCTTCGCGCCGTTCCAGGAGTTTTGGGAAATCACATTCTTCATGTTCGTCCCGTACTTGTTGACCAGCTCGTCAATCGGCTCCAACGCACCGGATGCGGCCAGCTTGGAGTATTGAGGGGCGGAGAGCAGCATAAAGGCGTATTTTTCCTTATTGGCCATCAGCAGGTTCAGCTTATCGTCCGGGTTCTCGACGGGCAGCATGTCGTAGGTGACCTTGTAGCCGGTTTTCTCGTTCAACAGCTTCGCGACAACCTCGTTATTCGGGTCGAATCGACCGTACTGCAGCAGCGCCTTGAATTCCGGTTTGGGTTTATTCGCGTCTCCCTGTGCCGTAGGTGCCGGAGTCGTTCCTTGCGGCTTCGTATTGTCAACCTTCTCACCCCCGTTGCAGGCGGCAGCCAGCGCCGCCAAAGTCGTGATGGAGAGAACCGTTAATCCTTTTTTGAGCATGGATGAACCTCCCTTTTCATTCTCATTCGAAGAATTGGAAACCCTATTACACGAACCCTCCTCAACTCCGTACACCACCACCCTTCAAGATCCCCATGAGAATTCTTCAGCCTTTAACAGAGCCGACCAGTACGCCTTTCACGAAATATTTTTGCAGAAAAGGATATACGAGGATGATCGGCAGCGTCGCCAAAATGATGGATGCCGCCTGAATCGACTGGGGCGAAACGTTGAGCGAAGCGTCGACATTGGTCCGCAGAAAGGCGTCGGTCGATGTGACGAACAGCTCCTTGAGATACAGCTGCAGCGGCTTCAACTCGGCCGAATTGATATAGATGAGCGACGTAAAATAATCGTTCCAGAACGTAACGGCGTAAAATAAAGCGATGGTCGCCAGCACCGGCAGCGATAATGGCAGAATGATGCGTGCCAGAATGGTCATGTTTCCGGCTCCGTCGATTTTGGCCGATTCCTCCAAACTGTCGGGCAGCTCCTCGAAATAGCTTTTAATAATTAGCATGTTATAGACATTGATCATAAACGGAAGGAAAAGCACGGGAAGCTTGTCGATCAAGGCAAGCTTATGCATTAGCAGGTAAGTCGGGATCAATCCGCCGCTGAACAGCATCGTGAACAAGTACATCAAGATGAAAAGCTTGCGCCCGCGCAGTCTTGGCTTGGAAAGCGGATAGGCGGCCAAGGTCGTCATGAACAGCGAGAGCAGCGAACCGACCAGCGTTACCGTTACGGATACCATAAAGGCATTCAGAAAGAGCGAGTTACTCGCCACATAACGATAAGTCCCGAGCTGAAAGTCGATCGGATATAATGTGACCATGCCCGAGACAACCGCCGCTTCGCTGCTGAGCGATTTGGCAATCAGATTGATAAACGGGAAGATGGTGGAAAGTCCTAACAGGATAAAAAACAAATGATTCACAATAGCGAATACGGTTTCGCCGGGGGACGCTTTAATAGCTCTTGGTCCTCTGACGGCCGCAGCTTTCACGGTGCCGCTTGTCTTCATGTCGGTTTCTCCTTCCCTTCCCGTTCTACCAGATCCCTCTGCCGAAAAATTTCCGGGCCAAGCGGTTGCCTGAAATGATCAGAATGAACGCAACGACGGATTCGAAAACACCTACCGCGGTAGAGAAGCTGTAATCCTGTTCGCCCAGTCCGATCCGGTATACATAGGTGCCGATCACATCGGCTACGTTGTAAACACTGGGGTTGTACATGACAAGAATTTGTTCCGTGCCTGCCTCCAGCACATAGCCGAGGCGAAGGATGAACATAAGCAGAATAACCGGGGTCAAGCCGGGCAGTGTGATATGCACCACCTGCTTCCATTTGCTTGCGCCGTCGATCTTAGCCGCCTCATACAGTCCCGGATCGATGCTTGCCAATGCCGCCAGATAGATGATCGTATTCCAGCCGACTTCCTTCCATCCCGCCGAAGCGACGAGAACGGAACGAAAGATGTCGCTGTCCAGGAAAAAGCGGATCGGTTCACCGCCCATGGCGACGATCATTTTGTTGACAATGCCGCCGTTTGTGGATAACAGGTCGATGAATAAGCCGCTGACAATAACCCAAGACAGAAAGTGAGGCAAATAAATGACGGTTTGCACGCTTCGCTTGAACGCCATATGCTTCAGCTCATTCAGCAGGATCGCGATCACGATCGGGAGGGGAAAAAGAAAGACGATTTTGTACACGGAAATAAGTAAGGTGTTCTGAAATACCTGCAAAAAGCTGGCGGACGCGAACAGCTTCTCGAAATGCTTCCAACCCACCCATGGGCTTGCAGCCATGCCGTCGAAAATATTAAAATCCTTAAAAGCAATAATAATTCCGTACATCGGCGTATATTTAAACAGCAGCAGGAACGCAATGCCCGGAATAAGCGCCAGATACAAATCCCAATCCTTCCTGATATCGATCCACAGTCTTCTTGTATAGCTTCTACCTCCCATGGGGCCCCTCTCCTTCCTGATTCTTTATGGTTACATCCAGTGTATCATCCTGCGTTTCCTTGTGAATTAGAGGACGATTACTTGTTTTGGTACTTTCATAACTTCTCGCCAGCCGTAATGCCAAAGAGCCTTCCCCGCGGTTATGCAGAAGAAGGCTCTTAGCAGGGCTGGGAAATCACTGGCGCATTTCCCCAGGCGTAACGCCCCAATATTTACGAAAAACTCGGGTAAAATAACTGACGTCATTGTATCCGACGGCCGCAGCGACATCGTTGATTCGTGCCCCCTCCTGCAGGAGCGCCTTGGCTTTTTCCATCTTGCGTTCAAGCACATAGGAGGAAAAGGCCTTGCCCGTTTCCTGCTTAAAGAGGCGGCTGAGGTAGGAGGAGTTGACATACAGCCGATCAGCCACAGAGTATAGCGAGATCTCCTGATCGATTTCGTTCTCCACAAGAGTCAGAATCGTCTTGACCGTTTCATGGCTCGTTGATTTTCTCCGCTGTCCGGCATAAAGGAGATACGCCCTGATGATCCGCTGAAGCCAGGAAAGCACCTGCTCCTTGGCTGTCAGCTCTCGGTGATTATGGAAGAAGACGTAGTCCTCTCCCGCCACCTCCTGCACGGTCCAGCCTTGCTTATGAATCATCCGAATAAATAAACTGGAAAAATACAGGATGCGTTCATGCATCTCTTGGGCGGTTTCCGCCTGCGCCATCCCGTTATTCCAGAGGGTGTGAAGCGTCTCAAGCGCCTTGCCGCCGTCCCCTGTCTCCAGTGCGATCTCCAGCCCTTTCTCCAGATTCGGCTGCCATGATAGCTCCTTCTTTGTCCCCTTCTCCCCGCGGTAAGGAATGGCCAGGTTATGGCCGAGAACAAGACGATTCTGCAGAGCGCGAACCGCCTGTACATAAAGCTTGCTCATCTCTGTACCCGTGCCTGTCGTTCCGCTGATCCCCGCGCTTGCGGTCAGCTTGAGGCTGCTTTTGACGGTAAACAGCAGCTTCTCGGCAACCGCATTGATCTTCTGAAGTACGACGTTCGGCTCTTCCTCGTGCCCGGACGGAAATACAACGACCGTACAGCCTGCATCGTTCGTCGATACCCAGCAGCGTATGCCGTGCAGCGACTCCTTTACAATACTGAGGAGCGAAAATTGAAGCAGCGGGCCGTCCTTCCTCGTAAACCGGGTCTCCGTCTCGGGCAGCGGATCCATATCGAAGACCGCTACCGCGTACCGGGCATCCATGGGCAAGTCCAGCTGAAGATTCCTGCTTTTTTGTTCGATCTCCCAAAGCTCGTATTTACCCGTGAGCCAGCTTTGGAAAAATTCATTGACCAACTGGGGGAGATGCAGCTTCCATTTCTGTCTGAGCTCGTCCTCATTATGCCGCTGCTCCAGCTCGCGCCGGAGCCGCTCGGCCGCCTTGAGCATTGTCTCCAGAATCTCCTGGTCCCCCGCCGGCTTCAATAAATAGCTCACGACTCCAAGCTCCAATGCCGCTTGCGCGTAGGTAAAATCGTCATGACCGCTGAGGATGACGATTTTCATCAGCGGATCCGCCTCGCGAAGCCGCCTTGCCAAGCTGAGTCCGTCCATCTCCGGCATCTGCAGATCCAGGAGGAGGAGATTCGGTTTCTTACGGTCAATCAGCTCCAGCGCCTCTTTGCCGTTCGCGGCCTTGCCGACAACCTCGATGCCGTGCTTCTCCCATGGAATGTTATTGGCAAGCGCATTTCTCAAACGAACCTCATCTTCGACAATTAGTAAATTCACGGGCCGCATCTCCTTCCATGCTCAATAAATCATATTCGTATATTTCTCCATACGCTGAAAAAGCTCCTCTTTTGCCAAAAAACAGAAGCAGTCCACCGTGCCGTTGATGGTGGACTGCTTCTGTTAATTCACAAAATTATTAATTTACCGTCAAAGGCAACATGAATGCCATGCGGCTCAAAGATCTCCAGCCATTCCTCATGAAGCAAGCCTGCATTGTGTGAAAAATGAGTAACGACGATCAACCCATCTGGTTTCAGCACTTGATTGGCTTCCAACCAAAGCTTCGCATCAAGCACAGCCTCAATGTTCATATGGTTCGTCCGGTGGGGAGACCTCCCCACCGTGCATTCCAATATCGCCAGATCCAGCTGCCGAGTCTTCAACCAGGCCCAGGTTTCCTCCGGAAACCACCCGCTGTCATGTCCATACAGAATCGCCTTCCCGTCTTTCTCAATATAATAGATTAAACAGGTCTCCATCGGATCGTGAGAAGCCGGTAAAGGGGTGATCGTCGCCGTTTGTGTGTTATACGTTTCGAACGGGCGAACCCGGTGAAATACGTAATGATGGCGCAAGCCGGCCAAATGCTTGGCGCAAAGCCGCAGCGTGAGATCGTTTCCGTGTACATGAATCGGAGTATTCGCCGACTTCGCGTACCCCTCCGCTCGAATGGCCATATCCTCGGCGTACAGATGATCCGAATGCGAGTGAGTGAGAAGCAGATCTTGAATACGATCCAGCTCCAGACCGAAACGCAACGAATGGTACCAAGTATCCGGGGGAAAATCGATCTTAAACACCTCATCGATCAGGACGGACGTGCGGGTACGCAGGTTATTGCCCCCGAGCAAGCGGGCTTGCCGGCACGTTTCGCATCCGCAGAACAGAGACGGAATGCCTTCATAAGCAGCCGTTCCAAGGAAATGAATCTTCATCATTCCCCGGTTTCCGTCTTCCATGCTTCAAGCTGCTCCGCAAAGCCGTAATACGGCCTTGGTCGTTCCGCCGGGTTCGCCCACTTGACGGCATTGGCGATAACACGAAGTACATCCTTATGATGGTAAGTCGGGTACGTTTCATGGCCCGGCCTGAAATAAAAAATTTTCCCTTGGCCTCGCCGGTAGGTGCAGCCGCTGCGAAACACCTCACCGCCTTGAAACCAGCTGACGAAGACGAGTTCATCGGGGATCGGGATGTCAAAGTGTTCCCCGTACATCTCCTCCTGCTCCAGCTCAATATAAGGACCGATCCCTTCCGCGATGGGATGCGACGGATTCACTACCCAGAGCCTCTCCTTCTCATCGGCCTCTCTCCAGAGCAAATCGCAGGTCGTTCCCATAAGCTTACGGAACAATTTGGAGTGGTGGCCGGAATGCAGGATGACCAGACCCATGCCTTGAAGTATTTTCTTGTGCACCCGGTCCACAATCTCGTCGTTGAATTTGGCGTGTGCTTTGTGGCCCCAATAAACAAGCACGTCCGTCTCCGCCAGCACCTCCTCCGTAAGACCATGCTCCGGTTCGTCGAAGGTCGCTGTTCGGATCCGGAAGCCATCCTGCTGAATGCCTTCCGCTATGGCGGTGTGAATGCCCTGCGGATATACGGCGGCGGTGCGCTCGCTCACCTTCTCCGCAATAAATTCGTTCCATATTGTCACGTTGATCATAAGAACACCCCTTCTGCGCTTCTAGTCGCGCTTTGCAACGCCCTCGGCAGCCGATTCCAGGATGAGCTGCAGCACCTTTTGATTGCGATATCCGTCCATAAAGGTAGGGATTTGTACCATGGTCGGATCCTCCATATAGGCAAGAAAATCCTCGAGCATCACCCGGTTGCGCTCCTGAGGAAGCTGGATCGTTTGATCAAACAGCGGCTCTCCGGGACCACGGCGAACACACAAGCGGACCGTTTGGGGCTGCTCTACACACGCTTCGATGGTTCCGTTATCCCCATAGATCGTCAGCTTGAATTCATTTCGGGTACCGACAGCGTTCTTGTGCGTATAGAAGGTTCCCATAACACCTCCCTCAAGCACACCCTGGAAGCTGGTGAAGTCATCGACATCCACCTTCGCCGGCTGGTTCGTGAGGGGATTGATGCGTTCATCGACAAAGGTGGCCATCATCGCCGATACCGTCTGAAACTCACCGACAAAGTAACGGGCCGCATCAATCATGTGAGAGCCTATGTCGGCCAATACGCCCGACCCTGCCGCTTCCTTGCTGAATCGCCAAGCGTATGGCTGGTTATGCATCGGGACGTTCTCTTCCTGCAAATAGTGCGCGGCAAAATGCCGGATACGGCCGATCTCCTGCCGCTCAAGCAACCCCTTGATATATCGGAATGCCGGCACATAGCGGTAGGAGAAACCGATCATGCACGGTATGGGGCGCTCGCGATATAATGCAAGAAGCTCCTCCGCCTCCTCCATCGTGCGGGTGAACGGCTTCTCCGATAGGACCGGCTTTCCCGCTTCGATGCATTTTTTCAAAATATTATAATGAAACTGGTTCGACACCACCGAAATGACGAAGTCCACCTCCGGATCGTCGATGAGCTCTTCGTAATTCCGATACCGTTTATGCTCCGGCAGACCCAGCTCCTCTCCTTTGCTCTTTACCGCCGATTCATTCACGTCACAGATAGCCGTAATCGCTGTCCTCTCCAAGCTTAGCAAATTCCGAATGTGACCGTTGGCCATTCTCCCTAAGCCGATGATACCCGCTCTCCGAGGTTTACCGCTCAATGCTCTCCCTCCCCTGCTCCGCTTCCACATATTCCTCATTTAATCGTTCTACTAGATCGATCAATTCCATCGGCATATGGATCGTGTAATCAGGCTGCTCGCTCTCATCCGCAGGCTGCTTCGGATATCTCGGCGTCCAATCCAGGAACACGCTCGTGAACCCCATTTGGTTGGCGCCCTTGATGTCACGGCTAAGGTTGTTCCCCACCATGACGATCCGGGACCGGTCGCTCTCCTGCAGATCGAGTGCCCCCATGGCAGCCTTGAACATTCTCGGGCTCGGTTTGAAGGCTTTAATCGTTTCCGAATAAATCATCGCCGTGAACTCGTCATAAATCCCGTTCTGGATGAACATGTTCTTAAACGATTGGGCCAGCCCGTCCGCCACCAGAGCCAAGGTATACCCGCGTTCAGCAAGCGTTCGGACCATGAGATCCGCCCCCGGAATCACGTTCGCCCGGATCACAACGTCATGTTCATCCCGGATTTCCGTGCCCTCATCAATGATCGTGTCTCCGCTGTCGAGAAATACAATGATTTTTTTCGGCTCCATGCTTCTACTCCACCTTCTCGTAAGTATTTACGCCTTTCAATGCAAGCTCCCCCGCATAATGACAGGACACATAGTGCTGATCCGCAATCTCGCGTACGGTCGGTTCGTCGGTGACGCATTTCTCCGTTTTGTAGGGACATCTCGGGTGAAAATGGCAGCCGCTCGGCGGTTTGGCAGGGTTCGGCACTTCTCCCTCCAGAATAATCCGCTCCTTGCGGATGTTCGGATCCGGTAGCGGAACAGCGGATAATAAAGCTTCCGTATACGGATGCCCCGGGCTTGCGAAGATCGAATTCGCCGGTGCCAGCTCGACGATTTTTCCCAGATGCATCACGGCGACTCGGTCCGAAATATGCTCGACAACACTGAGGTCGTGGGAGATAAAGATGTAAGTAATTTTGTATTGCTCCTGCAAATCCTTAAGCAGGTTAATGATTTGCGCTTGGATGGACACGTCGAGCGCCGATACCGCTTCATCGCAAACGATCAGCCTAGGCCGGCTGGCGAGCGCCCGGGCAATGGCGATCCGCTGCCGCTGTCCTCCGGAGAACGCATGGGGATAACGTTCCAGGTAGCTGACGTTTAAGCCTGTTTTTTCCGCAATTTCCGTGACCCGTTCCCTTACCTCCGCCTTGCTCAGCTTCCCGTCGGCCGTTAAGGGCTCGCTGATAATATTAAAAACGCTCATTCTCGGACTTAACGAGGAGTACGGATCCTGGAAAATCATCTGAATGTCCTTGCGGTAGTTATTGTATTCCTCACCCTTCAGCTTAAGGAAGTCGCGCTTGCCTCCTTGCTCGGGATAATAAATTACCTCGCCGGACGTCGCATCGATGCCGCGGACGATACATCGGCCCAGCGTCGTTTTGCCGCAGCCGGATTCACCGACGATGCTGAACGTCTCGCCTTCCCGAAGCTCGAACGAAATATCCGACACGACGCGTACGGGGGCATGCTTGCGAAAGCCGAACAAGCTCTTTTTCCCTTCAAAATGCTTCGTGAGCCGGTTAACCTGCAGTATCGTCTTGGGCATAACGTACCTCCACCCCTTCCTCGTTATATAGGAAACAACGGACGGTATGATCGGATTCGATTTGGGTTAACGGCACAGCCTTCTTGTCGCATAAACCGGGTATCCGGTCCTTGCACCGGTCATAAAATCCGCACATCGGCGGCATATTCAGGGCAAGCGGCACCGTGCCTTCTATCGACTCCAGCCGCTTATTCTTGCGTCCAAGCTTCGGCATGGAATGCAGCAGTCCTTTGGTATACGGATGCTTCGGATTATTGAAAATTTCCTTCACCGGGGCCTGCTCCACAATTTTGCCTAAATACATGACCGCCACCTCGTCACACATCTCGGCGATGATCCCGAGATCATGGGTAACGAGCAGAATTGCCATGCCGAATTCCTTCTGCAGCTCCTTCATTAATTCAAGGACTTGGGCTTGGATCGTGACGTCGAGCGCCGTTGTCGGTTCATCGGCGATGAGCAGCTCCGGATTGCAGGACAGCGACATCGCAATCATCGCACGCTGCCGCATACCGCCTGAGAATTCATGGGGAAACTGCTCGAAGCGCTTCTCCTCATCGGAAATGCCGACCTTGCGCAGCATCTCGAGAGCAATCTGCTTGGCCTCACGCTTATTCTTCGTACGATGCGTCAGAATGGCCTCCATAATCTGATTGCCGATGGTGTACATCGGAGAGAAGGCGGTCATTGGCTCCTGAAAAATCATAGAAATCCGCTTGCCGCGTATGGCTCGTATTTGCCGTCCCTTCGGATCCATCTGCAGCAGATCGGCCGGCTTCGCCGAAGGAGCCGCATTCCCATGGAACACAATACTGCCGGAGGTTTCGCACTCCTTCGGATTGATAGCAATAATCGCCCTGCTGGTCAAGCTCTTGCCGCAGCCCGACTCTCCGACCAAGCCTAACGTTTTCCCCTTCTTGATTTCAAAGTCCACACCGTCAACAGCAGCCAGCGTGCCGGCATCCATACGGATGTGAATCTTCAGATCTTGAACGGTGAGCAGAGGCGACCCGGGGTCCGTCTGATGTGCCGTCATAGGTTAATCCCTCACTTCCATTATTTCTTGTAAGGATCGGCGGCATCGCGCAAGCCGTCGCCCACGAAATTGTAGGCAAGCACTGTAAGGATGACCGTGCCCAGCGGGATGAGCTTCCAAGGGTATAAGGCGACATTCTCGATCTGCTGCGCCTCTTGCAGCAGCACGCCCCAGCTTGTGGCCGGCGAGCGGATGCCGAGACCCAGAAAGCTCATAGCGGTTTCGCCCAGAATCATGGACGGGATCGCCAACGTAGCGGCTACGACCAAATAGCTGATGAAGCCCGGTACCAGGTGCACCCGGATAATTTTCATATTGCGTACCCCGGAGATTTTGGCCGCCATGACGTAATCTTCATTTTTTAAGGAAATGAATTTGCTTCGCACAACCCGTGCTAACCCCGTCCAGTCGATAAAAGCAAGGATGATCGTGATATAAAAGTACATTTGCACGACCGGGATTCTAGGCGGAATGGCGGCAGAGAGCGCCATCCAGAGCGGAAGCGTCGGAAAGGAGCGGATGATCTCGATTAGTCTCTGGATAATGGAGTCGAGCAGGCCGCCGAAGTATCCGGATATGCCGCCGATCACAATGCCCAAGATGAAACTGATCGTTACGCCGACCAGCGGAATGCTTAATGAAATTTGGCTGCCGAGCACAATTCTGGAGAACAGGTCACGTCCCATGCCGTCCGTTCCGAACAGGAACAGCTTTCCGGGCGGATCCACCCCGAACAGATGCTTATTCGTGGGAATGATCCCCCACAGCTTGTAGCTCTCTCCCTCGACGAACAGCTTGACGGGGTATTTGACTTGCGTATCGTCCACATACATTTTGCGGAGGGTGACCGGATCCCTGCTCGATTTAAGCCCGTACACGAACGGCTGCAACTGAAACTTCCCTTCCGCATCAATCCACCGTATCGTCATAGGTGCCGTATTAATATACTGGCTGTCATAGCTCAGCAGCCCCTGCGGGGCGATAAATGGGGCGAATAGGGCAACGGCGTATAATACCAGCAGGAAGACCAAGCTCACGCGAGCCAGCTTATGCTTCTTGAATTTCTTGTACATTAAGCGCCACTGCGAGCTATAATATTCCTCGGTCGCGGCCTTCGCCTTGCGTCTGCCGAAAAGCTGGGTCGGATGTTTCAGTATCGTTTTCATTCGCTACGCACCTCGATATTCCGTCCGGATTTTCGGGTCAAGCCAAGCAAGCAGAATATCCGAAATCAACGTTCCGAGCACGGTCAAAATCGCCATAAAAAACAGCCACGTCCCTGCCAAATACATGTCTTGCGCAAGCAAGGCGTTGTACATAACGGGTCCCTGCAGCGGGAGGTTAAGCACAATTGCGGTAATAGTCGATCCGGTAAAAATATGGGTGAGCGACCAGCCGATAGTGCTGATAATGGGATTGATCGCGACGCGGGTCGGATATTTCAGTATAATCTTCATTTCCGACAAGCCTTTGGCGCGGGCCGTTACCACGTTGGGCTTATTGATCTCCTCCAGCATCTGTCCTCGCATGACGCGCATAAGCTCGGCGGTACTCGCCATGCCGATGACGATAATCGGGATGATCATATGCTTGAGCAGGTCGAGCACCTTCGCAGCCGACCAGGCGCTGTTGGCATGCTCTTCTGAGAAAAGTCCGAGCAGCGGGTCGCCCAGATACACATAAGAGAGGTACATCAAAATAACCGCCAGCAGGAAGTGAGGCGTTGCCATGCCCAGAAATCCGATAGCCGTGAAGATATAATCTCCTACGGTATACTGCTTGATTGCGCTGTATATACCCACCGGGATTGCGACTAAATAAGTGAAGGCCATGGTGACCAGGGACACGATCAGCGTCAAAGGCAGGAATTGTCCGATGACAGCCGTCACCGGCTTGTTGAAGTTGTAGGAGTACCCGAAGTCAAAGTGTAGAATAATGTTTTTGGCCCAATACAAGTATTGAATAAACCAAGGCTGGTCCAGACCGTACTGCTCCCTCATCCGCGCCATATCCTCCGTTGTCATGACATCCCCGGCCGCCGCCATCTTGGCGGCATAAGTCGAAACGAAGTCGCCCGGCGGAAGTTGAATGATGTAGAAAACAATTACGGAGATCACAAATACGACAGGAATCATGAGCAGGCATCTTCGAACAATATATCGCAGCATCCGTTCTCCCTCTTTTCTTAAGAAAGGGGGAAGTCACTCCCCCTTGGGTCACTGACGATTACTTAAAAAAGAACTGCGCTGGATGCGCATGGCCCAGATTTCGGAATTCATCGATATCCACCAGCTCCTTCGGAACGTTCCGCAGGTCATTCTTCACCACTGTCAACGACGGTGTAGGGCCTGTATAACCGATCACCCATTGATTTTTCTGATGCAGCTTGATGATTTCATTGCTGTATTTCAAAATTTCCTCCTGGTTTTTGGCTGCCTTCACTTTATCCCAGTTCTCCAGGATTTTGGCTACGTCACCTTCCGGCTTCACGCCTTCCTTCCCCTGCGATTGGGTATACAATCCGTAATGACCGAGCCACGGGGTCAGTACCCGGAGCGGAACCAGTTCGTCAGGACGATACGCTACATTCACTAGGTTAACCGTATTCGGGAAAGCCGGCACCTTGTTGCCGTATTTGAGATCCTGTAATGTGCCTTGATCTACGATTTTTAGATCCGTTTTGATGCCTACCGTCTCATAATACTTCTTAATCAGCTCCATAAACGGAGCGTTCGTGGTCGTATCCGTGTAGAAGGTAAGCGCCAAGTCGGAGCCGTCCGCGAACAATCGGAACTTCTGGCTATCCCGCTTGGTTAAGCCGATCTCATCGAGCAGCTTGTTAGCCCTGGCTACGTCATAGGCAGCCCACTGGTTTTCCCAGCCCTCCTGATAACCTACCAGCCCTTTCGGTACGGATGCCTGCTGCGGCTTACCCAGCCCGCTGGTAATAATCTCGGATATTTCTTTGCGGTCGACGGCGACGGACAGCGCTTCCCGGAATCGGATATCCTGGAACAAGGTGCGGTACTTCGGATCCTCCGTTGTTTGATTCAATTGAATGCCGGTGCTCGACCATGCGGTATTCGTCCATTGCAATACGCGGTAGTCGCCGCGCTTCTCATTTTCCTTCAGTACCGTGAAATCTTTAAACGTAAATTGGTTCAAATCGTAATTGCCCGCCAAGGAGTCGAGCAGGGATTGGTTAGGGTCCTGTATTTTTTTCAAGTTGATCCGGTCGATATAGGGAAGCTGCTTGCCTTGCTCGTCAACCTTCCAATAATACGGATTACGTTCCATGACGAACACGTCGCTGTTCGGGTCGTTCTTGGCATGCCATGCTCTCAGCGTAGGAATCTGAGGATAGATCCAGAAATAATACCCTGTTTCAACAAGGAACGATTTGACGTCCTTAAAGCCCCACTGCTTCGCAATTTCAAGCGCCTTCTCCTCGCCTACAAACTCGGGAAGAATCGTCTTATGGAAGTGAGCGGGGGCAAAAAACCACTTATTGTCGATGGCTACCCTTTCCAAGAACAGTACGCTAGGATACTTATGCTTCACCTTAAAGGTGTAATCATCGACCTTCGTCACTTCCGCCAGGGCTTTCTCCCCCGTGACCGGGTCAACTGAATAATAGGCATCATAAATTTTCTTGCCGAACGTTTCTTTCTTCAGCATGTGCTCCCAGTAGAAAATAACGTCGTCTGCGGTAAATGGAGCTCCGTCGGACCATTTCATACCTTTGCGCAAATGAATCGTGAATTCCGTCGAATCTGCATTGACCTCATAGCTTTTGGCTACGTTCGGCTCCACGCCGCTGCCGTCCGATTTAAACCGGAACAGCGCCTCCTCCGTCGGCTTGCCGATAGCCCATCGGTCGTTCGGTCCCTTCCATGGCATGCGCCATTCCCCGCCGTATTTGCCGATTTCCTCCACGACGCCTTCCACCATGACGTCTTCCTTTGCAGGAATTCGTTTGTCGAGAGAAAGCAAGCTGCCGGATTTCACGGCTTGAGCCAGCACCGGAGATTCAGTTAAAGCGCTTACAGAAAGAACTGGCGTTTTCGTCGGTGCTGATTTTTCTCCCGCTTTAACCGGTTCTGTGACCTGCGGCTTGTCGGCAGGCGCCTTTGCCGCGTCATTGCTGTCTTCACAGGCTGCGGCAAACAGTACGAGCAGCAGCATAAGGACATATACGGATAATCGCTTCACCATGCAAATACCCCCTTCAAAGGATAAAACCCTAATAGGCCTTGCTTCTTCATGAAAGCTTGCATGACTTACGTGACATTATTTCCGTGTCGCCTCCTTCCCTTTTCATTAAACCGGTTTATTAAACCGGTTTAATGAATGACAAACGTTCACCTTTTTTTGTGCAGAAGCACGTTCTTTCATAATGCGCTTAAATTGGCAATATATACCGCGTAAGCGCTTACCCAAATCCTATCACAACATTGCTTGTACTTTCAATTATTATATTCTTCTCTCGTAAAAAAAATGACCGGGCCCGAAAAGATATCATGTCTCATTGCCGCTCGAACGCGTCCGTTTGTTTTTGAGTTCCACCAGTGCCTGTACATTGCGAGTCGTAATGGAGAATACGCCCATATCGATAAACTCCTCCATTATCAAAGGATCGTTCACCGTCCAAACATAAAGCGGCAGCCCTAAAGACGCTGCATATTCAATAAGCTGCTGTCGTACAAGCCCATAATGGATATTGACCCCGACGCATTCTGCTTTCAGCGCATCAAGGCAGGTTTGTCGCATGGCAGCCTCGTAGGGTACCTTCGCAAATAAGCTCTGCTCCGCATTCAGCAGCTTCGGCAGCCCGGGGCACAGCCGCTGAACCATTAGCGCCCGATCCCGTTCACAGCCGGAAAAATATACGGATTGAGATAATCCGTATCGATGGATCAAGTCCGCTGTCGACTCAATGCTTTCATCCGCTTTCAGGTCAAGATTCATCTTTACGCCCGACGAAGCAATAAGCGGCATGATGTCTTCCAGCCGAAGGAGCTTCATGGTTTGCACTGCCCCGTTATGCTCTACAGCCACAGTTAATGTCTGAGCTTCTGCATACGTCATCTGGGAGAGGCTGTACCAAGTGCCGTCAACCGAGCGTACATGATCATCATGGGCAAGTATCGGCACTCCGTCCCGCGTAACTCGAATGTCTTCCTCCACGACGTCCGCCCCAAGCCGAATACCCGCCTCCACCGATTCCATTGTATTGTCTAATGTCCCCATGCACCCGCTATGTGCGGTTATCATCGGAAATGCTGCCATTTTCATGTCTCCTTTCGCCACTCGGATAGGGTTAATCCCTCTTCTAAGGTTAAGCGCTTAATCCCTTGCTTGATCATGGTTGCCAGTTGTACGGCAGGCATCCTCCCGCCGGCTCAAAATCGCAGCGTAATAGGCGCTTTTTTCCTCCGCTATCCGTTTGACGCCTTGGAGCTGCTCCATCTTCAGATTCAGCTTTTCCATATGCTGTGCGAGAAATTGAATGCGTTTCTTAAGCAGCTCATTGATATCCGTATCCTCCTCGCGCAAAGCCAGCAGACATCCCGACTCGGTGAAAGCCGCAATATCCTCCAGGCTCATGCCCGTTTGCTTCAGCTCATGAATGAATCGAATATATTGCAAATCCTGCTCCTGGTAGCTCCGATGGCCCTGGTAGCGGCTGGGCTTAGGAAGAATGCCTATTTTCTCGTAATATCGCAGTGTGAATGCACTGATTCCCGTTAGCTTCGCCATTTCCCCGATGGAATACAAAGTCCGTCCTCCTCCCTTTACAAACCGGTCAAGATAACCTTCCCTACGGTGCCGGTGTTATGCAGCAGTTGCTGCGCACGGGCTGCCTCCGAAAGAGGTACCCGATGCGAGATGATCGGCTGCAGAGTCCTGTTCTCCAATAAGGAAAGAAGCCGTGTCGCGTCTTCATGATACCAATTCGGCCGTTGCTGCTTCAAGGTGGTGATACTGTACATAAACACCTCGGGGCCGTCACTTGTCTGCTGCCGGTTCGAGAGCAGCTTCCAATCGCGAATCCAATCCTCCTGTGTCGCCTCTCCCAAAGATGAGGTATACCCATAACCTACGAAACGCCCCCCTCTCTTGAGCGTTTGCATCGATCTTTGCCAGTTGTCTCCCCCAATCGGGTCAAAGACCGCATCTACTCCTCCAGGCACCCTACTTTGGATCAAATCTACGAAATCCTCCGTACGGTAGTCGATCGGGCTGGCTCCATACGCGGCTACCACAGGATGCTTCGCCGCAGAAGCCGTACCGTACATTGTCAGCTCCGCCAATCTCCCTAGCTCCAGCAATGCCGAACCTACGCCGCCCGCCGCGCCATGGATCAGAATATGATCCCCTTGGGAGACCTTTGCGACGCGATGCAGCATCTGATACGCTGTGACATAATTGAGCAGGACGGCTGCCGCTTGAGCGGGATCGACCGATTCCGGCACCTTCACCGCCTCTTCCGCGGGAGCGTACACATATGCCGCATAGCCTCCCGTCCCCGGAAACAGAAGCCCGACACGCTCACCCTCGGCCATCTGCTCCACCCCTTCACCGCGAGCATCGACTATCCCTACCACATCATAACCCGGTGTAAAGGGGGGTTCCGGCGAAGCCGGATAAACGCCCTCTCTTCGCATTACATCGGCAAGGGCGACACCCGCGCTCAGCATCCTCACCCTTATCTCCCCCGGCCCCGGAAGCCGCAGCGGTTCCTCGATCAGCTTTACTACTTCCGGGCCCCCATATTCACTGACAATGATTCGACGGTTTTCCATTTCCCATCTCTCCTATCCCTTTGATGTCACTAGTGAGTTTATTGTAGGGCTTAGAGTAAACTCTAAGTCAAGGGGGATAGGAGATCGACGATTTACGCCTGAAGCGTCTTTGCGAGCCAGTCGAAGGACAATCGTCCGCTAACCTCATGCTTGCCTTCAAATAGATCATAACGGAACCGAGCGCCTTCCCCGAGCTCGTCATAAATGACACGCAGATATTCGATAGCCGTCTTCGTTGTTTCTACCGGAAAAATCGGGTCGTCGATTCCAGCTTCCACAAACAGCGGACGGGGAGCCATCAGTGCAAGAACGTCCGGCATCTCCGCATGGGCCAAAATTCCAGGAATGTAATTGCATAAACAATGCCGCATGGCCAAAATACTTCCCCGATACGTGTTGGGGTAGATGCCTACCACCGAAGCCTGAATTCTCGGGTCGAGAGCAGCGGATAGGGAAGCGACGATTCCACCGCCGGAATGCCCCATGGTTCCAAGACGATCCCCCGAAACCTCCGGCCTGCCGGACAAATAATCGGCGGCACGCAGTGCTTCCGCAGTACGCAAGCCGGCGGTCGTTTTTCCGCTCATCATTAAAGAGACGGACAAGTTGTAACAGGAATTGCCTAATGTCGGATCTTGCCGTTCATCTCGTTCCAGCATACGGTCCCCGAAGCCTACGATCTCGGGCGCCAGCACCACAAGACCTCGGCGGGCCAACTCCAAGGCGATGTTATCCGATGGCTTACCGGTTTCGGGCCCCGGATTTCCGTCCTTGTCCAGACCGACCAATGACCGGCTTCCATACCCGTGCCCGTGCCAAAGCAGCACACCGGGTCTGCGTTCACCAGGCTTCATTGCCTTTGGAATCACGACATAAGCAGGCATACGTAGGCCGCCAAGCGTGCTGAATTCTACGCGCTCCCGTACTACTTCCTCCAATTCTACCCGTTCCATCAGAACCGGATCTAATCCTTCATTCCCTCGATGAGGCAGATCAAATGTCCCAAGCGACTTTTGTAGCTCGGAAAGCACCCGATTCCTTTTTGCCCCCCACGGTTCGTTCAGCTCCTCACGCCGTTTCTCCAATTCATCAAACAACTGCTTCAAAAAAGCGTCGGGCTTTCGCACTGTCGAACCCTCCCATAGCGGTTTTATTGTACATGTTCATAGTATAAACCAACCTGTTCATTCGTTGTGCAATCAAGGAGCAAATTTAATTTACATCATATACCTACTCGAAAAGGCTCTGAAACTTTCCTTGACTTTTTGGAAATAAACGGATAGCATGAAACATGTGAGCGCCTTGTAAGCGTTTACCGATATGTGCTTATTTGAATACAAATGTGACGGTTGGAGTCCACGAGAAAACCCGAACAATTGGATGCGTTCGCTTGCGAGCTTATCTTATTGTTGGGGTTTTTGTTTTGTTCGAGGGCTCATCCGACTAGGAGGAGGTGCGTTTCGCGGCTTACGGCTAAGGCAGCATGAGACCTTGGATTAAGTTATAAAGAATGCACAAAAAAGGAGGTATCCGGATGTTTCAAGTTCAAGTATTGAGCCTTATTCGAAAGAAATTGTTGCCTCTCACAATGGTTGTCGTCTCCATTCTTCTTTGGGGAATGTCTGTTTTGCCCGCATTTGCGGCAACTCCCCAGAAGACGGTCAACGCTTCGGCAACTCTTGCTTATAACCTCAAAGGACTTAAACACAACGTGGCTGTACAGAAGGCTTACATCGCTTCAACGTATGTTTATGTGACCCAGCGGTCCGGAGGAACATGCTATCTCTCCAGATTGCTCATCAACGGAAGCGACGCCACCTACGTCGATGAAATGACCGTCACGAATACCGGTCATTGCCAAACGCTCGACATGTATACCTACAACGGGATCAATTACTTTTATTTCAGTTCAAAAGCGGATACAACTAACACAACGTATTACTGGTCGCTTCAGGTAGCAAGACTCCAGTACTCACCCGGCACGACCGTGGATTATACGGATCTTCGCCGGTTCACTTATATGAATTACGCTAATGAAACCGGTTCGAGATTAGGTGAAACGTACCGTGTTGATGGCGGCGGCAACAGTACCCATACGATTTTCCGTGTTCAGACGAAAGAAGGAACCGTAACTTGGACAATTTACGATACGGTAGCCTTGAACCAGCTTCTTGACAGCAACGAACAGGTACGATTGGACAGTGCGGCGGCGGTAGATGCCTGCATTACCAGCTTTACACAGTCGGGCAGCGATATTATCAGACCGAACGGATCCTTCCAGGGTCTTGATATGCTCGGTAGTACGGAAATATATACATCGGGCGGTGCGGAAGGAGATACTCCGCAGATCGTTATGATGTCAAACACTGGAGCCTACAAATCCCTTGTGAAAATTACCAATGTGGGAACTCATGAAATTGAAGGAGTACAGACTAAAAACGGCAACGTTTATTTTACAATCGTTACAGATCCCGTGAATAAAACGAATACGCAGAAAATTTATTACGTTGCCGATAGCGTATTTGAATAATAAAGCCAAAAACCGATTGCCAAACCAATACGAGCTTGCCCGCTTTCGTGGGCAAGCTGCGTTTTGTTTTATTCTCGGTAAAAAATTTAGCTGACGGTACGCCCTCGAAGGGAACTATGGTTATTCCCGTTCGCCGACCTTTACCGCTTACCCCTTCGTGCCATCAGCCCATTCCTCACGAAGTAATCGACCTGAGCGATATTCCGCCATTCGAACGCGAATGTCATCTCCCGCCAAGCCGTCAACGAAGAGCTCCTGCGTCCTTCCATCTCGAAGCTCCACCGTAACCGATTGCTCCGTCGATGCGTTAACAGCGACGACCACCGCCTCCGCTTCATACGGCTCGACTACTGTAATAAACCGCCCAACCCTGCCCTTCGTTCGCACCGCATAGGTCATCCGGCGCTGCGACTCGTCACCAGGGAAGGCATCCGCGCCGATGAGCCCGACGAAGCGAACCGCGTTCAGGCAGGCCAAGTCGACAGTAATGACACCCTCCCGCTCATGGTCGATCGGACTTGCCGGAATGGCCTGCGGATACTCGTTGCCAACGATCGTCACGCGTCCGCCCTCATAATCCTTGCCGACACCGCGCCCGGGATCCACGTTATCGCACTGATAGCTCAGCTCGCTAAGCGGTATCGTTGAGCCGTTCGCCGTAACCACGAACGCCTCGCCCCAGAAGAGCGCTTGCTTGGTCCTTTGCGGATACCTTTGCTCGTTATAGATCGGGTCATTCTTCACCCGCAAGCGGAGCAGCCGCGCGCCGCTTACATCAATATCGCACCTGCCCTCGCCGAGCAGCCATGCGCCGAATTCGCCTTCAGCCCGAATCTCGCCATCGACCTCCACCGCATACTTCAACGGAATCGTCACGCCGTGATACTCGGCGGCCCTTCCGACGATCTGTACCGTCCGCGGCGGCCAAGCGGTATGGACGTCCATTTTGAGCAATCCCGGTTCATTATGGTTCGTTCGGTTGCCGCGCATGTCCTCTCCTTCCCCGAATACAGTCTCAAACCTTGCAACCGTCGGACCCTCCGCCTCGTACCAGCGGCAATCCGTAACGAATTGAGCGTCCGACAGCGGATCCTCAGTAAGCTGGCTCGTATGCTTCATGAAGCGCAAGCCTTCCTGCCCGTCAGAACCGCTTAAGCCTTGGAAGCCCTTGATCTGGAACAGCCTGTCATATTGATGCTCCGAGTCGCCCTGCAAATAATCGAATAACACGATGTAATCGTCCGTAACGGCCATGACCCTCCTCTGAAGCACCGGCTCTGTAAAATCGGTTAACTCACCATACTTGGGCGGGCTTTTCAAGAAAGGCAGCGAGCTGGCATTCATCCGGCAGCGCTCCTCCAGCGATTCATCCTCTCGGTAGACCATCCCGCCGTACGGAGGGTAAGCCCACTGCGACTTCGTCTCTATCGCCGTCGCCTGCAGCGCTTTCCCGCTATAGAACAGCAGCCGGCGGGAATCGCTTGGCACCTGCAGCTTCTCGTCGACTACGACCATGTTCTTGGTGATGGAATTTTGCACATAGAACTTGTACATGAAATGGGCATAGCCCCACCACACATGCTCAGGGTTAAAGAAGCTCCGTCCGTAACGCATCACGGACAAGAGACCGGTCCGGTCGAAATGGCCATGCGCATATCCGTGCGAGCCATAACGAATGACCGCCTGGATCTGCTCCCTGGGCTCACGGGTCTCCGTCTGGCTGCGCAGCATCGCAATGCCAACATTGTCCGCAAAGGCATTCTTCTTGTTGTACGTCGACTCGTAAGACGGCAGCTCGGCATGTCCGAAGATCGGATCGACATAGCTGTTCATGCGAATGACGGGTATGTATTCGGGATCCTTGTAATAATGGTAGGCCAGATCGAAGGTTGAACCGAAATGCACGCCCTCCAGCTTCTTCTCATCGGAATCGCTGATGCCGAAGAGCACCCCCCGGTCATTGAGGAACGGAAGCGTTGCATCGAACATATCCTTGATGCACACGTAATTTTTCATTCGAGCTCCCCATTTCTTGTTGTGCATGCCGAAGCGGACCGGAATCTCCCGGCCGTTAAACGTACTGTTTACCTCATCGTTCCACGGAATTGGAAAATGCGTATGCAGCAAATTGATCCCGAAGGGCAGCAGCGCATGCGCAGTATGGATATACATGGAGGAGACCCAATTGTTGTACCCCACAGAGCATTCGTACCACCAGCCGTCACTGAACAAGCCGTATTTCAGCTGATCGATCGCGCCCATCGGTCCGAAGACGAAGCGAAGCGCCCGCTCCATATCTTCAATCGCCAACGCGCAGTAGAATGCGCCCGTAATTTCGGACAGCAGCCAGTTGGAAATATGTCCCCTCTGGATATGGTGATCCAGAATGTCCATATAGATTCGGAACGTTCGTTCTATCGCCTCATGATCCTCCGGTGTCAGCACGCCGGAGCTGTGAATGATATCGTAAGGGATCGCCAGATGCTGGAAGAAGTGTCCCTCCTGCACGTAGCTTTGACTGCAGCCCTTCTTCTTACGCGGATAGCCGGTCTCCTCATCGGTAAAATAACGCAGGAACGCTGCCACCTTCTCCGCATAGCGAAGCTCCTTGGTCAACGCATAGGCATAGGCGGCCGACATGATGTAATGCTCTTCGCTGGTCTCATAACAATAGTCGCGTTCCCCAACCGGCACCGGCGGCCGTACGATCCAGGCTTCCGCATCCGCTATGATCTGATTGTACCCCGGTCGGAACTGTGGGTATCGGTCAATCTTGGCCTTCGCCGCAGCCCACATTTCATCGTTGTGATAAAGATACGGGTGAGGCAGCCTGCGCAGCGTCAGCAGCTCGATGTCCACAGCGCTTGCCCCGTCTCCGTTAGCAGTGAGGCGAAGCACCGTCTTCTCATGGCCGCCGTGCACCATGTTCTCGTGCACGTTTACGGCAACCATTATTTCCTTGCTGCCGTATGGCTCCAGCACAAACCGGGACGGGGTCACCACGGGCAGCAGCGATTCCCAGCCGGTGAACTGTTGCTTCACGGCAACGCTTTGCCTCCGATCCGTACAATTATACACCCTCATGGAGTAGACAACGGTCTCTCCAGCATCACCCGATTTCCCCCGTATAGGCGACTCGACGTATAGCTTCGCACCTCGAACCAGCCGTGCATCGAGCAGCACTGCGTTACCGCTCCATTCCAGCCGTTTCAGGAATCTCCAGATGTTCGATTTAGCAGATTCAATAGAGAAATCGGACAATTTGACCGTTACTTCGTGTTTTCCCTTTCCGGCGAGCCCTATCGAAGTTTCTACGTTTCGATCGTCCATGAAGCTCGCTTTCATGGAAATCTCCGTTTCCTCCTCACTTGCCAGGATCGTGAGCTTACATCCGAACCATCCCATAACATCCACGGCAGAGTCATTGCCCTGCTCAAAGCCGATAGGAAACCATCCCTGCGCATCATCAGGCGCCGGAAACTCTGCCTTTAAACCGTTGCTGAGTTCGTAGCCTTGCTCCAGCTTTTGCCCCTGGATGTTCCAATCCATCAAAACATGCAGTGACATTAACAAAGCCATAATTTGATAACCTCCTTATGATCATAGAAGCCCGATTCGAATTTTATTATCAATTTCGGTGATATCTTCCTTCCACGTCTTGCAATTTTCAAGGATATATGACATTCTCGTATCTTCTTTCATGGCATGGAACTTCAAGCCGTCCAGCGTAAGCCGCTCCACATTTCGAATATCCATAAATGTCGTCCTGCTCCAGGTCGGATAATAATTTTCAGATACGGCCTTCGGGTGCGCATACCGCATATCCCAAACCTTGGGATATGCCAAAGGAATGTCCTCCTTTTTTACCCCGCCAACAAAAGTATAGGTTATGTTCTTCAAGGTTAGATCGCGAATAGGATAACTTTCGCAGGCATCGACTCGAATTCCGTTGAACGAGGGGCAACCCATCATATCATCGGTGAAGCGGTAATGGGTATTGCTCATCTCGTCATCGTCCGTCGCAATAATATCCGACAGCATAATCCGCTCCAGGGTGCCGATCTCCGGCATTTCACCAAGACTGATCGAAGAACCGATACGAGCTAAACGATTGTTCAGAATGATAAAGATCGGCCGTGTTACATTCCGCATGACAAGGCCTTGTGCTACGATATCTGTAATACTGCCGCCTTCGGTGCATTCAATCTTGATCCCCTCACGCCACACATTCTCAAACGTACAATTATGAATCGTAACGTTCGAAATATCGCCCACGGATTTAAGTCCTATGCGAATGCCTGCACAAATGGAGGTGAAGTGGCAGTTCGATATGTGCACATTTTTCATCGGAAAGTCTTTGCTGCTTGCTTGTAAACAAAGGTTATCATCCGTACCCAAAATTTTGCAATTGGAGACAAATACGTTCCTGCAGCCGTCATAATCAAGCCCGTCTCCGTTGTACCTTCTGTCATTCCGAATATCCAAGTCCTCACACCAAATATTCTCACTGTCCAGGAAGGCCGTGGTCCACGCCGTCGAGTTGTAGAGACGAAGTCCTTTAACGTGAATGTTTTTGCAGCGCAAAAACCGCATCATCATCGGGCGATAAATACTGCCTTCATTCGGAAAGCTCTCGGCGTTGCCATTAATCTCACCCTGTCCGATGACGCCGATGTTCGTAGCGTCTTCAGCATAAATAAAGCATTTATCCATATCCTTCTCGTTAATATAACGATTATAATGAGTACCGTCCGGATAATCACGAATATCCGGGTTTGCAAGCAGCGTTGCAGACGGATTCACATGTAAATAAACATTCGTTTTCAAAAAAATCGTGCCTGAGACAAACGTGCCCCCAGCCAATACGACATATCCGCCGCCAGCCTCAAAACAGTCATCAATCGCTTTTTGAATGGCTTTCGTGTCAACCGTGACGCCGTCCCCTTTGGCGCCGTATTCTCTCACATCAAATACATCCCGCATCTCGTTACCTCCAATGTCCCGCTTGTCCCATCGATACGAAGTTTAAAAAATCCGGGTGCGCCATCCGTTCAGCTTGGCGAACGCCTCAATGAAATAATAGTCACCGAAAATCAAGGAATAATTAACGTGATGATTCAGCGGCCGGTTGCCGGTGGCCTTCGTTAATATAGGCTGAACTTCAGGGCATTCCCAAATCGCATACTGCTCAGAGAGCGAATAGAGAATACGTTTTGCGGCATTTTCGTACAGCGGCTTCTCCGCATCCGGCACCCGTTCCGCGATCTCAAGTAAACCCGAAGCGGCAATCGCACCTGCGGAGCTGTCCCGCGGTTCCCCAGCAGGGTCCGGTAGTCGGAAATCCCAATAAGGTACGTCATCCTCCGGCAAGGAGGCGATGAAGAAATGCGCAACTCGCTTGGCAGCGTTCAAATATCTCACATCGTCTGTGTCCCGGTAAGCTAAAGCAAAGCCGTACAACGCCCAAGCCGTACCTCGGCTCCAAGCAGAATCCTTTGTGTGCCCTTGTCCGCCCAGCGCCCCCAGGTACGCCCCCGTCACGGGATCGAACGAGATAATATGGTTCACCGAGCCGTCTTCGCGAATCGCATATTGGAGTACCGTATCAGCATGACGTACGGCGATATGCCTATACCGTTCCTCTCCCGACACACGGTAGGCCCAGAAAAGTAGAGGAATATTCATCATGCAGTCAATAATCGCCCAGCCGGGAACCTCCGAGCCATCCGGCCCACGGTCCCATGCACGAATAAAGCCACCGGCGGAATTGAACCGGTTTGCCAGGAAGTTTGCCGCTTCAAGTCCGCGCTCCTTAGCATCCGGATCTCCGGTCAACTTGTACTTTATCACCGCAGTAGGCAGAAATTGAAAGCCCACATCGTGATTGAATTCATCGGCAGGTATTCGCAGCCATTCCCCAAGCTCCTCATCCCGCTGCCAAACCGCTTGCTTATACCGCTCCTTGCCTGTAACGTCATAGAGGATCCATAATATGCCCGGCCAAAAACCGGACGTCCACCAGTCGGGACGGCGGCTCTGGTAAATGCCATCCTCTCCGGCATGGTCAAGCCATGCATCGCCGTTCTGTTCCAATAGTCTCATGACCTTCTCGTCCATTCTCTTCATCATCCGATCGATGTAGGCTCGATCCATCTTTACCACCTCTATGCTTCTATTCCTGAAATATTGCAAAGCGCCAGTCGCATGCGACCTGCAAGTTGAAACATTCGCTACACCTGAACTTTTTTTGTTATATAATTGATATTATCCTTCATAAAAGAAGATTAAAATGCACTTTTTATTATTTACCTACATTTATTTTGGAATATTGGAATAAAGGGGAGTCATCGTTGGACAATGATATTTATTTGACAGCGGACCGCTTTCCCCTCGTCCGGGATATGGGCCATAACCGTACACAAGAATGGTATACACATCCGGACCGGGTGGTGGATTACGATGTATTTCTATATGTTACAGAGGGAAGGATGCAGGTCATTGAGGAGGGAACCGAATATTTTGTCGGGGAGCGGGAGCATTTATTTTTAAGAAAAGGACGACATCATTGGGGAAAAAAATTGACGCTGCCCGGAACCTCCTGGTGGTGGATCCATTTTAACACGCTAAGGGATGATGACACGACGTATAAGAATCCCACCATCGTACCAAAGATTGGACATGTTGCTCCCGACCATTATCAATTCCGGATTCCGCTGCCGAAATTCGGTTCATCCTCCTTACATAAGGAGACAGAAGCGCGGCTGAGCTCGATCTATGAAGCCTATATTCATCCTGATCCGCGGCCCTACTGGATGACGGAAGTTAGTATGAATGCTTATCGGCTGTTTATCGGCCTTCAGGAGCTGCAGCAACAATCAAAGGTTCAGCAGCAAGAAGCTGCACCGTCTGGCAAAGCTGAAGCGCATGTGGCACGCATCCTGGACTATGTAACCCTTCACGCCGAAGAGGAATTCGACTCCAAACAACTGGCGAAGTTCATGGGGCTTAATTACAGCCATCTGTCCTCCCTGTTCGCCAAACGCACCGGACAAACCATCATAGAGGTTCACACCCGACTGCGAATGAATCGCGCGCTTCACCTGATGCGTACCACTTCGCTTAATATATCGGAGATCAGTGAACGTCTCGGGTACCAGAATCCGTTTTATTTCACAAGAGTATTTAAGAAGGTAATGGGAGAAGCACCGTCCTCCTACTTGAAACACATTTACAGATAACACTTTAGCCGTAAAGGACCTAACTTAAACAGCAACAAGGAGCAGCTCCTTGTTGCTGTTTAAGTTGCGGACTAAGTTACATCCCTATATGACAGCAACAGCTTTCCCATTTCCCTGTTGCAACTCGTACATTTGATAATATTGACCTTGCTGCGCCATGAGCTGATTGTGTGTGCCTCGTTCAATAATTTCACCGCGATCCAGCACGAGAATAAGATCCGCGGCTTTAACCGTCGATAGCCGATGCGCTATGACGAACGTTGTACGCCCCTTTTTCACAACGTCCAGCGCCTTCTGTATGATCGCTTCCGTCTCGGAATCAATGTTCGAGGTCGCTTCGTCAAGGATAAGAATCGCCGGATCGAAAGCAAGCGCCCTCGCAAACGAAATCAACTGCCTCTGTCCCGCAGAAAGCGTGCTCCCCTTCTCGATAACAGGTTCATTAATTCCACGTGGCAGCTGTGTGAGCAATTCAGCCGCGCCCACATCATGCAGCGCCTTCACGATTTGTTCGGTCGAAATGGACGGATTATCAAGCGATACATTGGAGGCAATCGTCCCTGTAAATAAAAATGGATCCTGCAGCACAATACCCATATGCTTACGAAGCGTTTGGCGAGGTAAACTTTCGATTGGGTAACCATCAATCGTAATACTTCCCTTATCTACATCGTAGAACCGGAAAAGCAAATTCAGAATCGAGCTCTTACCTGAACCCGTATGCCCGACAAGAGCAATCGTTTGGCCTTGCTTTGCTTCGAACGAGATTCCCTTCAGTACCGGTTCACCCTTGGCATAAGAGAACCAAACCTTGTCAAACGTAACATTCCCTCGGTATCGCGGTATATTTCTGTCGGATACATCCTCTCCCTCCTCATTCATGAGGACAAATACACGATCGGCGCTGACAAGCGCCTGCTCCAGGTTGGGCAACTGATTCACAATATTGACGACAGGCTGAAACATACGATTCATGAGATCAACAAACGCATAGAGTACGCCCAGCGAAATACCGCCTGTTACCGTGCCAAGTGAAACCCCGGAGAAATACCAGATCATTGCGACAAATGCCATATTTCGTAGGGCCCCAACAAGGTTATGGGAGGTCAAGGAGTTCAGATGCAGCAGCTTATTTCGAAACTGATAATACCGCTGATTAAACGCTTCGAACTCCTCTTCCTGCATCTTTTCCTTGCGGAAAGCCTGTATGATCGGCATCCCTTGGATAGATTCGTTGATCATGCCGTTCATTTCGGAAAGGGTAGAACGTATGACGCGATTGTAATGCGAAGCAAACTTGCGGTAGATAACGATCCACAATGCGAGTACGGGAATGACAAGCAGGCAAATCAGAGCCAACCGATAATCGAGTAAAAGCATCGCTCCTAGTATGGCAACAATGTACAATATCCCTGAGAAAAAGTTGGCCAAGACGGTTACGTACAAATCCTTGATGGCGTCCGTATCGTTTGTGATTCGGGACACCACTTTTCCCGCCGGTAAATTATCAAAGAACCGAATCGGCAGGCGATTGATATGAGCGAACACATCATCACGCATCCTACGTATAATCCGGTTGGCCGAGGTTTGCAGCCAGTATCGTTGCCCGTAGCTAAAGAGTGCTGAAATGACCGTCATCGCTCCAAAAATCAAAACCAGGCGATAAATGCTTGTAAACTCCGGTTTATAGAAATCAAACAATTGTTCCTTTGATAGAGGCTGCTCCTTCTCCTGCATATCCGAATTCATTCGGGCAAAATAAAATGTACCCCCCTCCTGCCGTACCCGACCTTCGCCGCCTCGTTCATGCTCCGGAACCCGGTCGCCTCGCTTCCAATAGACACCGTCATAAAAAATCGCGGCCGCCGTACCCTCTTTCACCTGATACCACGGTTTCTCAATACCCGCTATATGCTCATCAATTATCCTCTTCGCGATAAAAGGTCCCGTGAGTTCCGCTGCAATAGCAATGACTAGCATGACGAGAGCCATAATGATCGTCTTTTTGTATAATAGAGCATAGGTAAACAATCGCTTGATCGGTCGGGCTCTTCGCACCGCTTCGCTGTCTATCTCCCATTCGAAATCTTCACTCATCCGCTGTTTCCCACACCTTTCCTAAGTCTGCATTTCTTCAGCAGCCTGCTGCCGCTCCCATTGTTCCCAATACCATCCTCCAACCGCAAGAAGCTCCTCATGTGTACCCATTTCTACGATTCGTCCGTTTTCCAGTACAATGATCTGCTCTGCATGCTGAACAGCCGATAAACGATGAGTGACGATCAGTGTTGTTTTACCGGCACGCGATCGCCGAATGTTCGCGATGATTTCGGCCTCTGTCTTGGCATCCACGGCAGATAATGCATCATCCAGTATCAAAATCTGCGGATTGCCGATCAAAGCACGTGCAATGGATACGCGTTGTTTTTGGCCGCCGGAGAGGGCAACGCCTTTCTCGCCCACAAGCGTATCCAAGCCTTTCGGTAGAAATTCTAGGTCCTTCTTTAAAGCGGACAGCTCAATGGCTTCTTCCAACTGGTCATGGTTTTCACCCAGCCCCTTCTGGCCGAATAAAATATTATCCCGAACCGTTCGCGAGAATAAGAAAGGACTTTGCTGCACATAGCCCAGCCACCCCTTCAAATCATCGAACGCAATTTGCTCTAGAGGCTTCTCCGTGACCGTCAGTTGACCTTGCCCTTTTGGGTACTCGCGAAGCAACTGCCTGATCAAGGTCGTTTTGCCGCTCCCCGTTCGACCAACGATGCCTAATGTTTGGCCCCGTTCTATCCGAAACTTCATTTCATGAAGATTGGTTTCGGCCGACAAAGGATATTGGAACGACACTCCTTTAAATTCAATGGCATCTGGTTCTTTTATCCTGATCGCATGAGGCGATTCCACAACATCCGCAGGATAGGACAAGGTTTCGTTCACCCGATCCAACGATGCATTTCCACGCTGCATAATATTAATGAGCTCCCCGATGGCGAACATAGGCCAGATCAGCATCCCAAGATACACGTTAAAGGTAACCAGCGTGCCGACGGTCAGCTCGCTATGGAACACAAGATTTGCTCCGTAAGCAAGACCAACGATATAGCTGGCCCCGACGATGATCTTAATCGTGGGGTCGAATAAAGCATCGATTTTCGCAACGGCGATGTTCTTCTCTAATACGTCTGCCGTAACGCTGCTGAATTTAGCTTCGGCCGCGCGTTCTTGGACGAATGCACGGATCACACGAGTTCCTGATATCGTCTCAAGCACTCCGTCGTTCATTACGCCAAATGCGTCTTGTGCTTCTTTAAACCGTACATGAATCCACTTTCCAAAAAACTGAATAGTGAGAGCAAGAATCGGCAGAGGAACAATCGCGGCCAGCGTTAGCTTCCAAGAAATAAAAAACATCATGGCGCCGATTAACGTCATCATCCACACCGTTGCGTCAATAAGAGTTAATATCCCAAAGCCTGCTGTCATAGAAACATCCTTTAGATCGTTTGTTGCCCTTGCCATTAAATCACCCGTACGATGCTTCTCATAAAAGGATGGAGTCATCTTAAGCAAATGCCGCATGAGCTTTGATCTCAGCAGCCGTTCCACGACAAAAGCGCCTCCGAACAGTTGGTACATCCAAATGTAAGTAATCGCATAAATGATTACCGCCAGACCACCCAGCAAAAGTACCGTCTGTGTCACCAAACCCCAATGAAGGCTTCCTTGCTGCATGTGATCAATCATATCTCCCACCAATTTCGGCGGAATAATTTCAATCAACCCAGCTACAATGAGCAGGGGAATCGCAATGCTGTACCTTTTCCACTCTAAACGAAAAAACCAACCCAATTTCCCTAATACCGACAGCAAGTCATCCGACTCTCCCCTCTACATTAACAAAAGCGCATGCCACGAATGAATCGCAACCTGCGCTTTTTGGGCTCGTTATTCATAAGACGCATGATATGGTATTAATGCGTCCTACCACCGAAGCAGGAAGTTATTTTATGTATACTGTTGTTAGACATAGTAAGAAGACATATTTGTCTAGAAGTAAACATCATACATTGCTCCCTCCGAATGTTTTCAACCTCTTCATTATTTTCCATTTTTTAGTTTCGATCAAGGGGAAAGTCTGTTTTAGATGATTTTTACAAAAAAACTTTTTGTTTTCTGATTGCCTTCTTATTCCTATTGAGAGATTTCAAAAAAAGAAACGGCCCCGGTCCTAAGAATCCAGGACTAAGGCCGCATTAGGTGAAATCAGCATGCCCGGATCTACTTGATGCTTGAAGCCGCAAGCAGAGGGCTACGAAAAACAGACAACCTGCACTACGTCGAACTTAAGTAGCGCAGGTTGCTTATGTCAGCCCCTTCCCGTGACTTATTGTCGGGGCTGCAGTTGTTTGAACAAATTCATGGCAAAGAGAAGCACACTAATGACTACTAATAAGGAACTGACAATCGTTATCGGTAGAAACGCGGGGACTGTCGGTACGGTGATTTGCATAGCGATGCCAAGCTGCATAATGGGGAATCCGATATTGTATAACCAAAAATGAGTCTTAGCTAATTTGGTTCCGGATGCTTTCGGGTAGAAGTGGTAGATAAGTCCGAACAACGCCATGGACACCCAGCCTAAGAGGTTAATGTGTGCATGCACCGAGGTTAAACTAAAGTTGTGCATAATGCCCATCGTTATGCCTAAGATAACGCCTACACAAAAATACACTGCAGCAAGCTTAAGAAAAATCTTCTCCATACGCGCAGCTCTCCTTCGTTACATGTTGTTTACTTCTTGACAATCGCTTCTAATGATCCGCTGCCATCGTAGTACGATGGCTTTTTCGCGATGTCCGTAATTACCGGTGGCTGAGTTTCGTTCGGTTTTATTACAATGTCCTTCCCCAGGTTTCGAGCCTGCGGCAAGAATCTACCACTCCCATCGTAATAACTTGGTTTTCCCTGCAAATCTCCCATGTCTTCACCGACTTCGCTTATATTGTCTTCATTAAGATCACCTATGTACACTACTATACATATACGCACCGCTTTTCTTTAGAATCGCCCCCAACTGAAAAACATGTCGAATGTACTAAAAATAGGATAAATTATAACCGATAGTAGGAATTCGTCTGCAGAATCGGCTCGATAATAAAAAACCGGTTCGTCTCCCAAAGTATGGGCCGCGAACCGGTATGATTTAGTTGTTCCTCCCTTGAAGCGCTTCAATGATTCGGTCGACATCATACACGCTTCCGCGCCAGGTTCCGCCGCTGGCAGCTTGAAGCGCAGCCCAAAGCCTCGTGTCGTCCGGAAGAGACGGATCCGGTGCAACATCCGGATGAAGCTTTCGGCCGGCAAGCACCTGTGCGCCCTCCTCCGGCGTATAGTTCCGGTCCGCCTCTCCAACGAAATGCAGGCTGCCGCTAAGGTTGACCGGATCTATGATGGCCTCAATCCAATCCCCGTTCCTCAGCTTGCCGATCGGTCCGCCTGCCAGCGCCTCCGGGCCCACATGGCCGATACAGGCCCCCGTGGATACGCCCGAGAATCTGGCATCCGTGATCAGCGTTACCCGCTTGCCGAAGGACAGATGCTTCAACGCCGACGTCAACTGATACGTCTCCTCCATCCCCGTGCCGGAAGGACCTCTTCCGATCAGTACCAGGATGTCTCCGGCTTCGATTCCGCCTGTCTTGATAGCCCGGATGGCATCACGCTCCGAGACATAGACCTTTGCTCGTCCACGATGCCGAAATACTCCGTCCGCATCGATGACCGATGGATCAATCGAGGTTGACTTGATCACCGACCCTTCGGGAGCTAAATTACCCGTAGGGAACGTAACCGTGGATGTCAATCCCCGTGCTCGTGCCTGCTCCGGGCTCATAATCACCTGATCCGCCTCTACTCCGTCGCACCTCAGGAGTGCTTCCCTTACTTTAGCCCGTCGCTCCGAATGCTCCCACCAGTCAAGCACAGCGCCAAGCTTTTCCCCTGTTACTGTGACTACAGACTCATCCAATAGCCCCATACGACGAAGGTGGAGCATCACCTCGGGCACCCCTCCCGCCAGGTAGGCACGAACCGTCGGATGCGGCTCGGGTCCGTTCGGAAGGACACTGACAAGCCGTGGTACGCTGCGATTGACTTCAATCCAGTCCGACACATCGGGGATCTTTAAGCCCGCTGCATGGGCAATCGCCGGGATGTGCAGCAGCAGGTTCGTCGACCCGCCAAAGGCCGCATGCACGACCATGGCGTTTCGGATGGCCCCGTCTGTAAGAATATCGCGTATCCGAATTCCTTTCTCAATCAGCGTCATGACGGCTCGGGCGGACTGACGGGCCGTCTCTTGCCAGATCGTCTGCCCGGAGGGGGACAAAGCCGCATGCGGTACCGTTAAGCCCAGCGCCTCCGCCACCACTTGCGATGTGGCGGCGGTGCCAAGGAACTGACAGCCGCCCCCGGGGGTCGCACATGCCCTGCATCCGAGATCGGAGGCATCCTGAAGGGAAAGCTCCCCATTCGCATAGCGTGCCCCGATCGTCTGAATTTTGCCGGCGTCCTCTCCGTGGACCGGAGGCAGGGTAACGCCTCCCGGAACGATGATGCCCGGCAAATCACCGGAGCCGGCCACGGCCATCAGCATTGCCGGCATCCCCTTATCGCAGGTGGCGACACCAATCACTGCGGCGCGCGTAGGCAAGGACCGGATGAGGCGGCGGAACACCATGGCTGCATCATTGCGGTAAGGCAATGAATCGAACATCCCTGTCGTCCCCTGACTTCGGCCGTCGCACGGATCGCTGACATAGCCCGCGAACGGAATTCCCCCCATTGCTGTGATCTCCTTCGCTGCGGCTTGCATCAGGAGGCCCACCTCCCAATGCCCTGTATGATAGCCTAGAGCAATCGGCGATCCATCCTCAGCCCTTATGCCCCCTTGAGTGCTGAGGAGCAAAACCTGTTTTCCATTCAATCGAGTGGGCGCCCAGCCCATCCCAACGTTCTGAGTCAAACCGAACAGTTCTCCGCTTGGCGCGTTCAATAACATCTCATGTGTCAGAGGGAGCGAGCCTGCCGGACCTTGCGCTGCCGTCTGAAAGGAATACAAGCCCTCCTCCTGACTTTCCATGATGAGCCGGATCACATCAGTCAAGACATCGCCTCCTTAGCTTATGCTTTTACGAACACGGTTTTTACCGCTGTAAAAAACTCCATGGCCGCTTGGCCCTGCTCTCTGGAATGGGAGCTGGATTGCTTCATACCGCCAAATGGCGCCTGCAGCTCTACTCCGGCTGTTTCCGCGTTGACGCGAACCAAGCCGGCATCCATTTCGTTGATAAAGGACAGCATGCTGCCGATATCCTTGGTGAATATCGAGGCGCTGAGACCCAAATGGATGTCGTTCGCTTTATCCAAAGCTTCCTGCAGGCTTCCTACTTCGATCAGCGCCAGTACAGGTCCGAAGATCTCTTCTTGTGCTATCGTCGAGGCCGGATCGACCTTGTCAAAGATCGTCGGTTCGACATAGAAGCCATCGGCTAATCCGTCCTCCGTCGGGCGCTTGCCGCCGCATAAGAGCTCGGCCCCTTCCGCAATCCCTTTATCAATATAGGACAAGACGGTATCGAGCTGTCTCTCGCTTGAGCATGGCCCCATCCAAACTCCCGGCTCAAGGCCGTTTCCCAGCTTAAGCTGCATCGTTTTCTCTACCAGAAGCGCCTTGAACCGCTCGTAGATCCCCTTATGAACGAAAACCCGGCTCGTAGCCGTACACTTCTGTCCGGTAGAGCGCAGGCCTCCGCTAATCGTAGCTTCCACAGCCAGCTGAAGGTCCGCGTCCGGAAGAACGATCACCGGATTTTTGCCGCCCATCTCCAATTGATATTTAGCGCCGCGTTCCAGCGCCTTCCGTCCGATCAGCTTGCCTACCTCATTGGAGCCGGTGAAGGTGATCGCCTGGACATCGGGATGGTCCGTCAAAGCGGGACCGATTAAGGAGCCCCTTCCCGTTACAAGGTTGACGACACCGGCTGGAAACCCCGCCTCGGCGAAGCACTCCACAACTAACGCTGCCGTGATCGAGGTTTCTTGAGCAGGCTTAAGCACTACGGTGTTGCCGTACACTAAGGCCGGCGCCATCTTCCATATCGGGATGGCAACAGGAAAGTTCCACGGAGTAATCACGCCTACGACTCCAAGGGGGACTCTAGTCGTATACATCAGCGCTTCACCGTCGGTGGAAGGGATCACATCGCCCACCTTCCGCATCCCTTCACCTGCGTAGTAGCGTAGCAGTGCAACGCCTCGGGCCGTTTCGCCCTTGGCCTCGGGCAGTGTCTTCCCCATTTCCCGGGTCATAGTCAACGCAATCTCGTCCAAGCGGCGCTCGATAGCATTCGCAGCCTTGTACAAAAACTCCCCTCGCGCGGGCGCCGGCAGTCTCCTCCAAGCCTGCTGCACCGCTTTGGCAGCCGCTACCGCAAGGTCCACATCCCGAGCGTCCGAGCTCTGGAACCTTCCGACCACCTCGTTGCGATTGGCGGGATTGATACTGGACTCGGTCTGTCCCGTAGCGGATACCGTCCATTCTCCTCGAATATAATTAAGATACGTAGCTGCTTTCTCCAATGCTTGCATCAGTTCACTTCCTCCTCATGATTCTTAGAATGTCGGCCCGATTCGCCATAAGCCAAAGTCATACTGCTTCAGAATCTCCGCCTTGGTCAGCTTGCCGGAGCAAACCTCCAGCAGCTCTTCAAACAAGCGCTCGCCCACGGCCTCAATGGATTCTGTTCCCTCAATAATGGTTCCCGCGTTGAAGTCGATATTGTCGTTCATCCGTTCAAAGATAGGGGTATTGGTTGCAATCTTGATCACAGGAGCAATAGGCGAGCCTGTAGGAGTCCCTCTTCCGGTGGTGAACAATACGATCTGGGCGCCGCCGGCTGTCATTCCTGTCATTTGCTCGATATCGTGCCCCGGGGTATCCATCCATACCAAGCCCTTCTTGGAAGGCTTCTCCGCGTATTGGATCAGCTCTTCGAGCGGACGGCTGCCAGCCTTGTTCGCCGCGCCCAGCGACTTCTCCTCAAGCGAGCTGAGCCCGCCCTTGATATTCCCCGGACTCGGGTTGCCCGTACGAATGTCGATTCCCATGGCAAATGCCCGCTGCTCCATCGCTTCGATGACTTCGTAGACCCGCTTCGCAACCTGATCATTCGCAGCCCTCCGAGCCAGCAGGTGCTCCGCGCCGATGAGCTCCGTTGTCTCGGCCAGAATGGAGGTGCCCCCCTCGTCGACGATCTTATCGCTGACAACGCCGACCGCCGGATTGGCCGATAATCCGGAGCAGGCATCCGACCCGCCGCACTCGGTACCGACAATCAGCTCGCTAAGGGAGCAAAGCTCACGGCGAAGCCTGCTCGCCTCCTGCACCATGCGTGCCGCTGCCCTCGCTCCCTCGGCGATAGCCATAAGAGTACCGCCGTGATCCTGAATGGACACAACCTCCACCGGCTTGCCGCTCTTCGCAATCTCACTGGCAACACTCCTCGCTTGATGCGTCTCGCATCCCAGCCCAAGCACCACCACGCCATAGACATTGGGGTTCAGCCCCATTCCGACATAAGTCCGAAAGGTTTGGTCGTAATCGATTCCTACTTGGGCGCAGCCGTGCTGATGAATGAAGGACACCGTTCCCTGCACCAGCTCGGTGATTTGCTTTGCCGCTTGGGCTGCACAGGTGATCGTCGGCAGGATCAGAATATGATTGCGGATCCCCACGGTCCCGTCACTTCTGCGATACCCCCAGAATTGTCCCCTTGTCATTGCCGGTCACCCCTTCCCCTTTTTCCCTCCAGATTGTGGACATGAACATGTGCCCCGGAAGGAATGTCACATAACGCCATGCCGATAACCTCGCCATATTTCAGGATATCCTCGCCTTGCGCAATATCTCTCACCGCAAACTTGTGTCCAAACTCGATGCCTTCCTTCACGGTGACAGTGAAGCTTTGATCTTGGCACGTAATGGCCAGCGTCTCGCCCGGTTCAAGGTTCACCAGCGATATCGCAACATGATCCTGAGGCTTAATCATCACTACCTTCGCACGCTTTACCATGCTTACCGCCTCCTAAGCCGTCCTCATGGTATTGAGAAGTGTACCGATTCCTGAAATTTCGATCTCAACCACATCTCCATCCGCTAAGGTAAACTCGTTAGGAGGTACGATGCAGGTTCCCGTCAGCAGTACGGTGCCATCGAACACTTCGTTATCTCTCGTTAGAAAAGAGACAAGCTCCTCCAGCTTTCGCTTAAGCTGGGATGTACTGGCCGTTCCCTCAGTAACCAAGCTGCCGTTTCTATAGATCCTGCAAGCGATTGCAAATTGATACGGGTTATCAACAACATCGGCCAACAGGACGGAAGGCCCTAAGGAACATGAGCGTCTCCACATCTTAGCCTGCGGCAAATAAAGTGGGTTCTCCCCCTCGATATCCCGACAGCTGAGGTCGTTACCTGCGGTATATCCGACGATTCGCCCTTTGCTGTCGAGCACCAACCCTAGCTCCGGTTCGGGTATCTGCCACGTCGAGTCACTCCGAAGGCACATCTCATCTCCAGGCCCTACGGTACGTGCCGCTGTTGATTTCATGAATAACTCCGGCCTCACGGCATCATAGACCTTGTCATAGAAGGTGGTTGCATCGAGTTTGCCTCCGGTTGCTTCATAATTGCGGGCTTCCCGGCTTCGCTCATAGGTTACGCCCGCAGCCCAAACCTCAGGAGCTACCACGGGGACTGTAAGCCTCAAACTCTCTACACTTTCCTCAATAGGTTCTGTTTCTTCCATCCATGATTTCACCCACGTAAGCGGACTTAGTCCTTCGTCCTCCGCTTGTCGGATCAGCTCTTGCAGATGCTTCTGCGGCAGCGGATAGACGCGGCCTTCCTCCGTGCATGCCGCAAGTACCGGCTCCTTCTCGACGGGCACATAACGAATGATTCTCATAATTCCCCTCCGCGTTTGTTTTATATTATAAAACGATGTTTTATAATTCATTTAAGTAAGAAGGACTTACCTTATAAGTCCTCTTCACTGAGCTCTATCTTCTGTTCGTCCATCCATTCCCAAGCTGATGCGATAATAATTCTCCGGTTTCCAGCAGCAGCTTCGTGTAGCTGTAACGTTCTTGTTCCGTTACCCTCGACACAAGCATGGAAATGCTCATTGCTGCAACGACATCCCCCGTATGGTTCATTAGAGGGACTGCGATACAATAAACACCCGGCTCGTTTTCTTGATTATCCACGGCGTAGCCCTTATCCCGAACCTTAGCCAGCTCTTCAAGAAAACGCTCCTCTGATGCTATCGTATGCTCCGTATGAGAAACGTAGGAATAATTTTTTAATATGGATTGCAGCTTCTCCGACGGTGCAAAAGCGATCAGCGCTTTACCAACCGCACTGCAATGCAAGGGGATCCTTCTACCGATTCGGGAGTAACGGATGACTGCTTTGGGGCCGTCTACTTTATCGATATATACCCCTTCCTTACCGTCCAGCACCACAAGATGTACAGTCTGCCCGGTAGTATGGCATAGCTGTTCGAGTTCTCTTTTGGCCACTTGGCGAATGTCAAGATTATCCGTTAATTGCCCGCTTCGCTCGAGCAGCTTCAAACCTAAACGATACTTCCCGTTGTCCGGATTTTGTTGAATGTAGTTGTAAGCCTGAAGCGTCTTCAGCAGTGAGTGCACGGTGCTCTTATGAAGATCCATCCGGGTGCTGATCTCAGAAATCTTGAGCTCAGGATGAAACTCGTCAAACAAATCAAGAATTTGCAATGCTCTTTCTACGGATTGAATGATAGGAATTGCCCTACCCTCCCTTTGTTTTACATTATAAAACCATATTCTGCTATTACAACCATACTATACTACAGCCTTCGACTTCTGTGAAGCGTCGGCATGAAAAAGTCTGTGCACTGCGGCTGGCTCGTCACTATCGCCTAAATTCAACGTTCCGCTTCCGGATTATTGCACTAACATTCCTCCGTCAGTTTAATACAACATGTCATCGTTGTATCTTTGCAAAAATGTACGTGTCCCTCAATTCGCTTCCATCAACCGATAAATCTTCGTTCTTGATAATACTCTCAAGTTCAAATTGTAATCGCTCAGGTATTAACTTACTTCTAGTATTTTTAGTAATGTTATGTAAGCTTGACGTAGCAACGAATTGCCCAGTTTCTTTCAAAAAAACAAAGAATCTTAGGTTTTCACGACTTAAAAATCTTACATGTGCCTCTCTAACTTCAAGTTCGATATCATATTCGTTTTGTTCATTTTGAGAAAACTTTAACCAAGGTTTCAACTCATCTATCGAAGCATTAACGGCTTCAAAAACAACCTTACCATCCCCTGGTTTCGGCATTCTAATTACTAATCGTTCAGTATGAAACTCATCTGGAAAATCAATCATAATTGGTTTCATAACATCCCCCTTTGGTTTATTCCTACATACAATTATAAAGTTCTTAAAGTCATACGCCAACATTCAGTGACTAGTAATTGATTCGATAGAAACTGTTCTTGCTTATCAATGATGTTGAATCCATATCTGGAGTATAGCTCCCTTGCACGAGTAAGCTTATCATTCGTCCATAGAATTATAGTTTCATACTGCTTTTCAATGCAAAAATTAATTGCTGTCTCCAGCAGTTTCTTACCATAACCCTTCCCGTTTAAGTCGGATTCAACAAGGAACCATCTTAGTTGGGCTTCAGAATCATTCATGTGACTAATAGCTATTGAACCTTTCAGTTCTTTATCCATCTCAACTAACCACAAATTGTCTTTCTCTTTATTGAAATTCTTAATAAATTGTTCTACTCCTTAAGTGATAAATTTTTTAAAACTAAGGTCAAAATTATGTTCGATACTTTAGTAAGAATAGTGAGATTTAATGAGATATTCTTCTTCCCCAAACTGGAACGACCTTATCATAGAACGATTCCTTCCTAACAGAAATGGGTATAATATTTTAAGTCTAAAGCACTGGATGTGAATGTGCATTGTTGACTAACACCTCATCACCCGGTTCGGTGCAGCAAATTCTGTCAACCATTTTGAGGAGCACAGGCCCCTCTATAGTCAAGCTTCTCTCCTCCGTAAAATTAGCTAATAACTACTTCTATAAAGGACTTGGAATATCCTGTTACTTATCTTTCAATAAATATTTAATTTCATCCACTAGTTCGGAGCATTCCCTTTGATCGAGATTGGCCAACTTCTTCTTATGCCCTCCTCCAACAAAGCCACAATTGTGTATAATTAGATCATCCGTTAAATTTATTGTAGCCTATTGTTACTCCAATTCAGTATCGTAAAAATCATCTGAATTAACAGAAGAACAACCTATTGTGCGAACATATGCGAAGGAGAGGCGAGTTTAGAGTGACGAAGAAACAAGAAATCATTCCGTTGCTTCTTAAGATGGATGCAGGCGGCAGGCCTTTCACGGTCCATGCGGCAACGCTTTGGGACGGGGAAGAAGCGACTCTCGTCGATACCGGTATTCCGGGGCAGTTTGAGGTGATCCGGTCCGCGCTGGAAGAGCATCATATTCCGCTCGAGCGGGTGACCCGTATCCTGATCACGCATCAAGACCGCGACCATATCGGCAGCTTACCGGAACTCGTCGCGGCCGGCGGAGGACGCATCGAGGTGTTGTGCCACGAGGCCGGCAGACCGTATCTCGAAGGGGAGACGCCGCTCGTTAAGAACGGAATGCTCGCCGCCCCCGTTAAGGTAACCGGCACGTTTCGGGACGGGGAGATCCTGCCGATCGCGGGAGGCCTAAGTGTCGTCTATACTCCGGGACATACGCCGGATCATACGAGCTTCTACCACGAGCCGAGCCGAACACTAATCTCCGGCGACGCGTTAACTGCTCAGGATCAAGTCTTACTGCCGTTTAACCCGAACTTCACCTCGGATAAGGATGAAGCAATACGCTCGATCGAGAAGCTGTTGGATCTTAAGATTGAGACGGTGATCGCGTACCACGGCGGGGTCTGCACCGGGAACATCCGGGAACGCCTTCTTGAAATCGTGAGTACGATGCGGAGGGCATGACACATGTCGGTGGAGCCGTCAATTCGACCTTCGAGCCGGGAAGAAGAACAAACTGAACCTATATCGTAAAGATTAGGTTCAGTTTGTTTTTTCATTATGGGATCACGGGTCAGATAAAAGCGTTCTACCCCCCTATTCCATACGAGATCTCATTCTAGTAATTGAGAAGAAACGTGCGTATCTCATAAGGCTTGATCTCAAAAGTTAGCTTCCGCTCTAAATGGAGCTCTTCCATCGGCCGCTCGAGCAGGTCGCACTCCTGCCACCCTTTGATTGGCAGCTCGCTTTGCAGTGTCACACGGGTAATCTGAGCCGCTCAAAAAGTGAAGATTATGCTTTGCAGCGTATTCCGAGTACTTTTCGGGGACCCTGGATTGGGAGCCAGCCGCCGAAGGACTCTCATCGTTGTTCAGTTTTGAAAGGTGCAATGCCTTACTATCATAGTATGTTTTGCTTCGCTGAAGGAATAACGGACATTCAGGACGTTATTCTTATGAAACAACGGCGAGAAGCTGGAATAACGGTTTTTCAAACCGCTATTTCGGCGAAAACAAGGCAACCCGCTCCACAATCGCGTTACAGCAGAAAATAACGGTTCGAAAGACCGTTATTTGCCTCTGACCGATTCCAAAACCGCAAATAACGTTCTCAAAGTCCGTTATTGTGCGAGCACCTTTGGATAATCTTGTTGCTTCATCGAAGATTGCGGGTGTGCTAAGATAGTCTTCCTGCCGCGGTTATGCGAGCAGATGTCGAAGATCATCCGATCTTACAATAGCTACTAGCGAAATATGCTGTTTGGGAGTGACTTTGTGCGAAGCACAACGAACTTCATAGTTCCCTGTGCTGATCTGATTCCGCTTCTTCGACAGCGCCTATAAAATATCGCGGAAGTGCCTCTTCACGATTTCGTACGCAGTTTTGGCCGCCGGTATGTGTCCACGACTCCTTTCATGTTCCGGGTAGTTACGCGCCATAAAAGTCCTACTTTTTCTTCGCTCACACGACAGTCGCAAAACTGTCATATGTACATGCCCGATACATAACAGCCACTCCTTAGCGTGAGTGTGTGCCTCCTTCGTAACTGAACGTACTGATCTTCCTAAAATGTTTCTTAACCACTTCAAAGGCAAGCTTCGGTCTCCGGTATTTATCCACGATGCCCTTGCTATTTTGCGTCCCTGCCCGGGACAGGAGCCATCCCGTATCCTCGACCACACGACAATCACAGAACTGCCAGATAAACATACCGGTGACATAGGGCTTCTGCATGTAGGCCGATAGATTGCTCTCAATGATGTCGGCTTGCCTTTCCTCGGTGCCTCTGACTCTTGTCGCATCGCGCAGCCCATAATAGCCGTCGCCGCCGAACTCGCTTAAGATCATTGGCTTGCCAAGTCCTCCTCCTTGATCGGCCCAGCTACGAGCCTGATCACATAGCGTCGACGGATCCTCGTTCGTATACCAGCCGGGGTACAGATTGTATGAGACAATGTCAACCAAGTCTAAGCATAGGTCCTTATCACGGTGGTGTGTCGCATAAGTTAAGGGGCGAGAGCTGTCCATTTGACGTATTTGCGCCAGCTGCTCCTTATACAGCTCCCTGCCCTCCGGCGTGTGGGAAGCGCATTCGTTCAGAATACCCCAAATGATGATGCTCGGATGGTTATAGTGACTGATGACCATTTCCTCATTACAAGCCAGACACTGCTCCTGACATCCAGGACTCAGCATATGATCGAGCTGAAAGCCTCTGGCGTGATTTTCCTCCCAGACTAGAATCCCCCGTTCATCACACAAATCCAAGAAACGCTCGTCGTTGGGATAATGGCTTGTTCGTACTGCATTGGAGCCGGCTTCAATCATGAGCTCCATATCCTGTACCATCAACGGGTATGGGAACGCCGCCCCTACCATCGGATGGTCCTCATGCCGGTTAAATCCCTTAAGGACAATGTCTTGACCATTCACCTGAATCCTTCCGTTATATGTGGTTACCGTACGGAATCCTACCCGTTCGATCAAGTCGTCCGAAGGAACCGCGGCTCCGTCTACATACAATTTAGTATCCAGCAAATACAAGTGCGGATTCTCATGCGACCAAGGCTTCGCATCAGGACACTCGGTACTGCCCTTGATCTCGACAGTGGCACCGGCGTGGACCGAACATTCCGGTAATGCCAATGAGATCCCTGCCAGGCTGATCTCAGTCGATACGAAAACATCCATATCACTGCTGTTTGTAACGCGGACAACCACCTCTCCTCCCCAGGCACTATCCCGCAAATGCGGGGTGAACTGGATACGTTCAATAAAGATTGGTGATATGATTTCCAAACCGACCGGTCGGATAATGCCGCCGTATGTGTAATAATCGTTCGCGAAGTGCAGCTTGGACTGCTCATGGAATGAGTTGTCAACAATAATAATGAGCTCATGGCTACCGGGCATCACGTCATGGATTACCCGTGTATGAAATGGAGTGTATGCATTATAATGTGAGCCCACCTCTACCCCGTCGAAAATGATGGTTGCCGTATGACTAATGCCTTTAAAATTAAATCGGAGCGACGCTGGTTCTGTAATCTCAATGAACCGCCGGTAGACACCCTTCCCCCGGTAAGTTCGAAAGGCCGGATGCATCTCCCAGCAGCCCGGAACAGGAAGACGATGGTTGTAGGCTTGGGGAATCGCTTCTCCCGGTTGAACCGGGCTAAAATCCCAATCTCCCTCGATTTCAATTACTTTACGAATCTGATTGGTTGAAAATAAACGCAGCATGTTTCATCCTCCTCTTTATAATGTTAAATCCGACGACTTCCGCCAGTGCAGCAGTACGCTTTGGTAATCGCCTTACTGCTGCTCTCTCTCTCCATCAGACAGCTTCGTTAAAACGAGCTCGTAGCCGAAGTTTCCGGACATGGCTACATGCCCGCGGGTGCGGAAAGGGGTGATTCGCCCGATCTGATCGTTTCGCTTATTCCTTGATTGCACCGATCATAACACCTTTCACGAAATACTTTTGTAGAAAGGGGTATAGAAATAAGATGGGCACCGTGGCAATGATGATTGTCGCGTATTTGATAGTCTCGCCAATAGCCATTTGATCGGAAGTCCCCACCCCTACCGACATGGAGTTCGTGTCATTACTGATCAGGATCTCTCTTAGGATAACTTGCAGAGGGAAGTAATCTCTCGTTTGCAGGAATATCGTTGCAAAAAACCATGAATTCCAATGCGATACCCCGTAGAACAAAACCATTACGGCCACTACCGGCATAGAGAGCGGCAGCACGATTCGAAACAGAATAGTCCAGTCCCCCGCACCGTCGATTCTTGCAGATTCCTCCAGACTTTCCGGTACCGACTGAAACGCAGTACGCATAATAATGAGATTGAAAGCACTGACCGCAGATGGCAATATAACCGCAAGCCGGGTGTCGAGCAATTCCAAATTGCGCATCAATAAATAAAGTGGAATTAAACCACCTTCAAAAAACATGGTGAACACGATGAGGAACATCACCGGATTGGTCAGCATCACATTTTTTCGGGACAAGGCATATGCCCCAAGCGCCGTTAGCACTATATTCAAGCCCGTGCCTACAGTTACATAGAACAGCGTATTGCCAAAGCCGGTCAATATGTTCGGGTTGCGGAGCACCATCCGATAAGCATCGAAATTCAGCCCCTGCGGATAAAGCAACAGGCCGCGATTCTGTACCACATATTGCGGATCGCTTAACGAAGAGAACAGAACATACAGCAGCGGATATAATGTCACTAAGGAGATAATCACCATCAGTATGGCATTGCCTAAATCGAAGGCTTGCTCTCCTAAAGAACGTTTCATTAACAAGTCCGTTTCCTCCCTACCATAGTTTCGTTTCCCCCAGTCGCTTAGCAGTCATGTTGGCTAGTACGAGCAAGGTGAAGCTTATCACTGCATTGAACAATCCGACGGCTGCACTATAACTGTAATTTGCCTCCAGAATTCCCTTTCGGTAAACGAAGGTTTGGATCACGTCGGCCGTCTCATAGATCACGGGATTATACATTAGAATAATCTTCTCAAAACCGACGGTCATGAACTTGCCGATAAAGAGGATGAACATAATCGTCACGGTTGGCATGATTCCAGGTAAGGTGACATGCCACATTTGCTTCCAACGGCTGGCGCCATCCATTCTTGCCGCCTCATAAAGCGACGGATTAATGGTGCTGATGGCTGCAAGGTAAACAATCGAGCTCCATCCAATGTTTTGCCATATTTCCGAGGAAATGTAGGTGGTTCGGAACCAACCAGCCATTCGCATGAAGGAGATCGGCTCCAGACCGAACATCGCTATGATGTGGTTTACCAGCCCGTCTCGTGCGAGGAAGTCAAACATCATGCCCACAATGACTACCATGGAGATGAAGTGTGGCATATAAGAAATCGTCTGTATCGCCCTACGGAATATATGGCTTTTAATCTCATTGAGGAGCAGGGCGAAGATAATGCCGGCTGGGAAAAAAAAGACCAGACTGTAAAGGCTAAGCAGTAACGTATTTTTTAGAATCCGTCCGAAATAAACGCTCCCGAAGAAATCCTCGAAGTGCTTAAGTCCGACCCAAGGGCTTCCCAGGAATCCCTTGGTAGGAATGAAATCCTTGAATGCAATTTGTAGGCCGTACATCGGCCCGTATTGGAAAATCAGATAATATGCCAACACAGGCGTCAGCATGAAGTAAATCGTTTTATTCTTAAGCAGATCCTTTTGCAGACGGATCATGTATGTTCTCACGTTATAACCTCCCTGTTCCCATCATTGTTGAAAAAAAAGGTATGCCAAAGAAAGCCGGAATAACTCAATTCCGGCTCGCTGTCCATGCGGCTCTTACCTTTTGGAGTAACGTTCAAAGGCGGTTTGCTGAATTTTAATGGCTTCTTCTATTCCGAACTTCTTTAATTTATCTACATACTGCGGGAAGTTATCGAGAGGCTCCGTGCCCATGATAAACTTCACAATCATTTCATCAGAGAATGTATTAATGTCATTCATGACAGATGCAAGCTTCTTGCTTTCATCGGCTGTCAGAGTCATGAGCGGCAGCTGCAGCTGATTCTTCGCCTTGGACCATATCTCCAGGGAGTCGAGCTGCTCCTGATATTTCATTTGCTGAAGGAAGGATTCCACATCCTGTACGAATGGCCCGCCATATTGAGAACGCATGAATTGAGCCTGTGCCTGCTTAAAGGTAAGCTTGTTCGGATTCGCCTTAATGGTATCTGTATACACCGGTTTTCCGTTTACCAAGTCATAGCTTTGACCTTTGATGCCGAAGTTAAATAACATGTGTCCCTCAGGACCATAAGCATAGTCGAGCCATTTAACGATTTTCTCCGGTTCCTTCGCAGCGGTCGTAATCGCGACGGAATGCTCCCCTGGGTACGTCGGGCTAATCATACCTGCAGCCGGTGTATCTCCCTTCTTCAGCGTCGGATGCTGCAGCGCCGTCATCTTGAAGCCGGGAACAGTGTCCTTCATCAGATCTGTGAACTTCCCGATCGTGCCGCTGGAATAACCGTACATGACGCCTAGCTGGTTATTGGACGTTTTGGCATCCTTCAATTTCCCGTCTACTGCTGCAAAGTCCTTATCGATCAGTCCATCCTTATACCAACGATGCATGGTCGCAAGAAAATCCTTAAACTCTGGCTGCATTTCGCCATAGTAGATTTTACCATCCTTCTGGTAAAATTTATCCAAAATCCCCCATGCACCGATCATTGCATTCAGCAGATCATTCCGAACCGTCGATACCTCCAACAAAAATGGGATTTCGTCCTTCTTGCCGTTTCCGTTCGGGTCCTTGTCACGAAAGGCAATGAGCACCTTCTCCCACTCGTCGATCGTGGTCGGCGCCTCCATCCCGACCTTATCCAACCAGTCCTTGCGGATAACAGGACCATAATAAATCTTAATTTTATTATCGCCGCGAATGAACGGGAAGGCATAAATATCTCCCTTATCGGTCTTGATCATACTCGCGATTTCCGGATGCTCGGCCAAGTACTTTTTAAAGTTAGGCGCGTGCTTGTCGATGAGATCATTCAAGCGGATGATCGTTCCCTCATCAATGGCGTTTTGCGGGCCGCGAGCAACGTTGAACCAGTTGGTTTGGATCACATCCGTTAAGTTTCTGGATGCGACCATCAGATTGAATTGCTCCTGAATTTGAGTACCGCCGCCGGTGGGGTGTTTAAATTCAACCTTGGTACCCGTAATTTTTTCCATTTCCTTATAAGCCGCATTTTCACTAAAGCTCTTCATGGAAATAGCGGAGTCCCCGTCCAGCTCTACCCAATAGCTGAAGGCCTTCGGATATTCTGATGCGGAATTGGAATTACCCGGTTGCGTGGTCGGACTTCCTTTTTGAGATGAATCCGTGGAACAACCGGCCATTACGGTTGCCGTTAATACAGTGGACAGCGCAATGAACGTAGCCTTCTTGCCATGATTTATTTTCACTCGCTAAACCCTCCTCGGTAATCTATGTTTGGGAGCCTTATATACCAAGCGGTGGGGGCTCTTGCTGTAACTGTATCCGAACCGGCCTGCCGATGAAAGAATTCAGATTTCACTTCTGTTAACCGACCTTAAGATAGGGCATTATCCATTCTTTATATCGCTTATCTTTCCTTTATGTGCTCCAGTTGTTCCTTGTATCTCCCTGGGGTGATCCCTTCGCTTTTCTTAAAAACCTTCGTCAGCACAATGTTGCTGGCATAGCCGACCCGCAAAGCAACCTCCTGGACCGTCAGCCCCTCAGCCAGCAAACGTTTGGCATGCGTCATGCGGGTTCGCGTAATGGCATCGGTGATGTTTTCGCCACTGTACTTTTTATAGAACGAAGAGATGTAGATGGGATTCAGATCAAGCTGGTCGGCGATCATAGCCAAGCCCAGGTTGTTATCGCCATAAAGTCGTTCAATCAGTGCATTTATTTTACGGTAAAGCGTCTCGCCATGATCGGTCTTTTCCTCTTTAAGCAGTGAACAGACCTCCAAGTAGGTTGACTTTATCCTTTCAAATGCCTGCTCCATGGTGCCGGACTCTGCCCACACCTTTTCCGGATCCATATGCCAATTGGAGATTTGGTCGTAATCAATGCGTAAGGCTTCCATCAGCTTTAACAGACTACTCTGCAAGTCAAGCAAGAACCACTTCCCAATCTCAGGGGATAACTGCTTATGGCTGAAATTCAGTTCATATAAGCTGTTCAGGAGCCGTTCAGCATTTAGATAGTCACCATGCTTGGTATAATTCGTCAGCTGCACTTCCAAATCCTTAGGAAATCGATAGAACGCCGGTTCCTTCGTTCGGACCTCATCGTAGTAGAGAATCTCTTCGGAGCCTCTAATGATTTTATAGCTCATGGCAATCATTGCTTCGTCATAACTCTTCGTCACCGAGCCGACGCCCTTATGGCAGCCGCTAATACCCAAGGATAGGGCTGTCTTAAACCGATCCCTCATCACTTCAAGGAGACCCGTACCGAACTCATGAATCACAGATCGCCCCTCTGCCGATTCCTTATCGAGATTAAACAGGACAACGATGCGGTTCTTGTCCTCTTCAAATACGTACCCGCTGGTGCTAAGCATCTCATTACTCAAGTTCATTACGATGAAACGGAGCAAAATCCACTCCCTTTCCGAATCTTCCTTCATGAACCGGGTACTGTCATCAATTTCGATTATCATGGTTGCAAACCAGTCATGCGGAAAGCTCAGATGCATTACATCCATATCCTGTTCTGATATGACCGAAGTATCCACCTGTCCTCGAATTAATCTGGACAAAAAATGCGAACGGATCATCGGCAGCTGGTGCGCCAGCTTGTTCTCCAGCTCATGCTCCTTACCGAACAAGGATTGCATAGTCTCCCTAATGAGCTTCAGCTCGTTGTCCGTCCCCCCAGTGTATTTCGTGCGACCTTGGGCGATCATTGCAACTAGCTCGCGAATAGGCGAGTAGTGTCTTCGAGTCAAATAAACACATAAAAAGGTGCTTAGCATCAGACAGACCGCTACCGCAACAAGACTCCAGGCTTTAACTTGATGCACCTGCTTCAGCACCAAGCTCTTGGGAAAGGCCGACAAATAGGTCCACCCATTCTCCTGGCTTGTCGTGTAGGAAATATACATCTCCTTCTGATTAGCTATCGTGAGCAGCTCCCCATGGCCACCACCGATTAGCTCCTTTATCTGATTGAGGGGGATGCGGCCGTCCTCCGGTCCAACCAAAAGCTCCTTGTCCTTATTCAGCACATAGATCGCACCTTGATGTAAACCCTCCACCTCTTTCAAAAGATTACGGATCTCATCTTCTTTAATGTGGATTACCAAGCTACCGGCTTGCCGGTTATACTCTCCGAAAGGGAGCGACTGTATGAAAGCAATAATATTATCTTCTTTAAGATTACTGGTTGAGAGTACAGTGTGGATGTAGGTTTTATTATGATTGCCCATCAGTATGTTCGCCCGGTAATCGTCGAAGCTCATATCATGGTATTTATAGATATTATGGAAGAACATACGGGCATCCGTCTTCATCGAGGGAGTGACAATCGTATCCGTATTTCCAAAATACACGTAGATATCCTCAATGAACGTATTGTAAGCCTTATAACGGGTCAGTTCTTTCATAAACTCGATAAAGGCGTACTCGTCGGAGGCTGCCCTTCCCTCTCCCTGCTGCATCAGTAATTGCTGCTTCGGATGAAAAGCAATTTGCCTCATGAGGAAATCCACTTCCTGCGTGCGGCTATTCACCACATATTTCAGCTGCTCTAACATAACGGAGTTAGAGCGATAAGCATTGTTCACCATAATGTCTTCAATTTTAAGGTAGACGATGCTTCCGATTATGACAGGCACCATGAAGACGAAAATAAAGGAAACGAGGAGGGTGACGAACACACTTTTTCTCTTTTTCCACTTGCCGAAAATCTTGGATTCCCTGTTCATCCTGTTCATCCTGTTCACCCTCCCTAAGCATTTCTTGAAAGCAATTATACCATACATAAAAATGGGATCTGATTCATTGTTTTCAATGTGCATTGTCTGTATTTAAGATTAATAAGAAAACCTTTATCGAGGCCTTTCAAAGATGAGCGACCGCGTTTCAAAGGTAGGCTTTCTTGGTAAAGAATGTTGCAGTGCTTTAAAGCTTTAGCCAACTTAAACATTCTTTATCGTTAAAAAACCACTCCTAGTATGTTTAGGAGTGGTTTCGTCTTCGTTTGAATCTGATGCATCGTTACTTGTTATGTTCGGTCGGTTGAAGGTCCGACGGATTTCGAACGGTCTTCTTGTAGCTATCTCCCCATTCCTTCATCGCGGTGATTATCGGAATTAAGGTTTGACCGAAATTCGTAAGAGAGTACTCTACCTTGGGCGGAACCTGATGAAACACTTCGCGGTGTACGACTCCGTCTTCCTCCAGCTCCCTAAGCTGCAGAGTGAGCATTCGCTGGGTTATGGCCGGGCAAATCTTACGAAATTCATTAAAGCGTTTGGGCCCCTCCATCAGATGATAAAGCAGCACGCCCTTCCATTTGCCGCCAATAACGTCCAACGTGAACTCAACAGGACAACCTTCGTCGTTCGGGCAAAATCCGTACCCGCTTTTTCGGTCTCGCATGTTTTCCCCGCTCCTTCTTTCAAATTACCTCCCTCTATATTATAATGAAAATCCTTCTAAAACCACTTTTCCGACCGTCCGGCCCGTTTCCAGCATGGCATGCGCTTTGCGCAGGTTCGCAGCGTTGATCGGCGTCAGTGTTTCGCTTGTGGTCGTCCGGACCACACCTTCGTCCACGAGACGAGCGATTTCATTCAACAGCTTGTGCTGCTCTATCATGTCCGGCGTTTGGTACATGGATCTGGTAAACATCAACTCCCATACAAACGTGACGCTTTTGTTCTTCAGCAAGGTCAGGTTCAACAATTCATTGGTTTCGACGATCGAGCAAATTTTGCCCTGCGGCGCGATCGCCTCCGCCATGTTCGTCCAGTGCTTTTCCGTGCTGTTTAAGCAGAGAATATAGTCGACCTGGTTGAATCCGATCGCCTGCAATTGCGGTACAAAGGCTTCAAAATGGTTAATGACGTAGTCCGCGCCAAGTTCCTTCACCCACCCGGTCGATTCCGGTCGGGAAGCCGTACCGATGACCGTCAGACCGGAGTACTTGGCTAATTGTGTCGCAATCGAGCCAACGCCCCCCGCAGCACCGATAATCAAGATGGACTTGCCTGCGTTGTCGGCTTTCCTATGTGATATGCCCATACGGTCGTACAAGCTTTCCCAAGCTGTAATCGAGGTTAAAGGCAATGCCGCGGCTTGCGCAAAATCCAGTTTGGACGGCTTCGTACCGACGATCCGTTCGTCCACGAGATGAAACTCGCTATTCCCTCCGGGACGCATAATGCTGCCAGCATAGAAAACCTCGTCTCCGGGACGGAACAATGTGCAGTCCGGACCTACCTGTTCGACCACCCCCGCAACATCCCAGCCCAATATTCTGGGTTCGCTTTCCTCACGGCTTTTGGGGGAACGGACTTTGTAGTCCACCGGATTCACAGAAACCGCCTTAACCTTAACCAGCAAATCCCTGCCCGCAGCCGTCGGCTTCTCCACTTCCACGTCCATTAGACTTTCCGGATTCTCAATGGGCAAATACTTGTAAAGACCAATCGCTCTCATGGTTTCTCTTGTCATTGTTCTTCTCTCCTTTATTTGTTTACGGTGTTGTTCTGTTGTTACTCGCAGTATAGAGGATATGCAGAATTTTTAATAGTACGCACATTCATGTGATATAGTATCAATTTATATACTATTGGATCGCGTGCAAATGGCAAAAAGACAACCAATTTCCAATTGGCTGCCTTCTGCTAAAATCACTCTTACTCCGATATCATGTAGTCGGTCTGTGAAAAAGGCGTCGGATTTCGACTGATTTCCGGTCGCTTGCCGCTCGCAGTAGTGAGGTTTCGGGATACTACTTTTTTACAGGTTACATAAGGATAGGGCCTGCCCTCATAGCTCTGATTGTCACATGGATCGGAAAACAGATAAAGGCCTTTGCTGTCTTCCGGGATGATGGAATCATCTACGTGGAGGTTAGAAATTTCCACATTCCCGGGCATGTAGCACGTATATCCAAAATCATGCATGCCATGATTTCTAGCGCTGATAAGCGCAGGCGTTCCCACATCCCCTTCCGATGGAATCCACTTGGTGTCCCGGATGATGACATCGCCCTCCCACGTGCTGCCGTAATCAGCCCGAAGCTCCACCAGCGAATTCCCATAGGATATAACATTATCAATTGTTAACAGCCCTCTGCCAATCGCTTTGATGCCCTGCCATCCGATAGAACTATCTTTAATGGTATAAATACCGGAGACCCCCATATGGGCATCAATTCTTGAAATGACACAGTTCTCTACCGCAATATTTTTACAGAAATTGGATGCCACAACACCCCAGCGAGTTCGGTCTGTAATGTTGTTCATTCTGCAGTTGACTAACGCAAAATTAACTACACTATTCGCGTGAACATCATAGGATCCCATCATGACGGGCTCACCTGCAGCACCAATGGTAGTATAGATCTTATGGCCGCTGACAAAGCAGTTCTGAATGGTCACATTGGCACAGCACATGGCATTTAAAAATCCTCTATAGGGCGAGCCGTGACCTACTTCACCTGCAATATAATGGACCACTCCGTCTATCCATGTATTGGAACGAGTGATATCGATCCCTCGACCATAATAATCATATTTGGATTCTCCCCGATTGGCTATCGTGGTAAAGATACCGCCGCTGATTTTCAATACGGTCTTATCGATGGGCCGTGCTTCTGCCTGAGTAATTTCCTCGTAATCCCAATCAATCGGTGCATCTACGGATCCGTCTTGTTTCAAAATAAAGCAGTCTGTTTGAGCAGTCCCGTTATTCTGGTTTAACCCGTATCGGATAAACCTCTTCACATTGGCATTGGCTACAATGACATAACAATCTTCCTCCAAGGTTAGCTCCAAATGTTTCTGGTCTCTGGTCAAAGACGATATCTCCAGCTCGAAGGGTTGATGCAGGGACTTTACATGAAAGCAAGGCATTTTATTGTTCTCTACAACCGTATCGTCTATGGTAAATCTGGACGTGCTCCAATCGACATCGGTTTCGATCACGGCTGTCAAGGCTTTTGCTCCAATATAATAGGTTGCATCGGGCTTCGTCTTAACCGGCAACCCATGTTTATTAGCATAGGCATGTGCAGCACAGATAGCCTCCATATCGTCTGTCTCGCCATCTCCCAGGGCTCCGAAATTTTCATAATTGACAAATTTCAATAGGTTCGCCATTGGTTACTCCCTTTCCACCGTACCATGACGGTTGCTTTATAAAAAATATCGCAGAGAATAAATAATGATTGTAGCTAGTGTACCATTGAACTCCGTATCCAACAATAACCAACCATGATGAAAAAAAACCGACCGCAGCTATCAAAGCTATCGGTCGGTTCACGCGTCGGATCAAGCATGATTCAGTTTTCACGAGCCGGCACTCGATGTAACAGGAATCACCGGCTTATCCTGCAAAATATCACTGCAAGCCCGCATCCACGAAGCCAACTCGGAGGCAAGCCGTTCGATGTGCCCGGCATTTGCCGGATCTGCCGACAAATCCTGCGTTTCCCATGGATCGTTTAGCAGATCGAACAACTGGATTCGTTCCGTTCCTGTGTTCGAAACCGGCGAGCGATAATAACGGATCAGCTTCCATCGGCCGTCCGTTACCATCCGCTGTACATCTCGATAAACCGAGCACACGATACCGCGAACGCCACCGCTTTCTCCTGCAAAGACGGGATATAGACTTACGCCTTCCGTCTCCTCCGGCAGACCGACGTCACATAGTCCTGCAACGGTAGGAAAGATATCGATATTACTTGCCAGCGCGAACTCCTGCTTGCCCTCCGGCACGCCTGGCCCCCGGAATATTAGCGGTATGCGTACGCTGTGCTCGTAAAGGCTCTGTTTGCCCATCAGTCCGTGTTGTCCGACCGCCAACCCATGATCCGCCGTATACACGATGAGTGTATCGTCATAAATGCCCTTAGCCTTCAGCGCTTCGACGACTCTGCCGATTTGCGCGTCCATATGGCTTATCATCGCATAGTAATCGGCAATATGTTCACGAATTTCGCCCTCGTCCCTCGGCCATTGCGCAAGCTTCTCGTCCCGACACGTCATATCGCCAGTATCGAATGGATGCTCCTTCATAAAGTTCGGTGGCAGCGGAACATCGGATTTGTCGTACATGCTTGCATACGGCTCCGGCGCGGTTCGGGGATCATGCGGCGCTGTATAAGCCACATACAGGAAAAACGGCCGCTCCTCCCGGTAATCCTCAATAAATTGGACGGCGGCGTTCGTAAACAGCTCCGTCGAGAACGTCCGTTCAATATATTCGTGTTCCTTCGGATAAGCCCCACTCGGGTCATAATCGTACACAGGAACCTTGGTATGCTCACTCATTCCGTGGAAAAGCAGCTTATCCCCTCCTTCGAAGCTTCGGGCAAAGCTTGCCTTGTCATTATGCCATTTGCCGATGGCATGAGTTCGATATCCGGCACCCTGCATCGTTTGCGGCATGAGCCGAACATCCGGACGAATGACGCTCGAATGCTCCCGGATCAACATATCCTTGCCGATCGTCGCTCGAAAGATAGGAATACCCGTATGGACGCACGCTCTGCTTGGTGCACAAACCGCCCCGGTTAAGCCCCCGAATATATGGACGTTACGACACGATGTCCCGCTGGCAGCCAAGGAATCCAATACCGGCGTATGCACGGTTTCATCGCCGAATGCTCGAATGGCGTCACCACGATGATCGTCCGCTATTAGAAATACGACATTAGGTCTTTCGGCTGAACGCTTCCTTAAGTTCTTCTCTTTCATCTTGTACCTCACTTTCACGGGACAGGAATTCTTCCCGATGCGGCTACTTTTTCGATTTAAACTGGGTATAGGCCTGTTGATAAATTTCAAGGTAGCGCTTAATGTTCATTTTATCCAAAGTGCTTAAATAGTTGTTCCACTCCTTGTCAATGTCCAGCGAGCCCGTAACCGTTTTCGCAAAAAATTCAGCTCTGTAGTCCGTAAGCGTCTTCTCAAGCGTTGACAGCTCCTCCGCTTGTTCATTGGTGAAGAACAATGGCGGCACAATTTTACTCGCATCGATTGCGTAAGGCTCGTATTTTTTCGTTTCTTTATACAAAATAAGCTCCAGCGAATTTTTCGGATCCGCTGCCACGCTTAATCGCAAGTCGTTTGTTCGCAGCGAAGGCCCCGCCTGCGCCCAGTGAACATTTTGAAGCTTGCCAAATGTGGCGATCGGTTTCCATTTCGCTTGCTTCCCGTTAACGCCAAGCTCTCCTTGCTCCGGACGCACCCATTCCTGACCGGGACGGCCTTGCGTGCTGCGAAGTGTCGCTTCCTCCGAAAGCAGCAGGTCAGCCATACGGAATGCGGCAGCGGGATTTTTGGCCTTATTGGTAATGACAAATTGACCTGCAGATACCGCGTAAGGATTATATGCAGTTGAACGTATACCTGACGGTCCTTTGAGCGGAGGAACGGATACGTAATCTTTGAATCTTGGATTATCGACTTCGACAAATACCGTTTGGTTTTGCGAGACAATCGCTCCGACGATCGGGATTTCCGGGTTCATACCCATTTGTTTCAGCTGGTTTCTGTCCTGTGTAAACGTTTGCGGGGAAATTAATCCTTCAGCAAACAGTTTACGCATATAGGTCAAAGCTTCCTTCCACTCCGGTTGATTAAAGGCAACTTGAACCTTTCCATCCCTAATAAAACGCAGGTTGAAATCCTTCTCGATAAACGCGCTGGTCAGAAAAAGATCCAAAGTAGATGATGGGCCATTCGTAGCGCCGACAAGCGGGATCTCATCCGCCTTCCCGTTTCCGTTCGGATCTTTTTCTTTAAATGCTTTTAACACTTGATAAAACTCATCCGTCGTTTCCGGCATTTTTAAACCGAGCTTATCCAGCCATGGTTGATAAATCCACATCTTTTGTCCAAGTGAGCAGTGGTAGCAATCATTCACCTGAGGGACCGAGTAAATTTTGCCGTCAGGCATGGTAATCAAGTCTTTGACATAGGAAACCTGCTCGAACATCTTTTTCATTTCAATGCCGTATTTATCAATATACGGGTTCAGCGGAATAAATACGCCATCCTTACCGTAAATCGACTGCTGAATCGGCGATACGCTCATATTAAGCAGCACGTCCGGATAGTCGCCGCTTGCGAGTGAAACGTTAAGCTTCTCTGCAAATGTTTTTTCCGGAGCGACCTCCCAATCGATATGAATGTTCGTTTTCTCCTCCAGCCACTTGGTGAACTCGTTCGTTGCAAAATTTTCGACTATGCTGGAGCCTTTGACCATGACCCTGAGTGTCGTCTTTTCTTTCGTAATCGGGAATTCACCTGCTGCCGTTACTAGATCGTCCCTGCTTGCTTCCGCGTTTTTGGATGCTTCCTTTTGTCCGCTGTCCGCACATGCGCCCAGAAGAGCTACAGACGTTGTAATCGCGATTGCAGCGGTTAGAGCTTTTTTCATGTAAAAACCTCCCTTTAGCCTTTTAATGATCCAATCATCATGCCTTTGACAAAATGCCTTTGTATAAATGGATAGATGATGAGCACGGGCAGCGTAGACACGACGATAAGGGAGAACTTCAACAGCTCTCGCAGACCATCCCTTGCCGCTTGATCGGCAACGTCAGTTATCATCGATGCATCGACCTCGTTTTGCACCAAAATATCCCTTAAAACCAATTGAAGCGGATACAACTCCTGATGCTTTAAATAAAGCAGCGCGCTAAAATACTGATTCCAATGGCCCACTGCGTAAAACAAAGAGATTACGGCGATGATTGGACCTGATAAAGGAAGCACGATCTTCCGAACAAATGTAAAATCACTGCATCCATCCATTTGAGCGGCTTCAAGCAATTCATCCGGAATGGTTGTTTGGAAATACGTACGGGCAATGATCATATTCATTACAGAAAGCGCTCCCGGAATAAGTAAAGACCACCTTGTGTCGATCATACCCAGCTCTTTCACAACCAGGTAAGACGGGATCAGTCCGCCTGAGAACATCATTGTAAATACAAACAAAGCCATAATGCCATTACGTGGCATAAAATCTTTTCTTGAAAGCGGATATGCCGCAATGAGTGTAAAGAGCACATTGATCGCCGTTCCCACTACGGTATAATAGACCGAATTCAAAAAGCTCGACATAATTAAACGATGCTTAAATACCGCTTCATAACCCGCTAGCGTCGGTTCCACCGGATATAACCAGACTCTGCCGGAAACCACCGCTGTGGATGAGCTGAAGGAAGCGCTGACAATGTAAACCAGAGGATATAAGATCGTAATTGTAAAAATGAATAGGATGATGTAATTCAGAATTGTAAACAGCCTGTCATCCGCACTTTCTCTTATGCTTCCCGTCATAGACGTACCCCCTTATTACCATAGACTGGTTTGCCCCAACTTTCTGGCTAAACGATTGACGAGAACCAGCAGGATCAAATTAATGACTGATTTAAACAATCCAATGGCAGACGAGTAGGAATAGTTGATCGCTGTTGATGCCAAGCCGACCTTGTACACAAAAGTATCGATCACCTCGGAAGCGCTCATATTCAGCGGATTCTGCATCAGCAATACCTTTTCGAAGCCTATGTCCAGTACATGGCCGGTGTTCATGATCAGCAGGATAACGGCAACCGGCATAATGCCCGGCAAGTCGACATGCCACATTCGCCGTATTTTATTGGCTCCATCCATAACCGCAGCCTCGTGAAGCGAAGGATCCACAGCTGCAAGGGCCGCTAGATAAATGATGCAGGAAAAACCAACGTTCTGCCAAATCCCTGACCAGACAAAAACGTGTGAAAACCATTCCGGTATGCCCATGAAATTGATTGTGGGCAATCCGAAATATTTCATAATTGTCTGAATCAGACCCACTCGTGGATCCATCATTTGCAAAATGATGCCAACCATCACGACTGTAGAAATAAAATGTGGTGCGTAAGTGATCATTTGTACCGTTTTCTTAAAGAAACGAGCGTTGACGTAATTCAAGGAAAGCGCAAGAATGATGGGGAACGGAAACCCCGCGAATAAACTATACATGCTGAGCAGGATCGTATTTTTCATAATCCGAACAAACTCATATGAATGGAAAAAACGATCGAAATGCTTCATTCCTACCCATTCGCTGCCCCATACTCCTTTCGTCGGAATATAATTCTTGAACGCAATCAAAGCTCCATACATCGGCACGTACTTGAATATGAGCAAATAAATAATCGGCAGCAGCATAAGCAGATAGAGCTGCCAATGGCTGGATGCGTTCTTCTTCAGCCTGGTGAAGTAATTTTCCTTTTTACCGACAATTGCAGACCATGTTTTGCCCTTGCTAGCCGAGACTTCCATAAATCCCTCCCTATTTCGATGACCATGACTCGGTATGTTTCATGTCTTTCTATATTTAGGATACAAAAAGAGGGGGCGCCGAGCATTGTGCTGTTTTACACCGGTATGACTTTTTTTGCGCTGGATGACGGCATGTGAATCGTAACCTTCGTGCCCGCTCCCAGCTCGCTTTGCACGGAAAGCCCATATTGCGGTCCGAACACCATCTGAATCCGGTTATGCACATTAAGCAGACCGATGCTGCCCTCGAATGCTCGCTGCGTATCCATCACCCTTTCCTCCTGGCTGTCCATGAGTCGTGTGTTTAATTTCAGAAGTGCTTCCGCTTCAATACCGCAGCCATTATCCTCAACGATGACATAAAAATCCGCATCATCTTTCCATGCGTCAATAATAATCGTGTGAGTATCCTCGATTCCATAAGGAAACGCATGCTTAAACACATTTTCGACCAAGGGCTGCAGCGTCAAGCGAACCATGCTGTCAAGCAAATAATCCGCACTGATGCGAACATCGATTTCAAACTCGCGCTGGTTGCGGTATTTCATAATAGACATAAAATACAGAATGTGTTTCAGTTCGTTGGCTACCGTAATTTTCTCCAAATCGGTGCGTATGGAATAGCGCAGCATATACGACAGAGAACGAACGATGTCTTTAATTTCGCTTGACTTCTGGATGACGGCGTAACAAATAATTATTTCCAAAGTGTTGTACAAGAAGTGCGGATTAATCTGTAATTGGAGCGCTTGAAATTCGGCTAGCTGCCGTTTCATTACATTGTCTTGATTACGCAGCTCGGTCTCGTAAATCCGGTCGACAAGCTCTTCCAGCCGGGTGACCATCGTATTGTAGCCGGTAATAAGCTGATCCATCTCATCACGGCTTCCGGTTAATGGCACTCGGGTCCATTGACCCTTTGCCGTCTGACGCATCCCGTTTTCCAGTAGTCGAATGGGACGAACGATAGATTGGCCGAACCGATAAGCTAGAAATAATGCCAAAATCAAAGTGACGATACCAACGATTAGTGTTGTTTGCCTCAAGTCTGAAATCGGCTTGCTTTGTTCTGCAACCGACATGCTTGCTACCAGCGTCCATCCGGAGTAGTCGGACTTTCGGCTAAAGAAAACCCGTCCCGGTTCTCCGGGCAACTCAAATATTTGGTCTTTATTGGCTTCAACGGTATTAAACTGCATACCGTCAAGCTGTTTGCCGATCCGGCTCGGATCCGGATGGTATAATATTTTTCCGCGATCGTTGACGATAAAAAAATAACCGGATTGCCCGAGTTTTATGCCCTTCCAGAGCGTGTTCAATTCCCCTATCTTTAACTCGAAGCCCATAATGCCTTTAAATGATTTGGATGAAGTTCGGTCTGCCAATTTGCGAATAAGGGAGAGATGTCCGTCCAGAAACCCGGAATCCTGAATCGTCAGCTTCCCGTTTAGATCATCGTTTTCCTTCATTTGTTCGACATATTCTTCAAACCCCTTGTAATTAAAAGGAACAATGTGGATATTGAAATCCGTTGCCTGGAACCCGTTATAACCGATAATGTACGTCATTGAGATTTCGGGGTTGTTAATGAGAACCGGTTGAAATACCCCCTTCATGGCCATTTCGGATGTATAAAAGCCGGGAGTGGAATTGCGTGGAAGATCGAGAGCCTCTTTCACTATAGGTGAAATCAGAATAGAAACCGTTGCCCTCTCGTAATTTTTCAAAAATAAATCAGTTTCATGCAATACATTATCAACGATTTGAGTCAACAGTCCTTCATACTGATTCTCCAATTCACTGGACGACCGCCAATAACCGGTAACCCCCACCGTCACCAAGGTCAGCGCGATAATAATGACAAAGTAAATGTAAACCTTACGTACCAAGCTGTTATTCATTATTTGATCCCGAGCAGCGCGCGATATTCGGTAGGGGAATATCCCGTTGCTTTTTTAAACACTCTGGAAAAGTGAGGGTAGCTTTCGTAGCCGATCTCGGCTACAATGTCGATGATTTTGTAGTGCGGTACGGCAAGCAGCTGCTTAGCTTTCTCTATTCGTTTGCGCATACGGTACTGCACGAAGGTTTCATTTGTATGCTTCTTAAAAAAATGGCTGAAATAGGTCGGCGTCACGCCCAGCTTCCCTGCAACCATGTCCAGTGAAAGCTCCTCCTCACAAAGATGCTCGTCGATGTAACGGAAAGCTGCCTCCAGAACATTGATTCTTTCATGATTGCGATATTCGTTCAGCCGCTGTATCCATATGCCGATTTCGGCCTTAAACCATTCGAACGTAATCGTAGCGACCGCATCCTCGATAAGCGGCCCCAACTCCATACCGTACGCCCCTCTGGCATTCAGTTTCTTGTTAAGCAGCCTGACAGCGTCGTATACCCTCTGGTGCTGCTGGGTGTCCGTATCCACGGTGAACAGCTCCCTCTTTCCCTCCTCAAGCAGTTCATCGGCCCGAGCTTTGTCCATCATCCAAACCGCTTCCTCCAATTGATCGATCCACTGTTCAAAATGAGTGAAGGACATAAGCGCCGGCTCCCGTATGGCGAGCAATTTATCCAGCACTGGATAAAGCTCGATTTCCGTAATTGGTTTCAGCAAATATTCCTGTACGCCGTACGACATACATTTTTGTGCATACGCAAAATCACCGTAGCCTGAAAGCACAGCGACTTTGGTAAAAAGCTTTAGCTGCTGTATATTTCGGCATAGCTCCAGACCGTCCATACGAGGCATCCGAATATCCGTCAACACAACATCGGGAGGGTTAGCCATGATACCCGATAATGCTGACACTCCGTCTGTAAACGTATCGATCTCATGAAACCGTTTATATTCTCCAATCAACGTTTTGAGACCCATCCCAATGATAGGTTCATCGTCAACAATAACGATTCTGGCCATTCGCTTGCCCCCGGTTTCAAAGGATGCATATCTCAGCTATATAGCTTTATTATGTAGTAATTCTCTATAGCCTGCATACCCATCAAAACCTGAACATCATCATCAAAATTGAGACTTTCCAGCCGTTAATAATTCAAATAGATAGGCAAAATGAAAACAGACCATCGGCTAAGCAGGAAACTTGATAGAAAAACACCTTTCATGTTTGGTGGATGTGTCGCTTTTGCGATTCCAAACAGAAAGGTGTGCTAGTTAAATCTACTATATAATGGGGAGCTCGGTACTTCACTAAATAACATTGATAAGTATAACGTGCAGGAAAACATCAGCCGCCATGTGAGACAGCATGGCCTGCTCCAAGCCTTTTTTCCAATATACGTACCCAAACCAAACGCCGAGAAGACCATTGAGCACGAGAGTCCTTACGATCAGCAGAGGAGTAAGCCCGCCAAAAATCTGATCGACAGCAGGCAGGTGAAGTGCTCCGAAAAGGATAGAAGCGCCTATGATCCCAGCCAAGTAGAAAAAGCTTGGAATATGATCTTGGGATTTGCGGAAAACCAGCGCGAGTACCCAGATCAACAAATTCATTACAAACAAACGAAGCATCAGTTCCTCGGTAATACCTCCGTAGAACATAGCAAGAAGCGCTTTCCACCATTCTACCTTTCCCACCGGATTAGGCAGATTTAGGTTTGGCATAAAAACAAATTTATCCAACATCAGGTTCAAGAGCGAACCACCGAAACTGACCGCAATTCCAATAAAGAACCACGTCAGATCAAATCTAGGCTGGCTTTTCTTTTGGATCCACGCTTCTATGTGGGGAAAGGACAAGCCGGTGCGCAGTTGTAACCTCAAACCTATCAGGCATAACGCAAACAGCATTACGGTTTGCTGCAAAGCGCCAAGCGCTGCAGCCACCCCTACCGGTAGCCCGTCTTGATTTCCGATCGTTTCACTCAGCAAATCAAGCTGATAAGGGATAATAGTTATAATACCAATCAAGCCTAGCAGTGTAAGAACAAATGCCGGTTTCAAGTATGCTTTCATCACAATCTCCCCCTCTTTTCATTAAGATGCATATGCATTATTGACTAAAATGAGTGCCATGTATGCGAGTGTGCATGCCCTACGCTTATGTTATCATTTTTGATAATAAAAAACCAGCGTAATAAATGGACTGCGTCGCCGCCTTCGCGGGAGGCAGAGGTGCCGCCAACATGACCGGCCAGTTGAAGTATATTCCGCCGTTCCCTGTCTTCCTCCAATCAAAATCAAAAGGAGCGCTGATATGCTGATCTGCGCCCCTTACGGTAATTCACCTATTCTCTGTCCGCACTATTCAGTTGAACCCGCCGTTTACGCGAATCGTCTGTCCCGTTATCCAGCGTGCTTTGTCGCTGACGAGCAGCTCAATCACATTCGCAATGTCCTCCGGCTCGCCAAGCCGTCCAAATGCATTCATGCGGCGGTACGAATCAATCAACTCCTCGGATTTGCCATTCAAGAATAGCTCGGTCGACACTTGCCCGGGTGCAATGCAATTGACAACGATGTCCTTAGGACCGAATTCCTTTGCCAATTGGCGAGTCAACTGCTCGACGGCACCCTTAGTTGCGGCGTAAACGCTGTACGTCGGGAGCATAGCGCCCGATATGGAGGTCGAGAAGTTGATGATCGTCCCGCCTTTGGCCATATGCTTCATCGCTTGTTGGCAAGCAAAATACGTGCCTTTCACGTTGATAGCGAACTGCCGGTCAAACATCTCCTCCGTCACGTCCGCGATGGCCGTACATTCCATCGTGCCGGCATTATTGACGAGAATGTCCACACTCGCGAATCGCTCGAGTGTCTCCGAGAATAAGGCTTCCACCTCGCTCACCTTGCTTACATCGGCGCGGATGGCAATCGCTTCGCCGCCGGATTGCTCAATCCTCTTTACGACTTCACCCGCTTTCTCCGAATTCGAGGAATAATTAACGACCACCTTCGCACCGGCTTGAGCCAATTGGAGGGCAACCTGCCGTCCGATTCCCCGCGACGCTCCTGTAATCACTGCAACTTTTCCATTCAAGACCATTTCCGTTCTCTCCTTCTATCCTGATTTGGCCAAGCGATGATTCGCCGTGCTCGGCCTTGCCAATTCATTATAGAAAATATTTGCGAAAGCCCGTTAGAACATACCTGTTCAATCCTTGCCTAATTCTCTTCGGTTTCGCTCTATTGGAAAGCTGAGCTTCGCTCTTGACTCCTACTTTCTGATATGATTAAAGTATATTACATCCTTGCCGGAGGGGACGACGCAAACATGGAAACAAAGAATGATTCACCGCGCATAGATCAAGCCTTGCAACAACTGGCGCTCTTGATACAGCGCCATGCTCCGTCGAGCGGTACACATAGGACAGCTGTTCCTTCTTTGACGCTGATGCATGCCACACAAACGTCAGAACCGCTGGAATCCGTATATAAACCATCCATTTGCGTCGTGGCACAAGGGGCGAAAACAGCTACACTAGCCGATGAAACCTACCGGTACGATCCTTCCACTTATTTAGTTACATCCGTCGAGTTGCCGATCATCGGCAGAATCATTGAAGCGGCACCCGAGGTCCCTTATTTAAGCTTGAAGCTGAGCTTTGACGCCGACATCATCCTGGACATCATGAAAGAAACAAACCGCCCTATTGATATTCCTGCGGAAGCCTCCCGCGGCATAACCGTGAACCGCACCTCTCCTGCACTGCTCGAAGCCATCGTGCGGCTCATGCAGCTGCTCGATACACCTGAGGATATTGCGGTTCTGGCACCGCTCGTCATTCGCGAAATTCTGTATCGGGTGCTTCAAGGCGAACAAGGCTCGCTCATCCATCAATTTGCGATCATCGGCAGCCATGCGAACAACATCGCTCAAGCCATCCGGTTGATTAACCGGCAATACGACCGTCCGCTCCTGATCGAGCACCTTGCAAAATCCGTGAACATGAGCACGTCTGCGTTTCATAAACATTTCAAGCGCGTCACGGCGATGAGCCCATTACAATATCAGAAAACGGTGCGTTTACAAGAAGCCCGCCGCTTACTTCTGACGGAAGCTGTGCCGGCCTCCGATGCGGCCTTCCGTGTAGGCTACGAGAGCCCCTCTCAATTCAGCAGGGAATATGCCCGCATGTACGGACGACCACCGATGCTGGATGTTCAGGAGCTGCGCGGGGCGAATAGGCATACAAGAACAGAGCATTGACGGATAACTGCCCCCCTTCTCGGAGCGACGAATGTCCCATAACGTCATGAAGCCGCGTGGACATTCTCCAGTCTGTGCCTTTTCCCTTTGAGCGATAAGACGAAGCAAATAAACAAGATTAGGCACGCCAGCATATACGGATAATTAACATCCAAGTCGAATAAATAACCGGCTGCAATAGGCCCTGCAATATTGCCAAGACTGGTAAAGGCAGAGTTCAAGCCCGCGACATAGCCTTGCTGATCCTTAGCCACCATTGACATCTGTGTACTGATGGCTGGTCGTAGGATATCAATTGCCAAAAATACAATAAAAGTTACGGCGAATATCATCCAGAATCGGTGAACGAAAAGCGTCAGCAGAATAAACAAACCTGCAAAGAAAAGGCAGAGGGATATGACACGCCGCTCCCCTACCCTCTTTAATATCCAGCTGAAGGCCGTAACCTGGACCACAGCGCCTGCTATGGACCCGAACGTTATGATAAACGCGATATCCTTGGGCTCAAACCCAAACTTTTGATCGACAAACAGCCCGAAGATGGTTTCAAAGTTAGCAAGCCCGAACGACATGACAAAAACAATGATCAAGCTTAAAAAATAGGGTTCTCTATAGGAGTACCTCAGTTGCATAAGAAGACTACTTCGTTCAACTGCACTAGGCTGGGGATCAGATATATTTTCTTTTGAAGGGCGCGATTCCCGAAGTATCAGCAATGTCATACATGCAGCGAGAAACCCCGCAGCCGCCGCTGCGTAGAAGGGCACGCGGATACCCATTTCCGCAATATACCCGCCAATGCCCGGACCAATAATAAAGCCTGTTGTAATGGCTGCGGTAATGTACCCCATCCCCGCCGCGCGTTCTTCTTGCGTCGTGATATCTGCCGCATAAGCCATAATGGCCGGCATTATCATTGCCGCACTGATGCCGCCGAGCAGCCGCGAAACAAAGAGCAGGGCAGGTGAGCCGGCTAACCCAAACAGCCCCTCGGAAAAAGCGAACACGATCATGCCGATGACAATCATTCTTTTTCTGCCGTAGGAATCGGCCAACCTGCCTGCGAGCGGCGAACAAAGAAGCTGCGTCAGCGAAAAAGCGGCAACCAGCAGACCAATGACCCCTCCGGTAATACCCAGACTCTCCATAAACTTAGGCATAATGGGGATGACAAGGCCGATCCCGGAGAAGACTAAAAGTAGATTGAGCATGAGAACCAGCAAGGCTCCCCGGTGTTTTGTCAATAGCGCCATTCGAAATTCCTCCATCATGATGAAAAATACTGAATTTTTATTCAGGATTATAGCAAAAAAAAGGGGCTAGCGGCTCGGTTTGGCTATGCCGTGCAGAAACACATCCATAGCCAACCGATACGCTGCCAGCGCTTCCTCTCGTTCCATTCTCCGGCAATGCTGATTTAATCCGAGCATCAAACCATCCAATATTATGGCGAGTCCGTTCACATTCGTGATTGCGAATTCATCGTTATCAATGCCCCTCTGAAGCAGCTTCCGATTAAAGTCAATGTACCCTTTGACCATTTCGTTGATTCTCTCTTCCACGTCAGGGGCTTTCTCTGAATTGTTGAAAAACTCATCGGCTGCCTTCGTCAACGGATGACTCAATTGATCGAACGCCAAGAAATCGGCCATGCCATATAATTTCTCGATTGTGGTGGAGTACAGCTTTTCCTTGGCCAGCCATCTCTCATCCCATTCCCTATTCCAATCTTCAAGTAAATACAAAAAAAGCCCTTCCTTGTTCTTGAAATGATAATATATGTTACCTGCACTACATCCGGCAGCTTTAACAATGTCTTCAATGGACGTGGCTTTATAGCCTTTTTGAGCAAATAAAGCTTTGGCTGCATCGGCAATTTTCTTCTTCGTTTGCTCCGTTTGCTGTTTCTTTTTATTCACGCATACTTCACCGCTTTCCGGCTGACAGATGTATTAAAATGAAAATCGGCCTGTAACACTGAATATTCATTCAGTATAGGGGATAAGTGATATCTTTGCAAGCCGGTCAGCTTCCATTCCCAATATAGTACTATATAAACTTAGTACTTCTTTCCATAAGAATGACCTTGTATAATTTGTAATCATAAAGGAGTTGTTTCATGTGAAGGTAGCATTTAGAGTAAACATACTTAAAGGGGGTGTTGCCGTTGAACTATGATGATCGCTTGAATAGCTTAGAAAAGCGAATCGAGGAGCTTGAAACAGAAGTCAACGAATTAAAGTATAATAAACGACCCGATAGGATGGATACAAAAGTACATTCTCGCCCAGTGGGTGAAGGGGTCTCCTCCTCCGTCTCTCCGTACGGTGAAACGAAAAAGGAAACCCAAAAGGAGACCATCAAGAAGAAAGAAACGGATTGGGAACATCTCATTGCCAGAGTATGGCTCCCCCGCGTGTTCATGTTTGTCCTTTTCATCGGTCTGATCTGGGGCTTTAAAGCAGCGGTAGACGGCGGTTGGATCACTGAGGAAATGCGATGCCTTCTCGGTCTCCTTGCCGGCGGTGCTTTCGTTTACCTTGGCATCAGACAACACCGGCAGCAACGCGCTTTATTATCCCAAGTGCTCTTCGCAGGCTCTATAGGGATTTTCATGCTAACCACTTTCGCGGCGCATTACTTATATGGCTTCATCAATGGACCTACGGCTTTACTTCTCAACGTGCTTTGGACGATGCTGGGACTTTGGTTCTCTTATCAATACAAATCACAAGCATTGGGTGTACTGGCAAGCATCACGGGAATTCTAGCTCCCTTCTTGGTCGATAGCAACCATCCGTCTACCATCTTCTTTGTATCGTACGAAGTGCTGCTCTACGCCAGCTTTATGATATTTGCCATGAAACAGCGATATGCAGCTTTGTTCTACGCGTCATTTATCTTCATGCACCTTGCCTTTATGATATTTAGCTTTGGATCGGATTCATCTGACGAATGGCTCGCCTATGGCGTCTTGGTCCAGCATATCCTTATCTTAGGCTCGATATTACTCAAAGCGGGAATCCTGAAGCATCAACTTCGTATGCTGGTAACTAGCTTTGTCCTTACAGCTCTCTGGTTTAAAGTAAACATGGATTCCTCGGAAGTCGACACTGTCTTATTAACGTTCACTCTTTTCTATAGTGCGTTATCTGGTTATTTGTGGAAAAAGAATGATGGGCAGGCATTACCCTTTACACTTGCGATTGCTTCGTACGCCTTACTTTTCTTCATGATGAATCGTTTTGAAAGTGAAGCGGTTGTCGGATTTTTCATTCTTGAAGGCTTTATCGCTCTTGCTCTTGGTTTTGTCATTACATCCGCATTTCAAAAAATCAACGGGCTTCTCATTTATCTCTTGGGGTGCATCGCCGGACTACAAATCTTATCCGATGGCATGAACTCCCTGGCTTCAGCGAATACCTTTATATGGGTTGTTTTGCTGCTTACCTTAGCAGGCATCACAGCACTTTTAAGGCGATATCCTTCCGGAAGCCAAAGGAGCCTGACCAAAATCCTTTACTACGGTTTGGGCCTGTTATTCTTGTTCTTCATTACGGATGTAACCACTGCAGTAACGCGAAATGTAAGCGAAAATACGCAGCATTTACTTATTTCATCCGCTTGGGTGGCGTATGCCATTTCCGTCATAGCCTATGGTCTCAAGAAGGGAATCAAACAAGTTCGGCTTGCCGGTATCGCTTTGTTATTTTTAACTTTGATGAAAGTCATCTTCTTCGACCTCCCAACAGTTTCCGTGGTGGTCAAAGCCGTTCTATTTATCGGGCTTGGAGGCATTGGCGTTTTGCTTTCCCGATTCTTCTACCGGAAGGAATAACACGGAACAACAGGGGGTGCTCCTTGTAGAAGTACCCCCTTCACAAAGCTTACATACTTTGAACCTCAAAAATGCACCGTTGTTCCATTTCTCCATAATGCCGGATACCGTCTCTAACGCCAGGATGAATCACCTATAATTCGACATTGTCTCTAGTTATATAGTATAATAGTACTAATAAACTTAGAGCGGAGTGGTTCCCATGGTACATTTACTCTGGAATGCATTTGGGATCATAAGTTTTAGTATTGTCATTTACATATCAATTAGCGGCTTCTTTGATAGTGGAAAATTCGGAAACCATTGATCCTCAAATACTTGAGAATAAAAAAACCATTTATATCCAACACTACATTTATTCTCATTTATGCGGAGTGACTACTTTGGAATCCATTCCTTCTTTCGACCAAATACAGGAACTTAGAAAGGTTCTTAGGGACATCAGCATTGCACACTGGTATGGTGATGATTTATTCTCATGGCAGTGGTGGCTTCTCTTTGCTGCCTCCATACTTCCATGGGTCTTTTGGTACAAGTATTTCCTGCCAAGAAAAGAGCCATCTTTGGTCTATACGTATGGTTTGATTTTGGGCGTAATGGCAACGTTCTGGGATGTTATAGGTGTAGATCTTTTGTTATGGGCTTATCCCACTAAATTAGTTCCTATGGTTCCTCCGTTATTCCCTGCAGATTTAAGCGTCATACCTGTAAGCTTCATGTTAATCTATTCGGCATTTAGAGATTGGAAGAGGTATGCATTGGCGACCCTGTTATGCTCCGCCTTTTTTGCCTATATCGTAGAGCCACTTTTTATTTCAAGTGATATGTTTGTAATCAATAAGCCCTGGACACATTCATACTCGTTTGTAGGATTATTTCTGTTAACACTTTTCTGTAAATGGTTTACTCAGAAAATTTACGCAAAATTTATCTCCAACCTCGGCTCGGCCTGATACAGCCATGCATAGTTCCGGCAAGTAGCCTCAAGAACTACTATAAAAACAGGCTGACTCGATCATTCTCTTGCTGCAGCCTTTCAACTCCTGCGTACCCTTTTTAGTGACAAAGCATACATGTTATTCAACGGAAAGCACGTCAATCGCTTGAACAGCTAGTTCCAACGCTTTTATTCTTCTTGCTAAAAGTGTTCTTTGGGGACTGCCTGTCTTTGACTTAGTAAAACTATTATTAATGGATGGTAATAAACCAGTAATAACATTGCGGGCAGCTCTTACATCTTCCTGAGTATATTGATGGGAGCTTTGATTCCAAATATTTTCCAGCGCGGCTAAGCCGATGCAAACAGCCTTGAGTCGTTTCTTCGCTAGGGTCGTATTTGTACCATTATCCGTCATTTGGGAAATCGCATTCTCGAGTTTACTGATCGTCGATTGCAAAGATTTCAATGATTCCAACTTATCTACATCTGTTAATTTTTCCATGTCAGTACTGCCCTTTCCTTGTACCTGTTCGATGTAAATCGTTCTTTACTTCAATGAAATTATGGGCAACTCCGTCTTTAATAAAAATGTTGCCTTAGTCGGTATGCAGCTTGATCAGCTTCTGAAATCTCAGCACCCCATAGCCGAGCAGCAACGTACAGAGCAATTGAATTACGTTCAACGCGCCTATGAAGGTTGAAATCCGACCTTCCCCCGACCAGCCGCTGATCCAGTGTGTGGAATTCACTAGCAATAGCGCCAAGTTCGCTAAAGCTACGACTCCAAGCGTCTTCTGGACTTTTCGGTAAAACGATCGAATCGATTCCTTGTCGCTGTACAGTTCGATCGTCTCCCCCTCTAGATAGGGCCTCCGGAAATACCGCCAATTGACACAAGTCCCCACATACTCCCAGCCGGCATCCGCATAAAGCTCGCAATATTCTTCCAACTGCTTAACGTTCATCGTATCCTGATAATCCATCCGATACTCATACCGAACGCTCGGATCGTAATCGAAGCGGTAACGAATAACTCCCGGACGGTTCAGATGAAGCCCCTGTGCCGACAAGCCGGTCAACCAAACTTCGTCGCGCTTATAGTTCCAAACGAAAGAAAATCGGTTTTTGTATATCGATTTGGCGAGCCGAGCAACCTTACTCATGTACCATTCCTCCCTAATTCTGTGACCTTTCGTCCGTTGCGTAACAGTTCTTCCATTCGCTCCATTTCCGCCATCACGACTTTCTTGCCAAGAGGGGTAATCGCATAGGTTTTGCGGCGCGAATCCACCTCAACTTCGTCTGAAGGGACGATCAGTCCTTTTTTCATCAGATTATTGAGCGCCGTGTACAATGTTCCCGCCCCGATTCTGACGCGGCCCCCGCTCATTCTCTCCACGTCCTGCATCATGCCGTATCCATGTGCAGGAGATGCATACAGCGAAACCAAAATGTAGTAAAACGCTTCGGTCAAGGGCAGCATATCCCTAGTGTTCTCCAACGTGTCGCCTCCGTTCTCCACAACTATATCGTATGTTGATATAATAACTAACGATATATCGACTGTCAATATATATGTATAAAATACGACGGCAGCCGTCGTTTAGTCGGCTGCCGTCGTGTTATGTTTGAGCTATCTCCTTTCCCTTATGCTTTTTAGTTCAATGTTCCGTCGAACTATCTCTTCCAGGAGTAAAGAAATAAAATCTTTATGTAATTTCAATCTTACAGCATCTCTATAAGCCTTGATCAATAAATCTTCATCTAGATCCGATAAACCTTTTTTTTCACTCATTGTCGCAGTCATCACCTTATACAAGAGGTTGCTGTCGGCAACCCGGCTGCCGTGGATAGGCCCGTAGCTTTGCGTCCTTACTTTTCAGTAAGTTTGCTATTTCGACGAACATAATAACTGTAATGTAAACCTAGAATAATTTTATTTACAATATTGAAAATTAAAATATATGGAATTTTATAATCAAGTTTTTCTTAAGTTATGCTCCGAGTTAACATATTCACTAAAAAGCAGCCGCGCAAAATCCAGTTGGAGCGAGCATATTTCATTGATTTGTTTGATGCCATTATTCATGTTTGAAATATTCAATTACCAACACAAGTAAGCCAAGAACTGAAAGGACAACACCCACTATAAATGGAAAACCTAAAAAAACTTTGTACAACTTCGTTGCCCATATCTTTTGTACCAAAAACAGCGAACCATAACTTAGAGCCTCTCCATACAGTGATATTGGGTACATATAAAGCAGCGACGATTAAAATAGCTAAAGATATCATGGCTCCTGTTATCAGAAGTTGCTATCGTTCTCTGATAGCGTAGCAAATGCCCTAATTATTATTATCTTCTTGATTCTTTTTGTTTTGTCTGTATCGCATAATGGCAATAGGTAAGTTTAACACTCCAGTAAGAAAACAACATATAAGAGGTATCAATTGCGGCAGAGTAGGGTAAATTGCTTTTCCATCTCCTACAGGTCCAATTTTGGGTTGATGGCTATCCCACAAACCATACAGTAGACCCAAAAAGGGTGTTAGTATGCAAACGACACTTGCAACTATATAAAACACAAACTTGTTCACTTCTCCTCCTCCTAACGATGAAGCTGCACGCGCCGAACTGCTCTCTGTGTATAGCGCTATCGATTAAGGATCGAGCTAGTGTAGTATTTTATGCAATCTACCACATGTTCCAAAAAATACCACAATGACTTATACGTCTCTCTACACAAAATGTTTCTTTTTACGAGCTGTGACACAAAACAGTTTAAATATCGTTTAAAAAAAGGACGAAAAAGTCATTATACGATAATAGTACAAGCCGCGGATTCAGCCTATTCGCTACTCTCGCCCGACTCGCTGCCCGCGAAATAATGCAAAAAAACAGCTCATTTCCGCCAGGGACGAACCGTTCCTTTCTCTAATTTGCTCCTTCGATTCGGTTCCCCACACAACTAGTTATTCTTTGCCGTACCTTTTCTTCAAGCCATCGACTTCAATTTCAATACCGATATCGTTCGACCAACCGGAAAAGCCTGTTCCTTCCAGCAGCTTGCCTTCAAATGCCGTGCCGACACTGACTTTCTGATGAGCCGGAAGCTTAATCGTTATCGGTTCGAACTTGACCTTCGATGAACTTCGTATGAGATAAAGCCTAAGCGTTACATCCTTTTCCTTCCCAAAGTTGACCAGCGTAAGGGTGCATTCAGCTTTCGTACTCGCTTTCTCCGATCGATAGCTGCACTGGCTGTTATTTTTGGAAAAATCGACGGAAGCAACGGAATCGGAATGATAATGCAGAAGAAGCATGGCATGCTCGATCACGATCGGAAACAGACACGGGAATGCGATACAGCTCAGTACGATCCGGCTTCGAATTTTGGGAAACCGTACTTGATAATATTTCACCGCACCAATGTAACCAGTAATAATGACAAGCATTCCGACAGTAACCGAGATATGCAGCCCCGAATCGTACTCAGCATTGGTCCACGGTGGTACTCCAGCCATTCTGAATATACTGTCTCCGAAAGAATAGCCAAGGTGGGTGTTGGATATGAGAAGCAGACCGATCAGAATGAGAACGAAAAACAGAACTTCTTTTCTACGCACTTCATCACCCCTTATACCGCCTAGCTCAGAATAATTCAAGAGAAGATGCTTCGCAACGTCAAGAAGGGGTGGTCCCTTTCATTCTCAGATGACGGGAACCACCCATTCTTAGGCTGTCCTGTAATAACTAGCCTTCTTCCTTTGGCCATCCGCCCCACATATTGCCCATATGTCCGTCCGGGTCGCGGAAGGTAAAACTGTAACCACCTTGGGGCTTGTACACCATTTCGCCAACTGCGGCATCCTTCTTCTTTAACGCTTCATACGCTTCATGAATGTCGTCCACCTGAAGCGAGATAATCGGCTGAAGCTGCCCCCGGCTGTTCGTAAAGTCTAATTTCGGCACCTCCGGGCAGCGAATAAGCCCTAAACCGACACCTCCGACGTTGAGCCACGCCTCTTGGTCGCCCGGGGTATATTCGAACGTGAACGGAATGCCAAGCATCTCCTTGTACCACCTCACGGAAGCTTCCAAATCACGAACCGGCAATTGGACAACCGCATAATTTTTTACATTGACTGCCACAAAGTATTCCTCCCTCAAATCGTTCTTCGCGAGAATAAAATCGATCAAATGGCCATCCGGATCCGCAGAGTAAATGAATAATGCCTTTGCTCTACGGATACATTCTCAATTGTGACAGCATGGGCAGCGAGACTAAGGTAAGCACGGCAAATCATCACAGCCCACTGCTTAGACGGAGTGGGTGGTTTTTCGCATTTTATAGTTTTCGTGCCTTGATTACAAAGGTTACAGGAAGCATCTTTGCTTTTTTTGAAAAATCGCCGTTTTTTCTCGATTGCATAATTTCATCATCAGATTCCTCAATCATTTGTTCAATGACAAACCCCTCTTTTGCTAACGCATTTACATAGGTTGATAGTTTACGGTCCGATAATGTGAGTGTACTTTCCCCAAGAGTTACCGAATACCAAGATTCATCGAAATAACATTTCTTAAAAACAAGACTATCATTGTCTACAGCAACACATTTGTGTATCGGGTGAGACCAGCTGAAAATAAATATCCCGTCTTTTTTAAGGTAAGAAGCAATACCGCGAAAAGTCCCCTCAAGGTCGGTTGTCCAGCCTATGGCATAAATCGAATAAACAAAGTCAAAATAATCCTTTGGTATGCCGCATTCTTCTTCCATGGGAGAACAGATTAATGTTGCTGAAAGACCGCACGCTGTCAAATGCTGCTTTGTCTTTTCGATTTGGTTTTCCGATATATCCATCCCCCATAGTTCAGATGCTTTGCGTTCCCCAAGATACTGCAAGGATTGACCGCTTCCACAGCCTATTTCTAGCATTTTTTTCCCTGAGACATCGCCAAAAAGCCGGCACTTTTCTTCCGAGACAAAGGCTCCATAAAACGGAAGTGCGGTTGCTCCTAAAACATCATTTCCTGTTGTATTCCAAAATAAGCTATTTATTTCATGAATAATACTCTTATCCATGTCTACCGAAACGGCTCCAACCTCGCGACCGCCTATCATGTTTGTTCTATAATCAGAATTTTTGTCCATACCGTCGTCCTCCACAGATAGGATTCACCAATTATAACCATATGCACCAAAACTATTAAGGAAGACCGCGCCACGCTACGACCGGAGGCAGCGTCCGGAGTCCGATTTTGCTCAAATAGAGAAGCATTGGGGCAAGATGGATGAAAATGGGTTCGGCGATTTCGGCTTCATGCCCTTCTATTGACTGCCGTAGGCCATTAATAAAGAAGAGCATTTCGTCGATCGGTAATTTATTGACCTCAGCAAGTGTGAGGCCGCCGGCGTATATATCCGACACGCCTTTGCTCAACCCAGTTCCCCGGCACGCCGAACACTCTGGTTGTTTGGAGAAAAACGATATCATCTTCAGATTGCCTTTGCTGGTCGTGCGTTTATTGATCATGGATTGAAGATCGGATACGCAGCCGCGGTAATAGTCCCTACGAAGCCTTTGATTATACACAAACGAAACAGGTTCCTTGTCATATCCATACAGTAGGACGGAAATAAACCCCGGATCCTGCTCTTCGAGCGGCCTCACATAATCGATTCCAAGCATCGCCGCCAGCTGCTTGATTCTGGGAACCGGCGCACAATGCGTACCGGCCCATAAGAGGACGGCACCATTCTTGAGCGACAGCTCGGGGGCAATCATTCGACCGTGGTCGATCTCAGTCGGTGCAACGGTTCCACTACAATCGGCACAAGGACCGTAAGAATCGGCGATCCTTGTCTCCGCTATACTTCCGTAAAGGGCGCCAAGATATTCCGATACGGTCATCATGATGCCGACAAGGGTCCCCGGACGTTTCGGGTTAAACGATCTAACAGGAATCTGTGTGCGCTCCATGGTTTCACACTCCTTTAGTTGAATAAAATTTATATTGCACAAAAATACGCATACCACACAACCGCTTCAATTCCATTTTCAGACCCAGCTATTCGTCTAAACTCCCCAATCGCTTTATGGGGCTGCCAGCATCGTTCCGCCGCAGCTCCATAGTGTAACCGTATTCAGCTATCGTTCTCGTTTTTGAAAGCATTTACTTTGAATCGCCGGTACAGTCAAAAATGATTCAAATTGCGTCGTACATATTCTCGGATGCTTTGGGAGGATTCGCACTCTTCACAAGCTTGCCTCCATCGAAATGGCGCCCGTATGTCTTGACAAAAGAGGTGATTTTCTCCGTAGATGGCAACTCGCCGCTATGCTGCCACGTTAAAAAGTAAGACTGTACTTCCCCGCTGTAAAAGACCCAGCTGAAAAATTTACGAGCAAAGTTATGGGAACCACTCGTACGAAACTTGTGCATTCGCTTGCCATCCCGCCAAACGGTCATCGTTTGACCGATCCCGCCCTGCATCTGACCGGTTAATTCGGCATAGAGCAAATCGTCGTTTTTTTTCATCGCCTTCATAATAAATTGATTCAATATCCCGTTTAACATTAACCTTGGGATGTTAAACCTTTCGCCAAGGGTAACGGAAATGACCGCTCCTGGAGGAATTTTACAACTTCTGTCGCCAAGTGTAAATGCTGCGCCATATTTGTTGTTCGGATCTTGGTGCTTTACCCATGCCCTCATCTGAATTCGCTCGCCTTCGTATGTTAATACAAGTAAATTACGACGCGGCTTTTAATTTTCCTCTTTTCCAGTATCATTTTCCGTTTACAATAAATTCGGCAGCACTGACTCCAATTGTACTCCCCTTGATCCCTTCAGCATTATCGCATCGTTTGGCAGCACCCTATTTTTCAGTACTTGCGCTAACTCCTTCTTGTCGTTAAATGCTTGGACACCGCCAACAGGAAATCGCTTCTCCGCTTCAGAAGCAATATATTTACTGAGTTTCCCGACTGTATAGACAAAATCTATTTTAACCGGATCAATCATTCGCCCAATGTCACGATGAAACTCCTGCTCTTGTTCACCAAGTTCCAGCATGTCACCTAAGACCAAATGTTTTCTTGAGTAGCCTGTTAATTCTTCAAACGTTTTTATAGCCGCGCTCATTGAAATTGGACTTGCGTTCCAAGCATCATTAATAATGGTAAACCCCAAAGTGGACAGAATCTTCTCCATTCTCATGCTAGTTACTCTCAAGGATTGAAAACCCATATCTATTTCAGTTGGACTCAATCCCATTTTTGTTGCAACAGCAATTGTGGCCACTGCATTTATAACGTTGTGCGCGCCCAGAAGAGGTATGAAGAAATTATTATCTTCAACCGTAAATAAGGAACCCTCCTGCTGCGTTACTTTGTTTGTAAAATAAAAGTCATTATCCTCCCCATGGCCAAAAGTGGTCGTACAAATCGGTTTTTCGTTTTTAGTACTTTTAACCCGATTCGTTAAGAGGGGTTCATCTCCGTTGTATATCAATATTCCGTTATCTTGCAAACCATCAATAATCTCTAATTTCGCGGCAGCAATTTCTTCCCGGGACCCAAGACTTGATAAATGAGAAACGCCAATCATGGTAATGACAGCTATGTCCGGTTTGGCAATAAGGGAGAGTCGACCCATTTGACCACGTTCGCTCATTCCCATTTCAACGACGGCAACCTCAGTACTCTTATCTATTTCTAAAATCGTTAATGGTAAGCCTATTTGGCTGTTTAAATTACCTACGGTCTTATGAACCCGATATTTAGTCTCTAGGACTGAACTGATCATATCCTTTGTAGTTGTTTTACCATTGCTGCCCGTGATACCAATTACTTTGATCGGCAGCTCTTTGCGATAATTTGCTGCTAGCATTTGAAGTGATTCTAAGCAATCGTCTACATAGATTAGAGGTAAATGAACCGGTGGGTTTGGATGATCCTTTTGCCATAAAGACGCCATTGCCCCTTTGGTTATTGCCTCTTCCACATAATCGTGACCTTCTAATTGCCTTATGATCGGGATAAAGAGATTACCTGATTGTACTGATCTGGAATCAATAGACACTCCTAGAATCAATAGTTCCTCATACTCACCAGATAACCCATTTCCTTCGACCATTTGTTCAATAACTTTTAGCTTATGGGAAATCATCAAATCACCACCATTTACAGATTGAATGAATCAAATTATTATAGTTCTCGAACGAAAAGGATATTCCTTCCAACGGACAGATATTAAAAAGTCCAACTTCTCTGTAGGAACAATGAGAAATTGGACATTTTTGAAGAGCGCCTTTGGCTTATTTTAATATTCTCCTTTAATTACAAAAAACGAACCTCGAATGGTTCCAGCTAGTTTAGACTTCTGTCTAGCAAACTTAAACTTCTCTTCTAACTCCTTCGGTACCTCCATACCCTCCGAAAGCTTAAAACCAACGGCCCGTTTCTTAGGGTCATCAACCGTATACATGACGTTAACCCCTAGACCATCCTCATAAAAGACGAAGGCCCATTTGATATTTTCCACCTGAAAACGCGATGTTTCTAGAGGTTTGGCCGCAAACTCAATACCACGTTCTTCTTTCAAAATCCGGTTTACATAATCTAGGGTCTCTTGGCTCTCGCTAGCCGGTACTACCGTAAATTCATGCTTGTATTTGTTCATAAAGTAACGAGCTTCATTAGCACGCAACCCAGCAAGCGCATCTACTACAGGTGAAGACTCCAGACCAACCGTAGACACGGTTTTAAAATCAACGATATAGGACATTTCCATTCCTCCATTTACCTCTTCGGTTCAATTCATCAAAATTGGATTACAATTCGGTCAACACATTTTCAAGCTTTCCACACATGCTCGTCCAACCATATTTTGCGCCTCCAAGCGCTTGGTCTTTGCTGAAGCCAGTTTGATTAAGATGCAAATGAACGGTTCCGTCTTGATCTTCTTGTAATGTCCAGGTGATCGTGGTATTTTCTCCGCCGCTGACCCAGGTATAAGACAAACGGTGCGGCTCGTCAACCTCCAACACTTCGCAATGGATGATGCCGTCCCAGTCGCCATACGGTTGCTGGCGGAACTGAAAACGATAGCCTACGATCGGTTTGAAATCGTTGTCCATAACCCATTTGGCCAATGTATCTGAATCGGTAAGGGCGGTCCATACTTTTTCTATGGGACTGTTAAATTGATACTCCAGTGAAAGATTCTTGCTCATGATTGTCCCTCCCTCAATAAATAATCCAATTTTTGCAGATTGGTTGTCCAGAACTTTTCGTAGTACGATAGCCAATCCTGAATTTCTCTCAGCGGTGTGGGATTCAGGCGGTTGCGCGTTTCCCGGCCGACTTTGCGATCGATCACGAGGCCAGCTTCCTTCAAAATCGTTAAATGCTTGGCAACCGCGGTGCGGCCCATTGAGAAATGGGCTGTCAGCTGGTTGAGCGGCAGTTCATCCGCATCCGCCAATAGACGAATGAGCTTGCGACGGGTCGGATCAGCAATAGCATCGTAAATATCATGCGTTGGTGCGCTTGCGTTCATCATCAGCCTCCCCTTTAGATCATCATTAGACACCATTTAGTGTCTTAACTATAAGACACTAAATGGTGTCTTGTCAAGTAAGGGATAGTTCAAGCACAAAGGATACCGCTGTACGACCCATTGGTAATTGTGCCGAAACCTGGACTCCATCATAAAAACACTTATTTTATTGATTCTCCCGTTATTCCGTTGTAAGCTTGGATGAAGCCGGAAATTACCATAGCTTGGATAACTTTTAATACGAATATGGAGGGAGCCGCGTGCAAGCACAAGCAAATACTATTCGTCAACCAGGGTTAGGGGCAGCTGCTACCGTTTATCCTATCTTGTTTGCCGTCAGCATCGTGCATTTATTGAATGATTCCATGCAGTCCGCCATTTCCGCCTTATTTCCGATTCTCGAGAAATCTCTTCAGCTCAGCTACACCCAAATTGGTTTCATTGCTTTTGCTATGAACATCACCGCATCGCTGCTCCAGCCTTTCATCGGCATTTATGCCGATGCCAGACCAAAGCCGTATATTCTTCCTTTCGGCGTTTGCTTCACGTTAGCAGGAGTTGTGGGCTTATCGATAGCACCCAGTTTTGTCTACATTGTGCTTGCGGTTATTTGCATCGGCATCGGCTCGGCCGTGTTTCACCCGGAATCTTCCCGCGTCGCTTACTTGGCTGCTGGAGATAGACGGGGGTTGGCTCAATCCATTTTTCAGGTTGGAGGAAATATCGGCAGTTCCTTGGGCCCGATTATGACTGCCCTTATTTTCGTACCGCTTGGTCAATTTGGCGTCATTTGGTTTTCCATCGCTGCGCTGGCGGCTATCGGAATACAATTCTACGTGGCTAGATGGTATAGCGGACAAAAAGTCCGGCCGCGATCTCCGGTCTCTAAACAAACCGTCGAACGGAAGTCGGGGTTGTTATCCAAACAGCAGATTAGGCTGGCTATGGCCATCTTAATCGCGCTCGTATTTTCCAAAAACGTGTACATCTCGAGCATAACCAGCTTCTATACCTTTTACCTGATCAAGGATTACGGAGTCAGCGTAGAGCAGTCTCAAATGTACCTGTTTGCGTTCCTGGCGGCTGCCGCAGCCGGAACCTTCCTGGGCGGGCCGCTAGCCGACCGCTTCGGGCGCAAAAATATTATTTGGCTCTCAATACTGGGAACGGCGCCATTCTCTATCCTTTTACCTTTTGCGGATTTATTCTGGTCGGGTGTACTATGTGTTTTTGCGGGCCTTGTCTTATCTTCCGCTTTCTCGATAATCGTCGTCTATGCTCATGAATTGCTTCCCGGGAAGGTTGGACTTGTGTCGGGGCTCTTTTTCGGATTGGCGTTTGGATTAGGGGGATTGGGATCTGCGCTGCTAGGCATGCTTGCGGATGTTACAAGCATCGCGTTCATTATGAAGCTGTGCGCGTATCTGCCTTTGATCGGATTACTGACAATCTTCCTGCCTAAGGACAAGGCGCTCGCCGGACACCGGTAAATGTACAGCATCTGCAGGGAGGAAGGGTCATGGTCGAACAAAACCAATCGGTTCGCTTAAGCGGAATGCTTCTGTTTTTTTTGCCGCTAGGGTTTTCCGCGCTGCTCATCTCCTTATCGCATGTCATTATCAATAGTACATTGGCCCACGCAGCTACACGTCCGGAGCTTGTCATTACAGGCTATGCCATGGCCTTTAGTATATTTGGCTTGACGGAAGAAGCCGCTGTATTGATGAGGCAAACATGTACCGCATTAGTCAGAGACAGGAGAACCTTCCGGGCGCTCCTGCTTCTCGCTTTCTTCTTGATCATGTTTATTCTTGTTATCTCCTTCACGGTCGCTTACACTCCGGTTGGAGCTTATCTGTTCAGCTATGTGTTCGGGGTGGATGTCGAGCTTCAAAAGGATATTCTCAGCACCTACCGCATCCTGCTGTTCGTAACGATATTCTCCGTAATTCGCTGTATATACCAAGGAATCCTTATTTCACATATGCGGACCAAATGGCTTACGATCGCTATGGTTGTCCGGCTATCCGTCATGTACGGCTTATCGCTGCTATATATTCACAATCCGCAGGCTATCGACGGAAGATCAGGGGCATTCATATTCTTGGCGGGGATGATGATCGAAGCGGCTGTAAGCTACGGTGAAGGGCGTTTGCTCGTCAAGAAGCTCCCTCTGCATGCAACGGAGGGGGAATCTCGTGATCTCCGGGGTGTTTTTACCTTTTACCGTCCCATGCTCATTTCCGTGTTCTTCGCGGTTAGCGTAACACCGGCAATTCATGTACTCCTTGGACAAACGTCGAACATGGAGCTGGCCGTCGCCTCCTATTCTTTGGCCTTCAGCATAACCTGGCTCGCGATCAGCTTCCAGACGTATATGCATCAGATAGTGCTGAATTTTTTCAATAAGTCTTCCCGTCTTGTCTACCGTTTTTGTCTCATAGTCGGACTTATTCCCGTTTGTGCGCTGATCTTGCTGGGCTTTACACCCGCCGGACCGTGGGCGTTGCAAAACCTCGTAGGAGTTAACGGGGAGCTGCTGGACGCAACCCATGAGGCGCTCCGTATATTTGCTCTGTTCGCACTGGTATTTCCTTGGGTCGACTTTTGCAACGGAATCGTCTTGCTGCGCGGCCAAACCTCTATCATGGTCTGGTCTCAAGGCTCCAACATTACCATTACCGTCATTGTGCTTCTACTCGGCGTCTGGGTTACCCCGGGTTGGAATGGCGTCATTGGTGCGCTAGCGCAATCAGCTGGCATTCTGGCAGAGCTGGCCGTGCTTGTCGCTTGGCTCTCCAGACTGAGACAGCCTACGCCGCTCTACTCCTCCGCCGCAGCGAAGGAGATTTCTTAAAGTAAGGCCATAACGAAAAATGCAGCTCCCCTCAGGAACAGAACGGGCTGCATTTTTTTCATATGTATGTCTTAGTCAATATGATCCGATTTGGACATCCGCCCAAAATACCCCAAAACTACGTCACGGAATTCCAGAGCTGCCCGTGAAATATACCGATTTTTGTTCCATAATAAAGCAATTTCAAGCGCCAATTCATGCTCCTCAACTCGAAGATAGCGGATAGGTTCCCTCGAATTCATTGCCGTACCTGGTATGAAGGCTATGCCAATCCCGGCTTCCACAAGAGTTGTTAGCCTGGCAGGTTCATTTCCCTCGTACACATAGTTAGGAGTAAACCCAGCTGATTGGCATACGGAGTCTACTAAATCGCGGACACGGTAGCCTCTCTTTACGCCGACAAACCATTCATCCTTAAGTTCCGCCAGGGAAACGCTGCTTCGGTCTGACAGTCGGTGCCCATTGGGTACAGCTACAAGAATAGGGGCGATGAACACGATCTGGCATTCAATGTCTTCCCCTTGTATCGGGGGTGAAGATAAGCAGAAATCGACCTCTCCTCGATGAAGAAGCGTAACCATTTCTTGTGTGGTCAGCATTTGCACGTGAAATTGGATTTGGGGATGCTTATTCCGAAACTCTCGAAGGATATTGGGCAGCGCGCTTGCGCTTGTTACCGCCAGCTCAATTGTGCCGTATTCCGGGCTCGACAAATCGCTAATTTCCTGCTTCCCCTGCTCCAATTCAAACAAAGCTCTTTCCGCGCGGCGAAGGAATTTGCTTCCGAACTCATTAAGCCGCAGCTTCCTCCCTGTCCGATCGAATAGAGGGACCCCTAGATCCTCCTCCAGACGTTGAATCGTTTTGCTTAGCGACGATTGAGTAACGTGCAGACTTCGAGCCGCTTCAGTGACATGCTCCAATCGTGCAACTGTGAGAAAATACTGCAATTGAAGAAGTTCCATTTGGTCTCCCCGCTTATTCCTTCAAGTCTATGAAATTATAACATGAAATGCGTTGGAATAAATATTCCGTTTCAAGTACGATGTCATCAGGACATTAGGGGGGACTCAAAATGAATGCTCGCAGCAGAAAGCTAATGATTTCCGTCGGACTGGGGATACTGCTCAATCCATTAAATTCTTCAATGGTTTCCGTTGCTATTCCAAGGCTGCAGAATGTGTACCAGCTTGACTTCACTGTTGTTTCCTGGATTATTTTTTCTTTCTACATCGCAAGCGCTGTCGCGCAGCCCGTCATGGGAAAGGCCAGCGACTTATTCGGCCGCAAGAAAATATTTCTTACCGGACTTGTTGTAGCCTTTGTTGCTTCATTATTAGCACCGCTATCGCCAAGCTTTGGGTGGCTCATCGTTTTTCGTATTGTACAATCCATCGGGACAAGTATGATGGTTGCGGTTGGAATGGCAATTGTACGAATTCATATTCAAGAGAACCAAGCGACTGCGCTGTCGGTTTTATCCGTATTCCTATCCGGAGCGGCAGCTATCGGACCCTTTGTTGGCGGGATGTTGATCCACTGGTGGGACTGGTCTGCTATTTTTTTCGTCAATATTCCTTTCGTGGCGGCAAGCTTTCTATTCGCTTCCATTACAATTCCTAAGGACGAACCGACAACATCCACTGCACGTAACAAGCCCTTGCATAAATGGCTTGAACTCATTGACGCTTCTGGAATCCTGCTCTTCACTTTAGGGCTGGTTGCCCTGCTCATTGGACTATTGTCGGTAAAATCATCCGAACAAGTTTCATTAACAAGTGTCGTTATCGGAATGATAGGGCTTGCTCTACTGGGAGCTTTCATTCGGCATGAGCTTCAAACGGCTTCGCCCTTTATTCCTTTGCGCACATTTGCAAACTATCCAGCGATGACTTGGATCAATGCCGAATTCATGCTTGTTAATGTACTTTTTTACACGGTCTTTTTCGGGCTTCCCTCTTATTTGCAAATAGTACGTCACGTCAGCGAGCTCCATACAGGGATTCTCATGTTAAACTTGGGCTTGTGCTCGCTCATTGCTTCTCCGCTGGCAGGACGATGGATCGATAAGTCAGGACCCCGTCCGGCATTGCTCGTATCGGCAATCCTGATGACCTTGGGGTCAGTATGGATCGTGACATTGAATCAAGCTTCATCGGTTATCAGTGTGTGTTTGGCTTTAGCTGCATTCGGTGTCAGCAACGGGTTGAACAATGTCGGTATGCAAGCGGCTTTGTTCCAAAGTGCCCCAAAGGAATTAATCGGTGTAGCCTCCGGATTATTCAATACATCAAGATACCTGGGAACCATTCTCTCTTCGTTGCTGATTGGCATCGTAATGGGAGATAAGTTCAGCTTCGGGGGATTTCGGGTGCTTGGGATGATCCTCACAGTAGTTGCCATGCCCTTGGTAATCATTTGTTGGCGGCGCCGGAAGTCAAAAGAACTTTGAGGGGAATGTTCACTGGCGACCTTTGGCTAGGATCCGGAAGGTGACACCGAATTTATCAGTTACATTGCCATAAGCGGGGCTGAAGAAACTTGCTTGCAGAGGTTCGTTGACTTGACCGCCCTCTTTCTATGCCTCAAAATATTGGGTAGCTTCCTCTTTGTCGTTGGTTTGAACAACGATGGTCACTTGCGTTCCCTTCCGCTAGCTTCTTCCGGTATAGTGGTCGGTGAGCTGAAGCTCCGAATCGCCGATCTTTAAGATGGCGAAGTTGATCAAGTCTTTGTTTTCAGGAGGCAGCGGAGCGTCCGGATTTCCCGGCATATCGCCAAATCGCAGTGCATATACAACCTTGGCATCCAGCGTATTCACGTAAAAATCGTTAGCCTCATTAGCGCTGCCGTTCATTTCAAGAAAAGGGATCAAACTCGTACTCACAACAACCATCTCCTTAGTTTACATATTATTAACCGGGATACCGATGATTTTTTCGGAAGTGGGCTGGAAAACAGCGGATGGCAAGCTCACCGAGATCGACTTGACTGCCGATCAAGAACGGCTTCGTCAAATCGACATTGCCGTTTTGTACGATTGAAAGCCGCTGCAGCATGTAAACAGTAAGAATGTAACGTTATTCCCGAGTTTCCTGGTTCTGACCAGACTCCGACCGGGTAGACGCGCAGAAAATCAAAAAAGCCGCGGATAACCTCCGCGGCTGTATTTTTTGTATGTATTGGAGCGGATGATGGGAATCGAACCCACGCTACCAGCTTGGAAGGCTGGAGTTCTACCATTGAACTACATCCGCACATGGTCGGGACGACACGATTTGAACATGCGACCCCCTGGTCCCAAACCAGGTGCTCTACCAAGCTGAGCTACGTCCCGAAATATATGCCGGTAGAGGGACTTGAACCCCCACGGTTTCCCTCACGATTTTGAGTCGCGCGCGTCTGCCAATTCCGCCATACCGGCTTATTTATGGCGTGCCCTGAGAGATTCGAACTCCCGACCTTTTGATTCGTAGTCAAACGCTCTATCCGGCTGAGCTAAGGGCACTTGAAAGAAAGGCACCACCCAGATTCGAACTGGGGGTAAAGCTTTTGCAGAGCTCTGCCTTACCACTTGGCTATGGTGCCAAAAGAAAAACCAAAGCGGAAGACGGGACTCGAACCCGCGACCCTCGCCTTGGCAAGGCGATGCTCTACCACTGAGCCACTTCCGCAAAGATGCAGTCGAGAGGACTCGAACCTCCACGGCTGTTACACCACTAGAACCTGAATCTAGCGCGTCTGCCAATTCCGCCACGACTGCATATATAGTTGATGGTGCGGTTGAGAGGACTCGAACCTCCACGAGCATACGCCCACTACCCCCTCAAGATAGCGTGTCTGCCATTCCACCACAACCGCATAAAAAGTGAGTCATGTAGGACTCGAACCTACGACACCCTGATTAAAAGTCAGGTGCTCTACCGACTGAGCTAATGACTCATAAGATAAACTGGGGATCTAGGATTCGAACCTAGGCATGACGGAGTCAAAGTCCGTTGCCTTACCGCTTGGCTAATCCCCATCAATAGAAAGGGCGATCGAAGGGAATTGAACCCTCGAATGCCGGAGCCACAATCCGGTGCGTTAGCCACTTCGCCACGACCGCCATAAAAGTAAGGGAGTCAAAAACTAACTGGTGGAGGCTGATGGATTCGAACCACCGAACTCGTACGAGAACAGATTTACAGTCTGCTGCGTTTGGCCACTTCGCTAAGCCTCCGTGTGAAATGGCGGAGCCGACGGGATTCGAACCCGCGGTCTCCTGCGTGACAGGCAGGCATGTTAGGCCTCTACACCACGGCTCCGTGATAATTGGTTGCGGGGGCAGGATTTGAACCTGCGGCCTTCGGGTTATGAGCCCGACGAGCTACCGGGCTGCTCCACCCCGCGTCGTGTATTTCTTATATGGTGGAGGCTGACGGGATCGAACCGCCGACCCTCTGCTTGTAAGGCAGATGCTCTCCCAGCTGAGCTAAGCCTCCAGATATGTGGTGGCCCGTGGGGGATACTCATCAATGCCTGATGAGATGCGAAGTATCGCTATCGAAGCTTCTTAATCCCTTGACCAACGGGTCTTCCAACGGAGAAGGAGGGATTCGAACCCTCGAGACGCTTGTGACGCCTACACGATTTCCAATCGTGCTCCTTCGGCCAGCTCGGACACTTCTCCATATATGGCTTCCCGAACAGAACTCGAACTTGTTACAGCTCGATAATTAGTCGAGTGTTTGGTGGGCCCTAGTGGACTCGAACCACCGACCTCACCCTTATCAGGGGTGCGCTCTAACCAGCTGAGCTAAGGGCCCTTGAAACTAAAAACTCCCACAAACGTGGGAGCTCGTGCTTGGCGACGTTCTACTCTCCCAGGACCCTTCGGTCCAAGTACCATCGACGCTGGAAGGCTTAACAGTCGTGTTCGGTATGGGTACGCGTGGTTCCCTTCCGCCATCATCACCAAACGTGATGCTTCTGCCAAGAAACATCTAGGTTGTTGTTCAAAGTGGCTTGCACCTTGAAAACTGGATTCGAAACAACGCTCCGACAATCTCATTTTATCACTCCGTTGTGCTTCGCACAAAGTCGCTCCCAAACGAGATGTCTTCGCTAGCAATTTGTCTAATGTAGGATAAGCCCTCGACCGATTAGTATTCGTCAGCTCCACACGTTGCCGCGCTTCCACCCCGAACCTATCTACCTCGTCGTCTACAAGGGGTCTTACATACTGGGAAATCTCATCTTGAGGGGGGCTTCACGCTTAGATGCTTTCAGCGCTTATCCCTTCCGTACTTGGCTATCCAGCCGTGCCTCTGGCGAGACAACTGGTACACCAGCGGTACGTCCATCCCGGTCCTCTCGTACTAAGGACAGCTCCTCTCAAATTTCCTACGCCCGCGACAGATAGGGACCGAACTGTCTCACGACGTTCTGAACCCAGCTCGCGTACCGCTTTAATGGGCGAACAGCCCAACCCTTGGGACCTACTTCAGCCCCAGGATGCGATGAGCCGACATCGAGGTGCCAAACCTCCCCGTCGATGTGGACTCTTGGGGGAGATAAGCCTGTTATCCCCAGGGTAGCTTTTATCCGTTGAGCGATGGCCCTTCCATTCGGTACCACCGGATCACTAAGCCCGACTTTCGTCCCTGCTCGACCTGTTTGTCTCGCAGTCAAGCTCCCTTATGCCTTTGCACTCTTCGAATGATTTCCAACCATTCTGAGGGAACCTTGGGGCGCCTCCGTTACTCTTTAGGAGGCGACCGCCCCAGTCAAACTGCCTACCTGACACTGTCCCCGCACCCGATCAGGGTGCCAGGTTAGAACTCCGATACGATCAGGGTGGTATCCCAACGGCGCCTCCACCGAAGCTGGCGCTCCGGCTTCCTAGGCTCCCACCTATCCTGTACAGATCGTACCAAAGTCCAATATCAAGCTGCAGTAAAGCTCCATGGGGTCTTTCCGTCTTGTCGCGGGTAACCTGCATCTTCACAGGTATTAAAATTTCACCGGATCTCTCGTCGAGACAGCGCCCAAGTCGTTACGCCATTCGTGCGGGTCAGAATTTACCTGACAAGGAATTTCGCTACCTTAGGACCGTTATAGTTACGGCCGCCGTTTACTGGGGCTTCGGTTCACAGCTTCGGGTTACCCCTAACCGCTCCCCTTAACCTTCCAGCACCGGGCAGGCGTCAGCCCGTATACTTCGCCTTGCGGCTTCGCACAGACCTGTGTTTTTGCTAAACAGTCGCTTGGGCCTTTTCACTGCGGCCCCCTCGGGCTATTCACCCTACCGAGGCACCCCTTCTCCCGAAGTTACGGGGTCATTTTGCCGAGTTCCTTAACGAGAGTTCTTCCGAGCGCCTTAGCATGCTCTGCTCGCCTACCTGTGTCGGTTTGCGGTACGGGCACCTTCTCCCTGGCTAGAGGCTTTTCTTGGCAGCTTGAACTCATGACCTTCGCTACTTAAATTTCGCTCCCCATCACAGCCCAGCCTTAACAGTTAGCGGATTTGCCTACTAACCAGCCTCGCTGCTTGGACGGACATCCATCAGTCCGCGTCACTATCCTTCTGCGTCACCCCATTGCTCATAACGGTTCACGGTGGTACAGGAATTTCAACCTGTTGTCCTTCGACTACGCCTTTCGGCCTCGCCTTAGGTCCCGACTTACCCTGAGCGGACGAACCTTCCTCAGGAACCCTTAGGCTTACGGCGGACAAGATTCTCACTTGTCTTTTCGTTACTCATACCGGCATTCTCACTTGTAACCGCTCCCAGCTGTCCTCACGATCAACCTTCACTGCTGTTACAACGCTCCCCTACTGCCCATAAATGGACTCATAGCTTCGGTGGTGTGTTTAGCCCCGTTACATTTTCGGCGCAGAGTCACTCGACCAGTGAGCTATTACGCACTCTTTCAATGGTGGCTGCTTCTAAGCCAACATCCTGGTTGTCTTTGCAACTCCACATCCTTTCCCACTTAACACACACTTGGGGACCTTAGCTGATGATCTGGGCTGTTTCCCTCTTGACAATGGATCTTAGCACTCACTGTCTGACTCCTGGGCATAAGTCTGCGGCATTCAGAGTTTGACTGGACTTGGTAACCCTTGGCGGGCCCCGCACCCAATCAGTGCTTTACCTCCGCGACTCTCAATCCCAAGGCTAGCCCTAAAGCTATTTCGGGGAGAACCAGCTATCTCCGAGTTCGATTGGAATTTCTCCGCTACCCCCACCTCATCCCCGAATTTTTCAACATTCGTGGGTTCGGGCCTCCAGTGCGTGTTACCGCACCTTCACCCTGGACAGGGGTAGATCACACGGTTTCGGGTCTACGTCTACGTACTTAGTCGCCCTATTCAGACTCGCTTTCGCTGCGGCTCCGGCTTCTCACCTTAACCTTGCGCGTAAACGTAACTCGCCGGTTCATTCTACAAAAGGCACGCCATCACTCATTAACGAGCTCTGACTTCTTGTAAGCACACGGTTTCAGGTTCTTTTTCACTCCGCTCCCGCGGTTCTTTTCACCTTTCCCTCACGGTACTGCTTCACTATCGGTCACCAGGGAGTATTTAGCCTTGGCAGATGGTCCTGCCGGATTCCGACGGGGTTTCACGTGTCCCGCCGTACTCAGGATCCGTCTAGAGTCTCGGTTGCTTTCGGTTACGGGGCTGTTACCCACTTTGGCCGGCCTTTCCAGACCTGTTCGCCTACCAACCTGCACTCACATTGACGTCCTACAACCCCAAGGGGCAAGCCCCTTGGTTTGGGCTGTTCCGCTTTCGCTCGCCGCTACTGACGGAATCACTTTTGTTTTCTTTTCCTGAGGGTACTTAGATGTTTCAGTTCCCCTCGTCTGCCTCCTATGTAGCTATGTATTCACTACATGGTACGTGAGTATTACCTCACGCGGGTTTCCCCATTCGGACATCCCCGGATCAAAGCCTGCTTACGGCTCCCCGAGGCATTTCGTCGTTCGCCACGTCCTTCTTCGGCTCCTGGTGCCTAGGCATCCTCCGTGTGCTCTTATTAGCTTAACCTCAGCTAAAAGATTGATGATCTCGCATGCGCTCAATCATCACATCGTATAGATGTTTCGACATTTTGCTTTGTTTCGATATCCAGTTTTCAAGGAACAAGAGTTCTGAAAGGCATTGCACCTTTCAAAACTGAACAACGAGGAGAGTGAGTTCGCTGCAGCTGTTACATCGTGGAACGATGTCAGTTGTCAGCTATTATGTCCGATGGCCTGCAGCCATCATGGACTCCATAGAAAGGAGGTGATCCAGCCGCACCTTCCGATACGGCTACCTTGTTACGACTTCACCCCAATCATCTACCCCACCTTCGGCGGCTGGCTCCTTGCGGTTACCCCACCGACTTCGGGTGTTGTAAACTCTCGTGGTGTGACGGGCGGTGTGTACAAGACCCGGGAACGTATTCACCGCGGCATGCTGATCCGCGATTACTAGCAATTCCGACTTCATGCAGGCGAGTTGCAGCCTGCAATCCGAACTGAGACCGGCTTCTAAGGATTCGCTCCGGATCGCTCCTTCGCTGCCCATTGTACCGGCCATTGTAGTACGTGTGTAGCCCAGGTCATAAGGGGCATGATGATTTGACGTCATCCCCACCTTCCTCCGGTTTGTCACCGGCAGTCACTTCAGAGTGCCCAACTCAATGCTGGCAACTGAAATCAAGGGTTGCGCTCGTTGCGGGACTTAACCCAACATCTCACGACACGAGCTGACGACAACCATGCACCACCTGTCTCCTCTGTCCCGAAGGCCTGCCCTATCTCTAGGACATTCAGAGGGATGTCAAGACCTGGTAAGGTTCTTCGCGTTGCTTCGAATTAAACCACATACTCCACTGCTTGTGCGGGTCCCCGTCAATTCCTTTGAGTTTCACTCTTGCGAGCGTACTCCCCAGGCGGAGTGCTTACTGTGTTTACTTCGGCACCAAGGGTATCGAAACCCCTAACACCTAGCACTCATCGTTTACGGCGTGGACTACCAGGGTATCTAATCCTGTTTGCTCCCCACGCTTTCGCGCCTCAGCGTCAGTTACAGTCCAGAAAGTCGCCTTCGCCACTGGTGTTCCTCCACATCTCTACGCATTTCACCGCTACACGTGGAATTCCACTTTCCTCTCCTGCACTCAAGTCTCCCAGTTTTCAGTGCGAACCAGGGTTGAGCCCTGGGCTTAAACACCAAACTTAAAAGACCGCCTGCGCGCGCTTTACGCCCAATAATTCCGGACAACGCTTGCCCCCTACGTATTACCGCGGCTGCTGGCACGTAGTTAGCCGGGGCTTTCTTCTCAGGTACCGTCATTTCCAGGGCAGTTACTCCCCGGAACGTTCTTCCCTGGCAACAGAGCTTTACGATCCGAAAACCTTCATCACTCACGCGGCGTTGCTCCGTCAGACTTTCGTCCATTGCGGAAGATTCCCTACTGCTGCCTCCCGTAGGAGTCTGGGCCGTGTCTCAGTCCCAGTGTGGCCGATCACCCTCTCAGGTCGGCTACGCATCGTCGCCTTGGTGAGCCGTTACCTCACCAACTAGCTAATGCGCCGCAGGCCCATCTGTAAGCCACAGCTTGCGCCGTGTTTCCAAGCTTCTCCATGCGGAGAAGCCATCTATCCGGTCTTAGCTACCGTTTCCGGTAGTTATCCCAGTCTTACAGGCAGGTTGCCTACGTGTTACTCACCCGTCCGCCGCTAGGGTCCGAAGACCCTCGCTCGACTTGCATGTATTAGGCACGCCGCCAGCGTTCGTCCTGAGCCAGGATCAAACTCTCCATTAAAGTAGTTTGACTTGCTCATGTTCAAAGCTAGCACGAATCTTTCGATTCGTTGTATTTCACTCTCTCGTTGTTCAGTTTTCAAAGGGCAATTTCACTGCTTAAGGAATGTAGCACATTTCATTATGTTTTGCAACTCTTTGTTTTTCCATCCCAAGAGGTATTCCTGCGAGGTCAGATCCACGATGTTTGTTGCGTTCCGCTGCGCTCTCTCAAGCGGCGGAGTCATAATATATCATGTTGTCATTCTCTTTGCAAGTCCGAATTCTTCCATCCGGAGTCATTCGGGTAAGGCATAATAAAGAGTCCTCCGGTGTCCCAAAGGACTCTTTGCTTGGCGACGTTCTACTCTCCCAGGACCCTTCGGTCCAAGTACCATCGACGCTGGAAGGCTTAACAGTCGTGTTCGGTATGGGTACGCGTGGTTCCCTTCCGCCATCATCACCAAACGTGATGCTTCTGCCAAGAAACATCTAGGTTGTTGTTCAAAGCGACTTGCGCCTTGAAAACTGGATTCGAAACAACGCTCCGACAATCTCATTTTATCACTCCGTTGTGCTTCGCACAAAGTCGCTCCCAAACGAGATGTCTTCGCTAGCAATTTGTCTAATGTAGGATAAGCCCTCGACCGATTAGTATTCGTCAGCTCCACACGTTGCCGCGCTTCCACCCCGAACCTATCTACCTCGTCGTCTACAAGGGGTCTTACATACTGGGAAATCTCATCTTGAGGGGGGCTTCACGCTTAGATGCTTTCAGCGCTTATCCCTTCCGTACTTGGCTATCCAGCCGTGCCTCTGGCGAGACAACTGGTACACCAGCGGTACGTCCATCCCGGTCCTCTCGTACTAAGGACAGCTCCTCTCAAATTTCCTACGCCCGCGACAGATAGGGACCGAACTGTCTCACGACGTTCTGAACCCAGCTCGCGTACCGCTTTAATGGGCGAACAGCCCAACCCTTGGGACCTACTTCAGCCCCAGGATGCGATGAGCCGACATCGAGGTGCCAAACCTCCCCGTCGATGTGGACTCTTGGGGGAGATAAGCCTGTTATCCCCAGGGTAGCTTTTATCCGTTGAGCGATGGCCCTTCCATTCGGTACCACCGGATCACTAAGCCCGACTTTCGTCCCTGCTCGACCTGTTTGTCTCGCAGTCAAGCTCCCTTATGCCTTTGCACTCTTCGAATGATTTCCAACCATTCTGAGGGAACCTTGGGGCGCCTCCGTTACTCTTTAGGAGGCGACCGCCCCAGTCAAACTGCCTACCTGACACTGTCCCCGCACCCGATCAGGGTGCCAGGTTAGAACTCCGATACGATCAGGGTGGTATCCCAACGGCGCCTCCACCGAAGCTGGCGCTCCGGCTTCCTAGGCTCCCACCTATCCTGTACAGATCGTACCAAAGTCCAATATCAAGCTGCAGTAAAGCTCCATGGGGTCTTTCCGTCTTGTCGCGGGTAACCTGCATCTTCACAGGTATTAAAATTTCACCGGATCTCTCGTCGAGACAGCGCCCAAGTCGTTACGCCATTCGTGCGGGTCAGAATTTACCTGACAAGGAATTTCGCTACCTTAGGACCGTTATAGTTACGGCCGCCGTTTACTGGGGCTTCGGTTCACAGCTTCGGGTTACCCCTAACCGCTCCCCTTAACCTTCCAGCACCGGGCAGGCGTCAGCCCGTATACTTCGCCTTGCGGCTTCGCACAGACCTGTGTTTTTGCTAAACAGTCGCTTGGGCCTTTTCACTGCGGCCCCCTCGGGCTATTCACCCTACCGAGGCACCCCTTCTCCCCGAAGTTACGGGGTCATTTTGCCGAGTTCCTTAACGAGAGTTCTTCCGAGCGCCTTAGCATGCTCTGCTCGCCTACCTGTGTCGGTTTGCGGTACGGGCACCTTCTCCCTGGCTAGAGGCTTTTCTTGGCAGCTTGAACTCATGACCTTCGCTACTTGAATTTCGCTCCCCATCACAGCCCAGCCTTACGATTAGCGGATTTGCCTACTAACCAGCCTCGCTGCTTGGACGGACATCCATCAGTCCGCGTCACTATCCTTCTGCGTCACCCCATTGCTCATAACGGTTCACGGTGGTACAGGAATTTCAACCTGTTGTCCTTCGACTACGCCTTTCGGCCTCGCCTTAGGTCCCGACTTACCCTGAGCGGACGAACCTTCCTCAGGAACCCTTAGGCTTACGGCGGACAAGATTCTCACTTGTCTTTTCGTTACTCATACCGGCATTCTCACTTGTAACCGCTCCAGCTGTCCTCACGATCAACCTTCACTGCTGTTACAACGCTCCCCTACTGCCCATAATTGGACTCATAGCTTCGGTGGTGTGTTTAGCCCCGTTACATTTTCGGCGCAGAGTCACTCGACCAGTGAGCTATTACGCACTCTTTCAATGGTGGCTGCTTCTAAGCCAACATCCTGGTTGTCTTTGCAACTCCACATCCTTTCCCACTTAACACACACTTGGGGACCTTAGCTGATGATCTGGGCTGTTTCCCTCTTGACAATGGATCTTAGCACTCACTGTCTGACTCCTGGGCATAAGTCTGCGGCATTCAGAGTTTGACTGGACTTGGTAACCCTTGGCGGGCCCCGCACCCAATCAGTGCTTTACCTCCGCGACTCTCAATCCCAAGGCTAGCCCTAAAGCTATTTCGGGGAGAACCAGCTATCTCCGAGTTCGATTGGAATTTCTCCGCTACCCCCACCTCATCCCCGAATTTTTCAACATTCGTGGGTTCGGGCCTCCAGTGCGTGTTACCGCACCTTCACCCTGGACAGGGGTAGATCACACGGTTTCGGGTCTACGTCTACGTACTTAGTCGCCCTATTCAGACTCGCTTTCGCTGCGGCTCCGGCTTCTCACCTTAACCTTGCGCGTAAACGTAACTCGCCGGTTCATTCTACAAAAGGCACGCCATCACTCATTAACGAGCTCTGACTTCTTGTAAGCACACGGTTTCAGGTTCTTTTTCACTCCGCTCCCGCGGTTCTTTTCACCTTTCCCTCACGGTACTGCTTCACTATCGGTCACCAGGGAGTATTTAGCCTTGGCAGATGGTCCTGCCGGATTCCGACGGGGTTTCACGTGTCCCGCCGTACTCAGGATCCGTCTAGAGTCTCGGTTGCTTTCGGTTACGGGGCTGTTACCCACTTTGGCCGGCCTTTCCAGACCTGTTCGCCTACCAACCTGCACTCACATTGACGTCCTACAACCCCAAGGGGCAAGCCCCTTGGTTTGGGCTGTTCCGCTTTCGCTCGCCGCTACTGACGGAATCACTTTTGTTTTCTTTTCCTGAGGGTACTTAGATGTTTCAGTTCCCCTCGTCTGCCTCCTATGTAGCTATGTATTCACTACATGGTACGTGAGTATTACCTCACGCGGGTTTCCCCATTCGGACATCCCCGGATCAAAGCCTGCTTACGGCTCCCCGAGGCATTTCGTCGTTCGCCACGTCCTTCTTCGGCTCCTGGTGCCTAGGCATCCTCCGTGTGCTCTTATTAGCTTAACCAATCGTTCGAATGATCTTGGTTCTCCGTTCCGTTGTGCTACGCACAAAGTCACTCCAAACTCAAGACATTCTCACTAGCAGCTAAAAGATTGTTCATCTCGCATTCGCTCGATAAACCATCGTATAGATGTTTCGACATTTTGCTTTGTTTCGATATCCAGTTTTCAAGGAACAAGGATTGTTCTTCGCTGCTCGCATTACCGCGGCAGGAAGGCTATCTTAGCACGTCCGCAATCTTCGATGCAAGCATCAAGATTTACCAGAGGGTGCTCGCACAATAACGGACTTTGAGAACGTTATTTGCGGTTTTGGAATCGGTCAGAGGCAGATAACGGACTTTCGAACCGTTATTTTCTGCTGTAACGCGATTGTGGAGCGGTTTTGCCTAGTTTTCGCCGAAATAGCGGTCTGATAAACCGTTATTCCAGCTTCTCGCTGTTATTTCATTAGAATAACGTCCCGAAAGTCCGTTATTCCTTCAGCGAAGCAAAACATCCTATGTACAGAAAGGCATTGCACCTTTCAAAACTGAACAACGAGTAAATGTGCTTTTTTATGTCCGATGGCCTGCAGCCATCATGGACTCCATAGAAAGGAGGTGATCCAGCCGCACCTTCCGATACGGCTACCTTGTTACGACTTCACCCCAATCATCTACCCCACCTTCGGCGGCTGGCCCCTTGCGGTTACCCCACCGACTTCGGGTGTTGTAAACTCTCGTGGTGTGACGGGCGGTGTGTACAAGACCCGGGAACGTATTCACCGCGGCATGCTGATCCGCGATTACTAGCAATTCCGACTTCATGCAGGCGAGTTGCAGCCTGCAATCCGAACTGAGACCGGCTTCTAAGGATTTGCTCCGGATCGCTCCTTCGCTGCCCGTTGTACCGGCCATTGTAGTACGTGTGTAGCCCAGGTCATAAGGGGCATGATGATTTGACGTCATCCCCACCTTCCTCCGGTTTGTCACCGGCAGTCACTTCAGAGTGCCCAACTGAATGCTGGCAACTGAAATCAAGGGTTGCGCTCGTTGCGGGACTTAACCCAACATCTCACGACACGAGCTGACGACAACCATGCACCACCTGTCTCCTCTGTCCCGAAGGCCTGCCCTATCTCTAGGACATTCAGAGGGATGTCAAGACCTGGTAAGGTTCTTCGCGTTGCTTCGAATTAAACCACATACTCCACTGCTTGTGCGGGTCCCCGTCAATTCCTTTGAGTTTCACTCTTGCGAGCGTACTCCCCAGGCGGAGTGCTTACTGTGTTTACTTCGGCACCAAGGGTATCGAAACCCCTAACACCTAGCACTCATCGTTTACGGCGTGGACTACCAGGGTATCTAATCCTGTTTGCTCCCCACGCTTTCGCGCCTCAGCGTCAGTTACAGTCCAGAAAGTCGCCTTCGCCACTGGTGTTCCTCCACATCTCTACGCATTTCACCGCTACACGTGGAATTCCACTTTCCTCTCCTGCACTCAAGTCTCCCAGTTTTCAGTGCGAACCAGGGTTGAGCCCTGGGCTTAAACACCAAACTTAAGAAACCGCCTGCGCGCGCTTTACGCCCAATAATTCCGGACAACGCTTGCCCCCTACGTATTACCGCGGCTGCTGGCACGTAGTTAGCCGGGGCTTTCTTCTCAGGTACCGTCATTTCCAGGGCAGTTACTCCCCGGAACGTTCTTCCCTGGCAACAGAGCTTTACGATCCGAAAACCTTCATCACTCACGCGGCGTTGCTCCGTCAGACTTTCGTCCATTGCGGAAGATTCCCTACTGCTGCCTCCCGTAGGAGTCTGGGCCGTGTCTCAGTCCCAGTGTGGCCGATCACCCTCTCAGGTCGGCTACGCATCGTCGCCTTGGTGAGCCGTTACCCCACCAACTAGCTAATGCGCCGCAGGCCCATCTGTAAGCCACAGCTTGCGCCGTGTTTCCAAGTTCCTCCATGCGGAGAAGCCATCTATCCGGTCTTAGCTACCGTTTCCGGTAGTTATCCCAGTCTTACAGGCAGGTTGCCTACGTGTTACTCACCCGTCCGCCGCTAGGGTCCGAAGACCCTCGCTCGACTTGCATGTATTAGGCACGCCGCCAGCGTTCGTCCTGAGCCAGGATCAAACTCTCCAATAAAGGGTAAACTTTATATAGATGAGCTGATTGCTCAATTCGTTACTGACTTTTGAATCTCAAATGAGATTCTGCACAATCACTCGTTGTTCAGTTTTCAAAGGACAATGTTGTTAGTATTACCCGCCTGCTCAAGAAGCAGACAAGAAATTACTTTATCATGTTAATCACTTAATTGCAAGTGGTAATCTCTTACTGTTACTTGCAGCCATGTCGCTATCGCAACAGTGGAAGAGTAATATATCATGTTTCATTGCTCGATGCAAGAATGATGTTTTTCCATTCCTGGGTCGAACCCGTTAGGACAGATAATCTTTCAATCTTGCTGCCGCGTCGCTATCGCAACGGCCGGAAGAGTAATTTATCATGTTTTATTACTTAATACAATGGAAATGTTATCCAAACAGCGGCATGTTTGCACCTGACCTACAACCAATAGTAGTTTGATCCGCCAAATCGAAAATCGCATTCCGCTTTTTTGTGATCGTCGGGAGTAAGCAAAGTAACACAATAAACTGCTGCCACTTATTTGATCGGTTCCAGAATGGTGCGATATCCTACGGACACCGCACCCTTACCTCGTGGTTTATTATGAATTCAACTTTCGCAGCTTGAAATTGGCAGGTCTGCCTTGATGTAAGTAGGCAGACCTGTGAGCCATTGCTGGAGTTGACGCTTCCTTACTCTATCGGTACTCCCACAGTCCCGGCTTTCTTCTATTACGAATGCCTGAAAGCCTTTCTTCTTTATGGCTCGTAAGTAACCGAAATGTCATCCACACTTGCCGACGTATTGTACATCCGGAAGCCGACGCCTCCATTCAACAGGGATGCATCGCTTGTTTCGAACACTTTGGTTCCGTTCACGTAAGCCACGATTGCATCGCAGGATACCGCCACCTTGACCGTATACCATACGCCTAAAGCTTGCGTTAGAGGTGCGGTGCTGCCTACTTGTGACCAGACGCCACCCACCTTCTTCATCAATCGAATATCGTTCTGGTTTGGACGCAGATTCAACCAGTAAAAATTGTTCGTATCCTTCATCCGAAAGGCCAGCCCTGCGCCTGTACTTCCGGTTCCTAATGTATCCATCCGTACTTTGGCCTCTACCGTGTAGTCGCCGTCGTTGACGGTGGACGGTTGAATCGCCATTACATCACCGCCCGTCGCACTTTGCTTGTAGGCTTTCGAGCCATCCGTTTGCGCTGCCACCGACCAAACACCGCCGTATGTTGTCCAACCGTCGGCGATCCCGTCCTCGAACGTCTCCGTGTACGGAGCCTTCGGTCCTGGAGAAGGCATGCCGTACACCGCTTTCACATCATCGAATTGCACTGCGGTATTGTATACGCGAAAGCCGAAGGCGCCGCCTGGATGTGAGGCATCACTTGTGTTCAGCTTAAGCTCGCCGTCCACATACACCTGAATAGCATCTCCCTGCAGCTCCGCCCGGAGATGGTACCATCGGTTCAGCTCCTGCGGCAAAGCAGCGCTGGCTACCTGGCTCCATACACCGCCCGACTTTTTCATCAATCGAAGGGTACCTGCCGAGCGACGCAGATTTACCCAGTAGTAATTGTCCGCATCCACATAGCGAACAATCAAGCCTGCGCCTGTGCTGCTTGCCCCTTCGGCTGTCATACGTATGCGGGCTTCCACGCTGCCGCCGGTCTGAGGCGCAGCGGAGACGAGGTTGACGATGTCCCCTGTCAATGAGCTTTGCTGGTACACAAAACTCCCTCCGTCCTGCACAACCGACCACGTCCCGCCGCTTGGCGTCCATCCCGCGGCATTGCCGTCGTCGAAGCCGTCCATAACATCGGCGTATTGCGTCACAGCCGTTACTTCAGGCGTTGCAGCGGACTCGTAGCCTTGTTCGTTCACCGCCGTAACCCGGTAATAATAGGTCTTGCTGCCCGAAAGACCTGTATCCCATACTTCACTTGATCTGGCGCAGCAATCAAGTCTCGTTTCCCATGAGGGGTTGAATGGTGCTGTGCTACGATAAATGTTATAGCGAATCGCCCCGGGCGCATCGTTCCAATTGAGGTGAACGGCGCTGCCGTTGCTTGCGTCGGCAACAAGTCCCGTGGGGGCTGACGGAGCCATGTTCAGAACCCCAGGCACACCGGCGGCAAGCTGGAATTGTGCCGTACCTAGCTGTAAAGCATCCACACTTGTTCCCAATTGTACTCCAGCGTTCAGCTCCGGCCGGGGGTCGACCACGCGAAGACCGTTCAACGTGACGTTCGCCGCATTTTCCACCCTGACCGCTGAAATGTCTCCATCCAACACCGGGTCACCGGAAACAGCCGTAATGGTATTCGTGCCTTCCATTGTAACGCCGTCGACGCCGGCAATGAGAATGCCGCTGCGAATCGGCGATTCAATCGTGTTGCCCCTAAGCGTAATCTGTTTAATACCACGGGAATCGGCAACCTGTTTATCCTTCTTCTGTGCAAAAATCTGGATCCCGCCGGCAGTCAGCTTCCCGCCCTTGGCAGCGCTGTTAATGTCCGTTAAATAATTGTTCCGGGCAAAATAATTGCCTTCAATGAGCAGCTGCTCGGCCATAGGACCTTCGTGGGCAAACGTACCGGGCTCGTTCTGCACGGCTATGCCGGCACCGCCTAAGTCCGTAAACCGGTTGTTCTTGATCACGCCGTTGCTGCCAGGCCTCACGAGCACGCCATTTCGTCTGGACTCCCGAAACGTAGAGCCGCTAACCTCGTAATTATTGAAGTTCTTCGTCAGATTATAGATTGAATCCGCGGTCGACAAGTCATCTCCGCCGATCATTCCGACGATATCACGGTCAAGCGTCCAGATCGCTCTAGACTTCAAAGGGAAGGTGCCGACCGAATCCATTCCGATGATTTTGGCTGTGCCGCGAATACGGCCGAGATCTGCATCCAGTACCTGGATCGTGTCGCCTATACTGTAGATGCCGTTGAGCTTGACATAAATACGGTTCGGGGCTAGCGGTTCGATTAAGTGAGTCGGCGCTTGGTAGAAGTTGATCGCATCGTCCAGCATGCCCTCGAATGTGGAATTGCGAACGATCGGACCGTTCACGGAAAACTGCATGTGCAGCCCGTCCGCCGGCGTTGTCATTACTTGTCCCGGAGTTCTGCGGAGAACGTTAATGTTCGTAAATTGTGCTGTGCCGTCCAGGTTTTGCGATGTGACGGTCGTGCCGGCCCCGCGGTACACGGTAATATCACTCAAAGCTACATTGGAATCGTTACGCAGATCGAACATATTGTAGCCCGTGGAGCGGTAGCTGAAAGCGAACTTGTCATTCACTTCAATATACCCGGGTATGCACATTTTGGAAGCAAGGTGCGGAGACAGCTGCAGTCGATACGTCGTACCGCTTAGCTTCTGCCACGATTGGACAGTAACGACATTCGGCACCTTTTCCTTCTGCAGATCGCTGTTGGCCGGGTCGCGGATGACACCCCACTTGGACGGCATGAGGGGCGTGCGCGGATCGTCCAGGATATAGGCGTAGCCGGTGTCCGGAACGAAATCGATCGTCGCGGCAGCGGCATTACATCCGGCAATGACACCTTGCGTGAAAGGCGGATTTTTATAATCCATTGCGAAGCCGGAAATCGATATGTTCGACGATTCGAAAAACTTAAACGCCCCGTAGAACGGCTCTGTAAATTCAAGCTCCGCGCCGCCGCCTGTCACCGTGAGACCTTGTGTCGCACCTTTGTAATGGAAATAAAAATTCGAAGTCAGTGAATCGGGCTGTTCAAAGCGTACCGTATCGATGTCCACCGACCCGGAGCTCGTCTCGCCTATCGGATACAGGCGAAGCTGCTTCAATGTGCCGTAGTAATGCAAGCTGCTAAGTGATATTTTGTATTCCTGAAAGTCGGCATTGTTCGCCGTAATGGTGAACGGAACGGCCTTCTTGTCGTTCCATACCGTGTCCTCATTGGTTATGTAACGCAGCTCCGCTTGGGTCGAGCCGGTGTAATTCTTCATGCGTACCGTGACGGTATTGTAGGGAGATGTCGGTATTTGCAGATTGGGTGCGGATACGACGTATGGCTTCGGGCTTGCTCCGCTCGCCGTCATCTTCAGCACCCCGCCCGAGGCTCCCCCTGTTAGGCCTGACCAGTTCCAGCCTTCGGCATTGCCGGTCGGAAACGCCCATTCGATCGGGGCAGCCGTATCGACGGTAATCCTGTCAATCGAGACCGAGCCTGAAGCAGCACCTTGAGCGGGAAGGATACGCAAATTTTTGATCATTTTGCCGTTCCATTCCGGGTGTTGACTCAGATCGACCTTATATTCCGTGAAACCGGTGCTGCTCGCAGTAACCGGAAACGTCTGACTGCGCGCCGTGTTCCACGAAGCATCCTCTTGCGTCGTCCACCACAGCGCTGCTTGAGTTGCCGTCGTAGCGTTGCTCATCCGCACCTTGAAGCTGACGAAGCGACTGCCGTCAATCGTGACGGCTCCGTCGGGCGTTGTCAGTTGACCGGACGCCCCCGCCAGAGTCAGCTGCAAGGAGCCGCCTCCTGCCGTACCGGTCGCGCTGCCGCCTAGCGTCCAGCCGTCCGTTGTTCCGTCCGCATCAAAGTTCCACTCCCGCTTAGGAGGGTCAACGATATAACGGCCCGGATCGAACACAACCTCGGCACCGCCGGCAATTCGAACGGCGGCATCAAGAGCCGCGCGAATGGCTTGTCCGTCCGCGTTCTCATCACCCGGTACCGCTCCGTAATCAGACACACGAATGACGGCCATCGCAGCTTCAGCCTCCGAAGGGAAGATCACGCTCGAAGAGGTGACCGCAAGTGTAACCGCAAGCCCTACGGTTATCCATGGTTTAAGCACATCAATTCACTCCTTCTGTTGTTCATTTGTGGAAGCGCTTTCCACTCCTTCTATTATAAATTCTCTTCCTTTGCCGGAAAATTCAATATCCGACGATATGTTTTCATATATGACGATCTTTAGGTCCTCGCAAGCTCTTCATAAAAAAACAAAAAAAGCCGCTATCCATGCGACATAAAATGGGGTTTTTAAAAACACAAAAAATAAGGGTAGTATATTTTTCTAAATAGAGGTAAATTGAGAAAAGGCATAGCCATACTACATATAGTAAAGAGGACGGTGTATAAAGTGAGGTACGACAAAACCATTGACGTCTTATTCCAGGGAGATTCTATTACGGACACGGGACGGAATCGAAACGATATATCTAGTCTCGGGACCGGTTATGCTAGTCGTATTGCCGGTAAGCTATATCTCCAGAATGCGGAAGCTTCCCCGTTATTCGTCAATCGTGGTATTAGCGGGAACAGAGTATCCGATTTGTATGCACGATGGAACGAAGATGCCATCTATCTTCAGCCCAAGCGTCTTAGCATATTGATCGGAGTCAATGATGCTTGGAGAATTATGAATGGATTACCCGAAGGGGCCGCAGACCGATTCGAGAGCGCTTACCGTCACTTATTAGATATTACGAAGGAATATTTGCCCGATACGGGATTGATTCTGTGCGAGCCCTTTATTCTTAACTGTGGAGCGACAGCCGAGCGTTGGAATGACTGGAAGTCCTTACTTACAAAATATCAGGCTATCGTACGCAACCTGGCAGATGAATATGAGGCATTATTCGTGGCATTGCAGAAGCCGCTTGACGATGCTTGTTCCAGGGCGGATGCGCCTTTTTGGGCACATGACGGGGTTCATCCGACGGTTGCAGGACATGAGCTGATCGCAAATGAATGGATCAAGACGCTTCAAAATAGTAAGCTCGCAATATAAGTGAAAGAACCTTACGGATCTAAATCTTTCGCCGGTTGTCCGTAACTTCGATGAAATATGGGAGCAGCCACCAATCGTGGTCTGCTCCCTCCTTGTTTCGCTAGCGTACTCCGCTTGCGTCTGCTCGACCAACCGGTCCGGGCATTTACTCGCAATCAGACACGCTTATAGCGCAGGCAAGGCTAGCCTCCCGGCGTTTCCGGGTGATAGCTTGCGCGGAACTCGGAAGGCGTCATACCCGACGTCCGCTTAAACATTTCGCTGAAATACCGTCGCTCCTCATAGCCGACGATGGCGGCGACCTCCTGAACGGGTACGCCTGCGATCAGCAGCGACTTCGCCTTTTGCATACGCTCGGCCGTGATATACTGGATCAGCGTCATGCCCATGACCTTCTTGAAGAGGCTCGAAAAATAACTGACGCTCAAATGCACGTGGGCTGCACACTCCCCTACGGTCACATTCCGCTCCAACCGCTGCTTGATATATTCAAGCGAATGGTAGATGATCCGCTGCCCCTCGGACAGCGTGTTTCTCCTAACGAGCTCCCCGCCATCCCGGCATAACGCCGCCAGCTGCTGCTCAAGTACGTTCAGGGCGACGCCCGAACCGCTTGTCTTCGCTTTATACGATTGCACGAGCGGCTGCAGCTCCTCCGGCGACACAACCTCGTATAAGGTCCGGATAATGGAAGCGGCGAGCTCCTCATAATGACTGAGTAAGTACTCCGGGTTCGGCCGCGGGCTTATCCGCTGCAGCGCCGCCGATAGCTGAAGCAGCAGGACGGCCGCACGATCTCCGTTGCCCGAACGAAGCGCGAGCAGCACCTCCTCCTTACCCTCCAGCGATACGGGCCCCTGCTTGTTACTTCTTGGAATCTCATCGTAGCTGATCGCACCGTTGCCTCCGGTAAATAGGTGATAGTTCAAGGCTTGATCAGCCTGCTTATACGAATCCGGAAGCTCGGCGACCGACTCCGCCCTGCCGCCGACACCGATGGAAACGGTGAATTTGGTGAAGCTTTCGATATTTTTGCAGCAGCGCTCTGCAATTTGAATTGCGCTCATGCCCGGAGGATCGTTCAGGACGGCGACAAACCGGTCCGCCTCCAAACGGAACAACAGACCGTCGGCATGCTCGCGGATAGTTTCCTCCGCAATATTTTGCAGCGAGAAGCGGATCAGCTCGACCTCGTGCATGGACAGTTCCTCCGCGCGCTCCTGGAATGCGTCGATTTCCAGCAGCAGTACGATCAGCCCCCGGGGCTGCAGCCTCAGCTTGAGAAAATCCCAGCGCTTGGCGGCCTGCTCCCATGAAGTACGGTGCTGCACAAGCAGCCTCAAGTATTCCTGCCTGAGCAGGGGCATGCTTTCGCGCAGCTTGGACTCCATGCCCCTGACGTTCAGCAGCTCCTCCCGTTCCTGCAGAATGTGCGTCTTCGCCTTCCTTACCGCCTCTACGATGTCCTCCTCGGTGAACGGCTTTACCACATAATCGAAGGCTCCGAGCCGAACGGCTTCCTTCGCGTAATCAAAATCGGTATAGCTGCTGATCAGTATGACTTTGCAGGCGACATTCGCTTCCAGCAGCTCCCGAAGCATCGATAAGCCGTCCATTCTAGGCATCCGGATATCCGTAATAACGATGTCGGGCTTTTCCCGCAGGATCAGCTCGAGCCCGTCCTCCCCGTTCGATGAAGTGCCTGCAACGGTCACCCCTTCGCTCGCCCAATCGATCATTGTCAGTCCGTTGACCACACTTTTGATGTCGTCGATGATACACAAGCTGACCTCGTCATGACCTAACATGCTGCAGCTCTCCTTTCAGCGGTAAGGTAATCGTCGCCGATACTCCCTGGCCCGGCGGACTGTCCAGCCGCAGCTCAGCCTGATCGCCGTAATACAGCTGCAGCCGGCTGATCAGATTGCCGATCGCGTAACCGCCCTCGTTCGGCCGATCCCCTTCTGTCGAACCCCCGCCTGCATCCAGGCCCGCTCCATTATCGCGGACACGAATCGTGCAGTGCTCCCCGTCGGACGTTCGTTCCACACGAATGACGATCGTCCCCCCGCTGTCCATCTGATCGAAGCCGTGCAAAATGCTGTTCTCCACCAGCGGCTGCAGCATAATTCGGGGAACGGGGAGCGCTAGCAGCTCTTGCTCGCTCACTTCGATTTCGAAGGTGAACAAATTTTCGTAGCAAAAGGTTTGCAGCTCCAAATATTGACGTACATGCTGTAGCTCTTTATCAAGCGTCGTTACCTCCTGCCCTTTATTCAAGCCGAGCTGGAACAGCCGGGACAAGGCAACGACCATTTTCTGCGAGGGCTCCACCTGCTTGAGTTTCAGCTTCCAGTAAATTGTATTGAGCGTGTTGTACAAAAAGTGCGGATCCATCTGCGCGGAAAGCGCCTTGATCTCGGTCGTCCGCTTGGTCGTTTCCGCCTCCTTGACCTCCTCGATCAGCCTAACGATCTGCTCGAGCATGCGGTTGAACCGAAAGCCGATCTGGGCCAGCTCGTCCTGGCTTTTGCTTTCGAAGCGGGCCGTCAGGTCGTTCAGCTCGACCCGCTTCATCACCTGCTGCAGCCCTCTAAGAGGTAAAAGCAAATAGCCCGTAAACGCACCGGCCACAAGCAAGGCCAGCAAAAAGCAGCCGGCGGTAATGGCGGCGATCATCCATTTGACGTAGATAAGGTCTTTCAGCACGTCATCCTTGGATTGAATGGCAACCACGGTCCAGTCATTCAGGCGCAGACGCGCGTAGTTAAACAAATAGTCTTTGCCGTTCAGTTTATCGGGTGCATAGCCGGTCTGACTCTCGTTCAGGAGCGCTGCGATTACCCCGCTGTTCACCGCTTCCTGAATCAACGTGCCCGATTCCGAAACGACAGGCAGCCCCTGCCCGTTCAGCAGAAAGCGCGCGGCGCCTCCCTCGGCCCCCGTGATCAGCAGCTGGCGGAGCCCCTCCTCGCGAATGTTGACGACGACGTAAACATCCTTCACCGGATCCTCGGAAATAGGCTGTAAAATGAGCGAAACGACCCGGCTTCCGCCCAAAAAGAGCGCATCCTCATGGCCTTCGATCCACACGTTTCGCTTCTCCCGAACGATATTTTCGTAAAGCGTGGTCTTCTCAAATACCGTCTGTCGGTTGCGATTCATCGACAGCGGGTAAAATTCGCCGATCGGCGTCGAAACGTAGATCGAATGAATGAGCGGCTCGGCGATCCGGGCCTGAGAGAATACATTGTCCATCTCGGTCAAGCGGGTAAAATAGCGGGAAGCATCTCCCGCATTCGCGTCCTTGAGCATCGCTCGAAAGGGCTGGCTGATCATAAACGTCATCATGACCAGCATCAGCTTGTTTAGCTTCTCGTCCACAATCTGCGCCGATTGGGCGACCGAGTCCTGCGTCATCTTCATCGCGTTGTTCTCCATAATATTGGAGGTAATGGAATAGGAGAGCCCCCCTGTCGTCAAAACTGCGAGAATGGTGACGATCAGAAAGGCCAACCTCAGCTTGTTACGGAACGATAGCTTGCTTCGGTCGAGCATCGCCGAATCCCCCTGTTCGTCGGGCTTCGCCCGGTGGCTGTATAGGTTGATTATGTCATGATGCCATGGCTCATACAAGCGCACCGCAGGTCAGGCAGCGCAAATGATGAAAGTGCCTGAGGCGAACTATGCTCTTGGCGGCGACGAAAAGGTGCAACGCCAATACCGGCGATGCACCCAGACGATTCCACGGCTTCAATACCTTCAGCCGACACTTTCATTTGCATTCGCGCCGTCAGCAAGCTCCTCGCCGAGCCATGCCCCTTGCTCCAGAAGCCTCCGCTGCAGCCCGGGCACCGAAACGCCGCGCGAGCCCGTACCGCAAGTCAAAGCCATCGCCGCCGCCGTACCGGATGCCTGCCCCATGGCGAAGCAGTTCGGCATCACGCGAAGCGAGCCTTGAACGGCCCGGTCCGACGAAGCCGCGCGGCCCGGCACCCATAAATTATCGATGCCTTCAGGAAGCAGCACCCGGTAAGGCACGCCGTGCGATTTCCCCGGAGGCAGGTGGGTGAATGTCATACTGCCTTTACTGTTAGCCAGATGAATATCGATATAGTAAGCGTTACGTGCGATGTCGTCAGGGAAGGAGCGAGCTTCCATGAAATCCTCCGCCGTCAGCACGTAATCGCCCCGAATGCGCCGGGTTTCGCGAATGCCGACCTGCTCGCCGCTAGCGATCAGATGAGCGTACTCGAAGCCGGGCACATATTTGCGGAAAAACTGCGTCTGCCGCTCTGCCAATCGCCGCCCTTCGATCGCGCCGCGGGTCAAATCCTCGGCCTTCGTACCGTCGATGCCGAACACATGCCCGAAGTTGACTCCGACCAAATAGTCGTTCACCCATGCGAGCCCCGAAATCGACTTGCGTCCCTCCGGCAAAGCGCCCTCTGCGATGGCCCGTTCCACCGTCTTGTGCAGCTGCCCGGTATCGCCCGTCTCCTCGAGAAAGCGCAAGAATCGCGGGCGATCCACATTGACCAGCATGTAGCACATACTTCCCGGCTGCAGCTCTCCCTGCTCCCCGCCCTTCTGAAAGGGAACCCCTGCAAGTGCGGCAATATCGGCGTCGCCTGTCGCATCAATGACATACCGGCATCGCACGAAGGATCGGCCTGTCTTGTTAACGATTATAATGCCCTCGATCGTTTTCCGGTCCTCCGAGAGTACCACGTCATAAACGAACGTATGGAAAAGCAGCGAAACGCCGTTTTCAAGCGCAGCGTCGTCATAGACCCGCTTCAGCACCTCGGGATCGATAGGCACCCAATCCAGTGTCTGCTCGTACTCCTTGCGGTATTCAGCATTGCAGGCCGCCTTCATTCGCTCCATCAGCTCAATTCCGACTCCTCGAATGATCGGCTTCCGCTTATCCGTAAACGGGCAAAATGCCGGCACGAGTGCCACCGTTCCCATGCCTCCGAGAAATCCCCGCTGCTCGATGAGCAGCGTTTGCGCACCGTTCTTTGCCGCGCTGACGGCAGCGGCGATCCCTGCCGCGCCTCCGCCTACCACCACGACATCAGCCTCATAAGACACCGGCACGCTTTGCTGCGGAAGTCGTATCTCACCGTAGCTCATCGCCATCCTCCTTCATACTTCTCATATAAATTATAGCTTTTCATTCGCCGAATAAATGCTTTCGCCCTAGCGTCCTTCCAAACACAGCCGCACCAAATCGCCAACATGCGCCAACGCCAAGCATTCGACCGTATCTGCCGCGCCGTAATAAATTTTGACCTCGCCCGAATCCTCCAGAATCATCCCGCCAGGAAAAATAACATCGTTGCGGAAGCCGCCGGATGTCTCATAAACCGCTTCAGGCGCAAGCAGGGGCGACTCCGCCATGCCGACGATCCGGCTCGGATCCTCCAAATCAAGCAGCATAATCCCAGCCGTATAACGCTTCTTCCAGCTTGGCTCCCAGCCGTTTTTACCTCGAGAAGGATCCAGGTCGACCGCATGAAACGTCGTCAGCCAGCCCTTCTCCGTCTTCACCGGCGGCGCGCCCGGACCGACCTTGTCGTTGGCGAAGGGCACTTGCTCCACCCCTAGCACAAGCTTGGAGCCGCCCCAATACGCCAGATCCGGCGAATCGCTCATCCACATATCGAAGCGGTCGATCCCGCCGCGGCTGTATACCGGGAACGGGCGCTCCAGACGTACGTACTTGCCGCCGATCCGCTCCGGAAACAACACCATGTTGCGGTTATCCGGCACCGATAGGCTCAATACCTCGAAGCTGCTGAAATCCTCCGTGACGGCGATGCCGCCCCTCAGCCCATGCTTCGTATCGACGGCAAAGCACATGTAGCAACGCCCCTCGATGACAGTCAGTCTCGGATCATAGACGCGAATGACCTCTTCATCGTTCCAGCTCCAGCAGGGAGCGTTCTGCACCTGCCAGTTGATCCCGTCGTCACTGTAGGCAAGCCCGAGATTCGTCGTGCTGTGCGGCTCGATCGTCTCCTCCGCCGCGTTGCCGTAGTCGTTGCGGAATACCATTACGTATTTACCCTCGTACTTGGTTACCCCTGCATTGAACACCATCGCAGGACCGTACGGCACATCCTTGGGCGCCAACAGAGGATTGGCCGGATGTCTCCGGATCACCGAACTCGACTGCAGCTGCCCTATTGTTTGAAACGAATGGATTGTCATGAGTACCTCTCCTTACCCCTTAATGGAGCCGGCAGTCACCTGCATGAACGATTTGTTCGCTAGGATATAAACCAGCAGCATCGGCAAAATCGACAAGCAGGCTCCGGCCATCATCAAATGCACCTGCATCGCGGCGGACGAGCCGTAACGCAGATTCGCAAGCCCGACGGTCAGCGTCTGCAGCTTCGGATTCGTCATTGTAAACACGAGCGGCAAAATGTACTCGTTCCACGCATGCCGGAAAGCAAACAGTCCGGAAACCCCGAGTCCCGGCGTCAGCAGCGGAAGAATGATCGTAAAGAAGCTGCGGGAGAAGCTGGAGCCGTCAATCATTGCTGCTTCATCCAGATCCCGCGGGATCGCCTTAAAGAATCCAAGTAAGATAAAGAACGTGCTAGCATGCGCGCTGATCAAAATGAGGATGACGCCCCACAGTGTCGTATTCAAATGCAGCTTGACCATCAGATCGAACTGCGGGCGCAGCACTACCGCCCCGACGGAAATGAACATCGTCGAAGCCTGAATGCCCACGTACAACGCCTTACCCCGAAAAGCTCTGCGATCGACCACATACGCAGCCATCGCTGCCACGAGCAGGGTGCCGACAGTCACCGTCACGCTCAAAAACACGCTGTTCCATGTATATTGAGCGAACTTCGTTTGCTTCCATGCCTCCGCGTAATTGGCGAACTGCCATACCTCCGGCAGCAGGCCGCCTCCGCTCATGAGCTCGGCGTTGCTTTTTAACGAGCCGGCCACGGTCATCAGCACGGGAAACAGCGTCAGCAGCGCCGTAATAACCAGGAACGCCCACATGACGACCCTGCCCGCTACCTTAACGAGGCGCAGGTACGCCGGATGCTCAGCTCGCGATAACGTCAATTCGTTCATGTCCGTACACCCCCTTGAGCTAGAACACCTTGCTCATTTTTCGACTGAAATAATAGTACACGGCCGTAATGGCTCCGACGATCAACGCTGTTGCGAAGCCAACCGCACTGCCGTAGCCGATCTGTTGATCGACAGGCGCCCCCGTGGATACCGGGAAAAGCAGCTTGTAGAGATACAAATACATCACTTCCGTACGGCCGATCGGACCGCCCTCCGTCATGACCATAATGCTCTCATAGCCTTTAAGCGAAGCGATGACCGCAAGCATAATGATCATCTGCATCACCGGGCCTAGCATCGGAATCGTAATGTGCCGGAAGCGCTGCCCCGCATTCGCCCCGTCGATCGCCGCACTTTCGTACAGGTCGTTGGGAATGCTTTGCAGTCCCGCCAGGAACAGCAGCATATAGTTTCCGACCGCCCCCCATGCCGCAACGATAATGACTGTCAGCATCGCGTATTTCGGACCGAGCCATTCGATCGGCTGGGAAATGATCGAATATTGGAGCAGCAGCTGATTCACCATGCCGTTATAGGAGTTAAAAATAATATAGAACACGACGGAAATGACCGCGGTACTAATGACCGTGGGCATAAAATAGATCGCCCGAAGCAGCCCGCGCCCGCGCAGCTTTCCGTTAAGAATGACCGCGAGCAGCAGCGAAAGCGGAATCGTGATGAGCAGCTTGCCTGCTGCGTATATGAACGTATTTTGAACCGATTCCCAAAACTGTACGTCGGTCGCAAGCCTGCGGAAGTTATCGAGCCCGACGAATAGCTCCTCGCCGTAGCCCGGGTATTCGTAGAACATGTAACGCAGCACCCAGACCAAGGGGTAAATGCCCAAGGCGAGGGTCAGGATGACACTTGGAAAAAGAAAGAGCGTGTTTTCACTCAGCCGTCTCCATGCGGACATACGTCCTTCTCCTCCTCCATGAATTCTCTACTGCATAATAATGACCGCCTCCGCCCTGATACGGGCTTATGCGGACGGCAAAGAGCCTTCGCCGATCCATCGGGCGAAGACTCTTGCCCTTGCCGTTTATTTTCCCTGCAGCTTGGCCGGGTCAAAGCCCGGGTTCGGCGCGACCTTCACGTCGCCCTTCTGGACTGCTTTATCCAAAGCCGCATTGTAACGGGTATTCAAATCTTGAACGATTTTCGCCAAATCTCCGCCGGCCAGCATGTACTTGAAGAAAGCGTCGGCATAATTCATACCTTCAGGCGACACATTCGGCGATACCGGCCAGAGCGAATCCAGCTTGCCTACCAGGAAGCCCTCCATCCCCGGAATTTGAGGCTGCTTCGCTTTCTCGGCGATGCTCGGTACGACCGCGATGCCAAAGCCCTTCTCGTGGTAGGTCGTCAATACCTCGTCGCCGTACATGAATTGCATGAACTTCCAGGCTGCGTCCTTGTTCTGCGAGTTGTTGCTCAGCCCGAGCCACGTGCCCGCCGAGACGATCTCGGAGGTGCCGCCGCGCTTGCCGTCCAGCGTCGGCGGGAGCGCGCCCGCCCAGTTGATTTTCGTCGGGAACTGGTCTTTATATACGCCCGGCTCCGTCGAGAAGGACAGGTACATGCCGATCTTGCCCGCCGCGAACTGTGCCCGCATCGGATCAATGTCAAGCGTCTCCGCCCCCGGCAAAATGCTGCCGTCATCATACATTTGCTTGAACGATTTGATTACCTCAGCGTACGGAGCAAAGTCAAATTTGCCGGTTTTGATATCAAAGCCTAATCCCTGATGACCGCTAAGCGATAACATTTCCCGTACGGAGCGATCCATCGCGCTCTTCGGGTTTTTGAAGTTGAGCGCGAAGCCGTACACGCCGTCCTTTTTACCCGCTTCCGTTATTTTCTTAGCTGCATCCACCATTTCCTGAAGCGATTGCGGCGGATTCTGAATGCCCGCCTTGGCGAACAAATCCTTGTTATATACAAGCCGCAGTGTAAGTCCGGTATTCGGAAGCGAGTACAGCTTGCCGTCGAAGCGGTTGACTCCGTCGATCAGCACGGTCGAGAACTTCGATTTGATGCTGTCGGTCAAATACGTATCGATCGGAGCCAGGTAACCTTTTTTGAAGAAGGTTTCCGTATTGGCGCTTTTCAAACGAAGCACGTCCGGTGCCTGATTGCTGGAGAAGGCGATATCGACGCTCTGATTATAGTTCTCGGACATGACCGTCAGTTCCACCTCGATATTGTCCTTATTTGAAGCGTTAAACTGATTGATCAGCTCCTTAATGTACTCCTGATCGTGACGGTCGTCCGTCCAATATTTGATGATCTTCTTCTGAGCCGGCTGAGGCGTTTGTCCACCGCTCTTGCCCGCATCCGTGTCCGCGCCTCCGCAGCCGGTCAAGCTGACCGTCAATGCTACGCCAAGTCCGAGACCAACCATTTTTTTCATCATCTATGCTGCCCCTTTTCCGCTTGTTTGTGTTGCCTGTAGTTTTATTATAGACTGCGCACAACAAAAAGAGAGTGGGGTGAGTCCACTCTCTAGGGCAACAAAACGATGATGGCCCGCGCCGTGAAGATCCTGTTGTCCGGTTCAATCGGGACCTGCAACATTGGCGCTCTAAATCAATCCTGATTTTTGCAAAAGCCTTCTCACAATTACGGCAACTTCCGCACGGGTAATATTATTTTTTGGCGCCACTAAATTGCCATCCCTACCGGTAATGATTCCGGTCTTAATATTTAATGCAATACTGTTTTTCGCATAGTCAGCAGAATAAACGGCATCCTCAAACCCTGAAAGCAGCTTTTCAGCTTCATTCTCCATCAACTCTGCTTTCAATCCGGTGTATTTCATCGCTCTTGCCGTCATGGTCATGGCCTGCTCACGGGTAATTTTATCCGTCGGCCTTAATGTACTTTTTCCGTATCCGTCTATGATACCATATTCATAAGCAATGGATACGGCATCGTAATACCAGTCGTCTTTGGTTACATCCCCGAAAATGTCCTTACCGGTACCGGGCCGCGTCACCCCAAGGCCATTTACTACGATCGCAGCAAACTCCGCACGGGTAATGTCCCTGTCGGGCTCAAACCTTTCATCTCCGCTGCCATTAATAACAAGTCTGGACCCCAAGTCATTCACCGCGTCTTTTGCCCAATGCGTATTAATATCTACAAACGTTTTGGGGCTGTAAATGACCGAATAGGTGCTGTTGGTCAAGCTATTGATTCTGGCATAGCGTTTGCCGTCGATGATTGAAATTATCGTGGGCACATGGGAGAAGGTTCCGTCAGCATTAAGAACGATGCCTGTCGTAATCTTGCTCGAATCTATTCCATCCGGAATTGCTATAGTCCTTTCCACATAGCTGTTGAATTTTGAAACATCCACTGTTTTGCTGCCGATGGTGCACGTAATATCGAACTCTACCGGATTGACAACAATCTTGTAACCGTTTTGCGTTGCAGTGTCTTGAACCACCTTTACCGTATCGGCTGGAAGCGCTGCTACAGTAATGTTGACTTTGATATCCTGTAGTGCCGCCTGCGCTCCAATCTGCTGCGATACGACATCAATATTGATCTGTGCTGCGGGCAGCGTATAAGTTACATTCCCGGTCTTTATCTGCAGCACTGCTTCTTTGGCTTCCATGCTCTTGATCATCTGTCCGGTCAATTCAGCGACTACCACGTCAGATTCGTTATTGACTGGAATCGTCACGATCACACCATTGCCTTCTTGCGATAACCTTTGTTCCAGCTTGCCCCGGTCAATGGAAACGGTAGTGACGGTTTTATCGCCTTCTTGAGTGGTTACTGCCATGCCGACTTGTTCTGTTGCACTATTTAAGGGAATGTCTGCGCCTGTATTACCTGTTACCGGTGACGAAGATGTACCTCCACCGCTGCCGTCAGAATCGCCGTTGTCGGAACCGCTGTTATCTCCCGTTGTAACTGCAATTACGGTCAGTCTTATGGTTTTGGTATCGGTGGTGCTATTGGTCCACGCCGTCCCATTCCAGATTTGCTTCTGGAATGTAGCCGTTATGGTGTAATCGCCTACTAATGTCGTCTTATAGCCCGCAGAATATACCTGTCCGTTTACCGTAAATATTCCGGATTTACCAGACTCAGTGGAGCTCCATGTGGTCGGATAATACCGGTCTTCTCCTAGAACGGTTCCCATTGCATTCTGCCGGTCTCCCGCTGCTGTGATAGTTACAGTACCTCCTACTGTGATGCTTGGCACGTTCAGAGCTAGCGTGTTGTTGGCTGCACTGGCTATAGGCGCCAGAATTACAGTGACGGCTGCAGTATTGGTATCCGTTACGCCATTGACCCAAGACGTTCCATCCCATACCTGCTTCTGATATGTCGCGGTTATCGTGAATACTCCTGGTGCAGCAGGGGTATAGCTGGATTGATAAACCTGTCCGCTTACCGTAAATACCCCCGACTTGCCGGCTTCTGTGGAGCTCCATGTAGTCGGGTAATATCTTTCGTCACCGATTATGGTCGGTGTAATGTTCTGCCTGTAGCCCTCCGCCGTTATGATGACGGTTTGCCCCACCACAGCGCTGCTCGGGCTAACGACGAGGCGGTTTCCTTCATTTTGAGCCGGAGCGTACACCTGCAGGGTTACCGTTTTTGTATCGGTTGTTCCACTAACCCAGGAGGAACCATTCCAGCTCATCTTCTGGAAAGCAGCCGTTATGACGTGTGTTCCCGCTTCTGAAGCAGCATAGCTTGACGTATAGTCTCCCACACCCGCGTTCCATAGGAAGCTGCCGTGTTTGCCTTCCTCTGTGGATGACCAGGTAATGGGTATATACTTTTCATCTCCTGCAGCAGTACCGTTTGCTGACTGCCTGTCTCCCACGGCGGTCAATGTTACTGTATCACCTGACGCCGCTCTGCTGCTATCGAGGGTTACTATGTTGTTGGCAGCATTGGCCTTATGAACACCGGCTTTGGTAACGGCAATGGTAAACTGCTTTTCAACATAGAGTCCGCCTGTGTCCGTGCTTCTAACCCGAATGCGGTAGCTATCTTGTGTGTCGTAAACGAACGCTGTCACGGTCTGCAAGATATTCCCGGAAATAGCGAAGCTTCCGTTGCCGGTATCTCCGTCACCTGTTGCCAGAGAATAGGTAAAGGCGTCTCCCGTATCCGGGTCGGTGGTTGAAAAGGTCCCCACACTGCTTCCTGCAGGCATATTTTCGGCTACGCTGTTACTGGTTAGCGAAATGTCCGCAGGCGCCTTATTTAACTCTGTGACGAAAACATCATCGAACACTGCATCCGCAGATGTTGTCCTGAATCCGATTTTCCCTGTAGTTAATTCAGCTACGGGATTTGTCCATTCCACTTTTCGTTCCCCATCCACATAACCTATCACCCTATTCCCTTGTACGACAACCTTCAGCGTATACCACTGCTTCGCAACAGTTGTGTATGGGGTGCTGGATACAATGGTCATGATTCCATCTACACATTTGTACAACTCCAGCTTTTGGGCGGCTGAATTCATTCGATACATATAATAATTTTTAGAGTCCTGCACTCTGAAGACAATTCCTGCGTTTGCATTGGTAATCGGGACTTTTACTTTGGCTTCATATGCATAATCTGTCCAAGAATCACCGGCTGTAATGAGGGCCGTGGTACTAGCCTTCTGGAACAAAGCTTTCGTGTCATCTGCTGCTACACTCCAGGAACCTCCGGCAGTAGTCCATCCCGTGAAATTTCCATCTTCAAAATCGTCGCTGTATAGAATGGTATTTGGATTTGAATTTGTAGGTGTTTCATCTGCATCCGTTATATGGATCGTAAAGTTTTTCTCATAGTAGAGCCCGCCTGAATCTGTGCTCCTCACCCGGATACTGTAGCTGCTTTTTGTTTCGTAATCCGGTGTGTCACGGAGAATCAGCGCATTCCCTGATACGGCTATGGCGAAGCTTCCGTTGTCCATATCACCGGCTCCTGTTACCAGCGAATACGCAAATGTATCCTGCTCATCAGGGTCGGCGGTTGAGAATGTTCCGACGATGCCTCCTACAGTCGTATTTTCTGCCACGATGTTATGTGAAAGCGCAATGTCCGTAGGCGCTTCATTGATAGCGGTAACGACTACGTCATCAAAGACTGCACTCAGGGTTGTTGTCCTGAAGCCGATTTTCCCTGCCGTTAATTCAGTTTCAGGGTTCGTCCATTCTGTCTTCAATTCCCCATCCACATAACCTTTAATCGTATTCCCTTTTACGACGGCTTTAACCGTATACCACTGATTCGCAACGGCTGTGTAAGAGGTGCTGGATACATTGGTCAAGGTTCCATTGACACTTTTGTAAAGCTCCAGCTTTTTGGCCGCTGCGTTGATTCGATACATATAGTAATTACCGGAATCCGTTACTCTGAATAGAATGCCTGCATTGGCATTGGTTATTGGCATTTTCATTTTGGCTTCTACTACGTAATCCGTCCATGAATCACCGGCCGTAATAAGGCCCGTTGTATTGTTCGCTTTCTGGGCCAAAACGTTAGTACCATCTGTTACTACATTCCAGGTGCCCGTAGCAACCGTCCACCCTGCGGTATCCCCATCATTAAAATTATCGCTGAATAGTACGGGAGTAGAATTGGCAATGACTACGCTGCTGACATTATCATTCACAACGGAAGCATTCAAGTCATTCAGGTTTCTTGCGAGCTTGCCTCCAACATAAATATCAGTGAACGTTACCCCGTTAACCATTCCGCCTCTGGTGATATTCCCTGAGAGCCTGGACTTCTGGGATCCCGTTTCACGAACATTGATATTTTTGAATAACACATTGCTTACGTCGCCGGACGTGCTGGTGGAAACCCCAAACCAGTAATTCCCGAATTGATTAATTCCGACTCGTTCAATATCAATGTTCTCAAACGTAATATTCTGGGCCTGGCCTTCCTCCGGGAGAGTGTTTTCTGTATAACCATGATCAACAAGCAGTGCCCGGGCGCTTTGATACACATACGAATTCCGGATGGTTACGCCGTTCTGCAGCGTACATATGCCCATGCCAATCTTGAAAGCCACACAACGAGTCCAGGCTAAGACATCCTCAAAGACCACATTTTCCAAATGTTCAATCGCTCCAGGCCAGTCCTTGGACATCCCTTTCTGCGGCCAGGTTTTGGTAGAAAATGTGTCGTCGTCCGATATGCCAATGGCATGTCGAACCAGCACGTTCTGACTCTCATTGATATCCATGGCATCATTCTCAATTTTGTATAAATCCTGGAACCCTTTATAATTCGTGATTTTCACATTATCGGAACGTACCACCATGAACATCCAGAAGCCGGCGTCCCGCAAAATCAACCCGTCAAACGTAAAATTGCTGGTTGCAATCGGAACCAGCAGGTTATTCAGGAATCCTTCCCCCTGCTTGTGTGTCGCCGGTGGTGCCGGCATTTTGCGCTCCCGCATCTCTATGCCTTTCCCGTCAATGGTTCCGCGTCCCCTTATCGTGATATTGCTGGAGTCTATGGCAGTGCGGATAAAGTACGTTCCGTCAGCGTTGCGGGAATCCTTGCGGAAGTCATTCCTATAGTCCTCGCCCCTGCCTGTGCCGACAATGACTGCGCCTCCGGCCAGGTAGACGGTCACATTGCTTTTTAGAGTCAGATTGCTTGAGGTGTAGACTCCGGCCGGAATAAACACAGTGCCTCCCCCGGCTTGATGGGCGTCGTCAATGGCCTGCTGAATCGCTCCTGATGCAAGCGTCGCTCCCGTGCTGTCCGCATTGTACGGCGCAGCGGTCACATTGTAAATTCCGGGACCTGATGACGCGGGAATATCCGTCTCGAACGGATCGGCCGCAATGACGAGCTTTCTTCGCTGACCATTGATCTCTACAATCACATAGGTTGAGGTAGAAAGCGTAAATGTCAGCTTGTTCCCGTCGACCGTGCCCTTGATGTTTTTGGCCAGCGGACTGATCGAATAAGATGTAATCGGCTTGTCTGTCGTAACTTCAATGCTGACCGTTCCGGAAAAAGAAAATTGAGCGTAGTCATAGTCAGCTAAATATTGAATTACGGGAACCGCTTCATTATCCGCTTTCAATGAGTACATACTGGATGCGGTATAAATAGATGGCATAGGATAGTTCTGAATCATTGCGGTTCCATTAGCTGTCTGTAGTAGAGATGAGGTATCCATTGAAGACGTAGGGGAGTATTGAATGATTTCGGTCGCATCCGATGTCTGTGGTAGTATTCCTGTGATAATTACGGCAAGCAATAACGAAAAAATAAATACTTTTTTTAATAGCATACATACCTCCTGAAAATCATTAATCTGCCAGTTATGACCGGGAGAACAGAATAGGATATGTCTGACCGTGAATGTCGTAATCTTACCTAGGTAACCCGGTTTAATCGTCATTGTGTTTCCTTTTCACCGTTGTCCCAACTTTCTGACGATCGAGTAACGCCTTCCATTCTTCCTCCTTTTGATAACCTAGTGGATTACACCTGGTCAGCAACTGCCAAAGTAACCGCCAAGCCAAGGTTAACCGTTTTCATTTTCACTCATTTGAGTCATATTTTTATTATAATTCCTGTCTACTAAGAAAGGAGTGGGGTAAGCCCATGCTCCAGGGATACAATATTACTGTCCCAATGTTTGTCTAGAGGGGGTCCCCTGGTCATCATTGCTGACACTACAAATCCACTTTTATAGGACACTTTTCAACGGTTATGAAAAGCTCCATTCGCATCATATTTCCGAATATAGACCAATAAATCAGCGAAGTTAACCTAGGATATACCGATTTATTGATCTGCCGCACCATAAGACATGACTAATTCTTCGCCCATGACAACGCCTCCGGTAGTAAACAGACAAGGTGTGTGGTAATAATCCTTCGGCATTTCCTACTCCCTCTCTGCAAACATCAGACGATCGGAGCAACGGTGAATAACGACCGGGAAATCGTCCTCCTGCTCTCTGATGATCATAAAGGATTGTGTATATCCAAACTGTACATTTTTCTTCGCGTGATAAGGGATCCGCCATGCCTTGTTCCCCAAGGATATCGGGGGCCAACTCGCACCCCCACGATTCTCCTCCCAATCAAAAACGGGAGACGCCAATAGTTTATGGGTCGCTTTGGGCGAAGCAAAATCTTCTATGAATTCTGCTGCCGCTAAATAAATAGAGGGCTTACCCACCTTTTCCCCGCCATCAAAAGGAAGGACATTCATCGGGCGATGCAGTAAAGAACAGTAACCGTATCATTGGAGCGGGCCGTATTAATGTAAGCGTCAAATAGCCCACACCTTATCATCAAGATGTGGGCTTTACTATGCTGAATCATGATTTGAACACGCTTTAGCTTATAGCTTTAGTTATGAAATAAAAGGTTACTGTGAGAGCACTTGGATTTGTCTGTGGGAGCGAGATTACCCATCTATTGTTACCTTGTGGGTGGCTTAAAACTGGAAATGCTCTTGAAAAAGGCCACCCCCATCCGGCACTGATAACTATTTTATTTGCTGCTGCGGTAAAGGTAAACGTATAAAATGTATTTCCTGGAACTTCTCTGGAAAATTCAAATCGTTCAAAGCCATCTCCAAGATCGACTGTTCTTCTGGCATTTTTTGGAGTTACGTTGACTTTTTTAACATTGAGACCTTTATATTTTCCAGCCTTTAGTGTTAGATTTTTCTTCATGAGCATTCCTCTTTTCTTGGTTTGCTCATAGTATATTTGCGATATCGACAATATGATTGGGTATTATTCCGGCTTAATTGTTGGCAAACGCGAAGGAAATCGCCCTTTTCGAGGTGAGCGTCAAACAACCCCCACCATGCATTCATGTTGAGGGCTGTCGTATACTGTAGCTATTGTTGTTTAAATACTCGACAAGCGAGTGGTAGCATCGGCGACCACGGAAGCAGCTTGTCTAGTTCTTCGGGATCATTTGGATCTGTCAGTTGAGGCAGTTGCTCGAAGAGGTATTGTAAATACTGAAATGGATTCAGTCATCAGAGCTTTTTGCATAACCCAAAAAAATCGGATAATGATCGTGACATCCCTCTCTTCTTTTTTTGCGGCCACGGACCCGTTGCCCGGAAAAGCATGTGATTTTCATTCGTGTCCGGATCTTTAGGGGTTTCATAGATCCTCCTGTTTATATCTTAAAGTATGAACTTCTTCCCTCTTACGGTTTCCCTTAATCTTGTCAATGTCTCCGATGAAACGATATAATTTGAGAATAATCGCTATTTGAGGAGGAACCTCACCGATGACGAATTCCGTTTCGTATCGATCCAGCGTCATTTATGCGAATTATTTCACACACACGAAGCCCCACTCCGTGACTTATAAAGACGGGCTGACCTTCTACCTGTTCCGGCTTCAGGCCGAAGGAACCTGCCGTGCGCTGGTTGACGGGAAATACGAAACTATCATCCCAGGTGACCTGCTCATATATCCGCCTGATCAGCCATATGAACTTAACGTGCAGCCTCGAAGCACAACGGAATCGGGTGCGGTTCAACCCGTCGGCGATTATTTCCTGATCGGCAGCGGAGAATGGTTGGATTCGTGGTGGAAACCCAAAGGCCTGCCCACCAAAACGAACATCGGCTTTGACGATACGGTCATCACCTTATGGAAGCATATTATCAGCGAAAAGAAAAAAATGATGAAAAATCAAGATGAGATCATGGACTATCTTCTAAGAACGCTATGTTTGACACTGGAGCATGTGATCCAGGTCAAGCAGCGTACCAGGGGATCGGATACCGCGTACAGGATGAAGCAATTCATAGAAAACCATGCCCATGAACCCATCCGTTTGGAACAAATAGCGGCCTCCGTCGGATTAAGCGTCTCCCGCTGCAGCTATCTGTTCAAAAACGCTTTTGGTCAATCGCTGTTCGCCTACTGTATTGACGTCAGGCTAAACCATGCGCAGCAGCAGGTGCTCTACAGCAATCTCACGCTGGAGCAGGTTGCCGAGAAGACAGGTTTCCCGAGCTACCCGCATTTCTGCCGGGTATTCCGTGAGCGGTTCGGACATCCCCCGGGAGAATATCGGCGCAGCTTCGGATTCCGTTTCAGCCTAGATTGACTCTAGTATTGGACGTCTGCATGCAAAACCTGATTTTCTTGAACGAGTATAGAATGCAACCGCTCATACGCTACATGTTGAACGATGCCGTCCGCATCAAGCGCCAGTGCAGCTGCTGCTGCAGCCGATTGACCCAGGATCATAAATACGGGCTCCATCCGGATCGAACCGTAAGCAGCATGGGTGGCGGAAACACATACCGGTACGATCAGATTGGTACACTCCACCTTTTTCGGCACAATGGCCCGATAGCTAATGGGATAAGGCGCTGTCAATTTCACATAAAACCCGCCCTCCGTGCTTACATGCCCGTCTTCGTTAACATAGTACTGAGTGTGGTGCGAGTCCATGGCAAAGGAGGCCATACCTATGGAATCCGGCACCTGATCCTTCAGTCTGACTACATGCTCCGTCACCACATAATCGCCGATCATTCTGCGGGATTCTCTGACGTACAACTGGGGTGTCCAATGGCCGCTTTCGATAAATTCATCAAGCGGCAGGCCCCACGGTCTGTATACCGCCCGTATCTCCTCGGGCACCCGCTGATGATTCTGTATGGTCCAAACATAGCCTTGCTGATAGAGACGGTGGGCATTCCAGAGTTGTTCCCGGATAGGGTAATCCGCCTCTGCATAGCTATGGTTCATTCCGTTGTAATCCGTAGAGATGCCACTGTTGTTATTGGAATCGGTCTTATCCGGGGTTACTCGGTTCAATTTAAAGAAACGCGAGTTTTGCCCTTGCTCGATGGCCCGGAACAAAATTTCATAATCAGCTTCGTTATATCCTTCCGGCTTTTCAATCTCCAAGCGGTTGTCGGGATTATTCGTCAAACACATACGGAAGTTATAAGCCTGAAGCTTGGTGTCCCCATCGCCGATATTACCGCCTGCGTCCGGATTGACACGCAACAGCAAGCCGCTGGACGGCACCCCTTTCACCACATAAGGATCGATTCCCCCGGGCAGCTCATTGCCAGGCCTGATGCCGTTTAATGTCTCCCCGTATTGAGCATTCGACTCCCGGCCGACATAATAGGATACGCCGGCTTTGGCCATCAGATCCCCTTCATAAGTAGCGTCAATAAACACCTTGCCGTTATAGACGTTCCCGGATTCCATGCGGATCGAGATGATTTTGGATCCATGCTTGGTTACACCGTCCTTTAGTTCAAGCCGTTCCCCGTATACGACCTCGATATTGTTCTCCGTCACAAAATCTTGCAAAACTTCGAGCGCTACTTTGGGTTCAAACAGCCAACAGGCGCCATCTTGCGAATATTTCCGGGCTACCCGCTGGTAAAACTCCAAGGACAAGCCCCCGATCGCTTCCTTCATCCCTACATCCGTATCTCCCAGTCCTCCGGTGGTCAAGCCCCCGATTCGCTGACTAGGCTCGATCACCACCACGCTCTTACCCATTTTTTTGGACTGCACAGCTGCCATAATGCCTGCGGCCGTCCCTCCGTAAATGAGAATATCATACTGTTCCTCTTGGTTCATTTCTATTCCTCTCCCATCACTATTTCGCTTACAGGCATTATTATAAACGCTTGCCAATGGGGCGAGAATGATGGATCTACCTTTTTCACTTGATGAATCTTACTGTTTTCATCGAAACAGAAACACTAATAAAAACCACAAGCGAGGGTGGGTCGCATGTAGTGAATAAGCTCTACTGCATACTGCAGTATTGTTTCAAATAATTCTGTTGCTTCAGCCATGTCGACAATATGGAAGCCGAAATTCTCCACCGAGCTCAACGCACGCATGTACCATTCTCCATACCAAGCCCTGCGGTTGATGGCATCGTGGAGTATGTGATATTGCTCGCTATTGATTTATTTGTCTTCAAACATAAAAATGGCTCCTAAAACCATCTGTGGAATTCACAGAAGAGTTTAGCAGCCATTTTACGGTTTCTTGAGCCTGACGGCTTATTGGCGTATCTCCCACGATGGATAAACACGTATTCCACGCCATCCGCTGTCCCCATTATTTGTAATAATATTGTATTGTACGGAATTTATTACAGCTGACCATTCATCAAATCTGTGCAAGGAATGCTGATGCCAGATCGGCAATTCGTTCATGTCCCGCTTGGTTGGGGTGTAGCCGGTCCGATGTGAAATACGATAATGTCCATTTGTTGAAGCCACTCAACGCATACAGATCCAGCACCGGCAGCGCATACTCTTCCCCAAGAGTGCGAATTACCGAAACATAGTCGCGAAGTCGGTGGCCCGCAGCATTGATGGATTCGTTATCATAGCCATCCTTGTCACGCTGCATCGGAGTCCACAGACTGAGGCGGGTGATGGGATTTCGTGTTAGAATGGTTTCAATCGTCGCACGATAAGCCCCGTAGAATGTCTCAACACTTCGGCAGTCTATAGAACCGATCGGCTTATTCAGTCGGAAGTCGTTGATCCCCGCCAGAATAGTCACACAATCCAAGAATGGATCCGTGCTCGGCGCTATATTAACAGTCGCTCCGTAGTCACGTTCGCCCCCTGCCGTCATCGGGCAGCCGCTCTTACCATAGTTCTCCACACGAGTAAATCCGAGTCTCGCTGCTACTATCGGCTGATATCCGTTCGCTTCAGTAATACTGTCACCAAGCGTTCCCCAGCTTTTTCCTTGCCATCGCTTCAAATCTGCCATAATATACATCCCACCTTGCATCTCCGCTGGTATTGGATACCCAGTTATTTGTACAACCACATTCGTTCCAAGGATTTCATGTCCCGAACCTGACAAAGCCACCTCGTTTGATCCATTCCGACTGATCTCTTTTAATAATGCAATCAGACATGCTTACAGGGTCTCCTTACCCCTTAATGGAGCCGGCAGTCACCTGCATGAACGATTTGTTCGCTAGGATATAAACCAGCAGCATCGGCAAAATCGACAAGCAGGCTCCGGCCATCATCAAATGCACCTGCATCGCGGCGGACGAGCCGTAACGCAGATTCGCCAGCCCGACGGTCAGCGTCTGCAGCTTCGGATTCGTCATCGTAAACACGAGCGGCAAAATGTACTCGTTCCACGCATGCCGGAAAGCAAACAGTCCGGAAACCCCGAGTCCCGGCGTCAGCAGCGGAAGAATGATCGTAAAGAAGCTGCGGGAGAAGCTGGAGCCGTCAATCATAGCTGCTTCATCCAGCTCCCGCGGGATCGCCTTAAAGAACCCGAGTAAGATAAAGAACGTGCTTGCATGAGCGCTGATGAGAATGAGAATGACGCCCCACAGCGTCGTATTCAAATTCAGCTTGACCATCAGATCGAACTGCGGGCGTAGCATTACCGCCCCGACGGAGATGAACATCGTTGAAGCTTGAATGCCCACATACAGCGCCTTCCCTGGAAAAGCTCTGCGATCGACCACATACGCAGCCATCGCCGCCACGAGCAGGGTGCCGACAGTCACCGTCACGCTCAAAAACACGCTGTTCCATGTATATTGAGCGAATTTCGTCTGCCTCCATGCCTCCGCGTAATTGGCGAACTGCCATACCTCCGGCAGCAAGCCGCCTCCGCTCATGAGCTCGGCGTTGCTTTTTAACGAGCCGGCCACGGTCATCAGCACGGGAAACAGCGTCAGCAGCGCCGTAATAACCAGGAACGCCCACATGACGACCCTGCCCGCTACCTTAACGAGGCGCAGGTACGCCGGATGCTCAGCTCGCGATAACGTCAATTCGTTCATGTCCGTACACCCCCTTGAGCTAGAACACCTTGCTCATTTTTCGACTGAAATAATAGTACACGGCCGTAATGGCTCCGACGATCAACGCTGTTGCGAAGCCAACCGCACTGCCGTAGCCGATCTGTTGATCGACAGGCGCCCCCGTGGATACCGGGAAAAGCAGCTTGTAGAGATACAAATACATCACTTCCGTACGGCCGATCGGACCGCCCTCCGTCATGACCATAATGCTCTCATAGCCCTTAAGTGAAGCGATGACCGCAAGCATAATGATCATCTGCATCACCGGCCCTAGCATTGGAATCGTAATGTGCCGGAAGCGCTGCCCCGCGTTCGCCCCATCGATCGCCGCACTTTCGTACAGGTCGTTCGGAATGCTTTGCAGTCCCGCCAGGAACAGCAGCATATAGTTTCCGACCGCCCCCCATGCCGCAACGATAATGACTGTTAGCATCGCGTATTTCGGACCGAGCCATTCGATCGGCTGAGAAATGATCGAATATTGGAGCAGCAGCTGATTCACCATGCCGTTATAGGAGTTAAAAATAATATAGAACACGACGGAAATGACCGCCGTACTAATGACCGTGGGCATAAAATAAATCGCCCGAAGCAGCCCGCGCCCGCGCAGCTTTCCGTTAAGAATGACCGCGAGCAGCAGCGAAAGCGGAATCGTGATGAGCAGCTTGCCTGCTGCGTAAATGAACGTATTTTGAACCGATTCCCAAAACTGCACGTCGGTCGCAAGCCTGCGGAAGTTATCGAGCCCGACGAATAGCTCCTCGCCGTAGCCCGGGTATTCGTAGAACATGTAACGCAGCACCCAGACCAAGGGGTAAATGCCCAAGGCGAGGGTCAGGATGACACTTGGAAAAAGAAAGAGCGTGTTTTCACTCAGCCGTCTCCATGCGGACATACGTCCTTCTCCTCCTCCATGAATTCTCTACTGCATAATAATGACCGCCTCCGCCCTGATACGGGCTTATGCGGACAGCAAAGAGCCTTCGCCGAACCATCGGGCGAAGACTCTTGCCCTTGCCGTTTATTTTCCCTGCAGCTTGGCCGGGTCAAAGCCCGGGTTCGGCGCGACCTTCACGTCGCCCTTCTGGACTGCTTTATCCAAAGCCGCATTGTAACGGGTATTCAAATCTTGAACGATTTTCGCCAAATCTCCGCCGGCCAGCATGTACTTGAAGAAAGCGTCGGCATAATTCATACCTTCAGGCGACACATTCGGCGATACCGGCCAGAGCGAATCCAGCTTGCCTACCAGGAAGCCCTCCATACCCGGAATTTGAGGCTGCTTCGCCTTCTCGGCGATGCTCGGTACGACCGCGATGCCAAAGCCCTTCTCGTGGTAGGTCGTCAATACCTCGTCGCCGTACATGAATTGCATGAACTTCCAGGCTGCGTCCTTGTTCTGCGAGTTGTTGCTCAGCCCGAGCCACGTGCCCGCCGAGACGATCTCGGAGGTGCCGCCGCGCTTGCCGTCCAGCGTCGGCGGGAGCGCGCCCGCCCAGTTGATTTTCGTTGGGAACTGGTCTTTATATACGCCCGGCTCCGTCGAGAAGGACAGGTACATGCCGATCTTGCCTGCCGCGAACTGTGCCCGCATCGGATCAATGTCAAGCGTCTCCGCCCCCGGCAAAATGCTGCCGTCATCATACATTTGCTTGAACGATTTGATTACCTCTGCGTACGGAGCAAAGTCAAATTTGCCGGTTTTGATATCAAAGCCTAATCCCTGATGACCGCTAAGCGATAACATTTCCCGTACGGAGCGATCCATTGCGCTCTTCGGGTTTTTGAAGTTGAGCGCGAAGCCGTACACGCCGTCCTTTTTACCCGCTTCCGTTATTTTCTTAGCTGCCTCCACCATTTCCTGAAGCGATTGCGGCGGATTCTGAATGCCCGCCTTGGCGAACAAATCCTTGTTATATACAAGCCGCAGTGTAAGTCCCGTATTCGGAAGCGAGTACAGCTTGCCGTCGAAGCGGTTAACCCCGTCGATCAGCACGGTCGAGAACTTCGATTTGATGCCGTCGGTCAAATATGCATCGATCGGAGCCAGGTAACCTTTTTTGAAGAAGGTTTCCGTATTGGCGCTTTTCAGACGAAGCACGTCCGGCGCCTGATTGCTGGAGAAGGCGATATCGACGCTCTGATTATAGTTCTCGGACATGACCGTCAGTTCCACCTCGATATTGTCCTTATTTGAAACGTTAAACTGATTGATCAGTTCCTTAATGTACTCCTGATCGTGACGGTCGTCCGTCCAATATTTGATGATCTTCTTCTGAGCCGGCTGAGGCGTTTGTCCGCCGCTCTTGCCCGCATCCGTGTCCGCGCCTCCGCAGCCGGTCAAGCTGACCGTCAATGCTACGCCAAGTCCGAGACCAACCATTTTTTTCATCATCTATGCTGCCCCTTTTCCGCTTGTTTGTGTTGCCTGTAGTTTTATTATAGACTGCGCACAACAAAAAGAGAGTGGGGTGAGTCCACTCTCTAGGGCAACAAAACGCTTCCAACAGGGCACTAATTCGTTATAACGCTTATGTCAGTCTTTCTCATTACCACTGTCCAACAGCTCCAGCAAAGCGGGCGGAAGCGCAAATTCCTGATTATTGATGATGATGCGGTTCAACTCGGTTAATTCCGGCTGCTCTTCTTTCAGCTTCTCTATTTCCTTATGCAGTCGCTCCATTTTCCGGTCCAAAGCTGCCGCGGCATCAGCCGCCTCCTTCAATTCCCCCAATAAACTCGCAGGAACGGCTTGATTGTATTTATAAAAGATTTTATGCTCCAGGCTAGCCCAGAAATCCATGGCAATGGTTCGGACCTGCACTTCAATGCATACCTTCTCGATTCGGTCCGACATGAATACGGGAACCTCAATCAGAAGATGAAGGCTTTGATACCCGTTCGGCTTGGGGTTTTGGATATAATCCTTTTCTTCCAGGATTCTAAGATCCGTCTGTTTCTTCAGCATATCCCTAATCGTATAGATATCCGACAAAAAGGAGCACGTGATCCGCAAACCGGCGATATCCTTGATATGTTCCCGAATGCTTTCAAAAGAAATTTCGCATTTCTTGCGGTGCAGCTTATTTAGTATGCTTTCAGGAGATTTCAGACGAGATTTCGTATGTTCAATTGGGTTGTACTCGTGCAAAAATTGAAATTCCTCCTGCAAAATTTCAATCTTGGTTTCCATTTCATCCAAGGCAAACTTATAGATCATCATGAAGCGGGTAACTTCGTTTCTAAATCTCTTCATTTGTCTGATGGCCAGCTGATTCATAATCAATTTCCTCTCTTGTAAAAATGGCCATAATCGGCGGAGGTGGCTTACGGGACACAGTTCACATCCATATTATTTATACCATATTCCTGCTGCCACCTGTTAAAGTTGCCGCCTAAATCTTTGTAATCCTCGCCGCGCGTGAGAGCAGTACAGTCGGAAATATGAACTTATACATAAAATAAACCAATTACACAAATCCTTCGAAAAGGAGAGGGGGACTTTGGCTAGTAAAATAATAGATCGGGAAACGAAATCAATGGTGCGAAAGTGGATCAAAAAAATGAAAAAAAAAAATTACCCCAAAGGAAAAAAAACCGGAAAACGAGCGGAAAAAAAACTGAATTTACCTTATAAGACACTGGGAATCGGAAATTACCGTATTGTTTATGATATGGATGATGGCTACGTTCTAAAAGTAGCAACAACAAAGCAAGGGATAAAAAGTAATCAAATAGAGAAAAAAATATATAAAAACTCTCCTCGATCCCTTCGAAAACATCTAGCTAAAGTCAAAAAGTCGGGATTTGGATGGGTCATTATGAAAAAAGCAAAAGAAATTTCTAAAAAAAAACGATATAACAAAAAAATATCTCGTCTAGAAAAGAAGTTCCGAAAAGCAGGCATTATTGCCCGTGATATCCTCAGAAAAAAACCGATATGGCATAATATAGGAAAGTTAAAGAGCAAAATTGTATTTATTGATTATGGAAAATTTAAAATCACTAAAGATTGATCCATATTGCGGCTTAAATTACTTGTAAGGAATCGGACGGGGTCTGTTAATCATTTTGTGTTAACTCGTTTATGGAAACGTCAGTACTCATTTGTTACCGAGCTGTTCCGCTAAACCGATTAGAAGTCCTTCGGTTCCACGAATGTAGCAGAGCCGATACGAGTCCCCGTACTGAACCACTTCGCCAACGAGCTGAGCTCCATGCTTAGTGAGTCTGGTTACCATTTCGTCAATGTCTTCAACGGTGAACATGACGCGTAGATAACCGAGGGCGTTTACAGGAGCAGTCCGGTGGTCTGATATAGCCATTGGGGTGAGAAATCGCGAAAGTTCAAGTCGGCTATGGCCATCAGGGGTAACCATCATAGCAATCTCTACGCACTGTGTACCCAGTCCGGTTACGCGACCAGCCCATTCGCCTTCGATAGTGGCTCGCCCTTCGAGCTTCAAGCCGATTTCCTCGAAGAAAGAGATTGCATTATCAAGGGATTCTACAACGATGCCAACATTGTCCATTCTTAGTAATTTGTTTTTTTCCATTTTTTTCTCCTTTGGTGTACAACACCATTCAGTTACGTTACTTCCAAACAAATTATACCATGTCACAGTTCATGATAACAAAAAATGAGAGACCTTTGCCGTAACGGTAAAGGTCTCTCTATTTGAATAGCTGTGTCGTTTCACATCTTTATATCTACATGGCTACTTAACAAAAATTTGGATTTGATTCGGCCCTATTCTTCTCATCACCCGATAGCCTTGATTTGAGACGGTTGCAATTCCCTCATTATTACTCCAGCAATACTGGTCAACCATGCAAGTACCGTCATCCCTCACCAGCAATTTCCCAAGTACGCCTACCGCAGCCCACTCCGGACGTTCGTTTCTCGGGATATATTTCTGCGCCTGGTCATATTCAGGATTGAGAATAGGCTCTCTCTTCACATAACCGAGTTGAGTAATATTTCCTTCTTGATCCACACGTTCCTGAATTTCAACTTCATGGTATTGAATATTTCCCCATTCGTCTCTAACAAATAAGTTGTGCCATCTCAAATCGCTCGCATCCGCGACAATCGCCGGCCTTGCACTTACCACGCCAAGAATGTAATGATCGTCTGCAGTTGCTTTGCGTATCTTATCTCCCTCTAACGTGACAAAATACCCCGGCATAATAGGATTCATATCATAGGTCTCAAACATTTCCGCATAGTCAGCAGCATTGGGTGAGAATATGGTTCCGTCGAGATACATATTTCCTGTTGCTCCCTCTATGATTGCGGAGTTTAGTGAAGGTCCATTCGTCAATCCGTTGGCTAAATGCCAGGAGAATGGAAATCTGGATGTACTGTTATCCCCCATAATATGGGCGCCGGTGTGGACAGCCGCCGTATTTCTCCCTTCAGCATGAGCATAATGGGAAAACGCCAGCGTATTTTCTCCCTCCGCATGGGATGCGCCTCCGCTTGCTCTTGCAAGTAATCCTTCAGCATGAGAATAAAGGCCGGTTGCTTCCGTTCCTAAACCTTCAGCATGAGCCCCCAGCTCACCTGCAATCGTTCTATTCCCTTCAGCATGAGCGAAATTTCCGGTAGCCTTTGTTTCCTTTCCCTCGGCGTGCGTTGCTTCCCCTATCGCTATAGTTCCAATACCTTCCGCGTGAGCTGCCAATCCGTTTGCATTGGAGCGGTTGCCTTCCGCGTGAGCGGCAAATCCGCTTGCGGTGGTGAGTGTGCCTTCTGCATGGGAAAAGTCCCCCAGTGCTTTACTAGCCCCTCCTTCTGCATGTGAGGCAGTACCTTCCGCATAATTGCCATGGCCTTCGGCATGTGAGCTATTGCGTAATGCACGATTTTGAAAGCCCTCCACATGGGAGTTCTCTCCAATTGCTTGCGTTTCATAACCCTCAGCATGTGAATAGTCGCCTACGGCAAATGTCGTTTGACCTTCAGCATGAGAGGCAACTCCCGTACTTCTGGTAAGATTGCCCTCTGCATGAGAGAAGTTTCCAAACGCGTTGGTTGCGAAGCCTTCTGCGTGGCTACCCAATCCAGTTGCTATGGAATCTAGCCCTTCCACATGCGACGCTTCTCCATTTGCGATCGTTTGAAATCCTTCAGCATGCGAGTACGGACCAAACACTTTATTTCTCGCGAAATTTTTAGGTAGGATGTCTCCCAAAAAACATTCCTCCATTCTGAAATCTGTACTACCATTAAGGTACGAGTGGATTTCTAGTACAATAGTGTAATTTATTCTGAATAAAGCTGTTTTGTATAGGAGTATGCGGATGAACGTCTCACAATGGACCAAATGGGCAAAGAAGCACGTTGTATTGGGGGGGCCAAAAGTTGTAGTAGAACTAACGTTCGCCAACAGTGCAACGTTCCTTGGCATGGTTTGTTCAAATGAGGTATGATTCGTTATAAAGATGTGGAAGCAGGTGATTGGAATGGACATGAGATATTTGGAGACCTTCATAAAGGTTTGCGAACTGGGGAGCTATACGGCCGCAGCCGATGCGATGAATATCAGCCAACCCGGCGTCAGCAAGCAAATTGGGCGACTGCAGGCGGGCCTCGGCGTTACTTTATTGCGGCGGGAAGACAATGGGATCAAGCTGACCGAAGCCGGACGTGAAGTATACTTAAACGGTAAAAATATACTTGCGATATGGAACAAGCTGTCGGATGCCTGCCACAGTGTAAGCAACCAACTGTCGGGCCTTCTACGCATCGGTGCCAGCACCATCCCGGCCAAACACCTCTTGCCCGGAATCCTGATGAACGTTCACTCCACCTACCCGCATGTGGAATTGTCCGTCAACGTTGCGGATTCGCAGCAAATACTGGATTCACTTTATCGCGGCTCGATTGATATCGCCTATGTGGGTACCAAACCCGAGCGTCCCGAGGCTCATTACATCCCTATGACGGCAGACAAGCTGGTCGTCATCTCCAATCGGCCCGACTGGTCGGATAGGGATTTAGCGGACTGTCCGTTCATTCTCCGGGAAACCGGCTCCGGCACGCGAACCGCTTTCGAGCAAGCCATATCCGCCATGGGGCTGTTGCCGGACAAAGTGAAATGCGCCGCAGAGGTTAGCGATACCGGGCTGATCATACAGCTAGTCGAAGTCGGAATGGGACTTGCCGTCGTCTCCAGTCTGGATGCTGAAAGCCTGATTGAACAGGGCCGCATTAAGGTCGTGCAACAATTGCCGGCCGAGCGGCAATTTTATCTGGTGTTTATGCGCGACTCATCCTGCCGGGCCCTTATCGAGGCGTTCGTGCAACTGGCAACGGCCCCGGTATAACCAACGTTGCGGCACCTCATATCAGCTTTTTAAATAGGACCTTAAGCTCCATTGATCTTTTTAACGTATTGTAAATAGGGGAATTGGCAAGCGCGCCCAAGCAAAAATCATCAAAAGCTTTGTCCTCGAGATCAACATATAAAAAAACGGTCACTATCATTTTTGAGATAAACGGTTCTTCATCGTATCCTTTTACACCAATCAATGATAAAGGGTTCTCCAGAGAAAGGTTCAAAACGCCTTCCATTTCTTCAATAATGGAGCCCCTTTTTTTGGATTGCTCCAAAAACGACAATAGGATGCTGCTTAACACGGATCCTGCGAAGTAATCAAGACTGGTGACTGGTTTGTATTCCGAGTCAAAACTGATTTGCTTATCGATCTGAACACTGTTTTTATTCGTATAAATCTTCACAGAGGTGAGATCATTGGATGTTCCTCTAAAGTTGAGATCGAAAATTTTGGACTCATACAAGGTGTTTATTTCTTCATTTGCCCGCTTCATGAAATTTGCTCCTTAATATGGAGGCTGCTTCCGTTAACGAACGTATTTTGCCCGAAATCGTTTCAAGTACATTGACAGGACTATTGGAGAAGGTAGCAAACCCACAGTCCGGATTCAGCCATATTCGGTCCATTGGAAGATAGGTCATGGCCTCTTGCACTCTTGAAACGATAGGGTCTATTGTCTCTATTTCATCCGTACGCGGGTTGATTACGCCTAAACCTAGCGCCGTATGCTCTGCAATCCTTGGATCGGCCAGTAAGGAGTTCAGCTCCCCTGCCCTTGGCGTGGAGAATTCAAGGGTTAGCAGGTCCGGATTCACCTTGGCAAATAACTCAAGCAGCGGTGTATAAGGTCCGGTTAATAATGTACTTTCCTTCTTGCTCCAGTTGCCTCTGCAGACATGTAGAGAAGCGACAGTATTGCTTCGGTCAATATGCTCCATAATTTGTCCAATTAAGGAACCTGCGAATTCAAGCTCCTCTTTCGGATCCTTTCTCTCGGAGAGAGCCGCGCACATAAATGATCTTGGCTTTCCCTCTGTGAACACAACCTCGGTTAGCACCGGTTCATCAAATTGAATCACATCAACCCCCAATCTTACAAGGTTATCTATTTCTTCCTTCAAGATCCTTATCACATCTTGACCAAGCTCTTCCTTGCTCCCATATACCTTGCCGGAAAGATTGGGAAGCCACATTGATCGGGTAAGCAAATAAGGACCCGGCAATGTGACCTTAACGGGTTTGTCGGTGAACTTCTTCAGGGTCAAAAGCTCACCCGCGACTATATCCCCATTGTACTGCAGCTTACCGGTACAAATCGCATTCTTGATACTTACGGCCGGAACATCAAGTGCGGTCAGCATGTCCTCGAACGCCTTTTTATCATCAACATAGTCGAGCATTTCACTCATGCTCATCATTTGAACGCCGCCTATTTTATCGGAAACGAAGGACACATAATTATCCCGTCCCAGCTCGCCGCTTGTGATGATATCCATCCCCAAATCCTCCTGCAGCTTGACGGCTTTGTGAGTTTCCGCCTCGATAAGCTGGTTGAAGTCGTTTGCTTCCATCCTTCCGCTTCTCTTCATTCTTAAGGCGCTTAGCACCATTTTTGATCTTGGCATGCTTCCGATTAAGGAGGTAGGAAATAACGGTAACTGCTTTTTCATGTGTTTGATCTCCCAAAGTGATATAAATAGTGAAAAGAGAAGTAGCGGAAACATCCACGCTTCTCTTTTTTGATGGGATTACTTATTCAAGAACTTCAGATAGTCATTGGCTTCGCGCAGCTGCTGGAATCCCGTGATTCTGCCTTCCACCCATTCCTTCAAGCCTTCCATGTCCATCATTTTCTGGTGGGCTTCATTGGTATAGTCCATTCGGTGAAGCACCTTTTGCCATTCCGCGAACCTTTCCGTTGAAAATTCAGGATGCGCGGTGAAAATGCAGTGATCAAACAAATCCGTTGTATCTAGGCATACCAACTGATTTTCATCAATGGTGCCATCCTTCTTCCAGGCTTCCCAGTTCAAGTCCAGCGTTACAGAGGCATCAACCGTTCCCGCCATTAAGGCTTTCATGGCATCCAGCTCTCCTCCGACATGGTCTCCATGGAGGCCAACGCCGATATCAAACCTTTGCTCCGTATAGTCCGCCCCATACTCAAGTCCATTCTTGTGCAAGTGGTTGATCGGAATCAATCTTGCTTGAGGAGAATCTATCGCTCCAAAGCCAATCGTCTTACCCTTTAGCCCATCGAGACTGGTAATGCCGCTGTCTTTCCGAACGACGAAGATGGTCTTTCTGTCTCTGTCCGTATCTCTCATGGAACCCATTTGGCATTTGCCGTCTGTTCGAAGATAAGTATCCAACCAAGCCAGAGGGGAATTCCAGGCGATGTCAATTTCCCGGTTCATCAAGCCGTCAACCTGATCTTCATAATCCTTATAGAAGACACATTCGATTTCCAGCCCTTCCTCTTTGAAAAAATCAGCAATGATCCCCCAGATTACAGTAACCCGAGGATCGTAAATAACCGCCCCGACTTTTATTTTATCGTTACCCAACAGAGCTCACTCCTTTGTTTCTTTATGGAATCATCTGACCCGTTAATGCTTTTCCAAGCCATACAGAGAGAACGTCGGCACTTGGAGCCATAATTTGACCTGCGAATGCGTCTCTCAACAGCCTTTCGAGCGGAAGAGCCTTATTGTAAGCTTTCCCACCACCAACTCTCATAGCAAGCCTTCCGCATTCGATTGCGGCTTCCGAGGCAAAGATTCTGGCCGACAAAATCTTGGCAAGTGCGTCAGCCTCTCCATTTGCGCCTGCTCTGGCAGCTTCCATCGTGATTGCCTTTGCGGCAGATGCCTGTTTGTAAATATTCGCTATATGAATTTGGATGGTTTCAATATTGGACAAAGTGCTTCCATCCGGATATTTCCTGTTCGCAGCATGGCCGCTGGCTATTTCGAACATATGCATGGCCGTACCGCTGTATATAGCTCCAAGCCCTGTGATGAAGAATGGAGCGACTACATTGAATACCTGCTCCTGGCCCGAACCTTCCGCTCCGATGCGGTAAGATGAATCCAACGTTACATGATCAACATTCATCGGACATGACGAATTACCTCTCATCCCCATTCCTTTCCATTCGGACAATTCGAACGACAGACCTTTCGATTCCAGAGGGAATACCCAGTTGTTGATCTTACCTTCTTCAACAGATGGTGCAAGAACGAGATAGTAGGATGCATAGGATGCGGACGTTACCATGCTCTTCTTTCCATTAAACGTTGTGTGGTCCCCGTTAACGTCAGCAGTCATTTCTGTTATATAGAAATGGGTGCCTGAACCGAATTCGCTGTAGGCTAAAGCCATGAATTTTCCGTTTTCTATAATGTCGGTAAAAATCTTTTTCTTCAGTTCATCGCTACCATGAGCGACCAAGCACATCACTGCAACATTATGCATCATATAGCAAAGAGCCGTAGTCGAGCAGGTCTCCGCGAATGCCAGACAAGCCTGTGCGTGCTCCTCAAGTCCTTTGCCAAATCCGCCGAATTGTTCCGGTATAAGGAGTTTCAAAAAGCCTTGTTCCCCTAGCTCCTTAAAGGATTCCTCGGGAAATCTCGACTCCTTGTCTGTCCGATCTGTGTAGGGTTCTATGTAGGACTTTGCAAAATCCTTGCCTTTTTGATAAACGTGGTTCATATAGTTACCTTCCTTCTCCCGGTAATTACTCATTGCCTTCCATCAATTCAGAAAATACTGAAAAAGCTGATCCGCCTGCGATTTATCAACTACGAATCGACAAGAATCATATAAATAACTATATCATATCCCTAATATTGAATGATAGTTTTTCATAGTGCTTATAACAAAATGGAATAGGTTAAATTGACTTAACACAAATTGAGATTCACCAACAGAGAAATTTGCATATCTCTGCCACATGCGATAATATTTTAATATCGACAAATTTGCAGGTCTAAATAAGGAGGTTCACGCATCTATGTGTCCCCGTACCAAAGAACAAAATGAGCTCATCCGCACGCAGCGTAGAGAACAGATCCTAGACGCCGCGGCGCGCGCTTACTTCCGCACGGGCGGCAGCTTTGATATTCGCGATGTCGCCCGCGAGGCCGAGCTCGGTTACGGCACTGTGTACCATTATTACCCCAACCGACTTTTATTGATACAAGATGTGCTCGATAGCGGCTTCGAACGATGCGAGCTAGCCCTGAAAGAATGGGCAAACATCCGCGGGGTAAGTCCGGATGACAGGCAGGTTACTACGTATTGCAAGACGCTGCTTCGGCTGTGGCAGTCGGATGCGCGAGCATATCTCGTCTACAAGATGGCGGCGGAACATTATGTAGGCTTGTCCGAGAAGGATCGGCTCCCTGCTAAGAGACGATTCATGGAACGGCTGTACGTTCCACTCCAAACGATCATCCAGCGCCATGACGATAGCGTCGACCATATGCTTGCCGTGCTGGTCGGCTGCTGCGGCCTATATTACTACGCGGGCACTACTGAGCTGGACATCGATCGAATCGCCCAACTTGCAGCGCAAGCTATTACAAAGGAGCCCTGATACGTACATGATCATCTTAAAAAGCAAACATGAAATCGAGGCCATCCGCAAGGCATGCCAAGTGGTGGCCGAATGCCATCGCACGATCGCACCGCTCATCCAGCCGGGCATCACGACCAACGAGATTGAGCGCATCTTCGAAGAGATTATTTTGAAGCACGGCGCCAAGCCCTACACGAAGGGCTACAAGGGCTATGAATATGCGACCTGCGCCTCCATCAACGACGTGATCGCGCATGGATTCCCCAGCGATAAGCCACTTGAGGAAGGTGATATTGTGACGATCGACACGGTCGCAGTGCTTGACGGCTGGCTCGGCGATTCGGCCTGGAGCTATGCGGTCGGGGAGATCTCGCCGACGGCCAAGAAGCTGATGCGCATCACGAAGGAATGCCTTGACCTCGGTATCGCGCAGGCGCAGCCCGGCAATCGGCTCGGCGACGTGACGAGCGCGATCCAGCGGCATGCCGAATCGAACGGCTTCGGTGTCGTGCGCGACCTTCTCGCGCATGGTATTGGCCGGGACCTGCACGAAGATCCGAACTATATACATGTCGGCAAGCCCGGCAAAGGCCCTCGCATCAAGGAAGGCATGGTGTTCACGATCGAGCCCATGATCACCGAAGGCACCTACTACATGACAATCGACGCGGATGGCTGGACCGCACGGACACTGGATCGCAAGCTTGCCGCACAATACGAGCATACTATCGCCATCACCGCTGAAGGCCCACAGATCTTGACCGCTCAATAGAATAATAAGAAGTCGACCGCAGAGATGGTCGACTTCATCGTTTGCTCCGACTGTGGAGTATGCCAGTCTTGGTGTTCTTATCTTGTTATAGCCAAGCCAAGAGCCTTATGATCCCAGAGTATATCTTCTACAACGGATACCTGATTGTCCTCACACGTAACAATTAGTATGACATCTCCCTTTTTGCCCATTTTAAGTTGAAGTTGCTTTTTGTTTCGTTTCAAAAGGTAAACTAACCAATTCAGGGCAACTCCTATTAGAAATCCTAAAATAGCTCCGACAATTCCCCAGATTATTGGCCCTCCTTGCCATACGAACCCTTTACTAGCACCGATGGTTGAAAACATAAAGGCAAAAATCATACCTTTATCGATAAATGACAGTCCATCAGCTCGGTGGATACTATCAAGAAGTCTCGGTTCTTTTTTACGCAAATCAAGCGGAACTGCATAAACGGCTGTTATTCCCTTCTCCTCAAGTTCTGTAATGGCTATTTCAAGGAAGGTTGAATACTCAAATGTGGCCAAAATTTGCATAGTCATTTATCTCCAATTGTGATGAGATGCCCAACTGGCTGGTAATTTTCTATAAGGTATCGTTTTTGAGATTCGTCAAACAGCTTGTTATTTTCTACGGTGTTCGTATAGGAATCATATATTGTAAAGAAATAATAGGAGGGGAAATACAAAAACCATTGCCTATCAAGGACCGAAGAAGAGGTGGCCACATCCCCTAAGATTAGATAGTGTAACGCCAGGATTATATTTGATTGCCATACGATTACAATTGTACTTAATAAAATAAATGTAGCCAAAACAATACGATGTAAATACAGTTGGCCAACGCTAGGGATTCCCATCGACCATACAACAGCTAACCATGGTTTACGTTTATCGAGGTAATTGATCTCCAGTGCTCCTATGCTAAACTCATTAAAGCGTCCTTTTTCCCTTTGGGCCAGAAGATATATTTTGTTCATATCAACCGCCGTTCGATAACTATCATAAATTGCAAATAAGTAAACTGGGATATAAAGTGCCATGAATTTCGGATCCAATACATCTCTGGCTGCCTGGAATTGACCGTTAAATGTATAAACCATGGCTGCATTTAATTGTATTTTCTGGTTAATAAACATCTCCCACAGAATCAGAGCATATCCACGCAGATATTTATTTAAGAGCAGATGTCCAAAACCGGGAAAAGCTATTGACCAACAGGCGATTGTATTTGGATTACGTTTATGCAGTTGCGTTGTTCCCAGTATGCTAACGTGCGCCAAGTAACGTCTGTTATGAAATTTATTCCTAAAGTTTTCCATAAGCTCCTCCCTAATGTTACCATTACCACACAAAATTATGTTGTCCTTTTGGTAAGGAGGATATGTATTCAACTAAAGGCCCGTTAGCTTAACCTACTGGTGTTTACCAACTGTATCCCTTTCCGCTATTTCTATATATCCAAAGAAAATAGGTTCTTGATATTAGAAAGGTCAACCATAACGTAATCCACGTCCAATACCAGGTCCAATGAATATAGTTTATTAATTCTGTTTTACGCTCAAAGATCACTTCCAATAACGTCATGATTGTCGGAAATCCGAGGACCCATCCGACTTTCTTCCAAAACGTCCCCACCGGATAGCGCAAGTTAAAAATAACGCACAGTGAAGGATAAATAAAATATTCAAACGAAAAGCTTGTCCCTCCAGCCTTAACAAACTCTCTGATAGGGTATTGAATAAGCCCTAACTCCACAACAATCAGTCCAAAACTCCATGTCATGGTTTGTTTAAAAAAGAAAATAATCGACGCCTCGCGAAGTTTATCCTTAGGAGTCGATAAAATGAGAAGAAGTACAGTAATTAGGTTAATGGCTATGAGAATTACTCGATCTATTGTCTCTTCGGACATTTATATCCCTCTTTTTTACAGTTCCCTGAAGAAGAAAAGCCCGTCAGTAAACCGAATTATCTTTATGGTAACAAAAGGAACTGTGGATATATTCCCCGAAAGACAAATGAATTATCCTGCCAGTTCGCCTAATGAAAAGGCAGCCAAGCAAGTGGCCGGCTGAAGCCTGTCAACACACAAGCCACCGATTGAAAAAGGCGGCAGCCTCCTGATGGGCTAATCAAGTAGCGACGCAACAAAAAAGCCGCCGTTTTTTCCTCGGCGGCAGTACATTTGTTATTCGCGTTCCCAGAGAAGATTGCGCAATCTTCGATCGCTCAGCCACAGCGCTCCCCATGCCAGTATAGCCACATAGACGGGGAAAAGCAGATGAGACCATAACGGGTTATCCACCCTGAGATGTGTGGCCACGGCGCCTCCTAAGAAGCCTGTGAGCAGCAGCGCCCCTAAGAAGCGCGTTCGCGGAATGGCATACAGAATGGTGCAGAGCAAGGCTAGAACGCCCATCGTTGTAAGGTGATGTTCCGCATAGCCTAGCGTGACTGAGCCGTCTACCACTGCCGCGGGCTTGGCAATTTTCCCGATCCCATCGAACAGCATGAACAGAATGACAATCCCGCTCATGATCCGCGCTGTCCATAGACGCGCATTAGAGATGTCGTTTACCGACGTTGTCCCTGTCTTCCTATTCGTCTCGATCATCGGGATTCCTCCGTGTATTTCTTGAAATTGTCCAAAATCGCTTGCCATCCCGCCTGCTGCATGTCAATGGAATGCGTGCTTTCCGCGTCGAATATCTCCACCACCTTCGTTTCGTTCCCTTGATTCATGAAGGAGATCTCCACCTTTCTCCCGTCTTCCATTGTGTACGAAATTTGCTCATGCGGTTTCACAACGTCGTATGTTCCAAAGAAGTCAAACCCCATACTACCGTCCTTTGCTTCCATCCGGGTAAGAAACCTGCCTCCAACCCGCAGATCATTTTCCGCCCTTGGTGCGTGCCACGTGTCTGTTGCTTGATTCCACTTCGTGATGTGCTCCGGCTCGGACCAGTACCTCCATACCTTCTCTACTGGCGCCCCAATGACGGCTTGCACGGTAACTTTCGTCGGTTGATTCGTTTCCATTGTAAAAACACCCTCTCTTGTTTTTGTTTTCACTTCTGTAGACGAAGCCAACCGAAGAAATTCATCGGTCTAATCGATCCGGAAGCCCGAATCGGGCAAATAATTTTCGATTGATAAAATTTTGGACGTGGAATACTTTGTTGTCTTTCACTTCTAAGATGTGAATTCCCCAAGGGACCAAGCTGTCCTCTTCCCTGCTCCACATATACTGCGCTAACGCGGGGAAACCGCCATTCGCCGTAACCGGCACAAACCGGGATCCCTCGCAATGCGGGCGCGTAAGCGTGAAGAACTTGAACAAATCGTCCTTGCCGCGCACCCACATAGGGAAAGGCGGCATCGACATCCGACCCTCTTCATGAAACAAGGCAACCAGGGCGCTGATATCGAATTGCTCGAAGGCTTCCACATAACGCGACAGCAATTCCTGATCAGGTGCTTCCTCGCTCCAGACCAATTCATCGGAACGGAGTTGTTCCCGCGTAAGCGTTTCTCTGGCTCTCTGCAGAGCGCTGTTAACCGCTGCCGGCGACATGCCTAGCGTCTCTGCGATCTGCTTGGAGGACCACTCGAATACATCCTTCAAAATGATCACCGCACGTTGACGGGGAGGCAAGATCTGTAAAAGTGTAATAAAACAGATATGCAGCGTATCTTTACGGATGAAAATATCCTCCGGATTATTCGAAAAGTCAGGGGCCGGCCAGATCCAAGACGAATCAGGCAACGTCTCGCGAGGTTCGACAATGGATTCCGCAGGGCCGGAGAAGTCTACAGGGCGAATGCGGCGTTTCGCTTGTCTTAGCTTGTCCAGGCAAATATTCGATGCGATCCGATAGACCCACGTTTTAAATGACGCTTCCTGTCGGAAGGAGTTCCAGCTTTGCCAGACGCGAATGAAGGTTTCCTGTACGGCATCGTCTGCGTCATCGATAGACCCTAGCATCCTATAGCAGAAAGAGGTTAATCCCGGCTTCAACTCGTCAAATAACTGAAGTTCTGGTGCGGTTACGTTCATTGCGGCGTCCACCCTTCAAGGAAAGAATTCTTCAATACTATAATACCTATTGAAGAATTCGTTTGTATATAAAAAAAGAGTAGCGCCACCAGATGGTGGGCAACTCTTTCTTCGTGAGGTATGGTTTACATCTCCGTGTATACCTGGAAGGTCACGCCGAACTTGTCCGTGACGTCGCCGAATCCAGGGCTGAAGGATTCCTCCTGAAACGGCATATTGACATGGCCGTCTTGCTGCAGAGCATCGAAGATTCGCTTTGACTTCTCAACCTCGTTCGTCGTAATGCAGATCGTCACCCGTTTCCCGGTTTCGATCGGCGAACTCCAGGGCGCATCCGAAAACATCAGCTCCGATTCGCCCACTCTCAGCTTCGCATGCGCCACAAGACCCTTCAGTTCGTCGGTAAATGTATCGGGCATGTTCGGCATGTCTCCGTAAGTCGTAATGAATAGAATCTCGGCACCAATGGTTTGCTCGTAGAACTGAATGGCTTCCTTCGTGCGTCCTTCCAAATTAATGTAAGGGGTAAGTTTTACCGTCATCGTTGGTTCCTCCTAGAGTTTGAATTCAGTGTAATTTCCGATTCATACCTTAAGACGTTCGAATCACCGTAAATTCATCGGTGCGTCGAAAACATCGGAATCTCACCGATATCTGTCTTCAGTATATTAATCGCGCAACAGCTTCTCTGCGGGGCCAGCAACCAATGAACTATCCTCCCCGTTAACCTAATGACAAGGCAGCCAAGCGAGTTGCTGGCTGCTGCGGTGTCCTGTTTCAAATAACGTCTCCCGATGCTTATGAACCTTACAAATGCTAATTTTTGAGATTTTTATCTTGTTTGTTTATTACGTTTATTATATTTATTATGTTTACTGTGTTTATTATGTTTAATATATTTATTATTATTATTATCTTTATTGAATAACATTTGCTCGAAAATGTCTCGAAACATAAATAATGCCCTCAACCTTCCCTACTGGAAAGATTAAGGACACCTAGTCTGTTAACTTGCGTGTACATAAGAGCCACACAAGCCGCGCAGGATCCAGCTACTGTAGCCATTCAATTATCGTTCCCAAGCAGCTTAATAAAAGCAGTAAGTATCTGCCTATGCGATACTCGCAGGAATGAGATAAAGTTCTTGTCAAATCGGGGGTGGAGTAACGTTCTTGTCTTCAAATTTGACAACAACTTTATTCCATAACAAAACGATGAATTGCACCGCCGAACACATAGACGAACAGCAGCAACAATGCGATCGGGATGAGGGTGACCGTGATAATGGCATCCATACTACGGAAAATATGACGCAGGGAACGTCCAAGCATAACGCTAATATCGGTGAAGAAATGATTTTTTGACGCCTCCATTTAGTTTCCCCTTCTTTTTACCTACGATAGCAAGGAAGATATCCTCTAATGTCGGCTGTTTTTCAACATACTCCACTTTTAAAGACGGGAACATTTTTTTAACTCCTGGAGCGTACCGTTAGCGATAATCCTACCCTCATGCAGTATGGCAATTCGGTCGGCAAGCTGCTCGGCCTCTTCCAAGTACTGCGTGGTGAGAAGTACCGTCGTTCCGCCGTCGGCAAGCTCTTTGACAATCTTCCAGACCTCGATTCGCGCCTCGGGGTCAAGCCCGGTGGTAGGCTTGCGCAGCTTGCATAGGATTACCTCCCTTCATTGACAGTCACTTTTGACAAATCGGCTCCCATGCCTTTGAGCACAGCGAAAGTCAGTTTATCCATCGTTGCACCGTCAAAGCAGACGGTTTTGATCATCCGGTAGTACTTATTCGTGAGAGTAAACCCGGGCTGGAAAGAAACATTTTTAAATATAGCGCTCTTGAACGAAACGTTGTTTAATCCCGCTCTGTCGAACTTAACGCCGATAAACGTCTGTCCGTCCAAACACTGCCCGGTCAAATCGGAGTATTTAAAGTCAACCCCATCAAATATGCAGCCTTCAAAAATCGTTTTTCTAAGATCGCTCGTCGAAAACGTTACATCGGTCAGTCTTACGCCTGTGAATTTGGCTCCTTCAAGGCCTGCCGCGCTGAAGTTGGTGCGCACAAGGATCGTCTTATTGAAGCTTGCATTCGCCAGGTCAAGAGCCGATAGACTGCAGTCCGTCAGGTTCGCGCCGTCAAAATTGGCTTCGCGTACGTCGCTGCCCTTAAACGAACTGCCTGTCAAATCTGCGCCCGAAAAGTCGGAACCGTGCAACGCGCTGCCTTTAAACTGTCCTTTATGGGCCGTAACGCCTGCAAAGTCGCTTTTCGCCAGGTTGCTTCCGCTAAAGTTTGTCAGTACTTGCCGTTCCAGCGAACGGGAGAGGTTGGCGACCTCCAGGATCGTTTGCTCGATATCGCCGATACTCTCAATCGTCATCTTAAACGCTGTTTCATCGTCCTTGCCCTCAGCTCTGAGTTCACGGTATCGCTCCTGCAAATCGGAAAGCAGGTCGGCCTTCAATTCGGTGACACTTTTTACCCCATCGTATGGCATAAACACGCTGTTCAAATAATCCGTCACTTTCTGATTCATCTCATCAATCTCCTTATAATAAGTTTTCTAACACGCGTTTTGCATACTCCCAGTTGCTCTTGTTGCGGGCGTATGTATCCTTTCCTTTTGCGGTAATTCTAAAATATTTGCGACGTCCGCCCTGTGATTCATCGCCCCAATACCACTCGATATCGCCGTCTGCTTCTAGCCGACGGAAGCTGGAATACATCGTAGCTTCCTTTAGTTCATACTCGCCGCCCGAACGCTCGGCAATCAGCTTGACAATCTCGTAACCGTAACGATCCGCTTCGGATAAGAGCCGTAAAATCATCGTATCCGTATGTCCGCGCAACAGGTCGGATGTGATTTTGTTCTCGCTCATTTCAATCACCTCCATACCTGCATGATAAAACATATTACTGTGTCTGTCAAGGTAGTGTTTTCATTCAAATACTTTGTCTAAAACAATTCATGAAAGACAAAATAAAAAACCGCGATTTGCGCGGTTTCCTAGGCAGTTACTAGTATCAGCACATTCTCGTGCACCGGGTAGATTTACTTTTGAATGGTTGTAGGTTTCCTAGCTCTAGGTCCTGAACTGTTCGTTCATGGGTGAATAAAGGTGTATCTCCCCTGGGCAACATTTGATAAGGGAACATTTGACAAGCTTCCTCCGCAATTACGAACCGGACAGGTGTCTAGTATTAATGCTTCATTTTGAGAGGGGTATATAAATGCGTTTAGAAGGCAAAGTAGCCATTGTTACAGGAGCTGCATCGGGCATGGGTAAGGCAATCGCTGAAATTTATGCAAAGGAAGGCGCAAAGGTTGTTGCAACGGACTTGAACCTGGAAGGGGTTCAATCCGTTGTAACAGGCATCACGGAAAACGGGGGCATGGCGATTGCGCTCAAGACGAACGTCGGAGACCTGGATGACGTCAATGCGATGATCGACACGGCTGCGAATGAATTCGGCACCCTAGATATACTGGTCAACAATGCCGGCATCATGGACAACATGGCTGCAGTAGGCGACGTGGACGACGCCCGTTGGGATCTCATCTTTGATGTGAATACGAAAAGCGTCATGCGCGCAATCCGCAAGGCTCTTCCGATTTTCCTCGAGAAGGGCAAGGGCGTTATCGTCAACATTGCTTCCACCGGCGGCTTCAGCGGCGCTCATGCAGGAGCTGCTTATGTTGCTTCCAAGCATGCTGTTGTCGGCCTGACGAAGAACACGGCGTTTATGTATGCTCAGAAGGGCATTCGCTGCAATGCCATCGCTCCGGGAGCTACTATTACAAACATCAGCTCTTCGATGACGAATTTGAATGAATTCGGAGCGTCGAGAACGAAAATTACTCAAGGAGTCATTCCTCGCGCAGGCACTCCGGAAGAGATCGCACAAGTGGCTCTGTTTCTTGGCTCCGACGAATCGAGCTTTGTCAACGGTGCGATCGTGACTGCGGACGCAGGTTGGACGGCGGCATTCTAATCCAACTCAGTATAATTATGAGGCAACAGGCGGCTTAGCTGCTTGTTGCCTTTTTTCCATTCGCAAAAGCAAGCAATCGGAACCCTTGAAACGAGCCCCTTATCCGGCTTTAGCACGATTGAGAACTTGCCGCTCCCTTTTTCTTCCCAAACAGATTGGCACCCATGACTCCGGCGATAATAAGCGCAGAACCGGCAATATGATACAGTCTGACCTCCTCCCCAAGCAAAAACGCTCCGGCAGCGATGGACACAATGGTCGATAGATTGGAAAATACACTCACTCTGGAGGCTTCAATTTTAGTCAAGGCATAGTTTGAACTTAGCGCCGTTACCAGTGTGGACAAGATGCCAAGATAGAGGATGGCCGCGATAAACGTACCGCTAGCAAGCGGAGAGAACAATTGATCGAGCGTTTCTGTGGCTGCATGCCCCGCAAGTGACACGGCAAGGAAAGATAGAAAGGCAATACCCAGCATGACATACGTCATTTCCGCTGGACTGAACGATTGGAGAAGCCGTCTCGCGAGCACGTTGTACCCAGCCACAACCAAGCAGGATATGAATAAGAGAACAATCCCTGTCATGTTGGACCAATCGATGCGGCTGCCCTTCATGATAAAAATGAACAGAACTCCGCTGACCGACAGACCGATGGATAGCTTTTGCAGGAGGGTGGTTGTTTCTTTCAAAAACAAGAACGCCAGCAGCACCGTTAAAACCGGTGAGAAAGCAAATAGAATACCCCCTTCGCTGGACGTGGCGTGCTTCAGGCCATAGGATTGGAGCGTGAAAAAACCAAGCGGATACAAAGTGGTCAGGAGCAGCACCTTGCGAAGCTTTTTCCCGCGGTAGTTCAAACGGACCCGGCCCAGCAGGACGGGAATGGACATCACGGCGAAGGATGCCGCAAACCGGAATGTCAGCGTATCCATAGGCTCTGCGAAATCGAGAGCAATCTTAGTGAATAAAAATGAAAATCCCATGATGATAGCATTCATAATCGTACATAGATAAGCAAGTTTCAATCCCGATGGATTCATCGAAGCAAGTACCCTCCTTGAATAAATCGTGTCATGTTCGCGAACATGGAGCTGATATTGAAATGGTAAAACGAAATGGAAATAGCAACAACAACAAATTCCCATAATTGTATCGATACAGTTATTAGTATCAATTATAATGAGAGTGGCAGGAACGAGGGGGAAAAAACATGAAAAGATACTTGTATATCCTTTCCGACATGGAGCTTAAAATCAACGACGGGCACTACCGCCCGGGCCAAAAATTGCTTTCCGTCCGCGATGCCGCGAAACGGTACGGATGTAGTGTTAGTACCATTGTTCGGGCTTACGCGGAGTTGGAAAAACGTCACGCTGTTTATTCGATTCCCCAGAGCGGGTACTACGTCGTTGACAAGCCGGAAGGCGTATCCAATGCCCAGGATGACGGCAAGATAGATTTTTCATCGGCCATGCCGGATAGTAACGTATTTCCTTATTTGGACTTCCAGCATTGCTTGAACAAAGCGATTGATACGTATAAGCAACAACTGTTTACTGGCGGGGATCCGAAAGGGCTCTCGCAGCTTCGGCAGACCCTGGTATCCCATTTGGCAAATGATCAGGTGTTTGCCAGAATGGAGCAGATTATCATTACTTCGGGGGCCCAGCGGGCTCTGGAAATTTTGGCTAGAATGCCGTTTCCAAACCGAAATGAGACCATTCTGGTCGAGCAGCCGAGCTACGATAACTACTTGCGATATCTTGAGATGGAGGGCATACCTGTAGTAGGGATTCCGCGCAAAGCAGCCGGTATTCATTTGGAGGAGCTGGAGCAAAGGTTCAAGAATGGCGGAATCAAATTTTTCTACACCATGTCCAGATATCACAATCCGCTAGGAACCACGTACACGGCTCAAGAGCGGAAAGCGATTGCCCGGCTGGCGGGCAAATACGATGTATACATCGTCGAGGACGACTATATGGGCGATTTAGGAGAGGAAAAGGAATTCGATCCGATTTACGCGTATAGCCGCACATCGCATGTCGTTTACGTGAAGAGCTTCTCCAAGATTATTTTCCCGGGCTTGCGCTTAGGTGCGGTCGTGCTGCCCGAACGGCTGTTTGAGACATTCCGTGCCTATAGGGGGCATGCCGATACTTCACTTTTGTCACAAGCGGCGCTAGATGTATATATCAAAAACGGCATGTATGAACGGCATAGGCATAAAATCAGCAGCCAATATGCAGCACGGATTCGGGCGGTAAACGATGCGGTCAACCGTCAAAACGGCGAAGGATGGGTAGCATTATCGGGGGTCGAATCCGGCGTCTATGTACAGTTCAGGCTACCGCAAACCGTTAACCTGGATCGGCTGATAAGGCGTTTGACAGAGAGGAATGTGATGGTTGTGGCCGGAAAGCAGTTTTATTTGACGAACTGGCTTGAGCGGGAAAAGTTTCTGCGAATTAGTATTTCACAGGTAAAGCCGGAAAAAATCGAGGAGGGAGTGTGGATGATTATGGAGGAAGTAAGGAGAGAGATTGGGAGGTAGAGCAAGATGCACTGTCGGGTTCCCCGATTGGAGCTATGAAGCTGGATCGATCGTTTGCTTGCGATAACACTGACACTATTGGGGGGATTTCCAAGGCGAGTAATGAACCCCCCCATGAACTGGGCTGCATGAGGACATTTGTGCGGCACGTTGTTTTATTTACTAAACTTTGTGAAGAGACGCTGCACCAGTCCCGGCTCCGAGATACGGCTATTCTGGAAGGCTGCAATCTTCCATTCCCCCTGCTGCTTCACGACCACGTTGGTATTAATTGAATCGCGCTTCGGCGGAGCCGTTTTCTGCCAGCGCAGCTTCACTGCACCAACACCATGGAACACCGCAAAGTCCGTGGTTAGCATCCGAATTTTCTTGATTTCGCCTACAAGCTTCGATCCTTTCAATACGCCCTGCCACAATGCTTGGTGGACATCGGTAATCGCCTGACGGCCCTGCAGATGCTCTCCCTGGAAAGTAACGTAATCCGCTTCTTCTGTAAAGCATGATCCGTACGCTGCGGCATCACCGTCGTCCCATGCCTGCTTCAGTCGAAAGAATAGCTCCGCTATTGCTTGAGTTTCCTCCGTATTCCGATTATTTCTCATCTGATCCTCTCCCTCTCTGAACTGGCCAAAACTTCTCCGTAATCGCGAGCGGAGTGTTTTGCTCTCCAAGTGCCTTATGGTATACTGTTGCTAAAACTTTAATGAATTTATTATCTTAATCGATATTATATCTTAATTAATTAAGATATTTTGATCTTACATGGAGGTTTTGCTTTTGTCAAGCAATATGTCTTCTTCCGATACGCCTAATTTGTCGACGATACATAAAGCCCTACTCGACGAGTTGCGCCAGAACAGCGCGCGAGCCGTTATGTTTCACCAGTTGATCTCCGAGCGGCTTGGCCTAAATGCTACCGATCACAAGTGTCTGGATTTCCTCAACCGTACGGGGCCCGTTACGGCCGGCCAGCTCGCGCAGTTGACCGGGCTGACGACAGGCGCCGTCACAAATATCATCGACCGCTTGGAACAAGGAGGCTATGTCGTACGGGACAGAGACCCAGAGGATCGGAGGCGGGTCGTTGTCAAACCAGCCCCTAACGGCTCAGCTCACGTTTCCCCTTTATTCCAATCCATTACGCAATCAACGCTTGCGGTTCTCTCTCAATACAGTGAGCAGGAAGCACAGCTCATTCTTGGCTTTATCCGGCAGTGCAATGCTATGACGTTGGCTGAAATGGAGAAAATGAAGCTGTCCGCCGATTCATAGCCTTGACTACCCTAACCTAGCTGGGATCCTTTTTGTCTTGTATCCTGCATTTCGCCCATAATACGTAGAAAAGGCCGTAGCCCTCCTAGGACCTGCGGCTTAACTTTTTAAGCTGCCGCGGCAGTCTACTCCCTGCTTATTCCACTATCGTACCCGGTGTACATATTACTTGCCCACATCGGTTTGCCCTCACGTAATATTTGAGGTATTAACTCCTGCACGAGATACGGCAAAACATTATGTTCCTTAAGCTTTTCCAACGTGGGTTCAATCCAATAAAATTCAAGATGCGGCTCTAAAGATTGAGGTGTAATCGTGGCAGATAAACCATTTGTTCTGACTTCAAACAAATGATTTATTTCGTGATATTCCTTTTCCTTCATTCCAAACTCAACAACGCCAAGAAAGCGAGTAACTTCACACGAGGTCACTCCTAGTTCCTCTGCTAACTCTCTTTTAAGAGCATCATGCGCACTTTCACCAAGATCAACACCCCCACCTGGTAAAAATGAATGAGCGCCTTTCATGCGAGCAATTAAGATATGATTATTATCCACTATGAGTGCTCTAGCAATATGGCGAAATTTTATACTCAACTTTTGTTACCTCCTCAGATTAAAGCTTGCACATTTAAAACTACACGTTCAGGGAAAGTGTGAAACAACTCCGAACGGAGGACAAAGACCTATTAATTTTCTAAATACAATTAACACTTTTCCGTAACCGTAATAATATAACTTTAGGTTAATGGAGAGAGGGAATGTGTCGTGAGTATGCCTGAAATACCCAGTGGAGAAAACAGGCCCACTTTAGAGGAAACCGCGATTGATTTATTGGAGTCGATTGCACTTGAGGAAATAGCGCTTGCTCACCTTATCAATGCTGAGGCAGAACAGCTTCAGGCATTCGTTGGTAAGGATCTGAATTTCCCGTCAAACCCAAGTAATAGTGACATTCTAAGGTTCAATGTCCTGCTCATCCGCATGATGGAAACGCTGATGTTCAAAGAACTATTCCTTCTGCGTAAACTGGAAACCGCAATCCAAATTGATTTACAACCCGGCTCCGAGGAATAAGGTTATGGCGATCAGCAGCGCTCGTTTTAAGCATGATCGAAAGGTTACATTACCCGGTTCAAGCGTGGAATCCGCTTTAATCAACTTTTTGGAGCAGTATCGGAAGCTGCTGCTTGCGCTTAAACATAATCATGACCTCCGTCCGAACATCTCACTGGGATTGTCCAAGATGCTCTTCCTTCTATCCTCCGTCAAAAATATTCAGCTCCAAAAAATAAAAACGTATGCTAACCTATATCCTAACGGCTTGGGTCCGATGAATAGACCATATTTGGAATTGGAGACCCAAAAAGAGCTGAACCTGCATCGTATTGTACATTTGCTAAAGAAGCATGCCATTGAACTGGATCCGAGTATGTATCCCTTCTCCAAAAACTACCTCAATGAAATAAACCGATATTACGCAAGGAAAAGAAAATTGTTTACCTATGAATGCGGACATCCCGGCCCTCCTTGGATCAATCCGTCTATAATGAAGCGTGTTAATGCAGAATAGAATGAATATACTGGGCACCTCAGGAGAATAGCTCCGAGTAGGTGCCTTTTGTTCGTTTTAGCGGAGGCCTATAACCGGTTATATGAAATGGAGATGCAGCAGGTCTAATCCCAGGGATCGACTGCTTTTTTTTGCTTGCGGACGTCCTTTCTATATGTTGAGGAAAATATTTCGAATTTCAGAGAATTTCTACTATATATTGATAGACTGAATGTGGTAGAATAGTAGAGAGTTAACACAAATTGCTGGGACCTCATTATTCTAGCCAACAATGGGAGTGATACATGTGACAAAGGAACGTTATAAATTCTCGATTGAAAATCTAAAATCGGGCGTGAAAACTACTGGAATCGGTTTTGGTTTCAATGAAGAAGAAGCTCGTCTAGATGCACGAGACAAATATATTGATATGGAGTCACTTGATAGTGAAGTAAAACATGACCAAGTATTAGTCGGAATCTGCTTGGAAAAAGGTACCGGTCAAAACATATTTGTATGTGAAGGCTGCAGTGCCTAACTACATAACTAATCACGTTAGATTCGTCCGGGGTTTGCTGTATTGACACTTACCATGTGGAAACGGCAAGGGTGAAAGATAAGGCTGCCTGGTGATGATCTTGGCAGCCTGTTTCCGTGGTGGTATTGTTCCCAAGTTCACTAATTTGACTTAGCAAAACTAACTAGGGGTATTTCTTCAATTACTTTTAAACCGTTAAGGACCAGTAAAGTACTCCCATCACACGCATTTGCCTTTACTTGGTCAAAATCAACACCTTCTTTAATTTGATACTCTACATAGAACGAAGAGACTTGCCCTGCCGGAATTGCCCCGCTCGAACCTCCACCCCTATAGACCATCTTCCTGAAACTGCTCTTATTGTCCATTTCCATGAGCGAGGCAAGTTTTTTATTTGGTCTTACTGTTACTTCCAACCCGTAAAAGTAATGGCCTGGGTAATCAAACTGCCCTGTAACCAAGAACCAGAACCTAACTCCTTTACTATCAATAATGGTTGCCGCTTTACTTTTCTCACTTATGACTGTGATCTGTGTGATTTCAGGATTTAAGATAGCGCCGTAAATAAGACTTAGCTCCACATTTGGATTACTTGTAGCGACCCACGTAAGAGCCCCATCCGAAACCAAGGGAACAGTATCGCTTCCCCCTTTCACGTTTAATCCGAAAGCGCCATCCTCCAGGACCCCGAACGCGAGTTCATTATTATAAACCTGATAGAATGTAAGAATGCTATTGTCGATTAACTGCGAATAGAGTACCTCTTGAAAATGGCTATTGTAGTCCTGTAGTTCTGCTGCAATCCGCTTATTTATTGAACCATGCTGATGGAATATAGCTTCAAAAATTACGATACTAATGATGATGATAATTAGAAATATTCTTCCGTTTTTCAAAAACTTGTTCATTTTATCACCAGTTTCGATATTATCCTTGTCTCTGAGTAGCTGGTCCCGTCCTACCCCGCCATTCAAAAGCTGAGGAATATACTTTTGTCCTTGAGGAAGGGGCCACAACGGTTATCGCAAAACTGCGGCATCCTTTCCCGAATCCACGAATGTACAGCTTCGTTCTCCATAACAAAAGCGTAATATCCTAATACCGCGGTAAGCATGAAACCTTCAATTACAGGATAAATTTCCTCTTTTGGAGGCTCCTTCCCATAGTACCCTTTGACGACATGCTCTCGGATTTCCCTTGGGGCATTTAAAGCTGTCATTGCTACGTCAAATAAGCGATAACCAGAACCGAATAAGCAGTAATCGATAAAAACGTACCTTCCTAGCGGAGTAACAATTATGTTGCCCATGTTCAAATCCGCGTGGATTATACCCTGTTTCACCGTCTCAGGACATTCGGCCTTCAACCGATCAACGATAAGATTAAGCGTTTGCTCTACCACATCGAAATTTTTATCAGAAAACAATTCAAGTTCGACGCCGCGCCGAATTTGGGTGAGCATCTTTTCGATTCTGCGAATACCGTAGTCCGGTCGATCCGAAGGAATGACCTTATCATAAGTAGCGAAAAACGCATGGAGATTCGCTACCTGAGCGCCTAATCTGTATGCGGCATCAGGGGTCGACAAGTCCTCCTTAGTCATATTGCGGCCATCGATCCAGCGGAGCAGCGAGCAGCATATACTTCGCCCATCAAATTCGATCTCAGTTACGAGTTGTCTAGACCGGCTTACTACAGGTGCCTGTATAGCGAGGTCCGTCCCACGAGCAATCGCCTCCAACAGCTTCAGCTCGGATTCAACTCCTTGCCTTGTATGTTGTATGCCGGCCATATTCACGGTTATCGGATCGTGCACGCGAAGAAGGTAGGTGTTACTGTCTGACCTATCGGTCACTTTATACGTCCGATTTTCATTGTGCCTGAGCAACGAGATTTCAGGATGGGCGATGCCGTACTGGAGCAGAAGCTCTGCGATCTTATCCTCCATGATGCACCCCGATTCAAATTCGTTTATGTGATACTCGATTTCCGAGTGTTGTTTTTTGACCGGCAGCTGCTACTAATTCGTATACTCTTGATGTCTCATATAAATGCTTCTCTCTTTAAATCCAAGCGATTTCCAAAATGCATATCCAGAATGATTCCAATACATAACCTCGATATCTATGTTATTCGTGTTCAATACTTCGAGCAACTTATTAAAACCTAATCTGCCATACCCATGCCTTCTACGGTTTCTGCAGATAAAAAACTGTCTTAAATATAAAGGCTTCCTTGTATGGTTCACCAAAGCATAGCCAATGGTTTCACCCGTAACTTCAAATGCATAGGCTATATAATCCGTACTGATAAACCCCCTCATTCTATCTTTCAACTGTTCGAGATTCATGGGATTGTCATGATTCTCATCTTCGATAAGTTGCTTGTTTAGCAAAGAAAGAAGGTCCAGATCTTCGTCAGAACAAATCCGTATGGATATTTCGGCCACGTAGAACACCCCTGTAATATATATTAGTCTGCAAGTCAACGTAAGAGTTCACATATTCACTATAAGCAGCCGTACAAGCCATTATAGAGAAACAGCGCAAACTATGATTCGGCCAAATTCGCTCCTGGCGGCAGATGTTCCTTCCGTGGAACACTGAAAAAACAAGCTCGAATCCGGGTGGAACGAGCTTATTTAATCTTTGATTTGCTTTAGTTTTCTATATCGTTGATTTCTGGATCCATCAGCTGTAGTTAAATTGTCGTTTTCCATTAGAGGAATGAATCACGATTTTAATCTACTCACTCCATTTGGCCTTTTGAATCACATCAGAGATGAATGGATTTTTGGCATTAGTATAAGCAGCCCTATCGTTAATATATTTTTCCGCGAGTTCTTTTTTCAATTGATTGTATTGCTTTAGAACCTCGGGATGGGTTCTTAAATAATCCCTAAATAAAATATTGTTTTTCCACTCCTCGCTTCCATAATTGTATATATGCAGGTGGTGCGTTCCTGCTCTCCATTGACCTTTTCTAAAGAATCTTCTAGTAGGGAATTCTTTATGGTACACATGTTCATAGCCTATTTTCGCTAACGGTTCAATAAATTCTTCTACTTCGTTTAAATCACGTACTCCGACCATGAAATCAATGATCGGTTTGGCCCCCAGGCCCTGAACGGAAGTGCTCCCAATATGTTCTATAGCAATTGCTTTATTAGCCAATACATCCTTAATTTTTCTTTCTTCCTGTTGGTATTCGAAAGGCCATTTTTCGTTGTACTCTTCAATAACCACTGGATGTTCCATACATTCCTCCTGATTACCATGCATCCTTATTTTAATATTAAAATGAATGCTGCCGGTTACTTCAATGAAAAGAGGATCTGCATCGCGACAAGCCCCTTCACACCAAAGAGTACCCAACGCATCATCTTACCGAGATCTACGCATCCCGAAATATCGCCAGAGAAGTTCCCTGTAACTGGACTCGTCTACCGGAGTTTTGGTCATGACGCCGTCACACCACTCCGTGAAGAAGGAGGGGGTCAACGTGATCGTTCCGCGTTCCGTGACCTTCGTGACAAGCGGTTTCTTGTTGAAAGGCGAGTCGGAATGCTCGGCGATTATGCGCTGAATCGCATTCAGCTGGGTATCGTCGGTAATAGTCTTCGCGGTATCGAATACGTAGCCGGTCATCCACTCGCTATGCTTATGCTTCAGCTTCATCTCCAGGACGTAATCACCAAGCTCGGCATGCTTCCCGTACGCCGGGACAATTCGAAAGTCCCCATTTGAAGAGGAGACAGGCTCGCCTGATAACGGCACAGGTCGTAGCGGAAGATTACTGCCGAAGCCCGTATCGATGAGGTAAGTCCGATTCTCATGCCGGAACAGAATCGTAACATGCGTTCGTCCGGTGGCCGGGTAACTCTGCTTCTCGTGATTGTATACCACGCCGCTGACCAGCCGGGCATCCAGTTCGTTGTCCAGCATGAAGAAGTAAAACAATGTATTTAATTCATAGCATAGGCCTCCTTCACCTTGAACCGTAATTTTGTCCAAGAGCTGCTCCTTTGAGATGGTCTGTGTTCTGGATTCAATGATTGCTAAATTTTCAAAAGGGACCGCGAAAGCCGTTCGTTCGAGTACACTGCTCAACTGGTCGAATGTAAGCGGTCCGTCGTCCAACAGTCCGATTCTTGCCCGAAATGGTGCGTTCACATTGCGCATGATTCGTACCTCCCAGACTCAATAATAGATGGTCAGCTTCCATTATACGGCCGTTCACGCGAAGAAGTAAGCTACTTAGATGGAAATATTGTACCTATTTCCCCTGAACATTGGAGTACTAAATGTCTCACATTGAACCTTAATCAGCGACTTGATTTCGTTATAATTCAGTTATAAACCGCCGATCGTGTGCTGGCAGCTTCGTCCTGGTAGCATATTCAGCTATCGTCTACCTTTTGCTCAATCTTTAAAGTATTGTACGTATTCAGAGACCCTTTGGGCGAGGTTCGTGCCGGGTGACCAAAGACCAAATATTTATATAAGCATATATACAGCAAACCACTCCCCGATAATGGAGGGTTTCTTTGTATAGAATTTCTCTTTTTATTTATTAGCCAAAATTGTAAATTCCCATGGTATGTTTTCATTTTTCCAACCACGATGCTCTTCAAACTTCATTAACTTAAAACCAGATGTAATAACCGAATTTATTATTTCGCTAAGGGTATAAAGCCTAATCGAAACATCTGGAAAGTCTTTTTGTTCACTTTCGTCGAAATAATGTTTATATGCTACATCCCCATTATGCAATTCTTCGTCAAAGTAACTTTGTTGGACTTGATATTGGATTTTAGAGTTAGAAACGATACACCTTCTTAAAGGATGAAAGTCACTTAGAACCATTACCCCATTATTTTTAAGTAATGAAAAAAGAATAGACATGAATCTTTCGATGTCGTTGAAATAGTGTAATATTCCACCTTCCAAGTATAGCATGTCAAAATGACCACTATACTTTTCTAAGTCTATATCGTAAATATCAGTAACAACATAATGAATAGATACCTTGGCAGAATCCGCGAGCTCTAGGGCATATTTTTTATTTTCTTCCGATATATCAAATACTGTTACATCTGCACCTAACAGTGCTAATGGGACTGCTTTCCTTCCATTTGATCCGCAAAGATTAGCAATCTTTTTCCCTGCAATCTGTTCAAAGTATTGCTTATGTTTCTTTAGCTGTGCTTTGGGGTTTTCCAATATTTGTTTTGCCTTTTCCTTAGGTGAACCATCTCGTCTGATCCAAAATTCGTACGCTCGATGTTCCCAAGCTATCTTATTTTTTGCACTTTGTTCATTCATATATAGCCGAATCCCCTTTCATTAGAGACTATTCATATAAATGTAAAGCAAGACACATGATACCATTTATTGGAACAAGATGCCATTTCTTTTCGCTTCAATCTTTGCTCGTATTGGGCCGATGCAAGTGCCCACAGCGATTTCATGTACGGGAAAAGCGATTTGGGGGAGATTGTCGTATTACTAAAAATGCTTCTTAGGTTTATTAGATGCAGCAATAACGCAAATCAAAACACTAATAACACCACAGATAATATAGGTATACGTATAATAAGGCGCTGCTTCGCCGCGTATGAACATCATAGTTGTTACTCCATCCATCGATCCGTCACCGCCCCCAAGCACCAGTAAATAACCAATTAGATATATCAACAATCGTTCGCTGATGACAGGAATTATACTGACCCATAGCGCACCAGTACGTTTATTGTCAAAAGCTTTCTTAGTATAAATACCAGCTACGAGATATGGAATGATCAACAAAGGTGCGCCAATAAAAGTACCAGATATGTTCCAATTATGGTCTACGGGCTCTTTAAAGATGATCCAATATAATGTAAACATCGCATACAGCGTAAGAAAATAGCTTGATGTAATGACCATCCAACCACCAATTATTTTGCTAACCATTTATATCCCTCCCACCTTCGAGGATTCGCTTTCGTATCATTTAGCTTCTCATTTAATAAGAAAATACGTTGGCCAGCAATGCGGCTTATGTTTTTCCAGGATTTCAATATTCCCATCAATAAACTGATCTATTTCGTGAATATTTCCCAATGAAAATAGACGATCCCCCAGGCGCATACCTGCGCATTGAGAACCGCCTAATTAAATTACATTGTAGGAGACTTACTAACTTCGTTTCGCTCCGAGCTCAGCCCACACTCCTTCGAGCCACGGGTCAAACTCATCACCCTTGTTCCCTTCGTATGTATCATAAACGTCGAGCCTCATCTTTTTGAATTTCTCTTTAAATTCCTCATAGGAGTGACCCTCGGGCAAGCTTTTTTTGATTCGCAGCAGAATCTTGGACAAATCTTTCATGGATTCGCGATGTTTTTTCGGGGGCATTTGAACATCTTCGCCTAGCGCCCTTAGCTTACGGTACGCAGCCTCCTGCACCCGATAGACCGAATCATTAGTCAGTCTGTATTGTAATAGACGAATAGCCTGATCACTATCCAGCTCCCCCAGCTTGTCCACTGCTTCCAGTCGCTCTCTCCAATTGGACGTTCGATTAGCCGCTGCCTTTATTTTCTCCCATTGTGCAGCTTCGGTGTTTTCCAGGTCTTGATCTATCATGTTGATCCCATCCTATTCTACCTCTAATTGTACTTGTGCTCGTTAGGTGTTGCCTTGATCCGCACCGGTAGCTGCGGCACCATCCTGATTCTTCGTCCCCTTGCTCTTATACGGCTTGGGCCTGTTCATGGCTCGGTTGGTGCTGGCCTGCCATCGGTTCCAGCCCTTTTTATCGGTCCCCCTGCCCGTGCCGCCTTTCCCCTTCGCTTTGCTCAATTGATCACTCCATTATCGTATAGGTCTATGGTAAAATGATTAACAATTTGGAGTAAACGTATACTGGCCGTCATCGGACCTCAATGAAAACATAACATAAATCTCAAGATAATGCATCCGCCACGGTATGTTTTCAAACTTCTCATTCTTTGGACCCCGTCAGGGGCATTCAAGCCCCATTATTATGTTGCCAATGAGTATCTACATACCCTCGTTTTATAGACCAATCAGCAAGCATTTTCCGCTGACGAATTTCTAAATCCCTATAAGGAGCTGCTTCAAAAGAAATTTTACTAAAACGATCTTGGAAATGAGGCCCTTCCTTAAACTTTCTCATAGCCCCCATCTCTATATCATCCGCAGCCCAAACTACCCTACTAATATTAAAAGATAACAGAATAGTACAGCTGCACATGGGGCAAGGTTCGCATGTTGTGTATAATGTAAAGCCCTTTTTCAGGAATTTCTTATTCTCAATATCCAGCATGCTTGGTCCGGCATTTCTTATTGCATCAACCTCAGCATGCGCTGTTGTATCTGATTCCGAGAAAACCCTGTTATGTCCCCTGCTAATAATCATACCGTCAGAATCCACAATAACGGCTCCGATTGGATAGGTACCTTCATCTCTGGCTTTTTCAGCTTCAATAAATGCCTCCAATAAATATTTACGATCATCTGTCATGAGCTAAGCCCCCTTTACAAAACAATTGTTTTATAGATATTCCACAAAAATCCATAAATTCCTTGAAAAACTCACTAGACAGCTGTTGGCTCAAAAAACTTTACCCGGCAGCTGGATGCCACGCCAACCGCTTACATCGCATTGGCTATTTTTATTATCACCCACTGCAACTACTGTGCCGTCCGATGTAAGCCCGACGGTATGACGATAACCCGCCGCTATGGTAGCTTTTGGCCACCGTTTCACCTTTAACGCCGCTTTTTCCGGTGAAAAATAATCCATGCTTTACCCCCTTGAATACAAATCAATTTATTATAAAACGGTTCCACTTCTGAGGTCTTAAGAAACTCCGATCTCTTTTGCGCGTCTAATAAGATAAAATCCTCTCGAGCAAAGGAGAATTGTATTGTGAGAACTGTGGTTTGGAGACGTTGGGCTCGAGTCTTACTGATGTCTGTTTGGCTAGCGAGCTTTCTTGCGACCCTCGTTTATCCTACGGCTTCCTCCCACGCCTTTGGTCCGCGTAAGTTTGAGCCGCCGAGCATCCCGCCCGTTATTTCGCTTCTGGAGGAAACGCCGCTTTATCCCGAGCAGGATGAATCCGTGGAGCCATGGGCGGTGCTCAGTCCCCAGGATGTGGAGACCGTCGAAGCGGAGAACGAGTGGTATACCAAGGAGTCCGGTGAGAAAGTGTGGGTTCGAGTCAAGACGACTTGGCTTGGGGAGCTGTGGATGCACTTGGAGAAGGAGAAGATGGGGGTCATCAAGCCTATCGATTCCTATATTCTTCTATTGGGGCCGGCACAGCTGTACAGCCAACCTGTTTCGTCTTCAAAAACGGACGCCGTTCTTACCCCTCAGGTGGTTCATGCGAATGCAATATTTGATTCCTCCTACTCTTATTTGACCAACAGCTACCGAATTGAAACCTCTTGGATCGGCGATCAATGGCTTGTCTCCAATCCTTATATGCTGGTCAATGTAGAGGTTCTGAATCAGGAGATGATGCTGCCGACGGAAACGCTCTATATGGAGGAATACGATACGGCTCACCGCCTTCAGCGGCCATCAGATGCGAGATTCATTCCCCCGCAGAAAGTGTTCGCTTTAGAAAGGACGGAGAATGGCGTATACCACGTGCGCGGCGAGAATGGCGATACCTTCTGGATCCAGCCGGCCTACGCCCAGCCTTTAGGTTCGAAGAAGATTAATGAGACCCTCGAGCTCACGAAACCGACCGAACTGCATTTGTTCCCCAAGACATCGTACCCAATTTTCGGTCAACTCAGCCCGCAGAAGGTAGAAGCTTTCGAGCAGTGGAACGATTCTGAAGGACACCGGTGGTATCGTATTCACAGCTGGAACGGGGATCTATGGATCCAGCCGGATGCCGGCTTATAAGCAGCCTGGGGGTTCATGAGGTGCAGGTCTGCTTCGCAGGCTCTGCACCTATCGCCATGGCCCCAGCCCTACCACCGTACTACAATATTTCGATATATCCTTCTGTTCCATGCACGCGAATTCGTTGCCCGTCTTTTATCAATTTGGTGGCATTTTCCACCCCGACAATTGCCGGTAATCCATATTCACGGGCGATCACTGCTCCATGGGTCATCAGTCCGCCTACCTCGGTGACTAGACCTTTTATGGATACAAATAATGGTGTCCAGCCGGGGTCAGTAAAGGAGGTGACTAATATATCTCCATCTTCCAAGTCGGCATTTTCCATGCTTAAAATGACCCGTGCTCTTCCTTCAACCACTCCGGAAGAAACAGGTAGGCCTACAATCGCATTAGCCGGCAAATTTTCTCGTTTGTACTTACCTGCAATGATTTCACCATCAGACGTGATAACGCGTGGTGGGGTGAGTTTTTCATATAATTTGTACTCTTCTTTTCGTTTGCTGATGATCTGGTAATCCAGTTTTTTTGTACGTACGACTTCGTGAAGTTCATCAAAAGTCAGAAAGTAGATATCTTCTTTTTCATGAATAACACCCGCCTGTACGAGCTTTTCAGCTTCTTTCAGCAAAGCCAGCTTATAAACGAAATAGCGACTGATATACCCGTATTTTGGATATTCGCGATAACCGATGAAATTCCGGATCAGGTCGATCATTCGTTTGGTTTCCTTTGCTTTTTGTTCACCGTCCGGCAATTGCTTCAATCGATCCAACAACTCTTGTTCTTTTTCCAAAGCTTCCCGGCGCCCTTGATCAAATTTTCGCTTGCCGGCATTAGGCCCAAAGCTTTTAATGTTACCCAGAATCATGGGGACAAGTGTAATTGGTTTTTCACTCCAACGAGTTTTCGTAATATCGATTTCTCCGGTGCACCGCATTCCGTATTTGCTGAGATAAGCATATATAGCGTCTCGGGCTTCCCTTCCCCCATTAAGCTTAACCAGTTCATCCAAAAAGTTGTCATCTTTTACATGCTGTAAATAAGCAACTACTTCCGGATAAGGCCGAATCACATCCGCGACATCCATTAGCGCGAGTCCCATTTCCGAAGTAATATTGTTTGGGACGGATTGAGAAAGCGTGTCTGCTGCGTTTTTTTCGCCTAACCACTCGTTCATTTTTTCATTAATCCATTTTGAAGCATCCATAGCAGCCATAAACACACGCGAGCTTTGGGGGTCAAATAAAATCTTCTTTAATTGCTGGATATCTTCCAGAATAAAATCAAACAAATCTGATCCTGATTTCCCTTGAATGCTTTGCTTTAGCTCTTCTATGGATGCTTGACTCCTCTTAATTAATTCAGAGACGATTGCCGGATCGTTTTCGAATGGTGACAGTGTATCTGGATTGCTTCTGCCGGGAATCGGTGCCGTTTGATCATTGGGTAACAATTTTATAAAATCTCGCTCTATTATGGTCGTGAGTGCGTCTTTTATGAGCGGATCGGATTGCCCCAGGGTTAATAAAGATTCCCGGCCGACAGGTGAAGCCATCATACGTGTGATATCAACAAACAACCTTCCACCGGCTTTACGCATGGGAGCAGGAGTAATTAACAGGTAAAAAGACAATCCCAGTGGTTTTATGGGATCCGTCATCATTTGTTGATGACCAACAGAGATATAGACGTGATTGTCTTGGTCGCCCGCTTCAGGGATGGGGTATAAAGTTGTGATTGGACGACTCTGGACAATATAAAATTTATCTTGGGCCAAACACCATTCGATATCTTGCGGGCAACCAAAATGAGCTTCGATCCGTCTTCCGATACTTGCCAGTTGTAAAATTTGTTCATCAGTCAGTGTTTGAGTCTTTTGCCGATCAGGATCGATCTGCAGTGTCTCTGTTCCGCCTTCTTTTCGTCCATAGATAGCCAATTTTTTGGTTGCTATCCTCTTATCGACGATTTCCCCTCCCTGTACTTTATAACCATCGGCAGACACCAAGCCAGAGACCAGTGCTTCGCCAAGTCCAAAACCAGCGTCGATTGATAACAGCTTTCGGTTGGAAGTAATCGGATCAGCGGTAAATAAAATACCAGAAGCTTGTGGAAAAACCATCCTTTGGATGATAACGGATAAATAAACTTGACGGTGATCAAATCCATTTTGCATACGGTAGATTACCGCCCGATCCGTAAAGAGGGAAGCCCAACACTTGCTGATATGCTGCAAGATCGCTTCTTTGCCGATGATATTTAAATAGGTGTCTTGTTGACCGGCAAACGAGGCATGGGGTAAATCTTCAGCTGTTGCACTAGAACGCACTGCATAAGCATGTTCCTCGCCGAACTGGGAGAGATAATGACTAACTGCTTTCACAACATCGGAAGGAATTTCTACATCCATAAGAATTTGTCGAATCTTTCTGCTGATATCACCAATTTGATCTCGATCTTCAGCTTTTAGCGTGGTTAGTTGATCCAACAAAGCATGATACGTTTCGTTTTGTTCAATAGCCTTTTGATATCCCACTGTTGTAACACAAAAACCTTCAGGTACTTGTATTCCATCGATTTTTGATAATTCACCTAAATGTAACCCTTTTCCGCCAACGAGTAAAAGCTGCGTTTTTTCCATTTCCTGAAAATCGAGAACCAAAGAACTCATTCTACATCTCTCCTAAGCATTAAAATGAAAAAAACATTTGACAAGGGGGCGCCGGAATGGTACAATAAAATTGTAAAATGCATTACTTCTGACCATTGAAATATGTGATACATAATCCGATTATATCATCGTGTCCGTATATGTGCAATATTAAAGAACCTGGTACGACTGTCCAGGTTCTTTTTTTGATTTGCAGTGTAAGAGCTCGTGCCCCGAACCCCATCCCTTAAGGAGCAAATTTTTGCGGTTTTTCATACTCCGGCATTTCGGAATAAGACATGATGGCTTCGTACATATCATCTGTTAAAAACACAGCTGTCAAATCATTGCCTCCATAAAGTGCATAGATTTGCTCCCTGGAGCCCTGTTGTTTCAAATAGCGATTAATCATCTTAAAGCTGCGTTCCGTCGAAAGCTCCCAATCCAAGCCATCGCGTCGCTCTTTTTCCGTAAAGATAAGGTGTTCCTCTCCGTTTACAATCAGAACGTAATCACCATTGCTTTTCAGCGTATCCTGGACCTCCTTAAAATTAACGCCTTGTCGCTCTAAATAAGGAGCAATCTCTTCAATAAAGTCTACCAGAAACCCTTCTGCCAGCATCTCGGCATCCGCAAAAAACACCCGTCCCGTTTCTTCCCAGCCATAAATATTTTGTTCCCCTGCAGCATTTTCTTTGAAATCATCCAGATTCTTATCTTTCATTTGATCGTAATATCCAAGGGCATCCAGCTTATCCACCAAGGGGCCTACATTATAGGTTTCTTGCTCATAAATATATCTATCGATAATGTCTGTTTGTTCATAAGTTGACTTATTGGCGTTCCCTCCGGAAGCTGCAATATGCGCAATGGCCGCTATGATAATAATGAAGGTTTTAAACATAATATCTCTCCCGAGTTCGTAAGGACTAATTTCTAATATCGTTCCTGTTTACAGGAAATCTTAACACCGTCTTCATCTTTGAAGATTCAGTCTTTCGGGGATCCGATAAATAAATTTCCCGATGAATCTTGCTTGCCCGGATAAATCCATGTTCATCACAAAAAGCCTCCATTTGCGCAAAGCTTTCCGGCTCATTGTCAAAGCTTCCAATATGCATCATTTGGCAGCTCAATCCATCCTCCACATGCTCAAACCGAACTTTCTCAAGGAACGGGTTTTGTTTTTTCCTTTTCGTCTGTTCCAAAAATCGTACGAACCATTCTTCCGTCAAAAAATCAGGCTGGCGTATCATGATCGTATACTTAAAATTGTTTTTGTCCGTCGCGGGTATTGACCGATCAAGCAAGTCCCATTCACCCTCAAGTGGAAAAACCGTATACTCATAATATCCGGCGGGAACATGTTCGCTTTTGTAGGACATCCGCACCGCATAACTCATACTGTACAATGCTTCTGTTGCTTTGGCGAATTCCTCGCCATTAGGGTCCCCAGAGCCGCTGACCATAAAGAATGGCATCCTCGGCACTTCCACAATTTCAGGCGCCGCTTTTGGCACATATAGCTGCTTATAATCTTTTTTATAATCTACCTTTTTGCTCAAATCCGATATCTCCTTTTTTAAATGGATACTGTTTTTGAAGCTATTATAAACGTTTAAACCTGACAACAGTATGTCAGTATTCTAGTTATGCTTCATTGAGCAATTGCCGCAGCGAGCCGCTCATCTTAGACACAATTATCTTTTTCAAGTATAGAGTCTGCATTGGAATTTTTTATTACGATATCAAAATTCCGATGATAAGGATGCATAAATATCTCATATTGAATTCGTCGTTCTTCGTGAGATTTTCTTAAATAATCGATTTCCGTGCCTCTTTCCGCTACATCACGTATACTTCTTCTCAATAATTCAGTTTCCCCGTCAGTATATAGATAAACTTTTAGATCATACAAATTAGGATCTGTAAAAGCAACGCTCATACCTTCCACTATATTTATTTTGTTTTGTGAAGAAACCAACATACCCTTTGAATAGTTCGTGCCTATTGTATAAAAATTTAAACCATCTTTTATCATATGAATGTCTCTCTCTAAAGCAGCTATATTATGAGCAGCGGGATGACAAGCTGTCATTTTATCCTGATGGAATTCATTCATGTATTCATATTGAATTAAAGTGTACTTCCGAAGCTGAGACCCGATAATATAGGGATCCGTGTTGATATTGTTTACATTGTTATTTCCCAAGAGGGTTAAAAGATTATGGGCAAACGTTGACTTTCCAGATGCACCATGGCCTGAAATTCCAATAATGAATCTTTTATCGATTCCACTAATCAAATCGGCTACCTTAAGTAATACCTTGTCCATATTGTCCCCCATCTGCTTACGCTCTTAATAACGTCAAGGCACCATTCCAACTTTGGCGGCGCCTTGTAGTTCATTCGATCCACCGTCACCAACAAATAATGACTCCGACGGTGAGACATCCATTCTTTTGCAGGCGAGATGATAAATTTCTGAATTAGGTTTTGCCATTTTTACAGCATAAGAAAAAATAACATCATCGAAATATTTGGCTAACGTGCAAGACTCCCAAGCTGATACTTCCTCAGGAGTACAGTTGCTAATTAGACAGATTTTCACTCCCAATGCTTTTATTTGCTCCAACATATCTAAAATTTCATCGTCTATTCTGCTAAAAGGTATAGATTTGGACTTAACTCGTTCCATATGTATTACATTAATAATTTCAATTGATACTTCGTGACCAAGGCAAGTAAAAATTTCCCTTAACACCGAAGGAAAATCGGAGTAAGTACCGTCCATTCTTTTCTCTTGCTCTCGTACCACTCTTTATCAAATACTTTCGATTCTATGCCAAGCTGTTCCACGAAGTGAGTGGATCTAGGTGCCTTCCTTTTACCATTTTCATATTCCGAGATTAGTGTCTCAAACAAATCAAAAAAGACAGCCTTTATTACCAATTTCATCCCTCCTACTCGCTACGTATTACATATTCTGGTTAATCCTTCGATTTCCTTTAATCTTATGAACTCGGTAGGTAACCAAGCGGCTTGATCCTTTTCAACAAGACATCGAACGGCCAGAGACCATCCCTGGGATTGCCAGTTAACGTTGTTCTTTCACATAAATTCAAAAAGCGCATTTTTTTATAAAAGTCTTACCCGCGCCTAGTATCCTGTTTCCTTTTTTTTTAAATTTTGTGCTATGAAAAATTTTCGGGGTAGCGTAAAAAAAGCTGCCGGCATCGTCTCGCGGCAGCTCCATGTTATATTGTATTCAGAATGTTGACATTTCCTGCAAAGCGGGGCACACTGTAAATTACTTCAAACTTTGCAATGCTTCTTTACTAGTTGGACTCAGGCTATGTATGTTGATGATTGTTTGGATAGATTCAGCACGTGTTGCCCCTGCATTTGGATCAAAGATATGACGATGGTGGGTCGACCAAATAAAGCTGCCTGGGTCGAAGCCCCTGTACTACACACCGTTCTCCAAACGGGTAAGCTCCTTGGCGAGCTGGTATACCTGATCCCACTTCATTCCGTCCTTCGGATAAGGAACGCCGAACTTGTCTAAGATGTCTTTGTTGTAATAAAGCGCATGAAAGGACTGCGTCAGCGGGAAGCCGAACAACTCATCCTTCGTTGACGCAATTTTGACATATTCGATAATGTAAGGTTCGACGCGCCCCAAATTGACATGATGCTGCTTGAGCATCGGCTGCAAGTCGACTTGCAGACCAATCGTTTGATAGGGAGCGAGATTTTCGTTGTATCTGAAAATGAGATCGGGCGTTTGCCCCGCAGCGATCAGCTCATTCAGAGTCGTGCCTTTGCCCGGCTTAATGAGTTCAAAGGTGATGTTCGAATGTTCTTACTCAGTTGATCCTTCAGAAGGACAAAAAACTCATCATCCAGGCCGGTCTGATCAATTGTTGCTGTGATCGTTACCGGATCATTACTGATCTGCCGTGGTTTCTCCTGCTCCTGTAATTTCACAGCTCCTGACCCTTAAGCTACGCATTTGTCATTAACCTAAAATACCCGTATGAAGGCCATCTCTAGGAAAGCCTCCACACGGATTTTTTAACGCAAATTTACTCTAGAATTCGAAGCACCCTTTAACCTTGATAGCAGCCTCTACCTTCACACCTAATGAAGAGCCTATAGAGTCCATTCCTTTTTTAATGATATCCAAGGGACTGACTTTCAACTCTTCTACCTTGCCTTTCAAACCTGACTTAGTTGGGTTCATAAAATCAACTTTGAATGGCCCAAGCTCACCCTTCAGAATCGGCTTCGCGCTTAAACAGCCGCCTGACCACTCATCGTGGAACTTTATTCCTCCCTCCATTTTTCCGGGCCCCAATGCTCCTTTACCCGTAATCTCAATGTCAATGCCGTCATCCACACCATCTTCGGACGGATTTACTTCAAGGCCTCCGCCTTTGCCAAAACCAAACTCTCCGCAGCCTGAAACATCGCCATTGTCAGGGTCGATACAGATCTTTCCGCCACCGCCTATGCCCCCGTAAAGCGATCCGCCAACACAGAACAAACCGCAAGGATCTCGGAGCATAATCGGATTGTTGTTGACATAAGCATACAGGTTTGCTTGACCGCTCTCAAAACGTACGGGGTCACGTGCTGTCCACCGCCCCGCCTGCGCATCGTAATCACGGAATCCGAATCGGGTCAGCTTGGTGCCCGGATCATGAATACCGCCCGCAAAGCCGATAGCCAGCTCGAAATTGGGTGCAGTATCGAGTAAGACCACGCCATAGCTGTCATAACGAAGTTCCTTGATAACGTCTCCGTTATCTCGGAGGACCTGTTTCGGTGTTCCGACGCCATCTGTGATCACATAGTACCTGCTGCCGTTTCGCTCCATTGCAAGCAGTAAGCCGTTATCTCCGTAATGGTAAGTCGTGATGGTCCCTTCCTCATCCATCGTTGCAGAGATTTGATGCGGATTCAATGGGCTGTAAACATACTGAAGGGACTCCTGCCCGCTCTCCCATGCCGTTCTTCTACCGAGAGGATCATAGGTGTAATGATAAGTTGCACCGCTGACTGTAGCTTGCAGCAGCTCTCCTCTAGCCGCATAGCGGAACGTGTCTCCTCCCCGCTGCGACAAGTACCCGTCTTCGTTAAATTCGTACAAGGTATGGCCGACCTGCTCCAAACTATCGTGCTCCGAGTAAGTACTGGTTTCCGTGAGCCCGTTAATCGTTCTGCTTATACGGTTCCTGTTCTTGTCATACGTATACGTTTCGATCCATGTAGTATCATCCGCTTCCTTATGGGTTGTCGATAACAATTGACCATCAGGATCGTACTCGTAGTGCTCCGCTGTTATTCCATATACGGATGATGTAACGGTCTTGTTTGTGAGCCATCCCCGCAAATCATAGCTATGCTTGATACGTTGGTACTCCAATCCATTCAGTTTATAAATCAGACTATCGATTTGACCTAATTCCGTATAGGTAGTCTCCATGTCGAGCTTACCATCGGTAGTATGGCCAATTCGCTGTCCCGGAGCGCTACGCACGAATTCGAACGGTCCGATTTGAGTTACCATATTGTCCTTATTCCACGTAAGCTGGGTTTGATATTCGCCCGAGACGACGGTGTTGGTACCGTACACCGCGCCGCTGATCGTGGTCGTGACATTGGTCAAACGAATATGCTCATCGTAAGTCATCTGATGCGATGCGTTCATCTTACCGGAGAACGTCATGGATTTCACCTCAGAACCATCGTAGGTGAACGCAATGTTCTGCTCTGAGCCTATCAGCAGATTTTTACTGCTGATTTGACTGACACGTTGGGTGAGATCACCGTAGGTAAAGGTTCGGGCAAGGTCCGCATCCGACATCGAGGTGAGACGTCCCATGCTATCATATTCGTAATCAACAATAGCCCCACTAGCTAAAGAAGACTGATCCTTGCTGCCGCCTAAGGTATATTGTACCTTGAGGTTCGGCTCCCCTCCTTCCGGTGCAAAGCCTGTCATCAAATCCTGCTTGCTGAAGTCTTGCCTGTACCGCGTACCATCCGGCATCACAAAACCGATCACGTTGCCGTTATGGTCATAATCTTTGGTATAAGTGTTTCCGCCAGGCAGCGTCATAGATGTCAACCGGCCGGCTTCATCATGCGTATAGCGCTTGCTGCTGCCGGAGGCATCGGTCACGGACTCTAACTGACCTTGGGAATCATAACTGTAGGCACGGAATTGGCCGCCTTGTTGAACTTTTTCAATACGTCCTTTAACATCGTACGTGTACAACATTGGCGCAATGCCGGTACCAAGCTCCTCCACACGGATTGTACGATCTTTATCGTCATAAGTGGTAACAATCGTCAACCCTGCCGCGGTCGTTTCCGTTAACGTTCTCGTCGCGGAGTCGTATATCGATTTGGAAGAATCACCGTTTAACGTTATCGTCTTTTCGTACCGCGTTACGCTAAGAAGATTCGTAGGGTCCCCCAATTGTACGCTCGTTGTCTCGGAATAAGTCACTGTACGGCCTTCAGGCGTGGTTACCGTTAAACTTCCGATTTGAGGCGCCGTCATGCCCCAACGGGGGTCCGACTTGGCCTTTCTGATTTCCCTCGTTCCATCTGAGTGGGTGATTTCCAAGATCCCCCACTCGTTATCGACACTTATCGTCTTGGCTCCTCGAGGGTCCGTTGTGATTCGGTGGAGCTTATTGTCAATCATTTTCACTTCATATGTTGTGGTCAAGCCGTCAGGGTTGGTAAATTCTACGGTATATCCGTTATCCTGCTGCGTCCTCTTCAGGGTCTTGATGCCACCCTCCGGCGTCTTGGCTTGAATCAACCGCCCTTTCCCGTCATAAGCATATTCACTTACATTCCCGTTGGGATCTGTAAATGTTGACAGCAGCCCTGCTTCATTATATCCGACCTGGTACTTCTCTCCACCCGGATGATTTACAGCGGTAATACGTCCTTGTACGTCCAGAAAGATTTCCGTCCTCTGACCTTGAGGCCCAACGATAGCCGTCGGCTTCCCGCTGCTGTCCCGCTCAACGGTAATGGTATTGCCCGAACGGTCCGTCTGACTGATTATGCGTCCCTTGTTGTCATATCCGAAAGAAGTCATAACCGTGCCTGTTATCGCACTTCTGGTATACTTGTGACGGCCGTATTCTTCATCAAACTCATAAACAACAGAGCCGTCAGATTCCGGAATAACCCTAGATGATGCTGTTTTAATCAAGTAAGGTTCCTTACCAAGACCGCCACTACCCGCTCGACTAACCTCTAGAACCAGTCCGTTGATTGGATCCACTCCAATTGGTTTCATAGGCACCGAACCACCATTGGAGCCTTCCCCAGCTTTTTTTACAAGCTGTTTATACTTTTCAATGAGTTCATTATATACCGTCTCTATTTTTCCTTCACTTGTAATACGGTATAGCTTCTGACTCAAATCTTGAAAGGTAGGGCTATATATATATACCCGCCCTTGCTTATCTACAACAAACCTTGAAGTATCCGACGCTCTGACATCTGCAGCATCAACGCCTTCAGCCAACACGATAGAAGTTTGGGCACCCGCCCCCCCCATAATTAAGGTAATGCTGCCGTCCGGTGAAACCTTGCGAATTCGGTCGTATTGCCTGTACATGAATCCGGAAGCTCGATCAAGAAGGTAGAGTGAACCGTCCGGTCCCATTTCGATATCATCGACGTAACCGATGTTTTCTTTGCTGACCGACCCTTCATCCACACCGGATGACCGGGCACCAAGTCGGTATATGATTCCATCTGTCCCCATCTTATACAATATCCCATCCTGTATAAAATAGAGGGTACCGTCATGCCCCAATGTCAGTTGAGTAGCCATAAGAAGGTCAGTCTCAGCAGCAACAGCGCCATCCTCAATCATCGTACTAAAGCTGCCGATGTTTCCGGTTCCCGCTACAACCATCCAATCGGCATCCGTTTCTGCCTTTTTGAGAATTTGATGTCCGCCTTCGATATATATCGTATTCCGTGAATCTACCATAATTTCAGTAGGATAGATGCTCGGATGCAGCTTGCCAACAAGAGTCAGAACTCCCAGCGGGCTTAGCTTAAATATTTCCTCATGGCTTCGCGGCGATAATGGGTGATCCCGGTACGTATATACCAAATACAGGTTGCCGTCCGGACCAAGCGCACGTGGGTGCCCCAAAGTATAGTTGGCTCCTAGAACAAGACTGCCCGGTATAGTAGCACTGCCGCGGTATTGTAATCGCTTTGAATCCAAACCTTGCAATGAGAAACGCTGCGTAGCCCCGTCGCCCTTGCTCACTTCATTATCAAAACCAGGGGAATCATGGTTGATATGATGATTATTGAAGCTCCATCCGGCAATGCCGGCTTCCCTAAAAGAATTATAAGGACTATCCAACATGCCCTCATGAATGCGTTGGGTATAAGTAATTGCAGCACTTCTATTTCCGTAGACGTTAATGCCTCTTCTGCTTGCTTGAGCGAACGCCCTATCAAAGTCTCCCGCTCCGTAGTATATTGCAGGGAACGCATACGTAATCGTCACCTTATACGGATATTTTCCGAGAAGTGTACGTCCGTAAGCATCCTTGCCATCCCACTCGACGGAATAATTAAGGTTCGAGTTAGGGCTAAACCTTTTCGAGAAGCTCCTCCCGGCAATGTCCACACGCGCCTCCATGTATAAAGCGGAGAGTGGATAGGAGTCGCCGGATAACGGGATGTGAAGTGCCGATTTATCCTTATAACCTTCTTCCCTAAGGCTATTGTATACAAGCTGCAGAGAGGTTCCGGCAATAGGAATGGTTTCGCCTAAGGATTGCTCTTGACACCCGATAATCGAACCTTGCTCTTTACAAGGATCATCCACGCGGCGGCTATTAAAGTTGGGTTGACGGCCATTGGGATCGGCAATATCTTCGGGTGGTCCGTAAGGCCAGTTACAATCCCATGGCGTAAAATGCTCAATCGGTACGCGCCACACCGACTGCCCAGCTGTGTACAATCCGGCGAGCTTCATTCGTTCCTCCAAAGTAATGCCCAAAAGCGAGAGTACATCTTCCCCATCCGGGGCATCATCACCGTTCACATCGAGAGCAGCAACGCCGTTGTCATTATGAAGAATCTTGATGACCTTCCCATTGTTCGATGGAACCCACTGCCCAAGCTGTCGATCATAGTAGCCTAAGGGTACGGCTTCACCTACTGGGAAGCCAATAAAATTATCAACATACATATATAGCGGTTGGCTGAAACGCACCTCGGTGGCACCGGCGGAAATGGCTTCGTCCGCGGACAGCTCGACAGCATATGTGTAGCCAACCAGGTCAGGCAGTTCTCCAGGCATCGCCTGCATGCCATTCTCCCCAACGGTATACTCGGTCGCCCGGAACTGCATGCTATCCAAAGATTGGGTCGACCCGTCCGGCAGCTTCATGAAGGCCGTCGTACCCGGCGGCACTAGCAGCGTAGCTGTTCTTGTTCCGTCTGCATCGGTAACCGGCGTTCCCCTGGCTACTTGGTGCTGAGCGGCATCCTTCAGCGCAATGGTCGTTACCTTGCTATCAAGTGCAGTTAACGTAACATTCGGCGTGATTACCGTTTGCTCCCAAGGCACTTGAACCTTGCGCTGAACGGTTAGATAGCCTTCCTTGCTGTATTGAACCGTCAGTAGCCCGCCACCGTTTACGACAAGGTCAAACATGCCGTCAGTTCGGCTTAACGTAGCGCCGAGTTCCGGCGCGTCCATAATCGCCACTTTCGCTCCCGACACGGGTTGCCCACTTGTATCCAACACCTTGCCGCGCAGCACAGCCGCTCGATGCGGCTCAATGGCGCCGGGTGCCACACCGATTTGGATCGGATTAACGCCTGTGTACAAGAAGCCTATCGTATCTGCGAAAGACGCTTGCACCCCCGGATCGATAACAGGAGCTAACGTACTAGGGTCCGGCAGCACTTCATTGCCTGTGAACCCATACGGAGTTGCAGCGACCGAAGCCGACTTCGCCGACTCCATCCCGTGAGAATCCACAGCGGACATCGCAAAATGATACGATGTACCTTTCGTCAGTCCATACACCGTGTAGGCACTCTTGCTTTTATCGACCGCTTTGCCTACTCCCCAGGCAGCTCCGCCGTCAGTTGATACATAAACCTTATATCCTGCGACATCACTGTCAAGCATGGCAGACCATCGTAATTGTACGGATTGGTCGCCTGCTGTGGCCTTTAGACCGGAAGGCGCTTGAGACAGCGAAGCCATTGGCGTAACACGGACGGCAGCGGACTTGGCAGATTCCGCATTACTGAAGGGGTCATAGGCCGTAACGGAAAAAAGGTACTCCAAACCGTTCGTAAGTGAGCTGGCGGTGTAGGCGGTGTTATACACAGCCGTCCCTTCGTCCCAAGTAGTGCCGCCATCGTCGGAACGATACACCTTATAACCGGAAAACCTATAGCCGATGCCAGGGGACCAGGTCAACAATGCCCCTTTATCCTGCGGCACAGCAGCCAAGCCTGTAGGAATCGGAAGCTGGTAGATGACGACAACTTGAACCGAATCCGACTTGGCCGATTCGATCCCCCCTGAGGTGTAAGCTGTAACAATCAGGTAGTAGGTTCCATCGGGCAAGTTTGAAAGCGTATAGGTCGTTTGATTGATTACATCCGCGACGGTGTACCACGTTGCTCGGTCTGTGGAAAGGTAGAGCTTATACCCGGCTATATCTGCACCCTGAACCGGTGTCCAAGATGCGACTACTGCGCCGTTCTTGTACTCGGCCACAAGTCCGTCCGGCTTAGCCAAATTCCCTGGCACAGCGGTCACAATGGATTTGTCGGACGTATTGTTCATTTGGTCATAGGCAGTAACGGCGAACGAATAGGCAGTACCGTTCGTTAAGCCCTGAACGGTATAAGTCGTTACGTTGCCCACATCAATCGAGGGGCTCCAATTTAAACCGTCGTCCGTGGAATAATAAACCTTGTAGCCCGCAACATCAGCATCATCCACCATCGACCAGCTCAGCTTCACGGTCCCATTGCCTGGTTCTGCCACCAAGCCTGTCGGCACAGCAGGAGCCGTCGTATCCGGGGGTACTGCAGGTGTCGCGTTCACTGTTGACGACTTGGCCGACTCATTGCCGGTAGTGTCATATGCCGTGACTGCAAATGAATAAAGTGTTCCGTTGGCCAAACCGGTCACGTTATAGCTTGTTACATTTCCCGCATTAATGCCGGACTCCCATGTTACTCCCCCATCAACAGACAGGTAGACCTTGTATCCTGCCGTATCCGTATCGCTGACAGAAGACCAGTTCAGCGACACGGCTTTATTTCCCGCGGACGCTGTAAGCCCTGTCGGGATGGCTGGCGGCATACGATCCGGCTGTTCCGACCCCCCTCCGCCATTACCTTGGGAGTCAACAGGAAGCGGGACGCGCTTATCGGAGAGCGAAAGCGGATTCAGCTGTATTACCTTCCCACCGGCAGGCGCAGCAATCGTTCCGGCATAGTCATATACGCTGCATTGGCAAGCCTTCTGATCCGGCTTGGGCTGATCCAGAATACGGAACCCGCTGGGAATGCTGTCCATACCGGTCAAAGCCGCCATCTGACCTGATCCGTTCGAGATCCGCTTTACTTCCGGATCCTCAACAATGCGCAGAGAGTATTGCTTTTCCGGCAGCACATCAAGGCTATATTGTCCTGTCGCATCCGTGATGGCATAGAACGTAGGATTTGTCGTAACCGCCAAAATCGCCCCGTTTGCCGCCTTCCCTTCCTTGTCGACAACCTTTCCTTGAAGCACGGCGGAGCGCTGCGCCTTCAACTCAAGGAAAGAGCCGTCCTTGTTCAAATCGACGGAGGCATGGGCAATACTTTGATCCTTCTGAATGTTGATTTCCCACTTCCTGGCGGGCAGCAGCGCCAGGAAACCGCCGCTAACCCCGGTCTGACCCCATACCTTCACTTCTTTGCTGTTCTTCTCATGAATGAACCAATTAGCTCCCGTCCAGACGGCGCCGGCTTCATTCTTCGCTGTAACGTAGATGAGCTGCATGTCATGTTCCTTTAGCATCTCCCAGACCCGATACAGCACGATAGCAGCTTCTGCCCGGGTAATGTGCTTCTCGCCATGGAATTTACCATCGGGATAGCCTTGAACAATATGGAGTCCCGCTAACTTGCTAATCGCGGGGCGCGCCCATTCGGGCTGCTCGCTCCGATCCTTATACGATGCCGTTTGATCCGTCTTCGCCTCCGTGAACAACGGAGAGACGACAACTGCGGCTTCCTGTCGATTCAACCAATCCTTCGGCTTCTCCGAAGCTTCCGGTAAAAATTGAAACAAGGCATCATGGATTCTCTGACGCTGTGCATCCGTGACCGTACCGGTTGTTCGCGTCAACATCCGCTCCGTCATCCAGATGAACTCTTCCTTCGTGACCAACTGATCAGGACGGAAAGTGCCGTCTTCATAGCCTTCGATAATGCCGACACTGCGCATTTCCGCCACTTCTCGAGACGCCCAAGCCGGCATTACTTCCGACTTTTGCAGGACACTCTCTCCCGCAACCGGCGCCGCCGCCAGAGTCGGAAGGACAGGCTCGCACAGCAACGATAACATGATCATGCCGATTGTCATATAACGACGAATGCTCATAAGATCCTCCTGAGTGATTAATTTTCCCTTATGTAATCATAAAGTGAATTCATCATTCGCCTTTCCGAATTAAATTGGCAACATCGTTACTACACCTCCTTAGTTCTCTGCCCGAATCTTTTCGTTATGGCAGTCAACTTACTCATTATTCTACATTTGGTAAATTCTATATAGTCGTCGAAGGTATAGTTCGGGGTACTCGTTAGGGTACTTTTGAGCCGATAAAAAAAAGGATCCCTCATTTCGCGGAGATCAGCCGTCGTGCAAACCTGCCCTGGTATATGAAGGAAAACCGATACTTGGTGTCGAAACATATATAGCATAAAATCGGGTTCGCCTAACGAATCAAATGTGAGAGGTACAATGTCATGTATGAGCATTGCTTTATTGGCCGTGAGGAGCTGCTGAATGATTTTGACGCGTGCCTGGGGTCTAAAGATTCCTATAAAATTATGAATCTGTACGGCACAGCGGGAGTAGGCAAAAGCTTCTTAACGTATCGTTTACAAAGGATGGCCACAAGCAAGGGCTGGCATACCATCGTAGTAGACGGTGACAGCTTCGTCCACACACCCTCTTCGTTTTGCAGGCACCTGCTGCAATCCATCGATAACGATCCTTGGGATGAGCATCAAGACACAAAGGTAATCAATGATTGCCTGCAGACGCTCAACAAGCTTGCCGCAACGGTCGGTGTGGCACTGTTTATCGACACGTTTGAGCGGGTAAGTCACTTGGAGCAATGGCTTCGTGAGCATTTTCTGAACAAGCTCGGGCAACGTACGGTGATTGTGCTTTCGGGCCGATATCCCCTTTCCCCCGCCTGGTTTAAGCCGCATCCCTCCAGGAGGCATATTTCTAGCAGGTTGATACCGGATTTCTCCTTTGAAGAGGTTGAGCTTTATTTACGGCAGTTCGGCATCAACGATACCAAGACCCTCGATGCTGTCTGGCAGCAAAGTTTAGGTCATCCCTTCACTGTTTCCCTGGCGACACTCGCTATAGGCTCGGAAACGGTGCGTGAGAGCAGGGCGGCGGCCGGCGCGTTCGACCTGAGATCGTTACCCTATGTTGTAACCGTATGGCTCCGGGAGGTCCCTACGGAGCCTATGAGATTATTAGTGGAATGCGCTGCTGTACTTCGCCATTTTAACCAGGATATTCTAGAATTTGTGCTACAACGAGCTGTGCCAACAGCCGAATTTTATGAGCTGATTTCTTATTCTTTTGTAAAACAAACGGAACGAGGCTGGACCTTCCATCATTTAATGCGTAAAGCGGTCATGAACGAGTTAATGGCTAGAACCCCACAGCGGGTGAACGATATTCGGACTAGGGCTCTTCTCTTCTATTATGGGAAACTTACGTCGGCAAATCGTCAATGGATGCTGCCCTGGGAGGCATACGAATTCATGAATTATGTCGGTGATTCTTTGGTTAGAGCCTACATGAGCTGGTTTAAGGAAGATGAGGGCCGGTTTGAACCTGCCGACAAGCAGCATCGGGAGGAGCTATTGCAGTATGAGAATAAGGCACGAAATGAGGCACAGGACTTACAGCTGGAAATATTCGATCCGCTCACTAGCAACCGGTTTCGATTTGTATTAACCGCCGAGGAATCGTTGTATACCTTCCGGTGGTTTGATATCGATCAATTGCTGGATTTGGGATATGATGCAGTAAAAATTCTTAAAGATGCTGCGGGAAACATCACTGCTATTGCCATCTTCATTCCAATCAATTGTAAGACCATACCATTTCTACTGCAAAATCCCCGTTCCGGGGCTTACTTCAGCAGCCTCACTCCGGAACAGAGAAAGTACTATGAAGTATCCGAGGATGACCGGGCTGGGTGGTTTATTAACTCCATTCATATGTCGGATTATACGGATCCCTCCATCAGTGCCGCTGTAACGAAGCTCATGCATTCGTTGATTCTTACAGGAGAAAAACTGATCGCTGCCCCACCGCCGATTCCGTATTTCACCAAGGTCTTCGAGAGTCTTGGCTTTAAGAAAATCGTAACGCACGGTATGCATACCCACTATGACGGTATAACTCCAGCATATCCCTATGTACTGGACACAAGAGGCGACCAGCTATCCGAATATATTCAGGGCATGTTACGAAAGGCAGGAATGGACCATTTGATTCATGCAAGTCCTCAGGAGCCTGTAGCTAATCCAATCTCCACCAAGGAATCCCTCTTTGTAGACTTAACCTCACGTCAAAAAGAGGTTGCTGCATTGCTGACACAAGGTCTTTCGAATGCCCAAATTGCATCCCAGCTGTTCCTCAGCGAATTTACGGTGAAAAAGCATCTCAAGTCATTATTTCAAAAATTCGGAGTAGCTAGCCGAACTCAGCTTCTCAAAGCCCTTTTGGATAGATCTCAACATAAGCATTGATATTCTATTCCTCTGCTGACCGAAGGGTCGGCTTTTTTTATAACTAAAACGGTCCTTTGGGGTACTTGAAAGCCCACTTTTGGAGCCTTTGCCTACCCTATTTACGCATATATAATCAGATTGTTAAACAATGCCAAACACATTCGAGAGGAAGAAGTAACCATGTTATCGAAATTAAAACGTTTTGAGAAACTTGCTATTGGTTTTCTAGGAGGCGCCCTTTTTTTCTCGGGACTGTCCCATGCCGCTTCTACAACGAATCTGGAAGTTAGCTTGGATCGCCTGCAATTTTTTGTTCAAGGGGAAGATAAAACGTCGGCAGAGGGAAAATACGATAATGGAGGGACTCAGGTTCCTGAGGCTATTGTTTATGAAGGAACCACCTATATTCCGCTTCGAAAGGCGGCCGATTTACTCGGAGAATCGGTGTACTGGGATGGCCTCACACGAGGGGTTTCGATAGGAAAGCCGTATGTTATCGTATATGACGGTAAGGGGAACCGGATTGGGGAGGCGGTCCTCACGCCCTATGCAGGCGGTGTAAATGTAGCTTTAAAAGTTTCAAACCTAACGCCAGGGAAGCATGGAGTGCACATACACGAGAAGGCCTTTACCGGCTTCGACTTTACCACTGCGGGGGGACACTTTAATCCAGATAATAAAAAGCACGGTCATCATAGCAAAGAAGGCCATCACATCGGTGACCTAGACAATATCGAAGTCTCCGAGGATGGCAAGGGTCGCTTGGAATTCGACTTAGAAGGCGCATCCCTGGATAAGAACAGCAAGTTTTCGCTAATTGGACGGTCCATTATTGTCCATGCAGCTGAAGACGATGGTAAGACCGATCCGTCTGGAAATTCCGGCGACAGGGTTGCTGGAGGAATTATTCCACAATAATTCTATTCCCCAGAAAAAAGAACCTTGGCCAAGCGGTTAATTCCAACCGCCGGCTGAGGTTCGGTTTAACCGTACCCAGTTAACGTAATAGAGTTGACACATCCCACATTATTGGACGCGGAATCATAGTCCGAAGCCCCCAGATAAAATACAAAAAACCAGGAGTATCCAGAAAATTATTGATACAATTCCGGAGACTTTAGTGTTTCTAATATAGTCTGAAGTGTGTTCCACAGTTTTAAACAGATTGCCATTACCTGGTTGATTTCTAGTATCCCTACAGCTTTAAGTACAAACTAGGACAGGTTAGTTTGATTGCCTAGAAAAGCAATAATGTTTACATACAGTTCTTCCGGGTGGGTAAGGTTTACCATATGGTCCCCATCGGTAATTTCAACGAACCGAATATTCGGAACCACCCGATAATGCGTTTCTATTCTTACACTATCTTCGTGGTCGCGAGTACCGCGAACGAATAACGTCCTTGAGCCGATTTCATGCAACCTTTCCATTGCCGGAGGTTTAGGCCATACTGCTCCAAAGGCTGCCCATTCAAACATTCTCCTGATGTTATGCTCTGTCATCTCTCTCATCAACTCACGCTGTGAACTGTGCTTAATGACGGAACAGAAGGGTGAGGTGACAACCAATTCGGTCATTCTGGATACATCCGGTGCGGCAGCTTGAATGGCCTGGAATGATTCTAATAGATCCGGTGCATGCACAAACCCGTTTAAAGCAGGCGCAATTAGAATAAGTTCTTCTACAAATTGAGGATAAGCCAGAGCGAATTCCGTTGCTATTTGTCCTCCAATGGAATGCCCAAGTATCGCTGCTTTCTCAATGGAGAGATGTTCCAATAAAGTATGGACATCCTTAATATAATTCGCGGCTTCTGTCTGGGAGGGAGATTGCCCGCAACCTCGGCCGTCGAACATGATCACCATGTAATGCTTTGCTAAAAGCGGAGCCAGGTACCTCCAATCTCTGGTATCGGCACCTCCCCCGTGAATCATAACTAATGGTTTGCCTTGCCCCATCACTTCGTAATATAAATCCATTACATCCCCTCCAAGTGTACGTTATACCTCCTAAATTTAACATTGACCAATCGTTCAGTCAATATAAATTGACGGGATTATATCTTTTGTTTATCATAAGGCTAGTGGATGAAAGAAAGGTGACTGCTCATGCCAAGATCTCCAGAAGAGAATGAACGGATTCGCAACATCTCGAAAGAAAAAATCCGATCTGCTGCGATTGACATATTTATTGCAAAGGGGTTTCACAGTACATCTATAGAGGATGTAGCGAAGAATGCTGGCATTTCCAAGGGCTTACTGTACAATTACTATAAAGGGAAAACGGACCTCCTTGTGGAGCTTGTTCAGGACCGTAAAGAAGAAATCAAACAAGTCATGAAAGAGGCGATCAAGCTCTCCTCCCCCATAGAACAGCTTCAGTATATAGCGGATAACGCCCTGCGAAACGTAAAAGAACAGCCGAGAGCGTACCGCTTTTATTTGCACCTGCAGACTCATCCGGAAGAAGACCAAGTCGTGTCGGCATGTAGTCAAATGCTTAAGGATGAAATGATTCGTCAATCTAGAGTACAGGTTGAAATTTTCAAAAAGCTTAATGCGGCAAATCCCGAATTGGAGTCCCTGCACTTCTCTACTGCGCTACACGGAATCATGTTGATGTATTCCATGTATCCGGACAACATTTCATTAGAACAATTAAAATACCAAATGATAAACGCTTTTATCAAAGGATACGCTGACTAGATCAATTTAATCAGCCACTCGTGAGGCTACCGCATCGTGTTGTGTTCATGCCTAACGTGATTGAATATTCTGCATTCGGCGAGTCGACGCCTCTAAACCCGGACAAGCTTATCCGGGTTTCCATCCACATATTCTGGACATCTTTCCGCGTCGGAGTTGTATGATGGTTTCCGGTACTTGTGCTAACATTCTCCGTTGAGTAGCGGATCTTTAATGGTAAATCCGCCGCTAGCACCCATTTTTAAAAAAACCGGCTTCAAAGTTCTCTCCGTCGATCTCCGCGGAGCTGAGTGTAGATTTGCCTTTTTTATGCCCCAGCATGCCTTGAATAAATTGTAAAGATGCTCAGTTATCAAGAAACTGGCATGCACTGGTATGACGGAATTGATGGGGGTATACATTTGCCTCAATCTCTGCGTGATGTGCTAGCCGCTTTAATGCCCACATGAGTCATACGCTGAGTCGACATATCCAATGAAGTCGAAAGCAAAAAATGAAGGGTGCTTGAACCCGATCCTCATAGATCTGGTTGAACTGTTACCTCCTCAACAATCGATTCACCCTCACTCTGCTCCGTATCAGACCATCTCCATTTTTCATTTAGACTTACTCGGCCGTCTGGCAAAATTGTCGGAGTGGAGATGCAAGTTCCCCCTCTAATTTCATTTCTTCAGTGAACTTGGATGGCAGTTATCATGTATTTGATATGGATGATTTTGAAACCGCTATTAGCTTAGGTGTAATGACACCCGAGCAAATATCACGAAGTTTAAGGTCTCTTCGTAGCATTCTGTGCTGTTTGGGATAAGCAACAGTATTGACTTGGGTAAACGGGGGTGGTAAAACACAATTACAAAGAATTCCCTACACATTCGTTACTAGATTGGATTTCAGCTCGCGATATGTTCCTGCTGCAGCTCTTTGCTGCTTAACCTCGAATACACACCATCTAGGCGGAGGAGAGTTTCGTGGGTTCCTTTTTCAATAATACAGCCCTGATCCATAACAAAAATCACATCGGCATTCTGGACGGTGGACAGTCGGTGAGCGATGATGATCGTGGTCAGACCTTGCCGCGCCTCATCAATTGCCTCTTGCAATCTTCGTTCCGTCTCTACATCGAGCGCACTGGTTGCTTCATCCAGGATCAGAATCTCGGGCCGAGCCAGAAGCGCACGTGCTATCGCAAGCCGTTGCCTTTGCCCTCCCGATAACGTAATGCCTCTCTCCCCTAGCTCCGTATCGTAGCCTTGAGGCAGGCTCTCGATGAAGGTGTCAATCTGTGCCCATCTGCATGCTTCACGGAGGTCAGGCTCCGAATACCCTTGCCTTCCCATCGTTATATTGGTACGAATTGATTCTGGAAATAAATATGGCTCCTGAAAGACGATCTGAATCCTCGAGGTCCAGTCGGACCGACGAATCTTCTCCAGCGGGATGCCGTTGACGTTGATCTCCCCATTTGTCGGCTGGAAGAATCGAATCAGCAATTGGGATATGGTCGACTTCCCTCCGCCGCTGGTGCCGACGAATGCCGATTTCCCTCCGACCGGAAGCTCGGCCGTTACGGTTCGCAGCACATCGGGCAGGTCCTCTTGGTACCGGAAGCTGACCTGGTTCATTCTCAATTCATGGATGCTGCCCTTCAGCTGGTGCTCTCCATCCTGCCAGATGTCCTGCTCCAGAACCTTGCGAAGCCGTTCGACGACAGCCATTTTGCCTGAAATCTGCATAATGAACTGATATAATCCGTTAGCAGATTCCATGAGCTGTGACGTAAATTGAAATACCACCACGAGCGTTCCTACCGAGATTTGCCCTTTGATCGCCATGGCTCCCCCGATACCCAACGTAAGGTAAGTGACGATATGACGTAGTGGCTCGCTCCGGAGCATCTGCTGATTGTCTAGCGCAGCTTCTTTCTGTATGGCCGCAAACAGCTTTTCGAAGTGATGCATAAACTTATGATTCTCCCAAGCTAGGCGATGAAAGGCAATCACTTCGCGCGAGGAGGAAACGCCCTCCTCCAAATGCACCATCAGGTCAGATCTGCGTTCCTGAACCTCTTTGGCTGCCGCTTTGACCTTGGGGGCGAATCGACGAACCATCACGATGTACAAGCTGCTAACCGACAGGATGGCAATCAACAGAATCGGACTGGACCAGCCGATAAAACCTGTTAGCAAGAGGAAGCTCAACGTATGCTGGATACCTTGAGGCAGGAAGCCTTGAAGGATGGAGGTGATCCCCTGCACATCTCCCGTCACATGATGAATGAAGCTCCCTGTGCGTTCCCCATGGAGCTTCGCTGTCGGAAACAGGTGCAGCCGCTCCATGTACCTTTCGGTCAAGATACGGAACAGTCGGAAGGCACTCCCATCGATGAATCGAGCAGCGATCGCGTGGAAGGCATTGTACACAATCAGAGCTATGACAAATATGGATAGATAGAGAACCGCCTTATCATACTGTCCCCCTAGAAAAACGTCATCGATGATCCACTTCTGGATTCCTGTCATCGATAAACTGGCTACGATCTTAATTGCAAACAGTGTAAGCCCGGTCCATACCCCGTATTTCACCATTCCCAACACTTGGGCTAACCATCTGGCATTGCTCATGCTCCTGCCTCCATTCCTGTACCATGGACCAGCTGCCGGAACCGCTCTCCCCGCTGCAGCAGCTCCGTATACGTACCTTGCTCTGCATTCGTTCCCTGGTCCAGGACAATCAGCTGATCATAATGTTGTACTGTTGCCAGACGGTGCGCTACGGCAATCGTAGTACGATCTGCAAGCAGCCGCTCCAGCGCCTTCTGCACCTCATGCTCGCTCACATTGTCCAGAGCGCTTGTCGCCTCGTCCAGAAGCACGATCGTCGGGTTCTTGATGAACATTCGGGCAATCGCAATCCGCTGCTTCTGTCCTCCCGAGAGCTTGATCCCTCGCTCCCCTACCAGCGTATCGTAGCCGTTCGGCAGCTGTTCAATGAAGTCGTGAGCATACGCGGCCTTCGCAGCCTCAGTAATCTCCTCATCGGTAGCATCCGGATTTCCGAAGCGAATATTGTCCTTCACAGAGCCTCCGAAAACATATGTTTCTTGAAAAACATACCCGATGGCCGAGCGTAGCTGCCCGAAGGATAGCTGTTTGATCGGTATGCCATCGACGAGAAGCTCGCCCTCCGTTGCATCGTAGAAGCGGGCAATCAGCTTCAACACGGTAGACTTGCCCCCACCGCTGGCTCCGACCAGCGCTATTTTTTGTCCTGGCTGAATATGCATTGACAATTGGTTGAGCACATACTCCCTGGAGGGATAACCGAAGCTCACCTGCTTGAATTGGATCTCCCCTCGAATATTCGGGAGAATCGTAGGCTCGAGCAACTCCGTCACCTGAGGAGATTCCTGCATGAAGCTTCTCAGCGCTTCCGCCTGTTGAAGCAGAATTCTCTGCTCCGTGGTCAACGTAACGATAGAGGTCATCAAATTCATCACGCGAAAATAAAAGATCGTGTAAATGACAAATTCACCTACGGTAACCTGCCCCAGCTGAACAAGATAAATCCCGTACGCCATTACGCCCGCTGCCCCAAGCCCTGTCGTGATTCGGCGCACCGTTCCGCGCATGTAGGCATAATAATATTGCTTCAGCTGAGTGTCATGTAAAAGGCGATATTGGTCGATCAACCGGGAGATGCTCCATTGCTGGCCGCCATACGCCCGGACCTCATGAATCGCTGAAATGCTGTCATACAACATCTTGTTGGAGTTCTGCCGCTCTCGGTTCGCCTCCTTGGCGTGCAGGGCTGCTCTCTTCTCGAAGTACGGCCCGAATAAGTAATAGGACAAGAAGAAGGGAACGATCGTCAGACTTAATTGCCAGGAGAGATAGACAATGACAGCCAAACACATGATTAACGTTATGGAGTGTTGTATAAGCGAAGGTACGTATTGCCGGAACATTCTCTGGATCGATGTTACTTCCGTATGGAACAAGCCGAGGGTTTCCCCTGCCGGATGCTGCTCGTAATAGGAGAAGCCGAGCCTTCTAAGATGACGGAAGATGCTGAGGATCAAGTCCTTGGAGGGAAGCTCCTGAAGCTCACGTTGAAGGAAGGTTCGCCAGGCCTGGGCACCTAGCATGATAGCGACAAGCACCACGAATCCAACAATGGCAAGGTACAGCTGGGTTGCTTGTTTATTCGGGATGAGCTCATCAATGACTATTTTAACAAAATAAACAATAGACAGCTCGATGACCGTGATAAGTAAACCGCATCCGACAAACCACATCAACTTACTGCGGTAAGGCTTGAGAAAACCTGTGATCCATTGAAATGTTGACAAAGGACACACTTCCTTCTGCTAGAGAAATGGTGATCAGTGCATTTAAATATTATAGCAGAAATTGGGATTATGTGGACGGAAACTTTCCCGTCGCTAGAAGAAGAAGCCGCTTGCCGCACGGGTCCGCTTGCTGAAATAGGGGGGGGGGCTGCAGCGGCTATAGGTCCCCTATTTATTACGCTATCGTCTCCGTTAATTCAAAGCTGAAGTCGTTCAACATATTCGTCCTTGGTCAATCCAAACAAGATGGAATCATAATATCTTCCATTGGTGTAGCACACTTGGCGACGGACTCCTTCTTGAACACATCCTACTTTCCTTAGCATTGCAGCCGAGGCCTTGTTCCCTTCAAGAACGAAATTATTGAATTTATTAAGCCTGCGCTCAAAGAAAGCATATTTTAAAAGTATATTTATGGCCCTAGTACCGTAACCCTTCCCTCGATGATCTGTGTCGATTTGGATCCCAATGCTAAACGTACCGTTTCTTTCGTCAATACTGTTTAAATTAATTCCGCCAACATTTTCACCATCCAAATTTTCAATGGAAAACATAAGACGGTTTGATGAAAAGTCAGAAAATCGCTCTATAAAAGATTTTGCTTCTGCGAACGTTGGTGGCAATTCAACTGCACACTCTAGAAGGCGCCGTGCAGGTGTATCAAATCGATTAATATAATGACTTTCCCAATCTTCTGGTTGTATCGCACGCAACCTTATCTCATCATCTTGCCAAAAATAGTTGCTGTAATCTATATTTCGCATGGGCATACCTCCAACACTTAAGGATACTCAAACAATTTTAACCTAAATCTTAGCATTTGGTTGGTTATTTTTGGTTATAAGTATTCTCCCGTTACTTCAACGACACAAGGTAGCAGCTGCCGCGCGGCTGTCTGCTCCCTGGTTATTCCGTTAACGTCTCCTATAAACGCAATAAACTCAATACTGAATCAATAAACAGCATGAGGTTTATATACTTGAATAGAATGCCAACTATCCGCCACAAGGATCTACGAAATCTTCTATTTCCATCTGTTCTACTCCTGTCTTTGTTAGAATTCTTTTAGTACAAGAATCAATTTAAGGTTAATTTACGAGTCAAGCAAGATGTCCAAGGCTACCAATTTGGAACTTTTCCTGACCAATAGCTTAACGCAAAAAGGAGCGGCTGCCGTGGCGGTAAACTGCTCCTGATTCGTTGAACTATCGTTCCCATATAGCGTAATAAGTGACTGTCAGAGAAATGACAGCCACTTATTCGTGAGTAACTAATTTTCGATAACACTAAACATCCCCGTCATATGTGGAGAGTGATCTTTAAAACCGAACTTTTCGTAAAAATCATCTTTCCCTTCAGAAGCAAATAGTCCGACGAAAGCTATCCCATTTTCAAGTCGACGCTTCTTGATGTATGCAAGTAAATAATTTATTATCTCCTTACCTACTCCTTTTCCCTGAAAGGAAGGAAGAACAGCCACATCCTGAATATAAAAAAACATATGATCATCGCCAACGATGCGCCCCATGCCAACCGGTTCATCATTGACTGTTATTACAACACCATAAAGAGAGTTATTCAATGAACCTCTGGACATTTCAGTGTTAATCCTACCCCAACCGACTGACTCCCACAAGAACTGGTGTTCAGAGACAGATGGTATTCTTTCATGAATTTTATAGTCTAACGTTGTCATGTAACCACCTTGCTTCCATTAAGAATTGGCGGTTAACTTTAGGTTACCGCCTTTTTTAATTGGTATTGATTTGCTCCATGGTACTCACACCTTTCTGAATGGTAAGTAAATGATTATATTCTACAGCCTCATTAAACTATCCTGCTGCCCGTTACTTCAACGACACCAGGGAGCAGCGGCTGTCTGCTCCCTGGTTATTCCGCTAACGTTCGCCGTTAGCGCAATCACTTGACTTCCTTAACCTTGCTTTAGCCCCACCTTCAATATATATTCATACAAGTTTTTGTATCCTGTTTTTTTTACTTGATTTGATTCGTGGTCATAAAATTTAATACTCGGGTTACATACTCCATTTTCAATCTGAAACCCATAAAAATCGCCAACTTCATTATCCGAAACAGCTATAAAGTTGTGAGAGTACAAAAGTCCAATTTTAATATTTCTTTCGGTTATATGCCATTCGCTATCTTCATTTACCGAAAAAATGTTAGTGAAAGCGAAATAGCCTCCACCATACGTTTTTACGAAACGTTTGTACTCTTCTGGAAGAATCACTGATAATCGGCTTTCAATCTTACTAATAGCGTCATCAGCCCCCGTGGGGTCACTATCTAATCCAAACCATACGGGATGCTTTAATCTTGCTTCTTCTACCACGGATGAAAAATCATTAAAATCCACATTCTCCACCTCAACTCTTTTTAATTATGCTGCCCGTTACTTCAATGGTCATTAAAAAGGAGCTGTCCTGGCGGCATCTCCACGCTATCGTTCTCCGTTAGGAAAGAAAATTGGATGAAGTGGGTTGTTTTTAAAATAGTTATTTATGATACAATAATATTGACTCTTAAAAAAGGATTGGTTTTAATGAAGAAAGCAGACAAGTCAGCCTCCTAAATTCACTTTAGACAAAATTTAGGAGGCATATCAAATGAACTTTAATAAAATTGATTTTGACAATTGGAAGAGAAAAGAGATATTTAATCATTATTTGAACCAACATACGACTTTTAGCATAACCACAGAAATTGATATTAGTGTTTTATATCGAAGCATTAAACAAAAAGAATATAAATTTTATCCTGCATTTATTTTCTTAGTGACAAGTGTGATAAACTCAAATACAGCTTTTAGAACTGGTTACAATAGTGAGGGAGATTTAGGTTATTGGGATAAATTAGATCCACTTTATACGATTTTTGATAGTGTATCTGAATCATTCTCTGGTATTTGGACTACTGGAAAGAATGATTTCAAAGAGTTTTATGATTTTTACCTTTCTGATGTAGAAAATTATAATGGTTCGAGGAAATTGTTTCCCAAAACACCTATACCTGAAAATACTTTTTCTATTTCTATTATCCCATGGACTTCATTTACTGGATTTAACTTAAATATCAATAATAACAGTAATTATCTTCTGCCCATTATTACAGCAGGAAAATTCATTAATAAAGGTAATTCAATATACTTACCGTTATCTTTACAAGTCCATCACTCTGTTTGTGATGGTTATCATGCAGGATTGTTTATGAACTCTGTTCAGGAATTGGCAGATAGGCCTAATGGTTGGATTTAATAAATTTTATAATATTAGACAAAACCGACTGTACTTTTTACAGTCGGTTTTCTGATGTCGCTATCCTGACCTTTAGTTCAACGGGCCAAGGAGCAGCTGCAGTAGCGATCTGCTCCCTGGTTATTACGCTATCGTTCTTCGTTAGCTCAATAGTCTTATGTTTTAATTAGAGTCACTGCTTATAGTTGTGAGGCTTGCCGAACACCTAATGCAGTGACTTCCGACGGGCTTAGGGGGCCGAATGTGGTCACTCGCTTCTCAGAGTGACCCGAAGCGTCAATATGGTGTTAGTCGAAGGAAGTTCTGGAAGCAGCCATTGCATTTAACGCGTTCTCAAAATAGCTATATACTTCATCTGCAATTCCCAGAAACTCTTCAACAAGTACATTATTACTATCCAAGTAACAAGCATAGAGATAATCAACTAAAGCGGAGTCAATTTCACAATAGTTTAATATGGCATTCTTCATCTTAATAATGTCATCTTGCCATACTCCTGTATCTTCTAAAATTAAAGAGTATAATGCACGAATTAATCTCTTAGAGTAACCTTTAATATATCTAGTTTTCATTGTGTTATCACTAGCATTAGAAAGTGAACTACGTACACGATCTACTTCCTCTTTGGTCTCTGTATTTAAGTCTAAAATGAACTCTGGAGAAATAATTATCGGTGGTACTTTTTCACCAACGTCATGACCATATATGCAAACACAAATTATCTTAATCCAAAAACCCCACTCATTTGGTTTGCTTAATACATCGTCAATCGAGCAAATTATCGTATCAATCTTAGTTAGTAATGGATATTCTTCCAACAGCCTGTCTTTAATATTTGACAATCTTTCGTAATCAATATCATTGGGATTTACACATACAATAGTAAAGTCTATAATGCTACACAGAAACTAGACAGTAAAAAAGGAGTATCTTAGTTGTATGGCATCCACCAGAAGGAAGTTCACACCCGAAGAAAAAGCTCGAATCGTACTGGAAATTTTGAGAGAGGAAAAGTCCGTCGCTCAGCTAGCTTCTGAACACGGTATTCACGCTAATGTGCTGAACCGATGGAAGTCCGAAGCCGTCCAGAACTTGTCCCAGCTCTTCGTGGATGACCGTAAGGGCATCACTAAGATGAAAAAAGAATACGAGCAACAGATCGATGAACTCTACGCCGAGGTGGGAAAGCTAACCACACAATTGTCGTGGCTCAAAAAAAAATCTGGCCTCTAATCTTTCCCGCGAGGAACGTTTGGATCTGCTAGAATGGGAGGGCTCTGAGCACTCTATCCTCGTTCAGGCTGATCTCCTGAGCCTAAATCGCTCCAGTTTGTATTACAAACCGGTTCCTCCCTCTCCGGAGGAGATTCGCCTCAAACACCGGATTGACGAGCTTTACACGCAATATCCCTTCATGGGCTATCGTAAGATCGCGGCCATTATGAATCGTGGTCAGGATTTCATTCACGGGAATACAGTAAGGCGCTACATGCGTGAAATGGGGATCATGGCAATACATCCAGGTCCCAATCTGAGCAAACGCGACCTGCAGCATCGGACTTATCCTTATCTGCTTCGGGGGTTACAGATTACGGAACCTGATCAGGTCTGGAGTGTAGATATCACGTATATTCGCATGAGACAAGGTTGGATGTACCTCTATGCAGTAATGGATTGGTTCTCCCGCTATCTTGTGGACTGGCAGCTGGATCAGAGCTTAGAGATCGGCTTCGTTCTTGACACCATGGAACGTGCACTCAAGCGGCGGAAGCCCGGAATTGTCAACAGTGACCAAGGAAGCCATTTTACGAGTCCCAAGTATATTGAGTTGCTTAAAGGTAATGAGGTCCGTATCAGCATGGACGGCAAGGGGCGTGCTACCGATAATATTGTCATCGAGCGCTTCTGGCGTAGCCTGAAGTACAACGAGGTATATCTCAATGATTATGAGACACCTCGAGAAACAAGGCGAGGGATTGAACGCTACATACATATTCATAACCACTACTTACCGCATCAGTCATTGTAAGATATCACAATCCACCACCATTATTAGGAAATCTTTCTCTCGCTCCGATTGTAACTTACTTCAAGCAAGCCCTCCAACACATGTTTGCGAATTATTTGTTCTCGCTTGCGTTCAAGGAAAATGGGTAGACGGTTAAGGATCTCTCCAAGTTCTTAGAAAAGGCAACTTGATTACATTAGTCGCGCTACCATCTCCCGTTCGATACAATGGATCTTATATTTCTGTATAAAGGTGTATTCAAAGCACCATTTTCAAGCGAGGCCCTATTGCGGTAAAGCCTTCCCTTTCATAAAAGTCAATGGTCCTTTGCCAATTTAATGGATTTGGAGCCCCAACTTCAATTCGTTTCCATTGTTGATTAACGCCATAATCAATTATTGTCTTTATTAGTTTTTGACCGATTTTAAGAGAACGCATCTCTGGTTGAACGTATAATTCTTGAATGATACCGAAAGTACCACCAGCATATACTGCTCTTGATAATGAAACCGATACGATTCCAATACATTCTTCATTTTCGGAAAATGCAAGGAAAACTGTATACAAATCAGTGTCCATGCATTCTTTCACGGCATTGGTAAAAGAATGCTGTTCAAAACTTTTCCCTTCTAATTCTGTAAGAAGTTTCGCTACCATTAAGGCAATGGTATGGGCATCATTAGTATTTGCTTTTCTTATTTGAATCATTTTCGTTCACCCATTTTTCCTTATAACAATACATTATATTGTATAATTATACAATTTATATATGGATTTTTTTATCTCCGTTAATTTAATGAAAACAGAGAACAGCTACTGAAACGTTCTGTCCCCTGTTTATTGCGCTATAGTTCACCGTTGCTTCAATGCCCCACCCAATTACTGCAGTTCGCTCATGATCATTAATTGAGTAGTAGCGCCTGATTCTTAAAGAAGATATGCAAGTTGACTATGTGTAAATGATTATCAAATATGATTCTCATAAAAATCTCCCCCTCTATTACCTAATGGATTTAGTAGTAATAACGGGGTGTAGTTCCAACCAGTGAAACCAAGTTTCATTTGTGTTAGTATAGTAACAAAAAGGCACTAAATGAAAAGTAACAATATTGCATATCATGGTAAATAACGAAAACGAAATGAGAAGAACGTGGTTTGCCCCCCCACGCTTATATCTTCACCATACACGATTCTACCGTACGGGAAGTTCCACTTATTCTTAACGGATGATTTGTTTTCCTTGACCATCAGTACCTTTCTGTTATCTTCTTCTTCGAGCCGGAGTCTATTTTTCCAGTTTTAGTGGCTGAAACGGGAAATAACGGAACAACGCGTTCCGCTATTTCATAATAATGGGGCTATTAAACGGAATAGCAGAACTTGTTGTTCCGAAGCATTCCGCCTTACAGAGTGTCCACATAGACAGACAATCTCATGTTTCGAGAATTCGAAGCAAATCCCCAGCGGCAACGGCATCGCTGTTTCCGAGCATGATCACTGTCCGTTGGCGCCCGGGATACACCCTCCAAACGCAGCGGCATCCAGGAAGCGTTCCGCCGTGACCCCAGCTCTTTTCGTAGAGGGAAAGCCCGTAACCGTAATGCCGGTTTTTAGCCCATACATGCCGGGTGAGCATTCGCTCCGTTATGTCCTTCGATACGACGGAAGCGCTAATCCCCATAAGGGCGGACGCCAGCTTGTGAAGATCTTCCGCTGTGGTATACAGGTTTCCCGATGCGCGGAAATTGCCGGGTTCAAAAAAAGGGACTCTAACCTTCTCCCCTTCCCGGCACGAATAGCCTTCAGCCAGCCCCGGAAGCGGTAACCCGGAACCGACGAAGCCTGTATTGCTCATGCCTAAGGGCTCCAGCACTTGATTGTATATAAATGCTTCATAGGGCATGCCTGCAACCTGGTCGATCAGCAGACCCAGTGCGTTATACCCCGTATTGCTATAGCTCCAATCGGTTCCAGGAGCAAATTCGAGCGGCATGTCTTCTAACAGCTTGAATATGTGCTCCCGGGGATAGGACACATGACCGAATCGTTCAAAAAATAAGGGAAGCGACTCGAAGTCCGGAAGTCCGGACGTATGGGTTAACAGGTGGTGGATGGTAATCCGCTCGTCACGAATCAATGTGGGCAGGTAGGCTGCGGCAGGATCGGTCAATTCAAGCTTTCCTTGCTGCTGAAGCAGCAGAATCCCGAATGCAGTGAACGGCTTCGTAATCGATGCGACAAGAAATCCTGTATCCGTCCGGCAGGGCTCCCCCCGCTCATAGCTAGCCAAGCCGAATGCTTTCATGTACCGGATTTCTCCCCGTTCTGCAGCCAGTAGGACACCGCTGAATCCTAGCCCGGAAACCGCCTTGTCCCAATCATTTACCATGTCTGGCGTCATTCAGCCTCATCCCCCCCGTCCAACCTAGCGGATATACTCGCGCGGCACTCTTTTGCCTATACCGCATACAAGCTCGTAGTGAATCGTCTGCGCCCATGCCGCCGTTTCACCTGCTCCGATCCCTTGCTCGCCGCCAAAAACAATCGCTTCGTCCCCTACGCTCACAGATGGAAGCTCCGTAACATCCACCGCCATCTGATCCATGCATACGCGACCGATGACGGGGACTCTAATGCCGCAGACCAGCACCTGACCCCGGTTGGAAATAAGCCTGGGCACCCCATCGGCATAACCGATCGGAAGGATGGCGGCCAGCGTGCTTCGCTCAGCCCGGAAAGTACGTCCGTAGCTGACCCACTCCCCAATCCCGATGCGCTTCAAGGAAGCGATTCTCGTCTTGAGCTGCATGGCCGGTTGAAGCCGAGAAGAGCCGTCGGAGGCACCTTGAGCCGGTTGGAGACCGTACAAACCGATGCCGATCCGTACCATATCGAGATGATAATCGGGATGCCGAAGAGCGGCAGCCGTATTACAGCAATGCTTCAACGGAATCCGCAGGCCTTCGTCCTCCAAATGTCCGCATATCGAAATAAACCGGTTATATTGGTGCTCCGTATAAGCCGGGTCCTCACTATCGGCTTCGGCGAAGTGCGTGAAAATCCCTTCAACTTCGACATAGAGCGATTGCTGTGCTTTTCTGATAAGGGAGGCCGCTTCCTCGCGGCCGGTCACCCCAAGCCTCCCGAGTCCGGTGTCGATCTTGATGTGAATGGAGGTTCGGCAACGAAGCCGCTCAGCGATTTCGATCACCGCTTCCAGCACCTGCTCCGAGAACACGGTTAGTGCGATTCGATGCCTTACGGCGACCTCTACGGCTTGCGGGGGCGTATACCCCAGCACAAGAATGGGGTGCCCGATACCGGCTTGCCTAAGTGCCACAGCTTCATCGGCGAAGGCGACTCCCAAGCAGTCGGCGCCCGACTCCAGAACGGCCAGGGCAACCTCTACGGCACCATGACCGTATCCATCAGCCTTGACTACTGCCATCAGTCGGCAGGAGGAAGCGAGGACCGATTGACGGAAGAAGGCGGCGTTGGCCTTAACCGCTTTCAGATCTACCTCGGCCCATGTTTGTCTACAACTGTTCATTCTCGCCTCCAGCCTACACGACTGCGGCCAATGCATCCGCTACAGGGACATGCTCGTATCCGAGATCGCGTGCGGCTGCCGGCTGGGTGATCGCTCCCCTTGCGGTGTTTACGCCAAGCGCCAAGGCCTCATCCTCGCTTACCGCGCGTTGCATGCCAAGGGAAGCCAGCTTCAAGACATAGGGAAGCGTTGTATAAGCTAAAGCGAGCGTTGCCGTTCTTGGCACCGAGCCAGGGATGTTGGGGACGGCATAATGGGAAACTCCATGCTTCACATAATACGGATCGTCATGGGTGGTCACGCGGTCCACCGTCTCGAATATGCCTCCTTGGTCAATCGCCACGTCGACTACGACGGACCCCGGCGCCATTTGGCAAACCGTCTGCTCCTTAACCAGGACAGGCGCCTTGGCCCCGGGCACGAGAACGGCGCCGATCACCAGATCGGATTGCATCACCGCTTCGGCAATAGCCGTCTCGCCGGACAAGCGCGTATGCAGCAAGCCTCCATACAGATCGTCCAAATAACGGAGCCGCTGCGGGTCGCGCTCAATCACGGTGACATCGGCCCCCATGCCGATCGCCAGCTTCGCCGCATTGCTTCCGACCACCCCTCCGCCGATAATGGTCACCCTGCCCCGTCCGACGCCCGGGACCCCGCTGAGGAGCAGTCCTTTGCCGCCTTGCGGCTTCTCCAGCAATCGCGCCCCGAGCTGTACGGCCATTCTTCCGGCGATTTCACTCATGGGTGCAAGCAGCGGATAGGTCCGATTCACCTCCACCGTCTCGTAAGCGATGGCAGTCACCTTATGCTTCACGAGCGCAAGAGCCAGCCCGGGATCCGCAGCCAGGTGCAAGTAACAGAACAGCATGAGGTTTTCGCGGAAATACATATACTCTACGGGCAGCGGCTCCTTCACTTTCATAACCAACTCAGCGAACGCCCAAACCTCCGACGCGTCCTCCAGTAGAAGAGCCCCCGCTTCGCGATATTCATCATCCGCGAAGCCCGCTCCGCTGCCGGCTCCCTGCTGCACCGCAACCCGATGCCCTTCGCTTGTGAGCTGCTTAACGCCTTCCGGAGTCAGCGCCACTCGTGTTTCGTTATTTTTGATTTCTTTTGGTATGCCAATCTTCATTAAGATTCCCCCCGCCTTGTTTGATACAAGTATAGAGGGGAGTTAACGCCGCCACATTGTGCAAAACTCAGAAAAATTGGCAGCGCTTTGGTTAAAATCAACAAACGCTTCGCGTCATCGTCATCAGCTTAAGCTGGAGATACACATCCACCTTCTGATCCATGCTGTTCAAATCAATGCCTCCAACCTCGGCAATTCGCTTCAGCCGGTAGGTAAGCGTATTCGTATGGATGTGCAGCGCGTCGGCAGTATCCTTGACATGGCTGTCCTGCTCCAGGTAGACCCGCAGCGTCTGCAGCAGGCAGCTTCCATGCTCCCGGTCATATTTGAGCAGCTTATGGATAACGCCTGGCTCCTCCATCGCCGCATTCCCCGCCTGATCCATAAGCGGCAAAAAGCGGTAAAAGCCAAGAGCGCCGTAGCTGACCGCGTCCGATAAGGCTTGCGGAAAATCACGCTTCAAGCTCAGCACCTGAAGAGCTTCCCGATAGCTTCGCTCAACCAGCGTATAATCGTCATAGAAAAGCCCGCCGGCGCCGTCGACCGCAGCGCCTCCCATTCGCTCGCTCCACTGCCGGATAAACGAGCGGACGAATGCGCCGGAGGCCTTGTTGTCCGGCTGCCCGGAGGCAGTACCCGCTAGCACAATAAGATGGCGCGCATCCCGTACCTGGAGCTTAACGGACATGCCCGCCGCTGCGGTCAGCATATACTGGATTTGCCGATACTCGTTGAGGACAATCTCCGATCCGAATTGAAGCACGAGCACCTGATAAGCGCGAGGTAGGTCGATCCCCAGCTCGGCGGCTTTTCGTTTGATTTCGTCCGCAGTCATCCTGTTCCCGGTGAGCAGTTGCCAAAATAAATTTTGCTTGCCGGCTTCTTCCTTGCTTCGCTGCAGTTGCAATTGCAGCATGAGGTCACGGGAAGCCCGAGCCGCTTGACGCAGCGTCATCAGTCCCTGCTCATCCAGACGCTCCTCGTCCTCCAAGGCCCAAATATAGCCAAGCACCTCGTTGTGATGCCGAATGGCCACGACAACCCGATCGCCCAATCCGACGTCGGAAATCGCCGGCACCCTCACCGGCTGATCGCTATCCATCAGCATCCGCAGTATCCCGTTCTTCCACAAGGAGCTAACGACTTGCTCCGGCACGCGCCGGCTGATTATCGTTGCCGTACGGGCGGGGTCGGCGGGCACCTTGTGAGAGCTGTAAGCGATCAGCTGATGGTTAGCGTTTTCAATCGTTACCGGACAGCGGAGCGCTTCTCCGATCCGGTCGGCTAACGTGTCGAAACTATCAAAGGGTCGATCAAATGCATCTATCTGTTTCATGCTATAGGCTCCCTGATCCGATGGAGAGTAGGATTCGATTTACTCCTCAGTATAACAGCTGCCCTACCTTCCAACAATCGAAGCTCAACAAAAAAAGGCCAATTATGCTGCCTCTCGTTCAATTCCGTGGACTGTTGCTAGTGTAGTGTTGGATAATGATGCTATAGTAACCTTACCATCCTTTCGCGCCTTCGTTAACATAGCATCCATTATTGAACGCTGCCCTCGGAGTAATCAAAGAAGCTAATCAGGATATCAATCGCTTCCCACTCTATTATAGTCGAATTTTTGAAAAACGCTGCCCGGCTATTCCAACACCTTCCAAGTATCCAATCGCTGGAATTCAAAGGATAATTTCCTCCATTTTAGCCATTCTATCGCCTGAATAACGAGGGGAGAAGAATTTTCAGCAGTCATTTTTTTAACCGGTACCCATAAAGCACCTAGCGAATCTTGTCCTTCGAATAGTTCAGGAGTTAGTGTAATTGTACCACCGATATTTTGAACCAGATAAAATACAGCAACATGGTGGATATGGGAAGTACCCCTTTTGGGCAAGTCATAAGGAACCAAGTAATCACAAACACCAACATTTTCTTTAATTTCTACGTTGATGCCAGCTTCCTCTAGGAATTCCCTTTGCACAGCCGCTGCTAAAGATTCATTAGCTTCAACCGTGCCACCAGGAAGGTCATATCGTCCGAAGTATGGACCTCCTCCCTTAAGAATGACTAAAAGGTTTTCATCCTTCAAGCAAATCCCATATGCCCCCAAATGTCGATGCCATTGCTCATTATCGCTCAATATACGCACCCCACTATATTCCTTTTCACTCCCTATGGTTTCTTGAATGATTTCATTTCCATTATCCTGACATGAACCCGCTAGCGGAATCCCCCTTGTCAGAATTCATACCCCTAAGCCATGGGGAATACCTTTAGATTCACGAGGTTGCCTGATTCGCCTAAACTTACATTACATAGTGTACCTTCCAATATAAACCAGCCCTCTCCGTAACCCGAGCTGCCTCGTTGTCGTTCACAGTTAGTGCAACAACCATGCGGTTAATGGTTTATCATCCCAAACTTGCACTTCTATGTACCTTTCCGGTCCTTTTTTTCCTTCGCGATTCCATTCCTGCGGTAATCCAAATTCACTTATTACTTGATAAATCTCATTTAACGTGTATACCTGACTCCGATATATCTTTCCATCCTGGTATCTCATCGTGGGGAACAAATCTCCGTAGGTAAAACTTATGGTGTGAGGATCAAATTCTGCAGAGGGAATACGAAGCATTTCACCTTTTTCGAACCAATCTAAGAGCCACGGACATTCGCCAACTGTCATATAATGAGGAAAACTTCGAATAGGCTTTCCTCCCTTTAAAATAAATAACTCTCTTGCCTGTCGTTCAAGACTTCGTCGAATTGTAAGATAGTCCTTGGATCTTTTACTTGCAAATCCTTTCTTCCGTACCCGTATCTCTTCAAGAATACGCTCTGCTACCTCTGGTTCTAAGTCGGATAAATTTCTGAAGGGACCCGTCGATTGGTCAAAATAATGATATAGATAATTGATCATTAAGGAACCCCTTTTTCTAAACGATAGCTGAATATAATCTTACCAGTGTAATTTACAATCTTGAACTATGCCGCCTTCTAGTGAGAATGCAGCCAAGCGAGCGGCCGGCTGCCGCGGTATCCTGTATTAACTAACGTTAACCCATTCCCTCCGACCGATGCAGTGCCCTGACCAGTTCTACAAAGTGACGCCCGCGCTCTTCAAAGTTCCTGTATTGGTCATATGCAGTACAGGCAGGGCTTAGCAGCACAGTGTCGCCCGGTACGGCTATCTTGTGTGCCTGCGCCACTGCTTCGGCCAGGCCTTCACAGCGGACAATGGGCGGGCACCTTGGCACTTCTCGCGCCGCAGCCTCGATTTGACTGGCCGCTTCGCCGATCAACAGCAACACCTTGACATGTTCAGGCAGCAGCCGGGCCATCTCGTCAAACGGTACATTCTTATCACGCCCCCCGGCGATCAGCAGTACTCGGCCCATGTGCGCGTGCAGTGTAGCAACGGTACGGGCGGGGCTGGAGCCAATGGAATTGTTGTAATAATGCACGCCACCAACAGTTGCCACCCACTGGTTTCGGTGCTCTACGCCGACGAAGGTGCATACCGTCTCCAGAATTGCCTCGTCCGGCACGGTTCCCCGCACGGCGGTCATGGCAGCCATGACATTTTCCACGTTATACCACCCTGGCAAACGAATGTCACGGATAGGTACTAACCCGTCAATCACGCCATCGCGGACCGTGTGCGTGCCGAAGTACTGGGTCCGCCCCCGCCCGCACAGTGCAGCGGTCACCGGATTGTCGCCGTTGAGAACGGCAAGCTCGCCAGCCCTCTGATAATCTAGAAGGCGGCGCTTGGCGGCGATATACTCATCCATGTCGCGGTGCCAGTCGAGATGATTGGCCGAGAGGTTGGTGATCACCGCCACATGGGGAGAGCGCGTCATGTCCATCAGCTGGAAGCTGGACAGCTCGACGGCGCATGCGTCCAGCGGCGACATCTCTCCCGCGCGCGTCAGCAGTGGCGTGCCAATGTTGCCGCCCAGATGCACCGTACGCCCCCCGTTGGCCAGCATATCGGCAATCAGCGACGTGGTGGTGGTCTTACCGTCCGAACCGGTCACGCCATAAATGGGACATGGACACAGCGCGAAAAACTCCTCCATTTCACTGGTCACACGGCTGCCGCCTGCGCGGGCTGAGTCCAGAGCCGGATGGTCTGGGCGCATGCCCGGAGTGCGGAACACGATGTCGCCCCCAACGTGATCCAGGTAATTCTCCCCTAGCTGCAGCCCGACGCCCAGATCGTCCCACTCCTCTCGGGGCAGGGCCGGGTTGCGGTCTCGCACGGTGACGCGCGCCCCAGCTGAGCACAGCATGCGGATCAGCGGTGCGTTGCTGACGCCGGCGCCGATAACTGTCACGTCCCGACCGGCCAGCGATTGAATATAGGTGTCAAATGCAGGATTCATAGGGCACCTCCACTTTGAAAAAGTTAGGGTAAAGCCATGCTGCCCGTTGCATACCATCAATTAATTGTACCACATATTGGAAACGTTATTTGTTCTATGGACACTACTCATTAAACAAATTCTTGTACAATGTCGAGAAAAAAAAGTCGTTTTCATCTTTTTTAATCTGTTCAATTCTTTCAGGCAAAACGTTACTATTTTTGCTTGCAGGTGCTAGTAATTTATAGAAATTTGAAAGCACAGCAGAGTCATTTGCAGTTGCTTCCCGAATCACTATGATCCCTCCCATATTTAAATACAATAATGATCCCACAATACGGAACGGTAACCAATAACATATGACTGATAATTATCTGATAGAAGTTTATGTAGCACTCGTTAATTGACTGTAATACAAACAGGCTGCCATGCGATCAAACAGCGGCAGCCCTTGAACTATCGTTTCCCGTTCCCCGTTACTTCAAGGGTATTAATAAATTTATTTTCGAATATAGCCACCTTCAGAATGTAGAACTTGACCTGTAATCCATTGAGATTCATCACTTGCAAGAAAAGTAATCAACCGAGCTGCATCTTCTGGTGAGCCCAAACGCCCCATTGGAAATCTGGGTAGAAGATGTTGCTTAATTGAATCGGTCACCCAACCAGTATCCGTAGGACCTGGATTGACCGCATTCACTGTTATACCAAGTGGAGCAATTTCGGGAGCCAATGAACGTGTAAAAGCCGAAATTGCACCTTTCGTTGCTACATACTCCAATGATCCAGTCATTGGTCCTTGTTCTTGACCAGAAGTTAGATTTATAATACGTCCAGCTTTTTCGTTTTCATATTTGAAACGCCGGGCAAACTCAACACAAAGAAGACATGTGGCTCTTACATTCACTTCATAATGTTTATCGAGGGATTTTGCATCAATGTTCATATATCCATTACTTGCGTCATGGGTTGCATTATTAACAAGGATGGTTGGAGAGCCTAATCTCTCTATTACTGTATCAAGCAATTGAGCAGGGGCCTTTGAATGAGATAAATCAATTTCCAGGCTTTCACAACGGCTTCCTAACGCTTGAATTTCATCTCGCAATAAACCCGTCCATTCAACCTCTGCTCCCCAAGACATAGAGTCATCATACTCATGCCAAACTGTGAAGAAAATGTCCGCTCCCTCTCTCGCTAAACTTCGGCAAATTGCTGTTCCTATTCCTTGTCGACGACTAGCCCCAGTCACCACCGCGATTTGTCCACTTAATCTCTTCTGCATAATATCCCCCCAGTTGAATAATTTTACCATTATATGTATTAAAAATCACACGAATAAATTGTTTTTACTGAATTATCCTCCCGATGAAAAAAGGGAGCAGCTGCCGCTGCTCCCTAGTTATTACGCTAACGTTCGCCGTTAGCTTAAAGTTCTTTCTCGAAATATTAGTTCTGATTACACAGTTCCTCAGCCAACATATATAGTTCAGCTAAATCTGTTCTTCCCTTTTGTATAAATTTTTCTGCTGCTTCCCCGACAGACATTATTTCTACTGCAACTACTTTCTCACCATCGTCTGGAATGAGGGGGTTCGAACTAATTTCTACGTTACCATACCCAACTAGGCGGAAAAATTCTGGGTGTGGTAGGTGAGGTTTATATGCGTGGATATGATGCGAGAAACATTTCCATGCCCCAAAAGGCACGTATGTCTGTAGAATTGCTCCGGCTTCCTCGATAAGTTCTCGTCTTATTGTATCAGCATATAGCTCGTTTTTTTCCAATGTCCCACCTGGTATTTCCCACTCTCCATTTTCTAAACGAATAATAACACATTTTTCATTTATAAATGGGACGATATTAACATTACTTATCAAGTTTTCCTCTGGCATTTCCATGGTAAATTCCGATTCGATTTTCCCCCAAGTTGCTTTTTTAAAAAGGTTCGAATACTTGTCTCTTATATACATTGGACTCCATCTCCTTGAAGAAAATTGACAGTCAAACCTATAACCAATTAATTCCACAAAAGATGTGAAGTATCCTGCCCAATAGCTTAACGAGACTGCCGTTTATTCCCGCGGCAGCCTCGTGATGTAAGTATTGCGCTATCGTTCCTCATTAGTTCAATCTTCGAAATACTTTACTTTCACGGATAAAAACCACTTTTGTTTATAATAACCACTTTTTCAATCTCCCTAAATTTTCTTCTAGAAATAAAGCATTTTTTTCAATTCCCCGACGATTACACCATCCAATACTAATGAAGGCATCAGTAAAACTGTAGAAAGGTAAAACATTTTCTAGGTCAATTAATGGTCTGATACTGTTATAACCTTCTTGGAATGCAAAATACAAGCTATCATCAATACTTAAAAAATCACGATATACTTTAGTGAAGTCTATTTCCGTTGAACCAAATCTTACGCTTTCAAAATCTATCATTCCTGAAACTTTCTCTTTATCTACAATAATATTTGCAGGACGAAAATCCATATGTACAAAACTTGGTCCATCTGGGGGCGGGAGCTTTATCTTCATCTTTTCATATTTTTCAATGGCTTTTATATATAACTGTTCATCTAATATCTCCTTTACATCTTCAGCAAAACTATAAAACTGACGTTCAAAAAAATCAGACCAATTCGGAAATTCATTTTGTATACCTGTTAAGACTTTATTGTTCGGAGGAAGAATAGAATGCATTTCAGCTTGAAGAACACCAACTTGGTACGCAACTGTTGGTGTAGCTTTAGATGTTAGCGGTTTTCCTTTTAATTCAGATAATATAAAAGCACCAGGACACTCCTCATCACCAGACCAATAATCCAACATTACTGGGGTAGAAACATTCCCTTTTAAAATTTCATAGGCTTCTAGCTCTCGCTGATATTTCAATTTTGAAAAAGGAATTTTCAAAAAAACATTTTCATTATTAGACAAAGTACATTTATAAACTGTTGAGCTATGGGAGTCCTCAACCTCATTAATTGACAGTACCTGTAATCTTAACTGTTGAATGACACGATTTAACATTGAGCTTTTCCCCTTTTTATAAATTCCAAACCGCTGGACAACACTCTTAGCATGTTTTTGAGTTACCTTTTATGTATTTTCTGACACTATTTCGGCGTTGCCTCCACGCTATCCTGCCCTTAACAGGTGCCAGAAGTTCGCCGATAGCGTAACGCTCACAGCTTGGGAGTTTAAGTACATTCCTTCACAAACTTATCTTTTGCGTAAGCGTCAAACCCAGCACACCTTCAAGATCCCAAATATACATGAGACAATGAAGGCATCCCAATTAAGTTGGAGGTTGCCTTATGACAACAAAAGAAAAACGTCGCAAGGATTGGTCATCTCGTATCGAGGATTATCGAGCGAGTAATCTTTCAATGGCAGCTTGGTGCGATGCTCACCAAGTAACCAAAGAGCAGTTGAAGTACTGGCTCCGCAAACTAAAAGTAGTTCATTCAGATGCTGATGGCCCTGTCACTCCTAGCTGGGTTCCGCTAAAGGTTTCCGATCCAATCCAATCTATTACCCATGAATCTTCACTTGTCGTTCGTATCGGTTCAGTCCAAATTGAGATCCGTCCTGGCTTTGACCAACGGTTGCTTAAAGAAGGTGTGCAGTCACTGGAAGAGCCATGTTAACATTATCCAGCGTCCAGCATGTCTATCTTGCCACAGGATCAACAGATCTGCGGAAGTCTATTGACGGATTAGCCACAATCGTGCAAGAAGGCATTGGACTCAATCCCTTTTCTTCATGCTTGTTTGTTTTCTGCAACCGCGAATGTAACAAGATCAAGATTTTACACTGGGAGCACAACGGTTTTTGGCTGTTTTACCGCAGACTTGAACGAGGCACGTTTCAGTGGCCGAACGAAAGCGTGGGTACCGCAACCATTACCTCCCGCGAGCTTCGCTGGCTGCTGGATGGACTTTCGCTTAGTCAGCGTCAGGCACATCCAATAGTTACGGCTGATTCTGTCGTATAACTCAAATGTTCGCTGTATCGCCATACCTTGCAGCAGGGATGATGCGACATTTTCCGAAAGTATACGATATGGAAAATCGAGCGGAAAACTTAACAACAATCGAAAAACTGAATCAGCGAATTGCTAAGCAGGAACAGCAAATTTCTGAGCTTACTGCTTTACTCAGGTGGTATGAGGAGCAGAACCGTCTTGCGAAACAAAAACGTTTTGGTGCATCCAGTGAGAAGACGAACCCGGACCAATTGGAACTGAATTTGTTCAACGAAGCCGAGGTGCTTGCGATACCTGAAGGACAAAAGCCACAGATGGAGCAGGTGACCTACGAGCCGGAAGACGACGGGTAGGCGTGAAGTTGTTTTTGATCGGTTACCGATTGAAACGGTGACTTATGAACTCAATGAGTCGGATCAGGCCTGTTCGTGCTGTGGCGGTTCGCTCCATGAGATGAGCACCGAGACACGCAGCGAGATCGCCATTGTGCCGCCTCAAGTCAAGGTCATCCGCCACGTGAGGCAGGTTTATTCGTGCCGATCATGCGAGCGCAATGACATTCATACACCTATCATCACGGCACAGATGCCAAAGCCTGTCTACCCGGGAAGCCTAGCTTCGCCGTCAATTCTGGCGCATGTGATGTGCCAGAAATATGTGGAAAGCTTACCTCTTTATCGGCAAGAACAGCACTTTGCTCGTCTAGGCTTCACATTGTCCCGGCAAACGATGGCGAATTGGATGATCTACGGAGCGGAGAAGTGGCTGACGCCAGTGGTTAGCGCCATGAAAGAATACTTGCTGAAGAAAGATATCTTACATGCTGATGAGACCACGTTACAAGCGCTGCACGAGCCAGGCAAATCGGCCGAATCGAAATCCTATCTGTGGTTATATCGCAGCGGACGCGGAGAAGACCCAGCTGTTGAGTTCGATTACCAGAGAACCCGAGGAGGCGAGCATCCGCGAAACTTTTTGGCTGGATTCAAAGGCTATCTGCATGTCGACGGTTACCCAGGGTATCACAAAGTGGCCGATGTGACACTTGTCGCCTGCTGGGCACATGCACGGCGTAAATATGACGAGGCTTCAAAGGCGGCGCCGCCAGAGGCAAGGAACAATCCGGTTGGTAGCGAAGCAAGGTAAGTTCTGTAATGAACTCTTTGCCATTGAGCGGGATCTGAAGGAAGCACGCTGCCTCAGCTAACAGGTCAGCTCGATCCGCAGGCGCTAGAGCCATTCATGCCATGGTCAGCCTCGCTGCCAGCGCATTGCCGGCTAAAGTCTTAAACAGCAGATATTTCTCTCTCTCCCCTCCTAAGATGGGGGCTGTTTGAGCTTCAATTCAAAGGAGAAATCAATTTTTCGCTTTCACGGATCGCGTTGACCACCGGCAGGCCGGTGACGGCGAAGTGCTACTCCAATATTTTTTTCTTCTTGGCTTCAGCGATCGCTTTCGTTCGTCTGTTTACGTGGAGCTTGCTGAATAAGTTATGGGTATGTACCTTAACGGTACCTACCGTTACACCAAGTTGAAAAGCGATTTCCTTATTCGTCATTCCCGAAGCCATCAGGTTCAACACTTCGAGCTCGCGTTCGGTCAAGGAGTCGACGGTCTGCTCTCCAGGTTTGCCACCGGGTACTTTCGCCGAAACGGATGAATCCTCGAAAGGGCCGGTAAGCTTGCAAACAAAAAGAGCTTGTGAAGCAAGGATACGGACCGTTTCTATGCAGTGATCTGTAAAATGGCGCTGTCGCCCATTATCCTCCAGAAACAAGACGCCGGAGAATTGCTCCTGCAAAAAAAGCGGAATAGAGCAAACGGTCTTGCACTGATTTCGGACGATGTAAGGATCACTCCGAAACAGGTCGTCCTGCAAGGCATCGCTCAGCTGGGTGAGCCGCTCGAGCCGCGAGGCGTACTGCACGAAGGATACAGGCGCATCCTCGCAATCGACAAGAGGTTTTGGTCCGCCCGGCCATTCGCCGCTTGCAAGCTGAACCGCTTCTACCCAAAGTTCTCCGTTCCGCTTCACGATCAGTGCGGCCTTTTCAGCTGCCGCGGCGTCCAATATGATCTTCATCAGCTGCTGCCGGATTTCGTCCAAATTCATCCCTTGAGACAGCGACAAAGAGGCTTTGACAATGGCGGCCAAATCGATCTCTTGGAAGGCTGACTCCCGCTGCTCCGGATTCCGCTTGCCCGCATGAAGTTCGTCCGCATCCTCACGGCCATCGATGCCGTCCGTCCATGGTTGTTCAGTCTCCGGTTCTTGCAACCACTCCGGGTATTCGGCCTTCAACCTACACCGTTTGGACTCTGCGCCCCAAGCTCCATACGCCTCATAGGCTTCCTCCAAATAACTGCGAGCCATCCGTAGTCTGCCTCTATGCAAATGATATTTGGCCGCCAGCTCGCACGTCACCGCTTGGAATTGGACATACTTTCGTTCGCGGGCAAACACAATAGCCCGATCATACAAGTCGATCACGTCCTGATCCGATCCTTTTAATCGGGCTATCTCCGCTTGAAGTAAAAGGAATTTATGCCTGAAATTTTCCGGCGCCATACGGTCCCAAGCCTGGAATTGCCGGTACAGCCGCTTCAATCTGCTCCGGCGGAACGCTTTTTCGCGCGATGTCATTTGTTCCCACGCAGCCGCGATGGATAACGCTTCATATATATGATGCTCCGCAAGATGTGGGGCATGGGCGGAAAACGCTTCGTAAGGATTGGCCAGTTCCGCAAAGTGAATCGCCTCCGGGTAATTCCCGAATAAATAATGGATTTGCGCCTTGTACGTGTAAAGCTGATATAGCGTGACGGCTTTACCTTCGTCCTTCAACATGTCTTTGAGAAACTCGGCTTCATCGGCCCGTCCGTCCGTAATGGAAAATACGTTTTCTCCCGGAGAGGACATTTTTTGAGCGTAATCCATATAAATTAAAGCATTCTTGAAGACGAGTTCTTCTTGGGTATGTTCCAGCACCTGCAGATGCTTGCGGTTGACCTCATGGATTTGATCCATGGAGCACCGGGCATAAGCTAAATTGATCAGGCTCCCGACCGCATAGCTGGCATACACGTAATCGCCCGCGTCCAGACCCAGTTTGACGGCCCGCTCCAGCTTATCTTCATCCTCCCGGTCATATCGCACCCATGGGGAGATGACGCCATAAAACATGACATATACCTTGCACATCACCGAGGCGATGCCGGAGCGATTTGCCGACTCAACAGCGATGGCTCCGAGCTTGTAGCCCATTTGGTATTGCCCCAGAACAGTCCCGAGCAGCATGGCAAAAGCGGCATATAGGCTGGGTGACAGGGAGGTAGAGCCGAACTTGTACGTCAAACGGATAAATTTCGAAGCGATGACCGCAAATACTTCCCGGTCGGAGAAGAACGTCGGAGCTACGAGAGCTACGAGCAGCTCCATCATGACCTTGGCCTTCGGATCGCTGATCTCGGGCAGCGAAGCAAGCTCCTGCATTCGTTTCGCGAGCAGCCTCTTCGTGAGCAAAATTTCCTTCAAAATCACCAGTTTGTTTGGCCGTTCCGGTATGCGGATTCCCACCTCCCGGAGTGCGGTTAGTCCAAGTGCAATCGCTTGAGTGTATTTCATGGCATTGCTGTACTGTTCGATTTTTAATGTATAGACCCGTGCCCGCTCGGTCCAATCGCGCGCCCGCCGCAGCACTTCGTTCAACCGGGCCTCGGCAGCTTCGTTATGACCGCACAAAAACTCGCATTCGGAGCACTTTAAATAGAGCTGGAACATAAATTCACGGTCTCGTTCCCAATCATGGTCAGGCAAACACCCGATGGCCGTTGTGAAGTACTGCAGCGCCGCCTGATAGGCAGAGGATTGCATCGCTTTCCTGCCTGCCTCCTCATTCAATCGGGCCGCCAGCTCCCGGTCTTCTGCGGATAAGAGCTCCAGTGCTTGGTTGAAATGGTTGACGATGTCGAACAGCGCCTGCTCCCTGCCGGCTGCAGCCGCTTCCTGCAGAAGCAGAAAGCGGCCCGCTGTCAAGTGGATTTCCTTAAGACGCCGATCGTCCAGCATGGAATAAGCCGCTTGTTGAATTCGGTCGTGAGTAAAGCGGTAATGAGTGACGGCCCCATCCGTGTTTTCCGTCAGCAGCAGCCCTTCCCGGATAGCGGGCGCCAAATTCGAGACCAGATCTGCTTCGTTATATCCGCTAACGGCACTTAATAAGCGATCTGTAAATTTGCTGCCGAGACAAGCACAGATGACCGACAGCTCCCTAGAGGGAGGCGGAAGCTTGTTAATCCGGGCGGCCAGGTTGCCGATTTGCCCGTCGAATTCCGGAAGACCATTTAAGCGCTTCAAATCCCATTCCCACCTTCCGGTTGAGGAATTCAAAGCGATATATCGTTCGTCGCAAGCCGTACGGAAAAGCTGCTTCACATAAAACGGATTGCCGGCGGATTTGACGGCTAGCGTATGGGCCGCATGAACGACTTCGTCTTGTCGGCACTCTAGCGAATCCGCAAGCATGTCCCGTATTTGTTCGAATTCGAGAGGCCTGAGCTCGAGCCGGCGGACCGAATATCCCGGCGAATCTCCCGGCAGCCCATGTTCAAATGGATGACGGCCATGCTCCGGTTCCCGGTATGCCGCGATGACAAGCAAATGCTGACTTTCCGGATCATCCATCAAGGAATGCAAGAGGCTCAGCGAAGCATCGTCCGCCCACTGCATGTCGTCGAAAAACAAGACAAGAGGATGATCCACGCGGGTAAAAACTTGAACGAAGCGGTGAAATACCCTTTCAAATCGTTGACGGGCTTCTTTGGAAGAAAGCCCCTCACTCGGAGGGGACTCCCCCAGCAGCAAAGCCGCTTCGGGAATGACATCCGCGATCAAGGCTCCGTTCGGTCCAACGGCCTCTTTGACCCGCTTCGTCCAATTTTGAAATTGGGGCTCCGGTTCGGTCAGCAGCTGCTTGATGATGGTTTGAAAGCATTTTATAAAAGGCTCATAGGGAACCCCGGCCTGATATTGATCGAACTTCCCTGAGGCGAAATAGCATTTACCGATCACGGACGGCTTAAAAGCCTCTTGTACGAGAGAGGACTTGCCGATGCCCGGCTGACCGGAGATCAAGACTAATTCCGTAGACCCGAGAGAAGCCCAATGAAATGCGGTTTTCAAAACCTCAAGTTCGTCTTCTCTGCCATAAAATCGTTCCGATGATATCAACTAGCTTACACTCCCCTGATGCCTCAAATTCACTGAAAGTCCTACAGGTCAAATTCGACAATTGTATCCTTATCCCTTTTATTTGTATCAAAAAAAAACGAACCTCTATACCTTTTGGTATATGTGCGGAGGGTTGCTTTGAACTATACTTCCATAAGGGCAGGTAGGAGCAGCACAACAATATATCGAGATAAGGAAGGTTGATATGGAGAGCAAAAAAAATCGGATCCTTTCGGGCGCGTTGGCAGTCATGATAATTCTGGTTTCCGTGTTTGGCGTATTGCCGAGGCCTGTACAGGCGGCGGCGTCGGATTGGGATTATATAAGGGTTTCCGGCGCCGATGGATTGTCGAGTGTTATTTACGACGGCAACCGATTTGTCGCCGTAAGTTTAGCGTATATTGGAACTTCCTCGGACGGATACACGTGGTCCCGATCTCCTTCATCTCCACAGGCAGATTTAAAAGGAGTGGCTTATGGGAACGGCGTCTATGTCACTGTCGGTGCCAGCTACGGGGGCGCTGGCGGCATCATCATGGCATCGACCGATGGAATTACCTACAATGTCGTCGCTAATGAACTGGCTTCGGAAACCGATTCTTTCAATGGTGTCGCTTACGGCAATCAGCGCTTCGTTGCCGTAGGCTGGGACGGTAAAATCGCGACTTCGACGGACGGTACCAATTGGTCGTTATCCGTTTCGGGCAGCGTGAACGATTTGTACGGCGTTACTTACGGCAACGGTCAATTTATCGCTGTGGGGAAATCGGGTACCATTCTTACTTCTACCGACGGCATTACTTGGACGACAGTGGATAGTCAAACCATCGGCTACTACCCCTCCTATATGGCCGGCGTGACGTACAGCAACGGATATTACGTGGCGGTAGGATATGACCTATCGTATAATGGCGCCATTCTGACTTCGACGGACGGGATTCATTGGACAGGCGTTTACAATCCCAATGGATTGTATTCCGTGACCTATGGCGAAGGTCAATTTGTGGCCGTAGGGAGAGCACCCGACTACAAATCCGTGATCCTTACATCTACCGACAGCGTGAGTTGGACAAAAACGGAAATTTCGTCCAATCCGTTTTATTCGGTTGCGGCCGCCAAGAATGTCATCCTGGTAGGAAGCATCGGACATTTCTACGGCAGGATACTGAGAGTGGACATTCAGGAGCTGAAAGTGAACTACAGCGGAGGCGCCAAAGCGGTATCTCCCAGCGTAGCGGCCGATACGTACGACTACAACGTCTCGGTAACGAGTGCAGATACAAGCCTTTCACTGACAGCCGTCTTTGCTCCGTCGTCCGCAAGCCTCAAAATGAGCGTGTATGACCCCAATAACAATAAATTGGTTGATTCGGTCAGCTTGACCAGCGGCCAATCCAGCGTCTCATTCCCCTTGGGGAACGGCAATACCCGCATAGAATTGGACCCTTCCCAGAAGGGCTTTACCTATCCGAAGCGCACGATAACCGTTTATAGACCGCCGTCCGACTCCATGAATGCGGATCTTGCCGGTCTAACGGTGGGTTCCGGGACGCTGAGCCCTGTCTTTTCCCCGGAAAAGACAGGCTACACGGTGACCGCCGGCCAGCCGCTCAGCTCCATTAGCATTACGCCGACCGCAGCCGTCGCGAATGCTTCCATCTCGGTGAACGGCCAGCCTGCGACCAGCGGACAGACGATAGCGGTCGATCTGGCTCCGGGTTCGAATCTCATTCCCGTTTCCGTAACGTCGGCGGACGGAACGGTGCAAAAAACGTATGTGTTGTTCGTCTCCGGCAAAACGAGCGATGCTTCTCTCGCAGGCTTGACCGTAAGTCCGGGCACGCTGAGCCCAGGCTTTGCGTCCGATGTGCATGCTTATACGATATCGCTTAATCATAGCGATACCGCCTTAACAGTAACGCCGACTTTATCGAGCCCACAGGCGACCATAACCGTGAACGGGGAGGCGGCCGCCGACAAGGCCGCTGTAACGATTCAGCCCCCGGCCGGCATTTCGGTGGTCCCGATCGTTGTGACGGCCGAGGACGGCAATAAGGCCGAAACCTATTCGCTCATCGTAAACCGCGCGGGTCCATCAAGCAACGCGGCTTTGAGCGGACTATCCGTAAGCAGCGGGAATATAGCATTTTTGCCGGAGACCAGAAACTATACCGTCGACGTGGCGAATTCCGTCTCCAGCATCGACGTTGCGGCAGCGGTGGCGGACACCGGCGCCTCCATGTCCATTGCAGGCACGAGCCAGCCGAGCGGGGCCTCGCGAACGATCCGGCTCGCGGTCGGCTCCACGGTCATCCCGATTCGCGTCGTTGCAGCGGACGGGCTGACAGAAAGGACGTATTTGCTGACGGTTAACCGAGCGCCGCTATCCAATCAAGCGAAGCTGGATCAGCTGCTGGTGAATCAGGGAGCGCTATCGCCGGGCTTTTCACCGGATACGGCGGCATATTCGCTAAAGGTTGCTAACGGCGTATCGTCTATCGCCATAACACCTGCGCCCGCCCCGGGCAATACCGTAACAGTGGCGAATGTCGTGTACGACGGGCAAAGTGCAGGCATCCCGGTTCAGCTGACCGTAGGGACCAACATTATCCCCGTTGTGGCCACTGCAGCAGACGGCGTCACTCAAAAGTCCTATGTCGTTGTAGTCGAGAGAGCGGCCCCTTCCGGCAATGCACTTCTGAATCGGATAGTAACAAGCGCAGGAACGTTATCGCCTGCGTTTACTCCGGAAAACAGCATTTATAACGTGAATGTGCCTAATGCGACAACGAGCCTGACGGTGACACCTGCCGCCCAGGACGCGGGAGCTGTCGTTACGTCGATAGGGAATCTGACAGGCGCAGAAGCTGCGCAGCCGATCCCGCTTGACGTCGGCGTCACGGTCATCCCGATTGTGGTGACGGCTCAGGATCAGGTGCATAAACAGACCTACGTCCTTATCGTCCATAGGGAAGAGGCAGCGTTGCAAGCTGCACCGGCACTGACAGCCGACAGCACCGCCAACGATACCGCATCCGCGATTGAGCTAACGTTCGCCGATAACGAGGCGTGGCGAAACGCCATCACCGCAGTGAAAGACGGGTCTGCAGATCTTTCCGGCAGCGACTATACAGTAGCCGAGGGGAAAATAACGATTCGCGCAGGTGTACTTGGCATCGGCACCCATACCATTACGATAGAGGCAGCGGGTTATACGGATGCGGCTATCAGCCAAATCGTCGTGGCGGCCGATCTCCCCAACTATCGCATCGATGAACCGCAAGTGACCGCTACCGGCCTTTCGGCGACGGTAACGGCGGCGATTCATCCTTTACAGGCGTCTGTAAATGTACCGGTCACGATCATTTTCCAATTGATGGACGGTACGGCTCCGCTGCAAATGGTAGCGATCAAGGGCAAGATTCAGGACAGTCAGGAGGCGTCGGCGCAATTCAATCTGCCGGCTGCCAAAAATTACACCGTCAAAGTTATGGTTTGGGACGACCTGCAGCATCAGGTGTCCCAAGCGGTTCAGCAAACAAAAGCAATTATCGTAACGCCATAAAGGCTAAGAGAGGGGGGCGACCTGTTTGAAACATACATGCGTAGGATACTTGATGGCTGTCGTGCTTGCGGTTCTCCTTCTTCCTGTGCACGTTTTTGCATCGGATGGCCGGTCCGTTACGGCAATCGTCAGCGGCAATCAGGTCACGATCGACGGAGAAAACGGCTCCTATGCCGGTCGAACGGTCACGCTTCGATTGGCGGATCCCTACAGCCGTACGGTGGTAGCTGACGAAGTGCAGGCTCAAGCCGGCGGCAGCTACTCATTCGGACCGTACGCGCTGCAAGACGGCTCGTATACGGCGTTTGTGGGCGGAGCGGGTACAGTGGAAACGAAGATGTTTAACGTAGGAGCCGCGGTTCCGGACATGAGTTCGAACGCAAACCTCCAAACGCTGACGGTAAGCACGGGTACGCTGGATTTCAACGGGACGACACTTGAATATACCGTTCAAGTCGGCCATAGTGTCGATGCCATTACGGTAACGGCCGTTCCCGAAGAGGCGCACGCAAGCGTCAAGATCAATGCGGCAGCAGCGTCATCGAAGCAAATTGAGCTTTCCACGGGCAATACGGCAATTCCAGTGGATGTGACGGCGCAGGACGGCACAACGACGAAATCTTACCGTATCCTCATAAAGAAGGCCGCATTACAAACAGCGGATTCCTCGGCGCGGCTGCAAGTGGATCCCGCTGAGCCGGTATCCATTCACGTACCTGCAGGAGTTACGAATGCTAAGATTGCATCCGTGGTCTCTGCGGCAGGCTCGAACAAAACAGCGGTGCTTCCGCTGATCGATGTGCTGGTCGTTACAACACTCGGCCATATCCAGATGACGATTCCGGAGGGTACGCAAGTCACCGGTCCCACCGGATGGGATGGAACGATCTTATTGCCGGAAGCGCTGCGCAGCGGCAGCGTATCTGTAAGGGGCGGCCAAGCGAGCACCGTCGTTGAAGTTGGATCTCCGGACTTACCGCTGACCTTCGATCATGCGGTGCGGCTGCTTCTCCCGAATCAAGGGGGAAAATCGGCAGGTTTTGTACGTGACGGCATATTTACGCCGATCACACGTTCGATATCGGCAGATACGCAAGTCGCGGCAAACCGTGAAATTGCTGCCGGTGGAGATGCGCTGCTGACCGTCGGAAGCGACCTAGTGATCTGGACGAAGCACTTTACGCAATTCGTCAGCTATACCCCAAATACCGCTCCGGACAGCAGCGGACATCGGGGAAGCGGCGGTGTTTTGACCAATATGAGTTCGATTTCCGGGACTGCCGGTGGTACGTTGACACTGAACGGGGTCACGATCGTTGTACCGGCAGGGGCTTTGGACGGCAGCATTCAGTTTACCATCGACAAGCTCGGCGAAACGGCAAGCCTGCCTTACGATGAATCGCTAGTCAAGATCAGCGACGTTTATGAGATGAAAAAAGATCGAGAAGGAGAATTCAGCAAACCCGTCACCATCACATTGCCTTATGATAAGAGCAAAGCGGGTTCAGATAAGTCAAAAGTCGGCATATATGGGTTAAACGAACAGACCCGCAGCTGGGTCAGACTGAACGATCTAAAGGTGGATGAATCCGCTTCGACTGTAACGGGCACGGTGACGCATTTTACGAAATATGCAGTTTTTGCTTCCAAGGAACCCGCAGCACAAACGGTACAAAGCCCGGACCCTGCTGTGAATTTATCCGATATCCAAGGCCATTGGGCGGAGCCCGCAGTGCTTCAACTGGTCAAGATGGGCGCGATAACCGGCTATCCAGACCATACCTTTAAACCCAATGAACGGATCACAAGGGCGGAATTCGTTACCCTCATCGTAAAAGCCTCTGGCTTCGAGGCGCAGAATGGCAAGAGCTTTGCCGATACGCAAGCGCATTGGGCGCAGCCTGCGATTTCGACGGCTTCGGCACTCGGCATAGTGGACGGTTACAGCGAGATGGCGTTCGCTCCCGAAGATTGGATCACCCGGGAGCAAATGGCGGCCATAGTCATTCGCGCAGCTCAGATCGATTCGGCGGAACCGGTGAGTGTGCATTTCTCGGACAGCTCCAGTATATCCGATTGGGCCAAGACACCTCTTGCCGCCGCTGCAGCAAAAGGACTGATCGCCGGCTATGAAGACGGTTCGGTGAAGCCCCGAGCGAATGCCACGCGCGCCGAGGCTGCAGCAGTTATTTTAAGGGCATTGCAGATGAAGAAATAGCAACAGTCGGCGGATCGGCACGTAAGTAGGGATCCCGTCGGAACCGACTTTATGTTTTACGGATTCTCTTTTGCTATTCCTTTTAATACAGGAATGCCGCCCTTTAGCTCCGCGATAAGTTACCGATAACGTAACCGTGAGTAAGTTACCATCATAATGAATTATCATGTGTTGCGCCTCATTCTTACCAGGGGGTCATTATGCAGATGCACCACGCACTCTTCATTAGAAGTATGGTAAACAAGCTGCTGCGGCTCAACATTAAAGAATTACCGATTCGCATCCTTTTCGAGGAATACGCGGACAGGCGCTACTTCCGTTAACTTAGTCAGTGAAGTTCAATCGGAATCTTCGTCGTAATGTTTGGCGATTCCATAAGCCAACTCCTGGATCTGACGCCTCAGCTCCAGCGGCTCCCGAATGTGAATGGCTGTGCCGAACGTCATTAGATACATCGGAAGGTACTTGTTCATCGTCGGGACGTCGAGCAGAAACCGCACCTCCCGATCGGTTCGTTCCGTCAAATAGTGGCGCATATGCCAGTGGCGGCAAACCGCGTTCAGCGTGTCGGGCTCTCCCTCGATGCGGATGACCGTCATTGGTCCGTCTGCCTCCCGTTCCCGTTCGGACTGGTCACTGAAATAGACGGACGCGGAGAAACGCTCCGGCTTTTCGAACCATGCTTCAGTCCGCTCCAGCCGCGCGATGCGGTCCACGCGGAACGTCCGCACCGCCTGTGACCGATGGCAGAACGCGACAACGTACCATTCGTTTCGGTCGTAAGCCAGCCCGTACGGATCAACTTCTCGTCCGTCGTCCTGCTCCGCATTCGCTTTGCGATAGGTGATGCGAACCGTTAACCCGTCCTTCGCCGCCTGCTCTAGGTCACGTAACAACGGAACGACGGAAGGTAGACGCGACGGAGAAATCACATCCAAGCCATTCGACCGACGGGACAGATCGTGGCGCTGCTCTTCGTGCAGCCCATTCTCTACCTTCTTCAGCGCGCTTTCCAGCTCCTCTGTATAAGGATAACCAGCGCCTTGCGCAAATTTAAACGCATCCACAAGCGCCTTCACCTCTACGGAGTTGAAGAACAATGGCGTCTCCTTGAAGCTTTCCAGAATACGAATGCCACCGTCATGGCCCGATTCCGCGATGACCGGCACACCACTGGCGCATAATGCGTCGATATATCTGTACACGGTGCGAACGCTAATCTCCAAACTGTCCGCGATCTGCGTGGCGGTGAGTTTCCTTCCGGTTCTAAGTATCCAAAGCATCGAGAGCATGTTATCCCATTTCGCTATCTGAAGCACCCTCTTTTTCTCGGGAAAATGAAACTGCTATGCGTATTTATGTGAAAAATAGATATTACACTCAGGTGAATGCGGCTCTATAATTCTACTGTCTACTTCTTACAAATCCTCAATCCTATGCTTATACCCTTACTGGATTGAATTCATCAACTCATAGAAATGTTTGGGTTCTTGAGACTTATTAAGACTATACCAGGCATCTAATGTTTGTGAAGATAACACGCCCAGAGCTTTCAAGACGTGTACAGAAAATTCCAACGGAGCTATTCCAGATGCAGTGATCAATTTTCCATCAGTTACAACAGACTCCATTTTGTAATACTCTTTACCTGTGTAAGTGGGACAGATCATTTTAAGGTATTCCAGATCATTGCTTGTATGCGGGCGAGAATTCAGCAATCCTGCCTGGGCAAGTCCCATTGTTGCACCACAAATCGCTGCAACCAATATACCTTCCTTTAAACACCTCTGAGCGATTTTTAAGATGGGTTGGTGAATGGCTTCTATCCATGTATCTCCACCGGGTAAAATCAATGCATCTGTGCTTTCAATGCTGCACTCATCCAGTTTAATGTCAGGCAGTATTTTCAATCCGCCCATTGTAGTTACAGGAGTCTTTTCCATTCCAACGGTGACTATTTGGGATGGGCCCAACCCCTTTTTATAATATCTTCCCGAGTTCAGTTCGGCAGTTAAGTAACCTATTTCCCAGTCTGCCATTGTGTCAAACACATAAAGATATACCGTATTCTTCATTTACAAGTTCTCCCTATTGTACGATTCATCAAGTGATACCAACTATCAATCGGTAATCAATGATTGTCATCATTATAAAACAACTTCACTGACATCTACTGTCAGCGAAGCAATTAAAGTTGAGTATCGCTTAATAAGGGTAGACACTCAAATAGTTTCGCAATGTAGTTTCAATACAATTTCGCCTTATTTGTGATACGGTTCACCTCGCATGATCTTAAAGTATCACCATTAACGTAATGGAGGCTGCCGATAGCCAGCAGCCTCCTCTTGATGTGATTTATTGCGATATCGTTCCCCAATAGTTTAACGAATAACAATTTCTCTTACTCCAGTCCTACACCTTCGTCAAACCCAAGCATAATGTTCATATTCTGAATGGCTGCCCCCGAGGCACCTTTTCCCAAATTATCAAATCTTGAAACAAGTAATACTTGGTCTTTATGACCAAACACAAATATATCCAAATAATTTGTATTATTGCATAGCGTGAGATTAAAGTAACCATCTTCAAGATATGCCTCAGAGTCAAATGGGGCAACTCGAACAAAACGTTCATCTTTATAATAAGAGGCAAGCAATTCTTGAATATCTTTTGCCGTCATTTTTTTTATAAACATTCTAGGTAAGAGAGGAATACTGACTGCATCACCCTGATAATAGTTTCCGACTATTGGAGTGAAAAGTGGTGCCGAGTTTAACCCAGAATAAAGTTGCATTTCTGGAAGATGCTTATGGTTAAGGTTAAGTGCATAATGTCTTGGTGCGAAAAGCTGTTCTCTATTTGAGTTCTGATATTCAGATATAAGTTTCTTGCCTCCACCACTATATCCAGTAAGCGCATAACAAGTTATCGGGTAATCCTTCGGTATAATTCCTTCTGCTACCAAAGGATGTATAGCTAAAATAAACCCTGTGGCATGGCATCCTGGGACAGATACTCTAGATGAACTTTGGATTTTATTTCTTTGATTTTTATGTAATTCTGGTAATCCATATGTCCAATCCTGGTTGGTCCTAAATGCCGTACTAGCATCTATTATTTTGGTCTTATTATTACTTACCATACATACAGCATCCCTTGAAGCAGCATCAGGAAGACAAAGGAATACGACATCGGCTTCGTTTATTAAATCCTTACGGGCTTCGTAATCTTTTCGCTTTTCCGACTCAATTTTGATTACTTCTATGTTAGAAATCTTAGATAAGTAATCATGTATTTTTATCCCTGTTGTCCCTTCTTGACCATCCACAAATATTTTATATTTCACTTTTCCACTCCTTACCATTAAATGTATGTATTATTATACATATTTCCGTATATATATTCAATCAAAATCATTGTGTTAAACTCCCGATTCTTCAACGACACCAGGGAGCAGCTGCCGCAGAGGTCTGCTCCCTGGATATTCCTCTATCGTTCCCAGATAGCTTAATCCAGTCAAGTATGGACACGCTGGCGAATGCTCTCTCAGGTTTCATTCAGAATAATGTCCTTTAGATCAATCAGACTCTTGATTCGATAGCTGGCCTGTGAGAAGTCATGTGTTTTTGTAAAGTCGTTATGGACAATTGCACAGTCGATACCAGCCGCAACGGCTGAGTTCAACCCTCTGTTTGAATTCTCTACAACCAGGGTCTCTTCTTTGGTAGCTCCGAGCGCTTTAGGCCGATCAAGTATGGTTCAGGGTGCGGCTTGGTGCGCTCGTAGTCTTCTCGAACAAGGACGAATTCCATGAATTGTCTAATCTGGCGGTTTTCATGAATAAGTTGAAAATCAGCACGTTTTGCAGTCGTAACAATGGCCATGGACGTACTTTGACAGTTCGGCTAGAGTTTCAACTACGCCTTCAATCTCTATGCCTTCTGTTCTTAGATATTCCTGATAATAGACGTTGCGGACCTCACGTTGCTTGCTGATAGTCTGTTCCTCAATACTTGCCGATCTAGCTTGGGACCAAGTCCCCAATGCCCGGGTCATGTCGCGGAGGTATTGATCTTTATCCAAGGTAAATCCAATGCCAGCCAGAGCGCGTTCTCCCGCTTTGTAATACCAGAATTCAGGTTTTTTTTAATTTTTAAGGATTTTCCTGTTACTTAAACAGTGAACCGATATCCGTACGACGTTGTAACGGCTCCCTGGCCTGGTTTATCAAAAAATCACATACATATTGAAAATCCCGATATGATTACGTTGTATCCACTCAACCCCACTCAAAAATGGTCAATATTTACGCTTCTATGCTTTGCTTAAATATCTTTTTTTACTAAAAATCAATCATTGCTAGTGGTCATACTCGAGCATAACTGCCCCTTTAGCTTTAACGCGATCAGGGAGTAGTCGCCGCGCGGTGAACTGCTCCCTAGCGTAATTGCGTATCGCTTATCGGTACATTTGTACGAACCACATTTTAAATCCATGCTTTTCGTAAAACCCAACGATTTTTTGCCATGTCCATAGTTGATGAAGTATACAATGGCACAAGGAGGAAACAAGATGAGTGATATATCATTTATAGGGGTGGGACCAATGGGCGCGACGCTCGCTCGGGTACTGCTTCAAAATGGTCATCGAGTTACGGTCTGGAACAGGACAAAAGAGAAGGCCGAACCGCTGGTCCGTGAGGGAGCACAATAACGGCAGAAGCTGGTGCCACCCAGCTACTGCCGTTATTAACCTATCTATAAATTCTAACCTCATTCAAATAAAAGTCTTCCTGCCCCGTCTTGACAATCGCGACGTACCTGTATGACGCTTGGTCAGTAATAATCCTGGACCAAGTCGTCTGGTGCGGAAATCCATTGCTATCTACCGTAGCGAGCACAACATAACCGTTCGACATCGCTGCGTTATTGGAAGCCCAAATTTGAAAGTTTCTTCGTATGACCGGATCGTTGGCGGTGCCAAGCCGGGATACAATCTCGATTTTCTTGATCCGAGCTGCCGTGCCCAAATCGATCTGCCACCACGGGTTGCCGGTGACGGAAAGGTTCGGCTTCCACCCCGGTTCGTCCGTGCTGTCGTTGACCGCAAGGTTTGGGGAATAACCGCTGCTCGAGGAGGATGCGCTGACAGCGGTATAAGCTAGCGTTTGATTCGTCATGCGCCCTGCCTTCGAGATGATGTCCGCTGCGGTGGGCGGCCAATTACTCCCGCTAACCAGCGTATTGTTGATGACTTGGTTTGTGTTTAAGATGGTGCCTTGGGGGACGTTGTGGTAGTTATTTTGAATCAAATTGTCATGGTTTGGGGGGTTGTTGGCGAAGAAGGCCACTGTTGTATTATCAAGAACATTTTCTTGGACCGTCTTGTATGCGCTGCCGCCATCGAGATATATGCCAGCGATCGGATAAGGTTTGGTTGCGGACAAGTAAGATGAAGCTGTGAGGTTATAAATATAGTTATGATGGAATGTGGTATTGTTCGTGCGTCCCAGTGTGTAAATCCCGCCACCGTCATCGAGAAGCTGCATTACATCGTAGATTTTGTTGTATTGAACTGTGTTGTCATCGGTTCCGGTCTCCGTGTCGTCCCATTGCCAGCCTAGGTTGATCCCCGTATAAGGCATCGTGCGGACCTCATTGAATTCAATGGACATATGATCCGGCTTGGTAGCCAGGATACCCACGCCGTCCTTGTAGTCGCGTCCGACCTTCTCGACGAGATTGTTCGAGATCAGGTCATAGCTGCTGTCTTGAGAGTAGCTGTAGATGCCCCCTGCGGCAATATCTCTGAATGTGTTGCTCACGATCTGGTTGAATTGCAATGCGCCCTTCATCAGCATCCCGATGGCGCCGGTCGAATGAACGGTATTTTGTTCAAAGCGAATATGGCTGGTATGCATCATAAAGATCGCGCCCGGCACAATTTGTCCCTCCGATGTCGTCTTCGGCAGACCGGCTTGTGTCTGAAGATAGCCGTACAAACTCGGATGCGTCCAGTTGCTGTGAGCGAAGGTGATGCCTTTCAACTGAATATGATGGGCAGGAGTCGCGCTGTCCGTTCCTTGAATACTGACTAACGTCTGAACCTTGGGCGCAATTACTTTTACGCTGGCCATGGACTCGCCTGTACGAGGCTTGTAATACAGCATATGATTATTTGCCGTGGACTTATCCAGGAACCACTCGCCTGGAGCGTCCAACAGCTCCAATGCATTTTCGAAATAATAGTAGGTCGGATCCTGCGGGTTATTGTTTATGATGCCTGAGTTCAGCTCCATCGGAGGAGGAGCAACCATAGATAGCTCCGCTTGCGTACCGCTTACGGTGAAATCACTAATGATTAGGCGTTTATGCCTCCAATGGGCATTCCATACAAACTCAACGTGACCCGATTCGGCCCAAGTGCCAATCTCGGAAACATTGACCTTGAAAGGACTGACAGAAGTTACCGCCGAATAATACGGACCGCCTGTATTCTCGTTGGTAAGGTTCGGCTGACGCGCGCGGATTGCACGGGAGTCCGCGACGTATAATTGGCGGAAGTTCAAGCTGCCTACATTGGCTTTGTATATATTTTGGGCAGAATCATGAACTACCCAAGAGCTGCCAGGAATCTCCTGCCCCCCGCTGATGATGGGCTCATTCGTTTCTCCGGGCTTCTTCCTGTAAATGACGGCATATCCGTTCGTCCCGGAATCCTGCGTTCCGAGAGTAAAGGTACTCCCGAGATAGTAGGTGCCGCCGGACAAATTCACAATGACGTTGCCCGTCATTCCTGCTGTCAAGAGACGCGCCTGATCTCTGGCACCTGTCAGAGAACATGGCGCAGCTGAACTGCAAACCGTTCCCGTGCCTGAAGGCGACGCATACAGCTCCGTCGCCGCAGCCATCGCTTTGTCCGCCTGGGAAGCTAACGGCAATCCCACCAGCATCACCGCACATAAAAACCACAACTTGGGGCCTTTCCACTTGCGCTTGGACTTCATTAACATCATTACACCTTCCTTTAGCTAGAAATGTATCTATGCCTGGATAAACGCCCTCGCAATTCTGTATGAAGGATAGACTCAAAGAGGCGGAGGGTCCGCACTCTGGATTTGATTCCGCTGCATTTGCAGCTTAGAAGAAATCAAGGGCGAAGCAGTCCCTCGAACTGCTCCACCCTTGCAACAAGTCATCTTGTCGTCTTCAGGACGGCATACCCTTTGGGCGGCAAAATCAGCTGATCCTGCACTCGGGTTTGCTGAAGGACATTCTCATAAGGTGCATCCAGCTTTAGGGTCATCCGTTCCGTTGTTGCATTGAATACAAACCACGCCGTATAACCTGCTCCCTCCCGTTGTATGGCTTCCGCCCCGAGTGGCAGCGAGAATGGCGCTGACTTTACCCCGGCTTGCACCGCTATGCGAGTCAGCAGCTGCTTCATCGTCGCTGGCTCAAGCATTGTGCCTATATAATAGGCCGTGCCCTGACCGAAAGCGCGCCGGCTGACAACGCCTTCCCCTTGCCGGAACGTGTCCGCATAGCGCCCGACAAGCTCAGCCCCTTGGACTTCCAGGCATTCCGTCCAATACCGGCTCATGCCCTCCCATCGCTGCTTCTCTTGCTCCAGCTCAATAAGCGACACGGAATGCTCGAAGACCGGCTCCCACTCCGTGACATGCACACCGAACAAGTCCGTCATCCCGGCAGGCAGCGTCTCCTGGAAAGCGACATTGTCTTTGTTCTTGACGGAGGTCAGGAAGGTGGCGACAACGATGCCCCCGCTTGCCGTATAATCCTTCAGCTTCTGCCGCAAGTCATCGTCCATCAGGAATAACGAAGGTACCACAATGAGCCGATAACGGCTGATGTCCGCTTTAGCCGTGATGACATCTGTGCCGATCCCTAGCTGCGTCAGCTGCTCATACCATATCTGGGCATGAGAGATCCAAGAGAACTGCTTGTGCACGGGCTTGATTTTGAGCGCCCACAAGGAATCGTAATCGAACAGTATCGCCGTATCGCAGCGAATTTCCGTCTCCCGCAGCAGTCCGGCTAGCTGGTTCAGGTCCGAAGCCGCCTCCTGCACCTCCCGGTACCGCCTGCGGGGCACCCCGTCCGCATCGAGGATCGAATGGTTCAGCTGCTCGGCTCCATACGGGAATTGAATGTATTGGAAGTGTGTGACCAGCTCCGCACCTCCGGCAAAAGCATGGATCGCAAGCTGCTTGATCGCGCCCGGATACGGCTGCAGCCTGCCCTCGTGCCCCCACAGGGCGTGGCCGCCGCCGCAAGCCAGCTCCAGCACCCAGAATCGTCCAGGCTCAGACTTCGTCTCCATATTGCGGCCCAGCGCCCACTCGAACGAAGCCCCATACAGCTCCTCCCCCCGCAGGTTTGGATAAGCATCGACGCCATACCGATCCAGCTCTCGGAAGTTATCGAAGTAATCGATACTGTTCGTACCGCAGCCGGTGCCGTTCGTCGTCACGATCTGGTGCTTGCCGCCATGCTCGCGAAGCGCCTCTGCCTGAACCAGCTGATAGGCAATGTTGGACTCGCTGCAGAACCGTTCAAAATCAAGCCGCAGCGACGGATTGTCAAAATACGAATCGATCGGCTTAATCGTATTCGTCTCAATCGTCGCGACCGGCAGGTTAATCTGCCGGAAGGCATTGTACCGCTGCCCCCAGAATACGGTCCCCCATCGGTCGTTCAGCTCCTCAATCGTTCCATACTTGCGTTCCAGCCAGGCGTGGAACAAGCTCTTGCAGACGCCGCAGCGGCAGCGTCCCGTCCCTTCCTGGCCCATTTCGTTGTCGATCTGATAGCCGATAACGTGCGGATTGTCGCGAAATTGCGCCGCCATCCGCTTCGCGATACCATACGAATAATCGCGGTAAAGCGGATTGTTATAGCAATAATGTCTCCGACCGCCGAAAGGCCGCACCCGCCCGTCATTGTCCACGTACATCATGCCTGGATGACGCTCGCAGAGCCAGGCGGGAGGCGTTGCCGTAGGCGTGCAGAGCACCGTATGGATGCCGAGCTGCCCCGCTCTGCCGATAACGTCCTCCAGCCATTCGAACCGATACACGCCTTCCTCCGGCTCCATCTCGGACCAGGTGAACTCGCCGATCCGAATGATGTTCATTCCCGCGTCGGCGAGCAGCTGCAGGTCTCGCTCGATCTGAGCTGCCTTTCTCATCTCCGGATAATATGCTACGCCGTAATACACAGTAGATACTCTCCCCCTGACCGAATCGGTCGACTTTATCTTGGATTTATTCCGTTAACACCCGAAGCTCCGCGACCGAAGCGTAATTCAGCGGCTTCACGAACCGCACATAGCGGTAAGCCGTGGCATCGAGCACATAAGCGGACCATGTTGCCTTGAAGGGCAGCGCTTCATCCCCTTGGCTTCCGAGTACCGTATAGGTGGCGAAGCTCGGGTCATTGGACGCGCGGATCTCGAAATGGCGGCGCGTGCTTGCCAGATCCGCATCCTGCCTCGTCACGACTTCCAGCTTGCGGATCGAATACGCTGTCCCCAGATCTGTCGTCCAGGAAGCCGTGCCCTTGGAAATCCAGGCAGTGGCTACGCTATTGTCATTCGCCTTGCTAGCGTCGTAAGCCGCGCTGTAAATATCCGTTGCCGTCGCCGGCTTGCCTAGAGCCGCGTTGGTTAACACCTTCGGCGTTCCTGTCACGCTAACCCCGGCAGATTCATTGCCCAGTCGACCGACGGTTCGGATCATGAAGGTATACGGGGCGTTATTGGTTAATCCGGTCAAGTGGGCTTTCCCCGCTCCTGCGGGTACGGACTTCACCAGCGTATCGCCGTTATATATGCGAATCTCAGTCCATTGCGCCGACACAGGCGCATCCCATACAAGAATCAGCTCTTTGTCTTGCGTGTAAGTCGACGCATGAGTAACCTCTTCCGGAGCCTGCACAAGCGCCCCCAGCACCTTCAACTCAGCAACGGCGGCATAGCCAATTGGCTTGACAAACCGCACGTATCTGTACGCATTTGTGCCCGCCACTTCGGCAGACCAAGCCGCTTTGTAAGGCAGCACCTCAGCCCCTTGAATGCCTAACACAATATGCGTGGCAAAGGAGGGATCATTAGACGCCTGGATTTCAAAGTGACTCCGCGTGCTTGCTTGATCGGCATCCTGCCGGGTGATCACTTCAATCCCGCGAATGACATGATTGCGATATTGCTGTCCCAGATCTACTGTCCAAGAAGCCGCAGTCCTGGATACCCAAGCCGTAGACAGCTGGCCGTCATTGGCCTTGCTTGCATCATAGGTGCTGCTGTAAGCATCGGTGGCTGTCGCCGGTTTGCCCGCAGCAAGGTTCGTAAGCGTGCCAGGCGTACCTGTAACCTTGCGCCCGAACGATTCCTTGCCTTGCGAATTCACGGTCTTGAACGTGAAGGCGTATCGTATTCCGTTCGTCAGTCCGTCTATCACTGCGGTTCCGACCCCTTTGGGCACCGATTGCAAAAGTGCAGCATCCGCTTCGGGGTCGCCATTGTAAATCTTGACTTCGGTAACATCCGCATCAGCAGGTTCATCCCATAAGATCTGCAGCTCGCCATCTCCGGCAATCACTGCCGTATTGGCGACCTCCTCCAGCGATTGGAGCGGCGCCGCCAGAACTCTCAGCTCGGCAACCGCCGCATAGTTCGCCGATTTGACGAAGCGGATATACCGGTATAGCGGCTTAGCAGATACATCGACGCTCCAGGTGGATTTGTATTCCAGCGTGTCGGCGCCTTGGCTGCCTAGCACCTCATACGTGGCAAATTTGATGTCATTGGAGCCTTGAACCTCGAAGTTTCTCCGCGTGCTGCCTTGGTCGGCATCCTGCCGCGTCACCACTTCAATGCGCTGCGGCTTGTAAAGCTCCACTTGCTCCAGCAGATCAAGCGTCAAGGATGCTATGGCGCCGGTTACCCACGCTGTCTGAATATCGCCGTCGTTCACCTTGCTAGCGCTGAAGGCATCGCTGAATTGGCTCGTCGCCTGGACGGGCTTATTCTTGGCAATGTTGATCAGCGCGGGCCTAGGCTCAGCTGCGGAGATCACGAAGATATCCACGCTTGTGTGAACATCGATGTCGTCGATGTTGACATGCACGTTAATTTTGGTTTGACCCGCCCGGGCGCCGGTCACCACGCCGCTGCTGCTATGGACAGCCGCGATGCTGCTATCGGCGGAGCTGTAGGTCACAGAGGTTGCCTGCGACAGGTCAACCGGCTGTCCGTCCCGCGTCGTAAGCGCTACCCCAATTCGGGCGGAATGACCTGTCCGCAGCACGGTAGAGCCCTCCATGGTCAGCTTCATGAAGTAAGGAATGAGCGTGTTGTTCGTCAAGCTGTAGCCGGTAACGGCTGCGATGTTATTTAACGCAACATCTCTTACCGCTCCGTCCGCCAGCGTCAGCGTCACGATTTTGCCATAACCCGCAGTCCGGGTAAGCATGAGCTTCACCGTTGCGTTCTTCACGTCCGCATAGTCCATGACAGCCGAAGCGACGGAGGCCGACGTTCCGTTCAAGATGAACTTCGACGCATCGAGTACGCCTGAATCGGATACCGATTCGAGCGGTTCGCTGAACTTCAATGTAAGCTCCTTGCCCGTCTCATCCGTCACGGCGCTCAGCAGCACCGGTGGCGTTTGATCCGGTAGCCGAGGCGGCGGATCGGTCGGCACGGTCAGCCGAATATCCCGATAGGCGGGCTCGAGCCCTGCCATGAGCTTCACATACTGCAGGTCATTGTGGTTGCGGATGAACGTGCTGGTCCCGTAAGGGGCCACGTTCGTCTTGATATCCCGCTCCGAGTTCAGAATGACATTATTCATCACCGTCATCCCCGAGCTGTTCTGGTCCAGATAGATCCCGAGGTTCTTCCACCATTCCTTCTCCGGCGGCTGATTCATCGTCGTCCATGGAGAACGAAGCACGTCATGAATGTAGTTGTCTGTGATCCGGGTGCCCGGCTGGTACGATAACGTATAGATGCCGCCCCCGTCATCAAGCAGCTTCATGACATGGGAGATACGGTTGTACCGGATCGTATTGTTTTTAAGCGCGGTCGTATTCGTCGTAAAGCCCCAGCCCATGGAAATACCGGAATAAGGCATATCGGTCAGCTCGTTGTGCTCGACCGCCATTTCCTCCACGTATCCGCCAAAAATACCCACGGCACCGTAATAGTCCTGTCCGACCTGAGACAAGTAATTGTTGCGAATCGACGTTCGTCTGTCTACGGTACGAGGATCCGAAGGCGGCGCCTTCACCGTACTGATCCTGCTCGCTACCGCGATCCCGTTGCCGGATATATCGGTAAATACATTACCTTCGATAGCGTTGTCAAAATTGCCGGCGACAAGCTCCAGGCCGGTTGCTCCCAAATGCCTGAACGTGTTCCGCTCGAAGCGGATATTTCCCGCTGCCTCCAGCTGCACAGCGCCAGGAAGCTTCCCTCCATACCAGACATCGCCTACGGGATAATAGGTCGCCTGTGTGCCTGCGTAGCCTTGATTCGGCTTCAGCCAGTTGGAATGTTCGAAACTGATGCCTTGGAACTGAATGTGGTGCACCGGTTGATCGAGCGTGCCCTCCAGCTTGACCAAGGCTTCCAGCTTCGGCGCAATCACTTGTGCCGTCGAGAGATTTTCGCCAGGACGAGGCTTGTAGTAAAGCTCCCGGTGGTCCGTATCCAGGAACCATTCTCCCGGCGCATCCAGAAAGATCAGCTTATTCTCAAAATGGTACGATTGGTTGGCTTCGCTTAACGGCGCTTCATTGCCGATCACCTGACTTCGCTCGGGCTCTCGGGTCACGATAGACGCTGTAGTGTCGTTCGCGGTGAACGAATCGACGATCATATGGCGGTCCGCCCAGTGTGTCTGGATGATCATCTCAGGCGTGCCCGCCCCCCCGCTCAAACCATTCGCTTCGTACACATTCACTTGAATCGTCTTGCTGCTGTTATTGTAGGACTTTAATCGATAGTAGCCGCCTGCGTTAGGTGTGCGGGCTCTGATGCCGCGTGTGTCGTTAATGTACAGCTGACGGAACTGCAGATCTCCTACCGGCGCTTTATATACGCCATCGGATACGGTCTGCCAGCCAGTAACGCGCTGTCCCCCGCTGATCACAGGCTTCTCCCCTGGATACGCCTGATAGATCACGTTATACCCGTGGCGGCCCGAATCCTCGGGACCGAAGGTGAGCGACTCATTCAGCGTATAGACGCCTCCACGCAAGTAAACGATAATATCTCCCGCTATGGTTGGAGCGGCATGCGACGTTCCCCGATAGAATGCTCTGATCTCATCGCGAGCTCTGTCGATCGTTTGGAACGGGGCATTCTCCGACCCGTCCCCTGTCCTATTGGAGCCGGAGGGAGACACATATATTTTCTTGTGAACGATGACCGTCTTGTCTTTATCATGCTTAGGCTCCGGTTTCCCGGCCGCGAAGCTTTGTATCATAAAAAGCTGAGATAATAACAAGCTGACCATGGTCCATAAGGCGAATCTGCTTGCGAATCGCTGTTTCGTCTTGGACATCGCTTGACCTCCCGCCAAGTTTCATGTGCGATACGTGTTATGCTAATGAAATTCCGGTCCTGCTACGAACGGTGAAGCGTAAAGCTTCTTTCCTCATCCGCCCCTATCGAATACTCGAACGGAAATTGGACAGGCTCCTGGCCAGCTCCCGCGTGCACGATCAACATAGCCCTGATCAAACTGCCCGGAGCACTGTAGCCGCTAGCCGCCGTACGGATGCAAAGGACGATCCCTCCAGCCTGATGCTGTGCGGAAAATTCGATGCAATCATACGCCCCCGTGCGGTAGTCTAGTGACACGCCATCATCGAGATAATGAGACGCGATGGCTTCTGTTCCCTCCGCATCAGGGTAATAGTGGAGGAACAGCTCTTTGCCATCATAGTCCGTCGTATTCAGAATAGGCGGGGCCATTGGCAGCAGCGTACCAGATTTTACGAACAAAGGCAGCTTGTCGATAGCCGCGTCATATGAATATGTACGTCCGCCTTCCCATCGTTGCTCTGTCCAGTAGTCGATCCACTCGCCGGAAGGCAAGTAAATCTCCCGCGTCGCCGACAAATCCTCCACTTCGGTCTCCTCTACTATGGGTGCCACTAGCAAGCCGTCTCCCAGCATGTACTGATAGTCGCAGCCGTACGTTGCGGTGTCTTCCGGGAATTCGTAGAAGAGAGGCCGCATCATCGGCACACCGCTCAGAACCGCGCCATAGGCCAGACTATATAAATAAGGCAAAAGCCGGTAACGAAGCTTGATATATTCCTTGACGATGCGGAAAGCGCGGTCGCCGTAAGCCCACGGCTCCGTCCGGTCGCCATGCGCCCGGGAGAGAGGCGACAGCAGGCCCCATTGGTACGAGCGGATGAAGAAGCTCTCCGAGCTGTCCGGGCTGGTGCAGAAGCCGCCAACGTCCTGCGACCAGAACGGAATGCCGACGAGTCCCGCCGCCTGCCCCGCCTTGATCAGCACCCGCGTGCCGGAGTAGTCAGCCAGCTGATCGCCGCCCCAGGTGCAAGGATATTTGCCGCTGCCGGCAAAGCCGGTCCGCTCCCACACCAATACCCGTTCATTCGGACGCGCCTCCTGGAAGATGCCGTAGATCGCCTTCGCAAAGTACAGCGGGTACAAGTTGTGCAGCTCGCTCCCCGTGCGCCCTTCCGCGCTGTAGAGGTCGGAAGGCACCTCGGAGCCGTCGCCGCCATCGATCTTCAAGCCGTCTACGCCCAGCTCGAGCAGCGGGAGTAATTGACTGCGCCACCACGTCACCGCTTCCGGCGACGTGAAGTCTACCAAGCCCGAGTCGTAGCCCTTCCACCAGCAGATTGGCTTGAAGCTCCCGTTCTCGTCCCGGAAGAAATGCCCGTTCGCCGCTCCTTCCTCGAAGTTGCCGCAGGTTGGATTGACGAAGGGAGAGGACCACAGGATCAGGCGGAGCTGGCGTTCCTTGAGGCGGCGGACAAAGTCCTGCGGCTCAGGAAAGTTGGACGAATTCCACTTGAATTCGGTGAAGTCCTCCATCCATGGCGGATCGATCCCGATCACATCCAGCGGCAGCCCTTCCTGCTTGAACCGATCCGCCTTCGCCAGCACGGCGTCCGCCGAATCAGCACCCGTCCTTGACTGCCAGAAGCCGAAGGCCCAGCGCGGCGGCAGCTTGGCCTTGCCGGTGATGCTGCTGTATCCAGCAACAATAGCTTTAGGTGCGGGGCCATGGATGAAGAAATAATCGAGCCCACCTCCCGCCGCCCATAGAAGCGCCCGGTCCGGGACAAGCCCGCCCATGTCAAAGATCGAATGATACGAGTTATTGAAGTACAAGCCGTAGCCCTTGGTGCTGATGTAGAACGGCACCGGAACGTCGCAATGAACAAAATCGTGGGCGACCCACATCTCTTCCCGCTGGCCGCGCTTCGCAATCGTAGGCGTAGCGTTCTCGCCGAGGCCAAATATCTGCTCATCCTCCGACAGCTCGATGGACATGCCGGTGAGCGGTGAGCTGCTCATCCCTTCCGGCGTATGCCGAAAGAGCAACTCACCGTTGTCCTCGTGAAACACCGACAGCTCGAAAGGCTCCTTGTTCAGTCGGATTTGCAACCCATTCCATGCGAAGCTCAGCTCCTCCGCTCCTTCCTCCATATGCGGCTGCTGCATGCTCGTCAGATTGCGATCCAGCTCATCCAGCACCATGCTATCGATGAGCGGCGGCTCCTTCTCGTCTGGACGAAACGCCGTGAAGCGGAACACGCCTTCGCAGAAAAGCGTTAAACGTCCTTCCCAGCCGTTAGTGAAGGCCAGGCGCAGCTCACCGCCTGTGACCTCGACCCGCAGCAGGCTGCCCAGCCCTTCGAGCGGACGCAGCTCCATCGATCCGGGCAGCTCGGCAAGCAGCGTCGTATAGCCAGGCGGCTGATAGGGCGTTCGTCCCTTTCCCTTCAGCCACATGTTCACCGTAACGCCTTCATTCACGACAAGCAGCAGTGAGTGTACAGGGTTACCTCGCAGCCATGCGGCAGGAACGACGAATTGCGTATCCACGCTCGAGCAGCGGGTTTTGCCGATTTCTACGCCGTCTAAATACAACGTCAGCTTCCGTATATTGGGCGTCATGCCGAAGTCGAGAAGTATGTACTCGCTTTCGCCCGTACCCGCGTTCTCCGGCAGCTCGGCAGCCCATTCCGCTCGGAACCAGGCGGCTTCACCGCCTGCTCCTGCGGAGCCGCCCGCATCCAAGTCGTAGACTGCAGCGCCTTGAATCGTACTGATCAGCTCTCGCTCTACATCGTTCAGCTTGGTTATGGTTTCTATCTGGCCGCCATCCTGCCAGCGTAATTGGACAATCATGTCATGCTCCTTATTTTGCCGAATTTTTGTGAATTTCCGTCAGCTTGCTGAGACCCGCCTTCTCCAAGTCCTGAAGGTACTTGCTCCATACATCGTCCTTCGAAGGATCCACCGCGCCCATGATCGCTTTCTGCGAAAACTCGAGACGCTTATCGTTCAGGCCGGTATAAAGACTTTGTCTTACCTTCTCATCCTCTTCCTTGAATGTGAAGAAGACGAATGGAGCTGACGGCTCACCCCCGAACATAGACAGGATTTTATCGTTGATTTGATCGCCGGCCGTCTTCTCCGCCCATCCCGTCTCGCGTCCGAGCGAGAAGTGGAAGCCGGTTTCCTTAAGCATTGTGCTTACCTCAGTGAAACCTGGCTTCAGCTTCGGCTTGCCGTTCACCAGCTCATGCTGCTGCCCTTCCAGCCCCGCTTCCATGAATCGAATGCCTTCCGGGCTGCAGATCCAGTTGATCATTTCCAGAACCTTGTCGAGCTTCTCGCCCTTGGCTGCCGATGTAATCGCCATCGCACCCGAGATATAGAACGGCAGCTCCTTCTCCGCCAGCGCCGGCTTATCGCTGTAGCCGCGAATCAGCTGTGGCGCAAGCTCCCAATCGGTGCCGGCCACCGCTTTATTCTTATCCTCGAAATAGGAGATACGGGTACCGTACGAATATTCGATCAGCGATTTGCCTGTAAAATTCTTCTCTTCCCATTGCGGACCCGTGATCGTCGCGAATTCTTTCTCAATCAAGCCTTCCTTGTAGAGCTTGTTCAGGAAGACGAGCATGTCTCGATAATTGTTCGACGCCGGACCGTATTCGATCTGGTTGTTCTCCGGATTTCTCCAGAAGTCAGTATGCGTCCGATACGCTTGCTTGAAGCCAGCCACCAGACCGTCCACGGCCCAGCGGTTCGACATGGGAACGGAGTCCGGAAATTTCGCCTTCAATGTCTTCAAAGTCTGGTACAGTTCATCCATGGTGGCCGGCGGCTTGAGCCCCTCCTTCTCGAACACGTCCTTGCGGTAAATCCAGTCGCGCTGCATCTTGACCAGATTCTGGCCGGGCAGGTAGAACATTTTGCCGTCTTCCGTTGTGACGTATTTCAGCATGATCTCCCATTCCTCGTTGGAGAACAGCTTGCGGTAGTTCGGTATTTTGTCCAAATGATCCTTGAGATTGAGCAGATACCCGTTCTGGCCCCACTTCTTCATCTGCTGGTTCGCTGAACCGGCGTTGAAGTTCATCAATAGCTCCGGATATTGTCCGCTGGCGAACATCACATTGAATTTATCCGTATTTTGCTCCCACAGCACGTATTGCGGACTTAGCTTCACATTGAACTTCTTCTCCAGCTCCTTGTCGCGCAGCGTCGGAACATTGGTTGGGACGACACTATCCTGCCAGACGAAGGAGATATCCAGTTTTGGCTTGGAATCAGAGCCTGCGGCCCCGCTGCCCCCGGAATTCGCTGCCGGGCTGTCGGTATTCCCGCTCATACAAGCGGATAGTAGAGCTGTAGTGACCATACTCATGCTAACTACGGATGCTATTTTTGTTTTTTTCATGTAACTTCCCCCATGGCTTCATATTGGATGTGATTCTCAATCTTGGGCGTTGCCCATCGCCCACGGGAACTGCAAGCGTTGACAGACAGCGCCTCTGTTCCCTGTGATTACAGCCTCGACTTGCCTCCCCGAGTCCATCCCCCCTCTCCATGCTCGTTCCAACCAGCGGCATGCAGCGAAATTAACCTTTTAACGACCCGATCATCACGCCTTGGACAAAATATTTCTGTACGAACGGGTACACGATGACCATGGGAATGATGGAAACGACCAGCGTCGCATATTGAATGCTCTGGATCGTAATCTTGGAGGAGGCTTGGTCGGCGAGCGCCGCTTGCCCCAGCTGTGCCAATTGCTCCGCCATCTGGGACTGCAGCACGATCTCGCGAAGCACCAATTGCAGCGGCCACTTCTTGGCGTCCTGCAAGTAAATCATCGCTGAGAAGAACGAATTCCAATGCGCAACGATATAGAAGAGCGCGATTGTCGCAACGCCTGCCTTCGAGAGCGGCAGCACGATCCGCAGGAAGATGCCGAAGTCCGTGCAGCCATCCAGCTTGGCGGATTCCTCCAGATCCTGCGGAAAATTTTTGAAGAAGGCATGCAGAATGATGAGATAATAAGCGTTAATGGCCGTGGGCACGATCAATGCGCCGAGGCTGTTGTACATCCCGAGCGCCTTGACGACCAGGAAGGTCGGAATCAATCCGCCGCTGAAGAACATCGTCACCAAAATATACGCGACGATCGAACGCCGGAACGGAAGCTCTCTCTTGGATATCGCATAAGCAGTCAGCGTGGTCAAGACCACATTCAGCAGCGTGCCGAGCGTCGTAATGAGCACGGAATTCATTAGCGCCCGCGGCACGACCTTCTCTCTGAAAATGGTCGTGTACGCATTCAGATCAAGCTGCTTCGGCCAAAGGCCGATGCGGCCCTGCACAATCTGGTCCGGACTGCTGAGCGAGACCGAAACGATGTGAAGGATCGGCAAAATCACGACTAGAATGACCACAAGCATGAGCAGATGTGTGAAGCAGTCCAGCAGCCTGGACGATAGCGTGCGGTCTCTTACCATAAGTATGGCTCCCCCTTAATACAGACTCTCCTCCGTAAAGCGTCTGGACAAATAATTAGCCGTCACCAGCATGATGACGTTCACCACGGAATTGAACAGGCCTACCGCGGCCCCGAAGCTAAAATCGAGATCGACAAGCCCTCGCCGATAGACGTAGGTCGAGAACACATCCGCCGTCTCGTAGGTCGCCGGGCTGTACATTAGAATGATCTTGTCGGCGCCGACGCCAACCAAGCGGGAGATGTTCAGAATCAGCAGCACGACGATCGTCGTCTTGAGCGCCGGAAGCGTAATATGCCACATTTGCCTGAGGCGGGACGCGCCGTCGATGACAGCGGATTCATATAACTGCGTATCTACCTTCGAGATGGCGGCCAAATAAATGATCGCGCCAAAGCCCATTTCCTGCCAAATGCCAGAGCCAATATACAACGTGCGGAACCATTCCACGGCACCGAAATAATACTTGGGTTCGATGCCAAATAGGTCTTGCAGCAGCGTGTTGACCGCCCCGCCGGAAGGCGACAGCAGCAGCTTCATCATGCCAACAATCGCAACCAGCGAAAGAAAATGCGGCAAGTAGCTGATCGTCTGCACAAAGCGCTTATATAGAGCCCATCGCACCTCGTTCAGCGCCAGCGCGAACAGGATCGGAATCGGGAAACCGAATAATAGCGACAGGAAGCTCAGCAGCAGCGTGTTGCGGAGAAGTCTCATGAAATTGGAATTCTCGAAGAACGATTGGAAATGCTCGAAGCCGACCCACTTCGACTGGTTAATGCTTTCCAGAAAGCTCATGCCCGCGGTCATCTTGAAATCCTTGAAGGCGATCAGGATGCCGTACATGGGCACGTAGTCAAAAATAAAGAAATAAATCAATCCCGGAAGAACCATAAGCAAAAGCATTTTCCGCTGCTGTATGTCCTTCCAGGTACGGCCCAGCCAGGATAACTCGGCCTTTCCTTTTTGCGGATTAGCAGATGGGGTATCCGTTGCGGTAGCGTGCATGGTGTAGACCTCTCCTCTCTAATAGGGTAAATGGGGTAATCCAATCGTAAGCTGGCTTGTGAATTCATCATGACGCACAGCCGGCCTTCACGTAAACGGACAGTTCTTTTGTCCGGCACGCATTCGTTTGGATTTGCGGCGTTTCTCAAGCGATGTCCCGCCTAAAGTCCGGGAGGGGACACGAGTTGCGATGTCCGGACCTTTCATGTAGAGATGACGCAGTATCAAGGGTTGGATCACGTTCTGTATGAAAAAAAGACCTCGCTTGTGGAGGTCTGTGCTCTATGCTCTATGCTCTGAAGGAATCCCGATATTGCGTTGGCTGTATCCCCTTCACCCGCTTGAAGGCGCGGCGGAACACCCTGTCGCTGCTGTACCCAACCTGAGCGGCAATGTCCTGTATGGAGTGTCCGCTGTGGGCAAGAAGCTCGCAAGCTTTGTCCAACCGTTTGTTTTCTAAATAGACTGAGAAATTCATCTGCAAATGCTGCTTGAAAAAGTACGAAATGTAGCTCTCGGTCAGCTTCATATGCGTAGACAGGCTGGTTAACGACAGATCTGGATTGCCGTATTCGATTTCGATGAACTCCAACATCTGCCGTAGGGTGTCTTCGTTGTGTCGATTGCGATTTTGCTTCGCTTCTTCACAAAGTACCAGCAGGTATTTGGAAATCAAGCTGTAGGTCTCGGCAAAATCCCCGTGCTTCGCCTGAACGAGCTTGCTTGGCCAGTCGTCAAGCGCTTGCCCATTCTTGATCTGCATTTGTCCGCTAATCTTCGTCAGTGTCCCCCTTAACTCCAGCAGCAGCTGATGCAAGACGGATGGAGCAAGCTTTCGTTTCTGCAGGTTCTCAGCATAAATATGCTCAAGCAAGGAAGCCAGCTCGCCCGATTCGCCTGCCAGAACCGTGTTATTCAGCTTGACCTCTACTTCCATGGGATAGTAATAGCTTGTTTCCGTCGGTACGAGCTCTTGCGTCCAGACGATGCCGCTGCTTTCCTCCACGTAGTCTATAGTCTGTCTCGTTTGCTGATACGCCTTCCAGCTATCGTTCAACGATTCGTAAGGAGGACTTGCGATCATCGTGCCATGGATGGCAAATTTAGTACGGAGCAGCTCATCGAGCGTACCCAGCTTTTGCTGCAATTCCTCGCGGAAGTCGTCCGGATCGGCAGAAGCTAGTCCGTACCAGACTACAATTGTATCTTCGCTAACGTCGTGGATCCAGTTGTCGCTGCCTAGAATATCCCCGAGCAGATTCTTCACAATGAATTTGCTGAAGTGGAGCTCTTTCAAAAAGTCCGGCGAAATGATCCCGTTGTAGCCGCGAATTTTGACCATTAGCAAAAGAAAGCCTGCTCTCTTGTTATGCAGTCTGGCTTGGATTTGAAACGCTTCCATCTCATTTGAGGAATGAAAGTCGCCTCGCAGCAGCTTATCGAGGAAGCTATTTTTCAATAGCGGCAGCTGCTCATCCATCATATGCTCCAGCTGCTGCTTGCTGCTGATAATTTCATGCAGAGCGACCTTCATAAACTCGTATTCGTTCTGTCCCTTGCCCTCTTCGCGGGTCACGTAGGTTTTGAACGAATGGAACAATTCCTGCAGCGGCTTGCTGTTCCGATAAGATAAATAAACGGCAATGCAAAGACCCACCAGCAAAGTAAACAACGTCATATACCAGGTGGTTCGCTTGATAAACACCGCTTTGGACAATACAGAATCCGAGGGTGTTACCGAAATGTACTTCCAGCCGTTATAATTGGACGTTGTATAAGCAACAAGCATGTCTTGCCCATCCATTTGCTTATGAAAATAATCATGCTCCCTGGATATCTCCGCAGGCTGGACAAGCAGCGGGTCTTCCTTCGTAGAGGCCATGACCTGTCCGGCGCCATCCACGATATAGGCCCAGCCGCCTGAATCCCCCGTCACATGGTGCAGCATGGAGGATAGCTTCGATTCGTCGATATATATAACGAATGCGCCATCGGGAGCCGCGTTGCTCCCCAAATAAAGCGAGCTGGTATAAGCAACCGCCGGAATCTGCCTCCCGTCAAAATGAAGAACGGCCGGCGGCATAAACGACTTGAATCGTTCAGTGATCAATGAACTCCAGCGCTCGTAGCCCAGGTGTCCGAATTTCATAAACCGCTCATACTCTTCCTTGCCGTGATATATGCCTCCGCTAACGGAAATCAGCGTCTCCGACTTTTTCAAGAAAACCGCAAAATCGAAGATGAATTCATTGGTCATGTAAGAGCTAAGATCCTTCTTCAATTCCGTAAACAAGTAATAATCATCGTCCAAGAGCGGCAATCCAACAGTCATTGCGCTTCTCACGTTCGCCAATATGGAGAAGCGGTTGACCATGTTATCGATCTCTGCCAGCCTTTGATCTATGATCTCCATATTCTGCTTCAGGATGGACGAGTTGGCCTGAAGCGCACCATCCTCCACTACGTTCACCGTATGGGTGTACAGGTACGAACCCATGAGAATAGGAACCATGAGGACGATAAGATAGGATACGAAAAAACGCTTCAATGCGCCATTGTTCCCGATTGCATTCGCTAAAGTCCGCAGCATCGATGATCCGCCCTCCACCCCGGCTTCCATTCAAGCCTTATGCCGGATTCCCTTTTAGAATAATAGATGGCCATCGATTGAGCAAGCAGGAAGTGTAAAAGTCGGAAGGCAGGCCCAGAGCTTCTTCAGTTACCAATTTGTGATACTCGTCGATAATTTCATGCTCTTGCTGTCGGTTTTGTTGTTTAGGCGTCAATTTGCTCCCCAAGCTCTCTGTCTCCTTTTTAATAATTGAACTTTCATCGTTACTCCAAAACAAAATGACGCTAAAATAACCGACGATAAAGTTCTCCGGCGTTCACCACGCAGTTGAGCATATATTTGGGTGGTGGATGCTTTTTCATGTCCTAGCATGCCTTGAATAAAATCTAACGGGGCTCCGTTATCTAGGAGTTGGCAAGCGTAGGTATGACGAAAGCGATGGGGGTATACATTTGCCTCGATCTCTCGGCGATCTTTAATGCCCACCTGAGTGTTGGAATAGCCATGCGCTTAATTGGTTTTGTATCCGTTACAAATAGGGCTTTGCACGAGTACCCCTTCCCATTTACAATGGCAGAGCAGTTCTCCCAATTCAGATCCTCAATGTTTAACTTCTCGACTTCTCCAATACGACAGCCTGTGCTGTAGAGAAACTCAAGTAGCGCTCTTTCTCTATGTGTTCGACATGAGATCTTCAGATGAATGATATCTTCTTCCACCAAAAACTTAGGAATACGTTTATCCATTTTGGGCTCACGTAGTTTGAGCGAAGGGTTGGTAGGTAAATAGGTTTCCTCATATGCAAACCGGAATATGGAACGTACAAGCTAAGCAGTCCGAACGGTTGAAACCAAGTAGCTTAGGGTACCGCATACTAACCAAAACCTCCTATGAGAAAGCAATTAGTTCTAGTTTGCTTCTAGTAGGAGGTTTTAGACTATGGATTCAATTAGCGTGTCCAATAAGTTTAATCATCAAAATTCATTAAGTGCCTGAAATCTGCAGGCATTTCGGTCAATAGCTGATGTAACGCCTTAGGATACAGCTTTACTTGGTTGATTTCACTCATACTAATCCACCTAAACGTCAGGTTTACTGTTTCTTCAATACCTTCAAACTCTATGAAATCATGTTGCAATTGATCAAGTGACTCGACCTCATAATACATTCCAAATTCGTGAAGTGACTCATTCCCATAGGCATTGAAATTTTCAATAATGGCAAACAGCCGTGAGACTTTGACTCGAAACCCTAACTCCTCCAAAAATTCACGAACGACTACGTTCCCTGTTGGTTCGTTCACTTCGGCTCTTCCCCCAGGTAAGACCCAAGCATCCCCTTTCTTATTTCTCTGGAAAAGAATCTTATCTCCGCTACGTAATACCCCTGCAACTCTAAATAAATATTCACCTTGATGGTTCTTAATCGTTATCAATGAATTCTCCCTCATCCATGTATTGTTTAGCAAATCTGCCCGTTACTTCGACGACACCAGGGAGCAGCTGCCGCGGTGATCTGCTCCCTAGTTATTCCGCTAACGTCTCCCGTTAGTTCAAGATACCAACTAATATCTCCCCTGGAACGTCCTATAATATAGTACGTTCGGGTCAGTTTTTTTAACGAGGATGACGATGAGACACATTGGGTAATAAGCAATTATACTTCTTTAATTAGGGGAGACGATTACCGTTAAAAAGAGCTTTAGATTATCGGGTTCCACGAAAAGTGCGGCGCATGTCTTCAACCCACTCATGTGGAATCTCCCAAGGAATGAAATGTCCGCCCTGTTCATGAGCCGTGATGTTAACATGGTTGTACCAAGGTGCTCGATCGCTCTCCAGAAAATGCTGTACACGAGCGTCAGTTGTAATGCCCGGCGGATTTTCATAGCCGACGAACGTGATTCCGGTTGGCGCTTCGATAACTGGCCAGCGGTCATGTACGGGTGTCCACGGATAACGGTTATTGTTGGCGTAAACGCGCATGGATGTTTCAATAGTGTTCGTAACCCAGTAGATCGTCGCGTGCGTGAGCAGGTCGTCCTTTGAAAAAACATGCTCAAGATTGCCGTGGTTATTACTCCATCTGGCCCAGCGTTCCAATATCCACGCTAGCATGCCGACAGGTGAGTCGCTCAAACCGTAGGCCAGTGTGCCGGGGTCGAGGGTATGAACAGCAAGATGTGAGGCAAATCGACGGTCTAGTTCAAAAATTTTGGTTCGGATACTCTCGGTCAGATTGTCCGGAAGGGGGCGGCCGCCAGTGAGATCCCAGGCACGTTCCCCATTAAACAAACTCAGTTTTTGTGCGGAACCGATATGAATGCCATAGAGTTCATCCGGATACTTATGTCCGAGCTGACCGGTTACGAGCGCCCCGACATCACAACCTGCAGCAGCATATTTAGAATAGCCGAGAATATCCGACATGAGCGTGTGCCACAGATCGGAAATTTTCCAAAAGTTCATATCAGGGTTATTAGGCAGTGGCGAGGAGAAGCCGAATCCCGGGAGTGATGGTACGATAACATCAAAGGCCTCGGTTGGGTCGCCTCCGAAGGCAGCGGGGTCGGCCAGCGGTTCGATGACTTTGGACCAATGCCAGAAGGTCCACGGCCAGCCATGGGAAAGGATTAAAGGGATTGGTCTTGGGCCTTTTCCAGGTTTTCGCATAAAGTGCACAGGTACACCGTTAACGTCTACGTGATAATGTTCGTAGGCGTTTATTTCTCTTTCGGCTTTTCGCCAATCGAAACGGTTTATCCACTCCTCAACCAAGCCTTCAAGATAATTTCGATTCACACCGTAAAACCAATCCTCATTACCGGCATCAAGGGGCCATCTGGTCGATTGAAGCCGGTACCGCAGGTCGGCAAGTACCTCATCTGGTACGAAAATTGGCCGGGGTTCAAGCGGGAAAGGGGCGTTTGCCATGAAGAAACTTCCTCCTTAAGAAAAACAAGTTGAGGAAATTATATAATTAATTTATATAAATGTCTAATATAATTTGCTGGTTAGTCGCAAGGTGTATCTCCAAATGTAAAAACAAGGCAAGATTGTTCTTGCCTTGTTCGAAAGAAATTTCTTTTGGGATCATGCCTATTCCATTGACTACATGTTGTAGTTACCAATTTCAGAAAGATGCCTCAGTGCAGGGATTGCAACTGCAATAGCAATTTTCTCCTCTTGCGTAAGTCTTTCGAACAATTTCGAAAGGTGCGCTATGCGTTCCGAGCGGCGCGAATCAATTATTTTTGCTCCTTCCTGAGTGATATGCACAAGGACTACCCGACCGTCACTCGGATCCGACCGGCGCTCAACCAGCCCGTCCCGTTCCAGACGGGTGACCAGCTGTGTTATTGCTGATTGCGTAATTTGTTCTGTGGCCGTCAACTCCGTTAACCGCATAGGGCTTTTGCGCGATAAGGTGTGAAGGACAGAAAGAGTAGTAAAACTTAGCTTTTCAATGGATGGCAGACGAATAATAATCCTCGTCAGTTCCTCGAATATCATAGCGAAATCGGTCATTGTAATATCGTTAGAGTGGTCATTTGGTTTCATAAAACAAATTATATCACAAACTTATATATATGTTGGAATTAGCCGACTTCGAAGCCGAATACAATTCGAGAGAGGTGACAATTATTTCAGCCGATTACCACGCTATCTTGCCCGCTATTTCAATGGTAGTCAGGGAGCCGCTCTGCTCCCTGGTGTTATCGTTTCCGATAGTTGAACGAAGTTTTAATAATGAATTGCCAGTTGGGAGGCAATTCATAGTCCCTAATGTTTTTGTACTCTAGAACAACTACCGTTCCGGTATTATCTATTCTAAACCTCATTGAATCCATACATCAAAGTTAGGTCCTACATAAGGGATTGTTTTAACATTAACATCAAAATGCGAAGAATGATATTCAACATCTAAATCAGTCCCACCCAGAAAAAGCGCAAACGCAGGTGATACTGTTAGTTTATCTTTATATTATTGGTTAATCTGCTCCTGTATTTTGGGAAATGGGTCGGATTTATCGCGCTTGGTCTAACCTACATATTATTGCTTTTTTATGATACAAAATATATCCATCTGATCGGACTTCAGAAAGGTGGCATCTCGGGAAGGGATCAATATATGCATCAATTTAAGGCGAGTAATCTCTCAATTCTTTGGAGGTTTAAACCTCCAATTATAGAGCCTGAAAAAGCGAAGAAATCCAGTTCCTAACGAATAAGATTGAACACATACAAGGACAGGATGGTTCAAAATTGGATTGCTAACGGAATACCGGTGATTTAAAAATGAGTAAGCATCCAACTGTTAAGAGAGGTAATGGAACGTTAAATTAACTGGTTCAATGAACTCAAAGAGGAGCTGTCCATGCGGCAGCTCCACGCTATCGTTCTTCGTTAGTGCAACCACGGGCGGCAAGTAATTTATTCTTCATCGTAATTTTTTTTACTACAATATGCGATACTGATTCAACTTTTCTTACTTATATAATCCAGTATTTCTTCAGGGTATTAAGGTTTTTGTTTCAACTGATCCAAAGTACGCCAAGTTAATTTAATAGCTTCGCTATCACATTGTACTAATACAGCTAATCCGTCCTTACTAATAATTATTCCTTCAGCCCTTAGCAATGGTCGATTCAAATAAACTTCACCCTAACGTAATGGAGTTGACATATCCCACGAAGTCGGACGCAGACACGAATGTTACCTGTACAATGATGAAAAGAGGCTGTCACCTCAAGTAGGTTTTATCTACTTTTGGGACAGCCTCTTTTATCATTTTTAGGGTGGTTAGTACAGAGTAGGAATTGGAGGGCAGGAAACAGCTCTTATCAATCTTTCGTCTATCCCGTAATATTGCCAGAACAAGCCATTCCAGCGATAACCTGAAACTGCACCATACTCGACACTAGTCGGATAAAACCAGAAACTTTCCCCATTCCATAACCAGATATAAGTGTATTGAAAGTAGCAATCCACTAAATAAGATGGAGTAGAAGGAAATGGTGGAGGATAAAAAGGGGGAGGAGAAAGTGTTTCAGTAGGTGTTCCGGGCAGCGGAAAGAATGCCATGATTATTCACTCCTTAGATGATCGATTCTCTACACACTATGCATCTGCCTAATCTAAGGTTCAATCTTCAGGTAACTGCTAAAAGCGGACGCACAAGACATTATAGCCAAAAAGCGCAAGCCGCGGACCCGGTCGATTCGCTCCTCTCGCCCGATTACATTGATCCTGAACTGCTCTGAGGAATGAAACGGTTTGTTTTTGTATGCCTATTGGAATACATTACAGACAACAATAATCCCACATAACCTATTGATCTTACCAGTGTTTGATTTATCTCCGTTCCATACAGTAGACGAAGTCAATAAGGCAAGTGTTGCGTTAAACTGTCCTTTAGTTGAGCGGCAGCCTGAAGTATGTCAAATAAGCGATGGATCGGTTCCATCGCCGCGCTATCGTACCCGTTAACGTAATGTCTGCTTCTTTAGATGGATTTTCAATACTGGGAGCTTCAAATCAGGGCGAACAGTCGAAGAGGATTCCCCAATTATTACTGCACCGAACGCTCTATAAAATCCCACCGCGTTGGGATCACTCTTTATTATAATGTGATTAAAATTGCTATCCACCGCTACTTGTATAGCGTGTTTCATTAAACTTTTCCCGTAACCTGACCCGATTGAATTTGGATCAACAAATAACCAAAACAATTCAACCTCATTGTTGGAGTTTCCCCTTAACTCGTAAAAACCTTTAACTGTGTTCTGAGTTTCGATTACAAATACCCAATTATCAAGAATGTTTTCTTCAGTAATAGTTAAATCCTTCTTAGCAAGCAGCATGTATTCCGGGTCATACCCCCAAAATGCCTTTGACCTATAAGCAATATCGCTTAAAATTGTTGCCTCTACGGGTCGAGCTGCTCTAATGACCCCTTCCACTCCTGGCTTCCCCCCAACGTGCATTAACCAACGCATTTAAATAAGTCATTCCATCCTCCTGAACCAAAACCATGCTTGTAGGAATGCTGCCCTTTACTTCAATGAAATTGGGGAGCTTATCAGTAGCGATCTGCTCCCTGGTAATAGCACTATCGTCTCCCGATAGAGCTCAACAAAACCAAGTTTTTATTCGTTGTATAATCTTGACAATAAGTTATATGCTGGATGTACTTCCCACGTTTCATACGGAACAAAACACTTTGCTTTCATTGCGTCGAGTGTACGAGATCTTTGCTGCGGGCGAGTTATGTATTTGTCTATATTTGATTCATTCAATTCAATATACCTAGCTTCTTTAATTTCTTCTGGTTGAATTTTTATATCTCCACTAACGTAATCTGCTTTAAAAACAACCGCTAATACATGCTTCGTTGCATTATAATACACCCCTGTTATCCCAATAGGACGAATTACAATGCCAGTCTCTTCCAGAAACTCCCGACAAATTGCCTCGTCCAATGGTTCCCCTACCTCAACATTCCCCCCTGGCATTTCCCACGTATCCGAACGCCAGTGAGTCCTAAGTAATAAAACCTCATTTTTCTCGTTCATCGCTAAAGCGGAAACTGAAACGATGTGTTTGGGATTTTCCATTCAACATTCTCCCATTAATTCATATGTAATTTCTTCAATGACAGCAATAGACTTATTTTTCGATAAGTTTATGTACTCGATAATGTCATCAAATTTGTATACTTCAAGTTCACAATCCTTATTTTCTTCTATAATTTCAAAATCTCCATACATCTCATCAATAAATTTTTGCATGTCGTCTTGAGTTACACCAGCTATTTCTCTCGGGAGAGGACCGATTTCCAACTAGTTTTTTAGATATTCCATATTATATTGACAAAGCAGTTGTGCATTCATTTTTCTAAAATCTGAATACCATCGTTTTATAAAGTTTGGGTCTAAATCTTGTTCCTGCCTTAATTCATATGGATAGTAGATATACTCCATCCACATGTTATCGGAAGTTAAATGAGTTAAATATCCTAATGAGTAGTCATCTTTTATATCTGATAAGTATGTATCAATGTATCTTTGATAGTTTACCTGCCTGGTTCTCTTGTTTACATCTCCTTCAAAATAATGCGTAATGACTTTCCTTTCAAACGAGAAAGCGGCATCAGGTGCTATCGAACCTTTTAAAAAATCCCTCTTGTCTTTTATGATATTTTTAAGGCTGGAAGCAACCATCTCACCAATTATTAAATGCATCAACCGTGAGCCCATACAATCGCCTCTTTTTTTTTCAATTATACATAGATTATTTCATAAATTTGGAATTAGGAGCAATAACAAATGAGTGATAATTAACTGAGAGGACCAGCATCAGCAGAATATTACGCCCGTTACTTCAATGAGCAAAGGAGCAGCTTATCAGTGGTAATCTGCTCCTTAAGGCTCTGAACTAATGTATCGAGGGAGCTGAACAGCCTGCAGGATCTCGCCGGCAGAATGGCTTGCTGCGCGGTGAGCTGCACCTTGCGATTAATCGTTAGATACAGATTCTGCCCCTTGACCGGCTTGGTCAGCTTTATGTCGCCGACGATCCGTCTCATGCTGTCGATTTGATAGGATTTATAACCGTTAAGTCCTCGCATCTCCTTCTGATACATCAACTCCATGCCGTCGTAGCCGACCTCCTCGGAATCCAAATACTTAAGCGTGGGATCCGATTGATCCGCGTTGATTTCTTTAACTTCCTCAGTCGTCAACGGCTTGGAATTCGCTTTGCCTTTTTCGTTAACAGCTGCACGAGTTTTGCAGCCAGCGCCTCCGCCGCTTCTTGCTTAAAGCCTGTTTTGAAAGTAAAGTATAGGGACTGAGTTGAGATCGAATATGCGATCTGCTGTCCCGCCGAATCTTAAATATTGCCGCGGATGGACGGGATGAATACGCCCTTCATGAACATGCTTATCTGGGGTTCCTAGAGACTCGGACGACTCTCAACGAACTGTAGATAAGCAAAACGTATGATTAGTGAAGAGAACAGGAGAAATGTAAGCATGAAAAAGACATTTAACCTAATACTGAAATGGCGACGGTTTCGAACTTTTTCTTTCGCACTTCCGTTTTAACATTTATTTTCAAGACGTTCCCTCATTCAAAGTCGCTCGATATCCACCCTTTAATTGTCATATATTCAGATTATCCCTGAACAATAAGAATAAGCAACCTTACGGGAATGGCGGGTATCCGAACTCAATACCGAGTTATTTTTCAAAATTTACGCTTCCGAATCCATGAGACCGATGAATTCCCAGATCGGCTGTCGTCTATATAAACGAAGGCATAAATGAACACAAACTAATTTGACGAAGAGGTGTTTTGAAAATGGCATTAACGTCCACATTCACGAGCTTCAACCTGCCTGTAAAAAACGTAGAACAATCGAAAGCGTTCTTCACCGGACTCGGATTCGAGCTCAACCCGCAATTCCCCGAGAACGAGAAATCGGTAGCCATCGTGATCGGCGACAACCTGCAGGTCATGCTGATCAATCAAGCATTCTTTAATACGCTGACAGAGAAGGAATCCGTCGATACGAGCAAGTATGCGCAGATGACGATCGCATTGGCCTTCGAAAGCCGGGAAAAGGTCGATGAAATCGTGAATACCGCGGTCTCCTTGGGCGGGAAATTGCACGCTGATCCTGAAGATCATGGGTTCATGTATCATTGGGGCTTCGTGGACTTGGACGGCCATCTGTGGGCCATTAACTACATGAACATGGAAGCGGCACAAGGTTGAGGCTAACGGAGAGCACGCTCGTATTAGGGTTCAAAAAGAAAGACGCCGGGCATCTTCCCCGGCGTCTTCTTCGATGATTAGTTATTCGGTATACTTGGTCGGTAACCTGAGTGTTGTTGTTAATATCTTTAAACCATTTTCAAATAATCCGTTTGGAGCATGCCAAAGTAAATTAAGTCTTCATACTTTCCGGCCTTGATTATATGCTGTGGAAAAGTACCTTCGTGTTTCATGCCAATCTTGCTCATAATTTTATAGGAAGCTGGGTTTCTTGTCATCGCAGCAGCATAAATTCGATTTAACTCCAAATCCTCGAATCCAAACTGGATAATCCGTCGGGCAGCTTCTGTTGCAAAGCCTTGACCCCAAAATGTCTTGCCTACCCAGTAAGCAAGTTCAGCATGGTTGAATTGTTTAGCCAACCTTAAACTTATGCAACCGATGAGCTTACCATCTTCTTTCGAAAGCAAAGCAAAAGAAAAAATATCGCCTTTTTCTGCAGCTTGGCGCGTCCGCTCGATCCACCCTTCAGCAGCCCCGTCCGGATAAGGGTGAGGAATGGAGAGAGTTGTACTTGCTACGTCCTGATCCCCAGCTAATACCTGAACGAATTTTGCGTCTGATAATTCAAAAAGTCGGAGCAATAAACGTTCAGTTTCAAATGAAGGATTCAAACCTTGCCCCCCCGTTTCCCTAATGGTTTCACGATATGATAAGGTTTTTTCCAAGTTATTTCAAACTAACGTTCCCAATTGGCGCAATAAACTCAATACTGAATCAATAATAGCACGTGGTTTATGTACTTGAATAGAGTGCCAACTATCCTCAACAAGGATCTGTTGGGCTTTCCCTGTTAGATTTAAAAACTCCTTTTGCATCTCTTTTCAATCCTCACTTTGTTTTCCCGCAGTTACTACTACTATCGGCAATTCTGAATTCAAAGGAAATGATTTTATTAACTGGTTGGCGCTTTCAAAAATACAAAGAAATTCTAAATAGGCTGCTTTGTACGCATTATTTCGAAGCTCTAGTGCCTTTACTTTTTTTTGAATAATTGGTGGTAACCTCTTTGCTCCAATATGCAGTTTTAACAAACGAGGTAATCCTATCGGGGATATAAATAGCCAAGTCTCAGTCTATTTTGTTGCCGTAGTAGTTCCTCATTTCTTCTTTGATTGAGTGAAGATCCTACATATCTTTTCTCGTGTGTCGAATCCACTAAGACAATCCCCACAACTTCCTCCGGATATTCCGAAGCAAACAGCCTCATTATCATCCCGCCATATGAGTGTCCAACAAGAATATAGGGGGGATCTAATTTTACCCGAGTAAGTAAGTCCCTGAGATCCTGAACATATGCTTTACATGTTGGCTTTTCGATCGTTTCAGTGCTCCAACCAAATCCTGCTCGGTCATAAGAAAGGACCCTTGTGTATTTAGATAACTCTGGTTGAACTAACGCCCAACCCAAAGCACTCCCGCCCATTCCCGATTCTAATATTATTGTCGGAAGTTTATTTTTTGCTGTTCCAGTTAATATGGCACCATATGATATAGGAATTAATTATACAAAAAAGAGAAAATCAACCAGCCCCATTTTCCTATTATTGGTTAATCGTTTAATTCGTTAACGCAGCTTCCGATAAAAGCCGGCTGCCGCGTGCTAATAGTTATTCAACTATCCTCCGTTACTTCAACAAACTATTGCCTTTTTAGTATTAAACTGATTGGTTCGAATTTAAATTTCTTATAAAATTTCACAGCATCTCCATTCAAATAACTTACTAAGATTCGAATGTTATTTACTCCATTTTCATCAAACCACCCCATAGACTTATTCATTAAGCATATCGCCAATTCCCTGGCTTCTATATTGTTCAAGTAAAAATAAAGAATCCAGTTCCCCTTCATTTTCTTTAGAGATAGTTGAAATCGAATAACCAATATATGTTCCGCTTTGGTCGTCAACGGCTATAAGTATTTGTATTTTTCCATTCTTAGCTTATTATTACAATTTCCCAACTCTTTCTTCAAACTGTTTGTTTGATACCGTGCCATTAGGCAATAGATTTATTAATTCGCCTACATTTGTTATTGTACTACCTTTAATTGAAATAGTTAATAGTTTCAGTGTTATCCTTTAGCGTTATGGAATTGGAATAAAGTCTGAACTTCTCTAACAATTTTGGCTTAATTTTATTCTCAAAATTATCATTCCAGATAAACATGTTCTTAAATATTTGAAATGATGGCATATAGTTAGATTTCTCAATTTTTACTATCTGCAAGATAAATCTTTTAACTATTCTATATTTTCGTTTGGAATAGTCAGTATCTAAAAAAATAATTACATCAGCGTTATTAAAGCTTGTGAACACCCAGGCGGGCAAGGTGGGTAGAAAGAATTGCAGGAATAAGCATAGCAGACAACATGTCACTTTATAATGAGGTTACCTCTACATCGAGGGCAGGAATTCCCACATCCCGACATCTTCTATTATTTTTATTGAACGGTGTCTTGTACAATAAGAAATACCTTCCCCAGCCGAAGGATCGGCAAGGAAAGGTATCTATATTGGGGTTGCCGTTACAACTGCTCCCTGGTTAGGTTCAACTATAGTTAGCCGTTACTTTAAGGGTTACGGTTTACTTTTAGTGAGATATATTATTAAATCATCATCGACACGAACTGTATCACCAGGTGTGACGGGTTGTTCTTGATACATTACCCCTCTACCATCCGGTATATAGCCTCTTTTTGCATATAAACGTTGTGCACTGCCATAGCTTTTATAGAGGCCAACCCCAATCCCCACTGTTTTATAGTTCTCGAATGCGATTTTCTCGATAGCATCCATTAAACAATTACCGATCCCATGTTTCCGAAGCGGGGGTATAACATTAAAATCGTTTATTTCCGGAATACCGTTCTCGACGAAATATGGATAGTGAGATGTAGTAAGGAGATGTAAACTTCCCGCAAACTGTTCTTGAAAAAAAGCAAGTAAGGTTATTCTTTCGCCTATTACGTTTTGATCCCAGCATCTAATGATATAATCCAAAGGTTTTCGAATTTTATGTTCAGTAAAAACCCGATATATTAGTTCTATATCTGTGGCTGTCATTGGACGAATATTAATTGGGCTATTCATTAATCGACCCCTATAAATAGTTATTAATGCGCTAATCTTCAGGTGAATGAGTTATTTACTTTCATAACGTACTAAGCCGCAGTTCAAAAAAATACTGTACAATTGGATGCTTTAACTTCATCTTCTCGGCCATGTTTAAAATTCTTTTTTTTCCAACTCGTCTGTCAACCAAAGCTAGAATATTCAACAAGATGTCATTACTCTCTAAGCTTTCCTCAATAGAAGTGGATAAAAATCTATTAGCTACATCGATAAAATTTGATTTACTTAATGATGTCTGTGCTGACAAAAGCTCTTTTGCATATTCTGATATTTTTCTGCTTCTTGCGATTACTATTAAACGTTCCTCAGGAACAGTCCCTTTGGTATCTTTTCTGACCGCTTCAATTTCTTCATTGTTGATAGGAATCTGGATATCTGAATCATTCTTAATTTCCATCTCCGTCTGATACCATTTGATTAAGGTATCACTCATATTGAGCACTTTCTTTTTATCTACAGCAATATAACATAGTCCTGCTTTATCTGGTAAATAGCGGTAGCTGGTTGAAAGGTATTCGACCCTTCCATTTAACGCAGGACAGAGAAAGCTCTCCAGTTGTTGCTTCAATTTGCTCCAGGCCATTTCATCCTCCTATGTTTTTATATAATAAAATACCTATTGAAGCACTCATTCTATTATCCATAATACACTAACCACCACATCGATCAAAAAGTAACCTTAAACCTTATCCCCTACCTTTCTCGAATCTCGGTATCTGTTTGGTTAGTGTGAGATTTTATAATATTTCGGTTTAATTTAATCGTATTTTATATTTATTTAAAAAAGTATAATACATTTTCGAAGGCTCAGATTATAATGCTACACAGAAACTAGACAGTAAAAAAGGAGTATCTTAGTTGTATGGCATCCACCAGAAGGAAGTTCACACCCGAAGAAAAAGCTCGAATCGTACTGGAAATTTTGAGAGAGGAAAAGTCCGTCGCTCAGCTCGCTTCTGAACACGGTATTCACGCTAATGTGCTGAACCGATGGAAGTCCGAAGCCGTCCAGAACTTGTCCCAGCTCTTCGTGGATGACCGTAAGGGCATCACTAAGATGAAAAAAGAATACGAGCAACAGATCGATGAACTCTACGCCGAGGTGGGAAAGCTAACCACACAATTGTCGTGGCTCAAAAAAAAATCTGGCCTCTAATCTTTCCCGCGAGGAACGTTTGGATCTGCTAGAATGGGAGGGCTCTGAGCACTCTATCCTCGTTCAGGCTGATCTCCTGAGCCTAAATCGCTCCAGTTTGTATTACAAACCGGTTCCTCCCTCTCCGGAGGAGATTCGCCTCAAACACCGGATTGACGAGCTTTACACGCAATATCCCTTCATGGGCTATCGTAAGATCGCGGCCATTATGAATCGTGGTCAGGATTTCATTCACGGGAATACAGTAAGGCGCTACATGCGTGAAATGGGGATCATGGCAATACATCCAGGTCCCAATCTGAGCAAACGCGACCTGCAGCATCGGACTTATCCTTATCTGCTTCGGGGGTTACAGATTACGGAACCTGATCAGGTCTGGAGTGTAGATATCACGTATATTCGCATGAGACAAGGTTGGATGTACCTCTATGCAGTAATGGATTGGTTCTCCCGCTATCTTGTGGACTGGCAGCTGGATCAGAGCTTAGAGATCGGCTTCGTTCTTGACACCATGGAACGTGCACTCAAGCGGCGGAAGCCCGGAATTGTCAACAGTGACCAAGGAAGCCATTTTACGAGTCCCAAGTATATTGAGTTGCTTAAAGGTAATGAGGTCCGTATCAGCATGGACGGCAAGGGGCGTGCTACCGATAATATTGTCATCGAGCGCTTCTGGCGTAGCCTGAAGTACAACGAGGTATATCTCAATGATTATGAGACACCTCGAGAAACAAGGCGAGGGATTGAACGCTACATACATATTCATAACCACTACTTACCGCATCAGTCACTGAAAAACCATACGCCCGTAGCTGTCTATAACCGTGACGTTGTGCTTGAATCCACAAGTGAATAACAAGGGAAGAAAACCTTCTCCCGCGCCTTCGCTTGGGCTACACCCACAACCACTGTGGTACGCGATTAATTGGTAATTTATTTCATTAATACCAGTAGGGGATGATCAATGTTCTTTGGTTCCCAAAGAACATTGTGAACCAATTCACACCTTAACTATATCAAAAAAACTGTCTTGACATCTTGTAGCACCATAGATTTTGATGTTTTATTCGCTTACAAAATAATCAGAAAGGTTGATCGTAAAATGTTGTTAAATCCAGACGATTTTAAAAAATACTTCGCAACCTTTAACAAGCATGACGAAGAATCTGTAATCCAGCATGTTGATAATGCGTCAGCCTGGGAATGGATTCGTGATCAGATTCCTCTATTCCATTGTCCTGACAGTTGTCTGGAGGAGACTTACTATTTTCGCTGGTGGGTTTACCGTAAACATATTAAGCAAACCCCTGACGGATTCGTGATCACGGAGTTTCATCCATCCGTCCCATGGGCGGGCAAGCATAACACGATCAACTGCGCTGTCGGGCATCATTTAAATGAAGGCCGCTGGTTGCGAAACCGTCAGGACTTCCTCAAGGACTATATTCTGTTTTGGTTCCAAAGAAACGGAAGCCTCCGCTCCTATAGTTGTTGGATAGCAGATGCCGTGTGGAATTATTGCAAAGTAGACGGTGACTTCCAGCTTGCCATTGATCTGCTACCGGATATGGTCGCCAACTACACGGAATGGGAAAAAAAGCATCAGAACCCAAGTGGGTTATTCTGGTCTAATGACGATCGTGACGCGATGGAAATTTCCATCAGCGGCCCAGGGCTAAGACCAACTCTGAATACCTATATGTACGCCGATGCAGTAGCGATTACCAATATTGCACACCTGGCTGGCGACTTCGAAACGGAAAGAAGGTTTAAGGAAAAAGCGAATCGGTTAAAACAACTTGTCCAAGAACATTTGTGGGACGATGAGGCGCAGTTTTTCAAGGTCATCCCATTGAAGACTGCTGAAGAAACTGTAGAACAATGGGAATTTCAAAAGATGGATCCCGCTCACAACGTACGCGAACAGCTTGGATATATCCCTTGGGCTTTCCACCTTCCCGACGTTGGTTATGAACAAGCATGGACACAGCTAATGGATCCGTCCGGTTTCTATGCTCCATTCGGGCCAACAACTGCGGAGCAGCGCCATGCCCGATTCATGTTCTCCTATGAGCACGAATGCTTGTGGAATGGACCATCTTGGCCATTCGCCACATCCCAGACGCTGACGGCGTTGGCCAACGTATTGAACGATTACGAACAGCAAGTTATCAATAAAGAAGATTATTGGAACCTATTGAGCGCTTACGCGCATTGTCATTACCGCACAAAAGCTGATGGCAAGCGGGTATCCTGGTTAGACGAAAACATTGATCCCTATACAGGGGAGTGGATGTCCAGACGGATACTTGAGGAGTGGAATTGGCCTGAAAGAAAGGGCGGCCGCGAACGGGGTAAGGATTACAACCATTCCACATTTAACGACCTGATCATAACCGGTCTCATCGGGTTCCGCGCGAGGTATGATGGTAGCTTTGAGGTTAATCCACTTATCCCTGAAGGAACATGGGAGTATTTTTGTTTAGACCGTTTATACTATCGTGGTAAGAACATCACTATCATTTATGATAAATTCGGCCGACAATACAACAAGGGCGCAGGCTTGGCCGTTTATATCGACGGTGTGAAGATTGCTTGCTCGGCTGGATTGGATCGTCTTGTCGTGCATATTGTGGATTGATAGTAAATTGCCCCATCATTATTACGTTAATCTCCCGTTATTTCAACGACACCAGGGATCAGTGGCCGCGGCGGTCTGCTCCCCGGTTATTCGCTAACGTTAATAGAGGCCGCCATTGCCTCTACTCCAGCCAGTATGAGGTCTGCACCGAACTGAAAGTGACGATCATTATCGACGCATGCAGCAATATTCGGGGCTGCTTCTACAAGCCAAGGATATTCTTTCTGCGGAAGGCTTCCATAGAACTCCAATAGTTTAGCCCCCCACACTTGGCGTTCTTCTTCTGACCCTTGTATATAACCATCTCCCGTCACAATCAACGATATGACTTGACTCAATAGGTGTTCAAAGATTAAAAATGCTTCTTGAGGCCCGAATCCAGCATTACGAAGAATGCCAAGGGAGGCCTCGAAAATTTTAAGTCTATTTGTCGAAGGCAGAGACCGTCTGGATAGCAAGTATCTGCCAGAAGGATGTATGAGCAACACTTGACGTAGAGCATAAAGTAACCCTCTAACCTGTTCCCGCCAATCCGTTACTCACCGCATCGATCCCTTCCGTATCCGCAACATGTAATGCCAGTCCTACGATGGCCTCTCGACTAAGAGGAACAGTCCCTCTCCGTTTATGGGTATCTTCAGGTATTTGCTCATTGTTATTATTGACCACAGCCGATTCCCCCGAAAGGGCATACCCACTTGTTCGTGCATTCTGAAAAAAGCTATTTCACTTATTTTATGACATATAAGATAATCATCATCTTCATATTGCCTTACATAAATGCTACCTTCGGGAAGACTTTCATCGTCCCGTTCCATGATGAAAGACGAATAACTGATATAAAATCCGTTTTTATATAAAAATTGCAGGGAAGAACTGTCTCCATCCGTGCATACCCCTCTCGAACGCTCAACTGCCTCATTTTGAGAAAGCAATCGATTCGCTCTTTTCATAAGTTCGGTGCCAATGCCCATTCTTCTGTATTCGTCACGGACAAAGATCGTCGTATCTGTTGCTCTCTTAAAACCAATAAATGAAAGAAACCCTACGGTTAATCCGTTGTATCGGGCAACCAATATATCTTTTGGATACTTTGTATCACTCACTTGAAACATTTCATCAAATTGTTCTTTTCCACACAACATGGCACTGATTGCAGCTTTATCACTTTTTGGATTGTAGGGTTCTACTATCAGGCTTTCCATTGAAATACCCCATTTCAATTTTAGAAATATGCTTCCAATATTTGACCATGCTCTTTGTTATCCTTCCCGCTTAATAACAGAAAGAGCAGCTGCCGCGGCAATCTGCTCCGTGGATCAGTTCAACTATCGTTCTTCGTTAGATTAAACTTGACCTATTAGCTTTATATTTTTTCACTTACTTATTCTCCGACTTGTAGTCTAACAATAGTTTCCCATCTATGCTCCGGGTTGCAACCCGGCTGGTTTAGATACACCTCGCGTCTGCCGCCCGAAACTTTATATCCGTGGCTTTCAGCGTAATTTTTCAGTTCCTCGACGGTTTTCATAGACTCACGATAATGCCCGACATGGAGCTTTTGAATGCACAAACCTTGTTTATAGGTGACAAAATTCGTTGCAGGGACAATTTCATCACGGTATCTCGTCTGTACACATGCACTTGCTTCATCATACATCTCGAATGTGATAACATCCGGCACCTGCATCATTTGAGTATATGACCACTCATCCTCGCCAATGTTTTCGTGCCATACAATTTCGTGCGGCATGAGCTTGAATTGATACCCGCTTCTTTCCTTCGTGATTCTTTTGAGCTGATTTACCGTCTTCCATACTACCCAATGCTCTTCTTCAGGCTGCCCTAATGAGTTCAGCTTTCCCTTACCTTCTTGAACTATAAATTGCAACGACGGTACTTCCACTTCCTTAATAACACCCGGCTTCAAATGGTAGACGGATCTATAAAGCTTACGATTATCGTTCACTTTCATCGGGGTCGCCCTTTCCAAATTACAATTCATTTGACAAATATGTTTTTGGGTTCTTTAGATAGTCCGAATCAATGGAAGCAGTATCCAAATAAAAATATAACGAATATACGTTCGATTGTAAATCATTTAAAAATCGATTTTCCCTGACGATGTTTCTAACCTTTCTCATCGTATCGGCTTGTTTGGGCACTCCAGCGATTCGGTCGAGCAGCAGCCACCTCAGGCAGGCAAGCGCTTCAAAAATCTCCAACTCTCCCGTCGCTACAGGCATTTCCTCAGTCGCCAAGCCAATTGTCGATAAAGCCACTAACGAGCTGGTCTACCCGACCTTTTACTTCATGTTCATGTTTGCCGGTACGGTAAGCACGAACCCTTGGCTGATCCTCATCGGCGGCATTGTGTTCATGGCGGGCACCAACGCCGGACGATTCGGACTCGACTACTATCTGATGCCGATGCTGCGCAAGCTGTTCACGCCGCATAAGAAGGACGGTGCAACCGGTACGAAGCCTACCGCAGCACATGCCTAACCCGAAAAAGAGACCCGCAGCAATGGCTGTGGGTCTTAATTTTTATATATCAAAAAGGGGGGCGAGTCCAGGATTTGGCCCGTTGAGTCATGACGCACAATCATTCTCTTGAATATAGACGCTCTTTTGAGCGATAACGCGGATGCTCCGAAAGCATCGACCCCAATAAGCCCTTCACAGCGGGGTGTGACGATAGCAGAAACTGCTGTTTCTCCTCACAGTACTCAGCCACCTGTCCTTTCTCCATGACAGCGAGCGCATCCGATATCGTGTAAGCCGCTTTAATATCATGGGTAATAAACAAATAGGACAAACCAAATGTTGACCTCAGATCATTAAGCAGGTGTAAAATATTCGTTTGATTTACCATATCCAGGCTGCTTACCGCCTCATCCAATACGATCATCTTCGGCTTTAGAGCAATCGCCCTTGCTATATTAATTCGCTGCAGTTGGCCCCCGCTGAATTGATGCGGATATTTACCCATATCCAAGGAGCTTAACCCGACGCGCTCCAGCAGTTCTCCGACAGCACGCTTTTGCTCCTGAACCGACAAGGTCTCGTAATTGTCCAGGGGCTCACCAATGATTTGTTCGGCTGTCATCCTAGGATTAACCGAGGAATAACAATCTTGAAAAACAACCTGCAGGTTTCGACGCAGCTGTTTGCGGGTTTTCGCATCCAACGTGTACAGATCATGCCCTTGAAAAAGCACTTGACCCTTCTTCGGTTTTTCCAAGCCTAGAATGACCCTCCCTAGAGTGCTTTTTCCCGCTCCACTCGCTCCCAGAAGTCCCAGACACGTCCCTTCCTTGATACGAAGCGAAACGTTGTTCAGAACGTTCGCGTTCCCTTTGGTACGCCTGAAAAAAGTAGAAGAAGAGTAAGCATGAGTTACCTCGTTCACTTGAAGCAATGTCATTTTACCCACCTCTATTCCTGAATCATGACCATATGCAGCCTGCCATCTGCGGGCTAATTTGAAGCATGGGTCTGGCGGCAAGCAATGATTTTGTGTACGTATGCTTAGGGTTATCAAACAGTTCAAATACATCAGCCTGCTCAACAATCCGGCCATGCTGCATGACAGCTACATCATCAGCCAATTCTGCAATGACTCCTAAATCGTGAGATATCAATAAAATTGATGTCCCATGCTCCTGCCGCACTCGATCCAATAGTCGAAGCACCTGCAGCTGATTCGTCACATCCAGCGCAGTAGTAGGCTCATCAGCAATAATAACCAATGGTTTCAAGCACACGCTCAATGCGATCATCACCCGCTGAAGCATGCCTCCGCTCAACTCGAACGGGTACTTTCCCAATAGCTCTGAGGGCATGGGTAAATTTACGTCCGTCATCGCACTGACAGCCAATTCTGTTGCTTGCTTTTTGCTCAGGTCGGTGTGGGTGCGAATCGTATCTAAGAATTGAGTACCAATTGTGTACACAGGTGAGAATGCATTCATCGGATTCTGCATAATAAGAGCAATCTCTTTCCCTCTTATCCGCCGCATTTCACTGTCCTTAAGTCCGTTCAGCTCAAGTGTATTTAAACGGATACTCCCTTCGATGTCGGTCGTTTTTCGATCCAGCATCTGCATAAGAGATAACGAAGTAACGGTTTTGCCGCTGCCGCTCTCCCCTACAAGACCAAGTACACGCCCCGGCTTAAGCCCAAAATCAATGCCATGTACAAGCGATAAATTTCCCTGCCCCGTCTTTACTGTCACTTTCAGTCCTTTTACCTGCAATACATCTGCCACTTTGCTCATTCCTTCTATTAGGAGCCTCGTTTTACACCAAATCGCTCTGATAAAGCTTCGCCCAAAATATTAAAAGTCGCCACAACAATAACGATCAGCATTCCAGGATAGAGCATGAGCTGCGGATGATTTCGTATGAATTGCTTCCCTTCATTTACCATCGCACCCCATTCTGGAGTTGGCGGCTGAATCCCTATACCAAGGAATGACATGGCAGAGATGTTCATAATTGCCCATCCCATTTCGAGCGTGCCTATGACTACAATGGGAGGCAAAATGTTAGGAATCATGTGCCTTCTAATGATTTGCCACTGAGAGGAGCCGCTTACCCGTGCTGCCGTAATAAAGTTCCGTCCCTTTAAACTGACCACCATATTACGAAACATACGCGCATAATACACCCATTGCACCATCATCAAAGCCATCACCAATTGCGGCAAACCGGGACCGAATATGCCAACAAGACCTAGTACCAATACAAGACTTGGGAAAGCCATCACGCCTTCACAAAACCGCATCAGTACTGCATCTAGCCACCCTCCACTATAACCGGCAACGGTCCCGACAAATAAGCCGATCGTAAGGGAAGAGATGAAAATTAAAGAAGCAAATCCTAACGAAACACGCGCACCGTGCAGGAGTCTAGATAGATTACACCTACCTAACTGGTCCGTCCCTAACGGATATTCCCACGAGGGTGTTTGAAGCTTGATCGCTAAATTCACCTGAATCGGGTCATGGGGTGAAATCCATGGAGCTAACGCACTAATTAGAAAGAAAAAGACGATAATGATTGTGCATATGAAGATTGTCTTCGAGCTTTTGATACCTCTGTGTAATCTGCCAATCACTGGTCAGCTCTCCCTTTACGTAAAATCCGGGGATCCATGTACAATTGGAGCAGATCTACAATCAGGTTACATCCAACAACAACGCAGACGGAAAGCAATACGTAGCATTGGATCACCGGAATATCTCGGTTCATAATGGATTCAACAAAATAGCGACCAACCCCAGGCCACGAGAACACCTGCTCTACGACAATTGCTCCCGTTAACAAAATTCCCATATTCATACCCAAACCTGTGATCAAAGGTGCAATTGCAATTCTAAGCACGTATTTGAGCATGATCATTCTCTCTTTAATCCCTCTCGCTCTGGCATAGCGAACGTAGGACTCCTGTAATTCCTCTAATACCGTCGTTCGAAGCAAGCGAGTATAAATCGCGATTAGCCACAGCGCCAGCGTTACCGACGGGAGCACAAGATGCTGCCAAGTCCCTCGACCCTCTACGGGGAGCCAATCGAGTTTTACCGAAAAGAAAAACACCAATAAGTACCCCAGCCAAAAAATTGGAATACAAGCACCAATATACGAAAGCACCCTACTCATATAATCAATAGCACTATTTTTATAAATCGCAGATAGCAAGCCAATTGGCACACTTACAAGCATGGTGAGAATAATACTGCTGAGGGCAAGCTGAACCGTTGCCGGTATTTTCTGCGCTACTTCCTGCCAAACGGGCTCATTAGTAATATAAGACATGCCGAAATCGAGTCGGCACATCTTAATCACTGATTGAGCATATTGAACGATGAAGGGCTTGTCCAATCCAAAATCATGTCTTTTTTGAGCCAACACTTCATCATCAGGGTGAATGTGGGCCGCGGCCAAATACGCTTCGGCCGGGTCCACAGGTCCTAATTTTATCATGACAAACATGAGAAACGAGGCAAATAGAACAATTGGTATAATGGAAAGAATTCGTTTCCCGATAAATATGCCCATGTATTGCCTCCTGCGACTTTACTTCTTCGTATCAATCCCGTCAAACGGATGTTCATCACGATTAGAAGGGAAATGAAAGGCGCTTACGCTTTTTTGATGAACAGCTATCTTCTTGATATAAGAGATCGGAAGGATGGATGATTGCTCCTGCAGTGTAGTGAGAACGGAACTAAATAACTCTGTTCGGGCTTTCTCATCCGTTGTTTTCATTCCTTCATTAATTTTCCGGTCAATCTCAGCCTTCATAGGTAAGGCTACCAGTGCATCTGAAACTCCATAGCCCTTCTGGACAACTGCGGTCATGAAGGAATGCGGGTCATATGGAGCCCCGAAATTCGAATAAAAATTCATATCAAATTCGTTGGCTTTTCTACGCTGAATATAAACTGTTAATTCCACACCAGTAATCTTCAGTTTAACACCGATAGCTGACCATTCTGCTTGCAACGTTTCGGCCATTGATTTTTGAGTTAAGTCCGCTTTGTCATAAAGCAATTCAAGCTCAAGCGCCTTACCGTCTTTTTCCCGAACCGTTTTTCCAGCGGGCAGCTTCCAACCTGCTTCTTCTAATAATGCCTTGGCTTTTTCTACATTGTACTCAACCGGCTTTACGTCAATATTGGAATATGGAAGGTTTTTGGGCAAAATATTGTCAGCCTTTTCCTCCATACCCATAGTCACACCCTCAACCATCGCCTTCTTGTTAAAGCCAAGGTGAAGCGCCTGACGAACCCGCAGATCTGCTAGCTTCTCGTTCATCGTATTAAGCACCAGGTTTCTTGTGCCAACCGGTTCAGATAGCTTTGTTACGTATTTACCTGATTTTTCAAGCTGTTTATATGCATCGAAGCTTATTAGACCTTCACCAAAAATTAGATCCAAATCGCCTTTTTCAAAAGCAAGTACACGTGTTTCCGCATCAGGGATTACTTTAATGACAACCTTGTCAACTTTGGGCTTGTCTCCCCAGTAGTTCTGATTGGGAGTAAACACCGCAGACTCATCTTTCTTGTACTCACTGAGAACCCATGGTCCGGTTCCGATCGGATTCTTTACGCCTTTCGATGTGTCACCATCTTCAGGGAAGCCCGATTCGGCAAGAATACGTACAGGACGAACAACGGCTAGATCGTACAAGGTCGGATAGTACGGCTCTTTAAGCGTTAGTTTAAACGTGGTGTCATCGATCGCTTCCGTTTTCTCAAGCACCGTTATAACACCCAACCACGTATGTAGCTTCATATTATTCATAACCGCATCAAAGTTCTTCTTCACAGTCGCTGCCGTAAAGGCGGTTCCATCAGAGAATTTAACATTGCTCCGAAGTTTGAACGTATATTCCTTACCATCCGGCGAAAGGGTCCATGACTCTGCCAAATGAGGCTCAATCTTCCCATCCTTATACGTGACGAGCGGTTCAAAGATCATCGATTGAGCAAACAACTGAGATGGGTTATACAAATGCGGATTCATCGGTCCAACGTCCCTCGGCCAAGACATCGTTACCGTTTTGGCATTAGCAGTTTCTGTTGCTGCGTTAGGCGCGGTATTTGGATTCTGTGTAGAACAGCCTACTATCGCGGCAGACAAGGCCATAAGTAAGGACATGCTCAAAAGCAGGCCTTTTCTCTTTGTTGCGAACATATACAAGAGACCCCTCTCATTATTCCGTTGATAATGATTATCAATTACAATAGGATAATACTTTATAAAACCCGAGAGTGTCAATGTATTTATCTTCCATGCGGTACCCTTTGGTTACTAATAGGCCTGATTTCGTTGCTCTCCATGCTTTCTCGTGCTATATTTCATCAATAAGGTTTCCACGGTTTATTTATCTTTGGCCATCATCATTGTAACGACCGAAATCACATGGAAAGGAGAACACTACGAATGGTTGCTCAAGGTCCTTTTTCAAGTGGACAAATGAGGCTATACCTCCTCGCTGTCTTATTCTTCTCCGCCAATTCTTTACTTACCGTGATTCTTCCACTTCAAAGTGATTCCCGAGGCATGGAGCAAGGCGAAATCGGCCTGATGATGGGCGCCTACATGCTGACTTGTATGATTTTTCGGCCATGGGCGGGGCAAATGCTTAGTCGATACGGAGCGCTCGCTATCATGCGCTTACTCTTGATCGTTCACGGTAGTTGCTTACTACTGTACTCCATATCCAGCATTGATAATTATCTATGGCTTCGGGCCCTGCAAGGAGCCGTCACCGCATTCTTCTCCATGTTAATGCAGATGGGGATTGTAGAGACGCTTTCAGCGCAAGACCGCGCACAGGGGATGTCGATATATACACTATCTACAATGATTCCACAGCTGTTTGGTCCTATGATGGCTTTATTGATTTGGAATTCTGGAGAGCCTTCTTTGTTCATCGGGATCATGATTGCCCTGAGCATCATGACTTGGCTGACCGGATATTTTGCTCCATTGCCCGCTTCACCTTTGGGTGAAGGGTCCTATACATTTCTGGAGATGCTCCGATCTTTCACGCAGCTATGGAAAAATCAGGTATTACTAGTTTGCTCCGTCGTAATGCTGTTTGCTTCTTGTGTTTTTGGCGCTATTTCAACTTTTTTGCCGCTGTATATGGAGAAGGCCGGCGTAGGTCATGCGGGCTATTATCTCATGCTGCAGGGTCTTGTTGTAGTGGTCTGCCGATATACCTTGCGCAAGCATATTCCGTCCGACGGAAGCTGGAATACGGGATTAATCGCGGGACTTTTACTTTCCGCGGCCGCCGGTTCCCAGCTCCTCGCCATGCTTCAATCGGCTGGGGCGTTTGTGTATGTATCAGCAGTATGTAACGGGCTAGCTATAGCTTTACTGTATCCAACAATGGTTACCTATTTGTCCTTTGTTTTATCGTCCCGTAACCGAGCTGTCTTTATGGGCCTTTTTATATCAACCTATGATTTGGGATTTTCATCAGGAGGGCTTATCATGGGCATTGTAGCCCAAAAGATTACATACTCAGGCATGTTCACCCTTTGTGCACTACTCAGCCTATTGGCCGTCATCGTTGTGCTCATCAACAAGAATCGAATGAGAGAATCGATGCAGGAAATTTGAACAGTCTATATTGGATCTCCACTGCTTATAAGATATCAATTAAAATCGTTAATGAATTTACTTTCTTGTAACCAGTCGCATCAAACTTACCTTCATTGTTTTGTTCTAATGTTTCTGCAACAAATACCTCGATATGTTCAACTTTTTCCACATTGCTGCACGCATTAAAGAGAAGAATCCCCAAGAATAAGCTCATTTTCAAGTAATGTCCTTTCAAATCTACTCCCCCCTAAATGAGCATAACTCCCGTTAAATGAAACAGGGAGCAGTTGTCGCTCGACGAACTACTCCGTGTGTATAGCGCTATCGTTCCCAGTCATATACGTTTCGAACGGGAGCTGCCCTCCAGCAGCACACTCTCATTTAAAAATCGATTTTCCCTGACGATTTTTCTAACCTTTCTCATCGTATCGGCGTGTTTGGGCACTCCAGCGATTCGGTCGAGCAGCAGCCACCTCAGGCAGGCAAGCGCTTCAAAAATCTCCAACTCTCCCGTCGCTACAGGCATTTCCTCTTGATATTTGTACAAAAACGTAAGGCTTTTGCTCTCGCTCATATAGATACGCAGAAGCAGACAAGCCCATGATAGATCATACCTAGGATCCCCCAGTTGCCCGTTCGTCCAGTCGATCACCGTGTATTGTCCATTCTCTTCTAGAATATTGCCTAAATTGAAATCGCCATGAATAACCCGGTCCATTTTCATATCAGCGGAAGCGACAAGACGGATCAGTTCCTTTTCCATTGCCGGAAACTCCTCGATCCCCGAGAAAAAATACCCGACAAAATCATACCTAGCTAGCTCCCTACCTTCCAAACCATCTGGAGGCAGCCGGTGAATGTCGGCTAAAACGGCGGCAATTTTCTTAAAAATGCCTGGACTCACCTTCGTAACTGTAGTGCCGTGATAACGAGTCAGCAGCACACCGTCCCCAGTTTCGGTGCGCCCATAGCCGATCGGCTCGGATACGCGGATTCCCTGACGGCTAAGAGCTTCCAATAGGCGATATTGGTGCAGGACGTTGGGTTTCGAGCGTTTGTTCCACACCTTCAGAACAAAATGCTTCTCCCCCTGCGTGATCTTAACTACATCCGCCTCAAGCCCCGGCGATAGTGGGCTAAGCGTTAGTTCGGCCCCTGAAGTAATCAGGTTATTCAAAATTGGAGTTGTTTCATGCCATTCAATTCCCGCTAAGAAGTCAGTCATGGGGTTTTCCGCTACCTTACCTTCAAATTGTTTCATATCTCACCTCAGGTGATTTACTCCTTACATTTTGCTGCGTTATGAGTTCCAATGTAACCACCTCAGGACTATTTATCGTAATTGCATGGCAAGGGATTCCCCCCCCCAATATAACCTATATACGCTTCCAAAGGTTGGAAAGTTCCGTAGCCGTTCCTCCCTCTAGAATTATCGTCCGCCGATAAAATAGTATAGGGGAAATCCCTGATCACCCGCTAAGGGAATCTCCACTGATACGTGTGATTTTCCTCACACCGGAATAGGGATTCTCCCCCCTCAAAAATCAGGTGATGCCCCGATGTGAGAAAGATCACATCCGTTATATGATTAGTGTAACGAAATCACCTGAGAGGGAAACGGCGATGGCAGCAGCGGCACAGCAATTGAACGGAATTTTGGATATCATCTCGGCGGAAAGCTTCGAAAAGCTTAAGAGCATCATGTACATGAAAGAGATTGAGAAGGGTTCCTACCTTTTCTGGGAAGGTGACCAGGCGGATAAGCTTTACTTTATCATGAACGGACCGGTTAGGACCACGAAAACAACCGACAGCGGGAAGAGCCTTACGATGTATTTACATTTAGCAGGCGACTTGATTGGACAAATGGATCCATTCAAGGATTCCGTTCACACGTTTAGCGCGGAAGCGATGAAAGACAGCAAAATCGGTGTCATTCAGCGTAAAGACCTCGAGATTCTGCTGTGGCAGCACGGGGATCTGGCGGTAGAGTTCATGAAGTGGATGGGGCTGATGCACCGCCTGACGCAGACCAAATTCCGCGATTTGATGATGTTCGGAAAAACCGGTGCTCTTTGCTCGCTGCTGATTCGTTTAACCAACTCCTACGGGGTGCATCGCAAGAACGAAATTTTCATCGAGCTCAAAATTAATAATACGGAAATGGCAGATATGATCGGCGCCACAAGAGAAAGCGTCAACCGCATGCTGAGCGATCTGAAGAAAGATGACATCATCGGGTATGAGGACGGACATGTTGTCATTAAGGACTTAGCTTATCTGCGAGACGTTTGCCGCTGCGAAAACTGTCCGAAAGAAATATGCAGGATGTAAAAGCGACTCACAACCGTATTTCCTAATTATTTCAGCTTGTGAGGTTAATCACATCAAACCAGCTTAGACCATGATAAAGTAAAAGTGTAAGGAAGATAGAAATCGCAACAGTATTGTGATTTTCACTACCTAAACTTAGGAGATGATTGTCATGATGACGAAATGGCTTAGAGAAAATAAATACGCGGCAGGGCTTCTGCTCTTTGTCCGGTTCTATCTAGGATATCAATGGCTGACTGCAGGATGGCACAAATTGACCGGCGGATTCGATGCCGGCGGGTTTTTGAAAAATGCAGTCGCCAAGCCAATTGTCGATAAAGCCACTAACGAGCTGGTCTACCCGACCTTTACCGCGTTCGTCCAAAACTTTGCAATGCCGAACGTAAAAATCATCAACTTCATGATCCCGCTCGGGGAATTCTTGGTCGGTCTCGGATTGATTCTCGGCGGTCTGACTGCCGCAGCTGCCTTCTTCGGACTCCTAATGAACTTCATGTTCATGTTTGCCGGTACGGTAAGCACGAACCCTTGGCTGATCCTCATCGGCGGCATTGTGTTCATGGCCGGCACCAACGCCGGACGATTCGGACTCGACTACTATCTGATGCCAATGCTGCGCAAGCTGTTCACGCCGCATAAGAAGGACGGCGCAACCGGTACCGGTGCAAAGCCTACCGCAGTACATGCCTAACCCGAAAAAGAGACCCACAGCAACCGGGCTGTGGGTCTTAATTTTTATATATCAAAAAGGGGGCGAGTTCTCTATCCCCTTACAACTTTAAGCAGGTCTCGCAGCGGTGGCGCACAGCGCAAGACACTTTAGTCCGGTGACCCCCCTAATCATTTACATCCTCTCCCAAATTACGTTATACTTCGAATAAAACTGTAATGCTATCTTTAAGTCCAGGGTGATTTTATCTTCGGGCTTAGCATTAGCCAACTCGCGGCAAGGACCGAAGTAAACTCATATTGATTGGAAAAGGAAAATACCGGCTCGTGTTAGGGGAATTTTTATGCTGATGGCTGTATTCATATTTATGCTTGCCGGCCTTGCCGAAATTGGCGGAGGGTACTTGGTTTGGTTATGGCTGCGGGAATCTAAGCCCATTTGGTATGGGATTGTTGGCAGTATCATTCTTATCTTATACGGGATCATTCCAACGCTGCAAAGCTTCCCATCGTTCGGGCGAGTCTATGCCGCATACGGCGGCGTGTTTGTGATTCTCGCTGTGCTGTGGGGCTGGGTTGTCGATAAAAAAACACCTGATTTGTATGATTGGATCGGGGCCGCTATTTGCATTATAGGTGTGTCCGTTATGTTATGGGCACCGAGAAGCTAAGGGTTATAAACTAGGGAGCAGCTGCCGCGGCGGTCTGCTCCCTAGTTTTATACTCCATATCCAGCACGTTAACTGGACGGCTTGTTCATTCTCATTGGAGCGAAGAAAGCTTCTTCCACCTCTCCCGCGGGCAAGGGACGGCTGTAATAATAGCCTTGAATCTCCTTGCACTGATTATCCATTAGAATATCCAGCTGTTCCTTTGTTTCAATCCCTTCAGCGATCACATCCATCTTCAAATGCTGAGCCATCGAAATGATCGTCGCAACAATGGCCTTATCGTTCTGATTCACGGTGATATCGCGAATGAAAGAACGATCGATTTTGAGCTTATTGATCGGAAGAAGTTTAAGGTAGCTTAAAGAGCTGTAGCCCGTTCCGAAGTCATCCAAGCTGATTCGAATACCAAAGTCCGTCAATTCCTTGAGAATACTCGTTGAAACAGCAGCATCCATCATCATACTTTCCGTAATTTCCAGCTCAAGGTACTGAGGATCCAAGCCTGTTGAGTCAAGAATTTCTTTAATATATGTCGTTAAGTTTGGCTGATGAAATTGTTGGGAAGACAAGTTCACAGAAATCGGTATAAGCGGTCCTCCAGCGTTATGCCATTGTTTCATTTGCTCGCACGCCTCTTTGAGGACCCACGTTCCCAGTTCGTAAATCATACCTGTTTCCTCAGCAATCGGAATGAACACCCCAGGCGATATAACCCCTCTAACCGGGTGCCTCCATCGAACTAAGGCCTCTATACCAATCATGCGACTGTCACTGGCACGTATTTGAGGCTGGTAAAAAAGAAACAGCTGCTCCCGGCTTATCGCTTGTCGCAAATCCGCCTCCAGCTCAATTTTCTCCAGCAGTTGTGTATTTAATGCCGCATCATAAAACTGATACCCGTTCTTACCGTTTTTCTTCACCTCATACATGGCGGCATCTGCATTCTTAAGCAGCTGCTCCGCATCATCACCGTCTGCGGGGTACTCTGCAATCCCGATGCTTGCGGTAACATAATAATCATTTTCCTTCAGGCGACAAGGAATGCCAATCGCATCTATCACGCGCTCCGCTAAATGTGCAATGTCGTGTTTCTCGTACTTGCCATCGCACAGCAAAGTAAACTCATCCCCACCCATTCGTGCTAAAGTCACTTTATAGCCCCGAATGCAATGTTCAATGCGGGCGCACATTTCTTTAAGAAACAAATCGCCATAGGTATGGCCAAGAGAATCATTAATCATTTTGAATCGATCGATATCCATAACCAGGACATAGAATCGTTCCGCCTTGCTCTCTATTTCCATTGAGAGTGCTTGATTGAACATTCGGCGATTGGGCATCCCCGTCAACTCATCATGGAAGGCAAGGAATTGCACCTTATCCTTAGCCTCCTTCTCCATGGTAATGTCTTTGGCAATAATATAGCTGCCAACGACTTCTCCCTCTCGAATGACAGGAATATTCTTGACGCTTAATTCAATCCGATGACCGTACCTGTGTATAATAGCGGTCTGGTAGTTCTGTACCTCACCCTCCAAGGAGCGTAAGAACATTTCTCTAGTACGCTGCTGCTCTTCCGGAGCGATGAGAGGAAGAACCTGTTCTATTGTCTGGTTCCTGAATACGTCACCGGGTAAGCCGGTTAGCTCCATCACTGCTGCGTTATAGTCAATAATACGATAATTTGCGTCTATCGATAATATGGCGTCCTGATTGTTTTCAAATAAGGATTTATACCACTTCTCGTTTTCCTCAATCTCTGAATCTTTCCGCGATAACCGATTGGAAATATAAATGCCGAATAAGGATAAGCCTAAGGTCAGAACCGTGCCGCCTGCAATCAAATAAGCTAACAATCTTTGATCAAGCACCATTCCATCCTGTGAGATCATTGTACTAGTTGAATGAAAATGTGCTGCCACCATACCCACATAATGCATTCCGGCAACCGCCGCCCCCATAATAAGGCCGCTTCCAAGTTTCATCCATATATGACTTGGCCCGATCGTCTGCTTGAAATAAAAAGCCAGCCAAAAAGCGATGATGGAGGCAGCAACGGCAATCAGTACCGAAAGCACGACATAAAGGGGATTATACGTAATCCCAATTTGCATGGCTGCCATACCGATATAATGCATCAGAGAAATACCGGTGGCCAGAAGCAGCCCTCCGCCAATCAACTGACGCAATTTCAAAACATTTTGTCCAACGATGGACAAAGCCCAGAATGAGGCCGCAATAACAGCTAAAACAGAATAGATGACCATTGCTAAATCGTACGGAACCGAAACGTTGAGGGAAAAGGCTAACATTCCGACAAAGTGCATCGACCAAACGCCAAGACCCATGGCAACTGCACCAAATAAGATCCACAACCAGCGATAATAGCCTTTGGATGTGCTTATTCTTCCAACTAAATCCAGAACCGTATAGGAGGCGATAACAGCAACAGCATATGAGAATAACACTAACATCATATCGTATGTTCCATGCAATTCATGCTCGTGATGCACCTAATTACCTCTTTTCAATAAAAATTTTGAAGAATAGAATATCTCCTATTTTCGACAAACCCCGACATTTCTCCTCTTATTTAAGTTCAAAGATCTTGTTAATAAAATTTAATCGTTTGGCGCGTCGTTAAATAAAACAAAAAGGAGCCGCGGTGAAGCAGCTCCAACCCTCAAAATATAGTTAAAATATCAATGATCGTGTGCTAGAATATTAACAAGCTTACCGAATGGATCACGGACATAGAAACGCCGAACGCCCCATGGCTCATCCACAGGCCCATATTCTATGGAAAATCCGGCATGCTTCATTCGTTCAAACGCAACATCGACATCATCCACTTCAATCGATAAATCCGGCGTAGTCGTATCGGAGCCCCCCTGTGAAGCAAAACTAACTTGAATGCTCATCTCCTCACTGGAACCGTATGTTCTAAACCAACCATGATCCATTAGTATTTCAAGACCAAGCACGTCATGGTAAAAGCGTGTAGCTGCCTCGATATTCTTCGTATTGATATTGGCAACAATTCGTTTGACCTTCATTTCAACTAATACCTCCATAATAGTAAAATATCCCCATCATAATTTGAAGGAGAATTTCCCCAAGTAACGTCTAATAAAAAGAGAACGAAACATCGTCGCAACCATCATAGAAAAAGAGTCGCCTCAACTATTATGAAGACAAAGGAGAAATCTTACAATGTCGGAAAGCACTCTGCGGGAAAGTTGGTTGTTTTTTTATAAATATTTGCGCTATCCCAAGCAAATCGGCAGCATTATTCCCAGCTCGAGATATTTGGCCTCCGCGATGGTATCGGCGGTTGCGTGGGATGAGACCCGGCTGATAGCCGAATTAGGGGCAGGTACCGGTGCGGTGACGAAATATATCAGCAGTTCCAATATGACTGGAGCCCAAGTGGTTCTGTTCGAAAAAGATGATTATTTACGCGCAAAGCTTCAGCAGCAGTACCCGGAGCATGTATGCTTCTCCGATGCACTTCGTATCGGGAAAGAATTGGAGGCTAATGCTATGGGGCCGCTCGACGCCATCATCAGCGGTCTGCCTTTCTTTAATTTTTCAGAGAGCTTTCGAGAGCAGCTGCTTGTAGAAATCGAAGACTCCCTTAGACCCAACGGACAATTCATTGCCTTTCAATATTCGCTTCAAATGAAGAAAGCGCTGGAACGAAGGTTCGAAATTGAAAATATTTCCTTGGTTCCATGGAACCTGCCTCCCGCCTTCGTTTACAGCTGCCGAAAAAAATAACCGAAAATAGGGTGGCTCTCCCATGAATGAAGATTTTCTTATTTCCTTGATCGGACAATACGGGTATTTTGCCTTATTCTTCGCGTTATGGCTCGGGATTATCGGCATGCCGATACCGGACGAGGTGATTGTGATGACAGGAGGAGCGGTCACGCTGCGCGGATTGCTGCTCCCCATTCCCGCCTTTGTTATAACATATTTAGGCGTTATCTCAGGTCTTTCTCTCGGATATGTACTCGGGAGAGTATTCGGAAATCGCGTGATTCAGTGGTTAAAGAAGAAGAAACGATTTGAAAAGTACGTCCACCGTTCCGAGCAATGGATGCAAAAGTATGGAAGCGCGGCGCTCATGATCAGCTATTTTTTCCCGGTCATTCGGCATGTCATGCCGTACGTGGCGGGCAGCAACAACATGTCGTTTGCCCGCTACGCACTCGCCTCTTATTCAACGGGGTTCGTCTGGACGCTGCTCTTTTTTTGGCTTGGGCGGGTGGCACTGCACTTTGCCATGGATATCGCTATGACGGTACATCGTTACTCCTGGGTTCTCTTGATCCTGCTCCTTGTCATCTTCCTACTGTTTTATCTGCGCCGGGCCAAGAATACTTCACGCCGGCAGCATGAGCCCGGACACTAGGTACCGGGCTTCAGAATGCTTCGCTACCTCTGTAACGCGGCTTGAATATGCCGATTCAGCTCAGACACATTAGCGGGCGGGATCGGTTCGTCCGATAGTTGAAAACTTGTCTTCAGCTTGGCAATTCGGTATACGCTGGCGTCGATCTCTTTTTGTGAAATTTGGCCGCTTTGCACAGCCGCCGTTAGGGCTTCAATCACGGCCTTTTGTTTCGCGGGGTCATGCCCGACAAGGACGATATCCGCACCGGCCGACACGGCTTTCACTGCTGCGGGACCGATCGCCATCGTCTTTCCGATGGCCTCCATCGTCATATCATCCGTTATGACAACTCCGTCAAATTTCAGCTCGTCTCGGAGCACATTTTGAATAACGAAGCTAGACATCGAAGCCGGCGTGTCCGGATCGAGCTTCGTCATAAGAATATGAGCGACCATCACGACCGGAGCCCCCTCCTTGATCGCCGAAGCGAACGGTACGAATTCGACGCTGCGCAGACGCTGCAAATCGTGCTCCACCACCGGCAGCCCGTAATGAGAATCGACCGACGTATCGCCATGACCGGGAAAATGCTTCACAACGGGAATGACGCCTTGGGACTTGATCCCAAGCATTTCCTGCACGCCCATACCGGACACTGCTTTCGCTGTATTTCCAAACGCACGTTCGCCGATGACCGGGTTGTTCGGATTCGTATTGACATCCAACACGGGTGCATAGTCCGTATTCAGCCCAACAGACTTCATCGCTTCCCCAAGCGCGGTACCGACTTGATACGCGTACTTCGAATCATTCGTACCGCCAATGATCCTACTAGCGGGAAATGCCGTTATCTCCTTCGGCAAACGGGAGACGCGGCCCCCCTCCTGATCCGCACTCAGCAGCAGCGGCAGCTTTCCCCCGGCATCACGGTTCGTTTGTTTCAGTCCATTCACCAGCTCGGACATTTGCTTCGAAGACACGACATTGTTGCTATACAAAATAATTCCCCCAACGCGTCGTTCCTCAATCAACGATCTAATTTCCGGTTGTACGGCAGTGCCATCCAGGCCGACTACCACCATCTGGCCGATCTTTTGGGCCAAGCTCATGCCGGCGACAAGTTCAGCGGTCGGGTCGGCGGGCCGAGGGGCAGGGGATACGGGATTGGCCGTTGCCGGAGGCTGCCCTGCAGGTGTAGAAGGCTCCGCTTGTTTTATTTTGCACCCCGTCAGAACCAGAATGATACTGATCACTGCCGCACAAATGAAAAGGCTCCGCCGAACCCCCATAACAACTCCCCATCTCCATAACAAATTGTACTTCTACTAGTATGGACATGAATCGATCTTCCTTAATCGTTCGAAGGTTCGGTGACCGCTACATAATTTAAAGCGCCTGCCAATCCTCTTCCGTCAGATCCGCAACAACAGCCATTGCTGCTTTGCTGCCGGAGGATGCGGCGAATATCAATTGGGAAGGCATCACATAAGCCGAATCCCCTGCTGCGAATAGGTCCGGCACCGTCGTCCTCCCCATCTCGTCGGTAACAATTCCCCCGTTGCTTGTTGTTTGATAGCCAAGGGCTTCCTCGAACCTAGCATTCGGAACGAAGGACGGAGAGACAAAGCCTCCGCTTCTTTCAATAAACGTACCGTCTGTAAAATGCACCCGCTCCAGCATACCGTTTCGTCCGGAAAACGCGGCTACGGGAGTATCCACGATCCGGATGCCCCGGGATACAAGCTGCTCCCGCTGTTCTGCAGACAGCGTATCCCGGCCTCCCGTGCACACGACCAGGTCCCGGCTCCAGCCTATCAGCAGCTTAGCCTTATGGAACACGTCCGTTGAGTCCGAGACGATCACTAGCGGCTGATCACGCAGCTCCCAACCGTCGCAGAAAGGACAATTGAACAAGCTTTTCCCGTAAAAATCGCGAAGCCCCTCAATCTCGGGAAATACCTCCTTGAGTCCGGCGGCCAAAATCAGCTTGCGCGCCTGCACGCGATCGCCTGAAGAGGTCAGCAAAGTAAATCCGAGCTCCGACTTGCGAATATCTGTGACCTCGGACGGCCAATGCCGGACGGAAGGATACTTTAGCACTTCCTCGTAAGCAATGCGACGAAATTCCGCCGGCCGAATCCCATCTCGTGTAATGAATCCGTGAGAGGCGTGTGTTACGCCATTCCTCGGCGCGCTATTATCAAACAACGCAACCTTCCGTCTCGCTCTGCCGAGCACCAGCGCTGCATTTAACCCCGCCGGTCCGCCGCCGACAATCGCACAATCATAGTTCATGTCCTTTCAATCCTCTCCTTGGTTATTCAAAAGACTTTATAGACATTTTATATCTATAATTAATCACAGCTTAGCATTGCCCAACCTATGGACAATGCAATAGAGCTGCAAGCTCGGTGAGCTAGGTTTCCTTCAAAGCTGTAACCTCTTTCGCGAGCTCGAACAATTTGGTATTTTTCAGTTGCCGCTCCATCGCTTCCTCAGCCTTCACCATGACCTGATGGATCATACACCTTGAATCTTCACTGCCGCAGCACTCGAAAAGCGAGGCCGTGCCTTCCACTGCATGAATGATGTCCAGAAAAGAGATGTCCTCTTTCCTGCCTCTCAGCCGGTAGCCTCCGTTCGCCCCTGAAGCCGACTCAATGAGCCCCGCTTTTACCAGCTTCGTGAGTATTTTCGATAGGTAGGTGGGCGAGACATCCTGCCTATCGGCAAGCTGTTGAACGCCTACCGGTTTGTCAGGCGTGAAGGCCATCAAATAAAGCATCGTGTGGAGGGCGTAGTTCGTTGCTTTAGAATATTTCATCCGTCCCACCCCCTTAAAATCAAAGACTTTATGTGTCTATGATAACCACAATAATTTCTACCTGTCAAGGAGAAACAGCCTAGCCCAAAGAGGCCGTTCATCGGTTTAGACGATTGCAGCCTCTTGTCGGTTGATTATGATGCTAGGATTTGCTTTTTCTTCCATAAACAAAATACAACGTAAGGGTAGACATGATCATCAAGATGACGGAGTAAACCAACGTTAACGCCTTGGTATCCGCCAGCGCCTGTGCATCCGTACTGTTCTTGATCACGATGCCGAGAGGCTGATACAAAGGATGATAAAGGAATACGGTAAGATCGTAATCCGCTAGGATCCCGTTAAAATTCAAGGCAAGTACGGCCAGCGTGGATGGTAGGATGATGGGCAGCAGCACCTTCCGGAACGTATAGAAAGGCTTGGCGCCCAAATTTTTCGCTGCATCCTCAAGATTATGGTCCAGGCTGAAGAAGGAAGCTTTCACCATTCGGAGGGTGAAAGGTATGTGCACAATGACATACGCGATGAACAGCATCCAGACCGTCCCTACCAAGATCGAGTTCCCGATAACCAGTCTCGGCGAGTTAAACGTCACGATAAGCCCGATGGCAATGAGCGTCGAAGGCAGCATCCATGGAATGAGCAGCGCATATTCCAGAGCCGTCGTCCACTTGTTCTTAAACTTATGCAAAATTCGTGACGCCGCCAAGGCCAAAGCCACCACAGCTACTGAAGCCGCTGCAGCATACACTATGCTCACGAGGTATGGCTTGAACGCAGACATGTTGGAGAATACTTGAATATAATTGTTCAAGGAGAAGCTGCTCCAATGCAGCGTGGCCGTGGATATGCTGTGAGCATCCGTAAAGGAAAAGACCACAATCAGAACGACCGGTATGATATACAGCAGAAATAAGAAGTAAGCCAGCACGTGTGCGGCGATATTGGCCGCCTTATTGTTGATCTTCTGTTTGACCAGCTCCGATTTGACTTTGGAAACGGACATGAAGTTGCCCTTCCGCTCGAAACGGATCATGATGCTGAGCAAAATCAGCGTTGCCAGACCTAGGATGAGCGCCAGCAGTGCCGCCAAATCTCTCGAGGATACGCTGTTCGAGAAGGTGAGAATCATCGGTGTGATCGTTTGAAACTCGGTGCCTCCCAGAATCAACGGAGCCGAGGTAGCGGCTAGACCTGTAAGAAAGATCAAAATCGTAAGCGCGAACATCGTAGGCTTCAAGACCGGAAGCACAACTCGCCAAAGGATGTAGAAGGTCGAGGCCCCCATATTTTTGGCCGCTTCGACCGTTTGATAATCGATTTTGCGTATGGCATTGCTTAGAAACAAGACGTGGTTGGAGGTACAGGCGAAGGTCATCACGAAGAGTACCGCCCAGTAGCCGTGAAACCATGTCGCATCAAAGGCTGGAAACAAGCCGGAAAGGAGCTTGGTCATGAATCCGTTTTCACCGTAAACGAATTTATAACCTGACACCAGCACGACACCGCTATAGATCAGCGTAGTAAAATAGCCGAGTCGGAGTACGCCGGCCCCCTTGATATCGAAATACTCGGAGATCAGCACCAAAGTAACCCCGACAAGGTTAACCGTAAAAACAAGTGATACGGCCAGAATAAAGCTGTTATACAAGCTTCTCATGGCACGTTCGGATGACAGCAGCTTCTCCGCCGCCTCGAAGGAGAATTTCCCGCCTTTAAAGAAGATTTCATAATAAATATTGATATTCGGATAGATCAGGAAAGCAATGACAAACCAGGCAATCAGTCCGTAGAAAATCAGTGTGGTCGGATTTAGGGAGGCCAGGCTGTTTTTGATTTTTGCTGCGTTCACCACACATCCTCCTTCCACTAATACTGCAAAATATCGCCGGCATGAACATACATCGTAATTTCATCCCCGACTTGATGATGGGCCAGCCCGGTTTCCTTCTCAATGGTCTTGAGCAGGCCTCCGCCGGCGACTTCGATGACATACTTGCTGTATAAGCCGTAAAACTCCTGGTCCACGATAGTCCCCTTGAGCTGGACGGCGTCTTTCCCCGGAAGGGGCAGCAAGCTTACTTTTTCGTTGCGGATGTAGGCAATCTTCCCCGGTCTGATCCATTCCTTCAAGTCGCTGTTCTGAATGATCCGAGGATCGATTTGGTTAATGTCGCCAATGAAATTGCATACGAATTCCGTCTTGGATTGATTGTAGACCTCTTGCGGCGTGCCGACCTGCTCAACGATTCCCTGATTAAATACGGCGATCCGGTCCGATAAGGTCAGCGCCTCCTCTTGGTCATGGGTGACGTAGATCGTCGTTATGCCGAACTTCTTCTGAAGGTTCTTCAGCTCGTTGCGCAGCTGTACTCTCAGCTTCGCATCCAGGTTGGACAAGGGCTCATCCAGGGCTAGAATGCTCGGCTTCAAGACAAGCGCTCTGGCAATGGCTACACGCTGCTGCTGACCGCCGGACAGCTCCGACACCTTCTTCACAAGCTGCTCTTCCTTCAGATCGACCTTCCGCGCAATGTCGCGCACTTCCCGGTCTACCTCTTCCTTGGACGCCTTCTTAACTCTCATCCCGAACGCGATATTCTCGTACACATTCATGGTCGGGAAGAGTGCATAGCTTTGAAACACCATGCTGATATCTCTTTTTTCGATAGGCACATTAGTAATATCCCGGTCGCCCAGCAGAATCTGACCGCTTGTCGGCTGAATAAAACCGACCAGGCTGCGGAGAATCGTTGTTTTCCCGCACCCGGACGGGCCAAGGAAGGTGAAGAACTCGCCTTCCTTGATGTCCAGATTGAGATTTTTGATCGCGTGAAATTGACCGAACTTTATTTGAATATCACGAAAAGTTATCATAGCTACCTCTACTTCATGATCTGCAATTCGATTTTCTCTACCCATTTGCCAATGTTAGCTGCAATGAAGCCCCAATCCAGCGGCTGCGCCTTCAGGTTCGCATACAATGCCTTTACAGCATCATTGGCTTTGGCGGCAGCTTTGGTATTGGCCGGCATCGCATTGAACTTGGCTGCAAATTCTCCTTGAACGTCAGCCGTTCCCATCCACTCGACGAACCGCTCCGCCGTTGCCTTCTTCTTCGTACCATTAACAATCGCGGCGTGTTCTACAATCATTGGTACTCCGATTTGCGGGCTGACGATGCCTGCCTTCACCTTATATTGCTCTTCCTTCTTGCCGAGAGTACCGGAAACTACAGCGCCCAGCGGTGTTTTACCGCTCGCCAGGTTTGCATAGAAGTCTTCCCCTTCTACTGCTCTGACACCGTTATCGAACAGCTGCTTCACTTCATTCCAGCCTTCCTTGGAAATGCCAAGCTCGCCCTGCGGATCCTTGTGTCTTGTCAAAATGCCTGCCACGACAAGCTGCGGCGTAATTTGTCCAAGCAGCGTAGGCGCTTCATACTTGCCCTTGAACGCCGGGTTTTTGTAGAGATCCGTCCAATCCTTCGGCGCCGTTTCGGCTGTATAGTTTTTGGGATTATAACCCAGCAGAATCGCCTGCTTCACCAAGCCGTGATAGAAGCCCTCCGGATCGTTGAGGCCAGGTTCCACCTCTCCAGCCCACTTCGGTACATACTTGGTCAGAACGTTTTCCTTCTTCAGGTTCTCATACAGCATGTTGTTCAAGCCGAACACCACGTCTGCAATCGGATTGTTCTTCTCCGCAATCAATCGATTTGTCAGATTGGCGCCGCCTGCTCCAACCAGCTCGATTTCGAAGCCGGAGGCCTTTGCCTTCTCGACTAACCATTCGCCGCGACCGTCGGAATTCGCGTTCGTGTACACGATCAGCTTTTCATTCTTCACCGGTTCGTTCGCTGCAGGCGCAGTGGCGGAAGGCGAGTTCGCAGCAGGGGCTGACCCTGTATTGCCGCCGCAGGCTGTTACCGCAAGACACAGAATCGAGATCAAAGAGGTGCTTACTAATTTTTTCATCATGGATGAAACACTCCTTTTGGGATATAGGTTGATTGAATATAAAAACCATGGCACCGCTTAAGGAACAGCGTAAATCTAAATATGGACAATCAATCCGTCATAGGCGACCACGATTCCTGCAGGTTGGAATATAGCCTGGAACTCCTCGTGTAGCAGCTTGGAATTATGGCTGAAATGTGTAGCGATAATCAGCCCGTTCTCCTTCAGGATGCTTTCCTTCTGAAACTCGCGCTGGGCTTCCAGGATCGTCTCAATGCACATATGATTGCGGTCCCGGGATTTTCCCGTATACCCATGGGTGCAGTCGAGTATCGCGCCATCCAGCTGCTTCCCCTGTAACCACTCCCATGTCGCTTCCGGAAACCAGCCGGAGTCATGACCGTACAGCAGCTTCTTGCCTCCCTTCTCGATCACATAAAGCAAGCAGGTTTCCATCTTGTCATGATCCGCCAGCAGCGGGGTAACCAGTGCATCACCGACCGTTATGGTCTCGAAGGGGCGCAACAGATGAAAGGCATACCGTTCTCCGACAAATCGGCCGATGGCGGTACGTGTATGATGCATGACGGCATCGTTCCCGTAAATATGCATCGGATGCTCCAGATTGTGAGCGATTCCAACTCTGCGGCATTCCAAATCATACGCGTTAAAATGATCGGAGTGCGTATGGGTAACCAGCAGGTGCTCGATCGCCCCGAAATCGATGTTATCGCGAAGCGCCTGCATGTAGGAGTCCGGCGAATAATCGAACTTGATCACATCGTCAATAATGGCCGAGCTGCGCGTACGGATGTTTTTTCCTCCCAGCTCCCGTGCTTTAAGACAAGGCTCGCAGCGGCAAAACGCATTCGGAAACCCTTCTGCTGCTGCGGTTCCTAGAAAATGAATCTTCACAGTATCTCCTCCTGCTCGCGATGAAGAACAGACGTTCTCTTTACGATGCTTGTTTGTATTTTAATCGTGATGGGCTTCTCATTCGAATGGTTAACCCGCTTCATCAGCAGATTAAATGCCGATTGGGCCAGCTGCTCGGTATCCTGTCTGACCGTCGTCAGCGGAATCGGGGTTAAGGCTGACAAATGGATATCGGAGAAGCCGACGATGGACAGCTTGTCAGGAATTGAGATTCCCATGCGCAAGGCTGTGTATAAGGTGGATATCGCCACATAATCGTCGCCGCCCATAACCGCCGTCATCTGCGGATTCTCGGAGAGAAACCGTTCCTGCTCCGGATCGCTTTCGTTGATTCGGCTGGGATCACACAGCACGCTTCTGAAATGAATGTACTGCACCTTAACGGGAATCTTATGATCAAGCAGCGCCTGAATATATCCTTGATACCGCTCCTCTCTGCTAGTTATATTGTCGATCGGGTTCGAGGTGTAACCGATTTCACGATGGCCTTGCTCGATCAAATGTTTGGTCATCTGGTAGGAGCCCATAAAATGGTCGTGGTACACGCAATCGATTTGCACTTCCCGGAAAATCCGGTCGATGATGACAATCGGAAACTGCTGCAGCTTCAACCTTAGCACTTGGTCGCTGCAGGTTTTGCGGCCCTGCGGGAACAGGATGATACCGTCCGTGCCGTTGTCAACCAGCTTCTGCAGGCAGCGATCCTCGTCTTCCTTATCCTTACTGATTTTCAGAATCAGATCACAATCGTGCTTGCGTACTTCCTTTTCGGCTGCCGCAATAATTTTGGAAGTGTAATCGGACAGATGAGGCACGACAAGCGCGATCTGCTTGCTTTGTTTCTCTTCTACAGGCGCCGGCTCACGAATCGCTTCTATGGCATCCTTGGCTGCCACCTCACCATGCTGTGCGGACAGGAAGGTTCCCCTTCTTGGCAAGCGGTATACGAGCCCCTGCTCGGCCAGCCGTTCCAGCGCCAGCTTGCTCGTCATCCGGCTTACGCCGAACAGCTTCGCCAGCTCTCCCTCCGAAGGAACAGGATCGTGCGGCTGGAGCCTGCGGCTCTGGATGATACCGATGACCTTCTCGGCAATTTGCAGATAGAGCTGTTGATTCGGTTTTTTCGATACTTGTAGGTTCCTCATTTGCGGTTATCCCTCGTTCTTTTAAAAATCACAGTGGATTGTGATCTGAATTGAGCTTACAAAATGTCACTGACATATTCAATGAATGTTTCGTTAATATTTTGTAAAGCAAGCACTTGACAACATCATTCGCTTCTATTTTCTATGATTCTATATCACATTATATCAGTATATCTGTAACATATCAGTGAAAATATCAGGTATGAAAAGAGCTGCCGAAGGCAATACTCCATAATATATCTATTAATAATGAGTACCTTATAAATTAGTATCTTCTAGACTAGTTATCAACAATCGGACATGCCTTTGATATAAGGACTTTGGGTTTGCCTGTGAACAATTATTTAGACTCGACGCCGCTCTTGTGTACAATTTTTAGACGTTCTGAGAAACGTGTGAATAATTTAGAATTTGTGTTACTCATTAGGAATGAAGTATAGGTCGTTATTGGGGATAATCTGCTTCTTATGTCTGAATAAATAACCGATGCTGCGTTGGCGTGGGGGTTCGAAGACTCGTTGGAACGTGAGGAAGGGCCTCTCTTTATCGTAACCCTGTTTCCGCACACGACAAATAACCCCGCTGCACTGCAGGGGGGTTATTTGGTTGCTTGGGAACGAACCCTCTAATATAGTTCTAGCAGGAGATCTTCCAAGTAGAAGGTATCGCAGTCGATTTTCTCCCCGTAACGGTGACGGATCACGGGAACCGCCTTATTACACAACCGTTTCAGTTCGGCCAGGGACAGCTTGTCCTTAATGGAACGGAAAAACTGGAGAGGTCTGGCTTCGGCGTAGGTTTCTACGCCTTCCTCGTTCTCTGCCATACCGAGATAACGATAAGCTCCGGTATGCTGCAGCACCTCCATATAAGCGACGAACGCTTGATCCTCCAGCTCGGCTCGGAGCATGCTGACCAGATCCACTCCGTCCGTCAAGCCGTAGCGAAGGATAAAGTCCCGAATGCGTGAAACGGCAAAGCGCAGGGTACGCAGGCTTTTGTTATGCAGCAGCTGGGCAAGCTTAAGGAAGAAACCGCCATGCTGCACTTGCTCGATATGCCCCAGCTTATGATAATGGACTAACTGACGAAGCCGTGCGACTGTTTTGGAGTAAGGGATTTTGGCCTGAGGGATCATGCGGTATTGTGCCCCGGCTACATGCCGTACAAGGAAATAAGGATTCAGCGCACAGCGAAGAGACCAGCGGCCAAGGCTATCCTTCTCAACCGAACAGTGGAGAAAAAGACGCTCGCCGTGGATTTGGATGGAAGAGAGGGAATCCAATAGCTCCTTGATCTGGGCAGGACGGGATTTATGTGTTAAGGTATAGATCCAGGAATCGCGTCCCAGATATTCTTTAAACTCCGATTTGACCCGATTGCCGTTCCGGCTTACTATGTACAGGTACAGCTTCTGGGCGGCCACAGGCAGGCCCGTAAACTGCTGCGAGAATACGACAGGGTGGAATAGGATAAAGCGGCCGCTATCGCGCTTATACGACTCCAGCTTCCACTCTTCGACGATGCCGTTCGTGGAGACGGAGAGCAGGCCGAGCTCAATGAATTTATGGATTTCGGCATAAAATTGCTCCTTGCTGCAGCCCTGCTCGTATTCGTCCAGCATGAGCTTGTATAGCCGGTGCACAGGGCACCCGACCAGTGTTCCTTCGGTATTGAAGCGCCGCGAGATCGTCATCACCAGGCGCAGGGTAGTAGCCGTCACATGAAATTTGCGTAGAGGATGACTATGCTTGCGGAATAAAAAAACAGAGTCGGAAGCATAAGATTTCTCCAGCTGGAATATATCTGATAGAAAGGAATGATCGACCGAAACGGGGTACGTGCTGCCCGGCTGCCGATTGTTCAAACGCAAGTAGCAGCTCTGTTCGGTTCTTCTTCTGGACTCACCCACGGATCGATCCTCCTCTCTTGATATAATTTCCTTTACTAGAAACGAAAAATTCTATATAATAAGAACAGCGCCCTTTTTTTGGGTAAACCAAAGCAGACCTGTCACATCGCAATTTTTTGCGCGTGAAGGCTTGCAAAAGGCGGCCTCCTGCTGGTAACAGGAAGCTGGCCGGTTCAAAAAGGGACTCGAGAATAATTCAAAATCAGATCCAAGTTGGCGCTTGGATCGGCACAGTAAAGTTTGGCGACTTTACTGCTGAGCCTCCCCTGCAAGGGAGGTTTTTTGCTTGGTACAAGTTTCCTACAAATTCGACATTAACACTAAATGAATCATGGCGCAATTCGGATATGTTGTATGAATTATACGTAATTTGTTGTATGAGTTCTTCGTCATCTGTTGTATAATCCGTTGTTTATTGTATAGATCATTCGTCGTACGTTGTATAATTCGTCGTGTATTGTATAAATCGTTTTATGATGATGGGAATAATGTCTTGTGTTGTATGGTTTTTTCGTCGTGTGTTGTATAAGGTGTCGTAGTATGTTGTACTTGTGCACAAAATTTTTTGTGGATAACGAAAAAAAATATTCGAATCGTCCTATATTGTACTGAAACGTCGTCGTGTATTGTATAAAACGTCATCTGTTGAATGAATTTTCGTCGTATGTTGTATAAAAAATCCGTCGGCTAATGTACAAAACGACGTAGGATATTGTATAACACAAAAAAAGGATCTATCCTCTGTGGATAGATCCTACTTTTTTTTTCATTTATGTGAATAACACCTGTTGAATGGCATCCGTTTTTTCGGCGACAGCGACACTTTTTGCGGCGTACTGCAGCTGCAAATTGTTAGGTCTGACGTAATACATCCAATTGCCCGTTCCGATGCGCACGTCCTCCCAGCTGGCTATGATTCCGGACTCCAACAGCTCCTGAAACCCTTTTTTGATCGCAATATGGGCACGGTTTGCATTATTCCGGTCTTTATCAAGGTGACTATGCAATCTCTTGAACTCGATCTGGTAGATTTCTTTCTCTTCCTTGCTGTACTCATTCAGGATAAACTTGTACAAGCTCTTCGCCACATCCAGGGACAGGTCATTCATCAAGTGCATATTGATATTGAAGAATTCTCCGTTCTGAAGCGCTTGATGGATGTAATCCTGCAGAAGAATCGTAAAGCTGGAAAACTTCTTCCCTTTGGCCGAGAAGGACTGAAAGATACGATGATACTCGAACGAAGCGTCCTCATCAAAGTCGGAGATCGCATCCTCAAATACCAGCGAAGTATTATAAATATCCAGGAGGCTGTCCCGCACGCTCTGATAGTCGCCTCCGCCGGGATTGGCAATCTTCATCTCTTCCACAATCTCGCGGATCTCCACACGAAGCTCCTTGGGCGTTCCTTTATCCACACACACCTTGCATAAGGAAGAGAACACCTTGTGGTCGTAATCGGTGAGCAGAGTTCCGTTGGCATTCATGAAGTAAAGCTGACGATATCCCCCGTCTCGTTTCTCCATGATGATGCCGCTGCGCTTTTGCATTTTTTCCAGCGTAGCTTTCTTAGGCTTATCCACACTGAAGACGGGGAAATCAACGTGCTTATGAAGGATCGGATGCTCCCCCTTCTTGGCCCGCGCTTCCTTCCTGCTGGCTATAGCTGCCTCCAGGATCTTCATCTTCAGATTGAGATTGGTAAGCTCATACAGCTCCTCTTGGTCCAGATCCGCCCCCTGCTGCCGGGCCTTCAGCTGAGTTTCCCGTAAGGAGTTGATGTCCCGACCGATAATAACGTATGCTTTATCCAGTTCAGCAGAGCTGAAGTTCAAAAATTTATGAATTTTCTCGGCAATCATGCGATCGACCAGATCGTTAATAATGCCTTCCGGCAGAGACGAGCCGTATGTATTGGCATAAATGGGCAATGATGCTTCATCGAGAGCTGTCATCAGCTTCTTGCTCATCTTCAGATACCACCTCCGTGCCTTCCTCTTTCTATTATTCTAGCGGTTTCCCACACGAAAGACAATATAGACGCCCCTAGGAAAAATAAAACAGCCTAAGTCTTTATGAATCAGGGACTTAGGCTGTCAGTTTTTCGATTTACCCTTGTGCAGCGGCCAAGGATTGATGGAAGGCCTCCAGCGTCTGCCGTACCTCTTCTGCGGTATCCAGCTCCAGGATCCGTTCAGCGAGCTCCGTGCAGGCTATCTTCTCCAGGCCGGTGACGACCTTCTTCACTTTGGATAAAGAGGAAGCCGACATGCTCCATTCATGCAGCCCGAGTCCAAGAAGCAGCGGCGCCGCCATCGGGTCTCCCGCCATACTGCCGCACATCCCCGTCCATTTGCCATGGAGGTTCGATGCGTCAATGACATTCTTGATTAAACGAATGACGGCAGGATGAAAGTAATCGTACAAATAAGATACCTTCTCGTTCATCCGGTCTACGGCGACCGTATACTGCACGAGATCGTTGGTCCCGATGCTAAAGAAGTCAACTTCCTTGGCAAAGCTCGAGGCCAGCAGAGCGGCGGAAGGAATCTCTACCATTATGCCGAGCTCAACATTAGCCGCAATTGGCGTACCCTCGGAGATAAGCTGTTCACGCGCTTCTTCATACACGGACTTGGCATGACGCCATTCCTGGAGTCCGGAAATCATCGGGAACATGATCTTCACCGTGCCATGGACTCCCGCTCTCAGGATGGCTCGCAGCTGGGTAAGCAGCAGCTCCTTGCGGTCCAGGCACAAACGGATGGCACGATAGCCGAGAAACGGGTTCATTTCCTTCGGCAGATCCAAATAAGGGAGCTCCTTGTCCCCACCGATATCCAATGTGCGGATGACGACAGGACGGCCCTGCATAGCCTCGGCTACGGCCTTATAAGCGCGATACTGCGTTTCCTCATCAGGCATACGGGACTGCTCCATGAATAAGAACTCCGTACGGTACAGCCCGACTGCTTCCGCCCCTTGGCTTAGCAGGGAAGAGGCTTCTTCCACCGTTCCGATGTTCGCGGCCAGCTCGATACGGAACCCATCCAGGGTAACGGCTTCACGCCGGGCATAGGCCGCAAGCAAAGTCCGTTCCGCTTCCTCCCGCTCTATTCGTCCCTCGTAAGCTTCCTTCGTCTCTGGAGTCGGATTCACAAGGCATTGCCCGGTGGAGCCGTCAATAATAAGCGGATCTCCATGGCCAATATGCTCGATTCCGTCGCCCAGCCCAAGGATGGCGGCAATGCCCAGGGAATTCGCTAGGATGGCCGTATGCGAGGTTTTGCCCCCAATTTTGGTGACAAAGCCCAACACGAGGTTTTTATTCAATTGAACCGTATCCGAGGGGGTCAGATCGTCCGCGACGAGAATCACCTGCTCTTGGATATCCGAGAGCTGGTTCCCCTCAGCACCGGATAGGAGCGCATACAGCCGGTTGCCTACATCCCGGACATCCGCTGCGCGTTCTCTCATATACTCATTCGCCATTTTCTCGAATAAACCGGCGATTTGGTTCACGACTTCATACACGGCCGATTCCGCCGTACATTGCTCCTTCTCGATCCGCTTCTCCATCGGTGGATAGAAGGTCGGATCCTGCAGGAAGCTGATCTGTCCCTTCAGGATTACGGCCTTCTCTTCCCCCAGCGTGTTCTGGGTATGTGCGATCAGAGCCTGCAGCTCCTCCTGGCACTTGGCTTTCGCTTGCCGAAGCCGTTCGATTTCCTGGGAAGGGTTGTCGGCTGTTTTTTTCTCTACTCCGTTCATTCGAACCGGGTTATAGACGAAGGCCTTCCCGATCCTTACTCCGGGAGAAACCCCAAGCCCTGTCAGCTCTCGCTCTGTTTTCACCATGGTTCTCTCCTCCTGTCCTGCCATTTAAAGCAAAGCTGCCGTTTACTCGCCGAAGCCGCTTTCTACCAGCTCCACCAAGGCATCCATAGCCTGCCCGGCATCTGGTCCGTCTGTAGTGATGGTAATGACGGAGCCTTTCTCCAAGCCCAAGGTCATCAGGCCCAGAATACTTTTGCCGTCAATTTCCGTCAGATCGGTTCCGTTATGAAATTTCACGCCGACACTGGATTGAAACTCAGCCGCCTTTTCCGTAAAAAGCTGGGCAGGGCGAATATGAAAACCGGACTCGTTCCGGATCGTAACATCTTTCGTTAACATTGAGGTCATCTCCTATTAGATCGATTCAAGAATAGCCTTCAGCTGCTGAGGCTCCGTCACTTCAAGCAATTGCTTCCGGAAGCCTTCGTCAATCAGCTTGCGGGACAGGGCAATCAAAATTTGCAGGTGCTCGTTGCCGGCAGCCGCTTCCGGAACCGCGATCATGAAAACGATCGATACCGGGTTGCCGTCAAGGGAGTTCCAATCGAGCGGCTGTGCGAGCTTGGCGAAGGCCAAGCCCGGCTTCGCTACCCCGCCGGATTTGCCGTGGGGGATAGCTACGCCGAAGCCGATTCCTGTGGAGCCGGTCTCCTCCCGCTTCAGTACCGCGTCCAAATAAGCATTCTTATCGGTAATACAGCCCGCCGCATTCAGTCCGTCAATCATGGTGCGAATGCAGCTTTCCTTATCGGTCGTTTCCAGCGGGATCATAATGCTTTGGTCATGAAGCAATGCTTGAACGTTCATCGTTTCGTCCTCCTATAGATAGGGGCAGGCCGCCCCTTTGAAGTTGTTATGATTCTTGGATCGGCTTCTTCAAGATGTTCAGCAGCAGAGCTGTCAGCAGCATACCCGCCGCGATAGAGATGACATAGAACAAGAGCTGTGTGACTGCATTCGGAATCAGAAGCACGAAGATACCGCCGTGAGGCGCGCGAAGCGTAGCACCGAAGAACATGGATAATGCGCCGGTCAGCGCAGAGCCCGCTACGATCGAAGGGATGACTCGAAGCGGATCGCTCGCCGCGAACGGGATGGCTCCTTCGGTAATGAAGGAGATACCCAAGACGGAGGCTGCTTTCCCTGCGTCGCGTTCTTCCTTAGTGAATTTCTTCGGACCGATCAGGGTTGCGAGCCATAAGCCGAGCGGCGGGGTCATTCCCGCTGCCATAACTGCAGCCATCGGACCGTAGATGTTGCTGGCGAGGAGACCAATGGCAAAGGTATAAGCGGCTTTATTGAGCGGCCCCCCCATATCGAACGCCATCATCGCCCCGAGCAGCAAGCCGAGAAGCACGGCATTTGTGGAACCGAGCGATTTCAGCCACAGTGTTAATGCGTCCATGATCGCTTTCACCGGTGTGCCGATAACGTAAATCATCAGAAGTCCAGTGATGCCGGTTGCCAGGAGAGGGATAATCAGAATCGGCTTCAAGCCTTCCAGGTTTCTAGGAAGCTTAATATAATCCTTCAGCCATTTGGCCACGTAGCCGGCAAGGAAGCCCGCGATGATGCCTCCTAGGAAGCCGGCCCCCGTCTGGGTTGCCAGCATGCCTCCTACCAAGCCCGGAGCGAGACCCGGCTTCTCCGCAATGGAGAAGGCGATAAATCCGGCAAGAATTGGTACCATCAGCGCAAATGCAGCGCCCCCACCGATATTCATCAAGGCGGCGGCGAGAGTCCCCTCTTGCTTGAAGGCTTCAATACCGAAGACAAACGATAATGCAATCAGAAGACCGCCGGCAACTACGAGCGGGAGCATATTCGAAACACCTGTCATCAGGTGTTTATAGGCGCCTGTGCGTCCTGCACTGCGTTTAGACTTGGATTCCTCGACCTTCTTCGCGAAGTCTTCGGACACGCTTGCCGCTTCCTTGTTCAGCGCTTCTTCCAGAAGCCCTGCAGGATTCTTAATGGCTTGTGCGACAGGAACCTTCACTACCGGCTTCCCTGCGAAGCGGGATTCAAGCACATCCGTATCCGCTGCAACGATAATGGCGTGTGCCTCGGCAATTTCTTCAGGGGTCAACTCGTTCTCCACACCGACAGCGCCCCGGGTTTCGACCTTGATCGGGATTTGCTTCTCTTTCGCTGTCCTGGACAAGGACTCTGCAGCCATATAGGTATGCGCTACCCCGGTCGGACAAGCGGTTACCGCAAGAATTTTTTTCATAGTGTGCCTCCGTTTTCCAAGATGTCATTCATTTAAGGCTTCCAAATCGTGACACTGCTCAGCTTCTCCTCGACCTCAGGAAGCGTACATACCTGCGTCCCCGGCTTGGAGGCGGTCACCGTACCCGCGGCGGATGTCCAACGGGCCGTTTCCTCCAGGGTTTTGCCATGCAGCATACAGTAAATCATCGCGGCTACCATGGAATCGCCCGCTCCTACGGTGCTCATAGGCGTAATCGGGAACGGTTTAGCCCGAATGGCTTCATCCTTAGTGACCAGGATAGAGCCGTCGCCGCCTAAAGAGACAGCAACCAAAGCAATCCCTTTTTCCGTCAGCCTTCTTGCTGCGGCGATGATATCCTCATCCGTCGTGAAGGTTTCCTGAAACAACGACTCCAGCTCGTGAATGTTCGGCTTGATGGCGAAAGGAACGGCCTCTATGCCGTGCACGAAAGCCTCTCCGTCCGCATCGAGCACGGTTCGGACTCCCGCCGCATTCGCCAGCTCGGTTAAGGTCTTGTACAGATCGGCTGGCGCCCCGGGAGGTAGGCTCCCCCCAAGAACGACAACCGCTGCGCCCTGCACCGCCTCACGATAATTTATCAAAAAAGCTTCAAGCGATGCCGCTGTAACAGTAAAGCCAGGCTCATTCAGCTCCGTCGTGATATTGCTTCGTTCCTCATAGACCTTCAGGTTGATCCTTGTTTCCCCTTCCGTCTCCGTAAACCGGTGAGGAATCCCGAGTTCCTGCAGCTTCTCGCTGAGCACTTGCCCTTGATGCCCGGCCGTAAAGCCCGAGCAGGTAACCTCAACGGCAAAATGCTTCAATACCTTCGCCACATTGATTCCTTTACCGCCAGGGTCCATACGCCAGTCCGTGATTCGATTCAGACCGCCGAATTGGAATTCGTCCAATGTGACGGTTTTGTCCAAGGCCGGATTTAACGTGATAGTAACTACTGCGGAGTTCATGAAATCCACCTTCCTCTCAAACCACCGTTACCTTAATGCCGGCGGCCAGCATTTCTTTCACCGCTTTATCTGTAATTCCATCGTCGGTTAAGATTTGATCGATTTCCGAAAGCTCAGCCACCTTGGCGAAGGAGACCTTGCCGAACTTGCTGTGATCAGCCAGCAGAATCACCTGCTTAGCAGATCGAATCATGCTTTTCTTCGCGGAAGCCTCCAGAAGGTTGGGTGTTGTTAGTCCGACTGAAGAATCCACACCGTTGATCGCCAGAAAAGCTTTATCCACATAGACGGAACCGAGCGCCCTTTCCGTTAAGGGACCAACCATCGCTAACGTTTCATGACGGAATGTGCCTCCTGTCAGAACGAGCTCGATTCCGGTATGGCTTGATAGCTCCTGCGCCACCATGATCGAATTGGTCACGACGGTCAATTGCTTGAATGCCTTCAGCTCCTTGGACAAATAATAAGTCGTCGTTCCGGAATCAAGCACCAGCGTATCCCCTTCCTCAACAAAAGATACGGCAGCTTTGGCGATAGCCTCCTTCTGTGCGCGGAACCGGTCCTCCTTCTCCATAAAGGTAGGCTCCGCATTATCGCTAACCAGCATAACCGCACCGCCATGTGTACGGCGCAGCTGCTTCGCCTCCTCTAGAATCTTCAAATCACGGCGCACCGTCGATTCGGACACCTGGAATTGCTGTGCCAGCTCCTGAACGGAAGCTCTTGCTTTCAATTGAACATAATCGGCGATCTTCTGCTGGCGCTCTTCTTCAAACAGCAAAGGGAACTCCCCCCCTTATTTAATCAGATATCTTACGCTCATTCATGATTGTTTGTTGTTGATTATGATTATATTTGATTTATTGTAGTTTGTAAAGCGCTTTCTGAATGAAAAATGAGTCTAAACAGTCACAAATGAGCGAGATATGCCAGAGATGCTCATCATTCCATAAAAAAGCATATTTGAATAACCATGCCCCTCCTGATCCAGCGGATGGGAAAACGAAAAGGCCACGCTTCCTGGAGGAAGAATGGCCTTTTAATGGTTATTTCATCCGCTCATCCGCAAAATCCATAAACTGCTCCCAATCGTAGTCCACCATATCATGCTTGCCTGTACGCAAGTGATAGCCGATACGATCCCCATGTACAGGTGTGTCCGGTTCTGGAAATCGGTCACACTCGACACCCTTGACGGCGTAGAAATGGTAGGCTGGTGCAGCCAGGACGACGGATAGAAACTCTGAAGCAGGGTCAGCCCATTCATCATCTGTTGCACTGGAGACATATAGCAGCCGGGGAGCTATCAGAGCAAGCAGCATGTGCTGATCTACCGGAAGCAGTTCTTCTTTGCCGTTGTAGGATTTGTAGTTTTCGTTGAACCAGTGAGGAAACGACTTGTTAATATCCCTAACGGTCTCGCCCTTCTTACCGCGTGTGACGGCGGCACCCGTGCAGCCGGAATTATTGCTGACGACCATGGCAAAGCGTGGGTCTATGGCTCCTGCCCATAAAGCCGTCTTGCCACCGCGAGAATGTCCGACGACGGCTACTCGGGCAGAGTCAATATCCGTATCCGTCTCGAAGTAATCCATCGCCCGGCAAGCCCCCCAAGCCCATGCGGCAATGGTACCCCAAGCGTTGGGAGGCCGCTTTCTTTCGGGCGGATCGAAGATACCGTGAACTCCATTACGGAAATCATCGTGCTGATCCGGATCGATTTCACTCAACTGGAGTACAGCGGCGGCATAACCTCGTGCAACGATTCGCTCCGCCGGCCAGAACGAATGGTTCACTAAGCGCTCGGGATCCGCAGCCTTCAGACCACGGTTATTGATCAGCAAGAAAGCCGGTACCGGCTTCTCCGATTGAGTGGGGACAAATAAGTTGAGCATGAAGCTCCCTTGTCCGCCCGGACCCTCATAGGAGATCCTCACTTGCTTGCGGAATGCGGTGCCGTCCATCATACGATGCTTAGCTTCAACGGAGAAGCGGAGTGTTTCCGGTCTCTGTACCGGCTCCTGGCCATACACATGCTCGCGGAAAAGATCCAACAGCTGCGGACGCCGCTGTCCTTCCCACGAATCCCTTCCCGTTACAGGTTCTCCGTTCTGCAGGATGAATAGCTCGGGTAATGACTGTAATCGCTCCAAGATTTGCATCTTCCTTTCGAGGGTATGTTGGGTCTCAAGCGACCCCGGACATCCGTAACGGTATCATTTTTTTATCAAAAATGTATAACTCTCCCCCTTCCGGCGCATACTACCCCAAAACTTACAGTAAGGGGCAGATTGCATGTTCTCTCGAATCAGGTCCGGTTTGAAGAGCTTCTTCATCAGCGAGCGGTCCGACGACTATGTTTACTACTATCCACACGAATTTAGCATGTATTATATGCCGCCATGGGTGCAGGAAGAACCAAGTAATATGGAGGCTGCTGAAGAACCTTCGTACACGCAGCCTTTTCCAACAAAGCCGTAGAAAGCAAAAAAAGGGTTCAGCTGCCGACATAACGGAAGCAGAACCTTTTTTTTATTTACTAACCTTAATAAGCTTCATAAGCCCTAACGGCTTCTCTTCCCCCTGTGCCAAGCGGAGGATGTTAGGCCAATGCGCGATAACCGCTAAGCCCAAGTACCCGCAGGCGAACAGGGTCGCCCGGTCGTTCCCGTAAATAAGAAGGTAATACAGTGCTTCTATGGTGAAAAAGGTCAATGCGAACACGGACATCCGATCGACAAGCAGGAGCAGAATGACGCCTGCGAACAGCAGCAGCAGCGTAAACAAAGGATTGACGACTAGAAACACTCCGATGCCTGTAGCGAAGCCTTTACCGCCTCGAAAGCGTAGCAATAACGGATAATTATGTCCGAGGATGACAGCCAGTCCCGCTGCATACGCGGCGAGCATCCCGACCTCGGATCCGCCTATGGATGTAAATACGATTTTGCCTGTCAGCACACAAAGAAGTCCTTTCAGAAAATCGATAAGCAAGGTAGCGGCACCGAATTTCAAGCCAAAAACCCGGGTCATATTCGTCGTGCCGGGGTTCTTGCTTCCAAGTTCTCGAATGTCCCTATGGGCAAACCTTGCAGAAATAAAAATGGCGGCACAAAAATTGCCGACCAAGTAACTGCACACAACCAGCAAAGCTAGCTGCCACCAATACGGTGCAAGCATCATCAATCCGATTCACTCCCTTATGAATCCTGCCGGACTCAATCCATCTGATTACATATTACCATAATTAGGTATACCGTGTCAGAGAAAAGGTGCTGCCCCTGCACACTTCCGGGAGCCCAGAATATAATGACTCTAGGCAATCGAGACATTAGCACAGGAAGGTGAACTGCATGGCGGGAAATGTAAAAAACTATTATGCAGGCGGTAACACGGCTAGAGGCTTCGCCAATTTATTCGAGTCCTCTCTGCAAGGACTGGAGCGGGTTTATATCTTGAAAGGCGGCCCCGGCTCCGGCAAATCAACCCTCATCCGCACCATCGGCAACGAGCTTGCCGAGCAGGGGTACGACATTCGCTTCATCCACTGCGCATCGGATAACCGTTCCCTTGATGGCGTCATCGTTCCGAAGCTTGGGCTGGGCATCGTGGACGGCACTGCGCCGCATGTGATCGAGCCTGAAGTCCCGGGTGCCGTGGAGCAATATGTTGACCTGGGTCAAGCATGGGATGTAGCACAGCTGGCGGAGCGCAAAGCAGTCATCATCGAGCTGAACCGGAGCATTAAGGCGGCTTACGAGGCAGCCTACGCGACATATAAGGAAGCGCTTCGTATTCATGACGAGTGGGAAGCGATTTATATAGGCTGTATGGATTTTGACGCGGCTAATGAAGTGACGGAGGAATACACGGGCAGGCTGTTTGGTTCGGTCCCTTCCACAGGAAAAGCTGCGGCTGTGAGCCACCGTTTCTTGGGAGCCGCTACCCCTGAAGGTGCAGTAGACTTCGTTCCGAATTTGACGGAAGATGTGGCCAAACGCTATTTCATTAAGGGGCGCCCCGGCTCCGGTAAATCGACGATGCTGAAGAAGCTTGCGGCTATTGCGGAAGAACGCGGTCTGGATGTGGAAATATATCACTGCGGGTTTGACCCGAACAGTCTGGACATGATTATCGTGAGGGAGCTCGGTGTAGCCATGTTTGATAGCACCGCGCCTCATGAGTATTTCCCGGAGCGGGAGTCGGACGAAATCGTGGATATGTACTCACGCTGCATAACACCGGGCACTGATGAGAAGTACGCCGCGGAGATCGCGGACATTCAGGCGCGGTACGCAGCGAAAATGAAGGAAGGCACCGCCCACCTGGCCCACGCCAAATCACTGCGGGATCAATTGGAAGCCATTTATGTAAAGGCGACCGATTTCAGGCTGGTGGATGAGGCACGTGAGCGAATCCGTAGTGAAATCCAATCCTGGATTGCCGGCAAATAAACACAATAGCCTCTACCTCCAGAGCTCGGGCTGTGGGGGCTGGAGGCTTTATTATGTACGATGATGTTGGTGCTCTCACTAATTCTCCATGATCTCCTTATGGTACGACAAATAAATCAAATAGCCGGTGATGGCCAGGGCACCGATTGACCCCATCAGGAATAGCCAAGGATAGAGCAGTCCTACTCCTGCCGCAAGCAGCAATCCGACAATGGCGAACACCACCACCCTTAGATCATCATGGGACTTACGCTGAAATCTCCTGGAAATAAAGGTAAATCCGACATTGCTTTTATAGATAAGGAAGGTCAGCATATTCATCAAGACGATCAGGACAGCAAACTCGGGCACGCCGGGCGTTTGGTTCAACCGATCCATGACTTTTTTAAGCGAATACTCCAGCATGATATAGTTGGATAGGAATTCGGCCACGCTGAGCATCGAATACGGAACCACCGTCATCATCATGGCATACAGCCATGGAATTCGGAAAATGAAAACCAGCGTACAGACCAGCGCAATCGGCTGTCCGATGGGAACTAATGCCTGTGTAAATGTTTGAAGTTGCAGCAGCAGCGAGACTTGGGTCATGATCAATACGGAAACCGCTATTCTCGAAACGTTGTCCCTAAGCTTGAACCGGAAGAGTGTAAAGGAGAACAGAAATACACTCAGCCAGAGGATGAGATATTGAATGCTTAACCCAAGCACCGTACCAGCCGACATACCGCACCTCTTTCTAGTTAATCCGATGGCGTAAATATTGATTGAATGGCGGACTTCAAACTGTTCTTCTTGTCTACATTGTATTCGAGCGTTGTCCCGTTATGTTCCGCGATGCTTCTGAGAATGAGGCTTTGATGCTTGTTTAGGCGAAGCGGAGATACTCTCAAGCTGATGTTAGGCTCGAAATGAACGGTGCCGGCCTTCCAATCCACCGCCCGGATTCGCCCGATATTCACGAATAGCTCCGTATCCAGACGCTTAAACGAATGCGCCTCGAATTCCTTGAGCAGTTCATGGAAACGGGGCAAATCACAATGCATGTTGAACTGCTGCCCGGGAGAACCCAAGTGGAACTGGACATGATCCGTCATAATTTTGGCATATAGGACCTCTGTGAAATCGACCTGTTGTTCTGTGTCTTGTTCTTGATATAAATGTCCTGCCATCGTCATCAGGTCCTTATAGGGATAGTTATAGGCCACGGACAGCTTCTTCAATGTATCCGGCGACGGAATGATCCTCTCATTCGTAGAGCGATTCTTTTCGAGCTCCAGATCTCTTATGTATGCATGGGATAAGCCGCTCAGCTTCGCCGCTTCTCTAAGTGACCGACTTCCTCTTAATTGCTCTAGAAAAGAACCAAATCCCTTCATCATAATGAACACCTCACCTGTCTATCAACGATTTCGTTCCTTACTATAATCGATTCCAAAAACAAAAGATAGACAGAAATAATTGACATGTGGTTACAGAAAGACCGCCGACAGTGTCATGCGGCGGTTCCAATTCAATTCCTTGCCCGGGGCGGTCCCGGGAAACCCAAGCTACGATTTCTTCCGGCTTCATCGGCTTTCCGTACTAATAGCTGCATCAGTCTGCAGCCCCGGGATAGTAAGAAGTCGACTGGTTCCATCGTCTCCACCCCTGCGGTTCTTCAGCCTGGTCAGTGAGATCAAGCTGTTGAACAGCTTTCCGTTTCCCTAAAGCTGCACCATTTGTTCCTCTGATTTGTGTGAAGTAAGCAATCTGTTCTGGAATCATAATGCCATGATCCATTGAAGTTGCATAGCTTTTTTTCATCATCCGGACTTGACTTTCGGACAGGCTTCCGCATTCCACATAATTTGCATCAATTTGGAAAATAATACAGGAATCCATTGATAGATTGGAGGCAGGATGAGTGGGTAACAGGGTGCAGTTTGACGACGTTCATGAGGCGGCCATGCACTTGAACGAGGTACGAATAAGTTATTGGACCAGCCATACCGTCTTCTCCTATTCCTGGTGGTTTTTGTTGATTTCTACAGCCGGGGCCTTTCTGCTATGGATAAAGCTTGTTGACCGCAAGCGGCTGTTGGAGATTAGCCTGTTCGGCTCCTTGGCGCTGACCCTCATCATGCTGCTCGATATGATCGGAGGCGAGCTGCAGCTTTGGGATTACCCGACGATGGTGCTGCCCTGGGGACCTAGAAATGTTTGTGTGGACATCATAATGACCGTAATCTATATGCTGATCTACCAATACGCCGTAAGATGGAGCACCTTCATCCTCGCCATCCTGATCATGTCATTTCTCTTTAGCTTTGTTTTCGAGCCTATTGCCGTTTGGTTGAGGGTGTACTTCCCTATTGTTTGGCAGCATTACTACTCTATTCCCGGATATCTGCTGATCGGTATTTTGATGAAGCGGGTGCTGCATGTATTTCTTCGATTCCAACATTCGGGGAAGGCCGCTAACAGGTGAGTGCGCCGCTGTGTTGTTATTTGGATGCGAGGCATAGTGATGATATACTGCTAGTAGGAAGCATCCATTCGAACGGAGGGATCGACAATGGGGTTGCCTGATAAAAAAACACCTGTAACCTATGCGGATTACCTGACTTGGGATGAGGGCTTGCCTTGCGAGGTCTTAAACGGCGAAATTATTAATATGACACCATCTCCCACTCCAAGGCATCAAGATATACTTGGAGGTATTTACACGGAGTTCAGAGCTTTTCTTAAGGGGAAAGCCTGCCGAGCTTTCATTTCTCCGATCGATGTCTGCTTGTTCGCCACGGATGAAACCAAGGAAACGGAAATAATGGACTGGCTTCAGCCGGATTTGCTGGTTGTCTGCGACTCGAACAAAATCAAAGAAAAGCGGATTGTCGGGGTGCCCGATATGGTGATGGAGGTGCTGTCCCCTTCTACAACGAAAACAGACCGGGTTCTTAAATTTAATACTTATGCCAAAGCCGGTGTAAAGGAATATTGGATTGTTGACCCTTACCATGAGTTTATAGAGTCATTTCGACTTCACAATAACTCTTATGAAAGAACGGGGCAATATTTCCGATCAGATATCATCCCATTGAGCTTATTTGATGATTTCGCAATTGATTTAAGCACGATCTTTATTGATGATTAGCTCTATGAAGTGAAGTATTCACAACGTTAATAATTCACTTAATCAACTAAAAAAGGGGCTGTCCCATAAGTAGAAATTCTACTTAAGAGGCACCCCTTTCTTCTGTTGGTTCCTTGAAAATAGGACTCATCTGCGAGTCAGTGGGAAAATAGCTTCAGCGCGAGCGACCAACGATAAGAAGGTTATATTTTCACCGACTTATGGGACAGCATCCGTTCCGCAAGGATTTGCGCCGTCTTCTCCCCATTCGCAATGCAGTCTGGAATACCGACGCCGTAATAGGAGCACCCGGCCAGGAGAATGTTTGGGTCGCTCTGCCCCAGCTTCTGCACTAACGATTGAACGGTCTGAGAATGCCGTATGTGGTAATTCGGCATCGTTTCATGCCATGGCGTTACCCGAAACGTGACCGGCTTCTCCTGGATTCCCAAGCTCTTGAAGATATCGCTAAGCGCTACCTCGACAAGCTCTTCCTCCGTAAGCTTCAGCAAGCGCTCATAATGAGGATTGGAGCTCTTGTAGAACAAGCGTACGAGCAAACGATGTTCTCTCGAGGTGTGTTCCCATTTGCGGCTTGTCCAAGTGCAGGCATTGCAGATGAGATCGTCCCCTTGAGCTACGATGAAGCCTGTTCCGTCCTTCGGAAGCAGACTGTCGGAAACGTCGAATCCGAGATATACGGATATAAGAGAGCTGTTCGTCAGCTGGTTGAAATCCTCTTCCAGCTCCTCCGATTGCAGTAAGGCTTGAGCTGCATTATGCTGCGTGCTGAGAACGACATAATCGGTCTCTATCACCCGGGAGTCGGCCAGGGTAATGCGATATCGTTCACCGAGCCTCTCCAAACGCTCCGCTTTCATGCCCTTAATGATCTCTACGTCCTCCAGCTTTTGCTCCATGACATCGATGAGCGAGGAAACCCCGCCTTCGAAGGAAAGAAACTTTTTGTCCCCATTCCCCTGATATTGCTTCCTGTTCTCGGAGAAGCCCTGAATGATACTGCCGTATTTATTTTTATAATCCAGCAGGTATGGCATGGTCGAGGCGAGTGTCAGGTCGTTCAGATTCCCTGAATACACACCGGAAATGACTGGAGCAATCTGCCTCTCAACAAGCTCCTTCCCTAGGAAAGCGGTCAGGAAATGACCGATCGAATCCGTCTTCGTGAACGTTTCATTCGGTGTGTAGAAATCCTTCAATGCTTCAACCTTGCCCTCGGCGGATATCAAATGACTCTTGGCCAGTGACTCCAAGCTGAGCGGAATTCCAAAAACCGTATCATCCGGTATTTGCTTCAGCTCGTTATCCATATAGAGAAAGGATTTTCCTGTTGCATTATAAACAACTGCATCCTGCAGACCCAGCTCTTCGAGAAAAGGGGCTACATTCTGCTTGCGGGCCACGATGGAATCGGCGCCTGTTTCCATAATGAAGCCGTCCTCGTATGTCGTTTTGATTTTACCGCCTAGCGTAGCTTCAGCTTCCACTACGATGATGTTAGCTTTGCCCTTGCCTTCCCGAATCGCTTTTTGCAAATAGTAGGCAGCGGACAAGCCGGTAATACCCCCGCCTATGATGACAACGGTTTTCAACCCAATGCACCTCGATTTCATCCAGTTATGCCGGGCCTCCCTCAGGGGCTCTTTCAAGCTAAGGGAGAGGCTACCAACACAGTACTTAAGCAGAAGCATGGTTGTCTATGACGTATTTCACACTGCATGCGTTTCTGCTTCTTTTCGTTACAGCTGGTCCCGTACTTCGTCTTCAACCATCTTTTCCATTAACCGGGTGACCAATTCCCTTTCATCCGGCTGTAATTTCGTAAAGTACGAGCTGATAATTTCATTTCTCTTGGCAACTGCCCTTGCCAGGACTTCCCTGCCGCTATCCGTCAGCTCAACGAGGATGGATCTCCGGTCCAAAGGATCATCCCCCCGCACCACGTATCCCGCATTCTCCAAGCGATCAATCATAACGGTCACCGCACTAGGCTTTACACCCAATCTCTCGGCGATCTGCGTCAGCTTGCATTTTTCCTTTTGGTTGATGAAATATAACATGAACATCTGTGGCGCTGTGATATCAGTGCCTACGCTCTGCATAATGCCTGCTTCGATGCCCCGTCTGAACGACTGAACAGCCGTATGGATTCGATCAACCAAAGTACTCATTTCGCCGTTACCCCCAATGATTTCAACTTAATGGTGCCCTTGTTCAATTTTTTGTTCCGAATCTTTTGGCGTTCCGGTCTCTGGCGCGCTGAATTTCCACTTCACGATTACGCGGCTCCGCGTGGGTTACGAGTGAGCTAAGCAGCTTTGAAGCTGCTGCGGAGACTTCTTCTATCGCACGCTGGAACGCTTCCTCATTGGCTTTGGAAGGCTGCTGGAAGCCGGATATCTTTCTTATGAATTGCAGGGACGCGGCCCGGATTTCATCCTCGGTTGCCGGCGGCTCGAAATTATGCAATGGTTTTATATTTCGACACATAAGGTTCTCCTTTGGACTACTGTATACCTCCATCTTACTATACTAGGGCAGTTATCTGCCAGTCCTGCAGGCTGAAGCCCCTTGTCGAATCTTGATTTCCTGGGTAATAATTTGACAGGAGCTTAACTACAGATAATGACAGAATAAAAGGCCCGCCTGTGAATGGTTTAGGCGAGCCTTACATATATATCATCCGTTTTCTTCTTCCAGCTTTTTCTTGAGAAACTCCTCTAAGGCCAGAACGGCAAAAGTGGATTTTTTCATGTATTTCCGTTCGCAGTATTGATCGATCCTCTCATCCAGCTCATAGGAGATCGCGAAGCTGACGGGTTTTACTTTCTTCACACGCTTCTCCTTCTTCACAGGCGGGGCGATTGGCTTTAGTTCCGGTTCCTGTTCGGGCTCCGGTTCCGTATACTTCGAAAGGACGCTCCTTCTTGGCTTGGACTCCAGAGGCGGAGGCGACGAAAGCTTCGTATCGAGCTCATCCAGCTGAGAAAGATTGATGTTGTTGTTGTTGCTCATGCTTATCCTGCCTCCCCGATCTTGGTGAAGATGGTGTTCGATACGGATCGGATGTCGTTCATCACATTCTTCGTGTATTTGTTATCGAGCGTATTCAGCATGATGCCTTCATTCTTCGAAGTAGAAACTGTCGTTGAATAGCGGATGTCTCCGATAAATTTGCTTTCCATAATACCGTACTCGACCAGCTCGCTCTTCATTTGATCCAGTTGTGCACGCGCTTTTCCTTTCGTGATCTCCACCTTGTTCCACACGAGTCCATAATCGATGTGGTAGCCTGCTTCCTGGTAATCTGAAATAATTTCTACACAACGCTTCGCCGCAAGCTTCGCGTCGAGGTCAATCTCCAATGGAATGACGCAATAGTCCGAAGCTGCAATCGAGTAATTCACCATGTCCGCGTTCTCACTTGGATGGGTATCGATCAGGATATAATCGAAAATTTGTCGCAGCGGCTCAATCTTCTGCTTCAGCACCTCGAGCTGTTTAGGCTTCGGAACCTTACGGCTGACCCAATCCTCGTAATCGTCAATCCGTTCGTCGGAGGGTATGTAGTAAATGCTGGTATCCTTGTATTGCTGGATAACCTCCGATGGTTTGGCTTCTCCGACAAGCCAATCATACGCATTCTTCTCGAAAGAATCACGGTTCTTCAGAAAGCCGGTTGCAATAGAGGAATTCTGACAGGTATCGATAATACATACCTTCTTCCCCTGCTCATGACCGACGATGGAAATGAAACGTGCCAATGTCGATTTGCCTACACCGCCTTTGGTTGATAATACGGTAATTACTTTGCCTGTCATAGGTCTGGAATCCCCTTCCACACGTCAATATTCGTATATATCCATATTCTACATCAAGCGCCAAAAATCCTCTTAACAATATTAACTTTTTTGATATTTTTGTGATGCTTAACTAAAATAATAAAATTAATAAAATAAATAATATTCATTACAATAACAAAAAGAGGCCAACCGGAAACACCGGCTGACCTTGAGAAATCAACGTATGAGTGCTATTTAAAAGCCATAGCAGCGTGAACGGCTTTCTTCCAGCCGGCATATAACGAGCTTCGCTCTTGCTCTGCCATCTTTGGCTGGAAGCGGCGCTCGATATGCCACTGCTGTGCAATTTGCTCCCGGCTCTCCCAGAAGCCGACGGCTAACCCTGCAAGGTAAGCCGCACCGAGTGCGGTGGTTTCGTTGATAACCGGACGCTCTACCGGCACACCTAGAATGTCGCTTTGAAACTCCATCAGGAAGTTGTTCTTCACGGCCCCGCCGTCTACCCGCAGCGTCGAAACCGGAAGTCCTGAATCCTGCTCCATCACAGATAAAATATCCTTGGTCTGGTAAGCTAATGATTCCAGCGTAGCCCGGATAAAATGCTCCTTCGTCGTGCCCCTTGTCAATCCGAACACGCTGCCGCGTACCTCGCTGTCCCAGTACGGGCTGCCTAGACCTACGAAGGCGGGTACAATATAAACCCCTTCGGTGGAGGAAACCTTCACCGCATATTGCTCACTTTCGCTGGCATCGGCAAAAAGACGCAATCCGTCGCGCAGCCATTGGATCGCAGAGCCTGCAACGAAGACGCTGCCCTCCAGGGCATATTCCACCCTTCCGTTGATGCCCCACGCTATCGTAGTAATAAGACCGTGCTCCGATTTGACCGCTTGCTCTCCGGTGTTCATCAGCATGAAGCAGCCGGTTCCGTAGGTGGTCTTCACCATCCCCTGCTCATAACACGCCTGCCCGAATAAAGCAGCCTGCTGGTCCCCTGCCGCTCCGGCAATCGGGATTGAACAGCCGTCGAACAAGCTGACGTCCGTATATCCGTATATCTCGGAAGAGGAACGAACCTCCGGCAGCATCGCCCGTGGTACCTCCAGAATCCGAAGCAGCTCCTCATCCCATGCAAGCTCATGGATGTTAAACAGCAGTGTCCGGGAGGCATTGGAATAGTCCGTCACATGCACAGCGCCTCCGGTAAGCTTCCAAATCAGCCAGGTGTCAATGGTGCCGAAGAGCAGTTCACCTTTCTCCGCTCTTTCCCTAGCGCCATCCACGTGGTCGAGAATCCATTTCACCTTCGTTCCGGAAAAGTAGGCGTCAACGAGAAGTCCTGTCTTTTGCCGGAAGGTATCTTCCAGGCCCTGTTCCTTCAAAGCATCGCAAATATCCGCCGTTTGTCTCGATTGCCATACGATGGCATGATAGATCGGCAGACCCGTAGCGCGATCCCATACTAAGGTTGTTTCACGCTGGTTCGTGATCCCGATTCCGGCAAGCTGCTCCGGCTTAACTTGCGCTCCCTGTAAGCAAGCGGTTATAACATTAGTAATCGATTTCCATATCTCAATTCCATTCTGCTCCACAGAGCCCGGTTGCGGAAAATATTGACGAAATTCCTCTTGCGCAGTGTACACAATGTGCCCGTTCTTGTCGAAAAGAATTGCTCGTGAACTCGTCGTGCCTTGATCCAAAGAAAGAATATAGCGCTCCAACCAAGCTTCCCCCTATCCACAAGTGACGTTGATATGAAAAAAGAGACCATGGCCAAATAGCCCCTACATGTAGAGGGCAATTGACGTGGATCTCCATTTCTCCATCACTCGATTTATGAACTTACTTCTTAAGGTATATGAAAATGTATGCGGTGTCAACGCTGAAATCAGGTTTCAGGCACACTCAGCCCTTCGTCAATGTCAGTCCCTCCAACGATGGCAGAACAGTAACGTTAAGCTTGCCTGCTATCAGGCCGTACATACCGTCGCGGCGGAACTTCTCCTGATAAGCATACACCCACATTCTCTTGCTTTCATCGAAGCCCAGGTATTTCATATACTGCATTCTTTGCTTTAGCTCATGAATCGTCATATATGCAGAATCCCTTCGTTCTAGGTTGTTGCTACAACCTTCGGAAACCGAAAGAGAATTTAGGGGATATAGCACACCGGGAATATAAGGAAAAGGCAACCGGCGGCTGCCCTTGAGACTTATTCTGCCATAGCAATCCTTCTCCTATGGATCAATTGATATGCAATCGTGATCAACCAAAGAGTTATCAAAACGACGTAGATTGCCGTCGTCCAAGAATCTGGAATCATCGCTATGGATTGGATCAAGGTTCTCAGATTGGTAAGAATAATAAAACCACCCACAACAACTCCCATAATATAGGAGGGGATGATCTTAACGAGCCATGCTGCTAGCGGCGCCGCCAGTACACCTCCGATTACGAACGCAAGAACCCATGTAAAATTAAATGTCTCCCATCCAAGAAATAGCACGAAGCCTGCTGTAGCTGAAACAGCTATGGCAAATTCGCTTGTATCCACCGTGCCGATCACCTTACGCGGCGTTGCACCGTTCTTGGCAAGCAATGCAGGGGTGGTCACCGGTCCCCATCCGCCGCCGCCGACGGCATCCATAAATCCGGCAATAATCCCAAGCGGTGTGAGAAAAGCTGTAGAATATTTGGCCGGTTTCTCAGGAGCCGGGTCCGACTTCTTTTTGACAAGAAATCGAAACATAATGTAAATTCCTAAGATGGTTAAGAAGGCTGAAGCAAAGGGCTTGATCATGTGTCCCGGGACGGAGCTTAGGAAGGCTGCCCCGATGAATGCGCTGATGGATCCGGGGATGACCAGTCTTAACAGGATGCTGCGATCAACATTCTTGAACCATAGATGGGATGCTCCGGATGCGGCGGTCGTAGCAATCTCCGACATATGAATGGAGGCGGACGCAACGGCAGGCGCAACGCCGAACATTAGCAGCAGTGATGCGGAGGTAGCGCCATACGCCATCCCCAGGGCTCCATCGATCAGCTGTGCGAAGAAGCCGATAATGGAGAATAAAACCAATCTTCTCATGAAGCACCTCCACGGATTCCGGATGATACCTATTCACTATATTATCAGCGAATGTCATTGGTTCCGTGGGAAATGACGAAGAAGCGCATTGCCTAAGCCCAATTTGTGGGCGCAAGACGATGCGCTTCTCATTACTTGTGTTTTTGCAGCAGTGCTTTAAAGCTATTCAGGTCCTCTTCCCCATTTACGAAAAGCCGGCGGATGAGTAAGGGATTCTGGGTAGGCTGGGCCATTCCCTGATCGATCGTAAAGGCATAGCGGAAGCCGTTGTTCTTAAGAATTTTCAGTGTTGTCTCGTTACGCTCTCCATAGGGATAACAGAATACGTCAGCGGTAATTCCGAGTTGTTCTTCGATTTGGCGTTTCGCCTCGACAATCTCGAAGGACTGCTTCTCTGCGCTCAGCTTAGGAAGCGAGGGATGGGTCATACCATGAGGCTGGATATCCCAACCTGCCTTGTGCATGGCTTTGGCCTCCTCCCAGCTTACAAAGTATCCGTCATCCACCATTCCCGGTGACATAAACATCGTAGCCCGAAACTGATGCTTGGCAAGGATCGGCATTGCTTTCGTGTAGTTATCCATGTAACCGTCATCAAAGGTCAAGAGCACGGGCTTCTCCGGTGACTTAGCACGGCCTTCCCATATATCTATAAACTGGCGTAAGGACAGAGTAGTATAGCCCTGATCGGATAAGTATTGCATTTGCTCTGCCAGCTTGTCGGGTGCAATTGCAGCTCTGTTGCCCGGCTGAACCGTAACACTATGGTAATTTAGGACGGGGATGCTAAATTTGATCTTTTCCGCATCATATTTGTAAACAGCTTCATGAACCGAGCCTTTTGGTTTTACGGTGGTGTCCGCTATAGGGATAACATTGGATGATATTGTTGGGACTGCAGGCTGAACCGTTTCACCTGACGATTGCTCTGTTGCTTTCGGTGCTTCTTCCTTTGGTTTCGATTCGGTGACGGCAGCTGCTTCCTTTTCATTCGATGAAATTGTTGTTTCCGTTATGCGTACTTCCTGCTTCGTGGATTGTCGATCGTTCTGTTCTGTTGTTGGCGGAGCTGTCATCGCTATTTGCGAGAGTGACGGGCGAAGTAATGACGGAAGCAGCCATAATACGATAAGTGACACTATAATTAGAGCCAAAATGTAGGTAAGTCTTCTAGTGGTTGAAGTCATCGTTAAGACCACCGCCCGGTTGATAGAATATAGAAAGGTTTCCCTATTACCCTATTTTTATCCGTATATCCGATGAAATATTCTAAAAAGTTGGTAAACGCTTCCTATATTAGCTAATTCAATGAAACAAACGGTCCATCGATTGCGTCTAATTTGTGCAAGACTATGTATTTTCGGGAGTGCTGTGATGAATCCGTTGATTGATCATGATCATAAATCTCAATTGCACGTGGAGTATATGGAGCTTTGGAAGGAGCTCGAGGAGCACGATGAGTTTTACATCCGGCGTTATATTGACGGTTGCCGGAGGCGATTGCGTAAGCAGCAGCTTTACGCCAAATTTGGATTCTCCGATATGTTTCCAATGAAACCGTTAGAATTGGTATTGAGTGCTTTGTTTGGAGTACTTTTTACCGTTATGTTTTTTGTTTTCCTCATTATGTTCATGTTGAAAATAGAATGAAGTACTAATTTTCTAATTCTATCGTAGTATTCGTGATCTCCTGGCTTATTCCTCCTTACCTGCTTTACAGATCAGAGAAAAAGCTTCAATCCCAACGATTATGAAGGAATTGAAGCTTCTTTTATTGGCTGTATGAGCACCTTTTGTTCCCAAGCACGACTCCTCCAACGCAGCAGCATCAGAAGTCCCCTTAACCATTCATCTACCGTAAAAGCCACCCATACTCCGAGTAAGCCCATTTGCAAGTGGATGGCAAGCCAATAGGCTAAAGGTACCGCTACCCCCCACATAGAGATCATACCTATAAGGACGGGAAAACGTGCATCGCCCGCGGCTCGCAAAGAATTTATGACTACAAGATTGAAGGTACGCCCAGGCTCCAATAGGATCGAGAGAATGAGTATGGTAGAGCCCATCGCTATAATGTCCGGATTGGCGGTAAACAGACTCATGAGATCGTTTCGGAAAATAGCGGCTATGCCGACTACAACCGCAGTCACAAGGAAACTGACTCGCAAGCTACGCAGTAATCTGCGGTAGGCTGCATTCATTTCTCCGGCACCAACCATATGTCCTACGATGATTTCCGTTCCTACCCCAATTGCCATAGCCAACGCCATGTAATAGTTCGTGACGTTCATCACGTAAATATGAGCGCTTAATGCAGACGATCCGATCATGTTAATGAAGCTGACGATCATCATATGCTGAGATTGCCACGAAAGATGCTCGCCTGCCGCCGGTAAACCGATACCCAAGATTTGTTTCAGGAACACGGGGTTCAACGTAATGTAATCTTTCATATTAATTTTTACCGGTATTCTGCGATACAAGATCACTAGAAGGACAAGGAGTCCGAGGAAACGGCTTATTACGGTAGATACTGCCGCGCCGAAAACTCCCCATTCCGGAAAGCCGAGGCTGCCGAAAATTAATAAGAAGTTTCCAATGACGTGTATGATGTTTACGCCTAGCGTGACATACATGACATCTCTTGTTTGCCCGTTTGCCCGTATGACAGAGCTAACAGCGTAAGACAAGGCCTCGATCCAGATGAAGGCGCTAATTAGCTTTAAATAGGGGTTTGCTATCTGTATTTGTTCTGCAGGTAAATTCATCAGACGCATGAGGCTATCGCCGAATCCTAAAAGCAGCATACTGATAAGTAGTCCAATAGCTAGATTGACTGTGATCGCAAGTGCGGAGATTCGACTTGCTTCTTCTTTTCTTCCTGCGCCCAGGTACTGCGTGATGGCTACACTCGTTCCGATTCCAACGAAGCCGAACATGAGGATACAGAACATGATGAGTTCGTTGGCCAGACCCACTGCTCCTGTCACTTGATCGGAGATTCGGCTAAGCATGAATACATCGGCTGTTCCGAGCATCATTCGAAGGACCGAATCTATAAATATAGGCCACGTTACTGCGAACAAACTGAGCTTCTGCCAAGATGGTACTTCTTTCGTTTCCATGAATGTCTTCCTCTGCAGTTAAAATTCAATTCAACCTAGTGTAGGTCTGTTCACTGATTTTCGTCAAGTACCGGTTATTGGGATGTAATAGGAGTACATTGATTTTTAGTTATAACATTAGACTTTATAAGTTTTGAGCGGAGCTCAAGGATTCTAATGTTTTAAGAAATGCTTCCTCATGATCACGAATGTACCTCCTCGAGTAAGCTCCGATAGAAGCTTTTCTTATAGTTATAAAAAGTATGATAATTATTAAACTTGATACAAACCATTTTATTATTCATTTTTGTAAGAATAACAAAGTTATTAAAGATAGGATTGATAATAACTTGATGAAATTGACTAAACTTCGCAAACTGAATAATGAATACAAGCTTATTAATATTTATAAGCATTATTATTGTTAATGCGCTTAATAAAATTATTATAATTGATATGATTATGAGTCATATTATCAATTTATACCTATGTAAGAATTCGCAGGTTTTATTACGGTATTCCTACACCGCGAGTTTCACATTATAAAGTAAGATAAAATTACTAAGTCCAATAAAATTATATAAGTACACAATGTTGCAAATAGTAATAAAATTATTAAAAATAATAAGTATAATATTTCTATATGTTTGTTGTTTACTTAGTTTCGTTTCACTAGATTGATAATCTTAATAAGAATATTACAATTTATAATACTGATATTTATTATAAGTCACAACAATCGTAAGTCTACTAGAATTCATATAATTATTAAATTAATTTAGAATATTAATTGAATCCCCTCCTTGATATATCCAGAGATATACCGGATAGCTTTCGTCCGAAATACAAAAGAGCCGCGTAGATTGCCACGTGGCTCCTTACTTTCATAAATACTCTAACTTTCAAACAGTTTTCGAAATGCACCGTAGCCTTGCTTCTCCAATTCATCCTTAGGAATGAAACGCAGTGCGGCTGAATTTATACAATAACGAAGACCTCCCTCATCCTTGGGTCCATCCGTAAACACATGTCCAAGGTGAGAGTCCCCTTCCCTGCTCCTGACTTCCGTACGTATCATGAAATGACTGTAGTCTTCTTTTTCTTTCACATTGGCGTCAACAAGCGGTTTGGTGAAGCTCGGCCAACCGCATCCGGAATCGAATTTTTGTAATGAGCTGAACAAGGGTTCGCCGGATACGATATCAACATAAATGCCCTCTTCCTTATGATCCCAGAATTCATTCTGGAATGGGGGCTCAGTACCGTTTTCCTGAGTTACTTTATATTGCATAGGCGTTAATTGATTTCTAAATGCCAGCTTCTCGGCTTCCGTACGACCCCAATGATTTTCTATAAACGTATCTCTTCCGGAACCCTTCCGATATAGCTTATAGCGTAATGGGTTTTTCTTATGATAGTTCTGATGATACTCTTCTGCCGGATAGAAGTCCTCTGCAGGGACGATTTGTGTTGCTATAGGTCGATCAAAACGTTTGCTTTCTTCTAAAGCCTTTTTAGATGCTTCGGCAATGCGTCTTTGCTGTTCATTATGGTAAAAGATTGCCGTGCGGTACGATTCTCCGCGATCATGGAACTGGCCGCCAGGATCCGTCGGATCCACTTGTCTCCAGAAGGTGTCCACCAGCTTTTCATATGGAAACACTTCGGGGTCAAAGGTGATTTGTACAGCTTCGGCGTGACCTGTTGTTTCCGAGCAAACTTCTTTATACGTCGGGTTAATGGTATGGCCACCGGTATATCCCGAAACCACGCTGATAATTCCCGGAAGCTCTTCGAATGGAGTGACCATACACCAAAAGCAGCCACCGGCGAATGTCGCTATTTCAATACGATTTGGCTGATCCGTCATTCCTTTGCCTCCTCCAAAGTACAGTCATTACAAAATTATCATACGCGTTTATAGTGCCTATAGCAACCAAACGCAAAGAAAGGCCATTAGGACCGTAGATCCTTAAAGGCCTTCATTAGCATAAGCTATGATGTTTACTTAGGTTTTCTAATTCCTAGCTCCTTAGCTGCTTGTTTAGCCGCTTTCGAAAAAGCAATTGCTTGTTCCTTGGTGAGCTTCTGTGATTTCATGGTACATTCTCCTCATTCTACTAAACTTACTTCACAGTATGCCCGAATGTCAGAGATTGTATGCATAAGAAATGTGCTATTTTCATAAAGTGGTATTAATAGTTCATGAAGTAAAATGAAGGAGCCTATCCTACGATGTTAAATATTAATGAAATGAAATATAGTCACTTACGCAATTTCATTGATTCTCCTGGTAATCCCAAAACTTCGTTATGGTCATCATTAATCAAAGGCCTAACCAAGCAGGAAGAATGGATGATGCTACGTCTGGAGCTGAGACCGTATGATATACTTCGGGCGGAGGTATTCTTGGATGATCTATATGAATGTACCGATGAAGAGGTGAAGCTGGACGTAATTGAGCTGGTGGCATTGTTATACGCCGGTTTCTTGAAGCAGGTTCGATTAGCTAAGAAATCTAGTCTTAAGAACCTTGCGAGCAGACTGATGCAGAAGTATGACAACTGGTTGGATACCAGTGAAGTAGTTCGAACCTATCAAGAGCAAAAGCCCGATCACTGGATCCTCGTAGAACAAGTACAAGAAAACAAAAGCAACGTTGCTACTCTACATATTGAAATGAGAAGAAAGTCCATTGTACGCGGAGAGGTTTTGCTGCGTGACCTCAACGAATTGGTCCCCTCTTTTGCATTAACGTTGGAGCAGCTCATTTCAACATTGTTCGTTGATTTTGTCGCTCAAGTAAAATCCGGTAAAACTGCAGAGTTAATTGATGCATTACTTCATAGTATGAATGAGAAACCACTATAATTGAGAGATTTATTGAATCAATTATTGCTGCTTTAATTGATTCAATTACAACACTATTCAAATGCTTCTTTTAGTCTTTGGGGTAACTGTTCATCAATGTATTTCTGAATAAACTCAAGCTTGCGATAAGGATCTTCCTTCTTGATCAGGAAACCGGTTTTTATCGGATTTGCCTTCCATAGCTCCAAGGCTTCATCTTCAAGGATTTTACGAAGCTTCTTCTCCGTAAGCCAAAGATTATAAGCCACCGTCTTATTCTCGACCATTCGTTCTTCCTTAAGGCTCTCTTGACTTGGCATCAGGGCAAGCTGCTGCTGATACTTTTGCTCATATTCCTGAATCAAATCTTGTCTTAATGCTTCTACTCGCTCTGTTACAGCTAATTGAATAAACTCCTTCAAGCGATTCTCCTCGAATACCTCAAGCTGAAACTTATCTTCCTCTTCCTCTTGGACATAATAAACGTCAAATTTGCCGGCAATTTGCTCGCCTATAGTCTTCATGGTAATTTGATTCCCATATTGCTTCTTGGCCTCGTATATAAACTCCGCAATTTTTAGATCTCTTTCGTTCAAAACACGGTCCCTGCGTTCATTCCTGGATAACGTATGGATCTTATGCTTATGAAGCTCGTTAAACCACCCTCGCAGCGTTGTTACCGGTATGTCCATGCCTTGCTCTTGAAGATGCTCGGCGGCCTTCCCTAAGGTCCAATGCGTTTGGTTTGTTGTCGTCATAGTTTCCACCCTTGCAGTATATTGTTGCACTTTATTCCTATGACTCTATTATAAATAATCCCAAACACGAAGTCTATTCGTAGATTAGTAACGGCACGCACATTACTCGTTGGTTACTCATAACCGCAGTGCACAGCACATTATGATCTACTAGTAAGACGACGAAGAGACGAAACGGGATAATACAAGCTACTAGTAGTTTGGTTAAACTAGTAATCAAAGGGTTATGAGTAAGGTACGACTAGTAGGATGGTTGAAGTCGGTGACATACTTGTAGTTGATTGGAGAGATGGTGTTATTCTATTAGTAGGTTATCAGCTATTGGCAGTCTATTATGCTGGCGCTAATGCGATTACTCGTAGGATATCAAACCTAACAGTGGAAGGGAAGCCCCCGGAAAAGGGAGTAAAAAAGCTGACCTTTGCACAAGGTCAGCAGAGATATAGGCTATTCATTTGACTTAATCAGCTTAAAGGGATCCAAATCTTCAAGGTCCTGTGTCTTTTCTTGGTTGCCTTTGTCCTTGGATTGATTTGATGTAAAAATGCTTCCAAGATCAATATCGACCTCAGTTTGCTTTGATTTTCTCGAGAAGGAAGAGAGGAGGGCGAGTGTGGAATCTTCTTCTTCTTCTTCTTCGAATTGCTGCAATTCTTCCGCCTTCTTCACTAATTGCGTCACTCGTATCGGTAAATGAAGACCAGCGACAATGGAGTAGAAAGCGATGGATTGACCCTTCGGATCGCCGTAGGCGGCAACCGGTTTCTCACCGGCCAGTGGAGCCAATTCATCTACGGTACGCTCAATTTTGTTAATGAGTGACATCGTGAACACTCGCTTGGCGGTAGAGGAGTTGGCTACTAAGCTAACGGCAATTCGATTGGCATGCTTAAATTGGTAGCCGTCGGAAAGAATCCCTCTTTGAATCGAATTTTTAAAGTCGGGCAGAAAGGTGCCTTCATTCTCCACATCAATGCTGCCGTTTGATACGAGTAGCTTACCGATAGATATAATACCAGGTGTTTTCAGCATATTCATAAACTCCGAGCTATCGAAATGATAACCGGCGATCGGATCGAAGCTGGCTGTGATGGCATTGAATTCATGGAGTGTATTTGCTATGTACTTGTTGCTGTAATCCAAATATTCTGAAATGCTGGCTCCAGGCTCCTGCTGAATAAAGTCATTATATAGCTTTTGATTATCTACCAGTAGAATGCTTCCTAAGCCCTTCATAGCTTCAGCGAAGCGCTTTAGCCGGTCGATGGCATTCTCAAGCACAGTGGAACCTTCGTTATCACGCGGCATAGTAAGGATAAAGCCGCAGCGGCCCTTAAATCCGTTAGCGTACAGTGTCATAACTGCCTGCAGGATGCTGCCGGTACCCGTACCGCCTCCCAAACCGCAAACTATCCATACAAAGTCACGATCGGCAAAATAGCCGCGGATGAGATTCGAAATTTCTTCCTTATGCTCTACATAAGCTTGCTCGCCGATTTCGATATTGCGTCCGGCGCCTTTTTCATAACCCTTTAATTGGTATTTACGAACATTAGTTGTTTCTTGAAACTTACGCAGATCTACTTCATTCGTATTGATGAGCAGGGCGGTGTAGGGATTCATGTTGTTTACAATTTTGGTTTTGATATTGGCGCACTCATATGCGATTGAACAACCGCCCATACCTAAACCAAGAAAACCGAATTTTAAGCTTAAATCCAAATCTTCGCGTTCATTAATATTTTTCAAGAGTAATCATCCCTTCTAAGCTTGATGTTCTTTGAACTGAATAAGCTCCTTGCCTAACTTAGAAATAACATAGAATCGAGCACGGCCGCCTAAATCCGGAATATCCACCAGACCGGCGCCCTCAAGACGGGCAGTCAGTTCATCCAGAGTATGTCTGGAACCGATTAAGTCCTTATTCTTAAATTTCCTGTAAAATTCGTTGGTCAGTGAACCAAGCTTTTCTTTATTCAAAGGCTTGTTGTGGGTCATTAATACGGCGAGCATCCACTGGCCGTCACCCAGTCGGTCAAGGAGAGCTTGAAGAATCTCGTCTCGCGTCACAAATTCACCTCCAAATCGAAATAATGTAGAATCGATTATTGATGCATTAATTGAATCATTAGAAATGATCATCATATAACTCGATGAAATAAATGATTCAGTAAATGAATCGAATCGAATCAATAAGATTACAGCTACTAATATAGCGAAAATTTTACCAAGTGTCCATGATAACTTCCTATATGGATAATCTCATGCAGGTTGAATTCATAATAAATAAAGGAGTAAGGACATGAACGTAAAGGAGGACGTGAACATGCTCATTGTGTTATCGGCGCTTTTCCTTACAGTAGTTGTTGTTACTAACTTCAAGGCATGCATCGAAACACCGCCGGAAACGAGGAAGAATAAATAAAAGTACATAAACTGCGTTTATATACCTTTCGTTACCAATCCAACAAAACTCACCGGATAAAAAATCTTTTCAAGATAACAATATAGTGTCATCACTTTAGCAGTTCATAAATTACTATGAGGAGGACTACAACTATGACTACAAACAACAAATCGCAGCAGCAAGCATCCGCAACGCAAACCATCGCTTCGGAAGCACAGCAGGTACAGCAGGATGCGCAGCAATTGATTCAAAAAGCACAGCAGCTGACACAGCAAGCGGCAGCTGAGCAGCAAGCAGCAGGCCAGCAGGCATTGCAGCAATCCGTTCAGCAAGCAGCTCAGCAGGCTGCCCAACAAGCGGCCCAGCAGGCGGCTCAACAAGCGTCGCAGCAAGCAGCTCAACAAGCATCACAGCAGGTGCTTCAGCAAGCTGCTCAAGTGCAGCAGCAACAAGCTTCCATGAGTGTACAAGCAGGTTTAGGGGCGTCTATGCAAGCGCCGGTAGCTCAACAGGGAATGCAAGCCACGGGCATGGCAGCACAGCAGGCGCAGCAGCAGGAGGCTCAGGCGGAGCAGCAGCTGACACAGCTTCAGCAGCAAGAACAGCAAGCCGAGCAGCAGCTTCTCCAAGCACAGCAGCAAACACAGCAGGCTAATGCCGCTACACAAAGCTTATCGTAAATCCTGATACGCAAACTAATTCAAGCCGGGACTCCTTTCGTGAGTACCGGCTTTTTGGCACTCATAATTATTGCTCCGTAGGAAAAATTAATAAGAGTGATGGATTGTCGACTCGATAAGGAGGTCTGGGAATATGAGCACGGAGCGTGACCCCAAACTATCCATTCTCGCCCTAGGTGGTGTAGGGGAGATTGGCAAGAATATGTATGTCGTCCGGTACGGGGACGATATCATCGCAATCGATTGCGGTTCTAAATTTCCCGATGAGGAGCTGCCGGGCATTGATTTGATCGTTCCCGATATCAGCTATTTGCTTGAGAATCAGGATAAGGTTCGAGCTATTATAATTACTCATGGTCATGAGGACCATATCGGCGGTTTGCCTTACATTCTGAAACAGCTCAACCTGCCGATTTATGCCACGCGATTAACCATCGGCCTCATTGAAGCCAAGCTAAAGGAAGCCGGACTCCTGCGTTCGACGAAGCTGCATGTTATCACTGCGGATTCGAAGGAACAATTTGGAACGGTCGGCGTATCCTTTTTCAAAACGAATCACAGTATTCCGGATTGCCTAGGCGTAGTATTTGATACACCGGAGGGTACAGTGGTTCATACCGGAGACTTTAAGTTTGATTTGACTCCGGTTAATGAGGAAGCGGCAGATCTGCATCGTATGGCGGATATCGGAAGAAGCGGTGTGCTGGCTTTACTTTCGGAAAGTACGAATGCCGAGCGGCCGGGTTTTACTCCGTCGGAACGCAACGTAGGCGTTCATCTGGAAGAGATTTTCCGTAAGGCGAGACAGAAGGTATTTGTCGCTACCTTCGCTTCAAACGTTCATCGCCTGCAGCAGGTCGTTGACGCGGCGAGGATCACAAACCGCAAGCTTGCTTTGCTTGGACGAAGCATGATTAATGTGGTGACTATTGCCGAGGAGCTCGGTTACATGACCATCCCGGAAGGAATGCTGGTTGATCCGTCTGAAGTAGGGAATCTGCCGCTGGATCGTGTCGCCGTATTATGTACGGGAAGCCAAGGGGAACCTATGGCAGCCCTCTCCCGACTAGCCCGTAATAATCATCGTCAGGTCGAAGTGCTTGCAGGTGATACGGTTATTGTGTCCGCGGGTCCGATTCCAGGGAATGAACGTGCTTTGTCCCGTACTGTAGATGATTTGTACAAAATCGGTGCGCATGTTATTTATGGTCCCGGTTCCGCTACCGGCATGCATGTATCGGGACACGGCAGCCAAGAAGAGCTGAAGCTGATGCTGCACCTGATGCGGCCGAAATATTTTATTCCCATACACGGAGAATTCCGCATGCTCCATCAGCACCGCTTGCTGGCGGAAGCGGTTGGCGTCGAAGAAGGAAACACGTTCATTGTTGAAAACGGGGAAGTGGTCCAGATCGAGAATGGGGTCGCCCGTAAGGCAGGTAAAGTATCCTCCGGCAGCACGTATGTGGACGGCTTAGGCATCGGGGATATAGGCAATATCGTCCTGCGTGACCGGAAATCCCTTTCCCAGGACGGAATCCTGATCATTGTCATTACCTTAAGCAAGGCTGCGGGAACCATTCTTTCCGGGCCTGATCTCATCTCGCGCGGCTTCGTTTATGTGCGTGAATCGGAAGCGCTGCTGGATAAAGCCAATGTACTGGTGGTGGATACATTGAACCGCTGGCAAGAAGACCAGGAGAGACAGTGGAACGTACTGAAGCAAAAAATTAAAGAAACGCTGGGACGTTACCTTTATGATCAAACCGGCAGACGTCCGATGATATTGCCGATCATTGTAGAAGTGTAAAGAAAGATCCCTACTCCTTTTCGAATTAAGAAGGAGTAGGGATCTCTCTTTTTATATGTTAATCGGAAACCCCGGAACGAATGATCTTTGTTTTTATACTGATATCGACCTTAACATCAGGATAAATTTCACGCCAGCGCTCCCTGGTCAGCTTAGAACCGCGAATGGTGGAACGATAAACCTCTCCAAGCCCAATAGGATCGGCCTTGAGCTTCTTCGCTTTGTCAATCATCATCTTCGTTCGGGTGGCCAAGCGATCGGAGATCCCTTGCTCAATGACTCGTAGGATTTCCTGTTGGCCCAAATTCAACTCCGATGAAATTTCCTGTATTCTCCCTTCTAGCTTAATATCAATGCGATAGGTGGGAGGAGAAGGAGTGACCAGTTTAATATTCGTCTTGCTGTGAATATTCTCTACAACAAGCTTCAGCTCCGAATCCTTTAAATTCTTTACAACCTCCTTAAGCGGCTCGGCATCCAGTACGAGCTCAAGGGAGCCGGCCCTGTATCTGCCCTTCATCATCTTTAAGAGGAAGGTTTCCTCCATATTCAGTTCGCCTACCATCTTGTCGTCAAGGAAAATAGCCGTGCTCTCCAGATGAATTTCATCCCCAACTTGTCGCGCGATTGGAAGGACCGGATCTAGCCCTTCCGAATAGTAGGCCTGCAAAAATTCATGCAGGGTACAGGAAACGATTTGTTCCCCACGAATGTTCTGCCGAATCATTTTATACAAATAGCTGCCGATATTTACGATTTCAGGATAATCATGGGCAATAATGCTTTCTGCTTTCCCGCGGCTCACAATAAGATACATGGTATTCGAGATTGAGGGATCGCGTTTCAACGTATCTACGAGCGGCATGATGCCGTTTCTGGCAATTTTCTCATTATAAACAGCCACACGCAGCTGACCGCTTACGACACGCTTTGACATCTCCCGATTTTGTTTATTTCGGATTCCCTTGCTTGTGTCGGAAGTCGTTCCCACGACGATTACATTTTCTTTAGCGCCGGGATCAATTTGATGGAGAAGGGAGGTGCCTGTAATTTTGCCGTCCTCATCCGGATCATAGCCTACAATAACGGAGAGTCCCATTTCCTCCAAAATTTTTGTTTCCAAACACCCGGTGCAAATCAGAGCAAGCGTTAGCACAACGAGAGCCAGCCGTCTTTTTCTCCACATCATGAACTAGGTCCTCTCCTCCGCAGTCGCATCATCCCGTAGCCAAGTAATATAAGCCACGGGTAGATGAATACCGCCACAAAGCTGATCTTGCTGAATAGATCATTCATTTGATCAATTTGAATCCGGGTATCAAGGAAAAGAGAGCTTACAACAGCGATAACGGCAATTCCCAAAGTAGACACCTTTTGTTTCCACCCGAAGATGCGCTTCAATCCCTTCGTAGAAGCCCAAAGATACAACGCAAGATTAGGAAGAATGACCAGCATCCAAACGCTGATGGCCACATATTCGAATCGTTCCAAAAACGGAAACATGACGATTTTGAACATGGTAAAGGTAGCCCATACGGTCTGGAGCAGCTGATTTGGGCTGAAATAACTTAAAGTGACGACCATGACGATCAGATAGAGCAGAGTGGACATGATAAGACCGACATGTGTGTATTTGGGTGCTTGCTCAGGTTTTCTTATGTATGGAAATAACACATAGATCAGCTCAAAGCCTACCAGAGTGAAGGACATTTTTACTGTACCACGGAGCAATTGACCGATATCCGCCTCCAGTAAAGGCAGCAGCTGCGACCATAAGGAATATCGAAGCGGAAACCAGATAAAAATCACCAGCCAGATGGTTAAGAAGAAGGTAATGGTACAAATACCCACGATGACTCGTACACCTCCAAGAACTCCATAAACCGCCAGGTAGGCGATAATAGAACCAAGCAGCCACGTCGGCATGTCCGGAAACATCCAGGTTTGAACCATCTCCACATAATTTCTTAATATCACAAGAAAGCCGAACGAAAGATATAAGGTATACAGAAGAGTAGCTAACCCTCCAACCCAGCGCCCGAAGATCTCCTGCTGAATGCCAAAAAGATCCTTCCTCGAACCGCGTTTCAGCACCTGAAACATGCACCAAACCGTTATATGGGAAAGCAAACCTGCAAGAATCACACATAACCAAGCATCATGTTCGGCTTCACGAAAGATAACCCTTTGAAAACCCGGCAAGCCGACTCCTACCTGAGCTTCAAATACAAGAAAGGCCAGTAAATAGGCGCTAAACTGCTTGCATGGTTTTGGAGCGGATTCACTTCTAAGCATGGGCCTCTACCCTCATTCGTCGATATCTTGATTGTTCTTATCCTTATCCTTCGCTGACTTCCATCGATGCTGATCTTCACCATGAGTGTACGGTGAACGTTTCCGCAGGAAGGAGAAGGGGAACCGGAGCAGGCTGTCCATTTGATCCGTCCATCGGAACGGGACTAAAGGGTATAGATATGGCTGCCCTAAGCTGGTCAATCGAAGCAGGTGGATCAGGAGAAAGCAAACGCCGATCATAATCCCAAGTCCGCCGAAAAGCCCCGCAAGGATGATCAATGGGAATCGGATGATACGAATGGTAATACCCATCAAATAAACCGGTGTAACAAAGGAAGACAAAGCGCCAAGAGCAACGATAATGATAAGGATGTTGCTCGTAAAACCCGCCTGCACCGCTGCTTGCCCAATGACAATACCGCCTACGATACCGATGGTCTGACCGACTTTGGTCGGCAGGCGAGCTCCGGCTTCACGCAGAAGCTCAATCGTCGATTCTAAGAACAAGGCCTCAAGGAGGGGAGGGAACGGTACTCTTGTTCGTGATTCCGCTAAGGGTACGACCATGGCGGTCGGGACAATTTCGTAATGAAAGGTCAAGGCTGCCACGTATACCGGTGTAAACAACAAGGAGAGAACCATAGCAAAGACTCGAAGGAACCGGGTAAATGTCCCCATGTTCCAGCGGACCAGATGATCCTCCGCCGACGAGAAGAAATCCATCATGGTTGCAGGGCAGACGATGGCAAAAGGACTGCCGGATACGAGCAGCACCAGCTTTCCCTCCAACAGCGAGAAGGTCACACGATCAATCCGCTCCGTTAGGATCATCTGAGGAAAGATCGATGCCTTATTGTCATCTATCAGCTGAACCAGCACCGCACTATCCACGATGCCGTCGAAGCTAAGTTCTTCGATTCGGGTCCGAAGCTGTTCAACCAAATGATCATCCGCAACCTGCTTAACGTAGAGCAGTGCAACTTGGGTCTTGGTTCTCGTCCCCACCTGCAGCATTTCCTGACAAAGGTCGGGGTTCGGTAAATACGTTTGCAGCAAGGCAATATTGGAATTCAGTATTTCTGTAAAGCCAACCTGCGGTCCCAGAACCTGACTTTCCACGTCTGGTTTGCCCGGTGTTCTTTCCTTCGGCTTGTACAGGTAGAACAGCAATCCGGGACGATCCCCAAGGTACAGATAGACCCAGCCTTGAAACAAATCGTCAACCAACGCTGAAAGTGTAGTTCCCTGCTTCACCGCACCGACAGGGAACTGTTCCTTAAAATCATCCGTAGTCGGTTCATGATCTAAATGGATAAGCGTTCCAATGACATCTCTTTGAAGCAGATCCTGATCGACGATGGTATTGAGGTAGAAAATGCAGCCTTTCCGAAATCCGAAGGATACTTGCTTTGCAATCAGGTTCGGATTCTGATGAACGGCCTTCCGCAGTGCCTTATCGAAGGACTCTATATTGTAAGCCGCTGTGCCTGCCTGATTCAAAAGAATTCACCCCGATCCGCTCCAATAATATCTTGGTATAGTTTGTTTCGAAGCGGAGGAATTATTCTGCCGTTGTCAGATCGGTGTGAATAGCGGCTCCTGGGATTGGTTACATTATCCTAAAACTGGGAAACGAGAGGTACTTTAGGTATGGCGCAAACCGAATCCTACAATGCATTTCCGCAATTTCCTCAATCTTATTGGCTGAATTCCGTTCAAACTCCACGATTCTCCAGGCTGATCAGCGATATTCAAGTTGATGCGGCCATTGTAGGGGGCGGGATGACGGGCATCGTCACAGCTTATTTGCTAACCAAGAGAGGCTTGAAAGTAGCCATATTGGAAGCAGACCAAATCCTTCACGGGATGACGGGGCACACAACGGCGAAAATTACCGCCCAGCATGATTTATTCTACGATCAGCTGATTTCTCATATGGGCAAAGAGAAGGCACGCCTCTACTACGATGCCAATGCGGAAGCGCTTCAATGGATCAAAGACATGGTGCAGGAGCATTCGATGGATTGTCAGCTAGTCACAGAGGATGCTTACGTTTATTGCAGCAGTGAGGATTATATTGGCAAAATCGCGGCGGAGGCGAAGGCGTACGAACAACTCGGCATCCCCGGGGGATACTTGGAGCGAACAGCCCTTCCCTATGAGACGAAGGCTGCCGTAGTCATGAAGAATCAGGCACGCTTTCATCCGCTCGCCTTCCTAACCCACCTCGTAGAGGAGATTGTTCGCGGGGGTGGACAGATCTATGAGAACACCACGGTTAACGGCGTAACGAAGGAAAAGCCGGCTACGGTAAGCACGCAAGAAGGGGCAAAGGTAACGGCCGATTACGTGGTGTGTGCCTCCCATTGGCCTTTTAATGACCGGAACGGATATTATTTCTCCCGTTTACACGTAGAACGATCGTATGTTATGGCCATACGGGCGAAGCTGGATTATCCAGGCGGCATGTACATCAGTGCAGACAACCCGAAACGGTCCCTGCGGTCTGCGACGGTGAATGGCGAGCCCATGCTGATTATCGGAGGGGAAGGGCATAAGACAGGGCAAGGCATCTGTACGTTCCAATACTACGAAAATTTGAAAAAATTCGCGGAGGAGGAGCTTGGCCTGCAGGAGATTGCTTATCGCTGGTCGGCTCAAGATATTTTCACCACGGATCAGGTTCCTTATATCGGGCAGGAGCTGGCGGATACGCCGAACCTGTTCATAGCCACTGGCTTCAAGAAATGGGGGATGACCTCCAGCGTAGCGGCCGCCCATCTGAACACCAAGCTGATCCTTGGAGAGGAGAGCCCTTATAAGGAGCTGTTCTCCCCTTCGAGATTCCATGCCGATCCCGACATTAAGAACTTCCTTTCGGCGAATGCGGATGTCGCTAAGCACTTGATAGCCGGCAAGCTGGAGCTGGGACATACGAAGCCGGAGGAGCTGAAGAACGACGAAGGCGCCGTTGTCCGTGTAGGAGGGAAGAGGGCGGGAGCTTATCGGGATCCTCATGGCGAGCTGCACCTGGTGGACACAACGTGTTCTCATATGGGGTGCGAGGTCGAGTGGAATGCTGCGGAAAGATCGTGGGACTGCCCGTGTCATGGCTCCCGTTACAACTACCATGGTGAAGTTATCGAGGGGCCGGCTAAGAAGGCGCTTGGAGCTTTGTCTCCCATGACGAAATAGGACCGCAAACATGACAAAAAGCAGGAACAAAGGAAGCTTTCTTTCCTCTGTACCTGCTTTTTAACGTTTCAACGGATACGCTATCCGATTCGCTGCCCCATAAATGACTGAATCCGGTTGCTGATATACTGCTTTTCCGCTCGAATCAGCGCTCTTCTATGCTGATCATGCTTAGAAAGCTGCAAAGTCTCGCTACGCAATTCATTCAATCGGGTCTGCAGATCGCGAAGCTCGCGCGCCACCGATTCATCCGTCATTTTCCCCTTAATCGCACCAATAATTTGCCCTTCTGTCTTCACTTATGTATGCACCAGCCTGTTCTAGTTTTTTTCTTAATCATAATTGCTAGATTCATAGCCTGCAAGGTGTGAAAATAAGAGGTTTTGTCGGAAATTGCTGGATAGCTCTCGTTTTTTAAAGGACGAGATTCTCCGGCTCACCAGATCATGACTTAGGTCATTGCTATGCAGGGTGCGGTTCATGACTCAGCTCACCTGAAGAAGCGAAGCATTCCCGTTACAATAGATTTAACGGAATGAAACGATGTATCTACAGGGAGTGATGGTTATGCTGGTAACGAGCTTGGAGGTTTTGTTTCAATTTACACGGGTCCTTCATATTCTGGGCGGATTTCTTGCGCTTCTTGTCTTTTGGATTCCAATGATTACCCGTAAAGGCGGGAAGTTGCATGCAAGAGTCGGGTGGATTTATGTGTGGGCCATGGGCGTGGTTGCAGTCACTGCTTGGTACATGGGGCTATGGAGGATTACGCTGGATCCCGGGAGGACCGCAGAATCGACGGCCTTTGCTTATTTTCTCATCTTTATCGCACTGCTGAGCTCTTCATCGGCATGGTACGGGATGAGGGTGCTTCGCTACAAACAGCGGTCGGCAGCTCATAAGGGCTTGTTGGATATGTTGATTCCAGGCGCGCTTGTGCTGGGAGGAATCGCTATCAGCTGGTTTGGCTGGACGATCGGTTTTCCGCTGCTTCAGTGGTTTCCGCTCATTGGGATTCTGCTTGGATCCCAGCAGCTGTATTATTGGCTGACACCTCCAAAGAACCGGATGCATTGGTGGTTCGAGCATTTAGGCGGCATGCTGGGCTGCTGTATAGCAACCATTACGGCTTTCACGGTTTTCGGGGCTCCGCGCTTGCTCGAGGTAGACTCCGTACATCCGCTGGTTTGGTTTATCCCTACGTTCGTCATAACTCCCTTAATTATTGGGTACAACGCGTATTACCGCCGAAAATTTAAGGTGTAGTCAAAGAATTGTGTTTCCGATGGGTAATTTTACGAAGTCACGGTCATACTACCAGTTGAGTGCAGGGGGCAGGGCAGTGCCTGCATGCATTAACAAAATAAATATTGTTATTAACATTAATAACAAAGGAGTATGCCGTTATGTCTGAAAACAGGAAGCATCAAGGAAATTACACGGGAACAGGCAACATGAATGCAGAGAATCAAGATATGGAGTTTGTTAACGATAACCTGGAAAATGCGAAAAGCGTAACTCCGGTTAACATTGCCCAAGACGATCTTAACGAAGGCAACGAGGATGAACCCCTGGCTTTTCGTGACAACGAATAAACGTATGAAGCGTTCCGTAAATGGAGCGCTTTTCTTTTTTTACTAGATCCCCTCCCTTACTACGCCCCCACCGATCTCAGGCATGAAGCTTGCTTCACCAGGATCATCCCGTGCTCACAGCTCAAAATTTCTCCCTGTCTCAGTACGCTGAGCAGACGAACCGCGCATTCTCCCATATCACCTGCCATGGCGGCAAGCTCTCTTCCGCTCAACCGCTTCATCAGATACCGTTCTTGATCGCCGCGGCGCAACAGCACCGAATGCAGTCCTCTTGCCGAACCTATCACGATAAAATCCATCGTTACCGTTCTTCCAGTCGGATAAGCAGCTCTCATAAGCTCGAACACTCCTTTGATTTCTCTGATAGCTACATCCTAACCGAAACATGTTTGGTTTCATTTAGAATCATCTTATGAGAATATAAAATCTGCTGACAGGGAGAAGCAACCCGTGACATAAGCCATCAAACTTCATCAACTTCTGACGGATTCTTCCTTAACATCTTCTTAACAATGGCGAATTCTCTTGAATCTCCGTCGCACTCCTGCTATATTGAGTAGCGTCGTGTACTACGCGGACTTTTAACGTTAGAAAGGCGGAACATCGTACATGCTAGAAATGATTCATGCCGTTATTTTAGGAATTGTCGAAGGATTAACGGAGTTTTTGCCGGTCTCCTCCACGGGGCATATGATTCTCGTGGGCAACTTGCTGGGCTTCGAAGGTCAGGCTGCAGACACGTTCAAAATCGTCATTCAGCTCGGTGCCGTTCTTGCGGTGCTGGTGCTGTACTGGAAACGCTACTTAGGTATGCTGATGGATTTGGTCAAGCTCGATTTTAAAGCGAAAAAGCTGAATGCCATTCATATGATTCTTGCCATGATTCCTGCACTTATCGTCTATTTGGTTGCCAAAGACTTTATTAAAGGAGTGCTCTTCGGTCCGGGTCCTGTTCTCATTGGTCTTGTTATCGGGGGGATTCTGCTGATCGTCGCCGTCCGCTCGAAGCGCAAGGTGACCTCGGAAGAGACGGATGACATTACGTACAAGCAGGCGCTCGGTATCGGATTGTTCCAATGCTTGGCGCTGTGGCCGGGCTTCTCCCGCTCAGGCTCGACGATCTCGGGCGGGTTGCTTTTGGGGACGAGCCAGAAGGCTGCTGCAGATTTCACCTTTATGATCTCCGTGCCCGTCATGTTCGGGGCTACGATCCTAGATTTGTATGATAGCAAAGATTATTTAACCTCCGATGACCTCCTGTTGTTTCTGATCGGATTCGTTAGCGCCTTTGTCGTCGCGATGATTGCCGTGGTGACGTTCTTAAACATTGTGAAGCGATTAAAGCTGGAATGGTTTGCGATATATCGTTTTGCGATTGCCGCCGTATTCTACTGGTTCGTTATGAGGTAAGACAAAAAGCCAGCTGTGCCTAAGAAACAGGCATGTCTGGCTTTTTTAGTGTGCAGGGGAGATCTGATTACTTCTTGCGGATTTTGCCGAAGGGCTTGTAATAGGTGATGACTACCATTGCAGCTAGTGCGGTAAGGTTTCCGATCGATGCGATGTTTAGCTTTTGCCACGTGCTTTGGAACAGTTCCTGATCCATGGACGCCATGCCAAGTCGAGAAGCGGTCTCCAGGAGATAGCCGAACCAATCGTTGATAAAGAAAATCCCTAGGAGAATAATCCCTATTGTCATGACAAGCTTCATCACGATCCAATAATACTTTACCAGTCCCCAGTGGGTCCAGACGGAAAGCAAAATGCCCGTAATCAATGTTGCTAAAGCTGGATATTTTAACAAGGTGTCGTCAATGACATGCATCCCGGACAGCGTATAATACAGCTCTTCCCCGTTCACGGAGCGCTGCGCGTAAAGCGATAGCAGAAGCATGCACATGGTTGAACCAAACCAAGCTACGACGGCAACGACGTGGAGAGCTACCAGCGCATTCTTCATTTTCAAGCTTAATCGGATAGACATCTTAACAAGCTCCCCCTTTTCTAAAGTGATTGTACGCTGCGACGGCGGTTTGGAAGACAAGCCAGAACATGATAAGCGCCGTTACCGGATGAACGGCACCCGCCCAAGGTATATTCCCAGTAACATATTGAGCGTATAACAGCACGAATATGCAGGCGGATTGCCATCGCAGTCGTTTGGGCAAACGTCCGGTGAAGGAAAGGATGATCATGAGCAGAGGTACGAAACTGAATATCTTTACAAACTCCGAATGGTCGTTCCAGTGGACGGGATCGGCAAATACTGCAAGGCCCGCAAAGAACGTTTGAACCAGAATACATATCAGAAGGGCCCATGATAAGAGGAGATAAGCTGCTTCAGAAGCTAGTACGAAGCCTTTCTTTTTAGTGTTCACGGGGTACTTCAACTCCTTTACTTAGTAGATAATTTGAACTATAACAGCAACATGTTGCGAACTTATTGCGATTCGTTACACTTCCCGTGAATTTTGCCATAGTGCTGAGCGGTCATTGTATAATGGGGTCAGATAGGGTAGAAAGGTTGTGTAAATAGTGCCGCATACTCTGCTTTTGGTAGACGATGAGGAAAAAGTATTGGAATTTATGATCCCCTTCCTGCGTAGGGAAGGCTATGAGATTGTGACGGCTCAAACCGGCAAGGAGGCTTTACTCGCCGCGAGGTCCAAGCAGCCCTCTCTGGTCGTGCTCGATTGGATGCTGCCGGAGATGAGCGGTATAGATGTTTGCCGGGAATTACGGAAAATGGGGCGCATGGGAATTATTATGGTCACGGCGAAGGCGGAGGAAATCGATAAAATTGTTGGCCTCGAAGCAGGGGCCGATGATTATATGACGAAGCCCTTTTCCCTAAGGGAGCTTCTGGCGCGTATTCGCTCGCTGCTGCGTCGTATGGAGGGCAGGGATGAGACGGAGCCTCAGCTTCAACGCGGCGAATTGACGATAGCGGAGGCGGAGTGCCGGGTGTGGAAGCGGGGAAATGAGGTTCCCTTAACCCCTACTGAGTTTAAGCTGCTGCTTACGATGGCGGCGAAGCCCGGTATCGTTTACAGCCGACTGCAGCTGCTGCAAGCGGCCATGGAGGATGATTTGCTCAATGACGAACGTACCGTCGATGCACACATCAGCAGGCTTCGCCGGAAGCTGGAAGACGATCCGGCGAACCCCGTATATATTCAAACGGTATACGGCTTCGGCTATCGGTTTGGACAACGGCCATGAGTGTAGGCCGTAAGCTTTTTTTTACCATGGCAGCCATGGTTCTGAGTATGGGGCTTCTGTTCGTATTCCTGACGCAGGTGGTCGTCTCGGCCGTATTCCAATACGCTATGACCGTAGATCGAACGGATGAAATGAGCCGTCTCTCGGCAAAATTTACCGAGTATTATGCGGACCATGGGAGCTGGACCGGAGTTGATCAAATTACCATTCCAAGCGAGCAGTGGAATCGGTATCGCGACGCAAGCTTCCTCCTGGTAAACGAACGACAACTGCCTCTATATTCCGCCGGAAATGCCGGGGAAGGTCTGACGAGAGGACTAGGTTTGCACAGTCAGGTGAAGTACAAGGATGAGGTGATCGGTGGCTTATACTACTACGACCGGGAGGTAGAAACCGTCGCCAAGGCACGTAAAGGAGTGAAAAGCTCAGTTACCGTTTTGTTATTGGTCGGGGCATTGCTGCTCGTACCGGTGGCTCTGCTGGCGGCCTATTTGCTTTCGCGCCGACTTACGGCTCCTCTGAAGCGTCTGCTGCCTTTCATTGAACGATTGGGTCGCGGGGAGCTTGGAGTACAAGCGGAGGTCCTTACGAGGGATGAATATGGAACGGTAGCGAAAGCCTTTAACGAGTTATCCGAGAAGCTTCGGCGTGGTGAGGAGGTACGACGGAAGCTGGTTGCCGATGTTTCTCATGAGCTTCGTACGCCCATTACGATCATTCGCGGGAAGCTGGATTTGCTGCAGCAGGAGGGACAGGCGGTTGAACCGGAAACGCTGCTACCGCTGCAGGATGAATTCATTCGGCTCACCCGGCTTGTAGACGATCTCCACCAGCTTTCGCTTGCTGAGGCCGGACAGCTGCCATTGGAGAAGAAAGCATTGAATCTAACGAACCTGATGGAGAGAATCGTTGATCGTCTAACTCTCAATGGGGAAACCAAGTCGCTAAGAATAACGTTTAACCATAACGCGGAAGCATGCTTCGTGATGGCAGACCCTCATCGGATCACCCAAATTTTCGTCAATCTGATTGGGAATGCGATTCGGTACACACCCGAAAAAGGCACTGTATCCATTACCATTCGACAGGATCGCGAGGCTCGGGAGGCTGAGGTTTCTGTGACAGATACCGGTCCGGGCATCGCACCGGAGCACTTGCCGTATTTATTTAACCGGTTTTATCGGACGGATGACGCGCGTACACGCCATAGAGGGGGTACAGGTTTAGGGCTGGCTATAGCAAAGGAGCTGGTCGAAGCCCATCAGGGAAGGATCCTGGTGAATAGTACCCTAGGGCAAGGTACTGCTTTTATTGTCAGATTGCCCTTGGCTGAAGCGGACTGACGTTCAGGTGAGCGGGCGGTTGCAGCGGAGAAGGGATTATTTTATAATGAGCGTGACAAGGGAGGTTGGTCGAGATGGCAAATCAGTTTGCCAGATTAAGTAGCGTCTCATGCAAAGCCTAGCATTAGGGCGATACTTTGCATGGGGCGGATCGTTGTGATACATCACTGTCGCCCGATAAAGCTTCATCGTTTCTAATAATGGGCTTTGCACCTTACTGTGTTCCAATACAAGGAAGGGGCTGAGCGCCATGAATACACAATTTATTAGAAACCACCAATATCAATTGATCTCCAAGCAGGCTGATCGTCTGCTGAAAGCCTGCAGTTCCGTTTCGGATCGTAAGATTATCGAATCGGTAAGACATACGGCCGAGGCAAAAATTCTTGATGCATTCCCAGGGGCAACGGACCATCAGAAGGAGTTATTAAGTGCCGTTAAGGACATTCAATCCTCCGGCGATTTGAAGGCGTACTTGCAATCCTTGGAGCCCTTTATGGAGCCTTTCCCGCAGGTGAACGAAGCGCAGCTGAAGAAGCTCTTCCCTAAAGTGAAGAAGCTGAAGGGACCGGACCTTAGTGAGACGGACTTCCGATATATGAGCTACCTGGGCTGGACCGACATCGCCACAAATAAACTATTTATCGTGTATCCTTGGGAAGGTCGGCTTGTGGGTATTGAAGGACGAATCACTCCGGTGCATAAGAAGAGCACCTGCTGCTTGTGCAATCGGCTGGAAGAGGTTGCTTTGTTCACGGCCATTACCAAATCCAGACCGGCGAACGCTTCGCCTGATTATTATAAAGCCATAGGCAATTATTTGTGTGTCCATAGCAGTGCCTGCAACAAGAATATGACGGATGTCATCCCGCTGGAGAAGCTGATAACCGGCATTCTGGGAGGGACACCTCGAGTGTAAATCGTAACAACCGCCTACAGTCATCGCGCTGTATGGCGGTTGTTTTGCTTTGAGGGGTAGTTATTTTGACCATAATATGGTAATAATGGAGGTGCATACACCACATGGTTTCAATTAGAAGGAGGCTATGATGCAGACATTGCAGGCAGTTTTTGTTGATCGTGACGGAACGATAGGCGGAACAGGACATTTTATTCATCCTAATGATTTCGAGCTCTATCCTTACTCTCAGGAAGCCATCCGACTCATGAAGGATCACGGCTGTAAGATCATTGCCTTTACAAATCAGCATAACATCTCCAAAGGACGAGCAACCGTAGAGGAATTCACCCGGCAATTCGAAGCCTACGGCTTTGACGCCGCATACATTTGTGTGCATGAACCGGAGGATGGCTGCGATTGCCACAAGCCACGGCCCGGGATGCTGCATAGAGCTGCGGAGGAACTGGGACTGGACTTAAAGCGCTGTGCGGTTGTCGGCGATGTGGGGTCGACGGATATGCTCGCGGCGGCAGCGGTTGGCGCTGTCAAGGTGCTGGTCAAGACGGGGTGGGGGGAGTCTTCTCTGGGGAATTACCGCCATAAGTGGTATGACCAGGCGACGCCCGATTACATTGCGGCGGACTTGCTGGATGCGGCCAAGTGGCTTGTGAATCGCACCGGGGAAGGAGCTTGAGCGCCATCTCTCCCTATACGATAACCCTTGACGAGGTCGTATTTCAGCTGCAGGAGCCGCATGATTTAGAATGGATCCGCGAGCTGGGACGTGTCATTCGCGTATTCGACCGGCAGGACTCCGGCAATATCAGCTTTGCCGTCAGGAAGGACGGGGAGACCCTCTTCGTCAAGTACGCAGGCGCGAGAGGTCTAGCGTATTCGGGTGATCCGCATACGGCCATCCTGAACCTGAAAGCGGCGGTTCCTCTTTATGTCGACCTAAGTCATCCCGCTCTTGTGCAAATGGTTGACCATTATGAAACCGGCTCAGGCTACGTCGCCGTATTCTCCTGGTTCGAGGGGGAATCGCTGCATCCCCATGATACGTTTCCGCCTCCGGCTAAGTATACTCACCCCGAGTCGCCGTTTTTTCAATTCCGGCAGCTATCCGTACAGGACAGATTGGCCTCGCTGGACACCATTTTTTCTTTTCACGAGCATGTGGAGCAAAAGGGCTATGTTGCCGTTGATTTCTATGACGGAAGCTTGATGTACGATTTTGCCCGCAAGGAAATGAAGATTTGCGATATCGACCTATACCGGAAGAAGCCCTTCATCAATACGATGGGAAGATTATGGGGTTCGTCGCGGTTCATGTCACCCGAGGAATTCACGTCAGGCGCGGAAATTGACGGACGCTCCAATGTGTTTGTGATGGGGGCGACCGCTTTCGCACTCCTTGGAGGTGAAAGAGACCGTTCCATGTCCAAATGGGAGGCAGGCAGAGAGCTGTACGAGGTCGCGGCCCGGGCTGTCCGGCCTGACAGAAGCGAACGATATGGCAGTATAAGTGAATTTAAAGCCGCGTGGGATGAGGCCCAAACGCGCAGTTAGCGATACAATACCTTGAAGCAGCTGAAAGAGCCGGTGAGGAAGCATTTCCAAGCCGACACTTTCAGCTGTTTTTCAGGTTTCAGTGCATTGACGATCCGGGTCTTTCGTTGTACATTTTAATTAGTCGACTAATTAAAAAGGGAGGGATCGATCCTTTTGAAGGAACAAATTCCTTTACAGATGGCATTTATCAGAGCGGCAAAGCTGCATCGTCAGATGGTGCATTCCACGCTTTCCACCAAGGATGTGTTTCCGGGACAGCCTGCGCTCTTGCTGCACTTATCCAAGAAGGATGGCCAAAGCCAAAAGGAGCTCGCCGAGCTGATGCAGGTGACTCCCGCCACGGTTAACGTGATGATAGGGCGGATGGAGAAGACGGGACTTCTCGTGAGGAGGCCGGATGAGGAGGATTTAAGGGTTTCTCGGGTTTACCTGACGGAGAAAGGACGAGAGGTGCATCAAATTATTACCGAGGAGATGAATCGTATGGAGGCGATAGGCTTCTCCGGCTTTACGGAGGCTGAGCAGGATGCCTTTCGCCGGCTGCTGATGAAGATGCACGATAACCTGAAGAAAGCGAGCGATAGCTCATGCGCAAATTAATCAAATACGTCAGGCCGTATTGGCTCGCTACACTTCTCGCTCCGCTGCTTATGATGCTGGAGGTCGCTATGGATCTGATGCAGCCCCAGTTTATGGCCAGCATTATCGATGAGGGCGTGAAGACCGGCAATTTGGGTCATATTCAACAGGTGGGTCTTTGGATGGTCGTTACCACCCTTGTCGGTCTGATCGGGGGCGTGGGCTGTACGGTGTTCTCCAGTATCGCCTCCCAGCGCTTCGGCGCGGATGTCCGGGGCGATTTGTTTGAGCGGATTCAATCCTTTTCCTTCCGCAAGCTGGAGCAGTTCTCAACCGGATCTCTCATTACGAGGCTCACGAACGATATTACTCAGGTACAGAACTTCGTCCAAATGATGCTGCGCGTTCTTGTGCGCGCTCCGCTGCTTACCGTAGGAAGCTTCATTATGGCGTTCATGATTAACAGCAGGCTGGCGTTGATTTTGCTCATTGTTACTCCTCTTTTATTTGCGGTGCTGTACGTCGTGATTCGAAAGGGCTTTCCTTTGTTCTCCAAGGTTCAAGCCCGCCTCGACGCTTTGAATACGGTATTGCAGGAAAATTTGGCCGGCATCCGCGTAGTGAAGGCTTTCGTGCGGGCGGATTACGAGAAAGAGCGGTTTGGTCGTGCGAATACGGATTTCATGGAGATGTCGCTTAAGGCGAATCTGGTCATGGCTACACTTAGCCCCGTCATGTTCCTGCTCTTGAATGCTACCATTGTGGCCGCGCTCTGGTTCGGGGGGAATCTCATTTGGTCGAACTCCCTCCAGGTAGGCGAGCTGGTTGCGTTTATTAACTATGTAACCCAGGTGTTATTCTCGTTATTAATGGTTGCCATGATGATGATGAACGTTTCCCGTGCGAAGGCTTCTGCGGACCGAATTCAGGAGGTGCTCGAGACGGACCCGGGGATCGGAAACCCTGAAAGCCCGGATACGACTGGGATCAGCACAGGACATATCTCCTTTGACAAGGTATCGTTTGCTTATGACGGGAACGAAACCGTGCTGAAAGAGCTCAGCTTTGACGTCGAGCCGGGGCAAACCGTAGCCATACTCGGTGCGACCGGCGCGGGCAAGACCTCGCTGGTTCATCTAATCCCCCGGCTTTATGAAGCAACGAGCGGGACGGTCCGTATCGACGGCAAGGACGTGCGATCCTTGGACCTGACCGGTCTTCGTTCCCGTATCGGCATGGTATTGCAGCAGGCGATTCTGTTCAGCGGCACGATTAAGGACAACATTGCCTTCGGGAAGCCTGATGCGTCGATGGAGGACATCGTGGCTGCGGCAAAGGCCGCTCAGGCTCACGAATTCATCACAAGACTGCCGGACGGGTACGATACGCTGCTCGGGCAGCGGGGAGTCAACCTATCGGGAGGTCAGAAGCAGCGGATTTCGATCGCGAGAGCCCTGCTGATTGAGCCGGCGATATTGATCCTGGATGACAGCACGAGCGCGGTGGACCTCGGTACGGAGTCCAAAATTCAGAAGGCTCTGAAGGAGCGGATGTCGCGGAGCACTTGCCTGATGATCGCCCAGCGCATCACCAGCGTGCAGGAAGCGGACCGCATCCTTGTGCTGGAGGAGGGGCGAATCGCCGCCTCCGGGACGCATAAGGAATTGATGCGTTCGAGCGCACTTTATCGCGAAATTTACGAATCTCAGCTTGGTGAGGAGGATGCGGCGCATGCGTGAAATACCAATGGGGCCCGGAGGTAGACCGGGCTTCGGGCACGGAAGCATGGGGATGCCGAAGGCAAGGCCTAAGAACACCAAGGAAACACTGGCGAAGCTATGGTCTTATTTACGGTCGGAGAGCGGTTCCCTTTTCCTTGTCATTCTCCTGACGTCGGTGCACGCGGGCCTTTCCTTGATCGGACCTTTCCTTATCGGCGTGGCTATTGACGATTATATTCTTCCGCAGCGTTACGCAGGGCTGCTACAGCTGTGTGCGATTCTGCTCGGCGTTTATATTTGCGGGGCCGCTTTGGCCTGGCTGCAGGCGTTTACCGCAGCGAAGCTGTCGCAGCGTACGGTTCGGGCGATGCGGGGGGACGTGTTCGGCAAGCTGCAGGGCTTGCCGCTTCGCTTCTTCGATACCCAGCCGCATGGGGATTTGATGAGCCGTGCGACGAATGACATCGAGAGTATCGCGACTACGCTGCACCAGAGCTTGATTCAGCTGATTTCCAGTGTAATCACCGTTGCCGGGTGTCTGGTGATCATGCTCAGCCTGGACGTGCGGCTGACGCTGCTCAGTCTGGTGACCATTCCGCTGGTCGCTATCCTGACAAGAGTCGTGTCCGGTCATACGCGCAAGCAATTCGCCGCCCAACAGAAGCAGCTTGGCGAGCTGAACGGGTTCATTGAAGAAACCGTCTCCGGGCAGAAGGTCGTGGCTACCTTCTGTCGCGAGCCTCGCGCGCTGGCCGACTTCAGCCGGCTCAACACGAAGCTGGCGGACGTGGGCATCCGGGCGCAAATTTTGACAGGGCTTATGGGTCCGTTTATGAACGTAATTAATAACTTGGGTTTCGCCGCTATTGCTCTCGGGGGAGGCTGGATGGCGTTGATGCAGTGGACTACGGTCGGTGTCGTCGTTTCCTTCCTGAACTATTCCCGCCAGCTGGGGCGGCCGGTGAACGAGCTTGCCAACCAGTTCAACATGATTCAAGCGGCGATTGCCGGTGCCGAGCGTGTCTTCGAATTGATGGAGCAGAAGTCGGAGCACGAAGAGGCAGCACGAAGAACCGTATCCTCATCATTTGCAGATATGAAGGGCGAGGTCATTTTCAATGATGTTTCCTTCGGATATAAGGAAGGCGTACATGTGCTTCAGAACGTGTCGCTGCATGCATCTCCAGGCAGCATGATCGCACTGGTAGGGCCTACGGGAGCGGGGAAAACGACGATCGTGAATCTTCTCACCCGATTTTATGAAACGACCTCGGGAAGCATCACGATCGACGGGGCGGACATCAAGCACATGGATAAGGAGGCACTGCGGCGTCAATTGGGGATCGTTCTTCAGGATGCCTATGTGTTCTCCGATACGATCCGGGAGAATATTCGCTATGGTCGGCTTGATGCCACGGATGCGGAGGTGGAGGCCGCTACCAAGCTGGCCAACGCGGACAGCTTCATCCGCAAGCTGCCTCAGGGCTATGATACGGTGCTTTCCAAGGAAGGGACCAATGTCAGCCATGGGCAGCGCCAGCTCTTAACTATCGCGCGGGCCATTCTGGCGAATCCGGCCGTATTGATCCTGGACGAAGCCACGAGCAGCATCGATACCCGCACGGAAATGCACATCCAGGAGGCGATGCGTGTGCTGATGCAGGGGCGGACCAGCTTCGTCATAGCTCATCGTCTCAGCACGATCCGGGAGGCCGACATGATTCTGGTGATCGACGGCGGGCGCATCATTGAGCGCGGGACTCATGAAGAGCTGCTGGACAGCAAGGGCTTCTACTATCGTCTGTACACGACGCAGTTTGAGAAAGCAGGGTAAGAAGGGGGCTGACGGCTGGGGCTGTCAGCCTCTTTTCGATTAGGGAAAGCCGGCGCCAGCAGCGCTATTCTGCTATCCGAAGGCCCATTTATCAAAAATTCATTAAACTGTTTAAAAACATATTTGCATGGATTTCATTTCATGCTATGATATTTTGCATTCGAATATTTCGCGTTCGTAATATTAGCATGTATAAAGAAAGGGGAAGTGCCGTTGGACCGCAGCCTTGATGTAACTTCGTTATTCAAAAGATTAAATAAGCTGCGAACGACCATGATGTATGCCGAAATGAAAACGCTTGGCCTTACGGGGCCGCAGATGTTCGTGCTGCGTGAGCTGTTTCTGGGGCAGCCCAAGACGATTGGAGATCTTTCCAAGGCGCTGGAGCTAAGCAACAGCACGTTAACGGGTATCATTGACCGCTTGGAGCGCGATCGGCTGGTGGAGCGGAAGCGGGATGAGAAGGACCGACGTGTGATATGGATCTATATTACGTCGCTTTGCGAGCAATTAAAAAAGGATCGTCTCGACCGGGTGGATGCCGAATTTAACGAAATGCTGGCTCAGTCTTTTACGCAGGAGCAGTTTACCTTAGTTCATGATGTGCTTTCGAAATTAATAGTCCATATCGAGGAGAGGCTGGAGAGTACCCAATGAAACGGAAAATCATCCTATACGTCATTTTGCTGGTTATGGTGGCGAGCGGCGCCGGCATCGGCGTCTACTATTGGTATGAGAACGAGCATTATGTCAAGACAGAGGACGCCCGCGTGGCCGGAGAGATTTATCGGGTAATGCCAAGGATTGCCGGCAAGATGAATTCACTCGGGGTCAAAATCGGGGATACGGTGGTAGCCGATCAGATCGTCGGTCAGCAGGATATCACGAACCTGCCCAACAGCTTGCTGGATCAAGCGACGCTGCGAGCGCCGATTAGCGGAACGGTCATTCAGACGTCGGCTAAGCCGGGCGAGGTAGTTTCACCAGGGCAAGCCGTCGCCATGATTATGGATAAGAGCAAGGTATACATATCGGCGGATATTGAAGAGACCAGCATTAACAAGGTGAAGCTGGGGCAAACGGTCGATATCGAGCTGGATACGTATCCGGGTCGAGCTTTTACAGGGAAGGTAACGGAGATTGGGGAAGCCGCCGCCTCGACCTTCTCCCTGATGCCTACCATCAGCACCAGCGGAAGCTTCACGAAGGTGACACAGCGGATCAATGTAAAAGTAGCGATCGACGACCACGAGGGCTTGGATTTTGCACCGGGCATGAACGCAGTAATTAAGATTCATATCAAAGACTAAAAGGGGATCCCGACATGAAGAACTATTTGCATATTCTTACGGCAGCAGCGATCCTGTCTGCATCCACGGCAGCGCTGACAGGCTGCAATGCAGGGACTCCCGCACAAGCCTCTTCATCCGGCTCCATTGGGGTCAAGGTGATTACGCTAAGCGCTTCCGCGGGTGTCCCCGGAGCAAGCGGCAAAATCGCTCCGCTCCAAACCGTTCATATTTATTCGAAGCTTCCGGGCCGTGTCGCTGAGGTGTTCGTTGACGAGGGCTCCAAGGTGAAGAAGGGCGATGTGCTCCTCCAATTGGATACGGCCGATTTGTTGCAGCAGCAGGCGCAAGCCCAAGCGAATGTAGACGCGGCGCAGGCCAAGCTGAACGATACCTTGCATGGAGCAAGGCCGCAGGATCTTCAAGCGGCGGAAGCTGCGGTAACGCAAGCCCGGGGAGGTCTGGATACGGCGGCGGCAGCGGTCGAGCAGGCCAAGGCTGTATTGGACTTAGCCACCAAAACGCATAATCAGCTTCAGAATCGATATGATGAGGGTTTGTTGTCCAAGGATGAGCTTGAAGCAGCCCATGTGAACTTCGAGAAGGCAAGCACGGGATATAACCAGTCCCTTGCTGCGCAAAGCTCCGCACAAGCCGCGCTCTCGGCCGCTTCTGCGAAGCTGGAGCTGGCTCGTGCCGGCGCAACCAGTGACACAATTGCGGCCTTGAGAGCGCAGGTCGATCTGGCTAAAGCATCCCTGGAGCTTTCGAAGAATGCGATTGACAACGCCGCTATCAAGGCTCCATCGGACGGCATCGTAGTCAAGCGCTCCGTTCAGCCCGGAGAAATGGCTTTTACCTCGATGCCTTCCGGTACGGAGCTGTTGACCATGGTGAGCATGGACTCGGTTAAGGTGGAGGTTAGCGTTCCTGAAAGTCTCATAGGCCAGGTAAAAGAAGGAGCAGAGGTGAAAGTGACGGTACCGAGCGTTCCGAATAAAACGTTTGACGGGGTCGTCTCCTTCGTCTCTCCCGTGTCTGACGTCAATAATAATACGTTTCCCGTTAAGGTGATCGTCAAAAATTCGGATGAGGCTCTTCGCGCCGGTGCCGTCGCATCCGTAGCTTTCGGCGCATCCGCTTCAAGCCGGGTCGAGCTGCCGAAGAGCGCTTTGCTGAAGGGCGAGGGAGGCACCTTCGTATACCGTGTTAGCAATGGGGTTGCTCAGAAAGTTCAGCTTCAGGTCGAGGAGAAGAATGAAGAATGGGTCTACGTCAAGGGCGATTCACTGAAGGCTAACGATCAAATCGTCCTGAAGCCAGGAGAAGCAGTAACCGACGGCGCTAAGGTTCATGCGGAATAAGGGGGCTGAAGCGAATGACGCAAGCTTCCATTACCGCAGCAAAACCGCAGCTGCAGCCTAAGGAAGGCTATTGGCTGCCGGTCATCGTCCTGATTATCGGTACCTTCATGGCTATACTGGACAGCAGCCTGATGAACGTGGCCCTGCCGAAGCTGATGGCGGTCTTCGGTGTATCCCAGAACGACGTGGAGTGGGTGGTAACCGGGTACATGCTGGCTTCCGCCGTCGTCGTGCCGATGGGCGGGTTTCTGGCCGATCGTTTCGGCTACAAAACGACGTTCTTAACGACATTAATCGCTTTTGTCATCGGTTCGGCCCTGTGCGGCATGGCCTGGAGCAATTCCAGCCTTATCGCGGCACGGATTATTCAGGGCTTGGGCGGCGGCTTTATCATGCCGATCGGTATGGCGATGCTGTACCAAATTGTGCCCCGTGACAAGGTTCAGGTAGCGATGGGCGTCTGGGGCATCTCCGCGATGGCCGCTCCGGCCATGGGCCCGACGCTAAGCGGTTATTTGGTGGACCACTTCAGCTGGCGCTACCTGTTCTATATCAATTTGCCTATCGGAATTCTGGCCATCATCCTCGGCTATCTTCTCTTGAAGGAAACGCCGAAGCAAGAGGGCTTAAAGTTCGACTTTATGGGCTCTTTCCTGTCCATGGTAATGTTCGGTACGCTGCTGCTTGCACTTACCGACGGGCAGAAGGAAGGCTGGACCTCACTGTATATCGTCTCGCTTTTCTTTATCTCGTTCTTTAGCTTTGTGTTTCTGCTGTGGGTTGAGCTCGGCAAGGAGAATCCGATCATGGATTTTCATCTGTTCAAAAATTCGCTCTTCACCATCAGCCTTATCGCCTCCAGCTTCGTGATGATTGCGATGCAGGGCGGCGTCTATCTGATGCCGGTGTACATCCAGAACGTGCTGGGGATGACGCCTATGCAGACGGGAATGCTCATGATGCCGCAATCCATTGCGATGGCCTTCATGATGCCGGTGGCAGGGAAGCTGACGTCCAAGTACGGCCCTGTGCCGCTTAGCGTCATCGGTTTGGCGCTCGTCGGGTGCGTTACGGTCGAGCTGCACAATATTGCGCAAAATACGCCGCATCACTGGATCACCTGGATGCTGGTCATCCGCGGGATCGGAATCGGCCTCTGTATGATGCCGTTATCGTCTGCAGGGCTGAATACACTTCCCAACAGTATGATCGGCAGAGCATCGTCATTATCCAATGTATTCCGGAACGTTATGGCGTCGCTCGGGATTGCCGCGCTTACAAGCATCATGACCCGAAGCACTACAAACTACGCTTCGCATATCGCCGAGAAGATCGATGTGACGACGCCTGCTTTCAATGAGTTTCAAACGAATGTGGTCCATCGTTACCTGGAGCTGGGGACGGATTCTTTATCGGCCGCGGGAGGTGTCAGCGGTGTATTGGCAGCCGTCATACAGAAGGAAGCCTTAACCCGCGGCATCGCCGAAACACTGTTAATCTCCGCCATCCCTGCTTTTATCTCGATGGTCCTGGTCTTCTTTATGATTAGGAGAAGGAAAGCAGGGGCGGAAACAGAGCATGGGGCTGACAAGAAGCATGTGATGATAGAGATGTAAGTCTCCGGGTATGCTTAAAGCTGCAAAACGGCACAAATCGCTCTGCATGGATCTTCTATGCTGAGCGATTTGTGCTATAAGGCATCATTTCTTGGGGATTTCGACCTGTTAGGCGGCTAGGGGTGGAAGAATTATGTATTTTCTCACAAATCTTCACATAAACCATTCTTTCTCATATTGATTTTTGTACTTTTGCAGAAATGGCAAACATCTCTCGGGTTGAACCCATGAATCCTGGCTGAACATTCTCCCGATCGCGAGAAGGGGCTGCCCATAGTCATGCATCATGACCTGCATGAACCTTTGGGAGCCCCTTCATATTATCAATATTAAACGTTATGAAATGTTTATCTCATCAATCTCCAGCACGATCGGGCAATGGTCGCTGCCTAGTACCTCGGAGTGAATCTGTGCGTCGACCAAGGCAGGCTGCAGCCGTGACGAGCAGAGGAAATAGTCGATACGCCAGCCTACATTCCGCTCCCGCACCTTGGGCATGTTGGACCACCAGGTAAAGGCATCGGTCTTGTCCGGGTAGAAATGCCGGAACGTATCGGTGAACCCGGTCTCCAGCAGCAGCGATAGCTTCTCCCGCTCTTCGTCCGTGAAGCCGGAATTGCCCCGGTTGGACTTGGCGTTCTTAATGTCAATCTCCTGATGAGCTACGTTCAGGTCACCGCAGACGATGACGGGCTTCCTGGCGTCCAGCTCCTTAAGGTATCCGCGAAAGCGATCCTCCCATTCGAGCCGATATTCCAGACGGGACAAGTCGCGCTTCGCATTGGGGGTGTAGACGGTGACGAGATAAAATGCTTCAAATTCCAGTGTGAGGATACGGCCCTCCGGCTCAGAGTCTTCTTCGATCCCATAGCGTACAGAGAGCGGCTTCAACCTGGTAAAAACCGCAGTGCCGGAATATCCCTTCTTCTCCGCGTAATTCCAATACTGCTCATACTCCTCGCCGTAATCCAGCGCAATCTGGCCCTCCTGCAGCTTCGTCTCCTGCACGCAGACGATATCGGCGTTCATTCGGGCGAAATACTCGTTAAACCCTTTATTGACACAGGCCCGAAGGCCATTCACATTCCAGGATATCAGTTTCATTGCAAGTCCTCTCCCCGACTTTCATTCCCACATTACTTAACTTTGTTAATCTTAGCAGGATTATTAATTTTATAAGGAACCGGATGCTTCGTCAACTTCTTGGCTACGATCTTGGCATCGAAGGTAATCGTATCGCCAACCTCCAGCTCCAGCTTTTTCATCGTATTGCTGTGGCTGGACCAGGCCGTTCCGACCTCCGTCTCGGGATCCGTAATCGATACCGCTTCGTAAATGATGACCTCGTCATCCGTATCGGCAAAATGATTCGGAACCGTCGCGAACTCCTTGACCGTTGCGATCATGCTGACCTTCCCCTCAGGAAGCTCAAGCTTAGGCGCTCTAGCCGTCTTAGGGGCCTTCGGCTGGGCCGGCTCCTTGACGGGCTTGCTCTTCGGCGCTGCTTCCGCTGAGGGCTTGTCCTTCGCGGACTGCGCTTTGGCAGGCGTCTCCCCATCGGCCGAATCCGAAGCAACTTCTTGCTCAACATCGGTAGCGGTGATCAGCTTCTGGCTATAGCTCGCCGCCTGCATTTCTTTCAGGTAAGAGGGATGGATACAGTGCCTCTGCTGATTATCGAATTCAATAACGGCCGTCATGTCATCCACATAACCGACAATACTGCACGCGAGGTGTTTCCCATTTCCCTTATAGTAAAAGCTTTTGGTCTTGGCCGCCTTCTCCGACAGCAGTCCCCATTCCTTACACTTGTCCATCAAATCAGACTCGGTATCGAAGGCATAATAACTGGCCGGTTCGATCGTAAACGAATGCTCCATTGGATCTCCGCCTTTCTTGTCGTTATTGTCTATTTTAACATGATTTTGTCACTTCAATCATCTTCTCCCGTGAAGATGTATAGGATAGTAAACGAAACTAATCAGAAGAGATAGCGTAATATTGATCATCCAATTATTTTTTAAAAGGAGGAATGCAGTGTGTGGACACGAGCGGAGCTCAAAGCCAGAGCTAAGGAGGCACTCAAAGGCTCCTACTGGAAGGCGTTTCTGGCCAGTCTGGTGATTGTCATTGCGACAGGAGGGTTAGGGGGCTCCTATAATTTTGGAGGGGGCGGAGGTGGCGGCGGCACATCAGGGAATTCGCCGTCCTTCGGCTGGAATTCCTTCTCTCCCGACGGAGACGGTTCTTTTGTCTGGGTGATCCTGGCGATAGCTCTGCTGATCGGTCTTGTCGTGTTTGTCATCTTGATGGCGTTTCGAATCCTGCTGGGCTATCCTCTTGAGGTGGGAGGAAGACTCTACTTCAAGCAGGCCGCGGAGCAGGACGTGAATCTCGCTCATATCGTCTATTCTTTTGACAAGGGCAGGTACTGGGACATTATTAAAGCTATGTTCTGGAGAGGACTGCTCACCTTCCTTTGGTACCTGCTGCTGATCATCCCGGGTATTGTCAAGACGTACGCCTACAGCCTGGTGCCCTATATCCTGAGTGACAATCCCAATATCGGCTACAAGCGCGCCGTCGAGCTCAGCAAGCAAATGACCGCCGGACATAAATTCCGGATGTGGGTTCTTGATCTTTCTTTTATCGGATGGTATTTATTGGGCCTCATTGTATTTATCGTCGGCATTTTCTTCGTCATGCCTTATGTGGATTCGACGAAGGCGGAGCTTTACCGCACGCTTCGCCGCCTTGCGATTCAGCAGGGAATTACCAGCGAGGAAGAGCTGCGACTCAACCCGCCCGCAGTATAGGCTCCACCAATAATACAGCCACCCTTCGAGCACTCGGTCTCCTAGGGTGGCTTTTTCACGTCTCGTGCTGCAGCTGTTTGGTATAACGGGCCTCAAGCTTACGAATCACGACCAGGGAGCCGATAATCATCGCAGCGATGTACAAAAGGCTCCAGGGATTCTCCGCATAGCGGGAGGGATCATGACCGAAATAAGAAACGGTAAAAATCATGATGCCTTTGCCGGCGGCAACCGCAAGGGCGAACGACCGTATTCTCATGCCTGCCAGTCCGGCCGCCATATTCACTACCACGAACGGGCCAACGGGGAACAAGCTTAAGAGAAATACGTAGCTGAAGGCATTGCGGCGGATCCAAAGCATGCCCCGCTGTACCTTGGGCTTGCGGTACCAGCGCTCAAGCAGGCGATGACCCGCAATGCGGCGGACAAGCAGGAAGGTTGCCATGCAGCCGCTGACCATACCGATCCAGGAATACAGGAAGCCGAGCCAAAGTCCGTATACGACTGCATTCAGGCCAACGATGAGTAACGTAGGCAGCGGGGGAATGAACGATTTAAGAAAGGTCAGGAGGATGCCCGGCAGCGGTCCCCAGGATCGGAATCGCTCGAGCAGCGCCAGCAGATTCTCTTCCGTTACATTCGTTATCCATTCTGGGCTCATCGCTTCGTTTCACCGACCCTGATCTTGTGTAATAGTAATCATTTCTACTCCATACTACTGGAAAGCACTTCTGGTTACAAGCAGTCTCACCGGAACGAAACAGGCTGTATCGCCCGGCGCAAGGAAACAAGAGACAGTTGCCTATTTTTGACGAAATATCCGCATTCGCCGCTGCGAAGCTCATGTTGATATCATAGGCTGATAAGTAAAGGAGGGATCACCAATGGCAAAAGGCATCGATTGCTCAACTCCCTTAACGGCTCAAACCGCAGCGGCTTTTGCGAATGACGGCTACGAATTTATTTGCCGCTATCTTGTTCCCACCGGTTGGAAGCGTTTGACAAGGGGGGAAGCCGAAATCATTAGCGAGGCCGGCATGCAGATCGTATCGGTATTCGAAACGACGGCGGACAGGGCGCTAGGAGGCAGAAGCGCCGGGCTGGCGGATGGGGCGACGGCTTTGCGGGTCGCTGCGGAGGTGGGACAGCCTGAAGGCAGCACCATTTACTTCGCAGTGGACTTCGACGCAACCAACGCACAGCTTCCAACGGTAATCGAATATATTCGGGCCTGCAGTGAAGCCACCCCGAATTTTAATACAGGGGTCTACGGATCCTACAGAGTCGTAGAAGCGGTTAGTGCTGCGGGCGCTTGCTCCCGATTCTGGCAAACGTATGCTTGGAGCGGGGGGCAGCAATCCCTTGCAAGACACATTTATCAGTACCGCAATAATATATCGATGAACGGCATTCTGGTCGATCTGAATGAGTCTTACGGATCCGAGGGATGGTGGAGTACAAACGGAAACGGCGGAGGTGAGGACAACGTGCTGGATCCAGGCGTAGCCCAAACCATAATCAATACATGGATTTCTCCCGCATGGTACGAAACGGATGACCAGGAACAGAAGGATTATCTCCATTGGCTGGCCAACGAGCTTCGGAGAGCTTCCGGTCTTCCGGTGGAGTAAGGAGCGGGGAAGCTTTGAACTACCAAATAAAAAACTTCTGCTGTCGCCTTAGGAAGGCATCCAGCAGAAGTTTTTTTCTTTATCGTTCTTTCACCGTAACGGTAAAGGTTTTCGTATCGCTGTACCCGTTACCGACAATAATCGCAGTTAGTGTCACGCTTGCGTCCCCTTGGCCATCCAGCGGACGAACAACCGTTTTCCCGTCATTCGAGATGATGGCTGGAGCGCTGGAAACCCACATGATCGTCGAACCGTTCACCCCAACGGCAGGCAGCGTTAACGCACCGGTCACACTGGAAGCCGTATCGGTGCCGCTGTACGTAATGGCAAGCGCCTCTTTATCGGACGCCACCTTCTGTGCGTCGCTGAGCTGCTGCTTCACGATCACTGTGAATACCTTCACATCCGCCAGGCCGCTGTTCGAGAGAGTGGCGGTTAGGACAACCGTTGCGTCGCCTGCACCATATGCAGGGCGGTTCACCGTTTTACCATCCGCCGACAGGACGGCAGGATAGCTGGAAGTCCATGTAATGGTAGAGCCATTCGCACCGGTGACCGGGAGCGTAAACGGACGCGTCACACTGCTGAGCGAATCCGAGTCTGCGAACGTAATGGCGAGAGCTTCTTTGTCCGCCGCCAGCTTCTGCTGTGCTGTGAGCTGCTGTTTCACCGTCAGTGTAAAGGTCTTGGTTTCACTCACGCCGTTATAAGTGATTACTGCCGTCAGGGCTACGGTTGCATCCCCTGATCCTGCTGCCGGTCGAACCACGGTACGTCCGTCATTCGATACGACGGAGGTGTTGCTGGAGAGCCAAGTGATGGAAGATCCGTGAAGTCCCGTTGCCGGCAGAGTTACAGGAGCAGTGACACTGCTAAGGGAGTCGGAGCCGCTGAACGTGATGGCAAGAGCCTCTTTATCCGCGGCAACGCGCTGGGCATCCGTCCATTGGCTCTTAACGGTCAATTCAAACGTTTTGGTTGCCGTAGCCGACCCGTAGGTGAGCGTTGCCGTGAGTGTCACCTTTGCATCTGCGCTTCCATAGGCGGGACGGTGGAGCGTCTTGCCGTCATTCGACAGGACCGCAGGGTTGCTGGACACCCATGTAATGCTGGAGCCATGCTCTCCCTTCGCCGGCAAGCCGTCCAGCGGCAGCGTCACGCTGTCTGCGGTATCAGTCCCGCCAAAGTCGATAGAAAGTTCCTCTTTATCTTTAGCCACGATGTATGCATCGGATTTTTCTTCATCATTCTCGTCATGCTCACGCTGCAGCTTGCGTTCGAGGTTACGCTCAAGTACTTCCCGTGCCCGATCGCTTTTCTTTCCGCTCTGAAGTGCGCGCTCCAGTCCGGTTTTCTTCTCCCCATGATCGGGTTTGTCGGCAAGTGCGACGCTTGGTACGGCAATGGCTGCAAGCAAAATAGCAGTGGATACGGCGTGCTTAGTGAAGTTTTTCATCGGTTCATCCCTCTTTCTTCTAATGAATATGTAAGCCGCCCATGCGGCTTCATTCCTGCCAAAGAATGGATACATCAGAAGCATTCGGAGGCATTGATGCGAATGAGGGGGCACGGCTGGAAAATTTTTCTGAACAAGATTCCGGAATACCACCTCACTCCGCTCCTGATCGGGGAAAAATGAAATGAACCTTAACGGCAATGAATTACGTATACGTATTGTCGGGCAAGTAAAATATTATAAAAAATGACTTTATTGGCAGACTATACTTACCATAGCTGTAGAAGGGGGAAATTCAAGTTGGAGTCATTGTGGTTGGAGTATGCGTGGGCTTTACTCATTCTTATCGGTTTGGAGGGATTGCTGTCGGCCGACAACGCGTTGGTGCTGGCGGTGATTGCCAAGCATTTACCGGATGAACAGAAGAACCGAGCTATTAACTATGGGATCATTATGGCCTTTGTCTTTCGTTTTGCCGCTCTTTTTGCGATTTCCTTTATTGCAAATGTCTGGCAGGTGCAGGCGATTGGCGCGGCCTATCTTCTATACCTAGGTCTAAAGCACATCATCCAAGCGCGGCTTGGTAAGAAACATGAGAATATTCACAAGGATGTAAAGCAAGAGGCTTCAGGGAAAGGCTTTTGGCCTACAGTAGGAAAAATTGCGCTGGCTGATCTCGCTTTTGCAATAGATTCCATTCTTGCTGCCGTAGCGCTTGCTCTTGGATTACCGGATTCGCCGCTTGGCGATTTCGGCGGGATGGACGGCGGACAATTTATTGTAGTGGTTCTTGGCGGGATCGCCGGCTTAGTCTTAATAAAATATGCAGCCACCTGGTTTGTAAAACTGCTTGGGCAACGTCCGGCGCTGGAGACAACGGCTTATGCGATCGTAGCCTGGGTTGGGGTAAAGCTGGCTGTAATAACGCTTGCCCACGAGGATATTAGGATTTTGAATCCTCATTTTCCTCATAGCACGGGCTGGACCTTGGTCTTCTATGCTGTCTTAATAGCAATAGCCCTTCTTGGTTGGTTTGCACCCAGCAACAAGCTTTCCAAAGCTGGCCATGCCTAAACGAATGGTTCAAAAAAACAAGCACCGATTCTACCATCCGGTAGGCCGGTGCTTGTGTCATTAGGAAGCGGAGGCACTGCGGTCAAAGTTCGGTCTATATTCCTTCAGCATAAGAACCATTTCGCAATCCTTGTCCTGCCGGAAGCTTTCACAAACATACCGGGGCTCTTTCCAAAGCACATAATTCAATCGCATCGTTCGGCCGCAATTCGGGCACGGAATCGATTGCTGCACATCCATAATACCGTCATCCTGCATCATGCTGATAAATTCCTCCTTAGTAGTGTCGTTCGTTCCTTATGCGAAGTCTATGAAGAGGATTATCATAGGTTACTAGCAAGAATGATTGTATATCAGCTCTTCCGCACTTACTGTCGAAATATTAGAAAAAAAATAAATTTTTTCCAAACCGCCATAAATAAGAAATAACCCGCATAGCCGTTATTAGCGGCTATGGGGCTTCTTTCTTAAGGGACGAGCGGCAGAACCACTTGCACCAGCGTCCCCTGGTTCACTTGGCTGCTAACGCGCAGCTGTCCTTGATGATCCTCGATAATGCGCTTGCTTACCATAAAGCCGAGCCCGGAGCCCTTTTCCTTCGTCGTATAAAAGGGTTCCCCCAGCCTCGCCAGCTGATCGCTTGGAATGCCGCAGCCCTGATCCTGGATGCTGATGACCGCCATCCGGCCGTTTGGATCCGTATAAGCCTCGATGGAGATGACGCCGCCGTTCGACATGGATTCAATCGCATTTTTAATAAAATTAATAAATACTTGCTTCAACTGGTTCTCGTCGCAGTGGACCGACAGCTCAGCCTCCTGCATAATTGCCGTCAATTGCACATTTTTCATGAGCGCTTGCGACTCAAGAAGCTGGATGACCTGCGCAATTACATGCCTGACATCCTTACTTAGAAAGTCGGCCTCGCGCGGCTTAGCCAGAAGAAGCAGTTCGTTCAGAATGAGCTCAATCCGATTCATCTCTTCGGAAATGATCTCAAAGTACTGCGGCTTTTGCGCGATCTGACGCTCCAGAAGCTGCAGGAAGCCTTTAATCGCGGTGAGCGGATTGCGGATTTCGTGGGCAATCCCTGCGGCCAGCTGACCGGCAAGAGACAGCTTCTCGGTATTGAGCATAATCTGCTGCGCCCGCTTTGCCTCTTCCTCCGCTGCCTTTCGATCCGAGATATCGCGGCTGATACCCAGCACCTTTTCTATGTCGCCCTGCCCGTTACGTATGGCCTTGAATGTCGTTTCGAACCACAGCTCTTGACCGTTCCTGTGCCTCATGCGGCTGGTGATCACATCTTCATCCGAAGCATGAAACAATCCGTCGCTTCTTAGCAGGGGAGCGTCCTCCGGATGCCATAGATCGGCCAGGTGCCACCCTTTCAATTCCTCCGGAGTGAAGCCAAGCTTCGCTTGAACCGCCGGTGAAATATACTCGATGTGCCCGTCCGGCTTAGCATACATAATGATTTCTTGGGCATGGCCCGAGATCAGCTCATACAGCTCTTGATGATGCCGCAGCTGCTCGGTAGTCCGTTTGAACTCGGTAACGTCCTTGGAGATGGCATAAATACCAACAATGCGATCCTCTATGATTATCGGTACGTAGGTCACGCGCAGCAGCACCTCGCGTCCCGATTTGTGGGTGATGCGACCTTCGAATTCTTGAGATGTTCCAAGGAGCGCCTCCTCATAATGCTTGCGGAACAATTCATGATCTTTTAAAAGCATGTTGTCAAAGGCTTCCGGCATCTCGTGCTTCGAGTAGCCGGTAACCCTTTCGCAGGCATCGTTTACTCGAAGGAGTGTCCCGTCCAACGCAATGGACATTACCAGATCAGGGTGCTGCTCAACGAGCGACTTGTAACGCTGCTTGCTAACCTGCAGCTGCTTTTCCGTGCACTTTCGTGTGGTAACGTCCTGAAGCTGAACGATGAAATAAAGTGCCGTTCCCACCTCGTCACGAACCAGAGATGCACTCGTCAGCCCCCATAATAGACGGCCGGAAGGGTGGACATAACGTTTCTCTAACTGAAAATGATCCGCTTCACCTTCTAGCAATTTCCTGACTTGTTCCATGCTAGATTCGAGATCCTGCTTCTCCGTAATGTCTTGATAACGCATGGCGAGCAGCTCATCATTGGAATATCCGAACATATGACGCAGCGCTTCGTTCGCTTTTAGAAAATATCCGTTCAAAGATACGAAAGCCATGCCGATAGGAGCCTTCTCGAACGCATGAACAAAGAAAGCATCCTTGTCCATCCTTAGATTTGCCATGATCATAATTCCTTTCATAAGAAGCAGTGGAAGTTTGAAAGAAAAGGGTAATTTGATATCGGCATGTCTAGCTTCCTATCTAGCTCATTTCCAATACACGATTCGTAGCAGTTTGATCATATCATAGGTTTTGAATCATTTTACCATAAATTAATTTAAATTTAATAGTGGTAACAGAGCAGGCAAAGGATTGTTTGTTGTTTCACTTTCCAATATACTGGAATAAAATTTACCAATTGGTAGATTCTAGTAAAGTAGAAGGGGAGATCGACATGCCTAGCATTGAAGAGAACAACGCAACTTGGTCGCGCCAATATCATTGGCCGCAAGCAGGTGACGAATGGTCGGAATGGTGGGGAGGCACATCAGGTCTATGGATGGGAACGCTGTACCCTCGTATTTCCAGATTTCTTCCTGCGGGAAATGTGCTGGAGATTGCGCCGGGCTACGGACGCTGCACACAATTCTTGAAGCAGCTGTGCCGGGAGCTGACGATTGTAGACTTATCTGCCGCCGGAATTGATTATTGCCGCAACCGTTTCGCCGAGGACCGTCACATCCGTTATTTTGTCAATGACGGCAAGTCGCTCGATATGATCCCCGATGAATCGATTGACTTCGTTTTTTCCTACGACTCGCTGGTTCACGTGGAGAGAGATGTGATGGAGGCTTATCTGATGCAGCTCGGCAGGAAGCTGAAGCCCCGAGGCTCCGGGTTCATTCATCACTCGAATATGGGCATGTATCGCAATGAAGAGACCGGAAAGCTTACCACGGACTATAATCCCGGATGGCGGGGGAGCACTGTGTCTGCAGCCGTCTTCGAGGAACTGTCATGGCAGGCGGGGCTGCAATGTATATGTCAGGAGCAGATCGTATGGTGGGAAGGAACCGATCTTCTAAGTGATTGCTTCTCTTTCTTTACCCGTTCTCCAAGGACTCCCTCCTCCTCGAATCTGGTGATCCGTAATTATTTATTTCCCGAGGAGTATAAGCGTATCGCGGCGTTGTCCGTCTATGATCGCACTCCGAATCAGGCTTCATAATGGAAGAGAGGCTGTCCCAACTTATGGAGGTTGGGGCAGCCCTTCGGCATCTTAGGAGATCATCTCGATGGATTCGATTTTCCAGGGGTCGATCAGGGAGGCTCTTTGAAGACGGAAGGTATATCCCGTCTTGATCCTGCGTTGTCCCTCGGGGTAAATGTTAACTTCCATAGGAATCTCCATGAGCAGCCGGTCCTTCAGGTCCTGCTGCTCTATCGGCGGCTTTCGCAGAATGCCCTGAATTTTGCCGTTTCCTTTTACGAAGAAATCCATCTGCCGATCAGTAGGCCGGCGGAAGCTCATTCGGAAAATTTGGGCGTCCTTCAAGGCAAAGGCGGAGAAAAACGCGTTCACCACCTGATAGGGCGAGGCTTGATCGAAGTACTCGTCCAATCTGCCCGCCGCTTTGTAGATCATCAGCTGATGTTCCGGATCTACGTTACCGGAACCGTGCGTGGAGCTGCCGACGAAGTGGATGCAGAAATGGCCGGAAAAATTGTTATCCGGAATGCCGTCTCCTCCGTGAGGCATGCCGTGCATGGAGGCAGCATACTGTCCCTGTTCCGTAAGCACAAGAATCGCCTTGCGCTGCCAGCTCCACCGCCCATCGTAGATTTTCTTCATAATAGCGGTGTCTTCCTTCGTCAGTGGCTGTACATCGGCGTGATTGCTGCCGGCTCGCCGCTGTACATGAAAGGTCAGGCCGCTCTCCACGTCCTTCACTTGGAACTTGGCCTTCCTCGGGATTATGCGGGACGCTTCCTTCCAAGCAATGAACTGTCCGTAATGTTTAGCGCGTAAATGATATATGTGCCGAAGCAGCTCCGACTGCTCGGCAAAGGGCAGAACCAGCAGCTCACGGGATAAGTCATCGTACAGATTTCCCCGGCGGTCTACAGCATATGTTCTAGCTTGTGGGTTATCGGGAACGGTGACGTAGGCATCGGTTACAGGAGCCTCAGCGTTCGGCCGGCGCACCGCATGCCGGATACCGCGGGCGAGCAAGTCGGAATCGACTTCATTTTGTGTAGCCATAGCGGAGTCCGGAGAGGCCTTAATCGTTAAGGTAGCTGTCGCCGCCGCCAGTGCTTTCGGCTGCAGGGCAGACGATATGGCAATTGTGAGCAATAACAGAACGGCTAAACAACGTTGGGTTCGTGTTGATGGATGCATACTTTCCCCCTACTGTAAATCATTTACTTCTATATATCATTCCCCATGAGGCCCCGGACATTATTCATTTTTTTCTAACAACGTCCGGCCTTTAGAAGCAGCACGGATTGATTGACGATGCCCGGTCTGCCGTGTTAGCATGGATGAAATTTACAGAAGAAAGGATACTGCCTATGTCCAGATTAGTGCATCCGTCCTTCGGCAAGGAGAAAGGGGCATGCGACCCGCATTCTGTCACTGGCACTAGGCATTACCAAAGCTATGGGGCTCGATCGTGCTCTTGTCACCTGCGACCGAAGCAATGAGGCTTCGGCGAGAACCATCGTCAAGAACGGCGGGAAGCTCGATTCCGAATACGTAGAGGATAACGGGAATGTGGTGCTCCGATTTTGGTTTGACCTGCAAGAGGAAATAAGTTCTTAAGAATTTCTTATTGATTTGGTAAGAGTTATGTAAGATTTGCATGATACCCTTGAGCTATCTTATAAAAAATGCTCCGTTCGGAGGGTATCATTCATGATCAGCTTAACAAGACTTACCCTTTTGTTCATTCTGTCGGCCTTCATTGGTTATTACAGTATGGTATTGATAGAGGAGAACAGCGTGCAGTCGCGGGATCAGATCCAAACCGCAAGGTCCGGTTTTATTAATTAACCAACGGAAGATAACTTTAATTCCGGGACGGCGAAGTGCTATAATGAACGAGATTGGCTGGAAAAAGCTCTCAATCGCTGAGGAGGTTGTTCGTTCATGGCATCAACACCGGTTCATTGGAATTTATATCATATTTACCCGGGCATCGACGCTTGGGAAGAGGATTTGCGGCGATTGACGGATACCATCGCAGCATTCTCCGGTTATGTCGGCTGGACGAAGCCGTCCGAGCTCTTAGCTATCCTCCGGCTGGAGGACCAGGCATCGGAAACCTTCGGCAAGCTGTTTGCCTATGCCAAAATGAACCGCGACATCGATAACAAAAGCAGCGAGTATCAGGCTCTCACCCAACGGGTTCAGGCGCTGGGGACGAAGCTTTCGGCAGCGACCTCCTACGTGGTTCCAAGCATGCTGAAGGTGGAGGACGGTCAATGGGAAACATTCTATGAAGAAGAGCCGGGTCTCACTCATTACCGCAAGCTGATTGATCGCGTTGTCCGTAAGAAGGCGCACGTGCTGGACGATGAGCAGGAAAGACTGCTGGCCCGGATGGGAGATATATCGCAGACCGCCTCGAACGCGTTCTCTGCGCTGAACAATGCGGATATTACCTTCGAGCCGGTTGGAGACGAGAAGCTTACACAGAGCAATTATATCTCGTTCTTGGAGAATAAGGACCGCGAGACCCGCAAGCAGGCGTTCAAGAATTTATATAGCGGTTATGACAAGCTGAAGAACACGATCGCCAGTCTGTACGGCTCCCACGTGAAGAAGAACGTATTCATGGCGGAAACTCGCAGCTATTCTTCGGCGCTGGAAGCTTCCCTGTTCGTCGACAACGTGCCGATGGCGGTTTATGAAAACCTGATCGATACCGTGAAGAAGCATTTGCCTTCGATGTATCGATATTTGGATTTGCGTAAAAAAGCGCTCGGTCTGGATGAGCTCCATATGTACGATATGCATACCTCGCTTGTTCCCGAATCGAAGCTGGAGATCTCGTATGATGAGGCTTATGACACGATGCTGGAGGGCTTGGCTCCGCTGGGAGATGAATATATCCAGACACTCCAATACGCCCGCGAAGCCGAATGGATCGACGTCTACGAGAAGGAGGGCAAGTCGAGCGGGGCATATAACTGGGGGGTGTACGGAGTTCATCCGTTCATTCTGTTAAATCATAAGAACAATTTGGGCAGCATGTTTACTTTGGCCCATGAGATGGGTCACGCCATGCATGCTTATCGTTCGCATAAGTCTCTTCCGTATACTTATGCATTTTATACGATTTTTACGGCAGAGGTGGCTTCTACCGTAAATGAAGCGCTGCTCATTCGCCATCTCCTCAAAAAGACAGAAGATAAGATGACCAAACGATATTTGATCAGTCACTTCCTTGATAAGTTCCGGGGAACGATGTACCGTCAGACGATGTTTGCGGAATTCGAGAAGCTCGTACATGAGCGAAGCGCGGCAGGAGAGCCATTGACGCAGGAAAGCATGTCGAAGCTTTACTACGAGCTGAACCAGACATATTTTGGAGACGGCGTTGTGATCGACGAGGAAATCGCGCTGGAGTGGATGCGGATTCCTCATTTCTATCGCAGCTTCTATGTGTATAAATACGCGACTGGGTTCGCCGCGGCGATTGCGCTGTCCGAGCAAATTCTGGAGAACGGCAATGAGCGTTACCTTGACTTCTTGGCCAGCGGCGGGGACGATTATCCACTTGAGCAGCTGAAACGAGCGGGCGTCGATATGTCCTCCCCGGAGCCGATTGAAGATGCGCTTCGGTTGTTCGGGAGCATGGTGGACGAATTAGCGTCTTTGATGGATTAAGAGGGTTGTAGGCCTTGGCGGATTTACTGCTAAGGTCTTTTTTTATGTTGACTCTCACGTTACGTTATACTCTATAGTAAACAGCGAAGGGGGCACGAGCCATGAGCATGAAGGTAAAAGAAGTTGCGGAGCTGGTTGGGATCAGTGTGCGCACACTGCATCATTATGATGACATCGGTCTGTTGACTCCGGAGCAAACGACCGAGTCCGGCTACCGGCTTTATTCCGATGAGAATCTCGAGACGCTGCAGCAGATCTTGTTTTTTCGTGAGCTTGGCTTTCCTTTGAATCAAATTAAAGAAATTATCCATAGCCCGGGCTTTAACCGGAACGAGGCTTTGGAGATGCACAGAAGCCTGCTTCTTGAGAAGCGGCGCCGGCTCGATCAAATGATCGCGACGATTGATAAGACGATGAAGCATGCGAAAGGAGAAATTCAAATGACAAACAAAGAGAAATTCGAAGGCTTTGATTTTAGCAGCAATCCGTATGAGCAGGAAGCACGGGAGCGTTGGGGGAACGACGCCGTGGATCGATCCAAAGCGAAGCTTGGCAGCATGTCCAAGGAAGAGCAGGGGCAGCTCGGCACGGAAATGAACGAGATTTATCAGCGGCTGGCGGCGCTTCGGCACGTCTCCCCGGAATCGGAAGAGGCGCAAGCGGCGATTCAAGAATGGTATGTGTTCCTGAACCGGATGGGCAGCTACTCGCTGGAAGCCTTCGCGGGGCTGGGCCGGATGTACGTAGACGACGAGCGCTTTACGAAGAACATCGATAAGTTTGGAGAAGGCTTGGCACAATTTATGTGCGATACGATGGCAGTTTATGCGGAGAAGAACAAATTATAAGCATTAGTAATCCCTGAGCAGAAGCTGCTCAGGGAATTTTCTCTGCAGTGGCAGGATTGCGGTTACAGGTGTGGTGAGGGCGGCAGATGTGCGATTAGAGGCGTCGCGAGTGCTGGGATAGGCGAGTGTGTAGTGGCAGATGTGCGATTACAAGTGTCGCGAGGGCGGGGATTCGAGTGTGTAGTGGCAAATATGCGATTATGCGGGGGTGATGGTCGGATTTACGTGCGAATTGGAGTGTGTAGTGGCAGATGTGCGATTAGAGGCGTCGCGAGTGCTGGGGTAGGCGAGTGTAGTGGCAGAAATGCGATTAGGTGTGCGAGATGGCGGCATTTCGTGCGAATTGGAGTGTGTAGTGGTAGATATGCGATTACAAGTGTCGCGTGGGCGGGGATTCGAGTGTGTAGTGGCAAATATGCGATTAGGCGTGCGTGAAGGCGGCATTTCGTGCAAAATTGGATCGTGTAGTGGTAGAAGTGCGATTAGAGGCGTCACGAGTGCTGGGATCCGCGAGTGTAGTGGCAAATACGCGATTAGGCGGGGTTCCTGGACCTCTGTCAAGAAAGTAGACACAGAAACTAGGAGACCCGGTGTTGTTCATAGTACCTCTTCTCGCACTGATGCGGGGTGAGATAACCAATCGTCGAGTGGATGCGGATCCGGTTGTAGTCGAACTCAATGTACCGGTAAATTGCATCATACGCCTGTTTTCGGGTGTGAAACTTCGTTTGGTACACGAGCTCTTTCTTCATTACGCTGTGGAAGGACTCGATACATGCATTGTCGTAGCAGTTGCCCTTACGACTCATGCTGCCAATCATCTCATGCTTCGTCAGCCGCTCGCGGTATTCGTTTGAGGCATACTGTGAGCCTCGATCAGAATGGTGAATTAAACCTGGAGGAGGCTTTTGCCGTTCACAAGCCTGGTCAAACGCCTCCAACACTAGTTCTTTGGTCATTCGCTCCCCAAGCGCCCAACCGACAATTTTGCGAGAGTAGAGGTCCATCACGCTCGCTAGGTAAACCCAGCCCTGAGATGTCCCAATGTACGTAATATCTGTTACCCATACCTTGTTCGGTGCAAGTACGTTAAAGCCGCGGTTTAACACATTGTCATACACCGGTTGATTATGTTTCGAGTTGGTGGTTGCTTTGTATTTCTTCACTGTGCAAGAGCACAGCCCCATCTCTTTCATCAGGCGAGCCACTGTTTTCGTCGAGATGGTATCGCCTTCTTCACGCAATTTGGCTGCAATCTTATCACTGCCGTAACGACGCTTGTAGGCATAGAAATGATGCTGGATTCGCTTCATCCGTTTCTTGCGAAGCTTTTCCTGTTCGCTCGGCTTTCGGTTCAGCCACTTGTAGTAACCGCTTCGGGAAACGCCCATCACAGAGCACATCTTCTCAACACGAAACTGGAAGCGGAATTTACGGATAAACGCGTAAATCAGTCTCGGTTTTTCGTGAAGAAGTGCATCGCCTTTTTTAGAATCTCGTTCTCCTCTTGAAGTTCTCGATTCATCTCTTCGAGCTTTTTGAGTCGTTCGTAATCGACAAACAGTTGTGACTTTTCACCCGTGTTGGTAAACTGCTTTCTCCACGCCCGAATGCTGCTTACGGGGATATCCAATTCCTTGGATACTTCGGCTGGGGTTTTCCCACTCTCTTGCATGTGTTTTACGGTTTGACGCTTGAACTCTTCATCAAAATGCTGACGAATATCTCCCATGACACACCTCGACCTTTTAGTTTATTTTATTGTACCAGGTCGCTGATAGAGTGTGTCTACTTTCTAGTCTAGCTCCATGATGGTCGGATTTACGTGCGAATTGGTTCGTGTAGTGGCAGATGTGCAATTACAGGTGTCCCTAGGGGCTGGGTCAGCGGACAGTGGCAATATCTACAGTTCTTCCCATTTGTATTCCTTTTCCGATGTACTTGCTGATATGAGCATAGATCGGATGGTTTAGCGATTGAACCGGACCCGGAAATGTCTTACTCTGAACGTGTAGATCAAGAAATCGGGAGGGTGGATTCGATTGTCTAATATTCGAGCCGTTGAGGCCATGGAAGCAAGGCAAGTAGACCGCTTACAAGTTCGGTTATACGAGAACAGGGCAGATCTGGGGGCAGCCGCGTGCGCGGCGGCGGCACAGAAGATGAAGGAGCTGCTGTCCGCACAGGAGCAGCTGAGGATGGTATTCGCGGCGGCACCGTCGCAAAATGAGTTTCTAGCTTCGCTCGTCAAGGAGGAAGGCATCGACTGGTCGAGAGTTACCGTGTTTCATATGGATGAATACATCGGCTTGCCGGAAGATGCGCCTCAGCGCTTCGGGGCCTTCCTGAAGGAGAGGCTGTTCGATCTGGTGAAGCCGGGTCAGGTTCATCTGATCGACAGCACGAAACCGCAGGAGGAGGAATGCGAGCGTTATACCGCTCTGCTGAAGGAGGCGCCGATCGACATCGTTTGTCTCGGCATCGGGGAGAACGGGCACCTTGCCTTTAACGACCCGCCGGTAGCCGACTTCAAGGATACGGAAGTAGTGAAGCCTGTAGAGCTGGAGGAGGCCTGTCGGAGACAGCAGGTGAACGACGGCTGCTTCGCAGCGCTGGAGGACGTTCCTACCCATGCGCTGACGCTGACGATCCCTGCCCTGCTGTCCGGCTCTCACCTGTTCTGCATGGTACCGGGACCAACTAAGAGGCTTGCCGTGGAGAAGACGTTGAACGACGCAATTTCGACAGCATGCCCGGCGACCGTTCTGCGGCAGCATCCCAGCTGCATCCTGTTTGTGGACCGTGACTCCTATGGAGCTTAAGGGACGACACTACCGGACAGAAAAGCCCATCCGTTTGCATATGGTGAACGGACTTATCTCCAGGCTCGAGCCGTTCGCTCCAGAGCCCGATGAAGCATTGCCCTGGATCGCCCCGGGTATTGTGGATCTGCAGATTAACGGCTACGGCGGACGGGACTTCAATGCGCCGCCTCTGCAAGAGGAAGCCATTCACCAGATGTCGCAGGCCCTGAGGAAAGAGGGAGTCACCTCCTACTATCCTACGATCATTACGAACGGCAGCAGTGTGATCGAAGCTTCCTTGAAAGTGTTGGCCAAAGCGATTCGAAGCGGCAATAAAGACAGCGAAAGTATCGCTGGCATCCATCTCGAGGGACCGTTCATTTCCCCCGAGGACGGGCCGCGAGGCGCTCACCCCCGGGAGCACGTGATCGCGCCGGACTGGGACTTGTTCCAGCGCTGGCAGGAAGCGGCCGAAGGGCATATCCGCATCATTACGCTGTCACCGGAATGGCCCGGCTCCTCCGCCTTCATAGCCAAGTGTTCGGCAAGCGGGGTCACGGTGTCCATCGGTCATACGGCGGCTGCCGCCGGGCAGATCGAGGAAGCAGCTGCGGCAGGAGCAAGCATGTCCACGCATCTTGGGAATGGCGCCCATCTCACCCTGCCGCGGCATCCGAACTACATCTGGGATCAGCTTGCGGAGGAGCGCTTGTCCGCCTGCTTTATTGCCGACGGCTTCCATCTGCCGGATTCCGTTCTTAAGGTGATCCTTAAGGTGAAGGGCGATCGGGCGATGCTGGTCAGCGATGCGGTTTCCTTCAGCGGCATGCCCCCAGGGACGTACACGCACCATATCGGAGGCAAGGTGGTGCTCACCCCGGAAGGGAAGCTGCATATGCAGGAGCAGCCCGGTCTGCTAGCCGGCTCCGTGAAGCTGCCCGCATATCAGATCGCTTATCTGGTTCGAAGGGGGCTTTGCACCTTGCCGCAGGCTTGGGATCTGGCCTCCGTCGCGCCATCCCGATTCATGGGCCTGCCGACGCAAGAAGGCTTGCGCGTCGGGGCGCAAGCCGATCTGGCAATATTCGATTGGGACGGTCGGGAGCTGCAAATCCGGCAAGCCTTCAAGAAGGGCCAACCCGCGCTCGGTTAAAGGCCCTTCCTTTCTCTGTTACCCAAGCACGAGATCGCCGAAATCGCAGCTGCGGTGAAAATCCGGCCTATCCGATGTGACAGGGCTCCAGCTCCCGTAATGGGGAAGCGGCGTTTCATCCCCGCATTTGTAGAGATTTCCCCGCAGCCTGTGGCCGGGCTTCGCCTGAAACGAAGGGTACAGCGTTTGAAGCCAAGCGAAAGGTATCGAGAGAGAGACAAGCCAATAATCGCGTCCATCGATCGGATCCTTGCATTCGGTCATGGTGCGAATTCGGAATGCATCCGGCTCAGGCTCCTCCAGAAATATACGATCGTGGCGGTCCTCCCCCAGCTTCAAGAGCAAGGTTCCGGCGGCGTTCAGCTCGAAGTTGACATACCGGGGATCGCTGTCCGGGAGCGGCTGAACGAAAAATTCCACACAGCTGTCCTTGCATACGGGCTCGTTCGGCGTATAGTAGCTAACCTTGGGCATAGACTCATAGACGCGAAATTGCAGATGCAATCGCTCGGAGGTATACGCAATAGCGGCCTTCACCTCGGGGGCATATCCGTTATCGAGCCATTGATAGTGACTGACGGACAGCTCACTCACATTGTCCCACAAGATACCCTCAGTGGAATCATCGAAACGTTGAATTGGATAATGACAGCTTTCCATGCCAAACAACCCTCTCTCCAGACCCCCACCCCAGCGGCAAGGGTCATTTTTTCAATTCAAGAAGCCCCATACTTCTTCCTGTACTCGCCCGGCGTCATACCGGAATACCGCTTGAACATGCGGATGAACGAATTGACGTTCTGATACCCTACTCTGGCGGCCACCTCATGAATTTTCAAATCCAAATTGTGCAGCTGCTCCTTCGCCCGCTGCATACGCAGACCGTTCAAATAATCGCTGAAGTTGGTGCCTGTCTTTTCCTTAAAATAAGTGGATAAGTAACCAGGCGTTATGTTCAGCTTATCGGCCATAATGTCCAGCGTGATGTCCTGATCGAGATGGTGATCCAGGTAGTCGATAACGAAGCTGGTCATCGGATCCTTCTCCGCCGTCTTCTCCAGCACCTTGCTCAACATCGGAGACAGCTGCTGCTGAAACCACTGCTCGTATTGCTCCAGGCTGTAGAAGCTGTTGAGCGGTTCCAATAACGGCAGAGCCGTGTCGCTTTGCTCCTGGTGAAGATTCAGCTTCATCGCCGATTTATTCAGCAGATGGGTGATCTCCTTGGCAAGCTGCTTGAACTCCACCACTGTGGCCTCTTTCTTATAAAGCGCCTGCAGCTGCTTACGAATCCATTCCATCACGGATTCCTCGCTGCCCGACATGAATCGGGTGTGGAATTCCTCTTCCTCCAGCACGGTGAAATGAACCGTGGATGCGGGAGCTTTGGGCGTCCGGATGATCTGGGTCAAATCGTTCAAGGTGCGCTGCTGCAGCATGGAAGAGGCGATATTATAAGCCGACAGGAGCTCCGTTGATGTGGAATACACTGGACTGACGGAGACCGTCACGAACAACAGATCCCGATCCAATGCGAACACCTGCCGAAGCTGCTCGAGCGTTTGGTCAATCTCTGCCTCCTCCGGGTTGAAGATTAAGGATAACACGGTATCCTTCTCCATCTGGAAGGTGAGAGGATCCTTGAACACTTGAAGGAGGGAGCTGGCAATATATTCGCGGACAAAATAGAGCGCCTTCTCGAGCTCCGTATCCAGCTCGGCGAAGCTTTCCTTAAACGTGACCTGATACATCACAAGCACGAAGGGCGTATCGGCGGCTACCATATCCGTCAGCTCGGCCAAGTTCATATGGATGCTTCTCAGCTTGTTGGTGTAGGCGTAATAACGAAGCAGCGACTTCTTCTTATCCAGATCCTCCGTCATTTGGTCGTTCGTCTTCAGGATGCTGCTGACCTTCTCGCTGATGAGGTCAAACTCCCGTACCTGGCCTTGCAGCGGCAGGGAGGAGCCCCGCTTCTGCATGGCATCCATAATCATCTGGACCGGACTGTTCAGGCGGAACGTGAAGAACAAGGAGGTCACCACGCTCAGAGCGATGGTAATCACAAGCAGCGTAAGGAAGATCAGATTCAGCTTGATGAGTTGGTTCGAGATCGTTTGGATCGGAACGACGCTGACGTAGGTCAAGCCGGTGTCCTGTCCTTTTTTGTAAAAATAATAATGCTGATCCCGGCTGAAATGTCCCTCCGCACCCTGAAAGGCTTCCGTGGTAGTCAGGCTGCTTTCCGGCCTGGATGAATAGATCGCCGTGCCGTCCTCACCCAGAATCGTAAAGTCCGTGTCCGTAGCGTAGTGATACGACTGGAACATCTTGTCCGGCTGCAGCATGACGATGAAATACATGTCCTTCAAGGGCATGAACTTGATGATGGCCGGAAGCAGCCTGCCCTTGTTTTTCTCTACATGAGCCGACGTCTCCACGAATTCTGCGGCGGGGAGCAGCTTAAACATGGCCGGATCCTCGAACTGCCGTTTCCAGAAGTCCGCCGAATAAGCGGGGCTCGCATAATAACGGGTAAACAGCCGCTCCGCCTCGCTTGTACCTTCCTTCTCCAGCACATACCCATCATTGCGGAAGTGGAGCAAAATATTGTCCATGGACATGAACGGGTTGGCGATCAGCAGCTTGATGTCCGCAATCACGCTTTCCATCCGATCGTAGCCGTTAAACTGCTTCACATTCCTCAGCAAATTCAGATTGGCCATCCACTTGTCGTCGCGGCTAAGGCCGATAATCATTTCCCGCATCAGCCGAAAATGATTCTCATACCGCACCACCGTGCTGTTCAGGTTCAGCTCGTTATATTTGATGATTTCCGAATGAATCTTGGATTTTAAATAAAGAAAGGAAGTGAAATTGAAGGCGGCCAGCAGCACGATCACAACAAGAAAGCTGCTCATCAGCTTGGCAAATAACGAAGGTGTGTTCCCTTTGAAGCCTTTCCAACCCGGCATGTGTTAGCCCCCATTTCTTCATAGTATATCGCCAAGGTGAACTACTTCTATCTTAAGAGAGCGGCGGAGACGGTCACAATATTCATTTCTTCGTAAACATACACAGTTTCATTGTTCATCCGATAAAATGCGGATTGCCCGGTAAACGTGGCGATTTATCGGGAGCCGGACACCTGCTTATAATGACGATATCAAGGCTCCGCGAACGAAAGGCATGCCTCGGTCAATGAGCACAATTAACTCGCGAACATGAGGAGAAATGTTATGGTCCAGCAAACTAACCGTTCCATGAATCCGATGCTGCAGTCGCTGTCATCGACGCCCCACAAGGTTAGGAAGGCTTCATCCTGGCGTAAGACGTGGAACCAAAGCAAGTATTTATGGCTGCTCGTGCTGCCCTGTCTGCTGTATTACTTGGTGTTCCGCTATGCTCCGATGTTCGGGCTGGTCATTACGTTTAAGAATTTCAATTTATTTAAGGGCATTTGGGCCAGTGAATGGGTAGGGTTCAAATATTACATCATGTTTTTTCAAAATCCCGACTTCTGGATCCTGATGCGCAACACGTTCCTGCTCGGTGCCTACAAGCTGCTCTTCGGTTTTCCGGCGCCGATCATCCTGGCCCTGCTGCTGAACGAGCTGAAGCATGTGCTGTTCAAGCGCTTCGTCCAGACGGTCAGCTACCTGCCGCACTTTATTTCCAACGTTATCGTAGCCAGCATGGTGATCATGTTCCTGTCTCCGTCCGGAGGCCTGATCAATCAGATCCTGCAGAGCCTCGGGATTACGCCCATTAACTTTATGATGCAGCCCGGCTGGTTCCGTACCATCTATGTCATATCGGATATTTGGCAGCAGATCGGCTGGGAATCGATCATCTACTTGGCTGCGCTTACGGCGGTCGATCCGCAGCTGTACGAAGCGGCCAGCATCGACGGCGCGAACCGGTGGAGGAAGCTGTGGCACGTGACGCTGCCCGGGATCGCCTCTACCATCGTAATCATTTTCATTATGAACGTCGGCAAGGTGCTGGAAATCGGCTTCGAGAAGGTATTCCTTATATACAATCCGGCTGTATATGAGACGGCGGACATCATCAGCACCTATGTGTACCGGGTAGGGCTGGAGCAGGGCAATTTCAGCTACGGGGCCTCAATAGATCTGTTCATGGGTATTATCAGTCTGATCTTTATTTACACAGCGAATTACATCAGCCGCAAGGTCGGGGAAAACAGTTTATGGTAAAGGTGGAGCAACCGGTATGAAACCCAAATTCAGTCTTTTCGGCTTATGCAATGTGCTTATCATGCTCTTAGTCATTGTAGTTACGTTGTACCCGTTTGTCTACATGCTGGCTGTCTCCTTAAGCGAAGATATTTATGTTCTGAAGGGAGAAGTCACGCTCTGGCCAAAGGGCTTTAACCTGAAGATGTATGAGCTGGTGTTCCAGGATCCGAAGATTTGGCTCGCCTACAAAAACACTCTGATCTACGTGGTGCTGGGCACGGCCGTCGCCCTCATCATTACCGCCATGGGGGGCTACGCCTTATCCCGTAAGGATATGAAGTTCCATAAATCCATGACGTTGCTGATCGTGTTCACGATGTTCTTCAGCGGCGGTATGATCCCTACGTTTCTGGTCGTTCGGTCCCTGGGGCTGATCGATACGATATGGGGAATGGTGCTGCCGGGGGCGGTCAATACGTGGAACCTGATCATTATGCGTACCTTCTTCAGCGGCATGCCGAAGGAAGTGGAGGAATCCGGGCGATTGGACGGCTTGAACGATATCGGGATTTTCTTCCGGCTCGTCCTGCCTTTATCTAAGGCCGTCATCGCTACCATCGCCTTGTTCTACGCTGTAGGGCTCTGGAACAACTTTATGTTCCCGCTGTTATATTTACGCGATCCGAACCTGTTCCCGCTGCAAGTGCTTCTGCGAAATCTGGTGCTTGCCGGGAATGTGGCGTCAGGCGACGTTACCCGAATTGGAGGTGATAGCCTGATTGTGGAGGACTCGCTGAAGTTTGCGACCATCATGGTATCCACACTGCCGATTCTCTTAGTATATCCTTTCATCCAGAAGTACTTCGTCAAGGGGGTCATGATCGGCGCGGTGAAAGGGTAATGGGCAAGGCGAAGGCTATGCGTTATAGTAAGGAAAACTACGTGGACAGAGGAGAATACTCAATGAAAAAGATGGGACTTATGATGTGCGGGCTGCTCTTGTCCGCAAGCACATTGACCGCCTGCTCCGGCGGAAGCAATCAGCCGAGCGGCACCGGTACGAATCCGGGAAATACGGGGAATACGCCTGCTGCAGGCATTCAAAAGAAAACCTTCAAGGCCTTGCTGGACAGCAATGCTACGTTCCCTTACAGCAAGGACTGGCCGATCTGGAAATGGATCGAGGAGAAGACAGGCGTGACACTCGAGGTACAGACGCCTTCCGGGAAGCTCAGCGACACCATCAATCTGGTTGTCGCCTCGAATAATATGCCGGATTTGATCTACATGCCGAACCGGGCATCCTCGAACAAGTTCGGACAGCAGGGCGCTCTTGTCAACGTATTGGAGCATTTGGATGTCATGCCGAATCTTCAGGCGTGGATGAAGAAGTATCCTGAGGAAGCAAAGGCGGCCATTGCAGCAGACGGTAAAATGTACATGCTGCCGAATCAAGGCTTCGGGGAAACGAACCGGATGATCTGGCTGTACCGCGAGGATGTATTCCGCAAGCACGGGCTCACGGCGCCGAAAACGTATGACGAGCTTTATACCGTGGCCAAGAAGCTGAAGGAGCAGTATCCGGACAGTTATCCGATCTCGATGCGCTTCGGCCAAATTCCGGATGAGATGTACGCAAACCTGACCTCGAATTTCCACACAGGGGACAATGCTTACTACGATTTCGAGTCCAAGAGTTGGAAATTCGGCCCGACCGACGAAAATTACAAGGCGATGCTGAGCATGTGGAACAAGTTCTATAAAGACGGGCTGATCCCGCCGGACTTCCTGACGATTCAGACGAAGCAATGGCAGGATATGATGTCAAACGGCAAATCCTTTATTACGATCGACTACATCAGCCGCGTGGATTTCTTCAACAATGCCATGAAGAAGGATAACCCGGAATACAATATTCAGTTCATGGCGCCACCGGCCGGGGTAGCGGGCATGAAGCAGCAAAATCCGTATTTCCACTACCTTGAGGGCGGCTTGACGGTTACTTCCACCTCCAAGAATGTGAAGGACATTATGAAGTACATGGATTTCTTCTACTCGGAGGAAGGCAAGACGCTGGCCAGCTGGGGAAAAGAGGGTGAAGCGCATGTCGTTCAGAACGGGCAGAAGCAATTCAAGCCTGAATATACGGATGTAACCGAAATGCGGAAGCAAACGGGGCTGCAGACGAGCGGTGCGTATACTTGGATTGATTTTGGCGCTCACCTGTCGCTGTTCTCCAAAGACCTTCGCAGCGCCTACCAGGAGGCAACCAAATACGACCCGCCTGCTATGCAGCCGAAGCCGGCCTTTACGGAGGCGGAGAACGAGGTGCTGTCGGTGACCGGGCAGGCGATTAAGAAAAACCGTGACGAGAACTTCGCCAAGTTCGTGTTAGGCAACCGCAGCCTGAGCGAATGGGATAAATATGTGAAGGAAATCGAAGCCTTGGGTGTACCCAAGCTGTTGGATACGTATCGGGCGGCCCATAAGCGTGTAGAAACGATTGAGCTAAAAGCGAAATAACCTCCCAAGCCGGATGCTGCTTAAGAAAGGCTAATGCCCATTAAGCAGCATCCGATGTTTCACGCTGTGAAAATGCTTACATAAGGGGTGTGAACGGTTTGTATTGGCCCATTAGACGAAGTTATCCGGCTTGGCTGCTGGGTGTGCTGCTGCTTGTGATCCTTAACTCGGGGATCGCCAGTCAGGCTCATGCCGAGCTCAGCGCATCCGTTACGATCGACTCTCCCGCCGATGGCGCCGTGCTGAACGGCGGCATCACCCGCTTATCCGGTACGTACGAAAATTCGTACGAAATCAAGCTTTTTATTAATGGAGAGAAGCAGGTAGATGTTGTGATGAACGACCCGGACGGCAACGACTCCGGGACATGGCACTATGATTTGGACGGGAGCTCTTACAATGGCGCCTTGCAGATTACGGCGAGAGGCCTCGCCATAGACACGCGTTACGGGGTATGGAGCCCGACGCTGCAGCTGACGGTAAATAATCCGGCAGGCAGTCTGCCCTCCGTCATCATTCAAAGCCCGGGTGACGGCACGTCCGTTAATGGTATTGTGCCCGTCCGGATCACAGCCGCCGGAAACCAAACGATCCAAGCGGTTCAGGTGCGCATCAACCATGGCTCCTGGCTGAACGCCTCATGGGACGGCACCGCCTATGTTTATGAATGGGATACCGCAGGTCTTGGGGACCGGACGATGAGCATCGAGGCCAAGGCAACCGATACGGCGGGCAGAACAGGCTTCAGCAGCACGACGTATGCCAAGGCGGGTCTTGGCACGAATGAGCCGGTTACGCTGCCTATGCAGGACCGCGCGATGTGGATCTGGGAGTCGGAGACCTATAAGCTGCTGCTGAATCCGAACTCGCGGCTTGTGCTGGATGCGCTGGCTAAGGATACCGACACCTTCAACTCGGATCCGATTACCACGTTATACTTGGCGGTCGGTCCTTACGGCGGGATGGACATTCTGGAGGATGATCCCGGCAAGCTGAGGGACTTCGTCGCATGGGCCCATCAGCAGGGCTATCAGGTTCATGCCTGCATCGCCGGGGGCACCTCTCCTCCTTATATGGGGGCCTACGCCGCTTACCATGACAAAGCGATTCGCGAAATCGAGCGGATTATCAACTACAATTTGTTCGCCGCGGAGCAGGAACGGTTCGACGGTGTCAATGTCGATATCGAGCCTTATATCTCCCAGGACTTCAAGACGCAATATCCGTCCCTGCAGGTTCAATATTTGGACGGCTTGAAGAAAATGATCGACCGGATTCGGGTGGCGGGCATTTCTTTGCCTTTCGGTCCGGCCATTCCGAAGTGGTACGATTCCTCCCCGACGGCCGAGAGCATCACATGGAATGGAAGCACGAAGTGGTTGTCCGAGCACATCCAGGACATTAGCGACTACATTTCCATCATGGACTACCGGGACAGCGCCGACGGAACGGCCGGCATCATCGCCGGTGCGCAGGGCGAAATCGACTATGCCCGGGCGATCGGCAAGCCCCGCTCCGTGGTGATCGGCGTAGAGACGAAGGATATCGCGAACAGCGGAGATCCGGAGACGATCACGTTCAACGAAGAAGGCCGTACGTTCATGGAGGCGGAGCTCGATAAGGTGTATGCCGCTTTCCGCGCTGACGCTTCCTTCGGCGGGATCGCCATGCACCATTACGACGATATCCGCAAATTCCCCTCCTATTGGGGAGAGGGAGGCGTCTTTTGGCAGCCCCCGGCCGATACCGAGCCGCCGGGCCCTGTAAGCCAGCCTCCAACGGCTGCCGCGCTGGATTTCCAGCAAGTCAGGATCAGCTTCGGCATGGCCATGGATAACTATGAGGTGGACCGGTACGTTGTGTACCGGGGGACTACGAGCGGCTTTACGCCCGGTGCGGGGAACGTAGCGGGTCTAGCCCGATCGCTGTCGTTCGTCGATACGGGACTCCTTCCGAATACGACGTACTACTACAAGGTGGCCGCCATGGATATGAAAGGAAACATCGGTCCCGTTTCCGCCGCCGCTTCCGCGACAACCGGCAGCACCGCGCTGAAGCCGATGATACTGACAGGCATGAAGGTGAGCCAAGGCTCCGGTAACGCGTCCGTCAGGATGCAGGCGATCGATAAGCAAACGGGACAGCCGATTGCCGGGGCCCAGGTGGAGGGACGGTTCCATTATGCCGGCGGCACCTATCATGGCGCTGTTACCGATGCGAGCGGCTGGGTGACGTTCGGGTCGGAATCCATTCCGGCCGGACACCAGGTAGGGTTTGAGCCACGGAGGGTGAACGCGAACGGCTATTATTGGGCACAGGCATACGATCAGCCTCATATGACCGCTTTGTACCCAAGGGTAGGCCTGAATGGCTTAACCGTAAGCGTCGGAACACTGCAGCCCGCATTCTCAAATCGGCAAACGAGCTATACTTTGCAGGTTCCGTCACAGGCAACCTCCTTGCAGCTGACACCGACGGCCTCAACGGCCGAGAGCCTAATTACTGTGAATGGCGCTGTAGTATCAAGCGGTGGCAGTTCTCCGGCTATCTCGCTGCAGGAGGGGGAAACGACGGTCTCGATTCTCGTAGCCGGGCGCAAGGGTGAGACGGATGTGTATACGGTGAAGGTGGTACGCTCCACACAGGTGGATAACGTTTTTGCCCCGGCCGCCGATACTTACGTGTACCAGAATGATCCGACAGCGAATTACGGCAGCGCCACAATGCTGGAGGTAATCGACATCCCATCCACCCTCGGTGGAGGAGACCGGATGGCTTACATGAAATTCGACCTCACGGCTTTTACCGAGCCGGTACAGTCAGCGAAGCTGAGCTTCTATGTCCATGAGGCGAGCACGCTTCCGACGGACGTGTCCATTTACAGCATGGAGGGTGACAACTGGGAGGAAGGCTCCATGAACTGGAACAACCGGATCAACTCTTCTCCCGTCAAGCTGGGGCAAGTAACGTTTGCCGCCCCCGGGTGGTACAGCTTTGACGTTACGGCCTTCGTCCAATCCCAAATGCTGACGGATAAGAAGATCACGCTGCGCTTTATGGATCCCAATACCCGTAATAAAAAGCTGGTTATTGGCAGTCGTGAGCATGCCGGTTATGAGCCTAAGCTCGTTGTGAACCCTTCGGCCAACGCGGATTTGCGCTCGCTTTCCGTCAGTCATGGAGCACTCACTCCCGTTTTCGATAAAAGTGTGAGTGAGTATGAGGTGAAGGTGCCTATGGCGGTCCATGCCGTCTTGATCACGCCGGAGACGGATGAACCGCACGCGACCGTTACCGTCAACGGTACAGCGGTGGTCAGCGGAGCCGCTTCCACACCTGTTCCGCTCCAGCCTGGGGCGAATACGATTCCGCTGACGGTTACGGCACAGAACGGCAGTACGAAATCTTATACCTTGCATATCACCCGGCTGCAGGAGCAGAGATTCACTGTAACGGAGGATACGTATGTTTACGAGAATGCTGCTTCGCAAGCGTACGGGAATCTTCCTGTGCTGGAAGTGGCGGACATTCCCAGGCCAAGCGGCGGCGGGGATAAGCTGGCTTACATGAAGTTCGATCTGACGCCTATGACAGAGGATGTCTTCTCGGCGCGAATGCATTTCTATGTGAAAGAGGCGCTCTCAAGCGGGGTTGGGTTGGCTGTCCATGGCTTTGCCGACGATAGCTGGCAGGAATCGTCCTTGAGCTGGAGCAGCCGGCCGTTGGCAGCGGCAGAGCCGCTTGGCAGCGTGAGCGTGGCCGCTCCCGGCTGGTACAGCCTGGATATTACCGATTTTGTGCGGAGCCAGATGGCAGCGGATCGGACGGTCACGCTGCGGTTATCGGATCCGCTGACGCGCAACGCCCCTGTGCACATCAGCAGCCGTGAGGGCGGGGGAGATTATGCCCCTTATATGCTGCTGAATTCGAACGACACGGCGGAGCTTGCCGCCTTATCGATCAGCCACGGGACGCTGTCCCCGTCGTTCCGAAGGGACGTCGTGACCTACTCGGCGACCGTAGCCGATAGTGTTTATGCCGTGTCGGTAACAGCGGTGCCGCTTGATCCCGGGGCTCAGGTCATGGTGAACGGAACGAATGTGGCCGGAGGTCAGCCGTCGGCTCCAATTCCTTTGCAGGGAGGAGACAACAGTGTGAGCGTTCAAGTCACGGCGCGAAACGGCGACAGCAAAACCTACAACGTTAGAGTCCATCGCTTGCTGCCGGGCAATACCGGCTTGCACTCCTTGTCCCTCTTGGAGGCGCCTTTATCACCGGCATTTGAGACGAACCGAACCGGCTACGAGGCAACGGTAACCAACCAGGTGTACGCCGTACATGTGCTGGCTGTACCGGAGGATCCTCTGGCGACCGTGACGGTGAACGGCTTAACTGCCGGAAGTTCAGCGGCACACGCGCTTCCGCTGCAGGTAGGCTTGAACGAAATCACGATGATCGTCACGTCTCAGAACGGCAGCACCAGAGCCTATACGATTGCCGTTACGCGTCTTGCGTCTGCAGAAGCGGGCTTAAGCTCACTCACGCTCAGCCACGGTTCGTTGACACCTATCTTCCAGAGGGATGTCTTATCGTACGAAGCCAGCGTGATGAACAGCGTTTATGCTGTTACCGTTCATCCGGTCGCAATAGATCCTTCGGCTAAGGTAGAAGTGAACGGCGCGGCTTTAGTCGCAGGTGAGACGTCAGGCGCGATCCCGCTTCATGTAGGACCGAACGGGATCCGCATCCAGGTCACGGCTCCTGATGGCGTCACGGTTCGGACTTATGAAGTGAAGATCTTTCGTCAAGCGCCTGCCGTTCATGAGAGTCCGGGCAATTCCGATTCCGAAGGAGGTCATGGTGCAGCTGGTCCCGTTTCCGGCGGCAGACCGGTTGGACCGTCCGGCTTGCCTGTCGTTCGGACCCCATCATCGGACGGAAGCATGGTCGATGCTTACGTACTGGATCAGGCTGCCGCCTCGCAGGTATTGTCCGCCGCGGGCTCCACTGCTTCCCCTTTGGCGAAGCTGCGGCTGGATACCGATGCATCGGGGCATGCCGATGCCTACGAGCTGACGCTGAAGCCAGGCTTCGTCAGTGAGCTGGTAAAGAAAGAGGCGACACTTGAGATTGCCGTCAGCCGTGTAACGATGCAGCTCTCCACAGATACCCTCCGCGGATTGGAGAAGCAGGAGGGGGATGTGTTCATCCGGATCAAGCCATTGAGCGGACTTACGGAAGGAAAGGAAGCCGCTCGGAGAGCTCTGGATGCGACCGCCCTTCCACAGGGAGCCTCAGGACGTGCTGAGATCGCAGGGGGGCCGATGATTATTGAAAGCAATATCACCGGTGCCAAGACGAAGCTGAGCTTCCCCTTGTCAAAGAGCAGCCCGAAGCATACGTTTGCCGTCTATATTGAGCATAGTGACGGGGAGAAAGTGCTGAAGCACGGGAAGATCCTCCTGGGTGAAAGCGGAGCTCCCGATCGGCTTGAAATTGAAATTGACAAATTCAGTACGTTTACCGTGCTGCGCTTACCGGCTGAAGGCGCTAAGGACCCAAGCTTAGCACCTTACGTGCAAGGCTATGACGACGGCACCTTCCGGCCGGAGCAGCACCTGACCCGGGCTGAGCTAGCTTCCTTGCTGTACGGCTTACTGCAGGACAAAGCGGCAAGCGAAGCGGGGAAAGCTCACAGTTCACTTGTGAGCCCGTATGCGGATGTGGATTCCGATGCTTGGGCACATACAGCGATTCTGCAACTTACAGAACGAAACATATTTGAGGGCTGCGCTCCGGATCGCTTTTGTCCTGAGACTAAGGTGACCCGCGCGGAGCTTGCCGTCATTGCCGCACGTTGGAGCGGGGTTGAACCGGAAGACCGCAAACCGGAGTTCGCCGATGCATCCGGGCACTGGGCCGCAAGGTGGATTGCTGCCGGTGTGGAGCAAGCCTGGTTTGAGGGATATCCGAGCAGCCTGTTCCTGCCTGACCGGGAAGTTACCCGCGCCGAGGCGGTGACCGCCTTGAACCGGATATTGAAACGTCAACCGGCTGAAGGAGCTCTGCAGCCGACATGGAAGGATGTGCCGCAAGGGCATTGGGCATTCGGTCACATTGAAGCGGCATCAAGAGGGACTCGCTAAAATCCAATAACCAAAAGGAGAGATCTACCGTGAATAGGTTTCTTGTATGGATGGGTGTGCTGCTGGTCATCATGTTCCCCGGTTCCGCGCATGCTCAAACGAGCTGGTGGGGGGATAGCCGGGATGCGGCTGCCGATGCCCGCTCCGTTTGGGTGTATTATTCCAATGAATATGATTGGAATTATAATTCCGATACCAAGGTTATTAATGTTGTTAAGGATATGAACAGCAAAAATATCGATATTATCATTGCGTCTATGACGTATGCGGACATCGCCAACTTGTCGAACCCCGCGGCAGAACGGACAAAGCGGCTTCAGCTTATGATCAACGAGGCCGCGTCGCGCGGCATGAAGGTTTATGCGGGGCATTGGGAGGAGCAATTCACGGGCTCCTCCGATCAAATGAGCAAATACACGCGAGTCGATCACATCATCAGCTTCAATAGCGGCAATGCCGCTACCGATGCGGACATCGTCGGAGTGGTTACCGATTATGAAATGCACGGGTCCAATCGAAGTATGGCTAACTATGACAATTGGCGCTTGTTTCATCACAATCTGAAAAGCCGGATCGGCATGAACAGCTTGAAGGTATTGCCGGTCACCAACGACCCGGATGTTTGGATTTCCGGCTGTACCGATTGCACGAGCAGCTGGAAGTCTGCTAACGGCATTACCGGCAGCAATCCGTTCACCGGCGATGTAGCCTACTTCTCTTCGTATAACGGTACCGTGTTTGCAGACAGCCTGATCGGAATGTACTACTATGCAGCGCCATCGACCATTCAAGCCAAGGCACACGATGATATTGTCGAAGCGCAAAATCTGGCCACGTCCATCGTAGTCGGCTTTAGCGTAGGGCCTAATGGAGTAGACCCCTCCTTAGTAACCGAGGGAGAAGTCATTCAGGCGGTTCGTCTGATTGAATCGGAACGAGCCGCCTATCCGCTCGGCGTTCTCGGCACGATGTGCTGGCGCTGGGACAAACCGGACGATACGGATCAGGAATACCGGGACATCATGGGGGCGCAGTTTCCGGCCATCGAGGATGCACATGTGCGGGGAGGAACCAGCTCCGGCGACAATTACGGCGCTTCCGCACTGCTGGAAGTGAAGGATGCCCCTGGCGGAACCGATTATGACCGGCTGAGCTATTGGAAGTTCGACTTGTCGGAGTATACGGGATCCTCCGTGCAATCGGCGGTGCTTTCCTTCTACTTGAACACCGGGGTGAATGACGCATCGGTGCCTTCTGTTCCCGTAACGTGGCAGGGGTTAACGGTTGATTCTTGGCAGGAGAGTACCGTTACTTGGAACAACCGCCCCGGCACGTCAGGGGCCTCTGTCCTAGGAACAGTATCGCTGACGAATGCCGGCTGGTATAGCATCGACATCACAAGCTATGTCAATAGTCAAATGGCCGATAAAGTCCTTACCTTAAGATTATCCGACGATACGAGCAAGGATCGCTTGGTCAAAATCAACAGTAAAGAAAACACGAACGGCGCTTATCTTACCATACATTAGCCTTAGACCGGCGCTATTAGGAGAGGAGCATCATCACGATGATACAAACCATACCGCAAATCAAGCAGATTCATTACGAGGAGGAGGGAAGTTTTGGGCTGCAGGAGGCCTTTCAAATCGCTCTGCAAATGGGCACGCCCGATGAGAGAGTTCCAGGCCTGCTCCGACGTTTGTTCCCTCAACAGCAGCTTTCCTTCCTTGAGAGTGCAGACACCGGCGTCCATGTATGTCGAATCGGATGGGAAGGGGAGGCCTTGACCTCTCCTCCCGAGCTTGCTCAAGTTCCTCATAGGCAAGGGTACGTGCTCTGCTTGGAGTCCTCGGCAGCGACGATTGCCGCCCATGCGCCGGAGGGAGTATTCTGGGGCTTGCAAACCTTGAGACAATTGCTGGAAAGTGGAGATACCATCCCCGCGGCGACGCTGATCGATTACCCCGATGTGGACCTGCGCTGCATGAACTTTGATCTTCGGCAAACGTATTCCCGCCCGGAGAAGCTGGTGGAGTATATCGAGGAATTCGCCAAATATAAAATCAACGGCTTACTGATCGAGTATGAGGATAAATTCCCTTTCGAGCGCTACAAGCACCTTCGCCACTCCAGCCATTGCCTTAGCAAAGAGCAATTGGAGCATATCCTGGAGGCGGCTGCGAGCCATTACATCGAGATCATTCCTCTGCAGCAATCGTTCGGTCACTTGGAGTATGTACTGCGTCAGGAGGCTTATCGGCCTCTGAGAGAAACGGAAACATCGACCGGAGAGCTTTGCCCTTCCCGTCCGGAGGCTTATGAGCTCGTAACGGGACTCCTGGATGAAATGATGACAATGCATCCCGGTTCCAGGTTCGTTCATCTGGGCTGTGACGAGGTCTACAGTCTGTGTGAATGTGAGACCTGCCGTCAGTCATTTGAAGGCTCGAGAGACCGGGCGTTTATTTCCTTTGTCAATCAGCTGATCGACTTCGTGGCAAGCCGAGGTAAAACTCCTATCCTATGGCACGATATGCTCGACAAATGCTCCGAGGACGATTTAGCGCTGCTGGATCCGCGGGCTGCCGTGATGATATGGATCTACAACGGGCGCAATATCGATTCCGAAGTGTCCGGCTTGACCGAGAAATTCCGCAAACGGGGCATTCATGTCATGGGGGCGCCGGCTGTCCGATGCTTCGACAATCAGGAGCATCAAAATTATCCCGTCATCCACAACAGGATCGATAACCTTGTGCAATGGGCGGAAACCTCCGGGAAGCTCGGGCTCGACTGTATGGTGGCAACGAACTGGACCGCCGCCTTCAGCTTGGGAACTCCCTACGGCGTGTTTGAAACGACCTGGTTTCCCATGCTGTTTTTTGCCGATTTGCAGTGGAACCGGAAGGCGGATAGCGCAGGCTTCATCGATCGCTTCCTGAAGCTGTTCCATGGGGTAGATCCCGCTTATGCACGCAATAAGCTGGGCAACTACATCCATGAGGATTATTATATGGTGATCCGTTCTTTATTGGATACTGTGCGGAAGCAGCGCGAGGTGGCGGAGCTGATCAGCGTGATGATCGATTATGAATATGCAACGGATAAATCGCGGGCCATTCACAAGTATGTGTACCGGTGGGAGCTGTTCCCCGGGGATGCGGCCGAGTGGCAGTCGCTATTGAACAACTACCGCAGAAACCGGGCAGGCCGGGAGAAGGCGCGGCCGCGGATGAAGGAACTCCTCACCTTCTTCCAGCCTGAGGAGATGGCGGATCACTATGTGCTGTCCAGATTCTATCTGCATGACGAATGGGAGAAGGGGAAATACAGAGAGCTTGGCTTAAGTATGGAGGATTCGCCTGTGCTCAAGCCATAAATTCCGGGTCTGTCTCTATTGGATTCATTCATTGGAGACAGGCCTCTTCTTTACCTGCTTGATACAATACGATATATCGTAATAATATAACGATATATCGTATTGAGGAGTGATGTTGTTTATGAGACACGATCATCAACGTTTCCGGCATACCCGTTATACCGAGCGTCAGAGGTTTGACAAAGCGGGCGGCTACCCGGGGTCGCTGTTGAGGTACCGTCACGGCGGTTCTCGGGGAGGATTCGGCGGACGGGGGGAAGGCAAACGCTTCTTCGAAAGAGGGAAGTTCAAAATCGCTCTTCTTGAGCTGCTGGCTTCAGAGCCCATGCACGGATATCAATTGATAAAGGCAATGGAAGAGAAAACAGGCGGACTGTATTCTCCGAGCCCCGGCTCCATTTACCCTAATTTGCAGCTTCTTGAAGATATGCAGCTTATCGGATCCAGCGAAACCGACGGAAAAAGGCTGTACCAAATAACGAACAAGGGATTAGCTTATTTACGCGAAAGCGGCGAAGTCGACACAGAGCGGCTGGAGGTCCGCTGGGAGCATCATGGACGCCATAAGCCTCGCGGAGACAGGAATGGGAGGCACCATTTACGCGAGCTCATGAAGGATTGGTCGGACGTCATCCATATGATGGCGAAAGCAGCGGAAGCGGCAAGGAAGCATCCTTCCTCCAAGGAAGCAGAGCAGTTTCAAGACCTTATGACCGAATTCCAGAGCCGTTTGAACGAAATCATGGTCACGCCACCCCACGAAGATTCGGATGAATCCGCTACTGGGAATGACCCGGTCGAGGAATAAGGGGTGGAGGCTTCTGGTATGAGCTTTGCCAGGTATGTCCTCTGTGCCTGCACGATGCATGTTCCCGTATTTGCTCTTACTCTATGACTCCGGTTCCTTCTATGGTCACTTGTACCTGAATGTTAAATTCCATATCCGGATATAACCTCTTCCAGTCTTCATACTCCCTCTCACCGTCATGGTGCGTTGCCATATAGCGAAGACCGAAGCCGACAGGGTCCAGGCCATGGCTTTTCAGCTTCTCCAGGACCCTTAGGTAACGCTTCCGCACAGCTTCTCCGGCGGCCTCCTCGAGCTTTTTCCAATCCTGGTCATACAAATTCCCGACGGCTTCCTCGGCAAGACCTTTCATTCTCACATCCATGACGATGGAAGGCCTGCCTTCCTTAGGTGTATTCAGCTTATACTTGTACTTAAAATTCTGTATGGAGAGCGTAAAGCGGGCTTCATCCACTCGGATCTCAAATCGGCTGTCCTTACGGACAAGCTGGTTGAAAATGCGGGTTTCATCGGGACTGAGTACAAGCCTGAGCTTCTCTTTATCGAATAAGGCGACCCGGTTAATTTCGAACAAATTTCCTTTCTTGCGGATAATGGGAAGGTAAGGGTCCTTCCCCAGCTCCAGCAAACGGTTATAGAAATCGTAATTGAACTCCGGCACAAGATAGGAGGATTCCGTTCCCTCCTTACCCAAGGCCAGGAACAGGGAGTTCGCAGGAATTCGTTCGGACTTCGGACTGGTCTTAAGTATTTCCTCCGAGCTCGGCTCCGCGATAGCCAGATAGGCAACCCGCTGAATATCCCGCCGACGGAAGACCCAGTCGATGGTATCCAGAATATCTTTCTGCGCGATGTCATTGCTTATGAGAAACACCTTGGCGTGCCCGAGATCAAATTCCTTATCAACATCCGATTTCATCATTCGAACCGCTTCCGAGATAGAGTTGGCTTCTCTGCTGACGAGCTGGAAATCCTCGCTTCCCGGTTCAATTTTCGGCGAAGGGATCGCCAGCTTCAATGTTACCTTATAACGATAATCCTTTCCTTTATCCACGCCGATAGCTACGGCGAAAAAGCGTTTGTCGATATCTTTAAATCCGCAGCCCGTAAGGGATAACAGAAACAACAGCAGCAGCGAGGCGATCCATCGTTTACTGCGCATGCTTCTTCCTCCTGCTTATATAGATCATGATCCCGACCAGTCCCAGCTCGGCAAACAGACGGAGAATCAGCCACTGCTCGGCAAGATAGGTAAGCTGTTTTTCGTTGAAGGTTGAGCCGTACAAGTAAGTTACAGCACCGATACATGCTACGATTAGCCACTTCACGAATAAGGATTCCTTTGTCGATACACTCCGGATGAGCTCCGTAGCAATATGCCAGGTCAACGCAATAAAGAGCAGGCATAACATGATATACAGCATCAAAAAGACAAACAGCACCCGCTCAATAAACCCGTACTTCATGTGAAGGGAATCCGCCGTACTGACCCATACATAGACGTACTTCTCCACGGCCTGGGTCCCATGAAGCCCGATCGGGATAAAGAAGGTGGTAAGGCATACCAGGAAACCGATGATAGGTATCACCCAGAAATAGCGGATCGGCTTGGATTCTTGGAAAAACCGGTGAAATACGGCGAGACACACATATCCGGTAAACAAATACGTTGCCGCGGCCAATGTCATCAGGGAAGGCGTCTTGAATGCATAATCGGTAAACACCAAAATGGCGTCCCAATCAAAGCTTTCGCTTGTAAAAGCCTTATAGCTGATGAACATAACCAATGGAGAGCTAAGCACAATCAAAATTTCCATGACGTTCAGAATAGACTCGGACGACCGTGTAGCAGACCAGCAGCCCACAAGAATAAAACATACGAGAAGCACCGACATTTGCAAGTCGGGGTTAATAAATCTCTTCGTAATTAAGGCATACGATACCAACACGATGGAGCCTGCAGAGAACCACATAAAGCCAAGAAACAGCAGGATAGGAATGCAAATCCAAGAAGGGGTATGAGCCTTCAGAATTTCCGGCAAACCTTTACCGGGAAACCGGTTCATGGCCTTTGCAAAAATAGAAGCAAGCAAGGTACCCAGCGGGATGGCGATGAGCATGGCGGTGATGGCTCCCGTAAACCGGGCTTCCATGAGCACCTTCGGCACGTAGATGATGGTGTTGATCAGCATGCAAACGATAATCGGATAGTAAAAATAGCGGCTCATGCATCAGCTCCCCTTATAGCCTGAAGGTGAGGATTCGCGGGTAAATAAACGAAAATAGGTCTCCCCAAAGCTCTTGATGCCGGACAAATAAAGAAGAAAGCAGAACAGGCCGGAGATGACTCCTACGATTCCGAAGAAAATAGCCAGAACAATCAGCGGGTATTTCACAAATCGGATGGCGAAGCTCATCGAGTTGATCGGTATTACGAAGTTGGAAATGGCCACAGCGGATGCAATAATAATCATGATGCTGCTGACAAGTCCCGCTTGCTGTGCCGCTTGTCCAAGGATCAAGCCGCCGACTGTGGTCGCGGTTGAGCCGATATACCGGGGGAGCCGGATGCTTGCCTCTACCAGAGCTTCAATCAAAAAGAGCATGATCAGCACTTCAAAAAACGACGGATACGGCACCGCCGCGCGGCTTCCGGCAATGGACAGCGCGAACTGCACACGGAAAATTTCCGGATTATAGGAAACAATGGCTACATAGCTGGCCGGCAGCAGGATGGTAATGGCTAAAGCCACATAGCGAAGCAGAATGAGAGGCCTGCTGATCCAGGACGATTGGTAGATGTCATCCATTGCGGACATGAAGTCATAGAACACAACGGGAGCAATGACACCAAATGGACATCCCTGCATAAGAATGACGATTTTCCCTTGGGATAAATTCAAGGCGATTCGGTCCGGTCTTTCCGTAAGCAGCATCACCGGAAACAGGCGAAGCTTCTGGCAGGTCAGCAGTGCCTCCAGCTGGCCCACGGATTGTACCATGTCTGCTTGAATGTCGCCCAGCTTCCGGACAAGCTGCATAAGCACGTTTTGATTCACCAGCTTCCGGTCATATAGCAAAGCGAGCTTCGTCTGGGAAAGTCGGCCCACCTTCTGCTCCCGAACCTGCAGCTCAGGGGAGGGAAACCGTTCCCTAATAAAGCTGATGTTCGTCATAAGATCTTCGCTTAATCCTGATTGCGGGCCTTGTACGGTTGTTTCATTAACGGAATCGTTAGGCTTCGTAGCTCCGGCTTTCTTAACCGATAATCCATGGAGCTGTCCTTCGAAAAGGATAATGGCCTGACCCTCAAGCAAGGCGGGTAGAATGCGGTCAAGCTTCGTAATCTGCGAGCACTGCAGCTGGGAATGCAATACCGCCGTGAAGCTTTGGGACGTATCGCATTCCAGGAAGGGTGCGGAGAGATTCTTATGAATCAAATTCAAGTCGCATACGGACTGGAGGTAGTACAATGTCATCCCGATGCGGCCGTTATCAAGCTCTTCCACCTTTAAATCCTTGGAATAGCGCTGAGCTTGAATAGCTTGTGACAGCTCCTCCCTGCTGATCATCGTATCCCTTCCTCCCGTAACCTGAGTTTTGTTAGTTTGTCCAGAGGCTGGAAATATATGAAGGGCTTGGGGTATTATGCTTCCAACCCTGCTATAATGACTATGGAAAGGCTAGAATATGAAGAGGCAAGGAGGAAAATATATGAAGGCGATTAAGCTAAGACCATTCATACCGTCAGGAGCGGATTATACGCTGGCTCAGCATTTTTTTGAAGCACTCGGATTCGAGAAGATCTATTCGGATAACGGACTCAGTCTGTTTCGAATGAATGAGCAGGACTTCTTTCTTCAAAATTTTCATAACCAGGATTTTCAGAATAATTATATGGTAGAATTGCTTGTCGAGGATCTGGATGGATGGTGGAAGCATATGCAAGACCGCGACCTTGCCAATACATTTCCGATAAAGGTGAAGCCGCCGACATTGTACCCTTGGGGGAGACGTGAAATTCATGTCATTGATCCGGCGGGCGTTTGCTGGCATTTCTCCGAGGTGAAAAACTAAGCGGGAAGGGAAGTGTTTAAGCATGGGTTACATTCAGTGCCATGTTCCGGTTTTACCTGTATTGAACATGGATGACTCTCTTACGTTTTATCGTGACGTTCTTGGCTTTGAGGTGGCATGGGTTTGGGACGACAACGGATATGCTGCCATTCGATGCGGGGATGTAGAGCTTCATCTGGATGTACAAGCTTCCTTTCAGCCGTATAGGGTACATTCTTACTTATTTGTTCAAAACATAGATGAAATATACGGCCATCATGCTGCCAGAGGCGTTGACATCGTAACATCACTGGAACGGAAGCCCTGGGGAGTACGCGAATATAGCTTTCGTGATATCAATGGCCACATTTTTAAAGTAGCACAGGATGATGATGAATAGTTCTCAAGCTTGTAGGTCAACACTCGTTCCCACTTCGCCTTTTTATACTAAGAAAGACGATCAGAAGCATCGCTATCGTTCCGCCGGCTATGATCAATAGATCGTAATCCTTAACGGTTTTAAACCACATCTTGTATTCGATATGTATCTGTTTCACGGGTGCCTGCCCCTTGCCGAATGCTATGTCGAGCTGATCCAGGCTTTGGATTTCTTTCACAGGACTGCACGGGCTGCTTACAAGCTCCCCATCCGATGCCTGTACATAAATCAGATAAGCTTTGCCTTTCTCAAACGGGAATCCCCATGTAAAATCCGTTGACACCATAATTTGAGAGGGCAGCACGATGCCCCAGCTTCGCTTGACCTCTACCAAGATATATCTAGCATACTCCTTGGGGCCGATAATCCCTTTTTGCTTAACATCATCTTTGCTTTGCAGTATTTCGCCGTATACGGCTCCCCCGAAAGTTTCCAGTCTTTCTTGATGATCGTCTACCCTCGCGCAGGATAAGGCGTTCACTTGGTTGTTTGGGAGCATGAACAGGACTAGACCGGCGAAGAGCAAGGACGTACAGAGCTTGATTCTCAATGAAGGGCACCCCTCTATCAGCAATTTAGATGAATTTACCAAATAGAATCAGAAATGTAAACAGATGAGTAAGGGGGAATGGTCTTGTCCGTACCGGTGGGTCAAATTCGTGAAATATACCGATATCCTGTGAAATCCTTCGCAGGGGAAAGCCTGGAAGCTTGCCTTATAGAAAAGTATGGGCTGTATGGGGACCGTTTTTGCGCTTTCGTTGATGAAGCTAGGGAAGGCTGGGACAGCTATATCACGGCCAGAGATATCCCTAGGATGCTCGCTTATCGAGCCCAACTGACAGAGGAGGGAGTTTGTGTAATGTCACCGAGCGGACATACCTTTATCTGGAATGAAGAATTGCTAGAGGAGATGCAAAGATTCTCCCGTAAAAAAATGTCCATGACGAGTTACAGGGCACAGAATCCGGAGAACCCTGACTTGATGTCTGTAGATGCAGCCAGTATCCATATTGTTACGGACTCTTCGCTGCGCAAGCTTGAAGCTTTATGGGGGAGAAGCCTGGATCATCGGCGCTTTAGAGCCAACTTGGTTGTGTCTATAGACGATGCCACGATGGATGAAAGCGATTGGATCGGCAAGGAATTGAGTTTAGGCGGTGCCGTACTGCAAATTCAATCGTTCTGTGAACGATGCTCGGTGATCACGATCAATCCGGATACTCTGGAACGGGATGTGTCTCTTTTGAAGAGAGTTTATGAGGAAATGGATGTGAGCTTCGGTCTCTACGCAGGTGTAAAGCAGCCAGGTCCTATTCAAGTGGGCCAGAAGGTGTATTTATCGGTGTAAGTCTCAGCCTTGGGGTCCGCTTCATTGACAAGATGATGTGTAGTAACTATAATGGTTACAACGGTGGTGATATAGATTGAAGCAGATCAGTACGCGCTTTTCGATTGCTGTGCATACTCTTTCCCTGATCGCAGTCAGTCCGAAGGATTGTACCGGTGATTATATAGCGGGCAGCGTGAATACCAATCCCGTGGTCATACGGAGGATTATGGGCATGCTAAAGAAAGCGGGATTAGTAGACGTTCGTCCCGGGGTCGGAGGAGCCACTCTGCTCAAGGATCCCGACCGGATTACGCTCCTTGACGTATATCGTGCCGTAAATGTAACGGAGGAGAATCAGCTGTTTCGCATTCACGAGAACCCCAACATTCATTGTCCGGTTGGGCGGAATATCGAGCATGTCCTTCAAGAGGAATTGAAGGATGCTCAGCTCGTAATGGAACAGAGGCTTGCACAAACGACGTTAGAGCACCTTATTCATAAGTTCAAGTAAGTAAAAGCTCATTCGAGCTTTTATCTATATCCAAGTTGTAACAAATATTGTTATAACTATTATGATTACATCTAAAATCAGGAGGAATGAATCATGAAGTTCTTAGTAACAGGCGCAACAGGCAAATTGGGGAGCAAGGTTGTAGAGACGCTGTTGAAATCCGTGCCGGCAAACCAGCTCGCAGTAAGTGTTCGGAATCCGGAGAAAGCAGCTGGGCTCCGCGATCGCGGGATTGACGTCCGGGAAGGGGACTTTGACCGCCCGGAAACCTTGGATGCGGCATTTGCAGGAATTGACAGGCTATTGATCATTTCCGCAGACGGTGATAACGAAACGAGAATTCGCCAGCATACGAATGCCGTAGAGGCAGCTGCCCGTGCGAACGTCGGCTTTATTGCTTATACCAGTCTGGCAAATGCCCGCGATAGCAAGATGTTCCTGGCTCCCCCGCACCAAGCTGCGGAAGCGGCCATCTTGAAAACGGGGATCCCCTATTCCTTCCTGCGGAATAACTGGTATCTCGAGAATGAAACAGCAGGGATTCAAGGAATACGGGCTGGAGCGCCTTGGGTGACCTCTGCAGGGGCCGGTAAGGTGGGCTGGGCACTGCAACAAGAGTATGCGGAAGCGGCAGCAGCCGTATTGGCCGGAGACGGACACGAGAATACGATATACGAATTGTCAGGTCCATTACTGACGCAGGAAGAACTGGCATCGGCGATAGGAGCCGTTCTCGGCAAGGAAGTCCCTGTGCAGCAGGTCGACGACACCGCTTACGCCGACATCATGAAGAATGCGGGAGTGCCGGACTTTGTGATCCCGTTCCTCGTCGGAATTCAGCAAGGGATTAGGGAAGGTAATCTGGCGGTCGAAAGCAACGATTTCGAAAAACTGCTTGGACGTCCGGTAACTCCGGTTCGCGAAGCATTGCCTCAACTGATAAGAGCCATATCCTAAATTTTTATCTGGAACGACCATTCTTGCACCTAAGAAAGGTCGTTTTTTCACGAACATAATGAAATGATTATCAAGGAAATGCCGGCCCGGGTGCAGCTTGAGAAGTTTCGTCCAATCATCGGTAGGGGAGTGTGCTTTTTGCCGCAGGCCTAGGGTGTTGCTCTATTGCGAGGGTATGTTTAAGCAGCCGGCAGGATACAATAGTGTGACAAATTTGTAGCGGAAAAAACGTTCTATCCGGCTCGTTTCCCCTATTTAACCGAAAACTAATCAGCTGATTATGTACGTAATGCTTGAAGGTGAACTATGATGTGGCTGACGAAATAACAACAACAAGACGGAGGTCACTGACCATGGTAAACAAAAAAGCAACCGTGTTCCTCTCAGCTGTGACGGCGGTTTCCTTGCTGGCCGGCTGTAGCGGAAAGCCCGATTCCAATGCTGGAGCATCGAATGAAGCACAGAAGGGTCCTGTTAAGATCAGCATCATGGCGAACCTGCAGACTCCTGAGGTTCCTTCCGATAAATTGGAGAAGGTTCTGGAGGAAAAAACCAACTCTGACTTGACCATTCAATGGGTCCCGGACGGCTCTTATGACGAGAAGTACCAAGCTGCCTTCGCAACAGGAACGCTGCCGCAAGTGGTTTACTTGAAGAACGCTGCATCCTTCATTCTGATGCGCGACGCTATTAAGGACGGACAATTCTGGGAAATCGGACCTTTGCTGAAGGATTATCCGAACCTGAGTAAATTAAACGAGACAGTTCTTAAGAATACCGCGGTAGAAGGCAAGATCTATACACTGTATCAAGAGCGCCAGCCTGCACGTGCCGGATTGATCTACCGTAAGGACTGGGCTGACAAGCTCGGCATTGCTCCTCCGAAGACGGTTGACGATATCTATGACATGCTGAAAAAATTCAAGGATGCGGGACTCGGCGGAGCCAAGACGATTCCTTTGGCAGACCGCAATGACTTAGTCTACGGTTCCTTTAAGACGCTCTCTATGTACTTCGGAACGCCTAACAACTGGGGGGTTCAGGACGGCAAGCTGGTTCCGGAATTCATGACCCAGGGCTATATGGATACAATGAAATACATGAAGAAGCTTTACAATGAAGGCTTGATCAACCAAGACTTCCCTGTAACGAGCAAAAACGATCAGCAAAATCTCGTCTATTCCGGCCGCTCCGGAATGTACATCGGTACGATGGGCGACGTGAAAAACATGCAGGACAAAACAAAAGTAAACGTTCCGGAAGCTACCTTCGAAGTAACGAACGATATCGTTGGCAAAGATGGCAAGAAAGTAACCTGGGGACTCTCCGGTTACGGTACGGTTATGCTGTTCCCGAAATCCTCGGTGAAAACAGAGCAAGAGCTGAAGGCCATTCTGGGCGTATTTGATAAGTTTTATTCTCCGGAAATCGCCGACCTGTTGAAATACGGCTTGAAGGAAGAGCACTATACCCTGAAGGACGGCAAGGTTGTTCCTTCGACAGATGCGAAGCTTATCGAAAGAGAAGTTCGTCCTTATCTGAACATGGCATTGGCGGATACGACCAACGTAACACCGGCTTACTATGCACTGCCTGTTCACGAGAAGTCCAACACCCTGTCTAACGAAGCGGAAAAGTTCATGGTGACGGACCCTACAGCAGCGCTTGAATCCAAAACGTATTCCGAAGCTGGCGCCCGTCTGCAAGAGCAGATCAAGGACGCTACGTACCAATTCATCTTGGGCAAAATCGACGAAGCCGGCTTCCAAGCAGCTGTGAAGAAATGGCAAAATGACGGCGGTCAGAAGATTATGGATGAGTTTAACGCGCAATACAAAAAGTAATAAAGGTATGTAACAGACCGCTAAACCAAGCAGGGCTGCTGATCGCAAATCAGCAGCCTTGCTTCGGTTTGTAAGCGGCTGTTTTCGCTATTCGTTGATTCTAAGGCTCCAGTAATCCCTTCAGGGGCTTATATAGGAATTGAAGCAGGGTTCTGGGACCGGGTGTATTCGGTAAATCGAACATGGATAGAACCCAAACCAGAAGGAGAAACGATACGAACACACCCCGATCCCATGCCGGCTTTTTTTTCATTTTCGACCATTCCCATTTCCAAATGATCAAGGTAGCGATGGTTGCGATTGTGAAAAAGGACCATCTCATTTGTTTTTCACGTCCTCTTTAGGCAGACCGCCGGGGGCATTAACAAGTCCGGGACGAAGGATATGTGCCTCCACTTGGACATCGGTTGCAATCTCCGGGAATTTTTCATTCCACCGATCCTTAACCGCTTCCCACTGCCTAGGATATTTCATATGAAACGTTTTGGCGAAGTCCACAACGTCCGCCTTCCAATGCTGCTGGATTTCCTGAAGCGTTTTTTGAATTCGTTCCCTGATATCGTTCTCCATGGATGCTTCCATTAGAGCCAATAAGTCCGGATCCAAAGGGTTCAGATTCGTACCGTTCTGTTCAATGCTTCCTTCCGTTGTAACCTTTACCATCATCTTCCACTGTTCTCCTTCGATTCTTGGCAGCAGCTTCACTTTTCCCTTCACCGGTCTTAAGGAGATGAATCCTTCCTCCTCCGGCGTTTTGTAGGTAACGGTGTACTCCGTGATTTCATTCTTAAGCCATAGGATGCCGCGCGTAGATTTTTCCGTCATTTCACCGATCATCTTCCCTTGTTTGAAAATGGCGCTGCCGTAAATATACGCGATCGTTTGAAACGGCTGCGACGACTTGGCTTCGGGGAGGATCGTAATCAGGGGGAGTGCAAACGATTGAAATTCACTTTTCAGCAGGATGCTTAGCCGCTCCATTGTCACCTTCAAATTGTTCTGGAGATTGGACAGCTCCTGCAAAACCTCCGATGTTGATCTTTCGATAGGAGGATACAGTTCTAGAATATCCGCTGCCTTTCCTTTACTTACAAATAGGTAAGCCCTCTCTCTCGGCTGGGGATGCCGAACCAAAAAATCGAAATGCTCCTGTATTCCTTCCTTGGCCAAGCTCTCGCTGAAAATAAAAACTTTGCATTGTCCCCAAAACAATTTGCGGGGAAGCTTACGCTGCAGCTTGGACAAAGCATCAGCGATATTGATTCCTTGCTCCGAGCGCATAATGGTCCGCCTGCCGCCACTTCCGCCGCTGCCGCCTCCGGCCACGGCCGCCCCGCTTTGGTTCTGCGGGATAATGACTTGGGCCGATACAAGAACTTGGTTGTTTTCCCCTTTATCAAAGCCCATGACCGTAACCAGAGCCAAATCGTTAAGCTCTGTTCGATCCCAGCAGCCGCAGAGGAGAGTAAGTAAAGGAATAAGCAAAAAGGTGCTTATATATTTCCTCATGTGGATGGACCCCCTTCGGTTGCTGCATGTTTTCGGCGAAGTGTGGACACAGCCAAAAGGATCAGCGGTACAAGAAGCAAGAGCAAGGGAACTTCAAACGGTACGACAGCGGCCAAGTAGCTTCCGACAAGTGAATAGTTCGGAAAGTCCCATAATCCCAGAATTAAACAAAACATGGCGATAGGAAACACAAAGGGACGATGATCGGAAATTCCCAAGCATTGCGTGAACGAATGAACGGACGCGTATAGAAAGATTCCGATTTTAATAAAATTGCCGGCCACCCACATCACCAGGAGCAAGGCCTCAAGATTCTCAAAAAAATCGGCTAGACCGATATAGCGAAAAGCAATGAGTATCGGATATAGTTTGTCGCCTGAATCCAAGCCGAGTACGAATAGGGTAATAAGATTGACATAGGTCATGCTTAGTACGATGGCGCTAAGGGAAAGGAAGCCCCATTTTCTGCTTTTGCCCGGATCGGTCAGGAACGGCAGGAAAAATGTCATAAGAAACAGCTCGCATAACCAGGCCTGAGGGGCAGCTGTTCCTTTCAGCACCGGGACGATTCCGTGACTTAAAACGGGCAGCAGATTCCCCGGTTCCATATCCGGGAGGAGGAATAATAGGAAAAATAAAGGGATAACAAAGATGGGAGTAAATATAGTGGCGCTTCGGGCCAATACTTCCACTCCATTGCATATGGCAATGCCGGAAAGTAGAAGAATAGAGATCATGATCAACAGGATCGGCGTGGTCAATAAGAAATGAGTAACGAATTCAGCATACTCCCGAACAACGATTCCTGTAATACGAGTGAAAAATAAAAAATAAGTCACGCCCAGCAGTTTCCCTATCCATTTCCCCATAATGCACTCGCTGTACTGTACGACAGACATTCCGGGGTATAGCTGGTGAAGCCGGGTAACCGTAAGCACCGTAATGATTCCAAACACAGAAGCGAAAAGTCCTGTCATCCAAAAGTCGTTTCCGGCCAGCTGGGCTGAGATCGTCGGCAAAGAAATGAACCCGGTGGCAAGCACGGTCGGGTACATCATCAGCGCCATCTGAATGGATGAAATCTTTCCTTTCTCATACATGCTGTTCTATCCCCCTTTGCATATGGCAACCGATACGTATTAAGCCGCGGTGCTTCGCTTGCGCAGCAATGACGCCGCTAACAGGAACATAGGGATTAGGATATATACCGTCGGTAAATAAAAAGGAGATACGGTGTTCAAAAAATTACCAAGCTCGATAAAACCAGGGAGATCCCAAAAGCTAAAGGCTACGATGACTATGCCGATCGGAAAGACGAAAGGACGGGGGTCCTCCAATTTCAACCACTGTCCTAAGGACACAACGGCGGTATAATAAAAGAAGCTGATTTTTACGAAATTACCGACAATCCACATGGCCATCAACAAAGCTTCCAAGTTCTCGAAAAATTCGGCGATACTGATTAAGCGAAACAAATCAAGCACCGGATATACTTTATCGGATGTATCCGGCCCTAACACGAATAAAGCGATGAGGTTGACGTATGTCATACTGATAACTACAGCTCCCAAGGTCAGCAGACTCCATTTCTTTGCCTTTTCCGGGTCGGTCAAGCACGGAAGGAAAAAGCTCATGAGAAAAAACTGAGATACCCACGATTGCGGCAATAGCGTTCCTTTTAAGACAGGGACGATTCCATGGCTCAATACTGGAAATATATTGGATATCTCCATATCGGGAATCGCAAGCAGAAGGAAAACGATCGGCAGCATAAAGATGGGAGTAAGAAGTAAAGCGCTTCTTGCTACCAGCTCCACACCGCCTCTTACGGCAAATGCCGCTAACAAAATCATGGTCCCGACAATTAACAGGGTAGGAGTTTTAAACATAAAACTGACTTTCACAAATTCCGCGTATTGGCGGACGATAGAGCCGGTCGCATGAAAGGAAACCAATACGTAGACAAGACCAATGATGCTTCCCGCAGCTTTTCCGATAATGCGTTCACTGTATTGAATGATCGTCTGCTTGGGGAAAAGTCTATGAAGTCGATGGGCGGCCGTTATGGCAACGAATCCAAGAAAAAAGGACAGAAGGCTCGACATCCACAGATCATTCTGGGCATGCTTTGCGGAAGCGGTCGGCACAACCAAAAAGCCGGTTGCCAGAATGGTCGGATAGAGCAGAAATGCCATTTGAAGAGCTGAAATTTTCCCTTTGTCCAACATCATGGCTCCCCACGCTCCTTGTTACGACTCATCCCCTTTGGCCGGTCCCGGCTTCAACCCCGGCCGTTGACGATACTTATCAAATGATCCGGTTAACCGCGGCCGCTTGTCCAGCATCCACCAGGGAGCTCGGAACAGGACATCCTTCAGCTCGCCGAGCTTCGGAGTGCTTGAGGTGGACAAGTAAGGAAGCCCGAAGGAACGCAGACTGCATAGATGAAGGACGATGGCGATAATTCCCATCATGACGCCGAGAAATCCGAGACTTCCTGCCAGCAGGATCATCGGAAAACGCAGCATCCGGATGGCAATCCCCGCGACATAACGCGGTATCATGAAGGAGGCAATGCCGGTAATCGCCACTATAATGACCATGGGTGCAGAGACAATGCCCGCTTGAACGGCCGCTTGACCTATGACAAGTGCTCCGACAATGCTGACGGCGGCCCCGATCTGCTTCGGCAAACGTACGCCTGCTTCCCGAAGAGCTTCAAAGGTTATTTCCATGATCAGTACCTCGACTATTGCAGGAAAAGGAACCGCTTCTCTCGAGCTGGCCATGCTGATGATCAATGCCCCCGGAACCATCTCTTGGTGAAATGTCAGTACGGCCACATAAAGGGCGGGAAGCAAGAGCGAAATCAGGCAAAATCCATAACGCAGCCATCGTATGATGGAACTGATCCAAAACCGTTGATAATAATCTTCGGCAGCCTGCAGCAGGGTGAAAAAGGACACAGGCGCAACCAAAGCAAACGGGGTGCCTGCGACCAAGATGGCGGCTCTGCCTTCCAGTAAATTACCGCAGACCACATCGGGGCGTTCCGTGCTAAGCAGCTGTGGAAAGGGGGAGTACGGGTTATCTTCGATCATTTCTTCGATATAGCCGCTTTCCAGGATCCCGTCGATTCGTATTCTGCCAAGACGGTTTTTTATTTCCTCAATCAGCGTTTCGTCCGCGAGCCCTTCGATATAGGCAATCACAATGTTCGTTTGCGTATATTCCCCTAGGGTCATGGATTCCAGCTTCAACTGTGGACTTCTGATGATGCGGCGCAGCTGTGAGGTGTTGGTTCTCAGCGTTTCCGTAAAGCCCTCCCTTGGTCCGCGGACACCAACCTCCGCTGAAGGCTCTTCAACCCCGCGCTTCTCCCACTTGTTGAGACCGAACGCTAGGCCGCGGGCTTCGTTGTCACGGAGCAGAATAGGATTGCCGTTCGAAAGCTGATCGATACAATCGCTTATTGTAGCAACTTCCGTCGCGCTGGATGCTGTGATTTTTCTTTCCACCAACTGACGAAGGTCATTATGGATTCCGATTTCCTCCCGCATGAGCGGAGCGATGATATATTCCTCGATCCTTTCGGCATCGGATAAGCCTTCGATATAAATTAACATCGATTTGACCTCTCCTATTGCAAAGGAACGAAATATCACGTCGGAGCAATGGGCGTAGACTGTACGTAATTGCGCTTCGTTTTGCTGCAGGCTCGAATCAAGGTTATGATCGGTTACATTTCGCACCAAGAATAAAATCCCCTTGTCTAAGGATAGCTATGGTTAGAGTTAGCTGATTTCCCCTTTCCTATGCAATAAAAGGAAAAGCAGAAGCGATTTAGAACAATTCGTCTCTTTTTGCTTCTTCGTTTAGATTCTGTTAAGAATTATGGTGTATACTCCTATATTTGAAGGGAGGGTGAACCAAGGCATGTCCATTCGATTTCGGCTGCTCATTTCGTTTATGACCACACTGGCGGTAACGGTGCTCGTCTTTTTCCTGACGGCCTATTTAATTGCGTTTGCCGTCACAGGGGATGCCCGGAGCATCAGCCGCTTTTATAATATCCACTATACCCTGCACCCGTTAACGGAAGAGGAAGAACGGATTTTCATGGAAATGAAATACTTGGCCAAAGAAAATCCGGGGCAATTAATGAACAAAGCGCTGCTCGGCGATTACGACTACCAGTTGAAAATGGTGCAGGCCGGGTTGATTGTGAGGCACAATCAAGACCTATTGTTTGTATCTCCGTCGATCCGGGAGCCGGGCATCGGAACAGCGCTGCCCGATTACGAAATGGGGAACTATTCCATTCGCAATTCCATTAACGTGGGAAGCCGCTTTTTCTCCTATGCGAAATTCGACTTTCCTTTTTCCGAACAAGATCGGGGCAGTATATTCGTCATTAGGGAAAGAAGTCCTTTTGCCGAAATCGTTCGAACGCTGCTGCCTATCCTGATTGTGGTCTTATTGGCCATTCTGCTGCTGACCAGCGGCCTGCTGTACCGGTATGTCACAAGAACGATTGTGCGGCCGATCCACATGCTAAGGGAATCGGCAGAGCGGATCAAGGAAGGGGACCTGCAATTCGAATTCAAACCCGAATCGGGCGATGAGATCGGACAGCTGGGACTGACCTTTGAGAAGATGAGACAGAAATTGAATGAATCGATTCAGCTTCAATTGCAATACGAGGAGAACCGCAAGCAATTGTTATCGAATATATCCCATGATTTAAGAACGCCGATTACAACCATTAAGGGATACGTGGAAGGGATTCGGGATGGGGTTGCGGATTCGAAGGAGAAAATGGACAAATACATCAATACGATCTATACGAAAACAGCGGACCTGGATCGCCTGGTGGATGAATTGTTCTTATACTCCAAGCTGGACCTGAATCGCGAGCCCTTTTCTTTCGAAACCGTCGATTTCCTAGCGTTCGTAAGGGATATGGTGGAGGAAACAGAACTGGAGCTGGAAGAGAAAGGGATCAAGATCGTTTGGGAAGGTGTTCGTGAGGCGAAAGTGCCGGTGATGGCCGACCGGGAAAAGCTGAAGCGGGTCTTCTTGAATCTGCTCGGTAATTGCGTCAAGTATATGGATAAACCGGAGAAGCGTATCGTTATTATTACAAGCGTACAGGAAAATCAAGTCACGGTGGAGGTTCGCGACAATGGGCCGGGGATTCCCCCTGAAGCTCTGCCGCATATTTTTGAACGGTTCTACCGCGGAGAGCCGTCGCGAAATGCGAAGACGGGCGGCAGCGGCTTGGGGCTCGCCATTGCCAAGCAGATGGTTGCAGGTCACGGGGGGCGCATCTGGGCGGAGAGCAAATGGGGCGAGGGCACAAGGATGTTCTTCTCATTAAAGATCATGGGTAAGAGTGGTGATGAATGATGCAGCGAATATTGATTATAGAAGATGAAGTCGCTATAGCCGAGCTCCAGAAGGATTACCTTGAGCTGCATGGGTTCTCCGTGGATATGAGCCATTCCGGCGGCGAAGGGCTGGATCTCGCATTGGAACGAGCTTACGATTTAATCATACTCGATCTGCAGCTGCCGGAGATTGACGGCTTCGAGCTGTGCAGGCAAATTCGCCGGGCCAAGGATGTACCGATACTGATTGTTTCCGCCAAAAAAGAGGAGATCGATAAGATACGGGGATTCGGCCTGGGTGCCGATGATTTCATTACCAAGCCCTTCAGTCCGAACGAGCTGGTCGCCAGATCAAAGGCGCATCTCGCCAGATATGAGCGCTTTTTGGGCAAGAACAAGGCTTTGGAAGAGATTCGGATACGCGAATTGACCATCGATAAAGCGTCGCGTCGGGTATACATCCATGGCAAGGAAGTGATATTCACCGCCAAAGAATTCGATCTGTTGGTCTACCTCGCGGCCAATCCGAACCGTGTGTTCAGCAAAGACGACTTATTTGAACGAATATGGGGGCTGGAATCGGCAGGCGATATCGCAACGGTTACCGTCCATATTAGGCGCATTCGCGAAAAAATAGAAGCGGATCCGTCCAATCCTCAATTTATTGAAACGATCTGGGGAGCGGGATATCGTTTCACGGTATAAGCTATCATGGCTGTTATTGAAAAGTTTCGAGTTTGTTTAGAAATATTTAATCTTTCTGTATGAGCGAGTTTAGAATGATCGTCTATCATGAATGTATGAAGGACATCATATCAAGCTCATAGAGAGGAAGATTCATATGAATAAAACGATGCAGAAGATTACCGCTTTAGCGATTGCAGCGACGATTGGAGGAGGCGCGTTGCTGCCCTTCAACGTGATGGCTTCCGAGAACGCGACGGAGCAGGCGATCCGCGAGATGGTTCAATTAGGCGTGCTTCACGGTTATGAGGATCAAAGCATGAAGCCGGAGAAGCCGGTCACTCAAGCTGAGCTGGCCAAGATGATCGTGCTTTCCCTCCAGCTCCAAACGGAGGGGAGTGTCCTGAAGGATCAGGAGCATCGGAACAAATGGTACACCTCCTACATCAATACAGCGGTTGCCTCAGGCATCCTGGAAGAAGGAAAGCTTCAACCGAACCAGCCCGTAGCCTCGGATGAGTTCGCAGCAGCCTTAGCGAAGGCGCTTCAGAGAGATGGCTTGTCCATTAAGCATTGGATGAAAGGAATCGTCACCGGCCAGAATCATGTCACCCGCGGGGAAGCTTCCCAGATTCTGCTGTTAGCCCGAAAGGCGGTTCGTTCCCAGGAGGCGCAGGTGGTTTCCGTAAAAGCGCTGAACGCCATTACACTGGAAGTGACGTTCTCCGCACCGCTGACGCTGAATGATGAGAGCATCGAGGAATCCGCCAAGAACTTTGTCTTTGACGGCGGCCTTACCATTGTCAACCAGCCGCGGCTGAAGACAGGCGCTCTTCAAACATACATCGTTCCTGTAACGACTATGTCGGCAAATACTTCCTATACCCTAAGCTACAAAGGCAAGCAGCAGCATACGTTTGTATCCAGCGATGAGAAGATCCGAATGAATAAGGTTCGCCAAGTGACATCCGATACGTTTGAAGTAGAATCCCTGCGCGAAGAAGGTGTGGTGGATTACGGTTATATCATTTCCGCCTATGCGGGAGGCCGCGGGAAGGATGCTTTCATCTTGGATGAAAACAACAGCTACGACGGACAGCCGTTTCAGATCATCTCTAGCTTGAGAAATCGTACGGCGACGTTAACTCCTGAGGGAGGAACGCCTGTCACCGTTAACTATGTCGGGTTTACTCAATCCACAGACGGTAAACAGGAACCGAAATTCCGTCTGCCGGGAGGCGCCGCGCTGACGCCTGGTCTCAAATACACCGTAACCTCCGATTGGTTTGATCTGAAGAGCGGCTCCTTCATCGCAGAAGAGATCGCACCGGTAACGATTGCTTCGGCTTCGCAGGTAGATGGAAAGACTATTCATGTCCAGCTGTCCGAGGACCCGCAGGATGAACTCTTTGCCTTCCGCTCCGTTAAGCTCATCGGATCCGATCAATCGGAAGTAACCGCTCAATATAGACTGCAATCCCGTAAGGGTGCGGTTGGGGTGTTCGACATTCAGAACGGGGGACAGCTAGCCCCTGGAGTAAGCTATACCGTCGAACCCATTGGAGCTTGGGCTGTGGCCAAGAATGTAGTATTGAAGGCTATCGGCCAATAATAACGATGTAGAAGTTGGGCTGTCCCACAAGTCATCTTAGATGACCCGGGGCAGCCTTTCCTTTGTAATCCTATTGCCATTATGAACTAGGGAAAAACAAAGACATCCGTACTTGTCGTGCTGTGAGAACTTTACCAGAGCTATGTACGTATATAACTTCTCGTTTACCTATGGGGGTTGACGAAGAAAACAAAATGAGCTATAGTATTTTCATACCCATACGGGTATAAGTATTAAACGAAAATGATGAAAGGAATGCAGGTAATATGGCCATGATGTAATTCATTTTTTTTGCCTAAAATAATACCCCATAGGGTATATATGATGCCGAGTAGTGAACACACAACCTTTACACCAAAGAAAGGAGTCGCTATGGATTTCGGTTGGATCATCACCCTGTTCGTTATCGGCTTTGCCGGTTCCTTCATTTCAGGGATGGTCGGTATCGGCGGGTCCATTATTAAGTATCCGATGCTGCTGTACATCCCCCCGGCTTTAGGATATCTAGCTTTTACGGCTCAAGAGGTTTCGGCGATCAGTGCGGTTCAAGTATTTTTCGCAACATTAGCAGGTATGTTCGCTTTTCGCAAAGGCGGCTACATGAATAAATCGTTAGTTTTATCCATGGGTATCGCGATTGTCGTCGGAAGCTTCGTAGGTGGCTACGGGTCTAAATTATTGCCTGATGATGTAATTAATCTTGTTTATGCCATCCTTGCTCTCATAGCGGGTATTATGATGTTCCTACCCAAGAAAGCCAATGAGGATGCTGATTATACGAAGCTGCAGTTCAATATGCCGCTCGCAGCCCTATTGGCCGCCGTTATCGGGATTCTTTCCGGAATCGTCGGGGCGGCAGGAGCGTTCATCACGGTTCCGGTCATGTTAGTACTATTGAAAATACCGACGCGAGTTGCCATTGCCTCATCGCTCGCTATAACCTTTATTTCCTCGATCGGTTCTACAGCTGGGAAATTCATGGGGGGCCATATGCTCCTGATCCCGTCCATCGTCATGGTTGCGGCGAGTACGATTGCTTCGCCGATAGGAGCGAAAATTAGTAAAAAGCTGAATACGAAAGTTCTTCAATGGATATTGGCCGCTCTTATCGTGGCTACCGTCATCAAAATATGGACTGGTATCATTTTAACCTAATGGAGGAGATACCATGCGTGAACACAGTAATCATACCGAGAAAGGATGCGTAACATGAGCAATCTACAAGCAGATCGAACGTTGGATTGTGCTGGCTTGGCATGTCCCATGCCTGTGGTTCGTACCAAAAAAGCCATGGAAGAGATAAAGACAGGCGAGATTTTGGAGGTAAGAGCCACGGATAAAGGCTCCGTTGCCGATCTTCAAAGCTGGGCCAAGCGAACGGGTCACCAGTATATCGGATTAAAGGAAGAAAGCGAAGTGTATCGTCATTTTATCCGTAAGGCAGATTCGTCCGAGGTGAAAGCGGAAGCTAAGTATCCTCTTACGGCTCCCCTTGATGAGATAAACTTGAAATTGGCGGGCGGGGAGAAACTAAACATTTTGGATGTTCGCGAACCGGCGGAGTACGCATTCGGTCGTCTGCCAGGGGCAATATCCATTCCTGCGGGAGAACTGGAGCAGCGAATCCAAGAGCTGAATCCCACTGAGGAGTATTACGTCGTATGCCGTACCGGCAGCCGTAGTGATATGGCTTGTCAAGCCTTAGCTGAAAAAGGCTTTACGAAAGTCAAGAATGTGCTGCCCGGAATGACGGAGTGGACAGGCGAAATAGAGAGAGATTAAACCATCAGGAGGTTGTTCGAAATGACGACAAACCTAATACACAAAATGAACGCCAAAGAAGCGGCAAGAAAGATTCTTAACCATGAAGAGCTCTTTATCCTGGATGTTCGTAACGAAACGGATTTTGCGGATTGGAGAATCGAGGGACAAAGCGTAGAGATAATCAACATCCCCTACTTCGATTTGATCGATGGAGTCGATCCGGCGCTCGATCAAATTCCGGATGGCAAGGACGTACTGGTAGTATGCGCCAAAGAGGGCTCTTCTGTATTTGTTGCCGAACAAATTGCTGAAGCAGGAAGAAGCCATGTGTATTATCTGGAAGGCGGCATGAAATCCTGGAGTGAATATCTTGAGCCGGTGAAGGTAGCCGACCTGTCCGGCGGTGGAGAGCTGTATCAGTTTGTTCGCATCGGCAAAGGCTGTTTGTCCTATATGGTGCTCTCGGGCGGAGAAGCGGCGATTATCGACTCCACTCGGATGATTGACCAATATGATAGCTTTCTGAATGAAAACAATGCGAAGCTAATTCACGCCATCGATACGCATCTTCATGCCGACCATATCTCCGGGGGGCGCGCCCTGGCTGAGAAATATGGTGCAGCCTATCATCTGCCTCCTAAGGATGCGACAGAGGTTACGTTCAGCTACGAACCGCTGGAAGAGGGAAAGCCTATTCATGTCGGCAATGAAACCATTGTAGTTCAGCCTATCTACTCCCCTGGTCATACGATTGGTTCCACGTCTTTCATCCTAGATAACCAGTACCTGCTTTCCGGAGATATTTTATTTGTGGAATCCATCGGACGTCCAGACCTGGCAGGCCTTGCTCAGGATTGGGTCGGAGATCTTCGTGAGACGCTTTACAGCCGTTATAAGAATTTATCTGACGATCTCGTCGTTCTCCCTGCCCATTTTGGTAAAGTAACGGAGCTTGGAGCAGGCGGGCTTGTATCCGGTCGTCTAGGTGATCTTTACAGGAATAACCCGGGCTTAAACATTCAAGATGAGGGGGAGTTCCGTAAGACAGTTACGGAAAACCTGCCGCCTCAGCCTAAGGCGTATCAAGAAATCCGTCGAACCAATATGGGTAAAATCAACCCGAGTGAAGAGGAGCAGCGTGAGATGGAAATGGGTCCGAACCGCTGTGCCGTTCATGATAATTAAGGAGGAAATCGTAATGAATAGTCATAAAGTATTGGATGCAAAAGGGTTAGCTTGTCCTATGCCCATCGTAAGGACCAAAAAGACCATTGACGAATTGGAATCGGGACAGGTTTTGGAAGTACATGCCACAGATAAAGGGGCTAAGAATGATTTGACCGCATGGGCGAAAAGTACAGGACATGAACTAGTACAAAATACGGAAGAAGACGGTGTATATAAATTTTGGATTAAGAAGGCCTAATAGGCAAATGAAATGGAGAGATGGTACGTGACACAGAAACAAAAATCTACGATTGTACTGTTTAGCGGGGAATTGGATAAGGCGATCGCCGCCTTTATTATAGCGAACGGGGCGGCTGCCTACGATCATGAGGTTACGATCTTTTTTACCTTCTGGGGCTTGAATGCTCTTAGAAAAGACGAACCGATAGCTGTAAAGAAGGGCTTCCTGGAAAAAATGTTCGGCAAACTGATGCCGCGAGGCGCCAATAAGCTTGGTTTATCAAAAATGAACTATGCCGGAATGGGCCCTCAGATGATTAAGCACGTAATGAAGAAGCATAATGCACTGAGCTTGCCTCAGTTGATCGAGCTGGCACAGGAGCAAGGCGTTAAGCTTGTGGCTTGTACCATGACCATGGACCTGTTGGGTTTGCAACAAGAGGAGCTGCTTGATGGAATCGAATATGCAGGAGTGGCTGCTTATCTTGGAGATGCTTCTGAAGGAAAAGTAAACCTGTTTATCTAAGGCCAAACCATAATTCACTCCTTTCATATTGTTAGCTGCAATTATTCAAGGCTATAATATACCCATACATGTATAAGCTAAGGAAGGGTGAATGGAATGATCTATGATGATGATGTGAAAAGAAGATTGAAGCGGATGGAAGGCCAAGCTAGAGGTGTTCTTAACATGATGGAGGAGGGCAAAAACTGCAAGGATGTTGTAAGTCAGCTCTCCGCTATTCGCAGCGCAGCCGATAAAGCCATCGCGTATATTGTAGCGGTCAACCTGGAGCAATGCATTCTGGAGCAAAAAGAAGCGGGAAAAGATACCAGCCAGGTAGTCAAAGAAGCTATGGAGCTCTTAGTGAAAAGCAGATAACAGCAGGAAAATAAGGAAATAAATCAGTCCTTACACATACCAGGGACAAAATAAAGAAAGGTACAGCTCTCAAGGAAAAATATGAGAAGTCTGTACCTTATTTATTTCAGCTTATCTGAATTCCGTCGGTATTCTCCGGGAAACCCCCGTCAAAATGGCCGTCTCCACAACGGCATTCCTTACTTTGGCAACGACTTGTTCATTAAATATACTTGGAATAATATAGTGCTCGTTAAGCTCTTGCTCCGTTACAACGGAAGCTATGGCGCGGGCTGCAGCGATCTTCATCGGCTCGTTAATAAGTCTTGCACGGCAATCGAGCGCCCCTCGGAACAGCCCCGGAAATACAAGCACATTATTGATTTGGTTGGGATAATCGCTTCGGCCTGTAGCAAACACCCGAACATGAGGCATTGCTTCCTCCGGCGCAATCTCCGGATTGGGATTCGCCATTGCAAACACGATACTGTTAGGTGTCATGCTTCTGACATGTTCACTACGCAGGATTCCACCCCGTGATACTCCGATGAATACATCGGCGCCCTGGATGACTTGATCTAACGGTCCCGGCTCCGACTCCACCTGCGGCTGCTGGGCAAGCCAGTTCCACATGGGATTGTTATAGCTTTCGCCGCGCACGATTGCTCCTTCACGGTCTACTGGAACAAGCCGCTTTACTCCAGCAGCAAGCAGCATTTTGCAAATCGATACTCCGGCGGCACCGATCCCGTTCACCACCACGCGAATTTGCTCCATACGTTTTCCTACAACCTTGAGCGCATTCAGAAGCCCGGCTACGACCACGATTGCCGTTCCGTGCTGATCATCGTGAAAGACAGGAATGTCCAGTTCTTCCGCAAGCCGGGTCTCGATTTCGAAGCAGCGTGGCGCACTGATATCTTCCAGATTGATGCCGCCAAAAATCGGGCTGATGGCTTTCACCGTGCGAATGATCTCATCCGTATCCGTCGTATCCAAACAGATAGGAAAGGCGTCTACGCCGGCCAATTGTTTAAACAGCATAGCTTTCCCTTCCATAACGGGGGCAGCCGCGTGGGGGCCGATGTCGCCTAGTCCGAGGACGGCCGTGCCATCAGTCACCACTGCGACGGTATTTCTTTTGATCGTCAGCGAATAAGCCTTTTGCGGATTTTCAGAAATGGATGTGCATATCCGAGCGACACCCGGAGTGTAGACACGGGAGAGGTCATCGCGGTTTTTAATAGGCAAATTCGGCTGGATGGATATCTTTCCGCCTAAATGCGCAAGAAAAGTACGATCTGAAACGTTAATCAGCGTAATCCCTTCCGTTGCCCTGAGAGTATCCACGATCTTGGACTGCTCTGTGTCCGAGACATGCACAGTAATATCGCGAACGGAACTATCCTGTCCGGGGCGGATGACGTCGATGGAAGTAATATCGCCGCCTGCACGGCTGATCGCTGAAGCGACGTCGCCAAAGTTCAGCTTAGCATGATTTAATTCCAATCGTAAAATTAAGCTGTTAAATGACATAATGATCACCTCTTGGACAAATTATTGGCTCAAGCTTCTCTGGGGCTGTAGTTGGCGGAATAATGAAGACTCATTTATGTTCATAATAATGAACGCCATTCATATTAATGATCAATTTAATATTCCCATAGTTTTCATTTCGTGTCAATGGAATTCAGCAAATTAAATTATCAAATTGGGTCCCCGATTAGAGCACATAATCTATAGAGCGAAAGTTCAGAGGGTGTTCTTTTAAATGACCGATTGACGCTAATTGTTACCGTAATATAGTATAATGATGTAAGCGAATACAGAAACAAACATTGATTTCTCTCTAGAGGAATTGTATTTCGGCCCGGCAAAGGGCCTCATTTTTTATCTCTAATGATTAGGCAAGGATGACACATACCATAGAGGATGGGTTACTATGGAATATACCAACTGGCTCCCCAAAATCGTTTTCATGATAAGAAGTATGAGGCTCCAAAACAAATTGATGGCGGGATATGTGCTTGCCTGCGTTATTCCGCTGCTAGTGGTGAGCACCGTTATCTATCGTCAGTGGATTACGGGTCTGGAGGACTCCTCCCAAGAATTTGCGGCGTTATACACCTCTCAGATCGAGGCTTCATTAAATAATTTCGTTAAAGAATATGAAAAGATAACCAAATCGGTATTGGTCGACAATGATATTATCTACAAGCTCGGCGAAGAGCGGAAGATGACCATGGACGAGTTGAGTATTCAGAAGGTTACCGTGCAAAGATTATTGATGCGGGTCGCTGTGTTGAAGCCGGAAATTGTCCATTTGATGTTGATCAGTCGCGACAACAGCATTTACCAGTACGGGAATACTTCCAATTCGGTGAATTTGAGCGCATTAGTTTCCGAGGATTGGTATAAAAAACTTCAAAGCTCGGGCAATACATTTTTTATTACCGGATTGCACGAACGTACTTATTACGAGGATAAAGTAGAAGGGGCTCTGGTCACGGTAGGAAGGGTGCTGCTGAATTTTGATGGTTCTTATGCCGGGCTGCTTCTTATTGATATGGACCCATATACACTGCTGCAGCTTAATCAAGATTTTCTCAAGGCCCAGGACAAATACGGTATTCGTGTTATCATAAGCGACGGCTCCGGAGATATTGTTTACCATTCCGATGCGGCCAGCGGCAGACAGTCATGGAAGCAAATATTGGAATCCGGAAAGGATTACACCAGGGATGGGAATACGGATGATCGAATCATTCTCTCAGGCCAAACCGAGCTAGGGAATCTAATTATCAAGACGGAGCTTTCTCGTGACAAGCTGCTGAAGAAAATCAACCATATGAAGGTATTAACCGTAATGGTTATTATTGCTGCGAGTCTCATCATGGCGATGATCGCCCTAGCCTTAAGCTATACCATCACCAAGCCCATCAAAGCATTACGTCGAAGCATGAAGCAGGCGGAAACCGGGGAATACAAACCGATCCACAGTGAGCAATCCAATGACGAAATAGGCAGCCTGGTAAATAGCTATAACAAAATGATCACTACCATTCGAACCTTAATCGAAGAAGTTTATATTGCCGAGATAAAGCGCCGTCATGCCAAGTTTATTGCACTTCAGAACCAGATCAATCCTCACATGCTGTACAATACGTTGGAATCGATCCGCATGAAGGCGCTTGTTCAAGAGGAAGAAGAGATCGCAGGCATGATTAAGATATTGGCGAGAATGTTCCGTTTAGCCTTGGGCAAGGAAGGCAGGCGGCATTCCATTCAGGATGAAGTGGAGTACACGGTTAATTATCTGCAGTTGCAGAATATCCGTTTTGATCAGAAGTTTCGCTTGGACATCCGCATTCCTGAGGAGATGCAGCGGTGCAGCATCATTCCTATTGTTTTTCAACCTATAGTTGAGAATAGCATTAATCATGGTTTTCAGCATTACAACCGGATGATGAATATCATCATTGAAGGGCTTTGGACGGAGGAGGGATGGATATTGATTCGAATTACGGACGACGGAGCAGGCATATCCCCTGAGAAGTACGAAGAGCTTAGCCGTATTTTGGAAGAAGCGGAGTCGGATAAGTATAAGCTGGGAGAGCCGGAGGATAAAGGGCTTGGTCTGAAAAATATTGCGGAACGCATAAAAATTCATTATGGTGAACGATATTATCTTAAGCTTTTACCCGGGGACGGGAATGGGACAACGGTGGAGATCCTGATTCCGAGGCTCTGATTGCATTTTGAATAGAAAGAAAGGGGGAGAAAGCAATGAAGGTGATCCTGGTAGACGACGAGAAGGGCATTTTGGACGGCCTTAGGGTGTTGATAAAGCGTTATATTCCGGCATGTAAGGTGGTCGGTGTAGCCTTTAACGGTCTTGAAGGCGTTAAAATCATTCAAGAACAGAAGCCGGATATCGTCATTACGGATATTCGAATGCCTCAGGCGGACGGGCTGGAGATGATTAGGATGCTTAAAGAGGCAGGATGTCAGGCAAAGTTCATCCTCTTGAGCGGTTATGCCGACTTTGAATACGCCCGAAGAGGCATGCAGCTGGGGGTTCAATTCTATATTAACAAACCGGTGGAGGAAGAGGAGCTGTGTGACTGTATTCATCAGGTTATTGAGGCCATTAAGGGGGAACAAGCTAAGCTTCAGGAAGTGGAAGATCTCAAGCAAGAGGTCCATAACCGGCTGCAGGAAATCTCTTTAAGGGACATCATTGACGTTGGTAGCGAAAATACCGCTTACGTGGAAGAGCTGCTGCAGATGGCATCCATTCCGATCAAGGGCAATCACTTTGTTTGTGCCTTACTGGAATTCGGGAATACCGTTGAAAGCCTAAAGGAATTCGCGCTTGAACCGGTTTTTCGCCAAATCGATCAGGCGTTAGGACAGTACCGGAAGGTGTACCGATTCCGCTATTCCGGAGCACAGATCGCTGTCATAGCGGCACATAGTGGAGATATTGCTTATAAGAAGCTGATTGGCTCCATCCAGCGGTTAAAACAATCGCTTTATCGGGAGCTAAAGCTGTCTATGACCGTCGGGATCGGAACCGTGCACAAGCGGGCAGCGGGAATTAGCCGGTCCTTTGAGGAGGCTCGTTATGCTTTAAGCCATAAAGTTATCAAGGGGGTGGATGTTGTTATCCCTTACCCTGAGATCATGAGCCTGCCGGGAACGAGTCATTCCATTTCGGAAGACATGGTTACCCGGCTGGAGGCCGGTTTGGATAATATGGACGAAGCGGAATGCGTTAACATCATCCGGGAGATATTCCGGCAAATGGAAGCGGAACGAGGCATGAGTCCGGTCGATCACCAATTGCAGTGCTTGAACATCTTATTATTAAGCGTACGTAAAATGTCTTTCCTGCAGCTGCAGCAGAATAACTTTCTGGGAAGAAATATATTATCGCTGGAAGGTATTTCACGTATTCGAACGCTGGATGACTTAAAGCAATGGATGGTTGGAGTAATTAAGGGAATTATTACCTTCAAGCTGGCAAATAATATACCTAAGAAAAAGGATATCATAGCCGAAATCAAAGAATATGTGAAGGAGCATTACAATAAACAGATCAGCCTGGCGGAGCTGTCCGACCGCTTCTTCATTAACCCTTATTATTTAAGCCAGCTGTTTAAACAGAAAACAGGCGATACCTATCTTAATTTTCTTGCTCAGATCCGGATTAACAAATCCAAGGAACTTCTGGAGAAAACTGATTTGAAGGTGTACGAAATTTGCCAAATGGTCGGTTATTCGGATACTCAGCATTTTGCCCGGTTATTTGAGAAATTGGTAGGATATAAGCCCAGTGAGTATCGCAAGAACTCTAGAAAAGAATAATAGAACATAAAAAATGCCGGACCTCACACAGGGTGTGTAGTGATCCGGCATTTTTTTTACTTGTTTCAGAGTGGAAGCGAATCGCGATAAACCGCCACATCATCGATATATAGGGAGTTCTGGCTGGCTTCCCCCGTACGGAAGCTAACGGTATCCAAGCTCGTAACCGGAGCGGAATACGGAATCTCGGCTGCCTTTACATTGTCATTAACGTAGATCTCATACTTATTCGATAAAGGGTTTGTCTTTAGCTTCACTGTATACCATGTACTCGGCTTTACGCTCTGTATAACTTTACCATTGGCCACCAAATTGTTGTCTGCATTCACGTAAATATCTATCGCCACGGTATCGCCGCTTTTTAATTGGAAACGGTCATTTGTCAAATCCACATCGTCTTTAAATCGCCACTGTGCCGTTATTGCCGCGGATTGACCTTCAAACGACTTGGTGATCCCTGCGGAATGGATTGATGATTTATCGCTTAAATAAACTCTTCTATCGGTTACGCTGGGTACATTTGCAATGGATACGGCTGTGTCTTCCGGTTCGCTGACGGTCCAACTCGGGTCTGCTCCTGTGACCTCATCGTTAAACGAATTGTTTAGAAAAACATTTTTGCTTACGTGCTCTAGAACGAGCAGTTGCAAGCTGTTTGGTTCAATGTAGACGGAGTCGGAGTAATTTCCCTTATTGGGCACGATCTTGTCGTCTACCATCTGAAGATTGCTGTTGTCGGGACTTGCGTAATAATTACTGGTCGTTGCATCGATTTTATAAGTTTTTACTCTGACATTGTTACCGTTGAATATGGACGGCAGGTTGGATACACGGACTGCCGCATTGTAATCTGCCGTGCCTGTGCCCTGATAGTTCCACACCATAAGGGAAACACCTGTATCATTCTTGGAGGCCAAGGAATATACTCCATTACCTTTTATGATGCTGTCCGAGGTAGCCGATACTCTGGTCGCTTTCATCTTTGACAGCATGACCATTATTTCCATACGGTGTAAACTTATCAGAAGGTATATCGGACAGCTTCACATTATATGGATCTCTGGAGACTAAAGCATCCTTTCTAGCGTTATCCGGATGGCGTAATTCCCACTGAAACGCGTAGTTTTTGCTGTTGTTTATATACCAATAATGAAGGGATGCCAATCCTGCCGCCTGTCTCAGTTGGTCTGGTTGAACTCCCCCGCTGACGTTAGGTACATCGGTCAGTGGTCCCGGGTAAATCCCTGTTTCCGTAATGAACGACGGTATGTCTATGCTAAGTCCTCTGCTGCTGAGTGCTGCATTAATCTGGCTGCGTTGATTATCTACCATGCTAGGATCTTCCTTAACAAAGCCGGTAAAGTTCGGACCTACGAAGTAACCATGGTAGGATATAAAATCAAGCTTATTCATTGGGGATGGGTCGTTCTTGTATCCGTCAAGGAATTTTCCAATCCAATCCATATCCAATCGCATGATAGAAGGACCTCCGACCTGCAAAGGCACCTCTGGGTTTAACTCTGCATTGACTTCATACACAGCATCCGAGAACGCTTTATAATAACTGTATACTGTGTCAGGTGTAACAAGTCCCTTATAGCGATTGGAATGTGGATCATCAGGTTCATTTAAAGCTTCTATATACTTTATTTTCGGATGATTTTGTTTTAGATGTTTAATGATATTTTTGACGATAGGCTTGACTTTATCAGGCGACTGTAGCTCGGGGATCACTTTTTCCGCTTTGATATTGACGAGTAAGGCATCCGCCATATTACTTGTATCTGAGAAGTAAACATCATAATTGCTAAAATTATACGTATCGGTAGCCAAATCATAAATGTCATGGTCGACCCAAGTCCTAAAAATTTTATTATGAAGACCCTGGTCATTCATGAACTGTACGTCTGCTTTTCTTTGGTCCCCATAGGTAAAATGTTTGGATATATTGAAGTGCTGTTCGCTTCTATAAAGTTCGCCTTGGGAGACACTTGCATCAACCGATACCGTTGCACTTGAAGGGCTTGAAGCTGCGTTCGCTTTGCTTGTTAATGGAATGTTAGCACTGCTCCCCAGTAACACGGCAGCGAGAGTGAAGCTTAAAGTTTTTAACCCAAATTGTAACATGATTGAGTCTACCTCCTAAGAATAGAGTGATCCTGGTTATTGACAGTCCGCCGATTGTATGCGCTTACATAAACGATGTTCGCCTCTTTTTTACAGGATATGGATTACCGCACTCTCCGTAACCTTTTATCGAGCATACACTGCCTCTGTAATACCATCCTCCAATGATAAGGAGTTGACCATTTCATGCCTTTGATCCGCAAAAGCAGAGCCATCCCCAAGAAGGTCATTCGTCTGCCGAAAAGTGCAGGAATCAGCCGGAAAAGGGTCATGGCGATCTACCGTCGTCATGTTTCGAAGCTGCGCGCCACCAAAGCACCGATCCGTATCACCCAAAGAAATCAAGTCATCGGTACCGACAATTCCTGGTTCAACGCACAAACCATCGAACGTAATCCGGCTTGGATAGCAGTGAATAATGCCAGCTATGTATGGAGCTCGCGCGATCTGACAAACCAAACCGCCGTCATTTCCACCAGATTCCGGATAGAGAACGAACGCACGATCCGGAGAGCGAGATTGTTTTTATCGGTTGATAATTATGCCGTCGTTCTCATCAACGGCAGAATCGTCCTGTATGATGCTCCGCAGAATACCCCCGAATTCTTCACGCAAGGACGCACATTTAACATACGTCCCTTCCTGCGAAGAGTAGGTATTAACGACATTGTTATCGTTGCCTTCAACTTTGGCGGACCGCGGTCATCAGAGAACCCTGCCGGCGTAGCGGCAAGGCTTAACATCCGCTTAGCTCGCTGATCTAACCTAATAGGCTGTCCTGAGGGCAGCCTATTTTTGCGTTTGCTAACACACGTTTTTCCTCATGCGATATTGGACTTCATACATAAGCTTGCAGGATGATCTTCTCTTAACATTGATTGAGGCTACCTCCCCCCCAAAAAAATAGGATGGTTCTGGTAATGAAAGCGATGTGAACGGACATAATACCTTCATTTAGGGATTGGTTCCTAATTTCTCATCGCCTTTCGGTACTGGTTTGTATCCGTTTACAAATAATAATATATTCTCTCTGCACAAATTCTCCAACAGGGCATTTTATAGTTTGAGCAATGGCATTTTTAAGGCTTTTGGGGAAAATAAGGAACGAAGGAGCCGTATATTTTCTTATAATATCAGAATTTTTTAAGTTTTGAGCGGAGCTCAAGAAGTCTGATGTTTCAAGAAAAGCATCCTTTTTAGCACGAATGTACTTCTCCGATAGGGCTTCGATAGAAGCTTTTCTTAAAAATCACCTTGCTAAGTCTAAAAAATGCCGGATTGAACGATGTTATTTCCTTGGGTAAAGTATTTGTATGCATGCATCACATCAGTCAATCGACGGATCCGGATCGGGAACCGGTGGGGACAGCTCGCTCTATAGACCAATAGGGTGTGACTAATGATGTAACAGGGGAAGGGAGGTTGCCTGGGCCAGGGAAAAGGAAGGAATAGGGAAAACTTTTATATCTTAAAAATGACATGGCAAGAAACTTAAAAACGCCTGATTGAGCAATGGTAATCCCGATAGTATAGTATGTGTAAGCGAATACAACAATGAGTCGCATGGGGGGAGTCACTTGGAAAAAGTAGTAAATCATCGGATGAAAGTGGTTTCGAAAGGAAAGAAATTGGACAAGGCTGCTAAACATCGGATGAGCATGTTGTGGCCGCTATATATTATGGCCGTTCCGGGCATCCTGTTTCTTATCACGTTCAAGTACATTCCTCTTGTAGGAACTGTAATCGCATTCAAAGATTATTCCGTGTTCAAAGGGATGCTTGACAGCCCCTGGGTGGGGCTTCGGCACTTTCAGTCACTGATCCAGCATCCGGATTTTATCCGGATCTTCGGCAACACGTTGATGTTGGGCTTTCTCAAAATCGCATTGGTGTTTCCCGTTCCGGTCTTGCTTGCGCTAATGATCAACGAGGTCCGGAAATCGGCGTTAAGGAAAGGGATCCAAACGGCGCTCTACATCCCGCACTTTTTGTCCTGGGTCATCATCGCCGGCATCGTTTTCGATTTCTTCTCTTTAAGCGGATTATTCAATGTAGTGATAGGGTGGTTCGGTTATGATCCCGTGCTTGTCATGCAAGAAAGCGATTACTTTCGCATGGTCTACATCATCACAGCCATATGGAGGGATGCAGGTTGGGGGACTGTAGTTTATATGGCGGCCATCAGCTCAATCGATCCACAGCTATATGAGTCGGCGATGATTGATGGCGCTTCCAAGTTTAAACAACTGCTTCACATTACTTTGCCGCTCCTCTTGCCTACAGTGTTGGTACTGTTCTTGCTGGAGATCGGAAATTTCATGGAGCTTGGTTTTGATCACGTGTTCAATTTGTTGACACCGATGACATACAGTGTTGGGGATATTCTGGATACGTATGTATTTCGAACCGGAATCCAGCAAGCGCAATACAGCTTTGCTACTGCGGTCGGCTTGTTCCAGTCCGTCATCGGATTTGTTCTGGTCTACATTTTCAATAGGCTGTCAAGAAAAGTGTCTGATGGGGGGCTTTGGTAACTATGTCTGAATCCAGAGGAGAAAAGGTATTCGTATCGGGGATTACAGTCGTTCTTGTTCTTTTGTCCCTCCTTGCCATCATTCCGCTTCTGTCCGTCCTCTCCACTTCGTTCAGTTCCAAGAAAGATGTGGATCTGAATCTGGTGACGATCTGGCCAAGAGGCTTTACGTTCGACTCCTGGGAGTATATCATTTACCGTCCCGACCTGTGGAAAGCGTTCTTCCTGACCTTGGGCTCGACACTGATCGGCACGGTATTGGCGCTGCTGATTACCGCATTGCTCGCTTACCCGCTTTCCAAGTCGGAGTTCCGCTGGGCCCCGGTGGTTATGGTCGGAGTAGTCATCGCCATGGTTTTCAAAGCACCGCTCGTACCCTATTTCCTGACGGTTCGAGGTATAGGACTTTATAACAATCCGTTGGTCCTGGTCCTGCCCCATATTCTGAATCCGTTTAATCTGATCATCATGAGGACCTTCTTCAAGCAATTTTCCAAAGAGCTGGAGGAAGCGGCATTCATCGAGGGCTGCGGGTACTTCCGAATGCTGTTCCAATTCGTGCTCCCGCTGTCCAAGGCGGTATTGGCCACCTTGGCCTTGTTCTACGGCGTTGTCATATGGAATCAATTCCAGACACCACTGCTTTTCTTGCAAAATCCGGAGTTGTTCCCGTTACAGATCAAAATCCGGCAGTTTATCACCGACGACAGTGTGATTATGGCGCTTGTTCCTTCCAAGCTCGACGTCAATTATAACGAACGAACATTAAGAGCAGCCACCGTCATTTTCGCGATTGTACCCGTCATTGCGGTGTATCCGTTCTTGCAGAAATATTTTGTCAAGGGAGCCATGGTTGGATCCGTTAAAGGGTAATATTTTTATTGGTTTTATGGCTTATAGCCTGAAACATATGGATAATGAAATTAAAGGGGGAAATGGAATGAAAGTCAAAAAAATGGGTGCACTCTCGGTAGCGGTATCGCTTGCAATATCAGTCGTGGCAGGCTGTTCCGGCAGCACGGAGACGGCACCTTCTGCATCTTCGTCTCAGGACCCGGGCATGACGAATGAAATCGTTGATATTGAAGTATGGAGAGAAAACAACGGCTATATACCGACCACTAAAGGGAGCAAGCTATATGAATTCTATAAGGAGAAGCTGGGCGTCGGAGTCCTCCATCCCTATGTGGAATGGAACGGGGGTACCACCTACCTCAATCAGCTTAACTTGAAAATCGCCGCCAACGAAATGCCGGACCTGTTCCAGCCCTGGAACGGTATCGAATCGAGCCTTGCCAAGAATGGCGCTATTGCCGATCTGACAGAATTATTGCCTAAGTATGCGCCGAATGTATGGGAAGCCATTCCGAAGGACGTATGGGATATCGTCAAGGCCAACGACCCTACCGGCCAAGGCAAAATCTACTATATCCCCGGTGTGCTGGACTATGGAAGATACTCCGCCATGATTCGAAAAGATTGGCTCGACAAGTTGGGTATGCAAATGCCCAAGACCCAGGTCGAATATGTGAAGGTTCTGGAGGCATTCCGGGATAAGGATCCGAATGGCAACGGACAAAAGGATGAGGTGCCGACCGGCGGCAGAGAGCAGGCACGCTGGATGGACCATCTATTCGCCATGTACGGAGTTGCTATGTTCGAAGGACTCCCGGAATGGGATCTGTACGACGGCAAGCTGACTTATTCTGCGGTGACACCGAATATGAAAGCTGCTCTGGAATTTATCTCCAAGCTCTACAAAGAAGGATTATTGGATAAAGAGACACTGCTGAATAACAAACAGAAGTGGGACGGAAAGGTAGAGGGGAACAAGGCAGGAAATTACTTCCACTGGGCGGAGACCACGAATGATCGCCTGGAAAACATGAACAAGAACACCGGAGTGAAGGCTGATTACTCCGCGCTCCCTATACCTGAAGTCCCGGGCTTTAAAGGCTTCTATACCTGGAAGAGATTAACTCCGCCTGCCTGGGTTGTTAAGAACAACAAGGATCAGAAGAAGCTGATGGCTACCTTGAAGCTGCTGAACAACGCGTATGACAAGAAAACCTGGGATTCTTTGTACCTGGGAGTTGAAGGAATGCACTACACCAAGAAAGACGGCAAAGCCATCAGACTTCCGGACGATAAGAGTACCCAGGAGAACATGATTTTTGAGCCGTATAAAAACCTGGCTACCCTTGATTTTATGACATCACAGATCAAGAACACATCAACCGAAGACAGAAAATGGGCTACGGACCAAACCGTCCGAAATATGCAGGATGCCCAGAAGTACGCCAAGATTATAGCCGGCGATGGTATGCCTGCGAGCGTCTACGAAGGCTTCGCGGATATCAACAATCGTACGCTTTATGTGGAATATGCTTCCAAGATTATCGTTGGTCAATATCCGATCAGCAAATTCGATGAATTTGTAGACAAATGGAATAAATCGGGCGGGGAAGAGGTCACGAAACGCGCGAGAGAATGGTATGCGAAAGTGAAAAAATAACAAAGTCGCGCGGAGTCAAGCAATTATAGAGAAGGCATGTTGTCCCGGCAACGTGCCTACTTTTTTAATTTGAAAGGAGACAACATGACATTCTCACTAACGTTTCCCGATTGTTCACCGAGGATTACCTTCGCCATTGGCAGATTGCAAACAGCAATTGAGGATTTGGGAGAAAGCTGGACGGTTCATTCCGAACAGCGTCCGAATGTAAATCATATCATCATCCATACTGACGGCAAGGAGGCGGAAGGTTCATTCGGCTTGACCGCCGATGGATCCGTCGGGGCGGAGGGCTTTGAAATACGCCGTTCGCAGTATGAAGGAAATCCGGCGCTGTTCGTTTTGGCCCGCGACGAGTCCGGCGCCATGTATGGCGTGCTGGAGGTCGCAGAGCAGCTTCGGGCACACGGTGATTTGGCAAGTATCTCCGAATGCACCGTTAATCCCGGATTTCCATTCCGTGCCGTGAAGTTCAATCTTCCTTGGTCAACCTACCGGAGGAACGAATGCTTTGAACTACAAAAGGAAACGGTCCGTGATCTTGCCTTTTGGCAGGCCTTTTTGGACATGATGGCGGAAAACCGCTACAATGTGCTGACTTTGTGGTGCCTTCATCCGTTCCCTTACATGATTAAGCCTACGAATTTTCCTAAAGCAACTCCCTTTACCGATGGGGAACTAGCCGATTGGAAAGGGTTTTGGACATCCCTGTTCCAAATGGCCCATGATCGCGGGATAGAAACGTACTTGGTGAACTGGAATATTTTCGTTTCGGAATCGTTTCGGGAGCATTATGACCCTAGTGCCGTTAGCGATGAAACGTTCTATCATCACGGAGATTATTATTCTACCGACCAAATCAAACAGTATACCCGCGAGTGCGTGACACAGCTGATCGACGAATACCCCGGATTAACCGGCTTCGGTATCTCCGTAGGCGAAAGAATGAACGGAATGACGCCTCAGGAGCGGCAGGATTGGATTGAAGAGGTCTATTATGAAGGGATGAAAGCAGCTGGTCGGCCCATTAAGTTTATTCATCGGGCGCCCTTTTCCGTGGATCCATCCATAACAAGAATCTCAATAGAGAATAATGAAAGCTTGCCGGAACCGGTATGGGTGGAAGTAAAATTCAATTGGTCCCACGCGTATTCTTCAACAAAGCTTCTTATGACGCACGGAGGCTCCGACGGTATGGAAGGATACTGGAACCCGGCGCCGCAAAATTACAAAATTACGTGGATGATCCGTAATGAGGATTTTTTCACGCTGCGCTGGGCCCAGCCGGATTTTATCAGAAGACATCTGTCGGAAAACGGCCAAGATTATGTGGGAGGGTATTACATCGGATCCGAGTGTTTTATTCCTGCTCTTGATTATTCCCACGAGCCGGGAAGCCCGCACATCCAATGGAAATACGCTTTCGAAAAGCACTGGCTGTATTACATGCTGTGGGGAAGACTGCTGTATGACCCCATGACATCCGATGAGGTGTTTGCGAGTGCAATAGCTAGTCGGTACGGCAAATCCGTCGGTCATCCGCTGCTTTCGGCGTTTTCAGCGGTTTGCAAAATGCCGATGGCGCTCGCTTCGTTTTTCTCCTTCTCATGGGATTTCACCTTGTACACGGAAGGTTTTTTGTCGACTGATAAATCGGAGTACAATTCCGGGCAAGCTTTTATTTCACTAGAGGATCTGCTAAGCAGCGAAGCATTGGATTCCGACTATTTATCGATCCGCAGGTATGTCGATCATATCATCGATAATAAGTCGGTTGAAGCTTATGTGACACCGCTCCAGCTGGCAAGTACTTTGGAGAATGACGCCCGGCAAGGGCTAGCCGTGCTTGCTTCGATTGCCGGCGGTTCTCCAGCCCTGTGCTGTGAGATGGCGGATATCGAAGCTTGGGCCCATTTGGGGCTTTATTTCGCTGCGAAACTCCGTGCCGGTGTATGCTTTGAATTTTACGTGAGAACCGGCGAGGAAGCGGAACGGCAAAAAGCCTTACAGTGGCTAAAGCCGCCAAACGCAGTAAAACACTGGGATGATCTGATTCGCGTAACGGGCTCCCATTACGTAAAGCAGCCGCTTTTGCATCTGGGGAAAACACCGTTCTCGTGGGAGCTGTTCCGTCCGCAGGTGCTTGAGGATATCGAATTTGTCAAGGCATCGCTTCCCCTGCTGCATGGGGAAACCGTTATAAGGAGAGGGACTTCGAATTGAAAATTAAGAGCATAGAAACGTTCAGCACCCAAACGATTTGCATAACCCGTGTCCGCACGGACGACGGACACGAGGGCATCGGACAGATTGCCCCTTATCATGCCAATATTTCCGCGCTGGTCCTGCATCAGCAGATCGCCCCTCTGGCGCTCGGAAAGGATGCCGACCCAATTGCCGATCTTGTAGAGGCCATTGTTACCCACGAGCATAAATTCCCCGGCTCTTATGTGTGCCGTGCTGTCGGCGGACTCGATACTGCGCTTTGGGACCTTAAGGGAAAGCGCCTCGGGAAAAGTGTATGCGAGCTGCTTGGTGGATCAACCGGGGATATCGAGGTGTACGGCTCGAGCATGCGGCGGGATATCATGCCGAAGGAGGAGGGCGAGCGTCTGAAGCGGCTTCAGGATAAGCATGGCTTCCGTGCCTTTAAGTTCCGAATTGCCAATAAATTCGGAAACGACGTCGACGTATATCCGGGCCGTACGGAGCAGATCGTGCCTGCAGTGCGCCGTGCGCTTGGTGATGATACGCTGCTGTATGTCGACGCCAACAGCGGCTTTACCCCCACTCGTGCCATTGAGGTGGGCCGCATGCTTGAACAATACGGCGTGGTGCACTACGAGGAACCGTGTCCGTATCCGCAGCTTGAATGGACCAAACAGGTTACGGAAGCTCTCAAGCTGAATGTAACGGGCGGGGAGCAGGATACGGACCTGGCGCAGTTCCGGCGGATGATCAACATGCATGCCGTCGATATTGTTCAACCCGACATCTGTTACATCGGCGGACTCAGCCGGGCACTTGAGGTTGCGCGTATGGCTCAGGAGGCTGGAATGACGTGTACCCCGCATGCGGCTAATTTATCGATGGTTACAATTTTTACGATGCACATGTGCGGGGCGATTCCGAACCGAGGTTCATTTATGGAGTTCAGCATCGAATCTAATGATTGGACAAAGGACTTGTTTATGGAGGACCTCACGGTGAGGGACGGCAAAATCTCCATTCCTAACGGCCCTGGCTGGGGGATTACCGTGCGGCCGGAATGGCTTGAGAAAGCGGATTATCGAATTAGCCAATTGTAAGAAATGAAATGGAAGCTAAATTCAGGAGGAATTAACTATGGCATGGTGGGAACAGAAGCCTCTTCGGCTGATACAGACAAATTTAAGAGAGATTGATGCGAGGCTCGATATCAATCAGTATATAGCCAGCCTTGAGGAGTTTTCGGCAAACGTTTTGCTCTTTAACGTGGGGGGAATTGTGGCCAACTATCCTTCCGCCCTCGAATTCCATTATGTCAACCCGAATTTGAAGGAAGATTTTGTCGGGCAGGTGATTGAACGCGTTCGCGAACGAGGGATGAAGTTCATAGCCCGCTTTGATTTCAGCCGGTTAAATGAACAATGCGCTTTGCCGAATCCGGATTGGCTGTATCGGAGTATTGAAGGAAAGATCGTCAATTACAACGGCCAGGTGCATACTTGTATCAATGGCTTTTACCAACAAGAATATTCGCTCAAAATCTTGCGGGAAGTGGCTGAACGGTATCCCATTGACGGTATATTCTTCAATATGCACGGTTATGTAACGCATGACTACAGTTACAATTATTACGGAATTTGCCAATGCGACAGCTGTCAGAAGCGGTTTTTGGAATATACAGGCCATGAACGGCTTCCTCTTCAAGAGGATCCGAACGATCCGGTGTTCCGGGATTATGAGAAGTTCCGTACCGAAACGGTAAGGGAGCTGTTTCTCAAACGGGTAGAGGTAGTTAAGAGCATCAATCCGCATATCGCGATTTGCAACTATACGCATTCGGGTACCGACATCTTCCGCAAGGAATCCAATACGGGGATGAATCGCCCTTTACCGGAATGGAATTTTTCGGCTACGGAAAATGTGCGCACGGTTCAGGGCACTTGGGACGGAATGGCCGTAAGTAATTCCGCGGTTCACTTCGTTGATTATGCTATGCGGCATACCGCGGTTTCACCCCATTTAACCGGACTCCGGCTGGTACAGAATCTGGTAAACGGGGGAGGGCTCGATTACTATGTGATCGGCACGCTTATTAATCAGGATGACCGGCTTTGCTTCGATCTAGTGAAGGATATTTTCCGCTTCCATCAAAAACACGAGGACTATTATTCGAACATTACCTCCCTAGCGGAGATTTGCCTGGTTGTTCCAGAAGGCAGCAGTATGTATGGAAGCAAAAATGAATTAAAGGGCATCATGAGAATTTTGGCGGAAAACCACGTGCAATATGATCTATTGCATGATAGCATGCTGCAATCGCCGCAGATTGACGAGAAACTCCGCCGATACAAGATCTTGATCCTTGCCGACCAGCGAAGTATGAGCGATGAAGCCGTGCAAGCGGTTGATCGTTTCGTAGAAGCAGGAGGTAAACTCCTTGCAACCGGATTTACCTCCACCTGCGACCTCAAAGGTCATCCGATGGGGCGCATCCGCCTGCAAAGCATCGGGGCCAAGGAGTTTGTCCTTAAACCCCAGACACAGGGGGCCTACTTCCGAATTCGTGAAAATGACAAGACGATTCTTAAACATTTCGAACAAATCGATCTTGTTTACTTATACGGAGAGGCCTTGGAATGCAAGCTTGGGGAAGGGGCAGCCGGATTCCTTGGGCTCATTCCCTCCTGTATGTTCGGACCGCCGGAGAAATGTTACATCACCGAGGAGACCGATACAGCCGGACTGATTTACAACCGCTATGGAAAAGGGGAATCCGCCTATATACCATGGGGAATCGGTGCGCACTATGAAAAGCTGAGCAACCACGGCCATGCCCGCCTCTTGATGGCAGCGATACGGGATGTGCTCAGCCACCGGGAATCGCTTCAAGTTACCTCTTCACCGCTCGTGGAAGTATGCCTCCATCAGGGTCCTTCGCGTCGACTTGTAAGTGCCGTGAATGGTTCCGGCCAGCTGGGAACAGCCTTCCACGCACCGATTCCAATTCGCGACATCCGCTTCACCCTTCGGGCTGATTCCGAACCATCCCGTGTGTATGGGTTGCGTCGCTCCGGAGATATTCCTTTCGTGTATAGCGACGGACAGCTATCGTTTGATCTGGATGAGCTGGACCTGTTTGAGACGGTTGTGGTCGAGGATTAATACCTTCAATATGTTTGGGGAGGATAAACCATGAGGGACATTCGCGTTGTGCTTACTACGGTTGACTATAAAGATGGGCATTATCAGAGATTAGCTCAGGCCTTTGAACCGGCAACGCTCATCCGCCTGCGAAGTGACGATCACGAAGGCATAGGGCAAGCGCTTGAGGTCGCGGATGTGGCGGTGCTTGCAGGCGATCTCGATGAACGATTCGTGAAGGCTCCGCTGCTCCGCTGGGTTCATTGTGACCATGCCGGGTTAAACAAGTGCGCTTGGCCTGAACTGTTCCAGCAGGGATTGCTTGTCACGAGTTCAGCGGGGCGGTCATCTCCGGCGTTGGCGGAGCATGCACTATTTTTTATGCTGGCGCTGGCCTACCAATACCCGCGGTTCCTTGACGCCCAGCGGTCACACCAATGGGGAGTGCCCGGTCAGAACGAGCTGCGGGGATTGTACGGAAGAACGGTCGGCATCATCGGCATGGGCAATACCGGCACCGAGCTGGCTGTGCGGGCCAAAGCCATGGGAATGCGAGTGCTCGGTTATCGCCGGAGCAGCGCCCCTCCGCCTCCGGGAGTCGATAGGCTCTTCTGCGGCGGCAACGCCGATTCGCTTGACGAGCTGCTTGCCGAGAGCGATTTTATCGTGCTTGCCGTGCCTTTGAGCAATGCGACGCATCACTTGATCGGCCGCCGGGAGCTGGCGCTGATGAAAAGTTCCGCTTGCATTGTCAACATGGCTCGCGGGGCCGTCATTGAGGAAGCAGCGTTGGCAGAAGCTCTCTATGCGGGGCAGATCGGCGGAGCCGGGTTGGACACCTTTACACAGGAACCGCTGCCTTCGGACAGCCCGCTCTGGGATGCGCCCAATACGCTGATTACGCCGCATACTACGCCGCAGGTGCCAGACCGCACCGGTCGTTCCATCGACATCATTGCTGAGAATGTAAGACGTTACCGTGCCGGGGAGCCCATGCTCAACGAATTACGCCCTGACGATGTATACACACCGGAATCACGAGGAAGTTGATCCGATTCGCAAAGAATAATGGCTTTGGAGAGGTGTAACGTTCGACCCAACGTATTGACACGGTTGGTAACCTGTGGGAAAATAACTGTGAACGTTATGTAGAACAATGTTCAATATAATGAACAAGTTTGAAGGGTTATCAGCTGAAGTTACTGCAAAAGCAAGTTTTACTTGGATGAATAGGATGTTTACCGATTTTCAAGCGGGGTGAGAGAATGCCTGAAACGGTCAAGCTAACAACCGAGAAAATGAAGCATGATTTGGTCGAAATGGTTGGTTCGGAGAACGTTGCGGTTGGTAGCGTGGAGAGGGAGCGTCAATATCAGCTTCAGGCTCCTTTGGTAGTATTTCCTGATGAGGAACGGAAGGTCGAGCGGATTCTGGGCTGGGCCAGTGAAAACCATGCTCAGATCGCACCTCAGGGCGGGGGGACGAAGGATGCGTATGGACATTCCGGTGATGGAGCGGATGTGATCCTGTCGCTTAGAAGAATGTCCGGCATCCTTCACCATTCCGTCGGGGATCTTACCGTTTCCGTGCTGCCGGGTACAACCTTGGGCGAGCTTCAGCAGGCATTAGGTAAGGAAGGGCAGTTTCTGCCGCTTGATCCGGCATGGGAGGAGCAATCGACCCTTGGCGGGATCATCTCAGCCAACGCGTCGGGGCCCAAAAGAGCGATGTACGGTTCAGCAAGAGATTATTTAATCGCTTCCCGCGTTTGTTATCCGGACGGCACCCTGATTCGTACAGGTGCCAAGGTCGTCAAGAATGTGGCCGGTTACGACATGAACAAGCTTATGATCGGTTCCATGGGGACTCTGGGGGTATTCACCGAGCTTACTTTTAAAATCCGGCCCATCCCCGTTTACGCCGGGGCTTTGGCCATTCACAGCACAGACTTGCTTAAGCTTCGCAGGCTGCAGGAAATGCTGCTCGATTCCCAGCTTGAGCCTTCCGCAGCGGAATGGGTGAACAGACGGCTTGGATTGCGAATATTCCGGGGGGCATTTGAAGGTCCTATCCTGCTTGTATCGTTTGAGGATGTGGAACGCTCGGTACAATATCAGTTGAACTGGCTGCTGAACGTGTGTGATAGGTTAGGCGTTACAGTGCAGGAGCAGATCTCCGGACATAAGGAAACCGAGGCTGTGCTCTCCGGGCTGCGAGCGCATCTTCCGAATTCGAATGACCTTCCTGACGACAAGCTTGTCGTTAGCGTCAAGCTGCTCTCCATGATTGCAGAAGTACCGGCCGTTTATGAGGCCGTGCAAAATGCAGCAGATGAAAGAGGGCTGCCGCTCGATTTCCATGGGGGCTTATATACGGGCATCAGCAGAGCAACGGTTCAAGCAGACCTTGGACAGCAGCGGGAAGTGCTCGAATGGCTGCACACCGTCGAATCGTTCCTCCAAGGGCTGAACGGACGTTCGGTGATCGAAGTCGCACCTCGCAGCATCAAGATGAAGCTGAATGTATGGGGCGCAGAAGCGGAAGATTGGAATTTGATGAAAGGCATCAAACATAAAATCGATCCCAAGCGCATCTTGAATCCGGGTCGGTTTGTAGGAGGGATTTGAGATGTCGCAACAAGGCGTTAAAAAGAAGCAAGCGGCTCCCCCGGCATGCGACGATGTTTCGTTAACCCGTTCCAACTATTTATGGGAGGATGCCCCCGATCCGGATAAATTCTCGCAATGCGTGCATTGCGGGATGTGTCTGGAGGCGTGCCCGACCTACCAGGAAACCGCATTGGAACCGCATTCCCCTCGGGGGCGGGTCTATTTGATCAAATCCGTTGCGGAAGGGAAAATGCAGCTGAACGAGTTTTTCAAGCATCCGGTGTCTACTTGTCTGGATTGCCGGGCATGCGAAACCGCTTGTCCGTCTAATGTTCAAGTGGGTGCGCTTATCGAAGAAGCGAGAGGACAGCTGTACAAGGCGGATCCCCCAAAAGGCTTCTCGGGTCTGCTTCACAAGCTGTTTCTACATGGGCTGTTCCCGTATCCGTCAAGAATGCAAATGCTTGGTACGCTGCTGAAGCTGTACCAAAAGTCCGGACTCGCTTATGCAGCGGATAAGCTCGGATTGATGCGGCTCTTTCCGCCGCATTTGCGCGAAATGGAGAAGGCGCTGCCGAAGCTTTCGAGTCCTCCGGTGCTTCGTTCCCACCCGGAAACGATGCCGGCCATCGGTGTCAAACGGGCGAAGGTGGCGGTGCTTACGGGCTGCGTCATGGATGTCGTGTTCAGCGACGTGAACGAGGCGACGATCCGGGTTCTCCGTCGTAACGGCTGCGAGGTATGGATTCCGAAAGCGCAAAAATGCTGCGGCGCTCTGCACGTTCATGCAGGGGACCGGGATCAAGCGAGGCAATTGGCTCGCCATAATATTGATGTATTTTTATCCGATGACATTGACGCCATCATTATCAATGCGGCGGGCTGCGGTTCAACGCTGAAGGAATACGATGAATTGTTCAAGCATGATGAGCGCTACCGCGAGAAGGCGCATTTGTTCAGCGAAAAAATCATGGACGTATCGCAGTTTCTCGACCGGCTCGGGCTGATCGCTCCTAAAGGGAAGCTCGACATGACGGTCACCTATCATGACGCATGCCATTTGGCGCACGCCCAAGGTATACGGACCGAGCCGCGCCGGCTGCTTGCGGCCATCCCCGGCTTACGCATCGTCGAGCTGCCCGACGCCGACCGCTGCTGCGGCAGTGCAGGCATCTATAACCTGACGCATCCCGACATGGCGGGGCAGCTTCTGGACCGCAAGATGAACGACATCCCCGGCGGATGCGATGCGGTGGCGATGGGCAATCCCGGATGTATGATGCAGTTTCAGGTAGGCGTTGTGCGCCATGACCGGACGGAGCAAATTGTCCATACGGTCCAGCTGCTCGATTGGGCATATCGCAACGAGGAGGCGCATCGCCCATGAATAACGCTAAGAATACGGCGAGAAACGGATTCGCCAGTCACGAGCAGCGTGAGCAATTCATCCGGGCTATGGAGCAAATGATGGGGCCTGCTGCCGTCCTGCACAGGTATGAAGATTTGGTAGCGTACGAATGTGATGGATATACGATTGAAAAATCGCTTCCCGCGGCCGTCGTTTTCCCAAAGTCGACGGAGGAGGTTTCCCTGGTAGTCAAATATTTGTATGAACGGCGAATTCCTTTTTTGCCTCGAGGAGCGGGAACAGGCCTTAGCGGCGGGGCCATAGCGCTAGGCGGGGAGGTGATCGTCAGCCTGGTGCGCATGAATAAATTGATTAGTATCGACTACATGAACCGCAGAGCGGTCGTTCAGCCGGGTTATGTCAATCTGAAGCTGTCCAATTCGATTTCGTCGAAGGGTTACTATTACGCGCCGGATCCTTCCAGTCAGGCAACCTGTACGATCGGGGGAAACGTCGGGGAAAACGCCGGCGGAGCACACTGTCTCAAATACGGTGTAACCACCAACCATGTATTGGGACTTGAGCTCGTACTGCCGAACGGAGACATTGTGAAAACCGGAGGGACGCCGGACAGTCCGGGGTATGATTTGCTCGGCATTCTTACCGGTTCGGAAGGCACGATGGGCATCGTAACGGAAATTACGGTCAGAATATTGAAGAGGCCGCAGGGCGTCAAGACGGTGCTCGCCTTATACGACGACGTGGGTGACGCAAGCAGGGCCGTGTCGGAAATCATTGCTGCAGGCATCGTTCCGGCAGCCCTGGAAATGATGGATAAGATCGCCATTGAGGGAGTTGAATCTGGCAATTATCCGGTTGGATACCCAAGGGATTTGAGTGCGGTGCTTATTGTCGAAGTTGACGGCATCGAGGAAGGGCTGCAGGATCAGATCGATCACATCATTGCTGTGTGCCGAAGAAACCGAGTACGGGAGGTGCGCCAGGCGGCCGATGCTCAGGAAAGAGCGCGGTGGTGGGCTAACCGGAAAACCGCTTTCGGCGCAATGGGCACCATTTCTCCCGATTATCTGGTTCAGGATGGAGTGATCCCGCGCAGCAAGCTTCCCGAAGTTCTGGCGAAGGTCGGCGAGATCAGCGCGAAATACGAGCTGCGCATCGCCAATGTGTTTCACGCCGGCGACGGCAATTTGCATCCGCTCATTTTATTTGATTCCAGAGTGCCAGGAGAAACGGAACGAGCGGTAGCCGCAGGCTCAGAGGTGCTGAAGGCTTGCGCGGACGTAGGCGGATCCATTACCGGCGAACATGGAGTGGGAATTGAGAAGATGGAGGATATGCGTTTTATTTTCAATGAGCAAGAAATTCAGGCTCAAACCGATATCCGCGACGTATTCAACCCGCTCGGCTTATGCAACCCGGACAAAGTATTTCCGAAGCCTGCCCGTTGTGTGGAGGTTAAGAAATTTATCGCTTCCTCCAAGGAATAGCGTGTTAATCCATGTTCTTTGACAAGATAACCACTCACACATTGACTGGCCTGAGAAATGCATGTTAGGATTGGGTGATACGGGGTTATAATAGATAGAAAACAGGATGGCACGGATGAAAGAAGGAAACGCGATGGAACAAAAATATGCTGTACCTGCACTCGATCGGGCGCATGCCGTATTGAAGCTGCTTGCCGAAGAGCCTTTTAAATGGAAACTATCTGATATATCCAAGCATCTGCGCATCAGCAAAAGCACACTGTACTCTCTGCTCTCTACGATGGAACGCCTGCAGTGGATACAGAAAGACCGAAACGAGACTTATGCAGTCGGGAGCTCGCTAGGAGATTTCGGCGGCGCTTACTTTAGGCAGTATGATCTGATTGAAGAATTTAAACGGGCCGCAGGGCCGGTCATGCAGACACTTCAGGAATCGGTTCAGCTGGCCCGTTTGGATGGGAATGCGGTTTTATATCTCGCCAAAATGGAAGCGCCCTCTCCGGTTCAGATGGTGTCAGGCCCCGGCGTACGTTTCCCGGCTCATGCAACCGGTCTTGGAAAGTCGCTGATGATGGATATAGATGCCGAACAGATGGCGCGAATATTCCCCGAAGAGACGCTGCCCCAAGTAACGGAACATACGATTGGTTCGCGCGAGGTGTTTATGCGGGAGCTGGAGAAGGCACGGCACCTTGGTTATTCCATGGACCTTCAAGAGGGTGTCATGGGCTTTTGCTGCGTCGCAGCACCGGTTCGCCACAGGGGGGAAGTGGTTGCAGCCGTCAGCTGCTCCATGCCGATCCATCATTGGGAAGCGAAGAAAGAAAGTGCCGTAAGAGAGATTTGTGCTTTGGCCCAAAGATTATCAACAAATAAATGAGGTGCTTTCATTCCGTTTTAACGCGTCTTCCGACGGAACGGGATTTTTTGCCCAACAAATTGTCTTATTCCCATTGACGTTTAAAGAAAACTATGGGAATATTATTTTAAGTAATATAATGAACAGTGTTCATAATAATGAACGAAAGGTTGATGAAAGGTGAAGTTTACCCGATTCACGGTTGCCGGAGAAACCGGGTTTTTGAGCGGCATTATTGAAGGAAATACGGTGAAAGAGTTTACCGGAGATTTATTTGGGGCCCGTACATTAACCGGGAGAACGTTTCCGTTAAGCGATGTTCGGTTCCAAGCGCCTCTTGTTCCGAGACATATCATTGGCATCGGCAGAAACTTTGCAGCGGAGGGGGCCGAGAAGCCGCCCGTTCCCGAGATGCCGATTTTATTCTTCAAGCCACTCGGGACGGTAGTCGGTCCGGAGGAGCCGGTATTGCTTCCTCGCGGGACGGAAGAGATCCGATTCGAGTCGGAGCTTGCCGTCATTATCGGCAAAACCGTAAAAGACCTGGAGCCTGCAGAGGTGGACGGGGCCATTTTTGGATATACGGTAGCGAACGACTTGGGTGCCTTTCAATATTTCCACCCCGAAGGGCACTGGACGATCGGCAAAGCATTCGATACGTTCTGTCCTCTCGGTCCGGTGCTTGAGACGGAATTCGATTACCGGACCGCACGTATTCAAGCGGCTGTCAACGGGATAGAGAAGCAGGATAGCCTGATGGAGCGCATCATTACACCGATCGATGTCATGATTTCATACATCAGCCGTTTTATGACCCTTATGCCTGGAGACGTCATATTGACGGGAACCCCCGCGGGATCGGAAGCGGTTCGCGACGGCGATGTTATCGATTGTTATATCGAAGGGATAGGACATCTTCGAAATCAAGTGAAAGCTCAATCATTTTAAAGCAGGAGGAGTTTACCGATGGAACCGTATATCAAAGTTGGCCATTTGCAAGTTGCATCCGAGCTTTACCGGTTTATCAATACGGAAGCACTGCCTGGGAGCAGGGTGGATGAAGGGCATTTCTGGTCTGGGTTTGAACGGCTGATTTCCGACTTGGTGCCTAAGAATAAGGCTTTGTTAGCCAAGCGGGATGAGCTTCAGCATTGGATCAACGAGTGGCACCGGAACAACGGAGAGAACTATGATTTTAACGAATATAAGTCGTTTTTACATGAAATAGGGTATTTGGGTCTGGAAGCGGAAGACGCTCTGATTACAACGCAAAATGTGGATGACGAAATAGCGCATCAAGCCGGCCCGCAGCTCGTCGTGCCGGTCAATAATGCCCGATACGCGCTTAACGCAGCGAATGCACGTTGGGGAAGCCTATACGATGGACTGTACGGAACCGATGCCACGGATGATGAGGGTGGGGCTCACGTAACGGCCGCCTACAATCCGATTCGCGGCGAGAAAGTGATTTCGTATGCCAGAAGCTTTTTAGACCGGGTGGTACCGCTAACGAACGGATCGCATGCAGACGCTGTTGCCTATTCGATCGAGGAGGGGAAAGTGTCCGTTTCGCTGAGCAGCGGGGAAAGAGCCGGACTGAAGGAGCCCTCCAAGCTTGCCGGTTATCAAGGAGCACCGGAGGCTCCAAACGCCATATTGTTTATCAACAACGGGTTGCATTTTGAAGTTCAAATCGATCGTAATCATCCTATCGGTACAACGGATAAAGCCGGCGTGAAGGATGTTCTGATGGAAGCGGCGCTGACCACGATCATGGACTGCGAAGATTCCGTGGCGGCGGTAGATGCGGAAGATAAAGTACAGGTATACCGCAATTGGCTGGGACTCATGAAAGGAACCTTATCCGCGACCTTCACGAAAGGCAATCAATCGGTAACCCGAACACTGCATCCGGATCGCAGGTATACGTCGCCTTCCGGGGAGGAGTTCAGCCTGCCAGGGCGTTCGCTGTTATTCGTACGCAATGTAGGGCATCTGATGACCATCGATGCGGTATTGGATCCAAGCGGGCAAGAGATTCCCGAAGGGATTATGGATGCGGTGATAACCAGTCTTATCGCCAAGCACGATCTGTTGAAGAACAGCGCGTATACTAATTCCTCCAAAGGTTCCATCTACATCGTGAAACCGAAGATGCACGGACCGGAGGAGGTTGCTTTTGCGGGCGAGCTGTTTGACCGGGTGGAAGACATGCTCGGCTTGGAGCGTAATGCGATCAAGATCGGGGTCATGGACGAAGAACGCCGCACTTCCTTGAATTTGAAGGCTTGCATTCGGGAAGTAAAGGATCGCATCGTATTTATCAATACCGGTTTTCTGGATCGAACCGGGGATGAGATGCACACATCGATGGAAGCAGGTCCCATGATTCGCAAGAACAGCATGAAGTCCTCGAAGTGGCTTCAAGGCTACGAGCAATCCAACGTAAGCATCGGGCTGGCCTGCGGCCTGCAAGGACGCGCTCAGATCGGAAAGGGTATGTGGGCGATGCCCGATCTTATGAAGGAAATGCTGAAGGTGAAGATCGCTCAGCTTGAAGCAGGCTGCAATACGGCATGGGTGCCTTCGCCCACAGCAGCTACTTTGCATGCGCTTCATTATCATCAAATCGATGTAAAGTCGGTGCAAAACCAATTGAAGCTTAACAGACGGGACTTCCGGGACGATATTCTGGACATCCCGGTAGACAGGAACCGAAACTGGAGTCCGGAGGAAATTGCCCAAGAGCTGGACAATAATGCCCAAGGCATTCTAGGCTATGTCGTCCGCTGGGTAGAACAAGGAATCGGCTGCTCGAAAGTACCCGATATTAATAATGTAGGATTGATGGAGGACCGTGCCACCTTGCGCATCTCCAGTCAGCATATGGCGAACTGGCTGCATCATGGAATTTGTACGAGGGAACAAGTAATGGAAACGATGAAGCGCATGGCCATAGTGGTCGATGAGCAGAACGCCGGCGATCCGGCTTACCGCCCCATGGCGGAGGATTACGATAGTTCTATTGCGTTTCAGGCGGCATGCGAGCTGGTATTCGAAGGATACAATCAGCCGAACGGTTACACGGAGCCTATACTTCACCGCAGACGCAAGCAATTTAAAGCTATGGTGAAGGTGTAAACTGCATGATGGAGAAGGCATGTTGTGTCAGCAGCATGCTTTTTCCTTTATTGATCGTATGGCATACAAATACAGCAAAGTCTTGACATAATGGAGGACTCGTAATGCGTGGATTTGCCATTATATTAACTTTTTATTTGGCTGGAATCGTGATTCAACTAGGGTTGGACATTCCGCTTCCCTCGAGCGTAATCGGCCTGGCCTTATTTACATTATTTTTGTTTCTTGGCCTTATCAAGTTGAAATGGGTAGAAAGAACCGCTTCGTTATTGAACCGGCATATGTTGTTGTTTTTCGCCCCCATTATCGCAGGGACGCTATCGATCCTGCCATTAATACGCGAGAATGCTGCTTCGATTCTCGTCACATTTGTCGTAAGCTGGCTGGCTGTATTGCTTTCTACGGGATGGACCGTGAGGGCGCTAACCGGAAGAGATAAAGAAAGCTCGAATACGAAAATTCCCGCACCTTGGCCCTTGGTAAGGAGGAAACGTTCGTGAGTTTACTTCCCTATGTACAAAGCCCGATATTCGGCATCTCTCTGACCGTACTGGCTTACGTGGTTTCATTTGATGTTCAACGGTATATCAAATGGCTTCACCCGCTGTTTGTCTGCTCCGGCTTAATCATTTTGGTGCTTTATGCAGGTGGAGTATCTTATTCCGATTATAAAATCGGTGGGAGTCTGATTGAGTTGTTTCTCGGACCTGCGACCGTGGCGATGGGGGTTCCGCTTTATAAAAATGCGCAAAAATTAAAAGAAAAGGTAACGCCTATTTTAACGGGGGTTTTGGCCGGCTCCGTTATGGGCATCGTAAGCAGTTTAGCTTTGGTAGGGTTATTTGGCGGTTCTCGAGAAATCATGTTTACCATGATGCCTAAATCAGTAACTACACCTATATCCGTCGAAATTATCCGTTCTATGGGGGGGAATCCGGAGTTAGGTTCTGTTCTCACCGTATTAACCGGGTTGCTTGGAAGCATGATCGGCCCGGAGGTGCTCAGGCGATTCGGTATGAAGAATGATTTTATTGTCGGTACTGCGGTGGGGACGTCATCTCATGGGATTGGGACGGGCCGATTAATTCGCGAATCAGACTTGCTTGGCAGCATAGGCGGATTTTCCATGTGTCTGGCGGGGATGATCACTTCGGTGCTGGTAATACCGATCTATTGGTTATTTACATAGGTAATGAACAAGGGGGGAGGTCGTCCTCTCCCCTAATGATTAGTCTGTTCCTCCTAACCCGTCTCCATTAGTCAGCCAACTGTTCCTCACGGCGGTCCGTAGCGAGTGGCGGCTCCACGGAAAGGGCTGAGATTTCCTTTCTCCACTCATCTGTCATGTCCAGTTCAAGCGCTGCAAGAGAAGGCTCCAATTGCTCTAAGCTTCTTGCCCCAATGACCGGAGCGGTTACACCCGGGTGGGACATGGTCCACGCAATAGCTAGTGTTGCGGGGTGAACTTCTTTCTCGGCGGCATAAGCGGTAAAACGGTCCGCAACCTCAAAGTTGAGAGTATCCCCGTATCTTACCGAGTACATCTTTTGCTCGACTAAGCGTCCCTTTTCCGGTTTGTGTCCAATTCCGTACTTCCCGGAGAGGAGTCCGCCTCCCAGTGGGCTGTATGTAATGACACCGATTTGCTCGGCCTTTGCCATGGGCAAAAGCTCAACCTCCGCCTGACGTTTGACCAGATTGTACATCGGCTGAATGCACTCGAAACGAGCCAGCCCTTCCTTCTCGGAAATACCGTTCGCCTTGGCGATTTGCCAAGCGGCCCAATTGCTGACGGCCGGGTATAAAATTTTGCCTTGTGCCTGCAAATCGTCAAGTGCGCGCAGCGTTTCTTCGATTGCAGTCTTGGAATCAAAATGATGAACGAAATAAAAGTCAATTCGATCCGTGTTAAGCCGCTTTAAGCTTCGCTCTACGGAGAGCATAATATGTCTGCGAGATAAGCCCCGGTCGTTGACCCCTGGTCCGTTAGGCATACAGACCTTAGAGGTGATGACCAGCTCATCGCGGCAGCCGGTCATGCAGCGACCTAAAATCTCTTCGGCCAACCCCCCGTTGTAAACATCGGCACAATCAAAAAAGTTGATGCCGGCCTCCCTACAACGATCAAACATCGCTTTTGAAGTAGCCTCGTCTGCGTTCCCGCCAAAAGACATCGTTCCAAAGCATAGCGGCGAAACCTGAATCCCCGTTTTTCCAACTGTGCGATAATTCATGAATGTCCTCCGTTTATAGTAAGATGTTTGGGGCCTGCATACCTACGATCATCATACCACTTACGGGTATAGATGGATATAAGTTCCTACAAGAATAAGAAAGAAACTGCCAAGAATTTCGATCCTTACGTTGAAAAAAAGCTCATTCTGCAAAGAGGATTGCCGATAGAGTGATCGCTTCGACGTCGCATCCGGCTTTGAGCTTGTTGTCGGAGGTAGGTAATAGTGATATTTGCCTACTCTTGTTATGTTTAAGGGAGAAAGGCAGCAAAGGAAAAAGGCACTACCATGAGCATGTTCCGTAAGGGTACGCCCGCTAGTAATGCCCCAATTTTTAATAAGGAAGTCTGGATCGGTCACTACGGTGACCTGATTCATTAGGTGGCAAAGTTGAATTTAGAACTACTCCGAGTAGCCCAACGCCCTGAGATGGTCGCCGGATACTCTTAAGCACTCGAACGGATCGCTGCCATATAGGTCGTCTTGCTCTACAAAGAAATACTGGGCACCACTTTCAAGACCTGCCTCGATAATGCTCTTGAAATCTAGGCTACCTTCGCCGAGTTCCGCAAACTGGATGATGTTGTGAAAGTTTTCTCTAAACTTGCTCATATCGCCGGTTTCCAAAAAGTCCATGTTCACCGGTCCGATGCGGTAGTCTTTCAGGTGGATCAATGACACACGGCCTGCGTATTTTTTAATAAACATAGCAGGGTTTTCTCCCCCCCTTTGAATCCAGTGTACATCCATCTCGAATCCAAGGTGAGTCGTATTGTTCCTAATGATATCCAATAAATACTCCCCATCGTATCTTTGGAATTCTACATGATGATTATGGTAGTACAAAGCGATGCCGTGCTCGGCCAGCCTCGCAGCAAATTCATCCGCCTTTTTTACGAAATCCATTATTTTTTCTTTGTCCCCAATGGAGGTGAACGGCAGTATGCCGATTCGTAAGAAGCTGCAGTTTAACGTTTTACAATCCTGAACGATTTTGTCAAAGTCGCTGGAAAGCGTCTCACCCCGCATACGGGGAGTTACAGGCTCAACAGCGGCGGTTAACGCGGCGATTTGGATCCCGAAGTCCTCGGAAGCCCGCTTTAACTCCGATACATTTTCGCCGGTCATCGGGAGTTGCGATACTTCAATGCATCGGTATCCGAGCTTGCTAACCTCATGCAATGTCTCGTAAATGCCGATCTCATCTATTTTTTCTTTGAGCATCATCATCTGAACGCCAATTTTCCCTTTATTCATTAGTTTACGCCTCCCATCGGTAATTTTATCGGATTAGCCTTCTCCTCTTCGATGCGCTTGTTCAATTCGGACAAATACAATTCCTCATCAAACGGAATTTCAATCTCTTTCCCTAGCCAGCTTGAAAGATGAATTGCATTCGCCAGCGTCACGCCGTGGATACCATCACTCCCAGGTGCGATGAGTGGAGTACCTTCCAGTATGTTCGCCGCGAAGTTTTCCATTACTGCAATATGCTGGGCGCCCCATTGGCTTCCGAATTCCAACACCTCTTCGGTACAAAGCTCCGATGAATTTGGTCCCATAAATACCCGCATGACTTCTTGCAGGCTCATCGTGGAGCTCATCTCGTTTTCCGATTTATGCAATCGCTTAATCGTTACCTTCTTGCTATCTTCAACAATAATCTTGCCTGTATCACCTAAAATTTCGAGCCGATCCGTTCCCAGTACATCATGCGTACATGTTACGAATACGCCTGTTGCGCCGTTTCCGTAATCAAGGATGGCGGTTACATCGTCCTCCACGGCGATTTTCCTTTGATAGCCGTATTTCACATTGGAGTATACTTTTTTTGGCATACCGCAAATCCATTGCAGTAAGTCGAGTTGGTGAGGAGCTTGGTTCACAAGCACACCACCGCCTTCGCCGCTCCACGTCGCTCTCCACGCGCCTTGGTCATAGTATCCTTGCGGCCGCCACCAAGTTGTAATAATCCAGTTCGTGCGACGGATGGCACCGATCTCACGATTATCAATCATTTGCTTAAGCTTCTGGTACAACGGATTCATACGCTGGTTGAAGAAGATGCCGAAGGTCAATTCCGGCTTCGCCGCGGCGAGATCGTTCAGTTCACGAACTTGCTGGGTATACACGCCGGCTGGCTTTTCAACCAAGGCGTGAATGTCACGCTTCAACGCCTCCATTCCCATTTGAGGGTGTAAGCAATGTGGGACACAGGTCACGATGGCATCGACTTTGCCACTCTCCAACATATTGATATAGTTATCATAAAAAGGTACATCCGGGTATTGCTGTTCGACCTCGGCTCTTTTCGCAGGATCGCTATCACTTATGGCGCCGAGAATCATATTCGTCACTTTTCCTTCAGATAAAAATTTAGCGTATAACCCACCCTCAGCTCCGAACCCGATGATTCCCAATCGTACTAGTTTCATTCCATGCACCCCTTATGAATGTAATTTTCTGCTTCATGAGACATACAGAAGCCATAACAAACTTGCCATCGATCCTCCATTCCTCGTGTCTCCCTAACTTATTTTTTTTATTTTATGACAATGATGATTCGGGTCACTAGTAGTCTGACGACTTTTTGACTAGCATTTTTAAGACTATTAATTTAGAAGATGCCGACATCCGGGTGCGAGGGACTTTTGAGATGATTGCAATGAAGGTAACTAATTTTGAAAAAGTCGTGATATCATTATTAAAAAAGTCGGCAAAGTGTTAGTAGCCTCATTTACGGAATTGATATGATTAACGCGTAAGAGAAAAATACAGTTTAGGGGAGAACAAAATGTTAGCAAAAACGAAATTCATCCAATTATCCCTTGCCGCGGTTATGATAACAGGAATGCTAGCCTCGTGCGCATCAAAAGAGAATGAAGGCAGCAATTCTGGAGCCCCTTCCGCCGGGCAGGGTGCGAACAAAGCAACGAATGAGACCTTCGAAGTTACCATGGCTATGCCGGCTCTCGGAGCCATTCCTAAAGATATGCAATTGGTTCAGGATGAGATCAACAAAATTACGAAAGAGAAAATTAACACAACGGTAAAAATTCTTCCGATCAGCATCGGTTCCTGGCAGCAGCAGATGAACTTGATGAGCTCCAGCGGTGAGAAGCTGGATACGTATCTCACAATAGGCAAGAGTTATCAGAGTGATGTGGCGGCAGGGAAAGTGATTGCGCTTGACAGCTTGTTGGACAAGGAAGGCAAAGATGTGAAAGCGCTGTTCGATCCTGATTACCTGAATAGTGCCAGGATTAATGGAAAAATCTACGGTGTGCCTCCCGTAAAGGATTATTCGACGGGGGTTCCCGGGATTGCCATGAGAAAAGATTTGGTGGACAAGTATAAGATTGATGTGGCTTCCATCAAGAACATTGATGGTTTGGATAAAGTATTTAAGACGATAAAGGACAACGAGCCCAATATTGTTCCGTTAGGTGTAGGTATTGCCGCTGCGTCTGATCAGTATTTTACTTACGACAAACTGGGAGACCGGTTTGGGGTCCTTCCTGGATTTGATAATAACCTGAAGGTTGTCAACTATTACGAGACGGGAGAGTACGAGGATCTTTTGAAAAAGTTCAATAGCTGGTTTAAGGCAGGCTACATCAACAAGGACGCTGCTACTTCCCAAATAAACAGCCGTGAACTTGTAAAAGCGAACAAAGCTTTCTCATACTTATTTTCAAATAGAATTGGAGCTTTGGAAGCTGAAAGTCGCCTGATTGGACAGGAAATGATATTTGTACCACTGATTCCAAGCTCCTACGCAACATCCAGTGATGTGCTCTCAGCTTTATGGACCATTTCATCCAATTCCAGCAATCCGGAAAGAACAATGTTGTTTTTGAACCTTATGTACACGGATGCGAGAATTGCCAACCTGCTCCTCTGGGGGGTTGAGGGAAAGCATTATGTGTTGGGAGCCGACAACCGGGTGGACTTCCCACCAGGTATTGACGCTATGACTGTGGGCTATTCGAATGTGGAGTGGCTAATCGGCAATGGATTAATAACTTATCTTCATAAATCAAGTCCAGCCGATAAATGGAAATTAACGGAAGAATCGAATAAAAAAGTTATAAAATCAAAAGCACTTGGTTTCACCTTTAATTCGGAACCGGTCAAGAACGAAGTTACCGCCCTGAACAACGTGATATCGCAGTATAAGAGAGCTCTGGAAACAGGCACGATTGATCCTACGGAAAAGCTCGCGGAGTTTAGAAGCAAGCTAAAAGCGGCTGGAATCGAAAAGGTGATTGCTGAGAAACAAAAGCAATTGGACGCCTGGGCAGCTGCAAATAAAAAGTAATATCGTGGGCCGGGTCAACTCAAGATCCGGCCTTTTTATAAATAAAGCCGCCAATTCGTAGTGCAAGTCGTAAAAGTGCTATTCATATGGTCGGCATATTGGTAGTCCACTACGTGTTCCTAAGATTACAATGAATTAAGAGCCTAGTCACTTTGAGGCTAGGCAAGAAACCCGCGAAAAATATATAGGGAGGTAATTTTGAGTGAGAAAAGTAATAAATCTGAATCGTGGATGGAAATTTACAAAACAAAACGAAACACAAGCGCTACATAAGTCATACAACGATGAGAACTGGGAGAACATTCATTTACCTCACACTTGGAATGCAATAGATGGTACCAACGGGTTTGATTATTATACGGGCGCCTGCTGGTATAGAAAAGAATTTGTGGTTGATAGTTTATCGCTAGGGAACAAAGTTTATATTGAATTTAATGGTTCAAACAGTGTTACGGATGTATTTGTAAACGGTCAACATATGGGACAACATAAAGGTGGATATTCTACTTTTAGGTTTGATATTACGGAAGCTGTAGAATTCGGTAAAAAAAATATTTTGGCCGTAAAGGTTGATAATACCGTTGTTGATGATGTATATCCTCAAAAAGCTGATTTTACGTTCTTCGGCGGTATATATCGGGACGTGAATTTGGTTATTATGAATCATATCCATTTTGACCTCATGGATTACGGCTCAAAAGGGATTTACATCGTGCAGGATGAAGTGAATGAAAAAAGTGCTTCCTTGAGAATCAAGGCGAGAATAATAAATACGAAAGAAGAGGATTCGAAGGCTAGGCTTTGGGTCGAGATCCTTGATGCTGCCGGCCGTTTAACGATCTATCGTGCACAAGAAGTAAATGTCCCTGCAGGTGAAACGACGGAGGTAGAAATACCCGCAATTATCAATACACCAGTTCTTTGGAATGGACCCCAAAATCCTTACTTATATGAAGCCAAAGTTTCGCTTCAAAGCTTTAATGATACGGTGGATGAACTTTCGATCCCCTTTGGGGTTAGATACTTTTCAGTTGACCCTGAAAAAGGCTTCTTCTTGAATGGCGAACGCGTTCTGTTAAAAGGTGTTGCAAGACATCAAGACAGCAAAGACTTGGGTTGGGCCATTACCGAAAAAGAGCAACTGAGAGATATGGAGCTCATCAAGGAAGTCGGAGCCAATTCAATTAGGCTTGCACATTATCAGCATGATCAATTTTTCTATGATTTGTGCGACCGGGAAGGTATGATTGTTTGGGCTGAAATACCTTTTATTTCACAGATGTCGCAATTCGAGCTGCAAGGTATTAATGCAAAACAACAAATGCTTGAGTTAATTAAGCAAAATTATAATCATCCTTCGATTATGTTCTGGGGCGTTCAGAATGAAATACAAATTGGAGGAGAAAGACCTGAAGCGAGAAGGTTGGTTAAAGAGCTTAATGAATTAACTAAAAAAGAAGACCCAACCCGATTGACGACAATGGCTCATACATCTTTCGTAGACATTAACGATCAATACAACTTTATTTCCGATATCGTAGGGTACAACAAGTATTATGGCTGGTATGGAGGTACACCGGAATATTTTTCGGAATGGATCGATGAGTTTCATAATACCAATCCCGGGGTTAGCCTATGCATATCTGAATACGGTGCTGAGGGGATTGTACAATATCACAGCAGCACTCCACAAGTAAAGGACTATTCGGAAGAGTACCATGCGCTATTTCACGAAAAGCTATGGAAGATATTCGAGAAGAAAACTTTCCTAATGGGAACCTATGTCTGGAATATGTTCGATTTCGGTGCCAATGTTCGAGATGAAGGCGGGGTAAAGGGCAGGAATAACAAAGGATTGGTGACCTACGACAGAAAGATTAAAAAAGATGCTTTTTATATGTATAAGGCTCATTGGAGCGATGAGAAGTTTGTACATATCGCAAGTAAACGTTTTGTAGACAGAGCGGAAGATAGCATTGATATTAAGATATATTCCAACTGTCAAGATGTCACCCTTTATGTCAATGGCAAAGAGGTGGGATCCAAAACGGGTGAGAATAAGGTCTTTATCTTTGAAAATGTCCCATTGCAAGAGGGATTGAATGCTGTTAAGGCGATAAGCAGCAAGACCAATGGTGTCATTGAGGACATTGCCGTGTTCAATAGAGTCGCCGAACCTAATACAAGCTATGAATGCCCTGACGGCGGTGTAGGTCAGGCCGTGGCCAATTGGTTTCAAATGCCTGACTTCAGTGATGTTGAGATCAAAGAAATCCAGATTGCGGATGATGTTTATTCAACAAGATGCAGCTTTGGGGAACTTAAAGATAATAAAGAAGCCCATGCTGTGTTAAGAGAATATTTTGGTGCTTATGATGAACACCCCATGTTTGGAATGAAACGAAATATGACGATTGATCAGGTATCAAAAATAGCAAAAGATGTGTACCATGATAAATTGATGTATAAACTGAATGAGAAATTAACTAAAATAAAGAAATCATAAATGCAAGGTTTGAGGGGATGGGGCTGTTCCAACCCTCAAATTTATCTTGTTAGCATCATCAACGCCATTGTAATCGGCTTGATGATGCTATTTTTGCCGCTGTAAGTGAAGCCAAAAGACAAAAATCTGAAAAAGGGGGGGCGGATGGTGTGCTGTTAAAAGACTGAGGCATCTCAATCTCTCCCCTCGTCCTTCGACATTATTTCTTATTTGCAGCTGCCCAAGCATTCAACTGCTTTTGCTTTTCCGCGATAACTTTATCCATACCCGCTGCTTTCAGCTTGGCTTTGAACTTCCGCTCGATAATTTTTCCTGATCATACATAACGGCCCTAACTTCCTCCAAACCCAAAAATCTGCCACTTTGACAACTTTTTTGATAGTGATTTCACGACATTTTGATAGCGCTTTTCAATGAGTTTCTTTTTCGTTTGCACAAAGTGCACTATTCGACTTAGTAATGGTTTGGTTGCTTGGCGGGTCACAAGAAATCATGGTTGTTATGATCCAAGTCTATCACGTCAAAAACGTCTTAAAAGTCGTAAAAGTTATATTCTATTAGTCGCCAAAACGTTAGTCGACCTTATCGTATTTCATTTATTATGTAAATGAGGTCAGCTGGTTCATTACTTAATTATATTTACGGGAGGGACAATCTCACATTCGCATTGTTCGGCAGTAGATCGGAATTCAGGGGAAGTGTCATATAGTTAGTTGGCCGGGTCTTATCCCCTACGATAAGTTTAAAAAAACAAGAACAAGAACTAGGAGGGTTTCCAAATGGATCAAACCGCGACGGCAGCCGCTGTGCAGGCCGGGCTAAAAAGCAGGAAAAAGAAAAGCAAATACATTGTACATGCGCCGCTTCTAATAATGATGATACCGGGACTTCTATATTTGTTGCTCACCAAGTATCTTCCCATGGTAGGCATTGTTATCGCCTTCAAGAAAGTGAATTTCGCTAAAGGCTTTTTTGGAAGCGAATGGGTCGGGCTCGCCAATTTCGAATACCTGTTCAAGACCTCGGATGCGTTCATCATTACACGAAATACAATTCTCTACAATTTGGTTTTCATTGTTGTTGGAACGATATTGTCCTTGGCCTGCGCGATCCTGTTGAACGAAATTAAGAATAAGGTGTTAGCCAAGGCGTACCAAAGCATAATTACGCTGCCGCATCTCATATCCATGGTCATTGTCAGTTACCTGGTCTATGCCATGCTCAGTCCCGAGACAGGGTTCATGAACAATACGGTGCTCCCTTGGTTAGGAATGAAAGATATTTCGTGGTATAGCGAAGACAAATACTGGCCCGTCATCCTTACAGTGGTGCATTTCTGGAAAGACGTTGGCTATTCCAGTATCGTTTTCTTCGCAGCGCTGCTCGGGATCGACGAGGAATACTATGAAGCCGCGAGGCTCGACGGAGCGAGCCGTCTGCAGCAGATTTTCCATATTACCTTACCGATTCTGACGCCGGTCATTATCATGCTGACGTTGCTCGCCGTTGGACGTATTTTCTATTCCGATTTCGGCCTGTTCTACCAGATTCCGATGAATTCCGGGGCGTTATTCAACACAACGGCTACCATCGATACTTATGTATTCAGAGGCTTAATGGGTAGTGGGGACATTGGGATGTCCACCGCCGCGGGCGTATACCAATCCATTGTCGGCTTCCTGCTTGTAATACTTGCTAACTATTCGGTACGGCTCTACAACAAAGACAACGCGTTGTTCTAAGGGGGAATCAAATTGAAAAATGAAAGTAAGGCCCTATCGCGGTTCAGCAATATTTCGATGCTCCTATTCGCTGTAATCTGTCTCCTTCCGTTCGTCCTGCTCATCTCCGCATCGCTGACATCACAGGAATCCATAATTGCATATGGGTACTCATTCATTCCTGAAACATTCAGCACGGACGCTTATACGTATCTGCTTGAAAGAGGCTCGGACATAGTCCGTGCATACGGGGTTACGGTATTCGTAACCGTTGTCGGAACAGTTGTTGGTGTGTCCATGTCGACATTGCTGGCGTATCCGCTGTCCCGGAGCGTGACGCCGCACCGCAATCTGATCATGTTTATCATCTTCTTCACCATGCTGTTCCACGGAGGCCTTGTGCCTACGTACCTAGTGTTTACGCAGCTCTTCCACATTAAGAACACGATATGGGCGCTGATCCTGCCAATGCTGATGAATGGATTTTATATCATGCTTATGCGGACCTTCTTCCAAACGACCATTCCGGCAGCATTGATTGAATCAGCGCAGCTTGACGGAGCAGGTGAGTTCCGGACGTTATGGTCGATAGTGCTTCCGCTGTCTACACCCATTCTGGCAACGATCGGTTTGTTCTCATCTATTTTATATTGGAACGACTGGCAGCTAGGGATGATTTATATTACAGATCCCAAACTTTTCAGCATCCAGAATCTTCTGAACCGGATTATGCAGGACATCGACTTTATTCATACGAATATGAGTTCGGAAGCCGGCGAAGCATTGGAGCAAATGCCTACCGATTCGGTCAAGATGGCCATAGCGGTCATCGGGGTGCTGCCTATTCTTGTTGCGTACCCATTCTTCCAGAAGTATTTTATCAAAGGGATTATGATAGGGGCCGTGAAAGGGTAAGCGAACCAAGCAAGACACAATATATATATCCGCAGCGCCACAACTGTACGATAATGGTTGTGGCGCTTGAGCGTTAATCTCGTGTATGATGAAGGTAATATTATAATGCATTGCCTTAAGGAGCAGATGCCATGAACATTCGCATAAGACATTGGCGGCAAAGGTCCTTGCGGTTTAAGCTAATAGCAAGTGTATTTCTCATGACACTGCCGCTTGTCGGCATGCTCTTGTATAACAACTTCTATGCCATCCATACTGTTCGCGGACAAGTAGCCGAGTCTTACAAAAATATGTTGAATCTATACATGGGTCAAATTGATAACGGCCTGAACGATGTTGATGCCTACATGCGTACGCTGGTAGACTCTGGGTATGATGTAGTGTCGCTTGGAACGGCCGCAACGGATACGGATTATTACAGCGCGAAAGTTTATTTGTTCAACAAGCTCTCCAAGGATATTTCGTTACACAACACAATCAATTCTTTTTTTGTGTACGTTGGGAATCGGCAGGATTATATGAATGTTTCCAGAAACAATGATATTACAATTGAGGAATCGGGCAACATTGAGCAACATATGATCGATATGATACATTCCCGCCCTATTCCGAAAGGGAGCTCTTCGAAGAGATGGATATATACCCAGATCGGACAAGATAATTTCCTATTCACTTTTGTGGAGGCCAACAACGTTTTTTTGGGCGCCTGGGTAAAGACGAACCACCTGTTAAAGCCTCTTAGTACCCTACAAATAGGGGAAGGAGGAGCAGTATTATTATCTAATAACCAGGGTAAGCCGATAACGGATACGAACCTGATCAAAGACTATGAAATCGAGCTGCATTCGAACCCTAATAACTATTATTTGTCAGGGTCATCCCAGAAATTCCTCGTCTCCGGCGCCTCTTCCAAGCGGGGGGAGTTCAATCTGGTAGCTCTTATCCCTGATCATTATATATTAGCCAAGCTCCCTTACCTTCAATCGATTGTCTGGTTTATTACGGTCGGTTCCTTCCTTTTTATACCGATTGGTCTTTATTCGATGAAGCAGACTCTTTTGGTCCCTTTATTCAAGGTGCTGCTCACTATGAAGAAGGTTCGTGAAGGGGATTGGGGCAGCAGGGTCGTATTAGAGAATACTTCCGACGAATTTATGCTGCTAGGAGAATCTTTCAATACCATGATGACGGAGATTGAAAGGCTTCGTGTCAATGTCTATGAGGAACAGCTAAATAAGCAAAGGGAGGAGCTTCAGCGCTTGCAGCTGCAGGTGAACCCCCATTTTTTCCTGAATACGTTGAATATTGTTTATAATCTTGCCAAAGTCAAGAATTACGAGTTGGTTCTTGAAATGACCATGTCCTTGATTCATTATTTCCGATTTATGTTCCGAAGTAATACTTCTCTAGTGAAACTGAAGGACGAGCTCGAACATACCCGCAATTATCTTAGAATCCAGAGCTTACGATTTCACGGTCAGCTGACCTGGACCATTGATGCTCCGGACTATGTAACGGATGCACCCATTCCGCCACTCATCATTCAATCCTTTGTTGAGAATTCAATTAAACATGCGATGACCATGGATGAACCCACCCATATTTCTGTAGAAATCGATTTTCTGGACGAAGAAATGGATTCCAAAATGAAAATATGCATCAAAGATACGGGGCCCGGCTTCAGTGAACAGCTGCTCCAAGAGCTGAAGGCGGGTAGAAGCGTTCAGAATGATCGGGGAGAGCATACGGGAATTTGGAATGTGGAGCGGCGCTTGAGGCTTATGTACGGCGACACGGTAAGGATCCAATACCTCAATGATGATCTAGGAAGCGGTGGAGCCACGGTCGATATCATTATGCCTGCAAATCCGTCGAAGGGGGAAGTAACATGACTTATCAGATGCTTCTTGTTGATGACGAAATTCATGCTATAGAGGGTGTTAAAGCGGATTTGGAGCTAAACAAGCTGGACATCTCGGGTTTGTTCACAGCTTATAATATAAGGCAGGCTAAAGATATATTTGAAAGGGAGGACATCGATATCATGCTTTGCGACATTGAGATGCCGCAAGGCAGCGGTTTGGATCTGTTGGCCTGGGTAAGAGAGCATCATCCCAATACGGTGACAATCTTTCTGACGAGTCATGCTGATTTCAAATATGCCAAGGAAGCGCTGCAACTGGGCAGTCTCGATTATTTGATGAAGCCTGTACTGGCCCAAGATCTGGAGCAAGCCATAAGGAAAGCGCAAAGTGTAATCGACCGATATACCGAAGCGAATAGAAACAGTATCTCCCATCAATTATGGATGAAGCACCATTCCTTTATCATAGAGCGGTTCTGGCTTGATCTGATCAATCATTCCATCCCGAGTCAACCGGGCGCAATCTCCGAGCAGATCGAAAGGCATCATATACCGATTACAGATCAGTCGTTCTTTGTTCCAGTATTGATATCCGTTCAAAGATGGAACAAGGTGTTGAAGCGTAGGGATGAGAGAATATTGGAATATGCTCTCAAAAATTGTGCCGAAGAGATGATCATTGGCAGCCATGGCAACGGCATATGCTTTCAGCTGGATCGTGGAATGCTGCTTGTTATCCTTCACAGGGAAGAAGATGTGGTTTCAGACCACGGTCAACAAATCGAAATATACAGGCAATATCTTGAATCCTGCAATCGTTATTTTTATTGTGACTTATCCTGCTTTATAGGCGGAACCGTTCAAGTGCATGAGATGGCTGGAATGGTTGCGAATCTAAGAGCCCGTGACCGAAACAATGTTGCATTTCTGAATCAAGTCTTCCCTTATGATTATAATAAACAAACTGAACAGCCTGCTCAACTCCCGGCACTAAGTGTAGTTTCGAGCCTTCTCAGGTCAGGCACAAAGGAAGCCGTCATGCAAGAGATAGAGAAATTTCTTGGTGATCTTGTATCGAAACAAGAATTGGATGCCAAGATGTTACATCAATTTCATCAAGATTTTATGCAGATGCTTTATTCTTTTTTGAATATAAAGGGGATACAAGCACATCAATTGTTCGGTGATGAAGAATCCATATCGATCTCGGAAGCTGCAGGGCACTCCGTTTCCAACATGCTCGCTTGGGTGAACTATACCTTGGGGAAGGCGACGCATCAAACCGAGGTGGTTAAAGAGACGGACACGGTCGTTCAATCGGTTAAGAAATATATCTCTCTGAACATCGACCAAGATTTGTCGCGGGAAAAAATTGCGGAGCAGGCCTTTTTGAATCCGGACTATTTATCGAGAATGTTTAAGAAGGAAACGGGATATACCATATCGGAGTATGTTTTACTTGAGAGAATCAAGCTAGCGAAGGAGCTTTTATCTCAAACAAACGTCCCTGTAAGCTCCGTCGCCTCCTCAGTAGGGCATACCAACTTCTCGCATTTCACTAAAATATTCAAGAAATATGCTGGATTAGGACCTACGGAATATAGAAACCAATTTGGGAGACGATAACAATAAATTAAGATGTGATTATAGCGGGAAGCTGAAAGCTCCGGGATTTGTCATAGTAAAAATCGTATAGGCAACCTTAGTCCTGAATTCCTTAGGACTAAGGTTGTTTTCATTTTACATTTCTTTCAACACCATATCGAACAAAGCATGAAGTCGTAAAAACGTTAACTATAAAGTCGTAAAAATGTTAGCTGAATACGGCATAGTTCGTTACGATGAACATGTAACGATTTCTCCAATCAAATAAATTTCTAGGAGGAAATGGTAATGACCTGGTGGCGAGAGAAACCGATGCGTCTTATTCAAACGAATTTAAGAGAGACCGACGCGCTGCTTGATATTGATGAGTACATGCAGAGTTTGGAGGAATTCTCTGCGGACGCTCTGCTTTTTAACGTCGGGGGAATTGTGGCTAATTACCCGAGTGAACTCGAATTTCATTACGTAAACCCTAACCTAAAAGACGATTTTACAGGTAAGGTGATCGAACGCGTACATGAGAGAGGGATGAAATTTATCGCCCGCTTCGATTTCAGTCGGTTAAACGAGGTGCATGCTCTTTCTAATCAAGATTGGCTGTATCGAAGCGCCGAAGGGAAGAAGATCGTTAATTACAACGGTCAAGTTCATACGTGCATTAACGGGTATTATCAACAGGAATATTCGTTGAAAGTGCTGGAGGAAGTCGTTGAGAAGTATCCAATTGACGGGGTATTTTTTAATATGATCGGGTACGTAATGCACGACTATAGCTACAACATCCATGGGATTTGTCAATGCGACAACTGCCATAAGCGGTTTACAGAGCGTACCGGGCATGATCGCTTGCCTGTAAAGCCGGATGCCAATGATGCTATATATCGTGACTATCAACGGTTCCAAACGGAAACCGTGCATGAGCTCTTCGAACGAAGGGTAGCCGTGGTCAAGAGCCGTAACCCCAATATCGCAATCGTCAACTATACCCACGGCAGTTCCGACGTCTACCGGAAAGAATCCAATTCGGGCATCGAACGACCGTTTCCGGAATGGAATTACTCGGCTACGGAAAACGTACGTACTGTACGCAGCTCCTGGGACGGGATGGCAGTTAGTAATTCGGCGGTTCATTTCGTTGATTACGCGATGCGGCATGTGGGGGTTTCTCCGCATCTGACTTCACTGAGGCTGGTCCAAAGTATGGTAAATGGCGGTTGGCTGGATTATTACGTGATCGGCACCCTCGTGAACCAAGAGGACAGGACTTGTTTCGACGGCGTGAAAGATATTTTCCGGTACCATAAAGAGCATGAGCAATATTACACAGACCTTCGATCGTTAGCCGAGGTGTGCGTGGTTGTTCCGGAGGGCAAAATGCCCGGTAGCAAGAAGGAATTGCAAGGGATGATGAGGATTCTGAGCGAAAACCACGTGCAATACGATCTTCTTCACGCTAGTGTGCTCGAATCGCCGGACTTTTTTAAAAAGCTTCAGCGGTATAAGGTACTGATACTTCCCGATCAAAGAAGCATGAGCGACGATGCTGTAGCTGCCATTGACCGTTTCGTAGAGCAAGGAGGCAAGCTCCTTGCAACGGGATTTACATCCACTTGCGACCGAAAAGGACACCCCCAGGGACGGGTTCGTTTGATAAGTCTGGGAGTGAAGGAATTTTCCCATATGCCCAAGGTTCTCGGTTCGTATTTTCGCATCAGCGAAGAGGACAAAGGCAAGCTGAGCGGATTCGAGTCCATCGACCTCGTTTACTTACACGGGGAGAAATTGGAGTGCAAGCTGGAGGATGGCGCGCTAGGACTCCTTGGATTGATTCCTGAATGCATGTTCGGACCTCCTGAAAAGTGTTATTTTACGAAAGAGAGCGAAATTCCGGGAATGATTGTAAACGGTTACGGTAAAGGGAAAAGCGCCTATCTTCCATGGGCTCTTGGGGCCCATTATGAAAAATTAAGCAACCACGGCCATGCCCGTCTGCTCATGGCGGCGCTGCGGGATGTGCTCGGTTACCGCGAACAGTTGGTGTTGACTGCTTCTCCGTTGGTTGAAGTAACGTTTCATGAAGCGCGGGGCATTTCCCGCCGATTGGTCAGCGCGATAAACTTATCCGGACAGCTTGGAACGGCATTTCATGCACCGCTGCCGATTCGCAATCTACACTTCAGCGTAAAGGCTGATCGTAAGCCTTCTCGAGTTCACGCTCTGCGGCGCTCCGGAGACATCCCATTCGAATACAAAGAAGGTCAAGTTTCTTTCAGTCTAGAAGAGCTGCAATCGTTTGAGACCATCGTAATCGAGGATTAAGACTAGATACGAAAACTGGGGAGGGTATATTCATGAATGACATTCGTTTAGTCCTTACTACTGTTTATTATGATGAGGTAAATTATAAGAAGCTAGTTGACTCCTTTGCTCCGGCAACCGTTGTTCGCTTTCGAAGAGACGATCACGAAGGTATACAGGAGGCCCTAAAAACCGCCGATGTGGCTGTGCTTGGAGGTGATCTCGATGAACGATTCTTAGAGGCTCCGTTACTTAAATGGGTCCACTGCGATCATGCCGGTTTAAACAGATGCGCCCGGCCGGAAATTTTTGAGCGTGGCCTGCGTGTAACGAGCTCGGCGGGCCGTTCGTCACCGGCGCTTGCGGAGCACGCGATGTTCTTTATGCTGGCCTTGGCATATCAATACCCGAAGTTCCTTGAAGCTCAGCGGGCTCACTACTGGGGAGTGCCCGGGCAGAACGACTTACGCGGACTGTATGGACGCACGGTCGGCATTATAGGTTTGGGGCATACCGGCAGCGAGCTGGCGGTGCGCGCAAAGGCGATGGGGATGAATGTTCTCGGGTACCGTAGAAGCAGCGCTCCACCGCCAACGGGCGTTGACCGGCTCTATTGCGGGGAAAACGGGGATACCATTGATGAATTGCTCGCAAATAGCGATTTTGTCGTGTTGGCGGTGCCGCTCAACAATAAGACTCACCACATGATCGGTCGACGGGAGCTGTCGCTTATGAAGCACACTTCCTATCTTGTCAATATGGCCCGCGGAGCGGTAATTGATGAGAACGCATTGACAGAGGCGCTCTACGCAGGAAAGATTGGGGGAGCGGGCCTGGATACTTTCACGAAGGAGCCGCTGCCTGCGGATAGTCCATTGTGGGACGCGCCTAATACTTTGATTACACCGCATACTACGCCTCAGGTACCCGATCGTACCGGCCGGTCGATAGACATTATCAGAGAGAATATCAGGCGGTATCGTGTCGGGGAGCCGCTGCTCAATCAACTGCATCCGAGCGATGTATACACGCCGGAATTACAGAAGTAAAGGTATTCCGATTTTGATCGGGGTAGTTCGAAATGAGGATGGAGAGAAAAAGGAGGGGTTTACAGATGCCAATTGCCGTAGCGTTTCGGCAGGATTCGCCAAGGGTGTGCTTCGCGGTCCGAAAACTGAGAGAAGCGATCGAGGGCACCGGGGCAATCGCGGAATATCTGCAGTTAGAGGATGCCGCAGCGAAAGCAGACATAATCATCGTTACAGGTACCGACGAAGCCTCCGCTTTAAACGGAATGATGCCGGACAGTGCATTAGGGCCTGAGGGCTTTGAAATCCGTCGGTCCTTTTATCAAGGGAAATCGACGTTGTTTATCATGGCACTGGATGAATCGGGAGCGATGTACGGAACACTTGAGCTGGCTGAGCAACTCCGGCTGCACGAAGGGATTGAGCTCGTTCCAAACAGTGTAAAGAACCCCCGATTTCCGTTTCGAGCGATCAAATTCAACCTTCCCTGGTCCAGCTACCGGCAGAATGAATGTTTTACTAATCAAATGGACACCGTTCGCGACCTTGCTTTCTGGCAGCGGTTTTTGGACATGATGGCGGAAAACCGCTTCAACGCATTAACACTCTGGAACTTACATCCATATCCATATATGTTTCGATCTAAGAATTTCCCTAAGGCCACGCCCTTTTCAGATGAAGAGCTGGCGCAGTGGAGGGAGTATTGGACGTCACTGTTTCGGATGGCCAAAGAACGTGGAATCGAAACGTACTTGGTTAATTGGAATATTTTCGTATCGGGGGCTTTCAGGAAGCACTATGAGCCTGATGCTATTGATGATCAGCAGTACCATCACGGTAGTTTCTACTCCAGCGAGCAAATTAAACGATATACGCGTGAGTGCGTAACGCAACTCATTGAAGAATATCCTGATCTTACCGGGATCGGTATTTCGTCGGGCGAACGTATGAATGGGATGTCCCCCCAGGAGCAGCAGGATTGGATCCAGGATGTGTATTACGAGGGGGTGAAGCAGGCAAACCGGCCGGTCAAATTAATTCATCGAGCGCCTTTCTCAGTTGATCCCGCCATTACGAGGAACGCGATCGATAACAACGGATTTATACCTGAGCCGGTTTGGGTTGAAGTCAAATTTAATTGGTCCCATGCTTATTCCTCCACTAGACTTCTGTTGACGCACGGGGGCTCCAATGGAATGGAGGGGTACTGGAATCCACCACCAGAGAAATACAAAATAACCTGGATGGTTCGCAACGAGGATTTCTTTACGCTTCGTTGGGCTCAGCCTGGATTTATCCGGGAGCATATCGCCTTGAACGGTCAAGAGTATGTTGGAGGCTATTATATCGGCTCAGAGTGCTTTATCCCCGGAAAGGATTATTCCCATGCCTCAGGGTGCCCGCATATGACTTGGACCTATGCCTTCGAGAAGCATTGGCTCTATTATATGTTATGGGGAAGATTGCTGTATGATCCCGCCACGCCTGACGATGTGTTCACGTCTGCCTTGGCAGGGCGTTATGGCAAGCAGGCGGGCCAATCCTTATTAAAGGCGTATTCGCTTGTTTGCGAAATGCCGAGGACACTGGCCTCTTACATCAGGTTTACATGGGATTTTACACTCTATTCGGAAGGGTTCATTTCTACCGACAGATCCGAATTTAACGAGGGCAAGGCGTTTATTTCCTTGCAGGATCTTATGGCCAGCCCGACATCCGACCCAACGTATTTATCGATCAGGGCTTACGTGGACCGGGTTTTATCAGGTCAGTCGATGGACGGCTTCGTCACTCCGCTTCAGGCTGCCTCTAAGCTGGAGACGAATGCCACGGAAGCCCTGGCGTTGCTGGACTCCATCCCGCATACGGCTCTGACAACGCTTGATTGCGAGAAGGCCGATGTCGAGGCATGGGCGCACCTGTGTCTTTACCTTTCGGATAAGCTGAGAGCAGGAGTATGCTACGAAACTTATCGAAGGACCGGGGACGAAATGGAAAGGAGCAAAGCGAAAGAGTGGTTAGAGGAGTCCCATGCGGCCGGCCATTGGGAAAACTTGATTGCCGTCACCAAATCTCACTATGTAGAGCAGCCCCTTATGCATTTGGGCAAAACTCCGTTCTCTTGGGAGCTATTCCGAGCGAATCTTGCTGAGGACATCGCTTTTGTCGGCGGGGAATAGAGGTGAAAGTGTTCAATAAGTTGTGAGAACGTAATTAAGATAGTCGTCAAAGTGCTGGTTTATGCTGTTGAAAATCGATACAATAAAAATGTAATCGCTACCAAAGTTTAAAGGGGGTATAACAATGAGTGGAAAAATGAAGATGATCAACATGTCCCTTGCCGCAGTACTGGCATTCGGCTTTCTGACCGCTTGTTCGTCGTCTACGAAGGGTGAAGGTGCGGAATCTTCCGTTGGTACAAATGACAAATCGACGAAAGACCCATATGAGCTCTCACTTGCTATTCCTGTAGCAGGAGCAGTTGATAAGGATATTCATTTGATCCAAGATGAAATCAATAAGATTGCGAAAGCGAAAATCAACACAACAGTGAAATTCAATCCGATCAGCACGGGTGCTTGGCAGCAAACTATGAATTTGATGACCGCGAGCGGCGAGAAGCTGGATATGTTGTTTGTGTTTGGTCAGAGTTACGGCCCTAATGCCGAGACGGGGAAAATTATCCCGCTTGATGATCTGTTGGATCAATATGGTCAGGACCTCAAAAAACAATTTGATCCTGACTTTCTAAATAGCGCTAAGATTAAAGGGAAAATCTATGGCGTACCGGTCCTTAAAGATTTTACTACTGGAGTTCCCGGGATCTTTATGAGAAAAGATCTGTTGGAGAAATATAAAATCGATGTAGCTTCCATCAAGAAAATTGATGATCTGGATCCGGTTTTTAAGACGATTAAAGATAATGAGCCTACCATCGCCCCTCTCGGAGTCGGGTTATCAATTCCTGCAGAAAAGTATGTTTGGTATGACAAGCTGGGTGATCGTTTTGGTGTTTTGCCTGGATTTGACAACGGTTTAAAAGTCGTGAACTTATTTGAGACCAAAGAATATGAAGACTTTTTGAAAAAGATGCATAGCTGGTTTAAAGCGGGATTCATAAATAAAGACGCCGCTACGAGTAAGGTCGGCAGTGCAGATCTCATGAAAGCAAAAAAATCGTTTTCTTACATCGAAAGTCTTAAGATAGGAGGCGTGGAAAGGGGAAGCCGCAATGCAGGGTTTGAATTAACATTTGTGCCGTTATTACCTGAAGTGTATTCAAGCACTTCCGATGTGCTTACAGGAATGTGGGCCATATCAAATAATTCCCAAAACCCTGAGAGGACCATGATGTTCATGAACCTCATTTATTCGAATGTCGAAATTGCCAATTTGCTGAAATGGGGAATCGAGGGTAAGCACTATGTGAAGGTGAAGGATAATATGATTGATTATCCTCCCGGCATTGATTCCACTACGGTTGGATATTCCACTCCAAACTGGCTTACTGCGAATCCATTCCTGACTTATGTGTTTAGCAACGATCCGCCGGATTTATGGAAATTATCAGCGGAAATGAACTATAAATCAATCAAGTCGAAAGCGCTCGGCTTTACATTCAATTCAGAACCGGTAAAGAACGAGATTACCGCCCTTAACAACGTAATGGATCAGTATAAGAAATCTCTGGAATCGGGGACCATCGATCCCGCTGATAAGCTGCAGGAGTTCAGATCCAAGCTCAAAGCTGCGGGTATCGATAAGGTTATTATGGAGAAACAAAAGCAGCTGGACGCATGGGCAGCTGCAAATAAGAAATAATTGAGTAAGGCAGGGAGAATTCGATCATCAACCAATTTAATCGGCATTGAAAGCGCTAACGACAGCCCCGACAGTTCATGTTGGGGTTGTTTAATTATTGAATGGTTATTGAGTGAGGGCTGTTGTGTTGGTTATAGGGTAGAAGTCGTAAAAGTGCTAATCCATAGGTCGGCATAGTGGTAGTCCTTTGTATTGCTAATGTTTATTATTAAATAGTAATACCATTTTACATTACGTTAGCTGTCAATTATGTAGTTCTTGAAGATATTGGACAGTTGGTAAGACAAAGTACATTGCAATTATTCGATCTAGTATTATGAAAATTTTTTACATGTTTAGTCAAAAGCTCATACAAAAAGGAGAAAATTATGGGACGAATGAATGGGAAGGTTGCAGTAGTTACTGGAGCTGCAAGTGGTATAGGGAGGGCAAGTGCAATCCTATTGGCAAGGGAAGGTGCTAAAGTCGTGTTAACGGACGTTCAAACGAACAAATTGAACGCTACAGTCGAAGAAATCGTTTCTACTTATGGTGCAGCGATCGGGTTTTCACATAATGTTGCGGCAGATGAAGATTGGACATCCGTTATTGAGAAGGCCATTGATACGTTTGGTACTGTTAATGTGCTTGTAAATTGCGCAGGAATAGGCAATAAAGGAGACACACTCGAAGAGTGGAACCGTGTCCTAAGCATCAATTTAACAGGAAGCTATTTAGGAATGAAGCACGTGATCCCGATCATGAAAGAGGCCGGTGGTGGTTCTATTGTGAATATCGCTTCCCTTGCGGGCCTTGTTGGTGGTGGATTTAACGGGTACGCTGCATCCAAAGGCGGGATTCGCGCAATTTCTAGAGCGGCAGCTGTGGATTACGCTACGGATAATATCCGCGTTAATTCAGTTTACCCTGGATTGATCATCACCCCGATGACCGAAGGGATACTTCATCATGAACAGATAAAGAAGCATTTTGAGGAGAGAACCCCACTGCCTCGTTTCGGGACCGGAGAGGATATTGCTTTTGGCGTTTTGTACTTGGCATCAGACGAAGCGTCATATGTCACAGGTACCGAATTGGTTATAGACGGAGGAACAACTGCAAAATAATATCTTCGAAGAATTACTTAAATTTCCAGAGGCCAACCGCCCTAACGACGTAGCCCTCTGAAAAGCTTGCAGGCTCTCAAAAGTAAGTATTGTTCTGCCACGGTTAGAAGCGAAGGAAGGGGATCCCTCCTTCGCTTTGCTATCTCAAGCTGAAACAAATTTACAATGAGGCTACTGCAAGGAGGGCTTTTAATTTGACGACTGGACTTCAGCATATACTTACTTAATTGAAAGAAAGGATGGATCAAGTTGAGTCGCGAACAAGCTCCTAAGGAACTCACTATTAAAAAAGGCACCATTATGCTTATTTTGATTATGGGCGCCTTCCTGTCCACCCTAAACCAAACCATCATGAGTGTAGCCATTCCAAAGCTAATGAATGCCTTTACCATTCCTGCCGCAACGGCCCAATGGCTGACTACGGGGTATATGCTGGTAAACGGGATCTTGATTCCGATTACAGCCTATCTCATGCGACGATTTACTACAAGGCAGCTATTCTTGACATCCATGATTACCTTTCTAGCCGGCACAGTCATAAGTGCCATTGCAACGCTCTTTCCCGTGCTTTTAGCTGGACGATTGATTCAGGCCTCGGGTGCCGGAATGATCATGCCGCTTCTTACCCAGGTTGTCTTGACCATGTACCCGAAAGAAAAAAGAGGCGCAGCGATGGGTATGGTAGGTTTCGCTGTCATTTTCGCGCCAGCTCTTGGCCCAACGATAGCTGGCTACATTCTTGAAGCCTATTCATGGAAAGCTATATTCTATGGTATGTTTCCGCTTGCCGCCATCGTTGTCCTTGCGGGTTATATCTACTTAAGGAATGTATCGGAACCTATCAAGTTAAGAATCGATATATGTAGTGTTATTTTATCGACCATAAGCTTCGGTACATTATTGTATGGCTTCAGTTTGGCCGGCAACAAAGGCTGGTCGAATAGTGAGGTCATGATATCTATTAGCGTTGGAATCATAGCATTAGGGATTTTTATCTGGAGGCAGCTGAGCTCTACAAGTCCGTTGTTGGATCTAAATGTATTCAAAATTAAGATGTATTCCCTAACAACGGTTATCAATATAGCAGTTACTATGGTGATGTACGCGGATATGATACTTCTTCCGCTCTACCTTCAGAATGCCCGTGGCTTTACCGCTTTAGAAGCAGGGTTTCTCCTTCTACCAGGCGCTCTTATTATGGGCCTTCTAATGCCGGTAACCGGAAAATGGTTTGATCGCTTCGGTGCGAAATGGCTGGCAATTGCCGGATTATCCATCACAATCGTAACCACAGCAGGTTTTGTTCAATTGACAGACTCGACCAGCTACTTGTATCTCCTTCTCATGAGTACAGGTCGCCGCATAGGAATGGCATTGCTGATGATGCCTGTACAAACAGCCGGTCTAAACCAGTTGCCTTCATCCCTCCATGCCCACGGCACGGCTATTACCAACACCATTAGGCAAGTGTCTGGAGCGATAGGAACTTCTCTGCTTGTAACAATCATGTCTGCTCAGACTAAAGTTCATCTGAATGAAATGACCTCTGGTCTCGAAGTGAAAGATATTTCGCAAGCACATCTAATGATCCAAGCCTCTATTGAAGGTATTAATGATGCATATCTTGTCATTATTGGGATTGGTACCTTGGGATTGCTGCTCTCATTTTTTATTAAACGATCGGAGACTGCTGTTAAGCCCTTAGGTGACGTAAAACCTTTACCCCATCGTTCGTAGACAGTGGGGTTGGTGTTATTTCAGTACATCCCTATAAATCCAAAATTTGGAAAAGTGAGGTAATGCTAAGTGAACAATGTTTTGAATGAAGGAATGAATATGAAGACCTTCAAGACTGCCCCAGATTTCAATCCAAAGGTTTACGAAGATGCGATTTCGGCTGCAATAAAAAAAGTTTCTGCCAATCTGGAAATCTTCAAGGACAAATTTCCTGCGAGTTCAACCCTTGGTAACGTGTACCCATTTAACAAACATGGAAGTAGCCGAAATGCCAACCCCGAAAACAAGGAAGGAGTCAATATAGGTTGGACTACGGGGTTTTGGACAGGAATTTTATGCCTGGTACTTGAACATACAGGGGAAAAAAGGTATTTGGAAGCGATTGAAATTCAAGTGAACAGTTTTATTGAACGAATTAAGTATCAAATCGATTGCGATACGCATGACATTGGTTTCTTATATAGTCTTTCATGTATAGCCGCTTATAAGTTAACGGGGAACGAGGCAGCCAAGTTTGCAGCCCTGCGAGCAGCTGACCATCTGATGACACGCTTCGTAGAAACGGCGGGAATTCTCCAAGCCTGGGGAGATATGAACGATCCGAATGAACGTGGACGCATGATTATTGACTGTTTATTAAATTTACCCCTTTTGTACTGGGCAAGTGAGGTTACCGGTGACTCGCATTATAAAGACGCTGCTTATTCTCATGCATTAAAATCTTTGGAGTATATTGTTAGAGCTGATGGTACGACGTACCATACCTTTTTCTTTGATGTCGATACAGGTGATCCGAGGTTCGGTCAGACCAAACAAGGACGCAGTGATGACTCCTGCTGGGCCCGCGGGCAAGCGTGGGGGATATACGGATTCGTTCTTAGCTACTTGTATACAAAGGATGATCGCTTCTTGGAAGTGAGCAAAATCCTGAGCAATTATTTTTTGAATCGAAGCCCAGAGGATTTAGTAGTCTATTGGGATCTGGATTTTGCTGATGGCAGCGGAGAGCCCAAGGACAGTTCGGCCTCAGCAATTGCTGTCTGCGGATTGTTGGAATTAGCCAAGCATTTGCCGGATGATAAGGAAAAACAATATTATTCACATGCAGCCGAGAAGATCACGAAGTCCTTGTTTGAAAATTACTCTACGTGGCAGAACGAGGCATCGAATGCACTCTTATTGCATGGAGTTTATCACAAGAACTATAACCACGGCGTGGATGAAGCCAATCTCTGGGGGGATTATTTTTACTTAGAAGCATTGACAAGAATTACAAGAAACTGGAAATTATATTGGTGATTTTGCTTCAGTGTTTAATTACATTCAGAGAGGACAAGTAATAAGAATGAAGTTGATCCAAAACGCGTGGAAACACAGAATCATTGGTATCGACGGCCGGTGGCTAACTGACCCTATCATTATGCAAGGCGTTAAGGAGCTTACCGCTGAGGCGATGCACTATTGGAGCCAGATGGAAAAGGAGGAAAGCCGCAACTTTTTATGGAAAGAATTGAGCTGCAATTCATTGTCGAGCGAGCTAACAAGTATATACGATAGGCTGCGCTGCATGACCATTGCCTTGAATACCCCCGGCTCCGAACTTGAGGGAAACACCACGCTATGCCGAGATATTGTGGCTGCTCTCGATTGGATGCTCATAAACCGATACAATACCAAGATCGTGACCTATGGGAATTGGTGGGATTGGGAAATCGGAGCACCACTCGCCTTAACCGATATTGTATTATTAATGAGTCCAAGCTTGTCCCAACAACAAATAGAAGCGTATCTGGAACCGATCGGTCGTTTTTGCCCGGAACCGCTGACGTACCTTTATTCTCAAACCCGCTATCCTGTAAGGACTTCAACCGGAGCAAATCGGGTATGGATTTGCAGGGTCTTGGTTCTGTATGCATTACTCTTGGGAGATGATGAAGCATTAAAGAAAGCCATGAATGGATTACTTTCCGTTTTTGAGTATATAACTGAAGGAGAGGGCGGCTTCTATGAAGACGGCTCCTTTGTTCAGCATGGTGCCTTTGCATATACTGGGGGCTATGGGAAATCTATGATTTCCACCCTTGTACCTATTCTAAATGTGATGGAAAGCACGCCACATCAGGTGAGTGAAGATTATAAGTCTCGTATTTACGACGTGGTATATAACTCCTACGAACCGTTACTCTTCCGAGGTTCTATGATGGACATGGCGAGCGGTCGAGAGGTAGCAAGATACGATCGGCAAAATCATGAAGTTGGACATATAGTCATCGGAGCTCTACTTGAACTCTCCACCTTTGCACCACCTCCTCATAGGGACAGGCTAAAGCAAATGGTGAGATATTGGATGCAAGAGGATACAGCTATGTCTTTCACTCTGCATGCCCCCCTTTATTTAAAGGCACTCGCAATCGAATTGCTTAAAGACAATAGCGTCATACCAACAGCGCCGACTAACAAATACAAAATGTATGGCTGCATGGCAAGGGCTGTTCTTCAGCGCCCTGAATTTGCTTTCGGAATCAGCGTGTTTTCTAAACGTATGGCAACATATGAAACGATTAACGATGAAAACAAAAAAGGCTGGTATCAATCGCACGGTCATACGACACTTTATAACGGGGATTTAGGACATTATTCGGATGGATATTGGCCTACAGTAAATCCTTATCGTTTAGCCGGGATTACAGTTACCAATCAGATTCGGGTTCCGAAATTTGGACATATGTATCGTAACCAAGAAAGCTGGGCAGGGGGGGCTGAATTACAGGGTCTTTATGGATCAGCCGGGATGTTGCTGGAGGACTATCCTACAGTCTCCGATACAAAGCCTTTGCGTGCTAAAAAATCATGGTTTCTTTTTGAAAACGAAATTGTAGCTATAGGCTCGGATATTCAATACGGAGAACCATTCCGAGTAGAAACTGTTGTGGAGAATCGCAAGCTAAACGCAGAAGGCACGAACCCATTTATGGTAAATGGTAAAGAAATGCCTAAGAACTCGGGATGGTCAGCCGTACTGCCGGACACTTGTTGGATGCATCTCAAAGGGGATGCCCCTGATTCCGATATCGGTTATTATTTCCCACAAGCAGCATTGTTGAAAGGGCAACGTGAGAAGAGAACAGGTAGTTGGCAGGAAATCGGCTTTGGTCCCGATACAGAAATTTCGCGTCACTACCTAACGTTGTGGGTAGACCATGGAGAGTCGCCTCAAAATGAAGGCTATGCCTATGTTATATTACCTGGCTTCACCTCTAATGAAACGGAACAATATGCAGCTCAACCAAAAGTAGAGATCATACAGCAGTCGTCCTCAGCCCATGCTGTTTATCACTCAGGCCTCGGGATTCTTGGAATCAATTTCTGGAAGGATGAGATAACCACAGTCAAGGGAGTGACTTGCTCGGCAAAAGCTTCTGTCATGATCTTAACGACGGATGATACGATTGAAATTGCTATTAGTGACCCAACGCATGAAAACTGCGGCATCATTGAAATGGATCTTCTAATGTCAGCAAGCGACATTGAAGCAAAGGACGATCTAATCAAGGTCGTGAAGTTATTCCCCACGATCAAGCTGCAGTTCAACTCAAATCTAACGCAAGGTAAGACTTCGAGCATTATTTTAAGAAGATAACGATGAAAGGCTGGTTTCCATGGCTATTGAAGCAGGTGTGAACGTTTCATCCGTTCAAGATGATCTTTGTAAAGATTATTTCCGTACATTAGAACGGCTGGCTGAACTCGGTTATAAAAATGTCGAGCTCATTGGATATAATAAAAGTAAATACACAAGATTCATGGATGATATCCCTATAGATCAGCTAAAAGAAAAGCTTACCCAATATGATTTAACAGTCATCTCTGCACAGGAATTAGGTAGATCTGATAGACCCATTGATGTGCACGATTGGGATGCTGTGTGTTCTTATTACGAGCAAATCAATTGTCATTCTATTGTAATCCCAACTGTATGGATGCAGAATCGTGATGATGCGGTGCGTATAGCAGGTGAAATGAACCGCGTAGGGCAGCGTTTAAAGGCAAATGGATTTGCGTTTTATTACCATAACCATGCTCACGAATTCCAGCGGGACGGGGAAGAGACCCTGTACGATATTCTAATCCAGAATACCGACCCGGACTATGTGCGGTTTGAATTGGATCTAGGATGGGTGTTAAGGGCAGGAATCCAACCTACAGAGATTCTCGAAAAGCTAGGCAGCCGGTGTGAGATCGTACACTTGAAGGATATTAACATTAACCCTAGATTTCCTGTCAATATATTTGAAGCACTGAAGCAAGATGGCATGAAAGCATTTGACAGCTTCAAGATCTACCAGTCCTATACATCTCCGGAGGACTATGCTGACTTAGGGTCTGGAGCGTATGATTTAGCGTCATTATTTACATTCATCAAAGAAATGGGTCATACCCGTTATGCCATTGTCGAGAATATCGGAGCATCTTCGGATAAATTCAACAGTCTTGCTAGTGATCTTGATATTGTAAGGCAATATATATGAAAATAGCAACCCACTTCTCACCTACTATTGATCCCAAGACTATTCACGCTTGATTGATCGGGAGCTTCATAAGCATATTAAAGCATCGGCTATAACAATGAATCCGAAGGATAACAATGGATAACAGAGAATGCCGCACTTAATAGTTTTTCTAACGAATTCTGAAACAAACCATTTTATTGGCCGCGGCGCACTTCAAATTCTAATCAATTCTGGAACAACAAAAACGGAGCCGAGCGGGTTTGCGGGCTCCGTTTTCTAATTAATTCTGGAATATCAGGCAGCTCCTTTTTCTGATGCCGTTTCTTAGGTATCGTGAGAACGCCGTTATAGTGCAGAAATCCAAGGTCCCAAAAACGAAATGCCGCGCCGACATGACGCTTTTCTTACATATACAATGAAAAGGCGATTTGCTACAATAAGTAATCATACTCTACAGACTCAGGGGGACTCATGCGAAGAGGAACTCTTAAGCTCAACCCGGTTTACTTCAGGTATCTGCTCTCGTATGTACTGGTGCTGCTCATACCGGCAGGCTTGCTCGGTTACAACGGCACGCTGCAGCTGAATGAAATCGTTAACCAATACGTGGAGTGGACGAATAAGGACATGCTGAGCCAGCTGGCCGATAGCGTCGACACGAAGATTATTGAAATGAATCGGATTTCTGCACGCATCTCCTCCAATCCGGATTTAACCCCCTACGCGGTTACGAAGGATCCCTTCAGCGCGTATCAGACCAAGCAGCTGCTCGACTACAAGGTGTCCAACGATTTTATTCATGAGGTGCTCTATTACGTGCGAGGCCATGACACCCTGTATTCCTCCGTCAGCACTTATCGAACCTCCGCCTTCATTAACGACATCTACCGTTTCCATCATTGGCCCGAAGCAGCATTCCGGGAGGAGCTTAATTCGATCAAGAAGCCGACGCTCCGCACGGCAGAGGACGTTACCTTCGTGTCCGCCACCGAGGAGAGGTATGTCAGCTACCTGCTTCCGATTCCGATGGGCAGCCTGAATCCTTACGGGACGGTCCTCTTTTTGATCAAGGAGAGCTCCTTTCTCAATTACTTGAAGCCGGATGCTTTCCCAAGATCGGGCAACATCATGATTTACGACGAGAAGCAGCGCATCGTTACATCGTATCAGGGCGCAGGGCATATCAAGGAGGAAGCGCTGTTCGACTCCATCCAGCCGAAGGGGGATTTGTTTACCGTCTCAAAGCTTGAAGGAGAGGAATATTTCGTTTCCCGCCTCACCTCGGAGCTGACCGGATGGACCTATGTAAGCGTTTTACCTGTGGATGATATTCGGAAACCCTTCCATACTGTCGTCGGCAAGTGGACACAAACTTTTTTGATTATTTTGCTGATCGGCAGCGCGGCGATATACACGGCACTGCGGTATAACTATAACCCTATCAAGAAGCTGGTTCAGCTCGCGGAAACGCACTTAGGCAAGACGTTATCCAGAACCAATGAACTGGAAACCGTCCGTACGCTGATCGACCGGATTCTGCTATCCAATCGTGAGCTCGGGCAAAAATGGGAAAAGCACCGCTCGGCGCTGCATGAACACTTGCTGTTCAGTATGCTGAAGGGAGAGGTGGAATCCAAGGAGCAATTGGACGAAAGCAGCAGGGAAGCGGGGCTTTCGTTTGCGTTTGATTATGCCTCTTACGGCGTCTTCGTGGTGGAGGCGCCGGAGTCTGCCGGCCTGTCCAAGCAGCAGCTTGCCGATGCGATCGTCCGCCGGTCGAAGCGGGGCATTACCGTGCATAACAAGGAAAGTCTCGAATCCAGTCAGATGATTTTCTTGTTATCCACCGATTATACGGAGCAGCAGCTCGGCGAATGGATGGCGGGCTGGCACAGCGAGCTCTATCGCGAGTACGGCATTCGGCTGACCTGCGGCGTCGGGCGGCTGCAGAATGAATTGAACCAGCTCGGACGCTCCTTTATTGAAGCTTCCACCGCGGCCGATTACAAATTCATCAAGGGCGCCGGACAAATCATTTTTTTCCGCGAGGTGGCCTCGGAGCATGCATCGACCTTGTACGATTCGAGCCATAACATGGAGCATTTGAGCTATTTGCTCCGCGAGGGGAAAACGGGGCAAATCGCCGAAACGCTGACCCATTTCACCCATAAAATCAAAACAGGCGGAACTACGTTATTTGTCGCTCGCTGTCTATGCTTCGATATCATCCATACCGTCATGAGGACGGCGGAGGAAATGAAGCAGGAATTTCCGGAAATCACGGGAAAATTTCCCGATGTGATCACTTTGATGAAGTTCCACACGGTTGAAGACCTGGTTGATCTCATAACGAAGGCTTGTATGGACGTGTGCGAAGCGATTCAGGAGCATAAGGGCCGATCGGGAGAAAGCTTGATCGGGCAGATGATCGATTACGTCTGCGACCGCAGCGACCAATACGATTTCTCCGTCCAGTCGATGGCACACCACTTTTCGCTCTCCACTTCTTATGTTAGCCGGTTCTTTAAAGAGCATACAGGTCAGACCATTTCCGACTACATGAATACCATTCGGATCAATAATGCAAAGAGGCTTCTCGAGGAAAGCGATGCTTCGATTAAAGAGATCGTACAGCGAATAGGCTATTTCGATACATCGAGCTTCATCCGAAAGTTCAAGGCGGAGGCAGGCGTCACACCGGGCGAATATAGAAAAATGATGCGGAAGCAGGCAGGTCAGGAGGCGGCGGATTGAGACAGGCTCAGGCAAGCCTGTTTCTTTTTTTGCTTCAGAGTTCGCATATATATGGTTCAGTTTCCACCTATTCGGGCTTAAACGTAAGAGGGACATCCCGTTAGATCAATTCCTGCATATCCGTATTGAAAGCGCTTATATACAGACGGTAGCCCGTTACCTACAATAAAGCTGCAGGGAAACAACAAGAAGGCAAGGGGGCGAAGCGTTGACAGTAAGAACCGCTGCGAACACAGCACCGCTGAAACGGCATAAGGCGGCATGGTGGCGAAGCTCATCGATGATGCGGATATGGCACAACTATGAGCTTTACCTATTTTTGATCCCGACGATCGTGTATTTCATCTTGTTTCATTATGTTCCGATGTACGGTGTGCAGATTGCGTTTAAGAATTTCATTGCCGTCAAAGGAATAAACGGCAGTCCGTGGGTTGGCCTTGATCATTTCCAGCGTTTTTTCGAGTCGTATCAATTTATTACCGTGCTCAAGAATACGCTGGGCATCAGCCTCTACGAATTGCTGGTGGCTTTCCCGGCACCGATCGTGCTGGCGCTGCTCCTGAATCAAACGACGAATGAACGCTTCAAGAAGCTGGTACAGACCGTCACGTATGCACCTCATTTTATTTCCGTCGTTGTCGTCGTCGGGATGCTCTATCTATTCTTGTCGCCAAAGCACGGTCTCGTCAATCTGATGCTGCTGGGTCTTGGTATCGATCCGATATATTTCATGGCGAGCGCGGCATGGTTTAAGACAATCTTCATCTTCTCCGGCATATGGCAAAATCTCGGCTGGGCGACCATCATCTATTTGGCCGCGCTCTCCGGGGTGAATCCGGATCTGCACGAGGCGGCCGTCGTCGACGGGGCTACGAAGCTTCAGCGCATTCGGCACATCGATCTGCCTTCCATTATGCCGACCATTATGATTCTGCTCATCTTGAATATCGGCTCCTTTATGAGCGTCGGCTTCGAAAAGGTGTATTTGATGCAGAATCAGCTGAATGTGGATTCTTCGGAAATTATTCAAACCTACGTGTATAAGGCAGGCTTGTTGAATGCCCAATTCAGCTATTCTGCAGCCATCGGTTTTTTTAACTCGGTTGTCAATTTTATTCTGCTGCTTTCGGTCAATCGCCTGGCCCAAAGAATGAAGCAGGCCAGCTTATGGTGAGGGGAGGGAGCAAGCCATGACAGCAAGCCGCTCCAGAGCGGACGTACTTTTCGACGGCTTCACTTATGCTGTTCTGTCCTTACTTATGCTCATGGTGCTGTATCCGTTATACTTTGTGATCATCTCCTCAATCAGCGACCCGGATATGGTGAACCTGGGGAAGGTGACATTCTACCCGCAGGATCCGAGCTTGGAAGGATATCGAAGAATTTTCGGGGATTCAACCATATGGCTGGGCTACCGCAACTCGCTCATCTATACTGTGCTTGGAACCTCCTTGAACGTCGTGCTGACGTTAACCGCCGGTTATGCGCTATCGAGGCAGGATCTAAGCGGGCGAAGCCTTGTCATGATGATGATTGTGTTCACGATGTTCTTTAGCGGCGGCCTAATTCCAACATACCTTCTCATTAAAGGAATGGGCATGGTCAATACGATCTGGGCGATGATTCTTCCGAACGCGGTGTCCGCCTACCACATCATTATTACGAGGACCTTCTTTCAAGGAAACGTTCCGCTGGAGCTCCTCGAAGCGGCCAAGATGGACGGCTGCTCCAATACCCGCTTTTTCCTGCAAATCGTACTGCCTATTTCTCTGCCGATCGTGGCGGTTATGGTGCTTTTCAGCGCGGTAGGGCATTGGAACTCCTATTTTCAGGCACTCATTTATTTGAAGGATGACGAGCTGCAGCCGCTGCAAATCATTCTTCGTAAAATCCTGATCAGCAATGAAGCTTCTGAGCAGATGATGGACGGTCTCGTCAATCAGGCGGAGCTTGTGAAGATGGCGGAAACAATGAAATACGGTGTCATTATCGTTTCGAGCTTGCCCGTGCTGATTTTATATCCGTTCCTGCAAAAATATTTTGTCAAAGGCGTCATGATCGGCTCTCTGAAGGGATAAAAACGAAGGGGTGCATGTAAATGAGAAGAAAAGGATGGCTTTATGGCGGGCTGACGACGGCCTTGGCTGTAGCTGTTGGTCTGAGCGGCTGCGGAGGGGACAGCGGCGGAGACGGTGCTGCCGGGAAAAAAGACGACAAAGCGCAGCAGACGAAGGGGAATGCGAACTTACATGCCACCGGCCTTCCGATTGTGAAGGAGAAGGTGAATCTGAATATCGCCGCCACGTACGGCATTGCCGGTCAGAAGCCGTTCGGCGAGCTGCCGTTCTTCAAGGAAACGGAAGAGAAGACGAACGTGCATATCAACTGGAATATGAACGATAAGAACAACTGGAAGGAAAAGAAAAATCTGATGTTTGCCAGCGGCGATTATCCGGATGCGATCTACGGTCACTTTGCGCTTGAAACGGATGAGGTCGCTAAGTACGGAAGCCAGGGCATTTTTATCCCACTGGAAGGTCTCATCGAGAAATATGCACCTAATTTCAATAAAATCCTAAAGGACAATCCGTCCTATAAAAAGGAGCTCACATCACCTGACGGACACATCTATTCGCTACCGACGATCGACGGTACCTATCCGGTTTCCAAGGATGCCTTATTCATCAATAAAAAGTGGCTGGATCAGCTTAAGCTTCCGACTCCGACGACGCCGGACGAATTTTACAAGACTTTGAAAGCGTTTAAAGACAATGATATGAACGGCAATGGCAAGAAGGACGAGGTTCCTTTCTCATTCCGCGTGCATGCCATTACCGGCATCTATTCCATGTACGGCTCGTTCGGGCTGCTGGACCGGCAGGATCATATCGTAATGAACGGGGATCAGGTCGTCTACACGGCGATTCGCCCCGAATACAAGGAAGCGACCAAGTACTTCAACAAGCTGTTCGCCGAGGGGCTGGTCGATGTGGAGTCGCTCGCGCATGACGAGAAGGTATACGGCTCGAAGCTGAGAAGCAAAGAGCGAAATGTCGGTGCTTTCGTGGCGTGGCTCGCCAATACGTATATGGAAGATGAACAGGCGGCCGACTATATCCCGATTCCTCCGTTGAAGGGACCGGGGGGAGCCCAGCTGTGGAACAGCTATCCTGCAGGTATTTTAAGCAAAGGCGCCTTCGTCATTACCTCCACGAATAAGAATCCGGAAGCGACGATGCGGTGGATCGATTATATGTATGATCCGATGGTTAGCATTCAGGCGGTTAACGGTATGGTTGGTACGGTATTGAAGCAGAATGCGGATGGCAGCCTGGAAGCGAACGATCCGCCAAGCGGCATGAACGCCAACGAATTCCGCCATTCGACCGCGCCGGCTTCCTCGTCCGTCTTCGCCAAAACCAAGGATACGCCGCCGTCCAAGTCCAAGGGAATTACAAAGGGAGACATGGATAAGATCTACGCTCCGTTCCTGGATAAAAACGTATTCCCGAATCTGTACTTCACGCCGGAGGAGGACGATGTGCGTACACGGTATTTAACGGATATCGATGCCTATGTCAAGAAAATGCATGCTAAATGGCTGATGCAGGGCGGAATCGATGCCGAGTGGGACGATTACGTAAAGAAGCTGAAGGAAATGAACTTGGATAAGTTAGTTAAGGTGTACCAGGATGCATACAACCGGTACAAAGCGATGAAATAAAGTGATGTTATAAAACAACGAGACTGTCGGTCGAGCGGCCGGCAGTCTCTGCCAGTGGGCAGATAGAGCGGAGGGGCATAATGGTACAAAGCGTAAAGTCGGCGGAGCAGTGGCTTCAAGGGATGACGCTGGAACAAAAAATCGGTCAGATGATCTGCTTTCGAGCCTCCCCTTTCGAGGAGAAGGTGAGGTCAACGCTTGCATCCGGAACAATCGGGGCGGTCGGCTCGGTGCTGCTGCTTCCGAAGTTCGAGGATGTGGGCGGCCTTGTGTCTCTAGTGAACGACTATTTGGAGCGGTCGCCGGTTCCCTTGCTTTTCTTCTCCGATGCGGAGCGAGGCGTATACCATAATTTGAAGGTCGGCACATCCTTTCCTTCCATGATGGCGCTTGGTGCCACGTTCTCCAGTGAATTGGCTTACCGCATGGGTTGGGTCATTGCCAAGGAGGCAAGAGCGGTGGGCTTCGGCATGATCTGCAACCCGGTTCTGGATGTGAACTCCAATCCGGATAATCCGATCATCAGCACGAGAGCCATGAGCGACAGCACCGACCTGATCATCGAGCTAGGGGCGGCTTATGTAGAAGGGATGCAGGAAGCCGGCGTAATACCTAACGGCAAGCATTTTCCAGGACATGGCGATACCCGGACCGACTCGCATATTGCTATGCCGATTGTCAAGCATAGCCGGGAGTACCTCATGGAGGTGGAGCTAAAGCCGTTTCGCGAGCTGATCCGCAGGGGAATGACCGGCATTATGACGGCGCACATTCTTTACCCGGCGCTCGCAGGGGATGGCGAGGAGCAGCTGCCCGCCACCTTATCCCGAACGGTGATGACCGGCTTGCTGCGCGAGCAATTCGGCTTCGATGGACTGATCGTATCGGACAGTCTGACCATGAAGTCGATTAAAGATCAATACGGGATCGAAAAAGCCGCTGTCATGGCTGTCCAGGCGGGTAACGATATCATTCTGCAGGATTATCAATCCGACCCGGAGCTGACCTTCCGGGCGCTGCTGGATGCCGTTCGTACGGGGGAGCTGAGCTTAGATCAGGTCAATGACTCCGTTCTCCGTATTCTACAGATGAAGGAACGCTTCGGTCTGCTGTCTAACGCCCCCATCTCTTTGGAGGAGGCAAAAGAAATACTGGAGGCGCCGGAGCACATCGGGCTGGCCAAGGAAATCGCCGGGCGTTCGATCACCGTACTGGAGAAGCAGCATCTCCCTCTAAGGCCATCCGTTCAGGCCAAGACTCTGCTCATCGCAACAAGGAGCATCGAGGAAGGCAAGGAAGCGGAGGATATGGGAACACGCATTACCGGGAAGTCTGCGTATTTCCTGCACAGCTGCTCTCGCTACAGCACGGACACAGATATTGTGGTCGTCAATGAAAATCCTACGGAGCAAGACAGGCAGAGGGTGCTTAAGGCCTTGACCTCGGGCTCCTACGAGCATGTCATGTATGGGGCCTTCGTTCGGGTCATCAGCTACAAGGAGGGAAGCGGGACCATCCCCGGCGGACAATTCGAATTGATCCGCCAGATGAAGGAGCTTCATCCGGAGCTGATTTTGCTCATCTTCGGAAGTCCTTACATTTTGCGGCAAATGGAGCGGTTGTCCAACTGCATTTGTGCTTACAGCGATTGTGATTATTCAATCGACGCGGCGCTCGATGTGGTCTTCGGGGCACGCCAGGCGGAAGGCAGGCTTCCGGTCAGCGTGAATGAAGCGTACCCGTTCGGATATGGGTTATGACTCGGATAAGAGAGGAGCTTGCACATGAATAAGAAGAAAAAACCTACGAATCCGAATGACTGGCAGATTGGCTTGTCTATGAGCGTATTATCACCGCTTGATCTGATGGAGATCCAAGCTGCGGGAATCACCTGCGTTGAACTGACTTGGCAGGCGAAGCACGCAGACCTGCCGGATCACCCCGAAACGAGGGTGCACTGCAACCGGGTTGTGGATGAGATACGGGAAGCGGGAATCGAGATTGTCTCGATACATATTCCGTATGGCCATGCATGGGATATCTCAGTGATGGATGAGCAGGAGCGGGAGCAGATACGGCAGCGAATCGCTGATCTATTCGGAATGGCCCGGTATTGGGGAGTTCGTCGGGCAATCCTTCACCCGAGCTACGAGCCGATTGCTCCCGGGGAACGGGGCAGCCGGCTTGAGAACGCCCGCGATTCGTTGCGACGGCTTGCACCCATCGCTTTGGCTTGCGGAGTAGAGATCGCCGTGGAATGCTTGCCGCGGACGTGCCTGGGAAATAGCGCCGACGAAATCGAAGAGCTGATCGGCGTCGATCCTAGCTTAGGGGTTTGCTGCGACGTCAATCATCTGTTTAAAGAATCGCCGGAGGATTTCATTCGCAGGCTTGGCCCTCGGATGGTCACCACCCATATTTCCGATAACGACGGATTGGACGAGAAGCATTGGATGCCTGGAGAAGGAATTCTGAACTGGAAGGGGATTCTGGAAACTTTATCGCAGTCCGGCTATCCAGGACCTTTCCTGTATGAGGTAAGACAGCCGATCCCCGAGGCCATCATGGATAATTGGAGGACAATCCGTCAGACTGGGCGTTACGGCAGGTAGCGTGAAAGCATCATTGGCGAATAGCATCAATCGGAGCTTCCTTACATTCGAAGGGAAGCTTTTTCTTTTTGCCCATTACGTTTGGGTAAGGACGGCATAAACTACTATAACCATAACTCAAGAGGGGTGCTGCCGGATGGGATATACGGTGCAATATATACCTCTAAGCAAGATTAAGTCTGGGCTTCTCGCCAAACCAACTAAGCGCAGCAAAGAGCTTCGCAAAGTCGCGCAGGATTGCATGCAGCTGTTGATCGTCAAGAAAAGCCGTAAAGAAGGCGGTTACGTCATTGTAAGCGGAAATAATCATTTGGAGCATTACAAAAAGTATACGAAGAAGCATGTAGTCCCCTGTCTGGTGGATGAGGGCAAAATTTCTTCGAATGTTGCATCGTTATTAAACCGATTCCGTAAACGGACGCTGCCCTATGAACTGCCATATACCAACACGGATCAGATCGGCGGTAACAGCTGGTCCATCATCCGCTCGTTTTTGAAACAGGATCCCCGGTTCAAAAGATTAACCCGGAGGGAGCAGCTTAAGGTGCTTCGACTCGGAATTCAGTATAAAAAAACGACAATTCTTTCTATGAAGGCAAAGGTGGATGAGCTCATGCAAAGGTAAGCCAATACGCGGGAGCCGTTCTTCCTTTGCTGAATCCCCATCTCGATGGTATGATTACTGCAATAAGCATGTCATCATGGAGGGACTTATGAAGGAAAGACGAAAGACAAAGAAGGAACTGAAATATGAAAAGGACCTGGGTCTCTTCGATCGGCAGTTGAGGGAGCTTGCTCAATCTTATTTTCAATCCTGCGAGCTGATGGTTCAGCAAAAAAGCGTGCTCGGCCAGAAGGAAGAATTGCAAGGCATGGCACAACTTCTGATGACGCAAACGGCCGAAGCGATGGAAAAGGTGCTGACGGAGGCAAGGGAGAGATTGGGCGACGAGGCCGCTGAGCTGTTGAAGGATAAGGCACGGCACTATTCAAGCAATCCCTTCGATACATAGGAGCCGGAGCGGCTCCTTTTGTATATTGATCTAAAAACAAAGGCGTATTTCGACAGCTTCTCCAGTTCGTCCATGCTACAATCCATTTGGAAGAATCATAGAATGGAGGAGTTTGTATGCGATATCGGAATTTAGGGACAAGCGGGTTGGAGGTATCTGTGTTGGGCTTGGGCACGAACGCCTTCGGCGGGCGTGCGGACAAGGATACATCCCTTCGGGTTCTGCGGCATGCGCTTGATCAAGGCATTACCTTTATGGATACGGCTAATATTTATACAGGCACAAAATCGGAAGAGATCATCGGGGAAGCGTTTGAGGGAAGACGGCAGGAAGTGATCCTTGCGACGAAAGCAGGGATGAAGCGGGGGGACGGTCCGAATTCCAAAGGCTCCTCGCGACAACATATTATAAGCGAGCTTGAAGGAAGCTTGAAGCGTTTGCGTACGGATTATATCGATCTGTACCAGATTCATGCTTTTGATCCGAAGACCCCTCTTGAGGAAACACTGCGTGCCTTGGACGATCTGGTCTCTTCGGGCAAAGTGAGATATGTGGGTGCATCCAATTATTCGGCGTGGCAGATGATGAAGGCTTTATCCGTCAGTGAGCGTCAGCAACTCATCAAGTATGTGTCCGTCCAGCCCGGGTATTCACTGGCGGATCGCGGCGTGGAAAGGGAGCTCGTCCCCTTCTGCGCAGATCAAGGGATAGGCATCATTCCCTATTTTCCATTGGCAGGCGGCATCCTTACGGGAAAATATTCAGGGGGGTCCGTACCGAGCGGTTCGCAGCTGGAAAAGAACCCTAATTTCGCAAAGCGGATGGATACGGCGCGTTTGGAGCTGGGAGACCGGGTGGCTGGTATCGCTGCGGAAATCGGCACGAGCGCAACGGCGCTCTCCCTCGCCTGGCTAATGCACCGGCCTGCGGTAAGCACGGTGATTGCCGGGGCGACCCGCGAATCTCAAATCGATGAGAATCTCAAGGCGGTTTCCCTGGACCTTTCTGAGGATGTTCTACAGGCGCTGGATGAAGCGAGTGCAGAGTTCATTTACGCTCCTTCGTTCGGAAGCGCGCCCTTGCGGAAATAATGCTATAAAACGAGCTGGGGGCTGTCCCATAAGTAGAGATTCTACTTATGGGACAGCCCTCATTAGCATCTATCTATCAATGGCAGCAAGCGTCCTCCGGCTGACCGCGTCCAGCTGGGCCAGCTCTTCCGGGCTTAGCTGGATATCCGCCGCATCGGCGTTCTCCTGCATATGCTTGATGCTTTGGGAGCCGACGATGGCTGTCGTCAGCGCTTCCTGATGCAGCAGCCAGCTGATGGCAATCTGGGAGATCGCCTTGCCCTTGGCCTTCGCCATGTCCTGCAGCGTAAGGATCAGCTCGCGCTCCGCTTCCAGGTGCTCCGGCAGGAACAACCGTCGAGCCGCCCGGAAATCGCCCTCCTCCAGCTTCTTGCCGCCGACGTGGAAGGCGCCGGTCAGAATGCCCTTCGCAATCGAGCTGTAGCTCATGATCCCGATGCCGTGCTCGCGGCAATACGGCATGACATCCTGCTCGATGCTGCGGTGAAGCAGGCTGTATTCCGGCTGAATCATATCGATCTGCGCATACTGGGAAGCCTCCTGCAGCTGCTCCAGCGAGAAGTTCGACACCGCAATGGCGCGGATCAATCCCTCTTCCTTCAGCTTGTTGAATTCGGACAGGGTTTCCTTGACCGGGATGTCCAAGCTTGGCCAATGAATGTAATAAATATCGATATAATCGGTCCGCAGGCGGCGCAGGCTGGCTTCCGCCGATTTTCTTACGTTCTCGGGGGCCAGATTGGCCCGGCTGACCTTGGTGGAGATGACGCATTGCTTGCGGATATCCTCCAGTGCGGCACCGACGACCTCTTCCGAGTGACCGTTGCCGTAGCCTTCCGCGGTATCAAAGGTCGTGATTCCCATCTCAAATGCAGCGCGCAGAGCTTTCATGTTGTTCTCGTCGCTGGTAAACTCCCACGGACCGCCCCCTAACTCCCAACAGCCGAAGGTAATGGCGGATAAGGTGAGACCGGATTTCTCCAACGTGCGGTATTTCATGATCTTCGTCTCCTCTTCTGCGAAATCGTAGTCCTTCCCATCCAGTATACCGAAACCGTTTTTCCGGGGAAAGGAGTTACCTTAGGTATACCTAGTTACCTTCATCCCAGTGCTGGACGCAGGAGGCGGTAAGGATGCATACTATAGCTGTATGCTATAATGAAACGTATCAATAGAGGCACGAAGCAAGGGTGATCCGATGAAAAAGAAAACCATAGGCTTGTTCGCCCACGTGGATGCGGGCAAAACCACATTCGCCGAGCAGCTGCTTTATCATACGCAAAGCATTCGCGAACGAGGGAGAGTCGATCACAAGGACGCTTACCTCGACAGCCATGACATCGAGCGGGGAAGAGGCATTACCGTGTTTGCCGATCAAGCCGTGATGACGTATAAGGATTCGACCTATTATTTGATCGATACGCCCGGTCACGTCGATTTTTCTCCCGAGATGGAACGGGCCCTGCAGATAATGGACTACGCCATCCTCATCGTGAGTGCGGTGGAAGGCGTCCAAGGGCATACGGAGACGGTGTGGCAGCTTCTGCACAAGCACCGCATTCCGACCTTCTTTTTCATCAACAAAATCGATAGAGTATGGGCGGAGGCGGGAAGAGTTACCGAGGAAATCCGCATGCACCTGACGGAGCAGGTCTGTACGATTACCGGCAATCTTGTGAACGGCAGGCTGGAGGAGACGCTGCTTGAAAGCTTGGCGGAGCGGGAGGAGGAGTGGCTGGAGGCTTTCTTGGCAGGGGAGCGGAGCCCGGATTTTTGGCTCAAGACCTTACAGACGAAGTTTCGCAGCCATCAGATCTTCCCTTGTACAAGCGGCTCTGCCCTGCAGGACATAGGCATCACGGAATTTCTGGAGCAGCTGCACCTGCTGACGACGTCGGATTATGATGAGCAAGCCGATTTCGGCGGACGGGTGTATAAAATTCGGCATGACAGCAGCGGCGTGAGGATGACCTTTATGAAGGCATTGAGCGGAAAGCTAAAGGTACGTGAAGAACTATGCTATCCCACCGGGGAAGACCGAGTCTGTGAAAAGGTGAACCGGCTGCTGATCTTTAACGGGAGTAAGTCGCATTCGGTCGATCAGGTGTCGGCAGGCGATCTGTTTGCCGTCATAGGACTTACTGCAGCTGAAGCCGGACAAGGCCTCGGAGCCTATTCGGACAAGCTGGTTTATGACATGGTACCGACCTTGAAGTCGCGGGTCATTTTCCCCGAAGCCTTGAACGTCAAGGATGTCCTTAAAGCTTTTCGGGTGCTGAATGCGGAGGATCCGTCACTGAATGTCGTTTGGGAGGAAAGCCTGCAGGAAATTCACATCCATGTGATGGGGCTGATTCAGCTGGAGGTGCTGGAAGAGCTGGTGAGGGACCGATTTCAGCTCCAGGTTTCCTTCGGCAGCCCAGAGATTTTGTATAAAGAGACCATTCGGACGACGGTGACGGGTTATGGACATTTCGAGCCGCTCAAGCATTATGCGGAGGTCCATCTTCTTCTGGAACCCGGTGAGCGAAACAGCGGGATTGCTTTCGAAAGCCGGTGCCATCCTAACGATTTTAGCGTGGGCCATCAGAATCTTGTGAAGACGCACCTATTCGAGAGGGATCACCATGGCTTATTGACCGGCATGCCTCTTACCGATATCAAGGTCACTTTACTAAAGGGCGGCGCCCACAATGAGCATACCCACGGCGGTGATTTTCGCGAAGCCGCCTTCCGTGCCTTAAGGCAAGGCCTGGAGAAGGCGGAGAATGTGCTGCTCGAGCCAATGTATCTTTTTAAAATCAAAGTGGAAATGGAGTTCCTCGGCAGGGTGTTATCCGATATTCAGCGGGCCTCGGGCCAGTTCGAACCGCCGCATACGACCGACTCTCATGCCGTTATTACCGGTAAGGCTCCAGTCGCAACCTTTATGAGCTACAGCACGGAGCTGGCTTCGTTCACCCATGGAAGGGGCATTCTGCAGCTTGTCCCCGGCGGTTATGATGTATGCCATAACGCGCAAGAGGTGATCGAACGAAAGGGCTACAGGAAGGATGCCGATCCGCTGTACAGCTCCTCGTCGATTTTTTGCGCTAAGGGTCATGGGTATATTGTGCCTTGGTACGAAGCGGAAGCCAAGATGCATTTGCTATAAAATAGAGACATAGAAACGGATCATCGCCCTAGGCTTATACCGCTCCGAAAGGTTGAGCAATATAAGATGAAATGGCACATACGATATGGGGGAATAGGATGCGAACGATATTGGTGGTGGACGATGACCTGAATATATTGGAGCTCGTGCGGCTGCATTTAACCTCCTGGCGATATCAGGTGAAGACGGCCGACTCCGGGGAGAGAGCCTTGCAATTGTTGGATGAGACCATTGATTTGGCGATCGTAGATGTGATGATGCCGGGCTTGGATGGGATTGCTTTAACTGAGAAGCTAAAGAAGGAATGGGACTTGCCCGTCCTTATGCTGACCGCGAAGGGGGAACTGGAGGATAAACGCGAAGCATTTACGGTAGGTGTAGACGACTATGTGACCAAGCCCTTTGAGCCTGAAGAGCTGCTCTTTCGCGTACAGGCCATCCTAAGGAGGTTCGATAAGCCTACGGATTCCATAATTACCGTCGGGGATCTAGAGATCCGCCGGCAAACCCTACAAGTCGTCAAAGGATCAAAGAAGCTGCTGCTTCCGCTGAAGGAATTCGAGTTGCTTGCCATACTGGCATCTAGACCGGGGCAAGTGTTCGTGCGGGACTATTTGATGGAGCAAGTGTGGGGAATGGATTATGAGAGTGACGACACGCTAAATACACATATGAACCGGGTTCGAGAGCGCCTTGCCGCGCTGGGTTCCTGCGTAAAGATCCAAACCGTCCGCGGCGTCGGATACCGGGTTGAGGTTATGGAATGAAGGCGAGATCTTCCCTGTATGTGAAATACCTTGTGGTTTCCTTGTTTATTATGTTCATCAGCTCGGTGACGGCTTTTTTGGCGGCAAATATGTATTATCATCAAGTCCTCAAAGGGCGGAATGATGCAAAAAACGTCGAGATCGCCATGAGCATGGCCGCATACATCGGCGAACAATCGACGCTTCGGCTGGAAGAGCATTTTACGATGTTAGGGCAAATCGGATATCAGTTTCTGGTGGTTAACGCAACCGGGGATTCCCATTATTACGGCGGCGATTTTCGATTGAAGTCATTGGATGAAGCCATTGTGGAAGACGTATTGTCCGGAGGAGTTTACCATGGGATGCGGGATTATCCCAGACAACTCTTCGTTACCGGATTTTTCGCCAATGATATTCAGAATTCGGTAGGCGTGCCTTTCATGCATGATGGGCAACGATATGCGATGTTCGTTCGACCGGATATCAAGCTGCTGTTCAGCGAAATTCATATTATCTTCGCCGGGATGGCGTTTCTCATGCTCGTATTTAGTTTGCTGGCTATCGTTGTCTCCGCATGGTATTTGGTTCGCCCGATCCAAAAGCTAACGGCCGCTACGAAGCGTATTATGGCTGAGGATTATGAGATCAACGTAAACGTCAATCGTTCAGACGAGCTCGGCAACCTTGCGGACAGCTTTAACAAGATGGCGGCCGAGCTTCAAGCCAATGAAGAGGAGCGGAAAAGCTTTATCCGAAACATATCACATGATTTCCAGTCTCCGTTGTTGAATATCGGCGGGTATGCGGCCTTATTAAAGCAAAAGGATCTCGAGGAAGCACCTCGGCAACAGTATGCATCGGTGATCGAAAGTGAAGCTGCCCGTTTATCGAGTTTGACGAAGCAGATGTTAGTATTAACCTCTCTCGATCGCGGAAGAAAGCCGATCACATGGAGACCTTACGCATTGAATGAACAAATCGAGCGGATCGTAATGAAATATCGTTGGCTTCTAGAAAAAGAGAATATTTCGCTTAGCCTTGAGATAGATAATGTCGTCATTACAGGCGACGAGGGCTTGTTAGAGAATGTATGGGAAAACCTATTGTCGAATGCGATCAAATACAATAAGCCTGGGGGGGAAATTCGGATCCTTCTAAAAGTCCGGAGGAATGAAGTGAAGATTGTTTTCGAGGATACTGGCATCGGAGTCGCAGAGAAGGATCTGACACAAGTGTTCAATCGATTCTACCGGGCGGATGCTTCGCGTTCGACCGGAGGGACAGGACTCGGGCTGGCGATCGTGAAAGAAACCATTGCACTGCATCATGGCGATGTGCGAATCGCAAGTAAATTGCATGCGGGCACAACAATTACGGTGATGTTGCCGGTAGCGCCGCACAACGTTTAGATTGAGTTTAGAATCCACTTATATACTACCTCTATATTAAATAATATGGAGGTTATTTTCATGGAGAAAGCTTGGAGTTTACGTCTTATTCGATTCGCGGCCGTATTTGGTCTTATCGGGGCCATCCTTGGGGCGGATATGGCTGGGTCAGGGAACTATCAGCTGCGTGCAATCCATGCTCATATGCTGGTGGTAGGTTGGTTGTCTGTGTTCGGGTGGGGCCTCTTCTACCGTATGTTTACAATTCGGACGAAGAAGTTGGTATCCTTCCACGGTTGGTCGGCGATGATCGGATCGATTGGATTAACGATGGGGATGTTATTCTACAATGTCAACCCTCTAGGTTTTCGTGGACCATTCTCTTTAATCGCATTTATCGCAGGCGGGACGGTGCTGCTGATCAGCTTCATCTTATTTGTGATTGTTACCTTCATGATTCAAGAAGGTGATAACGCATGAAAGCTTGGAAAGAGAAAAGGACGTGGGTCCTGATTCTTGCGGCTTGGGTTTTCCTGGCGGGTCTATTGTCAGCCGTGACGGATTCGGCTAAAGAGCATACGTCGCCAGTAACCAATAATGGCTTGGCGGAACATCATCAATCTGTGGAAGCAAGCTTGCGTCTCGAACAGTTCTTCCCTTCGGCCGAAGGAATTCCTCTCTTCGTTGTTTTGTCGAAGGCGGAACCGTTCAATGACAACGAGTATTTAGAGTACTTGGCGTATGCGGCGAAAGTCTTAGAATCGAATGCATTGAAGGCCGTTCATGTCGCTGAATTACCCCCAAGCGTCCGAAGTTCATTTATCGCGGAGGATAGGAAGACCTCTTTCGTACCTGGTTTCGTAACGGCCGAATTGGAAGGTCACGCTATGATGGAGCTTCTTGATACTGTAAGGACAGGGATGCTCGAGGGACTGCCTGCCGAACTTCAGATTGATTTTACAGGACCGGCTGCAATTATGGCGGATACGTCCAAAGTGTTTTCAAGCGCGGATGTGGTATTGATTATAACAACGGTCGCCATTATTTTCTTGATCCTCATTGCAATCTATCGTTCCTTATTGTTAGCGATTCTGCCTCTGATCGGAGCAGGGATCGCGTATGCCGTTGTTGATCGATTACTCGGTTTACTGGGAGAATTGGGCATCTTTACGATCGAGAAGCAAGCATTATCCATCATGATGGTACTGCTCTTCGCAGTCATTACCGATTATTCTTTATTGTTATTCTCCCGATTTAAGGAAAATTTGATACACGGATTGACCGTCCAAGACGCTATGAGGCTTGCCGTTAAGGGCGTTACGGAGCCAATTCTGTTTAGCGGCGGCACCGTACTGCTGAGCATGCTGACATTGTTCCTTGCGGGGTACGAGCCGTATCGCAATTTCGCTCCCGTGTTTGCGGTAGCGGTAGGGATAATCATTGTTGCAGGGTTGACGTTAATGCCGGCTCTGTTCGCTTTGGCAGGTACGAAGGCTTTTTGGCCATACAGCATCAACAAGTATCGTTCAAAGCCGGTCGGGCAAACCTATTGGGGACAATTCAGCTATCTGGTTACAACGCATCCTAAGAGGATGCTCGCAGCGGTTTTGCTCGTACTCTCGATCGGGATTACGATGCTCTTGCCCATGCGATACACTTTCAATTTGTTGGACTCCTTCCCGAAGGAGATGTCGTCGGTGAGAGGGTACCAAACGTTAAGCGAGGCGTTCTCGGCCGGCGATGTGTCGCCGAGTACGGTTATCGTGGAGAGCTCCGAAGCTTTGGATGTCGAACCTATTCGTCGACTGGCGGAGTCGCTGAAAGCGCGGGAAGGCGTAGCCAATGCGCATAGCCCCCAAATTTCGGACGAATCGAAGAAAATAGCGAAGCTAACCCTCGTACCGGCACACAACCCGTTCAGCAGCATGGCGTTTACGACGATAAACTCTATCCTTGCGGAACAAGATACCCTGCTTAGGGCTAGCGGGATCGGTAACGCCAAGCTATGGATTGCGGGGGATACCTCGACGAATGTTGATATTAAAGCTGTTAGTTCCTTGGATGAACGCCTCATCCTTATTTCGGTCGCTGCGCTTATTCTGCTCATGCTGTTTATCCAAACTCGGTCCTGGATCATGCCGATTTACATGCTGGTCACTATATTGCTTTCCTATGGTGCTGCATTGGGGTTAACTGTGTTTGTATTTCAGAATATGTTGGGGTACGAGGGCATTAGCTATCGGATTCCGCTCTACACTTTTATATTTATTGTCGCTCTTGGCGTCGATTATTCGATCATGCTGGTTGCAAGGATTCGAGAGGAACGGAAGGAGCTTGCCTATGCGGACGCCGTGCGAATTGGATTGGCGAAAACCGGCGGTGTCATTTCATCCGCAGGCTTTATATTGGCAGCCACCTTTACCGTACTAATGACCCAGCCGGTAGTGGAGCTGCGGGCTTTTGGGTTCGCGGTGGCGGCAGGCGTATTAGTAGATACTTTCCTCGTACGTCCGATTGCCATTCCCGCGCTAATGATGATCTTTCGTCAACGAAGTCATAACCAATCGTAGTTAGCTTTCGAAGTTGTGACTATAGAACCTGCTACCGCTCTCCTAGCGACGGCAGGTTCTATTTCATTAGGAGAAGGAACATACTTTTTTATCGCTTGGTGGAAAAGGAGGGACTTGACTTTTTTTAAGCAGGTGTAAACCGTTCGGCTTCGTTATATGGTACAGTAGGGAATGAGTCTAATGATACTTCATACAAAAGGTCGTGAGCTGCTTGAGCAACCTGATGCCATCCTCCCATCCATCGGTTCTCCGACTTCCATCCTATGCCAAATCATGGGTCGCCCGCATCCTTTCGACGACTTCGTTTCAGATGCTGTCCGTAGCCATCGGTTGGCAGATGTATGAGCTGACCAACGATGCGTTCAGTCTGGGTCTGGTTGGACTGGCCCAATTTCTGCCGATGCTGCTGCTGACCTTCCTGGTCGGACATGTCGCCGACAGGTTCGATAGACGCAAGATCGTTTTCATATGCCAGCTGGCCGAAGCGGGGATTGCCGCGCTTCTGGTCTTCGGCAACCACGCGGGCGTCCTCGGGCGAGATCAGATTCTGATCGCGGCGGCGCTGCTCGGCGCCTGCCGGGCCTTCGAAGGGCCGACGCTGGCAGCATTGATCCCCGAGCTCGTGCCGAGGGAGATGCTGCCGCAGGCGTCCGCTTGGTCGGCTTCCGCCGGGCAGACGGCCCAAATTCTCGGGCCTTCGTTAGGCGGCCTGCTGTATTCTCTCGGACCGGCTTACGTGTACGGCACCTCGGCTGTGGCACTGCTGTCCGCTTCCGTACTGATCTTCCTGATCCGCATGGAGCGAAGGGAGCGCCGGCCGGAGGCACTGGACGCGCGTTCCGTGTTCTCGGGGCTGTCGTTTGTGTTCCGTAATAAAATCATCCTGGGCACCATCTCGCTGGATCTGTTCGCCGTTCTTCTTGGCGGCGCTACGGCATTGCTCCCGATCTTTGCGAAGGATATTCTGCATACGGGCCCGTGGGGACTAGGCCTTCTGCGTTCGGCCCCGGCGGTCGGAGCGCTGCTGATGTCCCTTGTGCTGGCCTACTTCCCGCTGAAACGGGCGCTCGGTCCGATTCTGTTCGGGGCGCTGGCTGTCTTCGGCCTGGCGACGATTGTATTCGCGCTCTCCACCGATCTGATCCTTTCACTTGTGGCCCTGTTCTTTACCGGCGCTTCAGATGTGATCAGCGTCGTCATCCGATCGACTCTCGTTCAGCTGCATACGCCGAATGAGATGCGCGGGAGGGTCAGCGCGGTGAATTCACTCTTCGTCGGCACTTCGAATCAGCTCGGGGAATTCGAGTCCGGCACGCTGGCAGGGTTCGTCGGGGCCGTACCGGCGGTATACATCGGCGGGCTGGGGACGATTGCGATTGCGGGTCTCTGGATGTACCTGTTCCCGCAGCTTCGGCGGCTTCGGACGTTTTCGGAGGGGAAGTGACGTATGAGGATTCCGCCTCGTTACAGGGATCGATGGGATGCCATAATGACCAAATATCTTTCAGGAGAGTCGATCGACTACCGGCAGGTACTCTCGCTGTTTCTCCCTATTCTCATCGATCAAGCCTTTCTTGTCGGGTTGAGCTTGGTGAATACGGCAATGATCAGCTCATCGGGAGTGGCGGCGATCAGCGCGGTAAGCATGGTCGATTCGCTGAATCTTTTCCTGATTAATGTGTTCGTCGCCTTGGCGACGGGAGGAACGGTCGTCGTTGCACAGTACAAGGGCAGCGGGAACGACGGCATGGTATCCAAAGCTGCGGCGGCCTCGCTGTCCGCCGTGACTTTGGTTGCGGCGGCATTGAGTCTCGTCGTTCTCGTCTTCTATCATCCGATCCTGACAATGCTCTTCGGTACGGCTGAACCGGAGGTGTTTACCCATGCGGGAACGTATCTCGTAGGCAGCGGTCTGTCTTATCTCGGAATCGCGTTTAAGGAAGCGGTCAGCGGAGCGCTGAGGGGGATCGGCAGGACAAGGGTGACGCTTGGCTTGTCCTTGATTATGAATCTCTCCTACGTGCTGCTGAATATCGTATTCGTTCAATTTCTGGACATGGGCGTGCTTGGGTTAAGCGTGGCCGTGAATATTTCCCGTTATTTGGCCGCAGCCTGTGCTCTGTACTACCTGCTCCGTATGGATGCAAATTTGCGGATCCGGCTTAAGGACATGCTCGTATGGAATTTTTCCATGATCAAGAAAATTATGTTTATCGGGCTTCCTTTTGCCGCGGAGCAGATGTTTTTTAACGGGGGAAAAATGTTAACCCAAATCTACATCGTCAGTCTAGGGACGTATGCGATTGCTACGAATGCAATCAGCAACGTATTCGCCATGCTCTTGCAAATCCCGGCCATTGCGTTGTCGACCGCGTTGGTCACGGTGGTAGGGCAGTGCATCGGGAGGCGGAATATTCAGGATGCCCGCAAGTTTACGCGGACCTTTCTGTGGCTGGCTTCCGGCTCGCTATTGCTCACAGGGATTATCCTGATCCCTTTGTTTCGTCCGATGGTCACTCTGTTCCATCCCCCGGCGGAAATTATGGACGATCTCTATCTCATCATGCTGGTCAATACGTTAGCCCAAATCCCGCTATGGCCGATCAGCTTTCTTCTGCCGGGCGCACTGCGTGCTGCGGGGGATTCTCGATTTACCTCCGTATCCGCCATGTTGACCATGTGGGTGGTTCGGGTAGTCCTTGGCTATGTCTTCGGAATTACGCTTGGCTTCGGGGTACTCGGGGTGTGGGCGGCCATGCAACTGGAGTGGGGTGTTCGGGGTGTCATCTTCCTGTGGCGTTATCGCGGGGAGAAGTGGTACCGGCATCGGCTGGTAGAGTCCGGGAGCGGGAAGTAAGTACTACGGCGAAGAGGTTTCATCGATAAGTAAGCGGGAGAAAGAGACGGGCCGACGGACCCGTCTCTTTCTCTGCCCACCAAAGCTAAATCAAGAACATAGCCGCCAGGGTAGTAATCGTTAAGCCGATCAATACCGGCTTCAGATTCCGGCGTGCCAGCTCGAAGGGGCTGACGCCGCAGATGGCGGCTGCAGGGATGAGGGCCCACGGGATCAGCGTCCCGCCCCCTACCCAGATGGCGGCAACTTGACCTAATGCGGTTAGCGTTGCCGCTCCGGCTCCAATAGCAGTGGAGAACATTTGAGCGACGGAGCCTGCGAGCGAAATACCGGAGAATCCGGATCCATCCAAGCCTGTGATAGCCCCTGTGACGGTTAAGGTCACAGCACCGACTGCCCCGTTAAGCGGGACCTGGCTCGCAAGCGCTACGCCTAGGTCGTTCACGATGCCATGGGATCCTTCCGGAAGTACTTTCCCGAAGAGCTCGATGAAGGCGGAATCGCCCAGGTAGAAGAAGGCGGCGATAGGGATCACAGGGCCGAACACCTTAAACCCGAAGTGGAAGCCTTCGATCAAATAGGAGGTGATCTGCTCCAGGCCCTCGTTCCGGTGAGCCAGCAGGGTAACAACAGCAAGAATCAATACGGCCGTACCGCCAATAAGCGCCGTCGCATCCCCTCCTTGCAGCTTGAAAACAAACATGGCTGCCACATCGATCAGAAATAGCAGCGGGATGAGGACGGCCAACACCCTTTTAACATTTTGCGGCATGGAAATCGTGGCCGGTTCAGCTGCCGGTGCTGCTGCCTCCAAGGCGGGTCCGCCGTTCTCTGTGACGAGTCCGTCCCGCCAGGTCCCCATTTTCATATCCCTTCTCATCATCCAGTAGGCGGTAACGGTCGTGACCAAACCCATGATGATGACCAGCGGAACACTGGCTTGCATAACCTCGCTAACCGGCAATCCTGCAGCATCCGCTGTAAGCTTAGGCGCCCCTTGGATAATATAATCACCCGATAACGCGATCCCGTGACCGAACAGATTCATTGCGACAGCGGCGCCTAGCGCGGGAAGTCCTACCCGAACGGCTACGGGGAGCAGCACAGCTCCGATTAGCGCTACACCGGGGGATGGCCAGAAGAACCATGAAGTAACCATCATAATCAGCCCGATCCCCCAGAAAGCAAGCGCCGGCGTGCGCATAAACCGGGTCAGCGGCGCCACCATCATCTCGTTAATGCCCGTACGGATCAGCACCCGGCTCATGGAGACGACAATGGAAATAATGAATATCGTTCCTATTAATTCTTTCGTAGCGTAAATAAAGCTATTGAATATCCCTGTAACCGATTCCGTCAGGCTGTGTGTGGCCAACAAGCCAATTGCCAAGATGCCGGCCAGGCAAGTCAGGGTGGTATCTCTTCGTTTCAAGAGCATAACCAAAATCAAAACGATAAACGCCAAGTACACCCAGTGAAGCGCCGTCAGTTGAATGTCCATCTGAATTCACCCTCTCGCAGGAGACGAAGTTGCTTCATCTTATGCAAAAGGGAGATTGGGCGTGCGCGGATGCAGACGAGTTTTCGACGCCGATAGTAAACAAATTGCCTAATCCGACATATGGATGGAGTATCATGGATAGATGGGGTGAAAGCATGGCTGTTGTAAAAGCCAGGGAACAGGATATCACACTTCTCGCAAGACTGCTTCGAGCCGAAGCCGAAGGGGAAGGCGAGCCTGGCATGCTGATGGTTGGCAATGTAGGGATCAATCGAATCAGGGCGAACTGCTCGGATTTTAAAGGTCTGCGCACCATTCCGCAAATGGTATATCAAGAGCATGCCTTTGAAGCGACACAGCACGGTTACTTCTATCAAAAAGCGCGCGAGCGCGAAATACGGCTCGCGCGCCGTGCGGTCAACGGTGAGAGATTATGGCCTGCGGAATTCAGTTTATGGTATTTCAGACCGGCTGGAGATTGTCCGCCAACATGGTATGACCAGCCTTTGGTCGGGCGGCATAAGAAGCACTGCTTTTATCAGCCGACGGGCGAAGAATGCAGCAATATTTTCAACACGTATTAAGAAGAGGCCGCAAGGCCTCTTTTATTTTTAACAAAGGAAACACTTGCGCGGCTGCCGCTATGATTCTCTCAGAGGGTAGAGTGGTGCTTAGGCTTGTATTGTGTGGGCGATTGTCCGGTCCAGCGCTTGAACTGTCTTGAGAAATGGCTGGCTGATTGAAAGCCGAGTCTCTCGGCTATCGCATTCATTGGCAAATTGGAAGTGACCAGCAGCTCCTTGGCCAGCTTTAATTTTTGTCTGCTAACATATTGTCTGGGCGACAGACCGTATACTTTACTAAACATTTTGGTGCATTGGCTCCGGCTCAAATTCAGCTCTCTGGCGATCCCCGCGATCGAAGTTTCTTCGCAAAGACTGTGCGATAATTTTTCCTCAATCGCATGGGCCACATCAGCGGCGAATAAGGATACATCGGCGGCATGCTGGTTCTCGGGGTGGGGCTTGCGGATCAAAGAGAGTACACCATGTATGATCAAAAGGATGTACGATTGCAAAAGCAGCTTCTCTTCAAGCAACGGAATTTGTTCACGAACGCAGCTCTCCTCAGGGCTGTCTTTTCTAACGAGATTCCCCAGCTCGGATACATAAAAGTTCAGCTTGGCGAGCTCGGCCTGGTTTCCTGAGATTTGGTGGTATGGAGCAGTGCCGAGAAGGCTCCGGATCTCCGGGTCGTCCAAATCGAAATGCACATTAAAGTACTCGTAATGAAATGCGGAGACGTTCGCGGTCCGGTGTCTGACACCGGAGTTGAGCAGCAGCCAATCTCCTGATTTTAGCGTCAAGGTGTTTCGGTTGATTTCTTGTACTACTTCACCCTTGAGACAACAGAGCAGCTCGAACATATGGTGATGATGCCGGGGATAATCCCAGCCAGGCGGTTTTATACCGAAGTGGCAGCCACTCACTTGCAAAGTATGGGTCATATTCGGAATCTTTACCAAGCTTTCCATGGGGGAACCACTCTTTCATAGAAGGTGATGGACTATATTATAACACAGGTAATTTCGTAGTGAATGAGATGTGGCACAAATGGTATAGAGATTGCTCTATATGGCAATTGAATTTCAGCCTTGTTGTTATGATAATGAAGTCATCTTATTACTTGGAGGGGTCACCGTGGCGAAGCTCGAGGTTAGGAGTTCACAGTTTTTTTGGGATAATAAGCCGTTACAGATCATTTCCGGAGCCTTACATTATTTTCGGGTTGTCCCCGAATATTGGCAGGATCGCTTGCTTAAGCTCAAGGCTTGCGGCTTTAATACGGTTGAGACGTATGTTCCATGGAATTTACATGAGCCGGAGGAGGGGGTATTCCGCTTTGAGGGCATAGCCAATATAGAGCGATTTGTAACGCTTGCAGGGGAACTCGGTTTGCATGTTATTGTCCGACCGAGCCCGTACATATGCGCCGAATGGGAATTTGGCGGACTGCCTGCATGGCTGCTGCGTTACCCGGATATTCGTTTACGCTGCATGGATGACGTGTATTTGCAGAAGGTCAATGCCTATTATGACGTGCTCTTACCGAAGCTTGTGCCGCTCCAAAGTACGAACGGCGGTCCCATTATTGCCATGCAAATCGAAAACGAATACGGCAGCTATGGCAACGACCGGGAATATATGGCATATTTGAAGAAAGCCCTTGAAGTTAGAGGGACGGATGTCCTGCTCTTTACCTCGGATGGTCCGACCGACCAGATGCTGCAGGGTGGAACGCTGCCCGGTGTGCTGGCCACGGTCAACTTCGGTTCGAGACCGGAGGAAGGGTTCGCGAAGTTTCGGGAATACCGGCCGGAGGAGCCCCTATTCTGTATGGAATACTGGAACGGTTGGTTCGACCATTGGCTTAAACCCCATCATACCCGGGATAGCAAGGATGCAGCGGATGTATTCGACCGCATGCTGCAGGCAAGGGCATCAGTCAACTTTTACATGTTCCACGGCGGGACGAATTTTGGATTTTACAACGGAGCGAATTATCAGGACAAGTATGAACCGACGGTGACCAGCTATGATTACGATGCGCCGCTAAGTGAGTGCGGCGATATAACCGAAAAGTATCTTGCCGTACGTGAGGTACTGCAAAAGCATGGGGTGGAGGTGAGTGAAAGCCTGCCGCAGCCTGTCGGAAAGAAGAAGTACGGCATGGTCCAAATGAGACAGTCTGCCGAGTTGATGGGCAGTCTGGAGGCTCTGACCGTACCGGTAAAACGGAAATGTCCGGAGCCGATGGAGAAGCTCGGTCAGGCTTACGGCTTGATTCTTTATCGGACACACGTAACCGGACCGCGTACCGGGCAATTGCTGCATCTTCAGGAGGTTCATGATCGCGCGCAGGTGTTTCTAAACGGTGTTTCCATCGGAACGGTCGAGCGCTGGGATCCGAAGCCGCTTCCGGTTTATATTCCGCCGGAAGGCGCCACCCTGGATATTCTTGTCGAGAATATGGGGAGAATCAACTACGGCCCGCAGTTAAAGGATTACAAGGGAATTACGGAGGGAGTACGCTTAGACAATCAATTTTTGTTCGATTGGACGATATATCCGCTTCCTTTGACCAGTCATCAGTCGATCCCTTTCAAGGACATTCAGCCGCAGACCGACTGTTTAGCGAATGAGAAACCGGTATTTTACAAAGGCGAGCTGGTTATAGAAGACATCATGGACACCTTCGTCCGCTTGGACGGTTGGACTAAGGGCTTCGTATGGATTAACGGATTCCACCTGGGACGCTTCTGGGATAAGGGACCCCAGCGTACCCTCTATCTACCGGGGCCGCTGCTTCGGGAAGGCACAAATGAACTTATTGTTCTCGAGCTGCATGGTACGGAGAAGCCGGTAATAGAACTAACCGATGCCCCCGATCTTGGTTAAGCATTCTCCAAGCCCGGATACATCCCAATGAAAATAATAGATAAATTAGGAAGTGGTAACCCCCATGTTCGTAACTTCCCTTGTACTTGTCTTATGCTCCGGTTTGGTGCATGCCGTCTGGAATCTGTTTGCCAAACAGAGCACGGATAAGCCGGTTTTTCTTTGGCTGATTTACGCCCCTTCGACGGTAGTGCTGCTTCCGAAGCTTATCATGGAATTGGCGGAAGCCCGATTGAGTTACACGGAATGGTTAATGATCGGTCTGTCGCTATTGATGCAATGCATTTACTCGGCCCTTCTTGCCGTTACGTATCAATTCGGCGATTTATCACAGGTGTACCCGATCATGCGCGGGACCCCCACGCTGCTTATTCCGTTAATGGGGGTTATCTTTTTAGGAGAAGCCCTGCCTCTATGGGGGTGGTGCGGAATCGGCATCATGCTGATAGGATTTCTTGTGATGAACGGGCATCTTTCAACGGCACTATTTCATTCGGCTTCCAGAAAGCCGGTAGTGCTGGCTTTGGGAGTAGGTTTATGTATTTCGATTTATACGCTGGTGGATAAAGTGAATTTGCAGTACCTTTCACCTCTGGCCTTGCTTGAAGTCACCAATATCGGATTCTTATTGGGACTGACACCCGCCGTCGTACATTTGGACCGGGTAAAGCAGGTTGTCCGAAATCATCTTCGTATTTTGTTGATAGGGTTCTTTCTTGCACCCGGATCCTATTTACTATTTTTATTTGCAGCTCAAACGGTGAATGTGTCAACGATTGCGCCGCTGCGTGAGATCGGTATTGTGTTTGGAACGCTGCTCGGAATTGTTGTTTTGAAAGAATCGCAGGGGTTAAGAAGAATAATAGCCTCAGTAGCCATTGTAACGGGGATTATTATCATAGCGTCATCAAATCATTAGGTAAGCACTGCAAATCCTTATTAACCTAGGAGGCTGGATTCGATGCGTCAAAAGCTTCGGTTTCGTCAGGACGGCACCTTTACGATTGTGCAATTTACGGATCTGCATTGGAAGGATGGCTCCGCGTCGGATTTGCAAACTCGTGAAGTGATGGAGCTTGCTCTGGATGAAGAGAAACCGGATTTCGTTATGTTTACGGGAGATGTCATTTATACAGGACGACACTCTGACGGCTCATCCTTATGTGATAACCCGATCGCTGCGTTCCGGGAAGCTGTTGCCGTTGTTGAGCGGCGTGAAATTCCATGGGGCATTGTATTTGGAAACCACGATACGGAGAACGATATTACACGCAGCGAGTTAATGGATGAGGTGCTCAAGCACCCGCACGCCTTGGCTGAGCGAGGTCCGGACCATATCCAAGGAACAGGCAATTATGTGCTCCCAATCGAAAGGTCCGACCGCGATGAAGCGGCGGCACTGCTTTACTGTCTCGACTCCGGTGCCTACTCGGAGCATCCTCAGGTCCCCGGGTATGACTGGATCAGGCATAATCAGATTCAATGGTACATTGAGCAATCACAGGCATGGAAAGATCGGCATCAAGGCACATCTTTACCGGCGATAGCCTTCTTTCATATACCGCTGCAGGAATACCAAACCATGTGGGATAAAACGGTCTGTTACGGCAATAAATTTGAAAATATTTGTGCGGCACAAATGCAGGCGGGATTCTTCGAAGCTTTGTTACAGCAGGGGGATGTCATGGCTACTTTCTGCGGGCATGATCATGTTAATGATTTTTGGGGAGAATTGCATGGAATTCGTTTGTACTATGGCAGGGCAACCGGGTTCAATACTTACGGCAAGGAAGGGTTCCCTCGGGGGGCGCGCGTAATTCGTTTATTTGAAGGCGAGCGTACTCTGCAATCTTGGCTTCGTCTGGACGACGGGTCGATAATCGAGCGGCAGCCGGAGCATCGTCCCGGCGAATGAAAGAAAGGCAGTACCCAATCTACAACGAGCCAGCTGAACATTTTTCGGCTGGCTTGTACCTGTTGATTGCTTCGCCTTCGCAAGGTCTCAGCCCGGTTCATGAATGTGTCGTTTCACTGCCGTTTGTTCCTGGTTAACGAAATAGATGCCCACGCACACCAAAGCGCCTCCGACTACCGCCTCCCACTCACACTTCTCCCCTAATAGCAGCCAGCTGCTCAGCACCCCGAAGATCGGGGCTAGGAAAAGAAAAGAACTTGTTTTACCCGGATCCCCGGCATTCAACAGATAAAACCAAACGGAAAACTGTACAATCGAGCACATCACTGCGAGCCACAGCACGACAGCAGCGGACGTTCCGTTTAGATTAAAATAAGCATCCTCCGCAAGCAGGCTCATTAAGAGCAGAATCCCTCCTCCGAACAGCATTTGATATGCCGCCAGCACTGTCATGTGGAAGCGCCCGCCCCAACGCTTGATGAGAAGCGTAGCCGCCGAAAAGCATACCGCACCCGCCAGCCCGATCCATGTGCCCGGATGCAGGCCGATATGAGCGCCAAAGCTGAAGACAATGCCGGTGAATCCGAAAATAACACCAAGCCATTGCAGCGGGCGATATCGGACACCCGCAAAGAGCGTTCCGAACAGGACGACGATTAGCGGGCTTGAGCTTGTAATAATAGCCGATTCGCCGGACGTAATCCAATGCATACTGTAATAGGCGCAGCCCATGACCCCGGCCGATTGAAACAAGCCGATAACGCACGCTTTTACCCAATCCGACGCTTCCTGCGGCTGTGGCAGTCTCTTCATTAAGGTCCAGACGGCAAGGACTCCCCCTGCAAGTACAAACCTAACCCCCATCAGCAGAAAGGGCGTTGCATAGATCAGTCCAATTTTTCCAACAGGAAAAGCGACGCCCATCAAAAAAGTAGTAAAAATGAGCAGAGAGTAATACTTGTGAGCTTTCATTCTGAATCCCTCCAACAGGTTTTGTTCTGTAGGGACATTGTATTCCTGCCCTGATGTCATGTAAAATGAATAAAAATGAAATTGGAATTCATATTTTACGATACCAAATAGGGAGGTGTTTCTATGGAAAGTGCAGATCTGCGCGTATTTCAGGCTGTTGCCAGGGAAGGCTCCATTACAAAGGCCGCCGCCAGGCTCGGTTATGTGCAATCCAATGTGACGGCACGAATTCAGCAGCTGGAGGCTGAGCTGCAGACCGTTCTCTTCCATCGTCACAACCGCGGCATGAAAACGACCTCCAGCGGGGAGACGCTGCTCGCTTATGCGGAGAAGATCACCGCGCTATTGGAGGAAGCTTCACGAGCTATGTCCGTGTCCTCTGAGCCTAGCGGGCCGCTGCGTCTTGGTTCGTTGCAGACCACCGCGGCTGTCCGGCTGCCAAGCCTGTTGGCTGCTTATCGCAAAAGGTTTCCCGGTGTCTCTCTATCCCTCTCCACGGGCATTTCCAACGAGCTGATTGAAAAGGTGCTTCACTACGAGCTGGACGGCGCCTTTGTAGCCGCGCATGCCTTTACTTCGGAAATTCAAGCCATACCCGTATTTGAGGAGGACCGGATGATTGTTTCCGAGCCAAGTATCCGGACTCTTGAGGAGGCACTAAGCTTGCCTATCCTCGTGTTTAGCTCGGGCTGCTCCTATCGGGATATACTGGAGGAGTGGCTCCGCTCGCGCGGGGTTATCAGCTTCAACGTGATGGAATTCGGCACTCTGGAGGCCATTATCGGCGGGGTCGCCGCCGGGCTCGGCATTTCTCTGCTGCCGAAATCGGCCGTCAATCATATGGCCGAGTCAGGAATGGTTCGGTTGCATCCCATACCTCGGAAATTCAGCCACTCGGTCACTTATTTCGTCACCAGGAAGGATAGCTTTATCCCGAGCTCGCTTCAAGAAATGATAAACATGCTCACGGTAGCACTATAAGTGATACGCCCTGTAACCTTTCGTTTTTCCAAATCGTATGTATTCTTGAGGGGGCGATGGTATGAATCTGTACTTCCGGGATAATTTCTTTAATGCAGGCATCACGGAAATCCTGAACGAACAGAAAGAACAAGTCGGTTACTTGGATTTGAAGAGTGCTTTTGGCTCAGCGATCGATGTGTATGACCAGGAGGACCGGCTGGTATGTAAAGGGGGCTTCCCGTTTTTTTCGGGTAAATGGGTGGTTACCGATGCACGCGGGGAAAAATTAGGGGTGCTGCGCGCCAGATTTGCTTTTTTTACGAAGAAGTTCACATATGAAACCGAGGGCCGAGGCGATTACGAGATTGTTTCTCCCGCATTTTCCAAGGAATATGAGGTGTCCGATGACTCGGGTGTTGTTGCCCGCTTCGAACAAGTGAACGGCTGGTTCTCATCGGGCGCTTTTGTATTGAACAACCAATGCCCGCATCTGGATCCTTACGAGTTGTGCGCGGTTGTCATGGGGATGCATGCGATTCAGAAAAGTCAGCAGTCGGCCGGGAATTGAAGGAGCCGCCGTTAATTTCACCTGATCGGAGAATGAAATCGATTGAATATAGATATCGTTTTATTGGATAAGAGCTCCATTCCAAGCACTGCAAGCCTGGTGGCCGGTTATGTAAACTCATCGTCGGATGGAAGGAATGAAACCGAATCATCGCCGGAGCAGCTAGAACAATGTGAGCAGACCCTGCATAGGTTGATTGACAGTGACTTGGCCCATTGCTATATAGCGAAGCACGGACAACAATACGTCGGTTTTATACTTCTTTCGTGGAGCTTCTCCATTAGCAAAGGGCATCCGGTGCTTCGTATCGATGCGTTATATACTTCTTCCAAGCATAGAAAGAAAGGCGTTGGAAGGAAGCTTATGCAGTATGCCATGCAGCTAGCCGTCTCGAAGAAAGCGTCCCGGCTCCAGCTGGAAACGGATGAAGAGAATGTTCCGGCTCGCCGTTTGTATCAAGAACTCGGATTTACCCTCATACAAGGTAAAGGAGTATACATGTCATTTCTATAGTGGTGCTTCGCTAAAGCTGGGGGCTGTCCCATAAGTCCGTGAAAATATGACCATCTTATCGTTGGTCGTGGGAAAATACCTTCAGCCTAAGCTCAAACACTTGGTTGCCGTCAATAGATTAGACTTTATGGAAATGACGGCAATCCAAAACTCGCGCTGAAGCTATTTTCCCACTGACTCGCAGATGAGTCCTATTTTCAAGGAACTGGGCCAGCCCTTTTGGGGTAAGTAAAGAACTGGATGAAAAACAAGTAACCTGCGATGGTACACGTCGTCGGGTTACTTTTATTGCCTATGAGATGGACCAGCTCTTTCTTCCTCCTTCGCTAGGAGAGCTGATTCCGGCTAACCATGTGGTTCGCATTGTCGATAAAGCCATTGAACGGTTGGACGACAAGCTGTTCATAGAGCACTATCCTGGCGGAGGTCGAAGCAACTACCATCCCAAACTGATGACGAAGGTGATCGTCTATGGGTATACTCAGCGACTGTATTCTTCGCACCTCATCGCAAAGGCCGTCAGAGAGAACATTCCGTTCATGTGGCTCGCGGCTATGCAACAACCGGACTTCCGAACCATTAACCGGTTTCGCTCCGAGCGAATGAAAGAGCTCATCAACAAGGTATTTACAGAGGTTTTGGAGATGTTGATTGAAGAAGGGTTTGTAAAGCTTGATCATTATTTCCTAGACGGGACCAAGATAGAGGCGAATGCAAACCGATACACTTTCGATTGGAAGAAATCAAAGGGTAAGCATCAAGCGAAATTACAGGACAAAATTCAAGACCTACTTCAAGAAATAGATCAGGTTGAACATGCTGATGCAGCCGAGTATGGCACGAGCGAGATGAATGAGGAAACCGAGGTCACATCAGAGAAGCTAGAGAGGATGGTGAATCGGCTAGAAGAGAGTTAAGGAATAACCCCAAAGATAAGCCGCTGAAAAAAGCTAATTTAGTTCCACATTAAGAAACGGGGTGTTCCCTCAAGTAGAATTTCTACTTATGGGACACCCCCGTTGGTATTAGTTCAAAGGCGAGTATTCGAAATAGTCAAAATCGGCATAGCTGTCGCTTTCCTTACCATGGCTGCTGGCGAACAAGCCGATATACGTACCCGAGAAGCCTCCGGCCACGTCGACACTGAGAATTGTCCCGTTAGCATGCTCAAGCAGCGGTTTCCATTGTTCCGGTTGGGTCGCAAAGTAGAAGCTGTAGTCTTGTCCCAACGCCTCGACCTTCAGGTAGAGCTTCACTGCCGATCCCACGGGGGCCACCTCCTGCTCGGCTAACAGTTCTTCCTCCCCTGAGAATCGCTGAATTAACCGCACTACGTATACCTGATCAAGACGAGTATATTCTACACGATACTGGTAATCGTTGTTCTGAAGGATAACCAGTCCTGCACTTTCATTATCGGAGGCAGGAGCAAACTCGAGGACCGTTCGAGCGGCGAAATCGATATGCTGCTGGCGTCTTCCGACGAAGCTTGGGTTGACCCATTCGGTCATGGTTTCCGGCTTAAGTTTCAACCGCAAGTGCCCCGGACGCTCGGTTAACGACCAGAATTCGCCGCGGGGTGTCCGAATAAAATTCCACGGCAGCGCAAGCTGTTCCGCGTCAAAGTGATCGCATGCCGGCTGGGACGGCCATCTATGCTCGGGAAGCGAAGGACGAGGCATTTCGAGCTCCACGATACCTTTGCCGGGATTTACCACAGGCCAGCCGTCCTCCCATATGAAGGGCACCAGGAACGTTTCCCGTCCCAAGTTCCGGTAATAGCCGCCATAGGGACGCGAGCCTAGGCAGAACATCCACCATTCCCCGTCCTGCGTCTGTACGATATCGGCATGACCGACATTGGTAATCGGATGCTTATGACCGAGATGGCGATGAGTGAGGATGGGATTGGACTTACAGCCCTCATAGGGTCCCGTAATGGAGGTGCTTCGGGCAATCGTGACCGAATGGGTATGCCCCGTGCCGCCCTCTGCAATGAGCAGATAGTAATATCCGTTCAGCTTATACATATGCGGTCCCTCTTGAGCATGAATGAACTTCAGCGCGCCGTCCCATAGACTGTATTTGGGCCCGATAAGCTGACCGCTTTTCACATCGAGCTCTTGCATCCAAATCTCCATGTGTTTCGGATATTGCTGTCCTTCGGGAGGCTGGCGGTTAGCCATGATATAGCATTTTCCGTCATCATCAAAGAATAGCGAGGAATCGATGCCCGGGGCCTCGGGAAGCCAAACCGGGTCTGACCAAGGACCGGCCGGATCGGTTGCCGTGACATAGAAATTTCTGCGCGCTCCGGTTACGCTCTCAACGAAGGTGGTGATCATGTAGAAGATGCCGTCGTTGTAGCGGATGGTTGCCGCGTAAATGCCCTTGGAGCATGGCGTGCCATCCAAGTTGAGCTGGGAAGGACGGTCCAGCACATGGCCAAGCTGACGCCAATTCACCAGATCCTTGCTGTGAAAAATCGGCACACCGGGAAAATATTCGAACGTGGATGTTACCAAATAATAATCGTCTCCAACGCGGCAAACGGAAGGATCGGCATAACATCCCGGAATAATCGGATTACGGAAGGTACTCATGTTGCGACAACAACCCCTTTTCTGATACGTGGTAGCAAGACATTGAGGTAATTATAGAACAAAAAACACAAAGTTTGTTTTGCTTTTCTGCCTGTTTTGCTTCTATAATTTATAATAATTGTCATCTTACACAGAAATGGAGTGTCACCACCAATGATGCAAATACAGAACCGGCTGGATCGAATTCCGCCCGAGCAGGCGGGAATTTCTTCTAAGGCCGTATTGGCCTTTGTAGAGCAGGCCGAGGCACGGGGGATCCCGCTGCACAGCTTCATGCTGCTTCGGGGAGGCAAAGTCGCTGCAGAAGGATACTACGGGCCCTTCAAGGCAGACCATCTGCACCCGATCTTTTCCGTAAGCAAAAGCATTACTTCGGCTGCAATAGGCATTGCCATAGGAGAAGGGCTGTTAAAGCTGACGGACCGGGTAGCGGAATTCTTCCCGGAGAAGGCTGAGGGGGAGCTCCACCCTTACACAGCGAGGATAACCATAGAACACTTGCTGCTCATGGCGACGGTTCACCCCAAATCGACCAATACGCAGACGGAAGACTGGGTCAAATCATTTTTGAATACGGCTCCAACCAAAATGCCGGGGACCAGCTTCGCTTATGACACGACGGGGACGCATACGTTGTGCGCCATTTTGCAGAAGGTGACGGGAACGACGGTGCTGGAATATCTGCGCCCCCGATTGTTCGAGCCGCTTCTGATGGGGGAGCTGTGGTGGGAGAGCTGCCCGCTCGGTATCAATAAAGGCGGCAGCGGTATCCGCTGCACGACAGAGGCGCTGGGCCGATTCGGCCAGCTGTACCTGCAGGACGGCGTATGGAACGGCGTCCGGATCTTGCCGGAGGGCTGGGTGGAGCGCAGCACAGGCAACCGGATCGGTACTTATGGTACCCGCATGATGCTGGACGGCAAGCTGGGCTACGGGTACCAGTTCTGGCGTATCCGTAACAACGGGTATTGCGCCTTCGGCATGGGGGGCCAGCTGGTCATTGTGTTACCGGATCAGGAGCTGGTCTTTGTGACCACAGCGAATACACTGGAATACAAAGACGGGCAGTCCCGCATCATCGAATGCTTCTGGTCGACGATCTATGCCGCGCTTATGGAGTCCGAAGGAATGCCGCTTCCGGCTGATGTCGAAGCGGTACAAGCTCTCCGGGAAAGACTCGCCAAGCTGAGCCTTTTCCTGCCGGAGGGAAGAACAAATTCTCCGCTGGCGGAGACCGTGACCGGCCGGAAGTGGGTATTGGATTCAAATCGGTACGGCTATACAGCTTGCGAGTTCGTGCTGGACGGCGATCGTGCGGGTGTCTTCTTTCACAAGGACGGGGAGATCATGGAGCTGCCGTTTGGATTAGGAACGTGGGTCCAGGGGACGGAGCCTTTGACGGGGCAGGACGTCCCTTCCTACGGCGCTGCCGTCTGGACGGATGAACGGACACTGGTAGTAATCGTTCACGTCATCGATCCTCTTCAACTTTTCACCTTCACCTGCCGTTTCCTTGAGGATGGCTGGGTCAGCATTCAGCTCATTCCGGCGGGAGCGCTGTTAAATGACCACGAGGCACATCTGACCGGCAGATTGGCTTAAGACGCTAGACGCAGCTTATCGGGACAAGCTGCGTCTTTCTTTTTAGCCGAACAAAGGAAGGCAGACAGGCTCAACATCAATAGAGCGTTAATGGCCATGACAGGTCGGTGCTTGGCTCGAAATAGATGGGCATGAATAGCCCCGATCATAAGAACGGCCAATAAGGCTGCGGCGATTTTCAAAACAGCCGGAACCCAGAAGGCGAGGATAAGCCCAAGGGCACCGCACAATTCCAACGATGCTGTGACGTACATAAACCATAGGGGGTACCTGTAGTCATTCCAATGCTGCAGCATGCTTTTGTTACGCCCAAATTTCATAAGGATCGACAGCATAAACATACCGGCGAGGATGGCCTGGGCCGGGATAATAAAATTCATTAGTAAGCACCTCCTATCTTCATAATCAGGTTTCTAAAACAATGATATAATAGTCCTTCGCAAAAGAATGTAGTCTAGCCTACATTGGTTGAGAAAGCAGAGGGTAAACCTGTGAACAAGCTGAAATATTTATCCAGAGTAGATTTATTCCGCGTGCTCGGTAGGGAAGAATTGGAGGATGTGAGTGAAGAGGTCCCCATTACGCCGATAACCAAGGGTACTTTGCTAACTTCCCCTCATCATTCACAGGGGTTCGTTTTTCTGATCAAATCAGGATCGGTACGGCTTTATACCCTAACGAGGATCCCGCGTCGCAATGACAGTGAACAGAACATCATGATGCAACACATTGCCTATTGGACGGACAAGCAGAGTCAGGGGATTACCGTAGACGGGTTTCGCGAACTCGTAACAGTCGTTGTTGCCGCCTTCTTAGCAACCGCTTCGGTTACGACTTGGGATACCGCAGCAGAAGCGCTGGTACCAAAGCCCGAACAAATTCAACGTTTCAGTTGGCTGGCTTGTAGCTCAAGAAGCTTTCCCGATTGTAAGTGCAGCCTTAGTCCCCTATTTCCTTTCTGTCATATGTTCTCCGGTTTGTCCATATCTTTGGGAGTAGAGACTATGAAGAAACGGAAGTGTGGGCGTTGGATGATTGTATGACTTTAGAGAAGGTCACCCTGCAAGTGAATGGTATGACTTGCGGAGCTTGTGCGCTTCGCATTGAAAAGGGTCTCGGTAAGCTTAACGGCATCGATACGGCCTTTGTTAATTTACCGCTCGGTGCAGCTTATCTTCGTTACAATCCCTCCATGATCAAGCTGCCTCAAATTATCGAGAAAATAAAGCAGCTCGGCTTTTCCGTCTCTTCTAATGACCAAGACGAATCCGCAGCGGAAGCGGGGCAGGGGGAGGTTCGAACTTACCGGAACCGATTTCTCGGCTCTTTCCTACTGACACTGCCATTATTGTGGCCTATGCTCCACCATTTGAATTGGGCTCGTGAATGGGGGGTCCCAGAATGGAGTATGTCACCCTGGATACAGCTCCTCTTAGCCGCAGTGATACAGCTCATCTGGGGAACACCGTTTCTCATCGGTGCTTATCGCGCTCTTCGCGGCGGATATGCCAATATGGATGTGTTAATTGCATTAGGCACGAATTCCGCCTATTTTTACAGTCATTATCTCCTCTTTCATCCTATCCCAAATGCTACCCATCCCTTGTACTTTGAAACCTCCGCTGTCATCATCTCTGTCGTATGGTTAGGCAAATGGTTAGAGGCTCAATCGCGACGGCGTGTTCAAGCGGCGATGAAGCTTAAGATGTCGGTACTTCCTCAAGCCGCCCGCATGATAACCCCGGAAGGTGTTGTTGAGATCGCCGCGGCACAGCTTCAATCGGGAGATACCATTGTCATACGTACCGGCGAACTGATCCCCGCGGACGGAATCATATTACAAGGAACGGCGATGGCCGATGAGTCTGCGATCAGCGGGGAAAGCCGTCCGCTGGAGAAGGCGGCAGGCGGCAGAGTCAGCGCGGGCTCACGTCTGATCTCGGGTGAACTTGCAGTGAAGGCGGAACGGACAGGCATCCGGACCGCCCTTGGTCAAATGATCCGCGCGCTGGAGGAAGCGCAAAGCGAAAAGACGGCACTACAGTTGTACGCAGATCGGGCAGCGGCTTGGTTCGTGCCTGTAGTCATTGGGCTTGCGTTGGCTGCATGGGGATACTGGTATTGGCTTGGATTCCCAGGTGAGCTGGGGCGTTCCATTCAAATCGCGATTGCCGTAGTCGTAAGCGCATGCCCTTGTGCTATTGGACTTGCCTCGCCTTTATCGGTGTTTATTGCGTCCCGGCGAGCGGCAGAGCACGGGATTTTATTCCGCAGCGGGTCCGCTATGGAGGCGCTGGCTCAGGCGGATGTAATGCTGCTTGATAAAACGGGCACCTTGACCCAAGGCATTCCCGTCGTAGCCGGATTCATATCGGAGGGCAGCTCGCCTGAGGAGCTGCTCCGCCGGGTCGCTTCGGCCGAGCAGCAGTGCGAGCATCCAGTTGCAGGGGCCTTCATCCGTGAAGCCGGAAGAAAAAAGCTCAGCTTAACGAAGGCGGAAGACGTGAAGGAACTGACCGGTCTTGGCGTACAGGCTACAGTGGAAGGGCATCGGCTGCTCATTGGCTCCGAAAGGCTGCTGCGTCAGCAAGGAGTAGGCATCCAATTGCATGAGCCGATGAAGCAATGGGATGCACAAGGCTGCACGGTGATGCACATCGCTGTCAACGGCAAATGGGCCGGCGCAGCGGCGGTCAGCGACACCTTAAGACGTGGAGCGGCTGGGACCGTTAACCGCTTAAGAAGGAACGGCATGCAAATCATTCTTGGCTCCGGTGACGGACAATCGCCGGTTGCTTATGCTGGGATACAGGTAGGGCTGGAGGATGTCCGATTCGGTTTGCTTCCGCAAGACAAGCTGAACATCGTACAAGAGTTCGCAAGCAGAGGACGGAAAGTGGTTGTTGTCGGCGACGGAGTGAACGATTCGGCAGCAATGGCAGCGTCACATTGCTCGATTACGGTACCTGGAGCAACTGCTGCAGCCAAAGAGGCGGCAGATGTTCATGTGCTTAGGGATGAGTTCACAGCCGTGGGGACAGCCATACAGATTAGTAAGCTTGCCGTTCGAAACATGAAGCAAAACCTGGGCTGGTCCATTGCTTACAACATGCTTATCGTTCCCGCGGCGATGGCAGGTCAGCTTGACCCTTGGGCCGCCGGCGCGGCAATGACCGGCAGCTCCCTGACGGTGGTACTGAATGCGCTGCGTTTAGATGTCAAGCTGCGCAAATTGGGGATTTGACGGACCGGCGCCTTCGTTAAAAACGCGGACATGATAATCCTCCAAATATGTCCATGCCCTCATACATATACATAGAATTAAAAGCAGATGGGAGGTAGAAATATGCCGATTAGATCAATCCTATTATCTGTTTCCCTTGGCTTATTAGCAGCTATTTTGGTTATAGGTCTATTGCCTTTTCTAGTTATCTTAAGCTGGTCTGAAATGTTAGGAATCTCTGAATACTATACGTCCCCATTGATCCTTCTTAATTTTCTAAATAAGAAAAAAAAGAAAGAGTACTCGAATGGTAGTGAAGAGTCGGTCGTCGATCCGAACCTTAAGTGATGCCGATCTTACCCTAGGTACGCAGAAAGGTAACGCAGATCCGAGTTGCCACCAGAATTTGGAAAGGAAATCATGGTATTATTGAGTAAAATCTCATCATTTGAGATTGTAAGAAACGGGGACATGCGATATGCAAGTCCCCGTTTCTTATGATCCCAGAACCTTTTTCCCTCTAGGCTGGGTGCCGTTGGAGTCGGGCTCCAGCGTGACTCCAATCGCATCGAATGTTAAATTATTGCGTTTAATGTCATAGGAGAGCACGCCGCTACCTTGATTATTCACGTACAAGGTTCCGCAGTTATAACGCTTGCCCTCATAAAGAAGCCAAACCTGATAAGCTTCGTCGCCAGTGGTTTTGGTTAAACCGTTCATTTCCACGACGACTTTGTGCATGTCGCCCTGTTTTAACACCCAAGCGTTTCCGGTGGCGTTTGGCATGGATGGATCAACAGCCTTCAAGGCAATAGTCTTAATAATTTCCGCAGGCCGGTTCGTGTCCAGGGGCTCCGTTAGGCGGCCGGGTATGCGTGAATCGGTGGACTGCCACCATAACATGCCGGCTATGGCAATGAAGAAGGCCGCAGCGGCGGATGTGTACCATCGGATGTGTTTCTTTTGCCGGTTCGTGTGAATTCCCGGGTTCATTCCTTTTTCTTGTTTATGTGTAAAAATATGGTCCATCACTTCGACTTTAAGATCAGAGGGGACTTCTACTTCTTCCGCTGTGAAAGGCAGTGCCATCCAAACTTTCTGCAGTTCCTTGATTTCCTGTCTGCAATGGGGGCATGACAGCAAGTGACGTTCATACTCCGCTTTTTCCGCTTCGTTACAATCTCCGGTAAGGAAGGGGATCAGAGCGTCACAGGGGTTCCCGTGATGTTCATGCACTTGTCATCCCTCCTTATATTCCATCAAATGTTTTCGTAGTAACTTTAAGGTTTGATGCAGCCTACTTTTAATCGTCCCCAGGGGCTCGTTCATTTGCCGGGCCACCTCGCTGAGCGTATAGCCCTTCCAGTAAACATGCTCGATTAGACGTGCTTGGCTTTCGGAAAGCATGCGGGACGCTTCTCGAATTTCCTGACCCAGCAGCTTTCTAGAGATAACGGACAGTGGATCGCTTTCGTTTCGGTCGGGCAGCAGATCCCATTCCTCAGCCGGTATGGTGATCTCCACTCCATGGTTCCGTTCCCGCCTGTGATAATCAATGGCTGCATGCCGGGTGATGGTCAGCAGCCAATTTACGAATTGGCCTTTTGCAGGATCATAGCCTTTCTTCGTAGTCCAAAGCCGTGTAAAAACAAGCTGCACGATTTCGCGGGATGCTTGCTCGCTTGAAGTCGATTTCATAGCAAACGAATAGACCAGCCTGACGTACCGGTCGTACAATTCCTCAAGCGCCGGACGATGGTTTTCCAAGACCAGGGCCATTAATTCCGCATCAGTTTTGTCGCGCATACCATGCTCCTCGCGCCGATGATCTCGGTCCTCATAATAAGTAACGTCCAAGGTTGAAGATCTGTTCTTATGTCATTTATATTCGTATATCCGGTGATTTTTTGCAACAACAAAATACCCGGTTCCGCATTGGCGCAGACCCGGGTATTCCGGTTGGCTTCCTTTACTTCACAATAATTTTACCTTTCATTCGGGATTTGTGAGGTTCACAAAAATACTCGTATACTCCCGGTTTATCGAACGTCACGCTCGCCGATTCGCCTTTGGCTATCAAGTCAGTATGGAATGAACCGTCCACACTAACGGCATTGTGTTTAACACTGTCTAAGTTGGTAAACGTAACCGTTGATCCCGCCTCAATCGTTAGTTCCTCCTGACTGAACTTAAAGCCGGATATCTCGATGGTATAGGTTTTGCCTTGAGGTCTCTCCAGTGGAGCCGTCGTTTCAGGATGGAGCACAAACCATGCCTGATTAACATTTTCACCCAGCGTTTGTCCCGGATGCATATCTTTAATAAAATAATACAACGGCCAGCCTTTATAGGTGGTTTGCTTTGTTCCGTCTTCGCGTGCGATCTCTCCGAAATCTGCCGCTTGAAGCTCCGGTGCAACCGTTAAGTTGGAATCATTAAACACAGGCCAATTTTTCAGGCATTGGCCTTTGCAAGCGTTGAGATCGGCGGCATCCTTTGTAAACAGATACAATGCAAGTCCGTTCGAATCGACTAAATATGTGCCCAAAGCATCTGATTTCGCCGTTTTGACACTGAAGTTAGCGGCCTTCGTACCGTTAAATTTCCCCGGGTCAATCACGTACCAAATGTTGTTAAGGCCATGGCCCGCGGTATCTCCGCGCTTCAGATCCTTTGCGAAATAATAGAGCGGGTATCCCTTATACGTGGATTGTTTCGTTCCATCGGGACGGATGTACACGCCGAAATCGCTCTCTTTTACTCCGGTAGGAGCCTGGAGGTTTTCCTCATAATATGCAGGCCAGTTCACTAGGCATTGACCGCTGCAATTGCTTGCCCCCAGCGTGTCTTTGTCGAAATAATACAGTGTCAAACCGTTCGAATCCGTAAGATAAAGGCCGATATCCGCCTTCGAACCGAGGGCCGCAAAAGCAGGTGCATTGATCACGAACCATACGTTGTTAAAGGCTTCTCCGTTGATGTCACCGGCTTTCGCATCCTTGGCATAATAGTACAGCGGCCATCCCTTGTATGTAGTTTGCTTCGTTCCGTCCGGACGAGTCAGCTCTCCGAAATCGGCGGCATTTAATTCTGCGGGAACCTTCAATGTATCAGAGTAGAATACGGGCCATAGCTCTAAACATTTGCCCGTACAGGAATTCAGGTCTGATGCGTCTTTGCTGAAATAATACAGGGTTCGGCCGTTCCCATCGACAAGATAGCGGCCGGTTAGTTCCTGTGCAGAAAATTCAAGCTTCGTATAGCTAAGGGCCTTGGTTTTCTCGCCTACGATGATTTTCATCTCCACTAAAACTTCTGCTAGTGTCTTGCCCATGCCCTTGACCTTGCAATTCAATGTCTCGACGGTGGCAGTCGCGATGTTTACATTTTTGAAATGTGCAACGTCGGCTGCTTTACTTAGCCCGATGGATGCGGCAAACTTGAGGACTTGTGCATATTCAAAATCGGAATCCTGCTTGTAGCCCAAGGCTTCAAGCATGACCTTGTAGTACTGCTGAGCGGTGATGCCTGCTAGCGGTTCAAATTTGTTGTTTCCGGTACCACCCCAACCCAGCCCTGGATTCGCTTTCAAATAAGCGAGAATCGGTTGCCCGCCGGCCCAAACAAGCCCCGCATCTGAGAAATTGTCGCTCCCTTTGAAGGACAGAGCCTCCTGTTCCAAGCCCTTCAGCCTCAGGAACATGATGGCTGCCTGAATACGGGTCGTCTCTTTACTGAAATAGGCGGAGGTTAATCCGCTTTCATCCCCCTGCAGAATGCCAAGCTCCACCATAATTTGAGCGTCCGTTTTGACCTTCGTCTGTTCGGCCGCCGACGCCGTCACCGAAGCTGCAAGCAGAATGAAGAGCGTCCAAAGTAATAGAGTGATAAATGATTTTGCAGATAATTTCATAACCGATATTCCCTCCTTTAATGAATGAATTGGAAAACCACGGTCAGTTTGCGATTTCCCTTTCCATATGTAGGTAACGCGGATAACTCCCAGCCGGTTCGTGGCTTGATGCTATTTTTTTTCGGAAAGCCAAACGGCCAGCGTATCAATTGACTTTTGATCTAACTGACCGGCGAAGCCTGGCATATCACCGCTACCGTTTAAGATCTGTTTCATGATCTGGTCTTTGGATTTGCTCGCTCCTACCTGTTGAAGATTAGGTCCGAATCCGCCCTTCAGCGATTCGCCATGGCAGGCCATACAATTGTCTTTAAAAAGAGCTTCGGCCTTCACAGTATCCGGTGGGGGTGCTGCCGGTTTCGGCTCAACCGCTTTTGGCTGCTCCGTCTTCAACTGCTGCGGTTCGGGCTGCTCTGCCTTTGGCTGTTCGGTCTTCGGTTGCTCTGGTTTGGGCTGCACCGGACTTGGCTGTTCGACCTTCGGCGGCTTGGGCTGCGCCATCTGAGTTTCTTGTTCTGGAGGGGCAGTCTGTCCGGATGCGGAAGCTTGCTTTTGATCTTGCTGTGCGGGTAGCGCTGGTTCTTGTTTCTGTTCCTGAACAGGCTCAAGAACAGGAGCAGGCTGCTTGGTCTCAGGCGGTTCACTGGCAGGTGACGAATTCACTTGCGTCGGGAGCGCCTGATTGGAAGCTTCCGCAGGTTTGGCCGTACTGTCTGATAATCCGTTTTTGACCGCCTGTTCAGGGGGCGCCTGCAGCGCGCGGTCCGCTGTTTGCTCTCCGCCGCAAGCCACCAAAATTGTCAGCAAGGCAAACATTATTACAGTGAGCATTAACGTTTTGTACAATGGCCCCAACCCCTCTGCTATAAGTATCTTACATAAACAGGAAACGGGGATGTAGGCAATTCGGTTCGCCTCTGGAATCGGAAAAAGTTTCAGGGCTTGTCCTCTCCATGTTGAAAAGTAAGAAAAACACACTCTATTGTAAAAACACGATTCTTTTACCTAGGAATGACAGCGGTTACAATGAAGCTAATACTAAGGGGAGGTGACAACGCATGGAGCAAACGACGAACCTGAGGAATGAAACAGGGACCCTGCGGAAGAAAGCTAACCGGTCGTTCTATCACCATCGGCAAAGGAAGGCATTGTGGTGTTACGCCTTTATCGCACCGCAGCTCATCATGTTTCTGGTATTTACTTTGTATCCAATCGCTATGAGCTATGTGTACAGCTTTTACCGCTGGAACGGCTATGGGCCGCTCGAGGAATTTATCGGGCTGGACAATTTTGTAGAGACGGTCTTTGACCCGGTGTTTTGGAACGCATTCAAAAATAACTTTATTTTCATGATCGTCCTGGTATGCGTTCAAGTGCCGCTCGCGTTGATTCTGGCCATTATTTTAAATGCAAGCTGGTTGAAGGGCTCCGCCGCCTACCGGGCGATCTACTTCTTGCCCGTCGTTACAACTACGGCTGTGGTAGGGCTTGTTATGCGCTTTATTTTCGGTGCTTATAAGGGTTTGGTCAATGAGGTTCTAATCAAGCTTGGAGTGCTGGATAAGCCCGTAGATTGGATCGGTTCCATCGATACCGCGCTGCTCATCGTCATTATCGTCGGCATATGGAAAAGCTTTGGGATGAAAATGATTTATTGGCTGGCCGGACTCCAATCGCTGCCCAAAGAAGTTTATGAAGCGGCGAGGGTCGACGGGGCAACGGCGCTCCACCAATTCAGATACATTACGGTGCCGCTGCTGCTTCCCGTAGGGAGCGTCATTCTCCTGTTATCGGCCGTCAATGCGCTGCATGTCTTCGACCTAGTCAAAGCCATGACCGAAGGGGGACCGGCCTTCGCAACGGATATGGTGGATTTGTACATATACCGTTATGCATTCTCGAGTGCGGGGGAAGCGCGCGTGGGCTTCGCGTCGGCCGCGGGTATCTTCTACGGAATCGCTGTGCTGTTCATCTCCCTGCTGCTTGGGGCGCTGGTGAAGCTCACCGGAGGGAAGTCCGCGCACGGACACTGATTCTGAAAATACTGGGGGGAATAACCTATGCACCAGCGGGGACTCAAACGCAAGCTGCCTATAACACTTCTGCATATCGGCCTGATCGGCATCGGTATTGTCTGGATTTATCCGTTTATTTGGATGGTTGCTTCATCGCTTAAGACGAATACAGAGTATTTAACGGGCGGTTTAACGCTGCTGCCGGATAAGCTGCAGTTCGAGAACTATGTCAGGGCGTGGAAGACGGCGAATTTTTCCACTTATTTTCTAAATACGGTCGTCGTTACGCTTTCCACTGTCGCTTTGGTCATCCTGCTTTGCTCGTTAACCGGTTACGCGCTGGGCCGTTATCAATTCAAAGGCCGGATCCTGTTCGTATCGGCTGTAACGGCCACGATGTTTATGCCTAAGGGCTTTACGATCATTCCGGTGTATTCTCTTATCAATTCGATGGGACTTAATAACTCGCTTCTAGGGGTCATTCTCGCCGAGTCGGGCGGTGCGCATGTGCTGTTCATATTGCTCTTTATGACCCACTTCCGCGGACTGCCGAAGGAGCTGGAGGAGTCCGCCGAAATGGACGGCTGCGGGTTCGTTCGTACGTTTGTTCAAATCATGCTGCCGTTATCCAAGCCGATTATCGCCACGACGGCCATTATGCAATTTATGTGGACTTGGAATTCGTTCCTAATTCCTTTAGTATTTACCTTAGGCAAGGAAAAGCTGAGGACGTTGGGAGTGGGGATGTATCAATTCGTGGGAGAGCACAGCATTGATTATACAGGGATGGCGGCGGCCGCCAGTATCTCGCTGCTGCCGATTATTGCGGTATTTCTCTTGTTCCAGCGTTATTTCGTGGAAGGAATTGCCGGGTCGGTCAAGGGGTAACATAGCTGGTACTTCCTTATGAAGCATATGAAGTTTGAGAAGCTTGATAACTTTGTGAAGATTATGAAAATTATAAATATTAGCAATCGCATGAAGGGTTTGCTGCTCCGCATGCTGAAGGATGCCAGTGTGGTCAAAAAGCTGTTTCTCGTCTTTTGTCTGGTCAGTCTAATCCCTTTATTGATCTCGGTGCTTGCCTTTCATAAAAGCGCTTCCAAGGTGTTGGAAGAGGAGCTGGGTGCCTATTCGGCCGAAATCCTCAAGCAAGTCGACGGACGCCTTAGCTCCTTTATTTTGGAAACGGAACGTATGGCTAATATGATTCGCTACGGTGAATCCACACTGAATTTTTTGGATTTGACGAAGGTGAACGACGAGTTATTTACCATTCAAACAGTTGGCGAAATCCGCAGGCTATTATGGTCTATCGCAAGCTTACGCAGCAATCTGGCGGGGATTTACATTATAAATGATCACGGCTTGTCCGTGTATACGAATGCGGATAACCGGCTGGTGCGTGCCGACTATAGCTTTGAAGCACAAGCGTGGTATGAGGAAATCAAAAAAAATAAGGACTTTCGTCTTTATCCCGTTCGGGAGCAGGATTATGTGGACGGGCAGCCGATCATTAGCTACGCCGGGCGTATCTTTGATGTAAACCGAAACCGGGAGCGGGGAACACTGCTCATCAATTTCAACCCGGATGTCATTTCCTTCATGAGCAAGGATATTCAGCTTGGCAAAACAGGCTATGTATTCCTGATGACGCCGGATGGGCGAAGGGTCAGTCCTTCCGGTACGTTTCCCGAGGGCTTAATCGGGCTTCCTCCGTTTACGGAGGCGATTCAAAGGAAAAAAGGCCATTTCATTATCCCCTATCAGGGAGTGAAGACGATGGTCAGCTTTTATACCTCCCCATCCACGGGGTGGAAGATCGTCGGTGTCGTTCCTTTTGAGGAGATTTCCGCAGGGGTTCAGAATGTGCGTTTCATGCTCTACGTTATTGTCGTGTTGGCGGTCGCACTCATCTCTCTTCTGTCCATTTTCTTATCGAAGGCGATTACCAAGCCGTTAAAGCAGCTGGAGCAGAACATGCGTCAGGTGGAGAGCGGGAACTTTACTGCCGCGGTGGAGGTATGGAGCGGAGACGAGATCGGACGGCTTGGCCGGAGATTCAATCGCATGGTAAGCGAGCTGGCCAGAATGCGGGAGGAGATCTACTCGTCGAAGCTAAGGGAATACAAGCTGAATATGCTCCATAAGGAGGCGGAGCTGAAAGCGCTGCAGGCGCAGATCAATCCTCATTTTCTATACAATACCTTAAACACGATAACTTGCATCGGAGAGGTGAACGGGGTAGAGGACATTGCCGACATCAGCGGCTGCCTTGCGAGAATGTTCAAATACAGCATTAGCCCGAATCACCACGCCTCCTTAAGCGAAGAATTGGAGCACGTAAACGCCTATATGAACATTATCGGTTTCCGCTTCCGGGATCGAATTCAATATCATCTGGATGTTCCTTCCTATTTACTGGGCTCCCGGGTAGTGAAGCTGACAGTGCAGCCGATTGTGGAGAATTGCGTGAATCATGGCCTCGGTCCGAAGCTGGGGCAGGGAAACGTCTGGATTCATATTTTCGCGCGTGAGGGCTGCCTATTGATTCGGGTTGTAGATGACGGTGTAGGCATGACGGAAGAGCGGCTCGCCGAGCTTACGAAGCATCTGGAGCTGCCCGGTCCTTACGAGGCACGTATGACGGAGCATATCGGTCTTATGAACGTGCGCCAGCGGCTCTTTATGCATTACGAGGAGCAGGGATCCATCCGTATGAGCAGCAGGACGGGACAAGGCACCATCGTGGAAATCAGCATTCCGCTAGAACTTGGTGTAGAGGAGGAGCGGCATGTACAACGTATTGGTCGTGGATGACGAGACTTGGATGTGCGAGGGAATGACCGCGATCATCCATCGAACGAATTCTCACTTTCAAGTGGTGCAGACGGCGGAAAATGGTCTTAAGGCGCTCGCGGCGCTGCAGGAGAAACGCTTCGACGTAGTATTCGCCGATATCCGCATGCCGGGGATGGACGGACTGGAGCTGCTGCGCAAAATGCGCTCGGAAGGGTATCGGCAGCCTGTTGTCATTATATCGGGGCATCACGAATTCGATTATGCGAAAACGGCCATACGGCACGGTGTCTACGATTATTTGCTGAAGCCGGTGGATCGTCAGGAAATATCCGGCGTGCTGGAGAAGCTGGCTCGAGAGCTTGATGGGGAAGCATTCGGCACCAAATCCAACGGAACACGGCAGCCGGAGGCACCGAAGGAAGAGGAGCTGCGCCGGGGAAGCCAAATCGTCCGCATGATGAAGGAGAAGGCACAGTTGAACTATATGGACGATCTGTCCATTGCCGTCATTTCTGATACAACGGGCTTTAATCCGTCGTATGTAAGCCGAATATTTAAGCAGGAGACGGGTAAGGGCTACGTTCAATATTTGACTGAAATCCGGCTTGAGGAAGCCAAGCGGCTGCTTAGAGAACAGCCCGAGCTGAACGTTTCCGATATTGCCCGAAGGGTCGGCTACTGGGATGACAAGCATTTCAGCAAGCAGTTCAAACGGGAGATCGGCGAGACGCCAAGCGACTACCGTAGAGGACTGCAAGCACCCGGCAGACGGTAAGAAAACGACACCCGAAAGTAATAAAACGCTCCTTTAGCCGCATGATGACAGCGGTTACAATAGGGACACGGGCAGCGGGACGCGGGTGTTCAAATGGCTCGCGAAGCTGCGGCAGGTACCATTATTTTAAGGGGGAATTGTCGGATGATACCTAAACGGAAGGTTTGGTCTTCCGCATTAGCGGCTGTCACGCTTGCATCGGCTGTACTGGCAGGATGCAGCGGTGGAGAGGGGGACTCGAAGGAAGGATCCGGAGGAGGCACCTCGTCTTCGGGTCAGGAAGCGGTGATTCGGGTATGGGGACCTCATGACTTTATGAAGGGCGACGAAAGCCCGGGGCAGCAGATGGTCAAAATTTTTAACGAGAAAAACAAAGGCAAGATTCGCGTAGAAATGAAATACATGCCTTGGGCGGAGTACAATACAGCCATTCAGGCAGCCGTGACGTCCAACGATTTGCCGGATATCTTCAACATGCCGCAAAATATCGATTTTCAGCAGGTGGTAGCCTCGAAGTGGATTCGGCCTCTTGACGGACTCGTGACGGATACCTGGAAGAAGCAGTTTTATGCGGGGGCGTTCTCGGAAGGCGTCAATGTGATCGGTGGCAAGACCTACACATGGCCCATCTTCGGACCGGTGATGAACCAGCTGCTTTATTACAATAAAGATGTGCTGAAAAATGCCGGTCTGGATCCGGAGAAGCCGCCGAAAACATGGGATGAGCTGCGCAGCATGGCCAAGACGGTGACCGACAAGGGAAAGGGCGATGTCTTCGGCGTTGTGTTCGCCATGGCGGAGAACGGCTACGCGACGAATACAGTGACCGGGTTCGCGTCAGGCATCCAAACTCTCGATGCGAATATTAATGGTTTTAATTATAAAACCGGGAGCTATACCTATGATTCGAAATCCATTTCCGATTCGGTTAAATTTCTTCTTGATTTGAAGAAGGACGGCAGCATTCTTCCTTCTTCCTATAATTTGAAGCATCCCGAAGCGGGGGCACTGTTCGGGCAAGGGAAGGCGGCCTTCTTGTTCGACGGCCGCTGGAGAATGTGGCTGATCAAGCGGGACACGCCGGATGCGAAGTTCGGCATGGCCGCATTGCCCACCCCGAAGGGCGAACCGATGATCATGCATCATACGCTGGCGAGCAACGGAGGCTTTATGGTTTCGGCAAACACGAAGCATCCCGAGGCTGTGGGCAAATTCATCGAGGAAGGACTGGCCTCGGAGTTATTCTATGAGCGGTTCATGAAGAGCGGCGTTGCCCTTTCGCCGATAGAGAAGCTCAATGCGGACAAATCCAAATATCCGTATCCGGAATACGAGGCGTTCGTCAAGCTTCATCAGGAGGTGCTGCGGCTTCGTCCAGACCCGGCGGTACGCAACCCGGAAGCGGTGAAGGTGCTTGCTGAGATTGGCGGGATGGGTCAGCCGAAGATCAAGCCGAGCTTCAACGAGATACTTCAAGCGATCATTACGGGAGCGGAGAAGGATCCGGACGGGGCGCTGAAGCAGTATAACGAGAAGATGACTAAGGGCTTCAAGGAAGGCCTGGAGAAGGTGAAGCAAGGCGGGGCCAAGGTGGATAGCGGTGATTTCGTCTTTCCGAATTGGGATCCTATGAAGGATTTTACGGATAAAGATTATGAAGCGCTGAAGAAATAATGCGTGATAAATAAAACGTCGAGCTGACGAGTTTGACCGGTTGGATGACTACAGAGGAGGCTGACAGCCTATGAAGGCGATACTGATCTTGTTCGATTCGCTGAATCGGCATATGCTTCCCCCCTACGGCTGCGATTGGGTCCACGCACCGAATTTTAACAGATTGGCGAAGAGGAGCGTCACCTTCGACAACAGCTGGGTAGGGAGCATGCCGTGCATGCCGGCCAGGCGTGATATGCTGACGGGCCGATACAATTTTCTTCATCGAAGCTGGGGACCGCTGGAGCCGTTCGACGACTCTATGCCAGCTTTGCTCAAGCGGCACGGGGTCTATTCGCATCTGGTAAGCGACCATTACCATTATTGGGAGCCGGGCGGAGCCACCTACCACAGCCAGTACAACACTTGGGAATTCGTGCGGGGACAAGAGGGCGACCCTTGGAAGGGGGAGATCGCGGAACCGGACATCCCCGAGCATGTCGGACAATTCGAAGGATACCGGGGGCAGCTGTTCCGGCAGGACTGGATCAACCGGAAGTATATGTCCAAGGAAGAGCTCCATCCGCAGGCCGAAACGTTCGGCAAAGGCATCGAGTTTATCCGCACGAACCGGAACGAGGACCGCTGGCTGCTGCAGATAGAGGCGTTCGATCCGCACGAGCCGTTCTTTTCTCATCAGAAATATAAAGATCTGTACCCGCACGACTACAGCGGGAAGCATTTCGATTGGCCGGGCTACCATCCCGTACAGGAAACAAGGGAGGAAGCGGAGCACTGCAAGTATGAATACGCTGCGCTGCTAAGCATGTGCGACGACTACTTGGGACGGGTGCTGGATGTCATGGACGAATGTGACCTATGGAAGGACACGATGCTGATCGTGACTACGGATCATGGTTTTCTCCTGGGGGAGCACGACTGGTGGGCGAAAAACATCATGCCGTTCTACAACGAGATTGCACGAACACCGTTATTTGTATGGGATCCCCGGGAGCAGCGGCAGGATGAAAGGTGCGGCGGACTAACGCAGCTCATCGATTTGGCCCCGACCCTGCTGGATTTCTTCGGCGTACCTGTGCCCCCGGATATGCAGGGCATCCCCCTGCGTACAACGCTGCATTCGGAAGGGAGCAAGCCGGCTAGGGAGGCCGTGCTCTTCGGCATTCACGGCGGACATGTCAACTGCACTGACGGACGATATGTGTACATGCGCGCGCCGGCCCGACCGGATAATACACCGCTTAACAATTACACGCTGATGCCTGCACATATGGCCTCGATGTTCGCCGTGTCCGAGCTTCAGGAGCTTGAACTGGCTGAGCCGTTTTCATTCACCAAGGGGATCAGGACGCTGAAGATCCCGGCTTCTTCTTACTTACAAGCACATAAGTATGGTACCTTGTTGTTTGATTTGGAGCAGGATCCGGGGCAGCAGCATCCGATACGTAATGAAGAAGCGGAAAGTCGTATGGTCAGACTCCTGAGTCGGCTTATGAAGGAGCATGATGCACCGCAGGAGCAGTATGAGCGGCTGGGGATTTCCTAGGATAAAGGAACAAGGCTGTTCCCCGATCATGGGGGCAGCCTTGTTACCGTGTAATTTGATTGTTAGTCACGTTCCACTAGAATGCTGTACAATTCGCCTTCGGGTACGACAACACGGGCGCCTAATTGTTCAGCGAGGAAACGGAGAGGAACGAACATGATTCCTCCCATATGCTTGGCCGGGCCCGGCATCTCGACCGATTCACCGTTCACCTGGGCCTGCCGGCTGTTTGCGCTGAATAAGATTGTTTGGGAGCCTGCCTCAACGGTTACCTCCTCCTGATCCAAATCTAGGATGGGCGAGCCATAGCCCAGATTGTAGGCAAGTATTCTCGCCGGTACGTAAGCGGTATTGTCCGAGATAAATACAGGGGGATTGGACCGGTAGTCACCCGAGGCCAGCAGTACGCGAGTGCGATCGAGTACGTAAGACTGATCCATTACATACATCGTAATGCTCTTTCTCGTCAGTTTCAGATCATTCTTCAGGAAGCGATATAAGGCAGAGGTTTCGTCCACTTGCTGCAGCAGCTTTTCGGAGGTATCCAGGTCATTCAACTGGATTCCGTCCGTTAGGCTTAACGCATCAGGTACCATACTTTCCCCATCGGATATCTTCACACGTTCATAAGACAGTTGTATTTCCCCGCCGCGTAAGCCACTATTTTCACTTAACAGATTCCCTGCGGATATCTTAAGATCGATTCCCCGGGCCATTTGATTCGAATCCACGTTTAAGGTCACACTTGCCTGTACATTCTGAAGTTCCTGCAAATCACTCTCATCAGGCTTGTTCAAAGAAAGGAAGGCTAGCAACGCTTTCTCCACACCGTAAATCCCTTCAACCGACATCTGCTTATCATCGTAAAATGCCGCAAAGCTCTCCGGTTGGTTCTTGAACTCCGTCGTTATATAGTCGTGAATGACACTAGCCAGCTGCCGAAGCCCTTGATCATCCAAGGCGATGTTACGCAGGTGGCCTCTTACCAGCTCCAGCAGCTCTACACCGTTTGCGTGGAATGACGTCTCCACGCCTCCGTAGCTTTTCCCTGATGGTTTCACTGTTAAGCCCTTCGCGGTCGGCAGGTTGGACAAGCTAAGCTTTAGCAGTTCCTGCACGATCGAATCCTTGCTTGTGTGCGTTCCTTCCATTACATAATCTGAAGCATATCCGAGTAACGGGACGCTATAGAGCAAATTCGTTGGAGCAAACACGCGGGCCACACTATTCCCGAACAGGAGCGTATCCTTGGCACCCTTCACCTGAGCCGCCGCTTGTCCATCCTTCATATAGAGATGAAACGGGATCGACGATCCGTCTTTTTGTAAAAGCCCCTTTGCAGACCAAGAGCTTGTTACATGGTTCACTTTCATATCCGTAAGCGTCAGCTTGGCTCCATTCAAGGCACGGTAGCGATCTAGCGTCCTTTTCTCATAGCTCATTAATGCGGGTATAACCTCTTCGTCTAAATCAAAGCGGAAACTGACCGACAGCTTGCCCTCATAGGCCTGCAGCTCCACTTCCTTCTCCGACAGCTTGTTCAGCGCTATGCCTGTCGCCTGTGTACAGCCGGCCAAAAGCAGCATTACCGCAAGCAGCAGCGGTACTATGATTTTTCGCATGTTCGACGCTCCTTCATTATGTACACTTTGTATTACACAGTAATGTACATTCTACTCGATGGGGCGTGCGAAGTTTGTCGATTCGTGTTGGAAGTCTATGTAAAATGATAAAAAGTGTACTTCCTTTTCGATGAATCGTACAGCCAGTAAGCATACTTCGCCTCTTCTCGGATATCCTATGGAAAAACGCAGGAAGCGGGGACTGGAAGAATGAAATCCGTTGTGCTCATCGGCGGCTCGGGTATTGTGGGAACGGCATTGACAAAGGCATGGAAGGATCGGTACCGGATGACGGTGCTGGATATGCGGGAGTAGGGGAAAATCATCAAAAATAGCAAATATTGCAAATGTCTTGAAAAGTGAGCAAATCCTGCACTGGTGATAAATACCCCTTTCACTTATGCTGGAAGGGAATGATTCCATCCTAAAATTCTATATGTAAGAGGGGGGAAGTGACAGAAGCGAAACGGTTCTTGTTCTTCTAAGACTAGTAATGAAAGCGTATACAACAAAATCAATAGTTGGAGGATGAACACTGTATGCCGATGAACATCAAAAAAAGAATAATGATTCCCGTCCTTTGCTCTGCACAGCTCATGCTGCTGCTATCAGCCGTCCATGCGGAGACCGGTGCAGCAGATGCGAACACTTCGCTGAAGATCTTGAAGGCGGAAGCGACCTCGCCTACCACCTTTCAGATAACGTTGAATCAAAAGCTGAACAGCTTTCAGCCGGCTGACCTTCAGCTTCAATCTGCTTTGGGCGATTGGACTAGCCTAAACCCGCAGCTCACCCCCAATTTTAGCTTAAAGCAAAGCAATATGACTACAAACGATGCCGGCCAAACGGTTATCACATTGGAGACCAATGAGGCGGTGCGGCCTGATGCTACGATTCCAAGGCCTGTCACGGAGGATCCGAAGAAGGTTCCTTTCTTAAATACAGCCTACTACACGGGAGATCGAGCGAAGGATATTCAGCAGGCTGATTACCTGCTCTCATGGCAGATGGAGCATGGCGGGTGGTATAAATTCAGTACGCAATACAAACGCGCTTGGAACGGCACCGAAAAGAGATCGGATTGGCTCGGTCCAAACGGTGTGGAGCTTGGAACGATAGATAACAATGCAACGACGAATGAAATTTTATTCCTCTCCGTTATGTATAAGGAAACGGGGGATATCCGCTACAGGGAGGCAGTGCAAAAGGGTATCGGCTTCCTGCTCCGGATGCAGTATCCGACCGGCGGCTGGGCGCAGGTGTATCCTGCCAGGAACGGCTATTCCGATTACGTTACCTTCAACGATAACGCAATGATTCGTGTGATGAACGTTTTGAAAATGGCTAAGTCTAAGGCTTATCCGTTTAATACGGATATATTGAGCGAGGATGCCGGTTTGAAAATTCAGGAGAGTCTCGACCGAGGACTGGATTTTATCCTGAAATCGCAAATCAAGGTGGGGGGCCTTCTCACGGCATGGTGTGCCCAGCATGATCCGGTGACGTATGAGCCTCGCGGTGCGCGTGCCTACGAGCACCCTTCCATCTCCGGGTCGGAATCGATCGAGATTATCAAATATTTGATCGCCCATCCGGACGAGACGCCGGAAATTCGACATGCTGTGGATAGCGCGCTGGGATGGTTCGATGCGAATAAGCTAAGCGGAATCAACTACATTTCGGGAGATCCGAACAATGTATACTTCGTACCGAATCCGGCTGTCGATACGTGGTATCGCTTTTATCAGATCGGTACGAATAAGCCTATTTTCTCCGGGCGCGACGGGGTGATCAAACACAATATTCTCGAGATCGAGGAAGAACGAAGAAACGGCTACCGTTGGGCCGGTTCTTGGGCACAGAAGCTGCTGCAAACGATGAAGACGACCGGGTATTACGAGGGCCGCGTGTTTGTAAAAATCGTCGGCAGCGAATCCCGTTCGGAGACGGGGCAAGCATTCACTCCGGGAGAGCTGAAACGCATCGAGGATGCTATCGCTCCTTCCCTTGAGCTGGTTCCTCCAGGGAGGAAAACAGGCAATCATTACAATGTAGACAGTGCTTCCCTAGTGCTGAAGGGGAGTTTGAATGAAGCGGCTTCAGTAAAGGTGAACGGAGTGGATGCGGAAGCTCTGGAGAACCTGGGCTTCGAATCCAAGCCGACAGCGCTACAGCCGGGTCAAAATGAAATCACGATCACCGCTGTAGACAAGAGCGGGAATTCCGCGTCTGCGAGCGTTCAGGTCGTGCCGACAGGTGAAGCAAAGCGGTAGAGCTCCGGTCCGGACGGGGTTTTACAGTAGACCGCTCCTTTGGGAATGTTACCAAAGGAGCGGTCTTTTTCTTTACTGGTTAGCTGTTTGTCCACATTTCCGAATATCTGGTATAATTTATTAAATATATCTTGTACTAGGAGATAACGATGGATTATACCAGAAACGCCAATAAACAAGCGAAATACTCTCCGACACAAGGGAAGAGTGTGATACAGCAGAGTAAGGCTATTTCACCGAACGCTAACTCTATCATGCAAATGCAGAAGGAATATGGAAATAGAGTCACACAACAATTAATCTCTCAATTTCAGTCAAAATATAGTTCTAATGAAAAGCCTATTCAAAGGACTCTATATCACAAAACTGGTAAAAAGCGATTAAATGAGTATGGCTATTATAAAACTCTATATCAAAGACATAGTGATGCAATCGATAAACTGGAAAATCAGACAGATGATATCTATGTTTCAAGCCAGCAAGAATTAAAGGATTTAATTTGGAAAATAGAGTCCAATAAAATGGTTGATGAGCCTATGTATACAACAAGAGCATTATCAGAAATAGAAGAAGAAAAACAGACCAACGATCCGAATGTTGTCTTCGAATATTATGCTGAAGATTATCTTACACCAGAAGACTACAATGATCCCGATATAATAAGTTCTTTAAAAAAAGTTCAAGAAGCCCTTAGTAAATCTAATCGCTATTTAACTGATGATGAATTTAATAATGAAGACAGGGCAATAGAGATAATTTTTACAATATATAGGAGCATTGCCAATCCTTCTGACACAGATATTACCCTAAAAGTATTACGTTACGCATTAACTGGAGAGACTTTTACACGTGGTCACGCGATTGGAGGATTAGGATCACTAGGACTGACGCAGGACAATGAACTTACAGGTAGACCGGATTTTGATTTTAGAACGCAGGATGAGTTCAAGAATCGGGCTGTAACTCATCACATTCGGCATATTACGGCTTGGCACAATATCAGAACTTTTTTGAATATGGTACGAGGCGCTTTTAAAGATTCAAACTTCATTAAAGAAATTAATAATCTTTTGAACACTGTTAACGCCAACGAGAAAATACAAACACTAAATAACAAGGGAATAGGCGATAGATTTAATCATCACTATGAAAATAAGAAGGGTGTTATAGCTGATGATACTCCAGAAAAAGTTCTTATGAAAACTGCATTCTTCATGAATAGTGCTATTAAAAACCTTTGGGCTGGCGGAGGAAAGGAGAATGTCTCCCGGAATACTTTCGGAGGCTTTCTAAATGAAAAAATCGATAACCTAGACATGTTCAATGTTAAAGGTACAATAGACGCGATTGGTAATTACAGAGCATCCTTGGCTAGTCTCAAAAAAATTAGAGATGACTTGCATGATGACTTAGAAGTCATATATCAGAACAATAGTTTAAATGTAGCGGCTATAAAAGCTCGTATTGAGCAAGCGTACCGTACAATTGAAATAGATTATGATCAAACCTCCAATGCTAAAAATGGCGTAGTACACCAAAAAATAATGGAAATAGTCAGAGGTGATGTTAAGAAACTAACAGTAGAAGAGGTGTATGAGATAATAAAAAACTTTGTCAAATAGTACTGTTGAGGTGAGGAAATTAAAAAAGCCGCCAATGGGCAGCTTCATCTTTTACTTAAAAATATCGAACCTATTATCTTTTAATACGGCAGTTAAACCAAACTTGCTGTTATTATCAAATGTCATAGGATAGTATGTTACATCATTATAAACTAAAAAAGGATACTGCTCTTTTCCATTATCTACCCATACATCATTGACATAAATATTGAATGATGGAAGATGAGCATACATGTTTACAGGCTGAGTAGAGGATGCTTCAATACGTTTAAAATGTACTCCATTCCCAATTTCAGTACCAGTTTTTCTTAATGATAAGCCTACTTCATTTGTCCAAGTGTTTTCAATCGTAAGAGTTGAACACATATCATAATTCAAAGGTGCGTAGATGATATCATTATAAATAAAAAATGGGTATTCTAAGGTGTAATTTTGAGCGTCAGAAGCTCCAGTTTTATAGTTGATATAAATCTTAAATGTTGGAAGTGTAACTTTAACATGCCCATCGGGAATAACTTCTTCAGCATCGGATGTTGGAGGGACGGGTTCATTTGTTGGAAACTCACCTATGAAAAAGCCTCCAGTGTGCGAGTGATATCCTTTGCATAGGCGTTTCATATATGCCTCATTTGAACATTCATGGCCACCGTATCTATCTAGTCTGCCTGAGTGTGCAAAAGATGTAGTAGATAGTGTGACTGCTAGAACTACCGAAATGACAAGCAGTTTTAAAAAACGCATAGAATTTCACTCCTGTATAGTTATTATTGCCTATACGACAATATCAGATTGTGGCTATAGTCGCAATAAAATATGTAAATTTAATTACATTCTATTTTATATACTTACTAGGATCATCCGGACGGGGTGGAAAAGCTGAAGGCTCGGGCTTGCAACAAGAAACAAAAGAGCCTACCAGCAATGCACGGTAGACTCTTTGGGATTCCTCATAATTAACAAATTACACCATGAAACCAGCCGACAATATGATTACCAAAAGAATGAACAGCACGAGTACGAAGGCAGCACCACCGCCTGTACCGTAACCACCACATGCACCTACAGCTCCCATTTTTATCACCCACCCCGTCAATTGTGTTTACGTTGTTACATTGTATTGTATGCATTCCTGCTGTCTTGTGTATGGACGTCCGTCTGAATCCTTGGATATTGGGCGGCTTTTTCGCATTTGCAACTCCATACGAACATGGCGAAATACTGGGTGAGCATGGAGTATGGGAAAAACAGAAGTTTTTTGAGGGAAGTGCCCGAGTACCGTTAATCATACGCTGGTCGAAAGGCTTCGAAGGCGGTAGGAACGTTAAGGAAAATGTGAATTTATGTGATCTATTCTCTACATTGTGCGGCTTAGCGGAAATTACCATCCCCCATGGACTGGATAGTCGTATATTAGCGCCATTATTTAAGAGGAGATTGCCCTTGGTTATTCGCTATTGTGGTCCAAAGGGCGGCCAGGCATGCCGGAGATGCTATCGGTTGCCGCTCCAATTGCCGCTAAGGGTTCTGCCTGGGAATTTGCCCCATTACGGATGGCAGGTTCTCGGCGGCTGCGGGCCCGTTGGATGCGGCAGGCTCGTTGCTGCCGGGAGCTACGGAGATGAAGACGGCGCCAGCGCCGGCTCCGGAGCCCGAAATGAAGTCGGCGCCGGCCCCAGCACCGTGTTTGAGATGAAGACAGCACCGACAACAGCCCCGGCACCCGCACCGGCACCGGAGATCAAGACACCGACGGCACCGACCCCGGATCTAAGCAAAGCGGTTTCGGAAGTATTTCAGGTTACTTAGGGCAGCTACTCGGTGGAGCGGAACGCGAGCACGCGGATGCGAAACCGAGTGATATTGGACCGAAGGACTCAAAGCCAGTGCCGGATAGCAAAACGTCGTTGCCGCATGTGGAAGCCAAGCAGCCGCAGGACGGCAAGATTGTAAGCGGCGATACGAAGCATACGTCGCAATGGAAGTTTCCGACAGCCCCAGTGGAATCAAAGCCCGCATCGGAAAGCAAGCCTTCGTCCCCGTCGGAGTCGAAGCCCGCACCTGATAGCAAGTCGTCGTCCCAGACAGAGTCGAAGTCATCGCATGACAGAAAGATCAAACGCTGAGATTCGAAGCCATAGCAGGATTTCACCCAATTTATTTCATCATCAAAGCTGAAATAACTACTGAACCCACCCAGAAATAGGGTGGGTTATTTTTTCTCCCTGTATAATTTGCCCGTCTTTAGTAAAGTTAAGGACTGATAACAGTTATTCTAGGGATGAAAAATAAATTTATATAAAATTATCATTGCACTGATGCTCCCCTAACAGTCAATGCTTATGATGGAGCAGTGTGTGATGGGGTTATGGGAATAACCAAAAACTGTAATTTAAGGGAGAGGGAGCATTGTTGTCACGAAAGATGTTGAAAAAAGCGGTTAGTACTATTGCGGCAATGTCGCTAGTTGTCGGCACGTTGTTTCCAAGTGTTCCAAGTTTGGCTTCAGCAGCCCCCGCAGCGGATACAGCCGCACACTGGGCAGCTAAAGAGATCGGGCTGTGGATGGATTTGGAGCTCAGCCAAGGCTATGAGGACGGTTCATTTCGTCCGGATGCACCGATTAGCCGGGCGGAGTTTATCGCACTGGTCAATCGGGTCTTTGACCTTCGCACATCGGCAGCTCCGGCGTTTTCAGATGTCCGAGGTACGGATTGGTTTTATTCGGAAATCGGCAGAGCGGTTTCCGCGGGCTACATCTCCGGATACGAAGACGGCACGATCAAGCCTGCTCAGACCATCACAAGACAAGAGGTCGCGGTTGCGGTCAGTAAGCTTGTGAAAGCCACTGCAGCGGACAAGCCGGCGGAGTTCAAGGACGCAAGTGAATTCCCGGCATGGAGCAAGGAGGCCATTCAAGCGCTCACAGCAGCCGGGTATTTGAACGGGTATCCTGATCAGACCTTCCGGCCGCAGCAGTCGATCACGCGGGCAGAAGCTTTAATTACACTGAATAAGGCGAATGCTTTTACGCGTGAGATGAAGGCATTTGACAAGGCGGGGACATATCAGGGGGATGTAAAAGGACACGTTGTGGTCCAATCACCTGACGTGAAGCTAGAGAATATGACGATTGACGGGAACCTGGTTCTTGCTGCTTCCATTGGCGAGGGCGAGGCTCTTTTGAAAAAAGTCACGGTAAAAGGCAAAACTCTCGTAAAGGGCGGCGGACCGAACTCCATCACGTTGGAGGACTCGAAGCTTGGCGAGGTGTCCGTCAACAAAGCGAATGGAGACGTACGACTTGTTGCCAACGGAAGCACGACGGTACAGAGCGTAGAAGTGAATTCCGGCGTGAAGCTGGAGGGGAACTCCAAGGACGGCTACGGCAGCGTGCAGGTGTCCAAAGACATTCCTTCGGGCTCCTCGGTTCAGGTTGCCGGGAATGTGCAGTCACTTATCGTGAGCGGCGCTTCCGCTACGGTTACGCTTAAGGACGGCAGTATTAGGGAAATGAAGCTTGAAGCCAATTCCACCATTAAAGTGGAAGGCGGGATCATCGAAAGCTTTGTAATTAACTCCAATGCAGGACAAGCCAAGATCGACCTGGGCGCGAATGCGGTGGTCAAGTCCATGACCGTTGACTCCAACGTGCAGGTGACGGGCAGTGGAACCATCGGGTCCGCGAAAATCAACAAGAGTGGCGCTGACCTTGGCGTTACTCCGTTAAAGACAGAGATCAGCGAAGGCGTACAGGCGAAGGTAGGCGGCAAGGACGTAACCTCGACCAATCCGGGCAATTCCGGCAGCACTCCTTCTGCTGGCAGCAGCAATGGCAATAATAATGGCAATGGCTCATCGAACTCGGATGACAACGGTCCAAGTGACTCCGGCGAGCAGAACCGGACACCGGAGCCGCCGGCACAGCTGGCAGCAACGACAGGTCATCAGTATGTGACGCTTAGCTGGACAGCTCCTAACGATTCCGAGGTTGCCGGGTATAACGCATATCTTGACGGTCAGAAGATCAACGATGCTCTTATCACCAAAACAAAATTTACCCGAATCGGCTTAACGAACGGGCAAAAATATAGCTTCGACGTAACTAGCGTAAGCTCTCGCGGCAAGGAATCCCGCAAAACAACGGTGGAGGCTACGCCGGTACTGACCGGGAACATTCCCGTGCAGCTGCTGAGCATTAACGATCTTCATGGAAAGATCGACCAGACTTACACCGAAACGGTACCGGGCTATTCGGAGAAAGTTAAAATCGGTCGGATTGACTATACGGCAGCTTACCTTCGCCAGCGTGAGGAAACAAACCCTTACACTCTGATGGTAGAACCCGGCGATTTGTGGGGTGGAAGCTCACCCGTATCGGCGCTTCTCCAGGATGAACCGACAATAGAAATTTTCGAGGCGCTTGGCATGGATGTAGGTACATTAGGGAACCACGAGTTTGACGAAGGCACTCAGGAAATGCTTCGCATGGTTAATGGCGGGGAGCATCCGAGGGGAACCAAGGGCTATAATGGCATCAGCTTCCCGATCGTTGCTGCCAATGTAAAGTATGAAGCCACAAATCAGCATGTATTGCCCCCATACATCGTCAAAGAAGTTGCAGGGGTAAAGATCGGATTTATCGGGATTGTTACCGAAGCGACACCTGGGATTGTAATTCCCGAGGGAATTACAGACATCAAATTCACCAATGCAAGAGAAGCTGTAAATGAATCCGTTGCGGAGCTTAAGCAACAAGGTGTGAAAGCAATCGTCGTGTTGGCACACTTAGACGCAACGCAAGAAGCGAGCGGCACGATTTCCGGTCCGGCGGCAGAGCTGGCGAATGCGGTTGACGACGAAGTCGATGTGATTTTCGCCGCACACAACCACAAGATAGTCAATGGAACGGTTGATAACAAGCTGATCGTACAGGCCTACGAATATGGTAAAGCGATCGTGGATGTAGATTTGCAGATCGATCCGGCTACACACGATATCGTATCCAAACAGGGCGAGATCGTTTATGCGGTCCAGGATGCGATTACACCGGATGCGGAGATCGCAGCAATTTTAACAAAGTATGAGCAGGCTGTCGCTTCAAAAATCAATGAGGTTGTAGGCCATGCAACGACACCGATTCTTCGTGGAGAAAACGGAACCAGCGGTTACGTCAACCAAGGTGACCATCCGCTCGGCAATCTTATCGCTGATGGCATGAAACATGCGATGGGAGCTGATTTTGCCTTAATGAATGGCGGCGGCATTCGGGATAATCTTGCTGAGGCCGGCGACATCACATGGGGCGAGTTGTTCAATATTCAGCCATTCAACAACGTGCTTGTTAAGTTTACAGTGACCGGTGCGGAGCTGGAGCAGATCATGAATTCCCAGATCTCCCAATACGGTGCGGACTATAGCATCGCAGGCTTTAAATATAAGTGGGACCGCACAACAAGCAAGGTCGTTGAGATGAAGCTCTTGAACGACCAGCCAATCTATCCTGCACAAGAGTACACGCTGGTTGTTAACAATTACATGTTCGGCGCCAATAAGACGATTGTTGCTATGAACAAGATGGCAATTACGGGACCGGAGGATCTTGAAGCAACCGTTAATTATGTGCGGAGCTTCGAACGTCCGATTTCTGCAGCGGACTTCCCGTTAGGCCGAGTGGTGAAGCTGGAAGGCACGTCAACCGATGCAGGCAAGAAGAGCATTGCAGAAGCAAGAGCACTTGCAGCAGGTTCAACGGTAACGATTGAGGGTATAGCCATCTCCCAGTCGGGCGGATGGGGAAGCAAGGGCTTCTACATTCAGGATGCAACCGGCGGCGCGTATGTTTATCAAAGCGCTGCGGATGTAGTTCCCGGAGATAAGCTTCGTTTTACTGCGACAACGGGAAGCTTCAACGGAGAATTCCAGTTTGCACCGGATTCGAACGGCATTGCCAAGATCGGTTCGGAAGCCGTGCCGGCTCCTGTCATCATTGAGCCGAACGGCGTAACTGTCTCCAATCAGGGTACATTGGTTAAGCTCATTGGTGTAACGATCGCTGACCTAACTAAGTTCTCCTATGATACGTTTGAGTTTAATGCAGTTAAAGACGCCGTATATTCTAGAGTTCGCGTTGATAACAGGACTGGACTGAGCTATAACAATTTTACTTTTAAAAATGGCAATGTCGTCAATGTTACCGGGGTTGCCTCTGTATTCAACTCACTGTTTCAAGTAAAGCCGCGCGGTGTGGCGGATATCGTTCCTGTGAACATGACGGACGCGGATGCCGTGGCAATGGATAAAGCGGCGTTAGCCATCGGATACGGCAGCGGGGATTCGGCAACGAATGTAACAGCAAAACTGACTCTTCCGGTTAGCGGTTCAAACGGCACGGCGGTTGCATGGGCATCCAATGATCCCGCCATATCGACAAGCGGCTCCGTAACGCGACCTGCGGAAGGTCAAGCGGATAAGCAAGTAACCTTGACGGCAACCATCACGAAGGGTACGGCGAGTGATACCAAGACCTTCATGGTAACGGTGAAGGCAGAAATATCGACAACCACGCCAATTACCATTGCCGATGCACGTACCCGCGTGAATTCGACGGTAATGATAGAAGGCATCGTAACGGCCGATAACTCTGCTCTTGGCGGTACAAAGCTTTCCACGTATATGCAGGATGAAACGGGTGCCATTAACATTTTCAAGAGCAATATGACAGGTATTCCTGACCTTAAGGAAGGCGACCGTGTTCGTGCAAAGGGAGTTATTAAGCTTTACAGCAATTTGACTGAAATTGAAGTTACCGAAGTAACGGTGCTCAGCTCCGGCAATGCACTACCGGCTGCAAAGCCTACGTCTATTGCCAATCTGCAAAATGCTGCGACAGCCGAGAGCATGGAAGGCCAATTGGTCAGCCTGAAGGTTTACATTGGTACGACTAGCGTTACGGCAGTAGGCGGCGGCTATAACGTACCGGTGATTGATGGTGATTTTAATACCTTAACGATGCGTGTTATGGAAGGCACGAACGTTTATCCGGCCTTGCAATCCCGCAAGTGGTATGATGTAACGGCGATTGTGAATCAGTATGGAAGCGACTACCAGCTGATTCCGCGCAAGGTGACGGATCTGTCTCTCTCGGCTGCGCAGCCTGCGATTCCAGCGACGGTCGACTCGACCATTAGCAGTGTTGTCGATGGGGATACCGTACATTTATCAACGAAATACATCGGCACGGACACGATTCGTTTTGTCAATATTGACACGCCGGAGACCTACCATATTACGAATGCATCGTTCGATTATAGTCAGGTTTACTCAGGATCAGACGAAACAAGCATGAATAATAACCAAAAGGCGCACGGCGAAAGAGCCAAGCTTTACTTGAAGTCTCTGCTGCCTGTAGGGGAAGCGGTAACTTTAAAATTCGGACCGGAGCTGATGGACGGCAACGGACGGATTCTGGGTGAAATCATTCGGAAGAGCGATAATACCAACATCAATTTGGAGATGGTGAAGCAAGGGCAAGCCTCTACATATTACATTTGGCCGATCGATGAGGTAGGCTACAATACCTTCTCCGAGGCGGAAAAGGAAGCGATCCGGTTCGAGCGGGGCATTTGGAATCCGGCCGATCCGGCAACCGAATTGCCGTTTGTCTTCCGTGCCAGAGAGCAGAAGAAGGGTTTATCCAGACCTACGGGCAACCGTGAAACGAAAACGTATGTCCCAGCTGAGGACTATGCTCAGGTACCTGTGGAATACCGCGTTTTCTTCAACAGCGAAGAGGAAGCTCAGCGGAACGGTTATACAGCGGCTGCAGGGAAAACGCCGATTGGTGATTTAGCCAAGACGGCAAGCGGCAACACGACGGTGGACCTTTCCTTTACAGCTCCGGCCGGTGCGACATCGGTAAAAATTCAGCAGTCCAGCAACAATGGTACGGTGTATTATGATTCTCAAACGGCTGCTACTCTGACTGCAGCTTCGACTACGGCGCAGGTCGTTGGCTTGGAAACAGGTACGAACTACAAGTTTAAGCTGGTTGTACAAGGAGGCAATAGTGCAGGCTATTCCAACGCGGTTGACGCTGCAACGAATGTTGTTGCAGGTCCGATCAGTAACTTTAACGCAGTCGGGTCAACGTATTCCACAGTAGATTTTAGCTTCAGGGCTCCAACGGATGCTTCGGTAGTTAAGGTTACTTATTCCATAGACGGCGGAAGCACCTACTTGGATGCTGTAACTGCTGCACCTTTGACTGCAGCCTCCACGTATGCTACGGCGAAGCAGCTTGCGGCGTCCACAGCTTACAAATTCAGACTGGATATAACGGGCGGACCTTATGCGGGAACTTCGAACATCGTAGATGTTACTACAAGCGCAGCACCAGTAACACCGATTACAACCATGGCTGTAACGGGCAAGACATCGAGCTCTATCACGCTTGGCTTCCCGGCTCCTACGGGAGCTACCGTCGTGAAGATGACGTACTCCGCGGATAACGGGACGAGTTGGCTGGATGCACCTCTTGTGCTGAATGCAAGCTCGGTAACAGCACAGGTTTACGGGTTGAATGCGGGTACTTTCTATAAGTTCAAGCTTGTCGTAACGGGTGGGCAGTATGAAGGTGAATCCAATATTGTTTCCCAAACTACGGATGGGGTGCCGGGCTCCTCAACGGAGTTGTTCTTCTCGGAATATTTGATCAATGGCGGAAGCAACAAGGCATTGGAAATCTATAACGGTACTTCCGGAAGTATCGATTTATCCAAGTATACTGTGGTTCAGTATAATAATGGCAGCACAACGGTAGGGTCTTATAAGTTGACGCTAAGCGGCACTCTTGCGCCCGGCAGCGTATACGTCATTGTCAATAACAGTGCTGCTGACAAAGCGACAATGAATGCTAACCTGTTATCAACTTCAAGTGTTATGGGCTTCAATGGAGATGATGCTATTGCACTGTATAAAAATTTTGTGAGTGATTCGAATACAGGTGTATTGGTTGACCTGATCGGGAAAATTGGATTTGACCCAGGTACTGCATGGACTAGTGGCACACTTTCGACTTCGACCCCGACTAAGCTGATCCGCAAGGCTTCCATTAATAAAGGCGTGGAAGCAAATCCAGCCGATTTTGACCCATCTCTGGAATGGATTGGCGGGACAAGCAGCGATTACACTACGCTAGGGAATAAATAAAACGGTGTTGAGGAAATTTGACATTCAGCTAAACATTCCTGTATAGCCTAAGAAATGGGCTTGGTCAAAAAGGGAGCGCCTCAATATGATGGGTTTGTCCACGGGTTTGAAACCCAACACCATCAAGGAGGCGCTCTTCCTACGAATTTTAAGCAAGCTGAGCACAAAATCAACGAATTGAATTGCGAAAGTAAATGTATCTAGCCACACTCACATTCACACCAATCGAGACGGCAGCACAGCTGCTGATGATTGCCATAATGGTACTTATGGTCGTTAAGCCATTTTAAAGGTTTGGAGTTTCGTTGCTTGATACCGCTGAAACGTATGGCAAGAGGATATAAAAGCGGATGATATTCGTAAAAAATTGCCCCGTTTCCAAGGTGCCCGTGACAAAGGCTGCCGCGATCGGCAGCCTTGTTAAGAGTTTTGGTGACTTCGTTTGCCTGCGTATGGCGAAATCTACCCGAGCGACCTTTGGGTACGATCCATTACACTTTGTATGTAGGTCTGAAGCACATCTATGAACAGCTTAGCCGCCTGCCCCATGAACCTGTCCGTGCGGTATATAATGCAGATGTCTTGGCTTGGAGTAGGATTAAGCAGCTTGACGGCGGAGATATTCTCACGATTCAGAAAATCCAGCAGTAGACGGGGGAGAATACAAGCTCCAATCCCTTGTTCCACCAGCGTTAGAAGCGTGGATAACGTTGAAGTCACGATCGGATTGTCGATCGATATCCCTTGATCCTGACAGCAGGATTGGATCACTTTAGTAATCTGATGCTCTGGGCTGAACATCACCATCCTCAGCTGCTGTAGCTGTTCGAACGGGATGGCCTTCGACTTGGCGAGAGGGTGGTCCGAGCGAATAGCCAACGCGAATTCCTCATGGAACAAGGGGATGATGGCAATACGCTCATCCGTTTTGATAGGAACCGTGGTAACCCCGAGATCCCTGGTGCCGGCGGCAACCTGTTCATACACGTCCGTGGACTCCGTGACGCTGATCGAAAGCTTGGGATAAGCCCGGTGGAAGTCGACTAGCAGAGCGTCAAACAGTAAGTCCCCATCACCCGGAAGGATCCCGATGTCCAGCCGGCCCCCCTCCATTTTCTTCAGATCCGCAATCGCTCCTTGGATATAATCGATTCGTTCAAAGATGAGCCGGCTTTGCTCCAATAAGATTTTACCCGCTTCCGTTAATGCAATCCGCTTGCCGATACGGTCGAACAGGGGGAGACCTAACTCGTTCTCCAGAAACTTGATCTGCTGACTAAGATTCGACTGTGTGGTACAGAGATTCTCAGCCGCTTTGGAGAAATGCATCTCCTTACATATTGCGGCAAAATATTCAAGCTGCCTCAGTTCCATCCCACCGAGCTCCTTTCGATTCGCTTAACTCCTTTATCATTATAACTGGGGCAGCGTAGTTTTCACATTTTTCCTAGTGATCATTACTGATACCGATCATTTGCATCGGAATTACGTGATTGTTGCGTTATGAATGAGGAGGTAAACTTGGGTTAAGAAAGCGAAACACATGATACAAAACAAATCAGGGAGGCGTTTCATGGTGACACAATCGATTATTAACACCGGCAAAGTACTGCATCAGGTCGTGATTGGCCAGCTTCAGGGAGTAGCGGAGGGATATTTCGACAAGCTGCCGGAAGGCTTCAACAATACCATCCGCTGGAATGTCGGCCATATGATTTATTGGATGGATAAGTATTCTACCTTAAGCTTCGGCTCCCCGTCGGCCATACCTGATTCGTATGAAATGCTGTTTAACTCTGGAACAAAGCCCTTGGACTGGACGGTTGCTCCTCCATCAAAGGAGGAGTTGGTCGGGATGTTAATGGCCCAGCTTTCCCGCCTATCTGAGCTGACACCTGAAATGTTGGACGAGAAGCTTTCAACTCCTTATTCTTTGGGACCGTTCCAATTCAATACCGCCAGCGAGTTGTTCAACTTCGCGCTGATTCACGAAGCCATTCATCTTGGAACGATTTCGAGCCAGCTGAAGGTCCTATCCCGCTAGCTAATGAAAAGCAAGTGTCCAATAAACCATAATGAGGAGGCTTATTTTATGGAAAAATCCATAGGCTCAGTCCCATCCCGAACTTGCGAAGTGTTTGATGCTTTTAGGCGGGCTTTCGAAACAGGGCATACAATCGATTTTCTTAAGAAGGTTACGGAAGATTTTCATTTTTCCGTTCCGCTCCCGCTAGAGGGGTGGAATCACGAGCAGCAAGGCAAAGCACGGTTCGAGGAATTGATCAGGTTTGAGCGCTCGGTATTGCAGGTGCAGCTGACTCCGCTTATCGAGCTTGAGAACGAGGACAACGGGATGGTGGTGTTTCGCGCGGAAGGTTCGTTGCAGGGGCTGCCTTATCACAATGAGCTTGCGGTCGTCTTCGAGTTCGAGGCAGAGCGGATCCGATCCTTCCGCGAATATGTAGGCATGCCGTTAAAAAACTACGTGGATTGAGCAGGTAACGGCCATACAAGAAGGAGCAGGAAGAATTGAAAGAACGTTACGCCGAATTTCATTTGGGCGCTTAGGATTCAACCGTACAGTCATTAGGCTGTACGGTTTTTCCGATTGTATTGAAAGCTCTATTGGATACTGAAATTATGTACTTGATTGGTAAGATTCGTACTGGACTCGCCGAAACAACTGACTTACTATTGTTCTAAGGTTCGATTATTGCTTCTATTACATAACAAGGACGGTTTTTTCATGTGGGATCGGTTTAAGCCGAAGAAGATGTACTTAAGCATATTTTTGTATTCCTGCATTGTGGTAACTCTTCTCACCCTGATGTTTACCGTGTTTTTGAGCAAGCAGTTCGCCAAAAGCGCAATAGAGGAGTTGGAGAAGTCCAATCAAGAGAAAATGAAGCAAGTCGTAAAATCCTCAGAATACACATTGCAGAAGCTGCGTCAGTTTGCTTTGAGAATTTATTCGGATGAGAGAATCGCGCTTTGGATGAACATGGAGAAAACCGATTACTCTCCAATGACTTTGAATAAAGCTACGATGAGCGTAAGGGAATTTATGAGCAGTGAACCGCTTATCGATACCATTTATTTAATCAATTTCGACCTCAATCAAATTTACACATCCGATTCCAGTATCTATACAACGGACGATTTCTATGATCAAACGATCTTACATTATATTAAAAATCAGAAAACGCCCTATCTTCAATATTTCAATCATGAGGTGAAGGGCGAATCGTATCTTGCGCTTGTCGTACCGGCAGCCGGGCCTAATCAAAACTATCAGGGCTTCGCAGCAATCCTTTTCAGTAAACCCTTACTGAACGAGAACATGCTGCAAGTCTCCAAAGAGGATCAGAACAAGATTTATATTGAAAGCAAAAATAAAGAGTTCATCCTAGGAAATACACATCCTGAAATAACGAAAGCGCTAATGGAAACGGATGTAACGTCAACCGTATCGGAGCATCAGAGACGGGAATGGAATTCGGGCAATGTCACCTGGTCCGTCCAAACGGATCGGCTGCCCATAGAGGGATGGAATGTGTATCACTTGGCGCCGATCACTTTATGGCAGGCGAAGGTAGCTAAGGTTCGTTTTGAAATTATCGGTTCCTCCATCATTCTGCTGTTGACCTTACTGTTATATTTGTTTTGGCAATCCTACCGCAGCTTCAAGCCGATAAGCGATTTAGCCACACAAATGAAAAGCAAGCTTGGCAAAGAGCATACCGCCCTGCAGCCAACGAGTGCCTATAATGAAATGGAATGGATTCATTCCGGTTTCCACTCACTCGTAGAGAAGATTGAACAATTGGATCTATCCATTAAGAGCAGCAAAGCCTTGGTGAAGGAAGATATTTTGCGTCAATGGATTCTGAATTCCAAGTCTTACAAGCCGATGGAACCATTTATTACAACCCAAACAAGCATACTTCAAACGGGATGGTTCCGTATAGCCGTTGTTCGATTGGAATCGTACGGCCGCTTCGAAGAACAATTCGATTTCGCTTCTCGCAAGCTGATGCGTTTTGCCATGGGAAACATTATGGGCGAAGTCTTGATGAACCATGGGTACGCTGCGGAAACGGTCGATTTCGGCTCCGACCATATCGTGGCTCTCATTTCCGCACCCGCCTCGGGAGATGACTTGTCTCAGATGAAAGGGGTACTTGAGGAAGCAAGGGTACAGATCAGGAGATGGATTAAACTGGAAGTGAATGCGGCGGTCAGTTCCGTGCTTGATGTTGAGGAAAACTTGCAAATCATTTATTCTCAGCTTTACGAACTAACGCTGCTGAGATTCATTAATAACGAGGACAAAGTATTCACCTTTGAAGATCTGGACCGGTACGAACGAGTCAAGGACAGCGATCTCGATGAAGGGCTGTTAAAGCAGGTTATCCACTCCGTTCAGCTCAAGAACGAAAAGGCGCTGGAAGGATATTTGGATCAGCTCACCTCACATATGCAAGAACTGAGTTATGAGGAATGCAAGCTGCAGCTGACCCACATTGTGTATTCAATTATGAAAAGCTTTAAAAATTACAGCACGTTTCAAGGGCTAAAAGGGATCCATGCCTTTCTGGAACAATTTGCTACCCTCCGTGAAGTGAAAACGTGGCTGTACAGAGAAATGCTGCAAATTATGGATCAGCAGCGCAAGAAGAATACATCGGGCAGGAAGGAAGAGATTGCCGCGGAGATGATCGAATACGTGCGAAACCATCTTCACAATCCGATGCTGTCCGTGGATGACATCGCGGCTCATGTATCCATGTCCGTGAACTATACCAGACAAATATTTAAGGACCATTTTCACTGTTCCTTGTCCGACTATATTTTAAAGCAAAGAATAGAACTCGCCGCGAAGCTGCTTAAAACGACCGACTGGACGGTTGCGGATATAACGGAACGGTCCGGTTTTCAAACCAAGAGCACCTTCTTCACGGCGTTCAAACGGGCTACCGGGATGACACCGAACCAATACCGCATGGAAAACACGGAAGAACAGCCGTAAATTTCGTACTTCGCTGCTTTGAGAATTACAACTCTTCCGGTTCGTAACAATCCGTACCGATTGGTAGATAACGGACTGTACGGACCGAGAGGAAGCCAATTATGATCAAAACACGGAGCCGGGCAAGCAGCGAAAGCAGAGAAAAAAGGAAAGACCGTCTGAACAGGCGCTGCCCGGTTGATCATAAACAGGAGGGTTTATCCATGAACCAAAGAAGAAAAGGGATCTTGCTAACGTCTTTATCGTTGATCTTGGCAGGGACGTTAGCCGGTTGTAATTCGAAAGACGCGGCGCCGTCCGACTCCGGTAAATCGGCAGCCCCGGACGCCCAATTGAGTCCAGTAACGCTGAAAATCATGTTTCCGGGAGATCCGCCGGGCAATTGGAATGAAGTCAAGACGGAGATGGAGAACCGGTTATCGAGTACGCTCAATGTGAAGCTGAATGTAGTGTTCATCCCCTGGTCGGATGTTCTCACGAAGCGCCAGGTCGCCTTGTCCTCTGCCGAAGACTACGACCTCATCTGGGACAATAATCCGACGCAAAACATTGCCGCCGGCCTCTATGAGCCTTTGGACGCATTTATTGACAAATATGGACCTGACATCAAGGGCACACGCTCTCCGCAGCTGATGGAAGCCAACAAAGTGAACGGCAAATTGTATGCGGTTCCGCTTGAAGTGAATTTCATTCGTCCGTGGACGTTCGTTATTCGCAAAGATATCCGGGAGAAGCTGGGAGTCGCTCCGATTAAGAGCTATGACGAGCTGATCAAGTTTATGTATACTTTGAAGGAAAAGGCGCCGGAGATCACGCCGTTTATTCCGAACGGTTCGGAACATATCGGCTTAAAGCAAGCAGGCATGTTAGATCCGAAAACCAATATTGCCTCTGTTCTCAGCTATCCCGGATTGTACACCAAAGGCAATGACGGGAAGGTTTATAATTTCTTCGATAACATGGATCCCCAGATCATGAAAAATTTCGAAACCAATCATAAGTTGTATAAAGACGGGATTATTGCCAAAGACGCTCTTACCCTCAGGAACGCCGAATTTGCCAAGGGAAAGGCGGCGGTTTCGACCTTTAATGATTTCGGTGTTAATCTCAGCACACGTACGGCTCTGGAGAAGGCGGTTCCAGGAGCGTCTGCGGAAGCATTCAGTCTGTATGATCCGAATATGAAGCTCAGCTCAACATACAAGGCAGGCAATTACATCGCTGTTCCCGTGATAAGCAAAAACAAAGAACGCGCCATCCAGTTCATCAATTGGCTGAACAAGCAGGAGAATTACGACTTGCTGGCTTACGGAATCAAGGGGAAAAACTGGGAGGATGCAGGTCCGGGCTTATATAAACCGATTAAAGAAAACTCCTATGCCGGAATTCCTTTCGCATGGGGCTGGAACCCCAAGCTCGACCGTATTGATGCAAGCTTGTCGGAGGACGTCATCAAGCTGAATCAGTGGCAGCGGGATCCTAATAATTTTTCGGCAGATATTCTTTCCGGGTTCACCTTCGACCCAAGCCCGGTTTCCAATGAAGTTGCGCAATTGAGCAATATGGGCAAAGAGCTTTACGAGCCGATCGTTATGGGACTCATAGAACCGAAGGAAGGCTTGGAGAAATTTAAAGAAAAAGCGTATACCAACATCAAGAAAATTCAAACCGAGTATCAAAAGCAGCTGGATGCGTTTTTGGCAAATAAAAAGAAGTAATAGATCCATAAGCCGGAGCCTTGATGTCAAGGTCTCCGGCTTTTTTCTTTAACTAGGGAGGTGTTAAAATCCGCACTTCCCCCATTGGTAATATTCACACCTGCTTAGGCTGTTAAGGTTCAAACTCATTGATAAAAGCAAGACTATACGATCCTTTCTCCGAATGAGTAAGATACAGGTACACACGAAAGGAGAGAGATCTTATCATGAGTATCATGCGGGAACTCAGGAAGAATAAATGGCTGTACGCCATGGCGCTTCCCGTGATTGTGTACGTCTTTATTTTTTCTTACTTGCCGATGACCGCCCATATATTGGCGTTCAAGCAGTTTATTCCCGCCAAGGGGCTTTGGGGAAGCCGGTGGGTGGGGCTCGACAATCTTATGTTCTTTTTCACCGGACCGGATTGGCTCAGAGTTACATTAAATACGGTATATTTGAACCTTCTGTTCATTGTAGCAGGCACGGTGTGCTCGCTGCTCATTGCCCTGCTGCTGAATGAAATCAGGCAAGCCTTCTTCAAGAAGCTGACGCAATCTCTCGTTATTTTGCCGCATTTTATTTCCATTATCGTCGTAAACCTGATGGTCATGAACTTCTTTAACGGGCAGGACGGAATGATCAATCGATTGCTGAACGACTTCGGATTCCAGACGGTCCATTGGTTTCAGACGCCGTCGGTCTGGCCTATGCTGCTAACGATCCTATTCGTATGGAAGGGAGCCGGCTGGGGCTCGATTATTTATCTGGCCACCTTAACCGGGTTCTCCGAGGAATATTATGAAAGCGCAAGAATCGATGGGGCCAAGCGATGGCAGCAGATCTGGCATATTACCCTGCCGCTGCTGCGTCCGACCATTATCGTGTTGATTCTGCTGGACCTTGGGCGAATCTTCTACGGTGACTTCGGATTGATTTATGGAATCGTCGGAGACAATTCTCTCCTGTTCAAGGCTACGGATGTTATCGATACTTATACGTATCGTTCCTTGCGGGAGGTCTCTAATATGAACAGCTATAGCAACGCCGCGGCAGTCGCATTATTCCAATCGGTTATGGGTTTTATTACCATTCTCTTTTTCAATTGGGTTGTCCGCAGGGTTGATAATGATTCGAAGTTATTCTAGTGAGGTGCTTAAGCATGTTAATGAAACAACGTGATGGTTCCCAATTGGCCATATCCGTCGTGGCGTATGGTTTCATAGGTTTCTTCGCCCTAATTTGCTTCATTCCCTTCTGGCTTGTGTATATCGGATCGTTCACAGCGGAGCATCAGATTGTCAAGGGCTTTCAAATGTTCCCAACCGAGTTTTCATTCGATTCCTACCGTTTCTTATTTAATGGCAGCCAGGTGTACCGCAGTGCCTTTGTGTCTATGTTTGTTACCGTGGTCGGCACGGTAGGAGCCGTGCTTTTGACGTCCATGTTCTCCTATGTGACAGCTCATCAGAAGGTGAAGTACAGAAATGCTCTTTCCTTCTACATTTATTTTACGATGCTGTTCGCCCCCGGGCTCGTAGGCTATTATTTGCTCATCTCCAATTGGCTGAGCCTGCGTGATTCGTTACTGGCATTAATCCTGCCGCACATGTTCTCCGCCTTCAACGCATTTCTGATGACCTCCTATTTTCGTACGCTTCCCTTTGAAATGAATGAGGCGGCGACTATGGATGGTGCCCATGAGCTGTACATTTTCTATCGCATCATCTGGCCGATTTCCATGCCGGTCATCGCGACGATCACGCTGTTCTATGCGCTTTCTTACTGGAATGACTGGTTTAATGCGCTGATGTTTATTGATAACCCGGAGAATCATCCACTGCAGATGATGTTAAGAAGAATCATATCCAATTCGCAGAATCTGGATTATTTAAATGCAAATATCAACATTCCTGTCTCAGCTACAGGCATTCAGCTTTCGACCGTTGTCATCACGATTGGGCCGATCATCTTCTTATACCCGTTTCTGCAGCGCTACTTCATCAAGGGGATGACGATCGGCGCGGTCAAAGGGTAGCTATATCGGTTCTTAAAGTCTATCTGCTCTTACCATCCCATAAACAGGAGGAACTAACTGCATGAAGCCGCGTTTTCGATATTCCCCGCAGCCGGTGCTCGAACCGGTGCCAGGCTGTGAATGGGCCAGCAAGATGGTGCTAAACCCGGCAATAATAAAAGATCCGTCTTCCGATCAGCTGCACATGCTCTTTCGGGCCACCGGCCCGTGGTCGAAGAAGCGCAAGGAGGGTAAGCACGACCCGTACCCGATCTTTCTAGGTTACGCCGTAAGCAGCGACCTAGGAAAGACATGGGATGCCGATTTCTCCAGGCCTGCTCTTGCCCCTGCACTGAATGAGGGATTCGAGGACATCTACATTACGGACATCCACGGTAATCGCGTACGAGATTATTCCAACGGCTGTATTGAAGACCCGCGTATTTTTCCAATCGAAGGGGAGCTGTATCTTTCCGTGGCATGCCGAATGTTTCCCCCGGGCCCGTATTGGCTGATTGATCAGGACCCATCGATTGATACACGTAACGACTACGTGCCGGATTGGGTGTTTGAAGGGGACGATGCGTTCCGCGTTGCGGCGCGCACCAATAATACCGTAACGGTCCTGTATAAATTAGATTTGGAGAAGCTGAAGACAGGCCGCTACGAGGAGGCTTTTACTTACGTATGCCCGTTGACGGAAGGCCACGTAAGCAATAACCGTGACGTCTTCCTATTCCCGGAGAAGATGCGGATCGATGGGAAAATGCAATATGTAATGCTCCATCGCCCGATGACGCCCGCCTCATTCCCGCAAGGCTCGCTGGTGAATAGCCCGTCGATCTACCTTGCAGCGGCAGAGAAGCTGGAGGATTTCGCATCGGATCGGGCCACCCATCGGCTGCTGGCAGCCGGCCAATTTCATTGGGAGGACAACCGGATCGGAGCAAGCTGGGCACCGCTTAAGATTTCGGCGGACGAATGGCTGATTGCCTATCATGGCAAGAAGGATGTCCACTTTGGCTACACACAATCCTTCCTGATTGTACGCGAGCGGGAGAATGATTTCCCTGCCGTGACGCATCGATGCTCCGAACGATTAATGTATGCTCAGCAGGAGTGGGAGATGCCAAGCGATTATCCTACGCCATGCTTGTTTACAACGGGCGGGATTGTGGTTGGAGAGGACTTGATCATGTCCTATGGCGCCGCAGATCAGAAGGTAGGAGTTTCGTGGGTGAATTTCGCGGAGCTTGTGAAATACTGTATGCAATTTGACGCAAATGGCCGTTGGATTGGGGAGTAATATTGGCGAACTACGTTTCGAATCGGCGCATCAATGGGGATTATTACGATGCAGCCGGTTCAACTCAAAATATTGGAAGCGCTTTTACGAAAGTCGGGGCGTGTGTTTGAGAGGGGGTGGTTTATATGCAGCATGATCATCGGAAGACGTTTCATTCCTTGTAAGATCGCTTGCCAAAGGTATGAATACAGAGGAGGGTAAATAATGGTAAACCTTGGTAAACTGTTTCAAACGCGCGTTTTTGCACTACTTCTGGCTTGCATTATGGCAGCAGGCTGGATTCCCGTAGGAGAGGTGCGCGGAGAAGGCACTTTGCTGAAAACCGGAAATTATTACTTTGGCCCGGCTCCGAACGGAGGAAGTCTTCCCGACAAAGGAGCAACAGGGTTGGTTTCTTCTGCCAATGGCGTGCTGCTTGACGGAAAAACTACAACCTATGCCGGATGGATGGGGAGCGGGACGGGTACCCCAGGGACCGTACAGGTCGTGTTCGACTTGTTGAAGGATTACCCGCTCGACAGCATTAACGTCGTACTGAATTCACCCAATTCAGCTTGGGGGTTTAAAGAGTTTACGCTCAAATACCGCCCCGAGGCTGTAACGGATTATTACTATATTGCCGCCAAACACATCAGAACTCCAGGGATCGTCTCAACGAGCCCTAGCTCCACCTGGAACTATTCTGTAAACGTACCGATGTCGAACAAGAAGGCCAGGTTTATTGTTATCGATATTAAGCGTCCTCATGCTTTTCAGCATATTCCTCTAACCGAGGTTCAAATTTATAAAGGGACCGGGGAAGAAGGCGTGAATCCCGGCCCTGCGCTGACTGCGGAACAAATGGCTCTCGAGCTGAAGAAAGACGGCTTGATGGCGGATAAGTACGGGCAGTGGGTTTATGAAACGTGGCCGGGAAAGGTGGTCTCCGACGAGCAGCTGCAGCAGGAATATGCGAATGAGGCGAATGCGCTCTCGAATGTTTCCTTGGATCTATCAAAGTATGATCAGTACGGCGGTGTGAAAAACGGGGGACAATACAAAAACACCGGTTATTTCAGACTCCAAAAAATCGACAACAAATGGTGGTTTATTACCCCGGACGGATATAAATTTATTCTGAAGGGCGTGGACGCCACTAGTATATGGGAGTGGGGGTACGGAACGCCGCTCAAAAAAGCGGACGGCACACCTAGAAATGTGTTCGAGGAGCTTCCCGACCCTGTGGCCTATGCACCCGCTTATGTCAATGATTCCAATGGAGAACGGGTAAGCTTCGTCGTTGCCAACGTCATGAAGAAATACGGAAGCAATTTTGAATCGAAATGGGAGGATATCACGAAGAAGCGCTTGATCGATTGGGGCTTCAATGCCTTTAGCAAATGGACCAAACCGCGTCATGTCAAGTTTCCCTACATTCAAGTTTTGCAAGACCCCGGCAGCTTGAAAAGAATTCAATGGACTTATGATGTGTTTGACCCGCAGAATGAATCCATCATAGAAAATGCATTAAGCTCCCAGCTGCAAACAGCGAAAAACGATCCTTGGCTCATCGGATATACGTATGATAATGAGGCCGGATGGAATACCGATATTGTCAAAGAAGTTCTGACTTATAACTCGACATCTACGGCGAAGAGCGCGTTTGTGGATTTTCTGGCGCCAAGGTACAACAATGACCTTGCCGTCGTTAACCAGCTTCTTGGTACCAGCGCCGCCTCCTTCACCGCGTTGAAGGATATCTCGATCAATATGGCCAAGGTGCCTGCTGCAGATGTATCGGATTATATCAAGCTGGCGTCCCGAGCCTATTTTACAACTGTCAAGAAAGTAATCAATAAATACGATACGAACCACCTATTTCTGGGGGCGTCCATCGTTCCGACTTGGCGTACCAGTCTAGAGTGGGATTCCGCGGCTATGGAGTTTGTAGATGCTTTTTCCGTTGACAATTACGTGAACGATGCCACTTGGATTTCGAGATACGAGACTTACGGCAAACCGCTGCTGAATCTGGAGTATACATTTAGTACGACCCAACGCGGTCTTTCGCCTGTCAATTCGGGTACAACCGTAGGAAGCACAGCGGATAGAGGTTATGCCTTCAAATCCTTTGTGGAAAGTCAAATCTCCCATCCGTTGTTTGTCGGGTCGGGCTGGTTTTCGTATTACGACCAAGCGGTTACGTGGCGTAAAGACGGGGAAAATTTCAATATCGGCTTGGTAAATCAACAGGATCAACCCTATACGGATATGGTCAATATCATGAAGACCGTCAATGCCGGCTTGGAGCAGGTACATGATAACGCCAGCAATCCCCCAAGCTTCGAAACAACAGCTATGTTGACGCCGGCGCAGCCGGATGGACAGAACGGCTGGTACGTCAACCCGGCTACACTCGCCTTAAGCGCTTCGAATCAGCTGTCGGGCGGCTTTCAGACCGAATATAGTCCGGATGGGGGAGCTACTTGGGAGTTATATTCGTCCCCGGTGACGTTCGATCAAGACGGACAGTATACCGTGAAATATCACTCGAAAGACCAAACAGGAAACGAGGAGGCCATAAAAACGATCAGCTTGATGGTGGATAAGACGGCGCCGACTACCGTCGCAATAGTTAGCCCGGCAGCACCTGACGGCAGCAACGGATGGTATAAATCCGACGTCACGGTAAGCCTGGCGGTATATCAAGATGTATCCGGCTTGGCGAAGACGGAGTACCGGGTAAATCATGGCGGATGGATTAGCTATACAGGCTCGATCCCTGCTTTCGGCGAAGGAAACTATAAGATCGACTATCGCAGTGTGGATCAGGCCGGTAACGTAGAACAGATTCGCACGGTCGAGTTCAAGATCGACAAGACCGCGCCGTTAGTAACGGTCCAGCTGGATAAAACGTCCCTGTGGCCAGCCAATCACAAAATGGTCGATATACTGGCAGCGCTTCATCCGACCGATCCTGCATCGGGCATCGATTGTGTACTCTTAACCTCAGTGACAAGCAATGAACCGGACAGCGGCCTGGGCGACATTGAGGCTGATTTCGGTACAGCGGCGACATGGGTTCGTTTGCGTGCCGATAGATCCGGCGGCGGATCGGGACGCGTATATACGATTACTTATACGGTTACCGATAAAGCAGGCCATAAGAAGGATGTTTCGGCGACGGTCACGGTACCGCATGACAGAGGAGCCGCGCAATGATGAACGGTTCAGCCTCCTAACCTTAGCGAAATGGATAATGACTACCCTCATGCCGCATCGGTATGAGGGTAGTCCGCGTAGGTAGGAGCGGGTCACATTACACACAACAGCCCCTACTCCGAAAAAGTACCTTGACTTTGGAATAAACGTTTAGTAAAATTCCCAATAACTTGAATATTTTGAAAATCTAAGAAGAGAAAGAGTACCTTGGTGACGGCTTTTACAGAGAGCTCCGACAGCTGAAAAGGAGTAAAGAATAGCCTAGGGAACATGGTCTCAGAGCTGCGCATCGAAACCATACTTGGTCGTAGGCTGCGCCGGAACCCGCATCCGTTACTGTGCTAGGGTATAAACGTAAAAAGCGTCGTACCTGAAGAGGTGAATGCCGCAAGGCATTGATGAAATTGGGTGGTACCACGTGAGCACAACTCTCGTCCCTATGGGATGAGGGTTTTTTTGTTTGTCCAAAAAAAGGAGGGTATCACATGGCGAAAATATTTATTGGTGGAGCATGGCCATATGCGAATGGTTCGTTGCACCTTGGACGATTGGCAAGTTTATTGCCGGGGGATGTGTTGGCACGTTATTTCCGTGCGAAGGGTGAAGATGTGTTGTACGTGTCTGGCAGCGATTGTCATGGAACACCGGTCGCTGTTCAAGCCAATCATGAGGGAGTCTCGCCAAGTGATATTGCAGATCGATACCATCGAGAATTTGTCGACTGCTTTCATCGCTTGGGCTTTACCTATGATTTATACACGCGAACCGATCAAGAATTTCACCATCGAGTAGTACAAGACATATTTTTAAGGCTTCTGGAAAACGGACATCTGTACAAGAAAGCAATATTGCAGACATATTGCGAAACAGATCAACAATTTTTACCGGATCGTTATGTTGAAGGGAATTGCCCTGTATGCGGACATCGAGCCCGAGGCGATCAATGTGATTATTGTTCATCATTGCTCGACCCGGCGGACTTATTCGAAAAGACATGTAAAATTTGCGGAAATCCCCCTGTTGAGCGCCCAACGGAGCATTTTTATCTTGTTCTGTCTACATTTCAAGATGAACTCAGCCAATATGCAGAAAAGGCTCAGGGCTGGAGAGAAAACGCCGTTAAATTGACCCAAAGGTACTTGGAAGAGGGGCTTCAAGATCGAGCGGCGACTAGAGATTTGACATGGGGCGTGGGAGTTCCGGTTGAAGAATTTGAAGAGAAGAAAATCTATGTTTGGGTTGAAGCTGTTAGCGGATACCTGTCGGCAAGCAAAAAGTGGGCAGCTGAGACGGGAGGCAGCTGGGAATCCTTTTGGTTGGACTTGGAAAAGGACATAACCGCTTATTATGTTCATGGAAAGGACAATATACCTTTTCATACGCTGATCTGGCCTGCACTTCTCTTGGGTGTCGGGGGGCTGCATTTGCCGGATCGAATCATCTCATGTGAGTATATGACATTGGAAGGGCAAAAGTTTTCGACAAGCCGTAATTGGGCAGTTTGGGTACCTGATGTTCTGAACAGGTATCAACCGGACTCTATTCGATACTTTCTCATCGCAAATGGGCCGGAGAGGCGTGACACTGATTTTTCCTGGAGGGAGTTCATTCACAGCCACAATGGCGAGCTGCTGGGTGCTTTTGGAAACTTTGTTAACCGTACGCTAGTCTTTATTGACAAATCCTTTGAAGGACGTATTCCGCCAGGAGAACTAAATGGGGTTTGGAATAAGGAAACGGAAAAGTTGTATCGGGTTTCCGGAAACCTCATTGAAGAAGGCCGTCACAAGGAGGCCATTGAGTTGATTTTCACATACGTTCGCCAAGCAAACAAATTTTTTGACGAACAAAAGCCTTGGATACAAATCAAGGATAATCGAGAGGCATGCGGAGCTACATTACATGCTTGTGTCCAGATCATTGCGAACCTTTCCAATTTGCTCCATCCTTTCCTCCCCTTCTCTTGTGAGAAAATAAGAGGATTTCTTACACTTGAACAACCGAGCTGGAAGTTGCTTCAAATTCCGGCGGACCAACAAATCCAAAATCTAGAGCTACTGTTCGAGCGAATTGACATTAGTCGGATAGAAGAAGAAAACAGACTCTTGGAGAAGCAAAGGTTGTAGGCTCACTCAACCGGGGAGGAGACTTCCATCCGGATGATTCTTTCCCCATCACCTGCGTCGACATTTAACGGAACAGGATCCAAATTTCCCGGGAAATGCTGGAGAATGACAGAATGTGTCGAATTGCAAATAATCCGCAAGCTACGGTTAATGGAACGTTTATTATTTCAGTTTCGCTCGACTGCCCCATGAGAACCCGCGTAGCTTTTCAGGGAATCGCTCTGACGGAGAGCTCTCTTTTATTAATATGACATAAGTTGACGTATTTGAGGTCTATAGTGGGTGGTAGATTAACGAAAGGAGTAACAAATCATGAAACGAAAAATAATTTTAGATTTAGCGGTTACTTTAGATGGTTTTATTGAAGGAAAAAATGGTGAAGTTGATTGGTGCATTATGGACTCTGAGATGGGGTTTCACCATTTTTTAAATCAAATTGATACCATTATATATGGAAGAAAAAGCTATGATATATGGGGACAATTTACTCCGGAACTTGAACATACGGATTTTGAAAGAGAATTCTGGGAATCGGTTCACAGTAAAGAGAAATATGTGTTTTCCAGGACACAAAAAGGGATAGGTAATAAAGCAATATTCATCAATGATAGTATTGTTGAAAAAGTAAATGAATTAAAGAATAAGCCCGGCAAAGACATCTGGCTATATGGTGGAGCAAGTCTTATTACAACTTTTATCAATTTAGGACTTGTTGATGAATATAGATTATCCGTTCATCCTGTTGTTTTGGGAGAAGGAAAACCGCTGTTTGCGGATATAAAACAGAGATTGAATTTAAAATTCGTTAATACAAGAACGTTCTCCTCAGGCGTTGTACAATTAATTTATCATTAAGAAAATCCGAGGTGAAGGGGCTATGAACATCAATGATATCGTAATTGAGGGAGCACGCGAGAATAACCTTAAAAACGTGAATGTCCGCATACCGAAGCAAAAAATCACGATCTTCACAGGCGTCTCGGGCTCGGGCAAATCTTCCCTGGTTTTCGACACCATCAGTGCCGAAGCTCAGCGGCAGCTTAACGAGACTTTTTCCACATTCATCCGCAATCGGCTGCCCCGTTGTAGTCAACCGGATACCGATCGGATTGAAAACCTGTCTACGGCGGTTGTGATCGATCAGAAAAAGCTCGGGGGCAACTCCCGTTCGACGGTCGGCACGATCACGGATATTTATTCGATGCTCCGGTTGCTTTTCTCCAGAATCGGTAAACCTTTTGCTGGTAATTCGCATGTTTTTTCGTTTAACGACCCGGCTGGCATGTGCCCGGAATGCTCCGGGGTCGGACAAGTGGTGCAGTTCGATGTGGGCAAGCTGCTTGACAGGTCCAAGTCGCTGAATGAAGGCGCAATCCTGTTCCCCGTATTTAAAGTGGGTAGCTGGTACTTGAATACGTATACCCATTCCGGCTTGTTCGACAACGACAAGCGGCTCGCCGACTTTACGCCGGCGGAATGGGATACCCTCCTCCACGGCAAAGAAAGCAAGATCGTATACCGCACCAAAGGCGGCGATATCGAATCGGATTATGAAGGTCTGCTGCCCAAGCTCACCCGCCTGTATTTAAAGCGAGACAGCAGCGAGATGTCAGATGCCAAACGCGAAACCCTTAACCGCTTTCTAACCTATAGCGAGTGTCACCTTTGCGGGGGAAGCCGGCTTAATCAAGCGGCCTTGGGCTGCCGGATTAACGGATACAACATTGCCCAATGCGCGGCGATGGAGATTGGCGAGCTAATACGTATGATTGAATCGATTCAGGATCCCGTTGCCGGCCCGATGATTGACGGGATTCTGAACCGGCTGAATCATCTGGTCTCCATCGGGCTAGAGTATCTGAGTCTGGATAGGCAGACTACATCCTTGTCGGGCGGGGAGTCGCAGCGCATCAAGATGGTCCGTCATCTGAGCAGCAGTCTTACCGACATGATCTACATTTTCGACGAACCGAGCGTCGGGCTGCATCCACGAGATGTCCATCGTCTGAACGGCATGCTGAGCCAGCTACGGGACAAAGGGAATACCGTGCTCGTTGTCGAACACGACCGCGAAGTCATGGAGATCGCCGATTATATCATCGATGTCGGACCTCATGCGGGAACCCGCGGAGGGGAAATCGTCTACGAAGGCGACTTTGCGGGTTTGCTCCGCGCGGATACCTTGACAGGACGATACTTGAAGCAAAGTCTGCCCTTGAAAACTTCAACCAGGGTGCCCAAGGGTTGGATGACCGTAGCCGGCGCCAGTCTGCACAATCTGAAGGATGTAACAGTCGATATACCCGTAGGTGTGCTGACCGTGGTAACGGGGGTAGCCGGCTCAGGCAAGAGTACGTTGATTAACGGAGCATTCCTGCCGTCGCATCCGGAAGCAATTGTGATCGACCAGTCGGCCGTGGGCACATCCATCCGCTCTAACCCAGCCACTTATACGGGGATGATGGACGAGATCCGGCGGCTGTTCGCAGTCGCCAACAAGGTGAGCGCATCGTTGTTCAGCTTCAACTCCAAGGGAGCCTGTTCCAACTGTCAGGGTCTCGGGATGGTATACACGGATCTGGCCTTTCTCGAACCAATAAGGACGACTTGCGAAATTTGCGCAGGCAGGCGGTTCAGCGATGAAGTACTAGAGTATAAGCTGTTCGGAAAATCCATCAGCGACGTCCTCGCCATGACGGTACGGGAAGCTTCGGAGTTTTTCACCGGGAAAGAGCTGCTCCGTCAATTGCAGACGCTGGAGGATGTGGGACTCGGATACGTGACGCTGGGCCAGCCTCTGAGCACCTTGTCGGGCGGAGAATGCCAACGCATCAAACTGGCCGGGGAACTTCACAAGAAAGGCAGTCTCTATGTAATGGACGAGCCGACAACCGGACTGCATATGTCCGATATCTCCCGTCTGATGGACATTATGAACCGCTTGGTCGACGGGGGCAACACGGTGGTAGTCATCGAGCACAACCTGGATGTGATCAAGAGCGCGGATTGGATTATTGACATGGGTCCCGAGGGCGGGCACCGGGGTGGCCGAATCATATTCGAAGGCACTCCTGTCCAGCTGGCTGCTTCCGAGCATTCGATAACGGGGGAGTATTTACGCAAGGCGGAAACCAGGCAAGGAGCGTCTTTCTGACGGGGTACTTTGTAACGGACCCGATCGAGGATTAAGCTTTTGGAGAACGTTAATTGAATAAAACAGAGGATCCAGGTAGACAAAACGTTTGTTTTTGCTTGTAATGAATATGCTTGCAACGATTAATTCATCCAGCCCGCCGCTAAACTCGTTATGGAGAACCAAATAGTGGTAAGGTGGAGGGCCGATGAAACAACAAGGAAGGACAGCGGCACCCGCCCTGTCCATTCCTAGTGGAGAAACCAGACCAAAGTTTACAGTTCGACTCTCCAGTTGCCCATCATCTTGGCGACTCCCGGATCTTGGTACGATAAGAATAGACTCTCCCGTGTATCAAGGGCGGAAATGCGTTCCATATCGTCCACGCTCAACGTAAAATCGAAAATAGCGAAGTTTTCGACGATTCTCTCTTTGTGTATCGATTTTGGAATGACAACAACTTCTCGCTGAACAAGCCAGCGCAATACGATCTGGGCGACGGATTTGTTGTGTTTTTCCGCGATCGAGGTCAGAACTTCATTGCTAAACAGGTTATTGCGTCCTTCAGCGAACGGCGCCCACGACTGATGTTGCACGCCCTGCTCTTTCAAGAAAGCACCGCTCTCTGTCTGCTGGTAGAACGGGTGCGTCTCAATCTGGTTGACGGCGGGCACGATTTCGTTATGCACAATGAGGTCCATCAGACGATCCGGCATGAAGTTGCTGACCCCTATGGCCTTGATTTTGCCTTCACGGTAAAGCTCTTCCATCGCGCGCCAAGCGCCGTAGTAATCGCCGAACGGCTGGTGAATTAGGTATAGATCGAGATAGTCGAGCTGCAGCTTCTTCAGGGACTTTGCAAACGCAAGCTTGGCACTCTCGTATCCGGCATCCTGAACCCAAATCTTGGTCGTAATGAATAGCTCTTCACGCGGTACACCGCTGCGCTTAATCGCGTGTCCGACCGCTTCCTCGTTAAGGTAACCGGCGGCGGTGTCGATCAAGCGGTAACCGGCCGACAGTGCTTCGTACACCGCGTTCTCGCACTCTACAGCATCCGGAATTTGGTAGACCCCGAAGCCTAGGATCGGCATCTTCACACCGTTGTTCAAAGTTACAGTTTGCATTGAAATTCCTCCTATTGATTAATTGTATAGCAGCAACCGGTGCGTATCCCGGAAATCGGTACTGGAGAGGGAATTCCGATTACGACTCAGTTGCATTACAATAAGCTTAGTACCTTCGTGTTAGACGAAGGCAAGAGGCTGTTATTCTTTTTTTCAAAGGAGGATTCCACATGTACACAGTCAAAGAAGCCGCACAAGTCACGGGACTCACCGAACACGCTGTGCGCTTTTACACGGATAAAGGTCTGGTGCCAAGCGTACAGCGCAATGAGAATAATGTTCGAATATTCGACGAAGAATCGATCAACTGGCTGCATGGCATCAAATGCCTCAAGCAATCCGGGATGCCGATTGATGTCATTAAAACGTATATCGATTTATGTCTCGAGGGGGATTCCACCATTCCGCAACGCTACACACTCATGATGCAACATAAGGAAGCGGCGCTCGCTAAGCTCGAGGAGGCCAAACTGCACGTTGCCCATTTGGAAGAGAAAACAGTCCTATATCAAGCCATACTAGAGCACCGCACTCCAGATACAACCAATCCCATCAATTGGGACAGAATTCAGCATATGCATGGTGACGTATTTTATAAGGCTGCACATAGAGTTTGAATGTCGAAGCCGGTTAAACCGTATTCGCTGATAGCTCTGTTACGGTGAACCGTATCATCAATGACGCAAAATATATTTAGATTATTATTTGTCAATAATTCAAATAGGGCCATCCGCGTGTGTTTCGGGGTGGCCCTTTGCTCAAATCATACTATTTTTTAACCACAGGAACCCAAAATTCGCCGTAGAAAATACCGTCACCGTTTTCTTTGCGATAAGTCGCATTGGGACCGCCGATGTAAGCATAGTCAGTGATTTGCGACAAAACTTCGCCAAAAGCACGATAAGTCAACTGATCAAACAAAGTTTCCTTGTCGCCGGTTCCTGCGAGCACTATGTACTCGCTCTCTGGAAATTCTATGATGCGTGTTGCGTCAGCCACCGATTTGCTAGCTTCTACCGCGAAATAATTCCACGGTCTGCCTTGATAAACCTCGTTGACTGACCATTCGCGATCATCTTTTGCGGCCGCTTTGAGCTTATCAAAACGCCCGTCAGCCTTGAGTCCTCCCCAAAACTCTGCTTTTTCCTTCTGCAAAGCTGGCGCGTCTTGGAAATTGGATTGAATTGAAAAACCATAAGCGGTCAATGTAAATGATTTCTTATGTTCAACTGTGTAATTTGCCATGGGAGTGCTCCTTTGACTGAGATTAGCCTGCTACTTTTTTTGCACGAAGCCACATTTGGCCATAAAATGTACCGTCTTCAGCTGCTTTGACAAATGTTGAGTTACCAGGACCAACGTATGTGTAGTCTGTGATTTCTTGCAGCAGGCCACCGAAAACTTTGCCTGTTATTTCGTCAGCAAGGCGGTCTTTGTCAGCGCCTGTACCAGGCACGACGAGGTAGTCCCCAGCGAGGAAGTCAAGGACGACCGCGCCTTCCACGTCGTATGCGCCCATCACGCCGAAGCCGCGCCAAGCCTTGCCGTCGATGACGTAGTTGATTTGATATTCTTGCCCGTCAGCGAGCGCGAGAAGTTCGGCAAGCTTGCCGTTTTCAGTGATTTCAGCTTTTTTCGCTGTAGTTTTTGCTGCATTGCCTGCCCAGTCGTTGTAGTCTTCAAGTAAAACACCGAAAGCAGTCATTTTGTAGTTTTCTGAGATGGTTTGGATGGAGTAGTTAGACATCTTGATCTCTCCTTAGCGGATTTGTTTTTACAAGATTGATACTATTCTCTAAATGTATCAAAAAACGATACCTTTTATCGAATATCAAAAAGTATTGCAAAAACAGAATCAAAATCAGTACTGGTGCTACATTTCTGATACAATAAAATCATGAAAAAGACAGAACGAGTGAACCTGATCATGCGCTTCATCAATAACCGCGCGCATTTTACGATTGCAGAGATTCAGCGGGAGTTCAAGATTTCTCGCGCGACGGCGATCCGCGACATTAACGAGATTCAGGCGATGGGTTTTCCGCTGACGACCGAGCTTGGGCGCGGGGGCGGCTACAATGTCCTGAAAAATCAGTATCTGTCCGCCGTCCGTTTCACACCAGAAGAGCTGAAAGCGATATTTATCAGCTTTATCGCCTCGAAAAATTCGCAGCTGCCTTATTTGCAAAATCGCCGCTCCATCACTGAAAAGCTCATCGGCATCGCGTCGCAAACCCAGCACGACGAGTTGATCGAGCTGAATCATATCTTGCTTTTTGAAAATACAAATCCTGCTAATCCGAATCTTTTGGAACTCGATGATGCGGCGCCTGCGGAGTTGAACCAGTTGATTTCACTTGCCGCGCGGGATAAGCACTTGCGCTTGACGTATGAGCCGAGTCCTGGCTGGCCGCAGTTAATGGACGTTTTTTTGATTCATATTTTTAACTCAAACGCTCGTTGGCTGGTCGAGGTTTACGATCTAGATACCGATGAGTTTCGTTATTTGCCTGTTGAGATGCTGCGGGATTCGGCCATTTCTGAGCAGAAGATGAGGCGGTCTGAGCAAGAGATTTTAAGCAAAAAACGGCTTGGCGCACGTGAGTCCAATCTGATTGTAAAGCTTGATACGACTGGGATTCAGCGCTTTAAGCGCTTGCACCCGCCGGGGATTATTTTATCCTTTACAGGGATGTTCCAGTCGAGTGGGATTTTCAATGCTCAACTGGATGTAACCGATGTTGAGGCGCTAGAGTATTATGCGGATTGGCTTTTGTTTTTGGGGAAAGGGGTGGAGTTTGAACGAATTCCTGTTGAGCTGCGCTTGATTTTGGAAGAGCGGTTGAAGGGGAAGTGCTGACACTTTAACAAAAATACGTTAGGATAATAACCGGGCTGCAACGTTCGCGAGCCCGAGTCGGCCTGATGCCGCAGTAACCTCAAAAATTTTAGCGCTCACTCTATATAACATGCGAAATATCAGAACGCCGTGGCGAGCTGATATTTCGCTTTAGAGCTGATATGGAGAACCATACCATAAGTAGGGCTAGATTATTCGTACGGCAAGGGCGTAAAGACGATTATAGCAACCGAGCTACCGTCGAAAAGAAAAGGTGGGATCAACTCGCCCCTTGGATCGGTTCAAGCTGTTTGGAATCGCTCAATCGCTTTACGCTCTGCCTGATTAAGGTGCGAGTATGAAAGCTTTAACGAGTTCTTCATAATTTTCTTCTTTATAAAGCGATTGTCTAAGCGAGCAGCATAGAAACTGCTATTCTGCTTCCATAAGTAATATGTATCGGTTATGAGATCTGTCTTGTTGACGTCACGATAATAAGGTCCGCCATAGATTAGCAGAAGCAAATTATTTTATAGAGCGATTTTCTGACTTTTCATCAAACCGTCTTATGTTTTCCATTGAAAATTTGGATGGTGAAAATGTTGGTGGAATTTATTTAATGAGAATTTAATAATCGAAATGGAAATTAATTTGCTCAACGGGGAATGAGGCATGAACTAATGATAATTTATAAAAGCGGTGAAACACCCTCATCGAAGGAAATCATAGCACTATACAATAAAGCCAATTTAAGACGACCTAACGACGAGGGAAGAATGGAAATGATGTTAAAGAATGCAAATATTAAAGTATCTGCTTGGCATAACGAGAAGTTAGTGGGTTTCCTGAGAGCATTCACAGACTTTTGTTTTGATTGCTACATTAACGATATTGCTGTTGACCCAGAGTATCAAGGAATGGGAATCGGCAGAGGGTTAGTAGAGTATTTAGAACCACAGTTAGAAAAGGATACATTGATGTTCCTGATATCCGCCCCCGAATCTAAAAATTTTTATAAAAAAATCGGATTCAGTAATTTCAAAGATATCGAAGATACATGGCACCGAGTTATTAAATAACCCATTACAACATTAAGCAACCTAACTTGGGAGCAGTTTCAGCGGCAACTGCTTCTTATTCTTTAACGTAAAGGGCACCATAGTAGGTAAACAATATGTTAAGGAAAAATTTCCCTTCCCCTAAACTAAGTCTGGATATAATATGTGTTTATGCATATTTTAGGGGGATTTTTTGTGAAGAAAATACCTTTATTTATTGTCACTGGGGCAAGTGGCGTTGGAAAAACAACGGTTATGGGTGAACTACGCACTACAATGCCGGAGTTTGATGTATTTAGCACTGATATTGATAATTTTGGAACAACCGCGTCCAAACTAGAATACCAAGATAGATTTAACATATTGTTTCATTTTGCTAATGCTGTTGCAAAATCCGGAAGGGGAACGATAATTTGCGGCACATTGATGCCTTGGGCAGCAGAAAAATGTGATACTTACAATAAATTTAGTGAAGTATGTTTTATTAACTTACATTGCGATGATGCTACCCGTAATAATCGTTTGCGTAACCGAGGAGATAAAGCAAATTGGACCGATGAGAAGCTAAAAGAACATGAAGAATTTGCTCAGTGGCTTATTAATAATGCAGAAACTGCATACATCCCACCTATGCCCACAATTGATACTACATCACCCCCTCCATCTCAAGTGGCAGAGCAAATAAAAAGGTATGTCTTGAGTAAATGGAATGAACATAATGTGAATATGAAAGATTAAGCTAAAAAAGACTTTAGCTCAATAAACCACATGAAGCTGCCGCTGCGACCGGCAGCTTCATTACGTTAACGGGAGGATAGTTGAATATTATTTCCGGTGAACCGTATCACAATAACGGTAAAGCGGAGAGAGGAAATTTCCTTTAAATTTTTTTGCGTATCTGTCACATTTCTCATCCCTTGCCCGTCATACAGGTAAAATTGCGAAGGGATGATGAGCAATGCAAAAGGTTGATGTGGTCGTAGTTGGTGGAGGAATTGCGGGTTTAACCGCTGCTATTTACGCAGCCAAAGCCGGGAAACAAACGGTGGTCATTGAAAAACAGAATCGCTTAGGCGGCCGAGCCATTTCCAATAAGAAAAAAGGAGCTTACTTCAATTTGGGCGCGCATTCCTTGTATAAGGGAGATGCGTACGCGACTTTCCGGGATTTGGGGCTGACCTTGCAAGGAAAGCGGCCTTCATCGTTCGCTTATGGCGTTTGGAAAGGGAAATTGAGCCCCTTGCCTTCGGATATGAAATCCTTGTTTACGACCCCGCTATTGTCTTGGAAAGGAAAGTTGGAGTTTGCTTCCTGTCTTATGAAAGTTAAAAAAGCGGATACTCGTCAATTTGACAGGATCAGTATCCGCGAATGGGTCGAAGGGAATTTGCAAGATCCCATGGTGCGCAATATCTTTTATTCGTTACTTCGTGCCGCCAGTTATGTGGTCGGGCCGGATTTGCCAGCCGCGGGTCCTGTATTGAAACAGCTGCAGAATGCCCTTAAAGGCGCGTTGTACCTGGATCGTGGCTGGGGCGAATTGATCGAGGAATTGCGGAAAAAGGCATCCGATCTGGGCGTGCGGTTTTTAACCAATATCAAAGTCTCGTCCATCGATACCGGAGGCGGGATCGTACGGCAGGTTCTCTGTGAAGACGGAACGAAAATCGATACGCACCATGTTATTCTTGCCACATCGCCTTCTATTGCCAATGAGTTGGTGCCCTTTGCAGAAAAAACCGCCCTTCATACCTGGAAAGAACAAGCGATTGAGGTCACCGCGGCTTGCCTGGATGTGGCCTTGAAACGACTTCCCAAGCCCAAACAACAATTTGCTTACGGGATTGATCAGACCGTGCTTCTTAGCAATTATTCGCGTGCGGCTTATCTAAGCGACGACGGCGCGCAAGTCATATCGCTCATTAAGTACCAAGGGAAAGAAACGGACCCGGATAAAGATATGCAAGAACTGGAAGGCGTGCTGGATTTGATGCAGCCGGGATGGCGGGAAGAATTGATTGTCAAGCAATACCTTCCTAAAATGACGGTTTGTCATGACTTTATCCATATGAAACGTCTTGAGAATCCGGGACCCGCCGTCCCGGAAATACAAGGATTGTATGTAGCAGGAGAATGGGCGTCGCACGGTGAAGTATTGGTCGATGCCGCGACGGCAAGCGCCAGAAGAGCGGTACAACACATGCTCTCCCTTGAGGGTAAGGAGAGGAAAGCCTATTATGAGCACTGAGGAATTATATAAACGTTATAAAACGGAGCTGTTTTCGTTAGCCTATCGAATGCTCGGCAGCGTCATGGATGCGGAAGATATCGTACAAGATGCTTTTATGAGCTATGACGGACTGTCTGACGTCGGGACAATCCGAAACGAAAGGGCATTTTTATACAAAATCGTAACGAATCGTTGTCTTGATCTCTTGCGCTCGTCCGTCAAAAAACGGGAAATGTACGTCGGTCCATGGCTTCCGGAGCCCCTGATTGAAAAAGGGGCTTCGGATAACGATCCATCCAATAGGTATTTGCGGTCGGAGTCGATTTCCACGGCTTATCTCCTGCTTCTGCAGCAATTGAGTGCAACGGAAAGGGCGGTTTTTCTTCTTCGAGAGATTTTTCATTATTCGTTTGAAGAAATTGCCGATATTGTCGGGAAAAGCAGTGCGAATTGCCGGCAAATTTTCCACCGCGCCAAAAAAAGCATCCATTTCGACCCGGACCAACAACCGTCGGTTTCCATTGCGGAGGATAAGATTAAAGAGTTTGTGAATTCGCTGTTGCAAGGAAATACGACGAAGCTTCTTGAACTGGTTAGTGAGAATGTTGTGCTCTACTCGGACGGCGGAGGCAAAGTAAGCGCGGCACAAGTGCCTGTTGTCGGGTTTGAGCAAGTGCTGAAGCTTCATCAAAATGTGATCAACATGCATGCGGGTAAATTTACGTACTCGTTCCTCATGGTGAATGGGCTCCCCGGAATCCACATTCGTTTGGATGAAGGGATTCAATATGTTTATTCTTTTGCTTATCGAGATCATAAGATCGAAGCGATTTATACTGTCGCCAATCCGGAAAAGTTAAGACATTTGAATGGCAAGTGAAAATCAAATTGGGTGTTCTGAACAAGTCCTTGAAAATCAAGGACTTGTTTATTTTGAAAGCGTAAGCTTTTTAAATTAAACATGGATACCACGAAAGGACTCCGATAGGGGTTGGAGCCTCATAACACTGGGAGAGCAACCACGTTATATGATCACGCAACAAAGTGATAAAGAGGTCTGGTACATTAGATTATGTAATCATCAGCGCTGTATGATGCAATTGCGGGTAGGTGCTTCGAAATGAAAACGCTGTAAATAAAGGGGTGTGCAGTAATGTTGTTATTAGAACGTTGTAATAAGAGAGGCTTGCTGACAGGTGCTTTGACTATGGCGATCATGGTGTCCGGGTGCTCCCTAACTGGGAAACCCGAGAGCATGGCACCACAAGGCGATGAAGCGAAGACGGGGAATGAACCGGTAACCTTGAAGGTAGCCTTTTTCGACTCGGAGGAGCGGTTCAAGCAATTGACCCAAAATGAAGTGCTTAAGAGAAAATTTCCGAATGTGACTTTTGAGTACATGAAGTACAGTGAGCTGCAGAATGCAATAACGGCCGGTCAACCGCCGGACTTAATTGCCACGATTATCGCTCAGCTGGGCACACTCGGGGATTTGGGGTTGAAGCAGGATCTGGCCCCGCTGATTGCGCAGACGAAGATGGACATGAGCAAGTTTGAGCAGAAAAAAATCGAGGTCATCAAAAGCTACGGGGATAAGGGGGAAATCTACGCCCTGCCCGACACTCTACATGAAACAAGTCCATACAATACGTATGCCATTATCTATAACAAAGATGTCTTTGACCGGTTCGGCGAGCCATACCCGAAAAACGATATGACATGGGATCAGACGATGGACCTGGCCAAGAAATTTTATCGGTCAGACAACGGAGTGGATTATAAAGGGCTGGTTGTGCATAATGCTCCCTATTTTCTTGCGTTCCAAATGGGTCTTGAATTTGTCGGAGCCGACGGCAAGGTGCAAATAACCGATCCGAAGTGGATGGAATTGTTCCGCATCAATAAAAGGTTTTCCCAGGAGCAGGGCGGGTTCTTGCCGAAAGGCGGGATTTTCAGTGAGTTTGCGAAGAAAAATGTTGCCATGTACGCCGGAGATGCGAGCGTAGTGTTTACTTCGCCTGACAAATACAACGAATTGCAATGGGACGTAGCAACGTATCCGGTCTTCGGGGGCATGTCTCCGCATACTGTGGTTGGACCGAACGGGGGCATGTGGACGATTAGCTCGACCACGAAAAATAAAGAGCTTGCCATTCGGGTATTGGATACGATTCTTTCGGTTGAGGCGCAGAAATCGGTTCCCGGCTACAATTGGTGGGAGCACCCTCAGATGAAAACGAAAAATTTGGAGGTATTGAAAAAACCGAACTATCCGAGCGTGCGCAATAACAGCTATATGCTGAAATACAATGCTCAATTCCGCACAGAGGCGTCGAACGCGATAGGAAATATGAGCACGAATAATGAGGATATCAACACGGCGCTTCGTAAATTCCAAGAAAAATTTCAGCAGGTCATCGATACGGACGCCAAAAAATAGTGATCATGCCAGCCCTTTGATACGAGACTCAAGCACATTTCCAAACGGCAAGTTGTATCGAACGAGGATATGCACATTGTAATTGGAGGAGGAGTTTTGTTATGAAAACGGGTAAAGATGGCGGCACGAGGCTAAGCCGCAGAAAGCTGCTGGCCTCGTTAGGTCTCACGGGGGCGGCCTTCGCCTCCGGAGGTTTACTGAAAGCTTTCGGAAGTGCCGAAGGCAATGTTATGGGAGCGGTTTACGGGAATCCTCCCGGGTGGAATTCACGCAACGGGAATCCTCCTTGGTTGTTGAATTCCAGAACGTTTAATGTGAAGGACTGGGGCGTAGTGGGCGACGGCAACACCCCCGGCGATCGGAATTTGATCCAGAGCAAGATGGCGGAGCTTCAGCCGGGGGATGTGCTGTATTTCCCTCCGGAAGTGGATATATTGTGTCAACAGGCTATCGACATCACTGTGCCGAAGCTGAGGGTGACCGGCAGCGGCAGGCTGAGATTGGGCGCGGACAATACGTACATCATGAGGATATACGGCGATGATGTCATTGTGGACGGTCTGATCTTCCATAACCCGGCGGGATTGAAACGGATGGGAGAGCCGCATGGACAAGGCACGAGATCAGGAGCCGTCGAAATCAGGGCTCATCGTGTGACCGTGACACAATGCCAAATTGATCAAATGCTTATCGGTATTCTTGTGAATTCCGGAAGCTCAACAGTAGAATACACGGGCACCCGAATCGTCAATAACCAGATTACCAACTGCCTCGGTGCAGGTCGTGAGGATTTGGGAGACGCCGTCTGTGTATTCGGCTCCGACGCTGTAGTAGCAAACAATTATATCACCTGCAAAAGCGGAGAGGATCCGAGAATCGGAATCAACATTGAAGCTCTTGTCCATGTCGGCTGGCCCGTGCAGCGCAATCAGGACGGACATGGGGCTGTAGTCGGCAATGTCGTTGTCGGAGGCTTTCGCCGAGCCATTCATATTGAAGCCGACGGCGTATCCGTTACCGGCAATGCGGTAAAGGGGCAAACGTTCTGGGGGATTATGAATTACGGCAGCCGGAATGTCATCTCCAATAATGTGGTAGAGTCACCGAAATATAAAACCGCTCCCCCGGAAATGGGCTGGAATCCGGTTACGTCCGGCATTCAGATCTATCGCGGCAAAGCGGTGATAGTGGAAGGAAATACGCTTCTTGGCGGGTCGGCCAACGGTGTGAGGGTATACAAGCAGGCCGAAGGAGTGACGATCAAGGGCAACCAGCTGATCGGAGATTCGCCCTCGAACACGCAGTTCGGGATAGGTATCTTCATAGATGAGGCTCACGGCTGCATCATTGAAGGAAATATGTTTGCAGCCGGGTCGTGCTCGGGCCGGGGAATCAGTATATGGAAGGCGAAGGAATTGATTATCAAAGGAAACCATGTGAAGGGGTGCGGAGCGGAGGGCATGAAGCTGGAAGGCACCGTCGGCGTCCGGCACGATACCCTGATCGAAGGCAATGTAGTAAAGAACAATGTGGGCAGAGCCGTATTTCTGGCAAACTACAGCTTCACGACCGTCTGCGGAAACAACATTACAGATGACCAGCAAAGCAAAACGCAGACGGAAGGCATTTATTTGTACAACACAGACGATTGTCTTATATATGGAAACGGATTGGACGGTAACTTGAACGCGGCTCTGCATAATAGTTTGTCGGATCGGCTAGTCATGTTCGGCAATAGAGGGTTGGAGTAAACGTCTAAAGAAGAAAAGCCTGGCCCCTTTTTTATTACGGAGGCAAGGCTTTTTCGTCTGTGTCGGCACTATATGCCATGCTATTCAATCCACTTGGGCGAGATCAGCTCATTCTCAATTTGGAGTCTGTACTCCGAGGGAGAGAGACCGGTCAGCTGCTTAAATTGCTTGCAAAAATAGGCACCTCCCTGAAAGCCCACCCTCCGGGATACTTCTTTCACGGAAATATTGGTGGTCGCAATGATGGCGGCAGCTTCTTTAATACGTCTGGCTATCAGGTAAGAGGTCATTGTGCTTCCGGTATGCTTCTTAAACAAGCGGGAAGCATGATAGGGCGATAAAAATACGGAATCAGCCAGCTCCTGCAGGGAAAACGGCTCACGGAAATGCATCTCCAGCCAATCCAGCATTTTCTCGACATGGTGCTGGGAACGGGTGGTCGCCGGTAAATCGTCCGGATGCAGGTTGCTGATCCATTTACGTATAATTTTCAGCAGCTGCAGGAAGAAGATGGCATAGTCCTCTTGTGAGGTATGTTCCCCGTTCCTCAACGATTGACGGAAATCATGGATCAGCTTCTGTAGCAGGTTGTCCTTCTGTAGATAGAAAACCTGAGCCGGCAGTTCAACCTTAAGAAGCTTTCGAAAAAATAAATACAGCTCCGGAAAAGGCGTCAAATAGGGCTCCGCCCCGACCGGATTCACAAAAAATACGGACCGCTTGTACTTGGACTCTATATATACTTTATGAATCTGAAACGGCTGTAAAAAAATCAGGGTGTCATTTTCTACAGGGTAAAGCTTGTGGTCAATAATGACATGTCCGCTGCCCTCGTGGATGAACAAAAATTCCATGCCCTGGTGAGAGTGAAATACGCTGAAAACCTCCGTGGTTTCCCTATGCACAAAGTTCATAAATTGATTTGGCTGAAAATGTTCACCTGGAGCAGGTTTCGGCATGGTAGCTCCCCCTGTTTTTCGGAGTGTTAGTTCATTACTTATTATAAACGATTCCCGCTGCCTTTGTCCGTCTTATTCGGAATATTATGGAAAACCGGGAGTTTCTCCATACTCGCACAAGCCGTTCGAATTGCTTGGACATATACTGTTCTGTTAAATCAAAACAACAGGTGGTGTACCCAATGTCACGAAATATCAAAAGGCGTCATCGTACAACAGCCACGCGTCGCAAAGCATCACAGGCTTTTGTAACGGCTGAATCGGTACGCGGCATGATCGGCATGCCGGTTTGTGCGGTACTCAAGGACGGATCGGTCTATGTAGGCACGCTTGAGGCAATGGAGAATGGGGCTTTGTCATTACACGGGTTACGCAGCGATCGTAAAATATCCGCTAAAAAAGATAAAGCAAAGGCTCAGATTTCGATGCTGGGCTTGCTCGGCTCTTTATTCGGCGGTATAGGCGGCGGCGCCGCGGCAGGTGTCGGGGCGGGCGGCTTTGGCCTCGGCAATATGGGGAGCTTGTTCAAGATCGGTCTTGGTGCTATGCAGTTCATTTTTCCATTGATCAAGGGATTTAGGATCTAATCTTGTGGGCATGGCAATCTCCCCAAGTCTATACCCATTCTTTCCCATGCGTTTGCAGCGCGGATGGTGTAGGATAGGGGATAGGAGGGGATGAATTGACATGGAATACGAGGTAGAGAAGCTGTTCGAAGAGCGAATTCTTCAAGAAGCGGGAGACCGCTTCGGTCTGAAGCGAGGGATATATAAGAAGCTTGGGGATTTTGAAAACTATGTGTTTGAAGGGGTAAGGGAGAAGGAGGGGGAGCCGGCTATACTCCGTCTAACCCACAGCAGCCATCGCTCGGAGGAGCAGGTTCAGGCGGAGCTGAATTGGATACGGTATTTGACGGAGGAAGGCGGCTTGTCCATTCCCGGATGCATCTTGTCGCGGGAAGGTCGGCTTACGGAGAGGATAGAGGCACGAGATGGGGGAACGTACTTCACGGCAGGTTTGTTCCGGAAAGCGGAGGGACACCTGCCTGAATTCGACAACCCTGAGGAATGGAATGCGGAGCTGTTCCGAAGCTGGGGAAGCATCACCGGGCAAATGCACAAGCTGACGACCCGGTACGAGCCGGCCCCCGGAGCCGCAAGACGCCCTGCATGGGAGGAGGATGATCTCCTGGAGAACGCGGCGGAATATACGGCTCCCGGGGAGGAATTTGTACTGGAAAGGCTGGAGGCCGTGCTGACCCGGCTTCGGAGCCTCCCGAAGGGAACGGACGCCTACGGACTGATCCACACGGATATTCATCCTCGCAACTTTTTTGTAGATGGCCGTGGGGGACTGCAGGTGTTCGACTTTGACGACTCCGCTTACAACTGGTTTATCCACGATATTGCCATTCCCTTGTATTATTCCTTAAGCTGGGGAGTACCGGAATCTTATATGGGGGACCTAGAAGCTTTTGCTTCGGACTTCCTGTCAGCATTCTGGCAGGGATACCGGGAAGCATATGAGCTGCCTGCGGAATGGCTCTCGGAGCTGCCGACCTTCTTGGCATTCCGTGACCTGAATCTGTACCTGGTCATTCGTAAAAAGGTTGCCCCCGGTGAAATGAACGAGCGAATGACCCGTTGGCTGGGGCAGATCGTTGAGCGGATCCGGAGAGGAGAGAGCATCGTCCGTCTCGCAAGCTGGAGCCCGGATCACGGATAATGGATTCGAGGCTAATGAAGGAAACGCATACAGACTAACAAGCGTATATACTTACTAGTGACGATAATATGCATATTGAAAGGAATGACCCCATTGTTTTTGCATTTTCTTCAAACCAAGCAGCATAAAGAAGCATTCCTGGCTTTGGCGGATGCAATTATTAAAGCGGATGGTTTTATAACCAAGAACGAACGAAGCCACTTGAAATCATTTCTTAGTGAGATGGAAATGACGGAAACGGATTACCAGCCTAAGGAAGTAAAGGATATTTCCGAAATCGTAGGCAGCATAGACAATGATCAGGTGAAACATATTTTTCTGGCTGAAATGTTCTTGCTGATCTATGCCGATGGGAATTATGCCCGGGAGGAGAAGCAAATCGTCAAGGAAATGCAGCGTGTTATGGGGATTTCGGATGAGACCGTCCATGCATTAAAGGAATGGGTCATTCAAATGGATCAGCTGAAAATTAACGGGCTAAAAATCATTTTAGGCCAAATGGAATCGAAATAACGGAGCGAAAGCGGATTACATCCTTCTGTAATCCGCTTTTTTGCTGTTCCCGATGGAAATTCCCGCAAAGCCTCTACTTAACACATATAACAGGACAGCGATTAATAAGATGGGATATAGAGTAGACAAGAACTAGAGGCGGGTGAAGCGATGGATAAAGAGGGAATGGCAGCAGCGATTGTAGGTCTTGGAACGGCGCTTCCGGAGTACAAAGTCGAGCAGGCCGGCGCAGCCTCACGGTTGGCGGAGGCGCTCGCAGACCGGCCGGATTCGGCCCGGTGGGCCCGACGTATCTTTAAGCAGTGCGGTGTGGAGACCCGGTATACCTGTGAGCCAAATTTACTTGATCCTCCAGGGACATGCCGTTATTTGGCAAATACGCCATATGAGCATATTCCAACTACGGAGGAACGGATGGAGCTGTACCGGCACGCCTCCGTTCCTCTGGCAATAAACGCAGCGACAAAAGCATTGAAGGACGCCGGTTTGGATTCCGGCCAGATGACTCACCTGATTACCGTAAGCTGCACCGGGATGTTTCTGCCGGGATTGGACGCGGTGGTGGCCTTCGAGCTGGGAATGTCTCACGAGGTTCGGCGGACGCCGCTGCAATTCCTTGGCTGTGCGGCAGGGCTCACCGCCCTTCGCACGGCAAGCTCGATCGTTCAGGCGGACCCCGAAGCTAAGGTGCTGATCATTAGTGTGGAGCTGTGTACCCTTCATATCCAGCCCTCCGACAAGAAGGAGGACCTGTTCGGTGCTGCCTTTTTCGGCGATGGAGCGGCTGCAAGTGTCGTCACTTCGGTGCCGAAGCAAGAGAAGAGCTGCTTTGTACTGGGGGATGCACTGACGAGCCTGTTTCCCGGTTCCGCGGAGGAAATGGTCTGGCGGCTTGGAAATCACGGTTTCTCGTTGTATCTGTCACCGCGAATTCCGCAGCTGATCGGTCAGTATGTTCCCGAGGCTATTGACCGACTGTTGGCAGGGGCGGAGTACCCCGAGCTATGGGCGATTCATCCGGGGGGACGGGGAATTGTCGACACGCTTCAGGAGCTGTGCGGGTTAAGCGAGACCCAGACGATGGCCAGCAGGACGACCCTGCGTCATTACGGGAATCTATCGTCGGCGACGATCTTTTATGTGCTGCAGGAGATGAGACGGGAGCTGGCCGAGCTGGATGCCGGCAGGCGCGAAGGGCTTGCGCTTGCTTTCGGGCCGGGGCTTCAAGCGGAGCTGATGCGGTTTGCCTATCGTCCCGCCGTTGGAGAGGAAGGGGCCATGGAGGAGGAAGCTGCATGCCGGGCCGGTTGAAGAAGCGCTCACTCGTGCCGGAGTTCATGGATGATTTCAGCCAGGGCGGGGACTCGCTTCGGGAAGCGCTAAAGCATCTGCGGCGCCTGAACCGTCTGTTCGCAGCAGCGGGACCTACCCTCTACGGCGTGGAACGGCTCTGGAGGGAAGCGGGATGCCCCGCTGCTCTAAGCTTGCTCGACATAGGAGCGGGCTCCGGCGACATTAACCAACGGCTGCTGCGCTGGGCAGATAAGCATGGAATACAGCTCCGGATCCTCTTAATGGATATCACGGAGGAGGCATGTACGGAGGCGAGGCTGCTCTACAAGGGAGAGCCAAGGGTTGAAGTCGTTCAGGGGGATGTGTTTGCATTGAAAACAGCTTGTGCGGACGTGGTGACCGCAAGTCAATTCCTCCATCATTTTTCACCGGAAGAGGTTCCAGCGGTGGTAAGGCATCTGCTTGGGGCGGCTCGCTACGGAGTCGTCATCAATGACATTCATAGACATCCCGTAGCCTGGGGTGCGGTTTGGCTGGCGACCAGGCTGCTATCGCGTAACCGTTATATCCGGCATGACGGCCCCCTCTCAGTGGCCAAGGGGTTTCGCTCCGGAGATTGGAAGGAGCTTCAGGTGACATTGGGGTTTCATACGCAGCTTCATTATACTTGGCGACCGTTGTTTCGCTATGCGGTGACCGCCAGAAGGGTGGAGCTATGAACCGGCCGGAGACGGAAGACTGGGACGTCATTGTTGCAGGCGCGGGACTGGCGGGCACAAGCCTTGCGTATGCGTTGGCCGGGAGAGGCTGGAACGTGCTGCTCGTGGACCGGCATACCTTCCCGCGTCATAAGGTGTGCGGAGAATTCTTATCGCCGGAAGCGGGTCGGAGCCTGGCCGCGCTAGGTCTGGATTCGCTAGTCCGATCCTTGCGGCCGGCCCTCATTGATACCGTTCGGATCACCTGCGATGCCGGACCGACACTGGAGGCGCCTCTGCCAGGGCAAGCATGGGGACTCAGCCGCCGTAAGCTGGATCTGGTTTTGCTCGAGGCAGGCGAACGACAGGGAGTCACCGTATGGACAGGGGCAACGGTTACCGCCATTCATGAGCTTCTCCCGGAAGGCTATCAAGTGGAGCTGCGCTATGCAGGCGAGAAGCGGATCCTCAAGTCCCGCGTTGTGGCAGGGGCTTGGGGTCGCAGCAGGAATCAGAAGAAGTCCGTCCCTGCCTCCTCCTATATCGGGCTGACAACGCATCTGCGAAGCTCCAGCCCTAAGGCATCGGAGGTGGAGCTTTACTTTACCGAAGGAGGGTATCTCGGGATATCCCCTATCGAAGGCGGGAACTGGAACGCAGCGGCCCTCGTGCGCGCGGAGGCCTTCCGCGCATCCGGATCAACGATGCAGGGGATGTGGGATCGGATGGGGGCGGGGAATGCCGAGCTTCGAACGAAGCTTGCGCCCGAAGCCCATATTCCCGGGACGGCTGCGGCGGTAGCGCCTGTCATGCCGGGGCGCCGGATTTGTGCATGGGACAAGTCTCCCCATGTAGGGGATGCGGCCGCGGTCATTTCGCCGTTAAGCGGCGACGGGATGGCGCTGGCCCTTCGGTCGACCGAGCTAACCGCGGAGTATGCGGATCGGTATTTGCGCGGGAGCCTTACGCTCTCGGATTGGAGACGCCAGTACGAGGCGCAGCTGCGGACGGAATGGACCGGCCCCCTCCGCTGGTCCTCCCTGCTGCAGACGGCTCTGCAAAGTCGTTCGCTCGCTCCTTTGCTGCTGAGGCTCGGCTCTGCGGCGCCTTGGCTGACGTCCATGTGCATTCGCAGGACAAGACTCATCCGATAATCGGTTAGGGGGAGTCTCGAAATGATAACCATGCTTGCGAAGTGGTCGGTGAAGTACGCCCGAAGGATCATTCTGTTCTGGGTGTTCTTCCTCTCGGCAGCCGTGCCCTCGGCACTCCAGCTGCCCCATGTGCTGAACGACCATGGACTGCGTATTGCGGGCTCCTACTCGGAGCTTGCGGAAAAGAGGTTAGCCTCTGAATTCCACCTGCCGCGTGAGCCGATCATACTGCTTTTCCGGAAGGAGGCTTCCATACCGGAGGAGCAGCTCCTTCGCGCGATCGAACGTGCGATACAATTCGTTCAACCGATCCCTGGTGTCGGGGAGCTTGTGACGCCATGGGATCAAGAGGGAATGCAGGCAGAAAATGCGGCCTATGTTCTTGTCGGTTATCACCTGCAAGGGCAGCAGCTGGACCGGTTGATCAGGGAGCTCCGAAGCCGACTCGTGCAAGAGCAGGGGATCTCGGTGGCGCTAACAGGGAAGCCGGTTGTGCAAGCGGATGTGAACGCGTCAAGCCGTCTTGACCTGAGCCGGGCGGAGCTGGTAGGCTTGCCCGTCGCCTTCCTCATTCTCTGGTGGGCGTTCCGTGGACTGAGAGCAGCGTTCATTCCTATAGCAGCCGGTCTGGTGAGCGTAGCAGGAGCCATGGGGATCATGCACGCGATAGGAACGGAGCAGCCCTTATCCGTATTCGTGCTGAACGTCATTCCCATGGTGGGCTTAGCTTTGAGCATCGATTTCGCCCTCATTCTTGTTAGCCGGTTTCGGGAGGAGCAGCGGCGGCAGCCTGCCTTACAAGCGCTCGCGGACACCTTGAGGACTTCCGGCAAAGCTATTGTATTCTCCGCCCTATGTGTGCTTCTAGGACTCGTTGGCGTTTGTTTCTTCCGTATGACCATATTCACCTCCGTCGCTTTTGGGGCCATGGTCGTCCTGGCTTTGTCCACTGTCGTTACCTTAACACTTGTTCCCGCTCTACTGGCGGTAATGGCCGATCGGTTGCAGACAGGAGATTACGACCGGAAGCAGGACGGCTTCTGGCAGAAGCTCTCTTCTTATGTCATGCAGCGTCCGGTCCGCATCTGTATGCTGTGCATCGTACTGCTGCTGGTCTGCTTGGCCCCGGCTGCGGAGCTTAGGCTTGCCGTACCGGACGCAAAATCTCTGCCGCCGGACGCTGAGTCCAGACAAGCGGCTGAAGCATGGGAAAGGCTGTTTCAACCACCCGGCTCCACGTCTCTGTATTTTATTTCCAAAGCAAAGAGTCAGCCGCGGGAAGCTTCGATTCTCGTCCAAGAGCTGCTGCAGGACTCCATGGTAGTGCCGCACAGCGTTGTCTCTCATACGGCATCCTCCGGCACCAGCCTTATTCGGCTTTCCCTGTTAGGCAGCACGGATGCTCCGGCTGTGATGGCATGGCTTCGCAATGCGGAGCACAGCCGCACAAACTGGCTGATCGGAGGCGAAGCAAAGTATCGGCAGGAGGTGCTGGATCAGCTCATTTCTCACATGGATGAAGCCGCCCTGTTTATCCTTGTTAGTAATGTATGCATTCTGCTCATTGCCTTCCGGTCGGTCTTGCTTCCGCTTAAGATGATCCTGATGAACATGCTTAGTCTTGGAGCGGCATTCGGCCTTTTGGCATGGCTTTTTCAAGAAGGTCGGTTAGGTCTTGAGGAAACGGATGTCGCAGTGATGATCCCTGTATTTATCTTCGGCCTCACCTTTGGAATCAGTATGGATTACGGGGTGTTTCTCATATCGCGGATGGCGGAGGCTTACCGGAGAACGGGAAGCAATGCCAAGGCCGTACAGCAAGGTCTCGCTTTGACCGGCAGGCTGATTACTTCGGCAGCCGCTATTATGATTGCGGTGACGCTCCCCTTCGCCACAGCCGGCGTATCGGGCGTCAAGCAGCTCGGTATCGGAATCGCCTGTGCGGTACTGATCGACGCAACCCTCATCCGCATGCTGCTGGTTCCCGCCTTTATGAAGCTGATGGGCAGGTGGAATTGGTGGTTTCCCGGAACGAAGATCTAGCTTCGATTGTAAAAAAGTCCAATTGCAGGAAAATAACTTCAGCCCTATACTACATCCAAAGGAATCATGAGGAAGCAGGGGGGGAGTTTTGCATGCATTGGAAAGCGAAGCTGTACAGTAATGCCAATCAAATAGCAGCCGGATTTATGAAGGATCCGCGAATTCTGGGTGTAGCACTTGGAGGCAGCCTGGGACGCGGGGTCGCCTGGAAGCATTCCGATCTGGAGCTGTGCATTCTGGTCGAGGAGCGGATCGAGGAATTTCAGCATTTTAACGTGATGGAAGGCATGGGGGTCGAAATTTTTCAGTTTACAAGACCGCGTATAGAACAGTTCCTGGTAGACTTCAAGGGGCCGGATGAGTCGGTACTGGAATTTCGAATTCAAATCTACGGCTGCAGAATCATTTACGATCCTACGGGACTTCTCAGCGAGTTTAAAGCTACGTTCGACCGTAGTTTATTTCACGAGAAGGTGACCGGCTTGAAATCCCGTGAAGCACTCCGTCAAGCAGACACGCGGTTGGACAGGGCCAAGGAATTGTTAGGCGAGGGGCGGTTTCGTACAGCCGCAGCGCATTTGCGCATCGGACTCAATGACTTGATCTTGGCTGCCTATTGGCAGCACGGAATGCTCCCAAGGAGCCAAAACCGCACCGAGTATTTTTTGAAGAAAAATATTCGCGTTTTCGGGCATGACCAATTGTATAAAGCTTTCATCCGGGCCTTTTGTCTGGATCAACCGTTGGCGCAGATGAAGGAACGCCTCTTGCAGGCCAAAAGGGAAATTCATTCCTTGGCTGAGACGCTGTGGGGCAGCAATTCGCCTCAGTTTTTTCAGCAGGCGGTTGACGGGAACCTCGAATGGGGGTACGACAAAAGCATACTTTACGTCTACAAATACTGCGTGCATCGAATGCAGTGTTCGAGCCTGCAAGAGGCCGAGGTGTACGATCGGGAGTCGTATAACGAACAGTACGGCCGGCTTTACCGGTTTCTCGATCTGGAGGAGCTGGGGCCCCGGGATGTAAAGGAGATGGTGAGGCTTTATGAAGCGGCTAGAGGTAAATCTACGTGTTCATAGTAAGCTTGCCTTTCTTTTCTTGTCTTAGGGACTTATATTTCCTTTTAAGATACTCAAAGAAAACGATGGTCAAGGGCTGTACGATCAAATAAGTGATATAGGAGTAAGCCAGGGTCCAATCTTTATAGTGAAACACCCGAAAATGGACGCAAATCCATTCAAACCATGTGGCTAACTGCGCGCAGATGATGAGATAAATCGCAGTATAAATACCGGTAATTCGCTGCCGGTGGAAAAAGTAAATAAACAAATAACCGGCCGCAGGATAAATGGCCCATGTCAGCAAATCAATGATATCAAAAATAGGTAATTCATTGGTGTCGTATAGATCAAGGGGCTTTACACCAAGTGTGTTATCCGCCCCTTTGGCAAGACTTAAACTAAAAAACATAACCAAGATGGATAGAGACCTTGGAAACAAGCTGGGCAGGCGATAAACTAACGTATAAGCTATACAAAGAGTGATGATAATGAACCAATCGTTCTCATTCATAGTCTGGGGCAGCATGTTCAATTGGAAAACCCCTCCTTAATAAGCAATTGACGGAATGCCGAGATGGACAGGAAAACAAGGCTGATGAGCAAGACCGGTCTTAAGATCCAAATGACATAGGGCCATTGGGAGGGGAAAGACCATACTCCGATGAAAATAAGCGCAGCATCCTCTCCGAGGAGCAAGACGGTACCTAGAATAAGGAGGAGTACTTTTCCCGACCATTTACGCAGCAAGCGCATGCCATCAATCGTCCAAATCACTACTATCGGCGACCATACATATAAAGACAACACTCGAAGCAAAAGATGGTCAAGTCTGTTTGAAATGTCGATTAGCTTTAAATTTAAAGAGAATATCGTGAAATACGCGTCATCGAGAAAAACGATCATCATCCAGGAGAAGATGATTTGAAATATGCTGAGATGTTTTGGAGCCGCCGAATAAAAAATAATCAAGGTAATAGTTGCTATTAGCAGCCCAACGCCGGTTATCGTGTCGATAGGAAATATTCCTCCTTTTGTTGGGATTTTTTGATAGCTTCCCCGCTAACCGGATAATTCATTCAAGGATGCAGCCCTCACTTTATTGATTGCAGAGCATCGTCCTTATTAGGTGAAGCTTTACCTCAATTGTCATGAAAAAGGGAAACAAGGAATATTATGGGAAAGTTACTTATACCATGTTGTTGTGAGGTTAGCGATGATTAACGTAACGGAATCCTATGTGGACAGCTTGGCTCAGAACAGCGGTGCGATTAAGAACGGTAAGGATTTGGTCAAAAAAAATAAGTTTCCTCTGCTGCAGCATTCGGAGGATGGAACGCTGCTATTCGGCGAATGTCAAGGGAGCGGAAAGGAGCCGTACCGATGCTCCGTCGATTTTGCAGCCCCCGGCCAGCCGGTGTTCCGCTGTTCTTGTCCAAGCCGGCAGTTCCCATGCAAGCATAATCTTGGCTTGATGTATGCCTACGCGGCAGGTCAACCGTTCGCGGCTGTCCCGATTCCGCCGGATATTTTGGAGAAGCGGGAGAAGGCGGAAAAGCGCGAGGAGAAGAAAAAAGAATCGGCCGATTCGGACGCCCCGCAGACAAAACGCAAAACGAACAAGGCAGCGCTCGCCAAAAAAATCGCGTCCCAGCTTGAGGGGATCGTTATGGCGGAAAAGCTTATTGAGCAAATGGTGCAAACAGGCCTAGGAAGCGTAGATAAGAGCATGCTGCAAACGATGGAGGAGCAAACCAAGCAGCTCGGTAATTACTACATTCCTGGGATTCAAAAGGCGATCCGCGACGTAATCCTGCCTTTTCGGATTCATACGGACCGGGAGCAAGCCTACTCCGAAGCGATTGACCGGCTGGCAGTTCTGCAATCACTGCTCAAGAGGAGTAAACATTACCTGCAGGAAAGACTGGATACACCGGATTTGCCTGTCGATATGAACTCCTCTTTGGAAGAGTGGATCGGCCATGCATGGCAGATGGCGGAGCTGAGAGAGAACGGGCGCGTTCGTTCCGATGCTGAGCTGCTGCAGCTTGCCTTCCGTTCGTATTCGGATGACGCGAGGGGAGAATTCGTAGACGAAGGCTTCTGGGCCGATCTGCAGAGCGGGGACATTCGGCTGACCCGCACGTATCGTCCGTTCCGGGCGGCTAAATACATACGCGAGGAAGACTCGGTGTTTGACGTGGTTAAGGCAAAGGAGGTTGCACGATACCCAGGGGACGGCAATGCCAGAGTGCGCTGGGAGGAGGCGGTGCATCGTCAGGCGGCTTCGGAAGACTATAAGCGTGTGCAATCGTTTGCTAAGCCGTCTTACCCTGACGTAATCAAGGCGGTGAAAAATCAGATCAAGCATCCGTTGTCGGATAAGCATCCGGTCGTTCTTTTACATTATAAAGAGATTGTTCGGGCCGGCGAATCCTATGTTCTGCTGGACGAAGATAACCGGCAAATATCTATGGCGGATATCGCTTATTTGAACGAGCCTACGACTCATTTGCTCCCGATGCTGAACGAAACGCTGCTGAAGAGGCAGGCGGTCCTTGTCATGTTCGAGCAGCGGATGCAGGAAGGACGCTTGACAGCGCAGCCGCTGAGCATCGTGACACCGGAGGCGGTCGTTCGCCTGCTCTACTGACGCTACCAAAGCTTAGGAGACGAAATTAGATGAGTATACCGATTTTGATGGAACTGCAGCAGGAGGTCCGGCGGCTGCTGATTGCGGGCAGCGGAATGGCGACGGAAGATATGCGTTTGAGCAAATTGCTTCCGCACCTCGAGAAGCTTGGCGCATCGGCTCCGATCCTTCAGCGCATCGCGGAGGCGGTTAGCGACGTAATACGGACAGAACCCGGGGGAACGGCGGCAAAGCTGCTCGAGCTGAACATGCTGGTGCAATCCGTAATGTACACACAGGGTACTACCGAAACCAAAGAGGAATGCCTCCCGATGGAAGGGACTGCCATCTCCCTGAGCACGTCAATTCCCTATCGCAAGCTGCAGCCGCTGATCGAGGCGTTAACGCAAAAGGGCCAAGGGCGAATGGAGCAGCTGAGGCAGGCTTACGAGGAGCAGCTGTTCCACGACCTTCGCGTTATCCCGGCCGCGGTAGCAGCGCTGGATGACAGCTACTCGGAGATACCCGAATTTCTTCAGAGGCAGGTCATCCCGGCCTACGGTGCCGAAGCGGTGCCTGCGCTGCGCCGGCAGCTGCGACTGGACGGCGGCAAAGGAGACGCACGAAGACTGGAGCTGCTTCACCGTTTGCTTCCGTCCCCGGACACGGAGCTTCTTCTCCTCGCGGCCACTACGGGCTCGACAGAGGTTCGTGCCTCTGCCATCGAGCTGCTCGGAGATGATCCCGGGCAGGAGGCATTTTTACTTGAGCAGGCGGAAGATAAGAAGAAAGAGATCCGCAGGGCGTCCTTCTCCGCACTATCCCGGCTTGGTACCGCAGCGGCGATTGATCGCCTGTACCGGGCGCTTACAGGAAAGGATCGGGACATCGCCGTCGAACCCGTTCGACTGTGTCAGGCGAAGGAGCTGACACATTCTATAATTGCGAATACGGAGCATGCATTGGATTGCATCGTCCGGCGAACGGAGCTTAAGGAATCGGTGCAGCAGCTGCTTGCGAATCTTGAGAGCCTGCAAGACAAACGGACCCCGGAGGTTGCCGGACTGCTGCAGCGGCTGTTGTCTACGCCGCAGTTTATTGCACCCGAAACGGAAGCGGCGCAGGAAGCGGCTGTGGAGCTCTTGCTGGAGCTTGATATGCCTGAGGCAGACTCCTTTGCAATCACGCTGCAGGATGCCTACCAGCGCAAATTTATCGGGTACAGCTTCAAAGCGGCCGTGAAGCTCATGCCGCCGGAGGACGTGTATGAGCGGTACAGTTCTTTGCTGAAGGATAAGAAACGGCCTTGGGCCAAAGAACTGATTCGTTCGATGCACGAATTAACACGGCCGTTAGATTGGAATTACGCGACGGAGGCTGCTGCCGGCGAATTGGTTCGCCGTTGGGATCCGCGATGGATCCATCTGTTTGCCTCCCTAGACGAAGAGGAGCTTGTATGCCGTCTGGTTACCGGTCCGGATCGGAGCATTGCCGATTACTTGCTGAAAAAATGCGAAGGCGCCTCCGGATTAAACAAGGGAAATACGGCGGCTATGCTGCTGGCGCTCACCGCCATGAAGGCTCCGGAAGCTCCGGAGCTTGTGATGCGGGCCTTGGAAAAGGGCGGGGGCAGACAGCTGTATTATTTGGACCGGACCCAGCAGCTGCTTCTGACTTCGCTTCCGAAGTCTTGTTCCGATCGATTGAAGCCATTTGCCGAAACGGTGACTTATCAAACGATGAAAGACCAACTGCTCGAAATCGCGGAAGCGATAGCGGCCAAACCGGAGTCAGCCGACGACGGGGAACCAATACAGAAGGGACAGGGATTATGGGGATGGATCAAAAGCACAATGTCGTAAGAATGCCCTCCGAGCGTTTGTATCTTGAAGAATTGGAGGTTCTAAAAAGCGCGGACCGCGAAGCGAAGCCGGCCGGCTGGCAGCTGTCGCCCAAAGCCGTACTGACCTTTCTCGTCGGCGGTGAGGTGAAGGGAATGCCTATTACACCGAAGTACATCGGCAACAAGCGGCTGGTGGAAATGGCCATCGCCACACTGCTGACGGACCGTGCCCTGATGCTGATCGGAGAACCGGGGACAGCGAAGTCGTGGCTGTCGGAGAATTTGACGGCCGCCATTGACGGCGACTCGTCCAAGGTGATTCAGGGAACGGCCGGTACCAGCGAAGAACACATCCGTTATTCCTGGAACTACGCGATGCTCCTCGCACAAGGTCCGTCCGACCAGGCGTTGATCAAGAGTCCGATCTTCCGCGCGATGGAAACGGGAGGCATCGCCCGCTTCGAGGAAATCTCGCGCTGCGCCTCCGAGGTGCAGGATGCGCTGATCTCCATCCTGTCGGAGAAGACGATCTCCATTCCCGAGCTCGGCAGAGAAGTATCGGCGGCGCGCGGCTTCTCCGTCATCGCTACGGCCAACACCCGCGACCGCGGCGTGAATGAAATGTCCGCCGCATTGAAGCGGCGCTTCAACATCATCGTTCTTCCGGCGCCGTCGGATATCGAGACCGAGGTGGATATCGTCCGCAAGCGGGTCGCCGAAATATCCGCGAGCTACGAGCTCCAGGCGGAGCTGCCGGAGGACGAAGCGGTGCGGAAGGTCGTCACCATCTTCCGTGAGCTGCGCAGCGGGATGACGCTTGACGGCAAGGAGAAGGTAAAGGCGCCGAGCGGCGTCATTTCTACAGCGGAAGCCATCTCGCTCTTAACGGGCAGTATGGCGCTCGCGGGAAGCTTCGGCAGCGGACGGATTCAGGAAGAGGATATCGCCGCGGGACTGCAAGGGGCGATCGTGAAGGATGAAGAGAAGGACCGCCTGGTCTGGAAGGAATACTTGGAAAACGTGATGAAAAAGCGGGGTTCGACATGGAGAAATCTGTACTATGCGTGCTCGGAGATGAACAACTAGAGCGTGAAGCGGGGGTTCATGTCTTCGGCATCCGGCATTTGTCCCCCGGCGGCGCGTACCACCTGCTGTCGTTTTTGGATGAAGTGAGGCCGACGGCCGTGCTCGTGGAAGGCCCCAGCGACGCAAGCGAATGGATCCGGCAGCTGACCGCACGGGGAGTCGTTCCGCCGATTGCCATTCTGGCCTACACGGACCGGCTGCCGGTCCGAACGCTGCTGTACCCTTATGCGGACTATTCACCGGAGTACCAGGCCTTCCGCTGGGCGGAGAGAAACGAGGCCCATTCCGAGTTTATCGATCTTCCCTCGACAAACGCGCTCGCTCTCTATGATTTGCGAAGCCGCAGCGAACGGTCGCGGGATGGAGAAGGAGAAACGTCGGCGGGAAGAGCGAGGGAAAGCTTTCAAACCTATGTCCGCGGTCAGCGATTGTTGTACGAGAAGCTGGCTGAGCTCGCGGATGAGCCGGATTACGAGGCTTATTGGGAACGGCAATTCGAGCATCAAACGCGCAAAGACGCCTATCGGGAAGCAATAACCGAGTTTTCGCTGCAGATGCGTGAGCTTACGGAGCCGCAGGAACGGTGCTTTGCCCCTGAGGAAGCGGCCTACAATGACATTCGCGAAGCGTATATGCGGCGGAAAATCGCCGCAGCGATCACTGCCGGCCACCGTCCGGAGCGAATCGTTGTCGTCACGGGCGCTCATCATGCTTCCGCGCTTACCTTGCGGCTTCCGGCTATGTCTGACAAGGAGCTGAAGGGGCTTCCCAAGACAACGACGAAGCTTACCCTGATGCCTTATTCCTATTACAAGCTGTCCTCGCATTCGGGCTACGGGGCGGGGAATCAGGCACCGGCTTATTTCGGACTATTCTGGGAGTGCCTTCAGCAGGGCGATTTGAATAGACTCCCTTCGTTGTATTTATCCAAGGTGGTTTCCTATCTTCGGGAACAGGGGACGTTCCGCTCCACGGCATCGCTCATTGAAGGTGTACGGCTCGCCGAAGCGCTTGCGTCGTTGCACGGCGGAAGCCGCCCTACCTGGAAAGACCTGCGGGATGCCGCCGTCGTATGCCTCGGTTACGGTGAGCTTTCCGTTGTAGCGGAGGCGCTGGCAAGGGCCGATATCGGCACGGCTATCGGCCACCTGCCTGAGGGCGTCAGCCAGACGCCTGTTCAGGATGACATGAATCGCGAGCTGAAGCGGCTCAAGCTGGAGAAATACAAGTCGGCCGTCGCGGCTACGCTGGAGCTGGATTTGCGAGAAAACCGCAGAGTGAAGACCGAGGCAGCCGCTTTTCTGGATTTGCATCGATCTGTTTTTCTTCACCGGCTGGAGCTGCTGGGAATATCATTTGCCCGGAAGCAGCGCGTGCAACAGGATTCCGCCTCGTGGGCGGAAAGCTGGGTGCTGCAATGGACGCCGGAGGCGGAGATTCAAGCGGTAGAATCGACGTTGAAAGGAGAAACCGTCGAGCTGGCGGCTGCCTTCGTGCTGAAGGAGCGGCTGGAGAGCTGCCGGGAGCTGGCGGAAGCCTCGCGCCTGATTCGGCAAGCCTGCGATTGTGAGCTGACCGCGCTGATGGAGCAGGCTAGGTCTGTGCTGCAGGCTCTCGCCGTGGATTCGGGCAGCTTCGAGCAAATTGCGGCGGCTGCCTACGAGCTGTCCGTATTTATCCGGTACGGCTCGGTTCGCCGGGTGGATACGGCCTCGCTTGTGCCTTTGCTGGAGCAGCTGTTTCTTCGGGGCTGCCTTCTGCTGAATGACGCTGCGGCCTGCAACGATGACGCCGCGCACGGCATGGCCAAGTCGATGCAGATAATGCACTTGATTACACAAGACGATCATGCTGTCGTCGATGATGCGCTGTGGCGTGTCAAGGTGCGGGAGCTGGCGGAGCGGGACGACCGCAATGCACTGCTGTCGGGGCTTGCCTTCGCCATTCTTCTGGAACGGGGCGATTGTCAGGATGAGCAGGTGGCCAGAGAAGTGTCGCGCCGGTTGTCTCCCGGCATTCCCGCGGATGTGGGCGCCGGCTGGTTCGAGGGCTTGTCGATGCGCAATCGCTATGCGCTGCTCTCCCGATTGTCCTTGTGGGAGCAGCTCGACGCTTATATCGAATCGCTCGAGCCGGAAGCATTCGGTCGGTCGCTGGTGTTTCTGCGCAGAGCGTTCAGCTCTTTCGAACCACGGGAGAAAGCCTCTGTCGCCGAGATGATGGGGGAGATCTGGGGTGCCGGAGCCGATGACATCGGAGCGAGGCTGCAGCAGCCGTTGAGTCAGGAAGAGAAGGAGATGCTGGATGAACTCAACCAATTCGATTTTGGAGACTTGTAGCCATGACGACACCTAACCCGAATCCGGAGCAAGTAAAACGTTGGCGGCTTATCCTGGGTGCCTCTTCCGAAGAGAAGCTGCAGTCGTACGGCACCGGCGGCGGCATTCTCGACGAAGAGGCCGCCATCATGGATGAAGCGCTTGCCGCCATATATGATGAGACGTTCGTATCTGCAAGCGATGCCCGCGGCCAAAGCGGCTCCCGCAGGGCTGGTCTCGGGCCATCCTCGCCGAAGCTGGCCAAATGGCTGGGAGATATCCGCACCTTTTTCCCTCCGGACATCGTATCGGTCATTCAGTCGGATGCGATTGAGCGCAAAGGGCTGAAGCAGCTGTTGTTTGAGCCGGAGCTGCTCTCTCAGGTGAAGCCGGACATTCAGATGGTGGCCACGCTGATGGCGCTCAAAGGACAAATTCCCGAGAAAACGAAGGAATCCGCGCGGCAGCTGGTGAAGGCTGTGGTGGATGAAATCGTGAAGCGGCTCTCTCAGGAGCTGCAGCGTGCCGTGACAGGGGCTTTGAACCGAAGGCGGCACTCCCCGCTGCCTTCCTTTACTGGCCTGGATTGGAATACGACGATCCGCAAAAACCTGAGGCACTTCGATCAGGAGCGTAAGCTGCTCATTCCCGAGAAGGTGTATTTCTTCGACCGTGCCCGTCGCAGCAAGGAGTGGACGGTCATTCTGGACATCGATCAGAGCGGATCGATGGCAGGCTCCGTCATTTATGCGTCGATTGTCGGGTCCATCTTCGCCAGCATGCCCTCACTCGACACCCGGGTCGTGGCGTTCGATACCGAGGTAGTGGATTTGAGCGAGCAATGTGCGCACGATCCGGTCGATATGCTGTTTGGTATTCAGCTCGGCGGAGGAACGGATATTAACAAGTCCATTGCGTATTGTGAGCAGTTTATTGCGGAACCTAAGAAAACGCTGTTCCTCCTGGTTTCCGACTTGTATGAGGGAGGCAACCGAACGGAGATGCTGCGCAGGCTGATCGATATGCACCAGGCCGGGGTGAAGACGATCTGCTTACTCGCTTTGTCCGACCAGGGCGTGCCTTCGTATGATGAGGCCGTGGCGAAGCGGCTGGCCCAGCAAGGGATCCCGTGCTTCGGCTGCTCTCCGGACAAACTGCCGGAGCTGATTGAAGGAGCATTGAAGGGCCACGATCTAGCCGTGATGAGCGACCGATTGGGGAATGGAAAGCCAACGTAACCAAAGAAGCCCGCCAGGCGATCTCGATCACCGGCGGGCATGCTTCGTTGTATTCAAATTCCAGGATTCGGCACGCTGTTATCGCATGAAGAAACTCGAATAGGGAACCTTAGTGAGGCAAGCTGCCAAGCGACTGCCGATGCCGTTGCCGAGAGTTTGTTCTTATTATCCGACTTGCCGGATATACTTGTAATAACTTACCGTACATAGGAGGCATCTCATGGCGAATGAAAGTAAAGTGACGATCAAAGTGAACGACAACGGATCGCTTCGGGTAACAGGTCCGGTTGAGCTGGTAGATGCGGAAGGTAACCCGTTCGAGCATAAGGAATCGTTCTCTCTGTGCCGGTGCGGAGCATCGGGCAACAAGCCGTTCTGTGACGGCGCGCACAAGTCGATCGGCTTCGAAAGCGCACCCAGAGCGCAGAAGGTGTGATGCTTGGCCCCGCAAGCGGCAAAACCGGTCTCTGACGAGGCCGTTTTTTTTATATAAGGGATAATAAGAGTGAAAACAGCCTGCCTGCGGACTTCACACTTTTTACTAGCTTTTAAATAGCTTCTAACTATCGTATAATAGTAAAATAAATATTAAAATGTATAGGGTTAATTGATCCAGAGAAGGCGTTTGACTAGGTCAAGCCTTGGCTGCCGGCTTACTCCTTTTCTGCAAATCTTAGGGTATAAGGACGGTTTAAAATGAGTAACAGACAAACTAGAACAGACGTTATCTTAATCGGTGCCGGAATTATGAGCGCGACTTTGGGGTCACTGCTGAAGGAACTAGTGCCGGACTGGAAAATCACTGTGTTCGAGAAACTCGGGGGCGCAGGAGAGGAAAGCTCTAACGAATGGAATAATGCGGGAACGGGACATGCTTCCCTGTGCGAGCTTAACTACACTAGCGAAAAACCGGACGGATCCGTCGATATTAGTAAAGCTATTAAGGTTAACGAAGAGTATCAGGTTTCCAAGCAGTTCTGGTCTTATCTTGTTAACAGCAAGCTGATCCAGAATCCGCGGGACTTTATCGTGCCACTGCCTCATATGAGTTTAGTTCAAGGGGAAAAAAATGTATCGTTTTTGAAAAAACGTTTTGAAGCGATGTCCGCCAATCCCCTGTTCCAAGGGATGGAATTTTCCGATTCTCCCGATAAATTAATGGAATGGATTCCGCTTATTATGAAAGACCGGGCACTGAATGAACCGATCGCGGCGACCAAAATCGATTCCGGAACGGATGTCAACTTTGGTGCTTTAACGCGTCTATTGTTTGATAACCTAAAGAACAAGAGCGTTGACATTCGTTTCAAACATCAGGTTGATGATATTAAACGTACCAGCGACGGTTTATGGGAATTGAAGGTACGCAATGTCGACAGCGGTTCTGTCGAGCGCCATACGTCCAAATTCGTCTTTATCGGCGGCGGCGGCGGAAGCCTCCATTTGCTTCAAAAGTCCGGTATTCCGGAAGGACGGGGTATCGGCGGATTCCCGGTAAGCGGCATTTTTATGGTATGTCAGAAGCCGGAGATTGTAGCGCAGCATCATGCCAAGGTTTATGGCAAAGCTCCGGTGGGTGCTCCTCCTATGTCGGTTCCGCATCTTGATACAAGGGTGATCGACAAGAAGAAGCTGTTGTTTTTCGGTCCGTTTGCCGGCTTCTCGCCTAAGTTCTTGAAAACCGGCTCAATGTTTGACTTGATCACTTCCGTCAAGCCGGATAATCTCGTTACGATGTGCGCGGCAGGCTTAAACAACATGTCCTTGACGAAATACTTGATTAAGGAAGTCATGCAATCGAAGGAGCAACGCATGGAAGCGTTGCGTGAGTTCGTACCGAACGCCAAGAGCGAGGATTGGGATTTAGTGGTAGCGGGCCAGCGTGTCCAAGTTATTAAAGATACGGCTGCCGGCAAAGGAACGCTTCAATTCGGCACGGAAGTAATCAGTGCTGCTGACGGCTCCATAGCCGCATTGCTCGGCGCTTCTCCTGGGGCTTCTACCGCTGTCTCCGTCATGCTGGAGGTCATCCAGAAATGCTTCCCTCAGCATATGAAAGCGTGGGAACCGAAGATCAAAGAGATGATTCCTTCCTTTGGCGTGTCCTTAATCAAGAATCCGGAGCTCATTCATGAAATTCATAACTCAACAGCACGGACGCTTGGCTTAAGCGATAATCAGCCGGTTCAGACGGCTAACCGGACGGTATCCTAACATTACGCAGTCTTGACTGGATAATCAAGCTTTGTCTTACATGATTTCCATAGATGCCGTTATGTATTCAATAAGGGGTTCGCAGAGATGCGACTCCTTTTTTTTATAACATTAGAATTTATAAGTTTTGAGCGGAGCTCAGGAAAAAATGCATTTTCCCTTTCTACCTATTGTAAAACAATGTATAATTAAGTAGATTAACGTCGAATTTTGTTGTTTTATATAGGGGGCGGACCGTGAGGAATCGGCTGCATAAGCAAAAAATAAAATTAGCTACTTTACTTGCCGCTCTAGTAACCGCTTCCGTGGTAAGTACTCTTATTGTTTTATTGATTTCATCCTATCACTCGCAGAAAGAATCGTTGGTACATACGAGTCTTTCTTTAAATTACTCAAAGTCGAAAAATCTTAGCAGTACGATTGATTCCTTGTTCAAAAACATGCGAAGCAGCTTGGAGAATACAGCTAATTATCTCGGTACCGGCGAACGGTCGGCTGAAGATATCCAATCACAATTAGAGATTTTACAATCGACGAGCCGATATTTTAATTCCCTTTCTTGGGTCGATGAAACAGGGGTGGTACAAAATATCGCCCCGATTAGTGTTGGTCTGAAGGGCCAGACCGTTAATTCCGGTCCAACGAACGAAGCACTGAACTCAAGAAAACCGTCTCTATCGCCACCTTATTATGCTGCTTCCGGGCGACTAATCGTATTAATGAGCCAACCTATCTATGACAAGAATGGGAAATATAGAGGGATTATCGGGGGCAGCATTTATCTTCAAGAGAAAAATATATTAAACGAAATTGTTGGAAATAATGAGATTGACTCCATCGGCTCTTATTTTTATGTGATAGGGCCTAAAGGAGATCTCTTATTTCACCCGGATAAACATCGTCTGGGGGAAGTGGTAAGCGCAAATCCGATAGTGAGCAAACTCGCTCAAGGTAAGAGCGGCATGGAAATTATAGAGAATACTAAAGGGGTTCCCATGTTGGCTGCCTACACCATTGTCCCTGAGATCGGTTGGGGAGTCGTACAGCAAACGCCGGTGTCATCAGTTAATGTTATGTTGATGGATCATACCAAAAAGCTTATCCTATATACGCTCGCTCCCTTCATAATGCTATTGCTATTTTCCGTATTTATTGCCCGCAAGCTTGCATCCCCTTTTATGAATTTAGCAAATCTTGTGAACCGGCTTTCAACAGGTGAAACCATCTCCATTCCGAAAAAGCACTCTCATTGGAACCGAGAGGTGGATTTACTCACGAAGTCCGTTATTATTGCTATCCAAACGGTTCAGAAGAACACTCATTTACTAAAACGTGACGCATATAATGATCAACTAACCGGTCTGGCGAATCGAAGGTCGTTAGATGAAACGCTTCAATCATGGTCAAAGGATAACAGAACATATTCCATTATTGTATTAGACATAGATCACTTTAAAAGTGTAAATGACACTTACGGGCACCAAGCAGGTGATGAAGTACTCAAACACTTGGGGGTGATCGTAAGCGGCAAGGTAAGAAGCGAGGATCGTTGTTTCCGTTTCGGAGGAGAGGAGTTTGTTGTACTCTTACCTAATACTGCAGCGTCTGAAGCATTCATTATCGCAGAAGATATCCGAGCGGCTGTAGAACATACCATAACTCCAATTGGTAAAACAATTACGATTTCCCTAGGTATTGCCGAATTTCCGGTTCACGCAGAATCCCATGAGGAGCTTTTTCGTGCTGCCGACAGGGCACTTTACGAATCGAAAACTAGTGGAAGAAATCGCACTACCTGCATAAGTGATAAAATAGATTCACATTAGCGGACGGAAACGGCATATGATGGGTATTAACCTACTTAAAAAGAGGAGTGGCGTACCCATGCCGATTTCACCAGGCACCCACTTGCTGTATACCGTTCGACCCGGTGACACCCTGTATACGATAGCAGAACAATTGGGCACCAACGTACCGTCGCTAGTGCAAATGAATGCATTATATCCGCCCATAATGGATCCCGATCGAATCTATCCGGGGCTGGTCCTGCTGGCAAGACTGCCGGGTATGGCGGAGCAAAGCTCTGTGATATACCAGGTTCAGCCCGGAGATACGCTATATCGGATTGCCGAAAGATTCTCCGTAAGTGTCGACATGCTGGCCGGATTGAATCAGATACAGCAGCCGGACATTCTCCGTGTCGCTCAACTGCTTTACATTGCGAGCTTCGTATACGAAGTAGAGCAAGGAGACACATTGTACCGGATCTCCCGGCGCTTCGGCACATCGATGAGCGAATTGATTCGGGCTAACCGAAATCGGCCGGGTTTATCGCCTGATGTCATTTATCCCGGATTTCGCCTGGTTGTGCCGCTTCCGTCCTCGACGAATATCGTCGTATACCAGCCGTTGCCCGGAACGACAGTTGCCCCCGGACAGCATTTGACAGGCAGCGCCCGTGCATTCGAAGCGACGGTAAACTACCAAATGCTCGATTCGATGGGGCAGACCGTAACGCAGGAAAAGGCGGCCATGGCTTCCCAAGGTGCTCCGGCATTCGGAACATTCGACGTACCGCTCCAGTTCGATCAGCGTCCTACCGTCCCAAGCGGGGTAGTCATGGTGTACACACGCAGTGCTCGTGATGGAAGCATTCAGGATTTGGTGGAAATTCCTGTGATATTCGTCTGATTCGACCTACTAACATGTCCGATCGAACCCCCTATTCAACTTCATAGCTCCTTTATAATAGGTTTCAGAAGATGTTAGAGAAGGAGCTGAGTGGGAAATGGATACGATGGACGACAACACGACCTGGAAAGCCAGGTGGATATGGACCGGTGAAGAAGAAAGTCCCCGGAACGAATGGCGCTGTTTTCGCAAGCAGTTTCGCTATGCGGACGAATGTGCTTCGAGGCAGGCCAGGATCCGAATCACGGCGGACTCCCGGTATGTTCTCTATGTGAACGGTACGCTGATAGGGCGGGGTCCTGTCCGATCCTGGCCGTTCGAGCTCCCTTACGACGAATATGAAATCGGCCATTTGCTTACCGCCGGGGAGGATAATACGATCGCCGTGATGGTCATGCATTACGGAGTTCCGACGTTCCAATATTTGCGCGGCCGCGGCGGTCTTCTCGCCCAAGTAGAGAGCGCTTGCGGGAATCGGTGGGATGTCATTGCCGCGACCGATTCCACCTGGGCTACAGCTGTTCACGCCGGCTACGATAACCGTTCTTCCCGCATATCCTGCCAGCTGCCTTTTACCGAGGTGATCGATTCGAGACTTTGGGACGAGGCTTGGACACAGGACGGATCCGCAGGAGCGGAATGGGGGAGGGCAACCGAGATCGGCGAGGTCGGCATGGAGCCGTGGACCAAGCTTGTGCCGCGGGATATTCCGCCCTTAACCGAGGAACTCGTGTACCCTGTCCGTGTGGAATCTTTAAGCCGTGTTACGCCGAGATCGTGGGGCGTCGTGCTCGATCTGCGCAATCATTTCGTTCCCAGCAGCGAGTATCATGCGAACAACATTAGGCTTTACGGCTATTTGACCACCGTCATTCGAGCGAACGGCCCGGCCCGCGCGACCATCGGCATCGTGGACGGAGGCCGTTTGTCCGGACCGCTCAGCCTGAACGGCGTTTGGTACGATGAGAACAGGGAGTACGGAGACAAGCCGGAGCGGTATTTGGACGTCGAGCTCGCAGAAGGGGACAACTTTCTCATGGTGGAGGTCAGGGGGGTCACCCATGGTCATGGCTTTCATTTCGGCATCGATTGCGAGGAAGCTCTCGAGGTGGTTTCGCCGCTCTACAATGGTGAGGGCAGCGGCCGTGGTACTCCTTTCGCGACGCTGGGACCGTTTGATGCGATCGAGATCATCGATCACCAGCCCGAGCCGTCGTTTCAAGATAACCACCCGGACTATCTTCGGGCCAAACGGATAGCCGCGCCGGCTGATCTGGACGAATTCGCCTCGTGGCTGAAGCCGGTCGATCCGCGTCATGTAAGCCGTGATGATGTATTCAGCCGATGTGTATGGAAAAGACAATCGCAGCCTTTGCCGATCCCTTATGCGCTGCAAACTGCCGTCATTGCCAATGACGCAGCCGCCGTTGTACCCGTCTACCCTGGAGAGGACACGGAGCTGGTCATCGACTTCGGCAAAGAGTATTCCGGTTATCTCTCCTTCGAAGCGGAAGCGTCCGACGGAACGATCATCGACTTTTACGGATTGGAATACATGAGGGATGGCTGGAAGCAGATCACCTATGGTTTGGACAATACGCTGAGGTACGTATGCCGGGAAGGGCGCCAATCGTATATTTCACCCGTTCGCAGAGGATTCCGCTATGTCATGGTTGTCGTGCGAAACGCGGATAGGCCGCTCAAGCTTCACCGTGTGACTGTACTTCAAAGCAATTACGCGGTTGCGGAAATCGGCAGGTTCCGCTGCTCGGATCCCCTGCTCAATGACGTCTGGGAGATCAGCAAGCATACGACGCGGCTGTGCATGGAAGATACGTTCGTCGATTGTCCGGCGTTCGAACAGGCATTCTGGGTAGGGGATGCCCGCAACGAAGCATTGGTGAACTACTATGTATTCGGCGACGATGCGATCGTGAAACGGTGTTTGCGTCTTGTCCCCGGCTCGAAATTTCAATCTCCCTTATACGCGGATCAGGTTCCCAGCGGCTGGAGCAGCGTAATACCGAATTGGACCTTCTTTTGGGCTATTGCCTGCTTAGAGCTATATCGGTTCAGTGGGGACAGACAATTTGCCGAGCAAATATGGCCGCATGTAAGTTATACGCTTGACCATTACTTGCAGAAGCTTGACGGGAACGGGCTGCTGAACATGAAGGGATGGAATCTGCTTGACTGGGCGCCGATCGATCAGCCGAATGACGGCATCGTTACTCACCAGAACCTATTTTTCGTTCAGGCGCTTCGTTCCGCCGCTTCCCTGGCGGACGAATTCGAGCCGGTATGTGCTGCGCGATTTATGACAAGTGCCGACCGGCTGCAGGAGGCGATCAATACCTTCCTGTGGTCGGAGGAGAACCAGGCTTATGTGGATTGCATCCACACCAACGGCACGAGCTCCCGGACCTTCAGCATGCAGACGCAGGTGGTTGCCTATTTGTGCGGTATTGCGGCTGGAGCTCGGTTGCAGCGGCTGGAATCGTACATTGTGTCTCCTCCGCGGCATTTCGTGCAGATCGGCAGCGCCTTCATGTCCTTCTTCTACCATGAATCGCTGGCAAAGCTCGGCCGGTTCGATATCATGCTGGACGATATTCGGGCACGATACGGGGAAATGCTCGAAAATGACGCGACGACATGCTGGGAAATGTATCCAAACCCTCCGGAAAACAGAACGCATCCGAATATGCTGACACGCAGTCATTGTCACGCTTGGTCGGCAGGTCCGGGCTATTTCCTCGGTGCCTTCGTCTTGGGCGTGCGTGGCATGGACGCCGGCTGGTCGAAGGTTGCTATCGAGCCGCAGATCGCGGACCTTACGTGGGCCCGCGGGACGGTTCCGCTTCCCGGCAGAGGCAGAATCGACGTCTCCTGGCGTGCCGACCGTCCTGGAGGCAAGCTGTACATGAGAATCGAGGGGCCTGCCGACTTGGAGCTTTCTATTGAACCCCCGGCGGGGTTCGAAGCCGTCGTCGAGCGAATCGTGCTCGGATGAATAAGAATGGACCGAAAGGTGCTATCCGCTGGCCGCTTCCACGGCCTCGGATAGCACCTTCTTTTTTGTCCGTTATCGCCATTTGTTAAATTTTACACACTTTGAGAGATAAACCCCAAAAGTATCCTTTTGGATACTTATTCGCTCCTAAGGCGATGTGCTAAGCTGAACCTCGTGCATAATGAGCTGAAGGAGAGGAAGGAGAAATGATGAAATACGGCAAGATGATGAAGCCCCATCACAGGCGATGGCTGCATTCCCTGCTCGTGTGGGTGCTGGTTGTTACCTCGGTGCTGCCTGCCACGACGGCAGGCGCCGCCGAACCCGTGACAGACTACGTAACCACCGTAGCCGTCTCGGAATCGCAGGTGCAGCCGGGGCAAGCGGTCGGTTTGACGGCTTCTATTACAGCTGCGGTCAGCCGATCGGTGCTGGTGGACCTGGAGGTATTCGGCTCGAACGGAGCGAGGGTTTTCCAGAAGGTCGAGAATGGGCTGTCCCTTACAGCGGGTGAAACCAAAAGCATTCCCTTCGAGTGGAATCTCGAGGAGACCCTCCCGGAAGGGAAGTATACCGTTAGCATAGGGATCTTTAAGCCCGACTGGGGGGTGCAGTATGCCTGGCATGCAGGCGCAGCCGTCATCACGGTAAGCAAAGCGGCAGGACCGAGCGTAAGCACTTCGGTTACCGTAACACCAAGTGCGGTTCGCGCGGGGGAGCCTGTGGAGATTTTGGCCAAAGCCAGCAGCTCTACCACGCTCGAGACGCTGGTTGAGATCCAGTTGCGCAGCGCGGAGGGTGCGGTTGTTGCACATCAGGAGTTTCCAAATCGGACACTCAACACAGGCATGGAAACCTTGTTCCCGTTAGCCTGGAATGTACCGGCAGCGGCTCCGGCAGGGCAATACGCTGTGGAAATGAGCGTCTTAAGTCCTGACCGCACCGTAACTTATGTCGATCGGGCGAAGCGGGCCGTGATTAACGTCCTGCCGGCCACGGCGAACGGCGAGCCGGGCGGGAAGGCGGAGTACACGTCTAGCGCGACGGCAACGCCTTCACAGACGGCTCCCGGTGAGAAAGTCGATCTGAAGGTAGAGGTCAGCAGTACGAAGAAGGATACGGTGCTCGTGGATGCCGAGATTTATAGTCCGACAGGCGAGAGGGTGCATCAGCAGTTTCTGGACCTTCAGGAGCTACGCGCCAATCAAGTCCACACCTATCCGATGTCATGGCAGGTGCCTGCCGGAGCAACGGAAGGCGACTATACCGTACGTATCGGCTTGTTTAAGCCAGGCTGGGGAAAGCTGTATCACTGGAACTCCCAAGCGGCGGTTATCAAGGTACAGGAGTCTGCGGATGTCACTCCACCGGCAATTCCTGCCGGATTATCTGCAGCAGCAGGCGATTCCAAGGTGTCGCTCACTTGGCAGTCGGTAGGTGACAGTGATCTGGACGTCTACAAGGTCTATATCTCCCAGGACGGAGGAAGTACTTGGTCGTCGGCGAAACCAACGGGCAAGCTCACAAGCTATATCGCCGAGGGCTTGACGAACGGAGTTGCCTATACCTTTGCAGTAACAGCGACAGACGTGTCGGGGAATGAATCCGCCAAGTCTGTTCCCGCGCAGGCTACTCCGAGTGCTCCGGCCTCCTCCTTACCGGCGCCGGCAGGAATCCAGGTCCACTATGCCGGAGAGACCTCCCGCGTGGTCAGCTGGAGTGCGGTGGAGAATCCGGCGGTAGCAGGCTACAAAGTTTATGTATCGGAAGACAGAGGCATCACTTGGAGAGACCCCATTGACAATGGCTTAATGCAGTTTTATATGGTGAACGGACTGGTCAGTGGCCGAGGCTATACTTTTGCCGTAACGGCCTATGAGAGCAATGGCTCGGAGTCCGCCAAATCGGCGCTCTATCATGTATTCATCGGCAAGCCTCAAGCGCCTGAAGGGCTAACGGCGCAGCCGCTCGAAGGAGCCGTGAAGCTAAGCTGGAACGCCGTGACGAATAACAGCGAAGTGACGAACTACCGGGTGTATGTCTCCATGGACGGGGGAGCCACTTGGGGTTATGGTCAGCAGGCCGGGAACGAAACGAGCTACACGATGACCGGTCTCACCAATGGTACCGCCTATGCTTTTGCCGTCACAGCCATGAACAATCGTGGAGAGGAATCGGATCGCTCGACGCCCGTTCAAGCGACGCCGCAAGGCACGTCTCCGGCCATTCCACAGGGATTGACCGCGTCGGCTGGGGATGCGCTTATCAAGCTCCAATGGACGGCTGTGACCGATGCCGACCTCGCAGGGTATAAGCTGTACCTTTCTCAAGACAACGGCAATAGCTGGAGTCTCGGGGCAGAGACAGGCAGGGTTACGGAATATACGCTGACGGGACTTACGAACAACGTCGAATATGCTGTAGCCATCTCTGCTGTGGACGAGAACGGGAACGAGTCCGCGCGGTCTGCCTTCGTGAAGGCTACACCCAATAACAATGACATTGTGCCGCCGGCTGCGCCGACTAGCCTGAAGGCCACCGCCAAGGATTCAGCGGTGATCCTTCATTGGAAAGCGGGCACGGAACCGGACCTCTCCGGCTACCAAGTCTATCTGTCGGAAGCCGCAGAGGGTCCATGGTCGCTGCAAGCCTCCATTCAGGGAATGGCTTACTATGCCGGCGGCCTGACCAACGGGACGACATATCATTATGCAGTCAAAGCAGTGGATCAAAGCGGGAACGCCTCGGAGCTCTCGGCACCTGTTGCAGTAAGCCCTAAGGCGCCGGGCATTCCGGCAGATCCTGCTGCCTCGGCGCCGCAGCTATCCGCCACCGGAACGACGAGCTTCGCCGATGCGACAGACTTCCTATATCAGGGAAGCCGTCCTGTTCAGTTTGAGGTGGAGCCTGGAGCTCTTGATGAAGAACGTATGTCCGTGCTTCGCGGTAAGGTACAAGATCGCGCAGGAGCGCCGTTATCCGGAGTAACGATTCGCGTACTGAACGAGAGCAAGCTTGGTTATACGGTTAGCCGCGCCGACGGCGCCTTCGATCTTGTGATCAACGGCGGCGCGACCGTGACTCTTCAGTACGAGAAGCTTGGGTATATGCCGGTACAGCGTAAGGCTACCGTGCCTTGGAACGATTATCTCACCGTACCGGATGTGGTAATGACTCCGTATGACAGTAACGTAACGGAGATTCAGCTAAGCGGTGCGGCAGGCATTCAAGTAGCGCAAGGCAGTCCTGTAACGGATGCAGACGGAAGCCGTCAGGCTACTCTGCTGTTTACGCCGGGAACGACAGCTCAGATGAAGCTGATCGATGGAACGATGAAGGAGCTTTCCGCACTTCACGTACGGGCTACCGAATACACCGTAGGGGATAACGGACTCAAAGCGATGCCGGGTGAGCTGCCGGCGAATGTCGGCTACACCTATGCAGTGGAGCTGTCCGTGGACGAAGCGGTGGCGGCAGGGGCGACAGAGGTCCGCTTCAATCAGCCGGTTCCGGTTTACGTGGATAACTTCCTGCAATTTCCGACGGGAACCATCGTGCCGCTAGGCTACTACGATTATAAGGCCGGCGGGTGGATGCCGTCTCAGGACGGCGTTGTTATCAAGGTGCTTTCCGTGGAGGGCGGCACAGCGGCCATCGATGCGAACGGCGACGAGCTGCCGGATTCGGAGACAGCCTTGGCCGCACTTGGCATCACCGCCGAAGAGCAGGCGAAGCTCGCTGCCCTATATCCCGCAGGCAAGAGCTTGTGGCGCGTGACGGTAAAGCATTTTACCCCATGGGATGCGAATTGGCCTTACGGACCGCCCGAGGATTCGGAGAATCCGCCGGAGCAGGAGGATGAGTGGAAGGATAAGTTCAAGATGGAGCTCTGCAATAAACAGAACTCCGTCATCGGCTGTCAGAATCAAACGCTCGGCGAATCAATTCCGATCGAAGGCAGTGCGCTTACACTCAATTATCAGAGCAAGCGGACGCCGGGTTATATGGAGAAGAGCCACATTACGGTGCCGGTGACCAAGCCGACGTTCAAGCCCAGCACGTTTATACGCAGTGTAGAAGTGAAACTGCACCTTGCCGGCCGGACGATCGAGAAATCGTTCCCTGCTTTTCCGAATCAGACGTTCGAATACGATTGGGACGGCAAGGACGTCTATGGCCGCGACATGATCGGAGATGTGAGGTACTCCGTTGATATCCGTTATGTATATCAAGCCCAGTATTACGCGAACGGAGGGGGCTCCGGGGGTTCGGGCAGCGGCGCAGCCAGCAGCTTCGGCCGGGTAGCGGGCGTCAAGCATGTGCTGATGAACCGCAGCTTAAACCAGATTACTCTTGGCGAAACATGGAGCGGCTCCGTGCTAAGTCCGATTAATCCGTATCAGGAGACGGGTATCGCCGGCTGGAGCTTGGATAACCACCACATGCTTCTCACCGACGAATTGCTGAAGGGGGACGGCACCTCTGAGCGCAAGCGTGCGGCCGGCGGTCAAGAAATCAACTTCCGCGGCCGAGCCGATGTACCGGGCAGTCTGGTGCTCGAGAACGGGAGAGGCACTGAGACGGGAGTGATCGGTCCCGACGGACAATATTATTTTGTCAAAAAGACCTATGACTCACCTTGGGGGTCTTCCAAAACCCATACCTTCTACCGAGTGGACCAAGAAGGGGCGGTCCGGGAGCTGTTCAGCTACGAACCGAATACGTATCTGGAGGTTCCGAATTATCCTGGCCGCCTTGCCGTAGGCACTGACGGAACCATCTACGCTGTGATTATCAAAGAGACGATCATGTACATCGCCCGCCGTTCCCCCGGTGACTCTGATTGGACGATTATTGCGGGCGGTCAGCCAAGCAGCGGCATCTACGACTCGATACCTGACGGAACGCACGGTCTGCAGGCGAAGCTCCACGATCCTTACCGATTGACGGCCGGAGCGGACGGTAGCCTGTATTTCATGGACGGCAATGCACTGCATAAGCTGAGTGCAGACGGCTACATTATGACCTATAATCACCGGGGCAACCGGTTTGAGGCGAATCCGAGAGATGATGGCCGCGCTACACCGGAGAATATCGGCCGGGTGAACGATTTTCAAGTAGGCTCGGACGGAAGCATCTATCTTCTGGATATCGGAGGCAGGAATAGCAACGAGAGCCGCATCCGCGTGATTCGCCCTGACGGAACGATGGCGAAGCTGATCGGTAAGGCCTTCACCGACGCCCCAGGCGAAATGAAGGTGACCAACATCATGACGGGAGTGAAGCCGGAAGAAGCGGTTTTCCATACAGACCGCATCTACGTAAGCCCTGTCGGCGTTGTCTATTTTAAAGAGCTGGAGCAAGGCGTCTTCTACAAAATCAATCTTGACGGCTTTATTGAAGAGGTGGAGCCGCAAGTGTTTCTGGGTATGGCCAAACGCGTTCGCGAAGAAGGCTACGATCAATCGGGAAGAGTCCCTATGCAGCTGTTCGGAATCGGTCCGAATGAAGAGCTGTACGTCAGAATCACGCTTGGGTCCGTTTTGCCGACAGGAGAGAGCTTTTATCACTATAGGGTAAAAGAGGGCGTCAATGCCATCCTCCCGGACGAAACGGGGACGGTCGCTTACGAGCTCGATAAGAAGAGCGGCCGGCACCTGACAACACGAAGCGGCTACACCGGTCAGGTGCTCATGAATCTGGAGTATGATGCTGCAGGCAGATTGACCGCGATGCGGGATCCTTTCGGCAATGTAACGACCATCGTTCGAGATAGTGCGGGTAAGCCTGAGGAGATCATCGCTCCGAACGGACAGCGAACCCAGCTGACGGTAGAGAACGGACAGCTGGTTACCGTAACGCATCCGGGCGGCAAGACACATAAGATGGTGTATGACGAGAAGGGCTTATTAAAGCAGTTTACTGACACTAGCGATAATGTGCGCGATTATGGCTACACCCCGCGGGGGATGCTCATTCGTGCGGAAAATCCGAAGGACGGGTTAAAGCAGCTCGAGGCGATTCCGCTTGAGAACGGAGTCCGGGTGCAGTTCACGAACCCTGACGGCAAGGTTACGCAATATGAAACCTATCCCGGCGATAAGAGCATGACTACCGCGACCATTGAGCCTACGGGTGAGAAAACGACGGTGGTACGCAAGCTTCACGGACCGGAGGAGACTACGTTCCCGGACGGCTCCAAGCTGATCAAGCAGCTGGATGCGGATCCGCGCTGGGGCATGGATGTGCCGGTAGTCAGGCAGTTCCAATACACCACGCCGAAGGGGCAGGTGTCGCACTATTCCGAAACGAGGAAAGCCGTGCTGGCGAACTCGCTTGATCCTTTCAGTCTGCAGTCGCTGACGATAGAGAACAAGACGGGGAACGACGTATATACCGTGCATTATGACCGGGCAACCCATAGCATCCTGGAGACGAGTCCGGAAGGCTTGCAGCGACGCACGTACATGGATGCTTACGACCGTGTGACCAAGCAAGAGGAGGTCGGCCAGGCGATTGCGCCTGTATTATACGAGTATAATGAAAAAGGACTGCTCAAGCGCAAGTTGCAGGGGGATCAGTACCTCGACTATACGTATGATGCGTTCAATCGACTGGAGACCGTAACGGATGCCTATGGAGCTCAGAAGGTGTTCGGCTATGACGGGTTAAACCGGATTACGAGCGTCAAATCACCGGAAGGCAAGCTGATTCGTCAAGAATATGACGACAACAGCAATCTTACCGGGGTGATTACGGCGAATGGAGACAGGTACCGGCAAGACTTTGACCAAGACGATCTCTACGTCGGCTTCCGCCAGGAGGGTGCTGCGGCAGGGATTACGATTCAGCGCAGCCTGGACGGAGATATGCAGCAATCCACGCTCCGCAGCGGACGTGTGGTGCAGTACAAACAAGAGACCGACACAGGAAGAATTCATCAGGTGATCGATCCGGATGTAAGCCGAACTTATTCTTATTTTGACGGAGATCCTACAGACCGGGTAAGGCTGATTGAAAGTGTGGCCTCTTCCACTTACGGAGCAACGGTAACGGGAGCTGCGTACGGATTACGCCAGGCGATCGAATTCACGTACGACGGAGATCAGGTGCAGTCCGCTGCATGGTCCGGGCAAGCGAACGGACGGTTTGGCTACCAGTATGACAGCCAGTTCCGTCTGACGAACATCTCGACCACGGTAACCGGAAGCGTCTATGGAGGTACATTCCAGGCAAACGCAGCTTTGAACTGGAACAAGGATAACCAGCTGATTCAGTATGGCAAGTTCTATTTTGACCGTACAGGTCCCGGTAAGCGTGTGGGTACGATTCGTGACGACCGCTTGCAGGTGGGCATGACTTACGATGACATGGGCCGTGTGAAGCAGATGCTTTATACCTTGGCGGGCAAAGAGGTTTACCGTGTCAACCACGAGTATGATGTGAGAAGTTTGCTGATTCGGAAAACGGTGACGACGACAGAGGGCTCTGACGTCTATGTCTATGAGTATGACAAGGATCACCAGCTTCGCAAAGTCACTCGCAGCGGTGTAAGCGGTGCGTATGTGGAAGCGTACGATTACGATGACAACAAGAACCGCCGCAGCCGTGAAGTCACGGGCACTGAACAGCAGATCAGCACCTATGGCAGCTACGATCTGCTGAGGCAGGTCGGACGGACGGAGTATCAGTTCGATATCGACGGCTATTTAACCCAAAGAGGCGGCGATACGTTCCGCTACGGCGTGAAGGGCGAGCTGCTGGAAGCGACCGTCCAGGGAGAAACGATCCGGTATGCATATGACGGCATAGGAAGACGTACCTCCAGGGAAGATGCGAGCGGTAAAACGCAGTATCTCTATGGCGATGTGAACGCGCCGCTCACGGTAACAGCCACTGTGAATGCCGCAGGCGTCGTCACTCTGTACCAGTATGACGAGCGCGGCTTGCTGCTTGGTATGGAGCGTGAAGGCAGCAGCTACTACGTCGTTAGCGACCAGGTCGGCACTCCACTGCAGGTGCTGAATGCTGAGGGCAACGTGGTGAAGGCTATGCGTTATGACAGCTTTGGCGTGCAACTGTCGGATTCGAACCCGGCGTTTGAGCTTGAAATCGGCTATGCCGGCGGCTTAAAGGATGAGAAGACGAAGCTGCTTCGCTTTGGCGCGCGGGATTACGATCCGGCCTCCGGCCGTTGGACGGCGATCGACCCGATCCTGTTCGAGGGGCGCCAAGCGAACCTGTATGCCTATGTCGGGAATAATCCGGTCACCCTGCGCGATACCTGCGGACTGTTCTGTATCGGTGCCTCCTTCTACCAAGGTGTTGGCGGCGGAGCGAGATTCTGTATCGATAAAGACGGCTTCGGCGCTTGTGCGGAAGCGGGCTTTGGCGTCGGAGCAGGCGTTGAGGTCAGCCCAACCGAGAGCATTCCAAATAGCGGGGTTACCCTAGAAGCTACGGTGAAAATCAAAGGCGGTCCGGCGTCCGTTACACTGGGCGTGCAAGGATTTGCACCGTTCGGGACCGGCTGCCGCGAGGTGAAGCTCGTGGATAAATTCAGCATCGGCTCCTATGAGGGGGACCTCACGGATCCGACGAAGTCGAAGGCGAAGACCAAGAAGATCACGGACAAGAAGTTCCAGTCTCCTGCGGATGCGATCCGCAACGGGAAGCCGGGCTTCGGGTTTGAAGCGGCATTGAAGGCAAAAGGATGTTATTCTAAGAAATGGTAATGTTACGGAAGCTGTCCTCTTCGGAGGGCAGCTTTTGTTGTTTGGGAAGCGAGATCTGTTTCCCGTTCTCGGTCTATTTTCCTACCAATATGTGTAAAGTTTCACATTGTTATGAAAACAATCTTTGTATATGATGAAAGGAGGAAACCATAGGTCAATTTGGAGGATATGATGCCAATCGTGGATACGTTTGAGCAACTGGAGGGACAGTCGCTCGTGGGACGCCGCGGGGAGATAGCAGCGTTCGAGAGGCTTCTTCTTGAGCGCACCGGCATAGAGAAAATCATTTCCATACACGGCACCGGGGGAACAGGCAAAAGCACTCTGCTCGCCGAGCTCGGCCGCAGGGCAAGAGCGGCGGGCTGCATCACGCTATCGATCGGCGGTTTGGGGCTTCATTCCGAGCCGTCCGAAATCTACTCTTCGATTCTGCAGCTCCTCCAGGATCAATATTACATACAGCGGCTCACGGCGAAGCCAACCGAGGAACTGTGTACGGAGGCGCTGAATGAAATGGCCCGTCATGACCGCGTCGTGCTCTTTATCGACCATTACGAGCGGCTGGAGGCTCTGGACGATTGGTTCCGGTGCTCGTGGCTGCCGGGTTTGCACGAGAATCTGCTTGTTGTCATAGCGGGAAGAAGGCCCCTTGCCGAGCCATGGATGCTCTCCGGCTGGCGGCACCTGATCGTGTCGATAAGGTTGACGGAGCTTACGGAAGGGGACGTTCAGGAATATTTGCATCGCTGCGGATATACGGATCGGGAACGTTTTGAGTACATATGGAGACATAGCAAGGGCCACCCGTTGATGATGTCCTTGCTATGTGCTTTACCATCTTCGGGTGTGGGGGGTCCTCAAGCCGGCTCCTGCAGCGATGCTTTTGCCTATGTTGTGCATCAATGGCTTCGAGAGGTGCCGGACGAACAGCTTGTTCCCTTCATCGAAGCGGCCTGTGTGCTTAGCCGGTTCAATCAGGACAGTCTCTCCTTCGTTGCGGGCCGGGAGATTAGCGCCGCTAAGTTTCGACAGCTCGTGCGCTACTCTTTTGTTCGCAGGAGAGCCCCCGGCTGGGAGGTGCACGAGCTGATGCGGGTGGCGGTTGTGCGGGAGCTGAGGGATAGATCACCCGAGCGCTTCGCGGGCTACATGAAGCAGGCTCTCCTTCATTATTATCATAAGGTACAGAGAAGCCCCAAAGGGTCGCTTGTATCTTGGGAAGCGGGGGAGCTAACTTATTACCTGGGCGATGGCATCATTCGCGCTTTGCTTCACAGTGTCAATCCTTGGACGCGACCCTTCGTGCCGGTAGGGGCGGAGGCTCTGGCCGAGCTTGAGGCGTATGTGGAGCGAAGATGGCGGGAGGCGCGACCGGCGAAGCTGCTGCTTCAGGACCCCTTTACGGAAGAAGCCTATCGCTTTGAGCTGACGGCAGAGCAAACGCTGGCCACGCTAAAGGGAATTGACTTCACAGTCCTACTATCCTTGGGAGATGATGTGATCCGGGTTGTAAGGGATGGGCAAGGGAGAATAGAGGCATTCGCCGCCGTCATCCCGATTCATGAAGGGACGCTCCCTTACCTGAGGACATCTCCAAGATATCAAGCCTATTTTGAGGCGTTGTCCAAGGAGGAATGGGAGCGCTTATCCGCACCAGCCGCTGCTCCGGCAGGCTATTGCATTGAAACGATCGACTTTCAGGATCTGGGAGGCGTGCGGGATTCTTTAGGCCACTTCTTTCTCAGCTTGATGTTCTCGGACTACCTTGTGATCAATTCGCCGCCGCCTCATCCGCTCTTTGAGCTGCCGCATCGGAGCATGGGGTTCGAGATAGCAGATGAGGGCGAGCACACCTTCTATGATGGGGTCACTCCAGCACCTGTGTTTGTGTTGGATCGCCGAGCCGGTTCTCTTGAAAGCTTCGTGCAGCGGATGCTGGAGAAGATCGGGCAGCAAGAAGTGCTTCTGATGCGGCCGGACTCAACGACAACGGTAACGGAAGCGCCCGTTCTGACGGAACGTGAGCAGGAGGTATTGTCATTACTCCTTGAGGGGCTAACCAACGGGCAAATGAGTGAAAGGCTGTTTCTCTCCGAGGTGACCGTGAAGAAGCACCTGCGCTCGCTGTTTCACAAGTTCAACGTGAAGAGCCGTACTCAGCTGTTAAGCCGAACCATGGGTGCTCGCGATTCCCATAGATTGTTGTAGCAGCAATGAATGGCGGTAAGATAAACAAAGCAGCATTACGGCCTTGATGTTATAATTTGAATGGTGTAGGATATAAATAAATAGAGGCCGTGCGGCAAACACGACCTCCAGTGCAACAACCGCTAAGCGGTCGGCTGTACTGCATTGGTAACACGGTAGACCGCGACCTTTGCGATGGTGGGCGGTCTATTTCCTATTCAGGAAAGACAAAATCACAATCAGCATTAACCCAAAGGCTAACATTTCTTGTGTTGTCATAGGCATCATCCTCCTTTCACAGAGGACTAGCCGGCCGCCCTACAGCGTGCACGACCATATTAAAGAATAATTTACCATAGTATCTATATAACGACTTTTTCTATTCTTATTGCGAGCGTAAAGCTAAAGGTCGATACGGTCACTTCCTTGATCTTAGGTATAGGTTTCAAGAGCACTTTGACCTGAATACTCCTCATTCATTTGGGGAGCTACATGGAATCCTTTTACGAGCAGCCACACCGCCAGCGTCATTTCATACAAGGCTACCGGTATTGCCAACACTGCTCCCCATGCTGAGAGCTGCAGGATGACTCCATACATTTCCAGCAAGGCTGCAATGAAAATGAGCGCCGCGCCGGTAAGTCCCATATAGGATATGAATCGGGGAACAAGCTTGGATTTGTAGAGTAAATAGCTGCACATCATCGTATTAATGCCCAACATGAAATTAGGCCCAAGCATAAAGGTCCAGTCATGTATAGCTGTTAAGAGGGTCCCTGCCGCTTGATAAGAGGAAGCGTCCGGGGCCGGCGCATTTACGAAATCCTGGCTTAAGGTCAATAAGGCTAACACGCTCAGAACACCCACCGTGATAAGTACGGCTTCAAGAAATCGGAAGCAAACATACCCCAAAGCGATGCTTTCATTGTGCCTTCTGAATAAGGGATACATCATAATTGAGGTGCCAATCGCCGAACAGACAAGAATTAATTCAAACAGCGCTCCGCTGATGACTTGGGTTTTATTTGCATAGCCGTTCGTAAGGTAATCGGGATGATTGAGAATAGGATCGTATAAAAGCAGTCCAATAATCGACGTAACCGCCGCCAATATGAATAATACCCCTACAATCTTTGCTGTCTTTTGATTCGCACTCATCTTCATTCCCCTTTCTCCACTTCCTCATAAAAGAATACCTCTTCCAATGGCAAATCAAAGGTGCGGGCAATGCGAAAAGCCAATTCCAGAGACGGGGAGTAATTACCCTTCTCCAGAGCTACGATGGTTTGTCTTGTTACGCCTACTTTGTCAGCTAATTGCTGCTGGGTCATTTCATCATGGTTGAAGCGTAATCTTCGAATATGGTTGCCGACAAGAGGTTTGCCCATCTTATACTCCTTTCCGGTAGTGATAAAGTTTGGTGACGGAGCCGGTAACCTCGGACATGAATCCGGAGACGATCAGAATCATGAACATCGCTTGGGATGGCTGATCCACTACCAGCGACCCCATGGCAGCTAGAAAGCCTAGGACAAACACGTAGAAGGAATTGCGAGTCGCCTTCAGGTCAATAAGCTTATCCAGTTCATCCGCAAAGCCGGGCTCCTTCTCACCTGTTGTGATTCGAAAGATGATGTTGAACAGGATACTGATCAGGATATGGGCGACAATGGAAACCAAAACCAAGGTAAGCACGAAGGACCCCCAATAGCGAAAGGTTGCCGCTGACTCCAGCCCTCCTGCGGGGTGCTGCGGATACATGTACAAGCAATAAGTCCCAAAGATGAGTATGACGCTGATCAATGAAACGATGCTTTTCTTCTCTTGAAAAGTCATGGATACACTCTCCTGTATATTTCTTTTTACATAATGTAAAGTATTATATACATAAAGTATCCAAATTTTATCATAATGTCAAGTTTAATTTACATTCATCGATGCAATCAGACTGTTTACCTATACATGACCAACTAGTGATGCACTAGGGGTTGTATAATGGCAGATGTGCGATTACTGGCATCCCGAGGGCGTGGATGCGTGTGTGTAGTGGCAGAAATGCGATTAAGCAGGCCAGCTGGTCGGTTTTTGTGCGATAGGGATCGTGTAGTGGCAGAAATGCGATTATTGGTGCCCCGACGGCCTGGATACGTGGGTGTAATGGCAGAAATGCGATTAAGCAGGCCAGCTGGTTGGTTTTTTGCACGATAGGGCTGTGTAATGGCAGATATGCGATTACTGGCGGTCATTGCTTAGGATTCACGAGTGTAATGGCAGAATTGCCATTAAGAGGATCAGCTAGTCGGTTTTTTGTGAAATAGGGATGTGTAATGGCAGATGTGCGATTACTGGTGCCCCGAGGGCCTGGATACGTGGGTGTAATGGCAGATTTGCAATTAAGCCAGTTGGTTAGTTTTTGCGCAATAGGGATCGTGTAGTGGCAGAAGTGCGATTAAGCAGGCCAACTGGTCGGTTTTTTGTGCGATAGGGATCGTAGCAACTCACCTGTGCAGAAATGCGCCTATCAAAGATCGGATAACCCTGGGGACCTTCTGCAGGGTCAAGAAGTCGGCGCCGGGGTATTCAATTTTTTCCGGGTGAAAAGCTTGCACTATCAAATAATTCAGTTAGTATGGTATTCAATCGATCATTACTGGAAAAAGACAGATGATTTACACTGTTGTTGCTCAAGTCTAATTTGAGTTCGCTATCCTCATACACTAATACTCTGTGGATATAACCGATTGTTTCCTCATTACTCGGCGTCAGTTCAATATCTTTCATGACCGAGACTATTCGCTTGACCTTGTCTTGACTCGTAATTGTCTTACGCGCCCCATTCCTTCCGTCCACCAACACAACCGATGTAGCCTTCATGATATCTCCGGGGTAGATTTGAGAGAGGGTGAAAGTTCTAGCTTCCTGCTGCTGAAGCTCTTCGTATGCTGAAAATTCAGTATGGCTGTACTGGCCTAAGACGATAAGCAAAATAAGAAGAATGTTTGCCATGATAATCACTCCCCGATATGACATCTGCTTCACGTTATAGACAGCACTATGACCGGAAAAGTTTCACAATCTTGCACACGAAATTTCGTATTCCCGTGCTGGGTCAGTTATTTTACCCGCAGCCCGGAGGGGTTGAATTTACCAAGCCTAATAAAAAGCAAGCTGCCCACTAGCGACAGCCTGCTTTTATCAGTGTTCAATGTTCAACCAAGGCACGGACGGGAACCTCTTGCTCGTGCTCCGGTTGGTTGAGCGGATAAATTCTCACCATTTCCGTCGTCTCATCGACGTGCTGAATGTAAATGGCGCTCCCGTCCCACGTGACGTTCGCCATCACGGGGGATTCCGAAATTTCCTTTGCACGCTGAATGTTCATTTCGAATTGGCCTCCTGTTTTTGGAATAACAATTGTAATGTGTTCATTCGCTTGGACAATTATGTAATCGGCGGGGGATATGACAGTTTACGTTTTGCCGATAAGCAGGGACAATATCCCCGCGGCGATGAGCGGCCCTACAGGCACACCTTTCACAAAGGCGACTCCGAGAACGGTGCCCAGCATTAATCCGGCGACGATCGTAGGTTGATTCGTCATAAGCGTGACGCCTCTTCCGCCCAGATAAGCTACAAGTCCCCCCACGGCGATAGCTGCCAGGGATTTCCAATGAAAAATGGAGCCATACCATGCTTGTATATCGATCTTGCCGCTTGCGATAGGGGCAAAGATGCCGATCGTTAAAATGATAATGCCAAGGGAAAGTCCGTATTTTTCAAGCCAGGGAAATACCTGATGAAGCTGCATCACCCTTAGCAGCAGCAAGAAGACGGCGGCAATGGCAATCGAGGAATTACTTCCGAGGATTCCCAACGCCGCTAAGATAAGCAGCACAACGGATGGCAGATCAAGCTGTGGCATACGTTCTTCCTGTGCCCCCTTACTTTAATTTGAGATCCTTATGAGCCTTCTCCTCCGAAATTACCGGCCAGTGCCTTCCTCGTTCCCATGCCAGAACAAAGGCCTCGTATCTTCTTTCTTCAGGAAATTCATGAAGCTTACCGAAGTATCTTTCGATAGCAAGGATTTGAGAATCATGCGCTCTTAGAGCATCCGCTTTCACACTCCAAAGCGGCTTCGTATCAATCGCAAAAGTCGGACGGTGCCCCTCTTTCGCTAACGTGTCCGATGACATATAGTATAGCTGCGCCACGCTAGGACAGCTTCCGCCGACGACAGCCTTTGTTGTAATCCGGGATATCGCCATGTGATCCGGGTGAAAGTTTCCGCCGTCCGGAGGGAAGGTAAATACCGCCGCCGGTTGGAGCCGGTTAATAAAATCTACGACATGGTTCAGGAATAAAGTTTCATCCGCCTCTGACAGCTTCCCGTCAGGAAGCCCCAAATATTCCACTTCGCCCAGGTGCAGGATGTTTGCGGCTAGCTCCATCTCCTTCTCCCGCAGCTCTCCGAGCTCTGCCCTGGATAAATGCGTGTAAGCGCCGTTCTTGTTTCCCGCATCGCCTCTCGTAGCCAGCAATAGTCCAGGAGGATGGCCGCGGTCAGCAAGCATGCGAATGAGGCAGCCGCTTAGAAAGGTTTCATCATCCGGATGGGCATAGCAAAATACTACATGCGCACTCATGTTTATCCCTCTTTTACATTCGAATATCCTATTATACCCTTGCAACGGGTGGCTATACCCAAGAAATGGCATGCCCTTCTTATTGTAATTCGTAAGTCATGGCGAAATAAAGTATCTTCTTACTCCCAGGACTTCTAGCGGCCGGGATGAACGCGGAATCATTGTACGTTATAATGGATGAATCGGGTCGTTCACGGGCCTGCCGTAATGTTATATAGATGAAGGAGAAGAGAGATGAAGGAACACAAAGAAAACCATACCGTTGACCACATTCGCAGCATTGTCATGATTGTCATCGGTGCAGTCATTGCTGCGTACGGGCTGGAGGCCGTCCTGATTCCTAACGATGTCGTGGATGGCGGCGTTACCGGAATAGGCATGATGGGAGCCTATTTATTCGGAGTTCCATTAGGAGTACTGCTATTCGTTCTAAATATCCCTTTCGTATACTTGGGTTATAAACAAGTGGGGAGGACGTTCGCGATCCGAAGTACCATAGGGATCGCCGCCTTATCCGTTTCGACGTCCTTGCTGCATCACGTTGAGACCATACTGGGGCGGGAAGACCCTCTGTTGATCGTGCTTGCGGGAGGAATCTTGCTTGGTGTCGGCATTGGAGTCGTGCTTCGGAACGGCGGAGCCTTGGACGGCTCAGAGGTATTGGCCATCCTGGTGTCCCGCAATATTCCCTTCTCGGTAGGTGACGTGATCCTTTTTATCAACGCATTCATCTTCGTCGGAGCCAGCTTCATTTATGGCTTGGAGGGTGCGTTGTACTCCGCCATTACCTACTACATCGCGAAAAACGTCATCGACATCATCCAAGTGGGCTTGGAAAAATCGAAGTCCGTTCGAGTCGTCAGTCCGAAATCGGACCTGATCGGCGAGGCCATCCAAGCGCGTCTGGGCCGAAGCGTTACGTATATGCAAGGGCGCGGGGGCTTCTCGAATGAATCGACGGAGATCTTAAATTGCGTAATTAACCGGATGGAAGAAACGAAATTGTTGTCCATTATTCGGGACATTGACGAAGGCGCGTTCGTTGTCATCTCGGACGTTTCCGAGGTGCGCGGAGGGAATTTCCGGAAACGTGACATTCACTGATCGGACAAGCAAGAGCATACATATCTATATACATAAGCACAGAAGAAGGCTGCCGCATGGGCAGCCTTCTTACTTGTTGGCGGCAGGAATCCATCCTGACAGGATGGCGCCTCCGTCCGGATGATTGCAAGCCGTAAGCTCGCCTCCATACTGGCGCAGGATTCGCTGCGATATCGTGAGCCCCAACCCGGCGCCCCCGGTCGAACGATTCCTCGATTGCTCTCCTCGATACAGCGGTTCGAAGATTCGCTTGAGCTCCTCCGGCGCAAAGCCCGGTCCTGAATCGTGAATGGTGAAGGCCACTTGCTCGCCTTCCCTGCGGCATTGGACGGCTATTCGACCATAAGCAGGTGTGTACCGCACGGCATTATCCAACAAATTGCTTATGGCACGCTCCACTAAATGCGAATCGGCTCGAATCACACAGTCATCCGCAGAGGAAAAAACAGCAATTGAGATGTGTTTTTGCTGTGCTTGCGGCCCCAGACTGTCAACCGACTTCTGAACAATAACGGCAAAGTCATCCGTGTTCTCACTTATCCCCGTTTCCAGGTACTCCATCCTCGTAAAAGTGAAAAGATCCTCGACCAACCGGTCCAATTGCGCCGATTTCTCCTTACAAACCGCCACATACTTTGCGACTTGGTCCGGTGTTCGTGCGATGCCTTGCTCAAGCCCGTCCAAATAACCGCGTAGAGCAAATAACGGGGTCCGCAAGTCATGCGCTGCAGCGGCGATAACGAATCTTCGTTCCTCCTCCAGCTCCGCCTGCTTCCGGTGGGAGCTTTGAAGTCCGTTCACCATGACTTCAAATCCGTCTCGAACCTCGGCAATCTCTCGGATGGCGGATTGGGGCAGCTGAATGTCCCAGTCGCCTGCGGCAATGCGCCGCGCTGCCTGACCCATCCTCTCCAGGGGCACAAGAAGAAGTGTTCTCATTCGAACGCCTACAATCAGGAACGCAAGCAGCAGCCCTGCGAGCGCGGCAGCCCATTGAACCGTATACGAATTCGGCCGCTCGGCACCAATATTCAATGATTGGGTTGTTATGAGGTGTGCAGCCACAAAGAAAAGCCAGGGCATCAGCAGAAGGAGCAGCAGGCTGAGTACAAAATACGTTCGAATTGTAGGTTTCCTCATACGAAAAGCCCTTCAAACCGATAACCGACGCCCCACACGTTGGTTAAATATTGCGGTTGATCCGGATCGAGCTCGATCTTCTCGCGAAGACGGCTCATATGGACGCGAATCGTATGCTTATCGCCGATGCCGTCCCAGAACCTCGAGAGCAGCTGGTCGTAGGTAAACACATGTCTCGGATGCTCCGCGAACCATCGCAGCAGCTCATATTCCTTCGGTGTGAGCGAAACGTTCGTTCCATCGACGAGTACCTCTCTTGTAGCCAGATCCAGCTTGATGCGGCCATAGTCCAACACTTTGACCGAGCTTGCTTGCTCCGTGCCGGTACGCCTCAAAACGGCCTTCACGCGGGCAACGATTTCGCCGGGGGAAGCGGTTTTGACGATATAATCATCGCCGCCAAGCGTCAGTCCGCGGATTTTATCCACATCATCGCCACGGGCACTTAAGAACAGGATGGGTACGTTGCTCTCCGTCCGAATGCGCCGGCATAAATCAAATCCGTTGTGTCCAGGCATCATAATGTCCAAGATCATGCAATCAACCTTATTTTGGCGAAACACAGTCCAGGCTTGGGTTGCGTCAGCAGCCGTTACGACCTGAAAATGATCGTTCTCCAGAAAATCCCTCATAAGTTCAACGATGCTCGGATCATCGTCCACAACCAAGATTACAGGTCGTTCTTTCACTATATCCCGCCTTCCTACTTAGGATCCATCATATAAAGCCCATCTAACTGTAAGTGTATCATCTCTTTTGTAAAAACAAACGACTTCCTGCATATTGTGACGGTTTGTTTATTGTTTTGTAACCTTTTTGCCACTTCATTTGAGAGCTTCTCCTGCTATTCTTATTATCAGAAAAAGAAAAAGGAGAAAAGCATGGACAATCGCCAAGCCTTCTATAAGCTGATCGTATGTTTGCTTTTGATTTACATGGTTTATGTCTTGGTCAGCAATTTCATTATTGATCCTGGAGCCGAGACATTTTTGAGTCGAAAAGCAGGTCTTGCTCGTGAGCTTAAGCCTTGGATCTGGTTAAAGGTTATGTACATTCACGTGGGGTTCGCTTGTATAGCGTTGGCATCGGGGCTCATCAACTTTTCTACTCGCAGCTATGAGAAGCGCCCTAGGCTTCATCGCATGAACGGCTACGTATATGTATCATCCGTGCTGATTGTCGTGTTGACTTCCGGATACATGGCGCCTTACGCAACGGGGGGAAAGATGAGCAGCATAGGATTTAATCTTCTCAATATCGTCTGGCTTGCCGTGACGGCGATAGCTCTTATCCACATCTTCAAGAAACGGGTTCGCCTGCACCGTCAATGGATGATACGGAGCTATGCCTTCTGTTTTACGAACGTGCTGATCCATCTGTTTACCTTTGTGCTTCACAAAATGATCGGCATCCCTTACGCGACCGGCTACACCCTAGGGCTTTACGGCTCGATCGTGCTGCTGATGATTGTCCCGGAGGTGCTTATTCGAGGTAAAGGAAACACAAGGCGGTTTGCTAAATGATTTGATTCAATGACGATTCAATGGTAAATTTAGCCTATACCCTTGATGGAGGATCAACAATAATGAATAAAACAGATATACGAAAACCGAGCTTCGAAGTATCCCCACAATTTATCGATCGGTGGTCACCGAGGTCTTTTTTGGAGAAGGAGATCCCTGATGAGGTTCTTCACAGTGTGTTTGAGGCCTCGCGTTGGGCGCCTTCCGCTTCGAATCTTCAGCCTTGGAGATTCATTATCGCCCGGACCGAAGAAGATCGTGAAGCATTTTATTCCTTTATCGTACCGGCCAACCTTGTATGGTGTAAAAGCGCACCTGTCTTAGCCGTCGTCTTGTCGCAGACAACAACAGAACGCGGACCCAATGCTTGGCATGCTTTTGATGCGGGGACTGCTTGGGGTTATCTTGCTTTAGAGGCAAATCGGAAAGGTCTCATTACCCATGCAATGGGGGGATTTGACAAGGAGAAAGCCCGTGACGTATTGCATCTTCCTGACGAATATGAAGCTCATGCCGTCATCGCCATTGGATATCAAGGCGAACCTGAAGCTCTGCCGGAGAATCTGCGGGAGCGGGAACAACCGAGCAACCGACGTTTATTGAAAGAATCTCTTTTCGAGGGCGTTTTCGGTAAAAATACACTTGATGATCACTGAATCAGCTGACTAGGTCGAGGGAAGCACACCTTTCCATTTGCGATAGGTGTGTTTCTTCCTGTTCACTCTAAAGCAAAGGGGCACATTTGTGAATAAACATGCATCGGGATTCCAGCACAATGCGGCATTCGCGGAGAAGAAAGTAACGTGGCTGGAGCTTTTTTACGATCTTCTGTTTGTAGCGGCGGTTTCCAAGGCAAGTCACGTCCTGTTACATGTACATGACGGCTTTATTCCGCTGGAATATTTAATGAAATTCGTTCTAATCTTTGTTCCGATCTGGTGGGCTTGGGTAGGGCAATCGCTCTTCGTCAACCGGTTCGGACGGGATAACCTTTCTCACCGTATATTTCTGATTCTGCAATTATTTTTTGTCTTAATTATGACGGCAAGCCTGTCCGTTGATTTTGATCAATACTACATTCCATTTTTGACAGGCTATCTCGGTTTAAGGGCTATGACGGCCATTCAATACCTTGCGGTACAGAAAAGAGAAGAAGCGGACAGACGGAGCACCGCCCGTTTTTTGGGAAGCCGCTTTTGGATTGGTTTGGTGATCTCCGCTTTATCGCTATTTTTTGACTCTTGGATTCGTTATGCCGTTTTGTATGCGGGAATTGCTGTGGACATCTTGCTCCCTTTACTAGGTCGGAAATATTTGGTGAAAAGCCCGATAAATACCCACCATTTATTAGAACGGTTCGCACTGTTTACGCTTATTCTACTTGGTGAATCCGTAATAAGCATACTAGCCGTTTTGCATTCCAGTCATTGGACGTGGCAATCGATTTTATTCGCATCCCTCACTTTTTTGCTGATTATCTTCATATGGTGGCAGTACTTTGACAATGTAGAAAAGAAAGTGGACAAAACGATAGCGACTGCCGGTCAAACGATCATTTACGGCCATTTATTCGTTTATTTATCCATGTGTATGATCGCGGCTTCGATTCAATTGATATTCCTGGAACAATTACATTACTCATTTATGGTAAGCTTTACTCTCGGGTCCGTACTGCTGTACTTTGCTTCAACGACGCTGGTATTCCACAAATACAGACATAAGCATCTAAGATTGGGTAAATCTCATCTGGCGGTGTTTATAGGATTACTTGGTGCTTTTTTTGCAGTGGATATGTTGTTCATCATGCCCAATTACATCATTATCGGGGAAGTGATGTTGTTCTTTGCCGTATATGCGAAAGTAACGACTTCATAAGCCATATTCGATTTCGGAGGTTTATCTATGGAGGAAGTGGCCTTTTACCGGGACGAGTCGCTGTCTTTTCTGGAAGCGAAGCGATGCCGGAAGAACGACCTGGCGTATCAGAAGCATTTTCACGAAGAGTACTCTATCGGTCTCATTGATGAAGGTGAAACGCAGGCATGGTGTGAAGGTGTCTTATGGCGTGTAGAAAAGGGGAGAATGATCAGCTTTCCGCCACACCTGCTCCACGCTTGTCAGCCTGCGGATGCTGCTAAATGGGAATACAAAATGCTGTTTCTGAAGGCGCAATGGTTCGATCATCTTGAACTGCCCGGGATCGATCGGTTAGAAATGCCATTTTTACTCGAAAAGGGCAGAAATGCCGCCTGCAGCATGCTGCTTAATCGTACCATGGAGTTGCTAACGGAAGGCGGCTCGCCGCTACAAATTGAAACGAGGTTAATCGAATTGGTGCATATGCTCGTAACCAAGCATGTGTCCGATTCGGCGCATGAGCCTTACGGAGTGCTGGAACAGAATTACGTTAAGCGAACCAAGGAGTATATCCATGCGCATTACACGGATCGGATCACACTTGACATGCTGGAGCGGGAAACCGGGGTCAGCCGGTATCATCTCATTCGCATGTTCAAGAAAAGCACGCATCTGCCTCCTCATGCGTATCAAAATTTGCTTCGTATCAACCATGCCAAGAAGGAATTAAAAAATAGGCGACCCATTGCCGATATTGCCGTGGATACCGGTTACTATGATCAAAGTCATTTCTCAAAGGCCTTTGCCAAAATCGTCGGGGCGACACCTCAGGCTTACGCCGTGTCCGTCTAACAAAGCGCAATTTTTTACAATCCATTCCTCTTGTCCGATTGTACACTGAATTTATAAGACAAGAGGAGGGACCAGTTGGCGATGACTAAGAAGAGTGTGGAACAAACCTTTGCCGATGCGATGAAATCGATTGCCCGACGGGCCGATCTGAAGACTTATGTTGAGGAGACTCCGGCCATCTACCGGCTGCTGCAGCGTGCGGCGGTAAAGTATGTGACGGGAGAGGAGAGGCAGGATGGCCTTGAGGCCGGACGAAGGCTGGCGGATAAAGGGTATGCTGTCTCGCTTGAATATATCGGAGAAAATACGGCGGATGTCCGAGCCTGCGAAGCCGCGGCACAGGAGCTGTCGATGCTCATTCAAACGCTAGCGGAGCGCGAGCTGCCGGCACGCGTCTCATTCGATCTTTCCCACATCGGCTTATCGCTGGACGGCGGGCTGGCGTATAAGCAGCTGACGGAGCTTGCCGCGCAAGCTCAGCGGCACGGCATCGAGCTGTTTATCAGCATGGAGGAATCGGCTAAGACCGATGCGATATTATCGATCTATGAAAGAGCGGCAGCTGCATATGAGAACATCGGCATCACGCTGCAGGCGCAGCTGAACCGGACGGCGCAGGACTTGGACGGCTTACAGAACAGTCCCGGTAGGGTCCGCATCGTTAAAGGGGCATACCAGGAGCCGGGGCACCTGGCGATACCGCGTTCGGCCGCCTTGAACGAGCGGTATTTGACGCAAGTAGAGAGCGCCATCCGCAAGGGGCATCGAGTGTCGATTGCCACCCATGATGAGACCATCGTAGCTGAGGTAATCAAACGGGGATGGATCCATGAGCCGGGCGTTGAGTTCGAATTGCTGTATGGCATTCGGCCGGATTTGAGCAGCCGATTGAAGAAGGCGGGTTATCCGGTTCGCGTTTATTTAACCTATGGCCATGAATGGTATTTGTACCTTTGCCACCGGATCGCCGAGTATCCGCCCAATCTCTTTCAAGCGTTTATTGACATGACGGGCGCCGGAACGGCAGATCCCGTGTTGGAGTATGAGTAAGTCTGAATCTAGCGAGATCTTATGTTTCACAATAATTAGAGCGGCGGCCAACCCGGCTTGCCGCTTATTTGCGTTCGCTTAGTCCACGCCAATCTCACCTTACCGAATATCAATGTATTAGAAGGAGGTGGAACCCTATGGCTCACTGTACCACGTGTAGATGGTACTCTAGCAATTTCCAATAATATCCGTAAACCGTTCATATTACTATTGAATAATACAGTGACCATTACTGTAAAGCCCTAAACCATAGCTCGAATCGGTTCATTGAGCTGCGGATTCCCCAAAAAGCCTATTGCAGTATGAGCACTGCAATAGGCTTATATTATTAAACGAGCGGATTGCCGACTTCGTATCCTTGTAGAAAAATTGTGGAAATTGTCGAGTTTTTGTAGAGTTTATCATGTTAGGTTAAGAAAGACATCTTTTTTAGAACCGGAAGAAAGAAGGAGAAGGCATGCGCGTTTTATTTTTGACAACCGCTCATAACAGCATGAGTCAACGCTTGTATGTTGAGTTAACAGACAGAGGGCATGACGTCAAAATTCATATTTCAAAGACGGAACAAGATATGACCAAGGCGGTGTCTCAGATAAACCCGGAGCTTATCATAGCGCCGTTTATGAAAACGATCATTCCCGAGTCCATCTGGAAGAAACATACCTGTCTCGTTGTACACCCCGGAATCAAAGGAGATCGTGGCCCTTATTCATTGGACTGGGCTATAATGAATGCGGAGGATACTTGGGGCGTTACCCTATTGCAGGCCAACGAAGTCATGGATGGAGGGGACATATGGTCCTCAAGCACATTTAGCATGAAAGAGATAAGTAAGAGTCATTTATATCGTAATGAAGTGACGCAAGCGGCTGTGAATTGCGTACTTCAAGCCATAGATTCAATTGAGAGCGGGACAAGCTGCCCGGAGCCGCTGGATTATTCGAATCCGGACATTCGCGGGAAGGCCCACCCGTGCATCGTACAGAACGATCGGAAATTGGATTGGAGCGGACCTACCGAAGAAATTTTCCGAAAAATTCGGGCTGCTGACAGCCAGCCCGGAGTGTTGGATGAAATGTTCGGTGAACCGGTCTACCTCTTCGGCGCTCATGTGGAGGATTTCCTAAGAGGAGAACCGGGCGAAATCTTGGGATATCGGGATGGGGCTATATGCCGTGCAACCGGCGAAGGCGCGATATGGGTTACCCATTTGAAAAAAAAGGGTTCTTTTAAGCTTCCGGCAACCCTTGCTATGCAAGACAGAATGAATGAAGTTCCTGATGTAAGCCTATCCCCATTGGCACAATATAAGGGGCGTACCTATCGTGAAATTTATTACGAAGAAAAGGACCAGGTAGGCTACATCCATTTTCAATTTTACAATGGGGCGATGTCCACCGAACAATGCAATCGACTAAGAAATACATTAGCTGAAATAAAAAAATCAGATGTCAAAGTCATTGTGCTGATGAGCGGAACTGACTTTTGGTCCAACGGCATCCATTTAAACGTCATCGAGCACGCACAGAACCCCGCTGATGAATCTTGGGCTAATATTCATGCGATGAATGATCTGATACGTGAAATTATTCTAACCCCGGACCAGCTCGTTATTTCCGCAATTCAGGGAAATGCCGGTGCAGGCGGCGTTATACTAGCTTTGGCTGCAGATTATGTGTATGCCCGAAATGGTGTAGTCCTCAATCCGCACTACAAGAAAATGGGCGGATTGTATGGTTCGGAATACTGGACATACCTTTTACCTAGATGGGTGGGTAGGGATAAGGCGATGCAGCTAACGGAAGAATGTATGCCGATTAGTACAACCCATGCCAAGTCCATAGGTTTAATTGATGATAATTTCGAGGCGGAGACATTTGGTGAGCGCGTTACGCAAATTGCAAGCGAATTGGCCTGTCATTCGGAATTTGACAAGATGTTATTCGACAAAGACCAGAACCGTGAACGGGATGAACAAATCAAACCATTAGAACAATACCGTAAAGAGGAGCTGGACCGGATGTGGGTCAACTTTTACGGAGAAGATCCATCATATCATAAATCCAGACATCAATTTGTATATAAAATAAGCTGCGCGGCAACCGAGTCCGTAAATGTTCCCGTTTCCCTACGGTAAAGAAAGGGGCCCCGTTGTGGCACATGAAGAGATGATTCTAAATAATCCCATAGGAAAAGCAGTAAATAGGGACATTTATAGCGCAAGCGGCGTTCTGTTGGTTGCAGCCTCCACGATCATTACGAGAGATCATAGTAAACTGCTTGAAAGACACGGAATTGTTCTCACCAGCCAAGATTTGTATTCGGTTGACACCTTTACCGCTGCGGGAACGGCAGAAAATCAAAAGATGGTTGATGAGGCAGTTATTCAAGTGAGTCAGCTTTTTGAAGAGATACGCGAAACGAGAAAAGTCCCGCTCCAAGAATTACGTAGTAAAATCATTCCGGTCATTCAAGAAGCGGCAAACACTACCAGTCTATATGGATTGATAACTTCTTTTCAATCAAAGGACGACTACACGTATCGCCATAATCTAGCTGTCGGAGTGTTCGGAAGCCTTCTTGGAAATTGGATAGGTTTGGAGCGTCAAGAGCTTTTGCAGCTAACAACAGCGGCATTCTTACATGATATAGGGAAGATGCTTATTCCGGGAGAGATATTAAATAAACCCGATAGGCTGACGGTAGAAGAATATTCAATGATGAAGAGTCACACGGTCATCGGCTATGAAATTTTAAAGGAAACCGTCGGTGTAAATCATCGACAGGCACTTGTAGCCCTTCAGCATCACGAGAGAATGGATGGGAGCGGTTATCCGTTCGGGCTAAAACAAAAAAGAATCGATCTTTTTAGCCGAATTGTCGCGGTTGCCGATGTATTTCATGCCATGACATCCAAGAGGGTTTACCGGAATCCCTCCCCTTTTTTTGAAGTATTGTTTCAAATGGAAAGGGATGCATTCGGGGTACTGGATCCTGCCGTCATAAAAGTGTTTATCGGTAAAATTATGAACACCTTAGTCGGGCGTCCGGTACTATTGACTGATGGAAGTGAAGGAACGATCTTATTGATCCACCCAAATGAGCCGACGCGCCCACTCATCCAGATTGGCGGCAGCCATAAGGATCTTAGAAAGGATCTTACCGTACATATCAAGCAAATTCATTAATTCTCAGCGGCTATAAAGTGCTTCTTTGAGTGAATACCTTCATTTTAGAGAAGATGATATTCATGAAATAGGAGTGATTGGCGTGTTTATGAACGGAAGCTATAACTATTACATTGTAGCACTTTCGGTAGTCATTGCGATATTGGCATCGTATTCCGCATTAAGTATAGCCGGGAAAATCTCAGGCTCAAGCGGAAGAACCCGATTTTTTTGGTTACTGGCCGGAGCGGTCGCCATGGGAAACGGCGTTTGGTCCATGCATTTTGTCGGTATGCTCGCGTTTCACCTTCATGCAACGGTCAAATATGATATTTGGCTAACGCTGCTTTCTTTGGGAGCAAGCGTAATTTCTTCGTTTATTGCGTTTTATATTACTATGCCTAAGAACATTAATTGGTACAAGATTATGGTCGGCGGCTTCTTCATGGGTAGCGGGATTGTCACGATGCATTACGTGGGAATGGAAGCTATGATCATGAATGTTCGAATTACTTACGATAAACAGATATGGGTCTTGTCGGCTGTCATTGCTTTTGTAGCCTCTTACGCAGCATTATTATTGTTTCTTCGTTTTCGAAACCAGGCTTCGTCAAGCTGGCTGAAATGGGCGTCAGCGGTCGTAATGGGCTTTGCGATTTGTGGGATGCATTATACGGGTATGAAAGCGGCAAGGTTTCAAGCTCATGAGAATGTGATAATGGAACATGCCTCAACTGTGGACCTTTTTCTGCTTTATGGGGTAACCGTAACTATATTTGTTATCCTATTCGTATCTTGGGGAGCCATGTTCTTTGATCGGCACGTATTGGAGAAGATGGCGTATCAGGACAGCATTACCGGCTTGCCTAATCGAAATGAAATGAATCGTTTTTTTGATACGCATGTAGGAAACGAAAGCATTGCGGTGTTATTCTTAGATTTGGATCAGTTTAAAGCCATCAATGATACACTGGGACACAATATCGGTGATTTGCTGGTGGAGCAGGTGGGTATACGTCTGCGTGAATTTGTCCGCGATGACCGGCAGGCCTTCCGCATTGGCGGCGATGAGTTCTTATTTATTATAAAAGATGGCGATTTAGGGCGGGCGGAAGGCTTGGCGGCACAAATACTCCAGAGCATAAAGAAAGTTTATCGAATTAATGACAATGAACTTTATATCACAGGGAGTATTGGCATTAGCATCGGAAGGATTCAAGAGTCCGACCGGTCAATCTTACTCAAAACCGCTGATACAGCGATGTATAAGGCCAAAGGATTGGGAAAAAACCAGTATTGTGTATATACCGACGAAATGGGCGTTAATGAAGTACGAAAAATGGAGCTGGAAAAAGATCTGCAACGGGCGCTAGAGCAGAACCAATTTTTTATTGTTTATCAACCGAAGTGGAATGTGAAAACGAATCGGTTGGTTGGATTTGAGGCCTTAATTCGTTGGCAGCATCCTCGGTTGGGATTAGTGGCGCCTGGAGAATTTATATCGATAGCGGAAGAGACAGGGCTCATTGTCCCAATGACACGGTGGACGTTGGAAGAATCATGTCGTCAATGTAAAGCTTGGTATGCCCGGGGAATTGCTCAACCGGTTTCTGTCAATTTGTCCGTTCGCCTGTTCCAAACGGATAGCCTTACGGAAATGATTTCGCAAATTTTGGAGAAAGTGGGTCTGGAGCCTCGATTTCTTGAACTTGAAATAACAGAGTCCATGGTCATTCATGAAATCAACGATATTATTCGGCAATTGCAAATGATACGTCGACTGGGAGTACGGATTTCCATGGATGACTTTGGGACAGGTTATTCCTCGATTGGGCTGCTTGACCGTTTACCAATAGATGCACTGAAATTAGATCGTTTGTTTACAAACGATCTTGACACACCCAGCAAGCGTGCCATCGTTCATGCCATTATCTTAATGGCGGAAAATCTTCAACTGGATGTCATCGCCGAAGGGGTTGAAAATCAAGAACACATTGAGTTCTTGACACAGCTAGGATGTTATGTCATGCAAGGGTATTTCTACGGAAAACCAATGAATAATGAAGTCATCGAAAAATGGATGGAAGAAAAAATAGATAGCAAACATGCATAATGAATCATGGACGAAGGGTCGAAATACAATAATTGTAATACCATATGAACAGGAGGCGGCCTATGTACTATCCGCCATGGTCTCCGCAGCCACACATGAATCCGCCCGTTATTTCCGGCAATGGGAATACAATCGAAGTCACGGGCGAGGGAACGGTTTCGGCCGCGCCTGACAAAGCGATTATCGTCCTTGGTGTCATTACGGAGCAAGCAAGCTTAACGGCAGCCCAGAAGGATAATGCCGACGCGGTTGCTCGTATCGTTGAAGCTTTAGGAAGCCTGGGTATACCCAAGGAAAACATGCAGACGACGCAATACAGCATCAATATGCAATATAATTATGAGGACGGTAAACAAATCTTTCGCGGATACCAAGTAACTCATTTGCTACAAGTCACAACGGAACAGATCGACTTGACCGGACGGATCGTGGACACGGCCGTCAAGAACGGTGCCAACACGGTGTCGAACATACAGTTCGCATTGAAGAACCCCGAAATCGCATATAACCATGCGCTATCGAAAGCGATCCGAAATGGCCAAATCAAAGCCAAAACGATGGCTCAGACCTTAGGCGTAACGCTCCATGACGTTCCTTTTCTAGTACAAGAGCTCCCCCGCACACCGGAAGCCATTCCGTATCTTACCGCTTCAACGTATAGCAAAAGTGAAGCTACCCCTATTCAGAAGGGGGAACTGACGGTTTCGGCATCCATCAAGGCAAAGTTTACTTATCATTGATAAGAACGGACGTTCAGCCGAGAGGCTGGACGTTTTTTTCTAAGCAGGCTGACCTTAGGGTTTGCCTGCTTTGTTCTAATTGCATTTGGAAAAGACCGCCAAGAGGCGGTCTTTGTGTAACTCAGTTGATAAATTGCAGCGACTGCAGCACACGCTTCAAAATCACGGCAGCTTGTGCGCGGGTAGCAGGCTCATTCGCAGCGAAGACTGTGTCCGACATTCCTTGAACGAGACCGGCAGCCAGTGCCTGTGAAACGGCTGCCTTCGACCATTCCCCGATATTCGAACGGTCTATGAACTTGTTCAATACCGAGCTGTCGGCCGGGGCTTCCTTGCCTCCGACTTTCATAGCCCGTATCATCATCGCTACCATTTGTTCGCGGGTAATGACGGCGTTAGGCTTGAAGCTGCCGTCTTCATAACCGTTAATCAATCCGGCCTTGTACGCCGAGCCTACAGCCCCGGCAAACCAATCGGCGGATTGGACGTCAGCGAACGCGTTATCCTTCGATTCGACCAAGCCAAGCGAGCGAACCAGCATGGCGGCAAACTCGGCACGAGTAACCCGGGCTTCCGGCGCGAATTGCTGATCGGTAATACCGTTAAGAATCCATTTATTCGCGAGCAGCTCGATCTCCGTTTGGGCCCAATGGCCGGCTACATCGCTAAACGAATTTTCGGACTGAATAACGGTATATACACTGTTGTGCGGTGATCGAATCTTGATTTCCGATGTACCGTCCTTTGTTGTTACTACGGCGGGAACAAAATGCAGCTGGTTGTTCGAATCGATCCATACAGCCGTCAGCTTGTCAGGGTCAACCGCTACCTTATCCAAGGTAATCGTCCGGTTGACATATATTCCTCCGAAGTCCGTGATTTCCGTACCGTTCACCGTAATTGTGAATTCAATCGGGTTCGAAATCACTTGCTTCGCATTAAGGTGATTCACCGCTGCATTAACATCGTCTCCCGCCTTGCCGGATACTTTGGAAATCGAGACGCCTACGGTCGAATCTTTCTGAATTTGGGTAAACAAAGTGACAGGCAGCTCATAGCTTATCCCGTTCGATCGAATCACCAAGCTGCTTCGCCGATTCATCGCTTGGAGAATGGCATTGCCCGGAAGCTCCACATGGATGGCAGGGTCGTTGCCCTTAACTTCAATAACGACAACCGGATGAGCTAACGCTTTCTCCAGTTTTTCCGCATCTACAGCGACTTTGGTTATCGTCCTTCCATCGGCTGCAGTTTCTTTCGTTACTTTGGCGTCTTGCTCAAGATGGATGCTGCCCGGATTACCCGATGAACCGCCAGACGGTGTCGGTGCCGGAGCGGATTCAGCTACCGGTCCCGATGAAATTGGTGTCCCCGCAGAGTCCTCCGATCCATTGCCTTCATCCGGCAAAGTGATCGTACCCGGCGTAACGATAACGTTAGCCAATGCCTTATACGTAGTGCCGGTAACCGTTCCGTTGACGGCAAAGTTTCCGGCAATCGCATACTGGGATGGGCTTATGGAATCCCATACCACAGGCAGCCTTTGAGTCGAGCTGTCGCTGTATACGGCGGTGACTACCGTCGGCATCATCGGCGCTGTTCCCGCTGTGGTAATGATGCTTTCAGGTGTAATGCTCACAATGACAGGCAGCTCGGCATGGGGGCGGGAAGCTTGCCCGATAATGTTGAAGACATTGCTTTTGATTCCGCCGGCATTGCTGTCTAACGTGAGATCAGCAACAAGGAGCACATACTGGGCATCCACCGTATCGGCCAGCGTAAGATCGGCCTTCTCGTTGTTGCTAAGGGCCGTCGCTTTCCCTGCACCGGGGATCATGATCCAGGAGGACCCGTGCTCCGTTTCATGCGGCTTCCTGGTTGCCTCCGAGGTTTCCGAGAGGGAGCCTCCCTCTTTCAGCTCGTCGTACGCCGCAGCATCGTTGGAATAGTACAGCTGGAAATTTTTCAAGAATTTACTGTTACTGGTCCATTCAAGCTGGATTCTACTAACCTGAATTTTCTTTTCCAGTTTGACGGCCGCCCAGTATTGATAGCCTGCCGTCTTGGCCAGCGTGCTATGAGCCTGCCAGGAAGTATCCGATTTGTCGTCGATAAAATAGTTTTTGGAGCCTCCGCTTTGAGAGACTACCTTGATTTCCGCACCGGGAACAACCGCCCAGTTTTTGATACCGGAGATGTTGACGTCTATATAAGGCTTTATATTTTTGCTGTTCGTAAGGCCTGTACCGGTAAATTGCCCGTAAATCCGGTAAGTCCCTGTTACATTAGGATGATAACCTTCCGGGCTCCAGGTCACGTCTGCCTTTTCGATCTTGCCCGTACTCAAGGTAACATCCAACTGCGAAGGCAGCCCCAAGCTGTCGAAGGCAGTGCCTGGCGATTCTGAAACGACTGTAGGCCTTGCCCAAGCCACAATATCCTTAGTTTGGCTGTTAGGATCCCAGCCGTCTGGGAACACATAGGTGCTGTTATCCCTTTTGATTAAGTAAATATCGGACAGATACATGGTTGCCGCCTGGAATTCATCCCCATATACCGATTCATTCACCGTGTTGTACATCCCGCGGTACAATCCCCATTTGGAACGGTTTTGCTGTCCCGGTACAGCCGGCAAATCGACTCGTTCCCTTTTGCCCGTTTCAGGATTCAAGACTTCCGGGCGTCTTAAGGTTTCGGCCGTCATGCCGCCGCTCGCAAGCACAGCGTTACTTTCCACGTCGACAAGCTTGCCGTATACATAGCCCTTGTCAGCTGTCAAAATCGTCACTTCCATATCCAGCCAACGGTCCACAACCTGCTCCAATGGAATCGTAAACAGAGGCTTGATCCGGTCCGCAGCTTGTCCGTCCGGATTGTTTCTGAATTCCAAATGGCCTTTTCCACCGACGGAAACCACCGTAAGGGTTGTGACCGGCTGACCGGCTTCATCCCCTTCTATGGCCTTTAATTGGAAGATATGGAAGAAGCGGCGGGGAGCGATCAGATCGCCGGCTTTCTTCTCCGCGGTATCCATCTGATACTTTAACGTTTCCGACGGGAGCATCAGCTTCCAGTGATGGGTCATAATGTCGCCGCCCACGCTGTTAGCATCGATATTGGACGAGCCGGTATTGCTCTTGATCTCGAGCCGCTGGCGATCACTGCCCACTGCACCGCGGTCACCGTCATCCCGGCTTACTCCGTCAGGTGTTTGGAACGGTAAAAATTCATGAAAACGCAAAATGTCGTTGCCCAGCTTACCGAGGCCGGCGCTAGTCTCTATTCCGTACTTCGTAAGCGCATTCACATCGGATTTGCCCATGGTCTGCAGGTACATATTATCCCCCAGCCAGGAGTCGGGGACCGTCTGAGCCGCCGGGTAATCTCCGGATCGGTCGTAGACCGATTCATACCAATCTTTACCGCTATAGGATGACGCCTTTCCTGGTCCTTCAATAGAACCTGTGGTGCTGCCGAAGCCGATCTTGGAAGCGCCCAGAACGTCCCATGCATGTTCGCCCGCTTTAATATTCAGCGGAGAATATTTGTCATTAGGTCCCACAGAGCCCGCTATAGAAGGAGGCAAATCCTTCTCAACAGTCACTGTAACGGTGTATTTCCGGCTGGAGCCGCTGTCATTCTTATCGGTTAGCACCAAATAGTACAATGATGTTCCTGCCGGAGAAAACTGGTCCAGCTTGGCATCGCCCCGATTGATGCCGCTTGTGGCAAACGGAATTGCCGTCAATTCATCGCTTCTGTAAACCGTCGCCGTAACGCCCGGATTCGTCGTTACGTTAAGCATTTGGTAAGAGGTGCCGTAAGGCAGCGAGATCCCAATGGCTGTATTAGGAACGTCAACTGCAGCGTTTACCGGCTTGTTCACTTTGACTTCAAACAAACCTAACTCATCTCCCTCTGCGGCATATGCCGTCGATACCGGAAAACCAAGGGGATTCAAAAGCGAAAGTACGATGGCAAATGGCAGAACAAAGCTTATAACCTTCTTCAGAACCTGTTGCGTGAGCATTCTGGAGCCTCCTTAATAGTTGTTTCGAAACATTATGCATGTGATTACGATGAATCAAGGCATTCCTCCTCTGTTAATATCCAAGCAACACCTTCACTCTATTGCCGATAGGGCAAAGAAACAATGGACTTTATTATGCTGGTATGTGTTTTTTTCCGTTTTTGCGTGTGGGAGGACTACAAATATTGTATAATGTGGCATACATAACGTTAGTAAATCGAGGGGTGAAGTCCGTTGACCCGAATCCTGCGTCTCCTTCAGCCATCCACATTGAAAAATCGGCTGTTTCTAGCCTTTCTTCTTCTCATTATTCTACCATTCTTCGTTATGCAGCTTCGCAACCATTACCAAGTGAAGAACCTCTATGAGCAGCGGATCAGCGAGCAGAGCCATTACCAGCTGGATCAGGTGAAGCAGTCGTTCGAGGTCGTGAAGAGCGGGATGCTGATGACGGCGCTTCGGCTCGAGAAGGACCGTGACGTCTTATCCGCCTTAGCGGCCGACAAGCTAGGAACGGCGATCGATGCATCCGTTGTGAAGCCGGATGCGGCTGGCAAGCTGCATCCAATTGTAAGCGCATTCCAAAGTGTAAAGAATCAGCAGCTGCCCGACGGGGATTTCCTGCATTATACGTTAAGCGATCTGCAGAGCCGCTTGTATGCATCCTTCGAATCGACGAGGACGGGGAAGTTCACCTACACCGGCTTTATGGAACTGCCGGCTGTGCAGAAGCTTCTTCAGGGACAAGAGCCCTACGTCTGGACGACGGAAGATACGGATGCGGGCCTCACTTCCGGAGCTCAGCCGTCTAAGGCGGTAAATCTGTATTTGACACTGAAGGATACCGCCGGACAGCCGATCGGGCTGCTCCGAATCAGCTTTGATTATCAGCAATGGCTGTTGAAAAATATGAAAAGCTTCCTAATCCAGCAGCATTATTATGTGCTCGACGGGTCAGGCAGCGTTCTCGTAACAAGCCCCGGCAGTGTGATGCCCGACGGGCTGCCTAAGATAGCAGAGAAGCTGCGGTATAGCGGACCGCTGAGCTATGAGGTGGACGAAGCCACTTCCTCCATTATCAGCAGCACGTATTTGCCCTCCATGGGCTGGTTTTTAGCCGCGCAGTTTCCGCTTGAGGTATTCTTCGGCGATATTCGGGCGATGAACCGGCAATTTTTGATTACGTTCATCCTGTTCACATTGCTGTTCATCGTGATTACCTTCTTCATTCTGTCGGCCATCACCCGGCCGTTGATGCTGCTTAAGAAGAAGATGTCGGAGATTATTGAAAAGAACTTCCTGACGTATATATCTACGGACTCCTATAAGGGAGAAATACTGGACATTGCCAACACCTTTAACAACATGGTTAAGGATCTTCTTCAATTAATCGATCGGCTTAAGATGGAGGAGCGGCAGAAGGAGGTAATCCGGTTTCAAATGCTGCTGCAGCAAATGAACCCCCATTTTCTGCTCAATACGCTCAATACGATCAAGTGGAACGCCCTGTCGAAGGGAGATCAAGCCAGTGCCGAGATCTGCATGTCCCTGGGCAAGCTGCTTGAATCGAGTCTTAATTCGGAGGCGGATTTGATCCACCTGTACGAGGAGCTGGAGCTGGTTCGTGCCTATGCCAGCATCCAGAATTACCGCTATGATCATCGTTTCGAGGTTCAGTATGACTTTGAGCCAAGACTGGGCTATGCCCTCGTGCCGAAGCTGTCGCTGCAGCCCTTGGTGGAGAATGCGATTCAGCACGGCTTTGCCAAAATGAAATCGGGGGGCACCATCATCATCCGAATCTATACGAACGGAACGAGTGTATTAATGTTGGAAGTCGAAGATAACGGCAGGGGATTGCAGGCGGTAGAAGCGGCCATCCCAAGAAGACGCAAGCCGATCGGCATGAAAAATTTGCGGGAGCGGCTGCATTTGCTGTTTAAGGCAGGAGCGGGGCTGGAGCTTGAGGGTCTCCCCATTGGAGCGAGGGCTCGAATGCACCTGCCGCTGCTGCTGTCTCCGCCATATGAACAAGGAGGGGCTGCCGATGTGGAAAGCACTGCTCGTAGAGGATGAGCCGTTCGTCAGACGAACTATCATACAGCTGCTCGATTGGGAAGCCATGGGCTACGAGATTGTAGGAGAAGCCGATGACGGCGAGACGGCGCTTGAGCAGATCGAGGCCCATCGGCCGGACTTGGTCATTACGGATATTATGATGCCGAATATGGACGGCCTCGAGCTGCTTCGCCGGGCCAAGAGCTCCGGTTTCGAGGGGGCATTCGTCATGCTGACCTGCATGAACGAATTTGAATATGCAAGGCAGGCATTGGAGTACGGTGCGAACGGCTATCTGCTGAAGCTGTCCATGAGCCCCGATTCGCTCAAGCAGGTGCTCGACAAGGTCAAGGCGGAGCTCGTACGCAAGGAGCTTGAAAAATCAAGACTTGATTATCACAAGGGGTACGAGGAGGCGTGGAGCGCGTACGCGGCCGGTGTACCGGAAACTGCCGAGCAACGGGGTGCGCGGCCCTGGGTGAATAGCCGGCTTCCCTATGTCGGCATAGGCGCGATTCTTCATGGTTCGCAAGCTAAGGATATCCTTTCGTTGATCCAAAGCTGGATTGGTTCAGCGGCTGATTCGAACGACGTCATACATTCGTTCACTTCCCATGGTGTGACGAGCATCTTCTGCTGGTCTGCGAGTCTGCGTAATCTAACGGAACGGGGAGCGGCAGGCTCCGCGGTATTCACCGGGCTCGTGCCGGTGGATCGTTTTCCAGCCGTATGGTATGACATCCTGCAGCAGCTGACCCCCCTTTGGTATGGGGAGAAGGATCTTCCTCGTACCCGACACCAGAACAAAGAGAATCCTGCGGGTGGTCTAAGCTGGAAGAAGGAGAAGGAGCTGTATCGGCTTGTGGAAGAATCCAAAGCGGATGCCGCCCTTACGCTTCTCAACGACGCGTTCGCCTTAATGGAGCAGGAGCAGACCGACTGGCTTACAGTGAAGGAAACAGCCGCCCGTATCGAGAGATGGCTTAACCGGCAGCTGCCCGAAGCATCGGAGGCGAGGCGCTACAAGGCAATCGATACCGCATCACACTATGAACTGTTAACCCTAATGACGGAAAAGGTCAACCGTGTGATCGAAAGGCAAATCCAAAGCAGCGGCGTGATAACCGACCATCCCGAGGTGAATGCGGCGATAGCCTACATTCATAGGAATTACGGGCAGCAGATCACTTTGAAAACCTTGGCGAAGCAGATCAATATCGATGAGAAATACTTGAGCGGCCTGTTTGTAAAGAAAACCGGTGAACCCCTCATTCAATACCTGCAGCGTGTCAGGGTGGAGAAGGCTAAACGGCTTCTGATGGAAACGAACCTGACGGTCCAAGAGATCGGAGAGCAGGTGGGCTTTGTCAATGCGAATTATTTCTTTAAAATTTTTAAACGCTGGTCCGAGGTGACTCCGAACGATTTTCGGAGGCTTCGCGCACGCGGCACCATGGAATAAAACACATGCCCAGCCCGGTCGGCTGTCCTCGGCGGACGGCTCCCGGGCTTTTCTAAGTAGAGAAGAAAATGGATTTTGTTCACTGAGATACAGGATTATGTTCCTTTGATGTAAGCGGTTGCGGCAGTAAAGTAGAGGTATACCGCAAACAAAGGAGGTGGCTTACCTTGGATCACCCGACAACACGCGCCGTACCGGCTGTTTCCACTCCCTCCGTGAGGCTCAGAGGCTACTTCAGATTGTTATGGCGCTTCAAAGCCTTATATTTCATGCTGCTGCCGGGGGTCGTCTACTATATCGTATACCGATATATCCCCATGTATGGCGTTGTGATTGCATTTAAGGATTACGACATCCTGGAAGGCATTCTGAACAGTCCTTGGGCGGACCCTTGGTACAAGCACTTTAAACAGTTTTATGATTCCCCTTATTTCGGAAGTCTGCTCACGAATACGATACTCATCAGTGTATATAAGCTGATCTTCGGGATGCTGCCGCCGATCGCGCTGGCGCTGCTGCTGAACGAGTGCCGGGTCTATTGGTTCAAGTCGCTGGTGCAGACACTGAGCTACATGCCCCATTTTCTCTCGTGGGTCATCATTTATGGGATTGCGCTTGTGCTTTTCTCTGAGAGCTCGGGAATTATTAATTACTGGGTGGTAAACAACGGGGGGCGAGCCATCCCGTTCCTTACCTCCACGGAATGGTTCCGTGGACTGCTGGTCGGCTCCGAGATCTGGCAAAATCTAGGCTGGGGAGCCATCATTTATCTTGCGGCGATGACAGGGATTGACCCTACACTGTATGAAGCGGCACGCGTTGACGGCGCCTCCCGGCTGAGGATGATCTGGCACGTCACATTGCCCGGCATCCGGCATGTTATCGTCATGCTGCTCATTCTGAAGCTGGGCCACGTCATGGATGCAGGCTTCGAGCAAATCTACATTTTTTACAATATTCATGTGTACCCTGTTGCCGATATTCTCGACACCTGGGTGTTCCGGACGGGACTCGAGCAGCTGAACTTCAGCCTCGCTTCGGCCGTCGGCTTATTCAAATCCGCGATCGGGCTGGTGCTGGTGCTGGGCTCGAACTGGCTTGCGAAGAAATGGGGGCAGGGCATATGGTAAGAGGCATCGAGGACCGGCTGTTTAACACGGTGATTTACGTCATTCTCGGGCTGGTAGGTTTGGCCGCCGTCGTCCCTATTCTTTACGTGGTGTCCGTCTCGTTAACCCCGTACGCCGAGGTGCTGAAGAACGGCGGCTATGTGCTGATCCCGAAGGAAATCACCTTTCAGGCGTATCACAAAATCTTATCGTCGTCGAGCATTTGGAGCTCGTTCAAAGTGACGATATTCGTCACGGTCGTGGGAACGGCGGTCAATCTTCTGCTCACGATGCTGCTCGCCTACCCGATCAGCCGGAAGGGGCTCCCGCACCGCAGTATCTTTCTCTTCATGGTCGTCTTCACGCTGCTGTTCAGCGGGGGCATCATCCCGACCTACCTCGTGGTCAAAAGCACCGGGCTTCTCGACACGGTATGGGCGTTGATTTTGCCTAATGCCATTTGGAGCTTCAATGTGCTGATCATGAAAAGCTTCTTCGAGAATCTGCCGGAGGAGCTGTTCGAGTCCGCCCGGATGGACGGCGCCGGAGAATTCCGTATTCTGTGGCAGCTTGTCGTGCCGCTCTCTCTGCCGTCGATTATGACCATAGGGCTGTTCTATGCAGTGGGGCATTGGAATCAATTTTTTCAAGCGATCATGTACATTACGGATCGAACGCTATTCCCGCTGCAGGTCATTGTCCGGGAGATGCTCATGCTCTCCCAGCAGACGATGGAAAGCGCCGAGAACATGGTACCCACCGTCACCATGCAGATGGCTGCGGTTATAGTGGCCAGCATCCCCATCATAGTGGTTTATCCGTTCCTGCAAAAGCATTTCACTAAAGGCATGCTGCTCGGCTCGATTAAGGGGTAAATTCAAATGACTATAAGGAAAGAAGGGGTATGTATGCAAAAGAAGGTATGGCCTATGCTGCTAAGCAGCGTCATGTTAGCCACAGGTGCACTGGCAGGGTGCTCGTCCGGTGACGGTAAGCCGGCAGCGGGCGGGCAGGACGCTGCGAAGTCCGGCGAAAGCAAGCAACCGATGAAGATCAGCATCACCGTGGAGGGCTCGGGACTGCCGACGCCGGAAGAGGATTGGATCAAGAAGGAGCTGGATAAGCGCCTGAATATCGATGTTTCTCTAACAGCGATTCAAGGATCGAACGATTATCTGAATCAAATGAAGGTCCGCTCCGCCGCCGGCAATATGCCCGACTTAATGATGGTGGACCTGGTGACGTTGAATGATTTTGCCCAGAAGGGACTGCTGCTGGATCTGACGCCTCACTTGGATACGAAGCTGAAGCAGGCCAAGGATTTCATGGGAGCGAGCCTGCTGAAGAAGGGCATGGTGAACGGCAAATACTTTGCGATTACCCGGATTCCCGACGTTCCGTTCTCCTCCTTCTGGATTCGTCAGGATTGGCTGAATACGCTGGGTTTGAAAGCGCCGACTACCTTGGATGAGCTTTATACGGTAGCCAAGGCGTTCACCGAGAAGGATCCGGACGGCAACGGCAAGAAGGATACGTACGGATTTACGGGAACGGAATTACCCGCCTTCGCGCCGATTTTTGGAGCTTATGGCATGGGTGCTCCGGGAGCGGGACATTTCTATCTAAAGGACGGTAAGCTGTTTAACACCTATTACGATCCCAACATGACGGCGGCGCTGGAATACATTAAGAAGCTGATAGCCGAGGATCTTGTGGATCCTCAGTTCATGACGAACAAAGGAACCATGGCACGTGACCAGGCGTTCCAGGGGAAAGCGGGGATTATTTTCACCGGCTGGACGGAGATCGGCAAGCAGGAGTTCATTCAGCAGTACAAAACCGTCAATGCGAAGGCCGAATGGGTACCGATCGAACCGCCGAAGGGTCCGGGAGGACAATACGACAGCGCCTTCGATGCGGAGAAACCTTCCCGTCTGTTCGTCATCCCGAAGTCGCTGGAGAAAAATCCCGAGAAGCTTCAGAAAATATTCGACCTGCTCAACTACATCTCCGGCAAGGAAGGGAATCAGTTAGTGATGTACGGCATCGAAGGCAGACATTACAACTTGAAGAACGGCAAAATCGAGCTGACCGATGCGATGACGAAGGAAGGGAACTACTTCCATTACTATCAAATGACCGGCCGTCCGAATGAAGAATATTTGACGGCTAAGTTTCCTAAGGAAGAACCTTACATCAAGTTCGCTCTGAAGCTGCCGCGACTCAACAGCATGGACAGTGCCATTATTCCTCCGGCCGGCTACAATGCGGCGGATGCGGACCGTTATGCCAAGGAGGAGCTGGTGAAATTCGTCTATGGCAAGCGTCCGCTCTCGGAGTACCCGGCTTTCTTGAAGACCTTGGAGGATACGTTCAAATACAAGCTGCTGCTGGATGAAGCCCAGAAGCGGGCCAAAGAGCTGGAATTGATCAAATAGGGGGTTAGAACGTGGGTGTGGAGATGAACTTTGATGTAGCGGTATACGGCGCAACCCCCGGAGGCATCGGTGCGGCCCTAGGCGCAGCCAGAAGGGGACTGCGCACCCTCTTGGCCGAACCGACGGGACATTTCGGCGGGCTCATGACGAGCGGACTCGGGCGAACGGACATTATATCCAGAGAAGCCTGCGGCGCTGTCTTTCGGGAGTTCGCCGACGCTGTGCTGGACTACTATGCCGGCACATATGGCTCGGATTCCGAACAGGTAAAGCAGTGTAATCGGGGGCTGTTCTTCGAGCCCTCGGTCGCTATGCGCATCCTGAAGGAGATGGTTGCCCGGGAGGCGCTGATTGAGGTAAGGCTGCAATGTGAGCTCTCTCGGGCGCATGTTGAGCAGGGCTGTTTGCGGCGGATTGATCTCACCGATGCTTCAGGTAATGGGCGGAGCTTTGCCGCAGGCGTCTTCATCGACGCGACCTATGAAGGCGATTTAGCCGCCATGGCCGGGGTGCCGTACCGGCTTGGCCGGGAATCCCGGGACGAGTGGAACGAGGAGTATGCCGGCCGCTTGTATATGAACTTTGACCCCTCGAAGGAGGTGTTTCAGGGCAGCACCGGGGAAGGCGACGACCGGATTCAAGCCTATAACTTTCGGCTGTGCCTGACTCAAAATCCGGAGAACTTCGTGCCGATCAAGCGCCCGTCCTCCTACAACCGTGAGGATTACGTCAGCTTGCTGCGGGACGTGGCGGAAGGACGGGTGAAGTCGATTCGGGATGTCAGCAACATGCTTCCCGTTCCCAACGGCAAAACTGATTGCAATAACCATCATTACTGCATGTGCTCGACGGATTTGCCGGAGGAGAATACGGCCTACGCGGAAGGCAGCCGGGAGATGAGGGAGTCATTCATCGCGCGGCAGCGGTCGTATATTCAGGGGCTGCTCTGGTTTGTGCAGCACGATGAGGAGCTGCCGGCGGCCTTCCGTGAGGAAGCGCTAACCTGGGGTTATGCGGCGGATGAATTCCAAGACAGCGACCATTTCCCCCCGCAGATTTATGTTCGTGAAGCCCGGAGGATCGTGGGAGAATACACGTTCACGGAGAATGATGCCAGGCTGTCTCCCGGTCTGGAGCGGGCGCCTATTCATCACGACAGCATCGCCATCGGCGATTATCCGATCGATTCCCATGCGACCCGCAAGCGTGAGCCGGAAGGGCAGGACAAGGCACTGGAGGGGTTCCTGGGCTTAGGGTGGCTGACGAAGGTGTATCAGATCCCTTACGGCGTTATCGTGCCTAAGGGTGTCGATGGACTGCTCGTTCCGGTTGCGGTATCCGCTTCCCACATGGGCTTCGGGACGATCCGCATGGAGCCTTGCTGGATGCAGATCGGTTTCGCGGCAGGGATCGCTGCGCAGCTTTCGATAGCGCGTGGGGTGACCGTGCGCGAGCTGTCCGTCGATGTACTTCAAGATGCCCTGCTTGCGGAAAACCAACGGATCACCTACTTCGACGACGTTGACTGGGCGGATCCCGCTAGGAAAGCGGCGGAGTACTTCGGCACCAAGGGCTTCTTCACCTCCTATCATGCATTGTTGTCCGAGCCGGTAACGGTAACGGAAGCCTCGCTGCTGGCCGTACGGATTCGGTCGCTGCCGGGCTGTGGAGCAGTCCCTATGCTGCCCGCCTCCTCCGGGGTGCTACCGGCTGGGGTCGATATGGGGCCAAGGCTGCCGAAGCAGGAGCCGTCGCCGAGTGAAAATTGGTCGGCGCATCCCTACCTGCCGGCCGCCATGGCTGAGCGCTGGCTCCAAGCGGTGGCCGGAGCTTTGCATGTGCCGAGAGCAGCGGCAGCGGCTGAACGCTCCGGTGGAGAGGCATCGGCGGCGATGACGCGTGGAAAGCTGCTGCAAGGGCTATATGAATTGCTGAGTGCCACACGATCCTATACTTAAACTAGGGAGGCTGGTCCCATGACCCGATATACTTTTCAAAGAGAGCTTAGCGTCTACGAAAGTACGGACATTCTTGTGATTGGAGGAGGGCCCGCCGGAGTAGCTGCGGCGATCGCGGCCTCGCGATGCGGGAAGAAGGTCATCCTGCTGGAGCATTCCGGTCAGCTTGGAGGCATGGGCACGCTAGGCAATGTGAGTGTATTCATGGGTGTCGGCAATGTGACCGGCATTTACCGTGAAATGATTGCCGAGACGATGCCGGATAAGCTGCCGAAGACGCATACGGAGTCGATTTGGCCGCAGTATAACCCCTTTGTCATCCGCCATTACTTAAACCAGAAGCTGGAGAAGGAAGGAGTCAGGGTATATTACCATGCCAACTGTGTCGGTGTCATCGGTCAAGAGAACGGCGTTCAGGCCGTTGCGGTGAACACGAGAGAGGGGCTGATTGCCCTCGAAGCCCGAGTGCTGATTGACTGCACCGGCGATGCCAAGGTTGCAATCGATGCGGGGGCTGAGTATCACTCCGGACGCGATTCGGACGGTTTGACGCAGCCGATGACCCTAATGTTCATGATGCAGAATACGGGCAAGCCTGTGAAACCCTATTTGCCGGAGGATGGCTACTACTACGAGAAGGTGTCGGATTTGCCGCAGGGACGCCATCTGTTCTGGGAACGCGGAGACGAGGGAACTCTGCTGGTGAACATGACCCGGGTCAAGGGGAACGGGGCGAAGATCGAGGACATTAACTACGCGGAGAAGGAAGCGCTGCGGCAAGTGTTTTCCGTTGCACATTATTTACAGCGCAACGGCTTCGAGAACTATGCGTTGACCCATATTCCGGGGCAAATCGGTGTGAGAGAGACGAACCAAATCGTCGGTATGTATACGCTGACGGAAGAGGATGTCACCTCCGGGCGTCGATTCGACGATGTGGTTGCCCAGACCAACTACGAGATCGACATCCACAGCCCGGACGGCAAATCCGGCACCGATGAGCGGAAGGTCAGCGGCTATGACATTCCGTATCGCTGCCTGGTGCCGAAAGGAGTGGAGGGCGTCCTCGTAGCGGGCCGTGCGATCTCGGCCACGCATGTAGCCATGTCGTCCATGCGCGTGCAGGCGACCTGCTACGGGCTGGGCCAATCGGCAGGCGTGGCTGCGGCGCTGGCCGTCGAAAGCGGCTGCAGGCTGGCTGAGGTGGATATGGCCCGAGTGCATGAGCGTTTACGTGAGCAGGACGTTACGTTTTTGAAATAAGCAGAGGAACAGGCGCTTGGATCAAAGCGTCTGTTCTTTTATTTATTGCACGTTTGCTCTCTCTGTGACAAATTTGTAAGACGTAGTCCAACATTGTAAGAAGAATCGATGGGAAAATTCATGGCTGCTCTTTTATAATAGCAACATATTCATTGACATAAGGAGAGTAAGCAATGGCATTATCTGAATGGAATATCCAGCTGTTTCGATGGATGAATGACTTAGGGAAGCAATACGAGAAGTTAAATCCTGCTATGATCTTCATTGCCGAGAGATTGGTGTTTTTCTTGGTTATCGGCATGATTGTTCTTTGGTTTTCCAGAGACAAGCTCAACCGGATGATGGTGGTCTGCGGGGTCATGACATTCGCTTTGGCTGAGCTTCTGGGGAAGGCTGCAGGCATGATTCACTCTCATCACCAGCCTTTCGCTGAGCTTCCGGATGTGAATCGATTAATAGAGAAAGCGGTGGATAATTCCTTTCCCAGCGATCATACGATCTTGTTTTTTTCCTTTGCGGCAACCTTTTGGCTGTTTAGAAGGAAGTCCGGTGTGATCTGGCTAGGCATAGCTTTTCTTGTAGGGTTCTCCCGGATTTGGGTGGGGGTTCATTACCCGGTCGATGTACTTGCCGGGGCGGTGATCAGTGTCGTCTCTGCTTTGATTGTATACTACGCTATTCCTAAGGTAGGCTGGGTAAATGGGTTGGTAATGAGCTATGATAAGGGAGAATCCCAATCACGATAAACGATTATAATAGTTATTAGGATTAACAAAATTATTATAAATAATAATGTTGTTATTATTATATATTATTAAAAGACCATTGAGATTTCTTGCTCTCAGGTAAAGTAAGGTCGCCACTTGCCACTTGACACGGTAACCCGAATCCACTATGATCATTAGCAATATATGACAATTGCAATGACCGAGGACATAATGTTTACGGATTCGGCGATACAGAGAGGGATCCCTTGGCTGTGAGGAACCCCGTCGGAATAAACATTCCCGCCTTGAGAGCTGCTGTGGTGAAGCCTAGTAACCGCTGCCGGTTCCGGCCGTTAACCGGATCGAAGGATCGTCGTTCCCGGCGATTGAATTAAGGGTGGTACCACGACACATTCGTCCCTGACGAATGTGTTTTTTTGTTCCCAAAAGGAGGAATGAACCATGAGACAATCAGCATTATTCGGCAATACGTTAAGGGAAATCCCGGCGGAAGCGGAAACCATCAGTCATCAGCTCCTGGTTAAAGCGGGATTTATTCGCCAGCTTGCAGCCGGGGTATACACCTACTTGCCGTTGGGCTGGCGTGTGCTTCGCCAATTGGAGCGCATCCTTCGCGAAGAGCTGGAGCAAGCGGGAGCTCAGGAGCTGTTGATGCCAGCCTTACAGCCGGCCGAGCTGTGGTCGGAATCGGGACGTTATCGTGCCTACGGACCTGAGCTGATGCGTTTAGAGGACCGGCATGACAGGGAGTTTGTCTTGGGACCTACGCATGAAGAGGTGATAACTTCCCTTGTGAAGCAAGAAATCGGTTCTTACCGAAAGCTTCCGCTGATCCTATATCAAATCCAAACCAAATTTCGCGACGAACGCCGTCCCCGGTTTGGACTGATGCGGGGGAGAGAGTTTCTGATGAAGGACGCTTATTCCTTTGATGCAGCATGGGAAGGCTTGGACCGCTCCTATAGGAGCATGTATGAAGCATATCTCCGGATCTTTCGGCGATGCGGATTGAACGTCAAGGTGGTGGAAGCCGATGCGGGCACGATAGGCGGGGAGGGCGAAACACACGAATTTATGGCACTTGCCGACATAGGGGAGGATACGATCGTTTCCTGCACGGCATGTGATTATGCAGCCAACCTGGAAAAGGCGCAATCCGGATTTGTGGATACGCGTCACAAGGAATCGAATGTAGATACCGTCACGTCCATCTATACTCCAGGAACGCGTACGATCGAGCAGCTAACGCAAACGCTTCAGGTGACACCGAAAGAGATTATTAAGACGCTCCTCTACTTAGCGGATGATCAGCCTATTGCGGTGGTTGTTCGTGGCGATCATGAAGTGAATGAGGCCAAGGTAAAAGGCTACTTGCGTGCTGATACCATCATGCTGGCCGACGGACGAACGACGGAAGCGGTGACGGGAGCGCCGGTTGGCTTTGTCGGTCCGGTCGGGTTGAGCATCCCGGTCCTTGTGGATGAAGCGGTTGTGTCTTTGCAGTTGGGGATCTGTGGAGCGAACCAAACCGATTATCACTTGAGCAACGTGGTTCCCGGACGAGATTTTCCATTAGAACGAACCGGTGACTTCCGGAATGCCAAGGAAGGAGATCGCTGCTTGCGCTGTGACGAGGGCGTTCTTCGAACGGATAAGGGGATCGAAGTGGGACATGTGTTTAAGCTGGGTACGAAGTACAGTGATGCATTCGGAGCGCGGTTCCTGGATTCCAATGGCAGAGAGCAAGCCTTGATTATGGGGTGTTATGGCATAGGAGTTTCCCGTCTATTGTCCGCCCTGGTCGAGCAGCATCACGATGAACGAGGCATGGTCTGGCCGCCTGAGCTGGCTCCATTTCAGGTACATCTCATTCCTGTATCTGTCAAGGACGATACGCAGATGAAGACGGCAGCAGCCTTATACGATCAATTAAGGAGTCTCGGAGTTGAAGTGCTTCTTGATGATCGCGACGATCGAGTCGGCGTTAAGTTTTATGATTCCGAGCTCATTGGAATCCCCATCCGTATGGTGATTGGGAGGGATGCCGAGAAAGGTAGGGTTGAGCTGATGATGCGCAGCACGAATGAAAAACAGACTATATCGATTGAGGAAGCACTGTCCAGGGTTTTGAACGTATTGCACTGACCGGCGGATATCCGACACCGTATCCCTCACAAATGCAGAAAAGAGCGGCTGAGTTCAGGCGTCTCTTTTTCTTTTTTTTTTGAAAAAATTGCTTTATTTACGGAGGTATCATGATAAAATAAATAACGTTTGCATAAAACAGGTGAGCATTTTACAAGGTAGAGGCGATTGTTGATGAACATAGGAATCGATGCCGGCGGCACATTGATCAAAATAGCTTACAGGAAGCAGGACCGGATTGAGTTCAAAAGCTTGCCTGTATCCAAGCTGGAGGAAGTCACGGCATGGATCAACCGTTTGGCTGAGGCGAAGCTTTGTATTACGGGCGGAAGAACTGCCCAGGTGAAGGCAGCTCTACATAAAGAGGCATCCGAGATTGTGGAATTCGAAGGGACCGTTCGAGGGGCGAAGTATCTCCTGCAAAGCGAACAAATCGACCCAGGCTCTTTCATATTGACGAATGTGGGAACAGGAACGTCCATCCACCGCGTTCAGGACCAAGGGCATGCGCGAGTGGGAGGAACCGGGGTTGGCGGGGGCACGCTCATGGGGCTTTCGCAGCTGTTAACGGGCATTACGGATTATGAAGCTATTGTTTCCCTCGCCGCTTCGGGCGACAGGGATCGGATCGACCTGAAGGTGCGTCATATTTATGAAGGAACGGAGCCGCCCATCCCCGGGGATCTTACCGCCAGTAATTTCGGCAGGTTGACGGCTAATGTCCATCTGCTGACGAAGGAAGAGCTATTGTCCTCCGTCGTCGGATTGGTGGGAGAAACCGTAGCGACGGCCAGCGTACTGGCAGCCGGGCAGTGCGGATCCTCCTCGGTCGTATACATCGGATCCTCTTTCCTGAATAATGAGCCTTTGAAAGAAGTTGTCCGATATTACACTGACCTACGGGGGGCCCGCCCCATTTTTCTGGACAATGGCCAATATTGCGGTGCCATCGGCTCCCTGCTGAGTATTAACTGATTGAGTAGTTGATCCAATTCCCCTGAAGGCTGCCCATTTGAGCAAAGAATTGCTGGGCCCGTTCATTCTGGGCAGCCGTAATCCACGACATGTAAGCAAAGCCTTGATCCTGCGAGTAGGTTTTGCAGTGCAGAAACAGCGAAGCTTCGATCTCCGTATTTCGGTAAGGCTCCAATACAAAGAAATCGTTCATGATCGTAATTTTGCCGGCCCTCATCGTACTGAAGGTGAAATATATCGTGGCAAACCCGATAAGTTGCGTATCCTGCTCTACAACGAATTGGATCCCGACTTGCTTCTCCAGCAGGGTTTGGATAAGCAGGTGAATCTTCTCATCCGACGGCCAGGGATTCTTATAAAATCCAACGATGTATTCATGCATGAGTTCTGTAATCCGCGGGATGTCGGAAGGCGCGGCATTTCTAATAGTATAGGACAATGGCAGATGCCTCCTTGCAGCTATGATTGTATAAATATACATTAAATATTATATATATTCAACACAAAAAAGCACGCTCCGCCGAATATACCTGCAGTTCAAAAATTTCAGTGACGGACCCCGAACGGTAAGAAGATTAACTTTTTCCATGAAAAGGAAACCTATCTGTTCTATTTGGCGTATTATCTATGGGAGTTTATAGTCAGTCTTGCAACAATAGGTAAGGGAGATGAAGTTGTGAAATATGAACGCATGTGGAGAAGAGCCGGCGTAACCGTCATGGCGGCAGCCCTTGGAACGAGCTTGATACCGGTTGCCGCAGCCGAATCGGTAATTGTGCCGGTTGTGACTTCTATTTCGGGCTCAGCACCTGCACGGATGATGATGTCGGCAGGCGGCTTGACGACCGCCAATCCGGTGGAGTCGCTTGAAGCAAAGTTCACGAAGGAACAGGCGATAGAAAAGACTAGAGCACTGTTCCCGAAGCTGAAGGAAGCGGAGGTACAAAACGTTGAGCTGGGGAGCGGCGGGCAGTATCCTCCTGCGCAGACGGCCGTATGGTCCATCACGTGGCAGATGCAGTATGAAAACGGTAGTCACGGTTTCCAAAGTCAGATGGATGCGACGAACGGGGATTTGCTGCAGATTCATATTGGGGGGCCAAGTCTATCAGAGGATGGCGAGCCGTATTACCCGCCTAAGTTAACCCGGGAGCAAGCCGTAGAGGAAGCCAAGTCTTTTATTGCCAAGGCCTCAGGCTCGATGAATGTTTCTGAACTGAAGCTAAACGAACAAAAGCAGCCACGGCGCACTTCTCTCTTTGGACCTATCGAGTACCAGTTTTCGTTTACTCGCCATGTCAATGGGATTCCCTCCCATTCCGAAAGCGTAGGAATCAGCTTGACCGGCAACGGTCAGGTCACTAGCTTTTACCGTCATGGCGGCTCTGCCGTGTACCCGTCGCCAGTTCCAGCCTACAGTGCAGAGGAAGCACTTCAGCGGTTTAAAGAGCAGTTCCAGCTGCAGCTCGCCTATATTCCCAAAGGCCGATGGGGAATGTCTTCAACAACGGAATACTTCCTGGGATGGCAGCCGGTGAATAAGGAAATCTATACACTGGATGCACTGACAGGAGATTTCCTTCTGATGTCGGGAGAGGCGAAGCCGGCTTCGAGCGTGCAGGGCTTCCAAGCGGTTCCGAAGCAGGGGGTTGTCTACACGGCGGCGTCTGGAGAGCTGACTAAGGAGAAGGCCGAGGAACGCGTTCGTCAGCTGAAGCTGATTCCGGAAAATATGCTTCTTTCTAAGGAAGCCTCCTCTGCGCAGGAGCATTATCCGACAGGCCGTAAGTCATGGCGGCTTCATTGGTCGGAGGATGGCAAGCCGGTCTTCGCGGATAACACATGGTCCGCCGTTGTTGATGCTACTAGCGGTCAAATTATGGAGCTGCGTAAGGAAAATTATTCTTCTTCCTCCGTGATGAATCCGGGAGAGAAAGCAGGAGAACAGCCGAAGACGCCGTCCATTACAGAAGAAGCAGCCAGGAGCAAGGCTTTCGATCTGATCAACCAGCTGTATCCGAATGCCGCTGATGAATTGAAATGGATGAAAGGTTTCGTATACGGGCCATCCTCCAATGACCACGCGTTTCAGTTTACATTTCAGCGCTACGTTCATGATATCATGGTGGTCGGCAATCAAATCCATATGACTTTGAACGGCGACGGTCAATTGGCCAGCTATTACGTGTCGGGTATGTCGGAGCCGAGCTCCGTACCGAAGCTGGAGCCTGTCGTTACGGAGGAGCAAGCCCGGAAGCAATATGAGGAGAAGCTGGAAATGGAGCTTCATTACCAAAGCTTCCACCCCGATATGGCAGCCGGCGTGCAGGCAAAGCCTATTGTGAAGCTCGTGTATAGTCCGAAGCTTCGCGGTCACGAGGATGGGATGGGGACTGTTATCGATGCGGTGACGGGGGAGTTCCGCAGCATGTGGGAGTCTTCTTTATCGGAGGGAGGCTCAGACAGGAAGCCTGCCGAT
>NZ_JASKUT010000003.1 GCF_030167925.1 Paenibacillus silviterrae
TAATGCGAAAAAAAGTCCCCGACGAAAGTTTTGAAAGGAGGAGGTTGTTCGTCGTGCATGAGGTTGTTCGGTTCGACCACATGCGGGTCGGTAAAAAGGGTGGAGGAAAGCACTGGACCCAGAAGGAAGTGGAGGCCAGAGAAGCAGCTGCAAAGAAGTTTCAGCGCAGAAAGAAGGCTAAGCTCAAGATTCCCGAGTGGCTATCCGATGAAGCACGTAAGGTATGGCGCAAGACGGTTAAGGACATGGAGGAATTGAAGTCCTTGATAAGGTCGATGAAGATGTGCTTGGAACCTACTGCGACGCCGTTGCAAAATACCAGGAATTGAACGGGCTGATTGACGAGCATGGATACACGGAGTACAATGCTGCCGGTTCAAAACAGGTCAGTTCCTACGTGAAGCGGCACAGAGCTATGCTAGGCTTATTCTTACTTATTCCAGCAAGCTCGGACTGAATGCGGATTCCAGGGCAAGACTAGCGAAGAAGGATTCTGAAGGTGGTGGGGACGATCCTAATGGGGACCTCTTCGATTGATTGGGAGGACGTTCACCCCACGAACCGTTATGCTGCAGAAATCGTCATGGGGATTCGCCCCAGCTGCCGCATGGAATACCTCGCGTGCGAACGTCATCTGAAGGATTTGCAGAGGCAGGCCACTGCTGACTTCCCGTATGTTTTTGATGAATCGCGTGCCAATCGTATTTTTGACTGGTTTGAAAAATGCTGCAGGCACGTGCGCGGCCCGTTCAGCGGTCAACTCATCGAACTTCTACCGTTCCAAAAGTTCGACCTCGGGTGCGTGTTCGGCTGGGTTCACATGGATTCCGGCAAGCGCAGGTTCAAAAAGCGTTCCACATGCGGGCGCGGGGTAACGTTAAATCCACCGAGATGAGCGGACTCGCCCTGTATGGTATGTGCAGTGATTGTGTGTATCCCCCAGGGCAGCCGGAGTTTAAACGGTACGAGGACAGCCCAGAGGTTGAGTGTGCTGCTGTAGATAAGGGTCAGGGCGAACGGGTGTGGGGCGATGCTCAGGAAATGGGGAAGAAAAGCCCCGACATCTTAAGGCGGCTGCGGATCAAGCGGACGTATATCGAGCATGCTTCACGCGGCGGGTGGCTGCGGCCTCTGTCAAAGGACACGAAGAACAAGGACTCTGGAGCACCCTGCATCGTCATCATTGACGAGTATCACGCCCATTCTTCAAGTGAGATCCACGACGTTCTGCAGTCCGGTTTCGGTAAGCGACTGCAGTCGCTGATGATGATCATCTCTACAGCGGGCAAGGATGCGGAGAACAGTCCCTGTAAGAAGGAATACGATTCCCTGTGCAAGATGATGAAGGGCGAAATCGACATGAACGAGGCATATTTTGTTATGATCCGGGAGATAGAGAAGGGCGATGACCCACACGATGAGAGCGTATGGGTTAAAGCGAACCCCATTCTGCAGGAGAATAACGAGTATGCCGAGGAGCTGCGCAATCAGATCCGGCGAGAGCATGACGATGCGTACAATACTGGTGACCCGGATAAAATCCGCGAGTTTCTGATCAAGCGGGTGAATCGCTGGCAAGCGGACAGCGAAAAGAAGTACATGTCCGGGATTATGGACAAATGGAAGGCCCTCGCGATACCTCGGGAGGATTTTTTGGCGTTGGTTCGCGGCCTGCCATGCTGGAAAGGCTTAGACCTTTCAAGACCACCGACCTAACAGCAGATGGAACCGTGTTTCACTTGGAGGACGGGCGTTTTGCCGTTACTGCTCACGGATACATCCAGAAGATGCCGTGAAGAAGCACGAGCACGGCGACCGCATTCCTTATACGGAATACATCGAAGGTGGTTGGTGTACCAAAACAGACGCGCTGTCGTGGATTACCGCAAAATCAAGGAGCGATTGAAGCAGGAGCAAGAGGAACAGCAGCTGGATATCAGCGAGATTTGCTTTGACGATTACAACGCGACGCACTTCGCCAGGAGCTGGGGATGGACGGATACACTATGGTGAAGATCCCGCAAACGATGAAGGTGCTCAACGGACCGACGAAGTTTTTCCGTGAGCTCGTGCTGCGGGGCAAGATCGTTCACGATGGGAGTCCGTTGTTGACCTGGTGCCTCTCCAATGCGATGGAGATCGAAGACACGAATGGGAACATCAAGCTGTCAAAGAAGAACAAGGACGACAGCCAGCGGATTGACCTTATCGCTGCCATAATCAATGCCATGGCTCGTGCCATGATCGGCGCAGGGAATATCGACGTATCCGAATTTGCCGAGGAAGACGTGCTCGAAAAACTGTGGGGATAAGGAGGTGATGCCTGTGTGTTAAAAACATTACGCCGGTGGGTTCACTGGCCTGAAAAACGGGAGGTCTTAGATCTCAATGATTCCCGGCTCTTGGAGCTGCTTGGGATCCAACGGGGGGACGTGGACGTTCGCGGCAGGAAGGCGCTGAAAGTAGAAACGGTGTATGCCTGCGTGAAGATTCTTTCCGAATCTATTTCGAAGCTCCCTCTCAAAGTATACAAGGAAGATGAGAGTGGGGTCCAAAAGCGACCCGTCATCATTTGATTGACCTGCTGCGGCTTCGACCGAACCCGCTCATGTCGGCTTCGGACTTCTGGAAGTGCACCGAGGCGCAGCGTAGTTTTGGCAACGCCTATGCGTACATTGAGGTGGATCAACGAACCGGCAAAGTTAGCGGCTTGTGGCCGATTGACCGAAGCAAGGTTACGATCTGGGTCGATGATGCCAACCTGCTGAGTGGGATCGGAAGTTTTATCAATGGGGGCACACGGCTTTGGTATGAAGTCGATATCGGAGGCGGCCAGAAGCGCAAACTGCTGCCGGATGAGATGCTGCATTTCAAGGGCAGCGTGACGCTGGACGGTATCGTCGGCATTAACCCGATTGAATACCTGCGTTCCTCCATCGAGAATGCAGCCAGCGCAAGTAAATTCATCAACAACTTTTACAAGCAGGGCTTGCAAACGAAGGGGCTTGTGCAGTACACCGGCACGCTCGATGAGAATGCGAAGAAAATTTTCCGTGAGCGATTCGAGGAAATGTCGAGCGGGCTTAGCAACAGTCACCGCATTGCCCTCATGCCTGTGGGGTACCAGTTTACTCCCATGGCGCTCTCGATGGCTGATGCGCAGTTTCTGGAGAATACGGAGCTCACCATTCGGCAGATCGCCACTGCCTTTGGCGTGAAGATGCACCAGATCAACGAGTTAACCCGGGCTACGTTCAACAATGTGGAGCAGATGCAGATGCAGTTTTACTCCGACAGCTTGCATCCCATCCTTACGGGGTATGAACAAGAGCTTACGTGGAAGCTGTTCTTGGATCACGAGATTCAGGAGGGTTATTACACGAAGTTCAATGTCGATAGCATCCTTCGGGGCGACCTGAAAACGAGGTACGAAGCCTATCGAACGGCGATCCAAGGCGGATTCCTGATGCCGAACGAGGCACGGGCCAAGGAAGATTTGCCTCCAGTGGCCGGAGGCGATCGATTGTACGCGAACGGGAACTTTATCCCGCTTGAAATGGCTGGCACGCAATACGTCAAGAAGGGAGGTGACAAGAACAATGAGCCAGGAGCTGAAGACGAAGGAAGCGAAGGAAGTAAGAGCGGTACCGATAACGATTGAGATCCGAGAGCAGAACGGAGGAGGGAGTGCCTTCCAAGCGAACGATCTCCGGCTCGATCAAGTTTAATTCACTGAGTGGAGAAATGCGGGACTATTACGGAGATTCCTTTGTAGAAGAGATCGCCACAGGCGCCTTCGATGAAAGCCTGAAAACCCGCGGCGTGGTCGGGTTATGGTCGCACCGAACAGATATGGTCCTCGGGAACACCAAGAGCGGCAACGCTGCGGATCGTAGCGACAGCTAGTGAGCTCCGTTTCGAGATCGACCTGCCGGATACGAGCATCGGCAATGATGTGTGGGAGACGATCAAGCGCGGGGACGTAGACGGCGTTTCCTTTGGCATGCGAGTGACTAAGGATAAATGGTCCAGCGAGAAGCGAGAGTCTGGCGGCAGGCTCTACAAGCGGTCGATACTGAACGCGGAGCTGTACGAAATTTCGCCGGTCGCCTTTCCGGCCTATCCGGCCAATGAGGTTTCGGTGCGCAGCCTGGATGATTACCGTAACGAGCAGCGCAGAGCTGCCACGGAGTATCAAAAAAGAAAACTGCTGCTCTGGAGCTCGATGCAACCTAGTCGGCTCCTTTTTTTATTCACATCAAACCCATATGGAGGTTTTTTCAATGTCCAAAGAATTACGCGCTATGCTTCAGCAACTGGAGCAAATGAAACAAGAAGTCCGGTCCTTCATCGCGGCGGACAAAATTGACGAAGCAGAGCAGCGCATGAATGATGTTCGCGCATTGAATAAGAAAATTGAACTGCATCGAGCGCTCGACGGAGAAGAACGCGACGGATTCGGAGGCGGCAAGCCGTATGAAGGCACCAACCCTCTGGAGTCCCGCGAGGATGCGCAGCTTGAGCAGGAATACCGCAGCGTATTCTTCAAGGCGATTCGACGTCAAGACGTTCTTCTTCCGACGAACGGAGCATCTTGAGGGAATATGAGAAGCGTGCCGTTATGCATGCTGGCGGGGCTACCGGCCAAGCTAACGAAATTCTTCACTGATTGTGCCGCAGGACATTCAAACTCGGATCATTGCCGTGACAAGACAACTGGTTGACCTTTCACAGTACGTAAATGTGCAAGGGGTAACGGCATTGAGCGGCAGCCGCGTGCTGGAGAGATCGAGGACATGATTCCGTTCCCTGAAATCGAGGAGTATGGTCTCATCGGCAATACAGACAACCCGCGTTTTATCCCAGTTACCTATCAAGTGAAAAAGCGTGGGGGAATTTTGCGTTGACGAACGAGTTACTTGCGGACAGCGATCAAAATATCGCTGAGTATGTGAGTAACTGGATCGGTCGAAAATCTGTTGTTACCCGAATACCTTGATTCTTGCTCAGCTCAACGCGATGGCAAAGACAGCGTTAACCAACTTTGATTCGATCAAGACGGTGCTGAACGTAACGTTGGACCCTGCGATCAGCGCCAACAGCATTATGCTCACGAACCAAGATGGCTATGACTGGATGGATAAACAAAAGGATTCCACCGGAAAGTACTTGCTTACAGACGACATTACCCAGCCGGGTCGAAAACTGTTCAAAGGCAAACCGGTTGCGGTTGTATCCAACCGTCACATGCCAAGCAATGCCACAGATCCGGCCAACATCAAGCGCCGCTGGTCATCGGGACCTGAAAGAGCTGATCGTCCTCTTTTCCCGTAAGTTCTACGAGCTCGCCAGCACCAAGGAAGGCGGCGACGCGTTCAAACGCGACACCACAGACCTTCGGGCCATCATCCGTGACGATTGCAAAACGTGGGACTCCGGTGCCGCGGTGTTCGGTGAACTGGATATCAACTAGGAAGGTGATTGCATGCTGACGACGATTGCGATCGCAAAGCAAATGCTCGGCATTGCGGAGGATGACATGACTCAGGACGGGCAGCTTACGCTCGCCCTGATCGCCTCGTCTCAGCGGATTGAGCAGGAGTGCCGAAGGTCGTTTAAAAAGCAATCGTACAAGGAAAGGGCGAGTGGATTGGGTCGCAATATTTTCCTCTGCGAAATTATCCTATCGAATCTGTTCAGCAGGTAAACGTTGATGGGGTGGAAGTGACCGATTTTACGAGAATGAGGGTATCCTGTTTCGGCGCTGTGGTTGGCCGAGCGGGAGCTTCAACTTGGAGGCAACTTATGTCGGTGGGTATGTTCTTCCCGAAGATGCGACGGAAGAAACTCCTTCTACACTGCCGAAGCCGTTAGAGTTTGCCTGCATCTTATTTGCCCAGACACTGCTTCGCACGCCGGAGCTATTACGGAGCGGGTCGGGGATATCTCTGTTACCTATGCCAACGAAGGCGACGAACTCCCTTCATCTGTGCGGGCTCTGGTCCTTCCTTACGTGAGTAGCTGGGGATGAGCAAAGCGAAGAAGACGCGCACCCGGCGTGCGAATGTCACGATCGATGAAACGACGATGCTACCGGATATCCTGCAGAAGCTCCAAAAGCTGACTTCCAGGAAGTACATATCGGGGTGGATGGTGGAGAGGAGATCGCTATGATCGCGGGCATCCTGGAACACGGTTCCATCAAAGGCAAAAATTCCAGCCCGAAGCTTCATTGGGGCCGGAAGAAAGAAAGCTGCGGCTACCATCTCTAAAATGGTGAAGGCCGGACTGCAAGCAATTGTCGAGGGGAATAAACAGCCTGAGGACTTGCTTCAGGAGCTCGGGGCCGCGGCAAAAGATCGCGTACTTCGGAACTTTGACCGTATAAGGACTCCTCCGTTGTCACCGATCTATGCTAAACGGAAGGGAAGTAACAAGATTTTGATCGACGAACAGAACCTTCGAGATTCGATTACCTATGTTGTGGTGAGCAAGAGGAGGAGGAGTCGATGATCTTTCGATTTGCCCCGGTCATTCGAAGGCACGCCAAGCCATATGCGGTTATACGCAGCGGGAAGGGACCTGGGACGCCGATGGGGTTATCAACCGTCAAGTGACCAGTGTATTCCGCACGCCGGGTAATTCAGCCAATTAAATCGGAATTGCTTCAGAGCGAGGGCGGGAGATACACGGGGGACGATCGCGTGTTGTATACCACTTCCAACATATTGAGGGTGACGTGGTGGAGTACCAAGGACATCGGTACACGATTGCCGAAGAAGCGCCTCGTGACTACGTGGATGTGCAGAAATACACGATGAACGGGTGAGTACGCATGATACCATTCCGAGCAATACGGACAGCAATGGTGCAGGGGCTATCGGTTCATCTTAGCCTGAAGGTCATTGAGATGAATGATATCGGAAGATGCCTCATATCCCTTCCTGACCTACGACTTTACGGATCTCGGGGGACCAGAGAATTCCGGTCTTCCGGTCGTTACGATAGAGGGTTCCAAACGGGTGACAAGGGAGACGGAGCTTTTGACGTCTCCTTCTTGTCTTACGCAGCTTCCAAAGCTGAATCGATTGAAAATGCATTGAGAGCACGCGACTGGCTCCTTTACGACCGGAAAGATACTTCTTTCATCCATAGGAGTAATCGTTGTAACTGTGGGTCAAATCACCAACAGGGACATTCAAATCGGCCGGAGTGGGAGCGGAGACATGGTTTTGATGTAGAATTTCGCATCACTAACATTATCGAAACCGAAGCCGAAGTAATTGAGAAGGTAACGGTAAAGGAGATGAACTAGCTTGAATGACGTTACTGTCACGATAGATATCCAGCGGCCAACACCGAAAATCGGGTTCGGCAAACCTTTAATACTCGGCTCTAGCGCTGCGGGAAATGCCTATAAGACGTATAAAACCTTATCAGCCGTCCTCGTGGACTATGCAAGCGCGACGGAGGAATACAAGGCAGCTTCCGCGCTGTTTGGGCAAGGGGATAACTCACCAACAGAAATCGCCATTATTGCCCGTAGGACGGGTAGCACGCCGGAAACTCTTGAGGAAGTGTTGGAAACATTGTTTCTCAAGGATTGGTATTACCTTATCAGTACGAGCACAGACCTTAACGATATTACAACCATCGCTGAGGCTGTGGAGCAGGATAACTCAAGGCAATATTTCTTCCGCACGAGCAGCAAGACGGACCTTGCCACGATCTTCGCTGAAGGATATACAAGAACAAACGGTTTTTATCACATCGCAGCGGAAGTAGCGAAGTACCCGGAAGCTGCATGGATTGGAAGGGCCGGCTCTGCTCCTCCGGGTAGCTTGACGTGGAAATTCAAACGCTGTCAGGGATTCAGCCTCTCGATATCGATTCGACTGAATTGGAGAGTATTCACGCTCTTGGTGCAAACACTTACGTTACGAAAGCCGGAGACAACGTGACCAGTGAAGGGAAGACGATGAGCGGGGAATACATCGATATCATCCAATCCAAGGATTATCTTGTTTCCTCAATCGAGTTCGCTGTTCAAAAGCTACTTAACTCGAAGGATAAGATCCCTTATGACAATGGAGGTATCTCCCAGATTGAAGCGACAACGAAAACAGTGCTTCAACGGGCAGACAACAACGGGATGATTGCCAAGGATACAGATGGCATCAGCTTGTTTGGAACCTCCTTCAAGGCACGTTCCGAGGTAGATCCAGCGGATCGTGCAGTTCGCGAGTACAACGACGGGACATTCTGGTTCGAGCTCGCTGGGGCAATCCATAAGACTCGCATTCGCGGTACCATTAAACTGTAAAGGGGGAGCTTTCATTGCCAGCAAAGACTTATGATCCAAGCGACGTGAGCGTCATTGTCGATAACGTGTATATCACGGGTCTCGGCGAGGACATGGTAGAAGTGTTAAGGATGAAGATGGCTACGAGCCGAAGGTGGGAGCCCAAGGCGATGTCATCATTGCTAAAATAACAATAAGCTGGGCACCATTACGATCACTGTCCAATCCTCAAGTCCTGCTATTGCTCACTTGGACCGTCTTGCCAATAGCGGGAGATTGGTACCGGTGAGTGTAATCTATTCTGGAGATCCGAAGGAAACCTCTTCCGCAACGGAAGCTTATGTAAAGAAGCCTGCAGACCGTACCTACGGCAAGTCAGCAGAAGACCGTGAGTACGAGCTGCAGTGCCTTGACCTGAAAATGGAGTAAGCTGCATTAACCAAAATCCCAAGCGGTTGGGATTTTGGTTTTTCTTTAAAACATATTACAAAGCGAGGAGCAAATGAACCATGAAAAACTTCAAGCAAAAACAGTACACTTCCAAATCCGGCACAAAATATACCTTTCAATTTCCGGCATCCGGTCCGTAACCAAAATCAACGATCGATCAAGAACAAACACGGCATTCCACAGGATGAAAAACTTGCCGACGAAATGCTAGAACACGTCATTGTGAATCCGAAAATGAAGATGGATGACTTTTCATCGATTCGAGAGTTTAACGAAGTTGTCCAGGAAGCTTATAAGTTCGTGAATGGTCTAGATGAGCAAACGGAGGATTCTTTTCGACAAGAAGAAGGCGGCGCGGGAGAGGGCTGAACGTAACTGGCCGCAATGGAGGCTGCTGTGCGCTCAGATGGTGACATACTCCGAACTGGATTTAATGGACCAGAATGACATTTTGGAAGCTAATGCAGCTCTTGATCTTCATATCGAAATGCAGGAAAAGATGCTCCAAAGGCAAAGGGGACGCCGCCAGGGAGAGGAAGGAGGTAAAACATGGGCATTATCGGCAATCTTATGTTTGCCGTTGGCTTCAAGGTGACGAATAAAGCCGTTCAAAATGCGGATAAGGACCTCCAGAACCTTCGGCGCAGCACAGACGAAGTAGACGATTCGATAACAGGGCTCGGCAGGGGATTCAGCATGTTCGCTTCGGTTAGTGCCGGTGCTTTGGACGCAGTAGCTGTTGGCGTTGCAACTCTCGGATATAAAGCGTTCAATGCGGCTCGGGAATACGAGCAAGCCATGGGCAGGATCGAAGGGGCCACGGGTTCCGTGGGTGAGTTAATGGACGAAACCCGCGGAATAGCAGCGAGGCTGTATGAGCAAAACTACGGTGAGAATTGGGGGTGATCTTGCGGGGTCCATCTCTTTGGTGAAGCAGATCACCAAAGAAACGGGAGACCAACTTGAAGAAACCGCAAGGAATGCGATGCTTCTTCGGGACAACCCGGACATTGGCTTCGAGATCACAGAATCCCTCCGGGCGGCACGCGGCATGATGAAAAACTTTGCATCGAATCAGACGCGGCATACAACCTGATGGCACAAGGAGCGCAGCAAGGACTCAACGCAAATGGAAATTTGCTCGACTCCGCGAATGAGTATTCCGTATTCTTCAAATCACTTGGATTCTCAGCCAACGAAATGTTTGATGTTTTCGGAGCGGGGATGGAGAACGGGGGCTTTCGACCTTGACAAAGTCGGTGATGCTGTAAAGGAGTTTAACATCCGGGCAAAAGATGGCTCCAAAACAACGATCGAGGCGTATCAAATGCTCGGGCTGAATGCTGAGGAGATGATGCAGACCTTTGCAAGAGGCGGGCCCGAGGCGAAGGCTTCTTTCAGTCAGATCATGCAAATGATCGATGCGATTGAAGACCCTGTCGAACGCAACACCGTTGGAGTATCGCTGATGGGTACCCAATTCGAGGACTTGGAAGCGGGTATCGTTTCGGCTATGGGGTCAGCCCGCAGCCAGTTTGATATGACGAAAGATACCATGGAGGAGCTTAACAGAATTAAACTGGAAGAGCCGGTCATGCGATGCAAATTTTTTGGAGGCAATTTGAGACGGGTATCCTTATCCCGATAGGTGATAGGTTTCTTCCTGTTGCGGACCGCTTTCAGAAATGGGTGATAGGGATTAATCCCGCTATCCAAAGTCTTGGGCAGGTAATCGTAACCGGCATTGGTATTGCTTTTGCCATATCCGAAGGAGCGATATCAGGTGTGAGTGATGCGATTCAGTGGTCGACACAATTTTTGAGGACCACCAATTCGCTATAAGCATCACAGCCGGGATTATCACTGCATTCTTCTTACCTGCATTGATCAGCTCGGGTGTTCAGGCAACGATCGCTGGAGCTAAAAATATCTGCCGGGTTCATCGCATCCATGGCTACTACCGCATGGCAAGCGACGGTGACGGGAGCTACGATTACAGGGCAGCTCGTCATGGCGATGCTCAGCTATGCGGCACAGGGTTGGGCAACAGCCACATCCATCGCGCTCACTACCTCTGCATGGATTGCACAGCGGACTGTCATGGCCGTTTCAACAGGGCTTACATGGGCGATGACAGCCGCACAGTGGGCGCTCAATGCAGCGTTTTGGGCTAACCCTATGACCTGGGTAATCGCAGGCATTGTTGCCCTCATTGCTGCAGTGGTGTGGATGGTTGCCAACTGGGATATGGTAAAGGAAAAGGCATTCGAGGTATGGGGTTGCCATTCGCGATGCATGGGAAGAGCAATGGACTTTTTAGAGTCCATCGATCTCGTTCAAATTGGAAAAGATATACTTAACGGGTTGATCCACGGCATTACCTCAATGGGAAGTGCCGTATGGGACGCTGCCAAGGGCATCGGCAAAGGGATTAAGGACAGCATCACTGGCTTCCTTGACATCCATTCACCATCCCGCGTAATGATGGAGTAGGATTCTGGACCGGAGAAGGATGATCGAAGGCCTTGCAGGCACGGAAAGCGATGTTTCCGGCGTCGCCGGTGGATTGGCAGAAGAAGCAGTTGCTCCATTTGAAGAATCCCAATACGCATTGCCATCCACGATGCCAGCAACTGCTACGCAGGCCAATCCTTACGGATCTTCATCAAACATTCACCGATTCAACTGGTCGTAGAAGTAAAGGGGACAACACCTATCTCTGAGTCCAATGCAATCAACATAGCAGATGGAGTTAAACCTGTGCTTGTGGAAGCGGTCGAGAGTGCCATCCGTCGACTTGATTGGATTCAGGTATGGTGGAGGTGGAGACGTAATGGCTTACCCTGAACGGCAATGTATATCCTAGTGGAAGATGAGGATCCAGATTAATGATGTGGATGTCACAGAACAACCGGTAGAAAGCGGTATTAACATCTCGGATCACGTTCAGCCTAAAGCCCGGTTCATGACCATTACCGGGTACGTGGTCGGGGATGATGCGGCAGAAAAACGAGCTGCAATCATTGCCTTAATGAATCGGGGTCCATTGTGGAATACGATGGGCGAAATTATTTCGTGGGTCTTATCACAAGCCTGAAACCAAAGCATAATAGCCGAGTAGCCAACGGGTTTGCATTCTCTATGACCCTCAAAGAGGTTCGGACCGCTAAAACCTCCTATATTGAAACGTTGGAGGCTCCTATTCGTGCCCAGGTTGCTCCCGTGATCAGTTCTGGACGAAAGCAAACGAAGTCAAGAAAAAAAGATGACGAGGTCAAAAAGGTTACATTCAAGGCTGGAAGCCCATGGGCTGAAGGGTAAGGTGCCATGATGGAGTATATTGAGATTCAAAAGAAATCTGTACCGTATCGGTTTGATATTTCTTTGGCCGGTACGGTTTTTATTTTTGAGATTCACTAGCAACAGCGAATTCGATTTTCTTTACCGTGGATCTAACTAGAGATACGGAAACCCTAGCCACAGGCGAGAAGATCGTCTATGGAATTCCCTTGTTCGCTGATATTTGGGATAATCGCTTTCCCGCTGTCGATATTGTACCGCTGGACATGGCCTCTAACACGGATCAAGTAACGTGGGAAACCCTCGGCGAGAAAGTCCTGCTCTACGTGGTGAGCCGCGATGAGTAACTTTGGAAGAGTGGTAGAGGTAATGGTCAACAACATGATGTTCTCTAGCGATGATTTCGCCATCGAGGGCTCGGTACCGTTTGATAATGATCCGCTTCCCAATGAGAGCGAGATTAAGATTTGGAACCTACACAGGACACGATCGAGCGAATTCAACGCGGCGATGTGCTAACAATTAACGCAGGCTACAGGGGGGATGTAGGAGTCATCCTCCACGGGTTTATTTCCAAGGTTCATACAAAACGCGAGGGCGTCGACAAGATCACGACGATCTATGTTTTAGATTCAGAGGATCTTTCTAGCCGTAAGCTAACTGATGTGGCCTATGCAGAAGGCACCCTTGCTTCCTACATCCTTAAAGAAATGGCCGCGCAGTTAGGTCTGCCAATCGCACAATTCGAACTTAATCAGGATTACCGCTATGAGGATGGTTACACTGCCAGTGGTGAGGTGACCAAGATCATTAGCGATATCGCGGCGGATTGTGGAACAAGCGCTTACGTCAATAAGGGGAAACTATACATTCGCAACTTGCGAAGAGGGGCCGATGACGTATTCTCCTTAAATGTCGAGACGGGCATGATTGGATCGCCTGAACCCTTCGAGATGAAACATTTCAAGGGCTATAACCTGAAGTCTCAACTGCAATACCGGATAACGACAGCTTCTATAATTGATGTGACCAGCTCGTACTTCGAAGGCAGGGTTCACGTGAGAAGTGGGAGTCACACGTTCAGTCGCACTGGTGACTTCATCACGGAAGTGGAGGCGATTTTGCCATGAATAAAAATGACCCATCTAAGCCTTTGGCTGAGCTTGCTCTCGGGATCATCAGTGAAGTGTTTAAAGAACTTCGAGTCGCTTTCCCCGTGCAAAGTATTATCTTACGATGAGGGGACGGGTATGGCTGTCGTATCTCCGTTACTGCAGCTGGCGGACCTTACACCTTCCCCCATTCAGAACGTGCCAGCGATTGGACACAAACTGAAGGTGAAGGAGCACGCGCAAACCATTGTTGATCAGGGCTCCGAACGAACGGTCATTGTACGGAGCATGAACAAACATGTACACCAAGTCTTTCTCCTGGAGACACGGTATATGTTGTTTGCGCGGATCGCCATATGAAAACAGCTCAGTCAGGAGTCCTTTCCAAACCAGATAGCAGGAGAATGCACAATGCTAACGACGCCGTGATTGTGGGGGGTGCTTCCATGCAGTCTATAAAGCTAGTTAACGGCGATCTTGTTATCGAAAACAATGATCTTACTTTAGTAGAGGGTATTGAGGAGCTGGCCCAGTGTTGTGAAATTGTACTTGGAACAAATAGAGGGGAATGGTTTCTGAATCCTCAAATGGGGATTCGTTTCGATAAGCTTCACGGTAAGCAGGTGAGTGTGGAAGCTGCCCGCGAGGAGATCCGCTCCGGTTTGCGACAAGAGCCTCGAATTCAGACGGTGGAATCGATCGATGTCACACTAAACACAACGGCTAGGGAGAGTTCAATCGCGTTTACCGCCACGAGTACTGAAGGGGAGGTGATAAACAGTGGCACTGGATAGTACCGGTTTCAAGAGAAAACGGTTTGATGATCTATTTTCGGAAATGGAGACCAAGGCAAAAGAGGTTTTTGGTCAACAGATGAACACGACCGAGAGGAGCGTTCTGGGAATTATCCTTCGTTTGTTTGCATGGTTTCTGTCCATCGCATGGCAGAATTCGGAGGATGTTTACAACAGTGGGTATGTAAATACTGCAGAAGGGGTCAGCCTCGATAAGCTTGGCCCATACGCAGGCATTAAACGAATTCAGGCTTTACCGGCGAAAGGCAGGGTTCAGTTATCGGGAACACCCAATTATACTATTCCTCCCGGATTTCGGGTTTCCGGTGCTGGTCAGGTTTTCGAGACGGAAGAACCGGTTACGTTAAGCGGAAGTGGTACTGGATCGGTAGCGATTCGCGCAATCACGCCAGGTAAAGCCGGAAACGTGTCTGCCGGTGTCATTACGACAATCGTAAATACAAATGCCAACGTTAGTACAGTAACGAACGCAGAACCAACATTCGGTGGCCGGGAGAAAGAGACCGCCAAGGAATTTAGAGATCGTTTTGCGATTTCTTCTGAAGGAAGAGGCAAAGCAACTGTTGCGTCAATTCGTTCAGAGTTATTGAAGACCCCCGGTGTTCGTGCTGCAACGGTGATCGAGAATTATGATTCGACGCCGGATGCCGACGGTAGGCCTCCCCATTGTTTTGAGGCGTATGTACTTGGAGGAATGCCTCAGGACATCGCTAAAACGATATTGAATACAAAGGCCGCGGGAGTAAAGCCCCATGGATCACAAAGCATCGTGGTAAAGGATGATGCAGGGTATGATCATACCATGAGTTTCAGCTATGCCACGGAGGTAGAGATACATGTTCGATTTACGATTGTCACCGACAATCGGTATCCCTCGGATGGGGATAACCCAGCTAAAGACGGCTACCGTGCGTTACATCGGGGGTGAGGATGCAAGTGGATCTGTATTTGTGGGGTTAAACATGGGGGATGATGTTGTTTATTCCCGCCTGATCGCAGCAGCATACAACGTAGAAGGCGTGATCGATGTAGTAGTGGAACTTAGCAATGACGGTGCAAGTTGGACGGCCACAAACCAATCCATCGCCACAAACCAAGTAGCGCAAACGAGGCACAACCTGATTACGGTGGTGCATTCGTTATGATTACACCACAGGATGTGCTGAGGCGTTTAACCGATGTGTTCTCCAAAAACCCAAATAGCAACATTGGCAAGCTACTTACAATCATGGCCGATCAAATTCGAGAGTTAACTGAAACCCAAAATCGAATACGGGATTGGCGGGATATAGATCAAGCGCAAGGAACAACTCTAGATCGGATTGGGCAAAACGTGGGCCAACCCCCGTGGTGTGGCTACGGATGAGGTGTACCGCATCTTAATTAAATCTAAGATCGCCCGGAACCTCTCCACAGGTGATATTAATACCATCATTCGGGTGGTATCGACTGCGCTGGATTGTGACCCGAGCGAGATTGAGATCAAGGAGACATTTGAAGATCCTGTCTCCCCCGAGCCAGCGGGGATCTCCGTCATCAGCGTACCTCTTCAACGAATTAACGAGATTGGTTTGTCACCTGTTCAATTTTCAAAGATCATTCAAAGGACAGTAGCTGCAGGGGTTCGCGTGAGGGTCATTGAACTTGAAGGTACCTTTTCATTTTCAAGTGTCCCGGACCAAAGTGAGAGCGATGATAGCACGGGATTCGGGGACTTGGCAGGTAGTATCGGCGGGTATCTCGGAGCCGCATACAGCCCTGCAGACGAAAAGGACTTGCCGATATGATGGGAGTGAGACATAGTGCAATTCAATGAACAACAACCGGATTGGCAGCCAGAAGGGACGGAACCGCCTGCCTCCAAGAAGGTGACGGGCTTTGTTCCAGGGGAGAAACCTCCAGCGGACTACTTCAATTGGCTATTTACAAGATTTCAAAAGTAACTGCTGAGATACGGTCAAAATTAATAGGGGCTTTTAGTGGTTCGTCTGGTCACGGACATACGGGCACAGACGGTGATGGCCCAAAGATCACCTCTTCAGGATTAGCCAACGGTGCTGCTACAGATACTGTTATTGGGAACCGAACCATCGACGATTCTGACACAGCCATTTCCGGACCGAACACGATCACGAAGCTCTTTAATTTCCTCGCTAACCGCTTGAAAAACTTGACTGGTGAAACGAGTTGGCTTACCGCTCCGGCCATGACAATTAAAGCTATTGCGCTTGCCTTAGGAGTATTGAACGGAAGAGTGAACAAGATGTCAATACGACCAGCAGCCCGAACTTCGCGGGGCTTACAGTAAACGGCGTAGTCGATATGGGCGGCGCTACCTACGGCTTCGCTATAGGTGACAAAGCGGGAAGGCGCAGGGTATATGCCGATAGCACAGCTTTCAGTTTCTTAACCGATGCGAACGCCTACGCTGGGTTATATGCAAACACAGGACAATTTACTGGAGTACTACAATCTAACGTACAAGTAAGGGCGGCTTCCCCGTCAAACTGGCAGAAGTTTACCTTTATGCAGTACAACGATACAAGGGACGTAGGCGAAGTGCTAGCCGTTCATACCGGGAATGTATTTAAGCCGCTACACCTGGTAGCCGATGGGCTGAAATACCGCCCAACGGTAGGCGGTGGGGAAACGACGGTATATGATATTCTTCATTCGGGCGGCGGTACGATTTCCGGGAACATGACACAACCAACGGCAACCCCTGGGTATCTAAGTTGACAGGTAGGAAAAGCTGGCTTTTCCACCACCCGGGAAAGCGACGCATTTATACTGGCCCCATCTACCGCCGTCAATGGGGAAACATGGGATTGGGGAAACCAGTTTGTATTTGAACCGGATGGAAAATTCACTACCGGGCAGCTTGTCGTTAATGGGCGAACAAATAACCAAAATAATAACTTCCAGCTGTGGGTAAAACCGGGCGCTGGCGGTTCGAATGCATCGGGGAACCAGATAGCACTGGGGGATTCTGTTAACGACTATGTTACGGTATTCGGTACGCGGGCAAGCGGCTATGATACGGTTATCGTACAAAACGGCTACCAGCCCACGTCCGGTACCGACAGCTGGAAACAGGCGCGGCGTTTGCACAAACCCGCGCTATCATTATGGAAAACGGCTACGATACAAAGGATTTACGTAACGTTTACCTAATGTATGCCCAACCGGGGAAGGCGCAAAATAACTACTCAACATTTTTTGATAGGACGTTGAAATTCCAACTAGCTACATACGGGACGAAACCTGTATGTAGACTTCGCCAATGGTAGCAGCGCAAACGATGGACGAAGCCCAGCCAAAGCGAAAGCCACGATTCACAGGTAATCAATAACCTGCCCCGGTAATAGACCATGCAATAACTATTATCATGATACCGGGACAAGCAAGTAATGAAGGCGTATCTATCACCGGATTCACAGGAAAGGGCACTATTACATTAACCGCTAACGGTGGTTTGTACAGCATAGACAGCATATTTGTAAGCCAGTGTACGGTACAAGTGACCTTAATAAACATGGAATGCACACGGACAGGCACAGGCCCTATAGCTGCCTTCTACCTAACAAGAAACAGGTATGTGTATTTAAGTAATTGTCGGGCCAATGGCATGAAGACTTCTTCCGGGGGGCTGGGATTCAAGCAGAGCCACTTCGGTATATTTACACAGCAGCAGCTTTTCCAAATTCGTACTATGCCATTAGGGCAAACATGGATAGTACAATATTTGTAGATGGGGGCACTGGAACCAACAACACATATGGGCTATACGCAGATTTAGGTTCACTCATTGCCAGTTATGCGGGGTCTACAGTCCAAGCGGTTCCCAGGCTACGTACGGGGGAGGTACGTTGAAACTATCATGATTATAGGACTGGTATATAACAAAGAAAGCCGCGATGTTATTTTTATCGCCGGAACGTAAAGAATTCACCGATACCGACATTATCGGCAGCGATACGATTACGGGAATAGACCGTAGCGCTTACGACTTTATCCTGGTAGACCAGCTGCCCCAGGCAGAGGACCGGATGCTGGAAATGGGCGATAAGTTGCCTGAAGGTCTGAAAGACGTAAGAGACCAGCTTCCTGAAACGATAGATAAGAAGACATACAGGCTCGAAGCAGAAAGCCTCTCGACCATGTTAGCTATAGCTGAATCATACGAGAAGCAGATCGCCGACACGACCCAGCGGGAGCAGGAGACAGTAGAAACGATGCTTGGGCTTGCTGAAGCGTACGAGATCATTCTACAACAAGGAGAACTCATTGCACAGCAAGCGGATCGCATCGCACAACTGGAATCACGTTTGGAACAAGTAGAACAGAATTCAGGAGGCACCAGCTGATGGCCCAGATATATGCGAATTTGATTCGTAAGAAATTGAGAACGATCAATGATGTGCCGGAACATTTAAAACCGGAAGTCGAATTATTACTGGCGGCAAACAATGGCTAGGGTCATTGTGTTGCTGCTTTTATATTGCGGGGAGGAGGTGAATCAATGGTTACAGTATACGTTACTCTTATCATCAAAGGTTATAAGAATTTCCAACAGGTGCCTGCAAATCTCCAGCCAGCCGTTGAAGCCGAATTATCAGCTATGGATCTCGGAACAGATGGCAAGCCGTTACCCCCAATAAAGATAAGGCGACTTAGCTACCGCCCCGAGCCGATCGGGGCTATTTTATTGCCCAAATGACGGGCATGGAGAGGTGAATATATGGAGCGCATGGATGTGATTCTAAAGGCAGGGACAGGTATTATAGGAGGCGTATTTCTTGGATGGTCGGGGGTCTTGGGTTAGCCCTGACGATACTTATTGGCATGATGTTATTCGACTTTGCTACTGGATTGATGGTGGCCTACGTACAGAAGAAAATAAGCCGAGGATCGGCATTCAGGGACTATTTAAAAGACATACGTTGTGATTCTTATCGGATGCGTGTACATGGTTGAAAAGTCAGTTCCCGGTGTTCAGCTCAACGGTGCAATTGGTGATGGAGTAGTGGTTGCCTATATCATTATAGAGTTTTTAAGCATCTTGAAAAACGGCGGGAAGCTTGGTGTTCCTCTCGGGCCATTAAAGGCACTGCAGTCGGCTTTTGAACAGAAAGGGGTCAGCAAATGAAGATCGCGCTAGACGCGGGGCACTCTGCTAGCACATATGATCGCGGGGAGGCAAGGGAGTTGTCACACCATCCGGTGCTGTGTTTAAAGAGCATACGTTCAATGCTGGGGTATCCCGATATGCACAGGAACTCCTTGAGGCGAATGGGTTCGAAGTCGTACAGCTGCAGCCATTGAATGATGAGGACGAGATATTCTTAAACGAGCGTGTTGAGAAGGCCCGTACGTTCGGTGCTGATCTTCTTTTTAGCATCCACGCAGACGCAAACGGAAACCGTGACGCTCGCGGCCACTGGTGTTTTTATTGGCATGATCATGGGCAGAGCAAACGGCTTGCTCAAATATGGATAAGTACGCCGACAGCCTCCTTCCCCATCCGGATCGAAACATTGTACCAAGCATGCCGGGAACGTGGACGGATTCCATATGTGCCGTGTTCCGGCGCGATACGGAATCCCAGCGATCCTCATTGAGCATGCATTCATGACAAACCTAGACGATCTTGAACTGCTTCAGGATGAAGGGTTTCAACGCCTTTGCGCTGAGGTGATAGCACGGACCGCTTGTGAGTATACCGGTCAGGAATTCAAGTCGAAGGAAGGAGATAACGTGACTAAGAAGTTGAGTTCAAGCACAGCAAACAACATTATCGATTCATACCTGTCCCCCGGAGTGGTTCAAGTGTGATGACGAGAGAAAAAAGCTGAGGCAGAAGGCCGATTAGACGATGCTGAAGCTTGGAAGAGGCTCAGAGATCACCAGAAAGCTCTGCTGACGAACTACGCGATGCAGCCGGAATCATCCGTGAATAAATTGCCAATCGCTTGAGAATTTGAACCGACCCCATACAGGCCCGCCAGAGGGCTTTGTATGGGGGTTATTTGCATTTGGTGGAGCTTTACTATTTAACACTTGATTTGAGAACAACGTTCTGTTATTCTATATACAGAATTTATGTTGGTATAAAGGGCGAGCGATGTCAAGATGGATCAATGCATCGGCGTTTTGGGTGATTTTTCAGATCTGATAGAGGAAACCATTGAAGAAATGTTCGATGGGGAAAAGATAATACGGAGTAGTGATGACAACGTGACTTTCGATAGAGAGCTTGAATTGTTACAAAAAATTGCTAGCTTAAGGCCGAATTAAACGTACTCAACAGGTAACCAACTCAATCCTTTAACAAAAACACTCTCTCGCAAGCAAGCGGAAATTTAAAAGTTATTCACCAGTACATCATAGAGAAGGGTTACCCGCCTACGATTCGCGAGATAGGCACTCTTGTAGACCTGAAATCGCCAAGCACAGTGTACGGCCATTTGGAGAGGTTACGAACCGAGGAGCTATCACGTGGGATGAATCATCACCGAGGACGTTAAAAGTGTTGGTGAGTCTTGATGCTTCCTGACCATGAACGTAAATTGTTAAGGATTATCTCCAACTTTTTAGCCATACGAGGTAGGACTCCAACGATCAATGAGCTGACGATAAAGACCGGTCGTTTCGAGAAGAGTATATACAAGTCACTGGCCGTGCTTGCCGATGAAGATTTCATTGAGTGGAGCCAGGACGATCCGGAGAGCATATTATTGCTTCGAGCCTGGGAGAATCCTCCGCCTGAATACAACGACTATAAGCTGTTTATTGAATAAGGTTTTAGCAAAAAATTGTTACTTAATAAAAAGCACATCCCACAAGCCCTGAGAGCTGGCTAGTGGGATTTTTTTCATTAGGACTTTTATTTTATATTAATATTGCTTTGTCCATCTGTTTTTCGTTGGATTTAACTGAGTCGCTTCCAACCGTTTCGGTGCCTCTGTATGTATATTTTGTGTTTTGTAAGAAGTCGAGAGCAAACGAATCAATTGGTTTTTTATCTTTATCCGCATAATGTCTCTCTACTACGGTGGCTTTAAAAACATTGGTTAGCATGTATACATGGTTTGAAATATCACTTAAATAAGTCTTGTTTTTATACTCACTTAAAATGTATGCCTCGTATGCTGTTATCTCCGCATCACTTGCCTTATATGCTCGTGCTAACTTTGTAACCTCATCGAACTTCTCAGTTGCGGTCTTGCTGCTATTAGCAATCTCAGTTAGGCTGCCTTTCCATGCTTCATCATTAGTCGATATCGCCGTTTGCGTTGGGGCGGTTGTCGCAACCGGTGGGTTTGTTGATTTTCCGCAGCAGAGAGAGATGTAAACACTACTGCAGCAACAGATACAATAATTGTGAATCTTCTCATTTGGCTTGTTATCCCTTCAATATGGTATATTTTACATCCATATTTACGCCTACTTGAGGGATTTAGTTTCGAGCATCATTGTGTTACGAATCTCAATCCACAACATTATCAACAGCATATCAACAGATTTCACAAGGCGGAAGTATCAGCCGACCATTGCGACGCTTTCGGCAATAAAAGCGTATAAGAACGTTACCTTAAGCAGCCTAAGGGTAGCGGTCTTTCACAATGGTCCAATGCTATTAATCATTATCATCAGCTATAACTTCTAAGTTTCTCCTGTGTATTTCTTGTCTTAGCACTGAAATAAATTCTTGCGGTAACTTTAAAAATTACAGCATCTTTATAGGCCATAAGCAAGACATCTTCCTCTAGTTCCGACAGAGTCAATTTTTCGTTCATATCCACAGTAAGCTCCCTATGCAAGTTGTCACTGTTTCGGCAATTGAAACAGACAATTTTAATGTAGTGCATTAAACCAAAGATATACAATATCAAATATGTTAATATATAGAATATTTCTTTATAAATTTTAGTTTAGTTTTGCGTCACGAACTGAAATCTTTTATGGTCAACATTTCCCCGAGTACTATTTTTGCAATAAGTGCCGAACAAAATGGTAGTTGAGTACGAGAATTAAAAAAATTAACGGATAGCATAATAGCGAGTACATGGGATTCCATCCATTGTAATAAAAAACCCATGTGTATGACGTTATCCACTCCCACATTGTAAACAGAATGCTGGTTTGCAGAATATACTTTACCTGTTGTAATTTACCACCCGAAAAGGGGTAATAATTGATAAAAATAATGCTTGCTTGTGGTAATACACCAAATAATATAAAACTATACTGCCAATCAACACCATGTCTAAAGAATCCATACAAGTCATACTTAAAGTCAAGAAAAACATCAACGAAGGAATTTAAGAACAATGCAAAAAAAACAGTAGTATAATAATCAATTTTTGATAATCTCTTTTTCATAAAGAACACAACCATATTCAAGATAATGATATTTGCAAATAAATAATACATATGCCACCTCCATATTTTTTAATTATTACCTTATTACATCGAATTCAACAGGGTTAATAAAAAACAAATGAGAAACGTTAGCAAAGAAATCATTAACGGCTGAGGTTAAAATCTAGCTGCAGGTATAAACCCGAAAGGATATAATCCTCGTCGGGTCTTTTTTGTTGTGTATATTTAGGTGGCAAGAAATATTTAATTTCAAAAAGACATTTGTAAGGAGCTCATTCATATATTATACAGAAGATAAAAATACTTATAACATATTGGCGCTAAAGAATTTGCACACCCATGTTATAGGTGTGCAAATCGGGGATAAAGTTTGAGGGTAAAATCGTCTAACCGCTGGTGCTTTTCCTTACGGTACACGACTTGCTGCAGTACTAACTTCAGGAGCTCGTTCTTCTTAGCCGGATCTTCCGATTGGCTGTAGAGATCAAGAACTCGTTCCACCACGGGGATGACTTCCTCCAGTGCCTTTGTCTTGGAAGACTCCAGTTCAACCTCGGTTTTCAGCTTACTGAGTGTTTCCTCGGCTTTCTTCATCTCCTCGGCAATCTCATTCGACCTCTGAACGAACATATCGACCGAATACACCCCTAATTCGAGCAGCTTGTGCAAATTCCCCTTTTGTGTGTGAAGATCGCTCAGATCCTTTTCTACGGCTTTTAGCGCGTTCCTTTTCACTTCCGTTTGGGAAGAGGTATCGGGAATGTCCCGCTGATGCTTGTCCCATTGTATTCGGTATTCCTGAAGCCACTGCTGCAGCCCCTTGATGACCTTATCTTCAACGTAAGAGAACCTGGCGCTTTTGTTAGTGCAGTATTGATTCGAGCAAATTAAATGAGCCGGCTGTTTGGTATAGGGTCTGTACACCATTGCCGCGTTGCAGACATCGCATCGAACCAGTCCGGCAAGAGGGTTCGATATTTTTCCATTCGGAGTAGGGACACGTGTTTTCTGCTTGAAGATCTGCTGAGCAGCTTCGAACTGCTCCTTGGAAATGATAGGTTCGTGCTTTCCCTGGACAAGCGTATACTCCTCAGCTCGGGGGCCGCGAGGTCCGTGACTCGCCTTTCACCTTGGTCGTCTTTCTATGATCCCAGCGTATCATCCCTGTGTAGGTAGGATTCTGGAGGATATCGCGTATCGTTGCCACGATCCACTTAGACCCTCTTTGGGTTGGTATTTGCAGCTCCGTAAGCTTTCTGCAGATGGTAGCCGTACCGATCTTCGTTATCTCACCGTTTTCATCTAAATATCCGTTCGTATACCAGTCATAGATTAGCTTAACTATGTTGGCCTGCTCCGGATGAGGTTCGAGGGTGAGGCTTCCATCTGGAAGTCTCTTCTTCTGATAGCCATAGGGAGGACGTATTTCCGATATAGTTTCCTTCCCGGACAGAAGCTAATCTGCCGCGCTGTAAGCGCCGGTTGATGATCTTGAGCTCCTTACGGGCCATGAACTGCTCAAATTCGCTGTATTCTTCGTCCATTCGTCATTGAGGTCATAGGTCTTGCGAGGGGTGATGATCTTTGTGTTCGAGTTCTTGAGGTCTCCTGAATCAATCCCTGCTCTTGCATGTTGCCGCGGCCTAAGCGGTCGACGTCCATGACCAGTACCGCGTCGTAAGTTCGTTTTCTACTTCCTTTGAGGAGCTCCAGCATTTCAGGGCGGTTCATTAGACTCTCACCAGATACGATTTCTTCACGGATTTTTATTATGTTAAGGTCGCGATCCTGGGCTACCTTTAGCAGCGTCTTGCGATGTTTGGCGAGAGTTTCGCCTTCGCCGCGATTCTCGGCTTCTAAATCGGCGCGGGATTTACGTAAATAGATGCACACTCTGTCCATTTGTACCTCCAAGTTAGAAGTATATTGGTAGGATAACACCTCAGTATATAGAGAGACAAGCAGAAGCGTGTGTTATAGTCGAGCAAATGGTAGTATAATTACAGAATCGGTTATCTATTTCGAAAGGACATAATTAAATGTATTTAGATTTCCATAAGTTTCATGAATTTGATTTAAGATATAATCCAGCTCATATGTTTTTGGTCAATGCATACGGTGATTTAATTAATTTAGGGGTGCGATTAATTTTTTTGAGACACAAATAGAGAATCATCTTGATCTGTCTGTTCCTGAAAAGAAAGATCCTTTAATAATTCCCTTTGTAAATGATAAGGAGAACTATAAAAGTATTATCTATTCTTCAATGATAATTTCTATTTACTCTCTTATGGAGAATCATTTACTCAAATTGTGCCAGTTGCATAAATTGTTTTATCCAAACGATCCTGATATAAAAGATCATAAAGGAAAAGTGGAGTTAAAAAGTTCGCACAGTATTTAAATAAAACAGCTGGATGTACAGACGTATATGGTAGTAGATGGGGAGAAATAGATGCATGGAGAAAAGTAAGAAATTGCTTAATTCATGACAACGGGATCCCCAAACCCGATGATGCTGAAATATTTACATCTATTTTAAATCTAGTTGTTGTAAAAAAAGAATATGTAATTATCAATGGAGAAGATTGTAGAAAGTATATCGATTTGATAGAAGATTATTTATTCTTTTTAACCCACCAATTAAAATTCGATATTAGAGAGAGACAGAAAAAAACATGATCAATAGTTACCTGCCAACTCACGGGGTATAATAATGCTCAAAACATGTGAATGTAAGGTTGTTTTTTTGGAAGTTGAAAAAAAACAAAAAAGAGCGCTTGTGAAACTAAAAGCGCTACTTTTGTATGTTCTATTCAATTACTACACAGCTTCTGATTTTAAATTAGCGGCAAGCAGGTCTTGAAGTTGTTCTTTTATTTCTTGGATGGCTATTGATCGATTATACTCAACTTTTTCTATTCCATCATAAAAGCTTGTCAATGACAACAGTTTGTCGTTTAGATCAAATTTATAGACAAATTTAGCATATATTCCTGCACCCATTAGGCAAGATGACTCCACTGTAAGTCTTCAGACTCTTTGTACATGTTCACATACTGATAGTGATCTAATTTAGCATTGGATACTAGTTCGTATGGTGTTATTTTTGGTGAGTAAATCTCGTCATAAAGTTTATTCAATAATGTTCCACGCGTCTAACTCCCTTTCGGAAATCTGAGATTAAGTGTTGAACGGAGATAGCTGACTATTGTTTCCAATTCTTGTTCAGCTCTCGGCCAATCTTCAACCGACCATTCGCTCCTCTTACCACCAATAGCATCATTTAGTCTGTTTTCAAGGTAAATCGCAAGGATTTCACCGTTCATTTCTTTGTGTTGAGTTATCCATCTATACTTTGCAGCAAAAAACCGAGGGAGAACTTTTTAGCTGCGTCCGTTCATATCTAAATTATACTCGTCAAGAAGGTCAGGTACAATTTCAAATTTTATCTTTCTGTCAATTCTTTTTCTAGAACGGTCCACAAATAGATCAGGGCGCAAGAGTCTTTGCTTATCAGTATTTTCTTCAGCTTGTCGTAACATCTGAATTGCTTTATCTTTTGAAATATTAAGCAATTCCATCATTTGAGTTATTTTTGCTGATTCTTCGGCAAGTCGCTCATTACGCTTTTGAATGAGTTCGGATTCAATAAAACTGTCGACTTCGAGTGAAGCATTTCCTTCTTCAAATGCAATTCCAAACGATTTATTTTTAGTCGATTCAGAGTCCTTGGGATTAATATTAGAGTCTTCTTTAATTTTCAATATGATATCTTTTTTTCTAAGTTCTTCTTTATAATATTCCAAGTTTTTCTAATCCGAGTTCTTTATGATAGACAACCGCGGCAATATTATCCTCAGGAATTGTTGTAATATCTTCAGTTGAATCAATTGATCTTAATACTCTTCCGATGAACTGTGCGTATGGTAGCAAGCCCTTGTAAGGTCTAAAAATAGCTGCTACAGACAAATATTTATGATCGTACCCTTCACCGAGCATTGCCACGTTCACGACGACTTTTACTTTATGCTTTTCAATTTTATCAAGTTCGATTTGCCGGGTGACTTTTTCTTGTTCACTATGTACTAATGCAACAGGATAACCTTTGACTTCATACATCTCTTTCAATTGTTCAGCATGCCAGATGCTAGATGCTACAGCAATGATTTTATGTGGAAATTTACTAATCGACAGCTTTTCCTCCAACAGTTCTATACTTCTATCTATAATTACGTTGTTACTTTCTTTTGAGAGAGCTACCGAACGATTGATCCAGTCTTCTTCTTTTAAACCTAACGCCCTAATTTCTTCGATGGTATATAACTTATCTTCATTTTGATCAATAGACAAGTATAACTTTTCTGGAACATGAGTTATTTTCTCTAAGTCTTCACGTATCCATTGGCCATGGCTTCTCTTAATTTATATTCGTAGACGTCTTTACCTTGGATAGGCTTACCATCAGTTCTGAAAGGAGTACGGTAACCTTTACAACCTTAGCACTGCTAAAATAATCAATGGCTTCTTGCCAGGTTTTTGCTTCGGCATGATGTGCTTCATCAATTATGATGAGATCAAAAAAGTCAGGGTCAACTTTTTCAACAAAGATGACTTTAGACGTTTCTGGAGTTTATGAATATTCAAAATCACGATGTTGGCATACTTTAGAAGATTCACGTCATGACTTGTTTCATATTCAATCACAGAAGGCAGTTCTTCTCGATGTTCGAATACCTTTGTCATAATCCAGAAATTCCGATCGAACTCAGGATCTAACGAACCAAGAACTGCATCCTTAATAACAAGTTGAGGAGTAATAATGAGTGTCCGGCTATTTGAGAGGCTGTAAGGGATTATTCCCATTAACCCGTCTTTCCTGTTCCAGTTGGTAGAACAACCTTAGCATGCTCACTGCTTTTAGTAATAGTAAAATGTCGAATACCGCCTGATAAGCCTCAATTTGAGGGGCTCTGAGATTCATATTTTCAAGAATATAGGGTTTAGCTTGCATAAAATAGTCTTTAGAGTATTCAAACATTTATAAATGCCCCCTGATAAGAATTTTATCTTAGACTCGTATTACTCATCCGACGATCGGTTATACTCGAATTCAAACCCTTTACAAAAAATAATCTTAGAATGCTTTGGGTAATGTGATTTTATTTTGAATTGCAATGCTTTCAATTTTTGAATTGATAGCAGCATAATGAAGACGGGTTTCCATTGAAGCCCAATCAGCTCTAATCTGCTCTTCTTCCTGCTCTGTGATGTAAGGTGCAATGATAGTTAATCTCTGATTAAAACTGGTATTCATTTCAACATTAACAAATTCAGTGAAATAACTGAAATTGACAGGAAAAACTGCGAGGACAGCTGCGATTAAAAACATAATCAGCAAAACTTTCTTTTGTTTGCTTTCCTCCATTGCAAATAGTTTTTCTTTAAATCGATTTCGTGATTTTTTTAGTAGAATTACCAGAATAAACGCGATCAATAATCCCAATAATATACCTGCCCAATAATCCGAGCAAAGTTAAATTAATGGTATTTACTTGACTTCTTGCAGCTTTAGAATAAAGGAAATCAATTAATCCAGAAAAAGAATTAGCTAAGAAATTCAAAAGAATCTTATTCAACCAGTTAAGTATTGGCTGAAATAATATTAAAAAAATCGCTGAAGAAATAATGCCACCAATTATATTAATTCGCATTTCTTTTCCAGATACCCCCAAGATTTTTTTCTATAATCAACAAAGCTAGAATCTCCTAACTGTCTTACTCATCCGACGAGAGATGGCTTCTTCATCTCGGAAACGCTCCGCCTCCATCTCTCTCCACGTCTTCAACAACCCCATCTTCGACATGTAAGTCTCTGATCCACATGCTTCACAATATCGCGCGTCAGGTGGGTTGATCTCGCCGCAGTTGCTTCTTGGCATATCTAGTTGATTTTGACAGTCATTGTACAAAAAAAGACCGCACATTTTGCAGTACGACGCTTTCTCGGAGAACTTGTTATGTCCGCACCGAGGGCACATTTTAAAGCGGCCGTTTGAGTCGGACTGAAAATTCATGAATTTAACGTTCATATATTTCACCTCTGCCGAGACTTTATGGATATGACGATTAGGTAATGGCACAGGAATATTGGAGCAATAATTAACTTCTTTGAAGTAAGGTGCGAAATTCTTTTCGTAGAAAGTATGGCCGAAATCGTCCACGTTCCTCTGGAAACGAACTAGCTCTTGCGCACGATACTTAGCAGCTTGCCTTGAAATTTTGCAAATGAATTCAATGTCAGCGGCAAGTGTAGCACCAAGTTTAGAAAGCACATAGGAGGGGGCCAGCAACTCCTGAGCAAAAAGATCAGCTTCGTTCTCTAAGGTTCGATATTGGTATTGAGTCAGCCCGCCGCGGTTAATGGAAGTGAGCTCATAATCGAAAAGATGATTTAAAAAGATGTGCCCGATCTCATGAGCTAATGTCCATCGAATCCGCTCAGAACTGTATCCTGCAGTGTCATCATAGATGGTCAGATATTGCTTTCCATTCCAGACGGTAACGGCATCCGCTTTGGTAGCCCTGAGTCTCAGTGGATCAGTAGCTCCGTATAGCAATTCTGCTTCTGATAGTTTAAAGAGCAGCCAGTTATTTTTCTTATAATAAACAAAAGGATTAACCGGCAATGAATCAATCCCGAACCTCTCCATAAAAACGAGAGCCCCTTGCTTAGCAAATTGTCTACGAGGAACCATGGGGATTTTCTTCATGCTGTTAGTCCTTTTTTTTGTTGCCTTGCTCATATAGGAAATCAATGAAGCTTTTTGCCTGCTCCAATTGGTCGGGAGCAGCTCTTTTGCTCGGGCAATCATTCGGTAAATGGATTCATCTTGCACTTTAATTTGATCTGAGTATTCACTTGATTCCAAAAGTCTACCCAGTAAATAGTCAGCGTTTACATCGAAAATGTCAGAGAATTTAGCAAGAAGGTAATCTTCGACAGGACGTTTATTCGCTTCTATTCTCGACAGAACACTATTGTTGATACCTGCTTTATCTGCAAGTTCTAGTTGAGTCCATCCCTTTTTTTCGCGGAGTGCTTTGATTCGATCACCAATCTTCATAAGGTCACCAACTTTCCGATTTAGCAATTCTATTTTAACATTTTTCCATATTAGAAAAAACGACTTTGCTAAAACAACAAAAAAATGTTGACTTTGCTGAATTAGCAAAGTATATTATTGCTATGGGATTTGCTAAATTAGCAAAATGGTAATGGGAGGAGGAAGAGAATGAATGAACTAAATTTAACGTACATTTCTGATAGGAGGCAGGAACTAAAGATATCCCTTCAGGATATGGCTGAGAGATTAGGCTTTAGGAATGCTTCGACTTACATGAAGTATGAGAAAGGAGAGTATTCCTTTAAAGCAAACCACCTTCCAGCCATCTGTGAGAAACTTCAATGCAGTCTTGAACTGCTTTTTTTAAGGAACTGAATTTGCTGAAATAGCAAAATAAATAGACCGATTGATTTTGAAAGAAGGAAGTGAAAAAACAATGCCCGTCCCACAGGCTTCACAGCATACAAATAGTCGTAGGAGTGTGATGCCTGTGACTAGCCAAATCGAACAACCTGCCATGGTGATTGAACCCGGCCGCGGCCGTATCGAGATTTATACAACACATGTGACGACTTCTAAAGAGAGCTCGAGCGCATTGATGCCGGAATTGCGAGAATTTGCTGGTCCATTATTGATGAAATGATCGCACGCGGGAATTACTCCATGGTCAAGCAGCAATAAAGAACCCGCTAGGGTCGCGGGTTAAAGGAATGTTGGTTGATTCCATCATAAACCGCATACCTGTCCAATGGAACTACCTAATTCTGCCAAGGAGGTGAGAAATCAAATGACGTTTGGACAGACCCTTGAAAAAACGATGAAGGCAAACAGCGAAACAAAAATTGAAGTTGCTCGAATGCTTCACGTAGATAACTCCACAATTGGTAAGTATACAAATGGATCTCGAAAGGTTCCGAAGGATGTCATGCGCTCCTCGACACAGCACTATGATGATGCTGAGCTTTATGTGGCCGCGGCCAATGAAGTCACTGGGAACGCATGGGTACCTTGGTTGGACGGCGAAGGGGCCGATCTGCACAAGGCTTCAGTACACCTTAAGACCATGGAAGAAGTAAAAGATTTATTATCGCCATGGAAAAGGTTCAAATCACCAAAAGGAAAGACCAGCTCTGCGAACGAGGGCATGAGGAAATCAAGCAAGCAATCATGGAAGGGCTAGAGGCGATGACCGCGCTGACGCACTACATAGGCGTTCTTTGTAAAGAATATTGCTTCAGCTGGCTTGGGATGTGGAAGGAACATCGGCGCGATCTAAAGTCGAAGAAGTATATAAATTAAAGGATGGTGAAGTGGATGAATACATCAAACCCACGAATTTTAACGGTCAGCGATGGCGTTCTTAAGGGGTGGCAGGTTCGACAAATGGCTGCTGACTTCCGAGCTCAGGAGCATATCGGTCCGCAGACGGACCGGATCCTCCGTGAGAACAATTGCGGACAAAATGAAAAAGCCGCCTGGCGGGGCGACTCTTCGGAAATGCTATTTAATCAAATTACACCTGTACATATTATAGCGGAGCAATCCAGCTTTAGCAAGGATGTATCAGGGTGTCATTAGGCACCCTTTTTATTTCAACTGTTATTTTCAAAGAGTAGTTTCATAGGCGAGGGAGGGCGATGCAGATATTTGAGGCTAAAGAAGAATGGTTGGACGAGCCGTTAACCAAAGTCGGCATCGCTTTAAAACTGTGGAACATAAAAGCTCGTGATCCGGAAGATTTCAAACGTCGTGTACTCGCTTATTTGGCTATCGGCTACACTGGATGGGTTGTTGTTCGACTGGACAAGCCCTTTGTCTTGTGCAAAGACACAAGGGAGAAGAAGGGCAAGAGAACGAGGTAAAGCCATATGGAGAATTACAAAGACGAAAATCAGTTGACCTTAGAAGAAGCACTCGGGTTAAAGGAGCTGAACGAGATGAAGCTCTCAGAGAAAGCTACTATGGTGGTAGAAAAAGCCTTAGTGACGATCCTGCAGTCAGACAAGAAGATCGAAAGAATTGCAATGAACGTTTCTCCGCATTCCCAACTGGCTGCATGCCATACGGTAGAGACCAAGTACGGACATCTACGAGTCCAATGCAATCCATTTGTTCCAAAGGGATGCTCCTACTTGATCGAAGATCCGGGGGTTCCTCTCCGCGGCTTTGCATGGGTTGTGACCAACAAGCCGAGTTATTTGAGCGAAATAAAGAAAACGTCAGGAGGGTAGTCAAAATGTTGAATAAAGCTGTTGAAAAGCTAAATACGGAGATTGAAAAGGAAAATAAGCCATATGTCACGGCGATTGGCAATTTCCTGCTACAGCACCTGCAGAGCAAGCCGCATGATGCTGAGAAAATTCTAAGTCAGGATAAGTCCATCGTTAAAAGCCTAGATGCGATGAGGGCTGTAGCCGAGAAGAACAAGGTTGGCAATTGCGCTGTTCTTACAGATCAAGAGGGATTTGCGATCGTTCTGAATTATTTCGGCATCGAAACTGAGGCTGCAGCTGCGCCTCAGGAAAAAAGACGGTTCACTGCTACACTTGATATTTGATTGGAGGGATTCGCGGTATGAGCTTCGATGACTTCAAATCACATTTTTCCACACAGATCAGCACTGATATCGTTAAATTTGCGACCGACACAGCGCTAAAGACGAGTCGCTATTTATTCTACAAGACAGTGCTTGGTGTTCAGTATGCATGGTGTACTCACTGCAATCAAACACACCTTCCAGCAGAGAAATTGAAGCACAAGCAAGAAACACTTGCTACCTGCTCAAAATGTAAGTCGTCGTGTAGGGTTCGAGCAGAAGGAATGAGCCGCAAGTACATGGAGGACAAAGCCGTTTCGTTTGGTATGAACGCTCAATTGCTGACAAGCAATCCGTAACGGCACGAGTGATCGAAGTGAGACGTGATTACAGCGGTGATTATAAGAATGTGCAGACTTCATATAATTGCAGTCACATGTATCTGTTTTCTCCCGGCCAAAGCCATTACTATCGCCTGAAATACAGCAACGAGTGGGAGCGGCGATCGACAGTCTACAGCGCTTTTGACAATTACTTTTCTGGAATGGGTAACTACCCGAAATACGTGTCACTCAATAATATTAAGCAAGCGGTCAAAGGGACTCCATTCCAGTATTCCACATGGGAAGATTACACGAAATATCGAATCATTTTTATGTAAGTGATATGGTTGAGTTCTTTGACCTAGCTGCTCGATACCCCTGCGTTGAGTATTTGACGAAAGCAGGATTTGGCAATTTCGTTAAAGCAAAGTTACACAAAGATTCAACTTACGGGGCGATCAACTGGAACGGAAAAACACTAGAAAAGGTTCTTCGCCTGTCAAAGTCCGAGTTGAAGGAACTCAGAAAGTTGGGATTGAATTAGGGCCTCTCGAATTGAGGTTCTACCAACTTTCTAAGAAACAGGGACTCGGATCAGCATGGCGGATGCTCAAGTGCTGGCTCCTATTAGTAGTCATTATTATAAAAGCTATTTGAATGAAATATTGAAAGTCACATCCATGGATCAAGCCGCCAAATATATTCTGAAACAGATCCGCAACGGCCACTACTCATCGAGTACAAGTGCTTTGTCGGATTGGCGAGACTACCAAAAGGAATGTAAGCAGCTCGGGATGAGTCTTCAGGAAGAACGCTATCTGTTCCGAACAATCTCAGGGATGCCTCATCGGAAAACATCAGCCCGAATCAAGTTTAAAGAAGATCAGGCTTTAGCCGGAGGATGGCAAAACGGAGTGAAAAGCTTGCATCGCTTTCATTCGAAAAAGACGGTCTTATCCTACGCCCAGCAGCCGACACTGCGAGCTCGTTGCGAAGGAAAAGCGCTGAATCATTGTGTGCCGGTTACGCCAAAGATTATGCGGATGGCAAGATAGACATCTTTTGGTACGCAGGTCATCAGCACCTGATGTACCATTCTACACGATGGAGGTTTCCTCCAACAAAGTCAGCAGTGCAGAGGCTTAAGAATTGTGAAATGACCTCTGAGGTACGAGCCTTCGTCAATGCATTTTTACAGGCGAAGCTAACCATTAAGAAAAGAGTTCGATTCAACAATAAACATAATCAAGGAGTGGCAATATGAGCAGAAAAATAGTCCAAGCGGAAGCAACAAGTATCCAGGAAAGACCCTTAAATGTTATTGCCGAAGAGATCCGGGAGATTGACCTCAAAGCTAGGCAGGTTGTAGGTCAGAGCATCATCGAGATTGGCACTAGGCTTATTGAGGCCAAGAACATGGTTGAACACGGCCAATGGGGTGACTGGCTAAAGAACAATGTCAACTACAGCCAGTCGACAGCCAACAATTTCATGCGGATCGCTACAGAATTTACAGAAATGAATTCCCAAGCACTTGCAAATTTGAGCTATACCAAGGCTGTTGCTCTGCTCGGCCTACCTGCTGAGGAGCGCGAAGAGTTTGCCGAGAAAAACGATATCGAATCCATGTCGAGCCGGGAACTGCAGGCGGCAATTAAGGAGAAGCAGGAGCTCGAGCGAAAGCTTCAGGAGGCTCAGCGGACCGCTGATCAAGAGAAGGCTGCACGGGAGGCACTAGCGGCGTCAATGGCTAAGCTGCAGGAGCAGCAACAAGCCCACGATGAATTGGTGAAGAAACTGACCGCGGACGTAGAAAGTGCACAAGCGGCAAAGGACAACAAAGCTGCAGAGGCGGCAAAGGAACAGCTGAAAAAAGCGAAAGAAGAACTCGCCGAGCTAAAGAAGCGGAATAAGGATCTTGAAACGGAGCTGAAGAACATCCGATCGACGTTCCAAAGGAAGTCATTCCCGATGAAGTGGCTAAAGAGCTTGAAAGCCTTCGGGAGCAAGAGAAATCCTTGCAGGAGCTTCTAAAGAAACAGGCTGAGGAATCAGAACGAAAGATTGCCGAAATGAAGACCATGCTTGAGAAAAACAACAATGTCGATGCCATTCAACTCAAAGTTGCCTTCGACACGTTCGTCAACAATTTTGACAAGCTGCTCGGAGCTCTTGAACAGATCAAGAATGAGGAGAGAAAAGGAGAAGTTCCGCAGTGCCATTATTGGACACATTGATCAGATGAAGGCAGCGGTATAATGTTTCTTCTTCTTCGAACGAGATCGTGATGATGAATCGATATCAGTAGGAGCTAAGTGCAAAATTGTAGCGGTGCACATGCCTCTTTTTTCTGACAGTCTCGGTAGGAGAGTCGTTATAGCTGAAGTGGATAGGAAGATGAGAATGGTATTGGCTTATGATGACAAACCGATACGTTACAAATTGAATCGCCAAGGAACGAGGGTCATTGATTTCAACCCTCGGTGCATCTTGTCTTGTTACAGCTTCGACCAACTGAGGTGATTTCACCTTGAATAAGCACGATAAAGTCAGGAGAGATCGCTTAGTCCGAACGCTTAATAAGCCCTGAAGGAAGCAGACATCACTCTGCTTTATCTTCAGGCTAATGAGCGCGATCAGGAGGATATCATGGACACAATCTTGCCAAAGAGAATATTAAAATTGCCTTGAGACACCTCGGGGCCGATGGAGGCGGCAATGATTCTGAGAACTGAAGACGGGTAACCCGGCCAATGACAAGCGATACATGGAAAGAAGTAGAGAAGAAACTGCTCTCCTTATACAACCAAGTAAAGCTTTTATGCGACGGATATGAGTTGACGATCATGCTTGAGCGTTCGGGACAATTTAAGAATCATATATCGATCTACATTAACGAGCAGATCAAGGGCGCCTGGATGATCGAAGATTGTGAGGAAAGACGAAGATTTTTCTGCGAGAGACAAAAATCTTTTTATACCAAAAAACAGAAGGAAAGTGTAGGGAGGTCAGCAAGAAGCTCGCCAAAGAGTTAGGCTTCGATAAAAATATAGCTACTACACTCCCTATTGAACTCGTTCCGATCGCTTAAAAGTCATTTAATTAAGAATAATCAAAATATCGAACTAATAGAGGGACATCACGAATGAAGAAGTTCAAGCAAACAGATTACTTAAAGTACGCACCGTTGGTTATCGCTTTTATTTTGTGGGATTTAAAGAATAGAGTACGGGACAGCGGCTCTCTTGAGCATGATGTGGAATCGGTGAGACACCCGGCAGATGAGCCGTGGCCCGTTAAAAAAGCACGAATCATTGAAGATTAGCTAGGCACACATTACAAAAGTCAGGAGGTGAGGAGTTTTGAATTACATAAGAGAAATGAACGCCTTCTTCGATTGGCTCGAAACAAATCCATTGACTCATCGGCACAAACTTTGTGGTTCCACCTTATGGCGGTTGCAAATAAGAGCGGATGGCCAGAAGTGGTTTGCAGTAGCGAATCCCTTGCTCCAAGCGAAGGTCGCATTCTGAAAACTCTCTCACCAAACATCGAATGACTTCTGATCAATAAAGGTCGTATTGAGTATAAGGGTCAGGGTAAAAAGAATCCGGGAAAATATAGATTAATACCGTTTGCCTCAAAAAATGAGGTAAACGAGTGGGTAAACCATGAGGTAATCCGAGGGGTAAACCATGAGGTAAAAGGTTCAGCATTATTTAATAATAAATTAAACGATACAAAACTAAGTGGTGGTGACGGGGAGAAATCGTCGACTTGAACCTTGCCAAAGCAATAAAGGCGATCGATGCACATTTTCCAGCTAGGACCAACTCCCTTCAAACGGAATATGTTGTGAAGCTCATTAGGCGAAGGGTTTGACCCAGAGATCGTTGTCCGTTCTGCTGAGATCACTCGCAAGAAGGGCAAAGATATTGATTACTTTTGGGGTATCTTGGAAACTGCGTAGAGCGAGCATATTCACTATCGCCGCATTCGAAGAGGGCCAGAAAAGAAAGAAGGACTCTACTCAGAGCGGTAACCAAGGTGATAAAGCTTCGTTCTTCGCGAAAAAAGCAAGGGAGGCGCAGCAGCGTGAAGGAATATGAAATCTGGAATTTGTTCGAGCAGATTGTGCGTTTATTACCCTTATTTCACGGTGACGAGGTTAAAGCTGTCGCCTGGCATAAGCTATGAAAGACGTCCCGTATGAGGTAGCTTACGAAAACCTTATCCGCCACGTCACGATCGATAAAAAAGCACCTACGATTGCTGATCTATCCGCTCCTCTTGAGCGGAAAAGGACAGAGTAAGCCGTTATCATGACGCGTTGAAACAACGGTCGCAAGATTATTTCCAGTTCATCTCTGATTCTGAGAAAAAGGCGGTTGGACCAACGGAAGAACAGCGAAGAAAGGTGCGTGAAATGTGTGGAAGAAATGGAGTTTCTTTTACCAAGAACATCGAGGCTGAGCAAGCGGTATTAGGCTGCATACTCTACGACAATGAAGCCTTAGATGTCGCAGAAGAAATTGTCTCGATGCTTCTTTCTACAACCGAGGTCATGGCAGGATCTACAGGGCTATGCGGAAATGCGGGAAGAAGGAGAGCCGATCGATTTTGTCACACTGACTGCGTATTTGCAATCAAGCAAAGAGCTCGATCAAGTTGGTGGCATTGGGTATCTTTCTCAGCTTGCTAACAGTGCCCCGACCGCGGCGAATGTTGCACACTATGCTGAAATCGTGAGGGAACGTTATACTCAACGGTGCGCGATACTTGAAGCTAAAAATATACTGGATGAGGCTCGCAAGGTAGGAGACCCCGCTCAAATTGCTCATGTGATGGCGACTGCAGCTGATTCCTTAGCGGACCAAACATCCAAGGGAAAGGATTTCAAAAAAATATCCGATGTAGCGATGGAAGCCTTTGATCAGGTAGAGCTTAGGTATAACAACAAGAGCACTTCTGGAGGTGTGACGGGCATCCATCAGGTTACACAGATCTAGATAATATGACAAGCGGGGTTCCAAAGGAGCGATTTGATTTACATAGCTGCTCGTCCATCGGTAGGGAAAACAGCACTCGCCCTTAATATCGCACAGAATGTAGGGATAAGGCACCGCGCACAGTGGGGATTTTAGCCTGGAAATGTCTGAGGGTCAACTCGTTCAGAGGATGTTTAGTTCAGAACAGCACATCGACGCAGGCCGACTTCGTACTGGATTCTTGGAAAGCGACGATTGGGAAAGACTCACGATGGCCGTTGGATCTCTAGCCGACGCAAACATATTCATTGATGACACACCCGGAATTTCTATCTCCGAGATTAGAACGAAAAGCAAAAGGCTACAGAAGAAACACGGTCTTGATCTTATCCTCATTGATTACCTACAGCTTATTACGATCCGAGGTCGCCGCGATAACAGGCAACAAGAAGTATCGAAATATCGAGGATGTTGAAGCTTATCGCTAGGGAGCTCAATGTACCTGTCATCGCCCTATCCCAGCTGAGCCGTAACGTAGAGCAGCGCCAGGACAAACGACCAATGATGTCGGACCTCAGAGAATCAGGGTCTCTGGAGCAGGATGCAGATATCGTGGCCTTCTTGTATCGAGATGATTATTACGATAAAGAGTCTGAAAAAAAGAACATTATCGAGGTCATCATTGCCAAACAGCGTAACGGCCCGGTCGAACCGTGGAGCTCGCATTTATGAAAAATTTCAATAAATTCGTAAGTCTGGACAGGACTCATCATTCTTCTAGCAAGCCAGAATCGTCAAAGAGAGAGAACGAAGTCCAATGCAGACATGTTTAGAAAATAAAAAAAGCCCCAACAATAGGGCAGAAAATTTCCCAGCTAAGCAACTTGTCGGTTTAAGCTGGGAATGTCCAAACCTCACCTTCTATTATATCATAATAAAGGACGGGTGAGGGGAATGTTGGTAATGCAAGAACTGATTCCATTGGCTACGAAGGAAGAGATAAAGAAAACTCGGCAGGCATTGGAAGATTACAAGACCGATAAGCTCATGTTGGAATATCTTCAGGAGAACCCTCCGACTTGTGAACGACAAAAGGAAGCGATGGAGGAGCTGGCGGTTCGATTGAAAAAAATAGATAGAGCAATTGCATTAATAAGAAAAGAAAGAATTCGGAAAACCATCGAATATCGATATATAAAAAGGAAACGAGCGACAGACGCTATTTTGGTGTTTAATGATCGACTTCCAAAACTCTCGATCGCAGGACAATGAGGGAATAACCTCTATAGCCAATAGCTTGAAGTGGATGGAATGATAAGCCAAAAAATGTCCCTCAAATGTCTGTAAAATGTCTTTGCAATGTCCCAAAATGTCTATTAAACCGAGGTACAGTAGATCCAGAGCCCAATGGCTCCATGGTAATGTCTACTGTACCTTTATCACTGTAGGCACTCGGTCATGCTGTGGGACTTTGATCCTTAGACGCCGGTCGTCGAGAGTGTGATATGAGGAGGGGTGAAATGCCCCATTTCATTCATTTCTTTGCATAGCAGCTCGGATGTGAAGTTTCCGGTCTGCTAGGAAAGGCATGAAAGTTGAGTATTACGTGCAAAGAGTCGCTTCTAGCGGCTCTTTTTGTGCTGGACTATCACGCAGCGGACAAGGGAGGGAGTCGCGTGAAGAAACGAAGGTACAAGGACCCACCCGCGCAACACCCGAAGTGTCGTGGGTGCATTTGGGGGAAGTGGAAGGAACGAAGCAGATTTGCTTCAAGCCATTATCCTGTATTAAGGATTCGAAGAGTGGTGTTAGAAAATGAACACAGTTCGAACCACTACGGATCCGAACTCATTGAAGATATCCTCAGTTATCTGAAACAGAAAAGCTCCAGGAATTACATTTTGGTATTAACCGGTATCAACACAGGTTTCCGCATAAGTGACATTTTAAAACTTAGAGTTCGAGATGTTACTGGGACTCACATAACCATTCGGGAGAAGAAAACCAGGAAAGAGAAGTCCATCTTAATCACTCCTGAGCTTAAGCGGGAATTGAAGGAATACATCAAGGATATGGCACTCATGAGTACCTTTTAAAAGTAGACAGGAGCAAATAGACCCATCGGTCGGACCATGGCTTACACAATTATGCAGGAGATTGCGACAGAGTTTCGCCTGAGCGAGATTGGATGTCACACGCTTCGAAAGACCTTCGGTCACTTCCACTACAAACGATTTAAAGATATCGTCATGCTAATGAACCACTTCAATCATTCCAGCGAGAAGATCACATTAAGGTACATTGGCGAACTTCAAGGACACCATGGACATGGCAATGAAGCAATTTAAAATCTTCTGAATTGGTCATAATGAGACTATGTTCAACTAGATTTTATTCACCACCACAAGCCTTTGAATCTTAAGGCTTTTCTTCGTTGCGCGAGTTTAACAGAATATCTGTTATGTCCAACTTAATCGACTAATATTTTCCATAAAAAAGGGGTGAAAAAGCGTGTTAAAACGGCTGATGAAGTTGCTGAAATTGACTCGTGAGAAGACCATATTAACTCCTCTCCCGAGGTTCGAACCGATCGAACACAGATTGAGTAGGAAGCAACGAAGGAAGCTCTGGAGAGAGGCTTGGAGCCGTCATACACGCCGACGTTAATGCCGAAGAAACCTTTAAGGCCGTGCAGCAGGCAGGTTGCAAGGAGCTTACAAGAGAGCGGCATTGTGCCAATTGTGCTGGCGAGTATGACAAGCAGCGCGGCTCCTCGTATCAAAGAGGATATGATTCCAGGTGGAGGAAAGAGCGGCTGACGTTTCTCCTTGCCAACCCGCTCTGCAGGCATTGCCTAGAGCGTCAGCACTTATCGGAAGCTACGGTAGTAGACCATATCATTCCGCATCGCGGCGATCAGCGCCTTTTTTGGGATCAATCGAATTGCAAGCATTATGTGACAGCTGCCACAGTACCAAAACAGCCAAGGAAGATGGCGCTTTGGCAATCAACAAAATCCCAATCGCTTGGGAAAATAAGAAAGGATCGATGAAACAGATGAAGTCATCCATTGTATTGCTTACCGGCTCCGTCATCACCATGGCAGAGAGCGAGTTTCACCGCATCAAGAAAGCTGTGAAGTCTGCTCCTAGCGCAAGCGTAGTCACTCTAAACTTTGTAGACGAAGAAGGGACGGAACACATCCTTCCGTTCAGCAGCGTATGCGATCTGAGACTTACTGCAGCCGAGGCAGAATCGCCCGTTAAACCGAAGAGGTTACAACTGGCGACGACAGTGAGATCAGTGCTGATGCTTCAGTTAAGCAACTTAAGGAGTATCTTGATGTTGCCAAGGATTTGAAGACTGTCCAGCACCTCCTTGATGAAGAGAAGGCCAAGGAAAAGCCACGTGAGACAGCGGTCAAGCTTCTGGAGGATAGGATTGCTAAGTTGAGCAGTGATGTATCATGAGGGTTGAATTTATTATTTATTTTTAATAGCTTTTCTCTTGAGGTACTGAACAAACTTGTGGTTGTACATGTTAATGACAAAGCAAACCGGATAGCATAAAGCTGAGTACCACCATTTCCACTGAAAGTAAGAGAACATTCCTACCTTTACACTTAACAATTCATACAAAATGGAAAAGGTAGACATGCTAATATATATAAAAGTTTTATGATGTAACTTTTTTTAAACGGGTAGAAATTAAGAAATAAGATGTTAACCAATGGAAACAGAAGAAAAATATGAAATAAACCTTGAATATCAACGCCTGCGGTGTAATAACTGTAAAGTTTCAATTGTAAATTAAGGAAAAATCTGTCAAGGTTGCAAAGCAAATGGCAAAAAGCGCTGCATTATATGTGTCTATAGGCGAAAGTCTTTTAGGCATGAAAAAAATAATAACAGCAAATAAAATTATCGTGGTAGTAAGTAGAATATCTGCCATAGTGACCACCCTTCAGGGAAAGTATTTCCAGATATATTAGATTTTATGTCAACACAGGAGGGGGTGGGTCCAATTTTTTTGGAATGTTCATTTGGAGGACCGCGGCTCCCTCTAATGCGAAAAAAAGTCCCCGACGAAAGTTTTGAAAGGGAGGAGGTTGTTCGTCGTGCATGAGGTTGTCGGTTCGACCACATGCGGGTCGGTAAAAAGGGTGGAGGAAAGCACTGGACCCAGAAGGAAGTGGAGGCCAGAGAAGCAGCTGCAAAGAAGTTTCAGCGCAGAAAGAAGGCTAAGCTCAAGATTCCCGAGTGGCTATCCGATGAAGCACGTAAGGTATGGCGCAAGACGGTTAAGGACATGGAGGAATTTGAAGTCCTTGATAAGGTCGATGAAGATGTGCTTGGAACCTACTGCGACGCCGTTGCAAAATACCAGGAATTGAACGGCTGATTGACGAGCATGGATACACGGAGTACAATGCTGCCGGTTCAAAACAGGTCAGTTCCTACGTGAAGGCGGCACAGAGCTATGCTAGGCTTATTCTTACTTATTCCAGCAAGCTCGGACTGAATGCGGATTCCAGGGCAAGACTAGCGAAGAAGGATTCTGAAGGTGGTGGGGGACGATCCTAATGGGACCTCTTCGATTGATTGGGAGGACGTTCACCCCACGAACCGTTATGCTGCAGAAATCGTCCATGGGATTCGCCCCAGCTGCCGCATGGAATACCTCGCGTGCGAACGTCATCTGAAGGATTTGCAGAGGCAGGCCACTGCTGACTTCCCGTATGTTTTGATGAATCGCGTGCCAATCGTATTTTTGACTGGTTTGAAAAATGCTGCAGGCACGTGCGCGGCCCGTTCAGCGTCAACTCATCGAACTTCTACCGTTCCAAAAGTTCGACCTCGGTGCGTGTTCGGCTGGGTTCACATGGATTCCGGCAAGCGCAGGTTCAAAAAAGCGTTCCACATGCGGGCGCGGGGGGTAACGTTAAATCCACCGAGATGAGCGGACTCGCCCTGTATGGTATGTGCAGTGATTGTGTGTATCCCCCAGGGCAGCCGGAGTTTAAACGGTACGAGGACAGCCCAGAGGTTGAGTGTGCTGCTGTAGATAAGGGTCAGGCGAAACGGGTGTGGGGCGATGCTCAGGAAATGGGGAAGAAAAGCCCCGACTCTTAAGGCGGCTGCGGATCAAGCGGACGTATATCGAGCATGCTTCACGCGGCGGGTGGCTGCGGCCTCTGTCAAAGGACACGAAGAACAAGGACTCTGGAGCACCTGCATCGTCATCATTGACGAGTATCACGCCCATTCTTCAAGTGAGATCCACGACGTTCTGCAGTCCGGTTTCGGTAAGCGACTGCAGTCGCTGATGATGATCATCTCTACAGCGGGCAAGGATGCGGAGAACAGTCCCTGTAAGAAGGAATACGATTCCCTGTGCAAGATGATGAAGGGCGAAATCGACATGAACGAGGCATATTTTGTTATGATCCGGGAGATAGAGAAGGGCGATGACCCACACGATGAGAGCGTATGGTTAAAGCGAACCCCATTCTGCAGGAGAATAACGAGTATGCCGAGGAGCTGCGCAATCAGATCCGGCGAGAGCATGACGATGCGTACAATACTGGTGACCCGGATAAAATCCGCGAGTTTCTGATCAAGCGGGTGAATCGCTGGCAAGCGGACAGCGAAAAGAAGTACATGTCCGGGATTATGGACAAATGGAAGGCCCTCGCGATACCTCGGGAGGATTTTTTGGCGTTGGTTCGCGGCCTGCCATGCTGGAAAGGCTTAGACCTTTCCAAGACCACCGACCTAACAGCAGATGGAACCGTGTTTCACTTGGAGGACGGGCGTTTTGCCGTTACTGCTCACGGATACATCCCAGAAGATGCCGTGAAGAAGCACGAGCACGGCGACCGCATTCCTTATACGGAATACATCGAAGGTGGTTGGTGTACCAAATACAGACGGCGCTGTCGTGGATTACGCAAAATCAAGGAGCGATTGAAGCAGGAGCAAGAGGAACAGCAGCTGGATATCAGCGAGATTTGCTTTGACGATTACAAACGCGGACGCACTTCGCCCAGAGCTGGGGATGGACGATACACTATGGTGAAGATCCCGCAAACGATGAAGGTGCTCAACGGACCGACGAAGTTTTTCGTGAGCTCGTGCTGCGGGGGCAAGATCGTTCACGTGGGAGTCCGTTGTTGACCTGGTGCCTCTCCAATGCGATGGAGATCGAAGACACGAATGGGAACATCAAGCTGTCAAAGAAGAACAAGACGACAGCAGCGGATTGACCTTATCGCTGCCATAATCAATGCCATGGCTCGTGCATGATCGCGCAGGGAATATCGACGTATCCGAATTTGCCGAGGAAGACGTGCTCGAAAAACTGTGGGGATAAGGAGGTGATGCTGTGTGTTAAAAACATTACGCCGGTGGTTCACTGGCCTGAAAAACGGGAGGTCTTAGATATCAATGATTCCGGCTCTTGGAGCTGCTGGGATCCAACGGGGGGACGTGGACGTTCGCGGCAGGAAGGCGCTGAAAGTAGAAACGGTGTATGCCTGCGTGAAGATTCTTTCCGAATCTATTTCGAAGCTCCCTCTCAAAGTATACAAGGAAGATGAGAGTGGGGTCCAAAAGGCGACCGTCATCATTTGATTGACCTGCTGCGGCTTCGACCGAACCCGCTCATGTCGGCTTCGGACTTCTGGAAGTGCACCGAGGCGCAGCGTAGTTTTGGCAACGCCTATGCGTACATTGAGGTGGATCAACGAACCGGCAAAGTTAGCGGCTTGTGGCCGATTGACCGAAGCAAGGTTACGATCTGGGTCGAGGATGCCAACCTGCTGAGTGGATCGAAGTTTTATCAATGGGGCACACGGCTTTGGTATGAAGTCGATATCGGAGGCGGCCGAAGCGCAAACTGCTGCGGATGAGATGCTGCATTTCAAGGGCAGCGTGACGCTGGACGTATCGTCGGCATTAACCCGATTGAATACTGCGTTCCTCATCGAGAATGCAGCCAGCGCAAGTAAATTCATCAACAACTTTACAAGCAGGCTTGCAAACGAAGGG
>NZ_JASKUT010000004.1 GCF_030167925.1 Paenibacillus silviterrae
TATTCTAGCTGCAGAAATCACCTTACTGTACCAAGAATGTGTTCATCTGCCACCGTAAGTTGAAAAAATCGCGTTACGACGTCTGGCGCTTATATCGGGCCGATAATGCTTCCTTGTAACGTTATGAAAGTCATCGTAATGGGCAGAATTCGCAAGAAATTTGGGCTGCCAAAGCTCAATTTGTGCGATTGAAGTCAAAAAACCTTCGACTTTCGTATGAGCATTCGACACGAATTGTTCATTCTGGTATCCAAATCTAATAATCTCTTAACGATTGCTTGATACTTTTTGAATTTCTTCCTAGTAAACTCCAATTATAGCAATGATGCGGAGGTGCTTCGGATGAAAGAGATTCAAATGTTGTATAAAGGCAAGGTTCACAAAGGAGAAATTGCATACGAGCAGCCGGACTTTATGGAAATCAGCCTGCCGGATGAAGCTGAATATTCGAGCGGAGATGCGATCATTTGCTTTGACCGTTTCCGCAGATGGACGATGAAAGTGATGCGGACCGCTACGTCGCGGATCATCGTGCTCCTGTAAACAGCGAAATTTTTCAGATTCAGGGTTATTCGCCTATCGCGTACGAGGAGCTGTACCGCCAGGAGGACAAGGTGTTCAAGAGCTTTAAGCTCAATACCTTCGGTACGATCAGCGAGGATTTCAAAATCCGTTCGGTTCGCTTTACGGATGTCAGCAGGCTGGGCTTCGGGCTGGAGGTAGACGATTTCTCCGTCCGAATGAATGAGGTCTACGATTCGATGATCATCTGTGACGAGGGAGACCATCCATCCGAAGCTGATCGTAAGATATGCGCATATCCTGGAGAAAACGATCCGGTACGGCTGTGAAATCAAGTCGATTTCTTCTAAGGATCTGCATAAGCTTCGCTGCTATCTTCTGACAAAGCAGTTTGCACAGGAAGTGTGATATCGGTCACAGCCGCCGGGGACGGCTCTATGGTTCAATAGAGGTAAGTTCAAAGATAAGGGGGCTGCCAGCCATGATTACCTGCGGAGAATGCGGCAAAATCAAGGGCCAAGGTGAAACGGGGAACAGCTGGATCTGCGAGGATTGCAAAGTCGAGCCGCCGGCAAAGGAAGAGGAGCCAAAGGAAACGAACACGCCATAAGAAAAAGGGACGCCTTGATCGGATTAAAACCCGAGGGGCGTCCTTTGTATTTATCCGCTACTCTTCAAACAGGTTACGCAAGCCTTCCTCATAAGGGGCTCGCACGATTCCCTTTTCGGTGATGATCGCGGTAACGTATTCGTTCGGCGTCACGTCGAAGGCAGGATTATATACTTTGATGCCTTGCGGGGCCGTACGTTTGCCGAAGCCTTGCGTAATCTCGTCTTCATGGCGTTCCTCAATAGGAATGTCCGCTCCTGTAGGCGTATTGAGGTCGATTGTGGACATCGGGCAAGCCACGTAAAAAGGAATGCCGTGCGCTTTGGCCAATACAGCTACGCTGTAGGTCCCGATTTTGTTGGCTACGTCGCCATTGGCCGCCACGCGATCCGTCCCGACGATGACCGCCTGTACCCAGCCCTTGGACATGACCGCTCCGGCCATGTTGTCACAAATCAGCGTCACATCGACACCGGCCTGCTGCAGCTCGAAGGCCGTCAGTCTGGCACCCTGCAGCACCGGCCGTGTTTCATCCGCGAACACCTTGATGTTGAGTCCCTTCTCCTTCGCCAAATACATCGGGGCCAAGGCGGTGCCGTAACGGGCTGTCGCTAAGCCGCCGGCGTTGCAGTGCGTGAGCAAGCCCATGCCGTCCTCGAACAGGGTTAGAGCATGCTCTCCGATCAGACGGCACGTTTCCTCATCTTCGGCTTGGATTGCCCTAGCCTCGTCCAGCAGTGCTTGCTTTGCGCCTTCGACCGTTACTTCCGTACCCTCGGCAAGAAGCCCCTTCGCGGTTGCCCGCATCCGGTCCAAAGCCCAGAACAGGTTCACTGCCGTAGGCCGGGAGGTAGCCAGGTAATCGCATTGCCGCTCCACTTCTGCCAGCAGGGCGCTTTTGTCCCCTTCGGTGTGACGAACACCGAGGTAAACCCCGAACGCAGCGGCAATCCCGATGGCCGGAGCCCCGCGAACCGCGAGCTGTTTAATGGCGTCCCACACCTGTTCGGAGGTGGTCAGCTCCAAATAAACAATTTCATCGGGCAGCAGGCGCTGGTCAAGAACGATCCAACCGGTTATCCAGCGAATTCCAGCGTACCGACTGCAGCCAATCATATGCGTTTGCTCTACTGTTGACATCTTATTGAACCGCCTTCACTGCGATATCCAGAAGCTCTTCGATCGAAGCTGCCTTCCGGTTGTGCTTAATTAGGGACGTGCCGATTTGCAGGGCGATGCGCTGAGCGCGCTCCTTCGCCGCGGCGTCCTCCAGCTTATTGATATCGGCGACCTGTGCGAGTCCATGAACGCGGCGAACCATCTTACAACCGGAGTACCCGAAGGTGTCCTGCAGCAAGCGCGTCATATAAGCGTCCTGGAAGCCCTCTGTCTTGAACATGCGATCGTTGCCCTGCTCGTTCCAAAGCGTACGGAATTGCCGATCGAAGCCCACCAATGTCCCGGATGGTATTCAAGAGATACGCCGGAAGTCCTGACGAGAGGAAGCATCCTGACTCCAGCCCTCTTGCGCGGCATAATTGAGCAGGAGATTGGCGAATACCGCACCGATATCAAAGCCCATCGGACCATAATAAGCGAATTCCGGGTCGATCACCTTCGTCGATTCGGGTTTAATGAAAATACTGCCGGTATGTAGATCGCCATGCAGCAGCGCCTGCGCTTGAACGAGGAACTTCTCACGGAGAAGGGCAACCTCAAGATGCAGCTCCTTATCGTTCCAAACCGCTTCTACCGCATCCTGAATGGCCGGCGGCACATTGTTGTTCGGCGAATTCGTGTACGGGTCATCGAAAATCAAATCCTCGGTAATTTTGCACAGCTCCGGATTGACGAATTGCTTCACCCGAGCTTTCTTCTCCTGCTGATTCATTCCAAGGTCGGAGGTAAAGAACAAGGTGTGGGCTAGAAAACGGGAAATGTGCTCGGCGAACAGCGGATATTTATTGCCTTCCATCAGTCCGCGGCGCATGATGACATGATCGCTTAAATCCTGCATGACCGTAAGGGCAAGCTTCGCTCATAGACATGGACATGGGGCACAAGATCAGGACAAAGCGCTTCCTGGATCATCAACGCTTCGCTTTCAATACGGGCACGGTCCAGTGTCAGAGGCCAGGATTCCCCTACAACCTTTGCGTAAGGAAGGGCTTGCTTGAGAATGATGCTTTTCCCCGAAAAAGGCTCCGAGATATGAAAAACGAGATTCAAATTGCCGTCGCCGATCTCACGGCTGACAAGCTCGCTATTGGCTGCAAACAAATCGGGCAGGCGGCGGGCGTACTCGATTGCTTCCGCTTCACTTAATGCGTGGTATGCGCACATGGTATATATCCCCTCCAAGTGGACGTTAACTAAACGGTTTCGACAAAAAACTGCCATTCCTAAGTATAAATCAAATTAGGGGTGATTGGAAATAGAGGGATACAAAAGAAAAGGGAGGGCACTGGAATTGTGCCTTCCCTTGTCCTCTTTCAGAATTAAAGCATGCGTTGCCTACGATGCTCCACCAAATCGATTGCCCCTAGTACCACATGGGCAAGTCCGAAGCCTACTACAGCGGCGGCTGCCATAGGATACTTCCCTCTCATAGCTGCACCGGAAGCTGTTACTGCTGTACCCAGGACGGTAGGAATAAGACCTTCGCGCATGTACAATTCCTCCTCAAAGGATAATGTCATTACTTCTTTAGAATCGGGCGAACCGCGAAGTTTTATGCAATCAGGGAGCTGTATGGTTTTGCCTTGCCGCGCGAACATGGTACAATGTTAAGATCAAGCAAATACGGAGTTGAGAATCACGGATGAGCGGTCAGGTAATTGCACTAAAGGAGTGGGCTTCGGCCATTGAAGCACTTCGAAACGGGCAGCAAATTCTCATTATGCGCAAAGGAGGGATTCGGGAGGAAACCCGGGATTTCCAGATCGAGAGCGAAAGCTTCTACTTATATCCGACTTACGAGCATCAGCGCAGGGAGCTGCTTAAGGAAGAGTATCAATATCAATTGGACGAGACTCTGAGGGGCTGGAGCAGCCAGGATACGGAAGCGGTGATTCGTTGTTATGCCGAGCTTACGGAAGACATACTAATTGCATCGCAAGAGGAGCTGGATCGGCTCAAAGGAGAGCATATCTGGACCGACCGCTTCGCCGAAGAGCGGGTCAAGTGGAAGCGGGCACAGCCGCTGCATCTTATGCTGCTGCGTGTGTACGAGCTAACCGAGCCCGTCCGGGTAAGCATCCTGCCGGAGTATAACGGCTGCAAATCATGGATCGGCTTGCCTGCCGCAGCTCTGGATGCAGCGGAGCGACGGCCGGTCTTATCCGATGAGCAATATGCGGAACGGATAAATACCATAAAATCGTTGCTGGGGTGACCGGTTTATATGTGATCGAGGCTCCCGGGTTCGCTTCATTTTCACCGAGCCTAAGCACGCCTATTGATTTTTATTGGTAATGTAAGATAATATTATCATTGAGAATCATTGATAATCAGTTAGAATAATTATTAACAAAGAATAATTTAACGCTGGAGGCGCAAATCATGGCTAATTCACCACAATTTATCATAGACGGTTTGAAGGCAACTGTCGAAGGGAAAGAGATCCTCAAGGGCTTAAGCTGAAGATCAACGGCGGCGAGGTTCACGCCATCATGGGTCCGAACGGAACGGGGAAATCGACCCTTGCATCACATTGATGGGACATCCGAAGTATGAAGTTACTGACGGTTCCGTTTCCTTGAACGGCGAAGACGTGCTTGAAATGGCGACGGACGAAAGAGCAAGAGCAGGCTTGTTCCTTGCTATGCAGTACCCTAGCGAAATTACCGGTGTTACGAATGCGGACTTCCTGCGCAGTGCGATCAATGCGCGCCGCGGCGAGGGCAACGAAATTTCGTTGATCAAGTTCATCCGTCAAATGGAAGCGAAAATGAAAGAGCTGGAAATGAATCCGGAATTCATGCATCGTTACCTGAACGAAGGCTTCTCCGGCGGTGAAAAGAAGCGGAACGAAATTCTCCAGATGCTGATGCTCGATCCTAAGATCGTCATTCTCGATGAGATTGACTCCGGTTTGGATATCGACGCTCTCCGCATTGTAGCGACAGGTGTGAACGCCATGCGCTCCGAAGACCGCGGCTTCCTGATCATTACGCACTATCAGCGCTTGCTGAACTACATCAAGCCTGATTACGTTCACGTTATGATGCAAGGACGCATTGTAAAATCAGGCGGTCCTGAGCTTGCAGAGCGTCTGGAAGCGGAAGGCTATGATTGGGTAAAGGAAGAACTGGGGATTGTAGACGAAACGGTTGGCCAAGAAGAGAAAGAATTCAAGGTTCCGATGAATACTACAGCGCCTAAATACTAAGCGATAGAGGGATAGGAGGATACGCAAGATGAGTACACAAACCGCTCTTCCCATCGATCGTGCAAGCCTAACGGAGCTGTCGAAGTCCAGAAAAGAACCGGAATGGATGACAAATCTTCGGGCGCAGGCTCTCGAGCTGGCCGAATCGTTGGAATTACCGAAGCTTGAAAAAACAAGAATCGACCGTTGGAGCTTAAATTCCTACGGCAAATATAAAGCAGCAGGCGAGCTGACCGCCTTGGATCAGCTTCCTGAGGCAGCGAAGCAGCTGCTGCAAGGCGAGAATCAAGCTCAGCCGGAAAACCTGCTGATTCAGCAGAACTCGGCTGTAACCTTCCGCAGCGTTTCCGAGCAGTTGAAGCAGCAGGGTGTAATTTTCACCAGCCTGGAAGAGGCTCTTCAAACGCATGGCGACTTGGTGCAAAAGTACTTCATGTCCGTTGTCGAGACGAAGGAAAACCTGCTTACCGCATTGCATACTGCGCTTTGGAGCGGCGGGGTATTCCTCTACGTTCCAAAGAACGTTCAAGTGGAAGTACCGGTTCAAGCGCTGTTCCTCACATCGGATGCGGAAGCAAGCTTCTCTCCGCACGTATTGATCGTAGCTGAGCAGCATTCCTCCGTTACTTACGTAGATAACTTCGTTTCGGAAGGCAATCTGAATCAGCTTGTACTGAACGGTGTAGTAGAAGTAGTAGCCAAGCCCGGCGCCAAGGTTACCTTCGCTTCCGTACACAGCCTGAACGATTCCGTAACGGATCTGACTTATCGCCGCGCGGTCGTTGAGAACGATGCTGGCGTCGAATGGATTATCGGTGAAATGAACTATGGGAACACGATGTCCGATACGACGACGATTCTTAAAGGCAACGGCTCTACTTCCGATGCCAAGGTGATCAGTGTAGGCACCAACGACCAGAAGCTGAACGTAACGACCCGTGCGATTCACTACGGTAAAAGCTCGGACAGCCAAATGATCACTCGCGCGGTAATGCGCGATGAGGCGACGGCGATTATCAACGGTATCACCAAGATTGAGCATGGCGCTACGAAGGCAAACGGCGAGCAAACGGAGAAGGTGCTGATGCTCAGCCCGAAGGCGCGCGGAGACGCGAACCCGATTTTGCTTATCGACGAGGATGACGTAACGGCAGGACACGCAGCCAGCGTCGGCCAAGTCAATCCTGAGTATGTATACTATCTATGTCCCGGGGGATTTCCCGTCAGGATGCCGAGCGCCTGATCATCTATGGCTTCCTGGATCCGGTTGTCTCCGAAATTCGCTGGAGCTCGTACAGACGCAATTAAGGAGCCTTGTGGAAAGGAAGCTGGGACAATGAATACCGCAGCCATCCGCAAGGAGTTCCCGATTCTTCATCAGGAAATCAACGGACACCCGCTAGTGTATTTGGATTCCGCGGCCACCTCGCAAAAGCCTCAGGTTGTAATCGATGCGATCAAGCATTATTACGAATGGGATAACGCCAACGTGCACCGCGGTGTCCACACGCTGGGCTCGCGGGCGACCGATGCCTATGAGAATGCCAGAGAGAAGCTGCGTAAGTTCATCAATGCCCGCTCGACGGAGGAAGTGATTTTCACCCGCGGCACAACCACGGCGTTAAACCTCGTAGCTTCAGGCTACGCAAGAACGGTTTGCGGCGAGGGTGATGAGATCGTCATTACTCCCATGGAGCATCACGCCAACTTAATTCCGTGGCAGCAGGTGGCTAAGGCTACCGGCGCCACACTGAAATATATTCCGCTTCAAGAGGACGGCTCCATCCGCCTTGAGGATGTGGAGAGTACGGTAACAAGCCGCACCAAAATCGTCTCCGTCACTTATGTTTCCAACGTGCTTGGCGTCGTCAATCCCATCAAGGAGATTACGGCGATTGCTCATAAGAACGGGGCCAAGATGGTAGTGGACGGGGCTCAGAGCACACCTCATATCAAGGTTGACGTACAGGATCTCGATTGTGATTTCTATGCGCTGTCCGGCCATAAAATGTGTGCTCCAACAGGGATCGGTGCCCTTTACGGTAAGAAGGAGCTTCTTCAAAGCATGGAGCCGATCGAATTCGGCGGCGAAATGATCGATCATGTTGGCTTGTACGAATCGACATGGAAGGATCTGCCCTGGAAGTTCGAGGGGGGAACTCCGATCATTGCAGGCGCGGTCGGGCTTGGTGCGGCGATTGATTTCCTGGAAAGCATCGGAATGGATGCGATCGACAAGCATGAGAAGGAGCTCACGGCTTACGCCATGGATCGGATGCTTGAGATTGAAGGCCTTACCGTCTATGGACCGAAGGAGAATCGCGCAGGACTGGTCCACTTCAACCTGGACGATGTTCATCCGCACGATGTTGCAACGGTTCTGGACGCAAGCGGCGTTGCCGTTCGCGCAGGACACCATTGCTGCCAGCCGCTGATGCGTTGGCTTCAAGTAACGGCAACGGCACGGGCAAGCTTTTATCTATACAATAACGAGGAAGATGTCGATCGCTTGATCGCTTCGCTAATCAAAACAAAGGAGTACTTCGGCCATGCAATTGGATGATTTATACCGCAGAGTCATCATGGATCATTATAAAAATCCACGCAACCGCGGCTCCTTCGAAAGCGGAGAAGCGGTTAGCATCGACTTGAACAATCCAACCTGCGGAGATAAGATACAGCTTCAGATGCAGGTGGAGGACGGTATTGTCAAAGCGGCAAAATTCACGGGCGAAGGCTGTTCCATCAGCCTTTCTTCCGCTTCTATGATGACGGATGCCGTGAAAGGCAAAACGCTGGACGAAGCGCTGAAGATGGCGGAGAGCTTCTCCGGCCTGATGAAGGGCGAGCCGGTCGAGTTCGAGTATGAGGATATTGAGGCGCTGTCCGGCGTGAACAAGTTTCCTGCCAGAATCAAGTGCGCCACCCTTGCTTGGAATGCTCTGCGCAAAGGTATTGAGCACTCAAAACAATAGTAAAACGTACGGAATGACCTTAAATTGAAAAGGAGGTCTTACCATCATGGCGAAAAAAATGCCCGAAATGGAAGATTATAAGTATGGTTTTCGCGACGAGCACAAAGCGGTGTTCCAGTCGGAAAAGGCTTGAATAAAGAGATTGTTACGGAAATTTCGCGTATGAAGGGCGAGCCCGAGTGGATGCTGAGTTCCGTTTGAAGTCTCTGGAGCAATTCCAGAAGATGGATATGCCTACTTGGGGCGGCAACATGGACGATCTGGATTTCGAGGATATCCAGTACTACGTCAAGCCTTCTGAGAAGCAAGGCAAGACGTGGGAAGAGGTGCCTTCCGAAATCAAGGAAACGTTCGACAAGCTGGGTATTCCCGAGGCCGAGCAAAAGTTCCTTGCCGGCGTATCCGCTCAGTACGAATCTGAGGTAGTATACCACAGCATGCAGAAGGAGCTCGAAGACCAGGGCGTTATCTTTACCGATACGGATACTGCGCTTCGCGAATATCCTGAGATCTTCAAAAAATATTTCGGCACGATCGTACCTCCAAGCGATAATAAATTTGCCGCTTTGAACAGTGCCGTATGGTCCGGCGGAAGCTTCATCTACGTTCCGAAGGGCGTAAAGGTAGAAATTCCGCTGCAGGCATATTTCCGGATTAACTCGGAAAACATGGGGCAATTCGAACGTACGCTGATTGTTGCCGACGAAGGCAGCTTCGTGCACTATGTAGAGGGCTGTACGGCTCCGATCTACAGCACAAACTCCTTGCATAGTGCGGTCGTTGAGATCCTCTGTCTGAAGGACTCCCGTGTCCGTTACACCACGATCCAGAACTGGGCACCGAATATCTTCAACCTCGTAACCAAGCGTGCGGTAGCGGAAGAGAACGCAACGATGGAATGGGTTGACGGAAACATCGGCTCCAAGCTGACGATGAAATATCCTGCCGTCGTTCTGAAGGGCCGCGGCGCGAAGGGTATGGTGCTTTCCATCGCGGTAGCAGGGAAAGGTCAGCATCAGGACGCAGGAGCGAAGATGACGCATCTGGCTCCGGATACGACGTCCACGATCGTATCGAAGTCGATCAGTAAGCACGGCGGTAAAGTAACATACCGCGGCTTGGCTTCCTTCGGACGCAATTCCCAGGGGTCTAAGGCGAACATCAAGTGCGATACGCTGATCATGGATAATCAGTCCACATCGGATACGATCCCTTACAATGAGATCATGAACGATAACATCACGCTGGAGCACGAAGCAACGGTATCCAAGGTTTCCGAGGATCAGCTCTTCTACCTGATGAGCCGCGGCTTAAGCGAAGCGGAAGCTACGCAAATGATCGTTATGGGCTTCATCGAGCCGTTTACGAAGGAGCTTCCAATGGAATATGCCGTAGAGATGAACCGTCTCATCAAGTTCGAGATGGAAGGCTCTATCGGTTAATAATAAGGAAGGACACAGCTTTCCCGGGTTATACCGGAGGCTGTGTCCTTTTTGTTTCCATAGCCGACAATGCATAGGGGGTTCAGCCTTTTCTCATGCTATAGAAAGTGAAAATTTGCTGAACAAGGAGACAGCCAGCATGAAAAAGCGAAGCCAAAGAGCCGTTTTAGCCATGATCATCGGAACTCTTCTCATCCCCACGGGCTGCGGCCATATTTTGTCCAAGGAACAGCGTCAAAACAATCAATTGAGCTTTCCGAGCACAGACGGAAGGCAGACGAACAGGGCAAGAGTGGAGCAGGAAAATGCCGCAAAGGGCCTTACGGCCCAGTCGAAGCACCAACCGAAGGTACTGGAAGCAGATACGGCCCGTTTGCCGCTCACGACGATCAACGGGGTAAGTTACGTTGAAGCTAACGCCTTCGCTAAGGCACTGGAGTATAACACCGATTGGGATGGCGATCAAGGCGTGCTGCAAATAGGGGAATACGGCTCCAACTATGAGCTGAAGGTGAATGATACCACTGCCATGAAAGAAGAGGAGAAGGTAAGCCTTCCTCAAGCGCCAATCTTGAGAAACCATCAGGTGTTCCTGCCGTCTGCGGCGATTCAGCCTTTATTCGGCGACGATATCTCCTTCGAGCTGACAGATCGCGAAGTGGTTCTGCGTCCGGTGGGTGAAGCGGTAATGGATCCGATGGACGGACCGGAGGAGGCGGATACAGGCTCTGAACTGGACTTCGGAGATGACCCGGACGATCCTTTCAAGGGGGATGAGGGCGAGGATCCTGCCGATGCGGAAACGCTTAGCGGCGCTGTAGAGGAGCTGACACAGCTGAGCTCCGTGGAGCTGGAAGCGCTAATGAACCAAGAGGCCGTTCCGGTGTTAAAAAATATTGATATGAATGCTTTAATCCGCCGCGGAAAACGATATTTGGGCGTGAAGTATCGTTTCGGCACAGGGCCGTATCCAAGAACCGGCCGTTTCGACTGCTCCACCTTCACGGATTATGTGTTTAACAAGTTCGGCGTGGATTTGCCTAGAACGGCTCGCGCGCAAGCGAAAAGGGGAACGGCGGTCAGCCGAAAAACCTGCGTAAGGGCGACCTCATGTTCTTCTATGTACCGGGGCGGTTCAGGACCATAAGACGGTCGGGCATGTGGGCATCTATATGGGGAATCGCCGGATGATTCATGCTTCCCCGCTGCCTCGGAATGGCGTACAAATTTCAACTATCAATAAGGGCTACTGGAAAAAAACGTTCTTGCGTGCCAAAAGAGTAGCGTATTAATGCTTCAAAGGAATAAAGCTCAACGTCAGCCGACGTTGAGCTTTATTTCTAAACAAAGATTTGTTCGATATCCAGCTCCCGTTCGTGAGACAAATCAACGAACCTTCCCTCGACGTTAATTAAGGGCCGGAAGAAGTCCACCGGATTCGTCAGAACGATTGTGCCGAGCTGTCCATTCGTTAGCTGGAGCTTCTTTCCGACAAAATTAGGAACCATATTCCGAATAAACACCTGTGTAATGCCAGGGTCCAGCTCTCCGAAGCTGCAGCGATGGATTTCACGGAGAACATGCAGCAGATTGCGGGCCTTCTGATATGTGCGATTGGAGATCATGGCGCTATACACATCGGCGACCGCTACGATTTTGGACATACGGGACATTTCATGTCCTTTAATCCGCAGGGGATAGCCGGTCCCGTCCAGCCGCTCATGATGCTGCAGCGCCGCGACCGCCAAGCTTTGCTCGAAGCCGGATTGCTTCAGCATCTCATACCCGAAAATGGTATGCTTTTTAATTTCTTCGTACTCCTCATCGGTAAGACGCGAAGGCTTCTGAAGGATGTCTATGGATACCTTGCTCTTGCCTATATCGTGCAGATAGCCCGCTTTTCCGCCAATAACGCTTCGTCTTCCGACTGCCCCAGCCATTTCGCAATGTAATAAGAGATCATGCCTACTTGGACGCTATGCTGTAAGTGTAATCGTCCTTCGTATTTAGAGCGATCAGAAGCGAGACGACGTCTTTTTCCTGCTTGAAGTGTTGAACGAGCGGGGTGAAACCGTTCTCCACTTGCTCCTCATGGAGCTTCCTTCATGAAGTACTTGCTCAAACACAAGCTTGATGTTGTCGACCGCGTTGCCTGTATGCTTCTGCTTGCTGCTCTTGGACTGTTGAGACGGTGAGCCTGGAATTTTCCACTTGCAAATCAATGTCGACATAATCCAAGTCATGTCGCTGCAGTTTAGCAATATCCTCCGCATGAAGAACCGTATGAGCGGATAGCACAAGAAGCCCGTGCTTGTTGAAGGTATCCGACCCCAAACGATCGCCAACCCGCACATCATAAATGGGAACCCGCAAAAGAATTCACCTCAAAATAAAAAATATTGTGCGATTTCCCTAATCATACCAGCATTCGGATTGGCAAACAATGTCGAACTGCGCGATTTGAAGTAAAATTTTACTAAAAATTTATTAATAATTATTGAAAATTTAACACAAAAATTCCATTAAGTTACATTCCGATATAACGGCTATAAAGGCTCTTGGCCAATACTGGATCATCCGTTCCTTGGACCAGCATCCCGTCCGCCTTCAAACAGCACAAACGTGATTTCGTCATCCAGCCGGAACTTGAGCAGGAACGGATTCAGCTCCACTTCGCCCAGCGGACGCAATCGCTCCGCCCATTCCTTTAGGCTTAGCGCGGAAGGCCTAACCGGCTGAATCTGCACGGAGTTTCTCCCGCATAGCGTTTGCAGCGTATCCTCATGCATGAATGCTTCCAAATATTCATAACGTCTTCCGCACAGCAGGGGCAGTCCGCTTTCCGGGCTTTGCTCACGTCAACGGCCGAGTATTGGTTGTACCACAGATCCCAGTGGACCATCCGCCGATTGCGCTGCTCGTGAGCGCCGACGAGCAGCTTCATGGCCTCGGTCGCCTGATGTGAAGCGACCGTATGTATGATCGGCCCGATGACGCCGGCCGTATCGCACGTCTCGGTCGTTCCCTGCGCCGGGGGCTGCCCGAAGAGGCAGCGCAAGCAAGGCGTCTCTCCGGGAACGACGGTAAGGCTTACGCCGCGGGAGCTGACCGCGCCGCCGTAAATCCACGGGATGCCGTGCTTAAGGCTCACGTCATTGATCAGGAACCGCACCGCGAAGTTGTCGGTTCCGTCCAGGATGAGCTGCACATCCGTCAGCAGCTCTTCCGCATTGGTCGCGTTCAGGTCCGCGACCACCGGTTCGACCGCGACCTGCGAGTTCGCGGCCCGGAGCCGCGCCGCTGCGGCGACGGCCTTCGGCGACGAGCCGGCCGCATCGGCTTCGTCGTACAGCATCTGCCGCTGCAGATTGCTGGTCTCGACGAAGTCGCGGTCGATCAGGCGCACGAAGCCGACCCCTGCGCGAATCATATGGTTCGCGAGGACGGTGCCGAGGGCGCCCATGCCTACGATGGCGACACGTGCCTCGTGAAGCTTCGCTTGGCCTTCCGGCCCGATCGGGAGGAATAACATTTGCCGAGAGTAGCGGGCAAGGTGGCTAAGATCTCGTTCTCCTGTATGTGGCTTGCTTCATTCATGTTCATGCTGCCCCTCCTCCTTCGGGAGTCGATTGGCCGGGACCGGCTGTAGGATCCCAGGGCCCCAGCTGATGGCCCTTCCATTCGGAGCCGTCCTCCCAATTTTCTTTCTTCCATATCGGTACAATTTGCTTCAGTCGCTCAATGGCATACGGCTCGCTTCGTAAGCGGCGGCGCGATGGGGGCGGAAACGGCAATCACCACGCTAATTTCACCGATCCCCACGGTGCCCAGACGATGGGTAATGGCGCATAACGCCCCGTCCCACCTCTCCCCGATCTCCGAGCAGATTTGCTCCATCGTCTTGAGAGCCATAGGCTCGTAAGCCTCATATTCTAGCAGCGTCGTTCTCTTCCCGAAGGTAAATTCCCTCGTGGTTCCGACAAAGGAGAGCGACGCACCGTGGTTCGGATGAATCACCTTGCCGGTGACTCTTCTACAGAAATCGGATCCTTAGTAATACATACAAGGTTCCCCGACGTCCGTGCAGCTCTTCCTCCGTCGGTTCTCCGCCCGATACCGGAGGGATGATCGCAATTTCATCCTTCTCGGTGAGAAGCAGCTCCGCTCGGCGTAAGCTTGATTTACCGCAATGAAGGATTGCTGCAGCGAGCGCGCTGCGTGAGGATACAGCTCTGCCAGCTTCTCCTTAAGCGCCTCTACCGTAAGGGATTCCTGCTCGATATGTAAAGTCAGCTCGGATCCGCCTAGCTGCTCGGCGAGTCCTGCAAACAGCAATAGTTGAAGTTTCATGACGCCTCCACGACTTCCTTTTTTCCTTTCAGCATATCATATTTTTCATGGGAAATGGTATAATGGGATGAGTTTGGCTGTGGTTTTGGACTTAAGGCAAGGGAGGCATAACGATGCAATTCACGTATATGATGAAATACATGGGAGCGGACAACTTACCGTTCAGGAAATGGCTTCGCTGGCCGGCGGCGGCTTTGCTCTGCAGGAGCGCGTTCCGTCCGTCTCCGGCAAGGCCTTCGATCTGAAGCGCTGGTATGCCGGATGGCGCGGGCAGCAGGGAGGGGAGAACGACAGACTGCCGGTCCTTCTTCAAGTTGAGGCGGCGGATGAATTTCAGGCAACGATTCCATGGGATCAGCTCGATCAGGCATGCTTCTTGTACGAGCAGAAGATGGCAATCCGCTGAAGAAAGGGTTTCCGCTTCGTCTCTACGTTCCGGACGGCAGCAGCGAATGCTTAAATGTCAAAAGCGTTGTTACCCTTCGTCTAGGGTATGAAGGGCTTGCTCCGGAGGAGGCAACCTACGGCTTCAAAAACACGGTGAGCCTGGACGATCTGAAGCTTCGCAAATAGAGCAGCCTTCGAAGCCGCTAAACGAAAGGAGAGCGCTTATGAATGCTGATCGAAAACCGTCTGCGAATCCTCCATACGAACGATCTGCATAGCCGCTTCGAGCAAATGCCGAAGATTGCGGCGGTCATCCGGAGGCTGCGGTCGGAAGCCGGCGAGGAGCACACCGTTACGCTGGACATTGGAGATCATTTGGATCGAATGTTTCCGGAAACGGAGGGCACGGAGGGGCTTGCGAACATCGCTGTGCTGAATGCAACGGGCTACGACGCCGTGACGCTAGGCAATAATGAAGGACTGACCTTCAGCAGGAGCATGCTTGCCAAGCTGTATGCCGAGGCTCAGTTTCATATCGTCGCCAGCAACTTGCCGGAGACGGCCACCGGGGAGCTGCCCGAGTGGGCCCTGCCGTATCAAATCCTTACCAAATCAGGAATCCGGATTGCTTGATAGGGGTCACGGCTTATTTTACAGAGTACTATCGCTTGCTCGGGTGGGATATTCAGGAGCCGCTGCAGGTAACGGAGCAGCTCGTTCGTAAGCTTCGTCCCGAGGTCGATGTGCTGATCGTGATGTCTCATCTCGGTCTGCGGCTGGATGAACGGATGGCACAAGAAATTCCGGGCATAGACGTCATTCTGGGCGGACACACGCATCACTTGCTTGAGGAAGCTCAGCGTATGAATCAAGCGCTGTATGTGCCACAGGCAAATTCGGTCAGTATGTCGGGATCGTCGACCTGGAGCTCGACAGCGTAAGCAAGGCCATCCTATCCTCCTCCGGCTCCGTCATAGCAACCGAACCATTGGAAGAGAACGACTCCGAGGTGAAACAAGTCATCGCGGCGTATTCAGAGCTTGCCAGGCAAACCCTTAGCCACCCGGTGGCCTTCGTGGACAGAGCGCTCCCGCACAATTGGAACGGCGATTCCCCTTTGGGGAATCTTCTTGCGGCGGGACTGCGCCGGGTGACGGAGGCCGAGATCGGGCTTGTGAACGCGGGACAGCTCCTGGGGGATTTGAACTACGGTCCAGTCACGTCCGGAGACTTGCTGGCCTTGTGTCCGTCGCCTATTAATCCGTGCCGCATGACGCTGACCGGAGCACAGCTGCTGCGTGCGCTGGAGCAAGCCTTACTGCCGGAATACACGGAAAAGGCGATTAAGGGTTACGGCTTCGGGGCAAGGTGCTCGGCACCCTCTGTCTCGATGGAATGATCGTAGAGTATGACCCTGCCGGCAAAGCGGGACGCAAAATCCATCGTGTGCTTGTGGATCAGCGCCACTTGAATTGCAAAGGTCATACCGTATTGGGACCATCGATATGTTTACCTTCGGAATCGGATACCTCCCGATCGCCGAGGGAACGCATGTAGAATACTTGCTGCCGGACTTCCTTCGCGACGTGCTGCTTCGGGAGCTGCATGCTCGGGGGCGATTGAGGATAGTCTGCATCGCCGCTGGTTGTCTATCGAGCCATAACTGCGGAATGCGGCGTTCGTACGGTACCTAATGCTCTGAATTCCGGTTCTTGGAGGCGTGAAATGTACGATATTTGGGTTGCCGTTATCATCGGTATTGTGGAGGGCTTGACGGAATTTCTGCGGTTTCCTCGACCGGCCATATGATCCTGACGGGTTATTTGCTGGGAATTCCGGAAAGCGATGAATTTATCAAAACGTTCGAAATCGCGATCCAGCTCGGAGCGATCCTGGCCGTTGTGCTGCTGTATTGGAAACGAATCATGCGATTATTCGGCCTTACAAGTCCGATAAACCGGGACCGAGACTGAATCTGTTCCATATTGCGATTGCCATTGTACCTGCCCTCGGATTGGCTTATGTGCTGAAGGATTTTATAAAAGGCCAGCTGTTCTCGCCGACCACCGTCCTCATTGGGCTTGTCCTCGGAGGGATTCTTCTCATTATTGGGGAGAAGCAGCAAGGCACGGTGACGACGAGGATGTGGATCAGATTACTTATAAGCAGGCTCTCATGGTCGGCTTATGGCAGATTTCTCTCGATCTGGCCGGGGTTCTCCCGCTCCGGATCGACGATCGCCGGGGGGATGCTGTCCGCATGAGCCGGGCTGCCGCCGCTGATTTTACATTTATCATCGCCATCCTGTCATGGTTGTGGTGACCGGTTACGAGATGCTCAAAAGCTTCGATCAGTTTTCTTCAGAGCAGTTCGGTTTCTTCACAACAGGGTTCGTTGTATCGTTTATTGTTGCGCTGTTGGCCGTCGTTACGTTCATCAAGTTCGTTCAGCCGGTTCAGCTTGTCTTATTTTGCCTACTACCGATTCCTGATTGCCGCGGTGTTCTGATGTTTCTGCTTCGTTAGGTTAAGTGGGCCGGGGTCCTAATTTGATTAGGACTTTCGGCTTTCTTGTTTTTTTTGTCATAAAATTAATAAAAAAGTAGAAAAATGCATCAAAAGATAGTTGCCATTTTTTGACGGATCTTTTACTCTTATCATACAGCCTTATTCTAAAAAAAATTTAAGAAAGTAGACGTGACACTTCTATGCGCTTGCTGCCTATCGCGAAGATCATACCCGGGATGAAGCTTGCAAAAAGATATACAACAGCGACGGTTTGGTCTTGCTGAATGAAGGGGTGGAGCTCTCCTCGTCATTGATCAAGCGTTTAGGAGATCACGGTGTAGATTTTGTTTATATAAGTGACCCCAGAACTGATGACATTGTAATACGGGAGCTTATCTCGGATGAGACGCGCGCTGCAGCCATTTCCGGAATCAAGCAGTCCTTCCGCACGGCTATGGAGGATCACATGAAGCGTAAAGCGGTTGGCGCCTTGCAGGTGGGCAAGGTGTTCCGCAATTTGCTGACGATGATTCTCGACGATCTCAGCAGCCATAAAGACGCGATGATCATGCTGACCAATATTCATACAATGGATGATTATTTATATCAGCACTCTCTTAACGTATGCATATACTCAACGATGCTTGGAATGGCTCATGGGTATTCCAGAGAGGAGCTCATGACGCTGGGACTCGGCTCGCTGCTGCACGATATAGGCAAGACTCAGATCCCTATACAGCTTTTGCGCAAGAACGACAGACTGACCGATGAGGAATATCTTGTGATCAAGAAGCATGCGGAATTCGGCTACCGCTTCCTGAAGGACGAGCCTAATATCCCGCTGCTCTCCGCTCACTGCGCCTTCCAGCACCATGAGCGTGTTGACGGTTCGGGTTATCCCCGGGGCTTAAAGGGGGACGAGATCCATGAGTATGCCCGATGGATCGGACTCGTCGACTCGTATGACGCCATGACGACCCATCGGGTGTACCGCAGAGCGATGCTTCCTCATCAGGCAATGGAGATTTTGTATGCCGGCACGGGAACTCTCTATGATATGAAGAAGATCGAACTGTTCCGGGACAAAATCGCAATCTATCCGCTTGGCGTCACCGTTACGCTGAATACGGGCGAAACGGGAGTTGTGTGCGATCTGAATCCTTCCGTTCCGCATCGGCCCACGGTACGTATTCTGAAGAATGCCTATGGGGAAGATATTCAGTCCCTTTCGATATTGATTTGTCGCAGCAGATGACGCTGCTTATTACCGGTGTAGGTGAAGAGAACGCGGTTACGCCGGTATAATGCAAAGGCGGTTCCTTGCGGGAGAAAGTCCTTCCACAAGGGACGGCCTCTTTGTTTTCAGAAAGCCGTTCGGTTTTCTTTTGTGACGGGTTGCGATACAATAAAATGAAAATAAACCTCAAGAGTCAGGTGTGAAGAATTACCATGTCAGAAGGAATACAGAATACATTTCGGGCGGAACTGGACCCGATTACCCCTGAGAACGACCCGTGGGAGCCGATTCGCTCCAGAAGCCGGCATCATAAACACGTTCTTACCAGCGTAGAGTTAACCGTAACGAATTTGTGCAATATGCGTTGTGAGCACTGTGCTGTAGGCGATTCGCTGCTGATGACCGAAGGGCCGAGAATCCCCCTGTCTGCGATTCTGAAGCGGCTCGATGAGGTCGAGCATTTGGAAACCATCAGCATCACCGGAGGTGAGCCGAGCTATCATGAGCAGACCGTTCGCGATTATATCGTGCCCATCTTGCGTTATGCCAGAGAAAGAGGGATCGATCCCAGATTAATTCGAATGTGACGCTCGATTTGCACCGCTATGAGCTGCTCGCTCCCTTATCTGGACGTCATGCATATTTCGTTCAATTATTTGAATGCGGACGACTTTTATCAAGTGGGTTTTGTTCGTGCAGACCGCAAGGTGTCCAAGGATACGGCCGCCCGCCTGTATGAACGGATGGTAGAGAACACGATGGCCCTCAGCCGCGGCGGCATGTTCGTATCCGCGGAGTCGATGATCAATTACCGGACGCATGAGAAGCTGCCGGCGATCACCGGTTGATCAGTGAAATGGGCTGTCGACGCCACGAGGTGCATCCGATGTACCCGAGCGCCTTTGCCGCCCAGCTTCCGGTGCTCAGTCTGGAGCAGATTCGCACATCGATTCACGATTTGCTTGACCATCGCAATCAGGAGCTCTGGATGCTGTTCGGCACGCTGCCCTTCTATGCTTGCAGCTCCTCCGATGCCGATCTCGAATTGATTTGGAGACTCAGGAAGGAGCCGAATGTAACGGTACGGAACGACCCGGACGGCCGCAATCGATTGAATGTCAACTTATTTACGGGCGATGTCTATGTGACAGATTTCTCGGATGTTCCCCCACTCGGCAATGCTCATCGGGATACGCTGGATCAGGTGTTTGAGCGATGGAAGCAGCATCCGCTGATGATGCCGTTGATTGCTATTGCCCTGCCGCCTCCTGCTGCGGACCGAATTTGCTTGTTATGGATGCTTATTATAAAGGCTTGAATTTCAAAGAACGCCAGGCGGTCATTTAAACCGGATGCTTCAGTCAGACGCAACTTGACGAAAAGAGGGGAGCCTCATACGGTGTCATTGCGAGCTGTAGTTTTATGCGCTGTCGGATTTGTGCTGCTGTACGGATTGTTTACCATCGGATTCCCTTTCTTGCTGGCCTTGCTGGGAGCAATTTTTTTGGAGCCTTTGGTTACATTAAGTATGAAGTATTTGCGTTTCCCTCGGATGGTTGCTTCAGCTTTGGTTTGCACATGGTTTACCGCCTTACTGCTTGGCTTTGTTTATTTGCTGGGGTTCAAATCGTCTCTGAGGTCATTCAGCTATGGAACCATAGTCCTGCCATTTTGAACGGGGCGAGATTGTTTTACGATGATACCTCAGAGCGTACGCGGCTCTTCTACGATTCACTGCCTTTGGGTGTAGCCGAGCAGCTCCAAGGAATTCTGGAGTCAGGCATAACTCCCTGGCGGAAAGCGTCAAGGATGTATTGACGGCGGTTTCGATGTATTTTTAAACGTAGCGAAGGCGATTCCAACATGCTTGTCTTTGTCGTGGTCTTCATCATTAGTCTATATCTCATGTCTTTCCAATTACCCAGCTTATATCAGTCCTTCCTGAATTTGTTCGATAAACGTTCTAGACCTAAGGTGGCAAGTGTGCTTACCGATTTGCGGAGAGCCTTGGTCGGATTTTTGTTTGCCCAGACGCTGATCAGCTTTCTGACCTTCCTTGTTACAGCTGCCGGGCTGCTGTTTCTGCGGGTCGATTACCCTTTGGCCATTGCGTTGGTCATCGTCCTTGTAGATGTCCTGCCTATCCTTGGAACAAGCGCCGTCTTCGTACCCTGGATCATCTACTGTCTGCTCGCGGGGAATACGCAGTTGGCTGTGGGGCTGCTGATCCTGCTGCTTTTCATTATGATTTTCCGGCGTCTCATCGAACCCAAAATTATTGGTGAGGCTGTAGGGATTCATGCGCTAGCCGCACTTATCAGCATGTATATCGGCTTTCAGTTGTTCGGGGTGATCGGGCTGCTGCTCGGTCCGGTCGTGATCATCATTTATCAAGCACTGCGTCGTGTAGGGCTTCTGCACCTTACGATCAACTTGGATAAAGCTTAACGCACGATGGAGGACACAGATGGAGACAACTAGACTGACTGCCAAAAAGCATGCAAAGCTGACGACCGTTAAGCTGCTGCGCCGTATTTTCTTCCTTACCCTGGGGGCTGCTCTCGTCTCCGTCGGGACTGGAAATTTTCCTCGTTCCCAACTCTATCATCGACGGTGGGGTTGTCGTATTCCGATCATTTCGTCCTATTTTGTTCGGAGGACCGCTCTGGGCTGTACTTGCTGCTGCTGAATCTGCCGTTTCTGTTTGTCGGGTATAAGCAAATCGGAAAAACCTTCGCTTTGTCCACCTTGTTTGCCGTCATCATCATGTCCATCGGAACGTACAAGCTGCATCCGGTGGCCCCGTTAACGATAGATCCGCTTCTTGCCGCCGTCTTCGGCGGGATTATTGTCGGTATCGGGGTGGGGATGGTGATTCGTTCCGGAGGCTCGCTGGACGGCACGGAAATCGTGGCCATCCTGGTAAGCAAGAAAAGCCGTTTTCTGTAGGCGAGATTGTGATGTTCTTCAACTTCTTCATTCTGGGGAGTGCGGGATTTGTCTTCGGATGGACCGGGCGATGTATTCATTGATTGCCTATTATATTGCCTTTAAGATGATTGATCTCACCATCGAAGGCTTCGGAGAGTCGAAGTCTGTCTGGATCAATCAGGCGACAGCGTTCGGGACATCGGGGACGCCATCATTCAGCGGCTTGGCCGCGGCGTTACGTATCTCAGCGGCGAGGGAGGATTTACGGGCGATGACAAGCAGGTTATCTTTCTGTGTCGTCACCCGGCTGGAGGAGGCGAAGCTGAAGTCCATCGTGGAGGAGATTGACCCGACGGCCTTCCTCGCGGGTCGGCAACATTCACGATGTGAAGGGCGGACGCTTTAAGAAGAAAAAACATACATTGATCCACAGCACCTCTACTTGCTCATTAGAAAACGATGGGCGGGCGAGGTGTTTTTTTATGTTCCTGGGGCTAGGTGCTCTGCAGCTGCTGGATAAATAATACCAGTATTCCGGGAGCTTGTAAGCTCATAACAGACAGGCAATGTCTATATAATAGAGGTAGTGGTTGTAAGATGAGCTCCTTACTGAAGCTCGGTCCAACGTATCACTTCCGTGGTTGTACAAAGGAGGTATGGCTTGTGAATCAACAGAATCAACAAGTGAAGGTATGGTTTCCCTTCGTCAGTCCCAATGACCCTTGCCCCCCGATCGAATGCAAAACCTTCGTCACACCGCCAAATCTTTATATCCCGTTTCAGCCGCCGGGATTGCCGCAATATCACCTATGAGGCACTGGCGTAGAGGAACGCTGTGGCCTGCCCTGTTCAGTCCTTACGAGCCCAAACGAAACGAATCTTAACTCGAGGAGGGATGTTCTATGACCCATGCATTGCCGGAAAAATATTACACCACCCTTCATGAGCTTCAGGCCATCGATTTTGTCCTCGTGGAGCTGACCCTGTACCTTGACACCCACCCCGATGATGAACAGGCCATCAGGCAGTTTAATCAATTCACTCATCAGCGGCTGCAGGTGGCGCATCAATTTCAGATGGAATTCGGACCGCTTACGCAGTACGGCCACAGCTTCGGCTTCAGCAAGCATCCATGGCAGTGGGCGGAAGGCCCTTGGCCGTGGCAGGTATAGGCACGCACGTGGCGCTTAACGTTGTAAAGCAGGCTGAGCTTTAATCGTTGCAGCGCCATGGCAGGGTTCTCTTAAACATTCGTTAACGGAGGGGAGCGTACTATGTGGATCTATGAGAAGAAGCTGCAGTATCCGGTACGGGTCGGCAAGTGTGACGTACGCATGGCCAAACTGCTCTTGGAGCAGTATGGCGGAGCGGATGGAGAATTGGCAGCTGCGTTACGGTACTTAAACCAACGTTATTCGATACCGGATAAGGTGATCGGGCTGCTGACGGATATTGGGACGGAGGAATTTGCCCATCTAGAAATGATTGCGACCATGGTGTATAAGCTGACAAAGGATGCGACACCGGAGATGCTGAAGGCCGCGGGACTCGATGATCATTACGTGGCGCACGACAATGCCCTGTTTTATCAAAATGCCAGCGGTGTGCCGTGGACAGCGGCCTACATACAGGCGAAGGGTGACCCGATCGCCGATTTGTACGAGGATATTGCGGCTGAAGAGAAGGCCAGAGCTACATACCAATGGCTCATCGATATGACCGACGATGTCGATTTGCAAGACGGTCTGAAATTCCTGCGGGAGCGGGAGGTTGTGCATTCGATGCGCTTCCGTGAAGCGGTCGAAATTCTTAAGGCGGACCGGCAGCAGAAGAAAATATTTTAAATAAGATCAATGGGAGGTTGGCGCTGTGCAGAAGGAGGATATTCTGCTGGAGCTGCAGTCGCTCCCGGAACGGGTACTGCGGGCGGAGCAGGATTATTTGAAGGCGTTGTCCTACTTGGAGGAGAGCAGGCTGGCGTTAACGGCCAAGACGAACGAGCTTTTCTACCAGGGGACGATTCAGGGCAAGAATGAGCAGGCGCGTGAGGCGGAGCTATGGCCTCATACGCATGAGCTGCGACGTCTTGTATTGAAGGCGAAGCTGGCTGCGGAGCAGGCGAAGAGCGAGCTGACTTATGTCAGGAATAAACTGGACAATACAAGACTTATTGCCCAGATGGTGCTGCATGCCCCACCGGCCGCTGCAAGCTACGATAACTGGGCCGCCGGCCCGATGGATTAGCTTAAGAACTGGCATGCCCCTGTGGGTGTGCTATTTTTTTGTATAGTTAAGCCCCCCTTGTATAAAGAACGTTTGTTCTGTATAACATAGTATAGAACAAACGTTCTTATTAGAGGTGAAATATGTATGAATATGGGAAAATACGTTGGAAAAACAATTGATATTATTTATATTGGCCTTGACGAACGAATCACCCAGCGGCGGATCCATGTGAAATCATCAGTTGGCGGTATCGTTAAGGCACATTGTTTACATCGAAATGATCCAAGAACTTTTCGAATTGAGAACATTCTGGCAGTGAAGCCGGTGAATCAATATGCTTCATGATGCCGAGCGTAAGCTGTTACGTATAATTGGAAACTTTACAGCTATCCGTAGAAGAACGCCAACGATCCACGAACTAACGATCAAGACAGGGCGGAATGAAAAACGTGTATGGGATTCGCTTGCGATACTGGCTAAAGAAGGTTTTATCGAATGGGATAAAACAGATCCGGAGACAATCCTTATCATACGCGCCTGGGAGGATCCTCCGCCGGAGGACTTTAGGTTATTTACGGAATGAATACAAGCTGGTTAGTGTTGGCTTAAAAGCCTATGGATATTGCTGTTCGAGCCATGACTGTGCACATGAGCATCCATGAGAACCGGGCATGCCTGTTGGATGGTAAAATCTAGACATAAAGAAGGCTGCAAATGGAACGCCTAATGATGAATATGCAAGAAAACCAGGGAGGAGAGTCAGTCGCATGGCAAAAATCATTTTCGCATTGAACCAGTAAGGAAATAGCGTAATATTACTGTTATTAATTGTGTACCCTAAGGACAACAAGGAGGGAACACAAGGATGACGCAAACACAAGCTGATTATTTTCATAATATAGTATCGACTCAAGAACGGCTTACTCGTGAGGGGGTTAATTATTTGGTCTCTATACTCCAATTTTACCACTTGGCAATTTTGGACAATCCTGGCTATGCTTATTATCCCACTCATTCTAGTATACAGGTTTATTGATCGTACAAAGATATACCAAATCGCATTTTTTGGGTTCGCCACTCATGTGCTCTTTGCTTATACAGATGTATTCGGCATCCGTTACGGGTTATGGGGATACCCATATCAGGTAATACCGTTTCTGCCCAGTGTTTCATTGGATGCTGCGCTAATTCCGGTAGCGATCATGTTCGTCTATCAATGGACCCTTAAGCGAGGGAAAAACTTTCACCTGTATGCCGTCTTAACTGCACTGGCATTTGGGTTTGGTTTCAAACCATTACTGGTCATGTTCGGTTTGTTCGAAAAATACAAGTGGGTAAATTACTTTATCATCTTCCTTATTTATATAACCCTGTATGAGGCGGCCTACCTGCTAACCTCCTTATTTTCGAAAATGAAAACCTCTAATCCGAAGAGGCAGGGCAGACAGGATCACAGGGTTAAGATGAACGATGTGAACCTCAAGCTGCCAGGCAGGAAGAGAAGCAAGGTTACGTAAATAGCTTGAAGGAAAAGGCATGCCGGCGGCGTGCCTTTTTTTGCGTGAAGGGCGCAATCATTTGCGTGAAGCGGGTACATTTTTTGCGCTTTTGTTGTAATCTCCAAGTGCTAAGATATGCATAGGAAATTACACTAGGAGGATGTATCATGTCAAACCAAGGGAAAATAATTGTTGGAGGTATCTTACTCGCCTTATTGACCATTAGATGCTTTTACTGGTTTTATTCACCGATCGCTTATGAAATGTTCGCGTTATTCTTAGGATATACCGCCTGCGTTTATTTGGGGGCTGCTTTAGCAGATTCGCGAATCCAATGGATCTCTGTTGAGTTTGGAATGTCTCTTCTGTTTTTTACGATAGCAGCCATGGGATTATTGGTTTCCCCGATGTGGATTGGAATCGGATTTGCCTTGCACGGAATATGGGATATGCTGCACCATCCGAAAGTGATCAAGACCAAGGTAATCCACTGGTTTCCGCCTCTCTGTGCGATCTTTGACGTTACCGTGGCCGCATATATTTTTATCTTTTTTTAATTTACTTGGACAAAAGCACTCCGCACCAAACTGAGATGAAACGAAGCCCGCGGGGTTCCCGACAGCAACTAATTCCTTCGAGGTGCGGTTTGACTTTACCGGGAAATCATGGTTGTATAATACGTAAAAAAGTGTTTCGGGAGGGGAACCGATGACTGGGAAATGGACGAAGCCGGAAGCGATGATCTTCGATCTCGACGGCACGTTGTTTCAAACGGAAACATTGCTGCTGCCGGCGTATTATGCCACCTTTGATCAGCTGCGGAAGGAAGGCCTGTTTCAAGGAGAGACACCGCCGGAGAAGCATATTCTCGGTGCGCTGGGGAATGCTGCTTGAGCATATATGGCAGCAGGTGATGCCGGATTACGGTGCCGAGGTGCATCGACGGGCGGACGAGCTTCTGTTGAACTACCAGCTCGAGGGGATGGCTCGCAAGGAAGGGAAGTTATATGACGGTGTGGCCCGCACGCTGCAGGCTGCGCGGGAGCAGGGCATCAAGCTGTTTATAGCCAGTAACGGGCTTGAAGCATACGTTAAGGGAGTTATCCGCATGCAGGGCCTCGAGCCGTTGTTCGAGAAGGATGGGTTGTATAACGCGGGAGAGTACCAAACACGCTCCAAGAATGATCTGGTTCGATTGCTGCTCGAACGGCATCAGCTGAAGTCGGCCTGGATGGTTGGCGACCGCTCGTCCGATGTGGAGGCAGGGCATGCCAACGGCTTGAAGGTGATCGGCTGCGATTACGCCGGCTTCCGTAAAGAAGGAGAGCTCGACGATGCGGATGTGATCATTAACCGGTTTGAGGATCTGTTAACGCTGATACAATAATAACGAAACCCCTTGCTTAGGCCATGAAGGCCGGCAGGGGGTTTGTTGTAGGTAAAGGTTACTCTTTTTTCTCTTCGGCCGGCTTCTTCTGCTTTAGCAGCCAGAGCGCATACTCCAGCGGGGTGTAATCGCTCTCCGGTACGTTTCCGTTTCCCCGATCCGGTAGAATACTTCCCGCGACGGCTTCGGAATTCACTTCCAGGAGCCACACATGGCCCTTCGGGTCAATCCGCCAAATCGATGCCGACCTCGCATAAACGTCCGAACTTCTCTTCCAAATGCTTCACGACATTCAAGCCGAGAGTATACGCGCTTTTGTTTGATTTGATCTACCTTTGCCTGCGAGCCGAATCTCCGTTTCAGCAAGGTTTCCATCGGTGCCGCCGAGCCCCCGCCATGAAGGTTGGACGTCACGGGAGCGCTTCGGTCCGACACCGTCCGGCGCAGCCGGTAACCTGCCACACCCCCGGTGCTGTCCTTCTGAACGAGCATCCGAAAGTCGTGAACGCGTCCGTCCTTCAGCTGGAGAGGAATCCCCTGCTGTAAAATATACCGATGGCCCAGCTTCCAGCCGGAAACCCGGCTCGTAATTTGCTCAGGCGTGACCTTCTGCGGAAGGAGAATGCGCCGATTCGGGTCACGCCCCTGAAGCAAACAGTGCTCGCCGCCCGGAAGACGCTGCAGACGAAGGATGCCCCGCCCTCCGGTGCCGTTCATCGGTTTCATGTAGACGATGGAGTGCTTCTTCATGAAATTCGCAATGCTTTTCGCATCCTCGAATTTCTCCGTATCCGGCATATGCGGCTTGATTTGGTCGTGCTCGGACAAAATCCGATGCATCGTCCATTTGTTGGCCATCGGTCGGCTAATGTAGCGAAGCTTCGTATGCCGCTCCCGGAAGGCCTTCAGCTTTCGGTAATTGCTCACCCCGTGATAGCCGCGCACGGTCATAGATGATGGGTGGGAACGAAGTCCACTTGCGTTCCCACTTACCCCTTCTCCGGATTATACGACAGCGCATGAATGCGAGGTCCTTTGCTCTCATGTACGTCATCCGGCGTGAAGACGAGCACCTCCAGCCCAAGCTTGCGCCCGTTGACACAGAGCTTGCGGAAGAAGGAAAGCTCCTCCAGCTTTTTTCCTTGCATATACATCGCTAATACACCAACTTGGTAAAGGGGCATGCTGTCGTCACCTGCTTGCATTACGTTTTGTAGTCATCCGTGTCCTACCCGGTTTGGCTGCAGTGCGGACTTTTTTCCTGCGGGATAGAAAGGCGCTGTAAAGAATCAAATTTTCAAGTGATTTCTTGCGGATATGGGGTTCGTCGAATTTCATCGGCTTGGAGTTGGCTTCGAAGAACCATAAGCGGCCATCCGTATCTACGCCAAGATCCATAGACATTTCTCCCAGGACGCTTCCGCTGGCCTTCTCAATCTGTTTCGCAATCAGAAGGGCAGACCTTCTGGCGCTGACGATAATCCGCTTGCTGCCTGCCGCACCGAAGGTGGAGGCAAGCAGCTTTGCCGGGTCGTCGATCGAGCCGCCTCTCGGCACATGGGTAGTGATGCTGGATTTTCCCGCCAGTCTGGCGCCTACGCCCGCAATGCTCCACAAGCCTTTGCCGTTCTTCTGCACCAGCACGCGGAGATCGAATGGGCGCTGCCTATAGCTCGACAGATCGATCCCTTGCTGCATGATATATTCCTTGGAGTCCACAAGCTCACGAACCTGGGACCACAGCTTGAGTCGGCGTCGTATACCTGGAGATGTGGCTCTTGGTTTTTTCCTGAATGCTCAGCTCATATAAGGGGGTGCCGGCAGCTCCGGGCTTTAGGCTCACCTTCATGATCCCCTTCCCGGCTTTGCCTCGAATCGGCTTCAAATACAGGGAGGAATGCTTCTGGAGCAGCTTATCAAGCTCTTCGCTTGAGGTCAGTTTGTGTGTGACCGGAATAAAGCCCTTCGTGTGCCGGATTTCGTCAGCCACTCAAACAAATTCCATTTATTGAAGAAGGGACGGGTTGAAGAAATGAATCTGTCCGTGGCGCAAGCAGGTTTGGATCACCTGCTGCACCTCGGGAAGCAGCTCGAATTTGCGGAAGGGGATCCGGTTATAAATGACATGCGGGATCGGCTGCTCCCCTTCTTCAGCGCTTTGCCGCAAAATCATACGTGTAGCCAACGCGGAGCTCCCGGTAAGTTTAAAATCCTGAACGGTCATCACATAAACCTTCACCTGATGCTCCAGACCAGCCCGGATTAAATCGATAAAGTTTTCCTGATTTTCCCTCGAAAATTCTCTTGTCATCCGAGTAAGTGAGAATGGCCAGCGTAGGCCGCTGCGGCTTCTGCTGTGTGCTCGCGTCCACTCACGAATCCCTCCTTGCCCGAAATCGGCTCAAGTAGAGACAGTAGTCTAAATGTACTGCAGCGAGGCTCTGCCTTGTTCCTTGAGCGCCGGGTGTTTGAAGATCGACCGGCCGGGCTTGGAGTTGGCCTCGAACATCCATACCTTTCGTTCTGATCGATGCCTATGTCGAAGCCGAGCTCTCCCAGGGTATGGCGATGATTTTTCTCTACAGCCTCTGCAAGCTTGATGGCTGCATCCTTGGCCGTTTGCAGCACACTCTCTCCACGTGCACCGTAGACCTGACGCATCACCTGCTCGGGGGTCATCAGCTGGCCTCCGGTTCGAACATGGGTTGTTACGCTGCCTTTACCCGCCTTTTTGGCGCCGATCGCTGCAACGATCCATTGGTCGTTCGAATTTTGGTCATATGGAAGCGGAAGTCAATCGGACAGTTGTCAATCTCGATCAAGCGGATGCCTTGCTGCGCCACATAATGGTTTAAGCGGCGTTTTGGCGGGTCAGCAGCCTCATCAGCCCGTCGAATTTGGCGAAGCGAAGCAGCACATTGCGGCCGCTGCGGCGGAAACGGCATAGTACCCGCGTTTCGGATTGTACGTCAGCCGGTATATGCCGATGCCGAGACTGCCACCGGTCGGTTTTAAATAAATGAACTTGTGCTTCTCGAGCATTTCTCTAATATCCGACGCGGAGGGATTGATTCGGGAATCCGGCACATGCTTGTATGCATCGGTGCCTTCTAGCAGGTTGTAGACATCCCACTTGTCGAAAAAGCTCCAGTTAAACAGCGAATGCCGCGCCGGATAAACGTTTTTGAAGGCGTTCATCGAAGCGAGCTCTCCGCCTTCCGGCTTGGGAGCCGGTTGTATACCACGTCCGGCAGCGGAACCACCTTGCGGACCCAGCCTCCCTCGGAGCGAGGAATGGTTGCTGTTACCGTGCCTTGGTTCCAATTCACTTGGTTTTGGGAAAAGGCAAAGTAATATGCCTTATCTGAGCCGACGCGCATGAATTGGCGGATGAATTCGGTGCGGGAGCCGAAGGGAGCGGTGCTGCTGCTCGAGACGCTGGTCAGAATGCCGATGAGCGGTCCGATCTCGAGCTCTTTGCCGCCGCCGCTGCTTTGGATGAGTGTGCTGCCGAGGCGCGGGATATGAAGCTGCTTATATAAAGTCGCCGGCAAATACATATGCTTGCCGGTTTTCTTGAGCAGTCTCAGACTAAGCTCAAGGCTTTTGCTGCCAAGCCGTAATGTCACGCTTCTCGTTTTGGCCAGTTTGAGGGCGCTGGCAAGCTCACTTGTCAAGAAGACCGCTCGCTCCAGCCGCTGGGTGACGTGAATCGTGCAGGTTGTCAAACTCATGATAAACCTCCTTAGCGCTCCGTGTGCGAAGCGTTCTTCGTAAGGAATCGCGGCCTTGCCTAAGGCCGGCTCATCCGTTGCTGCCGCTCGAGCGTAGCCTTATTTCACCGCTCTTGCGATTGTCCAAAACGTCTGAGTTTACGATCTTCGGGAATCGCTGTTTGCGTCAGTAAATACTTGGCATACCGAATGGGATTTTCAGCGCACGGTTACGCGCCTTATCGTCCTGTAAATAAGTAAAGATGGAGCGGCCGGGTTTGGAGTTCACTTCCAGTATCCAAATATAACCGTCGAGATCGACACCAAAGTCGATGCCGAGCTCGACGAGCCGCCCGTGACAGGATTCGAGCACATCCGGGATGAGCTCGGATAGCCGCGTCAGCTCCTTCTGGAGCTGACGCGCCTTCTCCGGCCCGAACACGCGGGCCAGGAAGGCCCGGCGGCCTCCGCTTTGCCGCCGCCGTGCAGATTCGAGGTCAGGCTGCCGCCCTGACCTTGCCGGACGGCCATGCCGGTCAGCTGCCAGCGACCGGCGCCGTCCTTCTGCACCAGCGAGCGTACGTCGTACGCATCGCCGCTGGCATCGTGCAGCTGCAGGTACGGCTGCACGAGATAGCTGCGCCGCCCCGTGAAGCGGCGCAGCCAGCGCAGCAGCGCTGCGGCGTCGCCGAAGCCGTGCGCGACGCGCCGGTTGCGCGCGTCGCGGCCGCGCACGGAGAAGGCCGCCTCGGCCGTATTCTCCGTGACGGGCGGGCAGCGCTGACGCGGGCCATCCCGGCGCTTTCGCGGCGCACGAGCAGCACGCCGCGTCCCTGCGAGCCGCCCCTGTGGCTTCAGCACGATGGCGTCGCGGCGTTTCAGCCACTCCAGCATCGTGCGGCTGCTGCCGCAGCTCCTCCGTGGGCGGAAGGAAAGGCCGGAGCCGTTCCTCCCGCTGGAGAAGCTGCTGCACCTCCCACTTGCCCTTGAGGCCGTAGCCGAGCAGCCGGACCGGCTGCTGTTCCAGGGAGGCGGCGCAGAGCCGTACGGTAATTGGCATATTCCTTGCGGGTGGAGAAGAAGCATCGATCGTACACCGCATCCGGCAGAGGAAACCACCGGCTGACCCACTGCTTCAGCGACGGTTCATAAACGTAACCGGTGACTCGGGAGAGAGACCATCGATGTCCTCCGGTGAGAAAACAAACACGGTCAGCCCGTAGCGCCGACCGCACACAATCAAGCGGCGGTAGAACCCGCGTTCGTAAAAGGGACGTCTCCTTCGGTACGTGTCGTCATGATGCCCAAGGTGCGTCCGTTCGTTCGCTCCAGCATGGTAATCATCATGCGTTTCACCTTCCTGCTTCGGCAGTTGCCGCGGCCTGGAAGGCAGAAGCATCCCCCTTGGCCCCGGTCTTTGATTTAGAACTTCGCCGCATGGCGAGCATACTGTACGACCGTCTTCACGGACGGGCGGATCTTTCGCTCCGCATTCAGCGGGGTATTGTCATCCTTCGACGGCTTCGAGTTCACCTCGAGCAGCCACACACCCGCCCGGAGGTATCCAAGGCGAGGTCGACCCCCCAGCTCGGCAAAATGTCCCTCCACCTGCGTCTCAATGCCCTTCGCAATCTGTAGGGCGGCGCGCTTCAGCCTGGCGGCCCGGAAGCGGAGGCACCGGCGCGGGCCAGCGCCTCCCTGACGTGCAGAGCGTTCCGCCCCGGGCCAGGTTGGAGACGAACTGGTGGTTGGCCCCTGCAATCCGTCCGACGATGGAGGTGACGGTCCATGATCCGGTATCATCCCGTTGCACGAGCGCCCGGAAATCGATGGGGCGGTCGCCCGCCTGGATCAGGTTCAGGCCTTGCTGGATCTGGTGCCGCCCGGTCTTCACCTTGCCCGAGATGGCCGAGTACAGCTGGGTCAGGCTGCGGTACACCTGCTTTCGGGTACCGTTCAGGCCGGTGAAATGGGCGATATACGTTCCGCCCTCGGAGCGGCGGATGCGAATGATGCCTTTACCCAAGCTGCCCGTGATAGGCTTAAGAAAGACGGAGGCGTATTTGCTGCACATGGATTTCAGCGTGGCAAAATTACGAAGCAGATGGGATTCCGGCAAGTACGTCTGGAGTCCGGCTTCCTTGCGCAGCGCATCGAAGACCTCGCTTTTATTGAGATATTCTCATTAAACATGATGGTGCGGTGCTTGCTTCGGGGCCTGGCTTACAAACTGCTGGACGTGGGGGTAATTTTCGTAGCGGCGAGAGGTAAGACGATTGTACAGTACATGGGGTACAGGAAAGGTAGAGCGAATCCAGCGGCCGCGTAATGCCAGCCCTTGACGGTATCGCCTGCCGTCTTCAGGTCCTCCGGTGTGCAGAAGAAGGACGGCGGCACCGTAGATTTTGCATGCTTCCGTCATTTCGTGGCAGAAGGCGGTCGTTGTACCGAACAGCTTATCACCCGCACTGGCGTTGGCGCGGCTGACCATGACTCCGATTAACGGTCCCAGATGAAGGGAACCCGAGGCGGATTTATATTGCAGACACAAGGAATCGCCGTGTTTCACGCCCCATTTGGCAGCGAGGGTGTCACTGAGCCGCAGCATTCCGCTTGAGTGACAGGGATGACCTTTACCTCTTTGTTTGGCGGACCCAAAGCAAAGGGAGACGGATGGGTTCTGCGAAAGCTTCCATTTCTTCACGAGAGAATCGCTGAGCATAACAACGGAGCCGTCCGGTGAAAGGCTGGCGCTGACATGAATCTTTACCCTTCGTTCTTTTCATTGCGGACCTCCTTCCAGCACAACATACATCTACCAAGTAACGAGCTACTGTCATCATATGAGGGCATCTACACCTTGGTGAATGGACCATGCCGAAAAGTACAGTGTTCATAGGCCCGATGGGAAGGTGCTGCGGCAGGCTGTCCGGCGTCGCCGAAGGGAGGGGAAACAACAAAAAAAGCCGGCGTTTATACACCGGCTTCTCGTAAATTATAGGCCCTGACCCAGGCAATCACATCCGCTACATACGCAGCGGTATGCTTCGCCTTTGCACGTACCTCCGGATGGGCGCCGCCCATAGCGAAGCTGTGCGGCGTCTCCCGAGAACATCGCGAGATCGTTGAACGAATCTCCGATGCATACGGTCTCCTCCGGCAGCACATCGAGCTTCTTCAGCAGCGCATGCAGACCGGTGCCCTTCGAAACGCCCCGCGGCATAACATCCATGCAGTCGATATCGGAAATGTAGGCGTCAATCCGTTCGCCATACTGTCCGAGCAGCTTTTCCTGCAAGCTCCGAAGGCGCTCCACATCGCCGAAAAAGGACATTTTGCCGCACATCACTTCGCGTCCCAGGAGCTCCCTCGCATGGGGAATCTCGTGAAAAGGCGCCATCAGCCTTGCTCCGATGATGCGGGCATGCTCATTCATCCGCTCGACGAAGTAGCTGTCCGGTCCGCAGAGCATGGTCAGGAAGGCATGCCCTCCGCAGCTCCGGCCAGCTCCAGGAGCAGCTCCCCGCTCGAAGGCGTGATGCGAAAGCAGTGTCCCGTCCGAAGTGTGGACATAGGCTCCGTTTTGGGAAATGGAATGAACCCTCCGGTCGATTTCCTTCATGACCGTATCGATTTCGGGATACATGCGGCCTGAGGCGAAGGCTACGGCGACACCCTCCTCCAACATAGCGTGAAGCCCCTTCACATCCTCCTCTCGGATCGAGGAATGATGATGGATCAAGGTACCGTCCAAATCGCTGACAATCAGTTTAATCATAAGTTTTTTCCCCTTCTTCTGCGGCGACGATCAGATGAATGCCGTGCTTGTCAGCAGCTCGGCGAATCGTTCCTCCGGACGCCGGTCCGTGATGATGATATCAATTTGCTCAAGACCTGCAACCCGCGTAAAAGGTACGCTGCCCGAACTTGGAATGATCCACGAGAATAATTACCTGATCCGCCCGCTCGACCATTTCACGATGGACATGGCCTTCGTCCTCATAGGGATTAGAGAGACCTTCGGCGGACAAGGCGGCGGTGCCAAGCAGAAGCTTATCTGCGTGATAATCGCGCAGCATATCGATCGTTCTCGAGCCGGCGATGAAGCGGTGCTTGGGATGTACGACGCCGCCGAGCAAATGCACGGTAACGCCGTTCCTCGCCGACAGCGTACCGGCAATGTCCATCGAATTGGTTACGACAACGTGCTGCGACGTTCCTCAGGCACTCCGCCGCCTGAAGCACAGTCGTAGAGGCGTCCATGAACAAGTAGTCTCCCTCCTGAACCAAAGAGGCGGCGCATGCGCCGATGGCGTGCTTGCCGGTGCTTTCCAGATGGAGCCTTGTATGATAATCGACGACATCCTTCATCAAGGTGGGAAGAATCGCGCCGCCGCGAGTTCGCAGGATGCGGCCTTGCTCTTCCAGCTTAACAATATCCCGTCTGGCGGTATCCCCGGGGATACCTCGAACAGCTCGCAATCTCATCCGTGCTGATGCGGCCCTTGTGCTGCAAGTGCTGCATAATACCGATAAACCTTTCTTCTTGGTACATGACGCTCTCCTCGGGGAATTTGATTTTCTTTCATTGTAAGTGAAAGTAATGCATTAAGGCAAGTGTTTTTAAGTGTAATAAGTATATATGCGTAAATATAAGTGATAACTCGATGGAGTAGGCTGTTACACCCAATATGTTACAATGCTTAATAGCATTTCTTCGACAAAGAGTCGACAACATTTGACGGAAACCGTACCTCCCCCTGCAAAAAAGAAATCACTCCCCAAGCTCCATGAGCTGGATATCGTGAGAGCGATTGCCCATCTTAGCGGTGGTAGCGATTCATGCCACCTCGGAGGCTACCGTGAGCTTCCCGGTCGGCAGCACGGCGCAGGCGGTCTACCTAGCAGTCAACAAGCTGTGCAACTTTGCCGTACCCGTTTTTATTTTATTAAGCGGCGTCGTCCTGTTCTATCGCTACTCGAACGATTGGGGCGCCAAGCAGGGAGTCACCTTTTACCTCAGAAGAGTAAAGCAGGTCGTTATTCCTATCTAGTATGGTCCTTGTTTTATTACCTGTACAACCAATGGATTTTTCAAGGAACACTCTGCATTTCGACTGGCGCGCCTTTCTGGATTTACTGCCGAGGGGCGGATGCCTCGTATCACTTGTATTTCATGACGATTATCGTGCAGTTTTACCTATTGTTCCGCTGCTGATGACCCTGTGCCGGAAATGGTTTTGGTTTCGCCGAAGTCTGTTTTGTTCGGGCTGCTTGTTCAGGCCGTCTTCTATTGCTACAACCGGTATGTGTCGCCTGTAGAGCATGTTCCTTCTCTGGCTGTGACGTATTTCGCGGTATTTGCGGTGGGCGGGCAGATCGGGCTGTATTACCAGCCGTTCATCGAATGGCTGCGGAAGCACATCCGCTGGGTGCTGCCGCTATCGTTGATCATCGGGGCGTCGTTCGCCGGGTCCATTCTATTGGAGCAATACAAGCTTGTCCGTTAAACGGCGTCTGGTATGAAGTCATGTTTCACTCGTATGCGATCTTTGTGGCGATGAGCTTCATCTGGCTCGGGAGAGGCTGTTGAACAAGTGGAACAGCGCTGCGCAATGGCTCATCCGGCTCGGAGCGGTCTCATTCGGTATTTATTTGGTGCATCCGGCGGTCCTTACGTATTGGCATACCCAGGTGGAGCGGGCGACCGGCGACATTCTGCTATACCATGCGTATACACTCGGCGGCTTTGTCGCGACCTTGTTTGTCCCTTGGATTCTGGTCGCTGCCTACGGCCAATTCATGTCTCTTTGGAGAAAAAAAACGAAGCCGCAGCCGGCCAAAGCGTAGCCTGTCCTTTTTTTCGGTGATAATCCGTCCCCTTGCCTCATAGAATGAAGCGTACAAGTTGTTCTGGGGAGGGGAGACAAGGACGATGAAAGGGATACGTAATCTCGTTTATATGGGCTTAACTCTAGGAATGGTCATCTTTGCCGTTCCGCGGTTAAGTTTAAGCGACGGCTTGGCGCCCGAGTCGGTGTTCGGCTTCGTTTGGCTTGCGATGGCGCTCTTGATCGTAGCTGCGCATCTTCACGAGCTGCTGGGCGTGGAGGAGGAGACTCGCGGGAGCTGCTGAAGGTGAAGAAGATGAAGCGATGGCAGCTGGAGCAAATGCTGCAGGGCCGCAGGAAGGTTATGCAGTTCAAAAAATAAATGGCCTGGGGTATGGAAAAGCCTGCCTGCTTTCCGAATGGGAGAGCGGGCAGGCTTTTTGGCATGACAAGAAACTACCACAGCAGACTGACGGCGAGAAGATTAAACAGAGCGAGCGGCAAAACCACATTGTTATAATAGGGATTGAATGCCGGAGACCCGAAGCCTCCGTGCGGCCCAAAGCCGCCGAAGGAAGGAAGGCGCGGCTGTGTCCCGGCATGATTTGGAGGTAGATGAAGTCGCTGTCAATATGCACGATATAGCCGTCATGCGTCTGGCCGTGCACCGTTTGGACGCGGACAGGGCGGTTCATGTGCTGGCTGCAAATGGAATGGAGGCGCTCCCTGCACTTTTTCATAGCACCTGCCGTTTCGGGGTCCAACTGGTAAATCGGCTGTAAAGCGCCGGCTCCGGCCGCGGCTCCGACCGGCTGTAACGGATTCATGGACATGTGTTCTCACTCCTTAACATTCTATAAGCACAAATGGCTATTTCCATCCTATGCAGCACAAACAGGTATAGAGCTGTCAGTCTATTCATTTTTTGTAAAATCGCCTATAATGGGTAATACAGAGTGTGACAGATCAATGGGGAGAGGTATAACAGATGGAGGTTTCCGGTGTACCTGAGGCGGCGACGAAGCACGAGCAGATCATTAAATATATAGAAAGCTTAAAGATCGGCACCAAAATCTCCGTCCGGAAAATCGCCGAACAGCTGGATGTCAGCGAGGGTACGGCATACCGTGCTATTAAAGAGGCGATACGATCGGGCTTGTGGCTACTAAGGAGCGGGTCGGAACCGTACGGGTTGAGAAGAAGCTGCGCGACCAGCTGGATAAGTTAACCTTCGCGGAGGTCGTCAATATGGTGGACGGCGAGGTGCTGGGCGGGAGCGGCGGTTTGAACAAAACGCTGCATAAATTCGTTATCGGCGCGATGGAGCAGGAAGCGATGATGCGCCTATATCGATCCGGGCAGCCTGTTAATTGTAGGTAACCGCTATAAAGCGCATGTACGACGCGTGGAGCAGGGGCCGGCGTACTGATCACCGGGGGCTTCGGGACATCGGAGGAGGTCAAGCAGCTGGCGGACCAGCTGGAGCTTCCGATCATATCAAGCAGCTATGATACGTTTACCGTCGCCTCGATGATTAACCGGGCATCTATGACCGGCTGATCAAGAAGAAGATTTTGCTGATTGAGGATATTATCCCGAAAGGGATGCAGGTGTACGTGCTTAAGGGGAATCAGACGCTGAGGGACTGGCAGCGGCTGCATGAAGAGACGGGGACACAGCCGCTTCCCTGTAGTGGATGAATGGAACCGGGTCATCGGAATGATTACGTCCAATGGACTTCATCGGTGCGGAGCCGCAGCAGACGATCGACAAGCTGATGACGCGGAGCCCTGTCACGGCTGCGCCGAGCACCTCGGTAGCTTCGGCGGCCCACATGATGGTGTGGGAGGGCATCGAGCTGCTGCCGATCATCGACCTTGGCCGTAGGGTAGTAGGCGTGATCAGCCGCAAGGATGTGTTGAAGGCGATGCAGCACACCCAGCGCCAGCCGCAGCACGGGGAGACATTCGAGGACCTGATTTGGTCCGGCTTTCAGGAGGGCAAGGACAAGAACGGCCAGCTCGTCTTCCGCGGCTCGATTACGCCGCAGATGACGAACCGGCTCGGTACGGTGTCCGAAGGGGTGCTGACCGTGCTTATGTCGCAAGCGGCTTACCACGCCGTGCTTGACGTGAAGAAGGGCGATCTCGTGATGGACAATATGTCCTCGTACTTTGTCAAGCCGGTCAAATCGACAGTGAAATTGAAATTCGTCCGAAGATGATTGAAGTCAGCCGCAAGTTCGGGAAAATCGACGTGGAAATTTATCACGGCAGCGCGCTTGTCGCCAAAGCGATGTTAACCGCTCAGGTCATTGAGCAGGGGTAGCCGTATAAAGCTCCTCGCTGACTCCCCCAAGCAGCGGCGTTCGTTCCCCGGTATAGAATAAATGAAGCTCATGCATCGCGCGGGTGCAAACAGTATAGAAAAGCTTGCGCTCGCTTTCTCTGCCGTATTGCTTAGCCGAGGCGTCAAATACGATGACGGCGTCGAATTCCACACCTTTGGCCAAGTAAGAAGGAATCACGAGCACCACCCGCCTCATAGGAGGTCGTTTCCTGCGGATCAAGGCAAGACCGTCTAGATGCCCGCTGAGCGCCCGGTGGGCTTTCTCGCTTTCCTCCGCCGTTTTGCAAATGACCGCAATCGTAGGATGCCCGGCCGACTTCAACTGCCGGAGACGATCCCCAATGCCTTTTGCCAAATCGATAGGGTCTGCAGCCTTCGTCAGAGTCGGCTTGGGACCTTCCCGATGAAACGGCTCTATGAGAGCCCCAGCCGGAAGCAAGGGCTTCGTAACTCGACAATCTGACGGGTCGAGCGGTATGTCCGCGTTAGGATCATCGTTTCGGTTTGCTCGGCGCCATACAGCTCCGGCAGGAATTCCAGGCTGCTGCCGCCCGCGGTATGGGCGTAGATCGCTTGATTAAAGTCACCAAGCACCGTCATTTTACTTCTGGGAAACAAGCCCTTCAAGTAATGGTATGAAACGGCGAATAGTCCTGCCCCTCATCGACGAACACATGGCGAATCCCCGTATTCACTTGAGTGCCTTCCAGGCGCTCGCGGAGGTATAAGTACGGGGTGGTGTCCTCGTAGGCGAGATAGCCTTGATCCAGGTGCTCACTTGTTTGGCTGCAGATGTCCGCCCATTGCTTCGGCAGGGAGGAAGCTACGCATGCTGCCGCTACCTTTGGATCGGTGAAGAACTGTCTGTAGGCCGACGGCACGTCAAGGAAACTAAGGCGCTTGATTTCCGCACGCACCGGCTCCATCTGCTCCCGAACCAGCATCGTGGCGAGAATATGCTTCTCCCGATCGAAATCATCGAACGTATCCTCCGAAGGAAGCTTCTTGCGCTGCAGCTCCTGGTAGGCCTTTAAGTAAGCCTCGGTATCCAGCAAGTCTATCTCGTCCTCAACCAAGGGCTTTAAGCGCTCCGCGCGGGCGATTGGAATCAGCTCCTTCAGCAAGGCATCCCGGAGCAGCCTTAGACGATTCGGGAATGGGCAGCCCTTGATCCAGCTCGTAGAACCGCTTCTGCAGACTTTGTGCGGAGAACAGCACGTCCTCGCGAAACCGGATATCCTGAAACGGAAGGCCTTGCCGGCCTAAGGTAACCACATAAGCATCCAGAGCGTGCAGGTAATCGGTGGAAGCTTTGAACCGAATGCCCTCAAGCCGCGCCGCGTAACCGGGCTCGTGCATGGAAGTCAAGGTGTATTCCATTTGAGCTGCGGGTTCCTCCTGATTGAATTCATGCCCTAACCGGTGCTCCAGATATTCCTGAAACGTCGTTTGCTGCATGTTCTCCTCGCCCAGCTCGGGGAGCCACGGTGGAAACATAGCTGTTGAACATGGAGTTCGGCGAGAAGAGAACGATCTGATCGGCCCTCAGCGTTTCACGAAACGATAGAGCAAGTAAGCTACCCGCTGCAGGGCGGCAGACGTTTTTCCGCTTCCGGCTGCTCCCTGAACGACAAGCAAGCGGCTGCCTACGTTGCGGATGAGCCGGTTCTGCTCCTTCTGGATCGTAGCCACGATGCTGCGCATCTGCGGGTCGGCCTGCTTTCCCAGCACCTCCTGAAGCAGCTCGTCGCCGATGGTTAACTCGTATCGAACAAGCTGCGGAGCTCATTGTCGCGAATGATGAATTGACGCTTCAGCTCCATGCTGCCTGTGATGGTGCCGCCGGGAGTATCGTATTGTGCCGGGCCCGGAGGATAATCGTAATACAAGCTGGAGACCGGGCGCGCCAGTCGTAGATGAGAAACTGATCTCCTTCCTGATTGAGCAGCGAGCCCACGCCGACATAAATAGCCTCGCTTCGCGGCTCTCCGTCCTCCTGAAAGTCGATGCGCCCGAAATATGGCGATTGCAGAAGCCGCTGAGCTTTTTCAGCTGCGACTGCTGCTGACGATGCGCCGTTCACGGTCCGAGATGACCTCCGCCTGCTGCTTCAGGCTTGCCATCGTTTCGACCATTTCCTCAAGACCCTCGACGTTCACTGTTACGTCATCCCAGAAATGCTTGCGGAAGCCGACGATGTCTTCTCTTATGCCGCTGATTTGCTCCTGCAGCGTTTCGGCCCGCTCCTGAATTTCATTTCTCACGGCAGTAATACGGTGCTGCTCCTCAACCCATGCTTGCTCTGATACGCGGCTCATAGCACAGCTCCTTTTCATGAAAGATTTTTTGTGAAGAGGGGTTTGACAACAGGGTTTCGATGTGTTATGATAATATTGAGGAAAACTGATCTTGTTAATCTTTCTTAAAAATGAATCGAGATCAATGATATCATGAAATTATATTGATTGCAATAGAAACGGAGCCCCTAGGGAGGACTCCGTTTTTTTTTGTGTTAAGGCGAGCGCCATTCTCGGCGTTAATGGTCTGGAACGCAGGGAATTTACCGGGATACATACGAATAGCGGCCTTGGGGGACGTTATTCCCTCGAAATAGCCGGTAATTTGCAGAATAGCCTCCCCGCGGACGTTAATGGCGATGAAACGCTAACTAAGGCCCGGCATTCGCTAAACGAAAAGAACCGCGCAGGCTGAAGCCTGACGGTTCCAAGGTCCTACCGGTTAAATAAAGAGTGGTTCCGAATTCCGACGAAGAAGTTGAACGCGCCCAGGATAAAGCAAACCACACCGAAAATGCGCAGTGTTACCGAATCCGTAAAGAAGAACAGCTGGCTGACGGCAATGATGACAAGCATCAGGCCCATGGCGATGTTCATCCGGGAGGAATAAATGCCGCGAAGCTTCGGGTCCTGCTCCCGGCGGTACCGAAGGCTGTAGTATACAGTGAAGATCAGCGTGACAAGAATCAAGGTGCTGAGCACCGCTTGAACGATCAGCATTGGCTAATGCACTTCCTTTATGAGCTTGAATATAAAGGCACCTTACGAAGGCGCAGCTTAACTCTACCCATAACGCGGAAAAAAAGCAATCCTGTCCCTTCGAATCATGACGAGGGGAGGCGCTTCCCATTCTTTTGCGGTAACCCAGACGCGAAGCTCTGTACCGACCAGCAGCATGGTTTTGACGGTAACGATATAATCCTTCTCCATGACGCCCTGAGAACGTCTCTCCGTGAGGATTTCCTCGTACAAGTCCTTCGAGTCGACGTAATGAGGAAATCTTCGTGCCGATCACGACCTTGCCGAACTCCTTGTGAATACGGCGCTTCTCAGCTCGCTTTCCGTAACTTTATCTAAAGGAGGCTGCGGGCTGCTGGTGCTCACTTCGATAATATTCAGAGATTAATCGTGGTTTGCTGATTCTTAGATTTGCGCAGTGTAGCCGTCTCCTCCATAAGCTTCTCGTTATCCGACAGCAGCTCCCTATTCTCCGTAATGATGAGATTCATGTTGTGGCTGTACACCGACATAAAAAAATGCAGCCCGATGATCTACCGGAAATGACGAGGCCGAAGGCGCGCAGGTAGGCGGTGAACAGGTCAAAGCGGGGCACCCTCATCCATTTGCGCCTCCCTTGCAGATCCACTGGATCAGCATCGTTCCTACATGAGCCCCTGTGAAGCGCAGACGATGTACAAAATTTGCTTAATTGCAGGGGAAATATTGCCAAGAGCAAAATTGGTTTCAATCGCCCGAATCGGATCGATCGTGCCGCCAATCGCAGCGACCATAGCCCATATTTTAATCTGTTCGGCGACCAGGGACATCCGGTTGATCGGCGGATCCAGCGTCAGAACGGCACAAATGCCCGCCAGCATCGTTCCCCCCAGCACCACCCCGAACGCAACGAAAAAATCCAACAAACATCTGGATAAAAACATAACCATACGACTGCTCATCCTTTCCCGTATGACAAGCCTTGGCTTGACCCATCCCTCTTGTCCTAATCTATGGCACACTTGTTCGCATTATGCTAAAATTAAGAGAAAACATTTTTTTCTTTCGAGAAACGGAGGCGAAGCGATTTGAGCGGGTTTGTCCATTTGCATGTACATAGCGAGTACAGCTTGCTCGACGGGGCGGCGCGGATCGACGATATGGTCGAACAGGCGGCGAAGCTCGGGATGAAGGCGCTGGCGCTTACCGATCACGGTGTGATGTACGGAGCGATTCCTTTCTATAAAGCGTGCAAGCAGCACGGAATTAAGCCTATCCTTGGGTGCGAGATGTATTTTACCGCCGGCTCGATCAAGCAGAAGGCCGCGAGACAGGAGCAGCCCATCTACCATTTGCTGCTGCTTGCCAAAAATTTGACGGGTTACCGTAACCTGATGAAGCTGGTATCGATCGCTCACCTGGAGGGCTTCCACTATAAGCCCCGCATCGACCCTTGAGCATTTGGCCGCTTACTCCGAGGGCTTGATTTGCACCAGCGCTTGTCTCGGCAGCGAGGTGTCCCAGCATCTTCTGCACGGGCGTTATGAGGAGGCGAAGGCGGCGGCACTCAGGTTACCGCGGTATTTTCGGCGCGGACTTCTATCTTGAGCTGCAGGACCACGGATTGCTGGAGCAAAGGAAAGTCATGCCCGAGATGCTGAAGCTGAGCCGCGAGACGGGCATCCAGTTGGTAGTAACGAACGACGTGCATTACGTGCGGAGCCGGAGCACGCCGTGCAGGATATAATTGATTTGCATTGGCACGGGGAAAACCGTTGAGGATCAGGACCGGCTTCGGTTCTCCACCAGCCAGCTCTATCTTAAGAGCGGGGAGGAGATGAGCCGTGCATTCGCTCATGTGCCGGAGGCCTTGGCCAATACAGCAGCCATTGCGGAACAATGCGAGCTGGAGCTGGAGTTCGGCCGCTCGATCCTGCCTCAATTCGAGCCGATTCCCGAAGGGCGGACAGCAGGCGAATACCTTGCCGAGCTGTGCCAGGTTGGCCCTTCAGCAGCGCTACGGCTTGTCGCAAGAGTGGGAGGATGCAGGCTGGCGAAGAAGCATTGAGGATCGCTTGACTTATGAGCTTGGAGTTATCGAGCGTATGGGGTACTCCGATTATTTTCTAATTCTGTGTGGGACTTCATCCGCTTTGCCAAAGAGAACGGCATCATGGTCGGCCCCGGCAGAGGTTCCTCTGCCGGAAGTCTCGTAGCCTACGTTCTCCGAATAACCGATGTGGATCCGATCCGTTACGAGCTGCTCTTCGAGCGCTTCCTCAATCCGGAGCGGGTCACGATGCCGGATATCGACATTGACTTCAGCGATTCTTCGACGCGATGAGGTCCTCGACTACGTTGTGAAGAAATACGGCCGCGGACCGTGTGGCGCAGATCGTCACCTTCGGTACGATGGCGGCGAAGGCCGCGGGTGCGCGATGTCGGCCGCGTGCTGAGCGTTCCCTATAACGAGGTGGACCGCGCGGCAAAGCTCATCCCGAATCAGCTCGGAATGACGCTCGCCGATGCGCTCAAAGTAAGTCCTGAGCTCAAATCGCTCGCCGAGAAGCATCCGAAGACCGGCGAGCTGCTGGAGCTGGCCATGAAGGTCGAGGGGATGCCGCGTCACGTGTCTACGCATGCCGCCGGCGTTGTGATCTCCCCGTGAGCCGTTAACGCAGTATGTTCCTCTTCAGGAGGGTACGGAGCAGACGCCGCTAACCCAATACTCCATGGAGCATCTGGAATCGATCGGTTTGCTGAAGAATGGATTTTCTCGGCT